>CAVVAV010000001.1:0-92887 GCA_963746405.1 uncultured Chloroflexia bacterium
TTGGGCCCGGCCCCAGCCCGGCAACTCCGCCAAATGTGCTTCCACCGGAACGCAAGGCGGTCAGTCCGTGGCAGGGATGTCGCGCCGCGCCGGCGGGTCCGGCGCCGCGGGTCGCTTAGCGCCGGGGCGCGGGCCAGGCTGTGAGTCGGCCGTGGGCGCGACTACCTAGCGGCCGTCGGCCAACCCGGTGATCGCGGCCGCTGCGTCGCAGCAGGGGCCGGATTGGCCGAGGACGGGCAGGGTCCTGGCCGTCGAAGCGAGGTGTTGCTCCAGGCGCTCCAGCCGGCGCTCGGTCGCCTGGAGGCGCTCGATGCGGTCGTGGACTTCGCGACGTTTGGCCGCCAGCAGAGATGGCAGGTCGTTGGTGGTTTCCGCGCAGTGGCCGGCCTGGCACCAGGTGGCCATTCGGGCCGCGTCGGCCAGGGGGAGGTCGAGGCCGCGCAGGTCGATCAGCAGTCGCAGCCTCGCGACATCACCGACCGCGTACTCGCGATAGCCGTTGTCGCGGCGCGACGCAGCGGGCAGCAGGCCCTCGCGTTCGTAGAAGCGGATGGTGTCGGCTGATACGCCGACCTCGCGCGCGAACTCGCCGATCCTCACCCCGGGTCCTCCGCGATCGACTTCAGGCGGGCGTATTCCTTGCTGGCGTTTTCGGTCATCTCGTCGCCGACCTTGTCGTCGAACCGTCGACCAAGCGGTCCCCCGGCGACGGCATAGTCGAACGCGATCCCGAGCCGCGTACCGGCGCCTGCAGCCTCGAGCGTCGCCGTCGTCGTGCAGGTCACCAGGCCGAGCATCTCACGGGCCCGCACCTGGTGGCGCACGCCGGGTTCGGACGAGATGACCCTGGATGTGACCGTGAACGGCGGCTTGAACTTCATGGTGAGCTCGGAGCCCGGCCGGTCGAGCGGCCCCGTCGTCGCGACGCTCCTGAGCCCGCCCATCCAGTCGGGCAACCGATCGGGATCGATCAGCAGCGCATAGACGCGCTTGGGTGATGCCTGGATCTCGAAGGAAAGGTCTCGGTGCCCCATGGATCGCGCCTCTGGCGGGTTGATCCCTGAACCCTAGACCTTGGAGTCACTCCAATGTCAAGAGGCAGGCGCCGGAGTTGCCGAGCGAACCGATGCGCCGATGAGTGTCGCGAAGCGCTCGAAGGCGGCCTCCTTGTCGACGCGGATCCGCTCGATGTCGGCCCCCGCCGCGGGCGAGTCCCCGTGATGGGCCCAACGGAGCCGGAGCCGGGTCCCGCCCTCGACAGGGTCCAGGTCCGTGACCGCCTCGATCGGACCGAGGTCCGGCACGGCGAGCCGCCAGGCGACGCGTTCATATGGCCGCCAATCGACGATCTCTTCGAGCGTCGCCAGCCGGCCCGTGACGCACTGGGATGTCGTGCCCACGCCACGCCGCCCGCCGGCCGACTCGTTCTCCATCACCAGCGGGCCTTCCCACAGCGTCCGCAGCGCCGGCGCCGTCAGATGGGCCCACACGACCGAGGCGTCTGCCGCGATGGTGGCCCCGACATCGAGGATGACGTCGGCCGCGGCGAGATCGATGCGTCGGACCTCGGTCTCCGCCTGCCAACGTGCCTCGAGGTCAAGGGTGAAGGTCGCGACCCGGCCGAGATGCTCGATCGACAGCTCACCCGCCCGCAACCCAAGTGCACCAGGCTCGAGACCGAGGGCACGGACCGCGCTGTCGGTGAAAAGCGCGAAGCCGTTGCCCTGTGTCCCGCCAGCCGTCGCCTCCTTCAACAGACGGTGCACGAGGATGACGTCCGACCCAGCCAGCTCGTCTCGACCCGCGATGCGGCCGCGAACGAAGGCGCCGTGATGCACGAACAACTTGAGGTCGAGTCGGGGCGCCAGCTCGCACGAGTTGCAGTCGCAGCTCGTGGCCTGGTCGATGCTCCGCAGCCGACGCCGGAACGCGACGTAGGCCGCCTCGATCGCGTCGAGGAGCAGCGACCCGTCGGAGCGCCCGTCCTCAACGAACAGGAAGGCCGCGTCGCCTTCGAACTTGGCCAGCCGGAACGGCGGCTCCAGGCGACCGACGATCGTCTCGAGGAGGTCGCCGGCGATGGCCGGCGCGTGCTCGATCTCGCTCCCGGTCAGGTAGGCGGTGTAGCCGGTGAGGTCCGCAATGACGAGAAAGCCGGTCTCGGGTGTCGATGCCATATCGGCCACGCTAGACCCTGGAGTCGCTCCAATGTCAATGCCGAAACGGTTCGGGGTCGGAGTGGCCCGTGGTCGTCGCGCGACCGTAATGAGTGACCGAGCGCCCGCTCACGCGGGCGAGTCGCGGGACGACGCACGCTCGACGGGTGGGCATCCTCGTCGGCACGTCCGGGTTCGACTACAAGGATTGGCGCGGGGCGTTCTACCCGCGGTTCCTGAAGTCGGGTGATCGGCTGGCGTTCTATGCCGAGCACTTCGACACGGTCGAGCTCAACGTCACGTTCTACCGGATGCCCAAGGCCGAGGCATTCCGCGGCTGGCGCGATGCGGTGCCGGACGAGTTCCGGTTCGCGGTCAAGGCGAGCCGGTATCTGACGCACGTCCGACGGCTCGTGGATCCGCAGCAGCCGGTGGAGTTCCTGATGGAGAGGGCGACCGAGCTCGGCGACAGGCTCGGCGTCGTGCTACTCCAGCTGCCGCCGAGCCTGACGCTGAACCTGGAGCGTCTGGACGACACACTGCGGGCATTTCGGGGAGCGGTGCCGCTCGCGGTCGAGCCGCGGCACAAGACCTGGTTCGTGCCGGAGCTGTGTGAGCTGCTCCGGCAGTACGACGCGGCGTTCGTGATGGCCGACCGGCGCGGGCCGATCACGCCGCTGTGGACGACCGCGTCCTGGACCTACCTGCGGCTTCACCAGGGGAGAGCCACCCCACGGCCGTGCTACGGACGGCGCGCGCTGGCCTCATGGGTAGACCGGCTCGCGGCGCTCCCGGGCGGCGACCGCGGGTTCGTCTACTTCAACAATGACCATCGAGCCTGCGCCGTCTACAACGCCCGGACGTTCGAGCGGCTGCTCCTGCGCGCTGGGCGAGGCGCATGAGACGCCCAGCGCTCCGGGCGCCCGCATTCCTGCGCAACTTGCTCCCGAGCCACGTTATGACACCTGTGCCGGCCCGAGCGCGACCGTGACGCCGAAAACGGCGACATTCGCACGTAACGTGCTTGGGGAGCACGCTACGTCGCGTTCAGCGGCTCCTGGACGACGATCGGTCTCCCCTGTCGACCTTAACGTGCCCCTGGGGCAAGTCCTTCAGCATGGCGGGTGGGCGCCGCGAGCGCATGGGTATGCAGCGTGGCCCGGCGCGCACCCCAAGGCTCCCTGGGCGGCACGGATGGACCTTTGTCCTCGGTATTGACAAAGTGGCCACCACGCGCCAGCATGCGGTTCGTCAACTCTCTGGACGAAGTGGTGAGGGGTCCCACAACCGCCCGTGGCGCGCACCGAGTTCCCGAGCAAGGCCACCCACGCGCAGACCCGCGCCCACAACGCGGCTCTCGTGCTACGCGCCCTCTACGACCTGGGGCCGATCAGCCGTGCGGACATCGCCCGACTGACGGGACTCACAAGGACCAGCGTGGGCGAGCTGGTCTCGGACCTGGAGCGCGACGGCCTGGCCCGGGACGTCGGCCGCGGGCCGAGCACCGGTGGCAAGCAGCCCACCCTCGTCGCCCTGAAGGACGATGCGCGGACCGTCATCACGCTCGACCTCGGCGAGCGCACGTTCACCGCCGCCCTCGCGAACCTGCGCGGCGAACTCACCACGAAACGCACCCGCGAGCTCGATGGGCGTGACGGCCAGCAAGCCGTCCAGCTCGTCCATGAGCTCATCGACGACGTCCGGCGTGAGGCCACGAGCCCCCTCCTCGGCATCGGGGTCGGTACGCCGGGCGTGGTCGACGCCGACGGCACGATCCGCTGGGCGGTCAACCTCGATTGGCAGGACCTCCCCCTCGCAAAGCTCCTCGAGGAGCGCCACGGCCTGCCGGCGGTCGTCGCCAACGATTCACGCGCGGCGGCCCTCGCGACGTACCTGTTCGGTGGCGACGAGCGACCCCAGAACCTGATCGTCATCAAGGTCGGTCGAGGCGTCGGCGCTGGGATCATCCTGCGTGACCAGCTGTTCGGTGGCGACGGTGACGGTGCCGGCGAGATCGGTCACGTCGTGGTCGACCCCGACGGCGTCCAGTGCCATTGCGGCCGCTTCGGCTGCCTCGAGACCGTGGCCAGCGCCCCTGCCGTCGTCCGGGCGGCGGGCGTCGGTTCGCTGCAGGAGCTCGTCGAACGCACCACCGCCGGTGACGACCGCGTCCTCCCCGTGGTCCTCGCCGCCGGCCGGGCGATCGGCGCGGCCATCGCCGGGCTGACCGGCGCGCTCGACGTTCGGCACATCACGATCGTCGGCAGCGTCACGGCGCTCGGTGAGCCGTGGTTCGACGCCATCCGCGAGGAGGCCGGCCGGCGCAGCCTGGGGCCGCTGGCGCGGGACACGCGGATCGCCGACGGCGGCACGGGCGAGGACGTGACGTTGCTCGGCGCGTGTGCGCTGCTGCTCACCCGCGAGCTCGGCCTGACGGTGCATCGATGACGGACGCGTCGCGCCCTGACGAGTTCGACGGCACCGGCCGGAGCCCCGCCTCCGACACCGGGATCGTCGCAGGAATCGACATCGGTGGCACCAAGATCGCCGTGCTCATCGTCGACCGCGCGGGCGCCGTGCTGGGCCGAGCTACCCACGCCTCCTCCGTGGGCGACCAGCACGGCGCCGCTGCGGCCATCGCGGCAGCACTCGACGAGGCGCTCGCGGCCGCCGGCCTGCGGCGGGACGACCTCGACGCCATCGGTGTCGGCGTACCCGGCCGGGTCGATCCGGTCGCCGGTCGCGTGACGCTCGCGGTCAATCTCGGCTGGACCGATTTCGACCTGCGCGGCGCGCTGGAGACCGAGCTCGGCCGACCGGTCGTCATCGAGAACGACGCGCGCGCTGCGGCACTCGGGCTCCACCGCCGGCGCGCCGCGGCCGGCGCCGCGGCCGGCACCGCACCGGGCCCCGCCCCGGCGAGCGCCGCCGGCGCCACCGCCGGCCCGCCGAACGGCGGCGGCGACCTCGCCTACCTCGCCGTCGGCACCGGGATCGCCGCGGGCGTCGTGCTCGATGGCCGGCTGCATCGCGGCACCCGCGGCCTTGCCGGCGAGATCGGCCATGCCATCGTCGATCCGGTCGGCCCGACCTGCGCCTGCGGCCAGGTGGGCTGTCTCGAAGCCTTCGCCTCCGGCCCGTCCATCGCCCGGCGCGCCACCGCGGCCGGGCTCGAAGTCGGGACCGCGAAGGACGTCTACGCCGCCGCCGTCGGCGGCGACACCACCGCCTGCGAGCTCGTCGACGACGTCGGTCGCCGGCTGGCCTGGGCGGTCCACCTCCTGGTCATGGCCTACGACGTCGACCACGTCGTCGTGGGTGGTGGCGTGTCACACGCCGGCTCCACGTTCGCGGAGCCGATCCATCGAGAGCTCGAGCGCATGCGCTCCGTCTCGAGCCAGGCCGGCGAGCTGTTGCCGGCCCATATCGTCGAGGTCCTGCCGCCCGAGGCCGAGCCTGGGGCCTGGGGAGCCGTTGCCGTGGCCAGCGCGATCCGCGACCCGGACCGGCCGAGGGGAACGGAGGTGGTCCGTCACGCCTGAACCACTCGCGCACCCATCGACACACCAACCAACCAACGTCATGGACAACGGAAAGCAAGGAGGAGTGATGCAGATCAAGAGAACACTCGCGCTGGCCCTGGTGGCGATCCTCGCCATCGCGGCCTGCAACGCGAGCACCGCCCCGTCGGCCAGCGCGCCGGCTTCGGTGGCCCCGGCCACCCAGGCGCCGGCCAGCACGGAGCCGTCCGCCCCGGCCGAGTCACCGTCCGCCGCGCCGCTCGCGGTCGATCCGGCCGAAGCGGTCATCACCGGTATCGAGCCGAACGCCGAGATCGGCCTCTGGACGTTCTTCCTGTCGCCCACGTTCGACAAGTACATCGCCGACACGATCGCCCGCTTCGAGGGCACGTACCCCGGCGTCACGGTCAACTGGGAGGACCACCAGGCCACGTTCCAGGACGACCTGAACAACGCGTTCGCCGCCGGCAACGCCCCGGACGTCATCAACCTGTCGGTCGGTGAGGGCTGGGTTTCGGACTACGCCACGAAGGACCTGCTGCTGGACCTCGACGCGAGCGTCCCGCAGGCCGTCAAGGACATCTACTTCGAGGGCCTCTGGAAGTCCCAGCTGGTCGACGGCAAGAACTACCAGTTCCCGTGGTACCAGGGCATCGCCGTCGAGCTCATCAACAAGCGCATCTACGAGGAAGGCGCGGGCCTGTCCGTCGCCGACTTCCCGACCACGGTCGATGGCCTGCCGGCCGTCTGCCAGACGATCAAGGACAAGACGGGCTCGCTGTGCGACATCCGCCTGACCGTCAACGACCTGCTCGCCCAGATGGTCTACGAGGGCAACGTCAAGGTCCTCAACGACGACGCCAGCGCCTTCACCTTCGACTCCGCCGAGGGCGTGGCGTGGCTCCAGATGTACGTCGACATGGTCAAGGCGGGCACGGTCGACACCGCCGCGCTGACCACCCTCGACGACCGCGTCGGCCTGCTGCTCTTCTCGGCCGGGCAGGCGCCGTTCTACCAGACCGGCCCGAACCTCATCCGCGAGGTCAAGTCGAACAACGCCTCGCTGTACGAGGATCTCGCCGTCGTCCCGGCGCCGGTCGGCAAGTCCGGTGTCCTGGGCAAGGGCCTCATGGGCATGTCGGTCAAGGCCGACACGAAGTTCCCGAATGCGTCCATCGCGCTTGCGCAGTTCTTCACGAACCCGCGGAGCATGGTCGAGTTCGCCAAGCAGGTCGCCGTCTACCCGTCGTCCGCGGCGGCGTATGACGACCCGTTCTTCAGCTCGACGCCCGAGCTGATCGAGGACAGTGCCCGGCCGATCGCCAAGGACATCGTGTCCAAGTACGCGGACATCGTTCCGACCGTGCCGAAGAAGGCCGACGTCAATGCGATCGTGCTCGACGCCGTCGAGTCCGCGCTCTTCAACGACGTTCCGGCGCAGCAGGCGCTGACCGACGCCGTCGCGAAGGCGAACCCGCTGCTCGAGTAGCGGTCGCCGGCGCCCCACGACCTGGCCCGTCCGCCGTCCCCCCAGGCGGGCGGGCCAGCCCCCTGTTCACCCCACCTACCATCAGGACCGACCGATGACCCGGAAGCGCTCGTTCACCCCATACCTGTTCCTGCTGCCGGCGCTGGCGCTGCTGGGCGTGTTCGTCGTGTACCCCATCATCGCGGTCGTCTACTACAGCTTCACCGACTACGACATCGTCCGGCCGCCGGTCTTCACGGGGTTCGACAACTACGAGCGCCTGTTCGGGGACGAGACCTTCTGGCTGGCGCTGACGCACTCATTCGTGTACCTGCTGGTCACGCCGATCCTGATCGTCCTCTCGATCTCGCTCGCCATCGTCGTCAACCGGCGGCTGCGCGGGATCCACCTCTACCGGGCCCTGTACTTCGTCCCTGCGGTCAGTGGCAGCATCGCCATCGGGCTGTCGTGGCGGTGGCTGTTCGACCGGACCGGGTTCATCAACGGCACGCTCCTGTCGTGGGGCGTCATCGAGGAACCGGTCCAGTGGCTCACCACGCCCTCGCTCGTGCTGCCCATCGCGATGCTCCTGACCATCTGGGCAGGCATCGGCTACTACTCGGTCATCTTCCTGGCGGGCTTGCAGAACGTGAACGAGGAGCTGTACGACGCCGCCCGCATCGACGGCTGCACGGACATCCAGAAGCACCGCTACGTGAGCCTGCCGGCGCTGCGGCCGCAGATCGTGTTCGTGGCGGTCATCTCGAGCCTGGCCGCACTCAAGGTGTTCGACGAGATCTACGTGCTGACGAATCGGACCGGCGGGATCCTCGATTCGGGCGTCACGATGGTCTTCTACCTGTGGCAGCAGGCGTTCCAGCGCAGCAACGCGGGCTACGCCTCGGCGATCGCGATCGCGCTGCTGGCCGTGACGCTGGTGTTCTCGATCGTCAACGTGCGACTGCTCGAGCGCGGTGGGCAGGGCGAAGGATGAGCAACATGCCGATGTCCGCGCGCCTGGCGGGCGAGCCGCGGGAGGTCGAAGCGGCCGCCCGCCGCCGGGCTCGGCGGCGGGGTCGATGGCTTCGCGACGGCGGCTGGTATCTCGTGCTGTCCGTCCTGGCGTTCATCACGGTCTTCCCGTTCGTGTGGATGCTGCTGACCTCGATCAAGGGCCCGGCCGACGTCATCACCTCGGTCCCGCCGCAGTTCCTGCCCAACGACCCGACGTTCGCGAATTACGCGAAGGTGTGGGACAGCCTGCCGATCGCGAGCTACTTCCTCAACAGCACGACCGTCGCCGTGGCCACGGGTCTGCTGAACGTCCTCGTCGCGGCGCTGGCCGCCTACCCGCTGGCCAAGATGCGGTTCCTGGGACGCGAGGCGATCTTCTACGCGCTGCTCGCGACCTTGATCGTGCCGGCGCAGCTGACCTACATCCCGAGCTTCATCCTCGCGGTCAACGTGTTCGGCTACTACGACTCGCTGCCGGCGTTGATCTTCCCGAACATCGTGAGCGCCTTCAACATCTTCCTGCTGCGCCAGGCGTTCCGGGGCGTGCCCAACGACCTGATCGATGCGGCGCGCGTCGACGGCGCCGGGGAGTGGCGGATCTGGTGGTCGATCCTGCTGCCGATCGTGCGCCCCTCGCTGGCCGCGGTCGCGATCTTCACCTTCGTCACGTCGTGGAACGACTTCCTGTGGCCATCGCTGATGCTGCACACGCCCGAGGGCATGACGCTGCCGGTGGGCCTGGCCGCGCTGCAGGGCTTCTTCGCGTCCGATTTCCGGGCCATCGCGGCGGGTGTCACGATCACGGTCGTGCCGATCCTGCTGTTCTTCATCGTCGTGCAGCGCTACTTCGTACGAGGGTTGGCTGGGGCGGTGAAGGGTTGAGGCGTTCGGACGCGATCCGGCCCGCGCCGTGAGCCGTCACGACGCGATCCTCGGGCGGGTCATGCTCGCCTTCGGGGGCGAGGTGCTGCCGGCCCGGATCGCGGAGCGGCTGGCCGCGGCGCCCGCCGCCGGGATGTCGCTCTATCGATTTCACAACGTCCGGTCTCCGGGCCAGATCCTGGAACTCACCACCGCCTTTCAACAGGCGGGCGCGGCGAGCCCCCACGCCGCGCCCGCCGATCCCTCACCGGGTGGTCCCTCACCGGGTCGTCCGTCGCCCATGCTCGTCGCGGCCGACCAGGAGGGCGGGCAGCTCATCGGCCTGGGTGACGGCTCGACGGCGTTCGCCGGGAACATGGCCCTGGGCGCCGTCGATGATCTCGGGCTCACCGAGCGGGTGGGAAACGCGATCGGGTCGGAGGCGCGGGCGATGGGCGTGAACGTCGTCTACGCGCCAGTCCTGGATCTCGCCACGGACCCGGCGAATCCAGCGCTCGGGATCCGGTCGTTCGGGGATTCGCCTTCGGCCGTTGCGGCGCACGGCGCGGCGATGGTCAGCGGGCTCCAGGCGGCCGGGGTGGCCGCCACGGTCAAGCACGCCCCGGGGATGGGGCACATCTCGAGCGACACGCATCACGGCCTGGCGGTGGTCGCAGCACCACGTTCCGTGCTCGACGATCGCGAGTTCGCGCCGTTCCGGGCGGCGTTCGCGGCCGGGGCCCGGCTCGCGATGTCGGGGCACATGGCGCTGCCGGCCGTCACGGGGCGCGACGACCTGCCCGGGACGCTGTCGCGGTCCGTGATGACCGATCTGCTGCGGCGCGATCTCGGGTTCGAGGGCGTGACGATCTCCGATGCGCTCGACATGCGGGCACTCGCCCAGGGCCCGGCCCAGGTCCTCGATGTCGTCGCGGCGGTGCGTGCCGGTGTGGACCTGCTCCTCGCCTCGGCCGATCCCGAGGCGCTGGCCCGCATCGAGGAGACGCTCGTCCGCGCGGTGGCCCGCGAGCTGCTCGATCCGGCCGAGGTGGCCGCCACGGAACGTCGTGTGGCCGCGCTCCGGGCGTGGCTCGGTTCGACCGGGCCGGCGCCGGACCTCTCCGTTGTCGGGAGTGCCGAACACCGTGCGGTCGCCAAGGAGCTGGCGGCACGGTCGATCACCCTGGTCCGCGATCCCGGCGGGCTGATTCGGTCTGGCGCATTCGCGCCGGGCACCGCAGGCGCGGCCGACTCCGCCGCGGCCGACCGCAGAGGACTCCTCGCTGTCATGCCCCGGCCGGCCGACCTGACCCCGGCGGACACGTCCTCGACCGTGGCACCCGGCCTCGCCGCCGCGCTCCGTGGCCATTTCCCCGACGTGGACGAGATCGTCGTCGATCAGACCCCCGGTCCGGCCTCGATCGCCGCGGTGCGCGACCGGGCGGCGGCAGCCCGGGCCGTGGTCATCGGCACGATCGACGGGCACCGCCAGCCTTCCCAGATGGAACTGGTCGAGGCGATCACCGGCACCGGCACGCCGGTCGTCGCCGTGGCGCTGCGCGGCCCGTGGGACGTCGCCGCGTACTCGCCGACCGTGACCGCCCTTGCCACGTACTCGATCCTGCCCGGCTCCCTCGACGCCCTTGCGGCCGTGCTCGCCGGCCAGACCGGCGCCCCAGGCAACCTCCCGGTCGCCGTCGCCGACGCCCTGTCAAGCCCAGCCCCGGCCTGACGAGATCGGCTCCTTGACAGAATCGACATCGGAAGACGCTTGATGGCCGGCCCGGGGTCCGATTCCGGCAGGATCGTCATGGGAGGACGATTTCCTGCAGGTTTTCGCCGATTTCGCACAAATCTGGTGAATGACCGGCCATAACGGTCCGTGGGTGTCGATCCTGCCGCGGAGCCGAAGGCCGTGCCGGCGAAGCCACGGCCTACCGCGGTGGCCCGCGGCACAGCACGACCGCACGCAGTCTGACACCATCGAGTCATGAGTCTTCGCGACGAGATCCTCGAGCAGCCCGAGGTCGCCGCCCGGTTTCTCCGCCGGGCGCCCGAGGTCGTCGGCCCGCTGGCCGACGCGATCCGCGCGCGCGGGGTCGATCACGTCGTCATCGCCGCCCGTGGCACGAGCGACCATGCCGCGATCTACGCCCAGTACGTGCTGGGTGTGCGCCACGCGCTGTCGGTCGGGCTCGGGACGCCATCGGTCATCTCGTTGTACGGCGCGCAGCCCCGACTCGATCGGTCGCTCGTGATCGGCATCAGCCAGTCCGGCGCCTCGCCCGATGTCGTCGCCGTGATCGAGGCGGGCCGACGGCAGGGCGCGCCGACACTTGCGATCACGAACGATCCGTCCTCGGCGCTCGCCGCGGCCGCCGAGACGACCATCGACCTGGGCGCCGGCCCCGAGCTCGCGATCGCCGCGACGAAGACCTATACGACGGAGCTTCTGGCGGTCGCGGCACTGTCCGCGGCCCTCTCCGGTGACCCCGCCGACATGGCGGCACTGGCCGCGATCCCCGACGCGCTGGCCGGGACCCTCACGCTCGAGCCCGATGTGGAGTCGATGGCGAGCCAACAGGCAGACGCCGACCGGCTGCTCGTCCTCGCACGGGGGTACGAGTACGCGACGGCCCGCGAATGGGCCCTCAAGCTCAAGGAGCTGGCCCGGGTGTTCGCGGACCCGTACTCGGCGGCGGACTTCGAGCACGGACCGCTCGCCCTGCTGGAGCCCGGCGTCCCGGTCCTTGCAACCGTTCGCCCGGGTCCGACCTTCGAGTCGCTGGTCGCCCTGCTCGCCCGCCTGCGATCTGAGCTCTCGGCGGACATCGCCGTCGTGTCCGATGCAGACGACGCCCTGGCCCTGGCTCGCTGGCCCTTCCGGCTGCCGGGGGGAACGCCGGAATGGCTCGGGCCGATCGTGTCGATCGTCGTCGGGCAGCTCCACGCGCTCTACCTGACGCGCGCTCGGGGCCACGATCCGGAAATCCCGCGCAACCTCAACAAGGTGACGCGCACCCGTTGACGGTGCCGCGGCGCGCCAGGAATCGGGGCGCAAATCAGCCGATCACGAACGAGCCCACGCATCCGAATCCGGAACGCTGGCGAAACACCGTTTGACAGCCGTGGCCTGACGGGGGACCGTTCCGCGTGACGGCCATTCGGTCTCGTGGTTGACGTCCTGATGGCAGGGGTGAGCGTTGCGTCGACGGCGGATATGGTTCAGGCGGTTCACGCGAGCGATCGCGACGTTGGGTGTGGGCGCGCTGATGGGCTTCCTCGTGCCCACGATCCAGCGTGACCTGTCGCCGCAGCCCGAGGCCGTCCAACCACGGATCGCCGAATCGCCGGTCGGGCGCCAGTTCATCAACGCCTTCACCGCGGACGACCAGAACGTCCTGACATCGATGGGCGTCTCTGCGGACGCCAAGCTGCGGGCCAGCCGGTTCCGCGCCCAGTTCGCCCGGGTCGACATCCCGGTCCACCTCGGCTCCTACGTCGCGGGCGGTTTCAGCCTGCACGCCTATTCGGCGCACGTGGTCATGCCGGATGGGTCGGAGGAGATCCGGAGCTGGCGGGTCGCGACGGCGGGCGGCCAGGCGGCGCTCATCACGCCGCCGGGCACGATCGAAGAGCCATGAGCAACGACCCCGACGCCACGAACCAGGAGGCGCTCGACGCCGAGGCGCCGGCCGTGCCGTCCGCGGGCGAGGCCGCGGCGGCCGAGGCCATCGCCACGACCGAGGCAGAAGTGCCGGCGCCCGTCCCGGTCGAGCCCGTCGCCGTCGATGCGGCTCCCACCATCAGCCCGGCCCGTCGGCGCAGCCTGGTGGTCCTCGCGGGCCTCACCCGCCTGGTCCGCTTCGCCCTCGTCGTCGCGTTCTTCGTCGGTGGCATCGCCCTTGGCTATCGGGCGTTCGCGGCGTCGCAGCCACTCCCGCCGAGCGCGTCGGCCGATCCGGCGACAGCCGGTGGCGAGCCGCCGCCCGTGGTCCGTGAGTTCATCGCCGCGGTCGGCTCGAACGATGCCGACGGCATCCGTTCGGCGGTGCCGGCCGATCCCTACAAGTCGTTCACGAGCGAGATGTCGCGTTGGGAGTTCCAGGAGGTGACGTCGGTGGAGACGCTGGCGACGTTCGTCGACGGGCCGCGGTCGGCGACGGCGTTCATGATGATCGGCCGGGACAACGCCGGGAATCCCATCGCCATCAACCTGGTCGTCGAGACCCAGGCCGGCGCCATCGTGGGCTTCAAGTGAACCGCGTCCGGGCGTTCGGCTCCCACCTCGGGTTCGTCTGGGAGAAGAACCTCGTCCGCCTCCTGATCGTGCTCGGGATCATCACCGCGATGATCGCCGCGAACGGGACCGTCCAGTTCCTGCAGAGCATCGTCGGGCTGATCGGCGCCGCGCCGGCGTTCGCGCTCCAGCTTTCGTTCGCGGCCTCGTACATCATCTTCCAGTTCGGCATCCTGTTCTGGTTCCTGTCGCGACCGCGCAAGTACACCGTCACCCCGGACGACCCGCAGATCGGCCTCTCGTTCGAGAACTACCGGGGCCAGCCCGACCTCCTCGAGCATGCCAAGACCACGGTCGGCATCCTGCGCGGCGTCAAGGAGTTCGAGCTTCGCGGGGGCGAGATGCCCAAGGGCATGCTCCTCTCCGGCGCTCCCGGCACGGGCAAGACGTTCCTCGCCGCGTGCATCGCGAAGGAGGCCAATCTCCCGTTCATCTACATCGACTCGAGTTCCCTCCAGGGCATGTTCATCGGCATGACCCAGCTGATGATCATGAAGCTGTTCCGCGACGCGCGCGGTCTCGCCCGCAAGTACGCCGAACCCGGCCGGCGTGGTGCCTGCATCCTGTTCATGGACGAGCTCGACTCGATCGGGCAGAACCGCTCGTCGCAGTCGGGCGGCATGGCCATCGGCGGCTTCATGGGCGGCGGCAGCATGGGCCTCAACACGCTGCTCAACCAGATGGATTCGCTCGGCGAGCTGGTCGAGGACCGCTGGCGCTTCAAGCTCCTCCGCTGGTTCGGGCTCATCCGCGGTCCGGCCACGAACAAGCCGCTCGTCTTCGTGATCGGTGCGACGAACCGCCCCGAGGTGCTCGATCAGGCCCTGGTCCGACCGGGACGGCTTGACCGGATGCTCGTCGTCCATGTCCCGGACGCGGACGGTCGGCGCGACATCATCGCCCACTACCTGGCGGGCAAGCGGCACGACCCCGACATCCCGATGGAGTTGCTGATCACGGACTCGATGGGCTGGACCCCGGTCATGATCAAGACGATCATCAACGAGGCGCTCATCCACGCCCATCACGATGGGCGCGAGTTCCTGACGTACAAGGACTGGCTCGATGCGGCCGACGAACGCGCGCTCGGGCTCAAGCAGCCGATCCGCTCGTGGAATCTGACCGACCGACGGGAGACGGCCTATCACGAGGCGGGTCATGCGGTCGCGGCGCGCTACCTGCGACCGGAGCACCGGATCTCCAAGGCCTCGATCATCCGGCGCGGCCACGCGCTGGGCTACGTCCAGCAGCGACCACGCGAGGAGCGGACGTCGTTGTACGCGCGATCGATCGAGACGCAGATCATGACGAGCCTCGCCGGGCATGTCGTCGAGAACCGCTTCCTCGACACGCTGTCGACCGGCCCGTCCAGCGACCTGCGGTGGGCGACGTCGGCGGCCGAAGACTACGTCGGCAGCCTGGCGATGGGCCCGACGAAGATCATCATCCCGATGCGTCCGAACGACCCACCGATCGGCCCCGTCATCGTCGCGGCCCATGAGCTGCTCGACCAGTTGTACGAGGAGACGGAGCGGCTGCTGCGGGAGAAGGAGCCGGCGATCCACCACCTGGCGAAGGCGTTGATCGAGCGCGATGAGCTCATCGGCGACGAGCTCGAGGAGGTGTTCGTCGAGGTGGAGGCGGCCCACCCGAAGCTGCTCGAGAAGTTCGAGCGACGCATCATCCAGTTCCGGGACTTCGCGCCGATGCCGCCTGTCCTGGCGGAGGGCTGGACGCCGCCACCGAGACCGGAGGAGGGCGCGACCCAGGAACCCGCCGCAAGCGAGGGCGCGGCGCGCCGACCCGGGATCGACCCGAACGCCGTGCCGCCCTGGGCCGAACGCCGGCGGCACTGACCTTCGCGGCGCTTGCCGAGCGCGCGGAACAAGGCTGTGGGCCGCGGGGCGACGGCGCGTCGGGCCGGCCGCACCGAGGTATGGCGGAGGCCACCGGGAAAGCGCGCAGGGGCTGAAACCTTTCGGGCGGTCGCGGACTCGATGGTGTATCGAGCCGTTCGTCCTCGGAGGTCCCGTCCTTGCGTTTTCCTGTTCTGCCCGCCACGCGCGGTCGCCTCGTCCAGCACGTCGGCATGGCGGTTCTCGCGGGCGTCTCCGTACTCAGCATCGCGGTCGTGCCGGCACTCGCCCATGACGACGACGTATCGGGTCCCGCCGACATCACGATCAGCATCGGGTCGGGGCTGAGCGACCGCGACGTCCGTGCCTCCGTCGGCGACATCGTGCGGTTCGTCAACCGCGACGATGAGCGCCACCGGATGCGGTCGAGGTCCGGGCCGGAGTTCGATACCGGCGATCTCGAACCTGGCGAATCGGGCCAGGTGCGGCTGTCGGCCGCCGGGACCTACGCGTACGTCGATGAGCGCGACCGGGATGCAGCGGCATACCGTGGCCGGATCGTCGTCGGGTCGGCCGGCGGCTCCGCGTCCGTCGACGGCACGACCGGTGACGCGGCGGGCGGTTCGGCCGCATCGAGCGCCACGCTCACCATCGGCGACGACTTCTTCCAGCCGACCTCGGTCCGCATCGCGGCCGGCGGGACGGTGACGTTCCAGAACACCGGCGGGGACGAGCACTCGGCGACGTCGTCGGCATTCGATACGGGCGTCCTCAGTGGCGGTTCGTCGGTGGCCGAGACATTCGAGACGGCGGGCACGTTCGACTTCCTGTGCATCTTCCATTCCGACATGCGCGGGACGATCCGGGTCGTCGCGGCGGACGGCGGCGCCGCTGCGCCGGAGGCTCCACGTGCCACGCCCACGCCCGCTCCGACCCCGGTGCCGGCACCGACCGCGGAGCCCACGCCCCAGCTCGTAGGTGCGCCGGCTGACGTCCGGGTCGATGCCGCCGACTTCGAATTCCGACCCGCGACCATCGATGTCGCGGCCGGCGGGCGTGTCACCTGGACGAACACCGGCGTCGCCCCGCACACGGTCACGGCGACGGACGACACGTTCGACAGCGGGAGGCTCGCATCCGGCGCCACGTTCGTCCGGACGTTCGAGACACCGGGCTCGTACGCCTATCTCTGTGCCGTGCATCCGGAGATGACGGCGACGATCCGGGTCGTGGCGGCCACGGCGGGGAGTGGCGATGCGGACACCGCGCCCGCGGCCGCTGCGGGTGGTGGCACGGACGCCGGTCCCACGACGGCCCCGCCCGACCCGGCACCGACCGCCGCTGTGGCGGCGCCGACCACCGTTCCCGTCGCCGACACGGATCCTGCGGCTGGCGCCCAGCCGGCCAGCGACGTCTCGGGTCTCGCCGGGATCGTCGTCGCGATCACCCTCGTGTCGGTGGCCGCGGCACTCTTCGCGAAAGCGATCCGCGGCACGGTGCGCATGCCCGAGTAAGTTCCAGTCGATCGCCGGACAATCGCGCCACGCCAGACTCGCGGCGTGGATCCGATGCAGCAGCTGGGTGCGCGTTTCCGGGCGGTCCGCGTCCGTCGCGGTTGGCGCCAGCTCGACGTCGCAAGGAAGGCCGGCTTCGACGCCTCGCTGATCTCCCGGATCGAGCGGGGTCACCTCGAACGAGTCCAGCTCGGGACGATCCTGTCGGTCGCGCGCATCCTCGACATCCAGGTCACCCTGACGGCGCGGTCCCGAGGTGCCGATCTCGATCGTCTCGTCAGCGGTCGTCATGCCGGCCTGCATGAGTCCGTCGCGAGATGGTTCGCCGAGGAACTTCCCGCGTGGACCCTCGAGCCTGAAGTGTCGTTCTCGATCTACGGCGAACGAGGGATCATCGACATCCTCGCGTGGCATGCGGGTATTCGGGCGCTCGTCATCATCGAGCTCAAGACAGACATCGTCGATGTCAACGAGCTCATCGCTCGCATGGACCAACGGCGTCGGCTGGCCATCGAGATCGTCGAAGGTCGAGGCTGGCACCCGCTGACGGTATCGATGTGGGTCATCGTTGCGGAGGGACGAGCGAACAGAGCGCGGCTCGCGGCACACAAAACCGTGCTTCGGAACGCCTTCCCGATAGACGGCCGCTCGATCCGGGGTTGGCTCAGTAGCCCAGACCGGCCGATCGCCGCGCTGTCGTTCTGGAACCGAGTCGAGGCCGGGACGATTCCGGGAGGCTATGCCGCTCGGCACCGAGTTCGACGGCACGCGGCTGGGTGCGGTGATGGGGGAAGGCGAGTTACGACCGGCGTCGGATCCTGAAGGACATGCACCCCAGGCACGGTATGGTCGACCGGTGGGCCGATCTGGGTCCTCGTGGCCGCCGACCCGGCGTGGCGTGGCTGCCGACCCGGCGTGGCGTGGCTGCCGACCCGGCGTAACGTGCCCGTCGAGCACGGTATGCGTGATAGTCGGGCCAGTTCGGCGCCACGGGACGTCCCCGGCACGGTCGACCGGCCAAAACGTGGCTTGGGAGCAAGTTGCTCATGATCGGTGGTCGGTGGCCGGGGCGCGGCGGCGGACCCTCGGCTACAGCCCGCTGTACGAGTGCAGGCCGCTGAACCACAGCGACCCGGAGTACGTGATCAGCACCATTGCGAAGCCGACGACCAGCAGGAGCGCCGCCGGTCGGCCGGCCCACGATCGTCGGTTGCGGGCGTGGAGATAGACCGCGTAGATCAGCCAGGTCACGAGCGCCGCGGTCTCCTTCGGATCCCAGCCCCAGTAGCGCGACCAGGCGATCGATGCCCACCAGGAGCCCAGGATGATCATCGTCGCGAAGATCGGGAACCCGATGATCACCGATCGGTAGGCGACCTCGTCGAGCACCTTGTGCGACGGCAGCCAGGCGTGGCGGTCGTCCGGCCCCTGGATGAGGTACGCGACGCCCGCGGCGAAGGCCGTCGCGAAGATCCCATAAGAGATGACCGCCATTCCGACATGGATCGTCAGCAGCGGCGGGTTCTGCAGCGCCGGCACGAGCCTCGAGATCTCGGACGGCAGGCTCGACGCGTAGAGGAGGAGCGCCAGCGCGACCCCGAGCGGGATGAAGCCGATCGAGCGGATGGCGTAGCGCCGCGACAGGACCAGGTACCCGGCGATCATCGAGAATGAGAACGCGACCGTGAATTCGAACATGTTGCCCCACGGACCGCGCCCGACCACGATGCCGCGCAGGAGCAGCGACACACCGAGGAACGTCGCGGCCAGGACCGTCAGCGCTGTGGCCACGCGTGACAGGGGACTCGGGGAGGCGGCGAGGGTCGGGCCACCGGTCGCAGAACGGCTCGAGTTCGTCACGAACGAGCCAGTCACCACGCCCGCGAACGCCGGCTGGGGCGAGGCGCGAAGCTCGGGGAGTGCCGCCCGACGGCCGTTCGCCAGCATCACGGCATGCCCGACGTGGGCCGCGAACCCGAGCGCCACGAAGATGACACCGATCGAGAACAGGCTCGAGGAGAGCTCCGCCATGGTCATCGTCGGACGAGACGCGCGGGCGGGCGGATGGGTTGCGGCGCGAACCGGCCTTTGGTTTGCGAGAGGGGTCGGCCCACGTCAGGCGACCGCCGCGCCACCGGGCTTCGGGCCGGCGGCCGCCTTGCGGACGATCACCGCGCGCGGCTTGACCTTGAGCACGAGGCCGCAATTGGTGCAGGTATCGATCAGCGCCGGACGACCCAATCCGCACATGGGACAGATGACCGCGAGGTCGTCCTTGCAGCGCTCGCAGCGGACCGTCCCCGACGGATAGATGAGGCCATCCCGCCGACAGTGGGGGAGCCCCGGCGGGAAGATCGGCCGCCCGTCCTCGCCGACGGCCGCGACCGTCGGCCCTTCCTCGAACTTGACGCCCTTCACCCGTGGCTTGCGGAGCTGGTAGATGAGGATGCCCAGCGGCAGGAAGGTGAGCAGCGGGCCGACGAGGCCGATGAACACGAGCAGCGGGAGGAGACCGATGACCGCGTTCCAGTCGGGGATGACGAACTGCGTCATGACTTGGAGGAGCCCGGTCCAAATCTCGTTGAGGGTGTCGACGATCGTCACGTCGGCATGCTACCCGAGGACGGTCGACCTCGGCGCGGGTTGCCTCGCTTCGTCGTCGCGCCGCGGCCCGGCTTCCAGCCGGGCCGTTCGATCGCCGGGTCGCGTTCGTCGACCCGCGGTGCGGCCGGCGGCCGGCGGTTGCCGATCGATGGGGCCGACAGCTTCGGCCGCTCGAGCCGACCGAGCAGCCAGGCCGACCCTGCGGTCCGGGCACCCTTGGATCGCAACGACGCACGCAGCGCGTGATCGTCGCTGACAACGAGCAGGGCGTTGGTCGCGGCCGCTCCCGCGCTGAACCGTGTCTCGTCCACGAGGGAGAGCAGCACCTCGTCCGCGCTGCGCCGTCCCGCGTGGCGGACGATCAACCCGGAGGCGACCCGCTCGCCGCGCATGCCTCGGTCCGGCGCGCCATCGAAGACGATCTCGATCCCGATGGTCGCGGGAACGATGGCGCGTAGTCGACCGATCAACGCCGCCTGCGGGGCGGCGCCCGGCTTGCGCGCCATGACGTGGAGCAAATTCGTGCCGTCGATCAACAGGCGATCGGTGCCGGCCAACGGGTCGCGGGGGAGTGAGGTCACCGGCCCATCCTACGCGCGGTACCGCCCGCGGCTACGATCGGCCGCGTGAGCCTGCTCCTCCTCGTGGACCTCGATGGCGTCGTGTATCGAGGCGTCGATCCCGTCCCGGGTGTCGCCGCCGTGCTCGCCGACCGGGCCGCTCGCGGCGACGACGTCGTGTACGTCACGAACAACTCGATGCACTACCGCGCCGATTACGTTACCCGCCTCGCGGCGATGGGTGCGCCGATCACGCCGGACACCGTGGTCTCGTCGGCACGCGCGACCGCGCTTCACCTCGCGACCCATGAGGCCGGGATCCGGCGGGTGCTGGTCGTTGGCGCCGGCGGTCTCGAACGCGAGCTGCGTGACGTCGGCCTCGAGGTCGTGACGGCCGGTCACGCGGCCACCCGGATGCACCAGGAGGGCATCGACGGCTGGGCCGCGGCGGGGGCGCCCGACGCGGTGGTGTCCGGTCTCGACCCCAACCTCACGTACCTGCGCCTGGCCGCCGCCGCCGACTGCGTGCGCGCCGGGGCTCGATTCATCGCGACGAACCGCGACCCCGTCTATCCGACGGAGCGCGGCCTTCGCCCTGGCGCCGGGGCCGTGGCCGCGGCGCTCGAGGCGACCACCGGTGTCACACCCCTGTCGATCGGCAAGCCCGAGCCGCACCTGCTGGAGCTTGCGGCCGAGGCCGTCGGTCGCCACGCGAGCGAGGCCGTGATGATCGGCGACGGGATCGGGACGGACCTCGCCGCTGCCCGAGCCGTGGGGGCCCGCTGCGTGCTGATGCTCACCGGCATCACCACCCGCGAGCAGGTTGACGCACTCCCCGCCGACGAGCGGCCGACGGCGATCGCGGAGGACGCCGCGGCCCTGGCGGCGGCTCTTGAGGCGATGACCTCGTAGGGCGAGCCGGTTCGCCGCCTACGACGGCGCTGCGGCCAACTCCGGGATCCCGCGGCCCCACGCGTCGAAGCCCTCCCGCAGCGGCACGAGCGTCGCCTCGTCGGCGAACGCGACATCGAGGGCTTGCCGGTCGATCGCCCACAGCTCGGGGAGGGTCAGCCCGATGGCCTCGACCGCCCGGACGTACTCCTCGGACAGCGTGATGTCGGACACGGTCGTGTCGTCCGTGCTGAGCGTGACCGGCACACCCGCGCGATGGAGGCGGGCCAGCGGATGCGCCGCCACCGACGAGAAGGTGCCCGCCTGCCAGTTCGACGTCGGGCACACGTCGAGCGAGATCCCCCGGGCGCGCAGCTCCGCGCACAGCTCGGCGTCGTCGATGGCGGCCGCGCCGTGGGCGATCCGCTCCGGGTCGACGACGAGGGAACGACGGACCTGCGCCGCCCCACGCCACTCACCGGCGTGGATCGTGAGCCGCAGGCCGTTCGCTCGAGCCGCCTCGTATGCGCGCGCGTGGTCGAGCGGATCGGGAAAGGCGGCTTCCGGGCCCGCCAGATCCCAGCCCGTGAGCCCCTCGTCGATGAACCGCGCGGCGGTCTCGGCGAGCTCGACGTTGCCCTCGGGGTCGTGGGAGCGGAGGGCCGTACAGATGAGGCGCACGACCGTGCCGGTTCGCGATGCCGCCTCGCGCGCGCCAGCGCACACGGCCGCGATCCCGTCGGCCAGGGAGAGGCCACGCGCGACGTGCAGGCGGGGTCCCCACCGGATCTCGACGTAGCGCACAGCGTCCGCCGCCTTCGTCTCGACCAGCTCGGTGGTGATGCGCTCGAGCGCCTCGGCGTCCTGCATCAACGCGATCGGCAGGTCGAACGCGCGGAGCAGCTCCGCCTGGTCGGCGCACGGCATCGGCGCGATCAGGGCCTCGGACATGGCGGTCCAGTCGGTCGGGGCATCCACACCGCGCGACCTGGCTAGCTCGAGGGCCGTGTCCACGCGCAACGAACCGTCGAGGTGGAGGTGCAGCTCGGCCTTCGGCATCGTCTCGATGAGGCGGCGGCGCGCCCGGGTCGCGCGGTCGATGGTCGGGGTCGTCACCGCCCGATGCTACGATTCCCGCGCGCTCGACGCTCGCGTTTCGCGCCGCGGCCGCCAGGTTCGCGTCCCCTCGGTCGTGGAGATCGATCCCGCCACATGCGCCAGCTCCTCCTCGCCTTCGCATGGCTCGTAGCGGTCATCCTCATCGCGCTCGGCGCGGCGGGTCTGCTCGCCGGCATGGACGCGCCGGCCGCGGCAGGGTCGCGCCCGTGGCTGACAGCACGGGACGATGTCCAGGTCTCCGCGCAGCTCGACGCGATCGCGGTCGAGCTCGCGGCCGTCTCGGACCAGCTCGATGCGCTCGGCGTGCAGGGACGGGGCGCGCTCGCCGCGCTCGTCGCCAACGATCCCGAGACCGCGTCCGCGGCCCTGGACGCAGGCGACGCCATCGTCGCCGACATCGGCAGCCGGTCGGCGCGGATCGAGGCCGCCCTCGCCGCCGTCCCCCTCATCGGCACGCCGGAGGGTGAGTACCGGCTCGGACCCGCGGTCCGCGAGCGGCACGCCCGGCTGGCCGGGGCCCTGGCCTCGACTCGCGGCCTGGAGGCGCAGTGGGCGCAGGTCGCCACGGGGTCGGCCCCGGCCGCGCGCCTGTCGAACCTCCTGGCGGCGCACGATGACGCCGTCCTGGCCGCCGCCGCGCAGGGGCGCCGGACACGATACGTGGAGGCCCTGACGGCGCTCGATGGGGCCGACGGCGCCATCACGGACGCACGCGGCCTGCGCGATCGATTGGCTCGGACGATGGATGTCGAGACCCTCGACCAGTGGCTGGATCGCAGCGCCGCGTACGACGTCGCATTGCGTCGGCTGTACACCGCGTTGCGCGACAGCGAGGGCCGGGTCACGGCGGCCGTCCGCGAGGCCCTGACCGCCGAGCGCCGGGCCAAGGACCGATTGCCGCCGGACACGCGCGGCCTCGTCCTGATCATGGCCCAGATCGGGCGTGGCGGGATGAACGGGGCCGTCATCGCGATCGAGGAGGCTCGCGGCCAGCTGACCGACGCGCTCGCCGAGCCATCCGCCAGCCCGGGCGGTTGACCGCCGCGTCGTGCCCGGCCGATCGGGTCGCCCGCCGCAAGTGGCGGACGCTACACTGCCGCCAACGTATCGATGACCGGCCGCTGAGCGCGCGCATCACTGGCGGCCCGACACCAAGGGGGAGGATCCACGACCGTGCAACTCCGTGTCGTCGCCGACCAGCCGTGGGACGTCAAGGCCGACGTCCTCGTCATCCCGTTCGTCGGCGAGCCGACCTTCGAGGGGCCGCTCGATGAACTCGACCGCCGGGCAGGTGGTGAGCTCCGCTCGCTGGCCGGCTTCAAGGAGCTGACCGGCAAGCGCTACGCCACCACGCTCGCACCCGGCGGCGAGTTGCCGGCCGGTCGGCTGGTCCTCGTCGGGGCCGGGGAGGACGGGAGCATCGATCGCGAAGTCGTCGTCCGCGTGGCGGCGTCCGCGGCGCGCCGCCTCGGTGGTCGGGTCGTGCAGAGCGTCGCCGTGTGGCTGGCGCCGCTCGCCGAGTCGGCCGCCATGGGTGGTGACGCGGCGGCCGCCGCAGACCTGGTCACCCGCGGCATCGTCGAGGGATCCTACGATCCCAAGTCGATCTATCGCGCCGACCCCGACACGGCGCCACCGAAACTCGACGAGCTGATCCTGGTCGTGCCTGGCGGGGACACCGGCGCGATCAAGGCCGCGGCCGAGCGTGGCCAGATCATCGGCGAGGGCGCGAACTTCGCCCGCACGCTGTCCAACCGCGCGGCGAACGACGTCTCCCCCGAGGTCCTGGCCGAGGAGGCCCGCGCGATAGCCGAACGCAACGGCCTGTGGATCGATGTGATCGAGCCCGAACGCGCGATCGAACTCGGGATGGGCATGTTCATGGCCGTCGGCCGCGGCAGCGACAACCCGCCGCGGATGATCGTGATGCGCTCGGGCGAGGAGGGGCAGCGCGACTCGCTCGACCGCCACCTGGCCATCGTCGGCAAGGGGGTCTGCTTCGATTCGGGCGGGATCAGCATCAAGCCATCCGACCGGATGGAAGAGATGAAGATGGACAAGATCGGCGCCTGCACGGTCCTCGCGACGATGGAGACCGTGGCGCGCCTGGCACCCGGGACGCCGCTGCTCGGCCTCGCGCCCGCGGTCGAGAACATGCCCGGGCCCCATTCCACCCGGCCGGGCGACATCGTCACGGCCCTCAACGGCAAGAAGGTCGACATCACGAACACGGACGCCGAGGGCCGGCTGATCCTGGGCGACGCCATGACCTACGCGGAACGCCTGGGTGCGACGCACATCGTGGACGTCGCGACCCTGACCGGGGCGGTCGCGCGGGCCCTGGGGCATCTCATGACCGGCGCCTTCGGACAGCCACAGGACTGGTTCGACCAGGTTGCCGCGGCCGCGGGCCGCGCCGGCGAGCGCTACTGGCAGCTGCCGCTCATCGAGGACTACGTGCCCGAGATGGAGAGCTGGTACGCCGACTTCCAGAACGCCGGCTCCGCGGAGGGCTCGCTCGTCAAGAGCGCTTTGTTCCTGCGCGAGTTCGTCACGAAGCCGTGGGTCCACCTCGACATCGCCGGTACCGGCTATTACCGCAAGGCCCTCCCGTTCGCTTCGCGCGGCGCGACGGGCGCCTCACACGCGACGCTCGTCGAGCTCGCGCTGGCCGGCCGGGCCTGACGGCGGACGCGGCCCACCGACCGCGGATCACGTGGAGCCACTCAGCCTGATCCTCGGCCTGGCCGGGGCGGCGCTCGGGGTGCTCGCCGACCGGTTCGCGACGCGCTGGCCCGAGCACGACGAGGAGCATCCCCCCGGCCGACGGGTCGACTGGCGAACCGTCCTGTGCGGGGTCGTCGGCGCGCTGGCCCTCGGGCTGCTGCCGCTTCGCTTCGGTGGGGATCCCCTCGCCCTCGCCCTCTTCGGCGCGTGGTTCGTGACGCTGATCATCGGACTGGCGACCGACCTCGACCAGCGGATGCTCCCCGATGAGCTGACCCTGCCGGTCATCCCGGTCGCGCTCCTGTATGCGCTGTCCGGCCTGAACCCGCTCGTCGACGGGGCGGTCCTGACCGCCGTGCTCGCCGCGGTGCTGATCCCGGCCGTGCTGTACCTCCCATCGATCCCGTTCGGCGCCGGGGCATTCGGACTGGGTGATGTGAAGCTGCTCGTGGGTGCCGGATTGCTGCTCGGTGGTGACCGGGCGCTGGGCGGGACGCTGTTCGGGCTGATCCTGGCCGGTGCCGTGCTGCTCGTGCTGCTCGCGACGGGTCGGGTCGGTCGGAAGTCGTACGTGCCGTTCGGTCCGTTCCTCATCATCGGCGCCCTGTGGGCGACCCTCATCCGCGCATGATTCCGCCTGTTCGGGGTCGATCCGCGTTACGCCACGCCACACCAGACCGGTGCGGATGTCCCGGTACCGCCCCGGACCATCGACCCATCCAATCGAGCGGACCGAGCCGTCTAGACTGGTGCTGGCGGTGAATTTGCCCCTCGGGGTATCATGCCCGGAGCCGGAATCCGATCGTCGTCCTGCGGCATGTGCCCGTCAACGGACGTCGGCACCGGCGGGCTCACCGTCGACCGCGCCACGGCCCCAGCCAGGCGCAGACCAACGGAGTTTGCTCGCACGATGACGCCGCCCAGGTGATGCGCCGCACCTCTCGCCCCGACACGGGCCATATCGGATCCAACGGCTGGTCGAACCAGCCATGGGACCAGCCTGCCCGACGGTCGCGCGGTGGTCTGCCCGCCCTCGTCCTGATCATCCCCTTGCTCATGGGCCTGGTCGGCGCGTCCGTTTCCCCGCAGGTGGTGCGCGGCGACGACCTGTCCGACGCCAAGGCCAGGCAGGCAGCCCTCAAGAAGGAAGTCGCCCAGCAGAAGGCGCGAGTCGCGGCGATCAACGACCTCCAGGACGGCCTCGCCGCCGAGATCAGCGACACCAAGTTCCAGCTCCGGGCCATCGGCGCCGACCTGACCGCGGTCAAGCGGAAGATCGTGAAGATGGAAGCCCGGATCAAGGCCATCAAGGCGGCCTACGCGGACCTCGTCGAGCGTCTCCGGCACATGGACGCCGACCTCACGCTGGTGACGGCCCAGGAGGCGGCCAAGCGGATCGACCTCAGCGAGCGCCGTGCCCAGCTCGCGGACCGCGTGCGCAACGCGTACGACACGGACCGGACCTCACCGCTCGAGACGTTCCTCTCGGGCGGGACGTTCACGGATCTGCTGGCCGAGATGAGCTACTACATCGACGTCGGCGAGCAGGATCAGGCGCTCGCCGACCAGATCACGCGCGACAAGGAGACCCTGGTCGCGATCCACGAGACGGTCCTCGAGACGCGCATCAGGACGAACCTGCTCCGCCAGGAGACAGCCGCCCAGAAGCGCGCCCTCGACCGGAGCCTCAAGGAGCTCAAGGAGACCAAGGCCGAGCTCGCGCGACTCCAGAAAGCCGTCGCCAAGAGCCTCCGCCAGCAGCAGGCGCGCTATGCGGCACTCAAGCGCAGCAAAGCCAATGCTGCGGCGGTCATCCGCCAGGCCGCCGCCGACCAGCGCCGGCTCGCCAAGCAGATCAATAGCCTGATCGCCCGCCAGATCTCGCGCGGCAACATCCCGTCCAAGTTCAACGGGACCATGCGCTGGCCGATGGACAGCTTCAACATCAGTGGCAACTTCGGCTGCAGCTCGTTCGCCTACTACGCCCCGGGCAACGGCTGCGCGCATTTCCACAACGGCATCGATCTCGTCGCCCCGTCCGGCACCAAGGTCAAGGCCGCGGCCGCCGGGACCATCGTCTATGTCGGCTGGAACTGGGCCGACGGCGCCGACCCCGCGTGGATCGTCGTCATCGCGCACTCCGGTTCGCTCAAGACCTGGTACGCCCACATGAAGCCCGTGACACCGAGTGGGATCGCGGTCGGCCGCTCGGTCAAGAAGGGCCAGGTGGTCGGCTACGAGGGCAGCACCGGGAACTCGACCGGCGCCCATCTGCACTGGATGGTGGAGCTCAACGGGAGCTACGTGAACCCGCGCCTGTTCCTGTAGATCTCGGCCTCCGCGCGGGCGGCCCGTGCTAGCATCGCCGCACGGAACCCATGTGACGTCGGGAGGCGGATCCGGACCGTGAAACGGACCATGGCGATCATCCTCGCGGGCGGCGAAGGCGAACGCCTGTCCATCCTGTCGCAGGAGCGGGCGAAGCCGGCGGTCCCGTTCGGCGGCAAGTACCGGATCATCGATTTCACGCTCTCGAACTGCGTGAACTCGGACATCCACGACGTGATCGTCCTCACCCAGTACAACCCGCGGTCGCTCAACGACCACATCGGGCTGGGCCGGCCGTGGGACCTCGACCGAAACCAGGGCGGCGTGAAGCTCCTCCAGCCGTACATCGCGCGCGGCAAGGTCGCCGAGTGGTACCGCGGCACCGCCGACGCCGTGCTCCGCAACATGAATGTGGTCGAGCACGACCCGTCGGACGTTGTCGTGGTCCTGGCCGGCGACCACATCTACAAGATGGACTACCAGCCGTTCATCGCCGCGCACCGGCGTCGGCGCGCCGATGTCACGATCGCCGTGCGGCGAGTCCCGCTGGCCGAGGCGTCGCGGATGGGCATCCTGGCCATGGACGACACCGACAAGGTGATCGAGTGGCAGGAGAAGCCCAAGCAGCCGAAGAGCGACCTCGCCTCGATGGGTGTGTACGTCTTCTCGAAGAAGGCCCTCCGTCGCTGGCTGTCGGAGGATCGGGTCGACTTCGGGCGTCACATCATCCCCGCGATGCTCGACGCCGAGGCCCGGGTCTTCGGCTACCGCTACAACGGCTACTGGCAGGACGTCGGCACGATCCAGTCCTACTGGGAGGCCAACATGGCCCTCCTCGTCGACATGCCGGAGCTCGACCTCTACGACAAGGACTGGCTCATCCACACGCGGTCCGAGGAACGGGCGCCGGCGAAGGTCGGCCCGACGGCCCAGGTCCATCGATCGCTGATCAGCCACGGCTGCGTGATCAACGGCACGGTCGTCAACTCGGTGCTGTCGCCGGGCGTACGGGTCGATGTGGGGGCGGTGGTCCGCGACTCGATCGTGATGTTCGACTCGGTCATCCGCGCGGGGGCGGTCGTCGACCGGTCGATCCTCGACAAGGAGGTCGTCGTCGGCCCGGGCGCGATCGTCGGCGACGGCCCGTTCCCGGACAAGCCGAACAAACTGGAGCCCGGCCGCCTGAACACGGGCATCACCGTGGTCGGCAAGCGCGCGGTCATCCCTCGCGGCGCCCGGATCGGGCGCAATGTCAAGGTCGCGGCGGACATCCGAACGACCGATTTCGTCCGGCGCGTCATCAAGAGCGGCGAGTCCGTCGAACGGCGCGGCGCCACGCGGCGGGTGGCCACCGACGACGCCGTGACCACGATCCCCGAGGTCGTACCGGCCCGCGAGGTCGCGGCCGGAGCACGCGCCAAGGGCGGCGCGGCAGGCTGAGCCCGCGCGGTCCGTTCGGAGCGCAGTCGGCAACGAACGCATCGGCCGCCGGATTCGCGGGTCATCGGCTAGACTCCGCGGGCATGTCATCCGCCGACCCCGGTGCGCCCGCGGTGCACCCGGCCGACGTCGAGCGCTGGCTCGCAGACCTCGGCCTCGCGCCGGTCGAGCGGGCCGACCGTGATGGGATCGCCAGCTGGGATCTCGTGCTCGACGGCCGTCGCCGCTTCGATCTGCGCGTGACGGTCATCCTGGACCCGTCGCTCGCGCTCATCTGCTGGGCCCACTTCGCCCCGCCGATCAACGACCTGTTCCGCAAGTCGTACCGCAAGCTGCTGCGCTGGAACGACGAGTTCCCGTTCGCCAAGTTCAGCGTGGGCGAGGACGAGCGACCCCTGCTGGCCGTGGAGCTGCCGATCGACGCCCTGCGCAACGCGGACGCCGACGCTCTCGGTCTCGCGCTGACCCGCGTCGTCGGGATCGCGGACCGCCTGCTGGATGACTCCAGGTCATGGCTCTGGATCGGCGGCCGGGAACCCGATCATGGGGATCGGACGCCGCGGAACGCGGCGCTGCTCGACCGGTTCGCGGGGCGGCTGCCCGAGATCTTCGAGGACGTGCCGCCCGCGCCGGATGCGGACGTGCCAGCCTCGCCGGAGGTGCCGGTTTGACGGCCCGGCGGCTGCCGGCCCTCGTGCTCGCGGCCGTCGCGGCGATCGGCCTGCTCGCGACGCCCGTCGGGCCGACGGCCCCGGCTGACGTCCACGCCGCGTCCCAGCCGCTCCGGTTCACGAGCACCGCGCGATACGACGTCCAGCCCAAGGACCGTCGCGTCCGCGTCACGGTCGACCTGCGCATGACCAACCCGAGCAAGGACACGGTCACGACGGCGTACTACTACGACCACGCATTCGTCCAGGTCATGGCCGGCGCGAGCAACTTCAGCGTCGACGGTCCGGGGGCGCCGCGCGTCCGCATCGTCCAGCGCGGCAAGCAGGACGTCCAGCTGCGCATCGACTTCGGGCAGCGCCTGACCAGCGGCAAGTCCGCGACCTACAAGCTCGTGTTCTATCTCAAGGATCCGGGTGGCGCGGCGACGCGCGAGCTGCGCGTCGGCGATTCGCTCGTCTCGTTCCCGGTGTGGGCGTTCGCCTCCCGATCGACGCCCGGCAGCACCGTCACCGTGGTCTTCCCGGAGGGGTACGACGTCCAGGTCGAGGCGGGCCAGATCCCCGCGCCGACCACGGACGACCAGGGACGCACGGTCTTCCGCAGCGGCCGGCTCGACAAACCCCTCGAGTTCTTCGCCTACCTCGTCGCCGACCGCCCCGGAGCGTACCGGGACGCGACCGTCGAAACGACGATCCTGGGCGCCCCGGTCAGCGTCCACGTCCGCTCCTGGGAGGACGACGAGCCATGGGGCAAGCGGGTCGGTCGCTTGCTGAAGGCCGCGCTGCCCGTCCTCGGGACGCGGATCGGGCTGGACTGGCCGGAGTACGCGCAGCCGCTGACGGTCCAGGAGTCGGTCAGTCGCACGACCGGCGGCTACGCCGGGCTGTTCGACCCGAGCGCCGGCAAGGTCGAGATCGCGTACTACGCCGACGACTTCGTGGTGCTCCACGAGGCTGCGCATGCGTGGTTCAACGGCTCGCTGCTGGCCGATCGGTGGTCGAACGAGGCCTTCGCCTCGTACTACGCGACCATCGCCGCGGCCGACCTGGAGCGCGACGTGCGCGCCGACGCGCTCACCGACGAGCTCCGGAAGTCCCGGATCCCGCTCAACGCCTGGGGACCGGTCGGCGCCGCGGACGTGGCCGAGGAGGACTACGCCTATGCCGCATCGCTGGCGCTCGCCGCGGCCATCGCCGAGCGGGCGGGCGACGAGGGACTCCAGGCCGTCTGGGCCGACGCCAAGGCGCGCATCGGTGCCTATCAGCCCGAGAATGGGGGCGCCGCCGAGATCGTCGAAGGGCCCCCGGACTGGCGCGGGTTGCTGGACCTGCTCGAGGCCCGCACCGAGGCGACCTACGACGACCTGTGGCGCGAGTGGGTCGCGCGCGAGACTGACCTGTCCCTGCTCGACGCACGGGCGCAGACCCGCCAGCGCTACGACGCCGTGGTCATGGCGGCCGGGGACTGGCATCTGCCGCGGCCCATCCGCGACGCGCTCCGAGCCTGGCGCTTTAGCGATGCCGCCGCGCTCCTGTCCGATGCCGATGCCGCCCTGGCCAGTCGGGAGACCGTGACGAAGGCGGCCGAGGGCGCCGGCCTGACGCCGCCAGCCACCCTCCGACTCGCGTTCGAGGACGACGACGGGTTCGACGACGCCACCGTCGAAGCCAGCGCGGAGCTGGAGGTCATCGGTCGCTATGTCGCGGCGGAGGCCCTGCGCCCGGCCGAGATCACACCGATCCTGACGCTCGGCCTGTGGGGGCTGACCCCGGAAACGCAGCTGACCGAGGCGCGCGATGCATTCGCCGGGGGCGACCTCGGCGCGTCCGCTGCCGCGTCGCTGGACGTCGCGACAGCGTGGGCGAATGCGGAAGCCGTCGGTCAGACGCGGGCCATCAGCATCGGGCTGATCGTGCTTGCGTTCCTGCTCGCCCTGGTGCTGCTCCTCGAGACGTCCCGCCGGCGCCGTCGGCGCCGCCGGATCCGGATGGCGAGCCCTGCGCTTCGAACACTGACCGCGCTCGCGACGGCGCATCGTCTACACTCCCGCCACGTCGGCCACGGCGGCGCGTCGGCCAGGACGCCGGCGACGTCACGACCCGCACCAGGAGCCGCGTCCGACTGATGGGTATCCAGCGTGCCCGACCCTCGCACGAGATCCTGTCCGGCGATTCGGCCGACGTCTACTTCGCGCGGGCCGACAGCATCCTCGCCGCGGAGGGTCTCGACCCGCTCGTGACGATGGAGGTCTTTACGCGTCACGACGCCGTGCTGTGCGGGATCGACGAGGCCAAGAACCTGCTGGGTCACGTCCTGGCGACGGCGGATCCGACCGAGACCCAGGTCGAGGCGCTCGACGACGGTGACGACATCGGGCCGCGCGAGATCGTGCTGCGCATCCGCGGTCGGTATCGCCAGTTCGGCCTGTACGAGACCGCGTTCCTGGGCATGCTCGCCCACTCGACCGGCTGGGCCACGGCCGCCCGCGAGTGTGTCGATGCGGCCGCCCCCGACCCGATCATCAGCTTCGGGGCACGCCACATCCACCCGGACATCACCGACGTCCTGGACTACGCGGCGATCGTCGGGGGATGCGTGGGCGCGTCCACGCCAGCGGGGGCGAGGCTGGCCGGTCTCGCGCCCACCGGGACGATGCCGCACTCGCTCGTCCTGATCTTCGGGGACACGGTCGAGGCGGCGCTGGCGTTCGATCGAAACCTCGGGCCGGACGTCGCGAGGATCGTGCTGGTCGACACCTTCAAGGACGAGGCGGAGGAGGCCCTGCGTGTGGCCCACGCGCTGGGTGACCGGCTGTATGGCATCCGGCTCGACACGCCGTCCGAGCGCGGCCGCGTCACCGCCGACCTCGTCCACGAGGTCCGAGCGCGGCTCGACCAGGAGGGCTACCACCACGTGCGGATCGTCGTGTCGGGTGGCCTCAACCCCGACCGCATCCGGTACTTCAGGGAGGCCGGCGCCCCGGTCGACTCGTACGCCGTCGGCTCGTACATCAGTGGCGCCACCCCCATCGACTTCACCGGTGACATCAAAGAGATCGACGGTCGCCCGATCGCGAAGCGCGGTCGGATCCCGGGCGTGACCGACTCCCCGCGGTTGAAGCCGGTGGACCTGGCGGCGTACCGCGAGGGTTGAGTCCCGGGGTTTTGGCGCGGCTACGCCGCCGCGCCGCCCGCGGCAGCCTGCGGCGCCCGCGGCAGGATCGACACCGGGGGACGGTTATGGCCGGTCGGGAGTGGGGTCGCGGGCCTGTTCGCGGCGGGATCGACACAGGGAGACGATCACGAGCCGGATTCGCTCGTCTGGAGGGCCGAACGCCGCTTGCATCGGCCATTACCGACCGTGGATGTCGATCTTGCCAACACGAGCCCCCGACGGCGGTTCGGCGCGTTCCATGCCACCATCTGGCCATGGACGAGCACGGAACGGGCGGGGAGCCGGGCACCGACGACCCAGCCGAGACCGCCGAGACCGCGTACGAATTGCTGCAGCGAGGCCAGGCCCTGCTCGACAAGCGACACCACGCCCAGGCGGCGATCGTCCTCGGGCGGGCCGATCGGGCGGAGCCAGGCAAGGCGTCGATCCTCGAGGCGCTCGGGCGTGCCTACTTCAACTCCGGCCAGCATGAGCCGGCACGCGCCACGTTCGAGCAGCTCCTGGAGCTCGACCCGTCGGCGCCGTACGCCCATTACGCCCTGGGTCAGAGCCTCAAGCGCCTCGGGCGTCGGGACGAGGCGGGCACACATCTTCGGCTGGCGGTCGCCTTGAGCCCGGGGTCGCGCCTCTACCGCGACGCGCTCGCCCGCCTCCCATCGGGCCCGCGCCAGCCCGCTGAAGCGCCCGCGCGCGAACCGGACGAGCCGACCGCCGGGAGCGAGGGCTTCGACACGACCGACCCGGCCTGACCCGAGTCGGCGCGCGGCTTATCGCGTGGCGGCGCCCGGGGGGATCCCGCTCCGATCGAGCAGCCGGTGCACGACCCCGAGCTGCGATCCGGTGAAGGCGCGTTTCGGGATGACGACACTGATGCCCGCGCCGTTGTCGAAGAGCAGGAACCCGGCCACGTCATGCACCTTGCGGAACGTCGACCAGGCCGTTCGGGCGTTCGAGAACGGCGTCTCCATCCGCAAGCCGTCCCCGTCGAGCGTCAACGTGGTGTCCGCTTCGACGAGGTCCGGTCGCTTCCGGAATTGCCACCAGGCGAACGGCGCGGCGAACCAGCCGGTGACGAGGGACGCCCCGAGGGCGAGAAAGACGATCGAGGCGAGATCCCCATCCAGCACGGGGACGATCGTCAGCGCCACCACGAGGAATCCGATCAGACGCACCCCGACCGACCGAGCCGACAGGCCGACCACGGCCCGGACGATCTCGCCGAGCGTCAATCGATAGGTCACCGTGATGGAGTCGCCGCCACCCGCGGCGACCGCTCCCTCGCTCGTCCCGGCCAGGGTGGTAGCGGTCTCCGGTGCGCCAGGAGCCGCGATCGCGTCCGGGCCCGAACCGCGCCGCAGCCGCTCCAGCGAGAACAGTCCGACGATCGACTTCGCGTCCCGGATCTCGCCACGGGCGACGGCCGCGACCGCCTCCTGCCATGGCCGCCATTCGAGGATCAGCCGTTCGTCCTCATCCGGACCGAGGCGGCCGTCGTCCGATGCCGGTGCGAGGTCCGTGGCGAGGTACAGGTGCATGAATTCGTCGGTGAAGCCCGGGGCGGTGTAGAACGCACCGAGCTTCCGCCACGTCCCGGCACGCAGCCCGGTCTCCTCCTCGAGTTCGCGCCGTGCCGCGGCCTCGGGATCCTCCTTCACCCCCTGGTCGTCGACATCGAGCCCACCGGCCGGGATCTCCAGGAGTGCCGCGTTCGCCGGGAGCCGCCATTGGCGGACGAGGGCGACACGATCATCGCCGTCCAGGGCCACGATCGCGACCGCGCCCGGATGGCCGGCGATGTCGCGCGTGGCCCGGGACCCGTCGGCCCGTTCGACCGTGTCGATCCGAAATTCGAGGAACGCGCCGCGATGCAGGACGCGGCGCTCGACCACCCGCTCGACGAGATCGGCCCCGGAGGGATCCTCCGGGGCCGTGGATTCGCGTTCGGGCGGTTCGCCGGTCAGGCGACCACCGCCTCGGCCGCGCTTGCCCGTTCGGTCGTCAGGGCCTCGCCCGTCTCCGAATCGAACAGGTGCAGCTTGGAGAGCGGCAGGCTCAGGTTCACGATGTCACCGGGCTTGACCCGATGCTCGGAGTCGACGATGGCAACGATGTCCTGGTTCGCGGCGTTGAGGTGGAGGAGCTCCTCGTTGCCGAGGTACTCCACGACGTCCGCCCGTGCCCGGAAGGTGCCGCTATCGGCCTCTGCCTCGCCGATGTCGAGGTGCTCGGGGCGGAAGCCCGCCACGAGCTTCTTGCCGGCGATGTCGCCCGCGATGCCACGCAGGCGCTGCGGCGTGGGTAGCGCCCAGTCACCGGGGCCGACGAGGCGAGCGGTGTCGCCCGACCCGTCCACGGTCACGTCCACGAAGTTCATCGACGGGCTGCCGATGAAGCCCGCCACGAACCGGTTGAGTGGCGTGTCGTAGAGCGCCTGCGGCGTGCCGACCTGCATGAGCAGTCCTTCGTTCATGACCGCGATGCGGGAGCCCATCGTCATGGCCTCGACCTGGTCGTGCGTGACGTAGACAACGGTCGTCTTGAGGCGCTGATGCAGGCGAGCGATCTCGGCCCGCGTCTGCACGCGCAGCTTCGCGTCGAGGTTGGAAAGCGGCTCGTCCATGAGAAAGACCGCCGGCTCCCGGACGATCGCCCGGCCGAGCGCGACGCGCTGGCGCTGGCCACCGGACAGCTCCTTGGGCTTGCGGTCGAGCAGCTTCTGGAGCTGGATCGTCTCCGCGGCCTCGTTGACCCGGCGCTCGATCTCGGGCTTGGGAACCTTGCGCAGCTTCAGGCCGAAGGCCAGGTTTTCGCGGACCGACATGTGGGGATAGAGCGCGTAGCTCTGGAACACCATCGCGATGTCGCGGTCCTTGGGCGGGACGTCGTTCACGACCCGATCGCCGATCCGGAGGGTCCCGTCGGAGATCTCCTCGAGGCCGGCGATCATCCGCAGGCTGGTGGTCTTGCCGCAGCCCGATGGGCCGACCAGGACCATGAATTCGCCGTCCCCGATCTCGAGGTTCAGGTCCTTCACGGCGTGGAAATCGCCGTAGACCTTGTTGACGTGGTCGAACGTCACCGTCGCCATGGACGCAGTCCTCCGTCCCGTCGGCTCATCGCGGGCCCTTGCATCCAGCCGCCGAAGCGGAACGTGGACGGGCCCCGTACGTGGCAGCTCGGGGTCGCCGCATCGTACGTTCCAGGTCGCCGGGACGCAAGCCGATCAAGCCGATCGAGTTGGCCTGTCACGCCAGCCCGCGGGCATCCAGCACGCGTCCCCAATGGAACACCCGAACCGCCAGCAGGACGCCGAATGCGGCGATCACGAGGATCGCCGCGGCCGCGATCGAGGCGTCGAGGTCGCCACCCTGGAACTCCGCGTACACGACCAGCGGCAGGGTCTGGGTCCGGCCCTCCACGTTGCCCGCGAACATGATGGTCGCTCCGAACTCACCGAGCGATCGAGCCCAGCTCATGACCAACCCGGCGGCCAGCGCGGCGCTCGCCAGCGGCACGGTGATGGCCCGGAACACCTGGCCCTCCGACGCGCCATCCACCCTGGCGGCATCCTCGAGGTCGCGGTCCACGCCCGCGATGCCGGTCCGGGCCGAGCGGATGAAGAACGGTGCCGACACGAACGCCTGCGCCAGGATCACGGCGATGGTCGTGAACGGGATCGAAACCCCCAGGAACTCGAATGGCTCGGAGAGCAGGCCCCGCCGGCCAAAGACCAGGAGCAACGCCAAACCTGCGACCGAAGGCGGGAGCACGATGGGGAGATCGACGATGGCCTCGAGCCAGCCCTTGCCGCGGAACTGCCGACGCGCCATGACGAACGCCAGTGGCAAGCCGAGGACCACCGTGATGACCAGGCTGATGGCGGTGGTGACGAGACTCAGCCACAGTGCGTCGAGGACCACCGGCGAAGCGACCGCCGTCGCGAGCGAACCATCGACGACCGCCCGCACGACGAGGGTGAGGATCGGCAGCCCGAGGAACAGGGCGAACAAGCCCGCCACCGCGGCGAGCGAGCGCTCCCCCCAACCGCTCGCTCGCCGGTTGCTCGACCGAGCCCGGCCCTCCGCAGCCGGCGCACCGGCCGCGCGCTCCATCACGAGGGCGGCAGGAACCCGTAGGTGCCCAGGATCGCCTGGCCCCCGGGTCCCCCGAGCCAGTCGAGGAAGGCCTTGGCCGCGGACGCGTTCCCCGAGGCCCGGACGACGACGCCGGCGTAGGTGGCCCGGACGTTGGCCGCATCGGGCACAGCCACGGTCGTGACCTTCGACGAGGCCGTTGCATCCGTCACGTAGACGATGCCGGCGTCACCCTCACCCAGTTCGATCTTGGCCACCACGGCCTTCACGTTGTCTTCCCTGGACGCGATGTGGGCGGTGTACAGGGCCGCGAAGTCGGCCGGATAACCGGCCTCCTTGGCCAGGTTGCCGACCAACTGCGTCGCGTACTTCGTGATGGGGACCTCGTCGCCGGCGGCGATGACCTTGACGCCGTCCTTGGCGAGGTCGGCCGGCGTCGAGATCCCAGCCGGATTGGCGGTCGGCACGATGATCGTCAACTCGTTGCCGGCGAACGGAACCGCCGCGCCATCCGCGAGACCAGCATCGACGAGTTTCTTCGGGTTCGTGGTGTCGGCCGACAGGAAGACGTCGGCCGGGGCACCCTGTTCGATCTGGGTCTCGAGGGCCGCCGACGAGTCCGTCGAGAGCGTCAGCGTCGTGCCGGGGTTCGCCGTCTCGTAGGCCGCATTGGCCTCCTCGAGCACGCCCTTCAGCGACGCCGCCCCGTAGATGGTCAGGTTCGACGCCGAGGCGCCGCCGCTCGAACAGGCGGCCAGCACGAGCAGCACGACCGGGAGAAGGACGACCAGGCGGGGCGTCATCCTCGCGTCTCCCTGGCAGACGGGATCTCGACGATGACGTTGGTGGCTTTGACGACACAGACCGCCTCATCCCCGACCTTCAGGCCCAGTTCCTCGACCGCCTCCGCCGTCATGAGACTGACCATCCGATGCGGACCGGCGACGACCTCGACCACGGCTGCGACCTTGTCGGCCTCGATGCGGGTGACGATCCCCGGGAAGCGATTGCGGGCGGACTGGGCGACGATCGGTCGGTCGGTCACGCCCTTGCGGCGCTCGTCGAGCAGGCGCGACACCTCGCCGATCTCGACCAGGCGCTGGCCGCCTTCGGAGCGCTCCATGCGGAGTCGACCCTCGGTCTCCCAACGACGAAGCGTCTCGACCGACACCTGGAGCATCTCGGCGGCCTGGCCGACGCGCAGGCGAGTGGTTGGCTGCTGGCGAATCTCGCTCATACCTCGGAGTATGCGCGGATGACAGCGTGTGTGTCTAGGAGTTCCGGCGAGTGCACCCACGTATCCGTTGCGAGCGGACGCTCACCGTGAGTCGGACCCGCGCGGGGCCTAGTAACCGGCGAGGTGGCGTGCGATCTCGGCGAGCAGCGCGTCGACGCGCACCGGCTTGTCGATGAACCCGGCACAGCCCGCATCCGCCGCGGCGATGCGGTCGACCGGGAGGACGCTGGCGCTGACCAGGAGGATCGGGATGGCCGCGGTCGTGGGTGACGCCTGCAACTCACGGGCGAGCGCCAGCCCGTCGCCGTCGGGCAGGTGGCGGTCCAGGAGCACGAGGGCCGGGGTCTTCGTCTTGAGCGACTCGCGAGCCTCCGCCAGCGTCGCTGCGATCATGAGGTCATAGCCCGCGGGAACGAGGATCGCCTGCAGCAATGCGCTGTTGAGGGACTCGTCCTCGACGGCGAGGATCGGGCCCCGACCCGTCTCCGTCATGACCGCACGCTGCCAGCCGCGCCGATGCTGTCGAGCCAGCCTTTCAGCCCATCGAACCCGTTGTCACCGTGGACGCTGATGCCCTGGACCTTGCCATTGATGCGTTCGCGCTCGGTGTCGTCAAGGTCGCCGCGGGTCGTGACCCAGATCGGGATGTCGGCGGTCGCCGGATCGGCCTTGAGGCGGACGACGAGGTCCGGACCATCCGTGTCCGGCAGGATCAGATCCAGGAGGATCAGGTCGGGTCGGTCGGCGCGCGCCCGCTCGACGCCCTCCTCGCCCGATCCGGCGACCAGGACGCGGAAGCCGTCCGGCTCCAGCTGCGCACGGTAGCCCGCGCCGGCGTCAGGATCGGCATCGATCACGAGGGCGGTCACGGTGCGGGTCTGGACCTTGGTCGTGAACGTCAGCAGCCCGAGCGATCCCAGGAGCGCCTCGCGCCCGACGGGTTTCACGATGTAGTCGACCGCGCCCAGCGCGGCCCCGAGCGGCGCATCGTCGACCACCGACACGATGATCACCGGGATCTCGCGCGTCTCGGCCGACCCCTTGAGGCGCTGGAGCACCTCCCAGCCGTCGATGTCGGGCAGCATGATGTCGAGGACGATCGCGGCCGGCCGAAGCGTGCCGGCCCATTCGATGCCGGTCGCGCCGTCAGGCGCGACGGCCGTCGCGAACCCGGCCTCTTCGAGGTAGACGCGCAGGAGCTCGGCGGCGGATGGGTCGTCCTCGATGGCGAGCACCAGCCGCTGGCCCGCGGCAACGGGTTCCGGCGAGGGGCTCGTTGCCGGTGCCGGCGCGAGGCTCGCGCGACCCAGCGGCAGCACGACGCTGAACCGGCTGCCCCGCCCGACTTCGGACTCCACATCGATGCTGCCACCGTGGGCCTCGACGAGCTGGCGCGCGAGGGTCAGCCCAAGGCCCGTGCCCACGTGACCCGTGGCCGCCGCCGTCTGCTGGAACGCCTCGAAGATCGTCGCCTGCTCGGCCGGCTCGATGCCAGGGCCCGTGTCGATGACGTCCAGGCGACATGTCTGATCGTCGCTCGACCAGACCACCCGGACGGATCCGTGGTCCGGCGTGAACTTCAGCGCGTTCGACAGCAGGTTGAACACCACCTGCCGGATCCTGCCCTGGTCGGCCTCGACGTCCAGGCGGCCGTGCCCCTCGCCCGTGAGCGAGATCGACTTCCGGTCGGCGAGGGGCTGCATGGTCTCGATCGTCCCCCGGACGAGGGCATCAAGGTCGAAGACGCTCACCCGGAGTTCGATCTTGCCGGCCTCGACCTTGGCCAGGTCGAGGACCTCATTGATGAGATCGAGGAGGTGCATGCCCGAGCCGTGGATGTGGCCGGCGAACTCCTTGATGGTGGACGCGTCGTGGCCGGCGGGTGTGAGGGGTCGTTCGAGGAGCTCGGAGAAGCCGATGATCGCATTGAGTGGCGTCCGCAGCTCGTGGCTCATCGCCGCGAGAAAGTCGCTCTTCGCGGCGCTCGCGGAGCGCAGGTCCACGATCAGCCGTTCCCGCTCCGCAAGGACCTCTTCGCGCTCGGCCGCCAGGATCGCCCGCCGCGCGATGAGCTCGAGCACCCCGAGGTCGTCGGCGACGAACAGCGGGCTGCCCTGGACGAAGAGCTCGAGCTCGCCGAGGTTCCGCGCGTCCATGATCAGCGGCAGTTGCAGGAGCCGCCAGCGTTCGGGGAGGTCCGCCGGCGTCATCTCGTGCGGGTCCCGCGGGAGTCCCGTCGCGTCGAGCGGCCAGGCCCCGACGGCGATCCGGCGCACCTCATCGCCGTCCCCCAGGGCGACGGCAGCGGCCCTGGCGCCGATCGAGTCGGCGGCGACACGGGCAAGGAGCCGCCAGATCTCGTCCGGCGGGCTCCCGGTCGGGATCGCGTTGATCTGTCGCACGAACTCATAGGCCGTGGCCTGCTGGCCGAGGCGATGCACGAACGCTGGCGGCTGGAAGGCCACGAGGTACCCGAATGCGGCGATCAGCGCGAGCATGCGGATCGCGGAGCCGACGGCATTCGTCGCTCCACTTCCCATGCCCAGACCGCCGAGGATGATCAGCAACGCCGCGAGTGCCACCAAGGTGGTCGCGAATGCGGCCGTCATGAGACGGGTTCGCGACGCCCCGGTACGACGCCTCGCCTCGCGCACGAAGGCGGACGCCGCCACCAACTCGAGGGTCAGGAAGAATGTCAGCGCACCGAGGAACAGGGCCAGCATCGCCCCGACGCCAATGCCCGGCGCCACGCGGGAGGCGAGCAGGACGCCGCCGATCCCGAACAGCACGGCCACGACCGCGCTCGTCCGGAGGAGCCAGGACGGCACGGACTGGAAATGTCCGACCAGGTTGATCGTGAGGACCGGCACCGCCAGGAACGCCACGAAGCCGACGACCCCGGCGATCAGCGCCGACTGCGGCAGCAGCCATCCCACGGTCGACGCCATGAAGACCACGAAGACCGCTCCGAACACGGCGACCACGGCGAGGCCGACGGGCTCGCGTCGCCGGCGGTATTCACCGATCGCCACGACCAGGACGGCGAGGTAGGCGAAGTCCAGCGCGAGGGTGAGGACGTCCTCGAGGGTCATGACAGGCTCGATCGCAGTGCCGCGAGGGAGTCGATGCGCAGGCGGTTGCCCGTGTCGGTCAGGTCCTCCCGCTCGACGATCGTCGCGAAGCGCTCGACGAGGTCGGGATCGAACTGCCGCCCCGCGTCGGCGCCGAGTTCCGTCACTGCGCGCTCGAGGGTTCGAGCGCCGCGGTACGGGCGGTCGTGGACGATCGCGTCGAATGCATCGACGAGCCCCACGATCCGCGCGCCGATCGGGATCTCATCGCCCCTGAGGCGATCGGGATAGCCCTCGCCGTCCCAGCGCTCGTGGTGATGGCGCACGATCGGCGCGAACTCCCGAGAGCTCGCCAGCGGACGGCAGATCTGCTCACCGATCAGCGGGTGCTGGCGCATCTGCACCCACTCATCTTCAGTCAGGGCGCCGGGCTTCTTGAGGATCACGTCGGACACGCCGATCTTCCCGATGTCGTGGAGCAGCGCACCGAACACGACGCCCTTGATGCTCACCGGATCGAGCTCGGCCGCCGTCGCCAGCAGGTGGGCGAGCCCGGCCAGGCGCTGACAATGATGCTCCGTCATGGAGTCCTTGGCTTCCACGGCGTTGGCCAGCGCGGCCACGACGCCCTGTGCGCTTTCCATCTCGGTCATCACGCGGGCCAGGCGTCGCGCGCTGCGCAGCCGGGCGAGCAGCTCCGCTTCATGGAAGGGCTTGGCCAGGAAGTCGTCCGCGCCCGCATCGAGCCCGGCGACGACGTCCGCGATCGATGTCCGCCCCGTCAGGAGGACGACCGGCAGCGCGACCGTCCGAGGGTCGGCACGCAGGCGTCGGCAGATCTCGAGGCCGTCCATTCCGGGTAGCCCGACATCGAGGAGGAGGATGTCGGGGTCGATCTCGAAGGCCGCCGCAAGACCCGCGGGGCCATCGGTCGCGGTGACCGCTTGGTAGCCGGCGCGCTCGAGCAATCGCGTCAGCAGCATGCGGTTCGGCTGGTCGTCCTCGACGACGAGGACCGTGGGGCGCGCCGGTTCGATGCGCGGGGCCGCGAGGGGGACGGTTGCCATCAGGCGAAGTCTGACCCTCGAATGCCCAGGTCGGCAATCCATCAGGGGTCCCATCGCCCTTACGAGACCCGGTAGAACGGCCGGATGGGCATCTCAGCGGCGTGGCAGGCCATCTCAGACGAAGAAATCGCCACCGGTGACAGGAATCACCGCGCCCGTGACGTAGCTCGCGGCCGGAGATGCCAGGTACACGAATGCTCCGGCGAGCTCCACGGGTTGTGCCGGTCGACCGAAGCCGCTTCCGGCGCCGAATTGACTCAGCTCCTCCGGATCCGTGGTCGTGGCGACCAGTGGCGTCCACACGGGGCCGGGCGCGACGACGTTCACCCGGATCCCCCGCGGCGCCAGCATCCGCGACAGCGCCTTCGAGAAGGTCACGAGGCCACCCTTCGTCGTGGCGTAGGCAAGCAGCGACGGGGACGGTTGCGACGCCTGGATCGAGCTCACGTTGATGATGGATGCGCCGGGCTCCATCGCTCCCACGGCCTCGCGACAGAGCCAGAAGGTGGCCGTCAGGTTCGTCCGCAAGATGGTCTCCCATTCCTCGGTCGGGATCTCCTCGATCTGCCCCCGCTTCCGCTGGGTCGCGGCGTTGTTCACGAGGATGTCGATGCCGCCGAACTCGTCTCGGGCACGCTCCACCAGGCGGCGGCAATGCGCTTCGTCCTGCAGGTCGCCCGCGACGGCGATCGCTCGGCGTTCCTCGGCCTCGATGAGCCGGACCGTGTCGGCCGCGTCGTCACCCTCATCGAGGTACGAGACCAGGACGTCGGCGCCTTCGCGGGCGAAGGCGATCGCCACCGCGCGACCGATCCCGCTGTCCGCGCCCGTGATCAGCGAGCGCAAGCCGGCCAGCCGGCCCGTGCCGACGTAGGACTCCTCCCCGTGGTCGGGCGGCGGGTCGATCGCGTCGACGTCGCCGGTCTGCGGCTCGTCCTGGCGCGCGAATGGTGGTCGCGGGTACGCACTGCGCGGATCGACGCGCTGCGGGCTCGTTCGGTCGAGTTGGGACATGGTGTCGTCTCCGGTCGTCCGCGTGGATTCGTGCCAGCCGGATGTATCAAGCGTAGCCTCGCATGCGCGCGGCCGAGACACGATCGCGGATAACGGCGCCGCGACTGCGATGGGATTGAAACACCGGGACGACGGACGTCGATTCCTCATCCGGGCTCCACGATTACCGTCGGCAATGGCGACTCGCGGGGGCTTGCATTCCCTCGCGTTGGAATCGACTCTGGACCCGGCACGGCCGACACCTTGCCAGGGTCCCCGCGTCAGGAGCGCGTCAGCATGGACCAGCAGACGAGCACCGCAAACGACCACCCAGCGATCAAGCGTCTCGAGCCCGGCGAGACGATCCAGGTGCTCGCGCGAGCGGCGAGCGCGAGCGTGCTGGTCACAGATCGGCGGATCGCCGTCGCCGAGGACGACCGGCTGGCGCTCGATGTGCCGTTCGACGGCCTGCGACGCATCCAGTTCGATATCGAGCGGCAGCGACCCGCGACGCTCGTCATCGTGCCGGAGCACCCGGCCAACGAGCCGCAGGTGCTCGCTGTCCCCCCCGAGCAATTCGAGGAAGTGACGCGCGCGCTCGCCCTGATCGGTGCGCGCCTCTACCAGCTCGACTGACCGTCGGCGGCTCGGACATACCATGGCGAGGTGGATCCGCTCGGCCTGATCGTGATGGTCGTTGTGGCGATCGTCGTGGCGTGGCTCGCCCTGGTTGCCGCGATCTGGCTGCACCGGCCGTCACGGGAGCTCGCCCTGCCGGCGTTGCGTGCCTTGCCCGACATCGTCCGACTCGCTCGGCGGCTGCTGGCGGACCCGCGCACGCCGGTGCGGCACCGCGCCGCGCTGGTGTTGCTGGTCGTCTGGCTGATCAGCCCGATCGACCTTTTGCCCGAGTTCCTACCCGGCATCGGGCCACTGGACGACCTCGTCGCGGCTGCGGTCATCCTGGGCTGGATCGGCCGGGGGACCGGCACCGCGCGGCTGCTGGAATTGTGGCCGGGTGATCCCGCAGGCTTCGAGGTCGTCGCCCGCCTCCTTCGACTTCCGGCCGAGTAGTCTGTGAGCCCCGCTGGAGGGATCGATGCCTGCCGCGCCACCAGCCCATGACTCGGTCCTTGACGCGCTCGGATACGCCGTTCGAGTCGTGGCCAGGCCCGGATTTCTTTGGGCACCGGTCCTGCTGTACCTGATCCTGATGCTCCCGCTGCTGCCGCTGTACGTCATGCCGGGGCTCGGCGCAACTCGTTTAGGGGCGCGAAGTTGGGGTGGCCTACGGGGCTCGAACCCGTAACCTCTGGAGCCACAATCCAGTGCTCTGCCCATTGAGCTAAGGCCACCGCGGGCGTTCGTCCGTGGCGGTGCGCAGCCGGCGCGGGTGGACGAAGCCAGCGGAGTATATCGAAGGACACGAACGGATCCATCGCGGATACCGTTCCTGTACGACACGGTGCGCAGCGGAGGAGGGTCGATGGCCAACAGCGAGCGAGCGGGCAAGCCGGTCGATCCGTCCGACCTGGTCGACATCGACGCGCTCATCGCCGCCTACTACGACACGACGCCCGACACCGCGGACCCGGCCCAGCGGGTCGCCTTCGGGACGTCCGGTCACCGCGGTTCGGCGTTCCGTGGCGCGTTCAACGAGGCCCACATCCTGGCCATCACCGAGGCCATCTGCCGCTATCGAACGCAGCGCGGCTACTCGGGTCCCTTGTTCCTGGCGCGCGATACCCACGCGCTGTCCGAGCCCGCCACCCGCACCGCGCTCGGCGTGCTCGTCGCGAACGGCGTGGACGTCCGCGCAGACGCAAGTGAGGGGTACACGCCGACGCCGGCGCTCTCCCACGCGATCCTGGCCGCCAATCGGGCGCCGGACAGCTGGCGGCGCCTGGCCGATGGCATCGTCGTGACGCCGTCGCACAACCCGCCCGATGACGGCGGCTTCAAGTACAACCCGCCCAACGGCGGGCCCGCCGACACGGACGTGACGCGGTGGATCCAGGACGAGGCCAACCGGATCCTCGAGGCGGCGGGCCAGGATGGCATCGACGGGATCAAGCGCGTCTCGGACGTCGATGCGCGCGTCGGCTCGACGCCGTACGACTTCATGGCCATCTACGTCGCCGACCTCGACGCCGTCATCGACATGGCGGCCATCGCGGCCTCCGGCCTGCACATCGGGGTCGACCCGATGGGCGGCGCCTCGGTCGCGTACTGGGGTGCGATCGCGGAGCGCTACGACCTGGACCTCACCGTCACCAACACGAAGGTCGACCCGCAATTCGGGTTCATGACCGCCGACTGGGACGGCAAGATCCGGATGGACCCCTCGTCGCCCCACGCGATGGCCCGCCTCGTCGGCCTGCGCGACCAGTTCGACATCGCGCTCGGGAACGACGCGGACGCCGATCGCCACGGCGTCGTGACGCCGAGCGTGGGATTGCTCAACCCGAACCATTTCCTGTCGGCGGCGATCGCGTACCTGTTCGGCGGGGCGCGCTCGTGGGGCAGCGAGGTCGCCATCGGCAAGACGCTCGTGTCGTCGTCCATGATCGACCTCGTGGCGGCCGACCTCGATCGCCGGCTCATCGAGGTGCCGGTGGGGTTCAAGTGGTTCGTCGACGGGCTGGTCGACGGGTCGCTCGGGTTCGGCGGCGAGGAGAGTGCCGGCGCCTCGTTCCTTCGTCGCGACGGCACCGTCTGGACGACCGACAAGGACGGCATCATCGCGGACCTGCTCGCGTGCGAGCTGACCGCCCGGACGGGGCGCGATCCCGGCGAGACGTATCGCGAGCTCACGGAGCGATTCGGGGTATCGCCCGCCTACCGACGTATCGACGCCCCTGCGACACCGGCCGAGAAGGCGGCGCTGGGTCGACTGACGCCCGATGACGTCACCGCGGCGACGCTGGCGGGCGACCCGATCACGGCGGTCCTCACCGAGGCCCCCGGCAACGGCGCGCCGATCGGCGGGCTCAAGGTCGCGACCGAGCAGGCGTGGTTCGCGGCGCGCCCGTCGGGGACGGAGGAGGTCTACAAGGTCTACGCCGAGAGCTTCCGGGGAGAGGAGCATCTCGAGCAGGTCATCGACGAGGCAGGGGCATTGGTCACGACCGCGACCGCCGCCACGACCGGGTAGGGCGGCTGATCGCGGCCGGGCTGTCACGCCACTGTCACGCACGCCACGATGGGCGAAGGACTCGCGCCGCGGCTCCGATGCGACGGTTGTTGCGATCCAACCCGTCGATGGAGACAGTGATGAGCGACGACCTGCGCGAGCGTGAACCCCTCCGTGACCAGGGGGACTTCCCGGGCGAGAAGGGCACCCGCAGCGATCATGCTGGAACGGGGTCCGGCGTGATCGGCCCGGCCCCCGCGGGCGGGGATCCAGAGAAGGCGGCGGAGGGGCCAGCCGGCGATTCGGAGCCACCCACCGGCATGGGTAAGACCGCGGGCGGTGGCTACGGCTCGGGCAGCGACCGCCAGTCGTCTGGCGGGACCGGCGAGGCCCAGGCCCCGGCCGGCGAGGACGCCCAGACCGATTGGCTGCGCGAGGCCGACGGCGGCGCTCCGTCCGAGGGAGGGAACGGCTAGGAGCGAGACGCGACCACACCGCGACGTTCGCTTTCGGGCCCGGTGCGTTGCCTCAGCCGCGGCCATTCAGCGGGATGCGTGCTCCGTTGATCGCCGCGGCCTCGTCCGATGCCAGGAACCGGAACGTGGCCGCGATCTCGTCCGGCCCGGTCCAGGACGCCTTCTTGGGGTCGGTGGCGCGCACGCCCCCCTCGTCGATGGCCTTGACGATCACGATGTTCACCGTCACCCCGGCACCGGCCACCTCGCGCGCGAGCGTGCGCAGGAGGACCTCCTCGGAGGCCTTGCCGACGGCATACGGCGCGAACTTGGCGGGCGGTTCCGCGGCGACCGGAGGGGACACGGCGAGCACACGACCCCAGCCCCGCTCGACCATGCCGGGGATCACCGCCTGAATGACATGCAGCGTCGACCACAGGTGCTGGTCGAGCATGCCGGCCATATCGGCGGGATCGAGCTCCGCGATGGGCGTGCCGGCGGTGTAACCGCCGACGAGGTGGAGCAGGACGTCCACCCGCTCGAAGGCGTCGGTCACGGCGGTCACGGCGGCCCGTGCGCCGTCGCGCTGGCGCAGGTCGCCGATCGCGGCCACCCACCGATCGTCCGCGAGGCCCAGGTCGTGGGCGACGCTGGCCAACCGCTCGCCGTCCGTGCCCGCCAGCCCGAGCCGGGCGCCCTCCGCGGCGAAGACCCGCGCCGTCTCGCGCCCGAGTACCCCGGTCGCGCCGGTGATCATTACGACTCGATCGGTGGTCGGCACAGCCTCACCAGTGTGCCACGGTCGTCGCGCACCGCACCCGACCGCACCGTACCGGCGACGTCATCCCGCGACTGACCGGTACCGAGGGAGTCCGAGCGTGGGACCTTCGTGCCGGGGACCTGACCGCACCGGCCGCCTACGGTGAGGACCACACCAGAACCCACGCCGCCGCCCCCAGCGAGCGGTCAACGAGCACCGAGGCGCATGGCCCTTCCCCACGGATCGATGACGATCTCGCCCGCTCCGTCCCAGCGCACCACGCGCCGGATCGCGGTCGTCGCGGCGGCGTTCTTCGCCGTGACCTCCGTCGTCAACCTGGCCCAGCCACGGGCCGTGTATGCGTGGGACCAGGGGGCCTATAGCTCGGCGTCCGAACGGGATCTCGTCGCCCTCACCAATCGCAGCCGTGCGGCGGCCGGCCTCAAGGCGCTCAAGATCGATTCGGCCCTCACGTCGATCGCGCGCTGGCGCAGCAAGGACATGATCGCCCGGGACTACTTCAGTCACGACGTCCCCGGTTACGGCTCCGTGTTCAAGAAGCTCGACGCGAAGGGGTACTGCTACAAGGTGGCCGGCGAGAACATCGGCTGGAACACCTACCCCGACGACGTCGCGACGGCAGCGATCCACAAGATGTTCATGGACTCGTCCGGACACCGGAAGAACATCCTGGGGAAGGCCTGGGACGCGATCGGCGTCGGCGCATACCAGGGATCGGGCGGCAAGAAGATGTGGACCGTCCTGTTCGCAGACAAGTGCGGGGCGGCGGCTCCCAAGCCCACGGCCAAGCCCAAGCCCAAGCCGACACCGAAGCCTGCCCCCAAGGCGACGCCACGACCGGTCGTCAAGGCGACCCCCAAGCCGAGACCGACCCCCAGGCCCACGCCGAAGCCGACGGCGACGCCCTCCCCGACGCCCAGCCCGACACCGTCGCCCACCCCTCACCCGCAATTCGAGGAAGGGGCCGCGCCGGATGGCACGGGACCGGGCAAGGGTCTCGGACCGGGCGGCCAGGACAAGGGCAATGGTCAGGGCGGCGAGAACGGCGATGGCGGCTCGTCCGGCAACGGCCCGCCACCGGGCCAGGCCGGGGGCGAGAGCGGGCTGCGGATCGTGGCGTCGGCCCGATCGACCGGCCTGCTCGAGACCATCGTGGGCGGCGTGGCGGGCATCTTCTTCGGCGCGTGAACGTCCCGACGGGCGCGTGAAGGCCCCCGAACGGCGCATGGCCGTTGATCTCGGGTGCGGTACTAGGGCCCACGGGACCTTCGGGCCGCGGACCGTGCGTGCCGGCACCCCTAAGGTGACCAGACCGGACCGCTCCGCACCGAGGCACCCATGACCGCGCAACTCGAGGCCACGCCGGCCGAGGCGGCGACCCAGCGCACCAACGTCGCCAGCGAGCCCATCCTGGAAGCCCGCGACCTGACGAAGTCATATCCCCTCGGTGAGACGACCGTCGCCGCGTTGCGCGGGGTCTCGTTGACCGTCGCCGCGGGGGAGTTCGTCGCGCTGATGGGCCCCTCGGGAAGTGGCAAGAGCACGCTCCTCCAGCTGCTCGGCGGTCTGGACCGGCCGACCAGTGGTGACGTCGTGCTCGAAGGCGAGGTCATCAGCCGGCTGTCGGACGATCGCGCCACCAGGCTGCGCCGCGACCGAACCGGGTTCGTCTTCCAGTCGTTCAACCTCATCCCGCTGCTCGATGTGACCGAGAACGTGGCGCTGCCCTTCACGATCGCCGGTCAGGACCCCGCGCGCGGCGAGCTCGCCGCGCGGATCCGCGACGTCATCGCCCTGGTCGACCTCACGGGCAAGGAGCACCACAAGCCGGACCAGCTATCCGCCGGTGAGCAGCAGCGGGTCGCCGTCGCGCGCGCGCTCGTGACCCGCCCGGCGCTGCTCTTCGCCGACGAGCCGACCGGCAACCTCGACTACACGACCGGCACCGAGATCCTCGATGCGCTGTGGCGCTCGTGCGAGGAGCGGCGCCAGACGATCGTCCTCGTGACCCACGATTCGAAGGCCGCGGCCTACGCCGATCGCGTCCTCGTCGTCGGCGACGGCCGGATCCTCGACACGATCGAGCTCGGCCGGCGCAGCGACCACGACGCGGCGACGCTGATCGGACGCCTCGCCCAGCTCGGGCTCTAGATGCGCGGCCTCGACCGGCTCGCGTGGCGTGGCCTGCGGGCGCGGCCCATGCGGACGGGCCTCACGATCGCCGGCGTCGCCCTCGGGGTCGCCGTCCTGTTCGCCGGCCTCGCCACGAACGCCGGCATCGACGCCGCGGTGGACCGCGCCGTCTCGTCGCTCGTCGGCCGGGCGGACCTGCGCATCGCCGCATTCGGAGAGACAGGCCTGTCCGACGCGACCCTCGCGACGATCCGGGCCACGCCGGGTGTCGTGGTGGCCGCTCCCGCGTTCGAGCGCCGAACCTACCTGGGCGCCGGGTTGTTCGGGCCCGGGGACGCCCTGCCGCCGCCGGTCACGGTCGCCGGTATCGAACCCACGGCCGAGGCTGCGCTCCACGACCTCACGCTCAGCGAAGGCTTCTTCCTGACCACACCGGGCAGTCGCGACGCGGTCGTCACCGCCACGTTGGCTCGCGAGGACGGGCTCGGGCTCGGCGCGACGATCGGGGTCGAGACCATCGACGCACCGGTCTACCTGCGCGTGGTCGGGATCCTGACGGGCGATGGACCCTGGGCCGCGGGTGGCGGTCGCGCCGTCGTCATGTCCCTGCAGAACGCCCAGGAGATGTTCGGCGCCGAGGGGGTCACCCGCATCGACATCGGCACGCTGGCGCCGGAGTCGGTCACTGGCGCGCTCGAAGGAGCCCTGCTCGGCGAACCGTACGTGCTGTCATCTCCCCGCGACCTCGGTGCAGCCATGCGCGCCTCGACCGGGGACTTCGCCGCGACGACGGCGCTCATCGGCGCCATCGCCCTCTTCACCGGGGCGTTCCTGATCTTCAATTCGCTGTCGATGACGGTCGTCGAGCGTGTCAGGGAGCTTGGCCTGCTGCGGGCGGCCGGCGCCTCGCGCCGCCAGCTGACGTCCTTCATCCTCGTCCAGGCGACGGCGATCGGGATCGCGGGATCGGTGCTCGGCGTGCTGCTCGGGGCCGTCCTGGCAGCGGGCATCGCCGGGTGGCTGGGGACCGTGGGCTCGGTGCCGCTTGGCGCGCCGGTCGTGACGCTCGATGACGCGCTCGCGGCGCTGGTGATCGGGCTGGTCGTGACGCTCGCGGCCGCCATCGAGCCGGCTCGCCGGGCAGGTCGCATCTCGCCGGTGGAAGCGCTCAAGGCAAGGCTCGACCTGCCGACGGCTCGTCGCGCGCGGCTGCGCTGGCTCGCCGCCGTGTTCGCGCTGGTCGGTCTCGCCGGCCTGCTCATCTGGCCGCGCGGGGCGGGCGAGGCGGCCCTCGTGCGCGCCCTCATCGTCTATGCCGTGCTGCTGGTGGTGGCCCTCGCCGTGCCGTTCGTCCTGCCCGCGGTCGCGCGGATCGCGGGCCTGCCGTTCGGCCTGCTGGCGCGGCTCGAGGAACGGCTGGCGCGGGCGTCCCTGCTGCGTGACCGCGGGCGCGCGGCATTGACCGTCGGGGCGCTCACGATCGGCCTCGCATTGATCGTCGCGCTCGGCGGCGTCGGACAGCACGCCCGGATCGCGGCGGGCGCTTGGATCGCCGATGTCGTGCCGGGCGACGTCGTCCTCACATCGATCTTTCCGAGGGCCCTCGACGAATTCGAGGACGTCCTCGTGGGGCCCAACATCGCCTCGGTCAGCCCGATCGGAACGTTCCCGCTCGCCGTGGGCGGGGTCCGGACCGACGGCGTCGCCATGGTCGGTGCGGATCTGGCCGCCGACGGGCGTCTCCGTTTCACGGCCGGCGACCGCGCCACGGCCCTCGCCGCGATCGATGTCGGCGGAGCCGTCCTGGTCCCGGCCGGTGTCGCCGCCCGCGACGGTCTCGGTCTCGACACGGTGATCGCGGCGACCGCCGCCGATGGTTCGGTGCTGCCGCTGCGGGTCGTGGGCATCACCGAGCGGACGCTGCCAGGTCCGACCGGCGAGTCCTTCATCGTCGGGTGGTTCGACGCGGCTCGACTCGGCATCGCCGGCGCCGATGCCTTCGCCGTCCGGTTCGGGCCGTCCGCCACGGAGGCCGACCGCGCGGAGCTCGCCGACGTCGCTCGATCGCTCGCCCTGGAGCCCGCGCCCCTCGGGCGCATCGAAGGCGCCATCGGCCAGGCCCTCGATCGGGTCTTCGGGCTGTTCGACGTGCTCGCCCTCGTCGCCGTGGTCGTCGCGTCCCTCGGCATCGTGAACACGCTGACGATGAACGTCTTCGAGCGCGTGCGCGAGATCGGGGTCCTCCGTGCCGCCGGCATGACCCGGCGGCAGGTCTGGCGGTCGGTCGTCGTGGAGGCCGGCGTCACGGGGCTCGTCGGGGCCATCTGCGGGGTGCTCGCCGGACTCGTCGTGGGCGGGCTGATGGTCGTGCTCGCCGGGGGCCGCTGGGAGGTCGCCACGGCCGTGCCATGGTCGGCCGTCGGGGCGGCATTTGCCCTGGGCGTGCTCCTCGCGATGCTCGCCGCCGCCTATCCCGCGCGGATCGCGAGCGGTGTTTCCATCGTGCGAGCCGTGGGGTACGAGTAGTAGACTCCGGGCCTCGTGATCGCGCCCCAGTGCGACGACCCTACGGAGCCTCGATGACCATCGCCCTTCCGCGGCTGGACCGCACGACGGCCGCCGAGCGCGGCATCACCCTCGCGGATTTCCTGGTCCCGATCCGCGTGGGAGAACGCCTGGGGACCCGGATCCGTCACGCCGCCCTGATCGTGGCCGGCGCGCTCCTCGTCTCGCTGTGCGCCCTCATCTACATCCCGACGCTCCCGGTGCCCTTCACCGGGCAGACGTTCGGCGTGCTGCTCGTCGGTGGAGCACTCGGCTTCCGGCGAGGGCTGGCCGCGCTCCTCCTCTATCTCGCGATCGGCGCGGTCGGGGTGCCCGTGTACTCGGAGGGCAGATCGGGGTTGGCCGTGATCCAGGGAGCGACCGGCGGCTACCTCATCGGCTTCGTCGTGGCTGCCGCCGTCGTGGGCCGACTGGCGGAGCTCGGCTGGGACCGGCGCATCGGCGGCGCGCTCGCGGCGATGGCCATCGGCACCGCCATCATCTACGCGATCGGCGTTCCCTGGCTGAAGGCGACGACCGGGCTGCCGTGGTCGGATGCGGTCGCTGCCGGCATGACGAAGTTCCTCGTCTGGGATGCGGCCAAGCTGGCCGTCGCGGCCGGCATCTTCCCGGCCGCCTGGTGGCTCATCGGGCGTCGTCCGGACGATCGCTGACGCGGGGTTGGATCGACAAGCCGAAGCCATCGGGTTGTTCGGACCCGAGTCCGAGGCATGGCGCTTCGATCGGGAGGCGATGCTCATCCTGGGCATCGGGCCGCGCGCCCTCCTGCTCCAGCTGGCCGACCCCGCGGTCGCCGCGGGTGTCGAGGAGCATTCCGACTTTCGCGAGGACCCGTGGCGGCGGCTTGACGGGACCCTCCGGAGCTACGAACGGATCATCTACGGCTCGACCTCGGCCGCGCGCGGCGAGATCCGCCGCCTGAACGCGCTGCATCGCGGCATCCGTGGTGCCGGCTACTCGGCTCGTGACCCGGTCCTGGCGCTGTGGGTCCACGCGACCCTCATCGATTCGACGATCGTCGGGAACCACGCGTGGTTGGGCCCCGTGTCGCGGGCGCGCGCCGCGCGCTTCTACGCGGAGACCCTGCCGATCGCCCGGGCGTTCGGGGTCCCGGACCGCCTGCTGCCGCCGGACATCGATGCGTTCGACGCCTACGTCGCGGAGCGCCTCGCTCCCGGCGGCGGCGTCCGGGTGTCGGACACCGCGCGCGAGCTGGCCGTCACGGTCCTCAACCCGCCACTCCCCGGCGTGCTGGCGCGGCTGCCGGTCGACCCGCGGGCGTATGCCTGGACCCTCTGGCCGGCGGTCGGCCTGCTGCCGCCGACCATCCGGGAGCAGTACGGCCTCCGCTGGGGCCTGCGCGAACGACTGGTGGCCGACTGGCTCGTGGCCGGTTGGCGGCTGTGGAACCCGCGCCTCCCAGCGGGCTTCCGGCAGATGCCCCAGGCGCTGGCCGCGGACCGCCGGATCCGCTCAGTAGTACTTGGGGAAACGCGGCGCGAAGAGCCTGGAGAGGTTGACCGAGGTCCCGTCGTCGAGCGCCTTGAGCAGGGTCCTCGTGCCGACGATCCGGTAGCGATGGTCGGCGACGTACTTCCGCAGCGCTGACCAGAACGGGGTCGAGCCCATCCGCCGGCGCGCCTCGTGGAGGAGGTTGCCGCCCTGGATGTAGACCACCTCGTAGTAGCAGGCGCTCGAATACTCGTAGATCGTCCGATCGAGCCGGCCGGTCGAGCAGCGCGACCCACGGCGCGTGCCGGTGAGGTCCCGGGCGAGGAAGTCGGCGGTCGCCTCGTCGGCGTACGGCTGGCGTGCCTGGTCATTGCCGACGATCCCGTAGAACCATTGGTGGGCAGTCTCGTGCGAGACGAGGTAGCGCAGGTTCGCCGCGCCGACGCCGTAGGGGATCCAGATGAGGCCCGGCGACTCCATCCCGTAGCCACCAGCCGACTGGACGACCTTGAAGGTCGAGTACGGGTACGCCCCCAGACGAGACTGGTAGCGCCGCATCGCGTCCGCGGCCGCGTCCAGGATCGTGGCTGCGTTGGCGCTCGATCGATAGTAGTAGCGGATCCTCACCGATCCGACCGTGACCGCGCGAGTGCGGAAATCCGGCGCGGCCGTGACCGTGACGTCACGCACGTTCCTGGCCTCGAACCACTGGGTGAGGCCGTTGGCCGACACCGACACCCGGTCCGCCGTGGAGGCGATCACGAGCTTGCGATCGGTCTCGATACGGATGCGCACGAACGGGCTGACCGGCGTCACGAAGGGATCGCCATGGTTCGGTCGGGTGAACGGGGTGTCGCGGCTGACCCACGGGATCCAGCGGTAGGCATCGACGATGCCGTTGGCCTTGGTGAACAGCCAGTTCGACCCCCCGAGCGTAGAGCGCAGTGTCGCCTTGTACTGCACCCGGATCTGGGCCGTGGCCCCGGCGGGCAGGATGCCACCGAGGCGGACGATGATGGTCTGGTCGTGGACCCGGCCGGTGACCACGCGCCCGTCGACCTCGACCCGCCGCAGGACCATGCCACCGAGACGGGCCGCGACCGTGTTGAGCTCCACCCGGTCGATCGGCCCGCCGGACGTGTTCGTGATCGTCGCGATCGAGTTGACCCCGATCGATCGCGTCCCGTAGCGCAACGCCAGCACGACCGAGTACGAGGCGGTCAGGTTCGCGGCCGTCCGATCGACGCTGCCGGGCGTGATCGCGCTGGTCCCCACCACCGTGGTCGCGGGCTGCGGCCCCGGGACGGGCGCCGCGGCGCTGGCGGGCCGGGCGGTGCCGGGTGCCAGCCCGGCCACGGTCGCGACGAACACGGCCATGAGCACGATGGGAAGGCGGCGAGGACGTCGGATGTGCTCGGACATCTGCCGTCATCCTACCCGCGCTGGTCCAATCGGCCCTCACCCGTTGGTCCCGCCTAGACTGGCCAGCATGGCTACGGGCACCGTCACCGAACCGTTCCTCGAGGCCGTTCGCACACGCGTCCCTGGCCTGCGCCTCCTCACCGATCCCACCGATCGCGAGACGTACCGGCGTGACGAGACCGCGTACCTCCCCGCCGGCCTGCCCGGTGCGGTCGCGCTCCCGACCGAGACGGCACAGGTCGCGGAGCTCGTTCGGATCTGCGCGGAGCACGACGTCCCGATCGTGCCGCGCGGCGCAGGCTCCGGGCTCAGCGGGGGCGCCAACGGCCTCGAGGGCGCGCTGACGATCGCCTTCACGGCGATGGACCGGATCGTCGAGGTCGATCGCGCGAACCTGTGTGTGGTGGTGCAACCCGGCGTCATCAACGCCCGGTTGAAAGCCACTGTCGCAGAGCACGGCCTGTTCTACGCGCCCGATCCGGCCAGCTTCGAGATGTGCTCGATCGGCGGCAACCTCGGGACGAACGCCGGCGGCCTGTGCTGCGTCAAGTACGGTCAGACCCGCGACGCGGTGCTGTCGCTCGAGGTGGTGATGGCCGACGGCGCCGTCATCCGGACCGGCGGCAAGAGCATCAAAGACGTAGCCGGCTACTCGCTCACGCACTTGATCGTGGGCTCGCAGGGCACCCTCGCGCTGATCACCGAGGCCACGCTTCGGCTCCGCCCGGCGCCCGGCGCCCGTTCGACCCTGCTGGCGTTCTTCCCGACCCTCGAGTCGGCCGGCGACGGTGTCGCCGCCATCGCCGCCGCGGGCCTCTCGCCCGTGACGCTGGAGCTGATGGACCGTTTCACGATCCGCGCCGTCGATGACATGCACGCCCTGGGCCTCGACCGCGACGCGGCGGCGATGCTGATGATCGAATCGGACCTGCCCGCCGCGGGGGCAGACGATGAGCTCGCCCGAGGCGAGGCGGCCTGCACCGCGGCAGGCGCCACCACGACGCTCCGCTCGCGCGACGCGGCCGAGGCCGACCTGCTGCGTCAGGCTCGCCGCGCCGCGCACTGGGCACTCGAGCGGATCGGCGACGTGAAGATGGAGGACATCGGCGTGCCGCGCTCTCGGGTCCCCGACATGCTGCGCCAGATCGAGCGGATCGCCGCCAAGCACGACGTCCGCATCGGGACGTTCGGCCACGCCGGCGACGGCAACCTCCATCCCGACCTCGTCCTGGAGCGGGACGATCCCAACGCTGCCGCGATCACCAAGGCCGTGCAGGACGACCTGTACCAGGCGGCGATCGATCTGGGCGGGACCGTGACCGGCGAGCACGGCATCGGCGCGGCGCGTGTCGCGTGGCTGGAACCGCAGCGGGGTGCCGATGCGGTCCGGGTCATGCGCGCGATCAAGGACGCACTCGACCCACAGGGCCTCCTCAATCCGGGACGCGTGTTCGGCTAGACGCGGGTGGCGCCGATTCATCCGCGCCCCGATCCGCCCCGTACCCCTGACATCGTGTCCGCAACTACCACTGCTCGCTGGCAGTCCACGCTCGTGCGGGCCGCGTTCGTCGCTGCATTCGTGGCGGGCTGCGGTGGTTCGGCCGCGTCCACACCGGCCGGGCCGCCGCGGTCCAGCCCGCCCGTGTCCGCAACGCCTGCAGGCGAACCCACCACCCCGACGTCCCAGCTCGAGCAACCGTCACCCACCACCCCGCCGACCCAGGCGCTGATCGATCTCCTGGTCGAACGCGTCACCGCCGATCCGGACGACGGCGATGCCCAGCTGGAGCTTGGATACGCCCTGCTCCAGCGGATCCGCGAGACGGGCGATCCCTCGCTCTACGCCGTCGCCGAGCGGGCGTTCGACGCGGCCCGCCGCCTGCTCCCACGGGATCCGCGTCCCCTGGTCGGCCTTGGTGGCCTGCAGCTCGGCCGTCACGAGTTCGACGCTGCGCTCGACAGCGGCAACGCCGCCCTCGCCCTCGATGCGTCGGCCGTCAGCGCCAGGGCGGTCATGGTCGACGCGCTGATCGAGCTCGGGCGCTACGACGAGGCGTTCCCCGCCGTCGACGACCTCGTCGCATCGTCGGGCGGCCTGACCACCCTCGCGCGACTTTCCTATGCGCGCGAGCTCCAGGGCGATCTGGCCGGGGCGCTTGCTGCCATGCGCGAGGCCGCCGCAGCACCGAGCGCCGCCGCCGAGAACACGGCCTTTGCCCTGGCCCTGGTCGGGCAGCTCGAGCGGCTCAACGGCGATCCCGTCGCCGCCCGTGAGGCGTACGAGGCGGCGCTCACGCTGGCGCCGGATCACGCCCCGTCCCTGGCCGGTCTCGGCCGCCTCGCCGTGGGCGACGGTGACCTCGACGAGGCCATCGGGTACTTCGAGCGAGCATCGGCCATCGTGCCGCTCGCCGAGTACGTCATCGCCCTCGGCGAGACGCTGGAGGCGGCGGGGGAGACGGCCGCCGCGGGCCGGCAGTACGGTCTGGCGCGCGCCGAGATGGCGCTGTTCGAGGCGAGCGGCGTGATCGTCGACCTGGAGTTCGCCCTGTTCGAGGCCGATCACGGCGACGCGGGTCGGGCCCTGCGGCTCGCGCAGGCCGCCTACGCGGCGACACCCACGATCCGCGCCGCCGACGCGCTGGCCTGGGCCTTGCATCGCACCGGTCGTCACGACGAGGCGTGGAAGCGATCGAAGGAGGCGCTGCGGCTGGGATCCCGTGATCCGCTGCTCCAGTTCCACGCAGGAGTCATCGCTGCGGCTCGCGAGGACCACGTGGCCGCCAGGGACCATCTCGAGGCGGCGCTCGCGACGGATCCGGGCTTCTCTGCCACGGCCGTCCATGCGGCGCAGGCGATCCTCGACGAGCTGCCGGAACGCCCGTAGCGGGCATCGCGCTCACGTCACCGGACGTCCCAAGACAGCAGTCATCCGACTGGCCGTGGCGCGCGAACACCTGACACATCGATGACGGGTGTTGTCGCGACCACCCGAGTCGGTCGTCCCGAGGTCCAGCGGTGCCCGCCCTGGGAACCGCACCCAGACCCCGGTCGCCCTTCGGAGGAACCGTAGTGTCCAAACGTTCCCGGGTCGTCGCCATCAGCGGCGCCCTCCTCATCGCGGCATCGTCCGTGCCTGGGGTATTCGCATCCAGCCACCGAGAGGCTCCGTTGATCAGCGGCGATCCGAGCGCTGACAACACGGATCTGTACGCATTCGTCAGCCCGAACGACACCTCGAAGCTGACGATCGTCGCCAACTACATCCCGCTGCAGCAGCCGGCGGGCGGTCCGAACTTCCATCCGTTCGACAGCTCGGTCAGGTACCGCATCCACATCGACAACAATGGAGATGCCAGGGACGACGTCACCTACACGATCCGCTTCCGGGACCGCACGGCCTCGGGCAGGGACGGTGTGTCGTCGTTCCTCTACAACAACGGCCCGCTGACGACGGTCACGGACCCGAACTGGCTCGCTCCGCAGGAATTCACGGTCCAGCGGACGAAGCGTGACGATACCGACACGCTCGGCTCCCGCCTGCGGACGGTGCCCGCCAACGTCGGGCGGCGCTCCAACCCGGACTACGCCGCGTTGGCCGCCACCGGCGTCCACTCGCTCAGGAACGGTGGCAAGGCCTATGCCGGCCCGCGCGACGACGCCTTCTTCGCAGACCTCGGTTCGATCTTCGATCTCGCAGGCCTCCGACCGTTCAACAACCTGCACGCGATCTCCCTGCCCGTCGAGAAGGGCGTGGATGGCGTGGCCGGGTACAACACGGCATCGATCGTCCTGCAGGTCCCGATCTCCGAAGTGCGACGTAGCACAAGCCAGCCCGTCGTGGGCGTCTGGGCGAGCGCGGACCGACGTGAGACCCGTCGCGTCACCGACAGCGGCCACTTCAAGTGGTCCGGTGACTGGACGCAGGTTTCGCGGCTGGGCAACCCGCTCATCAACGAGGTGGTGATCCCACGGCATCTCAAGGACTACTGGAACAGCGAGCCCCCGGCCAGGGACAAGCAGTTCCTCAAGTACTACGAGGCGCCGGAGGTCACGGCTCTCGAGAAGGCGCTCTACGCCGCACTCGACGATCCGAAGACGACCGGTCGCACCGACCTGTCGCTCATCCTCCTCAAGGGTGTGCCGGGCGTAAACGCCCTGAGCGCGAAGCCGGTCCTCGCGGACATGCTGCGCGTCAACACCGCGATCAAGCCAGGCGCGAAGGGGGCGTGCCCCGGAGGCACGGCCAGCGCTGTTGCGCCGAATCGGCTCGCGGTCCTCGAGGGCGACCTGTGTGGCTTCCCGAATGGCCGCCGCCTGGTCGACGACGTGATCGACATCAACCTTCGTGCATTCGCCGAGGGTTACGGCACCTTCCTCAACGGTGCGTTCGGTCTGCCGAACCGCACCCCGAACAACCTGCTCGGCGACGGCATCGACACCAACGCCGACAAGCCATTCCTGGCAGCGTTCCCGTACATCGGTCTCCCGCACTCGGGGTACGAGGCGGTCCCGCCGGTGCGCGGCATGCTCCCGTAGCGACTCGCGACGTCGTCGCGATCCACGAGCGCGGTCCCGGTTCGCCGGGGCCGCGCTTTTGCGTCATGCGCAGCCGCCGGGCGGGCTTGACAGCCCGGTGCGCGCACGCCGATGATGCCCAGACATGCCTGCACATCTGTTCAGAACATCTGTGCATCGCCGCGGCCGGCCGGCGTGAGCGATCACGACCAACTCGTCCAGGCGAGCCGCCTGTACTACGAGCTCGGGGAGACCCAACACGCCATCGCGAACCGCCTCGGCGTCACCCGCCCCCAGGTGAGCCGGCTGCTCAAGCGCGCCCGGGCCGAGGGGATCGTGGAGATCCGCATCATCGACCAGGCAGCCGTGGAGTCGCCGGCGGCTGATGCCCTGCAACGGCGCTTCGGGCTGGATGCCGTCCACCTGGCTCCCTCCGTCGCCGGTCCCGAGGACCTCACTCGACGCATGGTCGGCCGACTTGCGGCGCAGGTCCTGCGCGCCACGATCCGCGATGGCTCGATCGTCGGGATCGGCGATGGCGCCACGGTCAGCGCGGTCGCCGATGCCTTCGACGAGGCGGCCACGCCCGTGCGTGCGACCGTCGTGCCGTTGGCCGGCGGATACTGGTCGCCCAGCCCCGAACGCGAGCCGTTCCGACGCATCGCCGAGGCCCTCGGGGCACAGGCTCATGGCCTGATGGTGCCCGGGCTCGTCGATGACGCGACCACGAAGCGCTCGCTCGAGGCGCACGCCGGCGTCCGCGCGGTCCTCGACCTGTGGGACCGGCTCGACGTCGCGCTCGTCGGGATCGGGGGTCGCGCCTGGGGTGCCGCGTCGGTCGGCGCGGATGCGGCCGACGAACTGGAACGTGCCGAAGCCGTCGGGGAGATCCTCATCGCCCCGTTCGATATCGATGGCGCCTTCGTCTGCCCGGCGCTGCGTGACCGCGTCCTCGCCTTCGATGCCCGGACCCTGGCGGGGGTCCCGGTGGCGATCGGGGTCGGGGCGGGGGAGAGCAAGGTCCGGCCGGTGCTGGGCGTGCTGCGGGCCGGGGCCATCCGCAGGCTCGTCACGGACGTCGCGACCGCGGAGGCCGTCGTGGCACTCGACACCGGGACCCCGCGATCGTGACCGCACGGCCCACCCCCGCCATCCTCGGGCTGGATCTCGGGACGACCGAGGTGAAGGCCGGGCTCGTCGACCTCGACGGGCGGCTGCTCGCGATCGCCCGTGCCAGCTACGGTCTCGAGGTCGGGCACGGACCGGGCTGGGCGGAACAGGACCCGGGCGCGTGGTGGTCCGCCGTGGTCGGCGCCGTCCGTGCGCTCCATCCGGCCGCGCCGGTCGACATCGTGGCGATCGGCGTCGATGGTCACGGCCCGACACTCGCGCCGGTCGATGGCCGTGGCGAGGCGACTCGACCGGCGATCACCTTCCTGGACACGCGCGCCGCTGGCGAGGCCGAGGAGCTGGCGGCAGCGACCGGCATCCGTGGCTGGGCCCTGGGACCGTTGCCGGCCGCCCTGTGGCTGGAACGCCACGAACCCGACGTCGCCGAGCGCACCCGCTGGTACCTGACCACCTGGGAGTGGCTGGCGTTCCGACTGACCGGTGAAGCCGTCGCTCCGTTGGTGCCCCACCAGGCGGTACCCGACGCGTCGGTCGTTGCCGAGGCGACCGGACTGCAGATGGACCGGCGACCGGCGAACGGCACGATGGGGGCCCCCGTAGGCGTCCTCACGGAGACCGCAGCCGATGCGCTCGGGCTGCGCCCCGGCATCCCGGTCGCCGGCGGGACGAACGATGCGTTCGCCAGCTACCTCGGCGCGGGCCTGCTCGAGCCGGGCGACGCCTACGATCCGGGCGGATCCGCCGGCGGCTTCGGCGTGTACTGGCACGAGCCCCTCGAGGTGCCGGGCGCGTTCGTGACCCCGGCCCCGCTCGACGGGCTGTACAGCGTCGGCGCCGCGATGGCCGCGACCGGCCGGGCCCTCGACTGGTTCCGCGACGCGATCGTCGGGGGCGACCTCACCACCGAGCGACTCCTGGCCGAGGCTGCGGCGACCCCGCCCGGCGCCGACGGCCTGATCTTCCTGCCGTACCTGGCGGGGGAACGCTCGCCGATCTGGGATCCGACCGCGACCGGTGTCTTCGCCGGGCTGACGCTGTCACATGGGCGGGGCCACCTAGCGCGCGCCATCATCGAGGCGAGCGCGTTCGCGATCCGCCATGTCGCGACGCCGATGCTCGGGGCGGGGGTGACGGTCACCGCGATGCGGGCGTGCGGTGGCCCCGCGCGGAGCGATGCCTGGAACCAGATCAAGGCCGATGTCACCGGTTTCCCCGTCATGGTGCCGGACGTGCTGGAGACCGCCGTGCTCGGCTCGGCCATCCTCGGCGCCGTCGCGATCGGGGCGAATGGCGACGTTCGGTCGGCGATCTGCGCGATGACCCGCATCGATCATCGACTGGAGCCGCGGGTCGAGTTCGCCGCGACCTACGACCGGGCGTTCAGGGCCTACACCGAGCTCTACCCTGCCGTCGCACCCGTCATGCGCCCGCTGGGGATTCGGCCATGACCCGGATCGGCGGTACGATCCGCGTGGATGACGTGGAGCTGTCGTTCCCGGTCCGTGACGGCAGCCGTCTCCCCGTCCTTGACGGCATGACGATAGAGGTCCCACGGGGCGGGATCGTGGCCCTCATCGGTCCGAACGGCTGTGGCAAGTCAACGCTGCTGCGCGTGATCGCCGGCCTGCTGACGCCCGACCGTGGCGCGGTCATGCTCGATGACGCCGTCGTCGCCGGGCCCGACCCGCGGATCGGCCTCGTCTTCCAGGAGCCGCGCCTCCTGCCGTGGCGCTCGGCCGCGCGGAACATCACCTACCCGATGGAGCTCGCCGGCTGGCCGCCGGATCGCCGGGCGCACCGGCTTCGCGAGCTGGCCGACCTGGTTGCCCTCGATCCCAGCGTGACCGGCAACGTGCCCTCCGAGCTGTCGGGCGGGACCCGGCAGCGGGTGGCGCTCGCGCGGGCCCTCGCCCTCGAGCCGGAGGTACTCCTGCTCGACGAGCCGTTCAGCGCGCTCGATGCCCTGAGCCGCGAGCGGTTCGACCTGGAGCTTCTGCGGCTGTGGGACCGCGCCGCGACCACGATCGTGCTCGTCACGCACAGCATCGCCGAGGCGATCCTCGTGGCGGACCGGATCGTCGTGATGTCGCCGCGACCCGGGCGCGTGGTCGCGGATCTCCCCGTGGAGCTGCCGCGGCCCCGGTCGATCGACGACATGGACGCGGCCGTCGTCTCGCGGACCGCGCGAGCGGTGCGACGACACCTGGGCGAGGCCGCGGCATGAGTCGAGCGGGCCTCGTCACGGTCATCGGTGCACTCGTTGTCTTCCTGCTCATCTGGCAGGCCGTCGTGATCGTCAGCGGCTTCCCGCCGTTCATCCTGCCGCCACCGGGTGCCGTGCTGGGCCGGCTCGCGACGGCCTGGGCGGACGGGACGATCCAACCGCACCTGCGGACCACGCTCGTGGAGGTCGTCCTCGGGTTCACGGTGGGGGCCGGGTCGGCCCTCCTCGTGGGCTACACACTGGCGCGCAGCGCGCTCGTCGAACGGATCCTCTCCCCCTACCTGGTCGCCGCCCAGGCGACGCCGATCCTCGTCTTCGCCCCGCTCATCGTCCTGTGGTTCGGGCCGGGGCTCGTCGGCAAGGTGATCATCTGCTCGCTCATCGTGTTCTTCCCGGTCGCGGTCGCGACGATGGTCGGGATCCGCGCCGTGGACGCCGGTCTCCTCGAGCTTGGCCGATCGTTGCGGGCGACGCGCCGCCAGATCCTGACGACCCTGGAGATCCCGGCGGCGCTGCCATCGATCCTGGGTGGCATGCGGGTCGGAGTCACCCTTGCCGTCGTCGGCGCGATCGTCGGGGAGTGGGCCGGTGCCGAGCGTGGGCTCGGCGTGCTCATCAATGTCGCCCGCGGATCGCTGTTCGACATCCCGCTCATGTTCGCCACGGTCATGACCATCGCGTTGGTCGGTATCGCGCTCTACCTCGTCGTCATCCTGATCGAACGCCGGCTCGTCGGCGTTCGCTAGCCCACTCGGAGGAACCCTGTGTCATCGAATCAACGCTCGATCGCGATCGTCGTGATCGGCATCGTCGTGCTCCTCGTCGTACTCGCCCTGACCATGGGCGGGCGGCCATCCTCGTCTCCAGGCCCGGGCACCCCGTCCCCGACGACGAGCTCGCCGGCCAGCGATGCCCCGAGCGGGGAGCCGAGCATGGCACCGAGTGACGAGCCGAGCCAGGAGGCGGTCGCGATGAACGTCGGCCTCGGGTTCATCCCGAGTGTCCAGTTCGCGCCGTTCTACCTGGCGGACCAAGCCGGGTATTACCGGGAGGCCGGCCTCGACGTCACGTTCCGCCACGGCACCGACTACGACGTGGTCGCCCTCGTCGCCCAGGGCGAGCTCGACGTGGGTCTGGCCGACGGCACGAGCGTGATCCCGGCGGTCAGCCAGGGGATCCCGATCAGGTACGTCGCCACGATCTACGGGCGCTTCCCGTCGATCGTGTTCGCCAAGGCGTCGTCGGGGATCGAGGGGGCGGCCGGCCTCGCCGGCAAGAAGGTCGGGATCCCGGGGCGGTTCGGGTCGTCGTGGATCATGCTCCAGGCGCTCCTGGATTCGGCGAACCTGACCCCCGACGACGTGCAGATCGTCGAATACCCGGACTTCGGCCAGGGTGCGGCCGTCGCGCAGGGCGCGGTCAATGCCGCGACTGGCTTTGCGAACAATGAGCCGGTCCAGCTGGAGCTGACCGGGGAGGAAGTCACGGTGCTCCGCGTCGACGACGTCGTCCCGCTGCCCGGCAACGGGCTGATCGCCGGCACCTCCACCCTCGAGTCGAAGGCGGATGCGATCGCCGGGTTCATCGCTGCGACACTGCGCGCGATGGAGGAGATCGCCGCGAACCCGAACGTCGGCATGGACGCGGCCATCACGGCCGTGCCGGACCTCGCGTCGGCGCGTGAGACCCAGGCGGCGATCCTCGACGCGACGATCGAGGTGTGGAAGGGACCGGCCCAGGAGGCGCGCGGCTTCGGGGCGATCGAGCCCGCCGACTGGGAGCAGTCGATCGGGTACCTCGAGACCCTCGACCTCGTGCCGAACCCGGTCACCGTCGAGGACGTCATCGAGACCGGCCTCCTCCCGTCGCCGGAGTGACGACCATGCTCGGTGAGGTGCGGCCGACCTCGGCCCGACGGTCGTGGTGGTTGCGCGAGGCCCTCGTCGCGGAGGCGGCTAGGGCGCCCCATCTGGTTGAGGCCGCGCCACCGTTGCGTGGCTCGACCACGAGCGACGTCGTCATCGTCGGTGGCGGCTACACCGGGATGTGGGCCGCCTACCGGCTGACCGAGCTGGAGCCCGGCGCGCGGGTCGTGCTGCTGGAAGCGGACATCTGCGGCGGGGGACCGTCGGGACGAAACGGCGGGTTCGTGACGAACTGGTGGGACGAGTTCCCGACGCTCATCGATCGGTACGGGGGCCCCGCCGCGATCGGGATCGGGAAGGCCATCGAAGCCGCCGTCGATGACGTCGGAACCTTCTGCGCGACGCACGATGTGGACGCCTGGTTCACGAAGGCCGGGACGATGTCGGCGAGCGCGGCGCCGGCCCAGGACGGGGGCTGGCTGCCGGCCGTCGCGGCATTGCGTGAACACGGGTTGGACGACCGTCTCGTGCCGCTAGGCGCCGAGGAGGTCCGCGCCCGTGTCCAATCGCCGGTGTTCCGCGACGGGGTGTTCATGCCGGGCGCGGCGACCGTCCAACCGGCGGCACTCGCGCGCGGGCTTCGGCGGGTGCTGCTCGAGCGGGGCGTGACCATCCATGAAGGGACGGCCGCGGTCGAGATCGATGGCCAGCGCCCCGGATGGTTCGGTGGCCTGGGTGCCAGCACGCGTCGCGCGCCGCGCCGGCGCGGCGCGGCCGGCGGGCTGCGGCCGGTACGAGTGCGGACCCGCTCCGCGGTCGGTGAGGGGGAAGTGCTCGCGGGATCGGCCGTGCTGTCGCTCAACGCCTGGGCCGCCGCCTGGCCGTGGTTCGGGCACCGCCTCGTGACGTGGTCGTCGTACATCGTCCTGACCGAGCCCATCCCCGATCGCCTCGCCGACATCGACTGGACCGGTGGCGAGGGCGTCACGGACGCCCGATTCACGCTTCATTACTTGCGGACGACGCCGGATGGGCGTATCGCCATCGGCGGTGGCGGCGGTCGGGCGGGGTTTGCCGGGCGGATCGGTCCGGTGTTCACGGACTCTGCGGCGGACGCGCGCCGGGCCGCAGCGGGGCTGCGGCGGCTGTTCCCCTCGCTGGTCGACGTGCGCATCGAGGATGCGTGGGGCGGCCCGATCGACATCAGCGCGGACCACCTGCCCTGGTTCGGCTCGATCCGCGGCCGGCCGATCCACTACGGACATGGTTACAGCGGCAACGGCGTCGGCCCGGCCGTCGTCGGCGGGCGGATCCTCGCGGCCCGTGCGGTGGAACGTGTCGCCGATCCGGCGCTCGGCCTGGCCCTCGCCGACGGCCGCCCGCCGCGGCCCTTCCCGCCGGCACCGGCGAGCTACCTCGGAGCGCGTCTGATCCGCGAGGCCGCGGTCCGCCGGGAGTCGATGGAGGAGCGCGGTGAGGACCCCGGATCGTTGTTGCGGGAGGTCAGTCGGTTGCCTCGGCGACTCGGCTATCACCTTGGGCCGGAGTAGACCGGGCTACCGGGTGACGTCCGCCTTCCAAGCACGAATCGGCCAAATGGGCTATCGTTGGTACTCCCCGTCACGCCGCATGTCCCCCCTGCGCAGGAGTCCGCGTTGAACAGTCGCCCGCCCGTCAAGCCTGCCATCGCCAACGAGCCCTTCAAGCACGTGATCGACGAGTACAAGCACCAGGCGCAGACGATCACCTGCACGTGCGGCTGGCACGGCAGCTCGGCGACCATCGATCGCGCGGGCTCGGAGTGGACGGCGCATCTCATCGAGGTTCGCGGCAAGAAGCGCTAGGGCGCTACGCGCCCCGCACGCATCACCAGGACCCGGATCGCCCGATCCGGGTCTTTGCTCGTGGTGGCACATCTGCCGCCTGCTAGCCTGTCGCCCGTGGATCTGCCCCTCCGTCCCCCATTCGCGATCCGCGGTCGGCTGCTGACGCCGCTCGACGACGGCGGTGTGCGCCACGAACCTGACGGCTTGCTGGTCGTCGACGCCGGCGGCGGCATCGCCTTCGCGGGGGCGGCCGGGGCACGTCTCGACGAGGCGGCCGCGGCCATCGACCTTCGTCCCTGGATCCTGCTGCCAGGGATGGTCGACCTGCACGCTCACCTGCCCCAGCTCCCCAACGCCGGCCTCGGGGCGGGGCTGGACCTGCTGACCTGGCTCGAGCGCTATATCTTCCCGCTCGAGCGCGGCTTCGACGAGGCCGCCGCCGAGCGGCTCGCCCCCGCCGCCTGGCGTGCCTTCGCCGGGGCGGGCACGACGACCGCCATGGTCTACGGAGCCGTGTACGAGGCCAGCCTCGACGCGAGCTTCCGGGCAGCCGAGGCGCATGGCATCCGGGCCATCGTCGGCAAGGTGATGATGGACCGCGGGACGTACGACCCCACGATCGACCCCAAGGTCATCCTGGACCAGAGCCTGGCCGAATCCGCACGCCTGATCGAGCGCTGGCACGGCGCAGCCGATGGTCGACTGCGTTACGCCGTCACGCCTCGGTTCGCCATCACGTGCACGGCCGACCTCCTGCGCGAGTCGGCCGCGCTCGCCGCGGCGACCGGAGCCTACTGGCAGACCCACGTGTCGGAGGATCGGGGCGAGATCGCCGAGGTCGCGCGCCTGTTTCCGGATGCCGTCGATTACGTCGACGTCTACGACCGCGCCGGCGGCCTAGGCCCGCGGACGGTCCTCGCACATGCCGTGCACCTGTCGGACCGTGAGCTGCACCGCCTCATCGAGACCGAGACGCGGGTCGCGCATTGCCCCGTCTCGAATCTGTTCCTGGCTTCGGGGATGATGCCGCTCGGGACGTACCTGGACGCGGGCCTGCGACTCGGGCTGGGGTCGGACGTCGCGGGGGGGCCGGACCTCTCGATCTTCACGGTCATGCGGACCGGGTTCTATGTCCAGAACGCTCGACGCGTCGCGGGCGTCGAGGCTGGTGCCGTGCTGACCCCCCTCGACTGGCTGCGGCTGGGATCGCTCGGTGGGGCGCAGGCCCTCGGCCTCGGCGATGTGATCGGGTCGCTGGAGGCCGGCAAGGAGGCCGATGTCATCGCGGTCGACCCCACGTACATCGCGCCCGTACCCGGGATCGAGGACGACGACGCGGCCGACATCGCGAGCCGCCTGATCTTCCGGTCGCATCCCGACATGGTCCGCGCCGCCTGGGTTCGCGGCCGGCGGCTGGAGGGACCCGGGACGGCGCGGTCCGGAGGCGCGAGGGTCGAGGCGTGAGCGACAGCGCAGATCTCGTCATCAGCAGCGGGACCGTCGTGGATGGCACGGGGTCCCCGCGCCGGGCCGGCACGGTCATCGTCGACGGCGAACGGATGCGGCTGCTCCCGGCGGACGCGCCGCTGCCGGAGCACATCGGCCGGCACCTCGACGCCACGGACCGCGTCGTCGCGCCCGGGTTCATCGACCTGCACAGCCACGGTGGCCTCGTGATCCTGGCCGAGCCGCGCCACGAGCCCAAGGTCCGCCAGGGCGTCACGACCGAGATCGTCGGGGTCGACGGCAACGGCTTCGCGCCCTTCTCCGACCGGGAGGATCTGCTCGCGTTCGTCGAGCTCGACTCGGGTCTCGATGGCCGTCCCGACCTCGACTACGACTGGCTGACCGTGGCCGACTACCTCGCGCGCTACGACGGGACCGTCAGCGTCAACATCGGGACACTGGTCGGGAACTCGCAGCTCCGCATCGCCGCCAGTGGCTGGGAGGACGTGCCGGCGCACCCGGCCCAGCTCGATCGCATGCGGGGGATCCTGCGTGACGCGATGGTCGATGGCGCGGTGGGCCTGTCATCGGGCCTGGACTATCCGCCCGGCAGCTACGCCACCACCCAGGAGCTCGCGGTGCTCAGCGCGGAGGCGGCGAACGCGGGCGGCTTCTATCACACGCACGTCCGCTATTCACTGGGTGACCGGTTCCTGGACCCGTTCCGGGAGGCCATCGAGATCGGCCGCCGCGCCGGCGCGCCCAGCCACATCACGCACTTCTACCATCGCCAGACGCATCCCGGCGGCCCGGAGGCGCTGCTTAACCTGGTCGACGACGCGCGCGCCGAGGGCCTGGACGTCACCTTCGACACGTATCCGTCCGAGTGGGCCAGCACGAGGCTCCTCATCCAGCTGCCGGGGTGGATCCAGGAGGGCGGGCCCGCGCCGCTCAAGCAGCGCCTCGCGGATCGCGGGGCACGCGATCGACTCCGCGACGAGTTCGCCGAGCGTGGCGCGGCCTACACCAGCCCCGCCGGTTGGGCGGACGTGCGCCTCGGGGCATTCCGCCGTCCGGACCTGTTGCGCTGGGAGTCGCGCACCATGGCGGACGTGATGGGGGAGACGGGCCACGACGCCGTCGACGTCATCAGCGACCTCCTCCTCGCCGAAGACCTCGGCGTCAACCAGGTCACGAGCGGGCCATGGTCCGAGACGCTGCGCCCGTTCATCGCCCATCCGGTCGGCTTGGTCGGCACGGACTCCACGTTCATCGGGGCGAAGCCGAGCCCACGGACGTACGGCTCATATCCCCGCATCCTCGGTCAGTTCGTCCGCGACGAGGGCCTGCTCAGCCTGGAAGCGGCGGTCCACAAGATGACGGGAGCGGCGGCAGCCCGCCTGGGCCTCACCCAGCGCGGGGCCCTGCGTGACGGGGCGTTCGCCGATCTCGTCGTCTTCGACCCAGTGACGGTCCGGAGCAATGCGACCTACGAGGAACCGCGCCGGTTCCCGACAGGCATCGAGCAGGTCGTGGTCAACGGCACGCTCGTGGTGGACGGTGGCGCGCACACGGGCGCCACACCCGGCCGCGGCATCCGCCTTGGCACCGACTGAGCGGTCGGTGACTAGCTGCGGTCGGCGGTCGCCCGGCGGCTTTCGCGCCGCAGCTCCGCGTACATGCGATCCGTCGCGAGACGCTGGGTCTCGACGAGCGTCGGGGCCCCGTCCGTGCCTGCCCAGCCGGCCGCGAGTTCGAGCGCGATCGCCCCGGACTCGAGCCACAGCTCGCAGGCGCGCCGGACTCGTTCGACGTAGTTGATGGCGGCGATCTGGTCGGTCTCGGGAAGGAGGACTCCGAACCGGCTCGGCGCCAGTCGGGCCACGAAATCGACGTCGCGGGCCAGCCGCCGCATCGTGTCGGCGAGTGCCGGGATGATCCGGTCGGCCGACGCCTCGCCGAGCCGCTCGATGAACCGATCCAGGCCGGCGACCTCGAAGATGACGACGGTCGCGGGCCGGTGATAGCGCTGGATCCGGACATCCTCGGTGGCGACTTGCTGTGCGAACGCGGCCTGGTCCGGCAGGCCGGTGAGCGGGTCGGTCATATCGGGGGGATCGGGCGCGGCGGGATCGGGTTCGGTCGGCTCGGGCTCAGCCGGGTCGGGGCGGGGTTCGGGCGCCGACTCGCGCGCCGCCGCCCGGGCCCACGCGCTCCCGCGCGGGGGCGTGGCCTCCGGATCGGGATGCGTGTCGATGTCGGATCCGCCTTCCAGGCCGTTGGAATCGTTGGCCTCCCAGCTCGACCGTGCCGAGTGATCCACGAACGAGGTTGACATCATGCCCTCCCGTAAAGCCGACCGGGTCACGGACGGCTGCACCCGACCCCGGCGGCCGCGCACCGCGAACACGACCAGCAGCAGGATGAGGGTGTTGGCGAAGATCGCGGCGACGAGGACCGGAAGCAGGATGTCCTGCGTCACGTTCATGCGAGGTCCAACCCCTGATGAGTGCGGCCCGTTGACGAGATGAGAGCCGATGATAGGTGGACGGCGGACGGATGTGACCATCGGATGACCCGTTCGGACCCCGATGCGGTGCGAGACCGCAACGCGAGACGCGAGCTGAGGCACTTCGCGTGTGGTCTGCCACGGTTCGGTGGAGCCGCCATGCCGGGTGGTATCGTCGTCCGCCATGGAGGGACCCGAGACGGCGAGCCTGACGACCCGCACGGAGCCACGTGACGCGGTCATCCTCCAGCCCAGCACCGTCGTCCCAGGTTCCGTGCGCCCGGCCGCGCCATTGCGGCGCGAGGGACCGGCCAAGCTGACCGGCACCGCCCTGTACACGGATGACATCGTCGTCCCCGGGGCCTGGTACGGCGCGACGATCCGATCGACCGATGCGCACGCCACCTTCGAGGCGCTGGAGCTCGACCCGGGCTTCGACTGGTCGAAGGTCGTCGTGGTCACCGCGGCCGACATCCCGGGCGAGAACATCGTCACCTCGATCAAGTCGGACCAGCCCATCCTCGTGCCGATCGGTGGCGAGATCCAGCATCACGCCGAGCCCCTGGCCCTGGTCGCCGCCCCGGACAAGGCGACGCTGCGCGAGGCTCGCCACAGGGCACGGCCGCGGACGACGAAACTGCCCGGCGTCTTCGACCCGCTCACGTCCGACCACACGTTCGCCCAGTACACGATCGAGGCCGGAAGCGACATCGAGACCGCGCTCGCCGGCGCGGACGTCGTCCTCGAGGGCGAGTACCGCGTCGGCCATCAGGAGCAGCTCTACATCGAGAACAACGCGATGATCGCCGTGCCGACCGAGGGCGGCGGGGTCACCGTCACGGGCTCCCTCCAGTGCCCGTACTACCTGCACGCGGCCCTCAAGCGGGGCCTCGGACTCGACGATGCGGCCGCCCGCGTGGTCCAGGCCGAGACCGGCGGCGGGTTCGGAGGCAAGGAGGAGTTCCCGTCGGTCATCGGCCTGCATGCCGCCCTCCTCGCGCGCAAGGCCCAGAAGCCCATTCGCATGATCTACGACCGCCACGAGGACATCGCGGCCACGACCAAGCGGCATCCCGCGATCGTCCGCCACCGGACGGGGATCACCCGGGACGGGCGACTCGTGGCCCAGGACATCGAGGTGGTCATGGACGGCGGCGCGTACTGCACGCTCACGCCCGTCGTCCTCTCGCGTGGGGCGCTGCACTCGGGCGGCCCGTATCGGTGCCCGAACGTCCGCATCCGGGCCCGGGCGACACGGACGAACACCCCGCCCAACGGCGCCTTCCGCGGGTTCGGCGCGCCGCAGACCGAGTTCGCGGCCGAGACCCACCTCAATCGGCTCGCCGACCGATTGGGCATGTCGCCGCTCGAGATCCGTCGCCGCAACGTCTATCAGCCGGGCGACATCACCCCGACCGGGCAGATCCTGCGGGACAGCGTCGCCGGCGAGGAGGTCCTGGAGCGCGCGGCCGAGGCCGGCGAGTTCGTCCGGCTTCGGGCCAGGACCGACGACGCGCGAAGCGGCCGCGCGGGCTCCAGTTCACCCGCATCGCCGTTGCGGACCGGCCGCGACCGGATGGCTACCGGCATCGGCCTGGCGCTCGCCTGGCACGGCGCGGGGTTCACGGGATCGGGCGAGATCAAGCTCGCGAGCGTCGCGTCGGTCGAGCTCACGGCCGATGGCCGCGTCGTCGTCCTGACCGCTTCGACCGAGATGGGGCAGGGGACCAAGACCATCTTCCCGCAGCTCGTTGGGGAGGCCCTCGGCATCCCGGACGACGACGTCGAGCTCGCCCCACAGGACACGGCCTACGTGCCGGACAGTGGTCCTACCGTCGCATCGCGGACCGCGATGGTGGTCGGCGGGCTGCTCATCAAGGCCGCGGGGCGGCTGCGCGAGCAGGTCGAGACCGCGACCGGCGGCTCGTTCGCGTCGACGGCCGCCGGGTACGCCCGCGATCACGGGGCGACGCGCATCGACCAGCGCTTCGAGCCCTACCCCGATAGCGTCACGTTCGACGACGACCTGTACCGCGGCGACGCCTACCCGGCATTCGGCTGGGCCGCCTGCGTCGCCCACGTCGAGGTGGATCTCGACACGGGCGAGGTTCACGTGCGCGACGTCGTGGCCGCCGACGACATCGGCCGGGTCATCCACCCGGTGCTCGCCGAAGGCCAGGTCGAGGGCGGCACCCTGCAGGCCGTCGGCTACGCGACGATCGAGGAGATCAAGCTGCGGGATGGCCGTTACCTCAACGACCGGCTGGCGACCTACATCATCCCGACCGCGCTCGACGCGCCGCGCATCTCGACGATCCTCGTGGAGGCGCCGTTCCACGCCGCGCCCCACGGCGCCAAGGGGGTCGGGGAGCTGCCGATGGACGTCGGGGCGCCGGCGGTTGTGGCCGCGATCGCCGACGCCACCGGACTGTGGATCACCGAGTTGCCCGCCAGCCCGGAGCGGATCCTGGCGGGCCTCGCCGGGGTGCCCGAAGCCGCCGGGCTCCCACCTGGCGCCTCGGCTCCGGCGCTCGAGGCGAGCGCATGACGACCTATCGCCTCACGATCAATGGCACCGCGGCCGAGGTGGACGTGCCCGGGATGCGTCGCCTCCTCGACGTCCTCCGCGAGGACCTCGCCCTCACCGGCACGAAGGAGGGCTGCGGGGAAGGGGAGTGCGGCGCGTGCACCGTGCTCGTGGACGGGGCTCCGGTCGACGCGTGTCTCGTGCCGGTCTGCCAGGTCGCGGATGCGGACGTGCGGACCGTCGAGGGACTGTCGCCTGCGCCGGCACTCGTCGACCGGCCGGATGCGGCCTCGCTCGACCCCCTGCAGGCCGCCTTCCTGCAGACCGGTGGCGCGCAGTGCGGCATCTGCACGCCCGGGATGCTCATGGCGGCCCGGGCTTACCTCGATGCGGGCGGTGGCCCGGACGAGGACGCGATCCGCGAAGCGATCGCCGGAAACCTCTGCCGATGCACCGGCTACACGAAGATCGTCGATGCCATCGCGCTCGTCGCCGCGCGATGACCCCTCGACGCTGACCGCTTCCGATGCCGATCGAACCGCCTGTCACGAGCCCGCGCGACCTGGCCGAAGCCTACGCCGCCCTGGCCTCGGCCCCGGCCGATGCACCCGCCCGGCCGATCGCCGGCGGGACGGACCTGATGGTGGCGCTCACGGGGGAGCTCGGCGAGCCGCCGGCGAGCGTCGTCGACCTGTGGGCGATCGAGGCCCTTCGTGGCGTCGCGATCGACGGCGACTCGCTCTCGCTCGGCGCCCTGACGACCTACACCGACATCCGCCGCTCGCCGCTCTGCCTCGAGCATGTCCCCGCCCTCGTCGACGCGGCCGCCACGATCGGCGCCGCCCAGATCCAGAACCGGGGAACGCTCGGAGGGAACATCGCGAACGCGTCGCCGGCCGGTGACACGTTGCCCATCCTGCTGGCCGCGGACGCCGTGTTCGTGCTCGGATCGTCGCGCGGCGAGCGGCAGGTTCAGGCCGCGTCGTTCTGGACCGGCTATCGACAGACGGCGCTGGCCGCCGATGAGCTGCTGCTCCGGGTCCTGATCCCGCTCGCCACCGACCGCGAGATGCGCTTCCGAAAGATCGGCACGCGGCGCGCCCAGTCCATCAGCAAGGTCGTGCTCGCCGTTGCGTGGCGATCTCCCCCGATGCCGCCGCGCGGCCCATGGCGCGATGTCCGGGTGGCCCTCGGCTCCGTGGCGGCCACACCGATCCGTGCCCGTGCGACCGAGGCGGCTCTCGAGGGCAAGCCACCCACGCCAGAGACCGCCAACCTCGCCGCGGAGACACTCGCGGGCGAGCTGTCGCCGATCGACGATGTCCGCTCGACCGCCGAATATCGCCGGGTCGTCGCGGCCCGCGTCGTGCATCGCATCGTGCGCGAGGCCGGCGGCTGGTGACCGCGACGCCGGCGCACGCCGAGCCGGGCGATCCGGACCGTGCCTTCGTCGAGGTCATGGCCCCGCTGTTCGAGGGCGCCCCGCGCTTTCTCGCACGACTGGCAGCCGCGCGGCCGTTCCCCAGCGACGAGGCACTCTTCGCCGCCGCGCGGGCGATCGTCCACGCCATGCCGGAGGCCGACCAGCTGGAGTTGCTCGATGCGCACCCGCGGCTCGGTGCCCCTCCGGGATCGGTGTCGGCGCTGAGTCACGCGGAGCAGGGCTACGACCGACCCGAGGAGGCCGCCGAGACGGAACGACGTCGCGTGGCCGCGGAGCTCGACCGGTTGAATTGGGCCTACGAGACGCGCCACGGGTTCCGCTACTGCGTGTTCGTGGCGGGTCGGTCGCGGGCGGAGCTGCTCCCCGGGCTGACCGCCGCGCTCGACGCGGACCGGGACGCCGAGATCCACCGGGCGCTCGACGCGGTCGTCGACATCGCCATGGACCGGCGTGCGAAGCTGTCCGCACCAGCAGCGGAGACACGCCCGTGACCGAAGGCACGTGATCGAGCTCGCGGCGAACCGCTACGGCAAGGCCGCCATCCGCATCGTCCGGGTCGGGCGCGACACGACGCCGCACGCCCTGCGGGACCTGACGGTCGCCGTGGCCCTGGAGGGCGACTTCGCGGCCGCGCACACGGACGGCGACAATGCCATGGTCGTGGCCACGGACACGATGAAGAACACGGCGTACGCATTCGCGGCCGATCACCTGGCGGGTTCCATCGAGACCTACGCCACGGCCCTCGGTCGCCACTTTCTCGGGCAGGACCAGGTGGACCGGGCGATCGTCAACGTCCGCGAACACGCCTGGCAGCCGATCGACGTCGCGGGCACGCCCGCGCCTGACGCGTTCGTCCGGAGCAGCGAGGGCACCCGCGTCGCGACCGTCGCGGTCGGCCGCGACGAGGTCGTGGTCGAAGCCGGGATCGAAGACCTGGTGGTCATGAAGACGACCCGCTCGGCGTTCAGCGGCTTCCCACGGGATCGTTTCACGACGCTCGCCGAGACCGAGGATCGGCTCATGGCCACGAAGATCACGGCCATCTGGCGGTACGGCGCCCCCGACCTCGACTTCGACGCCGCCTGGACGGCGACCCGGGCGACGCTCCTGGAGGTCTTCGCCGACCACGACAGCCCGAGCGTCCAGACCTCGATCTGGATGATGGCCAAGGCGATGCTCGAGCGCCACGAGGAGCTCGACGAGGTCCGGATGGTGCTCCCGAACCTCCACCACTGGACCGTGGACCTGTCGGGATTCGGCATGGACAACGACCGGCTCGTCTACATCTCGACGACCGAACCGCACGGCCTGATCGAGGCGACGGTCCGCCGCAGCCAGGTGTCCTGATGCCGATGGAGGCGTCGCCGCCGGCCGCGCCGCCCGGTGTCGAGGTTACTGGCCCTGTCGTCCCCGGTTCCGAGCGCGTCCTGACGACGCAGGCGCTCGCGTTCGTCGCGGACCTCCAACGACGGTTCGGGCCTCTACGGCTCGACCTGCTCCACCGGCGGCAGGAACGGCAGTCGGCGCTGGACTCCGGCGAGCGACTGGACTTCCTGGCCGCGACCCACGAGATCCGCGAGGCGGCCTGGACCGTCGCCCCGGCACCGGCCGACTTCGACGACCGGCGGGTCGAGATCACGGGGCCGGCGGAGGCCAAGATGATGATCAACGCCCTGAACTCGGGCGCCCGGGTCTTCATGGCCGATCTCGAGGACGCGCTCGCGCCGTCGTGGGCCAACGTCGTCGGCGGGCAGGCGGCGCTGATGGATGCGGTCCGCGGGACGCTCACGTTCGATTCGCCCGACGGCAAGTCGTATCGGCTCGGCGAGCGAGTGGCCCAGCTCGTCGTCCGGCCGCGCGGCTGGCACCTCGTCGAGTCGCACGTCATGGTCGATGACGTGCCCATCTCGGCGGCCCTGTTCGATGCCGGGCTGTACCTGTTCCACAACGCGGCCGAGCGGGTGGCACGAGGCTCCGGGCCGTATCTGTACCTGCCCAAACTCGAGTCGCACCATGAGGCGCGTCTCTGGAACGAGGTGTTCCTCCACGCCCAGGCCGAGCTCGGCGTGCCCCGCGGCAGCATCCGGGCCACGGTCCTCATCGAGACCATCACAGCCGCATTCGAGATGGACGAGATCCTTTACGAGCTGCGCGAGCATGCCGCCGGGCTCAATGCCGGGCGCTGGGATTACCTGTTCAGCGCGATCAAGCGACTCCGCGGCTCACCGGATCTCGTCTCGCCCGACCGCTCACAGCTGACGATGAGCGTGCCGTTCATGCGCGCCTATACGGAGCTGCTGGTCCGGACCTGCCATCGACGCGGGGCGCATGCCATCGGCGGGATGGCGGCATTCATCCCCAACCGTCGCGATCCCGAAGTCACCGAGCGTGCGCTCGCCAAGGTCCGCGAGGACAAGGAACGCGAAAGCCGCGACGGGTTCGACGGGACGTGGGTCGCGCATCCGGATCTCGTGCCGGTGGCGACGGAGATCTTCGACGCGGTCCTGGGGACCGCCCCGAACCAGAAGACGCGGCTGCGGGACGACGTGTCGGTGTCGGCGGCGCAGCTCCTGGACCTGGCCGTCGAGGGTGGCAGCGTCACCGAGGCCGGGATCCGCGCGAACATCCGGGTGGCGCTGGCATATCTGGACGCGTGGTTGGGCGGGACCGGCGCCGCGGCGATCGACAACCTCATGGAAGACGCCGCGACCGCGGAGATCGCCCGCTCACAGCTGTGGCTGTGGCGCACTCGCGGGTTGTTGTCGATCGAGCAGTACGCCGCCATCCGCGATGAGGAGCTGGCCCGACTCGGTGGTGTCGCCGAGGGCCGCCTCAAGGACGCCTGGGATGTGCTCGATCATCTCGTCCTCGACGACGATTTCGCCGAGTTCCTGACCCTTCGGGCGTATCCGCTGCTCGACTGATCGGCGCCACGCGGCGTCGTGGGCCGGCTGATGCACAATTCACCGCTTCCAAAACCGAACATTGTCGAGCGATGCACCTCGGCTGCATCACCGTGGTGGCCGCGACTCACCCCTGGGCCGCGACCCGGCCGCGCACTCGCGGCGTGCGCGATGACTACCAATCTCGTCGGGGCGCCACCGCAACGTGGGAGCAAAGTGCGAGGTGAGTGCGTGTCCCTACTCTGGTCGAATGGCGTGGGACGCAGCGGGTCGCCTCGATCGCGATCCGGAACTTCAGCGCGGCTGGGAAATCATCGGGGTCATGGTCAAGCGTCGGCGCTCGATCATCGGCTGGTCGCAGCGCGACCTCGCTGACGAAATGTCGCTTCACTGCGGCGCGATGTGCATCACGCCTTGCGTCGCGTTGGACCGCGGCCGGGACGACCGCGTCAGCCCAGGATCTCGCCGCGCTCGATGAAATCGCCGGCGCCCCGGCGGCCCGTGAACCGGCCGTCGCGGATGACGTCGGCGCCGCGGACGAGCACATCACGGACCGCACCCTGCACCTCCAGGCCCTCGTACGGCGTGTAGTCACTGGTGTGATGCAGGTCGGCGGCGCGCAACGTCCGCGCGGCGCCCGGGTCGAACACCACGATGTCGGCGTCCTTGCCGACCGCGAGGGCACCCTTGCGGGAGAGCCCAAACCTCGCCGCCGGGGTGGTCGCAAGAATCTCGACAAGCCGCTCGACCGTCAGCCGCCCGCGAGCGACGCCTTCGCTGTACACCAACGTCAGCAACGTTTCGATGCCAGGTGCGCCGTTGCTGATCTTGTCGAACGACACGCCCGACGCGGCCTCAGCCTTCTCGACACCGACCCGGTCGGGAACGTGGTCGGTGGCGACCAGGTCGAGCGTCCCGTCGGCCAGGCCCGCCCAGAGCGCATCACGATCCGCGGCGGACCGCAGCGGCGGAGAGATGACGTAGCACGCGCAGCGGGTCGGGTCGGGTTCCTCGTACTCCTCGTCCGTCAGCGTGAGGTAGTGCGGACAGGTCTCGGCCGTGACCCGAACGCCGGCTGCCTTCGCCCGCCGAACCTCATCGAGCGCGGCCGCGGACGAGAGGTGGACGACGTGGACGGGCGAGTCGGTCGCACGGGCGAAGGCAAGGGCGCGCGCCGTCGCGACGGCTTCCACATAGGGTGGTCGCGAGGTAGCGTGGTAGCGCGGTAACACGTCACCACGCTGCAATGATGCGGCCACGGCCGCATCGAGCAGCACCGGGTCCTCGCAGTGGACCTGGAGCATCCCGCCGCGCTCGCCCATGACCCGCATCGCGTCGAACAGCGCCTGGTCGGGCAGGCGGAAGTCGAACACCATGAACGCCTTCGAGGTCGCGATGCCGGCGTCGAGGGTGTCCGGCAGCTCCGCCAACGGGTCGTCGGCGTGCCCGGAGACGGCGAGCGACAGGCCGTAGTCGATCGCGCTGTCCGACGTCGTCGCCGTGCGCCACTCCGCCATCCCGGTCCGGAGCGATCGCTCTGCCGCGGGCGTCGACCCGGTCCCGGGATTGTTGAAGGACAGGAACGACGTCGTGCCACCGTACGCGGCGGCCACGGAATCCTGGAAGAAGCGGTCGGGTTCGGTGTCGGAGGCCACGCGTGTGTGCGTGTGAACGTCGACAACACCGGGGAGGACCAGCATCCCGGTCGCATCGATGACGCGTGACGCCCCCGCCGCCGGGCTCGCCAGGTCGGGCTCGATGGCCGTGATCACGCCACCATCGACGGCGACGTCCGCGCGATGGGACCCGCTGGCGGTGACAACGGTTCCGCCCCGGATCACCAGGCTGCTCAATTCACCACCGGTGAACGAATGCTGGCCCAACGCAACGGCGATCAGAGGTCGCAGGCATGGCTGACTCCCTTCACGTCGAGTGATTCACCCTCACTGAACATCTGGCGATGAAACGGGTATCCGTCGACAGCATCCCGCGCTTCACCTTGCATTCGTTCACCATCGGTAAATCCGTCGCCGCTCAGCCCTCCTCCGTGATCCGGATCGCCTGGGCACCTTCCCAGAGACATCGTCGCCCGACCTCGCGCAGTCGGTCCCCCCAGTCATCGTCGGGGCCGGCCCCGACGACAGACGCGAAGTGGTTTGCCGCGAGCTGACCCACCTTCGATGCGGTGGTGCAGCCCCCGTACGGGAAGAAGATCTCGCATTCGCTGATGCCGCCGGGGTAGATCGCCAGCTGGCCGGGGGCGGGATGCGACGTGTGGTTCTCGTAGTCGAGGCCCGGCCGGAAGTCGCCGAACGGGATCCATGTCGACTCGCCGGTCCAGCGGCAGTGGATCAACGAGGACTCGATGGGCAGCATCCGCCGGATGGCCTCGATGGTCCTGGGGGCGGCGGCCTCCCAGCGCGCGCTAAAGTGGAGGTCGCCGACCTCGATCCGCAGGGTTCCCATGTGCGGAGGATAGCGACCCGTGGCCACGAACGGACACGCGCGACACACCATCAGCACCCACGTCCTCGACACGGAACGTGGGGTGCCGGCCGCCGGGGTCCACGTCACGCTCTATCGAGTCGATGTCGGCTCCGCGCCGATCCGCATGACGCAGGCCCTGACCGATGCCGACGGACGGATCGCCGACCTCCTCGATCGCCCGCTCCAGACCGGAGACTACCGACTGGAGTTCGACATCGCCCACGAAGGCGGCTCGTTCTTCACGAAGCTCGCAGTGGACCTGCGGGTCACCGACGCCGACCGCAACTATCACATCCCGCTGTTGCTGGCGCCCTTCTCGATGACGACGTATCGCGGCAGTTAGCGCAGGACGACGAGCCCGTCGATGTCGATGCCCGGCCGCCCCGTCGTCCCGACCACGACCAACCTGACCGAATGCGAGCCCGTGGTATTCCACGAGGTGTTGAAGACGATGACCTTCGACTGGTGGCTCGTTCGGTACAGGTTGATCGTCGATCGATAGACCCCGTCCACGTATACCTTCGCCTGGCCATTGAGGGGACCGCGCCGCCCGACGATGGCGATCGCCCGGGCGTTCGTCTTGAACTCGACCGCGGCACCGGACCGCGTCGCTCGGTGCAGGCGCCCGTTCGTGGCCGTCGACACCGTGGCGGTCGACCACGTGCCGGTGTAGCGCGCGACGCCCGTGGAGTCGGGGGCGAGCGACCGCCGTGACCGTCGGGCCGACGACGCCGTGGCTGATGTTGCCTGCGGCATCGCGTGCGTACAACTGGAACCGGGTGGGCGTGGTGAAGCGCATGGTCCGCTTGATCGAGCGCGTCGTCGCTGCTGACACGAACGTCGACCAGGGCGCCGCCGTTCAGGCTCTCCTTGATGACATACGACGTCACGCCGCTCATCGCGTCGGTCGCGGCCGGCCACGTCATCGTCGTCGAGACGGTCGACCCGATGACCGTGCCGACGTTGATCCCGTGGCGGTTGATCGCGGTGGCGACCGGGCCCGTGTTGTCGACGGCTCGGAACGCGTTGACGAGTCGTCCCGTCGCCGTCCGACCAGCGGTCGCCGCCAGCGGCGTCCCGGTCGCGAGGACCCGGGCGCGAAGGGCGGTGGCCGTGGGCGAGCCGCTCATGACACTTCGTGCCAGGGCCGCGACACCCGCGGCGTGCGGGGCGGCCATGGACGTGCCGCCGCTCGACCCGAAGCCGCCCGGAACGGTCGAGATGATGTTGGTCCCGGGTGCCGCGATGTCGACGGACGTAGCCCCGTAGTTCGAGAATGACGGGAGTCGACCGATCTGATCGATGGCCGCGACGGTGAGGATGTTCGCGTTCGGCGAGGCGGCCGGGTACTCAGGGTTCATCGCCGCCGTCCATGTCCGAGCCGCGGTTGCCGGCGGCCGCGACGAGGAAGGTGCCAGCGGCGTCGGAGATGGCCGCTTCCAGCGGGAAGCTGCGCTGCAGGCCGCTCCACGACGCGTTGATGATGGGCACCCCGAACGAGGCGGCGTAGTCGATCGCAGCGATGATCCCCAGGTCGCCGTCGTCGCAGGAGCTGCCATCGGAGAAGGCCCGAAGGGACATGACCTTGATGCCGGGCGCGACGCCGACCAGCCCCTGCCCATTCAGGGAGGCGGCGATGGTCCCGGCGACATGCGTGCCGTGCGAGTTGGAGCCCGACGGGCCCACCGACGCGTCATTCGCGCAGAAGTCCCAGCCGTTGACGTCGTCGACGTAGCCGTTGCCATCATCGTCTTCGCCGGGGATCCCGTCGGCCTCGTCGGCGTTGACCCATGCTCGTTGGGCGAGGTCCGGGTGGCTGAAGTCGACACCGTCATCGATGACCGCGACGACGACACCCGGATCGCCGCGCTCGAGACGCAGCGCCTCCAGGCCGTCGATGTCGATGTCGGCGGCGCCACTCACGCCATCGACCGATTGGCCGGTGTTATGGATGCCCCACAGCACCGCCGAATTCCGGTTCATCGGTGATCTCATCATCGAGGTCGCGCCAGCTGTTGGGCGACACGGCCACGACATTCGGGTCCTTGGCCAACAGGCGGCGCGCCGTGGCGGGTGACCGACCCTCGGCCACGAAGACCTCCGTCCGGCCATTCGGGTTGCCGCGCAGCTTCGTGAGGCCGTAGGCGCGGGCCACCCCTTCGCGCCGTGCCTTCGTCGTGCCCTCCTTGTAGCGGACGACGACCTGGTCGGCTGCCTCAGGCGTGGGAGGTTCGGCTGCGGCGGTTCCGGCGGGGAGCATGAGGGCCGTCAGGGCCAGGCCGATCGGGATCGCGATCCGGCCGAGGCGGTGGGGGACCGCCGCGCGCGGGTTGGACATCACCTGCCCATCCTACCCTCATCGTTCCCGCACCAGTGACAGCCTAGATGTCACGGGTGGGTCCTACGGTCCGTTCATGGAAGCCGTCGTCGTCCCGCTGCACTCCGCGGTCCGCCTCGAAGGGGATCGCATCATCGTGGAGCGCCTGTCCCTGTCGGACCCGACCCTCGCCGCGTTCCTGGGGGAGCGCCCGGCGGGGGATCGGGGTCCGCTCGTCGAGCGTGCACTCCGCATCGGCCTGATCGCCCTCCAGGACGCCGGTGTGACGGTCAACGTGGATGCCGTCCGCACGGAATTCGACCGGATGGTCCGTCAGGCAGAGCAGGTCAACGAACGTGCGGCTGCCGCGCTGGAGCAGACGCTTCGGTCGAATTTCGCGGACGACGACGGTCGCCTGCCGCGGACGCTGGAGAAGTTCCTCGGCGACCGCGGTGCACTCCGGTCCATGGTGGACGAGCTGTTCGATGAGACGAAGCGCGACAGTGCGATCGGCCGGATCGGCGGGATGCTGGAACGGTATTTCGATGGGGACGCCTCCAAGCTGGCCCATCTGCTCGACCCGACACGGCTGCACTCCCCCATGCATCAGTTCCGCCAGGAGATCGCGGCCGGGTTCCGCGGCCTGGAGGAGCGCCTCATCGCGATCGAGGCGGCGGCCGCCGCGCGTGGCGCCGAGCGTGCCCGTTCCGCGGCGAAGGGCGCCGACTTCGAGGAACTGCTCGAGGAGATGCTCGGCGAGATCGCCCGGGGCGCCGGCGACCTGCTCGACCGGACCGGGCTCGAGACGGGCTCCATGCTCAAGTCCAAGAAGGGCGATTTCGTCCTCACCGTGGACGCGCGGGTCGCGCGCGGGTGCGACCTCAAGGTCGTCATCGAGGCCAAGGACCGGCCGATGTCGATGCGGGCCATGCGGGACGAGCTTCGCGAGGCGCGGGAGAACCGCGGCGCCGCCGTCGGGGTGGCGGTATTCACGCCGGCCCACGCCCCCACCGGGATCGCACCGTTCACCGTCGTCGGCGGAGACGTCTACTGCGTGATCGACCCCGCGTCGCCGGAACCAGCCACCCTCGAGGCGGCCATCCGGCTGGCCCGTCTGCTCGGGCTCGCGTCGCTCGCCGAGCACGAGGTGGACGTCGACGCTGCGGCCATCGGGACGGCTCTGACGGCGATCCGTGAGCAGCTCGAGGTGGTGCGTCAGCTCAAGACGCAGCTGACTTCCATCTCGAACGCCACCAAGGCGGTGTGGACCGGGCTCGACACGATGCGCTCGAACATCCTGGCCCGAGTCACGGAAGCCGAATCCGAGATCCGCGCCACCGCCGAGTAACCGCAGCGGCCGACAGATGGCGACTGCATCGATGGTCCATTCGGGTCTGGTGTGGTTAGGACCCGTCGCCTACGAGCGACCCGGACCACCGGGTCCTGTGCACCACTGGACAGCGGAGAGATGATTTCCACGAGTCCAGCGCACGTCACTGCGATGCCGGCTCCTCCGTAGGTCCCCCAGCGAGCCGGAGATCCGATGCGCCGACCCTTCGCCTCCGTCGCCGTCTCCATGCTCATGAGCCTGGCCCTGGTCGTCCCGACCATGGCGGCGGACCCGTCCCCCAGCGTCGACCCGTCCACCCAGCCGAGCCCGACCCCCAGCCTGCCGCCGACGGCCGAGCCGACGCCCGACGCCGAGCCGACGCCCGACGTCGCGCCGAGCCAGAGCGCCGAACCCCTCGCGAGCGCCGAACCGTCACCGATCGAGCCGACGCCGACGGACCCCGCAGATCCCACGCCGGGCCCAGACCCGACCGCCGCCGCTCCCGACCCGAGCCCCTCCGCGACCAGCGACCCAGACCCGACCGCCACGTCCGCCCCGTCCGCCCCAGCCGCGTCCGACTCGACCCCCACGTCCGGCGAGCCGGCTACGGATGCCAAGGGCCGCCCGATCGCCGCCGGTCGCTACATCGTGGTCCTGTCCCCCACCGCCGATACCGCCGGCGTCATCACGCGCCACCGCCAGCGCGAGGGCATCAAGGCGGATCGTCGGTTCGATCGCGCCGTCCGCGCCTTCTCGGCGAAGCTCGATGCCGGGCAGCGCCGCGCCCTGTGGGCCGACCCGAGTGTCGTGGCCGTCGTCCCCGATGAGGTCATCAAGATCGCGGCCCAGGTCAATCCGACCGGTGTCTCGCGCGTCGGTGCCCGTTCGTCGACCACCGCCAGCATCGACGGCGTCGACGATCGCGTGGATGCGGACGTCGCCATCGTGGACACCGGCGTGGCGACGCACCCCGACCTCAATGTCGTCGGCGGCGTGAACTGCTCCACGAGCGACCGATCCGCGTGGCTGGATCAGAACGGCCACGGCACGCACGTGGCGGGCACGGTCGCGGCCATCGACAACACGATCGGTGTCGTCGGCGTCGCCCCGGGCGCGCGCGTCTGGGCGGTCCGCATCCTCAACGCCGACGGCTACGGCCTCCTGTCCTGGTACGTCTGCGGCCTGGACTGGATCCTGGCCCAGCGCGATCCGCTCGACAGCAGCCGGCCGCTCATCGAGGCCGTCAACATGAGCGTCGCCAAGTCCGGCCGCGACAGCGCCAACTGCGGCATCGACGCCAGCGACATCCTGCACCAGGCGATCTGCCGACTCACGAAGGGCGGCATCACCGTGGTCGCCGCCGCCGCCAACGAGCGTCTCAGCGCGTCGCGGTACATCCCGGCCGCGTACAACGAGGTCATCACCGTCTCGGCCCTCGCCGATACGGATGGGAAGGCCGGCGGGCTCGGCGGGAACCGCTGCTTCTCGTGGGGCACCTACGACGTCGACGACACGTTCGCCGACTTCAGCAACTACGGCTCCGATATCGACATCATCGCCCCGGGGAAGTGCATCTGGTCGACCACGCGCGGGCCGAGCTATGGCTACTCGTCGGGGACCTCGATGGCCGCTCCGGCGGTGACCGGTGCAGTGGCGCTCTACAAGGCGAGCCGGCCGCGGGCGACCCCGAGCGAGGTCCGCGAATCGCTTCGATACCTCGGCAATCTCGGCTGGGCGACCTCCACCGATCCCGACAGCACCCACGAGCCGTTGCTCGACGTCCGCCGTATCGCCACGCTCGGGTCGTTCAGCGTCAGCGTCCCCGCCGCGACGGTCAGCGTCTCGCCCAATGGCGGCGATGTGACGGTGCCCGTCACGCTGGGCCGGAGCTCGACCTTCTTCGAGCGGGTCAAGCTCAGCGTCTCCGGGCTCCCCGCCGGATGGGCCGCGTCGTTCAGCAGCTCGAGCCTGTACGGCTGGACGGCGAAGACCACGAACCTGACGATCACCGCGCCGTCCACGGCAGCGTCGGGTCTCTACGCGGTCAACGTGGTCGGGACCAACTGGGGTCGGACCAGGACCGCCACGATCACACTGCAGGTCGGGGACGAGGCGCCGTTCACGGACATCGCCAACTTCAAGTCGGCCATCGATTGGCTCTACCTGGAGGGCATCACCGGCGGCTGTTCGCCGACGAGGTTCTGCCCCAAGGATCCGGTCACGCGCATCCAGATGGCGATGTTCCTGACCCGCACCCTCGATCTCGCGACGACCACCACCGACTACTTCGATGACGACGACGGCATGACCGGCGAGGGCGCCGTCAATGCGATGCGCAAGGCCAGCCTCACCTCCGGCTGCGCCCCGCGACGCTACTGCCCGACGCGCACCGTCACGCGGATCCAGATGGCGATGTTCCTGACCCGTGCCCTGAAGCTGCCGACCACGACCACCGACTACTTCGACGACGACGACGGCATGACCGGCGAGAGCAGCGTCAACGCCTTGCGCAAGGCCGGTCTCACCGCCGGCTGCGGGCCGCGCAAGTTCTGCCCGTCGGTCGCGCTCAACCGCGAGCAGATGGCGGCCCTGCTGTACCGGAGCTTCGCCGAGTAGCAGCCTCAGCGACGGCCGTGCTTGCCCGAGTGCGCTATCGTGACCGTCCCGACACCCGGAGCCTGAGTCATCCGGCGACACGCGGGGCACTACGCGAGGTCGACACCGTGGCACGAGCGATGTGGAAGGGGGCCATCCAGTTCGGCCTGGTCACCATCCCGATCAAGCTCTATCTGGCGACCGAGTCCAAGGGCATCAGCTTCAACATGCTCCACAAGGACGACCTGTCGCGGATCCAGATGAAGGTCTGGTGCCCGGTCGAGGACGAGCCGATCTCGCGCAGCGATACGGTCAAGGGGTTCGAGTACTCGCCCGGTGAGTACGTCGTGATCACCGACGAGGACCTCGAGAAGGTCCCGCTCAAGACCGTCCGATCGATCGAGATCGAGCAGTTCACCAAGGCCGAGAAGGACGGGGCTGCCGTCAAATTCGTCAAGAGCGCCTACTACGTCGAGCCCGACAAGATCGGTCGCAAGGCGTTCTACCTCCTGAAGTCGGTGCTGGAGGATGAAGGGCTGACGGCCATCTGCAAGGTCGTCATCAAGGACCGCGAGGCCCTGTCCGCGCTCGACCCATTCGGCGACACGATGCTCCTCACCACGCTCCACTGGCCCGATGAGATCCGGGCCATGGATGAGCTGGACCTGCCCGATGAGGACTTCGACTTCAAGCCCGCGGAGCTCGCGATGGCCAAGCAGCTCGTGTCGGCGATGACCGGCGAGTTCGACCCGGCCCAGTACAAGGACGAGTACCGCGAGGCCCTCGAAGGCATCATCCAGGCCAAGGTCGAAGGCAAGGAGATCGTCGAGATCGAGGAGCCCGAGGAGGGCGGCAAGCTGATCGACCTCATGGCGGCGCTCGAGGCGTCGGTCAAGTCCGCCAAGGACGCCCGGGCAGCCGGCGCCAAGGAGCCCGTGTCCGTTGCGGACGTGCGCGAGGCAAAGGCCAAGACGGCCACGGCCGCCGCGTCCAAGTCGAAGGCCGAGAAGCCCGCGGCCAAGTCGCGTGCCAAGGCCAAGGCCGACGACGAAGAGGAAGCCCGAGCGAAGCCGGCCCGCAAGCGCAAGACGGCCTAGGCCCAGGTCGCGGCGCCGGTCGCGCCGCCAGGGCAAGTCGCGGTACGTGGCCCGCCGCGGCGGGTCCCGCTTCGCGGTCGCTCGGTCGCGGCAGGATCGACATCCCCGGACGCTTATGGCGGATCGACGCCGCTCGGTTGCCCTGAGCCCGGCACGATCGACACCCGGAGACGGTCACGCCGCAGTTGTTGACCTGATCAACCCTCGACGGCCGGGGAAGCGGCCATAAGCGTCTTCCCGGGTCGATCCTGCCACGGACGCCCCCGGTCGGGCCGCGCCGGTCGGCCTCGGCTGGCACACTCCCCGCATGCCCCTCGAGGAATACCGCCGCAAGCGTGACTTCGGCAAGACCCCCGAACCGGCGCCTGCGGACTTGGCCGGCACGACCGGTCGGTTCGTCGTCCAACGCCACCGAGCCACGCGCCTCCACTACGACTTCCGGCTCGAGATCGAGGGCGTCCTCGTCAGCTGGGCCGTCCCCAAGGGCCCCACCCTCGACTGCAAGGCCCGGCGCATGGCCATCCACGTCGAGGACCACCCGATCGAGTACTTCGATTTCGAAGGTGTCATCCCCGCCAAGCAGTACGGTGCCGGCGACGTCATCGTCTGGGACTGGGGCACCTGGGAACCGGAGGCGCCCACCCTCGACCCCAAGAAGGCGGTCGGCGACGGCGAGCTGAAGTTCGTGCTCAACGGCGAGAAGGTGAAGGGTCGCTTCACGATCGTGCGCACGAGCGGCCGTCCCGGCTCGGCGCCCTCGCGCGCGTTCGAGAAGGACGACGGTGAGCAGTGGCTGCTCATCCACAAATGCGATGAGGCCAACCAGCCCGGCTGGGACGCCGAGGACCACCCCACGAGCGTCAAGACCGGCCGAACGAACGACGAGGTCAAAGCCGACCGCGAGGCCATCTGGATCAGCCAGGCGCCGGCCGCCACCGCCGAGATCGACCTCGCGGGCGCGAGGACGGCATCGATGCCGAAGCACATCGAGCCGATGCTCGCCACGCTGGCGAGCAAGCCCTTCGACGACGACGACTGGCTGTTCGAGATCAAGTGGGATGGTTTCCGCATGCAGGTCGTCGTCGACAACGGCAAGGTCAAGACGTGGACTCGTAGCCTCAAGGACGCCGAGACCTACTTCCCGAACCTGGTCAGCCCGCCACGCTGGATCGAAGCCCAGCAGGCGATCGTCGACGGCGAGGTCGTCGCCCTTGATGAGGACGGACGTCCCGACTTCAGCCTGCTCCAGACGAAGCTCGGTCAGAAGAGTGCGCCCGGGCTCATCTACCAGGCGTTCGACCTCCTCTACCTGGACGGGCGGTCGCTGCTGAACGTCCCGCTCGAGGACCGCAAGCGTTTGCTCAAGAGCGTGCTGCGCGAGCATCCCCGCGTGCGATTCGCGGCACACGTCGAGCGCGAGGGGAACGCCTTCCACGACGCGGCGATGGCGACCGGGCTCGAGGGCATCGTGGCCAAGCTCCGGCGGTCGCTGTACGAGCCGGGTCGGCGCAGCCCCGCCTGGCTCAAGATCAAGATCCGGCCGGAACAGGAGCTCGTGGTCGGTGGCTGGACCCCGGGGAGCGGCAACGCCAAGGACCTTGGTGCCGTGGCTGTCGGCGTGTACGAGGACGGCAAGCTCCGGTTTGCGGGCAAGGTCGGCAGCGGCTTCACGGCGGGGATCCGGCGTGACCTGCTGGACCGGATGAAGCCACTCGAACAGCAGGACCCGCCGTTCGATCCACCGCCGCCGCAAGACTACCGAGGTCGATGGGGCGGCGACCTCAAGGACGTCACCTGGGTTCGCCCAGAGCTCGTGATCCGTGCCGAGCTCGGCGGCTGGACGCGTGACGGGGTCGTTCGCCAGACCTCGTACAAGGGGGTCGAGCCCGGTCGCGACCCCAAGACCGTCACACGCGAGACCGCGATCAACACGACCACGGCGGTCCGGACCGCCGAAGCGGAGGTGCCCCCGATGCCAGAGTCGAAGCCGTCGTCATCGAGCGCGGCCAGTGGCGGCGCGACGTCGAAATCGAAGTCGACGGCCCGCGCGGGGACGAAGTCCAAAGCCGGTGCCGGGTCGCCGTCCCGTGTCGCCTCCGAATTCCGCGGCGCCACGCCCGACGAGCTCGCGGCGCTCGATGCCCTCGGCAACGAAGGTCTCGGCGTTCTTGAGTCGCGCCCGGTTCTCCTCGAGCGCACCCTCGGCCTGCGCGAGCTGCACCTCGTAGGGCCGCGGGTCGATCTCGGCCAGCAGCTGGCCCTTCTGCACGCGCTGTCCTTCGGTGAAGTAGACGCGAATGAGCTCGCCATCGAGACGCGGGCGGACCGTGACCGTGTTGATTGGGGTCACCGTCCCCAGGGCGCCGAGCCGCACCTCGACGTTCTGGCGCTGCGCCGCGACGACCCGGACCGGGACGACCTGATTGCGGCCGAAGCCGCCGCCTCCGCCGCCGAAGGGCCCGCCGAAGCCGCCGGGGCCGCCGGGGCGACGCCCGGCTTGCTGCGCGACGGGCCGCGCCTTCTCGTAGCGGTAGTAGCCATAGCCCGCACCTGCGAGCAACAGGAAGCCGATAATCCACAGCTTGATGCGGGATTTGGCGGGGGGAGCGGCGGTCAGCGAATCGGCGGGCAGCGTGTTCATAACGGCTCGAGCAACGAACGGGCGGACTCAGTCATTACGCCGTCGACCCACGTTTTCGTTGCACCTGAGGGGCGGGCGAAACGTCGGGAATTGTCGGCGAACGGGGCGGCGGTTTCCGGCAGTGGTTCGACCACTCAGCTGCAGGGGTGCGCGTCCTCGATCATCGCGGTCGTGTGATGCGAGAGGAACAGCCAGCCGTCGCCACGTCGGGCATAGACGTGGACGTAACCGGAGGGCGTAGCACGAGGGCTGCGCGGCCTGTTGCGCGGAACTGCCGGCAGTTGCGCGCGGCTGCGTCTGCACGTCGAGCCGGCCGAGCACCAGCGCCACGTCGTCGTGCAGCTCGACCTGCTGCTCGCTGACGGCGCGCCGCCGATAGGGCGCCGGCGTTTGCCGGCGCCATCCGCACCCAGCGGGCCTTGTCGTCGCGGCCGCCGCCGAAGTGGGTGAAGGCGAAGTCCTCCGCCATGTGGCGCTCGAGGAGGGCGGCGTCACCGGCGACCGACGCTTCCTGAATTTTCTTGTCGAGGTCCCTGATCTCCGCGGCCGTGTCCGGCGCCTGCGCACCAGCGCCCAACACGCTCACCGCGAGGGCGGCGCCGACGAATCCGGGCGACAACAGAAGGCGTCTCATGACCACAGTCGACGAGCCAGCCATTGTAACGCGGACGCCACGGAAATTGGCGCGTTTGGCGAGTGCACATCGCCAGGCGGCGGTGCTAGAGTCGCGCTATCCCGCCTTTCGAGAAGGACCAGACCGCCATGCCCATCAGCCTGACCGTCAACGGGAAGGACCACGCGATCGATGCGCCCGACGACATGCCGCTGCTCTGGGTGCTGCGCGACGTGCTCGGCCTGACCGGCACCAAGTTCGGCTGCGGCATGGCGCAGTGCGGCGCCTGCACCGTGCACCTCGACGGCCAGGCCGTGCGCTCCTGCGTCACGCCCGGTCTCCGCCGTGGCCGGGCAGCGCGGTCACCACCATCGAAGGCCTCGTCGCCGGACGGCGCGCCATCCGGTGCAGCGCGCCTGGGTCGACGCCGACGTCGTCGCAGTGCGGCTACTGCCAGTCGGGCCAGATCATGGCCGCGGCCGCGCTGCTCAAGGCCAAGCCGAAGCCGACCGACGCCGACATCGACGCCGCGCATGGCGGCAACATCTGCCGCTGCGGCACCTACCAGCGCATCCGCGCCGCGGTGCACCAGCGCGCCGCCAGACCGCCGGCAGGAGCGGAGCGCCATGCGCAGCACGCAGACCGACCTCGACCCGCCGTCGCTTCCTCGAGACCAGCGCGCGCGCGGGCGCCGGCCTCGTGATCGGCTTCTTCCTGCCCGGCGCCAGCCGCGCGCGCTGCGCGTCGCCCGAGCCGCCGCCAGCGCCGGCGCGCCAAGCTGCCGTCGCCGAACGCGTTCCTGCGCATCGGCACCGACGACACCGTCACCGTGCTGCTCGCGCACTCCGAGATGGGCCAGGGCGTCTGGACCACGCTGCCGATGCTGGTCGCCGAGGAGCTCGACGTGCGACTGGTCGAAGGTCGCGTCGAGCACGCGCCGGCCGCGCCGGCCTACGCGCACACCGCCTTCGGCATGCAGATGACCGGCGGCTCGACGAGCACCTGGTCCGAGTTCGACCGCTACCGCCAGGTCGGCGCGCATCGCGCGCGATGCTGCTCGTCGCGGCCGCGGCGACGCGCTGGAAGCGTGCGCGCCGGCGGCGTGCCGCGCCGAGAACGGCGTCGTGATCGCACGGGCAAGCGGCGCGCGCGCTACGGCGAGCTCGCCGACGGCGGCGCGAAGCTCGCCGCCGCCGACGAGCGTGAAGCTGAAGGAGCCGCAAGGACTGGAAGCTCATCGGCAAGCCGACCAGCGGCTCGACACGCCGGAGAAGATCACCGGCACGCGCGCAGTTCGGCATCGACGTGCAGTTCCCCGGCCTGCTCACCGCGCGTCGTCGCGCGCCCGCCGGTGTTCGGCGGCGACGGTGAAGTCGTTCGACGCCGACGCGGCGAAGGCCGTCCCCGGCGTCGCGACGTCGTGCAGATCGCCAGCGGCGTCGCCGTCGTCGCCGAGCACTTCTGGGCCGCGAAGCTCGGGCGCGACGCGCTCGAGGTCGACTGGGACCTCGGCCCGGGCGCGGCGCTCGACACCGACGCGCTGCGCGAGCGAGTACCGCGAGCTCGCGGCGACGCCGGGCGCGTCGGCCGCGCAGGCCGGCGACGTCGGCGGCGCGCTCGGCCGACGGCGCAAGACGCTCGAGGCCGAGTACGAGGTGCCGTACCTCGCGCACGCGCCGATGGAGCCGCTCAACTGCACCGTCGAGCATCGGCGGCGACGGCTGCGAGATCTGGACCGGCACGCAGTTCCAGACGTCGACCAGGCGGCCGCGGCGAAGATCCCGGCCTGAAGCCCGAGCAGGTGAAGATCCACACGCACGTTCCTCGGCGGCGGCTTCGGCCGGCGCGCGACACCCGACGTCCGACTTCGTCGTCGAGGCCGTGCACGTCGCCAAGGCCGCCGGCGCGCCGGTGAAGGTGGTGTGGACGCGCGAGGACGACATGCGCGGCGGCTACTACCGGCCCGCTGTACGTGCACCGCGTCCGCGTCGGCCTCGACGCCGACGGCATGCCGCCGCGCTGGCAGCACACGCATCGTCGGCCAGTCGATCCTCGCCGGCACGCCGTTCGAGGCGATGATGGTGAAGAACGGCATCGACGCGACGTCGGTCGAGGGCGTCGCCGACTCGCCGTACTCAAGGCGATGCCGAACCATCGCGTCGAGCTGCACTCGCCGAAGACGCCGGTGCCGGTGCTGTGGTGGCGCTCGGTCGGCCACACGCACACCGCGTTCGTCGATGGAGAGCGTGATCGACGAGCTGGCGCACGCCGCCGGGCAAGGACCCGCTCGCGTACCGCCGCGCGCTGCTGCACGGAGCACCCGCGCCACCTCGGCGTGCTCGAGCTCGCGGCCGAGAAGGCCGGCTGGGGCAAGCCGCTGCCCGCGGGCCGCGCGCGCGGGCTCGCGGTGCACGAGTCGTTCGGCAGCGTCGTCGCCCAGGTGGCGGAGGTCTCGGTCGACGGACGGCGCGATCCGCGTCCATCGCGTCGTCTGCGCGGTCGACTGCGGCCTCGTCGGTCAATCCCGACGGCGGTCGAGGCGCAGATGGAGGGCGCGTCGCCTTCGGCCTGTCGGCGGCGCTCCACGGCGAGATCACGTTCAAGGACGGGCGCGTCGAGCAGTCGAACTTCCACGACTACCCGGTGCTGCGCATGAACGAGATGCCGCGCGGTCGAGGTCCACATCGTGCCGAGCACGAGAAGACGGGCGGCGTCGGCGAGCCGGGCGTGCCGCCGATCGCGCCGGCGGTCGCCAACGCGGTGTTCGCGCTGACCGGCAAGCGCCTGCGCGAGCTGCCGTTCG
>CAVVAV010000002.1:0-1054331 GCA_963746405.1 uncultured Chloroflexia bacterium
CGTCCCCTGCGCAGTGCTCCCCGGCTCTCCCTGCTGATCACCGCGGTCGGTGCGTCGTTCGCGCTCGAGTACGGCACGCGATCGTGGCCGGGCCGAACCCGAAGGTCTATCCCGTCCGGTTGAACGGAACACGGTGAACGTCCTCGGGCGCCCGGATCACCCTCCAGCAGGTCGCACTGATCCGTTCGCCATCCTGATGATGGCCGCTCAACCAGTGGCTGGTCACGCGCACCCGGACGGGGCGGGCCATGCGGGCCATCGCGCTGGACCCGGGGCCGCGCGCTGATGGGCATCGACGTCGACGCGGTGATCGCTCGGACCTTCTTCATCGGCTCGGCACTGGCGGGGCCGCGGGCGTGATGGCCGGCGCCTACTACGGGAAGATCGACTTCCTGATGGGCTTCATCATCGGGCTCAAGGCGTTCACGGCGGCCGTCATCGGTGGCATCGGCAACATCCCCGGCGCGATGCTCGGCGGCCTCGGTGCTCGGCCTGCTGGAGTCGTTCGGCACGCCCTGGTGGGCGGCCAGTGGCGCGACGTGTTCGCGTTCGGGGTGCTGATCCTCTTCCTCACGCTGCGGCCGACCGGCACTCCTCGGCGAGCGCGTCACGGAGCGGGTCTGATGAGACGATCAAGACCACCGGCTCGCCGAACCGTCCGCGCCGCGACGCGGACAGCCGCTCCTGGAGAGCGGCTGCAGAACCGTGGGCCGGGTGGCCGGTGCGATCGCGCTGCTGGCGCCGTTCGTCAACGCGACGCCTACGCGCTGTCCGTGATGACCACCGCGGCGCATCTTCGTCATGCTCGCCGCCGGGCTGAACATCGTGGTCGGCTACTGCGGCCTGCTCGACCTCGGGCTACGTCGCCTTCTTCGCGGTCGGCGCCTACACCAGCGGCATCCTCGCCAAGCCGTTCGAGCTGCCGCTGCTCGCCACGGTGCCCGCCGTCGTGGTCACGGTCGTCCTCGCCGGGATCGTCATCGGCGCCCCACCCTGCGCCTGCGCAGCGACTACCTCGCGATCGTGACCCTGGGTTTCGGCGAGATCACCCGGATCACCGCGAACAACCTGCCATCACCGGCGGGCCATCCGGCATCTCGGCATCCCGGCTGAGATCGGCGGGATCGATTCCGCATCCGGTGTCTTCTACATGTGCCGTGGTGGTCGTCGCGCGGGCTGTGCTCGCCGCAGCGAGGCTGGGCCACTCCCGGCTCGGCCGGGCCTGGAGGTTCGTCCGGGAAGACGAGGACGCCGCGGAGGCGATGGGCATCCACACCTACAAGGTGAAGCTGCCGCCTACATCGTCGGCGCCATCTGGGGAGGCTTCGCCGGCATCCTGTTCGGCGTCGCACCTCACCGGCGGTGTCGCCGATGAGCTTCCTCTTCCTGCAATCTGCACTGGTGCTGATGGCGGTGGTGCTCGGTGGCATGGGCTCGAAGCCCGGAGTCGTGATCGGCGCCTGGTCATCAGCCTGCTGCCCGAGCTGCTGCGAGACCTCGCCGAGTACCGCTACCTGATGTTCGGTGTGTTGCTGGTCGTCGTCATGGTGTTCCGCCCGCAGGGCCTCTGGCCCCGCACGCATCGGAAGCCGAGCGCACCCAGGGACGACTTGAGCAGGCCGCGATCAAGAACGGAATGGCGAGGATATGTGAGAGGGGGGGGCCGATGAGCGCAGTACTCGAGGTGCAGGACCTGCAGATCGCCTTCGGCGGAGTCAAGGCCGTCGACGGCCTCACTTTCAGCGCCAACTCCAACGAGATCGTCGCGGTCATCGGCCCGAACGGTGCCGGCAAGACCTCGGCGTTCAACTGCATCACCGGCTTCTACAAGCCGACCGGTGGACGGGTGACGCTCGGCGGTGTCGACATCACCGGCAAGCGGCCGGCGGATATCGCGCAGGTGGGGGTATCCCGCACGTTCCAGAACCTGCGGCTCTTCCACGACATGACGGTGCTCGACAACGTCCGGGCCGGGATGCACCTCTACGGTGGCCAGAATTTCCTGGATGCCATCTTCCACACCCCGCGCTTCAAGCGCAGTGAGGCCCTGTACACGGAGGAGGCGCACCCTGGCTCGACTTCGTGGGCTTCCGGGGCGACCGGGGCGGTGCGGCCCGCAACCTCTCCTACGGGCAGCAGAAGCAGGTCGAGATCGCCGGGCTCTCGCCCGCAGGCCGAACTGCTGCTGCTCGACGAGCCGGCCGCCGGACTCAACCACGGCGAGAAGCAGGGGCTCCTCGACCTGTGCCGGCGCATCCGGGCGAGCTGGGCACCGCCATCGTCCTGATCGAGCACGACATGGGCCTCGTGATGGAGGTCTCTGAACGGGATCGTCGTCATGAACTTCGGCAAGCGAGATCGCCGACGGTACTCCGGCGGAGGTGCGCCGCGACCCCGCCGTCGTGGAGGCGTACCTGGGCAAGGACGACGACGAGAGATTACCCGAGCAAGGAGCTGAGCCGTGACTGAGGTGCCGGCACATGGCGATCTTGAGTTCGACAATGTCGAAGTGTACTATGGCAGGGTCCAGGCGCTGCGCGGGATGAGCATCCGGGTCGACGAGGGCGAGATCGTGGCCCTGCTGGGCAATAACGGTGCCGGGAAGACGAGCACCCTCAGACGGCATCCGCACTAGTGAGGCCCAGACCGGAACGGTGCACGTTCAAGGGGTGGACATCACCAGGGCGAAACCCTGGGACGTGGTGGATGCGGGTGGTCCACGTTCCGGAGGGACGGCGGATCTTCTGCCCGGCTCTCGGTTTACGAGAACCTGCAGCTGGGCGGCTACCTGGTGAAGGACCGCAGCGTCATTGCCAAGCGCATCGAGCACGTGTACGAACTGCTGCCCCTGCTCGAGCAGCGCAAGGATCAGCAGGGCGGAACGCTGTCAGGCGGCGAGCAGCAGATGCTGGCGATCGGGCGCGCCCTGGTGGCCGGGCCCAAAATGCTCATGCTGGATGAGCCGTCGATGGGGCTTGCCCCGCTGATCGTCGCCCAGATGATGGGCTATCAGCGATATCCGCGCCGAGGGCACCACGGTGCTGCTGGTCGAGCAGAACGCTCGCGCCGCGCTCAAGATGCTCATCGCGGCGTACGTGATGGACAACGGTGTGATCCACCCTGGCAGGGAACGGCTGCCGAGCTCGCCCGCGACTCGCGGGTGGTCGAGGCGTACCTGGGGGCCTGACGCGATGCGGGACATTCGAGCCACCGACTATCACACGGCAGGCGAGCCGTTCCGGATCGTCACCGAGGGCGTCCCGGACATCCCCGGCGGCACTGTGCTGGAACGGCGCGCGTACGCCCAGCGCAGCGAGCAGGTCGAAGTCGTACGCCGGCTCCTGGTCAACGAACCCCGGGGCCACGCCGACATGTACGGCTGCTTCCTCGTGCCGCCCGACGACGAGGGCGCACACCTCGGCGTCCTGTTCTGGCACAAGGACGGGTACTCGACGGCGTGCGGACACGGGACCATCGCGCTCGGGGTGTGGGCTGTGCGGACCGGGCTCGTGCCGGCCGCCCCCGACGGGGAGACCGACGTGGTCATCGACGTACCGTCGGGCCGGGTCACGGCGACCGTCTCCTGCGCCGGCGGAGCGGTCCGCGAGGTTGGCTTCCGCAACGTGCCCGCGTACGTACTCGCTGAGGGCATCACCGTGGACACCGGCGTGGACCGGTGACCGGGACGTGAGCTACGGCGGCGCGATCTACGCCTCCGTCGACGCATCGGCCGTCGGGCTGTCCGTCACCCCGGCGCACTACGCGGACCTGCTGGCGCTCGGTCGCGACATCAAATGGAAGCTGAACGGGACCGAGTGGGCACGGCATCCGAGCGACCCGCGGCTCGACGGCATCTACGGGACGATTCTCTTCGAGAGTCTCGACCGCGGGCCGGACGGTCCGCACCAGCGCAACGTCACCGTCTTCGCCGACGGTGAGGTCGACCGCTCACCGTGCGGCTCAGGGACTTCGGCGCGGATCGCGCTGTTAGCATCGTCGGGTCAACTCGGCCCTGACCAGGTGTTGACGCACGACTCAATCGTCGGAACCCGGTTCCTGGGCCGCGTTGTGGAGGAAGTGGAAACGGAGGGCCGTCCAGCCTGCGTCTGCGAGGTGCGAGGGATGGCCTACCGAACCGGTGAACACCATTTCGTCCTCGAGTCCGACGATCCTGTAGGTCTGGGATTCACGCTGCGATGACGGGGACAAGGAGCACCACACCGTGACGGACAGTGCTGGGCATTTGGGCCCGGACGAACTGTCTCTGCGGCAGTTCGGGCCCCGGCGGAACCTCCGGCAGGAAATCGCCCATGCCTTGCGCGGAGCACTCATCACGGGCGAAATGCGGCCCGGTGTGCTGTACTCCGCGCCCGTTCTCGCGGAGAAGTTCGGGGTTTCCGCCACTCCGGTCCGCGAAGCGATGCTCGACCTCGCCAACGAGAAGCTGGTCACGATCGTCCGCAACAAGGGCTTCCGGGTCAACGAGCTGAGCAACCGGGACCTGGACGAGATCGCCTCACTGCGTGCGCTGATCGAGGTTCCCGCCGTGGCGGAGGTGGCCCGGGGCATCAACGAGCCGACGCGGGCGGCCGTCGAGGAGTTGCGTCCCGTGGCGAAGGAACTGGTGCGGGTCGCCGAGGCCGGGGATCTCATCCGTTACGTCGAGGTCGACCGGCGGTTCCACCTCGCGCTGCTGGCTCTGGCCGGAAACCGGCACCTGGTCGAGGTGGTCGCCAACCTCCGGGCCCGGAGCCGGCTGTACGGCCTGCAGGACCTCGCCGAGCGCGGTGAGATGGGGCGCTCGGCCGCGGAGCACGAACAGCTCGTCGACCTGGTGGTGGCCGGCGACGCGGCGGGGGCAGCAGAGCTGATGCGACGTCACATCGGCCACGTCCGCGGTACCTGGGCCGGCTACCACGAGCCCTGACCGCGCGACGGGTGGGCACACGCTTCTATGCTGGTCGATATGGGCCGGGTGCTGTGGTGGTTCGCGTCCCGCCGTAGCGCGGACCAGCGACGGCAACGACAGGAGCGGGAGTGGGCACGGCGACGTGACAGGCAGCGGCGGTGGTCGCACTCGCTCCGTTGGCTGGAGCACACCCGGAAGTGGGACCGGGTCGGTTACCGGGAAGCCGCGTCCGAGATCGGGTTGTCCGGCCTCGTCATCGGGATGTTCATCGGCAACGTCGCCCTCATCGTGGCGTTCGACATCTGGCCGGACCGGATGAAGTCCCAGCCGCTGCTGGTGATCCTCGGCGTCGTGGTCGGCTTCTCCGTGGTGGGTCTTGGCGCCGGGGTGCTGTACGGGGTCCATCTGCACCACCGGGTGCGGGCCTGGCGGCGACGGCACCTGCGCAGACGGCTGGCCCGGTCGGCGGCTCTACAGCCGGCGGTCGGCATGACCGGGGCTCCCGGGTTGCTCGACGAGCATGCCTGGGGCCCGGATGACTCCTCCGACGCCGGCGTTTCCGGCTGTGGTTCCGGCTGTGGTTCCGGCTGTGGTTCCGGCTGTGGTTCCGGCGATTGACAGCCTTGACGAGTCCTTGACGCCCTGCCGTCATGTTGGTCGGAGAGGGGCACCAACCCCGCGAGGAGGACTGATGAGGACACTGACCTGGAAACGGGCAGGAGTGTGCGTGGCGTCCACCGCGCTCCTCCTGGCCGCGACCACGGCACCGGCCAGCGCGGCGGGAATCACCACCGGACAGACCTTGGGCGTCGGCGACAGCCGGTGTACCGACCATGTCCGGTCGGACAACGGGGCGAGGTTGAGCGGGTTCTTTACCAACGGCACCGGTGAATGGACAGTGTTGCGGTCCAGCACCGTGGGTGGTCCGGAGACCGTCGTCTTCAGGGCCCCCGCGGGTTCGCGGAGCGGGGCACAGACGCCGATCGACAGGACGATCGCACCCACCGCGTCCGGCACCTTTGTCTACCGGGCGTGCGTGCTCGTCAACAAGATCGTGAAGTTCAGCGTCTTCAGCATCACCCACTACCAGCTCTCGCTCACCTCGACCAGCTCAACCGCGGTGGCCGATATCGGCCCGGAGACGGCGGCGCTGTCGCTGAACGCCCAGGCCTGCGGCGACCGCACCCCCGTACCATCCGGCGCCACGATCCGGCTCGTGGGCACCGGAAGCGGCCGGACCGGCTGGATCATCTCCGTGACCGGCAACACCAACAACTACGAGGGGAACTGGGCGGTCCTGTACACCACCACCAACGGTGGCATCGATCAGACCTTCGTCCTCGATCCGGAGATCACCGAAGTGACAGCCTGCGCGGGCGGCGGCGTCACCACAGGTAGGGACACGGTGTCGTTCGAACTGTCCATCGTCAGCTGACCGCTTTACAGATAGCCGTCTGCTGAGCCGTCGTGTCGGCCGGGTCGCACATAGGGGACGACGAGTTGGGCGCGTTGGTCGTGCCGGTCCAGGAGCAGAGCGCGGTTGGTGCGGTGGTGCCAGGCGAGGGTGTGGTCGCCGACGAGGGAGGCCAGTTCGTTGGTGGCGACGTTCAGGGCGACGAGGCAGGCGATGTCTTCACGGCCGGTGGATCCGCCGACGGCTTCGGCGAAGCGTCGGGTGAGGCGCCACCAGCCGATTAGGTGGACGCCGCGGCCGGGTCCGACGTGCAGGACGGTGCGCAGGTCGGTGAGTCCGGTACGGCCGGAGCTGTCTTTGTGGGCCAAGGCGGTGGTGGCCACGTCGGCGGCGAAGACGAGTAGGTAGGTGTGTCCGGTGGCCGGTGCGGTGTCGGGGTCGGCGAGGGTGGCCAGTTCGGCCCGTAGCCCGGCGGCGTCGACACCGACGCAGGGGTGTCCGGCCGCGGTCACTGTGTCGGTGAGGTGCTCGATGACGGGGTCGGCGGCGGCAGCGAAGCCGGCCACGACGAACCGGGCGGTGCCGGGCTGGTGCTGGGCGGCGAGGCTGAGCGCGGCGGCGTGGACGATGTCGGCGCCGATGATGGAGGTGCCGAGCACGGCGATGTGCCGGCCGGGGGTGGCGTCCAAGCCGAACCCGACGGTGGGCAGGCCGACATCGACGGCCCGGCCGATGAAGGCTTGCCGGCGGCGGACCTGCGGGCTGAGCCTGCGGTAGGTGGGGTCGGTGTCGAGGTGGTATTCCGCATAGCCGGCGAACACGGCCGGGGGTGCGTCGCCGGGTGGGCGGGCGTTCCACAACTTGTGCCGCTGCGCCGTGACCGCGGCGGGTTCGGCGTTGGGGAAGCGGACGAGCCGGTTGGCGTCGGGGTGCCCGGCGGCGGTGTTGACCACGGCGGTGCCGATGGGCAGCGCGTCGCCGAACGCCGCCGGCTCGAGCAACCGCCGGAGCTCGTAGATCTCGGCCACGTCGCGTCCTGGTAAAGCTGGGCAGCATGAAGCCCCGCGTGGTCGGGACGAGCAGGCCTTCGCGCGCCAGCAGCGCCAGCGCCTCCCGCACCGGCGTCCGCGAGATGCCCAGCGCTTCGGCGACCGAGCTCTCGATCAGCCTCTGGCCCGGCTTGATGCGGCCCGTGCTGACTCGCTGCCGCAGCACCTCGTAGGCGCGCTGGCGCAATCCCTTCGATTTTTGAAGTCTGACGAGCATCGATTTGGCCCAGCGATCGCGGAGATTATTTGTATATTGTATACAAATCATCGTGGTGCGCAAGAGCGCCTCGCTGCGGCAAGGGAAACGGAAATGCGAAAGCGTCCTCACCGTCGGTCCTGAGTTCTCAACCCGGGCGCGCTGGGCCTGCGCGAGATCTTCGGCCTCACGCCGGATCATGCGCAAGGCGTCGTGCGCTATTACGAGGCCGTGATGCGGGGCCCCTCCCCGCTTTCACCCGGCGAGCGCGAGCTGATCGACAGCGATCGCTCCGCCCTGGCCGGCTGCCATTACGTGAACATGTCCCACAAGGCGTGCGCGATTGCGCTGGGCATCGACCGCAAGATCTTCGAGGTGATCCTCGACGATTTCGAGGCCGCGCCGGTGGCCAAGCGCCTGAAGCCGATCTTGCGCTTCGCGCGGAAGCTCACCCTGGCGCCCGCCGTGATGGAGCCCGCCGATGCGGCGCCAATCTACGAGCCGGCTGGTCCGAGCGCGCGGTCATCGACACGATCGTGGTCGTGTCATTGACGGCCTGGATCAACCGTATCCTCAACGGGTTCTGTGCCAGCGCTCCCGATGCCGTCCACAGGGTTGCCGGCAAGCGGCTTGCCAAGCATGGCTACATCCCGGTCGCGTTGGCGGTGCGCGCCCAGCTCGCGGCATCGCGCGCGAAGGGCGCCAAACCCGCGCGACGCCGGCAAGCGCGCTAGCGCCGCCACGCCTTCAGGCGCCGCGTCGCCTCTTCCATGTCGGCCTCGGCGCCGGCGAAGGAGATGCGCAGCGTGGCGCTGCCGCGCGCCGCGGTCGAAATCGACGCCCGGCGTGGTCGCGACGCCGGTCTCGGCGAGCATGCGCCGGCAGAACTCCTCGCTGTCGTTGGTGAGGTGCGCCGACGTCGGCGTAGAGGTAGAAGGCGCCGTCGGCGGGCGCGAGGCGGTCGAAGCCGGCCTTCGGCAGCTCGCCAGCAGATGGTCGCGGTTGCGCGCGTAGCGCGCGACGTTGCCTTCGAGCTCGTCGCGGCAGTCGAAGGCGGCGAGCGCCGCGTGCTGCGAGAGCGCCGGCGGCGAGATGAAGAGGTTCTGCGCCAGGCACTCGACCGCGCGCAGCAGGTCCGCGGCACCACCATCCAGCCGAGCCGCCAGCCGGTCATCGAGAAGTATTTCGAGAAGCTGTTGATGACGATCGCGCTCGTCGTCGAACGCGAGCGCGGTCGTCGCGCCGGCGCGCCATAGGTGATGCCGTGATAGATCTCGTCGGAGACCAGGCGGATGCCGCGCGCGCGGCAGTAGGCGGCCAGCGCCGCGAGCTCGTCGGGCGCCAGCATCGTGCCGGTCGGGATTGGACGGGCTGGCGACGATCAGCCCGTCGAGCGTGCCGGCCATGCTGCTCGAGCAGCTCGGCGTCGGCTGGAAGCGCGTCCGGCCGCGGCCGGGCAAGCGGCACCGGCTCGATGCCGAGCGCGCGTCAGGATGTTGCGGTAGGCAGGGATAGCCGGGCTCGGCGAGCGCGACGCGGTCGCCGGCGTCGAACGCGGCGAGGAAGGCGAGCAGGAACGCGCCCGACGAGCCGGTCGTCGTCATGATGCGCGTACTCCGGCACATCGAAGCCGTAGTGCGCGCGGTAATGGGCGGTGATGACGCCGGCGAGATACAGCTCGGCGACCACCTCGATGATCCGCCGATCCGCAGATGCCGGTCACGCCGGTGCCGGCGCTGACGACCGCCTCCGCGAATGCCGGATCGTCCGACCAGGCATCGACGCCGATGATGCGGAACCTCGGCTCCAGCGTGTCGCGGTCGATGCGCACGCGCTCGATGGCGCCCGGCGCGGCGCGCTGGCCCGAGCTGATCTGGGCCCCCTCGAAGGCGGGTCCGGTGGGTGAGCTCGCGGCGAGCAGGCGACGTTTGTCGCCGAGCACGATCTCTGCGTTGGTGCCGACGTCGACGACGAGGGTCATGGCGTTCGCCTTGTGCGGTTCCTCGGCGAGGATCACGCCGGCCGTATCGGCGCCCACATGACCGGCGATGCAGGGCAGCACGTAGACACGGGCGCCCGGATGTGCCCGGACGCCCAGCTCGGCGGCTGTCAGCTCGACGGCGGCATCGGTAGCCAGCGCGAACGGCGCGGAACCCAATGGCGTGGGATCGATGCCGAGCAGCAAGTGGTGCATGATCGGATTGCCGACGATCGCGAGCTCGAGGATCTCGGCTCGCTTGATGCCGGCCCGGTTGCCGAGCGTGGCGAGGAGGCCGTCGAGCGCCTTGCGCACCGCGTCGGTCAGCTCGACCTCGCCGCCCTCGTGCATCATCACGTAGCTCACGCGGCTCATCAGGTCCTCACCGAACCGGATCTGCGGGTTCATGACCCCGGCGCTCGCGAGGACCGACCCGTCGGTGAGGTTCACGAGGTGTCCGGCGATCGTGGTCGAACCGACGTCGATGGCGACGCCGAAGGCGCGATCGTGGAAGCCGGGCCAGACGGCGATCACGTCACGGCCGCCGTGGACGGCCACAGTTACCCGGTAGCCGCCGGTGGTCAGGGCGTCCTGGAGCGTCCTGATGACGGAAAGGTCGGCGCGCAGGCCATCGAGGCGCCACTCGGAGCGCAGCGCGTCGAAGAGCCGCCCCAGGTCACCGGTCGGCGTGGCGAGATCGGGCTCGGTGACGTCGACCGTATGGAGCCGCACGACCGGATCCATCGCGAATGCCCGGGCGGCGAGGTCCTTGCGCACGACCTGCTTGTGAACCTGGCTCTCGGGCGGCACGTCGACGACGGCGTCACCGAGGAGGGTGGCTGTGCACGACAGGCGTCGATCGGGCGCCAGTCCATGCTCGGCCCTGTACGCGGCCTCGACCTCTCCGGCGGCGCTCAGGTGCTCCGGCGAGGACGTGATGCCGTGCTTCGCGAACGACCCGAAGGCCGGCACGACCGCGCAGCGACCGCAGATCCCGCGGCCGCCGCAGACGGAGTCGATGTCGACGCCCAGCGCGCGGGCCGCATCCAGCACGGTCGTGCCTGCCCGTGCGCGGCCGCGCCGGCCCGATGGGGTGAAGATGATCTGCGGGTCGGCGGTCGCCGCGCCGTCACTCACCGGCGGATGATCAGTCGCGCGACGCGACGTCGACTGGCGGCGCGTCGCGGGGGGCGTCCAGCGGCACATCCAGGCCCGGGACATCAACGCCCGGCACATCGGCCGAGAAGACCGTGACGCCCGGGATCTCAGCCGGTGCCGACCCCGCCCCGCCACCGCGGCGCCGGTTCGTCCGGCGCCCTCCGGCCTCGCCATCGGGCGGCCCCGCGCGAAACTGGCGGATCCAGCGCGAGGCGTCCTGGTCGTTGCCCATGAGCACGTCGCTCGCCATGACCGCGTGCTTGACCCCCTCGGCGATCGGGTTCGTGATCGCCGACGTCAGGCCGGACGCGATCGCCATGCTGAGGAAGGCGCCGTTGATGCCCTCGCGATTGGGCAGCCCGAAGCTCACGTTGGAGGCCCCACACGTCGAGTTGACGTGGAGCTCGTCGCGCAACCGGCCGAGGATGCGAAAGACCTGGCGCCCCGCACCTGACAGCGCGCCGATCGGCATGAGCAAAGGGTCGACCACGATGTCTTCGCGTGGGATGCCATGGTCCGCCGCGCGCTCCACGATCCGTTTCGCGACGGCGAAGCGGACGTCCGGGTCCATCGAGATCCCGGTCTCGTCGTTGCTGATGGCCACGACGGCACAGCCGTACTTCTTGACCAGCGGGAGGACGCGCTCGAGTCGCTCCTCCTCGCCAGTGACGCTATTGAGGAGCGCCTTGCCCTGATAGACGGCGAGACCCGCTTCGAGCGCCTCGACGATCGACGAATCGATCGACAGCGGCAGGTCGGTCAGGGATTGCACGAGCTGGATCGTCGTCGCGAGGATGGCCGGCTCGTCGGCAAGCGGGATGCCGGCGTTCACATCGAGCATGTGCGCTCCGGCCTCCACCTGGGCCAGCGTGTCGCGCTCGACCCGCGAGAAGTCGCCGACCTTCATCTCCTCGGCGAGCAGCTTGCGTCCCGTCGGGTTAATGCGCTCGCCGATGATGACGAACGGCTGGTCGTCACCGATGACGACCTCGCGGGTTGCCGAGCTGATGACGGTCCGCGTCACGCGTCCGGCGCCTTTCCCTGGGTTTCGTCCTGGGCGGGCGGGAAGACCGGGCCACCCTCGACGCCACCGGCCTGGATCAGCTGGGCGAGTCGGTGCTTGTCGTATTCGGCCTCGATCCGTTCGACCTCCGCGGCGACCTCGGCGTCGATATCGGCACCACACGACTTCTGGGTCCGGCGCCATTCCTCGATATAGAGGTTGTAGGCACGCTTGCCGGCGCGGCTGGCCGCCTTGTCGATGGCGACCTGGAAGCGGGGATGGAGCACGATCTTGCTCTGCTTTCGTCCCTCGCGGGCCGTGACCTGGGCGGGGATGTCGCGCCACCAGATGATGGTGATGATCGACACGACGTTCAGTGCCCTCCGATGGACAGGAGCGTGTCGACCGGCGGGGCCGGTTCGCCCGCGACGACGGCCGCGATCGTGGTGGCGAGCTCGCCATAGCCGGTCTGACGGTGCTCGAAGGCGAGGCCCAGCCGGCGGGCGGCCCGTCGCGCGGCGGTGACCAGCGCCGGGTCGTCGGTCTGGGCGAGGTAGACCAGGCGGCGGTAGTTCCCGAAGTACGTGTCGCGCAGCTCGGGATGATGGTCCAGCCCCAGCGCGCCGATCACGAGCCGCTCGAAGTTGCGCGCCAGGAAGTCGGTCAGGTAGAACGTGCCGGGCTCCTCCGCGCCGAGCTGCTCGAACGCCTCGCGGCCGGCGTAGAACTCGTAGCAGTGGGCGCCGGCGAGGCGCTCGACGCCTTCTTCGGCGATGACCGGGTCGAGCAGTCCGCCGGTGCCGCAATCGGCGTAGGCGACGAACACACGGTCATACCCGGCCCGGCGCCGGCGGATGCGGTCGCGAACCGCCGCCGGGATGCCCCCCGGCCGGTTGTGGAGGGTCGCCGGCAGGCAGGTGATGTCGATGTTGGGCAGGCCGCGGGTCAGTGCGACAAGCTCGTTGGCCAGCGCCCCACAGCCAACGATCAACACCCGGGGAGCTGCGGACTCACCCCGCTGGCGCGGCATGACGCGTGGCTGCGCGGACTCACCCTGCTGGCGCGGCATGACGCTCCGAGGAATCCTCGGGCCCGCCGCGGGCGGGACCTCGGAGGACCGCTCCGCCGCACTGCGGGGAGTCCGCCCTTCAGGCCGGGACGCGGGCACGTCGTTCGTCGATCAGGCGCCGGGCCGTCTCGGCGGCGACGCCGGCATCGCGACAATAGGCGTCTGCACCGACCGCCATGCCGAACTCCTCGTTGAGCGGCGCGCCGCCGACGAGGACGATGAAGTCGTCGCGCAGGCCGCGGTCCTTGAGCGTTTGGATCACGACCTTCATGTAGGGCATGGTCGTCGTCAGCAGCGCGGACATGCCCAGGATGTCCGGCTTGTGCTCCTCGAGTGCGCCGATGAACTTCTCGGCGTCCGTGTTGATGCCGAGGTCGACGACCTCGAAGCCGGCACCCTCGAGCATCATCCCGACGAGGTTCTTGCCGATGTCGTGGATGTCGCCCTTGACCGTGCCGATGACGACCTTCCCGACAGGCTCCGCCCCGGTCTCGGCGAGGAGCGGTCGAAGGATCTCCATGCCGGCCTTCATCGCGTTCGCGGCCAGCAGCACCTCCGGCACGAACAGGATGCCGTCACGGAAGTCGATGCCGACGATCTTCATGCCCGCGACCAGCGCGTCGTCCAGGACCTTCGTGGCCGTGAAGCCGCGTTGAAGCAGGATGTTCGTCCCTTCGACGATCTCGTCCTTCATGCCGTCGTAGAGGTCGTTGTGCATCTGCTCGACGAGGTCGTCGTCGGACAGTGCGTTGAGGTCGATGTCCTGGAGGTCGTCGGTCATCAGTCGTGCTCCACGGGAGGTGGCATCGTCGGCTGTCGGCGTGGCGTCGTGCGGGGGGGGTTCCACATCGTGGAACCGTGCCGTATGATGGAACCACCGAAGCCCGAATCTAGCCCACGAAGGGTCCCATGTCCAGCGTCCAATCGATACGACGAGCGTTCGATGTGCTCGGTACTCTTGGCGACGGCCCGCTCGGGGTCACCGAGGTGGCCGATCGCGCCGGCCTGCCCAAGTCGACGGCCGCGCGTCTCCTGGCCACGCTCGTCGGCGAAGGCGCCGTCGAACAGGTCCCGGGCGACACCTCATACCGGCTCGGACCGCGGCTCATCACGCTGTCCGCCGGGTTCAGCCTGGCGAGGTCGCTGACGGCCATCGCGCGCCCGACCCTGATCGACCTCGCGGGGGCGTCGGGCGAGGCTGCCGGGCTTGCGATGCCGGACGGCGACCTCGTGCACTACATCGACCAGGTGGACACCGTGCAGCCCGTCCTCGTGCGGGACTGGACGGGGGCCCGGGTCCCGCTGCATGCCGTGTCGTCAGGCCAGGTCCTGCTGGCGTTCCGCACCCCCGCGGCGATCGAGCGCTACCTCGAGCGGCCGATGGAACGATTCACCGATCGGACCCTCACCGACGCCGACGCCGTGCGGGAGCGCCTGCGGGAGATCCGCCGGCAGGGCTACACCTGGGCGATGGAGGAGTTCGAGGCAGGGACGTCATCCGTCGCGACCCCGATCGCCGACGCGTCGGGCGAGGTGATCGCGGCGGTGCATGTGCACGGACCGTCATTCAGGTTCCCCGCGGACGGCTCGGAGGCGGACCTGGCGCAGCTGCTCCTCGCCGCCGCCGCCCGGATCGCCGCGGGGTTGCGCGAGGCCTGATCGCCGAGTGCCGACGGCTGCGCCGCTACGACTCCCTCGGCGCTCCGAGCGGCGTAAGTTCCTAGGGGCGTACTGCGATCCGCTCGGCTCGTGCCGGACGAGATCGCGGACTGGCCGCTAGCCCGAGTTCGTTCCGACCGGTTCGAGGTCGATGGTCCTGACCTGGCGGGTCTTGCCTGCCTCGGTGCGGACGATGGCGGACGGGATGACACCGCCCGTGCCGAGCTTCTCGATGACGGCGATCTCGCCGGCGTACAGCCCGTTGCCGGCGATGCGCACTCGTCCGCCGACGGCGAGACCGGCGCGGCCCTTGCCTGCGGTCAGATCGATCGTGGCGACGGTGGGACGCACATAGGGAGCGTCAGTCGGCAGTCCCGTGGCGGGAGCGGGTCGGTTGGAGGTCTTGGCCGGCGGGTACGTGACTTTCCGTTTTCGCATTGGCTCTCCTGCAAGGCCGGCCTCGGAAGGTCGAGGTCGAGCCGTGCGAACCATCGCACATCCGCGCAATGGGCGGTCCGGCCGTGATCGCGGGACGCGCCTACGCCGGCACGCCGGGCCTGCGCCTGTGCGCGCCTACTCCGGTGCGGCGTCCTTCGCGGCCTTCTTGACCCTGGCCGCCTTGGCCTCGACGTCGGCCGCCAGCTCCGCGGCCGCTTCGGCCGCCGATGCGCTCGCGTCATCGAGGCGCGCGTCCACCGTTGACGCGACCGATGTCGCGTCGTCGTCCTGCACGCGCATCTCGGCGATCTGGGCGTTGACCGTGGACTGGATCTCACGGGTCCGCGCCTCGATCTGATCGCCGAGCTCGCCGAGCTTCCGATCTACCCGGTACTGCTCACGGAAGCGCTCGCCCGACCGGGACATGTACCAGGCCGCGGCACCGGCCGCCAGCGCCACGCCGGTGATCACGCCGCTCATGAACCCCATCGAGCCTCCTCCTTTCGTGACCGGGTCGCGCCGCCCACCCAGGCCGGCGCGTCGGCGCACCGCCCCCGAGTGTAGCGCCGCCGCAGCGAGTGGCCCGACATCGGGCGATCAGGATGCGTTGTCGAAGCAGGTCGTCCCGGCCGAGAGCGCGATGACGCGCGAGCCCTCGGCGCCCTCCTCGACGAACCCCTGGATCCCCGCGGGCCCGTCGATGTCGAACGGGCGCGCGGCGCCCTCGGCGGCGGTCTGGTCGGCTGGTCGGAAGGCGAAGCGGTCACCGAGATGGGCTTCGAAGTGTTCCAGGAGGATCCCGATGTGGAGATCCTCCGCCATCTTCAGCTCGAGCAGCGGACCGTACTCGGGCGGGAAGTAGATGGCATCGACCCAGCCGACGAAGACCCCATCGATCACGAAGACCCCGAGGTCCCGCCACTGGACGAAGTGCACGTCGCCTGGCGGTTCCGGGCACGTCCACCCCTCGTCGCTGTTCGGGGCGCCGAGGAGGGCCTCCAGGTCGGCGACGACCGCCTCGCCCGGCGCGCCGAAGGACACCAGCCCCAACCCGTCCGGCTGGAGCGTGATCGGGAGCGCCGGGACGACGGTCGGGGTCGGAGCGACGAACGGCGACGGCAGCGATACCGCGGAGGTCGGGAACTCGGCCGGGCGGGACGCGGCGGTCGAGACGAATACGACGCTGGCCGCGAGGAGCGCGCCGACCAGCGCACCGGTGGCGAGGGCGACCGCATCGGCGCGCGTCACCCGCTGAGCACTCGCTGGTGCAGCTGGCTGACCACGCTGCGCGCCGATTCGAAGGCACCGTGCTGCCACGCCGTGACGTGACTCAGGTGATCACCGGCGAAATACACCCGTCCCTGCGGCTCGAGCAGACGGAGATAGGCCTCGCCCACCGCTCCGGTCCGTTCCTGCCAGTTGACCCAGCCGCCCTCGCTGTGGCGGATCCGGCGCCATGAGGCCGAGAACGACGACGAGAACTCGTCGATGTACGCGTCGCCGTGCACCTTCCGCCCCTGTTCCAGGGCCCGCTGCTCACGGGCCTGCGGTGTCATGCCCGCGTACGCGTCGGCATCGTTGAAGTAGTTGTAGTAGCCGACGAGGACGCCTCGTTCGCCGAGATAACCATGGGACGGGTACCAGATCGTGCCGATGTCCATGTTCGTGTTGGTGATGCCGCCGAAGACGCGGTCGTCCTCCTCCCAGAACCGCCGGCGGAACTCGAGACCGATCTTCCCGGTCGGGACCGGCTGCATGGCGGCGAGGTCCTGTTGGACCTCGGGCGAGAAATCGTTCGGGATCCGCGCCAGCACCATCGGCGGGATCGTGCAGACGCAGTAATCGGCCTCGATCTGGCGTGCCCCCTCCCCCTCCGCGAACGTGACCTGGACGCCGGCGGGCGTGTTCCCGATGCCGCCGACCTCGACGCCGTAGCGGATGCGGCCCTTGATCGCGTCGGCCAGGGCCCGCGGGATCCGGTCCATGCCACCGACGGGCTGGAACATGAGCATCGCCTGGTCCCATTCGAGCTCGAACGGGAAGTAGAACCCGAGCTGGCTGGCGAGCACGTCTGCCAGGGTCGACGGGGATTCCGCCGACCCTGCCTGCAGACCGGCCCCCGGCGGCACGACATATCCACCCCGTCCGCTGCCGAGGTAGCGATCGCCGGGTCCGAGCGCACCCAACCCTCGAAGGAAGTCGACCATCCGGACGGCGTCGTCGGCCGTCAGGTCCGCGTCGAGGGCTCCCTGGCTGATCGCCTTTGCGAGCAGCTCGCTCACGTACCCGAAGTAGTCGGCCTTGGCCGCTCGGTGCCTGATCCGCCGGCCCGTCAGCTCGCCGACGGACCCGTCTCGCTCCTCGTTGTAGTACCAGGCATCCGCGTTCTGGTTGGCGAAGATCTCGATCGGGACGCCGAGCTCGCGGCAGTAGTCGAGGGTCGTGTGGTGCTGCGGGATGCGGGCAGGCCCGGCATTGAAGTACTGCCCGTCACTGAACGCGGCCGTCTGGGTCGGCCCGTCGATCTCCGTCTCCGACGTGCCGCCGCGAACGGTCCAGTTGCGGCCCCCGGGTCGCTCGCGCGCCTCGAGGATCTCGCAGGCGTAGCCGGCCTTCTCGAGCTCGTAGGCCGTCGTCAGCCCGGCGATGCCGGCGCCCAGGATCAGGACGCGTGTCCCGTTCGCTCGACCCTGGAGGGCGAAGTCGGACGGCCGCGGCGGCTGGAACGGCCGGCGATGCTCGGCCGCGGGTGCGACGAGCCGCAGCGCCTCCATCGACCCGAGGACCGCGGCGGCGCCACCGGCGGCGCCGACCGCCTGCAGGAACCGACGCCGGCTGATCCGCGGGGTCGCCATCGTCCGCTAGTACACCGCGATCCGCCGCCGGGTTCCAGCAACAATTCGGCGGCGCGAGCGCCGGCCGAGCCCGCGGGTCATCCGCCGCGCGTCCGCCGGATCTCGGCCGAGATCGCCGGCACGACCGTGTGGACGTCGCCGACCACGGCGTAGGCCGCCCGGCTGAAGATCGGCGCCTCGGCGTCCTTGTTGATGACGAGGATCCGCTTCGCGGCCTTGCAGCCCACGATGTGCTGGATCGCGCCGCTGATGCCGCAGGCGATGTACAGGTCGGGAGCGATGCGGGCACCCGTCTGCCCGACCTGTTCGGCGTGCGGTCGCCAGCCCAGGCTGGTGGCCACGCGCGACACGCCGACGGCTCCGCCCAGGAGGCCGGCGAGCTCCTCGAGCATCGCGAATCCTTCGGCGCTGCCGATCCCCCGGCCACCGCCGACCACGACCTTCGCGTCGGTGAGCGACACGCTGTCCGTCGCTGCGGGGACGTGTCGGCTGACGCGCACCCGCAGGTCGGCGTCGGTCAGCTCGGGCGTGACGCGGACGATCGCGGGTGCGGCCGCGCCGGCCGTGGGCTCGAGCGCGGCCACGCCGTGTGGGGCGACGGTCACGAGGCGCGGTGTGCCGTCGAGCCGGGCCTCCTCCAGCAGGCTCCCGGCCCAGCGCTGGCGCACGACCGTCCATGGCTCGCCGGGCTCGATGTCGATGATGTTGGCCGCCATGGGCAAACCGCTGCGTGCGGCGACGTACGCGAGCATCTCGGTCCCTCGCTCGCTGCCCGGCGCCGACGATCGCGTCGAACGAGTCCGCGGCGACGACCTGCGCAAGGGCCGCTGCCCAGGCGGCCGGCGCATACGGATCGAGGCGGTCGTCCGCGACGACGTGGGCGGTGGCGACGCCGAACGCGCCGAGTCCGGCGGCGGCCTCCTCCGCGCCCGGACCCAGGAGTGCCGCGTGGACCGTCGTACCGAGGGCGGTCGCCAGCCGACCCGCGACCGCGAGCGCCTCGAGGCTCAGTCGATCCGGGCGCGAGGTCTCGTGTTCGACGAGGGCGAGGACGCCGCTCACAGGACGCCCAGCTCGCGCATGATCTCGACCACGCGCGGGGCCGCCTCGGGTCCGGTCCCGATGATCTCGGCCGCGGCGGACCGCTCGACCGGGACCCTCAGTCGGATGAGCTCCGGGCCCATCGCCGCCCGCTCGGGCGTGATCCGCGCGATCTCCTTCTTCTTGGCCCGGAGCCGGCCCGGCACGGACGGGTAGCGCGGCAGGTTGATGCCCTCGCGGACGGAGATCACGGCCGGGAGTGTCACGTCGAACTCATCCCAGCCGCCGGCCGCCTGGCGCCGGACGGTCGCCGTTCCATCCTCCAGGGCGATGCCCTTGGCACCCGTCACGCAGCGGCCGATCGAGCGCGACGGCGACCCGGATGCCGACCTGGAACCCGCCGGAGTCGGCCGACTCGTTGCCGAACAGGATCAGGTCGAACGGCCCGTTCGCCGCCTCCATGTCCCGGATCGCGTCGGTGATCGCGGTCGCCGTGGCGCCCGGGTCCCAGTCGCTGCCGTCCGTCTCGAGCAGGACCGCGCCGTCGATCCCGATGGCCATCGCGTCGCGCAGCTGGTCGGCGGCGCTCTCGGGACCGAGGGTCAGGACGGCCGAGGTGCCGCCGCGCGCCTCGATGATGCGGACGGCTTCCTCGACGGCGCACTCCTCGTGCGGACTCACCGTGAACCCCAGGAAGCGCGCGTCGATATCGCGCTCGTCGGCGGTCAGCGTGATCTGGCCACCGGTCGCCGGGACGCGCTTGACGCAGACGAGGATGCGCATCCGGCGACTCTCCTCAGCCCCGGATCCGCTCGTTGCCCGGATCGAACAGCGGCGTGCTGCCGGCGACGGCGACGGTGACCGGATACCGCTCGCCGAAGTACTCGACGAGCAGCTTCGTGCCGACGACGGCCTGCTCGGGCGGGAGGTAGGCCATGAGGATGTGCTTCCCGACCGACGGCCCCGAGCCGGCGCTCGTCACGTACGAGCGGCGCCCCTTGGCGTCGACGAGCGGGCTGCCGTCCGCGGCGAGGACCGGCTCGCGCCCGAGCATGTAGCGCGGCGTCCCGTCGGCCGACCGCGGATCGTCGACGGTCAACGTGCAGAGGATCGCCGCCGGCGACGCCGCGCGCTGTCGAAGGTACGCCTCCTTGCCGACGAAGTCGGCCTCCTTGACCTTCGGACGGGCCATGCCGGCCTCGACCAGGTCGAATTCGAGCTCGAGTTCGGCGCCGTGCGCCCGGTAGCCCTTCTCGAGCCGGCCGGTCGTGCCGTACACGCCGATGCCGACCGGGATCACCCCGAATGCCCCGCCCGCGTCCCAGAGCGAATCCCACAGGCGCAGGCCCTGCTCCATCGGGGCGTAGATCTCCCAGCCGAGCTCGCCCACGTAGGAGATGCGCGATGCGAGGGCGTTGACCCCGTTGACCTGGATGGTGCGGCAGGTGCCGAACGGGAACGCGTCGTTCGAGACGTCGTCACGGGTGGCCGCCGCAAGGAGGTCGCGTGCCCGCGGTCCCCAGATCCCCAGCGTGTACAGGGCGGACGTCGCGTCGTACAGCTGGGCCGAACCGTTCGGCGGGCAGGTGGTCGACGAACCATTTCTTGTCGCGCATGCCCATGCCACCCCCGGTCACGACCCGGAACAGGTCGTGCCGAAGCCGCATGATCGTGAGGTCGGCGACGATCCCCCCGGCCTCGCTCAGCAGCGGCGTGTAGACGACCCGACCGTTCGGGACGTCGACCTGGCTGACGACGAGGCCCTGGAGATACGCCATCGCGCCGGGTCCGCTCACATCGAAGATCGCGAATGCCGCGAGGTCGACCATCCCGACCCGGTCCCGCATCGCGAGGTGCTCGGCGTTGATGATCGGCGACCACCAGCGAGCCTCCCACTCCGCGCTGCGGGGCATGACCCGGTCGCCGTACTCCCCGAGCAGCCCCTCATTGGCGCCGTACCAGAACGGTCGCTCCCAGCCGGCAGCCTCGAAGAATTCGGCGCCCAGCTCGACCTGGCGGCGATGGATGGGGCTCAGCCGGACATCCCGATTGCTCGCCCACTGCTCCATCGGGTGGACGATGCCGTAGGTCTTGTTGAACCCCTCGGATGTTCGCGCGTCGATGTGCTGCGCCGTCCGCTGATGGTCGTAGAAGCGCGCGATGTCGGAGGCGTGCAGGTCGATCTCGGAGCTGCCGTGGGTCATCCACTCGGCGACGGCCCGCGCGATGCCCGGCGCCTCCTTGATCCAGATCGCCGAGGCCGCCCAGAGGCCCTTGACCTCGGGCGTCTCGCCGAGGATCGGCATGCCATCGGGCGTCAGCGAGAGCAGGCCGTTGATCGCGTGGCGGATGCCGACCCGCTCGTCGCCCAGGACGTCCGGGACGAGCTCCAGGCCGTGCTCCATCTGCTCCTCGAAGTCCTCCTGGGTGAAGGGCAGCTCGGTCGGGGACAGGGCCGACTGGGCGATCGATGGGATGTCGTCGGCATCCATGAGGATCGGCCGATGCGCATACGAGCCGACCTCGAGGTCCCCGCCGTGCTGACGCTCGTACATGTTGGTGTCCATGTCGCGGACGATCGGGAAGGAGATCTCGCCGACGGTGTCGGCGAGCTGCGGGACCGGACCGACGCTGATCATCTGGTGGACCGCCGGCGTGAGCGGGATCGACGCGCCGGCCATCTTCGCGAGCCGCGGGCTCCAGACGCCGCCGCAGATGACGACCGTATCCGTCTCGATATCGCCCCGGTCGGTGCTGACGCAAGCGACGCGGCCATCGACCACGTCGATGCCGGTCACCTCGGTCGAAGCCGAGACCGTCAGTGCCCCGAGCTCCTGCGCCCGCTCGCGCATGATCGTTCCGGCGCGGAGCGAATCGACGACACCGACGCTCGGCGTGTGGAAGCCGCCGAGGATGACCGACTCATCGAGGTACGGGACGAGGGCCTTGACCTCGGCCGGGTCGAGCAGCTCGGACTCGATGCCCCACGACTGTGACGACGCCATCCGGCGCTTGAGCTCCTGCATCCGCTCGGGTGTGCGCGCGACCTCGATGCCACCGCTCCGCGTGAACACCCCCAGCTCCTTGTACTGCTCGACGCTGTCAAGGGTCAGGGCGGTCATCTCCTTGGAGTGGTCCGTCGGGAAGATGAAGTTGGAGGCGTGCCCGGTCGACCCGCCGGGGTTCGGCAGCTGGCCCTTGTCGAGGAGCACGATGTCGCGCCAGCCAAGGCGTGCCAGGTGGAAGGCGAGGCTGTTCCCGACGATGCCGGCGCCGATGACCACGACCGACGCCCGATCAGGAAACGCGCTCATGCCGATTCGTCCTCCACGGGTCCGTCATGGTGCTTGGGGGGAGGAGGATACCCGGCCCGACCCCGGGTCGCGTCCCCGAGCGGCGCAACAGCCTTGACCGCTCCTCGGGTCCGGGCCCATCCTCCATCCCCACCTGGAACAACGCCGCCCGAGTCGAGGAAACCCGTGCCGAGCCTGTTCATCGATGGCCAGTGGGTCGCGTCCGGCGATGGCACCTGCAGCGTGGTCGTCAACCCGTCCGACGGCACCGTGGTCAGCGAGGTCGACGTCGCCACCGACGAGCAGGTCCAGGCGGCGATCGGGGCGGCGCGGCGCGCGTTCGATACGACCGACTGGCCACGGACACCGACCGGCGAGCGCGCCGCCTTGCTCGACCGCGTCGCCGGCCTGCTCGACCGAGACCTCGAGGAGCTGGCGGGGCTGGAGACCGCGAACACCGGCAAGGCCATGCGTGAGAGCCGCTGGGACATCTCGGACGTCGCGAAGGTGTTCCGCTATTACGCCCAGCTCGCCGACAAGGAGGGCGGCCGGCTCGTCGACACGAGCAACCCGGACGCCGTCAGCCGGATCGTCTACGAGCCGGTCGGCGTCTGCGCCCTGATCGCACCGTGGAACTATCCGCTCCTGCAGCTGTCGTGGAAGATCGCGCCGGCCCTCGCCGCCGGGAACACGGCGGTCATGAAGCCGGCCCAGCTGACACCGCTGAGTACGATCCACCTCACGAGACTCCTCAACGAGGCCGGGGTGCCGCCGGGCGTCGTGAACCTCGTCCTCGGGCCGGGTGGCCGGGTCGGCCAGGCCCTCGCCGACTCCCAGGACGTGGACCTCATCTCCCTGACCGGCGGGATCGAGGCGGGGCGGGCCCTGCTCACGGGCGCCGCGGTCAACATCAAGCGGGTGGCGCTGGAGCTGGGCGGCAAGAGCCCGAACATCGTGTTCGCCGACGCCGACTTCGAGACGGCGGTCGACAACGCCCTGACGGCGGCGTTCGTCCACTCCGGACAGGTCTGCAGCGCGGGCTGCCGGGCGATCGTCGAGGATCCCGATCTACGACCGCTTCGTCGATGAGATCGGCCGCCGCGCCGAGCGCATCCGCCTGGGTCACGGCAAGGACGACGCGACCGAGACCGGGGCGCTGATCAGTGCCGACCACCGCGCCAAGGTGGAGCGGTACGTCCAGGGCGCGATCGACGAGGGTGCCCGCCTGGTCGCGGGGGGTCGCCGGCCCGACGAGGCGGACCTGCAGGCGGGCTTCTTCTACCGTCCGACCGTGTTCGCCGACGTCCACCGCGCGATGCGGATCGTGCGCGAGGAGGTCTTCGGTCCCGTCCTGACCGTCGAGCGCTTCTCGACCGAGGATGAGGCGGTCGCGTTGGGGAATGACACCACCTACGGCCTGGCAGGGGCGGTCTGGACCGCGGACGCGTCCCGCGCCCAGCGGGTCGCCGGGCGGCTCCGTCACGGGACGATCTGGATCAACGACTACAACACCTACCTCCCGCAGGCCGAGTGGGGCGGCTTCAAGCAGTCGGGGATCGGGCGCGAACTTGGCCCGAGCGGTCTGGACGAGTACCGTGAGGCGAAACACATCTGGCAGAACACGGCGCCGGGACCGACGGGGTGGTTCGAGGGGTGATCGGCGCCGGGGTCGAGGGTGCAGGGTGAGGTGAGCGTGACCGCGACGATGGAGCGACCCACCCGCGACGGAGGCAAGGGGGCCCCGACGCTCGCGGTCCGCAACCTGTGGAAGGTCTTCGGGCCGGCCGAGCACAGGACCATCGGCACCTCGGACGCCGACCTGCCTCGCGACGAGCTCCGCCGCAAGACCGGTTCCATGGTCGCCCTGCGCGACGTGTCCTTCGAGGTCTGGCCGGGCGAGGTCTTCGTGGTCATGGGCCTGTCGGGCAGTGGCAAGTCGACGCTCGTGCGCTGCATCACCCGCCTCATCGAGCCGACCGCCGGCGAGGTCCTCCTCGACGGCGAGGACATCCGCAGGGCGAGCCAGGAGAAGCTGCGCGAGCTTCGTCGGCGCCGGTTCAGCATGGTGTTCCAGCACTTCGGGCTGTTGCCGCACCGCCAGGTCATCGACAACGTCGCCTACGGCCTCGAGGTCCGCGGTGAGCCCCGCGAGACCCGCCACGCCCGGGCGCGCGAGATGATCGACCTCGTGGGACTCACTGGCCACGCCACCAGCTACCCGGACCAGCTCTCCGGAGGGATGCAGCAGCGGGTCGGGCTCGCCCGTGCCCTGGCGGTCGACCCAGAGGTCATGTTCTTCGACGAACCGTTCAGCGCGCTCGACCCGCTCATCCGCCGTGACATGCAGAACGAGGTCATCCGGCTGCATCGCGAGGTCGGCAAGACGATGGTCTTCATCACGCACGACCTGGCCGAGGCGCTCAAGCTCGGCGACCACATCGTCATCATGCGCGACGGCAAGGTGATCCAGACCGGACGGCCCGAGGAGGTCGTTGGCGCCCCGGCGGACGACTACGTGGCCGACTTCGTCAGCGATGTCCCCAAGTCCCACGTGCTCACCCTGCGCTGGATCATGCGTGCACCGACCGCCGACGACCCGACCGACGGCCCGGAGTTCCCGACGACCGCGATCATCCGCGACTGTCTCCACGCCGCGACGGCCACCGAGAAGCCGATCCGCGTCACCGACGGCGGCCGCTTGCTGGGCGTCGTCGACCGGGCCGACATCCTGGGGGCGATCGCCGGAGGTCCCGCGGCGGGATGACCGCGGTCACCGCTCCCTTCGCAGCACGACTCGAGTCGAAGACCGGACGGCGCCTGCTCCTGCTCATCCTCGGGGTCGTGGCCGTCCTCCTGTACGTCCTGTTCCAGGGCCAGGGGACGCTGCCCCACGACGAGGCGTACCCGCTGTTCGCGACACTCAACGACGTCCGCGCCTGGGTCGAGGACAACCGCGACTCGATCTTCGTGTTCGAGCTCATCCGTGGCGGCATCGGCGGTCTCGTCGGGGCGTTCGAGGGGCTGCTTGCCGGTCTCGGCTGGCCGGGCGTGATCGCACTGGCGGGCGGGCTCGGGCTCATCTTCGGCGGCTGGCGGCTGGCATTGCTGGGGGCCGCGGGATTCGCGGCCATCGGCGCCCTGGGACTGTGGGGATCGGGCATGGCGACGCTGTCCCAGATGCTCGCCGCCGTGCTGATCTCGCTGCTGATCGGGATCCCGCTGGGCGTCGTTGCCGGTCGCAGCCGGCGCTTCGCGGCCGCGATCGGGCCCCTGTTGGATGCCATGCAGATCATGCCGACGCTCGCCTACCTCGGTCCCATGACGCTGCTTTTCGGCATCGGCGTGGCGCCCGGGACCATCGCGACCCTGATCTACGCGATCCCGCCCGCCATCCGGATCACGGCCCTCGGGATCCGAGGTGTCCCCGGCGTGACGATGGAAGCGGCGGAATCGCTCGGCTCCACGCGCTGGCAGACGCTGTCCAAGGTCCAGCTGCCGCTCGCCCGACGGACCATCGGCATCGGGGTCAACCAGACGATCATGATGGCCCTCTCGATGGTCGTGATCACCGCGCTCATCGGTGCCCCGGGCCTCGGGGTCGACGTCCTGCGGGCGCTGCAATCGGTGAATGTCGGGGCCGCGTTCCAGGCCGGCCTCGCCATCGTGATCCTCGCGATCGTGCTGGACCGTCTGACGGACCGCGCCGGCGAGTGGATGGACCCGCGGTTCCGCCGCGAGGGCGAGACGGCTCGCCAGCGCCGGATCGTGGCCGCGGTGGCGGCCGGGGCGGTGATCCTCGCGGTCATCTACGCCCGGAGCCTGGCGGACCCGACCGCCTTCCCCGAGACCGTCTTCATCGATTTCCGCGACCCGGTCAACGACATCGTCGGGTGGATCAAGTCGAACCTCGTCGGCGTGACCAACGCCATCAAGGACGCGTTCTCCTTCGGTGTCCTCAACCCGCTCCAGGGCGTCCTGACGAAGGCGCCGTGGCTGCTGGTGGTCGGCGTCGTGTTCGGGGGGGCGTGGTTCATCTCGGGACTGCGCCCGGCCATCGTCGCGAGCGCCTGCCTGCTCCTGACTGCCGCGGTCGGGCTGTGGGAGCACGGCATGGAGACCCTGGCGAGCGTCCTGGTCGCGACGGTCGTCACGCTGCTCCTTGGCGTCGCGATCGGCATCCTGTCCGCCCGCAACGACCCGTTCCGCTCCGTGATCCGGCCGCTCCTGGACGCGGCCCAGACCCTGCCCGCGTTCGTCTATCTCATCCCCGCAGTCGCGCTCTTCTCGGTCGGGCGCTTCACCGCCATCGTCGCAGCCGTGATCTACGCCATCCCGCCGGTCATCCGACTCGTGGATGCCGGCATCCGGTCGGTGTCGCCGACGGTGCTGGAGGCCGCGCGTTCGAACGGGTCGACCGAGCGTCAGCTGCTCTGGAAGGTCCAGCTGCCGCTCTCGCGGCGTGCCCTGCTGCTCGCGGCGAACCAGGGCATCGTGATGGTGCTCGCGATGGTCGTCGTCGGTGCCCTGGTCGGGGCCGGGGCGCTCGGGTTCGACGTCATCTCGGGCTTCACCCAGCGCGAGGACTTCGGCAAGGGGCTGGCCGCCGGCGTGGTCATCGTCCTGCTGGGGATCATGCTCGATCGCATCACCCAGGGCGCGGGAGGGCGTCCGTCGACGGGGGCGGCCCGCGCGGGATAGCATTCGAGGCCGCCGCGGTAGTGGCGAAGAGGAGGAGCACACAGATGCAGCGAAGTCGAATGGCCCGGCTGACCACGGTGTTCGTAGTCCTGGGCCTGGTCCTTACCGCGTGCACCCAGAGCGGTGGCACGACCGCCAGCGCCGGAGCACCCAGTGCCGTTGCGACGGGCGCCGCGCCCGGCGGTTCGGCCGGCGCAATGGGCACGGTCAAGATCGCGATCAACCCATGGGTCGGCGCCGAGGCCAACGTGGCCGTCGTCAAGAGCCTGCTCGAGGACAAGCTCGGCTACACCGTCACCGCGACACCACTCGCGGAGGAGGTGGCGTGGCCCGGCTTCGAGACCGGTGAGATCGACGTCATCCTCGAGAACTGGGGTCACCCCGACCTCGAGAAGAAGTACATCACGGACACGGGTGTCGCCCAGGACGCCGGCCTGAACGGCGTGGACGGGATCATCGGCTGGTATGTCCCGGAGTGGATGGCCACCCAGTACCCCGACATCGTGGATTCGGCCAACCTCAACAAGTACGCCGAGCTGTTCAAGACGTCCGAGTCGGGCGACCAGGGCCAGTTCCTCGCGAGCGACCCGACGTTCGTGACGAATGACGAGGCGCTCATCAAGAACCTCGACCTCAACTACAAGGTGGTCTACTCCGGCAGCGAGGCGGCGACCATCACTGCGTTCCAGCAGGCGGCGGAGCAGAAGACCCCCCTGATCGGCTACTTCTACGACCCGCAATGGCTGCACAGCAAGATCAAGCTGGTCAAGGTCAACCTGCCCGCGTACACCGACGGCTGCGACGCCGACGCGAACACCGTCGCGTGTGACTACCCGCTGTACAAGCTCAACAAGATCGTCGCCACCTCCTTCGTGGAGAACGGGGGCGACGCCTACACGCTGGTGAAGAACTTCAGCTGGACCAACGAGGACCAGAACCTCGTCGCGGACTACATCACCAACCAGGGGATGAGCGCCGACGAGGCGGGCGACAAGTGGGTCGCCGAGAACGAGGCCAAGTGGTCCGCCTGGATGCCCTGACCGTCCGACGCTCCAGAACCTAGCGCCCTGCGGGGTCGGCGATCGCCCGGTCGCCGGCCCCGCTCTCATCGAACGAGGAGTCCCTCCGAGTGCCGTCGAGCCCGCGCGTGGCGATCATCGGTGCTGGCATCGTCGGCTGTTCGCTCGCCGACGAGCTCGTCCTGCGTGGGTGGAACGACGTCGTGGTCGTCGAGCAGGGGCCGCTCTTCGCCACCGGCGGCTCGACCTCCCACGCGCCGGGCATCATCTTCCAGACGAACGCATCGAAGACGATGACCGAGTTCGCCCGGTACACGATCGCGAAGGCCGGATCGCTCACGCTCGATGGCCGCTGGTGTCTCAACCAGGTGGGCAGCCTCGAACTGGCCCTCACCCCGGAGCGCCTCGCCGAGATCCACCGTCGCCGGGACTTCGCCGAGTCGTGGGGCCTGGCCGGCCGGGTGATCGACCCGGATGAGACTGCGCACCTGTGGCCGCTCGTGGACCGCGACGCCATCGTGGGCGCATACCACGTCCCGACGGACGGACTGACCGACGCGGTGCGCATCTCGGAGGCGCAGGCGCGGCGCGCGATCGAGGGCGGCGCGCGGTTCCTCGGCGAGCACACGGTCACGGGCATCCGCACGGACGACGGCCGGGTCCGCGCGGTCGTCACGGACCAGGGCGAGATCGGGGCCGATATCGTCGTGTGCGCGGCGGGCATCTGGGGGCCACGCATCGGAGCGATGGTCGGGATGACCGTGGCGCTCCAGCCGCTGGCGCATCAGCTCACGTGGACCACGGTCCTGCCGGAGGTCGTCGCGCTCGGCATCCCGCCCGAGCGCGAGGCGATCCACCCGAACATCCGCGTCCAGGACCGCGACATGTACTTCCGCGAGTACCCGGACCACCTCGCGGTGGGTGGCTACGGCCACGTGCCGCTGCCGATCGACTCGGCGGACCTGCTCCATCCGCGTGACGCACCGGTCATGCCCTCCGTGCTGGCGTTCACCCCCGACACGTTCGGCGAGACGTGGTCGTGGGCGAGGGAGCTCGTGCCCGCACTGCGCGCCCCGGGCGCACGGATCGACCACGGCATCAACGGCATCTTCTCGTTCACCACCGACGGCAACCCGCTGATGGGCGAGTCACCCGATGTCGACGGCTTCTGGCTGTGCGAGGCCGTGTGGGTCACGCATGCGCCCGGCGTCGGCAAGGCGATGGCAGAGTGGCTCGTCGACGGCGGATCGCCGACCGATCTCCACGAGTGCGACGCCAACCGCTTCGAGACGCACCAGCTCGCGCCCTCGTACATCCACGATCGCGGTATCCGGAACTATGTCGAGGTCTACGACATCGTCCATCCGCTCCAACCGATGGAGGAGCCACGGCCGCTGCGGACCTCGCCGTTCTACGAGCGGGAGCAGGAGCTGGGTGCCTACTTCCTCGAGGGCAACGGGTGGGAACGGCCGCACTGGTACGGCGTGAACGAGGGGCTCCTCGGCCGCTACGAGATCCCCCGTCGCAACGCGTGGGCCGAACGCTACTGGCATCCCATCGCTGGCGCCGAGGCGCTCGCCACGCGCGACGCCGCCGGTCTGTACGACATGACATCGCTCAAGCGCCTCGAGATCACAGGACCGGGGGCGTTGGGATTCCTGGACGGGCTGACGACGAACCGCCTTGACCGCGCGGTCGGCTCGGTGGTCTACACGCTCATGCTCGACGGCCGTGGCGGCATCCGGAGCGACCTCACGATCGCCCGCCTCGGGGCGGACCGCTTCCAGATCGGGGCCAACGGCAACCTCGACTTCGACCGGCTCCGCCGCCTCGCCCCCGACGACGGCAGCGTGGTCGTGCGCGACACGACGGCCGGCACCTGCTGCATCGGCCTGTGGGGCCCGCGGGCGCGCGACATCCTGGCATCGCTGACGGACACGGACGTGTCCGATGGCGCGTTCCGCTACTTCGCCGCGCGCAAGCTGTGGGTTGGCAACGTGCCGGTCACCGCGCTCCGGCTCTCGTATGTCGGCGAGCTCGGGTGGGAGCTGTACACGACGGCGGACATGGGGACCAGGCTGTGGGACACGCTCTGGTCGGCCGGCCAGGAGCATGGCCTGATCGCCGCCGGTCGCAGCGCGTTCGGCAGCCTGCGGCTCGAGAAGGGCTACCGCTCGTGGGGTACGGACATCACGACCGAGCACGATCCATACGAGGCCGGTCTCGGGTTCGCCGTCCGGATGGACAAGGGCGAGTTCGTGGGACGTACCGCGCTGGAGGGGAAGAGCGAGGCGACGGCCGCCCGCCGGCTCGTGCCGCTCACTATCACCGACCGCGCGGCCGTGGTCATGGGCAAGGAGCCCGTCGAGGTCGATGGACGCCCGGCGGGCTACGTCACGAGCGCCGGATACGGCTTCTCGGTGGACGCGCCGATCGCGTACGCCTGGCTCCCGGCAGATGCTGCCCGACCGGGGCAGCCGGTCGCGATCCGGTACTTCGGCGAGCCCGTCCCGGCCACGGTCGCGACGGATCCACTGTTCGACCCGGAGATGTCCCGCCTGCGGGGTTGAGCGTGCCGCCGCAGGTGCGCAAGCGGATATCGTGGCGAGGATGCGCCGTCAACAAAGTGGTCACATCGTCTTGACGGCGGACGGGTCCGCGGAGTGGAATGCACGGACACCGATATCCACAAGTGCCAGCCCGGCCGTTCGTCACGGGGGTCGGCGGGGCCGAGGAGGGGCCCCGGCACGGCGACGCGAACGCGGAGTCCACAGCGATCGACTGGAGGAGAGTCCCTTGTCCACGAAACGCAACCCTGACCCGCTGGGCGGGTCTTCTGGCAGCGTCGGCGATCCTGTTCGGCGCCTGCTCCACACCGGCCGGCACGACCGCACCGTCGGCGGGGTCGGCCGCACCGCCCGGTTCCGCCGCGCCATCGGCCGGCGGCTCGGCGGCGCCGTCCGGCGCCGCGGGCCCATCCGAGGAGCTCATCGCTGCGGCCAAGGCCGAAGGCGGGCTCACCACCATCGCCTTGCCACGTGACTGGTGCAACTACGGCGAGGTCATCGATAGCTTCACGGCCAAGTACGGCATCCCCATCAACGGTCTCAATCCCGGGGGAAGCTCCGGTGACGAGATCGAGGCCATCAAGGCCAACCAGAGCAACCCAGGCCCTCAGGCGCCCGACGTGGTCGATATCGGCTTCTCGTTCGGGGAAGACAACAAGGACCTCTTCGAGCCATACAAGGTCGCGACCTGGGACACCATTCCCGAGTCCGCCAAGTCCGCCGACGGCGCCTGGTATGGCGACTACTACGGCGTGATGGCCTTCACGACCAACACCGCCGTCGCCGCGAACCCGCCGAAGGATTGGGCCGACCTCCTGAAGCCCGAGTACAAGGGTCAGATCGCTCTGGACGGCGACCCACGGACGTCCAATCAGGCCATCCAGGCCGTCTACGCGGCGGCGCTCGCCAACGGCGGCTCGCTCGACAACGCGCAGCCGGGTCTCGACTTCTTCAAGAAGGTCGTCGACGCCGGCAACTTCGTCCCGGTCGACGCGAACCCGGGCACCATCGTCCAGGGCGCCACGCCGGTCGCCCTCCGCTGGTCATACAACGGTCTGTCGCATCGTGACTCGACGGCGGACAACCCCACGATCGACGTTGTGGTCCCGACCAGCGGTCAATTCGGTGGCGTCTATGTTCAGGCCATCAGCAAGTTCGCGCCCCATCCGAATGCCGCCAAGCTCTGGATGGAGCATCTCTATTCCGACGAAGGCCAGCTCATGTGGCTGAAGGGCTATTGCAACCCCATCCGCTATGACGACATGGTCTCGCGTGGGGTCGTCCCCGCGGACCTCGCCGCCAAACTGCCCGACTCCACGGGTGCAGTGTTCCCGACGCCGGCCCAGCTGAAGACGGCCACGGACCTCATCACAAAGGGTTGGGACGCAACGGTCGGCGTCGACGTCGTCGTCCCGCCGGAGTGAGGTAGTCCCCCAGTAAGGTCTGACGCCAAGTCATGGCCACCACTGTCGAGCCGAGCGCGCTCCCTGCGCGCTCCGCTCGACGCATGTCCCGGAGTTGGCTCGGACTCATTCCGTTTTTCTTCTACGCCTTCGCTTTCATCCTTGCGCCTGTCGCCTACTTGGTGGTCGGAAGCTTTCAGGACAACGAGGGGCGGACCACCTTCCAGAACTACGCCGACCTCGCGACTCCGAGCGTCGCCAATGCATTTCGGATCAGCATCGAGATCAGCCTCGTGACGGCGATCGTCGGGGGGATCTTCGGATTCCTGCTGGCTTACGCGGTCATCATGGGCGGTCTTCCGCGCGTCCTGCGGAATGCACTTCTGACGTTCAGTGGTGTGGCGTCCAACTTCGCAGGCGTCCCGCTTGCATTGGCCTTCATCTTCACCCTGGGGCAGGCTGGCCTCATGACAATGTTCCTCAAGGGGCTCGGCCTCAACCCATATGCATCCGGCTTCACCATCTACAGCAAGATCGGTTTGGAGCTCGTCTACCTCTATTTCCAGTTCCCGCTGATGGTGCTCATCATCGCGCCCGCCATCGACGGGCTCCGGCCTGAGTGGCGTGAAGCGGCCGAGAATATGGGGGCGAGCTCGGCCCAGTACTGGCGGCGCGTGGCGCTACCGATCCTCTTCCCGACCATCCTCGGGACCATGATCCTGCTGTTCGGGAATTCCTTCGGCGCACAGGCAACCGCCTACCAGCTGACCGGCGGCACGCTGCCGATCGTGCCCGTGATCATCGGCGCGCAGATCAGCGGTGACGTCCTCCACAACCCCGGCCTTGGGTACGCCATGGCGATGGGCATGGTCGTGATCATGGCCCTCGCGATCATCTTGTACACGGTCCTGCAGCGGCGTGCGGAGCGCTGGCGACGATGAAGCGACGCCGCTCATCTCCTGTCTGGTGGCTCGTCTTCCTGCTCGGCACGTTCTACTTCTTCCTGCCACTTGTCGCGACGCTCGAGTTCTCGCTTCGAGCGAAGCCGGCCTTTGCGGCGTACACGAATTCCTTCGCGGACCCACAGTTCTTCGCGAGCCTCCTCTACTCCCTGGTGGTCGGGATCGTGACGATCATCGCGAGCCTGGCGCTGATCGTGCCGACCGCGTATTGGGTTCAGTTGAAGGTCCCTCGCGCGCGATCGATCGTCGAATTCATGACGTTGCTGCCGTTCGTGATCCCGCCGGTCGTCCTCGTCTTCGGCCTCATCCGGGTCTACAGCAGGCCACCCGTCCCGTTGACCCATACCGACATCGGTAGCACGCTCCTGCTCGTCTTCGGATACGTCGTCCTCTCGCTGCCCTACATGTACCGAGCGGTAGACACCGGACTCCGCTCGATCGACATCCGAAGCCTGACCGAGGCGGCCCAGAGCATGGGCGCCAACTGGGTGACCATCCTGTGGAAGATCATCCTGCCGAATCTTCGGGTGGCCCTGCTGAGCGGCGCCTTCCTGACGCTGGCCATCGTTCTCGGTGAGTTCACCATTGCGAGCTTCCTCGCGCGGCCGGCATTCGGGCCGTATCTCTCGCTTCTCGGCAATTACAAAGCCTACGAGCCGGCCGCCGTGTCGCTCATCAGCTTCGGCCTCACCTGGCTCGCCATGATCGCCATCGCGTTCCTGGGTCGCGATACGCGGACGCGGATCGAAGTCGGCGGCGCCCACTGATGGGCGAGGGAGCCATGGGTTTTCTGAAGCTGTCCCATGTCGAGAAGCGATTCGGCGCGTTCACGGCGGTGGCCGACTTCGACCTGTCGGCCCAACGCGGCGAGTTCGTCTCATTCCTGGGACCGTCCGGCTGCGGCAAGACGACGACGCTCCGGATGATCGCCGGGTTCGAATACCCGGACTCCGGCAGCATCAGCGTCGACGGCAGGGACATCACGCACCTGGCGCCCAACAAGCGCAACGTCGGGATGGTCTTCCAATCGTATGCACTCTTCCCGAACATGAGCGTCGCCAACAACGTCGGCTTCGGCATGCGCGTCAAAAAGCAGCCGCGAGCCGCCATCGACAAGCGGGTCGGTGAGCTGCTCGAGCTGATCAACATGCCGGAGAAGCGCGACCGCTATCCCTACCAGCTGTCCGGCGGCCAGCAGCAGCGGGTGGCACTCGCACGGGCCCTCGCGATCGAGCCCACGGTGCTGCTGCTCGACGAGCCACTGTCCGCGCTGGACGCCAAGATCCGCGTCGCGCTTCGGCATGAGATCCGCGAGATCCAGCGCCAGCTCGGGATCACGACCGTGTACGTCACCCACGACCAGGAGGAAGCCCTCGAGCTGTCCGATCGCGTCGTTGTCATGAGCGAAGGCCGCATCGAGCAGGTGGGCACGCCGTTCGAGATCTACAACTTCCCGGCGACCGCGTTCGTGGCGTCCTTCGTCGGGACGCTCAACGCGATCGAGGCACGGGTCGTCGACCCAGGCTCCGGGCGGCTGTCGCTGGCAGGGCACGAGATCCGCACGACGTCGCGGTTGACCGAATCCGCCGGCCAGACCGTGACCGTGGCGCTCCGGCCCGAGATGATCGCGCTGACGAGCCCCGACGGCACGTCCGTCGCGGCGGTCAGCGCCACCGGCCCGGTCAGCGGCGCCAATCGCCTGCCGGCGACGGTCGCGGACGTCGCGTTCCTCGGATCGGTCGTCCGGGTCCGCACCACGGTCGGCGACGAGGCCACGCTCGTCTTCGTCGACACCTTCAACAATCCGAATCTGGCCGTCCCGCCGGCCGGGTCGCCGGTCGTCCTGAGCTTCCCGCCGGAAGCGTGCCTGGTCCTGGGCCGCCACGCCGTGCCGGAGCAGACCGACGCGCTGGCGGCTGCGGAGGCGATGCTGTAACCGCGGACCGCGGGCCGGTGGACCTGACCGGCATCGACCTCGTCATCTTCGACAAGGACGGCACGCTGATCGACTTCCACGCGATGTGGGGCGGCTGGGCGCGCGAGCTCGGGACGCGGCTCGAGGCCGCGGCCCGACGACCCGTGTCGCCGGACGTGTTCGCGGCCATCGGGTTCGATCCCTCGACGGGTCGGGTCGCCGGTGGCGGACCGCTGGCAACGGCGACGATGGCCGGGATCGAGGAGCTCGTGGCGGCGGTCCTGCGGCGATGGTGCCCGAGCGTCGCAGCGGCGAGACAGGCGACCGAAGCCGCCTGGTTCGTGCCCGATCCGGTCGCGTTGGCCGCCCCGCTCGCGGACCTGCCGGCCTTGTTCGACAGCATCCGGGCCAGTGGCCGGCGGATCGCGCTGGTCACGACCGACGACCGCGCTCCGACCGACGCGACGCTGCGTGCACTCGGGATTCGACCGGCCGTCGACGCGATGGTCTGCGGGGACGACGGGTTCCCCATGAAGCCGGCGCCGGATCCTGTCTTCGCGCTGTGCCAGGCGCTCCGGACCGAGCCGCCGCGCGTCGTCGTGATCGGCGACACGAGGGCCGATCTCACGATGGCCCGCGCGGCGGGTGCCGGACGGGTGATCGGCGTCCTCAGCGGGGTGGGCACGGCCGAGGACCTCGCCGACGCCGATGTCGTGCTCCGGTCGATCGCGGACCTCGCACCTGCCGCGTTCTGACCCACGCGTCGAGCACGTCCGGGAGCCCGTTCACGGGTCGACTGACGTATCGCCACGGGAAACCGCCGCCGGGTCGCACCTGAAGCACCTGCCGCTCGACACGATCAAGATCGATCGCTCGTTCGTCGCAGCGATCGAGGAGGACGCCGACCGCTCGATCGTCGAGGCTGTCGTGGCGCTGGCCCACGGCCTGGGCATCGGTGTCGTGGCCGAGGGCATCGAGACCGAGCGGCAGGCCGATCTCCTGCTCGAGCTCGGCTGCGATCTCGGGCAGGGCTACCTGTTCAGCCGTCCGGTGCCGGCCGCCAGGACGGCGCGTCTGCTGCGCGCCGACCGCATCCGTTCCGCGGCGCTGCGCCGGGCGGGCTAGGAACCGGTCGCGACCTGGCGACGGTCAGTCGCGCCCGCCGAACAGCTGGAGCAGGAACAGGAACAGGTTCACGAAACTGAGATAGAGCAGGAGAGCGCCGATGACGGCCCCCTTCTCCATCGATCCCGTCTGGGCGGCGAGCTCGCCGTTCTGGATGCGCTGGACGTAGTACGCCGTGAGGGCGGTAAAGATCACGACGCCCACGATCGAGATGACCCAGTTCAGGCCGTCGCTCGCGAGGAAGACGTTGATCAGCGACGCCACCAGGATCCCGATGACGCCCATGAACAGGATGCCGCCAAGACCGGCGAGGGAGCGCTTCGTCACCCGGCCGTAGATCGCCGCGCCACCGAACATCGCGGACGCCGACAGGAAGGCGGTCGCCACGGACCCACCCGTGAACCCCGACACGATGAGCCCGATCGTGAGGCCGAGGCTCGCGGCGTAGACGAAGAACAGGCCGAGCGCGACGGTCGCGCTGATGCGGTTGATGCCCCAGCTGATGCCGATCACGAGCGCGAGCTGGGCGATGATCAGGAGGAAGTAGTTGTCGAGTGCAAAGCCGAGCAGCCGCTCGTTCGACTGGACGAAGAATGCGACGCCGGCGCTGATGAGCAGCCCGACGAACATCCACAGAAAGGCCTGGGCCAGGAACGCCTGGGCGAGCCTGGCGTCCGGCTTGACGCCGAGCGCCGACGGCGAGGTCACCGTCCCGGAAGTCTGGTCGGGTGTGAGATACGGGTTGGAGACGCGCTGGTCACTCATTGGTCTGGGTGCTCCTCGGGGGTTGTAGGGACTGACTCACCACATCAGACCGGCGTCGCGCGGATCCCAGCGCTCGGCCAGCAGCGTGACCTTGACGTCGTGCTCGACGACGGATTCGGCCTGTTCCTTGACCTGCGCGATCATCGAACCCGCGTACGGGCAGAACGGCGTCGTCAGGATCATCTTGATCTCGGTCGTGTCGGGGCCCAGCAGGATCTGCTTGATGAGCGCCAGCTCGACGACGTTCATCCCGATCTCGGGGTCCACCACGGCGCGCAGGGCGTCGAGGATGGCGAGCTCGGTTGCGCGGCGCTCGGGATCGAACGCCGGGGCGTCAGCGGTGCCAGCCGCGTCCGCGGCCCCGGTAGCTGAGGCGGTCTCGAGATCGGTGGTCGTGGTATCGGTCATCGCGTGTGGTTCTCCGGGAAGTACGTGCGAAGAGCGTACCACCGAGTCCGATCGGGCCCCGCCGATCCGTTCGTACCCCGGTCGACGGCCCGGCAGCGGGGTGCCGTCAAGCGGCCTTGATCACCACCCCGGGTACCCGGTACTGGGCCGGCAGCCCGGCCGCCTCCTCGTCCGTGTACCCCGGCCCGGTCATCGAGCCATCCGGCTCGAAGAAGTCGGCATACCGCTCGCGGTTATCGGCGGCGAACGTGAAGGCCGCGGCAACGCCCACCCGGCGGAGCTCCGGGTGGTCGGTCAGGATGCGGGTGAGGTCATAGCCGTTGGAGCGCAGCTCGAGGAGCTGCCGCACGGTGAGGCGCGAGCCGTAGCAGAAGGGCTCGCCGTTCATGACCAGCGGGTCCTGCTGCACCCACTTGATCGTCATGCGCTCAACCGCCCTTGTAGATGAACTGCAACAGGGCGTTCCGCTTGCGCGCGTCCCCGGCCAGGCGGCGATGCCACCGGTACTGGGCGATGGCCTCGTCGAGCGCGACGTCGGCGGCGTCCGTCGATCCCGGCGCCACGGAACCCCCGATCGCTGCACGCAGCCCCTCGCACAGGTTGATCAGGTCGTCGAGCGGGACCTTCTTGCGGCGATACATCGGCGACGTCCAGTCCGCGTACTCACGAGCGGCCGTTGGATCCTGCGCGGCCACCGATACAGCGATCCGTTCGGCGAGCAGCTCAGCGTCGCGGAGACGCTGGCGAAGCCCGATCTCGTCGTATCGGTCGCGCATCGTCGGGTCCAGGTCGATCGCGACCGCGAGGGCTCGCGCAGCAAGCTGCGGCGCACTCTCGCTGATGCGACGAGCGACCGATGCCCACGCGGCGCTCGTGTCCCGGGGCGGCAGGCCAAGGCTCGGGTGGCTCACGTTCGGGAGTCTAGCGCCCGGCCGGAGGCAGCGCCATGCGCCGGCCGGCCGGCCGGCCGGGCGCGACCGCGATGGGGCTAGGATGCGACTCGTGACCGACCCCCCGCACGACCCCGCCCCGCACGACCCCGAACCCGAGACGTCGCCCGCAGTCGGCGGGGAGCGCCGGCTGGCACGACCGCCGTCGGACCGCTACCGCGGGGCGGCCGGCACGGGCACCGGGTCGTCACCCGGCGACACACGGGGCGGGGACCCGGCGGCGGCCGCGCCACCGTCCCCGAGGCGTGGGGTCGTGTATGGCTCCGTCGCCGCGATCGTCGGCGCCGCGCTCATCGTAGTCTTCGGTGGGGCGCTGGCGATCTCGGCCGGGCTCCTGGTCGTGGCGGCGGCGGTCGGCTACGCCGTGGGGCTCGCCGCGGTCGGCGGGGCAGGCGACACGCTGGCGGGGCCGGCGCGCTCGTGGATCGCCGCCACGATCGCCGGGCTCGGTGTCGTGCTCGGGCAGGCCGGGCTGTGGGTCTACGCCCGCGCGGAAGGCGGCGTCCTGCCGCCGATCGAGTACCTGGCCCAGACGTTCGGTCCGCTCGTGACTCTCGAGCTCCTTCTGGCGGCGGGCGTCGCCTGGTGGCGCGCCCGGTGACGTCGCCGCGGGAGTCCGGCGCAGAGGGCCGACCGGATGGCGCACCGGTCGGCCACGGAGCAGCCGGTCTCGACGATCTCACGTTCCGCAGACCCACCGAGGCCGACCATCCGCGGCTGGTCGGCGTCATCGATGACTGGTGGGGCGACCGCCGGATGCGACACCTGCTGCCACGGCTGTGGCTGGAGCACTTCAGCGGGACGTCCTGGGTGGTCGATCGCGCGGACGGCCGCCCCGCCGGGTTCGTCGTCGCCTTCTTGAGCCAGGATGACCCCGCCACCGGATACGTCCACATGATCGCCGCGGAGCCGAACCGCCGGCGCCGCGGGCTGGGCCGGGCGCTCTACGAGCGCGCCTTCGCGGATCTCGCCGGGCGCGGGGCGCGCCGCGTGCTCGCGGTGACGTGGCCCGGCAATCGGATCTCGATCGCGTTCCACCGGGCGATGGGCTTCCGCGTGGACGACGGACCCGGCACGCAACGGCTGTACGGCACGCCCGCCCATGTCGATCACGACGGGCCTGACGAGGATCGGGTGGTGTTCATCCGCGATCTGTCGCCGTGAGCGGGAACCACGCTGGCACCCGCGGTGTAGATGGTTCGACGCCGGACGAGCTGCCTCGTCCACCTGCTGGAGGAACCGACGATGATCAGACGACTGACCGCTTCGCTTGCGGCGGGCGCCATGCTGCTCGCGCTCGCGGCCCCGGTCCTGGCCGGTGGCTGGGCCGACATCGTGGCCGACGCGCAGACCATCGAACCGCCCGTCGAGGGCAAGCCCGTCGAGGTCGGGTTCCTGGTCCTCCAGCACGGCGAGACGCCGGCGCCGTGGGAGACGGCCACGGTCCACTTCACGAACGCATCGACCGGCAAGACGATCGACGTCGTCGCCACGAACGACCGCGCGGATGGCCACTTCAAGGCCACGGCGACGCTGCCCGAGGCGGGCTACTGGAGCTGGCACGTCACGCTCCAGGACCTGTTGAGCGAGCACGTGCCGGTCACCTTTGCCGTGTATACGGCCTCCGGACAGCTTCCCGCCTACGACGCGTCGACGACCCTGACCGCGATCGCCCAGGCCAAGAAGGACATGACCGCGGCGGTCACCGCCCAGATCTATCCCGAGATCGAGCGGCTCGATGGCCTGCTCACCGCCGAGAAGGCCCGCAGCGACCGCCTGCTCGCCCAGACGGACGAGATCCTCGCTCAGCGTGACGAGCTGGCGAACCGCCTGGCGGCCGTGGAAGGGGCCGGCGGACTCCCGATCATCGGCGTCCTGACACTGGCCGTCCTGGCCGGAGCCAGCGCGGGCTTCGCGATGTCGTGGCTGGCCGGCCGGCCGGCACCACGCGTGACCGTCAACCCAGCTCCGCGAGGAGCCGACCCGGCGTGACCTGTTCGTGGAGGAGGCGGCCGAACCGCGCGACGCGAGACGACGCGGGCGCCGCCTCCACCCACTTGCGGACCAGTCCCTCGCCCTCGGTGTAGACGAAGACGTACGTCCGCCAGAGCGGGTGCTCGATGAACTCGAGCATCTTGGCCGCCACCTTCGGCGCGTACCCGCCGACGTCCTGCAGATAGGCCAGGACTTCGTCGTGGGCCGCGCCGTCGGCGTGGCGCATGAGCGCTGCGTTTCCCCGGCTGGCCGCCAGTGCCCGCCGTGGTCCATCGAGCGCGACGGCGCGCGCCGCGATCTCGCTCGCCTCGGTCGGGTCGGCCGCGAACGCGAGCCCCGCCCGCTCGAACAGCTCACCGAGGAGATCTTTCCGCTCCTCGGGCGGGGCGGCGACCGACACCCCGAGCTCGGCCAAACCCTCGCTGATCGGGCACTCGGGCGTGTTGATCAGCAGCATGGACGCCTCCAGGCGGCCGCTGCCGTCGACCAGGTCGGCTTCCTTCCAGGCGTGCTCGAGATGGTGGCCCGGGTACGTCTCGTGGGCGATCGTCTGGACGAGGTCCGGGGCACGCACCGGGAGGTCGGTGTTGATGTCGACCCGCGACCGCCGCCCACCGTCGAACCAGTTGTAGCCCGACCATGGCTGGCCGGTCACGAGCGAGACGCGCAACTCCTCACCGTCGGGCAGGCCGAAGTCCTGCCGCGCCTGGTCGCGGAACCGTCCGACGAGCCAGTCGATGACCGGGGGCAGCCGATCGACCGCGATCTCGAGGCGAGCGTCCCACGCCGCCAGCCGCTCTTCCCGTGGCCCGTCGCCGGGGAGCAGCGCATCCATCGCCGCGAGGTCCTCACGAAGCGTCGCGTCATCGTGGCGCGGCGGCTCGAAGCCGAGGCACACCGCCACGTGGTCGACATAGGAAAGCGGCTCGCCGTCGAGCGCCCGGGCATGTGCCGCGAGCGCGCGCGCCTGTGCGGTCAGCCACGTCCGACGGTCCGGCTCCTCGACCTCAGCGGCGATCCGGCCCGTCAGCGCGGATGCGTCAGCGCGCAGGAGCGCCGGCGCTCGACGCTGTTCCATGTCGACACGGGCCTTGATCTCCGCCGGGCCGAAGTACCCGTCGAGCAGGCCCGGGATCCACTGGTCCAGCCGCAGACCGAGCAACAGGTAGTCCTCGGCGATGGGGTCGGCAGCAGGGACGTGGCGGGTGCCACCGACGGCCGGGACTCGCGTGCGCTCGACGGTCACCGCTCCATCCGGTCGGGCCGGGGGGCGCGCGGCGCTCCATGGTCCCGGTGCCGCTCGGCGCGCCGGCGCGCCTCCGCCAGTCGATCGGCCAGGGTCGGGTCAGGCGGCAGGCCGGTCCGGTCGGGGGCACGATCGGGAGCCTTCTCTGACGTACCGTCGGGCTGGGATCCCTTGCTCGCTCCCGCGGCGGGATCGCCACCCTGGGCCAGGCCCCCGGTCTCACCCACGAACGGCATCCGCTGGCGTTCCACGGCGTCGAGACTCATCCGTAGCGCGGCGGTCTTCTGTGTCGCGACCTCGCGCACGTAGGCCGCCTCCTCGTCCGGCGTCATCGACCGTCCCCGGACGATGCCCTTGGGCTTGCCGACCATCAGCCAGGCGAGGTGATAGCGGTCCATGCTGCCCCACGCTCGGGAAAGCAGGTCGTCCGAGAGCTGGAGCCACGTCTGGAGCGCCCCCATCGACGGTCCCGCGACGAGGCGGTCGCCCTCGGCGATCAGCTGCCGCGTTCGGTCGATCAGCTCGTCGCGTGTCACGTCGAGCCGTGGCCGTGGATCATCGCCTCTCGGTCTGCGCGGGCACGCAGCGTCCACGCGCCCGGGGCGCCGTCGCCGATGGGTCGACCCTCGAACGCAGTGACCGGCAGGATCCCCGCCACGCTCGAGGACAGGAACGCTTCGCGGGCCCCCGCGAGGTCGTCGCGCGTCAGGGCGCCCTCGAACGGGCGCAGCCCGACCTCGGCCGCCCATGCGAGCAGCCATGAGCGGGTGGTGCCGGGCAGGATCGCGCAGTCGAGCGCCGGCGTCGCAAGCTCGAGCGCCCGTCCGCCGGCCGACCGCACGAGGAAGATGTTCGCGGACGTCCCCTCGGACAGGTGGTCGTCGATGGTCAGGAACAGCGCATCGTCGGCGCCCGCGCGACGCGCCTCGAGCCGTGCGTAGACGTACTCGGCACGGGAGGTGGTCTTGAACGTCGCCAGTGGATTGTGCGGATCGCGCCGTACCGCCGAGGCGACGAGGTGGAGCCCACGCTCCAGATGTGCATCGGGGACGGGCGCGACGCGCCATGCCTGGATGACGACCGTCGCGGGAACGACCTCGTCTGGTGGAAGCACACCCCGGGTGCGGAACGGCCCTCGCGAAACGGTGATCCGGATGGAGGCGTCGGCATCGGGTCCGTCCAGGCCATCGCTCGCGAGCAGTGCCCCGATTCCCGCCGCGACGCGTTGGCCGAGGTCCCCCGGCAGGCCGATGTCGAGGCCCTGGGCCGATCGATGGAGCCGCGCCATGTGCTCGGCCAGCTCGGTCGGCCGGCCCCCGGTCGCGCGCAACGTCTCGAAGATGCCATCACCGAGCTGGAAGCCGCGATCGAACGCCGACAGGTGGCGGTCCGCTGCCGGCAGCAGGTCGCCGTCGACCCACACGTGACCCCGGTCCCGCGCGTCGCTCACGCGATCTCCTCGCCACCGATCGCACCGAGGGGTCCGCGGGCCTTGGCCACGGTCTCCTCCCATTCCGCGGCCGGGTCGCTGCCCCACGTGATGCCCCCGCCCACGTGGAGCGTCAACCGGCGCCCGTCGGCCACGAACGTGCGAATCAGGATGCTCGTCTGCATCGCCCCGTCCGGCCCGATCCAGCCGAACGACCCTGTGTATGGGCCACGCCGAACCGGCTCGAGTCCTTCGAGGATCTCCATGGCGCGAATCTTCGGGGCACCGGTGATCGAGCCACCCGGGAAACTGGCACTGAGGAGGTCGAAGGCGTCGCGGCCGGGCGCCAGCCGGCCGGTCACGGTCGAGACGAGGTGCTGCACGGCGGCGGTGCGCTCCAGGCGACAAAGTCGCGGGACGCGGACCGTGCCCGGTTGGCACACACGGCCGAGGTCGTTGCGCAGCACGTCCACGATCATCACGTTCTCGGCCCGGTCCTTGGCACTGGCCAGGAGCTCGCATGCCAGCGCGCGGTCCTCGGCGCGATCCCGCCCGCGCCGGCGCGTGCCCTTGATCGGGTCCGACGCCACGGCGCCCTCCGCGTCGAGCGACAGGAACGGCTCGGGCGACGCGGACAGCAGCGCCCGCGGCCGGCCGGTCTCGGGCGAGGGGCCAAGGTCCAGGTAGGCCGAGAAGAGCGAGGGGTCACCGGTGCGGAGTCGGCGATAGCGCGCCCATGGGTCGCCGCCGTACGGGGTTTCCAGCCGGCGCGTCAGGTTCGCCTGGTAGATGTGGCCGCGCGCGATGTGCGCCCGGATCCGCCTGACCCCCGCTTCGTAGGCCGCTCGCGGCAGTGACGATCGGAAGCGGAGGGCGTCGCCGGGATCGTCCGGGACGTCGGTCTCGGCCGCGGTGGCGGCTCGGCTCCCCGCCGCGATCGCGCCCGCCGGCGACGCGCCGGGCCCGGGCGTCGTCAATCGCGCGTGGACCTCGTCCAGTCGCCGCGCGAGGCGGCGGCCGTCGCCGTCGAGTGCCCGCCCGCCGAGCCACGCGTGGCCGGATCGCCGGTCCCACGCCACGACCCAGTCGTGGAGCGCGAGTCGAAGCGGCGGCAGGCCCTGATCGTCCTTGGCCACCGACGGCAGGCGCTCGAGGACGTGCCCGAGGTCGTACCCGAGGAACCCCACGAGCCCGCCAAGGAATCGAGGTGCGTCGGCAGGGACCACCGTCGTCGCGTCGAGCCGCGCAAGGAGCCGTCGCGCGACCGCGAACGGGTCTGGGCCGGCCGCGGGCGATTCCAGGACCGCGACGGGATCGGCCGTCATGTACGTCCAGCGTGCGTTGCGGCCCGGACGAGCGCTCTCCAGCAGCACGAGACCCGGCAGGTCCCGGAAGGCCTCGGCCGCGTCGATGGGTCGGGCATCCGCGATCCGCTCCGGAAGGCGTCGCAGCCGGAGCGTGGCCGTGGGCGAACCGGGCAAGTTGGGGCCGACGGGGATCACGCCGGGATGATACGGCTGGCGGGATGCCCCGACCCTCGGCGCGTCCCCGTCCGGTAGCGCAGGTTCGTTGCAGTGCAGTCCGGGAACGACCGACAGGCCATGACGCCGGCCCGGTAGATTCGGACGATGCGTGCACGAGAACTCGGGATCCAGTTCGGGCTGGGAACGCCCGGACCGCTCAATGCCATCACCGACGTTGCCGGCGTGACGGTCGGCCACGCGACGCTCAGCCGCGGGGAGGGCCCGCTCGTCGTTGGTGAGGGCCCCGTACGTACTGGCGTCACGGTCGTCTGCCCACGTGGGAGCGGCAATCTCCGCGAGCCGGTCTTCGCGGGCTGTCACCGGCTGAATGGCAACGGCGAACTGACCGGCCTCGAGTGGGTCCGCGAATCCGGCATGCTGTCCAGCCCGGTCGCGATCACCAATACCCACAGCGTGGGCGTCGTGCGCGACGCGCTCGTGGCGGCGTCGGTCCGCGAAGGTCTCGCGACCTGGTCGCTGCCGGTCGTCGGCGAGACGTACGACGGGCTGCTCAATGACATCAACGGCTTCCACGTGCGGCCGGAACACCTGCACGACGCGCTTGCCTCGGCGGCCGACGGTCCGGTCGAGGAGGGCGCGATCGGCGGCGGGACCGGCATGGTCTGCCACGAGTTCAAGGGCGGGATCGGGACGGCGTCTCGCGTCATCGACTCGTCGGCCGGCGGTTTCACCGTGGGCGTGCTGGTCCAGGCGAACTACGGGAAGCGGGATTGGCTCCGGATCGACGGGGTCAGGGTCGGTGAAGCGATCCCGGCGGCCGAGGTGCCGAGCCCGTACGAGCAGACGGGACCGTTTCGCTCCGGACCACCGGCCGGCTCGGGATCGATCATCGTCGTGGTGGCGACCGATGCGCCGCTCCTCCCCCACCAGTGCGAACGCCTGGCCCAGCGCGCCGGATTGGGGATCGCCCGCGTGGGCGGGACCGGTGGGCACACGAGCGGCGACCTGTTCATCGCGTTCGCGACCGGCAATCGACTGCCGTCGCTCGTGGATGACGAGAACCCGGCCGGCCTCCGCACGTACGACGTTCGCGCCGTCGGCGACATCATCATCGACCGGTTGTTCGACGCGGTGATCGAATCGACCGAGGAGGCCATCGTCAATGCGCTCGTCGCGGCGACGACCGTGGTCGGGCGGGACGGCATCACGGCATACGCGCTGCCGCACGATCGAGTGCGCGAGGTCTTGGCCGCCCACGGCAGATGAGGGCTTGCCGGCTCGCGGCGACCGTGAAATCGAGCGGCGCCCCGGGATCCGAGGCGCCGCGCGCTTGACCTGAGGCTGGTTTCGAGCCTAGTCGGTCACCCCGACGGGCACCGGCTTTTCGATGGGCACGCCGATCAGGCTGCCGTACTCGGTCCACGAGCCGTCGTAGTTGCGCACGCGCTCGTAACCGAGCAGCTCGTGCAGCACGAACCAGGAGTGCGAGGACCGCTCGCCGATCCGGCAATAGGCGATGACGTCCTTGTCGGGTGTCACGCCCTTGCTCTCGTACAGGGTGCGGAGCTCGTCGGCGTCCTTGAAGGTGCCGTCCTCCTTGACGGTCTGCGCCCACGGGATCGACGCTGCTCCAGGGATCCTCCCCGGGCGCTGCGCGGTCTCGCTCATGCCCGGCGGCGCGATGATCTCGCCGTTGTACTCGGCTGGCGAGCGCACGTCGACGAGCGCCAGCCCGGCGTCACCCAGGCGCGGCAGGATGTCGTCGCGGTAGGCGCGCAGGGCAAAGTCGGGCTCCGGAAGCTCGTAGCCCGTGGCCTCGTATGACGGGACGTCGGTGGTAAGCGGCAGGCCGTTGTCCAGCCAGAACTTGCGCCCGCCGTTGAGGATCCGGACGTCGTCGTGTCCGTACAGCTTGAGCTGCCAGTAGGCCCAGGCGGCGAACCAGTTGTTGTTGTCGCCGTACAGCACGATCGTCGTGTCGGGGCCGATCCCCGACTCGGACAGGAGTCTGCTGAAGTCCTCGCGTGAGGCGATATCGCGACGGATGCCGTCGGCCAGCTGGCTCGTCCAGTTCCAGGCGATCGCGCCGGGGATGTGGCTCTGCTCATAGGAATTCGTATCGACGTCGACTTCGACGAACCGGATGTTCGGGTCGTTCGCGTGGGCCTGCGCCCACTCCGCGTCGACGAGGGCGTTCTCGGTCGCGTATGCGGTGGTCACCTGGGGAACCCTCCTGTGCTGCTGTGATGGTGCGTGCGAAGTGACGGGATCGGGGTCGCGGCGGTCGATCAGTCGCCGGACGGTCGGTCGCGTCGACTGAATTCGGCAAGCCGCTCGGTACACTCGGCGGCGACGCGCTGTGCCTGGCGCACGATCCACGGGTCGACGCGGCTCGTGTCCTCGATGGTCAGCTGCGGTCCACGTAGCCCGTCCTCCACGACGATGCCCGAGCTGTTGCGGTAATCGGCCATCCAGTTCGCCTGGAGCTGGAGCGCGACCGAGGCGATGACCGGGACGGGAAACAGCCAATCGAGATAGCTGGCATCGAGACGATCGGCGAGGTCGGCGAGACGGATCGGCCGGCCGCGCTCGACCCGCGCAAGGAGGTCGATCACCCTGACGGTCGTGAACGGGTCGCCGGTCTCGCCGATGTTCGGCGGGTCGATCGCCGGGTCAGGCAGGCCGGCGGGCGCCGGCCGCAGCGGTCCCAGGCCGATGGTGACGGACGGCGCGTTGGTCACGGGGCGAGGTTCTCCGAGGTGATCACTAGGGAGCGCCGAGTCTAGCGCAGGCGCCCGGACCGGTCCAACGTCGGGACGGCGCCTACCGGCACTGGCGCGCCACCTATCCGCGCTGGCGCGCCCCCCCGTCGGTGGCGGACGTAGCGACGGCGGAGTCACCGGCGAGATCGAGGATCCGGAGCGCGAGGGTGATGTCGAAGACGGCGGAGGGATCGTCGAGATCGACGCCCAGCAACTCCTCGATACGCCGGATCCGATACACGATGGTGTTGACGTGCACGAAGCAACGCGCCGCCGCTCGTCGCTGCACGCGATCCTCGTCGAGGAACACGCGCAGCGTGTTGAGCAGATCGCCCGACCCGTGTCGTGCGTCGCGCTCGATCAGCGGGCGCAGCGTGCGTCGGGCGAACGCCTCGAGGTCGGCCCGAGAACTCGCACGGAGCAGGAGCGCATACGGGCCGAGCTCGCCCGTGGCGACGACCGCCCCTCCCCGGCCCAGCTTGAGCATCAGCTCGATCGACTCGCGGGCAAGCCGGAAGGCCGGCGCGTAGTCCTTGGGGCGCGTGCAACGATCCGCCACGGCGACAGTGACCTCGCCGGCGACGTCGACCCGGGCGATCGCCGCCTGGAGGTCCGCGGCGAGCGCTCGAACGTCGAGCTCGTTCTGGCGATCGACGCCGGCGAGGACCACGATCGAGCCCGCGTGCAGCACACCGAAACTCCGTGGCGCGCGGAGAGCGAGTCGATCGCGGACGACGTCGAGGGATCGACGCTGCGCGTCATGTGCGCTGAGCGTCCGGAGATCGTCACCCGATGCACGGTCGTCGACATGGACGACGAGCAGATCGTGCGGCTCGCCGAGGTCGTATCCGAGTCGCGCGGCCCTCGCGGCGATGCTGCCCTCGGTCGGGTACGTGCCGTTCAACAGATCGGCCGCAGCCTCGCCGCGGAGACGGTCCTCGACTTCGACTGCCGCCCGGACCTTGGCGAAGGCGAGCGCGACGCCGGTCGTCGCGGCGTTGACGAGCGCGCGGTCGATCGACCCAAGTTCGTCATCCGATGAAAGCAGCAGGTGACCGGCGACTTCGGATCCGATCCGGACCGCGACGCTGAACGGCGGTCCCCCGGCGGTGCCGTCGACGCCGATGGAGGCTGGTGCTGATCCATCGATGAGCCGGCGCCAACCATCCCCGCCGGCGGGCGACGCTCCCGCGATCAGGCGATGCAGGTGGTCCTGGATGACGATGTCGCGGCCTAGGTCCTCGGCGAGCACGGAGGCGATGCCAGCCGGGCTGTCGTCGAGCAGGACATGCTCGGCGAGACGTTGCTGCACGGTCAGCAGCCGGGTCAGCTCCCAATTCGTCGCGGCCAGGTCCCGGCCAAGATTGACCTCGTTCTCGTAGCGACGTGCATGGTCGATCGCGATCGCCGCCAGGCTCGCGAACGCTGCGAGGAGCTCGGCGGAACCTGGGGCGAACTGATGACGGCGACCGCGAGCGTGGACGTTGATCGCTCCGATCCCGGCACCACGGAAGAGCAACGGAGCACACAGCACGGAGCCGAAATCGTATCGGTCGAGTTCGCGCGCACGATGCTCGTACGTCGCGTACTCCTCGACCTCGATGGTCCGCTGTGCGGTGATCGCCTGCGACGACAGACCGTCGCCGAACGCCATCTCGAACCCGAGCATGTCCGGCGGGAAGTTCGAGACGGCGACGACCCGGAGGGCGTGACGCTCACGGTCCCACAGGAGGATGTCGCCGCTGTCGGCGCCGAGCAGCGCCGTGGCGTCGTTCACGATGGCCGACAGGACGGTGTCGAGGTCGAGGGATTCCGCGACGCGGCGCGCGGTCACCAAGAGCTGGTCGAGCTGGTCGCGCAGGGCATTCGAGGCGAGTGTCATCGCACGCTCGGAGCGGGGCAGAGGACTGGAACGGCGGCTGACGAGGATGATACCCACCGGGAGCGCCGTGATCGTGTTTGTCCACCAACGACGCGCCCCGGATTTCGTTGGTCGACGACATATTGCGCGGGTGACTTCGCTGCTACGGTGGTCCGACATCCACGCACGGGAGGGGTCTTGAGTCTGTCCCCGGACGTCCTGGTCATCGGCGGCGGGATCGTGGGCGCCGCGAGCGCGTATCACCTCGCGCTGCGCGGTGCGAATGTCCTGCTGCTCGAGGCGGAGCAACTGGCGTTCGGAGCGACCGGCCGGAACCTCGGCTTCATCTGGATCCACACGCGTCGAGCCGGACCGGAGCTGGACCTCGTGATGGCCACCCGAACGGGCCTCGAGGACCTGCCCGAGGAGCTGGGCGTCGACTTCGGCCTGCGCTGCCGAGGCGGGTTGATGTATTTCACGACCGAAGCCCAGGCCGTCGTCATGCGCGAGTTCGTCGAACGGCGGAACGCCGACGGCGTCCCGATGCAGCTGCTGGACGGGGCCGAGGCCCGCGATCTGGCGCCCATCCTGCCCGACAGCGTGCTCGGTGCCTCGTTCTGTCCCCTCGACGCCCAGATCGACCCGCGCCGTTACACACGCGCCTTTGCGCTCGCCGCCCAACGGCACGGGGCGACGATCCGCGAGGGAACGGCGGTCCGGACGCTGGAGGTCGATGGGTCCCGGATCACCCGGGTGCACACCGATCTCGGGCCGATCTCGCCGGGCCAGGTCGTCCTCGCGACCGGAGCCTGGAGCCCGGACCTCGGCCGGCAACTCGGCCTGGAGCTGCCGATCCACCCGATGCGGCTGCAGATCGTCCAGACCGAGCCGATGGCCCCGCGCCTGGAGCACCTGCTCTACGGCCCGGCAGCCGTGAAGCAGTACGCGATCTTCCGAGGGCTCGAACGCTTCAGCGCCGAGCCCTTCGAGACCGACGTGGAGCAGCGCCTCGGTCTGGCGCTGCTCGAAGGCGCGTGCCAGACCGCCGACGGCTCGTATCTGCTCGGCTGCGCGATGGACTATCCGGGGTTCGACTGGAAGCCCGATCTCGCGGGCATCGCGCTCGTGACCGAGGGCCTCCTGGCCTCGCTGCCGGAGTTGCGGGCTGCGCGCTTCGCGCGCGCGTGGGCCGGCGTCCTTCCGTTCACGAGCGACAACCTGCCGCTCATCGGCCGCGCCCCGGGCCACGACGACGTGATCATCGCGGCGGGGCACGTCTTCGGGAACGGGGCAGGCCCGACGACCGGGCGGCTCGTCGCGGACATGATCTGCGGCGACGATCCCGTGATCGATCCGACCCCGTTCCTGCCCGGCCGCTCGGGTCTCGAGAGCACCTACGACGCGAGCGTGTGGTGATGACGGACGCGCCCATCGAGCGCCGGATCGCCTTCATCAACCCATTCGGCACGGCCGCCTTTGACGAGATCATCACCGAGACCCTCGTGCCGTACGCGAGCACGGGCACCGCAGTCGACGTCATCCATCTCGAGGGCGTGCCTGCGAACATCGACTACTACTACCCAAAGCACCTCATGGAGCTGGCCATCTTCGAGGAGGTCCGCCGGCTCGAGGAGGCGGGCTACCAAGCCGTCGTCGTGGGGTGCTGCTACGACCCGGGCGTTCGCGTGGCGCGCGAGCTGGTCGACATCCCCGTGGTCGGGCCGCTCGAAGCGGCCATGAACCACGCCTCGTACGTCGGGCACCGGTTCACGATCGTCACCGACCATCGCAAGGCGCTGCCGTGGCTGGAGGATCTGGTCCGGCTGCACGGTGCCGCGAACTGTCGTGGCGTGCGCTGCATCGACTGGTACGTCACCGACATGATCCTGGACACGACGGCCGTGGCCGACGATGCGGCGGCGGCATGCATCGAGGCGCTGCGCGAGGACACGTCCGAGGTAGTGATCCTGGGGTGCACGATCATCGGCGGCTGCCTCGAACGCGAGATCATGGCCACCGGGCGCCACCGCGAGCTGCCGATCCTGAACCCGAACCTCCTGGCGCTCAAGGCCGCCGAAACCCTCGCCGACCTGCATCGGATGGGCAAGTACCAGATCAGTCGGGTCGGGTTCTACCAGCGGCACGAGCAGCACGATGCGGCAGAGGCTGCCGAGGTCCGACGGCGCTGGCGGCTCGCCGATGCCGGCGAGCGCGCCCCGGTCGATGTGACCGATCCCAGGTCGGCGGTCGAGGCCGCGGCCGGCGACCACGCGCCATGATCGGTGCGGTCGACACGGTCGCCACGACCGCAGAGCGGGTCGTGCACGACTACCTGGGCGTCCGGCCCGGCGAGCGGTTCGCGATCGTCGTCGACGACCGGACCGATCGGGAGATCCCGGATGAGCTCGCGCGTGTCGCCCGGGAGCTCGGCGCAGAACCGGTCGTCGTGACGATCGCCCACCGGGCGCGCAGCGGCGCCGAGCCACCAACACCGGCGGCAGCGGCGATGGCCGCGGCCGACGTCGTGCTGTGCGCGGCGAGCACGTCGCTCTATCACACGGCGGCCAAGGCGGTCGCGCAGCGCGCCGGTGTTCGTGGCGACTTCAACGCTCCCTACCGGGCAGATGCCTGGCGGAACGGGGCCATGACCGCGGACTTCGTCGCGATCCGTCGCCGGGCCGAACGGTTGGCCGAGCTGTGGCGTGGCACGAGGGTCGTGAGGGTCACCTCCCCCGCCGGGACCGATTTGGTCGCGAACGTGGAGGGCCGCGAGCCGAAAGCGTGGCTGACGGGCATCTGCCGCAACCCGGGCGAGGTCTCGGCATTGCCCGGTGGCGAGGTGTCACTGCCGCCGCTGGAGGGAACGTCCAACGGCGTCGTGGTCTGGGAGCGGGTGGCATCGGACCTCGGCTCGCTCGACGGCCCTGTGACCATCGTCGTCCGGGACGGCCGGGCGGTGACGTTCGCAGGCGGCCGATCGGCGGACCGACTCCGGCGCATCGTCGAGGCGACCGTTGACGCCGACAACATCGGCGAGATCGGTATCGGGCTCAATCCCGCGGCCCGCATCGGGGACGAGATCACCGAGGCCAAGAAGACGTTCGGGACCGTCCATATCGCCCTTGGCGACTCGGCCAACGAGTACGGCGGGCTCGTCGAATGCGACGTCCACCTGGACGGCCTCGTCATGGAGCCGACGATCGAGTTCGATGGCCTGCCCGTCGTCGTCGCCGGCCGGCACGTCTACGACTTCGATTCGTGACGGCTGAGCCGGCGACGGCGCCGAGGATCGTGACGCCGTACCCGGGACCTGAGGCGCGCCGCGTCATCGACCGGATGCGCTATGTCGAGGGTGCAGGTCCGCGAACGGGCGGCACCGACGACCCGCTGGTCGTCGCCGAGGCGCACGGCGCGACGATCGTCGATCCGGACGGGAACGAGTTCGTCGACCTGGCTTCGAGCTTCGCCGCCGCGAATCTGGGCCATTCCCACCGCGCCGTCGTGGAGGCGATCCGGGACCAGGCCGGCCGGATGAGCCACGTATCGTCCGCGTACGCGAGCGAGCCACGGGTCGCCTTCGAGGAGGCGCTCGTCGAGATCGCCCCGGCCGGGCTCGACCGGGTCCTCCTCGGCCTGAGCGGCGCCGACGCCAACGACACCGCCCTCAGGCTGGCGCGCTCCCTGACCGGGCGCCGCGAGGTCATCGCGTTCTCCGGCGGCTACCTCGGCCGTTCCAGCGGCGTCATCGGGCTCAACGGCAAGGCTGCCCAGCGCGTCCGGGTGGCGCGTGACGCGGACGCCCAGTTCCTGCCCTTCCCATACCCGTATCGCTGGCCCCTCGGTCGGGCGGAAGAAGCCTCGGACCAGGCCCTCGGCCTCGTCCGCCACGCGCTGGAGGATCCGGCCTCCGGCGTCGGGCCGGTCGCGGCGATCGTCCTGGAGCCAGTCCAGGGCAACGCCGGGATCGTCATCCCGCCGGACGGGTTCCTCCAGGGCCTGCGCGAGCTGTGCGACCGCAACGGGATCGTCCTCGTGTTCGACGAGATCCAGGCTGGCTTCGGTCGCACAGGCCGGCTCTGGGCGGCCGAGCACTGGGGGGTGGTGCCGGATCTCATGACCGTCGGCAAGGGCATCGGCGGTGGGATGGCGCTGTCGGCGGTCGTCGGCCGCGAGGCGTTCATGCGTCACTGGCCGGCGGGCACGCACACATCGACGTTCATGGGCAACGCCGTCAACCTCGCGGCCGGCCGCGCCTCTGTCGAGGTCATGCAGCGCGACCGGCTGTGGGAGCGCGCGGCGCGCCTCGGCGCCCGAATCAACATTCCCCTGCACTCGGACCTCGCCGACGCCCCCCATGTCGGCGAGGTCCGAGGCCTCGGCCTGTTCATCGGCATCGAGATCGTGACCGATCGCGAGTCCGGAGCAGCGGACCCGGCCCGCGCGGACGCGATCCGTCGAGCTGCGTTCGAGCGTGGCGTGCTCGTCGGGATCGCCGGCCATGCCGACAACGTCCTCAAGGTCTGCCCGCCGCTGACGATCGACGAGCGACTCCTCGACACCGCTCTCGGCGTCCTCATCGATTCCATCAAGGGTGCCGTATGACGTCGACCGCCGCGCCGCCGATCCAGGTCGAGAACTACATCGGGGGGGCCTGGTCGCCGGCGGCGTCCGGGGCGACGCTCGAGAGCCGCGATCCCGCGACCGGCGATCTCGTCGCCATCGCTCCGCGGTCGGGCATCGACGACGTCGAGCGGGCGGTCGCCGCGGCTCGCGCGGCCTTCGATGACGGCGCGTGGCCGACCACCTCCGGCCGGGACCGCGCGGCCATCCTGCTCGAGCTCGCCCGGTTGCTTCGTGCCGAGATGGAGCCACTCGCCCGGCTCGTGGCGACGGAGATGGGCAAACCGATCCGCTACGTTCGCGAACGCGAGATAGAACCCGCCATCGACCGCATCCAGTTCTACGCTGGTGCCGCGCGGCTCGTCCATGGGGAAACGACATCGGCGGCCGCGCGCCACCTCCTCAACTTCACGCTCAAGGAACCGGTCGGCGTGTGCGCGCTGATCACGCCGTGGAACGACCCGGTCGACCTGCCCCTGCGCAAGATCGGCGCCGCGATCGCAACGGGTTGCACGTTCATCCTCAAGCCGGCCAGCGACGCGCCGGCGTCCTCGATGGCGATCTTCAAGCTGCTCGAGCGGATCCCCGGGCTGCCGTCCGGGGTCGCGAACGGCCTCGTCGGCGAGGGCCAGGTCATCGGCGAGCAGCTCGCGTCGGACCCGCGGGTGGACAAGCTCAGCTTCACCGGCAGCAGCGAGGTCGGGCGACGGCTGATGGAGCTCGGCGCCCGCAACTTCAAACGCCTCTCGCTGGAGGCGGGCGGCAAGGCTCCGGTCCTCGTCTTCCCAGACGCGAACCTCGAGAAGGCGATGGATGCCGTCGCGGTCGGGATCTTCCTGTACGCCGGCCAGTCCTGCACCGCCGGGTCACGCTTGCTCGTCGAGCGTTCGATCCACGGCCGCTTCGTCGAGGGGCTGACGGAGCGGGCAAGCGCGCTCCGTGTCGGCTCGCCCCTCGACGAGGAGACCCAACTGGGGCCGATGGTCTCCGCTCGGCAGCTCGAGCGGGTCCTCGGCTACGTGGAGCAGGGCCGCTCTGAAGGGGCTCGCCTCGTACTCGGTGGCGCACGGCTCGGTGGTGCGTGGGCGACCGGGCACTACATGGCCCCGACGATCTTCGAGGACGTCGAACCGAGCATGTCGATCGCACGCGAGGAGATCTTCGGGCCGGTCCTCTCGGTCATCCCGTTCGACCGTGAGGAGGAGGCCCTGGCGCTGGCGAACGACAGTGAGTTCGGTCTCGGGAGCGCCGTCTGGACCTCCGACCTCGATCGGGCCGTGCGGATCGCGCGACGGCTGCGGGTCGGGGACGTCTGGGTGAATACGCACTACGTCCGCCTGGCCGAGAGCCCGTTCGGCGGCGTCAAGCAGAGCGGAGTCGGACGCGAGCTCGGCATGGAGGGCCTCGACGCCTACCTCGAGTCGAAGCGCGTCTGCATCGACAGCTCGCCGACGTTCCACATCCGCTGAGGTGCCGGCGCGTCGGCTGCCCGCCCCCTCGACGAACGAGGTGGAGCGGGAACGAGTTTCATTCACCTTCGGCGGTCGCCGCTACGAGGGGGTGTGGGGCGAACCCGTCGCCGTGAGTCTGCTCGCGGCCGGGTGCCGGACACTGTCGCGCAGCTTCCGGTTCCATCGGCCACGCGGCCTCATGTGCAGTACCGGGCAGTGTGGCTGGTGCGAATGCGAGGTCGATGGGCGACCGAGCGTGCGGACGTGCCGGGTCCCGTTGCGGGAGGGCATGGTCGTGCGGGGAGAGCATGCCTGGCCGTCCGTCGAGCGCGACCTGCTGCGGGTCCTCGATCTGGGCTCGCGGTTCGTGCCGCCGACCTTCTACCACCACCGATTCCTTCGGCCGCGACGATGGCGCAAGGCGTACCTCGACGTGATCCGCGCACTCGGCGGGCGTGGCCGCTTGGGAAGCGGCAGCCCACCGGATCCGCGGCCGGCCGCGCTTCGCCGTGACAGCCCGGACGTGCTCGTCGTCGGTGGTGGGCGTGCGGGCCTTGTCGCGGCGATCGCCGCGTCCGAAGAAGGCGCCCGGGTCGTCGTCCTTGAGGCAGAACCCTGGGGCCCGGCGGACCTGACGGCCCAGGCACGCCGCCTCGGCGTGGACGTCCGCACGCGAGCGACGGCGACGGGCTGGTACGCCGGGACGATCACGGCACTCGACGACGAGGCCGAGGCCTTCTGGGAGTACCGGCCGAGATCGGTGGTCGCGGCGACGGGCAGCTACGAGCTGGTTCCGACTGTCGCCGGCTCGGACTGCCCCGGTGTCATGGGCGCGCGTCTCGTCGCGGATCTACTCGCACGGCACGGTGTCCTGCCCGGCGAACGAGCACTGCTGGTCGGTGCGGAGGGGGATCTCGCGTCGGTCGGCGCCTCGTTGCGGGACGCCGGGGCGACGGTCGTCGCGTCGATCGCGACGGCCCGCCTTCGCGCGGTCGGCGGCCGCGGGCGCGTGGCCTGGGCCCGGTTCGACCTGGACGGAGACGCAGGTCCCCGAACGGAGCGAGTGGAGGTCGTCGTGTTCGGGGATCGCACGCCGAACCTGGACCTCCTGCTGGCGGCCGGTGGGCGGGTCGGCTGGCACCGCGACCGGCTATCGCCGATCGCGGATACGGACGGCCGGACCACGGTCGCAGGGCTGTTCGTCGCCGGCGACGCAGCGGCCGTCTTGCCGGACGAGTTGCGTGCAGACCACGACGTCGATGCCCAGTCGCGCCGTGCCGGCGCGGCGGCGGCGGCCTTCGCCCGCGCCGGCACGACCCGTGGGAACCCAGCGCGGCCAGACGCGGATCCCGGGACGTCACCGACCAGGACCGGAGACCCACCGCGTAGCCCGACGACCGGCCCTGCCCCGACGCCGTCGGCCGGCGTGGGGCACGCCGTGCTGTGCTTCTGCGAGGACGTGCGCGGCTGGGAGATCCAGGCAGAGTTGGCAGCGGGCTACATGGACCCCGAGCTCGTCAAGCGACGGACGGGCGCGCTGACCGGGCCGTGCCAGGGCAAGTACTGCCTGTCTGCCGTGTCGTGCGCGGTCGGTAAGGGGCAGGCGGTCGCGGCGAACGGTGACATCGTCGTGCCCACAGGTCGCCCGCCCCTGCGTCCGATCCGGCTCCGCGACCTCATCGTGAATGCCACGACCGAGGGGGTTGCGACCATCGCCGTCGTCGCCGAGCCAGACGCCCCGGCGGCACCGGCGTCGCCCGCGCCGCCCGCGGCGACCCACGCGGCCCGCGCCCGACCCGACATGAGCGACACGGCCGTCGCCCGATTCTTTACGGCCTCCGCACCGCCGCCTACAGCCGGTGTCGTGATCGTCGGCGCTGGCGTCGGGGGCCTCTCGATCGCCCGCGAGCTGCATGCGCGGGGCTTGCGCGACATCGTCATCGTCGAGCGCGGGTATCCGGGATCGGGCGCGACCGGCCGCAACGTGGCGCGGATCCGGGCGATGCAGCTGACCGAGGAACTGACCCATGTCGCCCGTGCGTGCCAGGACAAGTACGCGCGGATGGGCGAGGAGCTCGGGTTCAACGTGCTGTTCTACCGGATGGGCTACGCGTGGGTGCTGTACGACCCCGACGAGGTCGACCGGATGCGCGACATCGTGACGATGCACCACCGCATCGGCGTGCGCAGCGCGCTCCTGTCACCCGACGACACGCTCCGGCGATTGCCGGTCCTCCGCGGTGGCGATCCGGTGGCAGGTGCCGTGCTCAATGACGACGCGATCGTCCATCACGATGCGGTCGTGTGGGCCCACCTCGAGCATCTGGCGGCCCGTGATGGCGTCCGGCTGTTCGCCGGCACCGCCGTCCGGGGCATCGTCGTCGGCGACGCTGGCGTCGAAGCGGTCGAGACCGACGTAGGCCGGATCGAGACACGGGTCGTCGTGAATGCGACCGATGGCTGGTCGGGCGAGCTCAACGCGTTGGCCGGTGTCGTCGCTCCGAACCGCCCGCTCCGACGGGAGGTGCTCGTGACGGCGCCGTTGCGGCGCGCGATCGATGCCGCGATCACCTTCTATCGACCGACAGAGGGCTGGTTCAATCAGACCCTCCGCGGCGAGGTCGTGATGGGGGTCGTGGATCCTGACGAACCGCCAGGCATCGACCAGGCATCGTCGGCGGCGTTCCTGCGCCGCACGGCAGCACTCATCACGCGCAAGGCGCCGGCACTCGGTGACGCGACGGTCATCCGCCAATGGGCCGGGATGTACGACATCTCGCCGGACCATCTCCCACTCGTCGGTCCGACTCGCCAGCTGGGCGGCTGGTGGCAGGTGAACGGCTGGAGCGGACGTGGGATGCTCCTCGCACCGTACCTGGCGGAGCTCCTCGCGACGCAGATGGCCACCGGAGCAAGGCCGGAACGGCTGGCGATGTTCGACCCCGACCGGTTCGACCCGTCCGATACGACGGCGGACGCTGAGCCGGACTATTACGCGCGCTACGCCAAACGCTGACGGTCGTACGTCGCCACAATCGAATCGCCCGGCCCGGACCGCCCAGGCTCCGACCGCCCAGGCGCCGACCGGCTTGCATCAGATGCACATGACTCCGGCCGACACCAGCTCCGACCACCGCGACGTGTCGATTCGTTGCAACTGATGAGCGATTCGCGACCTCCGCAGTCGATCACCCTCCCGATGGCGGGGTGCCCTTGCACTTGACGCACGGATTCGACCATCAAGCCCTCGTCGTCACCGCCGCGCCGGTCGGAATGTGCATCTGACGCAAGGCGATGTTGCAGCATTGCATCGAGCGCAAGTCCGCGGCAGACCGGGGCTCTTGCGAGGCCCGCATTGCTCCATGCGCGCGGTGCGCCATTGGCGATCGGCCGGGTCCGCCGAGCTGAGAACGAACCTTCACCTCGCGGCCACCCTGCTCGCAACCGATCTGGGGCATCCTTCGCGGTGCCGGACAGGCGTCCGGCGCCGCCCGCGAGGCTGCGCGCGGTCGACCGTCCCTGCCGCACGAGCCTGATGCCACCGATGGACAACGACCGGAACCCGATCGAACCGACCACCGACCACGAGCCGCCGAGCGTGACCTCTTTCGCGCCCGGTCCCTCCCAGGCTCCGACGTCATCGGCGGGCGGCCAGGGAGGCCGGGCGGCGCTCGTCGGCGTGGTCGTCGGGCTCGCGTTGGTCGTGACGTTCAGCGCCGGGATCGGGGTCGGTCGGCTGGTGGTGCCTGCGAGCGCGCCAGCGGGCACGACCTCGAACCCTGCGTCCGGCCCGGCACCATCGGCGCCGACCGAGTTCGGCCTCATCAAGGAGGCCTGGGACACGATCCACCAGCAGTACGTCGCGAAGGACGAGCTGGACGACCGACAGCTCATCTACGGCGCCATCGAGGGCATGACCGACGCCGTCGGCGACACCGGGCATACGGATTTCATGACGCCCGAGGAGCGGGAGGCGCGCAACGACGCGCTATCGGGGTCGTATGTCGGGATCGGCGTCCGGATCGATGAGACCGAGGAGGGCCTGCCGCGCATCGTGTCAGTGTTCAAGGAGAGTCCCGCGGAAGCGGCCGGGCTGCTCCCCGACGACGTGATCGTCGCGGTCGACGGGCGGACCACGGTCGAGCGCTCGATCGACGACGTCGCCGACTGGGTCCGTGGCGAGGCCGGCACGACCGTCGAGGTGACGATCCGGCGGTCCGACGGCACCGAGGAGACGCTGTCGATCGTCCGGGCCGACGTGCCCATCGAGCCGGTGACGTGGGCGCTCGTCCCGGGCTCGACGACCGCGATGATCCGTCTCGAGCAGTTCTCCGCCGGCGCCGCCGACGACATGGTCCAGGCGCTCAAGGACGCCCGCGCCGCCGGTGCGGACCGGGTCGCCCTGGACCTCCGCGGGAACCCCGGTGGGTACGTCAATGAGGCCGTCGGCATCGCGAGCCAGTTCCTCTCGAGCGGCATCGTCTACATCGAGCGGAACGCCGCCGGCGAGCGCGAGGAGCATCCGGTCTCGACCGGAGGGGTCGCGACGGACCTGCCCCTCGTCGTGCTCGTCGACGGCACCACCGCGAGCTCGTCCGAGATCGTGTCCGGCGCCGTGCAGGACGCAGGCCGCGCGAAGATCGTCGGTGAGACCACGTTCGGGACCGGCACCGTGCTCGGCGAGTTCACGTTGTCGGACGGCTCGGCGCTCCGGATCGGGACGGTCGAATGGCTGACCCCGCAGGGTCGGCGGATCTGGCACGAAGGCATCGCGCCGGACGTCCCGGTCACCCAGCCCGACGGCGTCGTGCCGCTCACCCCCGACGACCTCCGGGCGCTGACCCCCGCGCAGGTCGACACGATCGAGGACACGCAGCTCGGTAGGGCCCTGGAGGTCGTAGCGACCGAGACCGTCGCCGGGAACTAGCGATCCGGTTCGCACCTCGCCGATTGGATCGGGCCGGTCGGGCGGATCGCTCGGCTCGCCGGGCGGCTCGCCGTCCTCGGGGAAGACGACCTCGAACTCGCTTCCGTCCTGGCCGCTCACGCCGCGCACCGGCCGGGCCTTCGCGATCAGCTCCTGGACCGGCGGCGTGGTCCGGAAGATCTGCTGATCGAACCCGACGATGATGCCGCCGATCGTCTCGCCCACCGGCCGACGCTTCTTCCGCTTGCCGGTCATGTGGCGTTCGCCTCGGCCGAGACGCCACCATCGGCGGCAATGACCGGTATCGGCGGGCCGGACGGCGGCCGCCGGATCGCCAGCGCCGCGAACCCGGCGAGGATCGCGATCCAGCCCGCGGCCACGAACGCCGGCGCGTAGTCCCCGACGTTCTCGCGGACGATGCCCGCCACCCACGCCGCGATGGCCGCACCCAGCATGTGCGCCGCGAACACCCAGCCGTACACGATGCCGACGTTGTGCCGGCCGAACCGATCCGCGACGAGGGCGACCGTCGGTGGCACGGTGGCGATGTAATCGAGCCCGAAGAGCACGGCGAACGCCCCGATCGACACGGTGTCATGGATGAACGGCAGGAACAGCAGGCTCACGCCCCGAAAGCCGTAGTAGACGAGCAGCAGTCGGCGCGGGTCGATGCGGTCGGTCAACCAGCCGCTCGCGATCGTTCCGACGAAATTGAACAGGCCCATGACGGCCAGGGCCCCCGACGCGGCCACGGCGGTGAACCCATGGTCGACCGCATGGGGGATGAAGTGCTGGCCCACCAGGCCGTTGGACGTCGCGCCGCAGATGAAGAACGTGCCCGCGAGGAACCAGAAGTCCGAGGTCCGGACCGCGTGGCGCATCACGCCGGGATCGCCGCGGCGGGCCGGCACGATCGCCCCTTCGGTCACCCCCAACGGCCGCGCCCCGACGTCCGCGGGGTCCTCGCGGATCCACAGGAGAACCGGCACGACCAGCACGAGCGCGAGCACACCCAGGACCACCGCCCCGAGCCGCCAGCCGGCGGTCACCGCCAGCGCAGTCAGGAGTGGGAAGAAGATCAGTTGCCCGGTGCTCGTGCTGGCGCCGAGGATCCCGGTGACGAGGCCGCGGTGCTTGACGAACCACCGGGTCGCCACGGTCGGGCCGAGGACGCTGGCCACGAGCCCGGTGCCCAGGCCGGAGAGCAGGCCGAACAGCAGGGTCAGCTGCCAGATCTCGCGGACCAGGCTGGTCGCCAGGAGCGCGACACCCGTGACGAGCAGGCTGATCAGCACGACCGAACGGACCCCGACTCTGGCCATGAGCCAGCCGCTGAGCGGCCCCGAGAGGCCGAAGACGACCAACCCGGCTGCCGCCGCGAATGACACCGACGCCGTCGACCAGCCGGGCTCCGTGGTCATCGACAGGAGGAACGCCCCGGGCGCCGAACGCACCCCGGCGGTGACGAGCACCACCACGGCCGTGACGGCCACGACGATCCACCCGTAGAAGACGGCGCGACGCATCAGCGGATGCTACCGGTCAGCCTGTCCCGAGCGGTGCCCGCCATTCACCACCGCTGAATATCTGCGCATCCCAGGCTCCACCTCGGAGTCGGCCGTGCCTGTCCAGGGGAGTTTGTTCGCTACCGGTGAATGGATCGTCATGATGGCGACGTACCCTGGGCGGTCAGCGACCTTGGGACTGCATTCGTTCACCCTCGGTGAATCCGGTCGAGGCGTTCCGTAGCCCGGTTAGAGCAGCTCCCCGTGCGCAGCCGCGGTCGGTTCACCCTCGCGTGGGCGCGGCTCTTCGCCTGGGCCGTACTCGGTCGCCGCGGCGTTCGCCTCGGCCCCCGGATCCGCAATCTCGCCGGCTTCGATCACGCGCAGCGGCGCCCCGGCCTGGCCCTCGAGCGCGCCGACGCCGAACGGCACCCATTTCGAGGGGTCCTGGAGGCGGTGGGCCTCGGTGTTGCCGCGCTGGTGTACCTCATCGAATCCCTTTGGCTCGATCCACATGCGCTCACCCTCGAGCAGTCCCAGGACGCCCGACTGGCCGGGCTCCGGGCGCTCGTGCTGGCAGTACGCGCAGGCCGCCGAATCGTGCTTTCGATAGTTCTCGGGCTCTTCGTACGTCGTGATGTAGCCCTCGTAGTTGCGCAACACCACCTTGTGATCCGAGTACGAGATCAGGTAGTTGGGCATGACCGGGATCTTGCCGCCACCGCCGGGCGCATCGATCACGTAGGTCGGCACGGCGTAGCCCGATGTATGGCCGCGCAGGCCCTCCATGATCTCGAGCCCCTTGCCGACGGGCGTTCGGAAGTGCCCGGAGCCTTCGACGAGGTCGCACTGGTAGAGGTAATAGGGCCGGATCCGGTTGGCGACCAGCTTGTGGACGAGCGAACGCTGGATGTGGACGCAGTCGTTGACCCCCGCCAGCAGCACGCTCTGGTTGCCCACGGGCAGCCCGGCCTTGGTCAGCTTGTCGACCGCGCGCGAGACCTCCGGGGTGATCTCGTTGGGGTGGTTGAAATGCAGGTTGATCCAGAGCGGGTGGTACTTCTCGAGGACCTCGCACAGCTCGTCGTCGATGCGCTGCGGCAGGAACACCGGCACGCGCGACCCGATCCGGATGATCTCGATGTGGGGGATCTCGCGCAGGCCGCGCAGGATCTTCTCGAACAGCTTGGGCGCGAGGGTCAGGCCGTCGCCGCCCGAGATCAGGACGTCGCGAACCTGCGGGGTGCGGCGAAGGTATTCGAGCTGCGCCTCGTGGTCACGGCTGTTGAAGTTCTGGGTCGGGTCGCCCACGATCCGCGATCGCGTGCAGTAGCGGCAGTACGACGCGCACTGCGTCGTCACGAGCATCAGCACGCGGTCTGGATAGCGGTGGACGAGGCCGGGCACCGGGGAGTGGCGGTCCTCGGCGAGCGAGTCCTCCATCATCGCCGTGAACGCCTCGTGCTCCGAGCCGATCGGGATGACCTGGCGCCGGATCGGGTCGTCGGGGTCGTCCGGGTCGATGAGCGAGATGAAATACGGCGTGATGTCGACGCGGAACTTGTCCGGCGCCGAGAGGCCTTCGCGCTCTTCCTCGGTCAGGTTGAGGATCTGCCCGACCTCCTCGAGGTCGTTGACGCGGTGCGAAAGCTGCCAGCGCCAGTCGTTCCACTGCGCGTCGGGCACGTCCTCGTAGATCGGGGCGCGCCGGCTGACGGCGGGGCGGCCGTCCGGACCCAGCACCCGCGCAGGGTCGGACAGGTTCACGAACGGCGCCTCCGCGGCGGCGCGGGCCGTTTCCTGGTGCGCGACGGCGGTCTTGATCTCCTGGGCGTCCACGCGGGCGGCCTCCGGGTTCGATCTCGGCTACGACGGTTCTGGGTGCATAGAAAGTATGCAGCCTGCAAGTCGACGGATGATAGCCGAGGACCGTCAGGACGGGTCCAGCGCCCGAAGGTCACGCCCGGACCCGACGCGTCAGTGGTGCGCGGCGGCTACTCCCCGATGACCGCCCAGAGGAAGCCCATCATGATGAAGAAACCCGAGAACAGGGCGATCAGCCCGAGTGCGCCGTAGGGGGTGCTCGCGCCGCTGTGGGGCACGAGCTGCAGGCCGATCCCGAAAACGACGGCCCAGCCGATGAACAGGAACGTGAAGAGGAACTTCGCGTTCGGGTTCGTGACCTTGCGGACCCAGCCGGCGCCGCCCTCGGACGAGAGCGCAGCCTTGAGGATGATCCCGATCATCGCGATGACCACGATGGCGCTGATGCCGAACGGGATGGGCTGCTGGAAGGCGACGAGGAACAGCTGCATCGTGCCGAGATGCTAGCAGAAGGCCGGGGCCGCACGGGACCCGTCCGAACGCCCATCGGGCCGGTCGCGACTACGATGGCACCGTGACCCCATTCGATCGCCTGGGCCGTTTCGTCGTGCGCCGCGCGCGCCTCGTCATCGGCGCGTGGGCCGTGCTCATCGCCCTCGCGCTGCCGCTCGCCCCGCAGGCGCCGGGCGCCCTCAGCGCGGGTGGCTTCATCAGCGACGACCTGGAGTCGGCTCGGGCCAAGGCGATCCTGGAAGCCGAGCTCGGGGCACCACCCTCGGCGCTCGTCGTCGTGTTCTCCAGCGAGGAGCTGCAGGCCGGCACGCCGGACTTCGAGCTGGCCGCGGCCGCGGCTATGCGCGACATCCCGGACGCGCCCCACGTGGCACGGGTCGTCTCGCACCTCCTCCAGCCGAGACAGGTGTCGGCCGACCGTCATACGGCCTACGACATCGTCCTGCTGGACCTGCCGCCCGACGACTCCCCCAAGGCCCTGCCGATCCTGCGCGCCGCCCTCCGGGGGGCGCCGAACCTGACGGTCGAGCTGGCCGGCGGGCCGGCGTTCTACGGCGACGTGCAGGCCGTCAGTGAGCAGGACCTGCAGCGGAGCGAGCTCATCTCGCTGCCGCTCGCGGCGATCGCCCTCCTGCTGGTCTTCGGCTCGGTCGTCGCGGCCGGCGTCCCGCTCGTCGTCGGTGGGGCGAGTGTGGTCGTGGCGCTCGCGGCCGTCTTCCTCCTGGCCTCGGCCACGCCAATGAGCATCTTCGTCCTGAATCTCGCCACGCTCCTGGGCCTTGGGCTCGGTGTCGACTACTCGCTGCTCATGACGAGCCGCTTCCGCGAGGAGCTCGCCAGACGCCCGGGAGCTGGTCCGGACCAGGTGGCCGATGCCGTCCGGGTGACGCTGTCGACCGCCGGTCGGGCCGTGTTCTTCAGCGGGCTCACGGTGCTGCTCGGGCTGCTGGGGCTCGTGCTCTTCGACTTCATGATCCTGCGCAGCGTCGGCATCGCCGGCGCCCTCGTCGTGGGGCTGGCGGTGCTCGCGGCGCTCACGCTGCTCCCGGCGTTGCTGACGCTGATCGGGCCGAACCTGGACCGGTTCGCGGTGCGCCGCATTTCGACCGGCGACGAGGGCGAGGGCATGTGGGCTCGGCTCGCGCGTCGGGTCATGCGGCGACCGCTGGCGGTCCTCATCCCGACGCTCGCCGTCCTGCTCCTCCTCGGCTCCCCGTTCCTGCACGTCCGATTCAACGCGCCAGATGCCAGCATCCTGCCGCCGGGCGTTCCGTCGCGCGCCGCGTTCGACCGGCTCCAGGCCGAGTTCGGCGAGGGCGCGTTCGCCCCGATCAGCCTCGCCGTCCGAACCGAGGGTTCGGCCACCGACCCTAGTAACCTGTCCCGGCTCTTCGAGTACTCGCGACGGCTCGCGGCGGACCCGCGCGTCGGGCGTGTCGACAGCCTGGTCGACATCGACCCTCGCCTGACCCTCGAGCAGTACCAGCTTCTCTACAACGACCCCAACGGGCCGCGCGACCAGTTCGTCGCGATTGCCCTCGCGGCGACGACCCGGGGCGATCTCACGGCGTTCACGCTCACGACGCCGTACGGCCCGAACCGCGCGGAGGGTCGGGCGCTCGTCACCGACCTGCGCGATCCACGCAGCCCGATCGCGCCGCCGGCCGGGGTCGGGATCCTGGTCGGCGGCGGGGCGGCCGATGTCGCCGACGTCGTCGATGGCGTCGCCGCGGACTTCCCGCGCACGGCCTTGTTCATCGTCGTGACGACCTATCTCGTGCTGTTCGCCCTGCTGCGCTCGGTCGTGCTGCCGGCCAAGGCGCTTCTCATGAATACGCTGTCGATCACCGCGAGCTTCGGTGCCCTCGTCTGGATCTTCCAGGACGGCAACCTCTCGGCGCTCCTCGACTTCCAGCCGCTGGGCTTCGTCGAGACGACCCAGCCCGTGATCCTCTTCTGCGTGCTGTTCGGCCTGTCGATGGACTACGAGGTCTTCCTGCTCACGCGGATGAAGGAGGTCTGGGACGCGACCGGCGACAACACCGAGGCGGTCGCGCGGGGTCTCGAACGCAGCGGACGGATCGTCACGTCGGCCGCCCTCGTGGTCGTCGTCGTCGCGGCGTCGTTCGTCTTTGCCGACATCGTGCTCATCAAGGCCCTCGGACTCGGCGTCGCCATCGCGGTGGCGCTCGATGCCACGGTCGTCCGCGCGCTCCTGGTGCCATCCACGATGCGTCTGCTGGGGCGCTGGAACTGGTGGATGCCCGCGGCGCTGGAGCGGGTCGTGGGGAGCCGGCTGCCCGCGTCGGAAGCAGAGGCCGAAGCGGCGGCCGAGGCCGCCGCCGATGCCGCAGCCGCCCGATGAGACGGCGGCTCGCGCTGAGCCTCGCGGCCATGGTCTTCGCCGTCGCCGCGTGCGGTGGCCCGGTCGCGGGCGCGGGTCCCATCCTCGCCAACCCCACGGCGCCGCAACCGTCGCTTGCCCCGCCCACCGAACCTCCGGTGGCCGTCGCCGATCCGCTCCCCGTGGTCCTGCCACGGGACGACGGCCCGCACGACCGCCTGACCGAGTGGTGGTACTACACGGGTCATCTCGACGGCACGGCCACTGACGGCACGCGCCACGAGCTCGGCTTCGAGTACGTGATCTTCCGGGCGGAGCGCGGCAGCTTCCCGACGACCTGGGCGTCGCACCTGGCTATCACCGACGAGACCGGGGAGCGGTTCCACTACGCCCAGCGCCTCGAGGTCGGTGCCGGTGTCGACCGCTCGCCCCGCGACGCCGCCGGGGCGCCGAGCGGCTTCGACCTCGCGCTCACCGGCATCGATCCGACCGACGCCGCCACGTTCGATCGCCCCGCCTGGACGATGCGCGGGTCCGACGGCATCGATACCATCGGCGCAGCGCTGTCGGCCGACGAGGCGGCGACGGCTGGCAGCCCGGGCGGTCTCGCCCTCGCACTCGAGCTCGATGCGACCAAGCCGGCCGCGCTGCATGACCGGGATGGCTGGATCGATTTCGGGCCGGCCGGGAGCTCGTACTACTACTCAAGAACCGCGATGGATGCCTCGGGGAGCGTCGTCCTCGGCGGCCGCGAGCTCGCCGTCACCGGACGGGCGTGGTTCGACCACCAGTGGGGCGACTTCATCAGTGTCGGTGGCGGCGGCTGGGACTGGTTCGCGGTCAACCTCGATGACGGCAGCGACCTGACGCTCTCCCTCGTCCGGGACGCCGACGGCAGCTATCCGCTCATCTACGGCACGATCGTCGATCCGAACGGCACGACCCGCCACCTGGAGCGCGACGAGTTCGCGGTGGAGGTCACGGCGCGATGGACGAGCCCGACCACGGGCGCCGACTACCCGGCCGGTTGGACCCTCACGATCCCGGGCGAGGACGATCTCGTCATCGAGCTCCGTCCCACGGTCGCCGCGCAGGAGCTCGACACGAGCGCGACTACCGGCGTCGTGTACTGGGAGGGCTCGCAGGTCGTCGGCGGGACGCGCGACGGCGTTCCGATCGGCGGCGATGCCTACGTCGAGCTGACCGGCTACGCGGCGAGTGCCCGGGTTGCCCCCTAGCACCTCCCGGATCAGGAGGAGGGCGGGACCAGTGGCGGGAGCTCGGCGTCGGCGGCGCCGGCGAGGGTGCGTGACGCCGCGTCGATGGCGTCGAGGCGGGCCACGATCTCGAGCATGCGTTCGCCGGCGGCGACGTACGCGCGGGTGCTCGACAACGTCGCGGACAGGCCCTCTTCTGCGGTCGCGGCGATATCCGCGTAGAACGCCGCGAGGCGCGTGGCCACGGCGTCGGCCCGCCCCCACTCGGCGACGGTCGGCGCGAGGCCGGAACCGAAGGTCGCCGTCGTGGCCATCGTCCGGAGGATCGGCGCGATCTCCGCGCTCGAGGGCTTGGCCGCGGCGAGCGCCGCAGCCAGTCGATCGGCGTCCGACAGGACACGTCGATTGAGGAGGGTCGATTGGCGCAGCGCCGACAACGCGCCGCTCGGGATGGCCGGATCGGCCGGGGCCGGCCGCACGCTCGCGACCGGGAGCTGGCTCGGCGTCGCCACCGCGGGTGGCGGGGCGACCACGGTCTCGACCGGACGCCCGCCGATCATCGATGTGACGGTCATCAAGGCAGCGCTGACGATCACGCCGACGAACCCGCCGACGCCCACGAAGACGACGACCCGTGACGCTCGAACCCCGGCGATGAGGCGGGTGCCGCAGCCGGGGCACGTGGTGCTACCGGTCCCGAGCGGCCGGGAGCAGGCCGGGCACGGGAAGATGTTCGCATCGACCTCGCCGATCGCGATCGGCGGCGCCGTGCGCCCACCGCCGCGACGGCCGATGCGCCCGACCTTCTGGCTTCCGATCTCGATCGTCATCGTGTCCCTCGTGACCTGGCAGCGGGCCGGTCCGTGCGTTCGAGTTTGAGGCGGTCGTGCCCGGTTCCACAGCCGGACGAAGGTCCGGTCGCCGAGCGGTACCCGGCTCCGCGATGCGGTGCGGCGCGGTGTCGGCTGGACACGCCGTGTTGATACTGAGTATCATCTTGAGCATGATGACGAGCGCTTCCCCGGTCGACGCCCTCGGCCGGGCCGGCTATCGGGCCACGGCCGCGAGGCGTGCGGTGGCGGACCTGATCGCCGGTCGCGAGGGCCACTTCACCGCGGCCGACCTCGTGGATGACGCCGGGGCACGCGGGTTGGGCATCGGCCGGGCGACGATCTTCCGCACGCTCGATGTCCTGGTCGGGCTCCGCGCCGTGGAGCGGCTCGACCTCCCGAGCGGTGAGCACGCGTACGTCGCGTGCGATCCGGTCCATCACCACCACGTGGTCTGCTCGCGTTGCGGGCGCAGCCGGGACATCGACGACGCGGGCCTTCGGGCGGTCGTGCACGAGATGGCACGCCGCACGGGCTATCGCATCGACGAGCACCGCCTGGAGCTGTTCGGCCAGTGCCCTGACTGTCTCGCTGGAGGACGCGCCTGATGCCGCTCGCCCTGGTCGTGTCCTTCGGCGCCTTCGCGTCGGCCCTGGTCGGCGGCTGGCTGGCGATGCGCGCGGTGCGCTACGTCGGGATCATCATCGCGGTCGGGGCCGGGATCCGGATCGGCGCGGCGTTCTTCGACCTCATCCCGGAGGCGGTCGAGCACCTCGGCTCGATCGACGTCGCCATGGTCGTTACCACGGCCGGGTTCCTGGCCTTCTACGCCCTCGACAAGGTGACCTCGCTGCATGTCGGGCACGAGACCGCGTCCGAGCTCGACCACGAGGCGAGCACCCACCAGCACATCGGCATCCTGGGTGCGAGCGGGATGGCGATCCATAGCTTCCTCGATGGCGTCGCCCTCGCGGCCGCGCTCACGGTGGGTGGCCCGCTGGGCACGATCATCGCCGTGGTCGTGATCGTCCACCGGTTCAGCGACGGCATCGGCGTGGTCAGCTTCCTGCTGGCGAGCCGGATGCCCTCGAGCGCGGCCTACCGCTGGGTACTGCTCGTGGCGGCCGCACCGGTGGCCGGCGTGATCCTGGGCAGCATCGTGGCCATCCCTGAGCAGGCCCTCGGCACGATCCTCGGGTTCTTCGCGGGCTTCTTCCTGTACGTCGGCGCCGCCGAGCTCCTGCCCGAGGCGCACCGGAGAGACAGCTCGCGTGTCGTGGTGGCGGCCACGCTCGGTGGGGCCCTCGCGATCTACCTGTTCTCGGTCGCCGTCGGAGCCATCGGCGTCGACGCCCACTGACGGGGTTGCAGCCAGGGCTGGCCCCGTCACGAGCCGGTGATGTATTCCCCGCCGTCCACGCTGATGATGTCGCCGTTGATGAACTCGGTGCCGTCGGCGGACAACGCGAGGATGGCGTTCGCGACGTCCTGGGGCGTCGTCATCCGGCCGGTCGGGTTCCGCTTCATCGTGATATCGATCATCGTCTGGGACTCCGGGATCTTGAGCAGCGCCGGCGTCACCGTCACGCCCGCCCGGATGCAGTTCGCCGTCACGCCGCTGCCGTGGCGCGCCAGCTCCATCGCCAGCTGGCGGACGTGCAATTCGAGGGCCGCCTTGGCCGACGACACGACGCCATAGGAGGGCACGACCCGGGTGGAGCCCTCAGACGTCATGGCGTAGATCTTCGACCCCTGGCCGAGGAACCCGCCACGCCACAGGTCCTGGACCCAGTACACGAGGCTGTTCGCCATGACGTCCTGGGTCATCTCCATCTTCTTGCGGTCGACGCCGCCCTTGGGATCGTCGGTCAGGAACGGCACCAGCGAGCCGAAGGCGAGCGAATGCATGACGACCCTCACGTACGGCTCCCGACCCTCCGCGCGCGATCGATCGAACCGCTCGCCGAGCGTGGCGAGCGCCGCCGCCCGTTTCTCGTCGTCCGCGGCGTTCATGTTCACGAAGAGGGCCTCGGAACCCGCCGCCCCGATCGCGGCCTTGACCTCATCCACATGGGCGAGCGCGGCGCGGAAGTCGAGATGGATCCCGGCGATCTTGTAGCCTGCCTTGGCCAGCGCGATCGAGGTCGCTTCGCCCATGCCGGACGAGGCGCCGAGGATCAGCGCCCAGCGTTCACGGTCGTCGGTCATGGTCGGGTGGGCCTCCTGTCGTGGCGGTCGAACGGGCCGCTCGCGGGGTCGCGCGGCGGGCCGCCGAGCCGGCCGAGTCGGCCGAGTCTAGCAGCGGCGTGGGTCCCGCTCGCCCGCATTCGCGTGCAGGCCTGCACAGCCTAGACGACGCCGTCCGCGTGGAGGCGAGCGACTTCGTCCGGCGCCAAGCCGAGCTCCCCGAGGACCTCGTCGGTGTGTTCGCCGAGCAGTGGCGGGGCCGTGCGGACGGCGCCCGGGGTGACCTCGAACTCGATCGGGACGCCGGCCTGGCGCAGGACGCCGAGCGCCGGGTGCTCGACCTCGACGACCATGGAACGCGCATCCGCCTCGGGCGACTCGAACGCCGCCAGGATGTCGGTGACGGCCCCGCACGGGACGTCCGCGGCGGTCAGGGCTTCGAGCCACGCTGCCGTCGAGCGGGTCGCCAGCCGATCGGCGATGAGCGGTCGCAACGCCACCCGGGCGGTGACGCGGGCGCCGTTCGTCGCGAAGCGAGCGTCCCGGGCGAGGTCCGCGGCCCCGATCGCCTCGCAGAAGCGTGGCCACTGGCGCTCAGAGCCGACTGCCACGACGATCTGCCCGTCGCTTGTGGCGAAGGATTCGTACGGGACGATGTTCGGGTGGGCGTTGCCGCGACGCCCGGGCGAGACGCCGGTCGTGAACGCGTTCTGGGCCTGGTTGACGAGCACCGCCAGGGTCGATGCCAGGAGGGACACGTCGATGCGCTGGCCACGGACCGGACCGGCCGGCTGCCGGGCAAGCAAGCCGGCCAGGATCCCGATCGTCGCGAACAGCCCGGCGACGATGTCGCTGATGGCCACGCCGACCTTGGTCGGGGAGCCAGCGTCGGCATCGGCCTCGCCCGTGATCGACATCAGCCCGCCGACGGCCTGGATGACGAGGTCGTAGCCGGGGCGCTCGGCGGCCGGGCCGTCGGGGCCGTAGCCGGTGATCGCCAGGTGGATGAGATCGGGGTTCAGCGCACGCACGGCCGCCTCGTCGAAGCCGAGCCGGTCCAGCGAACCCGGGCGGAGGTTCTCGATCAGGACGTCGGCATCGACCAGGAGGCGCCGCAGGATTTCGACCCCGGCCGGCTGGCGCAGATCCAGCCTGATCGACCGCTTGTTGCGATTGACCGCCAGGTAGTACGCCGCGGTCCGCGTCCCTGCGCCGTCATCGCCGACCCATGGCGGACCCCAGCTTCTGGTCGGGTCGCCGTCGGGTGCCTCGACCTTGACGACATCAGCGCCGAGGTCGGCGAGGAGCATCGTCGCGTACGGCCCCGCGAGCACCGACGAGAGGTCGATGACGCGCAGGCCGGACAGCGGGCCCCGGGCCCCGGACGTCGCGTCGGGCATGGTGTCGAATGGTAGCGCGGGGGCCGGTCCGGACGACCGGCATGGCCGCTGTGGCGCACGGATCTAGCCGAGGTGTCCTTCCGCCAGCGGGCCGTCGCACCATCGACCGGGATGGCGTACCTCCATCTCTCGCTCCTGGGCGGGGACGACCCAGTCGATGCGGTCGCGGTTGACGACGATCGCCCCGACCCGATGGCCGTGGTGGACGACCCCATCGTCGTACTCGATCCAGGCATCGGTCAGCGGGATCATGGGCTGCCGCGCGCGGATCGCGACCAGCGGTTGCGAGCCGGGCAGCGCGTGGAGATAGCCGCGGACCTGGTACGGGCCCAGCTGCATCGCCAGCGGATGGAGCAGCGTTCGTCGGCGTCGTGCGACCTCCCCGCGGGGACCCGCGGCATGGACGAACAGGATCTCGTCGCGATGGACGAGGACCTCGGGCGCCTCGAGCCCGCCCGCATCACGCAGACGCTGGACCATGACATCGACGAGCTGGATCTCCTGGTGCTCGTTGAGCAGATCCGTCATGCGCTCGGCGGCGAGCCTGACCCGGCCCGACAGCACGCAGTCCTCGGCGTACGCCACGAAGTCGACCATCGGGTGCCGAACACCGGGATCCCGCCCCGGGATCGCTTCGCCCCCCGAGGGCCGTCGGAAGGCGATGAGCAGCCGTCGACCGGCGTCATGGATCATGCCCGTATCGTGGCGGCCCGACGCGCTGCCGCGACGCATCCGGTGGTCCCGGTTCACTCGCGGCGTTGTGGAGTCGCACCGGTGCGGGCGCGCACGTCCTGCCGACGCATAGGACGATCGGGTGTGCATCCCGTCAACAGCGCCGCGCCGCTCCGGGTCGCGCTAGCATCCGGGAATGACCGACCACACGCCCACCCTCATGACCGTCCACGCCCACCCCGACGACGAAACGATCGGCACCGGTGGGACGATGGCCAAGGCCGTTGCAGCAGGCAAGCGCGTCGTCCTCATCACCTGCACCCGCGGCGAGATGGGCGAGATCGTGGTCGCCGATCTGGACACGCCCGACAACCACCGCCGGCTCGGCGAGATGCGTGCGAGCGAGCTGGAGCGCGCGATGGGCCACCTGGGCGTCACCGAGTGGCACAACCTCGGCTACCACGACTCCGACATGATGGGTCGGCCCGGCAACCTTGACCCCCGCTCGTTCTGGCAGGCCGACCTCGACGAGGCCGCCCGGCGGCTCGTCTGGTTCATCCGTCGGATCCATCCCGACGTGATCACGACCTACAACGACTTCGGGGGATACGGCCACCCGGACCACATCCGGACGCACGACGTCACGATCCGGGCCCATGCTCGGTCGGGCGATCCCGTGTGGTACCCGGAACAGCTCGCGCCGGAGCACGGTGGCAGCGGCCCCAGCGCGGCGGAAGGCGGACTCGCGCCGTGGGCGGCGGCCAAGCTGTACGAGCAGGCCATCCCGGCCTCGACACGCAACGCGATGCGTGAGCGGCTCGAAAAGCAGGGAAAGCCCAGCTTCTGGTCCCCGCCGGCGGACGCGACCGCCGAGCAACTGGTCGAATTCGAGGCGTACATGGCGAAGATGCTGGTCCCGGACGAGGCCATCACCACGTGGGTCGACATCGCCGGTGACCCGCTTCAGCGCAAATGGGACGCGATCCAGGAGCACGTGACCCAGATCGCGGCGGACTCCTCGTTCATGCTGTTCGGCCTGGACGGCTGGCGCGAGGCATGGTCCAGGGAGGCGTTCATCCTGCGCGAGTCGACCGTGGAGACGAACCGGCCCGAAACCGACCTGTTCGCCGGTCTCTCCTAGTCGCCACCGCCGGTCACCACGGCAGGATCCCCTTCGAGGCATCGAAGACCTGGCCCATCACGACCCGGCCGTCCCCGGCCGGGTCGAGGAAGTTCGGCTGGGCCTTGTCGAGGATGATGTGCGGCCGCATCCGCGCCTGCACGAGCTCCGCGCCGTGGAACGTGAGCTCGAGGGTGACGCCTTCCATCGTCGGCTCCGACCAGGTCTGGTCGAAGACGAAGTTGCCGAGCGCATACCAGATGGGCTTGCCGTCGTAGACCTCCAGGGCGGCGGCCCAGTGGGCATGGTTCCCGATGATCATGTCCGCGCCCGCGTCGACGATCCTGCGAGCCAGCTCCTGCTGGCCGGCGAACGGCGTCGCCCGGTACTCCGTCCCCCAATGCGGGAACACGATGACGAGGTCCGCCCCGGCCTCCCGCGCGCTCTCGATGTCGTTGCGCACCTTGGTCAGGGACAGCTGAGCGCTCCCGGCAAATTCCTTGTCGGCGAAGTAGGCCCGCGCGATGGCGTCATAGCCGAGCACAGCGACCGTCACGCCGTTCGCCTCAAGCATGGCCGGCTTCCGCGCCGCGGCGAGGTCCTTCCCGGCGCCCGAGTAGGCGATCCCGCGCTCCTTGAGATTCGCGATGGTCTGGAGGATGCCCGCGTCCCCGGCGTCGCCGATGTGGTTGTTCGCCAGCGAGACGTAGTCGATACCGGCCCGCTCGAGGCCGTCGATGATCCCGGGGTCCGCCGAGAAGACCGTGCCGCTCGTGTGCCAGCGGACGCGATCGGGTGCAGGGTTCTCGAAGTTGGCGATGGCGATGTCGGCGCCCTTGATGAGGTCCCGCATCGCGCCGCCGTTCCCCGTCCGCCTGGTGACGGGCTGCTCCCAGCCGAAGGCGGAGCAACAGGTGCGTCCCGTGATCTCGGCCGTCCCGCCGTCGAATGGGAAATCGACACCACGGCCGCGGACACGGACGGTCTGGTAGACCCCGCGGTCGAGGAGGATGTCGCCGCCCGCGAACATCGTCCACGTCGCTCCCGGGTCGAAGGCAGCGTCCGCCGCGCCCGCCGCGGGGGGGAGTTGCGCATGGAGCCGCCACGCGGCGGGATCCGTGACCCGGTCCACGCCGAACAACGTTCGCCCGCCCCAGGCCAGCGCCCGGACCGCCGGCGTCACGTCCTCGGCGCGAAGGAAGGCCACACGCTTCCGATGCTTGGCCAGGTCCCTGGTCAGAGTCGCGGCGTCCGGGGCGAGGACCAGGTGCTCCGTGCCGGCCGGCACCTCGACGCCCAGCGCGGCGATGATCGCGTCGGCCTCGGACTCGACGAGCGTCAGCGCCTCGTAGCGCTTGCTCCGGCCCGCCAAAACGTCCCTGAGCTCGTCCCGGCTGGTCGATGACGCCGTGGCGCGGAACTGGGTGACCGGCACGATCGCGACGTCGGCCAGCGGCGGTGGCGTGGGCACCGGCGTCGGCCCGGGCGTGATCTCCGGCGTCGCGGTCGCGGTCGCCGTCCCCGTGGGTCCCGGCGAGGCCGTCGTCACGGACCCGGCGCTCGGGCGAGCGGAAGCGCCACCGGGCCCGGGCGCTGCCTCGCCGAAGCCCAGCATCCCGCCGCTCATCGGCAGGGCGACGGCCAGCGCGATCAGGCCCAGGACGACGAGCAGCGGCAGCCGTTTCATCGGGGCCGATCGTAGCAGCGGGCAGAGGAACGCCCCGTCCGGGCGGGCGGACGGGGCGTAGGGAAAAGCGAGAGATGGCGGACCCGACCGGATTCGAACCGGCGATCTCCAGCGTGACAGGCTGGCATGTTGGGCCGCTACACCACGGGTCCAGTTGCGGCGAGGCCGGACTATAGCAGAGGCGACCGGCCTTGTCCGACGTCCGACCTATACTCGGCGGCGATGCCGGAACGACCCATCGACCTGCGAAGCGACACCGTCTCGCGGCCCACCGACGCCATGCGCCGGGCGATGGCCGCGGCCGATGTCGGCGACGATGTCTTCGGCGACGATCCGACGGTCATCGCCCTCGAGGAGCGGGCCGCGGAGCTCCTGGGCAAGGAGGCCGGGCTCTTCGTCGCGAGCGGGACGATGGGCAACCTCACGGCCATGCTCGCCCACCTCGGCCGCGGGCAGGAGGTCATCGCCGGGGCGACCCATCATCTCGTCATCGACGAGGCGGCGGGGCACGCCGTCGTGGTCGGGGCGAGCGCGCGCAGCCTCGAGGATCGGCCGGACGGCACCCTCGACCCGGCCGCGATCGACGCGGCCTTCCGCGACCCGACGGATCCGCACGAGCCCCCCTCCGGGCTCGTGACACTCGAGAACACCCACGCCCACTCGATGGGCCAGCCGCTGACACCGGCCTACACGCGCGAGGTCGCGGCCATCGCCCACGAGCACGCGGTCCCGCTCCACGTCGACGGCGCCCGCTTCTGGAATGCGGTCGTCGCCCAGCGGACCGCGGGCGTCACGGCGCGTGACCTGGCCGATCCGGCCGACACCGTGACCTTCTGTCTCTCGAAGGGCCTGGGCTGCCCGGTCGGGTCGGTGCTCGTCGGGTCGAAGGAGGTCATCGCACGCGCGCGCCGTGGCCGCAAGCTCGTGGGTGGCGGGATGCGCCAGGCCGGCGTGCTCGCGGCGGCCGGTCTTGTCGCCCTGGCCGATGGTCCGGCCGGCATGATCGACCGCCTCGCCGACGATCACGCCAACGCCCGTCGCCTCGCGGAGGCCCTCGCCGAGATGGACGGGATCGGGAGCCCGGGCGGGATCGCCCAGCCACAGCCCGGCCGCCTGGACCCAGGCCGTGTCGCGACCAACTTCGTCCTCTTCAAGGTCGATCGCGACCGCGCCGCCTTCCTCGATGCGCTCCGTGCGCGGAACGTGTCGATGGTGGAATATGCCCATGGTCAGGTCCGCGCCGTCACCCACCACGACGTCTCGACCGACGACATCGAGACCGCTATCCGGGCCGCGCGCGAGGCCCTCGCCGAGACCGCGCCGCCGGCTCGTCCCCGACCGATCGCCGCGACCGCCTGATCCGCGGACCGGCCGCCCGGGGCACCCACGGACGATCCTCACCCCAGGAGCATCGCTTGACCGACACGACCCTGCCCAGCTTTCCTCGCCCGGGGGCCGTCGCGGACCGCGGACCGCTCGACGACCGGTTCTACGACCTCGTCGAGACCCGGTTCCGACGCCTGATGCGCGACAACCCCACGTATGCGACGTACCTGGGTCTGCACGACGACGACGCGGAGCTCGGCGACGGCGGTCGTGAGCACCTGCTGGCGGAGCTCGCCGCCGAGCGCGTACACCTTACGGCCGTCGAGGAGCTGGACGACTCCGATCTGTCGGCGGGGGCGCGCTTCGAGCGGGAGCTGGAGATCCACAACGTCCGCCGCGCCATCTTCGATACCGAGGAGCTCCGGATCTGGGAGCGGCGGTCCCTCGCCCTCGACACGGTCGGCGACGGGCTCTTCCTGCTGTTCGCCCGGGACCATGCGCCGCTCGACGAACGCCTCGATGCGATCGCGGGCCGACTCGAGGCCATCCCGACGTACCTCGAGCAGGCGAAGACCCGGGCGACCGCGCCGCAGGTCCGCCTGTGGCAAGGGCTCGAGATCGAGGCCGCCCAGGAGATGCCGGCCCTGTTCGACGAGATCGTCGCGGCCGGCAATGGCGTCGTCGGCCCCGCCGAGGAGCGCCGATTGGGACGTGCCGCCGAGGCGGCCAAGGTGGCGGTCGAGCTCTACGAGCGGTGGCTGGAGGGCACGCTCGCCGACGGCACGGACGAGTACGCCGTGGGTCGGGAGCGCCACGACGCGCTCGTCGACCTGCGCGCCTTCGATGGCCTCACCTCGGACGAGATCCTCGAGCTCGGTCACCAGAAGCTGGCCGAGGAACGTGCCGCGCGCGCCGTCGTCGCCCGGGAGATCGACCCAGCGGCGACGGACACTGAGGTCATCGATCGCGTCAAGGCCGATCATCCGTCGACGTTCGAGGGCGCGCTCGCGGCGTACCAGGACGCCATGCGCCGAGCCCGCGCGCACCTCGTGGAGCACGACATCGTGAGCGTGCCGGCCGACGAGCGGATCGACGTCCGCGAGACGCCGCAGTACCTGCGCAGCGTCATCCCGTTCGCGGCGTACTTCTCGCCTGCCGCGTTCGACCCCGATCCCAAGGGAATCTACATCGTGACCCCGTCGGTCCACGACGACCCGGGCGCGATGCGCGAGCACAACCTCGCGTCGATCAGCAACACGAGCGTCCACGAGGCGTACCCAGGCCATCACCTGCAGCTCGACGCCGCGCGCCGCTATCCGTCACTCACCCGGATCCAGGCCGACGCGCCCGAATTCGTCGAGGGCTGGGGCATGTACTCGGAGCTGTTGATGCGGGAGCACGGCTTCGACGACGGCGCGCGATTCCGGCTCATGCTCCACACCGACGCGATCTGGCGGGCCTGCCGGATCATCCTCGACGTCCGCCTGCACCGCGGCGAGCTCACCGTCGAGGAGGGTGTGGACTTCCTGGTGGAGCAGACGGATTTCGCCCGGGCGAACGCCCGCTCCGAGGTCCAGTGGTACACATTCCGTCCGACCTACCCGATGTCGTACCTGCTGGGCCGCACCCTGCTGCTCGAATTGCGGGCCGATGAGCAGCGTCGCCTGGGGGACGGGTTCTCGCTCAAGGCGTTCCACGACACGCTGCTGCGCAATGGCTCGCTGCCCATCAGCTTCCATCGCCGGCTGCTGGCGGGCGAAGGCGTCTGACCCGAGTGCTCGTGATCCCGTCGATCGACCTCGAGGGCGGTCGGTCACGCGTCGTCTACTGGCCCGGGGCGTCCGCCGGGACCGGCGCCCCGACCGATCGACCGGAACGGATCGTCGAGCGTCTGGTCGAGCAGGGGGCACGGCTGATCCACCTCGTCGACTTCGAGGGTGCGCGCGCCGGCAGCCCGGCGAGCCTGGACGCGGTCGGGGCGGTCGCCTCGCGGAGCGCCGTCCCATTGCAGCTCGCCGGCGGTCTCGATTCGGCCGAGGCCATCCAGCTCGCGTTCGCGGCCGGGGCCACCCGGGTCGTGTTGACCACGGCCATCGCGGACCGGCCCGACGACCTGCGGGCGTGTCTCGCGATCGCCGGCGACTGGCTCGCCGTGGGCCTCGATCCGAGGCCGGAACGCCTCGCGGCGTTCCCGTGGCGACGGCCGGCTCCGCCATCCATGGCCGGGCTCGTCGAGGAGCTCGTCGGGGCCGGCGTGACCCGCCTGGTGCTGTCGCATGGTGGGACGGAGCCGGACCTCGAACGGGTGGGTTTGCTCGTTCGGTCGTACGATGCCGAGATCCTCGTCGCCGGCGGGGTCCGCGACCTCGACGCCCTGCGCCGGCTGCGCGATACCGGCGCCGCCGGGGTCATCCTCGGTGAGGCCATCCTGTCCGGTGCCATCGACCTTCCCGCAGCCCTGGAGGCCGCCGCATGATCCTCGCCCCCACCCGCGCACTCAGCGCGGCCGCCCTCGCGCTCGTCCTGACCGCCTGCACCGCGACCGGTGGCGGGACGGTCGCCCCGTCCGCCTCCACGAGCGCGAGCTCCCCGGGCAGCGGCGCTGGTTGCCCGACGGCGCAGCCGGTCGCATTGCCCGCCGGCGAGACGCGCACCGTGACCATCGAGACGGGGCCCGGCACGATCAGGGTGGCACTCCAGGCCGATCTCTCGCCGATCGCCGTCGGCAATTTCGTCGCGTTGGCCGAGTGCGGCTACTACGACGGCGTCGTGTTCCACCGGCTGGTGCCGGGCTTCGTCATCCAGGGCGGCGACCCGACCGGCACGGGCACGGGCGGCCCCGGCTACACCATCACCGACGAGCCGGTCACGGCGGAGTACCGGCGCGGGACGGTCGCGATGGCGCGAACATCGCAACCCGACTCGGTCGGATCGCAGTTCTTCATCGTCGTCGACGATGCCGCGCAGGGATCGCTCGTGCGTGCCAACACCTACCAGATCATCGGCGAGGTGACCGCCGGCATGGACGTCGTGGACGCCATCGTTGCGATGCCGAACAGCGGCGACGAGACCGGCAACCAGGCCATCGACCCGGTGCCGATGACCAAGGTCACCGTCGCGAATCCCTGATCCACGTCCCCGAAGCACGTCCCCGTAGCAGGAGCAGCCCATGACCCGCGCCACCATCGCCACCGACATCGGCGACATCGATATCGAGCTCTTCGACGAGAGTGCCCCAAAAGCCGCCAAGAACTTCGTCGATCTGGCCCGCAAGGGCTTCTATGACGACGTCATCTTCCATCGCGTCATCCCGGGCTTCGTGATCCAGGGCGGCGACGGCCAGTACGGCAAGAAGTCGTCGCTCGACCGCGGCCGCGTCGGGACGGGCGGGCCGGGCTACAAGTTCGAGGACGAGCCCGTCACCGGCGACTACCAGCGTGGCTCGCTCGCGATGGCGAATGCCGGGCCCAATACGAACGGCAGCCAGTTCTTCATCTGCACGGCCGATCTCGCTGGCCGCCTGCCGAAGAACTACACCCTGTTCGGCCAGGTGACGCGTGGGCTCGACATCGTCGATCGGATCGTGTCCGCCCCACGGGACGGCAAGGACCTCCCGAACGAGCCAGTGGCGATGACGAAGGTGACCGTCCACGACGATCCCGGGGTCGCGGCGCCGGGCGAATGACCAAAGATTAAGGAATTTACACAGATCTGACTGTCAAAAACCCTTGGAAATCGCCCCCTCGCACGGTAGGATGTAGGGGCTGTTAATTCAGCGCTGCCCCAGTGTCAAGGTCATGGGTAGGTAGGGTCAGGGTAGTCGGTGCAGCCGACGTGATAGATGCCTTTGGCGCGCGGCAGAAGTGTCCGTTTCGGCGGACTCCTTCACCGGGACAGCATCGAAGCGGCTCCTTCGGGAGCCGCTTCGTCTTTGTGTCTGGCACCTGATCCAGCCATCGGGGTCGTCTCGCATCGGTGGATTCGCGTCGGGTTTATCTTGCTACTTGACAGTAGCCCGTTCTCGGTCCACGATACGTGCTATGGAGCGGTAGCACGTAACCGCTCCCACACGAAGGAGCAACCGAGATGGCTGCCATCACCCGCGGCGAGACCGCCCACGTCCATCCGATCGCCGTCGCCCTTCGGTCGGGCGCGGTCCTGCTTACCCTTGCCACCGCCGCGATCCATGCATCGCTCGGCGGGATGCTGTTCCTGGCCAATGCCGCCGGCTACGCTGCCCTGGCGCTGGCGATGGTCATCCCCGGCCCCGTCGGGCGGTGGCGCTGGCTGATCCGCCTCGCACTCATCGGCTTCACGGCCGCCACGATCGGCGGCTGGGTCGCCTTCGGGCCGCGCTTCGGCCTCGCCTATCTCGACAAGGGCATCGAGGTCGCGCTCATCGGCGTCCTGCTGATCGAGCAGTGGCAGTCCGACGGCGGCCCGCGCGGCGTGCTCCGGCGGGCTCGCGAGCTCGCCCGCGGCGTGATCGGGCGAACGGTCGCGCGGTCGGCCAGGCCGTAGATCAAGCCATCGCATCGGGTCGGGTCCGGTAGTCTCGGGCGGTGCCGGACCTCCTCCGCCTTGCTGCGTTCACGCTCGACCCCGCCGGCGGCAATCCCGCCGGCGTGTGGCTCGGGGATGCCCTCCCGGACCCGGGCGACATGCTCCGTATCGCCGCGGAGGTCGGCTACTCGGAGACCGCGTTCCTCGCTCCAGACGGGAGCGGCCGTCCGGGCGCATACAGGGTGCGCTATTTCAGCCCGGCGGCGGAGGTCCCGTTCTGCGGCCATGCAACGATCGCAAGCGGGGTCGCGCTGGCCGAGCGTTCGGCGCCCGGACGCTTCCTCCTGACCACGAACGATGGCCTCGTCACGATCGACACCGACCGCGGGCCGGACGGGCACCTGGTCGCGACGCTGACGTCGGTCCCGACGCGCGTCCGGGATGCGGAGCCGGCCCTCCTCGCCGATGCGCTGGCCGCGCTCCGCTGGGCACCCGACGAGCTCGATCCGGCATTGCCGCCCGCGGTCGGCTATGCCGGCGCCCACCACCTGATCATCGCGGCGGCCTCGTACGACAGGCTGCGGCAGCTCTCGTACGACTTCGACCGGCTCCGGTCGATCATGCTCGCCGCCGACCTCACGACGGTGCAGTTGATCTGGCGCGAGTCCGCGCATCATTTCCGGGCGCGCGACCCCTTTCCGGTGGGGGATGTCGTCGAGGATCCGGCGACGGGCGCCGCGGCCGCCGCCCTCGGCGCGTATCTGTGCTGGCGAGGTGAGCTCGTGCCGCCAGCGCGCTTCACGATCAGCCAGGGGGTCGAGATGGGTCGCCCCAGCCACATCGAGGTGGCCGTCCCCGATGCCGATGGTGGCATCCGCGTGTCGGGGACGGCCGTGTCACTCGAGGCCGATCGCTGACTCCGTCACCAGAGATCCGGCTTGGTGGCCATCACGACGGCCGCGGCGATCGGCATCACCGTGGCGACGACGCCCCAGATGTACCAGCGGGTCAGCAGCGAACCGAACCGGGATCGATCGAGCGGCCCCGGAGCCGTGGCCAGTCGGAGGAGGGCGAGCTGCGTCGGCAGCAGACGCAGCGCCCAGACCACACCGGTCGCCGTGAGCAGCGCGAGCCCGGCAGCGATGAAGTCGGTCCCAAGGAACGCCGGGAAGCCGCCGTACCGGGCGCCGGCCATCGCCCAGCCGTTCATCAGCAGGAGCAGCACACCCGGGACCGTGAACCATGCATCCGCCCGGTTGACCACTCGCGCAGACCGGCGCTTCGCATCGTCGCCACCGCGGAACCCGGCGATGGTCAGCCAGACGGCCATGACGAGCGCGTTCCCGATGAGGAACGCGGCGCCCAGGACATGGAGCCCAAGGTGCCACCCGAACGGCCACGGCGGGAGGCTCGCGAACAGGATCGCGGCGTAGAAGGCGACGAGGGGACGCCCGATGAAGGGCCTCACCTCGACGAGCACTTGAGAGAGGGCAGTCATGCGATGTAACCTTTCGGATAGTGACGCTATCGATATCTAGATAGTGATACTATCCGATGGTCATCGCCATGGACGATTGACGAGGGTGCCGATGCGGATCTCCGAACTCGCCCGCCGGGCCGGGATCTCCGTCGCGACGGCGAAGTACTACCTGCGAGAAGGCCTGCTGCCGGGGGGCACCGTCACGGGCCCGAATCAGGCCACATACGACGATGGGCACCTGCACCGCCTCCGTCTGATCCGGGCCCTGCGGGAGGTGGGCGGACTCGAGATCCGCGCGATCCGGGCCGTCGTCGCGGCGATCGAGGACGAGGGGCTCTCGCAGCACGAGTTGCTCGGTGTCGCCCAGCGTGCGCTCCACCGGCCCGTGGACGGCCCGCCTGGTCCCGAGGCCGAGGACGCGCAGCGAGCAGTCGATGGGTTCATCGACCGACTCGGCTGGGACGTGGCACCCGACGCTCCCGGACGGCTCGACCTCGCCGAGGCTCTGGTCGCGCTGGCGCGCCTCGGGCGGGATGGCGGCACCGCGCTGTTCCGACCCTATGCGGCGGCGGCCGACGCGATGGCTGCGTGGGAGGTCCGGGCGATCCCGACCGACGAGCCCCCTGGCGCCGCGGTCGAGCGGCTTGTCGTGGGCACGGTGGTCTTCGAAGCCGTCTTCAACGCCCTGCGCCGGCTCGCGCACGAGCACCACAGCGCGGTCCGGACCGCCTCCGACGGCGAGTGACGTCGACCAGAGCAGTCGCTCAGGCCGGCTCGGCCAGCCGGAGTTGCCATCGCGAGGACTCGTCATTTCGGGGTGACAAACCCTTGGTCGTGTCGGGCCCCGGACGCGACCTCCGATGCACCTTCCATTCATGCGCGTGCCGCTATCATTCGGGGCTCGCGCGCCTGTAGCTCAGTGGATAGAGCGTCGGCCTCCGGAGCCGAAGGTCGCAGGTTCGAATCCTGTCGGGCGCGCCAGTACAACCTTTCGGGCAGCGCGAGCGCCAACCCATGCGGGTAGGCCGCCGCGGTCAGCCGGACACACGATCTCGGGGTCTGCGACCGTGATCCCGTTCGTAGATCGCGTGTATCAGGCAGGACGACGCCGCAGTAGAGCGATCGCGCGCCCGAGCGAGTCTTCCGAGACTCACGCCCGAGGGAGGTGGGAAGAGGCGGGGGCCGACCCACGGAGTGGGTCAGCCACATCTGCGGTTCGGGCAGCCAGCGCCTACGGGTTGAGCTCGAATTGGAAGCTCTCGATGATCGGCATCGCCTCGGCCAGGAATGCCTCGTGACCGGCCGAGTGCAACGAGCCGACGAAGATCACGATTACGCCACCCTCTGGGCGGTCGAGCAGGAATCCCCGAGTCCGTATGTCCCCGAGGTCCAACGTCTCCGGGTCGCCAGGGCAGGTCTCCGTCCAGGCGGGATCGAGACGGACGTCGAACTGCTTGCCCGTCAGGCCACCGATCGTGACGTCGATCGGCTCGGACGTCGCAAGGGCGTCGTTGGCCACGATGGCGGCGACGATCTCGGCCGCCGTCGAGCCCTGATTGTCCTCCCACGCGTCGCAGGTGAAGTACGGGCTGTTATGCGGCCCCATGTGGATCTCCTGGGCGAGGCCCTCGGAGCGACCGAACTCGGCCTGGTTGGCGGGCGTGTCCGGGAACAGCCCGAAGAAGCCGGCCTCATCGCTGGTGTTGACCCAGCCCTCCGGGACCGTGAACGTGAAACCGGGTGAGAACGATCTGGTCGTCTGGCTGCCCGCCGCGAGGATCCCGGCTCCATTCCCCCCGACCGTGTACCACGACGGAAACACGACGCTCGCCGATGGGGCGGCGGATGGCGATGACGACACGGCTGGCGATGCGAGCAGCGTCGGGCTCGGCGATGGCGCGATCGTCGGCTGGCCGCCGATGCCGCCACTCCCGGGCAGGAGCTGGTAGCCAACGACGGCGACCAGTACCACTGCCGCGGCGGCAGCGATCAGTTTCGCGTAGGAATTCATCGAGTCGGACCTCCACGCCGGCCACCAGGAGCGGCGCTGTGGTGTCGTGTCCACCTCGTCAAGGGCGCGCAGGAGCACGCGCTCGGCGTCCTCGTGTGCGTCTTCTCGAAGCCACGACAGGACGATGCGCGTGCGGGGATCGCGGTCGGTGGTCATCCGGAAGCATCCCTCGCCGCCGGGCGTTGGTCGGCATCGAGTGCCGCCCGCATGGCGCGCATCGCGTGATGGAGTCGTGAGTAGACCGTGCCGATCGGGATGTCCAGAATTTGGGCGACCCGTTCGGTGGGGATGTCGGCGTAGTGGTGCAGGACGAGCACGGTCCGGTGGTCGACCGACAGGCGTCGGATGGCCGTCTCGAGCTCGTCCCGGTGGATGACGGAGTCGACCCCTCCGGACGCCGCCGGCTCGTCAGCCGACAGGATCCGCAGGTTCGGCGCCCAGTGGCGAGTCCGGCGTCCCTCGGTGTAGCAGGCGCGCACGAGGAGCCGGTACGACCAGGCGTCAAAGCGCGCCGGGTCGCGGAGCTGCGGAAGGTCCCGCCAGATAGCGACCAGCGCCTGCTGAGTCGCATCCTCGGCGAGATCGAGGTCGCGCAGGATCCTGCGCGATACGGCGAGAAACCTCGTCGCGAGGTCGGCTGCGAGCAGCCCGAAGGCTTCCCGGTCGCCGAGCTGGGCTCGTTTCACGAGCTCGGTATCCACGCCCCTCATCCGCAAGCGGTGGCGACGGTTGCGTCCGACGCCTTCACAGGGTATGGGTCTGCGAGACGCGGCGGGCCTTCAAGATTTCGATCGCCCCGCTTCGGATTCCAACCCCCCTTCGTCGTCGAGCCCTCTTGCGAGCGCCGATTCGATAGCGGCCGACTCGAGGCCTCTTTCGCCGCGCTCTCGGACGCCACCCGACGCGGCGTGCTGAAGCAGCTGGGCGTGCAGACGCTTCGATCAAGGCGGTGTCCATCACCTACATAGGGCGCAGATTTGGCAAAGAGGTGACTCGGCAGCCGGGCCCTGGCCAGAGGAGGGCCGCTGACTCGTGTGCGGGACCACCAGGCCGCAGGGAGGCAAGGAGTGTGGCGGCAACTCCAGGCACACCAAGCGAAGAGGGAGCGGCCGCATGGCTCGCTCCCTCTTCCAGACCTGGCTGCGAAGTCAGCCCCTCAGCGATGCGCGGCCGGTCCCCAATCGATGAACCGCGGGATCACGGTCGACGACGAGAAGATCGCATGTTGGTCCGAGCCATCTGGCCGGATCCGGAACATCGTCGGCACCAAGCCCGGGGCTTCCCGACGGAAGACGATCCACTGGCCATCGGGTGAGTAGCCACCGACGTTGGCGCGGTACCCAGCCGGGTAGTGCGTCAGGTAGTTCCAGTCCGTGCCATCAGGCCGGACGGTCACGACGTTGACCGCTTCCGTTGGGCTCGGGTCCGAGTTGTCGCTGACGACGAGGTGCTGGCCGTCCGGCGCCCAGTCGTGCTTGTAGGTGACCGAGATCGACGGGGAGATCTGGTCGACACCGCTGCCGTCGATGTTCGCCACGAACAATGCCCCGTCGGGTGGCCCCTTGAAGCTGATCTTCCGGCCGTCAGGGGAGACGTTCGAGTCGGGACCACCAGCGCCGGTGACGAACCGCTGGTCGGAGCCGTCCACCTTCATGCTCCAGATCTGCTCGACGTCGATGGCGAATTCGTAGCGCGTATAGGTGAGGCGCGCTCCGTCGGGGGTGAAGTTCGCGTCGCTCAGGCACAGGTCTGGGTCGGACGCGATCTCGTGGAGGTTGCCGCCGTCAGCGTTCATCAGCGCGATCGCACACTCGTTGAGGGTGAAGACGATCCGCCGCCCGTCGGGCGACCAATCGGGCAGAGCTGCGACACCGTCCACGTGGGTGATCCGGCGCAGCTGCTTGCCGTTCGGTCGAACGGTGAAGATCTGTGGCCCGTTCTCTCCGACGTCCGCATGGAACGCGATGAGACCGCTACGACCCGGGTAGGTCGCGGCCACACCGGGCGCGAGGGCGAGCGTCGCCAGTGTCGTGAGGACCGCGATCGTCAGGATCGAGCCTCGCCGGGTGTTTCGATTCATCAGGTACTCCTCGTTGCGGCTGGATCGCTGGGACTCGCGACGCGAGCCAAAGCGCTTTGCGATTGCACCGGTGCATCTCCGGTGACGCTACGGCGACCGACCGTCGACGGCATCGGGGCGCGCACCAAACCTGGGTCCCGGCCGGTCAGGGCTGTCCCGAGTCGGGCGCCGGTCGTGCCGCCGCACACGCGACGTCCGGGGCCTACTGCTTCGGCGCAGCCCGCAGGTAGGTCAGCACCGCTAGCACGCGGCGGTGGCTATCCGCCACCTCGTCGAGACCGAGCTTTCCGAAGATGCTCCGGATGTGCGCCTCGACGGTCTTGTCGGTCACGACGAGTCCCGCGGCGATCGCGGCATTCGAACGACCCTCGGCGATGAGCCCGAGCACCTCGCGCTCGCGCTCGCTCAACACCGCCAGTGGATCGGGTTCCCGAGGCCGCTGGAGCAGGCGGGCCACGATCGTCGGATCGACCACGCACTCGCCGTCCCCGATCCGGTGGAGAGCGTCGCGCAGGACGGCGATATCCGACACACGCTCCTTGAGGAGGTACCCGATCCGTGACGGATGCTCCTCCAGGAGCCGCATCGCGAATTGGGGGTCCACGTAATGCGACAGGACGAGGACGCCGATGTCCGGGTGCCGCTGGCGGATCTCCTGGGCCGCGACGATGCCCTCGTCAGTGTGCGTTGGCGGCATCCGGATATCGACGACGGCGATATCCGGCAGGACCTCGTCCACGGTGCGATGGAGGGTCGCGGGCTCCCCAGCCGTCCCCACGACGTCGAACCCCACCTCGCTCAGCAGTCGCGCGAGGCCTTCCCGGAGGAGCAGCTCGTCGTCGGCGATCACGACCCGCATGGGATCTCCACTCGGATGCGCGTCCGGCCGTCGGGCAGGACGCCGAACTCCATGGTGCCATCGACCGCACCACATCGGTCCTCGAGGTCGACGAGCGTCGATCCCGTGATCTCGCCCGTGATGTCCAACTTCAGGTCCACGGTGAGCCGCCCGCCGGCGCGGCTGGCATCGACCGACGCCCGGCGGACCGCCGGATCACTAGTCGCTCGGGTGACCACGATGTACGCCGCCGCCTCGACCGCCCCGTCAAGCCGCCCGCTGGGAAGAGCGACGAGGTCGATCGGGATCGCTGAGCGCTCGGCCAGCTCCTCCAAAGCCGCGGCCAGGCCATCGTCCGCGAGCGCTCGCGGGACGATCCCGTGCGCGAGCTCACGAAGGTCCTCCAACGCGGCCCGGACCTCCGATTCGAGTGCTGCCACTTCGCCGTCGCCGGTGGGGGTGGAGGCGCCCGACGCGCGCTGGCGCGCGATCGCGAGGTCGATCGCGAATGCCAGCAAACGCTGCTGCGATCCGTCGTGGAGATCACGCTCAAGCCGACGACGCTCGGCCTCCGAGGCCGAGACGATCTGAGCTCGCGAGGTCCGCAGTTCGAGCAGGCGTGCCTGGCTTTGGGCGTGCAACCGCTCGTTCTCGAGTGCCAGGCGTGCCGCGTCCACGGCGCCGGCGATGCGTTCTCCATCCTGGGCCAGGTCGGCTCGATGCACCAGGACGGCGACCGGTGCGCCACCGCGGCGAACGTCGGTCGTGCCGCGCGTCCCATCAGCGGGCGCCACGCGCGAGATGCCAGCAGCATCGACGAGTCGCCCGTCATCGAGCTGGTAGAGGACTTCGAGGGTCGGGTCACCGAGCTCGCGGCCGAGCGCCGGTGCCAGCTCGCCGGCCGCCGGAGCGGTCGCCAGCTCGAGTGCGAGACGCGCCACTCGCTGTCGGGTCTGGCGCCGGCGCAACCACCCGGCGGCTTCGCCCACTGCTACTGCCACCAATGCGAGCGCTGCGACCGACCAAAGCGTGACGTCGACCGGATCGTTCGAGACAAGCCCGCGCGGGATCGAGTACATGGCATCGAGGGCCACCGCCGCCAGGGCGATGGCCGCCGGCAGCTGGACTGCCGCACTCCGGCGACGCTCCGTGGCCGATGCGCGTGCGAGCCCCCTGACGGTGAGCGCGAGGACACCGAGGACCCAGACCGCCTGGAGCCCGAAACCGAGGCGTGTCGCACCGACGACGAGCCCCGGGTCGCTCGTCACCGCGAGCAGGTTGGCCGGGCAGAGCGAGCATCGGGACGTTACTGGATCGAACGCCAGGGTCGGCAGGATCCCGAGCATGCCGATATTCGTGACGTAGGCAATGGCCAAGACGGCTCGACGAGCCCGCCGAGCCCCGGTGGGCCTGCCCGCATCGAGCACGGCATGCGCAAATAGTGCCGGCCACGCGTTCGCCGCGAGCAGGCCGATCGTGAAGATGATCGCGGGCGCCGATGCGGGATTTGCCCACTCGCCGATGAACCAGCCGAACCCGGCGGCCATCAGAGCGACTCCTGGGGTTCGCCCACCCCGGCGCCACAAGGTGATGCCGCCTGCAAGCATGAGGGACCACCCGGCCGCACACATCAGGACCGACGTGACCAAGGAGGACGCCGCGCGGGAGAAGGAGGGCGCAAGCCAGCCGAGCCAGGCCGTTCCCAGCCCGACGATCAGACCGACCCCCAGGACGCCGATCACGATGACCTGGAGGCTGCGACGGCCGCGTACCATGCCCCCATCGTCGCACCCTGGAAACGCGATGCGACTAGGGTCTGCACCAAACATCGGGCGCGCAGTTGTCGGGCGTGGCCCGATGTGATCGTCGAACGCATCATCGAGGCTCTTGGCGTCGGTTCAGGCGCACAAGAGGTGGACCAGATGGACACGCGATCGGGACGGTTGATCACCGCCGTTGCTTCGTTGGTGACGTTCGGGCTCATCATCACGGCGTGCGCCGAGCCACCCGGCCGGGGGGTGGGGAGCCAGCCAGCATCGATCGTGCTGTCGTTCGCCAACGGCAACCATGACCACAACGCGCTGGAGCCGTTCGCCGAAGCCGTCGCGACCGCGACTGGCGGGACCGTCACGATCGCGTTCCAGGACGAGGTCCATGGGGGCGAGCCAGCCTACGAGAGCGAGATCATCGACGATGTCGCGGCGGGGACCTTCGACCTCGGCTGGGTAGCGCCTCGCCCGTGGCACGCCAAGGGCGTGACGTCATTCGACGCCTTGGCGGCGCCGTTCCTGGTGGACAGCTATGCGCTCCAACGCGCCGTGCTCGACAGTGACCTGGAACAAGAGATGCTGGCTGGACTCGATGGCACCGGCCTCGTCGGTCTTGGGATCCTGCCCGGCCCCATGCGCCGAATCGCTGCGGCTGAGGGCGGCTTTCGCGGCCCCGACGATCTGCGCGGCAAGGTCGTCGGCATCCAGGAGTCGGAGATCGCCACCAGGACGTTCGAGGCGCTCGGCGCCTCGACGAAGGCCATCCCATCCGGAGGCGGTCTGGACCGCATGGACGCCGTCGAGCAGCAGTTGGGCGCGGTGGTCGGCAATCGCTACCACCAGGACCTTCCGCACGTGACGGTGGACCTTGCCCTGTGGCCGCGGCCCGTGATCCTGTTCGCGAACAAGGCACGTTTCGACACGCTCTCCGGCGACCACAAGACGGCGCTTCGAGGGGTGGCAAAGCAGCTTCTGCCCTCGACCCTTGCGGCGGTCGAAGCCGAGGACGCATCGGCAGTGGCCGCGCTGTGCGCGGACGGCGCAGAACTCGTCGTTGCCGGAGAAGACGCCGCAGCCGCGTTGCTGACCGCAGTCGGGCCGGTCTATGAGGAACTCGAGAAGGACGCCGCAACGGCGTCGATGATGAAGCGCGTCGGGGAGATGAAGGCCGGGATCCCAACCGCGAAGTCGACGATCGCTTGCCCCAGCCCGTCGGCGTCACCCGGTCTGCAGACCGCTGGAGGCTTCCCGGAGGGCACCTACGAAGCACGACTATCGTGCGAAGAGCTCGAGGCCTACTGGGCGGACCATCCGGAGTTGACGATCAAGGACCGGTTCCCCTGTCCGGTCGTGATGGGATTTACCTTGGAGGACAACACGTTCGTCGAGAACTACGGCGAGCGCTGGAAGATTCAGCTTCTTCGGCGATCACATCCAACTCGGAAACTTCACACTGCGTTGGTCGTGGGATGGCACGCATTTGACCTTCAGTGAGATCGAGGGGGGTGATCCGGGTGACGAGCAGGCGTGGACGACCCAGCCATTCGTCAAGCTCGAGGATCCCACGACACCCGCGGTCGGTTTCCCCGACGGGACCTACCGGGCGCAGATCTCGAGCGATGAGATGAAGGCGTTCTGGGAGAGCCACGACGTGCCGATCGACCTCCGTGACCCTTGTCCTTGCCAGCGTGAGTTCACGCTCCGTGATGGCGTCTGGACCGGCGGCGATGGGAGCCTCTGGGAACCGAGCTTCTTCGGTGACAAGTTGACACTGACCGATCGCATCGGCTCGTTCACCCTTCGCTGGAAGTTCGACCCGTGGCTGGAGGAAGTCACCTTCCTGGACGTCGAAGCCGGTGGCGGCGACGAGGAGAGGGACCTCACGGGGTTCTTCACCGTCAAGCCATTCGACCGGCAGGATCCGTAGCGGGGCGGAGGCCGGCTCGACGATCGATCGGCAGCTCGGCGAGGAGGCGGGTCCCGCCCTCGCGCCGAGCCTCGATCGTCAGCCGGCCTCCGGTCGTCTCGACACGTTGACGAAGCCCATCGAGGCCCGAGCCATGTGATGGCTTCGCGCCGCCGACCCCATCGTCCACGACCTCCACGAGCAACCTGCCGTCGAGCTCGCGAGCGCGTACGGAGACTCGCGAGGCTTGCGCATGCTTGGCGACATTCGCCAGCCCCTCCGAACAGACGAAGAACGCGGTCGCCTCGACGAGCAGTGGGAGGCGCCCTGCCGGGCCTTCGGCAACTGCCGGGACGGAAGACTTCGCTGCGAGACGATGGAGCGCTGGCCCCAGACCGTCCGCCAGCTCGCTGGCCGGGCCGAGCCCGTCCGAGAGTTCCGCGAGCTGTCGCATCACGGACCCCGCGTGGTCGAGCAGTGGCTCACGCTCAGGCCCCAGCGCCCGTGACGCCAGGATGGCCTCCCGCACCCTGGCGAGTCGTCGCATGGCGCCGCCGTCGAGCTCGCGGCGGATTCGCTCACGCTCCCCTTCGGCGGCGACGATGAGGCGCTCTCGAGAGGCCTCCAGGTCCTCCATCTGACGCCGGGTCGCCGCATGGAGTCGGGCGTTGCCCAGCGCCAGCTCGGCGGCTGCCGCAACCCCCCCGGCCAGGATCGGATCGATGGGCCATCGCTCGTCTCGAACGAGTACCCCGACTTCGAGGCCGGACACACGGAGTGGCACGGCGATACGCCCGGACCCGGAGATGGGAAGCTGCACCGGTCGGCCGTCGTCGTCGACGTATGCGCCACCCTCGTCGAGCCCATAGGCGATGACCAGGGTCGGGTCGTCGAGCGCTCCCGCGAGACGGTCCCGCAGGGTGGTCGCCTGGGCGCGATCCCCGAGGTCGATCACCAGGCGAGTCAGCGCATCGCGCGACCATCCGCCCCAGCGCAGATCGATGGCGAGCGCCGCGGCGCTCAGGATGAGCACGCTCGCCGAAAGCATCCGGGCGGCCGCGAAATCGACCGTTCCTGCGGCCACGCCCGCCGCGACCAGGGCGAACGCCACGGCCAGGGAGGCCGCCACCACTGCCGCCCCCAGGCGACCGCGCCGCATCGGTCCCGCGGTCGCGAACGCCCGGATCAGCGAGGTCACCGCGACAGCAGCCAGGAGAGCAGTCTCGACGCCCGCGAGGCCGAGCGGAGACGCGATCGATGCGAGCACATAGCCTGTCGCGACGACCGCACGCTGGACCGGGCGTTCGAGTCGGCCGCTCGGGTACGACGCGAGGATATGCAGGAGAAAGCCCAGGTAGACCCCGCTCGCAACGGGCGTCAATGCGCCGACGAACCACGCGATGCCGGCCCCGAGCTCGAGGTACGCGATGCGCCGGGCCGAAGGGATGCCAAGGGTGATGACAGCGGCGGCGAAGAAGCTCAGGCCGACCGCCACGTCGAACGCAAGGACGGTCCGGTCCGCGTTCGGGCTCGCCTGCCATTCGAGCCATGCCAACGTCGCGCCCGCCGCGAGCACCACCCCCCGGATGATGCGCACTCGGGCCTCACCGATCACGGGGGCATCGTGTCACCTCGCCGGGTCGTTCGATAGTCCAGTCGACCCGAAACCCGCGCAGCTGATCAGCCTGCGAGGCGTTCCACGACGCGAAACCGCTGGAGCACGACGAGCGTGTCGTCGTCGAGGACGAAGGTGGGGTCCCCGAGCGTCGTGCGCAGGTCGTCCAGGTAGCCGTTCCAGAACCGCTCGTGCGCCACGCGGAACTCGTGCGCGTCGGCGTAGCCCTCGCCCTCGTCGATGGCGTGACGGTCGTCGACATCCGCGAGTCGTGCGACGCGGCACTGCACGGTCTCGATCACGGCGACTGGACGCTTCTCGGAGTCGAGGAGGACTTCGCGCGCGCCCACAACCGGGAGGACCTCGCCCTCGGCCTCCATCTCGGCGAGCAGGCCGGCCGTGGTCGTCTTGGTTCCGGCCAGCGCGAGCTCCGTCAGCTCATCGCGGAGCGGTCCCGGGAACGCAAAGCCCCAGGCTGGCAGGGCTGCCAGTTCGGCGCGGAGCGGCATCAGATCCATCGTAGCGGCTGGCGTCCCAAGGTGTGCACAGAACTTGTGCACAGTTGTTATGCACGCTAGGCTGTACCGGCGATGACAACCGGATCGACCACTTCCACCCTCCACCTGGACGCCCGCGCCGTGAAGGTGCTCGCCCACCCGTTGCGATCGCGCCTGCTGAGCGCCTTGCGTTCCGGAGGCCCGGCCACGGCCACCGCTCTGGCGGAGCGCTTGGGCACGAACAGCGGCGCTACCAGCTATCACCTGCGAAAGCTCGAGTCCGTCGGGATCGTCGAGGAGACCGGCGAGGGCCACGGCAAGGAGCGCTGGTGGCGCGCCTCGACCGACATGCACTCGTTCACCCAGCGCGACGTGGCGTACGACGCCGACGGCCAGGCTGCCGCGGACTGGCTACGCCGGTACTACCTTCGCTCGTTTCTCGATCGCTACGGCGCCTGGCTTGACGACCATGCCTCGTGGCCGCTCGAATGGCAGGAAGTCGGCGATGCGAGCGATTACCTGCTGCGCCTTTCCCCGCGGCGTCTTTCCGAGCTCCAGGCGGAGTTGGGCGCGCTATTGGAGCGGTATCGGGACCCGGACCCCGATGACCCCGACGCGCTGCCCGTCGAGATCGACTTCCATGCGTTTCCGCTCGGGACCTCCCGGCGATGACGACCCTCGACACGCGCTCCGCGCGCAGGCGCTACCTGACCCTGCTCGCCCTCCGCTGGCTCCCGACTGGGTTGCTCATCCCCATCTTCGTGCTGCTCCCCCTCTCGCGGGGGCTGTCGCTGACCGAGATCGGGATCGTCTTCTCGGTCCAGGGCTTCGTCGTGCTCGCCCTCGAGCTGCCGACCGGTGGTCTCTCCGACTCGCTCGGTCGCCGTCCCGTGCTCATCGCTGCAAGCTTCGTTGGCCTGCTGTCGCTCGGGATCTTCTTCCTCGCCGATTCGGTGGCCATGTTCGCGACGGCGATGTTCCTGCAGGGCATCTACCGCGCGCTCGACAGCGGCCCGCTCGAGGCCTGGTATGTCGACGCGACGCTCGCGGCCGACCCCGATGCACGGATCGAGTCGGGTCTCGGGGCTGGCAGCACCGTGCTCAGCCTCGCCATCGCGTCCGGGGCGTTGCTGTCGGGCGGCCTCATCGCGCTCGACCCATTCCCGACGGTCGAGACGCTCGCGCTGCCCCTGCTGGTGGCCCTCGGCCTCCACGTGGTCAGCTTCGTGGCGATCGTGGCGCTCATGCGGGAGGTCCGAACGGCCCGCGGCCCCCGTGCGGTGGCGAGCTCGGTCGCGGCTGTGCCGGGCGTGATCCGCGAAGGCCTGGGCCTGCTCCGTTCCTCACGCGTCCTGCTGGCGCTGATCCTGGTCGAGCTTTTCTGGGGCTTCTCGATGGTCACCTTCGAGAGCCTGTTCCCGATCCGCCTCGCGGAGGTGATCGGCGACACGGCCGACGCGGCCGCGCTGATGGGCCCGGTGAGCTCGGGAGCGTGGTTCGCGTCGGCGGCCGGCGCGGCGATGATCACGCTGGTGAGCCGCCGCGTCGGCGTCGCCCGGTCCGCGGCGTTCCTGCGCATCCTCCAGGGGCTGACCATCGTCGGTATGGGCGTGCTCGCAGGGCCCGTCGGCGTCGTGACCGCGTACCTCGCGTGCTACATCGCCCACGGCGCCTCGCACCCGATGCACACGACCCTCCTCCACAGGCAGGTCGATGGTCCGCATCGGACGACCGTCCTGTCGATGAACTCGATGGTCAGCCAACCGGCCGGGGCGATCGGGGCGATCGTCCTCGCGTCGCTCGCCGACGGGACGTCCGTGACGACCGCGATGGTCGTGGGAGGCATCCTGTGCGCCGTGGCTGCGCCGCTCTACATCCCGGCCTGGCGCGCGGAGAAGGCGCGCGGGCCCATCCCCGAGGAGCTCCCGCCGTCGACCTCGGAGGTGTCAGACTCCGCGGCGTGAGCGCGAACGGCACGCTGAGCGTCGAACGTCACGAGACTGCGAGCGCCTTCCTCGGCGCCGCCACCGACTTCCTCGTCGAGCGCGAGGCCGAGCACAACCTGATCTTCGGGATCTGCGCCACCCTGACCGCCGATCCGGGCTACTCGAGCGAGCCCTATCTCGCCACCGTGTCTGCCGCCGGCCGCGTCGTCGGGGCCGGGGTGATGACGCCGCCCTGGAACCTGGTCCTGTCATGCACCGACGACCCGGACGCCGCCACCGCCTTGGCGGCCGACCTCGATTCAAGCGGCATCGCGGTCCCGGGTGCGACGGGTCCGGTCGAGGTGGCGAAGCAGTTCGCCGAAGCCTGGTGCGGACCGCACGGTCTTACCGGCGGCCCGCGGGTGGCGGAGCGGATCTACCGCCTGGAACGCGTCGTACCGCCCGACGCCGTGCCGGGAGGGGTCCGCCTGGCGACCGAGGCCGATCTCGGGCTGTTGCGCGCCTGGGTGGACGCGTTCATCGTCGAGGCGCTTGGGCGAGATGACCCGGAGCAGGCGTCGGCGATGGTCGATCGGTCGTTCCGGAACGGGACCCGAACCTGGTACCTGTGGGTGGACGGTGAACCGGTCTCGGTCGCCGCGGCAGGTGGCCCGACCCCGCATGGGGTCCGCATCGGCCCGGTCTACACACCGCCCGAGCGGCGCCGGCGCGGGTACGCCAGCGCGCTGACCGCCGCGACGAGCCAGGCGGAGCTGGACAAGGGACGACGCTTCATCTTCCTGTTCACCGACCTGTCGAATCCGACCTCGAACAAGATCTACCAGGCGCTCGGCTACGAGCCGGTCATCGACATCGACCAGATCCCATTCGTGTCGGCGGAACCGGGCTAGCCGCCCGGAACCAGGCTAGCCGCCGAGCGCGGCATCCCGCGCAGTCCTCGCCGCCGCTTCCAGTCGTGCCCGCAGGAGCTCCGTGCCGGCGGTGTCGGCGACGCGGCACGACCAGCCGCCGTCATCGCGCCACGTGACGGCCTCGACCGACGAGCCCGCCTCAGCCGCGCGGGCGTATTCGAGCCGAGCGCGTCGCGGGACTGCCCGGACCTCGGCAAGCCCGCCGGCCGCCAGGACCTGCTCGTCGAGCCAGTCGGCATAGACGGCGTTGTTGACGTGGTCCATCGGATCGAGCTCCTGCGGGCGGACATCGAAGCGCGACGAACTCGCTCCGACATCTGGTTCGGCTAGAGGGACGCGCGCCAGCGTGAACGGTGCGTCCGGCGCGCCGAAGACCGGCTGGAAGACGGGCGGGATCCGGGTCGGCGTCCCGCGCGCGTCGAGCAGCACCCAGTCGACATGCGTCCACGCCACGAGCTCACCGGCGCCATCCACGAAGTCGGTCCGACGCCGCGCCCACACCCGTCGCCAGCCCACGACCCGGGTAGTCCCCGTCAGCTCGTCCCCCACCCGGACCGGGGCCTCGACGGCAACCTCGGCGGTCCGCGCCAGCCAGGTCAGGCCCCGCTCGCGATACCAGTCGCGATCGAAGCCACGACGCGCCGAGTGGTACCAGGCGAGGTCCTGTGCGTAGCGCAGCAGCACGGACGTTCGCAGCAGCCCGTCCGGCCCGGCCTCGTCGAACCGGACGCGGAACGGCGCCGAGCAGGCATCGGGCTCGCCCGGAGCCCGGGCCGTGAGCGCGTCGTCGGTCACGGGGCGCCCGCGGCGAGGCGGTCGAGCGATTCGAGCGGGATGATCGCCGTGCCGTCGTGCGGGGCGTACTGGCGCGCCAGGCGCACCGCACATGAGCGGTCCGCGTCGAAGACGACGAGCGCGACGCGCAGCCGCTCGTCGACGTCCGCGGCGTGCGTGCGCGCGTCATCGAGCTGATGGAGAACGTCATCGTTGATCCCGCGCGCCCCCCACTTGCAGTCGTAGGCCTCCGCTGCACCATCGCGCTCGACGGTCACGTCATACGGGTGGATCTCGGCCCGAACGCCGTCGAACAGGATCCGTCGTTCGCGGCGGACGGCAGCCTCGCCAGCGCGCCGTGCGAGGAGATTCGCGGTCAGCTCCTCCACGATCGCCCCCCGGAATTGGCTGCGGACCTGCTCGCCCCGCTCAGCGACGGCCAGGCTCGCGGCAAGGATCGCCTCCGATCGCGTCCGCTCCGGCCCGGCGGGGACGGACGGACCGAAGAGCGTCGGGAACATGGCCATCCAGCCGGCGGGATCGGTGGACTCGCCGTTCATCACCGCGCGTGCCAGGACGCGCTGGGCCGTGGTCGCCTCGGCGAGCGCCGTCGCCGCGCGCCGGACGAGGGGATCGGCCTGGATACCGGCATAGACCACGGCGCGGCCGTCGCGTGCGGCGTCCTGGAATCTCACCAGCTCTCCACCAGCACCAGCAACGCGACCTGTGGGAACGTCGACAGCCAGTCGATGGCGCGATGCGGGTCGGTGATGCGGTCCACCTCGTCGATCAAGCGATCGATCGCGGTGACCCCGGCCGGGTCGAGGGACAGGCCCGCGCGTTCCTCTGCGACGGATTCGAGGCGATCCCGCCAGCTGGCCGAGAGGTCGTTGACGTACGACCACTCGTCCTCGATGTCCTCGGCTCGCTCGGTCAGCCGTGCGTAGGCCGCCAGCGCATGGTCGATCGACTGGTCGACGGTCGCGGACTCCATGCCGGAAGCCTACGACCGGCGCCGCCGGGGCGCTCCCGCTACGGGTCAGCGTTCGGGTGCGGCCGCCGTGCGGGGATGGCGGCGCGACCGACCCAGGCGCGGCGCGCCTCGGCCGAGCAGGCGCTCCCCTGCGGTCGGCCGTTCGGCACGGCGGAGGAGCGTCTCGAGCTCGCGGCGAGCCCGGTCATCCCATGCGCGAGAGTAGGCAGCCGTGGCCTGGCGCCGGACCCGCGCGGCCTCACTGCGATCGCCGGCCAATTCAAGGAGCGCCACGCGATCAAGGATGGCGCGGTAGAGCGTCGGCAGATCCTCGGCGGGAGAGTTCGGGTCCATCGTGGGCGACGATGGGCGACGATGGTCCCGGGCGGAATAGCCCACCGGTCCCAGTCCCGCGAGCCGATGGGGTCAGCGTCGCGTCACTCGCGCGCGCGACGGGCTCAATCGCCGCGATGGCCGCCGGCACGGATCCCGAAGTCGCGCAAGGTGCCGGTCGGGCGCGTCCAGGTCGTCGTGACGCGCTCGACGAGCGCACCCGCCGGGCCGCGTTCCATCGTTTCGAGCAGCGCCTCGAGATCGGCGCGCGGGCCTTCGGCCACGCAGCGAACCGAACCGTCCAATTCGTTCGCGACCCAGCCCGTCAGGCCCAGCTCCATGCCCCTGCGAAGGACGAAGTAGCGGAACCCGACCCCCTGGACGCGCCCACGAGCGGTGGCTTCGAGTCGGGCGTGTTCCCCGGTCATGCCGCCGGGGAGACCGGACGCGGCCAGGCGAGCGCCAGGTCATCGAGCACGAGCTCGGGCGATACGTTCCCCGCGAGCAGGACGGAGGCTCGGCCGAGGCGCTCCAGGAACGCGCCCAGGTCGTCCGGGTCCAACCGGGGCGCCCTGGCCTGTGTCTCATCGAAAAGGCCCATGTCGCGCACCGAACGATCGAGGCCGCGCTGGGACAGCGCGAGATCCCGCGCGACATCGGCCCACACGCCAACGAGCGCCTCGGCGGCGCGTCGCCGCTCCGCCGCCGGCGTCCGGGTGGGCGGACCGTCCACCTCGACCCCGTCCGGGTCCGCGTCCGCGGACTCGGCCGCGGCGGCCGTCCGGGCGGTCGGGCCGGTGTCGGTCGCACGATCGTCGATCGCGGAGAGGGCGACGGCCCGCAGGCCTGCGGCGCGCAATCCGGCCAGCCGTTCGGCCGGCCCGGCGTCGAGCAGGTCCAGGAGCGACCTGCTCAGCTCGTCGCGGACACGCAACGCGTCCGGCTGGCGCGCCCACGCGAGCGCGAGGCCCGGTCGTCCTGCGGCGATCCGGGCGAGCCGCGCCGCGAGCGGGGCGTGGATGCCGTGGCCGTCGAGGATGGCCTCGACCTCCCGCGCGCCGACCGGCCCGAGTCGGAGCCGGGCACAGCGCGAGCGGATCGTCGGGAGCAGTGGCTCCTCGGCGTCCGCGCACAGGATGAGCGTCACGCCGGATGGTGGCTCCTCCAGGGTCTTGAGCAACGCGGCTTGGGCGTCCTCGTTCATACGGTGGGCCGCCTCGATAAGGGCGACCCGCGCGCCGCCCTCGACCGGGAGCAGGGACAGCTCGGCGATGAGATCGCGGATGCCGCGAACCCGGGTCCCGGGCCCGCCGATCACGACCTGCCGGCCAGGCCCCTCGGGTCCGATGCGATGCAGGTCCGGATGCGTGCCGCCCGCCACGAGCCGACACGCTCGGCACGCGCCGCAGGGCCGCGCGGCGGGATCCGGAGCGGTGCACAGCAGGCCGGCGGCCAGGTCCAGCGCGAGCGTCGTCTTGCCGATGCCCGCGGGGCCGACCAGCAGCACCGCGTGGGGCGCGGAGCCGCGGATCATCGAGGCGACCGCCGCGAGCCCGGCCGGCTGGCCCCTCGTCCGCGCGCCCTCCATCCCGGAGACGCTCAGGCGGGCTCGCTCGAGCTGGCCGTCTTGCGCGTGGTTCGGCGCTTCGGCGGCGCATCCGACGCCGCCGCACCGTCGGGCGCCGCGTCGGCGGCCGGCGCTTCGGCCGACTTGGACGCCACGGTCTTGCGCGTGGTCCGTCGCTTCGGAGCGGACGACGCCTCGGCCTCGGCCCCCTCGGATCCGGACGCGACGTCGGCGACGGCGGAGGCCGAGGCCGGCGAGGCTTCGCTGGCCGCCTTGCGCGTCGAGCGCCGCTTCGGCGCCGTCGTGCCGGCCTTCCCGGCGGATGCCTTGGTGCCACTCGTCGCGCGCGTGGTCCGTCGCTTGGGAGCCGCGGCTTCGGTCGCCTCGGCTCCGGCGTCGGCCGTCTCGGATGAGGTCGCGGCCTCGGGAGGCACTTCGGTGGGACGCGTGGTTTCCGGTGCGTCGGGCTTCTGGCCGACCTGCGCGCGCAGGAGCGCCTCGAGCTCGGGGGGCACTTCGCTCCACGGTTCGCTCGACGAGGCGCGTGGCGCGACGTCACGCGGACGCTCGTCGCGTCGCGCCGGGCCACGCTCATCGCGCGGCCCGCGCGCGGGCGAGCCGCTGCCGCCGGTGCGACCGCTGACATCGGGATAGCGGTTGATCCCGCCCCCGCCGCCGCGTCCGTAGCGCTCCCGTTCGACGGCCGACTGGTACGCGGATCGGCCGCCGCGCGGCCCTCCACGACCACCCTGCTGCCCGCGAGCACCGCCGCCCCGGGCGCCACGGCGCTGTTCGGCGATCAGGTACTCGGGGATCTCGGGCTCGTCGAAGTCCTCGTCGTCGCTGAGCGGCGTGAGGCTCGCCGAGCTGGGTGCAGCGGTCGTGCCGAGTTGTGAGTCCCAGACCGATCCGAACGGGGTCGTGCGCGGTCCGCGGGGAGCGGCGGGCTCATCCTCGGCATCCTCGAGCACTTCGTCGAACTCGGCCACCGGGCCGGGCGCGGCGACCCGGCCCGTGTCCACGGGAGCGGGACCTTCGCTCGTTTCATCCCGACCCCGCCCGCGACCACGGCCGCGACCACCGCGGCGTCGTCGACGGCGGCCCGCCTCGTCCTCGCGCATCTCCGCGCCTTCCGTGGCGCCGTCGCCGGCGGAACCGGTGGCAGGCGTCAGCTCGAGCGCCTCCTCGCCGGCCCCGACGGCCTCGCCGCCGAGGTCATCGAGGGTGAAGACCTCCGCCGCGGCCAGGGCGGATTCTGACAGGTTGCCGACACCCTTGGACAGGCGCTCGCCCGGCAAGGCGACGAGTCCGGCGTCCGCATCGCGGCCGCTGGTCAGGCCATTACCCGAGGCAGCCGCGATCCGGCCGCGCGCGCCCCGCGAGCGCGATCCGGACGTGGTCACCGGTTCCGCCTCACCGGATCGCCCCCGACCCCGCCCGCCGCGGCCGCGCCCGCCGCGGCCGAGCCCGGTCCCCTCGGTCTGCTTGTCGGGGACCTCGGTCATCGACAGGTCGGCGTCGTCGTCAGCGACCCGCCGGCCCGAACGCGAACCCTTCTCGACCCGCGCGAGCTGGGTGATGTCGGTGAAGAGGTCCGCGACCTCGATGAGGTCGGACGAGGTGTTGCCCCGGAAGCTGATGACCTCGCAGCGCACGCCCATCTCCTGGACTGCACGGATCGCCGGGGCGAAGTCGCCATCGCCCGACACGACGATGGCGATATCGAGGTTGCGGGCCGTCTTCATCATGTCGACGACGAGCTCGATGTCGAGGTTGGCCTTGACCTTGCCATCGCCGTACTTGCGGATGTCCTTGCTGACGACCTTGTAGCCGTGTCGGCGCAGGAAGTCGTGGAAATTGCGCTGGTTCTCGTTCTCCGGGTCAAGGCCCGTATATGCGTATGCGCGAACGAGGTCGCGCCCGGCCGTAGCCGACTTGAGGAGCGTGACGTAATCGATGTCCACGCCGGCGGCCTTGGCCGCAAAGAAGATGTTCGCCACGTCCACGAAGACGGCGACGTTCTTGCTCACGAATGACTCCTTGGTCCGATGTATGGCGCTCGGCCGGCGCGATCGCGCAGCTCGGCGGAGCGATGAGTTAGATTCGGCGCGCAGTGCTTCCGACCGCGGCCACGGTTCGTTGGATGCGTGGACCGGCGAGGGCGAAGCCCTGCGCTGCCCAGCGGTCGAGGACCGCCGGGTCGTCCGGGCGGACGGCCTCCACGAGGGTGCAGCCCTTGTTGCTCGCCGATCGGATGAGGTCCTCGAGGAGGGCATCCGTCACTCGGTCCGCGTCATGGTCGGGGTCGACGACCAGGAGATCGATCGTGCCGACGAAGCCACCGGCGCGAACCGAGGGTCGAAGGGCCAGGACGGCCCCACCCACGACGACGCGCTGGGACTCGGCGACGAAGATGCTGGCCTGCGGGAGGTACACCAGCTGGCGCATGAGGTCCGCGGCATCGAGCGGGCTTGCGCCGCGGTCGACACGAAGGTCTGCGTCGCCCAGGGCGACGAGACGATCGATATCCGTGACACGGGCTGCTCGGACCAGGTATTCCACGCCGAAGGTTCGTACCTCGCAGGACGGCGACTGTTGCCCACTCGACCGGGGCTCTCCGACCCGTGGCCGGAACCTTCAGGCCTGCGGCCCCTGCCGACGGCGAGCATGAGGCTCGTGACCTGTGCGCGTGGCGCACCGCGGGGCTGCAGCCGACCGGTATTGCATTCGGGTCGCCGGTGGCTATGATACGGCATCGTTTCGGCGGTCACCTGCGCGCCGCCCGAACACGGTCCTGCATCGCCGTCCGTCACGCACCGCCGCTCGCCCCGTCGACGCCCTGGGAGGGCACCGTCGGTGGGCCGTGAGCACCGGGCGACGGGCGAGCCTCGCATCGCCGGTTTCGGGAGTCGGCGGGACGGCCCCGGCCGAAGGTCGCTCCGGATCCGCCGGGACGATCGGACATTCAGGAGGAGAATGCATGAAGCTCACAAGGATCGGAGCGATCGCCGCGAGTGCGGTGTTCGTCTTCGCCGCCTGCTCACCGGCAGCCGCTCCTGGCGGCTCGGCGCCCGCCGCCAGCGGCAGCGGCGCCGCCGCCGTCCAGCCGGAAGTCTGCAAGAACAAGAAGGGCACGAGCGCGAACGAGATCCACGTGTACTCGTCGTTGCCGCGCCAGGGCTCGAACACGGCCCAGACGGATGCGCTGGTCGAGTCCATCCGCGAGATCCTCGACGGCAAGACCGTCGGGTCGTTCACGATCAAGTACACGGACCTCGACGACTCCTCGGCCGCCAACAATGGCGACTGGGATGGTGCCGTGGCCCAGCAGAACGCGACGACCGCGGCCAACGACCCCGACGCGATGGTCTTCATCGGCCACTTCAACTCGGGCGCGGCCAAGCTCACCATCCCGATCCTCAATGCCGCCTGCCTGGTCATGATCAGCCCCGCGAACACGTATCCGGGCCTGACCACGCCGGTCGAGGGCGTCACGGAGCCGGGCGAGCCGGACAGCTACTACCCGAACGGCTATCGCAACTACTCGCGCGTCATCTCGACGGATAACAAGCAGGGTGGAGCCGGTGCCGCCTGGGCCAAGGAGCTCGGCGCGACGAAGGCCTACGTCCTCGACGACACCCAGGTCTACGGCAAGGGCCTCGCCCGCGCCTGGGCCCTGTTCGCCGGAGAGCTCGGCATCGAGGTCGTGAGCGCGAACGGCACCAGCGAGGGCTTCGACGCCAAGGCGACGGACTACGCCGCCCTGGCCCAGAAGATCAAGGACTCCGGTGCCGACTTCATCTACATCGGCTCCATCACGGGACAGAACACGGGCAAGCTCTGGAAGGACCTCCGGGCCGCCATGCCGGACATGAAGATCATGTCCGGTGACGGCGTCTTCGAGGAGGCGTGGTACGAGGGCGCGGGCGAAGCTGGCAACAGCACGTACCTCACCTTCGGCGGCGTCGGTCCGAACGAGCAGACCTCGGACGCCGGCAAGAAGTGGGTCGCCGACTACAAGGCGGCACACGACGGCGACGATCCGCCCGTCTATGGCATCTACGGTGCAGCGGCCGCCCAGCTCGCGCTGGACGCCATCACCCGGGCCGGGACCAACGACCGATACGAAGTCTTGAAGAACGTCTTCTCGACGACCGACTTCGCGTCGTACCTCGGCACGTTCTCCATCAAGCCGGACGGCGACACGACGCTGGCGGAGGCGACCGGATACCAGGTCGTCGACAGCTGGCCGCCGAAGTTCGAAAAGGTGCTCGCCGCGCCCGAATGACGGGCGAGTAAACCCCGACCAAACGGCGGCGGGGGCGGACCATCGGTCCGCCCCCGTCTCGCTACCCCGGACCTGCCACGGAGAGCGGACCGCTCCATGGATGACCAGTTCCTCCAGACGATCATCATCGGTCTCTCGAACGGTCTTATCTATGCCCTCGTAGCCCTTGGCTACACGCTCGTCTACGGGATCCTCCAGCTGATCAACTTCGCCCACGGCGATGTCTTCATGCTCGGCTCGATGATCGCGTTGAACCTCCTGCTCTTCTTCGGGGTGGTGCCCGGCCAGGACCTGCTGCAGACGGTCGGCTTCATCCTCGTCGTGCTGGCCGTGACGATGGCCTTCACCGCCGTGCTGAACGTCTCGATCGAGCGAGTGGCGTATCGCCCGCTGCGCAACGCACCCAAGCTTGCGCCGCTCATCTCGGCGATCGGCATGAGCTTCATCCTCCAGAACGTGGGCCTGCTCTGGATGGGCCCGGCGAACCTTGGCTTCCCCGACGTCATCCCGAACACCAACATCCTCACGTCGATGTTCGGCCTGGACACGCCGCTCGAGATCACGCTGAAGCAGGTGTTCGTCGCAGCGGTGACGATCCCGCTCCTGTTGATCCTGATGTGGTTCGTCGGCACGACGCGGCAGGGCAAGGCGATGCGAGCCACGGCGCAGGATCCCGACACCGCGGGCCTCATGGGCATCGACGTCAACCGGACGATCGCGGTCACGTTCATCATCGCGGGCGCCCTGGCCGGCGCCGCGGGCATCGTCCAGATCCTCTACAACAACACGACCGTGTGGAACCTCGGATTCCGGTTCGGCCTCAACGCCTTCACCTCGGCCGTGCTGGGCGGCATCGGCAACCTCCAGGGCGCGGTCATGGGCGGCATCGTGCTCGGCCTGATCAATGCCTTCAGCGACCGCTACCTGTCGGCCCAATGGACGAACGCCATCGTGTTCGGGGTCCTGATCGCCGTGTTGGTGTTCCGGCCGACCGGCCTCCTCGGCCAGCAAGTGGCGGACCGGGCATGAGCAGCCTGATCACCCCAGTCCACGTCGAATCGACCGGTGGTCTGGCCACCTGGTTCCGCCACATCGCCGCGACGATCACGGGCTGGCCGGCCGCGTATCGGAGCGCGTTCCAGCAGCGACGGGGCCGAACGATCCTGCTGACGGTCCTCGTCGCGGCCGTGTTCCTGTACCCGCTGATCTACCCGGCCATCCCCTCGGGGATCACGCGGGTCCTTCCGCTGCCGAGCAGCACCGTCGTCGTGTTCATGCTGATCTTCGCGATCATGGCGATCGGTCTGAACATCGTCATCGGCTTCGCCGGCCTGCTGGACCTCGGCTACGTCGCGTTCTACGCCCTCGGTGCGTACACGGCCGCATTCCTCGCCTCACCCCACTTCGGCGGTCTCTCCGTCGTCCTGTTCTCGAGCGTCCCGCCCGGCTTCCCGGGGATCCACCTGCCGTTCATGCTGATCGTCCTGCTCGCGGCCGCGGTCGCCGCGGTGTTCGGCGCGCTGCTCGGCGCCCCGACGCTGCGCCTGCGTGGCGACTACCTCGCGATCGTGACGCTGGGCTTCGGCGAGATCGTGCCGATCTTCTTCAAGAACCTCGTCAACGTGAACTTCTCGTTCGGCCCGATCCAGCTCGTCAACGCCAACATCACCGGCGGTCCGCTCGGGATCAACCCGATCGATCCACCCAGCTTCTTCGGGCTGAAGTTCGGCGTGATCAGCGGTTTCGCACCGGCCTACCTCGGCATCGCGCTCGTCGTGATCGCGATCATCATCGCGCGCAACCTGGAACGGTCGCGGATGGGGCGAGCCTGGATGGCCATTCGCGAGGACGAGATCGCCGCCGAGATGATGGGCGTCAACACGGTCCGCACGAAGCTCCTCGCGTTCGCGCTCGGGGCCGCGTTCGCGGGCGTCGCCGGTGCGCTCCAGGCCTCCTACCAGGGCGCCACCACGTCCGACTTCTTCATGTTCTCGACCTCGATCCTCGTCGTGATCATGATCATCCTCGGCGGGATCGGGAACATCTGGGGCGTGATCCTGGGCGCCATCGTGGTCCAGTACGTGGACAAGACGCTGCTCTCGTGGGCCGGCCAGCGCCTGACGGACATCGGCAACGCGACCGGCCTCGAGCAGTTCGGAGACATCAACCCTTCGTCATTCAGCTTCCTGCTGCTCGGCATCGCGCTCGTCGTGATGATGCGGTTCCGTCCGGAGGGCTTCGTACCGAGCCGCCAGCGAGCGGCGGAGATGCACACGGCGCCGCCGGGCCAGGCGATCGGGTCCATCGGCCTCATCGAGGATGAGGGGCTCGTCCCGGAGATCGATCCGACGGAGCCCGGTGGCGAGGAGGACCCTGGGCAGGCCGAGATGCCCGGCGAGGAGCCGGTCGGCGAGACCATCGCGGAGAGCCGCGGCGAAGTGACCGGCGACGGCAGCGACGAGGAGACGCCGCGATGACCGCCCCGGTCAGCTACGCGCAGGGGTCGACGCCGCTGACCGGGCAGGTCCCCGACGACCAGATCCTCGTTCGCGCCCGGGACGTCACGAAGCGGTTCGGCGGCCTGGTTGCTGTCAATTCCGTCGATTTCGACATCCCGCGCGGGAGCATCGTCTCGTTGATCGGTCCCAACGGCGCCGGCAAGACGACGTTCTTCAACATGATCACGGGGGCCTACGTTCCGACGAGCGGCGAGATCTCGTTCGACGGTCACGACATCGTGACGACCCGCCGCAACCGGGTTCGCTCGCTCAAGCCACACCAGGTCGCGGCGCTCGGCATCGGGCGAACCTTTCAGAACATCCGCCTGTTCGGGACGATGTCCGCCCTCGACAACGTCCTCGTCGGCCAGCACGTCCATCTACGCAGTCGCTGGTGGGACGCGGTCCTGCGCACGCCGCGCAACACCGCGGAGGAGGAGGCCAGCATCGCGCGGGCGCACGAGCTGCTCGCGTTCGTCGGCCTCGACGAGCGACCCCACGCCTGGGCCCGCAACCTGCCCTATGGCGACCAGCGGCGGCTCGAGATCGCACGGGCCCTGGCGACCAGTCCGAAGCTGCTGCTGCTCGACGAGCCGACGGCCGGGATGAACGCCTCGGAGACCCGTGACCTGACCGACTTCATCCGCCGCCTCCGCGCCGAGCTCGGCCTGACCGTCCTGCTCATCGAGCACGATATGCGCGTCGTCATGGGCATCAGCGACCGGGTCACCGTGCTCGACTACGGCGAGGTCCTCGCCGAGGGCAGCCCCGCCGAGGTTCGCGCCAACCCCCGGGTCATCGAGGCGTACCTTGGCCGCGGCGCGGCGGAAGGGGCCTGACCATGGCCTTGCTCGAGCTGAAGGACGTTCACACCTACTACGGCGCGATCCATGCCTTGCGCGGCGTCAACTTCACCGTCGAAGAAGGCGAGATCGTCACGCTGATCGGCTCCAACGGCGCCGGCAAATCGACCACCTTGCGCACCATCTCTGGCCTCCTGCGTCCCCGCCAGGGCGAGATCCACCTGCGCGGCGAGCGGATCGACGGACGGAAGCCCCACGAGATCGTCGCCCTGGGCGTCAGCCAGAGCCCGGAAGGGCGCCGTGTGTTCGCGCGGATGGACATCCAGGAGAACCTCGAGATGGGCGCGTTCGCGCGCAAGGACCGGGCGGCGGTCGCGGCGGAGTTCGATCGCATCTACGAGCTGTTCCCGCGCCTGCGCGAGCGCAAGGCGCAAAAGGCCGGCACCCTGTCGGGCGGTGAGCAGCAGATGCTCGCGATCGGACGGGCGCTCATGGCTGCACCGCGTGTCCTGCTGCTCGACGAGCCGTCCATGGGCCTCGCCCCCATCCTCGTGGAGCAGATCTTCGACATCATCCGCACGATCAACCAGCAGGGCACGACCGTACTGCTCGTGGAGCAGAATGCGTTGATGGCTCTCGGCATCGCGCAACGCGGCTACATCCTGCAGACCGGCGAGGTCGTCCTGACCGACACCGCCGAGAAGCTGCGAACGGACCCCGCGGTGCGCAAGGCCTACCTCGGAGAGGACTGACAGGGGAGCGCGATGGCCGGACTCACTCGGGTCCCGGCACCAAACTCGCCGCTCGACCGCTGGTCGGCCGCGATCGGCGGATCTCTCGTTGTCATCATCCTGGCGCTCGCGATCGAGCCATGGGGCAGCACCCGAACGCCGGGCCCGACCCCCTCCCCGTACCAGGCGCCGAGCGCATTGCCGGCCGCGCGTGCCCCCGGTCCGGCCGAGCGACCGCTCGCCCCCCGCCCCTATCGTCCCGAGGCGTTCGGACCGGCGCCGCGTCGCGCGGAGTGGGCGATCCGAACCTCGACGGCCAGCGTCACGCCCGTTCCGTCCGTGGGGATCGCCGACGCGACCGACATCGCCAGTGGCCCCGTCGTCGACGTCGGCCCCGTGGCCGATCTGGACGTCATCGTCATCAGCGGACCCCCCGGTGCGGCGCTGGCCGCGATCCGGCTGTGGTGGTTCGACGACCACGGCCGTCCGGAGCGCCAGGATCTCGCCCGGCTCGCGCCACCGTGGGCGAACGCAGCCGCCTGGGCCGTGGGGCTGCGGGCGCCCGGCGCGCCGCCTGACCGGGTCGCCGCGTGGCGGCCGGGGCTCTACCGCTTGGACCTCCTCCTCGAGCCGGCGGGGCCGATCCGCATGGTCATGCTGTCGGTGAGCCCGGATCGCGATGGGGGTGGCGCGGAGGCGTCCCGACCGCGCGATCCGGGCCGCGTGACCGTCGATGCCTTCGGCGTCGACATCCTGCGCCGGCTCCCCCAGGCGGCCAGCCTGTGGACGGTCGGGGACATCCTGACCGGGTGGGCTCGGCCACCGGCGGCGAGCGATTGCCGGATCGCCCAGCTGTGGTCCGCCCGTGGCCCGGAGGCGGGATGCTGGCCCGTCCCGATCGGGCCGACGAGCGCGCTCGGCGTGAACCTCCCGGCCGGTCAGCGGGTGGCCGCCATCACGCTCGCCCAGGTCGACCCGCTGCCCGGGCCGATCCTGCTGGAAACCCATGTCGGCGTGGGCGGCCGGCCCGGGGTCGCGGCACTCGAGACACCGGTCGATGGCCTGGCCGACGGGATCTACCGGATGACGGTGGCCGTCGTGGGCGGTGCCGACGTGCACTGGTACCTGGAGGTCGGTCCTGACGGCCGCCATGCCGCCGAGCTCAACGCCTTCGTGACCAGCGCTCAGCGGTAGACCGGCTCCCGGGTCATGCGGTAGACCGCCCGCGACAGGATGGCCAGGCCCAGGCCGGCGATCCACAGGCCCGGGCCGTTCGTGAACACCTGCACGGGCTCCGTGAAGCGGAAGGCGCCACTCAGCAGCAGGTCGAGGACACGCCAGCCGAGTCCGAGCCAGCCCACCACGGCGAGCAGCGCGAACGACAGCGTCCGGTCGAGCCCGGTCGGTCGGTCGCCGACGGCGTACGGGAGCGCCACCAAGGCCAGGGTCACGACGCCGATGAGGAACACGATGATCCCGCTGCCTTCGAACGCGTTCCCCCCGACAGCGGGGATGCCGGACGTTCCGCCCAGGCGCCACCACGGCAGCACGGAGCCCACGACGATCAGGACGCCCGCGATCGCCGCGAGCGTCCGACCCGTGCCCAACGGGCGACGGTGCATCGTCACTCGGCGTCGGGCTCCCCGCCGGCCCCGTAGACCTCGGGCTTGAGGACGCCGACGAAGCGCAGGTTCCGATACAGCTCGCCGTAGTCGAGCCCGTAGCCGACCACGAACTGGTCGGGGATCTCGAAGCCGATGTAGTCGACCGGGATCTCGACCAGCCGCCGCGCGGGCTTGTCGAGCAGGGTGCAGATCCGAAGCGAGGCCGGGTTCTTGCCACGCAGGTAGCGGACGAGGTAGTTGAGCGTCAGCCCCGTGTCGATGATGTCCTCGACGATCAGCACGTCCTCGCGCTCGATGCTCGCCGACAGGTCCTTGAGGATGCGCACGAGGCCGGACGACTCGGTGGCATTCCCGCCATAGGAGCTGACCTCCATCAGGTCGATCCGCAGGGGCAGGTCGATCGCCCGCATGAGATCGGCCATGAAGGGCAGGGAGCCCTTGAGCACCGATACGAGCGTCACCGGGCGGCCCGCATAGTCGGCGCTGATCCGCGCGCCCAGGTCGGCGACCTTGGCCGCGATCTGCTCTTCGGAGAGCAGGATCTGGCCGATGTCGTCACGCAGGTCGGCGGCGCGAACGGCCATCGTCAGACGACCGCCTCATCGGCGCCGACGGCGGACGTCGGACGTCGACCGCGACGACGCACCGGCGGGAGCGCGGCTGGGGCATCGGGGATCGGCCCGTCCGCGATCGGCTCGGCCCCGACGATCGCCGCGATGGCCGGCGGGAGCCCTTCGAGCGTCCCATCGACGAGGGCCGGGCCATGCGGAGACGCCACCTGTCCCGACGAGCCGGACAGCCCATCGAAGAGCGCGATCTTGCCGTACTTGAGCATCAGCGCCCGGAAGTCGCGGGCATAGAAGAGCTTGATGTTGACCCCCGGATACAGCTCGCGCAGCCGGCGTAGCTTGCGGTTCTTCTTGCGGACCAGCCGCTGACGGAGCGTCGTCATCTCGAGGTACAGATCGAGGTCGGGCAGGTAGAAGTCCGGCGCGAAGCTCTCGACGACCACGCCGTCGAGGTTCCACAGGATCGGGAAGGTGTGTGGTTCGTACTCCCAGCGGACCGCGTAGAAATCGAGGATGCGGGCCATCTCCGCCTCGCTGGCGTGGGCGAACGGCGTGCTGGGGTCCATCGGCCGCCAGTCTACCCGAGCACCGCGTTCGACGGCTGGCCGCGACCGCCGGGGCACTTTGTCAGCCATACCCCCGGGGGGTATGATGACCGCATGGCCACCACCACCGGCCGGCGTCCGGCGCCCGCGCCCGATCCGAGTCATTTCCGGCACAGCTACGCGAAGGACACCGCCCAGCTCATGCGGCGCCTGTCACGCATGGAGGGCCAGGTCCGCGGGATCGCCCGGATGATCGAGCGCGAGGAGTACTGCGTCGACATCCTCCAGCAGACCGCGGCGCTGCGGGCGGCCGTCGACGCCCTCTCGATCCTGGTCCTGGAAGACCATGTCCAGGGTTGCGTGCGGACCGCCGCAGAGCGAGGCGAAGCCGACCGATACGTGGACGAGGTCATCGATGTCGTGCGCCGGACGCTGGGGCGTCCCGTGCGCAGCGGCACTGCCCGCCCTGGCTGATCGCCGCGACGCGGAGCGGACCCGTACCTTCGTCCCCGTGGGCGGTTCCCGTTCGGGGGGATGCCCGTGTGCACCGGTCGGGGCACCATCGAGGCCAGATGGATGATCGACATCCGGCACGTCTGCCGGTCGCCGCGCCGGACGTGCCGCCGCCGCCGCTCTTCGTCGAACGTCGCGTGCACTACCGGCGCGAGTCGGACCGGGTCGCCCACGAGGAACGGCTGCTGCTTGCCCGCGCCCTCGATGTGCTTGCGGCAGATGAGCCGCCGGAGCAGCGCCTGGCCGGCCTGCTCGACCTCCTCGCCCACACGGTCGGCGCCGAACGCGCCGCCGTCGTCGCCGATGGGACCGCCCGACGGGTCGCCGTCGCGGCCTCGGGGCCGGGCGATCACGACGCCGCGGTGGCACTGGCGACATGGCTGGACGCGGCGGCTCCCCGCAGTCGCGCGCGCCGAGCGGCGGCGAGGCGGGCACCCATCTCGGTGGCGCTTCGTTCCGTGCCGCAGGTGGATCCGGAAGCGGCTCCCGACCTTGAGGCGCCGGGCCTCGAGGTGGAGCAGGTCCGAGCCGACGATCCGCCGACGAACCTGGTCTTCGCCTGCCTGCCCATCCCGTCTGCCGGTGAGGTGACCCTCGGATTCAGCTTCCGCCGGGCGGTCGACGCCGATGTCCTCGCTCACCGCCTGCCACCGGCCCTTGCCCGCCACGCGGCAGTCGCCCTGGCGCTCGTGACCGACGCCCTGGCCATCGAGCGCGAGCTGGCCGGGCTGCGCGCCGCCGACACGGAGCGAGCGCTGTTCGTCTCCACCGTCGCACACGAGCTGCGCACGCCGCTGACGAGCCTCTCGGGGTACCTGGAACTGATCCTCGGCGGCCGGGTCGGCGATGCGGCGATCGAGCACGAGTTCCTGGAGCGTGGGCGGACGATCGTGGGCTCCATGGCGGCGCTGGTCGATGACCTGCTCGAGCTGTCGCGGCTGGAATTGGGGACGCTCGCGCTCGAGCAGGGGCCGTTCTCGGTCGCGGACGCCCTCACTACGGTCTCGGCCGGCCTCATGCCGATCGCGCTCCACAGCGGGGTGCGGCTGCACATGGATGCCCCGCCCCGGCTCCGCGCGGCGACCGGCGACCGGCGGCGCGTGGAACAGATCGTCACGAACCTCGCCGCCAATGCGATCAAGTTCGCCGGGGATCGGCCGGTCGAGCTGGTCGGGAGGTTCGAGGGCGCGGTCGCGGTGATCGCGGTCCGCGACGAGGGACCCGGCATCGCGGAAAAGGACCGGGAGCGGATCTTCGAGCGCTTCTACCGGATGGCCGACCACGAGCCGATCACGGGCACCGGCCTGGGCCTCCCGATCGCACGCGACCTCGCGCGCGCGATGGGTGGAGAGCTCGACGCCGCAAGCGTGCTGGGCGCGGGGTCCTCCTTCGTCCTCGTCCTGCCGGGGCCCGCTGGGGCGATCCCGGCGGCGGCGATGGCCGAGGCCACGCGGTCCGCGCTCGAGCACGAGACGGATCGTCTCCGGACGCTGGCCCTGCTCCACGCAGGCGCTGCCGCGACCGACCGCGCCCGGACGACCGCGGACCCGACCATCGGCGGACGGCGGGACCAGCTGCCCGCCAACGCCGTCCGCTGACCGGACTTATCCACGGAATCGGTCATGCCGCCGCGGGGTTCGTGGATAACCCCGTTGACGTGCCGCCCGGCCGACCCGTACGGTCCCATCCCGCACTGGGGCGAACGCGAGGGTAACGCGATCCGCGAGGGGCTCGGGGAAACCCGGCCGTGAACCGGATGGATCGCGGAAGACCGAACCAGCGCCCACGGTGCGAGACGAGTCGACGCCGGGAGCGGCGCCGCGCGGTCGGTGGCACGCGAACCACAGGAGGCGTGCCGTGGAGCCACAGCGCGAGCCGCTCCCGACGCGCGTCCAGGACACCCCGACGCTGCCGACCGCGTACGAGCGCGCCCTCGATCGGGGTCTCATCGATCTCGACCTGGCGGACGATCTGGGCCGGGCGCCGGCGATCCGCACGGCGATCGAGGGCCATGTGCGCCTGCTCCTCGCGTGGACGCCGCACATCAACCTGACCGCCATCCACGATCCGGCCGCCGTCGCGACCGCCCACGTCATCGACAGCCTGACGGCGCTCCGATGGCTCCGCGCGCGGAACCCCGCACGCCTGCTCGATCTGGGGTCCGGCGGCGGATTCCCCGGCCTGCCGCTCGCCGCGGCGCTGCCCGGAACCGCGTTCACCCTGGCCGAACCGATCGCCAAGAAGGCCGCGTTCCTCCGGACCGTGGTCGTGGCGAGCGGGCTCGCGGGCCGCGTCGAGATCGTCACCGCCCGAGCCGAGGCGCTGGCGTCCGATCCCGCTCGACGTGGCACCTGGGCGGTCGTCACCGCACGCGCCGTCGCGTCGACCGCCGATCTCGTAGAGCTCGCCTTCCCGTTGCTCGAGGCAGGCGGTTCGCTCGTGGCGTGGAAGCGGGGCGACCTCGGGGCAGAACTGGAAGCCGCGCAGCGGGCCGTGGACGGGCTCGGTGGCGGTGCCGTCGCGGTGCTCGACGTGGCGGTGTCGGGTCTCACGGGTCATCGGCTCGTCGTGGTGACACGAGCCGGCCAGGTCCCTGCCGGCTACCCGCGCGATCCCGCCGCTCGACGCCGGCAGCCGTGGTGAGGAGCCCGCACCCCGTCGGCCGCACCTGACGCTGCTACGCTCTGCCGCGATGCGGGTCGCCGTCCTGTCGGACATCCACAGCAACCTCGTTGCGCTCGATGCGGTCCTCGCACACGCGGGCCCGGTCGATGCCGTCTGGCATCTCGGCGACGTCGTCGGGTACGGGCCGGATCCCGACGGGGTCGTCGCCCGCCTCATCGAGGTCGGCGCACTTGGCGTCCGCGGCAACCACGATGCGGCGGCCCTGGGCGGACCCGAGATCGACTGGTTCAACCCCGAGGCGCGCGCCGCGGCCGCCTGGACTCGCGACAGGATCGACGGGACGACCCGCGCATGGCTGACGGCGTTGCCGGAGCGCCACACCATCGAGACGATGACGCTCGTCCACGGGAGCCCCCGTGATCCGATCCGCGAGTACGTGTCGAGCGCGGGCATCGCGCTCGAGAACCTGGCCCTGCTCGAGACGACGTTCGGGCTGCACGGTCACACCCATATCCCGGTGGCGTTCTGTCTGGGGCCCGATGAACGGTTACGGGTCGTTGCTCCGGCGTCCGGCGGAAGCGTCGAGCTCGACGGCACGCGGGCCCTCATCAATCCGGGCAGCGTCGGCCAGCCCCGTGACGGCGACCCGGATGCGTCCTACCTCATCCTCGATCCGGAGACCGCCGCCGTGACGTGGCATCGCGTGCCCTACGACATCCCGGCAGTCCAGGACGCCATCCGCGCGGCCGGGCTTCCGGGCAGGCTGGCCGACCGGCTGGCATTCGGCGCGTGACGCCGATGCCGTCTTGATCGGCGGCCGTCGGCCCCTGCAGGGTCGCAAGCCCGGCGACAAGCGGGTCCGCGTCGAGCGACCCCACGCCCCGTACTTCCGCTACACGGGTCCGGGCCAGCTGACCGCCAAGGCAGCGGCCAGCGTCCCGACGACTCCTGGCGCGCGGATGATCGCCCGCATCCGGGGCGTGATCCTGGGGCGTCCGCTGGCGTCCGAGGACGAGGCCGGTGAGCGGCTCTCCAAGGTCAAGGCGCTGGCTATCTTCAGCTCGGATGCGATCTCGTCCTCGGCCTATGCGACCGAGGAGATCCTGCGGGCGTTCGTCCTTGCCGGTGCCGCGCTGGCGGCATTCACCTTCGCGATGCCGGTCTCGATCGCGATCGCGCTCCTGCTCGGCGTGGTCGCGTTCTCGTACCGGCAGGTGTGCATCGCCTATCCGAACGGCGGCGGGTCGTATTCGGTCTCGAAGGCGAACCTGGGCCGGCTCGCGTCCCTGGTGGCGGCGTCCGCCCTGCTCATCGACTACAACCTGACGGTCGCGGTCTCCACCTCGTCGGCGGTCGAGCAGATCGTCTCCGCCGTACCCTCGCTGGCGCCGATCTCGGTCGGCATCGGGGTCACCGCGATCGCGCTGATGACGATCGCCAACCTGCGCGGCCTGCGCGAGGCCGGCAACATCTTCGCGGTCCCGACCTACCTCTTCCTGGGCAGCGCCTTCCTGATGATCGGTCTGGGCGTGTTCCGGATCGTCGTGCTCGGGGACACGCGGGCGCCCTCGCCGGAAGCCCTCGCGGCCGTCGAGGACACGACCCAGGCGGTCGGGATCCTCGTGCTGCTGCGCGCCTTTTCGTCGGGCGCCGTGGCGCTGACGGGCACCGAGGCGATCGCGACCGGCGTGCCGGCGTTCAAACCGCCGGAGTCGCGGAACGCGGCGACGACGCTCGTGGTCATGGCGGTCGTCCTTGGTGTGCTCTTCGTCGGCATCACGTTCCTTGCCGTCAACTTCGGGGTCCTGCCACCGGAGGCGGCGGGGGACAAGACGGTCATCGCGCAGGTGGCGACCGTCGTGTTCGGTGGCGATTCGATCGGCTTCTACCTCTTCCAGGCCTTTACCGCGCTCCTCCTGTTCCTGGCCGCGAACACCTCGTTCAACGCCTTCCCCCGACTCGGGGCTGTCCTCGCGATCGACGGGTTCTTCCCGCGCCAGTTCTCGTTCCGCGGCGACCGGCTGGCGTTCTCCAGTGGGATCATCGCGCTCGGGCTGGTCGCGGCCTCGCTCGTCGTGATCTTCCGGGGCGAGACCCACGCGCTGATCCCGCTCTACGCGGTCGGCGTGTTCATCGACTTCACGATCGCCCAGGCTGGGATGATCCGGCACTGGTGGCGGACGCAGGCGCCGGGCTGGCGCCGGCGCCTGGCGATCAACGCCGTCGGGTGTTTCGCGACGGCGATCGTCGCGGTCGTCGTGACGACGATCAAGTTCCTCGACGGCGCCTACCTCGTCCTCCTGCTGATCCCGATCCTCGTCGCGACGATGCTGTTCATCCGCCGCGAGTACGACGATCAGGAGGCCGAGCTCCACGTCCGCGACGACCTGATCGTCGAGGGTCCGCACCGGGAGCAGCGCGTGGTCGTGCCGGTCAACGGCATCAATCGAGCGGTCATCCAGGCCGTGAACTTCGGACGGACGATGAGCGCCGACATCCGGGCCGTCTTCGTCACCGAGGATCCCGAGGCCGGCGACGAGCTGCGACAGCGCTGGGAGCGCCAGGTCCCCGGCGTCCCGCTGGTGATCGTCGAGTCCCCGTATCGGGCCGTCATCTCACCCGTCCTCGCCTACCTCGATGTGCTCGACCAGGCCTGGCCGCCGGACAAACCCGCGCCGGTCACGATCGTCGTCCTGCCCGAGTACGTGGCGCGTCACTGGTGGGACCGTTTGCTCTACAACCAGACCGCGAAGCGGCTGAAGGCCGCGATCCTCGGGCGCGAGCACACCGTGATCGCGGACGTCCCGTACCGGCGCGAGCACTGACGCCACGCATCGCGTCGCGGGTACGCCGGCGTGGCGTTACAGGCGCGCCGCCCTCGCCCGACGCACCGCCGTCACGGTGGTATCGTGCCGCCGATGCCCGACACCGACACCCCGGTCTTCCGCCGGGCCGTGATCGCCCTCAACGGCGGCGCCAGCGATGAACGGATCGTGCGGCTGGTCGTCGGCCTCGCCACCAAGGGTGCGGAGTTGATCGCGGTCCACGTCGTCGAGATCGACTGGACCCTGCCCCTCGACGCCGACATCGCCGGACGTTCCGAAGAGGTCCAGCGCGTCCTCGATGCCGCCGAGGCGATCGCCGAGTCGCGCAAGCTCGTGCTGGAGCCGGTGCTGCTCCAGGCCCGCGACGTGGGGGCGGCCATCGTCGACGAGGCGACCGAACGCGATGCGGACCTGCTGGTCGTCGGACTCCCGTATCGCAAGCAATTCGGCGGCGAGTTCGCCATCGGCCGGACCGTTCCCTACATCCTGCAGAATGCGCCGTGCGCCGTCTGGGTGGTGCGCGAGCCGATGAGCGAGGAGCCATCGTGAAGATCGTCATCGTGGGCTGCGGCCGGGTGGGCGCGGCGACAGCGGAACTCTGGGATATCGCCGGGCACGAGGTGATCGTGCTCGACATCGCGACGCGCGCCTTCGAGCGGCTGCCCTCGTCGTTCGGCGGGACGGCCATCCGGGGCGACGGCACGGACGAGGACGTCCTGCGCCGGGCCGGCGCCGAGGGCGCGGACGTGCTCGTCGCCCTGACGGAGGGTGACAATCGCAACGTGATGTCGGCGCAGCTCGCGGTCGAGGCCCTGGCCATCCCCCGCGTCATCGCGAAGATCAACGATCCGGTGCGCGCCGCGGCCTACGCGGAGCTCGGCATCGCGACGCTGTGTCGGACCGGGCTGATGGTCGATGCCATCAACGGGCATCTTGGCTTCCCGCCGTCCGGTCTGCCGGGCGTCATGGCGGCGACCGAGCATCACGCGACCGGGGCGCACGCACACGATCAGGCGTCGCAGGACGCCACTGGACAGGATGCCGCGTCACGCGCGGCCGTGGAGGCCTGAGGTGTTCGTCCTCGTCGTCGGTGGTGGCAAGGTCGGGTACTACCTGGCCAAGGAGTTGATCGATTCGGGCCACGAGGTGGCCCTCATGGAAAAGGACCCGATGCGGGCCAAGCAGATCACCGATGAGATCGGGTCGATCGTCATCCCGCATGACGGCTGCGAGGGCAAGTACCTCGGCGAGGCCGGCTGCAACCGAGCCGACGTGGTCGCCGCGGTGACCGGGGACGATGAGGACAACCTCGTGATCTGCCAGATGGCCAAGCACCACTTCGACGTCCCGCGCACGATCGCCCGCGTCAACAACCCGAAGAACGAAGTGCTCTTCCGCCACCTCGGGGTCGACGAGCTGGTCAGCCCGACACGGATGATCCTCGGCTCGATCGAGCAGGACATCCCGGTCCACGAGCTGCTGCACCTCGCGGCCCTCGGTGAAGGCGAGCTCGAGATCATCGAGGCGCACCTGCAGGCAGGCTCGCCGGCCATCGGCCGCTCACCCGAGCAGCTCGACATCCCGGACGGCTGTTCCCTGTTCGCCGTGGTGCGCGCCGGTGTTGCGACACCGCTGCGACCCGACAGCATCCTGCGCGAGGGCGACAAGGTCATCGCCATCGGGAAGCAGGAATGCGAGGCCCTGCTGCACGGCCAGCTGATCGGTGATCCGGAGGGGGTCGCGGCGGGCTGATCAGGCTCCACGCCCCCGGCATGGTCGTCTCCTGCGTGGTCGACTCGCTCACCGGCGCAGGAGCGTCCGCAAGCATCTCAACTGCCTAATTCGGCAAGACTCTTGACAACGTCATTGTCAACGTTCTAGCATCTCCTTGTGTTCGGTGGCGAGTGCCGCCGGTGTCGGAAATCACGTAGGAGGTGCATGAAGATGACGATCGTGCGCCGCCCCTCGCCTTTGGGCGAGCTCGTCTCGCTCCGCCAGGCGATGGATCGGCTCTTCGAAGACAGCTGGGTCCGCTCGCGTCCCTGGGGTCCGAACGGGGAAGGCGTAACCGCACTGCCCCTTGACATCACGAGCTCGACCGATGCCCTGATCGTCGACGCGGCCCTGCCGGGAATTCCGCCAGAGGATGTCGAGATCACCGTCGAGGATGGCACCCTGACCATCCACGCCGAGACCCGCGCCGAGCGCAAGGACGAGGACGGGCAGACGCTTATCAACGAGATCCGTCGAGGATCGCTCACCCGGGCCGTCGCCCTACCGAGCGGCCTCGAGCCGGACAAGGCCAGCGCCACATTCGAGCATGGCGTCCTGCACCTGCGGATCCCAAAGGCGGAGGCCGTCAAGCCGCGCCAGATCCGCATCAGCCCGACGATCGATGGTCGATCCGCGACCGCGACATCCGACGCGTCGTCGAACCGGACGCCCGACGGCGAGAACCGTCCTCAGGACGCCTGACCCCATGGCGGCCCCGCGGCCAGACCGCGACCCCACGCGGCCCGTCTACGTGATCAGCGTGGCGGCGACGCTCGTGAGCGCGCATCCGCGAACGTTGCGCATCTACGAGGACGAGGGGCTGCTGTGTCCGGCAAGGACGCCGACCAACATCCGCCTCTATTCCGAGAACGACATTCGACGCATCCTCTGGATCCGCCACCTGACCCGCGAGCGCGGTGTGAACCTCGCCGGGATCCGGATCCTGTTCGAGCTGGAGGAGCGTCTTGGCGCTCGCATCCTCGAGGCGCTCTACGCCGAGGGGACGGGCGACGCCGAAAGCATCCGACCCGGGCCGACCCCGGTCCCGGAAACCGAACCCACCACCACCGATCGATCGACGGCCGACCGTTGACCGACCGACCGCCGATCCACCCGTCGGCGGGGCCCGGCCCCGCCGACATCGAACCCGAACCTCAGGAGAACCTCGACATGGCCAAGCGACCGTCCACCCCGGTCGATACGCAGGATCCAGCGGCGACCGACGCCGGCCCGCGTGACCTTCCCCTCGTCGCGCTGCGGGAGACGGTCATCTTCCCGGAGATGATCGTCCCGCTCCAGGTCGGCCGCGAGAAGAGCGTCAACGCGCTCAACGCCGCGGTCGCGGAGGGCGGTCCCATCGCGCTCGTCACCCAGCGCCAGGCGGAGCAGGAGGAGATCGACGATCCGTCCGAGCTCTACACCGTCGGGACGCTGGCCAAGATCGCCCAGGTCGTCCAGCTGCAGGACGGCACCGTCCGGGCGATCGTCCAGGGCCAGTCGCGCCTGAAGCTGCGTAAGTTCAGCCAGACGAGCCCGTATCTGCGCGCCTCGGTCGAGGAAGTCCCCGACGAATCGCCCGATGGCCTCGAGGTCCAGGCGCTGATGCGCACGGTCCAGGCCCAGATCGAGCAGTACGTCGCGAACGGTGCGCCCGTGCCGCCCGAGGCCGCGGTCGCGGCGCGCAACATCACGGAGCCCGGGCTGCTGGCCGACATGGTCGCGTACAGCCCCGACATGACCACGGAGCAGCGCCAGGAGCTGCTCGAGACGATCGACGTCATCGAGCGCTTGAAGCTCGTCTCCAACTTCCTCGCCCACCAGGTCGAGATCCTCGAGCTGAAGGGCCGGATCCAGTCCGAAGTCAAGTCCGAGATGGACAAGACGCAGCGCGAGTACATCCTGCGCGAGCAGCTCAAGGCGATCCAGCGTGAGCTCGGTGAGGACGATCCCCAGCAGGCCGAGATCAACGAGCTTCGCGACAAGGTCGAAGCCGCCGGCATGCCCGAAGAGATCAAGACCCGGGCGATCAAGGAGATCGACCGGATGAGCCGCATCCCGTCCGCTTCGCCGGAAGTGGGCGTCATCCGGACCTATGTCGATTGGCTGATCGGCCTTCCGTGGGACACCTCCACCGACGACCAGCTCGACATCAAGGAGGCCGCCCGCGTCCTCGACGAGGACCACTACGGCCTCGAAAAGATCAAGGAGCGCATCCTCGAGTACCTCGCGGTGCGCACCCTGGCCGACGAGATCCGCAGCCCGATCCTTGCGTTCATCGGCCCACCCGGTGTTGGCAAGACGAGCCTGGGCAAGAGCATCGCCCGGGCGATGGGCCGCAAGTTCGTCCGGATGAGCCTCGGCGGGATCCACGACGAGGCTGAGATCCGCGGGCATCGGCGCACGTACATCGGCGCCCTGCCGGGTCGCATCATCCAGAGCATCAAGACCGCGGGCTCCAACAACCCCGTGTTCATGCTCGATGAGGTCGACAAGATCGGGATGGACTTCCGCGGCGACCCGTCGTCGGCGCTGCTCGAGGTCCTCGACCCGGAGCAGAACAACACCTTCCAGGACAACTACCTCGAGGTGCCGTTCGACCTGTCCAAGGTGCTGTTCATCGCCACGGCCAACCTGCTCGACCCGATCCCGCCGCCCCTGCGCGACCGGATGGAGATCGTCCAGCTGCCGGGCTACACGGAGCAGGAGAAGATCGGCATCGGCCGGCGCTTCCTGATCCCCAAGCAGATGGTCAACCACGGCCTCAAGGACAAGCACATCGAGATCACCGACGAGGCCATGACCGAGCTCGTCCGCTCGTACACCCACGAGGCGGGCGTCCGGAACCTCGAGCGCGAGATCGCCAACGTCATGCGCAAGGTCGCCCGGCAGGTCGCCGAGGGCCGCAAGCGCAAGTCCGTCATCGACCCGAAGAAGCTGGCCGAGCTGCTCGGCCCGCAGCGCTTCGAGTACGGCGAGCTCGAGCCCGAGGATCAGATCGGCTCCGCGACGGGCCTCGTCGTGACCGAAGTCGGCGGCGACGTCGTCGCCATCGAGGTCACTCGGATGGAGGGCCGCGAGGACTTCATCCTGACGGGGCAGCTCGGCGAGGTCATGCGCGAGAGCGCACGCGCCGGCCTGTCGTGGACCCGTGCCCATGCTCGGGAGCTCGGCATCTCGCGTGACGTGTTCGAGAACAACACCCTGCACATCCACGTGCCGGCCGGGGCGATCCCCAAGGACGGCCCGTCGGCGGGCATCACGATGGCGCTCGCTATCGTCAGCGCGCTGACCGGGATCCCCGTCCGGAAGGACGTCGCGATGACCGGTGAGATCACCCTGCGCGGTCGGGTCCTCCCGATCGGCGGGTTGAAGAGCAAGATCCTGGCCGCCCACCTGTCAGGCGCCAAGATGGTCATCCTGCCGAGGAAGAACGAGAAGGACCTGCGCGAGATCCCCGAGGAGATTCGCAAGTCGATCAAGCTCGTCCTCGTCGACTCGATGGAGCAGGTGCTCGAGGCGGCCCTACGGCGCAAGCCGAAGCCCCTCGAGGCCGATCCGCCGAAGATCATCCGGGAGAATGACCCGATCGAGCCGTCGCCGGCCTCGCGGGTCCGCCGGACGGACTTCCCACCCAGCGACCAGCCCCCCGTCGTGGTACGAGGCGACTGACATGAGGATCGCCGCCGGGCGCCCGATGCGTGCGTTGCAGCCTGCGCTGCTCGCTCACGCAGGAACCGTCGCGCCGATGGCTAGCGCAGCGTCGCCTCGGACCTCCGGGGGTGGTGCGCTCGCTTCGCTGCTCGGCGGCGCCTTCGCCTCGAACGTCCGGACGGCGACGACGCAGTCCCGCTGACTCGGGCCAAGCGATGGACTACAAGGACTACTACGCCGTCCTCGGTGTTCCGAGGACGGCGTCACAGAAAGAGATCAAGAAGGCCTTTCGGAAGCTCGCCCGCGAACACCACCCGGATACGAAGGGCGGTGACGCCGCGGCCGAGGTGCGGTTCAAGGAGGTCAACGAGGCGAACGCCGTCCTGTCCGACCCCGACAAGCGGGCGCTCTACGACCGCCTGGGTGCCGACTGGGAGTCGTATGCTCGGGCGGGTGCCGGGGCCGGTGCGGCCGCTGGTGCGAGCGGACGCGGCGGTGCGGCCGGCGGACCGTTCGCCGGCTACAGCGGGTTCGGGGGACCCGGCGGCAACGTCCGCTACGAATTCCACACGACCGGGGATCCCGGCGAGTTCAGTGACTTCTTCAACGTGTTCTTCGCCGGCGAATCGGAGCCACTGACCGGCCCCGGCCGCGGCCGCCGACCCACGGGCGGCGCGACGTTCGAAGACATCCTCGCCGGGATGGGCCTGGGCGCGGACGGCGGCCCGGCGACGGCCCGCGGCTCGGCGGCGACGCGCGACCGGGGCGCCGGCCCGACCCGGACGGCACGGCGCGCCGCGGCCGAGGCTACCGCCGACATCACCCTGCATGAGGCGTATCACGGCACCAGCCGGCTCGTCGATGTCGAGGGCAAGCGCCTCGAGGTCACGATCCCACGCGGCGCCGACACCGGCACTCGCCTCCGGTTGACCGGCAAGGCCCCGGGCGGCGGGGACCTCCACGTCGTGGTCCGCCAGCTCCCGGACCCGGAGTTCAAGCGTCGCGGCGCGGACCTCGAACGGGTGATCCCCTTGACGCTCCAGGAGGCGCTCCTCGGGGCCGACGTCCGCGTCCGAACGCCCAAGGGTCACGTCGTCCTCACGATCCCGGCAGGTACCCAGCCGGGTCGGACGTTCCGGCTCACGGGCCAGGGCATGCCGCGCTTCCGCGCCGAGGGGCAGGGGGACCTGTACGTGAGGGCGCGCGTCGTCCATCCGACCGAGCTGTCCGCCGCGGCTCGCAAGGCAGCCCTGCAGTTCTTCGAACTCGTCGACCAGCCAGACCCGCGTACCAGAGAGACCTGACATGCAACTCGATCGATTCACCCAGAAGGCCCAGGAGGCCATCATCGCCGCGCAGGCAACCGCCGAACGGCTCCAGAGCCCGATCCTCGACGCCGAGCACCTGCTCAGCGCGCTCGTCGAGCCGGACGACGGCGTCCCAGCCGAGACCCTTCGCCGGCTCGGTGTCGACCTGCCCGGTTTCCGTGGCGAGGTCGCGGTGGCGCTTGCCAAGCGCGCGCACATCGAAGGCGGCTCGCTGAGCCTCGATCCACGCGCCAAGGCGGTCGTCGAGCGGGCCGAGGCCGAGGCCCGCAGGCTTGCCGACGACTACGTCTCGACCGAGCACCTGCTGCTCGGGGTCGCCGAGGCGGGCGGCGAGGCCCAGGCCATCCTCGAGCGCCACGGCGCCGGCAAGGAGGCGCTCCTGCAGGCCCTGCAAAGCGTCCGGGGCGGCCAGCGCGTGACGTCCCAGAACCCGGAGGGCACCTACGCGGCCCTCGAGAAGTACGGGCGCGACCTGACCGCGGAGGCGCGAGCGGGCAGGCTCGATCCGGTCATCGGTCGCGACGACGAGATCCGCCGCGTCATCCAGGTGCTCAGCCGGCGGACCAAGAACAACCCCGTCCTCATCGGTGAGCCCGGCGTCGGCAAGACCGCCATCGCCGAGGGCCTCGCCCAGCGCATCGTGCGCGGCGACGTCCCCGAGGGGCTCAAGGACAAGCGTGTGGTCGGGCTCGATCTCGGCGCGCTCATCGCCGGCGCGAAGTTCCGCGGCGAGTTCGAGGAACGGCTCAAGGCGGTCCTCAAGGAGATCAAGGACTCGGACGGCCAGATCATCCTGTTCATCGACGAGCTCCATACGGTCGTGGGGGCCGGCGCGGCAGAGGGCGCGATGGACGCGTCCAACCTGCTCAAGCCGATGCTGGCCCGCGGCGAGTTGCACACGATCGGCGCGACCACACTCGACGAGTACCGCAAGTACATCGAAAAGGATGCGGCGCTCGAGCGACGGTTCCAGCCCGTCCTCGTGGACCAGCCGACGGTCGAGGAGACGATCAGCATCCTGCGCGGCCTGCGCGAGCGCTACGAGGTCCACCACGGCGTCCGCATCACCGACTCCGCGCTGGTGGCCGCGGCGACGCTGTCCGACCGCTACATCACCGAGCGCTTCCTGCCGGACAAGGCGATCGACCTCGTCGACGAGTCGGCCTCGCGGCTGCGCATGGAGATCGACTCGATGCCGATCGAGCTCGATGAGCTCGAGCGCCGCCGCATCCAGCTCGAGATCGAGCGTGAGGCGCTGCGCAAGGAGACGGACGACGCCTCGAAGGCGCGTCTCGAGGCGCTCGAGAAGGAGCTCGCCGACCTCGAGGAGCAGGCCGGCGGCATGAAGCAGCGCTGGGAGGCGGAAAAGGCCGCCATCGCCGCCATCCGCGCGACCAAGTCGGAGCTCGAGCAGCTCCAGGTCCGCATCGAGCAGGCCGAGCGCGAGGCCGACTTCGCCACCGCGGCTGAGCTGAAGTACGCCACCCTGAAGGAGCTCAACGACCGGCTCGCCGAGGAGGAAGCGGCCCTCGCCGCGCTCCAGGGTCCGGGCACGCTCCTCAAGGAGGAGGTCGGGGCCGACGACATCGCCGAGATCGTCGGCGCATGGACGGGCATCCCGGTCAGCCGCCTGCTCGAGGGCGAGACGGCCAAGCTCATCGAGATGGAGGACCGCCTGCATCAGCGGGTGGTGGGCCAGGACGAGGCCCTCCAGGCCGTGTCCGACGCCGTCCGCCGCGCGCGGGCCGGGCTCAAGGATCCTCGCCGGCCGATCGGTTCATTCCTGTTCCTGGGGCCGACCGGTGTCGGCAAGACCGAGCTGGCGCGGGCGCTCGCCGAGTTCCTGTTCGACGACGAGAACGCGCTGGTCCGGATCGACATGAGCGAGTACATGGAGAAGTTCGCGGTCAGCCGGCTCCTGGGGGCGCCTCCCGGGTATGTCGGCTACGAGGAGGGCGGTCAGCTGACCGAGGCCGTCCGCCGAAGGCCGTACCAGGTGATCCTGCTCGACGAGATCGAGAAGGCGCACCCGGACGTCTTCAACGTGCTCCTGCAGGTCCTCGACGACGGCCGCCTGACCGACGGCCAGGGCCGAACCGTCAACTTCAAGAACACGGTCGTGATCATGACCAGCAACATCGGCTCGGCCGCCATCGCCGCCACGAACGCGCGAGCGGGCGACGCCGCGTACGAGCAGATGAAGCGCGAGGTCACCGAGGCCCTGCGTTCACAGTTCCGGCCCGAGTTTCTCAACCGGGTCGACGAGGTCATCGTGTTCCACGCGCTGACCGACGCGGACCTCACGGCGATCGTCGACCTGCTGCTCGCCGACCTGGGCCGCCGGTTGGCCCAGCAGGACATCGCCCTGGACCTGACACAGGCGGCTCGGGCGCTGATCGTGCGCGAGGGCACCGATCCCGCGTTCGGGGCGCGGCCGCTCAAGCGGACCATCCAGCGGCTGGTCGAGAACCCGCTGGCGCGTGCCCTGGTGGCCGGTGAGTTCCGCCCGGGCGACCGGGTCACCGCCGACGCTGAGCTCGTGTCGGGCACGCTCGTCTTCTCGAGCGAGGGCGCGACCGTGGTCGGCGACAGCGGTCGCCGGGACGCGCGGCGTCGCGATGATGACGAGCTGACGCCGGTGGGCGGGCGTGGTCGCTCGCGGACCTCGCCGCTGGACCTGCCTCCGACGCGCTCCAAGCGCGACGACGGCGAGCTCGTCAACTAGCGACGAAGCATCCCGCCCTCGATCACATGCGCTTCGACCTCGTCGCGGGCCGGCTGGAGACGCTGCCGGACCCGCTGCCGGCCCCGGCCGCGGTCATGATGCCCACCTTCACCGGCGCGCCGGATCGACGGCCGCCCGCGGCGTCGCGATCAGGTCGCGGCGGTCGGCCGGCTGCCGTGCTCGTGCTGCTGTACCCGGACGAGACCGGGGAGGCCCGGGTCGTCCTCATCGAGCGGAGCACCGGCGACGGCCACCACTCGGGCGAGGTGAGCTTCCCCGGCGGCAAGGCAGAGGCCGGGGATGCCGATCCAGCCGCGACCGCGCTGCGAGAGGCGAGCGAGGAAGTGGCGCTCGACGCGGTCGCGGCGGGCGTGCGGGTCGTCGGGACGCTCGAGCGGATGTGGATCCCGGTGAGCGACTTCGACGTGACACCGATCGTCGCGCTGGCGGCGCGCGCACCGCACCTCGTCCCGTCCCCGTTCGAGGTGGCACGAATCGTCGAACCGTCGGTCGCTCGATTCCTGCCCGATGCGCCGGTCACGATGGTCGAGCGGACCATCCGCGACTGGCCATTGCGCTACGGCTCGTACGACCTCGACGGCTTGTCCGTGTGGGGCGCAACGGCGCGCATCCTGAGCCAGCTCGGCGCGATCCTTGCGCCGGTGGCCCCGGAAGGACCGGAGCCCCGGAGCGTCCCACCCGGCTGACACGGGCGCTCGCGGATCGCGGGAACCACATGGCACCGCTTGGCGTCGAGACGGCGGCCCGACGGCGCACTCGTGGCGTCGCTCCGGGACCTGCGGGACCGCTTGCGGACCCGCCCAAGCGAGCCGGGCGTCTCCCAGGAGGTCCGGCTGGGAGGTCGCGTCATGCGCACGCCACTCCTGTTCCTGGCCGGGCTCGCCCTCGTCGCAACCGCCTGCGGCGGCGGCGCCAGCGGCGCAAGCCAGGGATACGCCCCAGCTCCCCCCGATCCCGGCCACCACCAACCGACGGTCGAGCCGTGGCCGGATCCTGTCTCGACGCCCTACGACGGGGTGACCTACGAAGACCCGGGCGTCAACCCGTACGTCGATCCCGACGAGGACCAGGTCTCGACGTTCGGGCTGGACGCCGATACCGCGAGCTACACGATCGCCCAGCGCTACGTTGACGACGGCTATCGGCCCGACCCGGCGAGCGTGCGCGTGGAGGAATGGGTCAACGCGTTCCCCCAGGGCTATCGGAGCACCGACGACGCGACCTTCACGATCCTGGCCGATGGAGGACCCACCCCGTTCACCGAGCCCGACGAGGTCCTGCTTCGGGTCGGCCTCCAGGCCCGGGACGTTCGCGACCGTGCCCGCCAAGACGCAGCACTCACGTTCGTCATCGACACGTCAGGCTCGATGGAGCGCGAAGATCGGCTGGAACTGGTCAAGGATGCGCTCAGGTTGCTCGTGGACGAGCTCGGCCGCGACGACACCGTGGCGATCGTCACGTTCGGTGACGATGCCGGCGTCGTCCTCGAACCGACGCGGGCCGCGGACGCCGACGAGATCCTGCGCGTCATCGACCGGCTGCGACCGGGCGGCTCCACGAACCTCGAGGCAGGTCTCCGGCTCGGGTACGACCTGGCCCGGTCGTCCCTGACCGAGAACGGCATCGACCGGGTCGTGCTGGCATCGGACGGCGTGGCCAACGTCGGTCTCACTGACCCCGAGTCGATCCTCGCGGCCATCCGACGCGACGCAGGGGCGGGCATCGAGCTCATCTCCGTCGGTGTCGGGATGGGCAACTTCAATGACACGCTGCTGGAGCAGCTGGCCGACCAGGGCGACGGGTTCTACGCGTACGTCAACGTGCTCGATGAGGCCCGCCGGTTGTTCACCGAGGACCTGACCGGCACGCTCCAGACCGTCGCGCTCGATGCGCGCGCGCAGGTCGCGTTCGATCGCGACCTCGTGGCGGCCTACCGACTCGTCGGGTACGAGAACCGGGACATCCACGACGACGATTTCACCGACGAGGAGGTGGAGGCAGGTGCGATCGGTGCCGGGCACGCCGTGACGGCGTTGTACGCACTTCGCCTGCGTGAGGGCATCGGCCGCGGGGACGTGCTCGCCACAGTGCGTCTCCGGTGGACCGACCCGGACCGCGGCGCCGTCGACGAGCTGGTCCGGAACGTCCGGACGAGCGACCTCGCACGCTCGTTCGAGGCGACCGATCCCCACTTCCAATTCGACGCGATCGTGGTCGCCACGGCCGAGGTCCTGCGCGAGAGCCCGTGGACCGAAGGCCTGGACCTCGCATCGGTCGCGGACGTCGCCGATCGCGAGGCGCGTGGCCTGCCGGGGACGGACGAGGTCCACGGGTTCCTCGACCTGCTGGACCGGCTGGCCTCGATGGATCGATTCGAACCCTGACACGGCCGGGCGGGGCGTCACGGAGGAGGATGCCCCGCCCAGGCCGACTCCCGGCTCAGGCCGGCTCGGCTCAGGCCGGTTCGCCTGCGTCCGGATCGTGCCGCGGTGGCCGGTTCGGATCGGGGCGGAGCGCCCCCTGCCCCGGCGTCGGGGCACCGGTTCCGAGTTCCCGCGCGCGACCTTCGACGATCCCCTTCATCGCGGCATCGTCCGCATCGGCGAACTCGACGACGAATGCCCGCATCTCGGAGTGTTCCGTCCATGCCGCGTGCGGGATGTCGGCCGGCCACAGCACGGCTTCCCCGGCGGCCACGCGTGTGCGCTCCTCGCCGACACCCACCCAGCCACCGCCTTCGATGACGATCAGCCAGGTCGTGTTCGGCGAGGCGTGCGGCTCGATCCGCGCGCCGCGGGCGAAGGCGAGCTCGGAGATGACACCACGCTCGTCGCTATGGATCGGTTGGCCGGTCACCCCGGTCGTGCCGGCCGGGCCGTCCGGACGACGGTGGCCCACGCCGAAGCGTCGGATCTCGATCGGCATCGGGATATCCCTGGGAGCTGCGCCGGGGCCGTCAGCGCCGGCGGCGGCGCGTCGGACGACGACCGCCGCGGCGACGAATGGTGGCCTCCGGGTCGGCGAACTTCTGCTTCGTGTAGTACCGCTGGCGGGCCAGCCGCTGCTCGTGGGCCCGCAGGAGTGGCGGGAATCGGACGAAACGGATCCAGATGAGCGCGCCGACGCCGATGACGGCCGTCGCGAGGACCAGGATGAAATCGAAGACGAACACGGCCTCGATGATCAGCAGGCCGAACGTGATCAGGCCCGTCCACCACAGCCACTCCCACATGTCGACGAACGGAGCGTGCTTGTGGAGCGCACGGGTTCGAAGGTTGTAGAGCACGATCAGGACGATCAGCAGGACCAGCGATGCGATCCACAGCGGGTGGAACAGGTCGGGGAAGTTCACGCTGCTGAACGACGTGAACAGGTACTCCCAGGGCGGCAGCGTCACAGGGGACCTCGCGACGGGTGGTGATGTTGGCCGAGGGTCGAGCCATCGTTCGGCCGGCTCCGGTCGGCGGTGCGGGGAGTATGCCATGTCGGACGCTATACTCGGCCGCACGCGCTCGTGGTCCGCACGCCCGCCCAAGATGGCGTACGACGCTGGAGCGGCGCTGCGGGATGCGCAGGGATGGAGGATGCCCGGGTGCGAGCCCTGCTGTCAGTCGCGAACCGCGACGGGATCGCCGCGCTGGCGCGGGATCTGCGCAGCCTTGACGTCGATGTGGTCGCGACCGATGGGACCCGCGAGTACCTCGCGAGCGAAGGTGTCGATGTCGGGAGCGTGTCCGACCTGACCCAGGTGCCGGCCCTGTTGGGCGGACAGGTCAAGACGTTCCACCCCGCCGTCTATGCCGGGATCCTCGCCCGGCGCGACGTCCCCGAGCAGCTGGCCGAGCTCGAGGCACAGGGCATCGGCCCCATCGATCTCGTCGTCGTGAACGTGAAGCCGTTCGCGCCCGAGGTGGGCGCACGGCTCGTCGGTCTCGACGAGGTGATCGAGATGATCGATGTCGGTGGCGCGGCGCTCCTCGGGGCAGCGGCGCGCAACGCGGCGGGCGTGACCGCCGTCGCCGACCCCGCCCACTACCCGACGGTCGTGGAGGAGCTCCGCCGGCTCGGCCACACCAGCCCCGAGCTGCGCGCCCGGCTGGCGGCCGAAGCGTTCAGTACGGTCGCGGCGTACCACGCCGAGATCGCCGCCTACCTCAACCAGATCTCCGGCAATGTCTTCCCGAGCCGCCTCGCCATCGTCCTCGAAAAGGTGGACGAGCTGCGCTACGGCGAGAATCCGCACCAGCGGGCGGCCTTCTACCGCGAGACCACCCACCGCAGCGGCACGCTCGCCGATGCCGGCCAGCTGCAGGGCGGTCGCCCGTCGTTCAACAACCTGCTCGATCTCGACGCGGCCTATCGCATCGCCCGCGACTACACGGCACCGACGGTCGCGATCGTGAAGCACACCGATCCGGTCGGCCTCGCGTCGCACGACGAGCTCGTCGAGGCCTACCGGCATGCCCTGGAGACCGACCCGGTCGCGTCGTTCGGTGGCATCGTCGGCGTAAACCGCGAGCTGGACGGGGCCACCGCGCGCGAGATCGCCGCCAATTCGTACGAGGCGGTCGTGGCGCCCTCCTACGGCGATGCGGCCATCGGCATCCTTCGGGCCAAGGGCGGCCTCGAGATCATCGCGGTCCCGCCGGATCCCACCGACGGGATGCGCGACTACGGCATCGCGAACCTGGACTTCAAGCGCGTCGCCGGCGGCCTCCTCGTCGAGGACCTCGACGACCTCGCGCTCGATCGCGGCAACCTGCAGGTCGTGACCCGCCGTCGCCCGACCCTCGAGGAGCTCACCGACCTCCTGTTCGCCTGGCGGGCGGTCCGTCACGTCCGTTCGAACGCCATCATCCTGGCCCGCAACGGCTCGACCGTCGGGATCGGCGCCGGGCAGGCCTCGCGCCAGGTCTCTGTCGAGATCGCGCTGCGTCGCGCCGGCGACCGGGCGAAGCTCGCGGTCATGGCCTCGGACGCGTATTTCCCGTTCCCGGACGGCATCCAGCTGGCCGCCTCGGCCGGGGTCACGGCGATCATCCAGCCGGGTGGCTCGATCCGCGACGAGATGGCGATCGAGCTCGCCGACCGGCATCACCTCGCGATGGTGTTCACCGGACGACGCCACTTCCGGCACTGATGGAACAACTGCTCGCGCTCGAGATGATCCGGGTCACGGAGGCGGCCGCCATCGAATCGGCGCGGTTCATGGGTCGTGGCGAGCGCGATGGCGCGGACGCCGCGGCCACCGAGGCGATGCGTCGGACGATGGACGAGATCGACTTCGCCGGCCGCATCGTCATCGGCGAAGGCGAGCGTGACGAAGCCCCGATGCTGTACATCGGGGAGCGGGTCGGACGCACCGGTGCCGACCGCGACGACGTGCCGCGCGTCGACATCGCCGTCGATCCGCTGGAGGGCACGAACCTCGTGGCCCACGGGCAGGCCGGAGCGATCACCGTCCTCGCGGCGTCCGAGGCGGGCGGCTTGACGCATGCACCGGACACGTACATGGAGAAGCTCTGTGTCGGGCCTGTGGTGGCCGGCAAGGTCGACATCCGCAGCGCCCCGACCGAGAACCTCCACCACATCGCCGAGGCGCTCGGCCGCAAGGTCGGCGACATCACGATCGTCATCCTCGAACGGCCGCGCCACGATGCCCTCATCCAGGAGGTGCGCGACGCCGGTGCCCGGATCAAGCTCATCGGCGACGGCGACCTGTCGGCCGCGATCTCCTGTGCCGTCTCGGGGACCGGCGTCCACGCCGTCATGGGCATCGGTGGCGCGCCCGAGGGCGTCATCACGGCCGCCGCTCTGCGCTGTCTCGGCGGCGAGATCCAGGCCCGCTTCCGGTACCGCAGTGACGAGGAACGTGAGCGTGGCGCGCGGATGGGCCACGGTGACGAGGATCGGGTGTATACGACGGAGGACCTGGCACCCGGGGAGAACCTCGTGTTCGCGGCGACCGGCGTGACCGCCGGGGACCTGCTGGCGGGTGTTCGCTTCTTCGGCGGTGGCGCACGGACCCATTCGCTGGTCATGGCCTACCAGACCAAGCAGGTGCGCTTCGTCGACACGGTCCACATGTTCGATCGCGATAGCCCGCCGCGGGTCCGGCTCTGAGCCGAGCCCTTCCGGCCGGCGGGCTCGTGGCGCTGGCGCCCGGCCTGCTCGCCTGCGTGCTGGTCGCGCTCGCCGCCCGACTCGTCGGCAGCGCCCTGCAACTCGGGCTCGAGACGGCGGTCGCGCTGGCGATCGGGCTGGCCATCGGGAGCGTCGCCGGGCTCCGCGCCATCCTGCTCGCGGGAGCCGCGCCGGCGGCGCGGATCGCGCTGCGGCTCGGGATCACGCTCCTTGGCGCCCGGCTGACCGTCGGCCAGCTGATCGAGACCGGTGGCGCCAGTGTCGTGGCGATCGTGGTAATCGTGGCCGTCGGGCTGCTGTTGGGGACCGTCCTGGCGCGACGGCTCGGCGTCCGTGGACCCCTGTCGGCCCTGATCACGGTCGGGATGGCGATCTGCGGCAACTCCGCGATCCTCGCGCTGGCGCCGATCGTGCGAGCCCCCCATCGCGAGACCGCCTATGCCGTGTCCACGATCACGCTGTTCGGGCTGGTCGGCGTGCTCCTGCTGCCGCTCCTTGGGACGGCTTTCGGGTTGCCGGATGGCGTGTTCGGCACGTGGGCCGGGCTCGCTGTCAACGACACGGCCCAGGTCGTCGCGACGGGGTATGCCATCTCGCCCGCGGCCGGGGACGTGGCCACGGTCGTGAAGCTGACGCGCAACCTGGCGATCCTGCCGGTCCTGCTCGGGGCCACGTGGCTGGCCGTCCGGGCGGCCGCGACGGAGCGCGCAGATGCGCCTGCCCCCGCCGCCGCAGCGGCCCCTGCCGCCGCATCACCACTCCGTCTCGTCGCCCGGGCCGTGCCGTGGTTCGTCGTGGGGTTCGTCGTGTTCGCCGCCCTGCGCTCGGCGGGATTGCTTGATGTGGTGCTGCCGACCGGCGGCACGATCGCCGACCTGTGTTCGGCGGCAGCCGCCGTGCTGATCCTCGTCGCGCTCGCCGGGGTCGGGATCTCCACCGATGTGCGGGCGATGGTCGGCGTGGGCGGTGCGCCGCTCTTGCTGGGAGCGGCGATGTGGGTCGTCATGGGCGTGCTCGCGCTTGCGCTCGCGATGATCGGGGTGGGTGGAGGGAGCCCGGTCGATACGGCGGTCTACCATGCCCGATAGCGCCATGGATCTCGAGATCATCCTGACCCCCGGCCTTGGCAACGCGACGTACCTGCTCGCCTCCGACGGCGAGGCGGTCGTGGTCGATCCGCCGCGTGACGCGTGGCGGGTCACCGACGTCGCCGACGCACGGGGCTGGCGGCTCACACATGTCGTCGAGACGCACGTTCACAACGACTACCTCTCGGGCGCCCTCGAGCTGCGGGCGGCGCTCGGGTCGGAGATCGTCGCGCCGGCGCGCGGCCGCTACGACTTCGCGCATCGCGGTGCCGACGAGGGCGACATGCTCGAGCTCGGCGGTCTCCGGCTCGTCGCAAGAGCCACCCCAGGTCACACCCCGGAGCACCTCGCCTGGGAGGTCTCCGACGGTCGGGCCGACCATCCGTCCGCCGTCCTGACCGGGGGCAGCCTCCTGGTGGGGAGCGCGGGACGGACCGACCTGCTCGGCCGCGACGCCACGGACGGGCTCACCGATGCGCAGTTCGACTCCCTGCGGGTGCTGGCCGCCCTGCCCGACGACGTCGCGGTGCTGCCGACCCACGGACCAGGAAGCTTCTGCACGGCTGGCCCGATCGACGGGGCGCGGACCTCGACCATGGGGCAGGAGCGCCGGACGAATCCGCTCCTGGCTGCCCCGGACGCAGCGTCGTTCAGGGCCGCGCTCCTGGGTGGGCTGGGCGCCTATCCGACCTACTACGCGTCCATGGCCGGGATCAACCGGGCCGGACCCCCCGTCATCGGCAGGCCGACCATGCCGCCCGAGCTGGATGCGCCGGGGTTCGCCGCAGCCATCGCCGCGGGCGCGCACGTGGTGGATGGGCGGCCTCGGGCCGAGTTCGCGGCTGGCCACGTGCCGGGCTCGGTCAACATCGAGCTGAATGACACCTTCGCCTCGTACGTCGGGTGGTTCATCCCGTTCGGATCGACCGTCGCGCTCGTGCTGCCGGAACCGCTCCCCGAAGCGCTCGAGGCCGCCACGATCCAGCTGTATCGCATCGGCTATGACCGGGTCTCGGGCGTCCTCGCTGGCGGCCTGCTCGCGTGGACGTCGAGCGGCGGTGGCACGGAGGCCTACCCGACCACGACCATCGAGGCGCTCCATGCGCAGGCCATCGCCGGCGAGAACGCCTACGCGCTCGACGTGCGCGACCCACACGAGTGGCGGGAGGACGGGGTCGTGCCGGGCGCGATGCGGATCCCCCTCGGCGACCTGGCCGACCAGCTGGCGTCGATCCCGCGGGACGCGCCGGTCACCGTGATGTGCAAGTCGGGTGCCCGGGCGTCGATCGCGGCGAGCCTGCTCGATGCCGCGGGGGTCGACGTCCGCCTCGTCGCGCGTGGCGGTGCGCCCGACTGGCCCGCGAAGGGACCGGCGACGCCGGACCCATCCCCTCGGTGACGGCGACGGCGAGGGGACTCGGCGAGGACGACGCTCGACGCCTGGATGCCGAGGATCCGCTGGCCGGGTACCGCGACCGGTTCCTGCTGCCCGCACGCAGCGACGGGAGTCTGAAGGTCTATCTCGCCGGGCAGTCCCTGGGCGCCCAACCGGTGGCCGCGCGGGCCGCGGTGGAGGTCGAGCTCGATGCCTGGTCACGCCTTGGCGTCGACGGATGGTTCGCCTCGCATGGCGCCTGGATGGCGGCGGACGGCGCATTGCGCGAATCGGCGGCCACGCTCGTCGGCGCTCGGCCCGCCGAAGTCACCACCATGAACACCCTGACCGTGAACCTGCACCTGCTGTTCGCCACGTTCTACCGACCCGCCGGCGATCGGACGGCGATCCTGATCGATGCGCCGACGTTCCCGTCAGATCGCTACGCCGTCGAGTCGCAATTGCGTCTGCACGGCCTGGACCCGGAGCGCGATCTCATCGTGGTCCGGCCACGCGATGGCGAGGCGCTCCTTCGGACCGACGACCTCGAGGCCGCCATCGACGAGCACGGTGATCGCGTGGCCGTGGCGCTCCTTGCCGGCGTGAACTACGCGACGGGCCAGGCCTTCGATGTCCGGCGACTCACCGGGGCGATCCACCACGCAGGGGCGATCGCGTTGTGGGACCTCGCCCATGCCGTCGGGAACGTGCCGGTCGCGCTCCACGATGCCGATGTCGACGGCGCGGCCTGGTGCACCTACAAGTACCTCAACGGCGGACCCGGATCGATCGCGCAGCTGTTCGTCCACGAGCGCCACGCGGCGGACGCGGCGACCCTGCGCCTGACCGGCTGGTGGGGCAACGACCCGCTGACCCGATTCCGGATGGCCGAGACGTTCGAGCCGGCGCAAGGCGCCGACGGCTGGCGGATCTCGACCCCGCCGATCCTGTCGATGGCGCCGCTCCGCGCGTCACTCGCGCTCTTCGACGAGGTCGGCATGGACGCGTTGCGGGCGAAGTCGGTGCGCCTGACCAGCTACCTGGAGGCCCTGCTCGAGGGGCTGGTGCCCGACGCCGAAGTCCTGACGCCGCGCGATCCGTCGACCCGCGGGGCGCAGCTATCCCTGCGCGTCGCGGACGCTCCACGGCGGCTGGCGGCGCTCGACGCGGCCGGCGTCATCGCCGATTTCCGGGAGCCCGACATCATCCGGGTGGCGCCGGTCCCCCTCTACAACACGTTCCACGAGGCGTGGAGCGCGGCGCGCGTGCTGGCCGACACGGCGCCCTGACGACGGCCCCGGTCAGGCGCCAGCCAGCCGCAGCGTCGGGATGACCTCACGGCCGAAGACCTCGATGAACTCGGCCTGGTTGCGCCCCACGTTGTGGAGATGGATCTCGTCGAAGCCCATGTCGACGTAGTGCTGGATGTGCTGCGTGTGGGCCTCGAGGTCGCTCGTCATGAGGACACGGTTCTTGAAGTCGTCGGGCTTGACGAGTTTCGCCATCGCCGCGAAGTCCTCTGGGTTCTTGATGTCCTGCTTGGGGAACGGCATCCCCCCGTTCGGCCACTCGACGATCGCGTTCTGGACCGCCTCGTCGTCCGTGCGCGCCCACGAGACATGTATCTGGAGGAGCTTGGGTGATGTCGCCGCCTCCTTGCCCGCTTCGCGGGCGCCCTCCTCGTACTTGTCCCAGAGCATCGAGATCTTCTCGTCGGCAGCGCCGACCGTGATGATCCCGTCGGCGAACTTGCCGGTCTTCTTGGCGTTGATCGGGCCGGCCGTCGCGACGTACACGGGCACGGGCTCGTCGGGGCGGGTGTAGAGCTTCGCGCTCTCGAGTGTGAAGAACTCGCCCTTGTGCTTGACGACCTTGCCGGTGAACAGCTTGTTGATGATCTCGATCGACTCGAACATCATCGCGCTGCGGATCCCGATCTCTGGCCAGACACCACCGACGACGTGCTCGTTGAGGGCCTCGCCCGCACCGAGACCCAGGTAGAACCGCCCCGGGTACATCGCGCCGATCGTCGCCGCCGCGTGGGCGATCACGGCCGGGTGATACCGGAACCCCGGGCACGTGACCGCCGTCCCGAAGTTGAGGCTCGTGCGCTGCCCGAGCGCCCCCATGAACGACCAGGCGAACGCGCTCTGGCCTTGCTGTGGCGTCCACGGGTGGAAGTGCTCGCTCACCATGAATCCGGCTTCGAAGCCGGCCGTCTCGGCCTGGGCGCACCAGTCGAGCAGGTCGGTCGGGTGGAACTGCTCGAGCATCGCCGCATAGCCGATCGTGGTCATGGGTCCTCCTTCCCGCTCCTACGCCTGGCACGGCCGTTCCTGCCGCATCGATTGTAGGCGCGCGCCGAAGGCGCCCCGTTCTCAAGCCCAGCGGCCGCGCCCCTCGTCCCAGCGCCCGATCCTGCGCACGGCATCGGGCGGCTCCGCGACGGCCACCCGGCGTCGTCGCGTCGCGACCGTCTCGCTCCAGCCCGGTGGCACGAGCCCGGGAGCAAGGTCGGCCAGGGGGCCCAGGACGAAGAGCCGCTCCCCGGCCTCACGGTGCGGGATCTCGAGCCAGCGTGTCGCCTTGTCCGGATCGGTCCCGGCGTCGTTCGACCGCGCGTCCGGTGGTCGATCGGTCGCGATCCGGTGGCGCCCGAACACCAGGATGTCGAGGTCCAGCTCGCGCGGCCCCCAGCGAGCCCCGGTCGGTCGGCCAGCATCGCGCTCCATGCGCTTGAGGTCGGCCAGCAGGGTCAGCGCGGCGGCCGCCGGATCCCCCGCCTCCACGGTCACGTCGAGCGCGACGACCGCGTTCCGGAACTCCGGCTGGTCCGTCACGCCCCACGGGGCGGTGGCATACAGCGGCGACACCCCGCGGAGTCGGACACCCGGCAACCCGTCCAGGGCGCCGACCGCGCCGGCGAGCGTCGCGGCCGCATCCCCGACATTCGCCCCGAGCCCGATGTACGCGCGGATGGTGCGGCGGCCGGTCATCGACGGCACCTTACTATCCGTTCATGGAGCAAGGGCTCATGGACGGCGCCCCGGAGCGCGCCAGCGTCCGTCACCCGATCATGGTCGTCGGCGGCGGCGCCTTCTTCTTCGACGGCGATCGCGGACCGCTCGAGGCGTACTGGCTCGACCTGGCCCGGGCGGTTCGCGGGCGACCGGTCCCGCGGGTCTGCTACATCGGGACGGCGTTCGGCGACGACGAAACCATGACCGCAGGCTTCCATCGGGTGTTCGGTGATGTCGCGGAGACCGCAGACCTCGCCCTGTTCGATCGCACGGTCGAGGACATCCCGGACTTCCTCCGGAACCAGGACGCCGTGTTCGTCGGGGGCGGAAACACGGCAAGCCTCCTCGCGGTCTGGCGCGCGCACGGCGTCGACGATGCCCTCCGGGCGGCGCACCGGGCCGGCGTCGTCATCGCGGGACGCTCCGCCGGCGGGATCTGCTGGTTCGAGAGCGGCACGACCAATTCATTCGGGCCGACCCTGGCGCCGCTCCACGGCGGTCTCGGCCTCATCCCGGGCAGCCACTGCCCGCATTACGACGGTGAGCCCGAGCGACGCCCGACCTACCACGCCCTCATCGCGTCCGGTGCACTCCCGTCGGGCCTGGCCGTCGACGACCATGCCGCCGCGTTGTTCGATGGGTCGGACATCGTGGAGGTGGTCTCGGCGCGCGAGGGCGCCGCCGCGTACGTCGTCGAGCCGTCGGAGGGCGGGATCGTCGAAACGGTCCTGACGACGCGCCCCCTGGTCGGCGCTCCTGCGTGAGCGACGTCCACGTCGCGATCCTTCACCAGGAGCCGGCGGCGGGGTCCGGGTCACTGACCGTCGCCACGGCCAAGGCACGGCGACTCGCGGCGGAGCGACACCGGCGCGGCTTCCTCGCCGCCGGCGCGACGGGCGTCGGGATCGTGAGTGGACCGCCGGATGACCGCCCCTTCGGAGGGCGCCTGCGGGACGTCGTGGCCGGCATGCGAGAGGGCGGCCTGGTGGTCCTCGGCTCCGGCGCCATCCCGCTGGCGACCGCCGCGGATCGACGCGAGCTCGTGGCCGCCGCCGCCGCCTCGCGCCCCGGGGCGCTGACGAACAATCGCTACTCGGCAGACGTGGTCGCGATCGCCCAGGCCAGACCGACCCTCGCGGCCGTCCCCGACCTCGCCACGGACAACGCGCTCCCCCGCTGGCTGGCCGAAGCCGCGGGCGTGCCCGTCGAGGATCGAGCGCGCCGGCGACGGCTCGGCATCGACATCGACGGACCGCTCGACCTCGTCCTCCTGGGTGGTCGATGGACGAACGTGCTTGGAGAGCAGGACGTGGCGCGCGTGCGGGCGGCGCTGGGGGGCGTCCGAACGGTCATCGAGGATCCCCTCGCAGAGTTGCTCATCGCCGGGCGCGTCTCCGCCGCGAATCTCGCCTGGCTGGAAGCCCGCACCGCGTCGCGGACCCGCGCCGTGATCGAGGAACGCGGCCTCCGGACGAGCCGCGCGGATCAGCGACCCGCCGCCTCGGTGCTCGGCGCGTTGCTAGAGCGGGACGGCCCGGCAGCATTCGGCACGCTCCTGGCCCGGTTCGGTGAGGCGGCGATCGTCGACACGCGTGTGCTCCTCGCCCACCGACTCGGCGCCGACGAGCGCGGCTGGCCAACGGCCGAGGACCGCTTCGCGTCCGACCTCCTCCTGCACGAGCGGATCGCGGATCCATGGCTGCGCGAGCTCACCCAGGCGGCCGGGGCGGCGCCGATCCCGATCGTTCTCGGGGGGCACACGCTCGTGGGACCGGGGCTGGCGCTGGCGCTCGGGCGACACGGGTTCGGGGGTGGCGCGTGAGCGACGACCTGCGTGCCGAGCTGCGCCGCGAGGGCCCCGCGGACCTGACCGACGTCGGCGAGGACGAGGCGCTCGTCGAGCGGATCCGGACGGAGATCCACACCGCCGGTCCGATGTCGTTCGCGCGGTTCATGGAGCTCGCGCTCTATGCGGAGGACGGCGGGTATTACCGCGCACCAACGGCTCGACCGGGGCGCGATGGCGACTTCCTCACCGCACCCGAGATGCACCCGATCTTCGGCTGGACGCTGTCCACCGCGATCGAGGAGATCTGGCGACGGCTGGGCGAACCCGCGCCGTTTGTCGTGCGCGAACTCGGGGCCGGCACGGGTGCGCTGGCGGTGGCCGTTTTGGACGGCCTGGCCGAGGGGGGTTCGCCGTTGCTCGAGGCCATCGTGTACGAGCCGGTCGAGGCCGACCCCCGGCGCCTGGGCGCGTTCGCGGCGCGCCTGGCGGTGGCGGGCCATGGCGGTCGCCACCGGGCGCCGGGATCCGGGCCGGTCGTGGGGGTCATCCTCGGTAACGAGGTGCTCGATGCGCTGCCCGTCCTCCGAGTGCGCCGCCGTGGTGCCGCCGTGCGCGAAGTCGCGGTCGACGTCGGACCGGACGACGCCCTCGTCGAGGTGGAGATCGATCCATCCCCGGGCGTCGCCACGCACCTCGCGGAGGCCGGCATCGAGCTCGTCGATGGCCAGACCGCCGAACTCGCACGCGGGCTGCACGCGTGGATCGGGGAGGCGGTTGCGGACCTCGAGCGCGGGGTGCTCCTACTCATCGACTACGGTGCGCCGGCCGTGGAGCTCTACGACCCGGTCCGCCGGCGTGACGGCACGCTGCGGGCGTACGTCCGCCACCAGGTCCACGACGACCCGTACCGGCACGTCGGCCGGCAGGATCTGACAGCCCACGTCGACGTGACGGCCGTGGAGCGGGCGGCACGGGCCGCCGGTCTCACCACGATCGGGTTCACGACCCAGGCGGAGGCGCTGATGGGTCTCGGCATCGAGCGTCGCCTGCAGGCCATCCAGGCCGATCCAGCCACGACGCTCGAGGACTACACCCTGGTGCGGTCCGCCCTCATGCGCCTCATGGACCCGGCCGCCATGGGCCGCTTCTGGGTCATGGCCTTCGGCCGCGACTGGTCGCCGGACGCGCCCGGCGACCCACCGCTCGGGCTGTTCGCGTTCCAGCTGCCGGCCCGCCGCTCGGTCCGGCCGACAGGGTCGGGCGGCTGACACCGCCGACACGCGGACCCACTAGGGCGAATGCCGTATTGCGACGGCGACCCCCGACTCGTCACGCTGGACCCGGTCGCTCTGCGACCGCACCGCCGGGGAGCGGGGCGTGATCCTGCACGCGCGCTCGGCGCGCTCCGTTCCCCGGGCCGGTGTCGCGCGTCGACACCGCGTCGCAGAACCCTCATGCCGGCCCGTTCCGTTGGCCTCGGTCTGACCGTGCCCGCTGCTAGAATGATGGTGGCGCCAGCGGCACGTCGTAACGCCGCATGCCCCGCGTCTCGGCCGGATCCGCGATCCGGCCCCGCAGCACGGAACCGCGTCGCTCCAAGGGAGTTCGCTTGACCGGCATCTGGTACGTGATCGGCTTCGCCTTCGCCGGGGTGTCCTTCGTGTTCCTGACGTTCGCGGCCGCGTGGCTCGTCTCGCACCGCAATCGCGGCGACGTCCACAAGGGCCTGCCGTACGAGTCGGGCATCGACACGTACGGGGACACGCACGGGCGCTTCGGCCTGTCGTTCTACATCTACGCGTTGCTGTTCGTGGCCTTCGACATCGAGGTCATCTTCATCTACCTGTGGGCCATCGCCTTCGATTCGTTGCTGCTCGGCGGCCTCATCAGCATGCTGATCTTCGTCGGCATCCTGCTGCTCGGCCTGGCCTATGCCTGGCGCAAGGGCGCACTGACATGGCGATGACGCCGACGGGCGAGCAGGAGGCCCGGAACCTCGGGACGGGCCCCGACGATCAGACTGCGATCGGTTCGGACGCGACGACCCAGCCCGCCCTGCCCGCGACGCGACCATCGGACGCCCTGACGGTCCCGATCGTCGTGCCGAACTCGCTCTGGCAGGCCGCCGACCCAGCGGCCTACGACGGGGGTCGACCCACGGACGTCACCCATCTCGCCGAGTTCGAGGCGAGCGGGCTGGGCCGCCGGGACGACGCCCGCTGGGGCGGGTTCCTCGAGGTCATCCCGACGAAGGCCGACTACGTCCTCGACCTCATCCGGATGAACAGCCTGTGGCCGCTCCTGTCCGGTCTCGCCTGCTGCGCGATCGAGATGATGTCGGCCGCGACCTCGAAGAACGACATGGACCGCTGGGGCATGTTCCCGTTCCGGGCGAGCCCGCGCCAGGCGGACGTCCTGATCGTGGCCGGCACGCTGACCACGAAGATGGCCGGCCCGCTCGTCCGCTTGTGGGAGCAGATGCCGGAACCCAAGTGGTGCGTCGCGATGGGCGACTGCACGTGCTCAGGCGGTCGTTACAAGCGGAGCTATTCGACGGTCGAGGGCATCGACCGGGTCATGCCGGTCGACGTCTACGTCCCGGGCTGTCCGCCCCGTCCCGAGGGCCTCATCTACGGGATGATGAAGCTGCAGCAGCTCGTCAAGGACCGGCGCGGCCACTGGCCCGAGCGGCCCATCGGGCCGACCGTTCCCGAGCAGGTCTGAGTCATGGATCGCGCGTTCAAGTCCCGCCTCGAGCGGCGCTTCGCCGAGCAGCTGACCGGCCCCGTCCGTCAGCGCCACGACGAGACCGAGATCCGCATCGGGCCCGGTGACGTGACACAGGTCATCACCGCGCTCCACGACGAGCCCGCCTTCGGCTTCGAGTTCCTGGCCGATCTCGCGGGCGTCGACACGGGTGACGTCATGCAGGTCGTCTACCACCTGTGGAGCGCGACGACCCCGGACTGGCTGCGCGTCATCGCCGACGGCGTCTCGCGCGACGACCCCCGTGTGCCCTCCGTCACGTTCCTGTGGAAGGGCGCCGAGTGGATGGAGCGCGAGGCCTACGACATGTTCGGCATCACGTTCGAGGGCAACCGCGACCTGCGCCGCATCTACATGCCGCCCGACTACCAGAGCTTCCCCTTGCGCAAGGACTTCTTCCTGCCCGACGACGCAGCCCGTTCGCCGGGCGCCGGCGTCCGCCCGATGGAGCGGACCCACGACCCTCGAAATGCCCCGGCGACCGGTGTGGTCCGCCGGGCCGGTGCCTGACCAGGCCGCGACACCGAAGGATCCCGCATGACCGCGACGACGCCCCGACCCCACAGCGCCCATGCCCCAGGCTCACCCGACCGGCCGAGCGACGACCCCCGCGTGACGCTCGACCAGGACCTCGGGGTGTTCGAGCCCGTCCCGCCGTATCCGCCCAGGACGGAGCGCGAGGCCGAGTTCTACACGCTCGGCGACGGCGAGATGTTCATCAACATGGGTCCGCAGCACCCCTCGACGCACGGCGTGCTCCGGATCGTGCTCAAGCTCGACGGCGAGAAGGTCGTCGACCTCGACCCGGTCCTGGGCTACCTCCACCGTGGCGTCGAGAAGCTGTGTGAGAACGCCGACTACCACCAGGCGATCTGCTATCTCGATCCCCTCGAGTACGTGAGCTCGCTGTTCTGCGAGTGGCCCGGCGTCATGGCCTTCGAGAAGCTCATGGACGTCCAGGTGCCCAGGCGGGCCGAGTACATCCGCGTCCTCTCCGCCGAGCTCAACCGGGTCGCCAGCCATTCGCTATTCCTCGGCTGGATGGCGCTCGACCTTGGCGGCCTGACGCCGATCCTGTGGTCGTTCATCGAACGCGACGAGATCGTCGAGATGCTCGCGGCGCTGACCGGCCAGCGGATGCTGTTCAACTACTACCGGATCGGCGGCGTGAACGGCGACCTGAACCACGAGTTCATGAGCCGTCTTGGCGACTGGATGAGCCACGCGACCGAACAGATCGAAGCCGGCAACGCGCTCCTGAACGAGAACGAGATCTTCGTCCGCCGGATGCGCGGTCTCGGCACCATCGACTCGAAGGCCGCGCTCCGGATGGTCATGACCGGCCCGAACCTGCGCGCGACAGGGGTGCCGTTCGACGTTCGCCGGGCGCACCCGTACAGCATCTACCCCGAGCTGGACTTCGACATCCCGACCCGGAGCGAGGGCGATTGCCTGGCGCGCTACCTGCTCCGGATGGACGAGATCAAGCAGAGCCTGCGGATCATCGACCAGTGCCTGCACCAGATGCCCGACGGACCGGTCACGGCCAAGCTGCCGCGACTGCTTCGTCCCCGCCCCGGTCGAGCCTATGCGGGCATCGAGGGGCCGCGTGGCCAGTACGCCGCGTACGTCGTGAGCGATGGCACCGACCAGCCGTTCCGGATGCGCATCCACGACCCGTCCTTCATCCATCTGCAGGCTGTCGGAGTGATGACGCCTGGCCACCTGATCGCCGACACGATGGCCGTCATGGCTTCGCTCGATCCGATCATGGGCGGCGTCGACAAGTGACCGCCGCATGACGGTCGTCGGGAGGTCCTGGGGGCGGCTGACGCTGCCGGGCAAGATCGTGTTCACGGTCGTGCCGCTGCTCATCCTGCTGACGGTCGCGCTCGTCGGCGTGATCGTGCTGCTCGGCGAGCCGATCGTCGAGATCCTGGTCGCCAACCTGCCGATCGTCCGGTTCGTGGTGGCGGTGACGATCATCCTCCTGATGACGATCCCGACCGCGTTCCTGATCATCTACATGGAGATGAAGATCATCGCCCTGATGAATCTTCGGATCGGGCCGGACCGGGTCGGGCCCTTCGGCTCGCTCCTGTCGGTGGTGCACGGCCTGAAGGTCCTCATGAAGGAGGATTTCACGCCGACCGGGGCGGACTCGGTGGTGTTCACCTGGGCGCCCGTGGTCGTGTACCTCGCGAGCGTCATGACCCTGCTCGTGATCCCGTTCGCACCGGGCCTCTACGGGCAGGATCTCAACCTCGGTCTCCTGTACTTCTTCGCGATCAGCGGGCTGTCCGTCGTCGGCTTGCTCATGGCCGGCTGGTCGAGTTACAACAAGTACTCGCTGCTGGGTGGCCTGCGCGCGGCGGCCCAGGTCATCAGCTACGAGATCCCGCTCGTGCTGTCGGTCGTCGGGCTGATCCTGCTGACCGGCACCATGAGCCTCAACACGATCGTCGAGAATCAGGCTGGCTGGTTCACCGATTGGTACGTCTTCCGCCAGCCGCTCGGGGCCCTGATCTTCTTCATCGCCGCGACGGCGGAGGCCAATCGCACGCCGTTCGACCTGACGGAGGCGGACTCCGAGATCGTGGCCGGCTTCGCGACCGAGTACTCGGGCATGCGCTTCGGATTCTTCTTCTTCGCCGAGTACGTGAACGTCTTCATCATCTCGGCCTTGACCGTGACCCTCTTCCTGGGCGGCTGGAACGCGCCGTTCCCGTGGCCGTGGCCCGTGGAGGTGTCCCTGAACCCGGGCGCGTTGGGCATCGGGCTCCTGCTGCTGGCCGCGATCGTCCCCGTCGTCCTGACGCTGGTCTTCGCCGTCCCGTTCTGGATCGCGAGCTCGCGGATCAAGTGGTGGCAGGCACTCCTGGCCGGGTTCGTCCTGGCCAACCTGTTCATCGTGGCGCTGCTCGGCGCGTGGGCATACATCGGCCTCGATTGGGTCGCCGGTATCCTCTGGTTCCTGCTCAAGACGTACACATTCGTGTTCATCTTCGTGTGGATGCGCGGCACGCTCCCACGCGTCCGCATCGACCAGCTGATGGACTTCGCGTGGAAGTGGCTGCTCCCGGCGTCGCTGCTCAACCTCTTCGTGACGGCGGCGGCGATCGTGATCGTGGGCCGGTGAGGGGACGCGCATGAGCTTCATCCCCGGGCTCGGCATCGCGAAGGGCATGGCGCTCACCCTGCGCCGGTTCTTCGAGCCCAAGGTCACGATCATGTACCCGGAGGTCCGGGTCGATGTCCCGCACAAGTTCCGCGGTCGTCTGCAGCTGCTGTACGACGAGTGGGGAACGCTCAAGTGCGAGACGTGTTTCCAGTGCGCCCAGGCGTGCCCGATCGAGTGCATCGACATGGGCGGCATCGATACCCGCGGCCGATACCACGTGCACTGGGGCGCCGCCGAGACCTACGGCGAGCGACGCGAGGAATCGGCCCTCCGGCGGTCCGGCCGGACCGTGCCGGATCCCGCCTACCTGCCGTTCGTCCAGGTGGATCTCGGCCAGGTGGACGCGATCCTCGAGGAATTCGACCACGATCCCGCCCGGATGCTCGACATCCTCGAAGCGGTCCAGACGGCATACGGCTACCTGCCGGTGGCGGCGATCAAGCGGATCAGCCACGAGACGGGCGCCTGGTACGCCTACATCTACGGGACCGCCACCTTCTACGCCCACCTGCGCTTCGAGCCGGCGGCGTCGGCCGAGCAGGCTCGCGCCGTTGACGAACATCGTCCCGCCGAATCCGTCTATCTCGCGGCGCTCGACGCCGCCCTGGGCGGGGACGCACGCCCGGCCAGGCCGGCGCGGGCCTGACGTGAGCGAGATCCTGCGGACGCCGGCCCGCTGGCCGTCGATCCTCCTCGGCCGGGCGGAGGCGACGGATCCGACCAACCTCGATGCCGCCGTCGCGGCCGGCGCGTTCAACGGGCTGCGCAGCGCCATCCGCGAGATTGGGCCGCAGGGGATCATCGCGACCGTCGCCGAGTCGGGCCTTCGCGGCCGCGGCGGGGCGGGCTACCCGGCCGGCGAGAAATGGCGGACGGCCGCCTCGACCGACGCCGACCGACGCTACGTCGTGGCCAACGGGTACGGGGCCGACCCGGCGTCGCACACCGATCGGACCCTGATGGTCCTGGATCCGTTCTCGGTCGTCGAGGGCACGGCCATCGCCGCGTACGCGATCGGTGCGAGCGAGGCGTTCATCGCGGTCCGGGCCGAGGATGCCGAGGTCGTCGCGCGCCTGTCGGCGGCCATCGGCGCGGCGACGGATGCCGGCTTCATCGGCGGCGACGTCCAGGGCTCCGGCCACGATATCAACGTCACCGTGCGCCCGGTCCAGGGCGCCTACATGCTCGGCGAGGAGACCGTCCTCCTGAAGGCGCTCGAGGGTAAGCGGGGTCAGCCCGAGCAGCGGCCGCCGCACCCGGCCGAACGCGGGCTGTACGACCGCCCGACCCTCGTCCACAACGTGCAGACCCTGGCCGCAGTGCCGTGGATCCTGCGCGAGGGCGCGGCCGCCTTCCGGGCGACGGGGACGTCCGGCAGCCCGGGCACCGTGCTCGTCCAGGTCCGGACCCCTGGCGGCAAGAGCGGGGTCGCGGAGGTGCCGCTCGGCACGCCCCTGCGGCGGGTGCTCGGACTCGGCGGCAAGCTGCCGGCAGGTCGATCGCTGCGGGCGGTGCTGGTCGGCGGACCGTCGGGCGGCCTGCTGCCGCCCGATGCGCTGGACACGCCGTACGACTTCGGACCGCTGCGCGAGGCGGGCGCCCATCTGGGTTCGGGCTCGGTGCTCGTCGTCGACGACAAGGCCGACCTGCTCGAGCTCGTCGGTGTCCTGACCCGCTTCTGCTCGAACGAGGCATGCGGCAAGTCGATCCCTTGCCGCATCGGCACCAAGCGCCTGGCCGAGATCGTCGGACGGCGTGAGGAGGGCCTGCTGCGGCCGGCCGACGTCCCGCTGGCGGCCGATCTCGCCGCCGACATCGTGGCGTCCGCCCTGTGCGACCACGAGCGCCTGGCCACGCTCCCGCTGACGAGCGGGATGCGATACTTCGGCTCCGACTTCGACCCTGCCCGCCGTCCCCAGCCGGCATCGACCGAGGCCCCCCGATGACCGACACCCTGGCCCGTCCAGAGCGCGCCGCGCAGCCGCCCGCCGAGGCGGCCAGCCCCGCCGACGCCGGCTCGCTGGCCGAGCGGCTGCTCGAGACCCAGTCACCGCAGCGCCCGCAGTCCACGCCGCGCATCCGGGTCGAGGTCGACGGCCGTGTCGTCGAGGGCTTCGAAGGCCAGACGATCCTCGAGGTCTGCCGCGACAACGGCATCGAGATCCCGACCCTTTGTTACGAGCCCAAGCTCCCTGGGTTCGGCGCGTGCCGGATGTGCGTCGTCGAGGTCGAGGGCGAGGAGTACCCGCCGATCTCCTGCTCGCGGACGTGCGAGCCCGAGATGAAGATCCAGACCCAGACCGAGGAGGTCCGCCGCCTGCGCCGGACGAACCTCGAGCTGATCTTCAGCGACCACAACGCGTACTGCCTCCCGCCGTGCCAGAACAAGTGCCCGAGCCACATCGACATCCCGGGCTTCCTCAAGGCCAACGCCGAGGGCAATTTCCGCGAATCGGCGCGCATCTTCAAGCGCACGATCCCGTTCCCGTCGGTCCTCGGGCGCGTCTGCCCGGCCCCGTGCGAGGAGCACTGCCGGCGCGACGAGGTAGACGAGGCGATCGCCATCCGCGACACGCACCGATATGCCGGTGACCAGGTCATCAAGGCGCAGTTGGACGATGGCATCGATCCGCCGGTCCCGTTCGAGCAGCAGGCGACGTCGGGCCGCCGGGCCGCGGTGATCGGGTCCGGCCCGGCCGGCATGGCCGCCGCGTATTACCTGCTGATCGCCGGCCACGACGTCACGGTCTTCGAGCGCGACCCGGCACCCGGCGGCATGCTTCGCTACGGCATCCCGCAGTACCGCCTTCCCAAGGTCGAGGTCCTCGAAGCCGAGTACGAGTCGGTCATGCGGCTCGGCGCCAGGATGGTCACGAATGCCGGGCTCGGGCGGGACTTCACGCTCGACGACCTGACGATGCAGGGGTTCGATTCGGTCGTCGTCGCGATCGGCTGTTACGACACGAACAAGCTGGGGATCCCGAACGAAGACGCCGACGGCGTCATCGATGGCCTGGAGTACCTGCGCACGGCGACCCTCGGCCTGCCCTACCCCGACCATGTCGGCAAGCGCGTTGTCGTGATCGGCGGCGGCTTCACGTCGATGGACTGCTCGCGGACATCCGTGCGCCAGGGGGCGGGCGAGGTCACGCTCGTGTACCGCCGCGACATGAAGGACATGCCGGCGGCCGACGAGGTCCACGAGGCGATCGAGGAAGGCGTCACCGCCATCTTCCAGGCTGGACCGAGTCGGATCGTCACGGACGAGAAGACGGGCAAGGTGACGGGCGTCGAGTTCATCCGGATGGCGCTGGGCGAACCCGATGCCTCCGGCCGGCGGCGCCCGGAGCCCTCGCCCGGAACGGAGTTCACGATCCCGTGCGACCGGGTGCTCCTGGCCATCGGCCAGGGCCCTGAGCTCGACTGGCTCGGGCAGCCGGGCAACGAGGGGCCCGAGGCCACCAAGCAGGGACGCCTGAAGGCCGACTCCGTGACGTTCTCGGCGGGTCGTCCCGGCGTCTTCGCCACCGGCGACGTGCGGATCGGCGCTGCGACGGTCGTCGAAGCCATCGCCGAGGGGCGACGCGCGGCATACGCCGTGGACGCCTTCCTCAAGGGCATGGATCTCGACGCCATCCGCACCCGCCAGACGCTCGCCGAGCCGCAACCGGAGTTCCTCTCGATCGTGCCGTTCACGGCCGAGATGAAGGAATCGCGCTACCGGATGACGCCCTTGCCGGCCGAGGCGCGCAACCGGAGCTACATCGAATACGAGCTGCCGTACACGCCCGAGGCGGCCGTCGCCGAGTCGACCCGCTGTCTGCAGTGCACGTGCGAGGCGATCGGTTTCTGCGACCTGCGCCGTCTTGGCATCGAGTACGGCACGACCCTGCAGACCCTCGAGCCGCAGCACCACCAGGGCGCCGGCTACCGCTCGGTGACCGAGAACCGGTTCACCGGCATCAACCACGACTACATCCGCGACGACTCCCATGCGTTCATCCTGCGCGAGCCGTCCCGCTGCATCGATTGCGGCCGGTGCGCCAACGTGTGCGCGGAAGTCGTCGGGGCGGCCTGCTACGACTTCATGCGCATCGGCTTCGACACGCTCGTCACGACGCCGCTCGACATGAGCCTCAACGACACACCGTGCGTGTCGTGCGGCCGCTGCGCCGAGACGTGCCCGACCGGGGCGCTGATGCCGAAGCCGCGCGTGCTCGAGAAGTACGAGGTCGACGAGAGCCGCTGCATCCTGTGCGGCATCTGTGTCGATGCGTGTCCGTATGACGCGCTGCGCGACGGCGCCGACTTCGAGCTCGCCCATACCGGCCGCGCCGAGCCGAACATCGACCTCATGGCGCTCGCGGCCATCGACCGTGAGACCGAGGTCACCTACATCCGGCGCGAGCGCGACTGGGCGACCAGGGCCGCGGCCGAAGGCCGGATCATCGACCAGGGCCGGATGCTACCGATGCTGCCACCGACCATCGCTGGACTGCCGGCACCCGGTGTCCGCGGTGGGAACGGTCACGGCGGCAATGGCCATGATCACGGGCACGACCACGGTGCGGTCGCGGCCCTCGGTCCGGGCGGGCACGAGTAGGCCGGACGGTGCTCGCGAAGATCGTCCCGATCCTCATCGCGCTCATCGTGATCGGCGCGGTGCTCGGCATCGCCGTCCTCATGCTCGTGGCGCTCGGGCAGGACTGGGCGGACGCGCTCCTGTGGATCCTCGCGGCGGTCATGCTCGGTGCCGGGCTGCTGGTCGTGACGATGCGCGACATCATCCGCTGTGGCCTGGCGATGATCGTGTGCTTCATGGCGCTCGCCGGCATCTACGTGCTGATGGGCGCGCCGCTGCTCGGGGCGGCACAGGTCATCGTCTACATCGGGGCGATCAGCGTCCTGATCCTCTTCGCCATCATGCTGACCCAGACCAAGGACGCCCCGAGCCGGCTGGTCTTCCAGACCCAGGCCGTGCCGGCCGCGATCGCCGCCGTCGTCGTCGCGATCCTCATCGCGCTCGCCGTGGCCGCGACCGACTGGGGCGCGCTGCCCGAGCGCGTGCGTGTCGCCACGAGCACGATGTCCCGGGTCCTGTTCGAGCAGTTCGTCTTTCCGTTCGAGATCGTGAGCGTGCTCCTGCTCGCCGCGGTGATCGGCGGGGTGTTCCTGGCCAAGCGCGAGCCGGGCGGCCCGTCGTGAGCGATAGCCTCGATGCCTATCTGATCCTGTCCGGCATCCTGTTCGCGATCGGCTCGTTCGGCTTCCTCGCCCGCCGCAACGCGATCAGCATGCTCATGTCGATCGAGCTGATGCTCAACGCGGTGAACCTCGCCATCGTGGCCTTTGCGGCATTCAGCATCGCTCCAGATGCCCCGGCCCAAGGGTCGGTGATCGCGCTGATGGTGATGGCGGTCGCCGCTGCCGAGGCGACCGTCGGCCTGGCCATCGTCATCGCGATCTACCGCAACAAGAAGACACCGCTCGTCGACGAGTACGACGCCATGTCGAGATGAGGCGAACAGTCCGGCGTGCCGTGGGACGGCCGATGGCCGCGTTGCCTCCTGCGCGCGGTCGCTCACGTAGCTTCGGCTACGCTCGCTCCCGTGCTCGTCGGCGCCTTGCCCTCGGCTCGCCCCGCGGCACGCATGGCAATTCCGCGTGAGCCTTGAAACGCTGATCCCGCTCCTCGTCATCCTTCCCATCGCCGGGTTCGCGTTCACGGCGCTCATCGGACGGCGGCTGGGCAAGGGGGCCCACTGGGTCCCGGTGCTCGTCATCTTCGGCGCGTGGGTCATCGCGATGGCCCTGGCCTTCGGGGTCCTTACCGGCACTGCGCCGCTGCTCGAGGGCTCGGAGGACGCCCACGGTTACGCGCTGCACTGGTTCACCTGGATCCCGGCTGGCGAGTTCGTCGTCGAGGTCGGCTTCCTCGTCGACTCGCTGACGGCCTGCCTGCTGATCGTCGTCACCACGATCGGCCTGCTCGTCCACATCTACTCGGTCGGGTACATGAGCCACGACCCGGGCTACTGGCGGTTCTTCGCGTACCTCAATCTCTTCATGTTCTCGATGCTGCTGCTCGTCCTCGCTGACTCGTGGCTGGTCGTGTTCGTGGCGTGGGAGCTCGTCGGGCTGTGCAGCTACCTGCTCATCGGCTTCTGGTTCCGCAAGCGCTCCGCGGCGCTCGCGGCCAAGAAGGCGTTCATCGTCAACCGCGTCGGCGATATCGGGTTCGCGCTCGGGATCATGGCCATCTGGGTGAACACGGGCGCGGCCGGCGAGGCGACGCTCAACATCCGCGAGTCGATCCACGCGATGCTCGAGGCGGGCGACGCGAACCCGATCCCGTTGTTCGCGACCGCCCTGCTCGTGTTCGCGGGCGCGATGGGCAAGAGCGCCCAGTTCCCGCTCCACGTCTGGCTCCCGGACGCGATGGAGGGCCCGACCCCGGTGTCGGCCCTCATCCACGCGGCCACGATGGTCAATGCCGGCGTCTACCTCGTGGCTCGGGCGAACGAGCTGTTCGCGTCGGCCCCGGACGCGATGGTCATCGTCGCCGCCATCGGCATCTTCACGGCCATCCTCGCGGCAACGATCGCGATGACGCAGACCGACATCAAGCGCGTCCTCGCCTACTCGACGCTGAGCCAGCTCGGCTACATGTTCGCGGCGCTCGGGGTCGGGGCGTTCACCGCGGCGATCTTCCACCTCATGACCCACGGCTTCTTCAAGGGCCTGCTGTTCCTGGGCTCGGGATCCGTGATCCACGCCGTCCACGACGAACAGGACATGCGCCGGATGGGAGGCCTGGCCAGGAAGATCCCCATCACCTACGCGACGATGTTCATCGGCTCCGTCGCGATCTCGGGCATCCCCCCGTTGGCCGGCTTCTTCAGCAAGGACGAGATCCTGGGCGAGGCGTTCAAGTTCGGGTTCTACTGGGTCTGGGGGATCGGCCTGTTCGTGGCATTCCTGACCGCGTTCTACATGTTCCGGCTCATGGGCATGACGTTCTGGGGCGCGTTCCGCGGACCCCGGGAGCTGTGGGACAGGGTGCACGAGTCGCCCCGGGTGATGACCATCCCGCTGATCCTGCTGGCGATCCCCTCGGCCCTGCTGGGCCTCGTCCTCGGGCTGCCCCTCGGCGACAGCACGATCCACCACTGGCTCGAGCCGATCTTCCACCACTCGACGGAGGAGTTGTTGCACCTCCCCCACGAGCCGTACGCGTTGTTCGGCATCGACGGCGGCCTCATCCTCGCGAGCGTGACCGTGGCCGCGATCGGCGTGGCGCTGGCATGGCGGCTGTTCGGCGCCGATGTCGGCGGGCTGCACCTGCCGGCCCGGCCCGAGGTCGTCCGCGACCGGAGCTCACGTCCGGGCCTCGCGTTCCTGTACCGGGCGTCGCTCAACAAGTGGTGGTTCGACGAGCTCTACCACCTCCTGTTCATCGTGATCGGCGGCCGGATCGCGGCCGCGCTGTGGTGGTTCGATCGTGAGGTCGTCGACGGGACCGTGAACGACGTCGGTCGCGCGACGGTCGGTGCCGGCCGCGGACTCCGTCGGGTGCAGACCGGCCGCGTCCAGAACTACGCCCTCGGCATCGCGGTCGGGCTGATCGTCATGGCTGGCTCCTACCTCATCCTCGCGGGCAGCCCGCGATGAACCTCGCCTCGATGCCGATCCTGACGCTCGTCACGTTCCTGCCGCTGCTGGGCGCCGTGGTGGTGGCGGTGCTGCCATCACGCCTGACCAGGCCGGTGGCGTTGGGGTTCGCGCTCGCGACCTGGCTCGTCTCGCTCCTGCTGCTGGTCGGCTATCTGCCCGATCGGACCGGGGCGCAGTTCGAGTACGCGGTCACGTACGACTGGATCCCGGTCTTCGGCATCCAGTACAAGCTCGGGGTGGACGGCCTGTCCGCGGCGCTCGTCGTGCTCACGACGACCCTGTCGTGGATCGCGATCCTGGCGAGCTGGAACCCCATCCAGACCCGGATCAAGGAATACATGATCAGCTTCCTCATCCTCGAGGTCGGGATGATCGGCGTGTTCCTCGCGCTCGACCTGTTCCTGTTCTACATCTTCTGGGAGATCGTCCTGGTCCCGATGTACCTGATCATCGGCATCTGGGGCGGCGCGAACCGGATCTACGCGACGATCAAGTTCGTGCTCTATACGCTCGTCGGCTCGCTGCTCATGCTGGTCGCCATCCTGGCGACGGCCTTTGCCTACCAGGCCGCGAACGGCGGGTCATGGGTGGGCGCCTTCGACTTCGAGACCCTGCGGGCGTTCGCAGCGGCCGGTGGCTTCCCGCCGGCGCTCCAGGTCGGTGCCTTCCTGGCGTTCTTCCTCGCCTTCGCGATCAAGGTCCCGATGTTCCCGTTCCACACCTGGCTGCCCGACGCCCACACGGAAGCACCGACCGCCGGCTCGGTGATCCTTGCCGCGATCATGCTCAAGCTCGGGGCCTATGGGCTGATCCGATTCGCGGTGCCGCTCTTCCCCGACGCCGCCCTCACCTTCGCCCCGGTCGTGATCGTCCTGTCCCTCATCGCGATCATCTACGGCGCGATCGTGGCGCTCGTCCAGCCGGACCTGAAACGGCTGGTCGCGTTCTCGTCCGTGAGCCACATGGGGTTCGTGACGCTCGGCCTGTTCGTGTTCACCGAGCAAGGCGTCCAGGGCGCCATCCTCCAGATGGTCAACCACGGGCTCATCACGGGCGGTCTGTTCCTGCTGGTCGGGGTCATCTATGAGCGGACCCACGACCGGACGATCGCGAAGATGTCGGGCGTCGCGGCGCGGATGCCGCTGTGGGCGGTCGTCTTCGGATTCTTCGTGTTCGCCTCCGGCGGGTTGCCGGGGTTGTCCGGTTTCGTCGGGGAGTTCCTGACGCTCGTGGGGACCTTCGTCGTCAGCCCGGTCGCGGCTACCGTCGCGGCATTCGTCATGGTCCTCGCGGCCGGCTACCTGCTGTACATGTACGGCCGGATCGTCTTTGGCGAGGTGTCCGAGTTCATCGCCGGCCTCGGGCACCACCTGACGGACATGGACCCGATCGAGACCCTCACGCTCGTTCCGCTCGCGACCCTGATCGTCATCTTCGGGATCCAGCCCGGACTCCTGCTCGATCTCGTGCGCGGGACCGTCCGGGAGACCCTCGAGGCCGCGGAGGCCGGCGCGCCACTGGCGGTGAGCCCGGAGATCGTGACGATCGGCGTGCTTGTCCTCGTGATCGCTGTCGTCGCGCGCATCGCGTTCGCCCTGCTGCCGGGCCGGTCGCGCACCCCCGAGCCCGTGACGGCGGAAGGCGGGGCCGCGCATTGAGTGCGCAGGACCTGACCACGATCGGTCCGCTGATCGCCGCGGTGCTGACGGCCGCCGCGGTCCTCGTCGTCGACCTGGCCCGGCCCGGCCGATCCGGGCCCGCGGTCGCGACGGCGCTCATCGGCCTGGGCCTGACCGCGGCCATCACCCTTGCCGTCGGCGCGACGCCCGCGACGGCATTCGGTGGCACCTACACCGTGGATCCCCTCACGACCTTCCTCGACATCCTGTTCATCGCCGTCGTCGTGATGACGATCCTGTTCGCCCCGGATTACCTGCTGCCACGCAGCCTGCCCGTGGCCGAGTTCGCGGTCGTGCTGATCTTCGCCATGACCGGGGCGATGCTGCTCGCCGGATCCACCGACCTGTTGTTGCTGTTCCTCGGGCTCGAATTGATGGTGCTGCCCGGCTACCTGCTGGCCGGCTTCCACAAGACGGACGGCTATTCGACCGAGGGCGCGATCAAGTACTTCCTGCTCGGCTCGTTCAGCTCGGCGATCTTCCTGTTCGGACTGGCCTTCGTGTGGGGGCTCACCGGGACGACGCTCATCGCCGGACCCGACGGCATCGCGGCCACCCTCGCGGCTGTCGTCGCAGGGGAGGCGCCACTGTCGGCCGGGCTGGCCATGGGGCTCGCGTTCATGACGACGGGCGTCGCCTTCAAGATCGCCGCCGTGCCGTTCCACTACTGGACGCCGGATGCCTACCAGGGCTCACCGACACCGGTCACGGGCTACCTGTCGGTCGGCCCCAAGATCGGCGCCTTCGCTCTCATCCTGCGGCTGTTCGTCGAGGCCCTCGGCCCGCTGGCCGAGTTCTGGCTGCCGGTCGTGATCGTCCTCGCTGCGGTCACGATGACGCTTGGCAACCTCGTGGCGGTCACGCAGGACAACGTCAAGCGGATGCTCGGCTACAGCTCGATCGCGCACACCGGCTACATGCTGGTCGGGCTCGCGGCGTACGCGGCGGGCCAGCTCCAGGGCCTGTCCGGCCTGCTCTTCTACCTCGCCGCCTACGCGTTCATGAACCTCGGCGCGTTCGCGGTCGTCGCAGCGCTCCAGAAGCGCGCCGGGGTGACATCGCAACTCGACACGTTCGCCGGCCTGATCCGGCGTGAGCCACTGCTCACCGCCCTGATGACCCTCTTCCTGCTGTCGCTGATCGGCATCCCGCCGACGGCCGGCTTCTTCGCCAAGTACGAGGTCATCGTCGCTGCGGTCCAGGCTGGGGGCGTCCTGACCTGGCTGGCCGTCCTCCTTGTCCTCAACGCCGCGGTCGCGGCGTTCTACTACCTGCGCATCGTGGTGTACATGTTCATGCGCGACCCCGCCAGCGACGCCCCGGCGCAGAGCCACGGCGCGCTGATGTGGGGTGGCCTGGCCGCGGCGACAGCGCTGACCATCCTGCTGGGGCTCTTCCCGACCCCGCTGCTGGAGATCGTGGCCGTGGCGGCACGAGCCCTGCTCGGCACCGCGGGCGTCGCCGGGACCTGACACTCAAGGGTGCGGCCGCCGCTCGAGATCGAGCGAGGCCTTGACTGCCGTAGCGATGGGGGTGCGCGCCAGCGCGAAGGGACGACTCCACGCCCTCGTTCCTGGCAGGAACGCCCCCATGACGACGCCCTCGTGGACCCGTGCCGGATCGACGATCGGATGTCGGTTGGTCTCCCGGCCACGGATATCCATGCCCGAAACGTTCCTGGAGGAACCTCCAGCGCGGGGGCGTGGCCCGCCCCGGCCGCCCGCGACCGCCCCGACCGGCCCGACCGGGCCGCCCCGGCCACCCCGACCGCCCGCCTACAGTCGCCGGGCCAGGGCCAGCAGCAACCGACCGACCTCGCGCGGTGAGGCGAGACACAGGTCGGCGTGCCGCACGAGCTCGTCCGGAGCCGACTTCGTGGCGCCGTGCACGGCCGCGGTCATCGCGGCCACCCTCGGAAGCCGCGACCGAGCGGCGATGACCGCTTCGAACGCATCGACGTCGCTCAGCTCGTCGCCAAAGGCGACGACGCCGCCAGGCCGGTGGCGCTCGAGGAGCCGCTCGACCGCCTCGCGCTTCCCCCCGGCGCCCGCCGGACGGAGGTCGACGACCGACCGGCCGCGGTAATGGGCGAGGCCGTGATCGCGCAGCCCCTCCCGGGCCTCGACGGTCCCGATCGCCTCGAGGACCGCGTTGCGGGCGGCCGGGACGTCGTCGGCCTGCCGCACGTGGAACGCCACCGACGGGCCCTTGCGCTCCACGAACAGCCACGGCGGGGAGCCGAGCTCGTCAGTGACGCCCTGCGCCAGGATCGCCGCCGGGTGGCGGTGGGCATCGAACGACGGATCGGAGACCACTCGGAGATGCTCCACGCGCCCGCCGCGCGCCAGCGTCCCGTGCTCCAGGCCGTGGTCGCCGAGGTACTCGACGCCACCCACCCGGACACGCCTCGCGACGTCCGCCACCACGCGGCCGGTGAGCACCGCCACGTGCACGCGGCCCGGCCGCTCGGCGGCCACGCGTGCGAGGGCGCGCAGCCCGCGCTGGGCGAGGGCATCGATCGCCGCCACGGCCGGGTCTCGCGCGCCCACCGCGAGGGTGCCGTCGAAGTCCACGACGACCAGCAGGCAGCCCGGCGCCACCGCGAGGGCGTCCACGGCAGCGGCGACGTCGGCCGCCGACGAGATCGGCGGCCGACCTTCGGCCGCGGTCACGGTGTGACGTCGACGCCCGGCATGATCGACGACAGGCCGCGGGCCATGATGTCGGGCCCGATCCCCCCGAGCGCGCCGTCGCGGATGATCCCGTCCTTGTCGATCCAGAAGTGCACGGGCAGCGCGACCGCGTCCCAGCGCGTCTGGGCCGAACCGTCGCGATCGAGGCCCAGCGGGAAGGTCACGGACAGGCTCTCGGCGAACGCCGCAACGACCCCTTCCTCCTCCTTGACGTCGATCGCCAGGACCACGAGGCCGTCGTCGGCGTAGCGAGCGGCGAACCCGTTCATGAGCGGGAACTCGTCCAGGCACGGCGGGCAGTAGGTGCCCATGAAGTTGACCCACACCGGCTGGCCGCGCAGGTTCGCGAGATCGATGGTGCCGCCGCCGACCTGGGGCACCGCGAGCGCTGGGGCGAGCTCACCCACGTGGAAGAGGCCGGCGGATCCCGACGGGCCGGGCGCGGCGGCGGAGCCGGATGCACCCGCGGACGGCGCGCCGCTTGCCGCCGACGCCGGCGGCGACGTCACCCCGCCCCCGGGCGACGGGGACGCGATGCCGATGGAGGTCGACGGGACGGGCGGCGGCGTCGGATCGGCGCCGGGCTCCGGGGTGAAGGCGAGGATCCCCCCGAGCACGAGCACCGCGACGGCGATGCCGGTGATGAGGCCGGCCAGGACCGACATACGTGGTGACATGGTCGCGCGGAGGGTACCAGTACCGACGGTCGGAAGCGTGCCGCTCGGGCGCACGCTACGCTGCCGCTCTCATGGCCGATCGGTTCGACTTCCTCCGCAGCCGCTTGCTGCCGGCCGTGCTCACGGCAGGCGGTGTCACCCTGCTGGCGGGCGGCCTGCTCACCTACACGGTGCCGGTCGACGCCGAGCCGATCGAGACGCCGACGCCCAAACCCAGCCCGATCGCGGTCGTCACGCCCTCACCGCTCGTCACGCTCCCGCCGCTGACGACGCCGACGCCGGCCCCGCCGTCACCGACCCCCGATCCCAAGCGCGTCGCGACGCGCATCCGCATCGCCGCGCTCGACATCGACCTGCCGATCATCAAGGGTCCATCCGGCTACCCGCCGTGCGACGTTGCGATGTACCTGGTCGATCCCGCGAGGCCGCCACGACTCGGCCAACCCGGCCAGGGCCGCGCGACCTACCTGTTCGCCCACGCCCGCAAGGGGATGTTCGAGCCGCTGCTCAGGACGAAAGCGCGCGACCTGCGCAACAACGTGGTCGAGGTGTGGACCAGCGACGACCACAAGTTCCTCTACGAGATCACCGAGGTCCGGCGCGCCCAGACCGACCTCAACGACGCGCTAGCGGCCGATTCGGAGGAACTCTGGCTGCAGACCTCCGAAGGTCCGGCGGGCACGCCGGGCAAGACCCAGGTCATCGCGATGCCGCTCGATTCGATGGTGGCCGATCCGGCCGAGGCGCACCCGAAGGCCGACCCGAGGGACTGCTAGCGGGCGACGGTCTAGATCCAGCCGATCCGCCGCAGGAACACGGCGAGACCGCTCGCCCCGACGATCGTGGCGCCGGTGACGGCCCAGAACCCGCCGAGATTGTGCGCCTCGCTCATCCCGAACAGGCCGCCGACCGCCCCGATCCCCGCCAGGATCACGGTCACGCCCGTCAGCCGCTTCATGATGACCGACAGGTTGTTGTTGACCTGCGTCAGGTACACGTCGAGCGTGGCTGCTGCGAGCTCACGATAGTTGTCGAGCTCGTCGGTCAGGCGGATGATGTGATCGTAGATGTCGCGGAAATAGACGATCTCCTCGGGGTCGATGAGCGGCGTCTCGCGGTTCGTGAGCTGGTTGAAGACCTCGCGCACGGGCCCCACGTGTCGGCGCACCTCGAGGAGCTTGCGCTTGAGGTGGACCAGGTGCTGGAGCGCAGCGGGGTTCGCCGTGATGACGACCTCGTCCTGGACCTCGTCGATCGCATCGCCGATCCGGTCGGCGAACGGGAAGTAGCTGTCCACCAGGTCGTCGCAGATCGCCCACAGCAGGTGGTCCGGACCGTGCTGCAGCGTCGGCCCGACCCCGGAACGAAGATGGTGCGAGGCGCGCGGATCCCACATTCGATCGTGGGCTGTGAGCACGAACCCGAGCCCCAGCACGAGGTCGATCTCGGTGATGACGACCTCGTCGGTGAACTCGAGGTCGAACATCACGATGTGGACGACCCCGTCCGTCAGCTCGATCTTGGCGCGCTGGTTGCCCTCGAGGATGTCCTCGACGATGAGCGGATGGAGCGCCAGGACCGCCCCGACCTGCTTCACCTGGTCGTCGGATGGTCCGCTCAGGTCCACCCAGACCGACGCGTCAGAGCGGCGCAGGAGCTCGGGCAGCTCGGCGATGGCCGGGCTGCCCTCCCATTCCTCGGTCTTGCCGTCGATGACCGCGGTCACCCGAAGCGTGCCGGAGCCCTCCTGAGCAACCGGTGGGCGATGGCGGGCGACAGGCTCGCCGGCGCGGCCGGTCGGGCGATCAGAGGCTGACGCCGGGGTCGGGGTTGCCATCGCCGGCCAGCATACGCGCGTCGCCATCGCGTGACGGCGTGCCTTCCGCGGCGCCCTGACGAGTCCGGCCGCCGAGGGCGAGGCCCGGCGGCACCGCGACGATCGTCACGAGCGCGGCGACCAGGAACAGCCCGACCATGATCCCCGCTGCCTCTCGCGACGCCCATGACTCGAGGGCCTCGACGACCAGCGGGTCGCGCAGCGGTCGATCCCGCAGGTTCGCCGGGATGAACGCCCGATAGGCGTCGGGCGTCGCATAGACATCGGCCGAGAGGCGGTCGATCGTCGTCGAGCCGTAGGCCGTCAGGATCGCCAGACCGATGGCCATCCCGAGCATGCGTGCGACCGTGACGACGGACGACGCGACGCCGAACGCCGCCTGCCCGGCGGACTCCACGGCGGCCGCGGAGCGCGGCGTGACCGACAGGCCGAATCCCAGGCCGAAGATCCCCAGGGCGAGCGACACCTCGCCGATCGGGGTCGTGTCCCTCCACGACGCCATCGACGCGAGACCGCCGACGCTGAGCGCCAGCCCGACGACCGTGACGAGTCGATAGCTCGCGATCCGCACGGCGAATCCGGCGACGAGCGCGCCGATCGCGGTCGCGGCGGCCAGGGACCCCAGCGCCAGCCGCTGCTCGTCGGGGCCGCCATACAGCACGCGGTCGACGAACACCGCCCCGCCGATGATCGCGGTCGCGAACGCGTACCCGGTGAGCACGGACACGAGGGCCGCGGCACTGAACGACCGGCTGGCGAACAGCCGAACGTCGAGGAATGGATCGCTCGCCCGCAGGCCGCGAGCGATCGCGAGGAGCGAGGCGATGATGGCCAGCCCGCCGAGGGCCGCCGAGACCACCGCCGGCGCGAGGTCCGTGCCGGCGATCGCCATCGCGCCGAGCAGCGTCAGGCCCAGCAACCCGGCCGCGAGCGCGATCCCGAAGAGGGCGGCCCCCAGCACGTCGACCCGGCCGGCCCGCCGGGGCGTGTCCCAGCCGGCGCCGGCGGCCCACGCCAGCACGAGACCGGCCAGGCCGATCGGGATGTTGATGTAGAAGATCCAGCGCCAGGCGGGGGCGGCGATCTCGGCGAGTGCCGAGTCCGTGAGCCCAACCCCGAGGACCAACCCCTCCGGGCGCACGGAGGAGAGGATCGCCGCCCCGAGGAAGGGTCCGGCCGCCATGCCCAGGAACGTCAGTGCCCCGATGACGCCGAGGGCGCGCGGGCGCGCGTCGCCGGCGAAGAGGTGGGCGGCGGCGGCGGTCCCGACCGGGACGAGGACCCCACCGCCCGCTGCCTGCACGAGCCGTGCCGCGATCAGCTGGTCCAGGTCCTGGGCCATGCCCGCGAGCGCGCTGCCGAGCGTGAAGGCCGCGAGCGCGGCGAGGAACGGGCGGCGCGTCCCCCAGAGGTCGGCGACCCGGCCCGCCAGCGGCATGGCCAGGATGTAGACGAGCAGGTAGCCGTTGATGATCCAGCTCGCCTTGCGCAGCTCGATCCAGGCGGACGTGCCGTCCGAGTCGACCAGGTCGGCGAGGATCGACGGGAGCGCGACCGCCGTGATCATCAGCTCGAGGCCGGCGAGGAACACGCCGGCGCCGAAGACCGTGAGCAGTGCCAGCGCCGACCGGCGGTCCATGGCCGCGAGTGTAGCGGGCGGTCGGTCCCGGACGACCATCCCCTTGACGGCGTTGGGCATCGGGCGCACGCTCGCGGCATGAGCGACGACCCCGGTGCGGGCGACGCCGGTCCCGGCGGCGGCGGCCTGCCCTACGGATACGACAACGCGGGTGCCCACCTCCGCACCGTCGATGCCCAACGGCCAGTCCCGCACGAGAACCCCGGCGCTCGGGACGCAGGTCGGTTGCCGAAGTTGGCGGGCGCGATCGTCCTGATCCTCGCGATCGCCTGGGCCGTACGGGCGTTCTGGCCCGGCTGAGGATCGCCCCTTGACATGGGGCCGCCATTGCATCAACATCCGTTGATATCAACCGGCGTTGATGCGACGCCCGCGATCGCTTCCACCAGCCGCGACCGCTGGCCCCGGAGTATCCCCCTTGCCGACCCCCGCCCGATTCCGCACGACGATCGCCTCGATCGTCCTCCAACCCGAGGACCTGCGCGAACTGCGCACGTTCCACAAGGCGCTCGCCGACGTCAATCGGCTGCGCATCGTCCGCAGGCTCGCCGAAGGTGAATTCGAGCGTGGCCGAGCTCATCGCCCACGTGGGCCTGAGCCAGCCGCTCGTCAGCCATCACCTCAAGCGACTGCGCGTCGCCGGTCTCGTCGAGACGCGCCGAGTCGGTCGCGAGACGATCTGCACGCTGCGTCCCGAGGCATTCGACGAGGTCGCCGCGCGGGAACGCGCGATCCTCGGCATCGCGAGCTAGCGGGCCCGAGCGGATGACGATCTCCAACGATTCCCGGGACCGCGTGAAGGACGCCTTCGTCCCGATCGCCCTGGCGATGGGCAGGGTCGGCCTGACACCGGATGCGCTGACCGTCATCGGGTTCGCGATCACGGTGGTGGGCGCCGGGCTCCTCGCCATGCAGTTGTGGATCCTCGGCGGTCTCGTGGTCTTCGTCGGCGGCGTGTTCGACATGTTCGACGGCACCCTGGCGCGCGCGACCGGCCGGGTGAGCCGCTTCGGGGCGTTCATGGACTCGGTCTTCGATCGGTGGGGCGAGGCGATCGTCTACGTCGGGCTCATCGCCGGTCTCGGCGCCACCGGTTGGGCGGATGCCCCGATCTACGCTGCAGCGGCCATGGCCGCGGCGTTCATGGTCAGCTACGCCCGCGCCAGGGCCGAGAGTCTCGGGTTCGGCGCCGGGCGGGGCATGGCCGCCGTCGGGATCATGCCGCGCGAGGTCCGCCTCGTGATCCTCACCGTGGGCCTCGTCGTCGGCGGCCTCCTCGGGACGACCGTCGTGGTGTCAGATGGCGGTTTCGACGGCGCGGGCGGCGGCGCGCTGCCATTCGGCATCGTCACCATCGAGATCGCGCTCGGCATCATCGCCGTCGGCGCCACCATCACCCTCATCCAACGGATCCTCCACGTCCGCAGCCAGGCGCTGCGGCAATCAAGCCAGCCAACGGAGAACCAAACGTGAGCAAGAACGGCACCAACGGCAACGGGAAGAACGGCGCGACGCCGGCCAACACCTGGGCGGGCGCGGGTCGCCGCGGCGACGGCAAGATCCGGGTTGCCATCGTGGGCGTCGGGAACTGCGCGAGCAGCCTCGTCCAGGGTCGCTACTACTACGAGGGGGCCGACCCGGACGACTTCATCCCGGGATTGATGCACGTCGATCTCGGCGGGTACCACGTGCGCGACATCGATTTCGTCGCGGCCTTCGACATCGACAAGAACAAGGTCGGCAAGGACCTGTCCGAGGCGATCTACACGAAGCCGAACAACACCTACACCTTCCACAAGGTCCAGCACACGGGCGTCACCGTCGATCGCGGCATGGTCCATGACGGCCTCGGCAAATACCTGTCCCAGATCATCGAGAAGGCGCCTGGCGAGACGGCCGACATCGTCGGCATCCTCAAGGAGCGCGAGGTCGACGTGATGGTCTCCTACCTGCCGGTCGGCAGCGAGGAGGCCACGAAGTGGTACGCGGAGCAGGCCATTGCCGCCGGCGTCGGCTTCGTCAACGCCATCCCCGTCTTCATCGGCCGGGAGCCGTACTGGCAGCGACGGTTCGCGGGGGCCGGCCTGCCGCTCATCGGCGACGACATCAAGAGCCAGGTCGGGGCGACCATCAGCCATCGCGTGCTGACCCGTCTCTTCATGGACCGCGGCGTCCGGCTCGACCGCACGTACCAGCTCAACTTCGGCGGGAACACCGACTTCCTCAACATGCTGGAGCGCGAGCGCCTCGAGTCCAAGAAGATCTCCAAGACGAATGCGGTCACCTCGATGCTCGACTACGAGATGGACCCCGACAACGTGCATGTCGGCCCCAGCGACCACGTCCCGTGGCTCGAAGACCGCAAGTGGTGCTACATCCGGATGGAGGGCACGACGTTCGGCGACGTTCCTCTCAACGCCGAGCTCAAGCTCGAGGTCTGGGACAGCCCCAACAGTGCCGGCGTCATCACCGATGCCATCCGCTGCCTGAAGCTGGGTCTCGATCGCGGCCTGAAGGGCACGCTCGTCGCGCCCTCGTCGTACTTCATGAAGAGCCCGCCCCAGCAGATCCATGACGACATCGCGTACAACCGCGTCGAGGCCTTCATCCGCGGCGACGACGACGAGACCCTGGTCGGGACCGAGAAGCCCGAGAAGCGCAAGCTCCGCAAGCTCGCCGGGACGCCCGCCCGGGTCGCGATCAGCGCGGGGCAGTGACCGCCGACGACCGGCCACGGGCCGACAGCCGGGCCGCCGGGGCTGCCGGAGCCGCCGGAGCCGCCGGGGCCGCCGGGGCCGCCGGGGCCGCCCGGACGGTCGCGCGGCCGGTCGACCGTCGGCTGGAAGCGCCCCATCGACGCGGGGGCGCGAGCCCTCGCATCGTCGAGCGGCTGGCCGTAGCCGGCTACCGGGCGATGTCCTGGCTGCTCGCGTCGGTCCCACCGGAGCCCGCTGCCGAACTGATCGGGCGCGGCTCGCAGCTGTCGTACCTCGCCTGGCCCACGAAACGTCGGTGGTCGAACCGGAACTTCGGGCATGTGCTCGGGCTGCCGCCCGACCATGGGCGGGTCCGGGCGATGGCGCTACGCGCCTACCACGGGTACGGTCGTTACCTCGTCGAGCTGATGCGCCTGCCGACGCGGTCGCCCGACCAACTGGCCGCGATGGTGCCAGACATGGACGTGCCGGAGGTCAAGCGACTGTGGCGTGCGGCGCCCCACGGCGGGGGCCTGATCTTCGTGGTCGGGCATGTCGGCAGCAACGACGCGGTCGCGGCGGCGATCGCACGCCACGACATGCCCATCAGCGTCGTCGCCGACGACTCGTCCTTCCCGGAGATCTTCGAGATCCTTCGCAGCCAGCGCGAGGCGTGGGGGGTACGGATCATCGCCTGGCGCAACCTGCGTGGCATCTTCGCCGTGCTGCGCCGACGCGAGATGCTCGCCCTGCTCGTCGACTGGGGCTACCGCGCCGATGGCATCCCCGTGAAGCTCTTCGGCCAGTGGACGGCGTTGCCCGCAGGTCCGGCGACGCTCGCGGCGAAGACCGGCTCGCGCATCCTGCCGATCCAGATCCGGCGCCGGCCCGACGGGACCTTCCTCGTGACGTGGCCCGGACCGATCGATCTCGACTCGCCGGACCCGGCGGAGCTCCAGCGCGCCACCCAGGCCATCGCCGATGCGCTGGCCTCCACCATCGCCGCGGCGCCCGAGCAGTGGTACAGCTTCAAGCCGATCTGGCCGGCCACGCCCGAGGAGGCGGCCGACCTCGAGCGGCGCGCGGCGTTGATGCAGTCGGGCATCGCCGATCCGGGACCGGCGCCGGAGTTCGCCTGACCGTGCGCGCCATCCGCGGCTGGGCGAGCGTCAGGTTCCTGCGCGTCGTGTCATGGCTCGCCTGCCGGCTGCCCGAGCGACTCCTCGTCCCGCTCGCGGAGTTCGGGGGGGACCTCTGGTACCGCGCCACGCCGGTTCGCGCGGCCCAGGGGCGGCGGAACCTGCGCCGGGTGGCCGAGGCCCTGGCCGGTCGTGGGCGAGGGTCCCCGGCCGTTCGCGCCGCGGCGAGCGATGCCCGGGCGCTCGAGCGCCTCGTGCGGCTCGCCTATCGGCATGCCGCGCGGTACTACCTCGAGGTCGTCCGGACACCGGGGCTGCGTCCGCGCGACGTCGACGAACGCATCGACATCGAGACCCCCGGCGTGGTCGCCGACGCCTTCGCGCCCGGCCGTGCGTCGATCTTCGTGGGGCTGCATTTCGGCGCCATCGAGTTGCCGGCGGTCCTGCTTGCCACGCGCGTCGGCGGCGCGGTCGCCCCGATGGAAACCATCGACGACCCACACCTGCAGGACTGGTTCGTCCGGACGCGCGGCGCGGTCGGCGTTCGGATCGTCGGACTTCGCGAGGCCCGACGCGAGCTCGGGGCTGCGCTCCGCGATGGGACGAGCGTCGGGCTCGTCGGTGACCGGGACCTCACGGGCGGCGGCGTGCCGACGGACATGTTCGGGGCACCCGCGCAGCTCCCGCTCGGTCCGGCCATCCTCGCGGTCGAGAGCGGCGCACCCTTGTTCGTGGTCGGCGTCCGGCGGACGGCCATCGGCCGGTACAAGGGCCGCCTGGAAGCGGTACCCGTGCCCGCGGACGGCAGTCGCCGCCAGCGCGTGACCGCGACGATGGCCGCCATCGCCCAAGCCTTCGAGCGTATCGTCGAGGATGCCCCCGAACAGTGGTGGGCGGTGTTCTTTCCGATCTGGCCGGACCTGGAGCGGGAGGCGGCCGGCGCTGCGGCGCCCGAGACGCCCGCCTCGGTCCCGGGGGTCCCGACGTCATGACCGAGGGACGCGGCCGCGCCGACCTCCACATCCACACGATCGCGTCGGACGGGACGGCCGATGTCGTCAGCATCCTGGACCACGTCGCCGAGCGCCGTGACCTCGACGTGATCGCGATCACCGATCATGAGCGCATCGATGCGGCCCTCGCGGCGCAGGCGATGGCTCGCGACCGCGGCCTCCCGATCGAGGTGGTCGTCGGGGAGGAGGTCACCACGCTCGGTGGACACCTGCTCGCGCTCTGGATCGATCAACCGATCCGGCCCTACCGGTCGCTCCGGACGACGATCAGCGAGGTCCACGACGCCGGCGGTCTCGCGATCCCGGCCCATCCGCTCGTGCCGTATCCGTTGTGCGCCCAGGGGCGGGTCCTGCGCAACCTGCTCGACGGCGACGAGAGCATCCGGCCCGATGGCCTCGAGACATTCAATCCGACGGCGCTCGGCCGACCGTGGCACGATCGTGTCGTGCGCTTCGCTGACGAGCACGGGCTGGCCCGCGTGGGCAACAGCGACGCCCACGCCCTCGAGGCGATCGGCGTCGGCTGGACGACCTTCGACGGCCGCACGGCCGCCGACCTGCGCCGCGCCATCGAAACGCGACGGACCGGGCACGGGGGTTCGTTCCATGACGCGGCCGGGCAGGTCGGCGTGTTCCGCCGGCAGTTGCGCAAGCGCGCCCGGGACGCTCGCGACGAGCTGACCGGCCGGGTCCGACGAGACGGGACCGGTCGCGATCACGGCTATCCGGGCGGCCGCGCCCGACCGCCACGCTACGACCCCGCGGACGAGCGGCGATGAAGATCGGCCTCGTCTGCCCGTACATCTACCCGGCTCCCGGTGGCGTGGCCCAGCACGTTCGGTACCTGTACGAGAACCTGCGGTTGCGTGGTCACGACGTCCGCATCCTGACGGCCAGCCACGGCCCCCAGCGCGCCTCCGAGGGCGACATCATCCGCCTCGGCGTGGGCTTCTCGGTCCCGATCAATGCGTCGGTCGGCACGCTCACGTTCTCGCCGCGCTACCTCAGCCAGATCCGGTCGATGCTCGAGCGCGAGAAATTCGACGTCCTGCACTTCCACGAGCCCTTCGTGCCGTTCCTGTCGCTGTTCCTGCTGCGTGAGTCGACGAGCGTGAACATCGCCACGTTCCACGCCTATGCCGGCTTCTCGCCGTCCTACGAGTTCGGCAGCCGGGCGCTGCGTGGCCATGCGCAACGGCTCCACGGCCGGATCGCCGTGAGCGCCGCCGCCCGCCATTTCATCGACCGGTTCTTCCCCGGCGACTACAAGGTCATCCCCAACGGCGTCGACGTCGGGCGCTACGCGAATGCCGTGCCCATCGCCCGCTGGCAGGACGGCACGCCCAACATCCTGTTCGTCGGGCGCCACGAGCCGCGCAAGGGTCTCCTGGACCTCCTCAAGGCCCACCGCATCCTGCGCAAGACCGGCGCCCTGGCCCGGCTCCTCATCGTCGGTGGCGGCCCACAGGAACGAGAGGCCCGCCGCTACGTGGCGACTCGCGGCCTGCAGGGCGTCGAGTTCCTGGGTCGGGTGTCGGACGACGCGAAGGCGCAGCTATTCCGGACAGCAGATGTCTTCGCCTCGCCCGCGACCGGCGGTGAATCGTTCGGGATCGTGCTCCTCGAGGCGATGGCGGCCGGCACACCGATCGTCTGCTCGGACATCCATGGCTACAAGGGCGTGGTGCGCCGCGGGCGCGAAGGCCTCCTGGTGCCGCCCCGTGCACCACGGGAGCTGGCCGTGGCGATCGATCGGCTGCTGCGCGATCCGGGCCTGCGGGAGCAGATGGGGGCAGCCGGCCAGGCTCGCGCCGAGGAGTTCAGCTGGCCGCGCGTGACGGCCAAGGTCGAGGAGTACTACGGCTTCGTGATCCGCCGGCTCGCCGCGAGCGGGAACCTGCCCGAGGGGTTCCGCGCCGAGATCCCTCAGGCGCCCCCACTCGTGCGGGCCAGACCATCCACGCCGTCGCCCGATGACGCGGAGCCCGCCGCGGCGCTCGATTCGGCGAGCGCGAGCCGCCAGACCGACGCCGAGTAGGCGACCACGAGGCAGGTCACCCCGATCCCGATCGTCAGGATCGCCAGCGTCGGGCTCAGCAGCGGCGTGTTCACGTTCCGCTCCGTCTGGCTGATCGGGAACTGGAACGCATACAGGTAGGTCGGCAGCAGGCCCTGGTAGGCGTTGACGATGGTCGAAGGCAGCGGCAGCGCGGCGATGTTCGGGTAGAAGACGACGAACCAGCCGACGGCAGCGACGACGAGCCCGACCACGTACCGGCGCGCGTCGCGGGCGGCCAGCACCTGGGCGGCCAGGAGAAGCAGGGGCAGGGCGACCACGAGGGCGATCGGCTCGACCGGGACGCCGTTGAGGGTCAACAGCGGGCTGTCCGGCAGGATGCTGGTGGCGGCCAGGCCGAGCGCGACCGCGACGCCACCCAGCGCGAGCTGCCGGATCCCCATGCCCGGGACCGGTTCCACGACCTCGCCGTGTTCGGTCCCCGAATCACCGTCGTCGCGGCGGTCGGCGCGCTCTGCGCGGCGGTCCATCGCCAGCAGCCCGCGACCGAACACGATCACGCCGATCACGACGACCGCGAGGAGGCCGGCTGTTCGCACGCTGAGGACGAGGTCCGGGATGAGGGCCGGACAGGCCTGCGAGCCGGGGTTCACCCGCTCGACCCCAACGAACCCGCACAGCGGGCGCGACATGAGCCACATCGCGGCGGGCGCGACGATCGCTGCCGCCCCCGCCAGCCGGACGGCAAGCCATGTCCGCCGCGACGGGCCGTGCCACAGCTCCGCGACGAGGTAGGCGAGGGCGAGGATGACGAACGGCAGCGCCGTGTAGTAGTGGTACTGGAACGCCGCCCGGTCGATGCGCGCCCAGGACACCCACTGGGCCGCGAACCCGATCGCGATCAGCCCCAGGGCGAGGCTGCGCCGCCGGAATGCCATCACCGAGACGAACACGAGGGCCACGGCCCCCATCCACCAGACCACGAGGTTGCCGGCGTCGTAGACAGCGGCGCTGGTCGAACCCGCGAAGCTGTCCTGGTAGAACCACACGGGCTTGAGATCGAATGGCCAGGCCCACCACGGCGATGAGGCGGGATGCGCCGAGGCAAGGTCGTTGTGGTAGGCGTACATGGCGCCCGTCAGGTCGAGCAGGGTCTGGCCCGTGTTGCCGGCCGGGAAGCCGTCCCACAGCCGGTGGTTCTCGATGAAGGCCCACGGCACGTATGAGACGACGTACACGCCGAGCGGGATCAGGACGAGGCACACGGCGGCCCACGCGATGGGCAGTCCGAGGAGATGGCCGGGGCGCAGCCAGCCACCGGGGGCCGGTGCGGGCGGCTCCAAGGCACGCTGCGGGTCGCCCGGCGCCCGCGGCCCGGCCATGGGCCCGTAACCGACGCTCCCCGCGAGTCGGAGGGCCCCGTACACGACGAGTGAGCCGACCGCGGCAACGGTCGCGGCGAGGAGCGGGGTGATCTCGAGCGGACCAACGGTGACGGGGACGTCGAGCCGACCGACCGCCAGGGCGCCGAAGAACAGCAGCGCCCCGACCGCGGCTGGGGCGACCACGGCGAACCGCATCTCTTCGTCTGTCCACGCGATCGGGTGGAACACCGCGGCCACGACAGCGATCAATGTCAGACCGACCATCAGCGCGAGGAACGGGATATTGCCGAGGCCCTGGCCCTCGGGAACGCTGATCGCCAGGTAACCGAGCACGCTGGTGATGACGATGAGACCGAGGATCGCGACCACGCGGCCAAGGGCGCTGCGGAGGAGCATCAGCAGCCCCAGGGCCCCGATCGCGTAGGCGGCGACCCACTTCGAGGCGAGGGCCAGGCCCAGGAGCAAGCCGATCGCCGGCATGGCCACCCAGAACGCCCCGCGCCACCGCCACCATCCGGTCCACAGGGCGGCGAACAGCGTGTACGCGGCCACGATGAACAGACCCACGTAGACGTCGTTCATGCCGATCCGCGACTGGACGAAGAACATCCCGTCGATGAGCGCGAACAGCCCGACCAGGCCGGCCACGAGACGCCGAGCGAACAGGATCCGGGCGAGGAGGTACAGGCAGGCCGCCATCAGCGCTCCGGCGAGCACGCCGGGGAGCCGCCAGGCGAATGCGTGCGAGCCGACGTCGATCGAGGCCGTCTGCCCCTCCGCGCCGAACACGAGGAGCTGCTGGCGGTCCTCGGCTGGGTGGTCCGCCTCGACGTCGAGCGCCCATGCGGCGGGCTCCAGGTCGGCCGGCAGGCGAGCATCGGCGTAGACGGCATTGGCGTGTGGCTCGATGACGTAGACGGTCCATCCGCCGTCCGCGCCATTCTCCGACCCCGCCGGCGCGAACGCGGCGCCCAGGACATGGACCTGTTGTGTCGCCTCGTCGTAGGCGACGCGTGTCCCGGGCGCCGGCAGGGGATGCCGCCCACCGATCCTGACCGGCCCGTTCTTGGCACTGTCCCCACCGACGGCCACGACCTCGTAGGCCGGGGCGTCTGGGCTCCCGCTGGTCACGTACAGCTTGGCGTCATCGATGCCGATGACGGAGGCGAGGCCGTGCGCACCGCCATCCATCCCGATCGTGCTCGAGATCCCCGCGGTGGTCGGATCGACGAAGGCGACGCCAGTGCTCGTCGCGGCAGCCACGCGCGGGAGGTCGACGATCTCCACGCCGGCGAGCCGACCGTCGTCGATCGCCGCCTGGACGTCCGTCCGCGTCTCCTCGTCGCCGGGGCCGCCCAGCACGACCGTCGCGTCCGGCGCCGCGTCGGCGATGCGTGACGCGTAATCGGCGGCATCGCCACCGATCAGCTCGGCGAGGAGCGAGGCCGCCGCGGACGGGTCGTCGATGGACGACGGTGTGGCGACGAGCGCTGGGCCACTGCCGGCGGCTGCCAGGTCGACGATACCGGTCAGGTCGACCGTCCCGAGCACGTCGCCCGTCGCCGAGTCGACGGCGCTGAGCCGGGCAGCGGACGCCGCGATGATGGTCTCGCCACCCTCGGTGACGAGAAGGTGGTCGACGGCGTGGTCCACGGTCACGAGCGGGACGGGCTCGATGCCGCCGTCGATGCCGTCGAGTCCGATCAGCGTCAGATCGACGGTCGAGATCGAGCCGTCCTCGAAGCCGACCATCAGCCGCTCAGCGGTCATGTCGACACCCACGGCGGACGACCCCGGCGCCGCGAAGCGGCTCACGGTCTCGCGTGTCCGCAGGTCCTCGGTCCTGACGATCTCACCCGTCGCGAGATGGACCCGCTCGCCGCTGCGCTCGCCCGTGAAGCTGTCCTCGCGCCGATGCTCGACGGCGGCCGCTCGGACGGGCGTCCCAAGCTGGCTGGTCGCCGACACGTGGTCTCCGCCCCACAACACGAGACCGGCGGCCATCGCGTACTTGGCGAGGTGCGGATGCGTCCACTCGTAGATGTCGTGGGACTGGCCGTAGCGCCACGCCTGCAGGAACTCGGTGCCAGTGCGCGCGTGGTAGACCTCGTCGAAATGCATCTGGTACGGCTCTTCGAGCCGGAACGTCCGCAGCCCCAGGGTCGCCAGCAGGAGGACGGCCAGGAGCCACACGTCGAGCCGATCGAATCGGCCTCCGCCCTCCCCGGTCAACATGCGACTGCGATCGGCTCGGACCGGTCGCTCGGCGACACGGGCGCGGATCCAGCCCATGAGCCCCGTCTCGGCGAACGAGCGGCGCTCCCGCCAGGTCGGGAGGCTGGGCGCTTCGTCGCCCGCGCCGGCGGCCGGTGTGACCGGCCGGGCGCCCTCGAGGGGCTGCGGCCCGCCGCCGATCCCGGGGGCGGCCGGGACGACCTCGTCGGCATGAGCACGCCGCGGACGATGGTCGTGGGCCAGACGGGCCGTCGCCAGATCGTCGGCGAGTCGCTGGCGCGCGTCCGCTCGGAGCTGGAGGAACGCCCAGGCGAAGGCCACCGTGTGCAGGATGGCCACGATCGTGATCATGAGCTGCGATCGAAGGAGGGGGCCGATCCCGAGCCAGTCACGGACCGCGTTCAGATCGGGGAACTTTGGTGGATAGAGCGTGGTCAGGACGACATACATGTTCGCGAACGTGGCGATGGCGAGGACCACGTAGGCGACGCGCCAGCGGGGTGAGATCGCGAACAGGATCGCGCCGAGAGCGAAGAACGGGAACCCGTAGCGCTCGTGGACCCTCGTGGGCAGCGCGAAGAAGGCCAGGGCCAGCACGCACAGCACGACGAGCAGCGTCAGGCGGTCGGGATTGCGGGCGGCGACCCACAGCGCCGCCACGAACGACGCGACGAGGAGCCCTGCGCCGACGGCCACAGCGGGGATCCCCCCGAACACCGCGACGCCCGCGCCGCACTGCTGGGCGGGCAGCGTCGCCGCGTCGCAGATCCACTGGCCGGCGCTGGCCAGGCTCATCCCGAGGTCACCCGGCACGACCGCCCAGAAGTTGTAGGCGTTCACCGTCAGGTACGGATACCCGCCACCGGCGATGATGATCTGGTCGATGAGCCCCGAGGTGAAGAACGGTGCTGCCGCGGCCGGTTCCAGCACCGACAACCCGAAGGGCATGCACAGCGCGACGGCCGTCAGGAAACCGGCCAGGCCCGTGGACACGATGCGGACCGGGTGTCCGGTCCGGCGCTCCCAGGCGCGGAGGCCTCCGAGGAGCCCGGCGCCGGGATCGGCGAGGCCCTCCTCCGCCGGCCGGACCGGCCACAACGCCCGCCGGATCGTCACGACCGCCACGAGTGGCACCAGGATCCCGAGCTGCGGTTTCACCAGTGCCGCGATGACCGTAAAGATCGCGGCGCGCTCGGGCTGGTCGCGCCACAGCGCCCGCAGGCCGAGCAGGAGGAAGACGACCCCGACGGAGTCGACCTGCCCCCACACCACGCTGTCGAACCAGAAGATCGGATTGACGACCACGACCGCCGCCGCGAGCAACGCGAGGCGCTGGCGCCCGCCGAGCTCGCGGACCATCGACCAGACGAGATAGGCGATCGCGACGTCAGCCAGGATCGGCGGGATCTTGATCAGGTCGCCGATGCCACCGAGCGCCTTGCCGACCGTCCCGACGAGCCAGAGGACGTACAGGTAGCCCGGCGTGTAGTCGTGGAAGAAATCGCGCTCATAGAAGCCGTGCAGGCCGTCCTGGGCGAGATTCGAGGCCCAGAATCGGAATGAGCCCAGGTCGGCGTCGAACCCGGACCCTGGAAGGAGATATGCCAGAATGAGGCGGAGGGCGAGGCCGAGCGCGAGGACGATCAGGATCGCGCCAGCGGTCCCCTGCATCCCGGTCGACCGAGACGGCGCTCCCGTGCCTCGCTCGTACCCACCGGATACGGGGCCAGTCACCGGGGAACGGCTCCTGCACGAGCGTGGAAGGTGGACCGGAGCGTAGCACAGGCAGTGCGGGCGACCCCGGAGTCGGCGTGCTGACGGGCTCGCCGACGGGCTCGCGGCTGGACCGGCGGTTGGACGTCGCGGTCGGTGTCCTGCTGGCGATCATCGCGCTCGGTATCTACCTCGCGACGCGCGCGGATCGCGTCTACGACCACTTCGTCTGGCAGGCGGCGGCGTTCCTCGAAGGACATGCGGCGATCCGCTACCCCGTGGCGGGATCCGTGTCGAGCGTCGGCAATGCATTCTTCCAGGATGTGCTCCCGGTCGCCTCAGGCGACGGCGTGCCACGCGGGCTCATCCCGTTTCCGCCGCTCCCGGCGGTGATCCTCCTCCCCTTCGTGGCCGCGTGGGGCCTGTCGACGGACGACCAGACGATCTTCACGGCTCTGGCCGCCATCGACGTGGCCATCTGCTGGTGGATGCTCGGCCGCCTGCGGATCGGGCTCGTGGCGCGTCTCACGACGGTGCTGTTTTTCGCATTCGGGACGGTGTTCTGGTACACGGCGCAGCTCGCGACGACCTGGTATCAGGCGCACATCGTCGCCGTCGGGCTGGCGATGCTGGCGGTCGGGCTGGCGCTCGACGCGGATCGGGCGGCACAGGCCGACGAGCCGGGACTGGCCGCCGAGCGCGGCTTGGACGACGACCGCGGCCCGGCCGACTCCGCGTCCGCCGCCTCCGCCGGGCGCTGGTTCGCGGTCGATCGGCGCCAGTTCCTCGTGGGTTTGCTGTTCGGACTGGCGGCGACGGCGCGATTGACCGTGCTCGTCGCCGCGCCATTCTTCGTCCTCGTGGGGGCCGGGGGCAGCTGGTGGCGGCGCGGGTGGTCGGCCGGCCTCGGCGCGGCCCTACCCCTCGGGGCGCTCCTCGCCTACAACGTCGCGGTGACGGGCCACGTCTTCCACCCGGCGTACGACCACCTCTACGCCCTCGAGGCGCGTGCCTACGTGGCGCTGGACTACCATCGCGAGTGGGCCGCGGAGGACCCGCGCTATCTCCCGCAGAACCTGCGGATCATGTTCCTATCGACGCCCGAGATCCTTCCGGAGCGGCGGCGTGACACCCTCGGAACGATCGACGAGCCCCTCTGCACCGAACCCGGGGCCCAGCGCGGGCTGTTCGACACGGATTGCCCGCTGGCCGTGCCGCGCGACATCGGGATGAGCATCCTGCTGACCAGCCCGGCCTACCTGTTGTTGATCCCGGCGCTCGCTCGCTACGGCCGGAGCCGGCTCATCACGGGCGCCGCGCTGGCCGTGCTGCTCGTCGTGGTGATCGACCTCATGCACTTCAGCCAGGGCTGGGTCCAGTTCGGCTACCGATTCAGCAACGACGCCGTGCCGTTCGCCCTTCCTCTCGTCGCCCTCGGGCTTGCCGGTGCGGTCGGCGGGCGCCGCGCCTGGGCGACGCCGGTCGCGATGGGGCTCGTGGTCATCTCGATCGCGGTCAACCTGTGGGGGGTCGTCTGGTCGCTTCAGCTCGGGTGGTGAGGTCGGCCGGTCGGGTCGACGCGCCGCTATGGTACGCACAACACATCGAGGCCCAGCGACCCGACCTGACCGTCGGCGGCCGGACGCGCCTCGACCTTGGATTGGGAGACGTCACCGACGTGATCGACGCGAACCTGGCGAACCGACCCAGATCCGCGATTCGCGCCGAGGATGACGATCCGAGCCGGCGCTCGAGGGTCGTGTCGCGCCGCGTGGCTGGCCGGTGACGGCGCCCGCACCGGATCGCGTGGCCCGGCTCTCGTACTTCTTTCCCGCGCACAACGAGGAGGCGAACGTCGCGGGCCTGGTGGGGGAGGCCATGACCGTCCTCCCGACCCTGGCCGAGACGTTCGAGATCATCATCGTCAACGATGGCTCCCGCGACCGGACCCGGGAGATCGCCGACGAGCTCACCGCGGCACACCCTGGCGTCGTCCGGGCCGTGCACCACGCGGTGAATCGCGGCTATGGCGGCGCGCTCCGGTCCGGTTTCGGTGCCGCGCGCTACGAGCTCGTGGCCTTCACGGATGGCGACCGCCAGTTCCAGGTCGCGGATGTGGGCCGGCTGGTCGCTCGGCTCGGCGAGCCCGACGCCCCCGACGTCGTCGCAGGCCACCGGATCAAGCGGGCCGATCCGATCATCAGGACGATCTATGCCCGAGCCTATCGGCTGGCGAACCTGCTCTTCTTCGGCCTTCGTGTGACCGACGTCGACTGCGCCTGCAAGCTCTTCAGGAGCGAGGCGCTGGATGGGCTGCGCGTCGAATCGGAGGGCGCTTTCTTCTCGGCCGAGCTGCTCATCAAGCTGCGGGCCGCCGGCCGCTCGGTCGTCGAGGTGGGCGTCCCGCACTACCCGCGCACGGCCGGCTCGCCGACTGGGGCCAAGCCGCAGGTGATCCTTCGTGCCGTGCGCGACTTCTGGCGCCTCCGCCTGCACATGTGGGTGAACCGTGACCGGGCGTTGCGTCGCGGCCAGCCCATCCAGGGTGAGCCGTCCGGCTGATCGCCGGACCCCGTCGGTGGTCGGGGACCTAGCTGCCCCGTCCCTCCTGCTCCTGGTCGACGTCGAGCGAGTTCACGAAATCTCGGAAGACGTCGAGTCGCGGGTCGACGATGCCCTCACCGGTCGACTCGATCGGCTCGCCATCCTCGTCCACGCCGAGTCCGCCCTCCGCGCCCAGGCCGGCGAGGTCCAGCACGGACGGCACGGCGAAGATGGGTGCGCCGACCCTGACGGCCAGCGCCAGCGCGTCCGACGGCCGGGCGTCGATCTCGCCGAGCTTGCCGTCGCGCTCGACGAACAGCCGAGCGTGGTAGGTCTCGTCGACCATGTCCGAGATGACGACCCGGGCGACCGTGGCATCGAGCGCCTCGAGCGTGCTTGCGAACAGATCGTGGGTCAGCGGCCGCTCTGGCGTCAGGCCCTGGAGACGCATCGCGATCGAGCTCGCCTCCCACGGCCCGATCCAGATCGGAAGATAGCGCTCGCGGCCGGTCTCCTTGAGGATCACGACGTGCCGGCTCGAGAGCATGTGGACCCGCACACTCTCGACGACCATCTCGATCAGCGCGTCGTCCATGCGGCGATTATCCCACGGCCACCGGCGCAGCCGACCCGCCCCGGCGGTCGGCCGTGCGCAGGACGAGCCCCACGAGGGCGCCGAACACGAACCCGCCGATGTGGGCGAAGAACGCGACCCCACCGCCGGCGGCGTCGGACGCGCCAAGCGAGGCCACGCCGTCGATGAGCTGGAGGAGGAACCAGAAGACGAGCACGACGACCGCGGGCACGTCGATGAGCTGGTAGAAGAAGCCGAGGAACACGAGCGAGGTGATGCGCGCCCGGGGGAAAAGCACGACATAGGCCCCCAGGGTTGCTGCGATCGCGCCCGATGCGCCGATCGTCGGGATCGTCGAATCCGGGTCGATGGCGACCTGTGCCAGGCCGGCGACGGCGCCGCCGACGAGGTAGAAGGCCAGGAACCGGATGCGGCCGAGCCGATCCTCGATGTTGTTGCCGAAGATCCACAGAAAGAGGAGGTTGCCCAAAAGATGAAGCCACCCGCCGTGCAGGAACTGGCTGGTGATCAGCGTCAGGGCCTCGCCGGTCAGGTCCGCTCCGGCCGGCCATGCGGCCGTGAGCTCGGCCGGCACGATCCCCCATTCGGTCACGAAGGCGTTCAGGGCCTCCGTGCCGCCGCTGCCCAGCCTGCCGAGCTCGTAGGCGAACGCGACGAAGCAGGCGACAACGAGCGCCAGCGTGACGATCGGCGTGCGGCGCGTCGGATTGGCGTCGCGGAGTGGGATCACGGGCGCCCCCCGCCCCGGTTCAGGGTGTGGCCGACGGGGCGGTCGACGGGTCGCCTGAGCCGCTCGATCCGGGGGAGGCGGATGGCGAGGCGCTGTCGACGGGCTCCAGGAGTGCCTGGTGGAACGCCGTCGCGGACAGCCAGAAGACGGTCGGCGGGGCCTCCTCCACGCCTGGGACGACGTACAGACCGCGCAGGTCCGCCCAGCCCTCCTCGCCGCCCGCCAGCCGGTACTGGCGCACGTAAGCGCCGCTCGACTTCTCGTACTCGATGAGCCGTGCGTTCTCCCGGTCGTAGGTGAAGACGGTCCCCTCCCGGCGCTCGCCCTGACCGGTGAGGAGCACCGCGGTCGGATCCTCGCGGAGCAACGCGTCGGGCGGCGCCTTGGGTTCCCACCCGTCGTTCTTGCCGGACGAGAAGCGCTCGAGGACTCCGCCTTCGATGATGAAGATGTCGCCGTCGATGTACATCGCGGTCATCCGGTCCACCTCGCGGGCGGTCGCCAGCCAGCCGGTCGCCTTGGCCGGGAAGCCGCTGCCGTCGAGGGCCGCGAAATAGACCCGGATCTGCTGCTCCGACGGGTCGACGACGTACAGGTTGGCGAGACCCCGATCGACGTCGCGAAGGTAGGTCCCGATCGCGGTGATGTCGTCGCCCCATTGCGTGGCGCCGTTGACGTTGACCTTGTTGAGCGTGCCCTTGCCGGCGTCGTTCGAAGGTCGCCAGCGCCACAGGACGTTCTTGGCGTCGAGGATGAGCAGGTCGCGCCCGCCGACCGCCAGGAACTTCGGTGTGGCGACGGTGGTGTCGCCCGCCTTGCGTCCTTCGCGCATGACCGCCGTGGCGCGCTTGCGCTTGAGGTCGATGCGATAGACCGCGGCGTTGGTCTTGTCGATGACATACGGCGCCCCGTCCGGGCCGCGGACCAGGGTCGAGAGGTCGTAGGCCGGCTCGCCTTCGCCCGGCTTGAAGTTGAACAGCGTCTTGGAGGCCACCTCGACCACGCCGTACAGCCGATCGAGGGCGGCCACGACTTTCGCCCGGATCGGATCGATGACCCGGGTGCTGACCCTGGCGTCCTCGGCGTTCTCGAGCTCGGTGTAGGCCACCGTCAGGAGCTCGAGTGCCTGCTCCGGGTCGTCTTCGACCAGGTCGATGCCACCGGGCCCCACGACCTTGGCGAGGTTCGATCTGGCCGTGTCGAGCGCCGCCTGGCCGGCGTTGACCGAGCCGATGGAGCGCTGCTGGCTCTGGCCGCCGAAGGCGTACACACCCAGGCCCAAGCCGCCGACGACCGTCACCAGGGCCAGGATCGCGAGGGCGGCCCGTCGTTGCGTCTCGCGCCGGGAGGCGAGCGGGGTCACCCGCCGGTAGGCCGGCTTGCGGCGCGGCATGAACTCGTGCGCCCGCGCGACGACGCGCTCGAAGGCACCGCCTGCCGCCTCACGGGCCGTCCCGGCCGCGGCCGACATGGCGGCGCTGGCCGCCTGCACGTTGTCGGCAAGGGGGATCGGCGACCGGTCGGGGGCTCCTGCCAGCGGCTCGGCCGGTCGGACCGGGACCAGGGTGCGCGCGCGGGTCGTCGGTGCGACCTCGGTCGCCTCGAAGGCGATGGCCCCGTCCGACCCGGCCCCGTCCGCCGCGCGGAAGCGTGCGTGGAGGTGCTCCATCGCCGATTGCGGATGGAGCGTCAGCATCGCGTCCTTCAGCTCGTCCGCGCCGAGCCGCGCCACGATGTTCGGTGACGTCAGCACGAGCGAGTCGCCGACCGCGATCTCACCCCGCCAGACGTCGGGCTCGAGACCGTTCGATGGCAGGCCGCGTTCGCGGTGCGGGTCGGGCAGGGTCGAGAGGCGCGCCTGGCGGATGAGGTACGCCTCCGCCGGTCCGACGGTCGCGACGTACATCTCGTTGCCACGCACGACAGCGACCCCGACGCCGATCGGGCCGTTCCCGTCGGCTGACTTGAGGCCGAGCCGGTCCGCCTGGTGGATCAGCCGCTTGTTCGCGGTCGCGATCGCCTTCTTGAGGCAGACCCGGATCCCGGCCGACTCGTCGTAGTAGTACTCGTTGCGGATGGTCTCCGCGGCCAGGCGCGTGGCCTCGAGCGCGTGGCGCGAGCTGACGCGGGACGTGACGAGCAGGTACAGGTGACCCTTCGAGCGCGCGACGGACCCGACGCTCGGTTCGACCACCAGGAGGGTGTCGGGCGAGTCATCGAGCCGGTCGTGCTCGGCGACGAGGCCGAGCTTCAGTTGCAGTCGGGCGGCCATGCGGGCCTCTCGTACTTCATGGTCGGGCGACGGGACGATCCTGGCCGGATCGGCTGATCTTCGCCCCGAGATGGCTGGCAGGTCCGGGGATTATACGCGGGGACCCCCTGCGCGGACGCGGACCCGCAACTCGTGGACGCCGACCCCGCCCGGAGCGGCCGCGAACGCGGAGATGAGCTCGCTCGCGCGCATCCGGAGCTCCTGGGCCACGATCGGCGCGTCGGCCTCGACATCGATGGCGAATCCCTCAAGACGAACCACCCGGCACTCGCCGGCCGCAGCGGGAACCCGTTCGGCCACGAGGGCCTCGAACGTCGCGATCGCTCGAGCGAGCCGCAGCTCGTCTTCCAGGCCCAGCGCCCGAGCGGCGTCAGGGATGAGATCGCCCAGCCGCCGCATCGGCCGACGTCGCGGCGTGGTCACGGTCGTACCACCGTCCCATGACGGGCGCCGGCGGCCGTCTTCGCTCGAGCGCGCGGCTCCAGGCGGGCGCCCTCGTCATGCGGGAGCACCTCCCAGGCCTGCGCCACCTCGCGCAGCCCCGGGTCGAGGTCGTCGAGCGTCGTCGTGGTCACGAACGCCTGCGGGAGCGCCGCGATGCGCCGGACGAGGTGGGCCCGGCGGAGCGGATCCAGCTCGCTGAAGACATCGTCGAGCAACAAGAGCGGCGGCCGGCCGTCGAGGGCGGTCAGGAGGTCCAGCTCGGCGAGCTTGAAGGCGAGGATGGCGGTCCGCTGCTGGCCGCGCGACGCAAACCCCGCGAGGTCGCGCCCGGCCAGGTCGAACGCGACATCGTCCCGGTGGGGTCCGATGACCGTCGACCCGTTCCAGATCTCCTTGTCGGCCGTATCGACGAGCCGGCGGGCGAGCGCCTGCCGTGGCGTCTCGCTCCCGATGGTCGGCGCATTGGTCACGTACCGGAGGGTCAGCCCACCCGCCGCGGCCTCCTCCGGTGCGATCTCACCGTGCGCCGCTGCGAGGGGCGCCTCGAGGAGCCCAAGCAGCCGGAGCCGCGCCTCGACGACGCGGCCGCCCGTATCGAGGAAGGCGTCGTCCCAGAAGCGGAGCTGGTCCCGGGTCGCTGTCTCCTCACGGATCGCGCGCAGGAGGCTGTTGCGCTGCTGGAGCGTGCGCCCGTACGTGGCGAGGTCGTCGGCGTAGGCAGGATAGTGCGCGATCGCCAGGGCATCGATGGCGGCGCGCCGTAACGAGGGCGAGCCGATCACCAGCAGCATCTCCTCCGGCGCGAACAGCACCACCCGCAGGTACTGCCCGAGACCGCTGGCGCGGCGGCCCAGCCCGTTGATCCGGATCCGCTTGCGGCCCCCGCTGCCGTCGGCGCCCGAGCGGCTGATGGCGACCTCGAGCGTGTCGTCGCCGACCCTGCCTTCGATCCGAGCGAGGTCCCGACCCCAGCGGATCAGCTCGCCATCGGCGCTCGTTCGGTGCGAGCGGCCCCAGCCGATCAGGGCGATCGCCTCGAGCAGGCTCGTCTTGCCGGCGGCGTTCGGGCCGTGGACCAGGTGCGTCCCGGGGCCGAACCTGGCCTCGAGCGTGGCGTACCCGCGCAGGTCGAGCGCCGAGATCGAGTCGAGCAGTTGGTTCGTGCCGCTTCCTACGAGGTCGTCCGGACAGGCATGACGACGTGGACGTACTGGTCGTCGCCGATCGGCTTGAAGACACCCGGCGAGAGCGGCCCGTTGAGCTCGAGCGCGAATTGCTCGGCCGCGACGTTCGTCAAGACGTCCGCGAGGTACCGGGCGTTGAAGGCGATGGTGGTCCCATCCCCCTCCACGGCCGCCTCGACCTGGCCGACGTGATCGCCGACCTCGGCGTTCGCGCTGACCGTGATCCCGCCGTCCCCGTCGCCGCCGATCTGGAGCTTCACGATATTCGCCGACTCGTGGGCGATCAGCGCGGCCGGTCGGACCGCGCGCAGGAGCTCCTCCCGATCGAGCACGGCCCGGGTCGCATGCGCCTGGGGCATGACCTGCTGGTAGTTCGGGAACTGGCCGTCGATGAGGCGACTCACGAGGTCGACCCCGTCGAGGTGGAAGAGGACCTGGTTGCGCCCCGCGGCCAGCACGACCTCGACCGGGTCATCGACGTCGGCGAGGATGCGGGACAGCTCGTTGAGGGCGCGCGCCGGGATGACGACGCTCGTCTCCGGCACGGCGTCGAGGATCGGCACCGTCTTGACCGCGATCCGATAGTTGTCGGCCGCGGCGAGGGTGAGCTGGTCACCCTCGAACCGGGCCAACACGCCCGTCAGGATCGGCCGGGCCTCGTCGCTCGCCGCGGCAAACGCGGTCTCCGCCAAAGCCCGACGCAGGACGTTCTGGGCGATCCGGGTCGTCGGCCGCTCGCCGGCCGTCTGGATGGCCGGGAATTCCTCGGCGTCGATGCCCTTGATGTGGGTCTGGAAGCGCCCGGCCTTGACGTGGAGTGTGTCGCCGGCGGCGACCTCGAGCTCGACCTTGTCGCCGGGCGGCAGCGAATTCACGAGATCGGTGAGGAGCTTCGCGGGAACGGTCGTCGCCCCGTCCTCGTCGATCTTGCCCGGGACCCAGTACGTGATCCCGATCTCGAGGTTCGTGGCGGTCAGCTTCAGCCCCGCGTCCTCGGTCTTGAGCAGGACGTTGGCCAGGACCGGCAGCGTGCTGCGGCTGGAGACGGCGCGGCTGACGACGGACAGGCCGCGCGCCAGGTTCTCCTGCATGACCGAGAGTCTCACGTCGGATGCACTCCACTTCGATGGGCTGGGGCCGCCACTTGCGATGAGCGGGTGGTCGGGTCGGACGGGTCGGTTCCGAGGCCGAGCGAGGAGATCCACGTCCGGGCGCGACGTGGGTCGTGGGTATCTTCTCTCTATCTTCTCACTCCGTCATCACCGTAGTCATGGTGTGGAGCGTGTGGATGGACGCGCTCGGCGCCGTTCGCGATGCCAGTGGACGATGGCCCGCCCCGCGTGGAGAAGGTCGGGTCGACTGGGGGCTCGACCGTCGAGTGGTGGTGGACAAGGCCGGGGCCATGCCCGCGGCGGGGTCTGGCGCGCCCGGTTCCCCACGTGATGTCGGGCGATGTCCACGGGCCCGGAACGCGCTGGCGTCGGCGGCCAGCCGCGACGTCAGTCGGCGTAGATCAGCTCACGGACCGCCGCGATCTCGCGGCGAAGCTCGTCGTTGATGGCGATCTCGCGGGTGATCTTGTCGCATGCGTGCAGGACGGTCGAATGATCGCGGTTTCCGAGTTCGGCCCCGATCCGGAGCAACGACACGTCGGTCTCCTCTCGCATGAGGAACATCGCGATCTGGCGGGGCATGACGATGGCCTTGTCCCGCTTCTGGCCCTGGAGCGCGTCCATCGGCACGCTGTAGTAGTCCGAGACCGCCCGGGCGATGCGCTCGGGCGTCACCTGGCGCTTCTTCGGGTTGTACAGGACGTTCGACAGGACCGCCTGGGCGAGCTCGATGCTGATCGGCGTCGCGCCCATGCTCGAGAAGGCCACGATCCGATTGAGTGCCCCCTCCAGCTCGCGGATGTTGCTCACGACCTTGCGCGCGATGAACTCGATCACATCGGAGGTGATCGGGACCGCACCCTCCTCCGCCTTGGCCCGCAGGATCGCGATGCGCGTCTCGAGGTCGGGCGCGGTCAGGTCCGCGATGAGCCCCCACTCGAACCGGCTGCGCAGGCGCTCCTCGAGGGTCAGGATGGCCTTGGGCGGGCGGTCGGAGCTGAGCACGATCTGCTTGCCGTCCTCGTGAATGGCGTTGAACGTGTGGAAGAACTCTTCCTGGGTCCGCTCCTTGTCCGCGATGAACTGGATGTCGTCGATCAGGAGCAGGTCGATCCGGCGGTAGCGCGCCCGGAATTCGTCGATCTTGCCCTGCTGGATGCTCGTGATGAACTCGTTGGTGAACTTCTCGGACGTCGCATACACGACCCGCTTGCGCGGGAAGCGGGCGATCACCTGGTTGCCGATCGCGTGCATCAGGTGGGTCTTGCCGAGACCCACCCCGCCGTACAGGAAGAGCGGGTTGTAGGCGTGGCCGGGGCGTTCGGCCACGGACAGGCTCGCCGCGTGGGCCAGCCGGTTGGCCGACCCGACGATGAAGTTCGCAAACATGTAGCGCGGGTTGAGGTTGGTCGCGCCGCCCTCGCCGCCGACCCGGCTGGGCTCGACCCTGACGTGCTGCCCCGCCGGCCGCTCCGCCGCGGCCACGAGGGCGGTCGCCCCACCGACCGGTGCGGTGGCCTCGGCCGGTGGCCCGACGATGAACTCGACCTGGACGCTGTACCCGACGATGCGGGCGAGAGTCTGGCTGATCAGCGACCGGTAGCGGGTCTCGAGCCAGTCCTTCGAGAAGCCGTTCGGGACGGCGATCCGGAAGCGCTGCTCGTCCACGTCGACCAGCTGGGTGTCGCGCAGCCAGGTCTCGTAATTGGCGGGCGACAAGGAGACCTGGAGCTCGCCCAATGCGGCTCGCCAGACTTGCTTCGCGTCCATTCGTTCGATCGAGACCTGCGTTCGGATGATCCGTCGATGAGTAGCACCGGCCGCGGTCGGGGTCGGAGAAGCGAGGGTCCCGCGAAGCGTCCTTCGACGCCCATCCGAGGGCCGGATGACTCGCTGCCGTGCCACGTCCGATGCGTGCTGAGGGCCTCCCGCGAACGTCCCGGCGCCGAGGGCTCGGAGAGGATAGCACCGGCGCGGACGGCGTCGCAAGGCGATTCCCACATACCCCGGGGGGGTATACGTGCGGGGTGACCTCGAAGGTCCGCAATCCGCCTCCGCCTGGGGCTGCCACTCGCGGCGGTCTGCCCCCGGAAGCGGGCGGAGGCCCTCCCGACGGTGCTCGGCTCGGTCGATTCGTTTGACACCCCTTCCGAGCAGGCCATATCATCCGCCGGACGACGACGCGCCATGCGCCCGTGGGGTGCCGGCGCGTTTGCGTGCCTCTAGGGGAGGACGGAGCGACCGTTCCCCGAGGTCGGACGGAGAGGATCCCGACAGTCCCGATGACGAAGCAGACCTACCAGCCCAAGAAGCGCCATCGCGCCAAGGAACACGGCTTCCGCGCCCGCATGAAGACGACAGCGGGTCGCCGTATCCTGGCGACCAGGCGGGCTCGCGGTCGGAAGCGGCTGACGGCCTGACGAACGGGCGCGGCACACCCACGCCGCGGCTCGTGATGCTCTCCCGCCCGCAGGACTTCGCGGCGATCCAGGGTGCCGGGACGACCAGGTCCCACCCGCTGTTCTCCGCCCGGTTCCTTCGGACCGATCTCGAGACGACCCGCTTCGGCCTGTCGACCGGCCGCCGACTTGGCGGCTCAGTCGTCCGGAACCGGGTCCGCCGGCGACTCCGTGAGGCGCTCAGGGTGATGGCGCCCTCGTTCCAGCCCGGCTGGGACGTTCTCATCATCGCCCGGCCCGCGATCGTCGAGACCGACCATGACGCGCTGGTCGGAGCGTTGCACCGGACGCTCGTCCGGGGTGGCGTGCTCGGAGGAACCACGCGATGAAACGGATCGGGATCGGGCTGATCAGGCTCTACCGCATCGTGTTCGCGTGGCTGCCGCCATCGTGCCGGTACGAGCCGACCTGCTCGCACTATGCGGAGCAGGCGATCGCGAAGTACGGGCTGCTGAAGGGAAGCTGGATGGGCGCGAAGCGCATCGCCAGGTGTCACCCATGGAATCCGGGCGGGTATGACCCGGTCCGCTAGCGAGGCCCCGCCCCCTTGACCCTCTCGCCCACGCTTCGCCGGATCGGTCCAGCGCTGCTGCTCTTCGTGCTCGTCGCCGTTGTCATCGTCGCTTGTGCACCCGGCACGACCACCGACGCCTCGGGCGTCGTGATCACCCCGACGCCGATGCCGCCATTGGCACCGGCGGTGCCGACCGAGCCGTTGAGCCTGTTCGCCTGGATCTTCACGCCGTTGTTCCAGGTGATGCTCATCATCCTGCTCGCGGTCTACCAGTTCCTCGAGAACCTCGGGGTCCCGGGTGCGATCGCCTGGTCGATCGTCGTGCTCACCCTGATCGTCCGGGCGATTCTGATCCCCCTCTACCGCAAGCAACTGGTCTCGCAGCGCCGGATGCAGCTCATCCAGCCGGAGCTCAAGGAGATCCAGAAGCGGTTCAAGGGCGATCAGATGAAGTCCCGCCTCGCCCAGCAGGAGCTGTTCAAGGAGCGCGGCATCAACCCGCTCGCGGGTTGCCTGCCGCTGCTGCTCCAGCTGCCGCTGCTGTTCATCATGTACTCGGTCATCCAGAACGGGCTGACCAACCAGGATCCGAGCGCGATGCTGAACGTGTTCGGGGTCCAGGTCGTCCAGGTCGACTGCAAGAACATCGTCGACGGCGTGATCGACGCGTCGCGGCCGTGCATCGACTCGACCGTCCCGATCCTCGGGAACATCGCCGTCCCGCAGGCCTTCCTGTGGGTCGCCGGCTTCGGGTTGAGCTTCCTCGCCATCATCTCGGCGCTGCTCCAGCTCGTGCAGTCGCGGATGTTGCTCCCGGTCGCCGACCCGAGCAACGACGACCCGAACGTCCGGATCCAGCGCCAGACGATGCTGTTCCTGCCGCTCATCTCCGTCGTCTATGGCGGATTCCTGCCGGCGGGCCTGTTCATCTACTGGATCGTTGCCACGGTCTTCTCGATCGTGCAGCAGTACCTGATCGTCGGCTGGGGCGCGATGTTCCCCCTGTTCGGGTGGACGCCCGCCTTCGCCGTCGACCATGCCCCGCGCTATCCGGTGGCGATGCCGCCGCCCCCCGAGCCAAGCAAGCGTGCGGCCATCCTGACCGACGCGGACAAGAAGACGACGGCCGACAAGACGATCCGCCCCCGCGAGCGGGGCCGTCAGGGCCGACGAGGGAGACGACGCTGATCATGAGTGCCTACAAGGAATTCACAGGCAAGACGGTCGAGGAGGCGCTGCGCGCCGCCCGCGAGGAGTTCGGTGCCGAGCTCAACGACCTCGATTTCGAGATCCTGACCCCGGGCAGCCGGGGCGTGCTCGGCATGGGTGCGGAGCCAGCCCGGATCGTGGCGGCGCCGCGCCAGGCGCTCGGCGGCGCCGCACCGAAGCGCGACGCCGCGGCGTCGGTGCCCCTGCCGGCGCCCCCTGCACGCGACTACGCCGAGCGGGACCGCGACCGTGGCCCGCGCCGCGACGACCGCGGCGACCGTGGACCGCGCCGCGACGACCGAGGCGACCGCGGTCCGCGTCGCGAGGACCGGGGACCGCGCCCGGACGACCGGCCGCGCGAGGATCGGGGCCCGCGGCCCGACGACCGCCCGCGTGAAGACCGGGCACCGGGCGAGGATGGCGCGCCCCGGGGGGCCGGCCCGCGCGAGGACCGCCCGGCACGAGGCCCGCGGCGCGAGGACCGCGGCGATCGAGGACCGCGTCGCGAAGATCGGCCGCCGCGCCGTGCATCGGCCGCGGACCTGTCCGCCTCCGAGGCCGCCGAGGTCGCCGCCGCCCGTGGCTCGGTGGCCGCGGAGCGAGCCGAGCTCGAGGCCGCCGAGGCCTCTCCTGAGGCCCTGGCCGCCGGCCAGCGGATCCTCGAGACCCTGATGGGACACCTCGGCTTCGATGCCCGTGTCGAGGTCGCCGCCGGTGAGACGAGCCGCCTGAACGTCGTCGCCCAGGGCGACGACCGAGATGCGCTCGGGGCGCTCATCGGGCGCAAGGGCGAACGCCTCTCGGCCCTCCAGCATCTCGTCAACCTCATGCTCTCGAAGGAGATGGGGGCCTGGACACGCGTCCTCGTGGACGTCGAGGACTACCGCGGTCGCCGCGAACGACAGCTGCGCGAGCTCGCGGAGCGGGCTGCGGCGCGGGTCGTCGAGACGGGGAAGATGCTGCAGCTGGAGCCCATGCCGGCGCTCGAGCGGCGCTGGATCCACCTCACGCTGCGTGATCATGCGGCGGTCGCCACACAGTCGATCGGCGAGGAGCCGAACCGCCGCGTGGTCCTCGTTCCGCGCGCCGGCTGACCCTCGATCGCGCCTCGCTCCGCGCTCAGAGCGTCACGAAAGCCGTCACCTCGGCGTCACCATCGAGCCCAGTTCCTTGACAAGACCCCGTTCACTGACTGCTAGGATGTCGCTCCCATGACCACAACCACCCCTGAGACCGTCGGGGTCGTCGTTCCCGAGACGGGCCGCCCATCGGGCCGCCTGCGCTTCACGCTGGCCTTCTTCGCCGGCCTGCTCCTGGCGGCCGTCGCGGGTGTCGGCGCCCTGTATGCGTACGACCAGCAGTACGTCGGCCGGGTGCTACCGGGTGTCCGGGTCGGTCCGGTCGACCTGTCGGGACTCGAGCCCGCCGTGGCGGCGGAGCGTCTGCGCGATGCGTACGGCTCGCTCGGCGACGGTGAGATCGTGGTCAAGACGGCGGAGGGCACGACGTCGATCAGTTTCGCCGACATCGATCGGGGACCGGATGTCGAGGCCATGGTCGCCGAGGCCATGGCGGTCGGACGCGACGGTAACGCGCTCGAGCGCGTGATCGCGGACGCGCAGACCGCCCTGCGCGGCGTCACCCTCGACCCGCGGGTCACCTTCGACGCCGATGCGCTCGCCGAGCGTGTCGTCGGGTATGCCGAGTCGGTCGATCGCGACCCGGTCGACGCATCCGTGGAGAAGTTCGAAAGCGACTTCGTGCTGCACGCGAGCGTCGCCGGTCGACAGGCGGATCCGGCCGTGCCGGTCCAGGCGATGCTCGCGGACCTCGGGGAGCTCGACGCACCCAGGACGCGCACGTACATCCTCCCGGTCCTCGCCCTCGAGCCAGATGTCACGACCGCCGAGGCCTCTACCGCGCAAGCCGCCGCCGAGCGACTCACCGCGAAGATCACGCTGAAGGCCAAGACCGGCGATCACGACATCACCGCCTCGCGGCTGCGCTCGTGGCTGTCGTTCGGGCCCACGCCGGATGGTGGCTACGTCGCCAGGATGGACACCACCGAGCTCCCGACCGTCCTGGAGAAGCTGGCCAAGAAGATCAATCGATCGCCGGTCAACGCGTCGTTCAAGACGTCCGGCGGACGTATCTCCGGCGTCACCGCGAGCCAGACCGGCTACCGGTTGGACCAGGACGCCACGGCCAAGCAGGTCCTGGCCCTGCTCGACGCTCGGATGGGCGGGGAGAAGCCCAAGTCATTCGAGCCGACCGTCAAGGTGACCCAGCCAGCGCTGACGACCGAGGAGGCCAAGGCCGCCCGACCGAAGATGCGCATGATCTCGCGCTGGACGACGCCTTTCCCGATCAGCGACCGGAACGGCTTCGGGGCGAACATCTGGATCCCGGCCCGGCTGATCGACGGCTATGTCGTCGCCCCGCGCGCGACGTTCGACTTCTGGGATGCCGTCGGGCCCGTCACCCGGGCCAAGGGCTACAAGTCGGGCGGCGCGATCATCAACGGGCGAACCGAGCCCCAGGGCGCCCTGGCGGGCGGGATCTGCTCCTGCTCGACGACGCTCTTCAACGCCGCGCTCCGCGCCGGCTACGAGATGGGCGCTCGACGCAATCACTACTACTACATCGACCGCTATCCGCTCGGCCTCGACGCGACCGTGTTCATCAGCGCCTCTGGGTCGAAGCAGACCGTGTCCTTCACGAACGACACGGACTATCCCGTGCTCATCCGCGGCTACGGCTTCCGCGATGGCGGGACCGGCTACGTCCGGTTCGAGATCTTCAGCGTGCCGAACGGGCGCAAGGTGAGCATCAGCACCGGTCGGCGGCAGAACCTCCGGTACGCCACGGACACCGTGCAGTACACGTCGAGCCTCGCGCCCGGCGTGCGCAAGCGCATCGAGTTCCCGGTGAACGGCTTCCAGGTCAGCGCGACCCGCACCGTTCGCGACCGGAACGGCAAGGTGCTCCACAAGGACACGTACTTCTCGAACTACGCGCGGATCACCGGCATCACGCTCATCGGGCGCTGACCGCAGCACCGGGCGCGCCAGTCGCGCGGGCCGTTCGCCCGTCGCGGCCGCCCGCACGGGCCGCCTCAGTCGGACGGCGGCCGCCGGAACAGGTCCCGGAGCCTGCGCAGCCACGCGGGGACACCTCCACCGGGTGCTCCTGCCGGGGTGCCGACGGCCCGGTTGCGGAGGCCCTGGGCGATCGCCTCAGCCTCGGCCGAGCTGACACCGAAGCGGCGCAGCGCATAGCGGGCCATCTGGACAGCGAGCTCGCGCTCACCGTGGACGACCTGGATCTTGCCACCCATCGCCCGCAGGTAGGAGGCTTCCGTGTCGCTGTGCGTCCGGACGATGATGTCCAGTCCGGGCTGCAGGGCCTGGGCTCGCTCGACGATCAGCCGCGTCTCGTGCGGATCGGACGTCGCCACGATGAGCTCCCTGGCGTGCTGCACCTGGGCGATCTCCAGGACCTCGGCGTTCGCCGCGTCGCCGAAGACGGCCGGGACGCCTCGCGCCCGCAACCCGTCCACCTCGTGACGTTGCTGGGTGACGACGACGTACTTGAAGCCGCGCCGTTCGAGCGCCGGCCCGATCATGCGACCCACGCGGCCATAGCCGGACAGGATCGCGTGCTGGCGCAGGTCGGCCTGCGCCGCCGTATCCAGGATGCCCAGATCTCCGGCCCGGCGACGCAGCAGGTTCGCGACAGCGGGAGTGGCGCGTAGCCGCGCCTCGATGGGCTCGATGGCGCGCAGCAGCAGCGGGTTGAGCGTGATGGACAGGAGCGCACCGGCGACGATCAGCTGGAAACCGTCCTCCGGCAGCAGGCCCAGCGATCGCCCGACCGTGCCCACGATGAACGAGAACTCGCCGATCTGGGCGAGCCCGGCCGCGACCGTCAGGGCGACACGCGTCGGGTAGCCGGCTACGACCACGATGAAGAACTTCGTGACCGACTTCATCCCGACGACCAGCAGCACGACGGCGAGGATCGGCAGCGGGTTCTGGAGGACGAACGCAGGATCGAGCAGCATCCCGACCGACACGAAGAACAGGACGGCGAATGCGTCGCGAAGGGGCAGGGCGTCCGCCGCCGCCTGATGACTCATGTCGGACTCGCCGACGATCAACCCCGCGATGAAGGCGCCCAGCGCGAAGGACACGCCGAAGACGGTCGAGGCGATGAAGGCGATCCCGAGCGCGATGGCGAGAACGGCGAGCGTGAACAGCTCGCGTGAACCCTCCCGGGCCACGACCAGCAGCAGCCACGGGACGAGCCGCGCGCCCACGACGACGATGACGACCGTAAAGACAGCGGCCTTCGCGAGGGCGAGCGCGATCGGTATCAGCGGTCCGAGGACGGTCGGGTCGGCGGACGATGCCTCGGAGCCCGTGCCGCCCAGCTGCGGGGCGACGGTCGGGAGCAGCACGAGCACGAAGACCGCCAGGAGATCCTCGACGATCAGCCAGCCGACCGCGATCCGGCCTTCGGGCGTGTCGAGCTCCTGACGGTCGGTCATCGCACGCAGGAGGACGACCGTGCTCGCGATCGACAGCGCCAGGCCCAGCACCAGCCCGCCACCGACGCCCCATCCGAGCGCCGAGCCCAACCACACGCCGAACAGGCACGAGACGATGGTCTGGATGATCGCTCCCGGCACGGCGATCGAGCGGACGGCCAGGAGGTCGCGGATCGAGAAATGGATCCCGACGCCGAACATCAGCAGGATGACACCGAGCTCGGCGAGCTCGAGGGCGATGTCCGCGTCCGCGATCAGGCCGGGCGTGAACGGGCCGATCGCCACCCCTGCGACGATGTAGCCCACGATCGCAGGCAGGCGGATGTGCCGGGCGATCAGGCCGCCGATGAGTGCGGCAGTCAGGCCGATCGCGATCGTGGAGATGAAGACGGGCTCGTGGTCCATGGCTCTTCCCGATCGGACGGGGGGGTGCGCAGGACTGGCGCGGGTCCGTGCCAGAACGACGGCGGATTAGGCCTCATGAAGATACCCGACCGCAGCTGGGCGCCGTTCGGCGGGACACGTGGCCTTCATGCTACCTACGGGTAGCCTGTATGGTAGGGACATGCGGATCGCGATCGTCGGGTTCGGGATCGGGGGTGGTGCCGCGGCCGTCGCCCTCGCGCTGGACGGGCACGAGGTCACGGTCTTCGAGCAGGCCGCCTCGCCCGGGCCGGTCGGTGCCGGCTTCCTGCTGCAGCCATCCGGCCAGGACGCGCTCGCCTCACTCGGTCTGCTCGAGCGTGTCGCGACCGAGTCCTGGCCGATCCGAGCGTTCCACGCCGAATCGTCGCCCGGGCGGACCCTCGCGCTCCTGCGGTACGACCGGCACGACCCGGGCACGTTCGCGCTGGGCGTTGCGCGCGGCCGCCTGTTCGCGACGCTCATGGACGCGGCCACGTCGGGCGGTGTGCGGGTCGTGACCGGCGTGCGGATCGTCGACGCCCGTGAGACCCGTGATTCGGTGGTCCCGGTCGACGAGCTCGGCGAGGAGCACGGATCGTTCGAGGTCATCGTGGGGGCGGACGGCATGCGCTCCGCCCTCCGCCGGCGGGTCGACCCGGGATCGCGCCTGTTCCTGTCACCCCACGCCGCGCTGTGGGGCCTGGGTCGAAACGATGGCCCGTGCCCGGAGCGGCTCAAGCAACAGGCCCGCGGCGTCGGGATCCTGGCCGGACTCCTGCCGGTCGGCCAGGGTGAGATGGCCTGTTTCTGGGGCGTGCGCGCTCGGGACCTCGACGCACTTCGTGCACGGGATTACGCCGCGCTCGTCGAGCAGGTGGTCGCGGTGCTCCCGGAGGCGCGTTGCGTCCTCGATGACATCGGAGGCTTCGACCGGTTGCTCATCGCGCGTTACGGCCACGCGACGTTGGCGCGACGCTACACGCGGCGCGTCGTTCTCATCGGGGACGCTGCCCATCCGTCGCCGCCGCACCTGGGCCAGGGCGCGAACCTGGCGCTGCTCGATGCAGTTGCATTGGCCGAGGCGCTGAGGGACGCGCACCTTCCGGCGGATGCGTTCGTGCGCTGGGACAGGATGCGCCGCTGGCAGAACGCGCGGTATGCCTACCTGAGCCGCGTGCTCAGCCCATTCTTCCAGTCCAGCCACGGCTGGTTGGGACCGGCCCGCGACATCGCGCTGCCGGCCATGGGGGCCGTGCCGCCGCTCCGGGCATTCATGGAGTTCGTGCTGTCGGGCCGAGGCTGAGGGCGGCTCGGACCTGGGCGCGAGCCGCTCGTCCGGTGCCATCCTGCGTTGCGGGACAGGCGTGGCGAAGCCTCACAGCCGGGATCTCAGGACGGCGACCTCGGGCATCTCCTCGAGCGGGCCGAAGCCGTGCTCGACCAGCCAGCGGACGTTGAGCAGGCATCGCAACGACCACCACGCGCGGATCACGTCAAGGTCGACGTCCGTGCCGTAGCCGGCGACGACGTCGGCGAGGTGCGCCTCGTGTGCGAGCGTGAGGGTGGCGAGGTCGAACAGCGCGTCGCCCTGGCACGCCTCGGACCAGTCGATGACGCCGGTGACCTCGTCTTCGTCGGTGAACACGTGGGTGATCTGCAGGTCGCCGTGAATGAATACTGGTGTCCACGGCCGGAGCGCAGCCTCGGCGACCCGGCGGTTGCGCGCGACCACGTCGGTCGGAATGACGTCGTTCGCGACGAGCCACTCGCACTCGCCGTCGAGCTGCGCTGCGAACTCGTCGACGCTGCGGCCGGGCCATGGCGGCAGCGGCGCGTCGTGCAGCATCCGCGCGGCGGCACCCGCCGCGGCCCACGCCCCCGACGACGCGCTGGACGGCTCCTGAAGGCGGCCGAGTGGCCTCCCCCGGAGGGCGGCGAGGGCGAGCACGGGCGGCTTCCGCCACAGGATCTCCGGGGTCGGGAGCGGTGCCATCGCCATCGCCGCGACTTCGACGTCGGTGCGCGTCTGATCAGCGTCAATCTTCAGGAACACGTCGCCGACACGCAGGGTCGCGCGCTCGCGATGGGCGACGACGACCTGGACCTCCTCCACGTCGACCATTATCGCGAGGAGCGTGTTGGTGGAGATGGGGGAGAGTCGAACTCCCCGTCCAGAACCCTTCGCCGGAGACCACTACGAGCGTGTCCGATGCTTTGTCGTCGACCGCCCGATCGGGCATCGGCACCCTGCCGGACGGTCCAGTCACGTGCCCCTAGATCGGGCTTGACTCCGGACTACGTGACGCTTGTCCGGGTCGCAGCTCCGCTGCATGACGCTTCCACTACCCGCGAAGCGGAGGTAGCTTCCACGCTCACCTTACTGCCTAAGCAGCGAGGGCGAGAGTCGACTGGCGGTTGCCAGGTACTTCGTTTTGCTGCCTGATTAACGAGGCCTGAGCAGCATCCTCGGCTCGCGCTCTCCGGTATCTGGGCCCTGTCGAAACCACGCATCCCCACAGGACCGAACACCGGTTCGGTTTCGAATAGTACCACGAAGGCCTCGGCAACCCGGACGACCGAGCCATCCGCAACGCAGCCCGACGCTGTATCGTTGGCTGTGGCCGAACCTCCTCATCCGAGGACGGGGGACCCACCCGTTCGGGGCGAATCGCGGACCAGCCGCGACGGCGGACCCACGCCGAGCCCGACAGCTCACCTCGCAGGCCAGCAGGGCTGCTTCGAGGTACGTGGTGTTCCGGTCGCCGTCATTCAACCCGTCGCCGAGTCGACGTGCGCTCTGGCGCAATCTCGCGCTCGACCTCGTCGCGGCGACGGGTGTCGGCGTCACCATGGCGCTCATCACGGCCCTCCTCCCGACCATCGCGCGACGTGGCGGTCTCGAGCCGCTGGGGCTGTCCGCGCTGGCCGCGGCCCCGTTCGTGGCGAACCTCCTCAGCGCCTTCGCCGGCCGTTACGGACCACGCTCGTCGAAGCAGTTGGCGATCGTCCGCGGCGCCGGCGCGTCATCGCTCCTCCTCCTATTCGTCCTGCCGACGACGCCGGTCATGATCGCCGTGGCCTTCGTGTTCTGGATGAGCCTCTCGTTCGGCGGGCCGTTCCACCTGCGGCTGTGGGGCGCGATGTACCCCGCCCGGCTTGTCGGGCGGGTCGTCGGCTTCATCGGCATGGGTCGCGCGGCGGCGGGGGCCCTCGCCGCATTCGGTGGCGGTCTCCTGGCCGATCGGCTGGGCGGGCCGACCGCGGTGGCCGCCGCGGGGACGATCGGCGTCGCCTGCGCCCTCGCGTACGCCGGCCTGCGGGCGCGCTCGGATGACCGCCCGCCGCCCTTCTCGGCGCGCGGATCCATCCGTGCGCTTCGCGAGCGCCCGCTGCTCGGCAATGTCGCGCTCGCCCAAGGCTTCTACGGCGGCGGCCTGATCGCGGCCGCACCGCTGTACGCACTCGTCCATGTCGACCGACTCGACTTGCGGCTCTCCGACGTCGGGGTCATCGGGATCCTGGCGGCGGTGGCGACGACACTGTCATTCCCGGTCTGGGGAGCGGTCGCCGATCGACACGGCGGGCTGTGGGCGCTCCGCCTGGGCAGCAGCCTGGGGGTCATCGGGCTCATCGGGTATGCGCTTGCGCCACACGTCGCGATCCTGTGGGTGATGGCGGTCGGCTACGGGGCGGCGAGTGCCGCGATCGATGTCGGCATCGCGTCGGTCGTGAGCGACCAGACGCCGCTGGCGTCGCGCGCCGCCGCGATGGCCGGCTGGAACGCCATCACCGGCGCGCGCGGGATCGGCGCCGCGTTCCTCATGAGCGCGCTGCTGTCGGTCGGTCTGGTCGATGTCAGGTCGGGACTTCTGATCTGCGCGGTCACGTCGGCCGTCGGGGTCGTGATGTTCGCTCGGGTGGACGCGAACGCCCGCGCGCCCGCCGAACGCCCAGTGCGCGATGCCCAGCCGCGGCCGGCGCCCGTTTCCTCGGCCCCCTCCGTCTGACCCGTCCCGCCGCTAGCATGCGGCCATGCGACTGACGGCCTGGGAGGAGGAGCGTCTCCTGATCTTCACGGCGGCCGAGCTGGCCCGCCGTCACCTCGACCGTGGTCTCCGGTTGAACGCCCCGGAGGTCGTCGCCCTCATCTGCGACGCGATGCTGGAGGCGGCTCGCGCCGGTGCCGCGTACGAGGAGGTCGAGGCCGCCGGGCGTGAGGCCGTCACCGTGGACCAGGCACTCCCTGGCGTGGCCGCCCTGGTCGACGAGGTCCGGATGGAGGTCCTGCTCGAGGATGGCGTGCGACTTGTCGTCGTGCGCGAGCCGCTGGGCCCAGCCGGCGACGATGCACCCGGAACGATCCGGCGGGCGCCGGCGGCCGACCGCCCCGGCGACGGCCCGGCCGACCGCCCCACCCACCGCACACCCGACCGCGACCGAGTGACACTGGAGGTCCGCAATACCTCGACCCGGGTCGTCCGCGTCTCGAGCCACTACCCGTTCGAGCGCGTGAACCGCCGCCTCGAGTTCGATCGGGTTCGCGCGTCCGGCTTCCGGCTCGATATCGCGGCGGGCTCGACCGAGCGCTGGGCGCCGGGCGAGACCCGGACCGTCGAACTGGTACGCCTCCGGTGAACCGCCTTTCCCCCGAGGAACGCCTGGCGCGGTACGGTCCGACGACCGGCGACCGGGTCCGCCTCGGCGACACGGACCTCTGGGTGCGCGTCGAGGACGACCGTCAGGCTCCGGGCGACGAGCCGATCTGGGGCTACGCCAAGACGATGCGTCCGCGTGCCGTCCAGGGTCGGCCGTCCGATTCGGAACTGGACGTGGTCATCGCCGGTGCGCTCGTGCTCGACCCCGTCCTCGGCGCCGTGAAGGCGGACATCGGCGTCAAGGACGGCCGCATCGTCGGCGTCGGGCGTGCTGGGAACGACCGCATCAGCGACGGCATCGAGCTGCGAATCGGTCCGCACACCCAGCCGATCATGGGCTACGGCCTGATCGCCACGCCCGGGGCGGTCGATAGCCACGTTCACCTGATCTCGCCGGCGTTGCTGCCCGCGGCGCTGTCGGGCGGCGTCACGACGCTCATCACCGCGGGCTTCGAGGAACCGCCATGGGCCATGGCGCGGACACTGGCCGGTATCGCCGAGTGGCCCCTCAACGTCGGGCTCCAGGCGTGCGCCCGGGCCGAGGACGACGGGTCACTCGAGGCCCTCCTCCTGGCGGGGGCGTGCGGCTTCAAGATCCACGAGGACTACGGCGCGTATCCGGAGCTGATCGATCACACGCTGCGCTTCGCCGAGATACACGACGTGACGGTCTCGCTGCACACCGACGGCCTCCATGAGAGCGCGGAGCTCGAGGACACGGTCGCCGCGATCGACGGCCGCACCGTTCACGCGTACCACGTCGAAGGGAGTGGTGGCGGGCACGTGCCCGACGCCATCGGCCTCGTCCGCGAGGCGAACATCATCTGTTCGTCCACGACACCGACGGTGCCGTGGGGGGTCAGCGCGGCCGCGGAGCAAGTCCCGATGATCGTCCTCAACCACGGCGCGTCGTTCGCGCTCGCCGAGGACGTCGCCCTCGTCCGCGAACGGGTCCATCCGGCCACGATGGCCGCCGAGGGTCCGCTCCACGAGCTCGGCGCGATCGCGATCGTCAACTCCGACTCGCAGGGGATGGGCCGGATGATGGAAACGGTCCGCCGGACATTCCAGCTGGCCCACGTCATGCGCTCATGGCCGGGAGGCGCACCCGCCGAGGATCCGTATGACGCCACCGAGCGGGTGCTGCGCTACCTCGCCAAGGTCACCATCGAGCCGGCCATCACCCACGGCGTGGCCGAGCATGTCGGCTCGCTCCAGACCGGCCGTCTCGCCGACATCGTCCTGTGGCAGCCAGCGTACTTCGGCGTGAAACCCGCCCTCGTGCTGAAGTCGGGGATGGCCGCCTGGGGCCCGCTCGGCGAGGGCAATGCGACCGTGGAGGGCGCGGAACCGACCCGCTATCGAGCCGATTGGGGCGGTGCCGGACGATCGGCCGCGTCCCTGTCGACGACGTTCGCGTCGGGCCGGGCGGTCGGGTCGGCGGAGCTTCGGCGGCACGGTCGCGCGGTCGTCGCCGTCCGCGGCACACGCGACCTGACCCGCGACTCGCTCGTCCGCAATCGCGCGGTCGCGCCGATCGAGGTCGACGTCCGCGACGGCACGGTGACGCTCGAGGGACGCCCTTTGGCCGTCGAGCCCGTCGGCCAGGTTCCCCTCAGCCGGCGCTATCTGCTGCGCTGACTACCGGCCGCGCTGCATGTCGGCCATCTCGCGCGCGATGTCGCGCTTGGAGTCGCGGTCGGCGATGTCCCGGCGCTTGTCATGGAGCTGCTTGCCCCGGGCGAGGCCCAGCTCGATCTTGGCCTTGCCGCGGGTGATGTACAGCCGGAGCGGGACGATCGTCTGGCCCTTGGCCTTGGCCCGTCCCAGGAGCTCGTCGATCTGGCGCCGGTGGAGCAGCAGCTTGCGGGTCCGTTTGGGGTCGTGGTTGTATCGGTTGCCCTGCTCGAACGGCGCGATGTCGGCGCCGATGAGCCACGCTTCGCCCTTCTCGATCCGGGCGTAGGCGTTGGCGATGTTCGCCTTGCCCGCGCGGATCGACTTGATCTCCGTGCCGGTGAGGACGAGGCCCGCCTCGAAGGTGTCGTCGATCGTGAATTCGTGGCGGGCTTTTCGGTTGAGGGCGACGGTCGAGTCGTCGCGCATGGATGGGCTCCTGTCGGCGTGGTGGATTGCGCACGAACGCCGGTCCTATTCGGACCGGCGTTCGAGTTGCTTACCCACCCACAGGGTGTCCGACTAGACGGCCATCTCCTGCGAGGTGGTGCAGCTACGCGTACTGTCGATCACTGCACATCACCTCCTTTCGTTCCCAAGAACCGTACCTGAACGCCGTTTGGAGCGCAAGCGGCCGTGAGCGTGCCAGCGCCGCCCTACGCCGCCTCGCGCAGGGTCCCGCCGCTGGCCTTCCCGCCGAGCACCTCGAGCGCACGATCCAGCGTCGGATCCGTGCCCGGTGCCGAGACGCCCGGGAGCTCGACCGGCACCTGCGGTTCCAGCCCGACCTCATGGATCCAGCGCTTGCTCGGGGTCAGCCAGCGCGCGATCGTCAGCCGGAACGCCCCGCCCTCGCCGGTCAGCTCCTGCCATTGCTGGACGGTGCCCTTGCCGAATGACGTCTGGCCCACGAGCGTGGCCCGGCCCGTGTCCTGGAGTGCCCCGGCGACGATCTCGCTGGCCGATGCGCTGCCACCATCGATCAGACAGACGACCTGGATGTCGTCGCTCGTCGCCACGCCACCCGGCTGCGCATCCGTGGCGACCTGGCCGCCCGCGGCGTCCTCCTCCCAGAAGATGGGACCGGAAGCGATGAACTGGCTGGCGACCGCACGGGCCGCCGTCACGTACCCACCCGGATTGCCACGCAGGTCCAGGACGAGCTTCGTGCGGTCCGCATCGAGATGACCGCGCAGGGCCGTTGCCAGCTCGAGGGCGCCACGATCCGAAAAGCCGTTGAGGCGGACGTAGCCGACGGTGCCCCCCGCGTAGTCACGGGTCACGACCTCCTCCTGCAGGACGACGTCACGGGTGATCTCGACCGTGTACGGCGCGAGGTCCCCGCGCTGGATCCGCAGCACCACGACGCTGCCCCGGGGCCCGCGAATCAGCTCGCGCGCACCGTCCACGGTCAGCCCGTCGAAGGGGGTCTCGCCCGCGGCCAGGATGACGTCCCCGGTCCGGAGGTCCGCCCTCGACGCCGGCGAGCCCGCGATCGGGGCGACGATCACGAGCCGGCATCCGTCGCCGAGCGTCGCGCAGCCCTGGGTCCCATCGGCAGCCTGTGTCGCGATCTCGACGCCGATGCCCTCGAACTGCCCGTTGATCCCCTGGAGGGTGTCGTGGTATTCCTTCGAGGTGAGATAGGACGAGTAGGGGTCGCCGAGGGCGTCGATCATCCCCCGGATGGCGCCTTGGACGATCGCGTCGCGGTCGACATCGCCACCCGCGTAGCGCTCGTTGATCGTGTGATAGGTGTCCCAGAATGGGCGGAAGGCGGCATCCTGGCTGACGGGCGTGCCGGGTTCGAGCGCGACCTGGCGGCCCATCGTGTACCCGGACATGAACAGCGCGCCGCCGGCCAGCAGGGCGACGACGACGACCGCGGTCAGCAGGATCGGGGATGTGCGCCGGGTCGGCTCGATCGCCGTTGGTGGTATGCCGGGCGGATCCACGGGCTTGGAGTGGTCGGCTTGGGACGCTTGCATGGACGCTCGACACGGGCCTCATGGAGTCGGCGATCGGGGTGACCGAGGCACAGCGTACAACGCGTTTGCGCTCCCCGACGCTGGGCCGAAGGTACGACCCCGACCTAGCGGATGAGGTACGTCCGGACCGACAACCACGAACCGAGGATGCCCAGCCCGACGCCCGTCCCCATGACCAGTGTCACGAGGTCGCGGGTGAGCGATCCGACCTCCAGGGGCAGTACCCGGAAGAACTCGACCATGAAGTCGCTCAGGGGCTCGGCCGACGCCGCCAGGATCGCGAGGGTCAGGGCCGCGCCCAGGAAACCGACGAATGCGCCCTCGAAGACGAACGGCCAGCGGATGAACGCGTCAGAGGCGCCCACGAGACGCATGATCTCGATCTCCTCGGAACGGGCGAAGACGGCCAGGCGGATCGTGTTGACGATGATGAACAGTGCGATGGCGCCGACGACCAGCAGGAGGACGGTCCCGGCGGTGCGCAGGATGCTGGTCACGGTCAGGACGCGCTCGACGAGGTCCTCGATGTTGATGACATTTCGGACGGCGGGCTCCTCGCGCAGCGACTCGCCCACGGTCCGCACGGCCGAGGGGTCGATGAGCTTGACCTCGAGGCTCGCGTAGAGGGGGTTGCTGTCGAGGTACTGGGTCAGGTCCTCGCGGCCCTGCGCCTCCATCGATTCGCGGAACCGTTCCAGCGCGAGATCGCGCGTGATGTACGAGACGGTCTCCACCTCGGGCATCGCTTCCAGCGCGTTCTGGAGGGTCGCCACCTGGCGGTCGGTCACGTTGGGCTGGAGGTAGGCGACGACCTCGACCTTCTGCTCCGTGAACTCGAGCCCGGCCAGCAGCCCGGTCTGGATGATGAAGAAGCCCGCCAGCAGCAGCAGCATAAGGACCATCGTCGCCGTGGCCGCCAGGCTCATGAGCGCGTTCCGCCAGAAGCCCTGCCACGCGCGCCGGATGCTGAAGAACAGGAACGAGATCACCGGTGGTCAGTCCTCGCGGTGGTACGCGCCACCGACCTCGTCACGGATGATCCGGCCCTCCTCGAGCGCGACGACCCGCTTACGCAGGGCCGTCACGACTTCGGCGTTGTGGGTGGCCATGAGCACCGTGACGCCGAGCTCGTTGATCCGCAGGAGCAACTGCAGGATCTCCCAGCTGATCAGCGGATCGAGGTTGCCCGTCGGCTCGTCGGCGATGATCAGGCGCGGGTCGTGGACGAGCGCCCGCGCGATGGCCGTCCGCTGTTGCTCACCGCCCGAGAGCTGGTTCGGGGTCTGGCGGGCCTGCGCCGACAGGCCGACGATCGCGAGCACCTGGTCGACCGCCGGCCGGATCAGGCGTCGCGGGTGACCGGTCACCTCGAGCGCGAACGCGACGTTCTCCCAGACCGTCTTGGTGGGCAGCAGCTTGAAGTCCTGGAAGATGATCCCGATCTTGCGACGCATGCGCGGCACCTGGCGGCGCGGCAGGCGCGCGAGATCCTGGCCATCGAGGACGACGTCGCCGCGCGTCGCGATCTCGTCGCGGATCAGCAGCTTGATGAGCGTCGACTTGCCGGCGCCGGACGGCCCGACGAGGAACACGAAGTCGCCCTCGGGGATCACGAGATCGACGTCCCGTAGCGCGATCTTGCCGTTGGGGTAGCGCTTCGTGACGTCGTGCAGCACCAGGACTGGCCGGTCGGGGGCGGCCTGGTCGCGGCCGCGATCGAGAAGGCGGCGTCGGAGTGAGCGCGCCGCCGACGGCGCGGGAGCGATGGTCACACAGGACTCCGTGTGGGGGCGTGGCGACGCAGGTGGTCGCCGACTCCGATCGGCTCGACTCCATCCGAGGGCACGGCAGGGGGAGCCACGTCGGTCCGAGGCTACCACCGGGCCCATGACCGGGCAAACGGGACGATGGTGCCCCCTGGCACCATCTTTCGTCAGAGGAGACCGGGCGAGATCGGCAGGTAGCGGGTCAGGTCCGCGAAGGGCTGATCCCAGCACAGCAAGACCGGGAACTGGTCCAGTCGGAAGCCGGCCTGCAGGGCGGGCACGACCGCGCGATCGGCGGTCCCCGGCAGCCACAGGGCGAACGCCCCTCGGGGGGTCACGGCGCTCGTGAGGTGGCCCAGGATGGGGGGGAGCAACGCGGGGTCGCGGACGGCGACCGGACCGACACGGCCGGCCTCGGTCGCATAGCCGTAGGCGACGGGCGCTCCGTCGGGTCCGTGATACAGCCAGCCGGTGCGGCTCTCCTGGCGCAGGAACCGATGGTCGGCCGGGTGGGCCACGCCCAGGACCTCGCGATCGAGGCTGTCGACCGCATCGGCCAGCCGGCGGTGCCCCTCGCCCCCGGCACCGCCCGGGCCGTCGGGCTCGCCGACCATGTCCGCGAAGGCCGTTGGGACGATGCCCGATGGGAGCGTCCCGAAGGCATCGGGCCGATCCGGCATCCCGATGAGGTTGAGCAGTGGGACGCGCGGGACCATGCCGGCCGCTGCGTACAGCGCGTTGCTGATCGGCTGGGCGCTGTCGGTGGCCGTGGCGCGGAAGTCCGCCTCGTCGTGGCGGGGCGAGACGCGTGCCAGGAGCTCGCGGCCCAGACCGGCGCCCTGCAGCCCGGGCCGGACGAACAGCATCGAGAGGAACCACAGCCCCTCGCGCATCAGGGCAGCCGCGAACGCGACGACCCGCTCCCCACCGGGTGTGGCCGCCCCGTCGCCGGCGTCCGACGCGCCACCGGTCGACGGCATCGTGGCGACGACGAACCGCTCGGGATCGGTCGACTGCAGGTGGGCGTAGAGACGCAGCAGTGAGGCGGTCTCCAGGGGAACGTCCGGCTGGTTGAGGCGGCGCGTGTAGTCGTTGATCCCGTCGCGCCAGACCTCGGCGCAGGCGGCCAGCTCATCCGTGCGCACGGGGCGATACGACACGGCGTCGGGCCCTCGCCTCGCGGGCAGGACCGGGGCGGCCTCGGTCATGCGGCGTCCCCGGTGTCGTCACCGCGCCATTCGCCACCGGTCGCCAGGCGCTCCAGCTCGGCTTGCATGAAGGCGTCGAGGTCGCCATCGAGGACGGCCGATGTGTTGCCGGTCTCGTGCGCGGTCCGCAGGTCCTTGACCATCTGGTACGGATGCAGCACGTAGCTCCGGATCTGGTTACCCCAGCCCGCCTCGACGTGCTCGCCCTTCAGCTTGCGGAGCTCGGCCTCCTTCTCCTCGAGCGCCCGCTCGAGCAGGCGCGCCTTGAGGACCTTCGTGGCGTTCTCCTTGTTCTGGACCTGCGACCGCTCGTTCTGGCTCTGCACGACGATGCCGGTCGGGGCGTGTGTCAGTCGCACGGCCGAGTCGGTCTTGTTGACGTGCTGGCCGCCGGCCCCCTGGGCACGGTAGGTATCGACCCGGATCTGGTCCCAATCGAGCTCGATCTCGATGTCGTCGTCGGCCTCCGGCAGGACCTCGACGAGTGCGAAGGTCGTCTGGCGCCGGTTCTGCGAGTCGAACGGGCTGATGCGCACGAGCCGATGGACGCCCCGTTCGGCCCGGAGCCAGCCGTAGGCACGCCGCCCGCCCACCTCGACCGTCACGCTCTTGAGGCCGGCCTGCTCGCCTTCCTGCTGGTCGATGATCTCGGTCTTGAAGCGGTGGTTCTCGGCCCAGCGCAGGTACATCCGCAACAGCATCTCCGCCCAATCGGTCGCCTCGGTGCCGCCCGCGCCGGCGCTGATCGAGAGGATCGCCGAGCGCTCATCGTGCTCGCCGGAGAACAGCAGGGCGGTCCGTTCCCGGGCGAACTCCGTCTCCAGACTTGCCACGTTGCGGTCCAGTTCGGCCTCGAGGTCGGCGTCCGGGCTCTCGTCGAGGAGCTCCAGCGCCGCCTCCAGATCGGCCGCGCGGGTCAGCAGGTCACGCCACGTGTCGAGCTCGGATCGGAGGCCATTCCCCTCGCGCAGGACCTTCTGGGCCTCGCGCTGGTCGTCCCAGAAGCCAGGTCCCTGGGTCAGCGCCTCGAGCTGGGCGACGCGCTCGGTCTTCGCCTCGAGGTCAAAGACGCCCCGAGGTCGACCGGATCCGTTCGGCCAGGTCCCGGACGGCGGACGCGTCCACTAGTTCCGGGCCTGGAGATCCTGGAGCAGCAGCGGCCGCAGCTCGATGAGCCGCAGGGCCGTCTTGCTCCGTGCGACGACGGGGTTCACGCAGGGACAGTAGCTGTTGTGCGGGCACACGCCGCAATTGCCGTCGCAATCCAACGCCGCAGCGTAGCTGCAGGAGCGGCAATCGCGCTCGCAAGCGATCAGATCGACGAACGCGGCGTCCTCGGCCTGCTTCACGGACTCTCCCTCTCTGGCGACACGCTGGGCACGAGCGGTGTGGGCTGGGAGCGACCTGCCTGGGGCGTCCTGCCTGGGGGCTCGGGCGGCCTTGGGGCGACAGGATTTGGCACAGTATACGAGGCCAATCCTGCGGCGCCAAGGGGGTACTTTCCGAAGACGCGGTCGCCGGGGCGTCTTTCGCATCAGGGCGACTCGCCGGTCACGAAATAGACGGCGAGGGCGCCGAGCTCGTGGACGGTCGCGTCGACCCGACCGGCCGGATCACGCTCGAGTGGGCTCGTCCGGGTCGGCGAGCCGTAGGCATCGATCCCGACGTCCGCGGCCATCCGCAGCACCCGCAGCATGTGGGTCGGATCGGACACGAACACGGCCGTGCGGAGTCGGCTCTCGTCCATCAGTGCCGCGACCCCGCGGATCGATTGCAGCGTGGTGCGGCTGGTGTCCTCGGCCAGGATCGCATCCTCGGGCACGTCGTGGCGGATCGCGTAGCGACGTGCGCTGTCCGCCTCCGTGGTCCGATCGCCCTCACGCTTGCCGCCGGTCACGATGATGCGCGGCGCGAAGCCCTCGTGGTACAGGGCGATGGCGTGATCGAGGCGGGCCGCGAACAGCGGTGACGGGCGGCCATCGTACTGGGCCGCGCCCATGACGACGATGGCATCCGCCGCGCGGCGTTCATCGCGCCCGCCCTGATCCCAGATGCGGAACGAGGCGTAGGCGGCGATCCCGACCGACACGGCAAGGCCAAGGAAGACGACGCGAACAAGGCTCCGTTGAAGACCGCCGGCGCTCAGCGCCCGTGGCACTTCTTGTACTTGGCGCCCGAACCACACCAGCACGGGTCGTTGCGACCGATCCGCGCTCCCGTCGGCGTGTAGCCCGGCTTCGGGCCGCCCGGGGCGGTGGGCTCGGCGCCGCCGCTGCCGTCCGTGAGCGGCGCTCCACCCAGCGACGCCGTGACGTTTCGTGCCGCCGGTGCGCTGGGCACGGCGCCGCGCAGGACCGCAGAGCCGGCGGCCGCCGTCCGCGCACCCACCGGCTGTGCCGCCGGGGCGCCGCCGCCCGCACCGTTGCCGCCATCCACGCGGTCCGCCCTGCCGCCGCGAACCGCTGCGGTCGCGTGGCTGTGCATGTGGGCGACCGCACCGTCGCCACCTGGCGCTCCCTGACGCTGGACCGTCACGCGGAAGATCGACGACGCCACGCCGTGACGGATGAGGTCGCGGAACTCCTCGTACATGCGATAGGCCTCACGCCGGAACTCGTTGAGCGGATCCTGCTGGGCATATCCGCGCAGGCCGATGCCGCGGCGCATATCGTCGAGCTCGGTCAGGTGCTCGACCCACAGGGAGTCGATCGTGCGGACGAGGACGATGCGCTCGACCTGCGCCCAATCGGCCTCGCCGACCTCGGCTTCGCGGGCATCGAGCTTCGAATCGGCCAGCTCGCGCAGGTGTGCGGCGATGGCTTCGCGCCCGCCGATGTCCCAGAGCGTGTCCGCGGCGGTCTCCTCGCCACCCAGCCCCATCGCGGAGAGCGCGGCGCTAAGCGCATCGAGGCTCCAGGACTCAGGATCCTCGCCTGCGAGGTGCTGATCGACGAGCACGTCGATCTCATCGTCGAGGAAGCGCCGCACCGTCTCGGTCAGGTCCTCGTTGTGGAGGACCTTGTCCCGCTCGGCGTAGATGGTCTCGCGTTGCTTGTTGATGACGTCGTCGAACTCGACGACGCGCTTGCGGATGTCGAAGTTGAAGCCCTCCACCCGGGACTGCGCGCTCTCGATCGTGCGCGACACCAGCTTCGATTCGATGGCGACGTCCTCGTCCAGCCCGAGACGCTCCATCAGACCGGTCACCCGGTCGGAGGCGAAGCGCTTCATGAGGTCGTCGTCGAGCGAGAGGTAGAAGCGGGACGAGCCGGGGTCGCCCTGACGACCGGCGCGACCGCGCAGCTGGTTGTCGATCCGGCGGGAGTCGTGGCGCTCCGTGCCGATGATGTGGAGGCCGCCAGCCTCGACCACGCGGACGTGGTCCTCCTCGGTCAGGGCCTTGGCCTCGGCCAGCGCCGCCGCGTAGGTGTCCTTGTCCACCTCGGCCGGGTTGAGGCCCTGCTTGTGAAGCGCGTCCGACGCGAGGCCCGCGGGGTTGCCACCCAGCAGGATGTCCGTGCCGCGGCCGGCCATGTTCGTCGCGATCGTCACGGCACCGGTGCGTCCCGCCTGCGCAACGATCCCGGACTCCTTCTCGTGGAACTTGGCGTTGAGGGTCTCGTGCTTGATGCCGCGGCGCTTGAGCATCGTCGAGAGGATCTCGGACTTCTCGACGCTGACCGTTCCCACGAGCACGGGCCGGCCGGCCTCCTGGAGCTCGACGATCTCGTCGATCAGGGCGTTGAACTTGGCCTTCTCGTCGCGGAACACGAGGTCCGAGCTGTCGGTGCGGATCATGTCGCGGTGGGTCGGGACGGCCACGACCTCGAGCTTGTAGATCTTGTGGAACTCCTCGGCCTCCGTCATCGCCGTGCCGGTCATCCCCGACAGCTTGTCGTAGAGGCGGAAGTAGTTCTGGAACGTGACGGTCGCGAGCGTCACGGTCTCGCGCTGGACCCGCAGGCCCTCCTTGGCTTCGATCGCCTGGTGCAGGCCCTCGCTCCAGCGCCGACCCGGCATCTGGCGACCGGTGAACTCGTCGACGATGACGATCTCGCCTTCCTTGACGATGTAATCGCGGTCGCGCTTGTAGAGGGCGTGCGCGCGCAGGGCCTGCTCGAAGTGGCGGGCCAGCCGCGGATCCGTGTCGTACAGGTTCTCGACGCCGAGGAGCTTCTCCATCTTGTCGACGCCCTCTTCGGTCGGACTCACGGCCCGATCCTTGAGGTCGATGAAGTAGTCGCCGCCCTCTTCGGCACCCTCTGGGCGTTCCTTGAGGCGGGGCACGAGACGAGCGAACGTGAAGTACAGGTCGGCCGACTCCTCGGCCTGGCCGGAGATGATCAGCGGGGTGCGTGCCTCATCGATGAGGATGTTGTCGACCTCGTCGACGATCGCGAAGCTGCGCTCACGCTGGACCCGCTGGTCGAGCTCGATGACCATGTTGTCGCGCAGGTAGTCGAACCCGAACTCGTTGTTCGTCCCGTAGGTCACATCGGCGGCGTACGCCTCGCGGCGAGTGACCGGCCGCAGGTCGATGAGGCGCTCGTCGGTCGTCGGGAACCCCGGCTCGAACACGAACGAGGCGTCGTGGGTGATCATCCCCACGCTCACGCCGAGGAAGTGGTAGATCGGGCCCATCCACTGCGGGTCGCGCCGAGCCAGGTAGTCGTTGACGGTCACGACGTGGACGCCACGCCCAGTGAGCGAGTTGAGGACGGCGGCCAGCGGCGCGACGAGCGTCTTGCCCTCGCCGGTCCGCATCTCCGCGATCTTGCCCTCGTGGAGCACGGCGCCACCGATGAGCTGGACGTCGAAGTGGCGCATCTCGAGCGTCCGCTTCATGGCCTCGCGGGTCATCGCGAAGACCTCGGGCAGGACGTCGTCGAGCGCCTTCTGGACGCGCTCGTTCTCGCGCCGGCGACGCTCCTTGCGCAACTCGCGGCGGCGCTCGAGGTCCTCGTGGTGGAGCTCGTCCTCGGACGGATCGTCCGGTTGGGCGACGGCGTGGATCTCTTCGCGGATCTCCGCGAACTGCGCACGGATCTGCTCGGGGGTCAGCGCCTCGAATTCGGCTTCGAGGGCGTTCGCCTCCTCGACCATCGGTTGGATGCGCCGGATCTCGCGGTCATTCGAGTCGACGAAACGGGACAGGTATCGCATGGAACGGTGAGTATACGGTCAGACCGCCGCGAACCCCTCCTGGGCTAGCCCCAGAACCCAGTTCCGTAGCCCACGACGAGCAACAGGAACGTGAGCGCGCCCAACCCCAGCCAGAACAGGACCGAGGTGAATGCCGGCGTCGGATTCATCTCGGGGTTCTTGAGGTCCGGCAGCCGCCGCCGGCGGAGGCCCGCGCCCCAGCGCGGCGACCGCAGCTGATCCTGCCAGTCCCGCTCGCCGACGGGACTCGGCTCGAGCCCGCCCTCGCCGTCGGGCCGATGCAGCTGGAGGCTCATCGATCGCTCGCGGGGACGGTGCCGGCCAAGGCAGCTCGTGAGGGTTCCTCATCGTCGGGTGCCGATCCATCGGGGGCGGGACCCGGACGGTCGTCGCCGCCGTTCGGGCCTCCCTCGGTGCCCTCGTCCCAGAGCAGCATCTCCTGGGTGAAGGAGACCTCACTCGAGAACAGCGCGCCGACGGACTCGCCGCGATGGATGCGCCGGATCGCCTCGCCGATGAGCGGCGCGACCGACAGCACCGTCAGCTTCGGGATGCGCTTCGACGGCGCCAGCGGCACCGAGTCGGTGATCACGACCTCGCGCACGGAGCTTTCGCGGATGCGCTCGATCGCCGGATCGCTCATCACGCCATGGGTGGCGCAGGCGTACATCTCGGTGACGCCTTCGCGCTCGAGTGCCCGCACGATCTCGACCAGCGTGCCCGCGGTGTCGATCTCGTCGTCGACGATGACCACGCGCCTGCCACGCACGTCGCCGATGACGTTCATCAGCTCGGCCCGGTCGAGGTTGCCCACGCGACGCTTCTCGATGATGGCCAGTGGCGCGTTCAGCAGCTCGGCGAACGCGCGGGCGCGCTTCGCGAACCCGAGATCGGTCACGACGACGAGATCCTCGAGCTGCTTGTCGATGAAGTAGCGCGACAGCATATGGACCGCGGTCAGCTCATCGACCGGGATGTTGAAGAAGCCCTGGATCTGGCCTTGGTGGAGGTCCATCGAGAGGACGCGATCGGCCCCCGCCACGGTGATCATGTCGGCGATCAGGCGAGCCGTGATCGGCACCCGCGGCTGATCCTTCTTGTCGGACCGACCGTACGCGTAGAACGGGATGACGGCGGTGATCCGACCGGCCGACGCGCGCTTGAACGCGTCGATCATGATCAGCAGCTCCATGATCGACTGATTGACCGGGTGCGAGGTCGGCTGGACGATGAACACGTCCTTCTCGCGGACGTTGTCGAGGATCTTGACGAAGATGTTCTCGTTCGCGAACTGGAACACCTCGGCCTTGCCGGGCTCCGTGCCGAGGTAGCGGGCGATCTTTCGTGCCAGCTCCGGGTTGGCGTTCCCGTGGTAGATCTCGAACTGGTCCGCGTACAAGGGCGCCGCCTCCCGTTGGCCGAAGACCGTCATCTGGTTACGCACCACCCGGACCGGCCTGACCTGGACCGCCCGGCTCGGGGGCGCCATCGTCGCCCATGCCGTCGCGCTCCGCAAGTCCGGGCCGGAATGCCGCGATCGCCGCGACCTGGTCGCCCTCGGCCAGGCGCATGACGATGACGCCGCGGGCACCCGGCGAATAGCGGTTGATCGTGTTCGTCTCTGTTCGGATGACCTGTCCACCCTGCGAGATCAGGACGAGTTCCTCGTCGTCCTCGGTCACTTGCTGGACGGCTGCCACGAGACCGGTCTTGCTGCCCTCCAGGGCGATCAGACGGACGCCCTGCCCGCCACGGTGCTTGCGGCGGAACTCACCGATCCCGACCCGCTTCCCGTAGCCGGTCGCGGTGAGGACGAGCAGGTCGGCATCTGGCTCCACGACGCTCATCGCGACGACGGTGTCGCCCTCGCGCTTGAGCAGTCGGATACCGATGACGCCGGCCGCGTCTCGCCCCATCGGACGCACTTCGTTCTCTTCGAACCGGGCGAGCATGCCCTGCGCCGTGGCGATGATGATGTCGTCCTGCCCCCCGGAGACGTCGACCCAGGCAAGCTCGTCATTCGGGTGGATCGTGATCGCTCGGATACCGGTTGCCCGGACCCGTTCGAACTGTTCGAGCGGGGTCTTCTTGATGTGGCCGCGGCGGGTCGCCATCACCAGGAACTTGCCGGGTTCGAAGTCCTTGAGGACGATGGTCGCCACCGGCACCTCGCCCAATTCCACTTGCACGCCGGGCAGATTGATGATGGCCATGCCCTTGGCCTGGCGGCTCGCATCGGGCACGGCATGGACCTTGGCGCTGAACACGCGCCCGCGGTTCGTGAAGAACAGCGCCCAGTCATGGGTGTTCGCGACGAGCAGGTGCTCGACCGCGTCCTCCTCGCGAGTGACGTGGCCGATGATGCCCTTGCCGCCGCGGTGCTGGCGGCGGTAGGTGTCGACCGGCTGGCGCTTGATGTAGCCGCGACCCGAGATCGTGACGACCACGTCCTCGTCGGCGATCAAATCCTCGTCGGTCATCTCGCGGCTCGCGTCGTCGGCGACCTTCGTCCGGCGCTCACCGGCGTACTTTCGCTTCAGCTCCGTGAGCTCGTCGCGGATGATGCCCATGACCCGAGCCGGGTTGGCGAGGATGTCCTCGAGCTCGGCGATGAGCTGGATCACCGACAGGTACTCGTCCTCGATCTTCTTGCGCTCGAGGGCGGCGAGGCGGGCCAGCCGCATGTCGAGGATGGCCTGCGCCTGCAGCTCGGACAGGTCGAATTTCGCCATGAGGTTCGCGCGGGCCTCATCGACGTCCGGCGATTCGCGGATCGTCTTGATGACGGCGTCGAGGTGGTCGAGGGCGATCTTGAGGCCCTCGAGGATGTGCGCCCGCGCCTGCGCCTTCCCTAGGTCGAACTCGGTGCGTCGCCGGATGATCTCGCGCCGGTGGTCGAGGTAGTGGACGAGCACACCACGCAGCGGCAGCGTCTGCGGCTGGCCGTCGACCAGCGCCAGCATGTTCATGTTGAACGCGAGCTGCATCGGGGTGTGCTTGAAGAGGTTGTTGAGCACCTTGTGTGGGTTGAAGTCGCGCTTGATCTCGATGTAGATGCGCATCCCGTCGCGATCCGACTCGTCGCGCAGGTCGCTGATGCCATCGATCTTCTTTTCCTTGACCAGGTCGGCCATCTTCTCGAGCAGCGCCGCCTTGTTCACCTGGTACGGGAGCTCGTTGACGATGATGGCCGTGCGCTCACCACGGACCTCCTCGAAGACGACCTGCGCGCGCATGACGACGCGGCCGCGGCCGTGGGCGTACATCTGGCGGATCGCGTCGACCGTCTCCCACTCGCCGGTCAGCGCGTTGCGCTGCTTCTCGTAGCGGAAGATCGTGCCGCCGGTCGGGAAATCCGGGCCCGTGACGTGCTTGCACAGGTCATCGGACGTCAGCTCCGGATCGTCGATGAGCGCGACCGTCGCGTCGACGATCTCGCCCAGGTGATGGGGCGGGATGTTGGTGGCCATGCCGACGGCGATGCCCGAGCTGCCGTTGATCAGCAGGTTCGGGAGCTTGGCCGGCAGGACCGACGGCTGGGTCTGGGTCCCGTCGTAGTTCTCGACGAAGTCGACGGTCTCCTTGTCGATGTCCGCGAGCAGCTCGGCGGCGATCCCGGTCAGGCGCGCCTCCGTGTAGCGCATCGCTGCCGCCTGATCCCCGTCGACCGAGCCGAAGTTGCCCTGCCCATCGACCAGCGGGTAGCGCATCGAGAAGTCCTGGGCAAGGCGCACGAGCGCGTCGTAGATCGACTGGTCGCCATGGGGGTGGTACTTGCCCATGACCTCGCCGACGATCGCCGCGCACTTGCGGAACGAGCTCGTCGCGGACAGGCCCATCTCGCCCATCGAGTAGAGGACGCGTCGGTGGACGGGCTTGAGGCCATCGCGCACGTCGGGCAGTGCGCGGGCGACGATGACGCTCATCGCGTAGTCGAGGTACGAGACGCGCATCTCGTCCTCGATGCGGATGGCTCGGACGTCGCCCATATCGTCGGTCACGGTGTGCTACTCCAGGCTCAGGTCAGCGGGGGTTCGGGGTGATGAGCGGGGTCCGGCAGGTCACCGAAACGGGCAGCCGTCGTGGCCGCCGCGGAGGTGGATGGGGCGCCGCTGCGCTTGCGGATGCCCGCGAGGCGCTCGCGCACGGCGTCGGCATCGGCGGGTGCGAGCTTGGCGAGGCTGTCGCGGATCACCCAGGCGCGATGACCGTCGTCGTGGTCGACGGCGTGGGTCGCCTGGTCCTGCAGCGCCGCGGTCGTCGCCTCGGTATCGAGGGCGGCGAGCGAGCGGTATGCCCAGGAGAGCGCCTTCTGCACGTCGGGTTCCGCGTCGCCCATGAGGTCGTCGAGCAGGGCCAGCGATCGCCCGACGAGATCGGGAGCGCGAGCGGTCCGACGACTGCCGTGCGTCATCGTGGCGATCGTCGATCCGATGAGCCGGCGCTCCCAGCGCGATGGCGAGTACACGAGCTGCTCGAGCTCTGCCCAGCGGTACGGTTCGGCGTCGATCCCGATCCCGTACGGATGAGCGAGGCTGTCGATCGTGATCCAGTCGCCGGCCTCACGTGCGGCCCGTCGGAGCAGCTGCCAGGTCCGCTCCGCTTCGGTGGGGAGTGTTCGCTCCAGCAGGCCGAATGCGAACCAGCGGGACTCGAGATGCGGCTCACGGAACAAGCGGTCGGCGATGAACAGCAGCGGTGTCGCCCGATCGTGCCGGGTCTCGCGGCGGAATCCGCGCGCCACGGCCGCCAGCAGCGGCCACCGGACGCCATGGATCAAGCCGATGCCCGGGGCGACGTGCTGTTGTCCGGCGAGGTACTCCGGGTCGGCCAGGCCTTCGAAACCCCGGCGGAGCGCGGCTGCGAACGCGTCCGGATCACCCATGTGGTCGGCGAGGGACACGCCGAGCGCCTCCGCCGCGGGCTTGTGGGCCGCAACGAACGCCACCGCGCGCTGGGTCGCGGCGCTCGGCCGGGCGGTCGGGTTGGGGTGCCCGGTCCCGCTGGGCTGGGACGTCGGGTCGGCGTCGGCCACGGCGGTCGTCATCGGGCGGGTGCCGCCGCGCCTGTCTCGGGAAGCGGCACGTAGCGGTAGCGCGCGCGCAGCTCACGCTTGCGCGCCTCGTCGGCGGCGACGTAGACCCCGGTCGCCGTGGCCAGTTCCTGGCCCGTCGCCGGGTCGAGGATCCGCGCGGCCGTGTCGACGAGCCTGCGCCGCGATCGCGTGATCCACCCCTCCGCGCGGATCGGCCGCCCGACCTCGACGGGCTTGCGGAATTCCACGCTCATCCGGGCGGTCAGGCCCCAGTTGTCCTCGCCCACCAGAGACCAGGCCATGACCTCGTCGAGGACCGTGCACAGGATGCCGCCGTGCGCGATGCCGTCCCAGCCCTCGAAGCGTCGTTCGAGGCTGATCTCGGTCCAGCACCGACCCGGTTCGACATGCAGGATCAGGCCCATGCCGCTCGTGTTGAGGCTCCCGCACGCGAAGCAATGATGCGGGGCGACCTCGAACCGCGGGACGCCCGGCACGTCCACGATCCTGGTGTCAGACGTCAAGGTTCTGGACCTTGCGCGCCTCGGCCTTGATGAAGTCCTTCCGGGGGCCGACCTTCTCACCCATCAGCATCGTGAAGATCTCGTCGGCGAGCGCCGCGTTCTCCGAGTCGACGCGGAGGAGCGTGCGCGTCTCCGGGTTCATGGTCGTCTCCCAGAGCTGATCGGCGTTCATCTCGCCGAGGCCCTTGAACCGCTGCACGGACAGGTTCTTGACGTTGAACTCCTTGATGATCCGCTCGCGTTCCTGTTCGCTCTGCGCGTAGCGCGTGACCTTTCCGGTGCTGACCCGGTAGAGGGGCGGCTGGGCGATGTACAGGAATCCCGCGTCCACCACCTCGGGCATATGTCGATAGAAGAACGTCAGCAGGAGCGTGCGGATGTGGGCGCCATCGACGTCGGCGTCGGTCATGATGATGATCCGGTGGTAGCGCAGCTTCGACATGTCGAAGCTCTCCCCGATGCCGGCACCGAGCGCGATGATCAGCGGGCGCACGTTCTCGCTCGAGAGGATCTTGTCGAGCCGCGCCTTCTCGACGTTGAGGAGCTTCCCGCGCAGCGGCAGAACGGCCTGGAAACGCCGGTCCCGGCCTTGCTTCGCGGAGCCCCCGGCCGAATCGCCCTCGACGATGTACAGCTCGCTGCGCGCCGGATCGCGTTCCTGGCAGTCGGCGAGCTTACCGGGCAATGACATGCCGTCGAGCGCGCCCTTCCGGATCACGAGATCACGCGCCTTGCGTGCGGCCTCGCGGGCGCGGGCCGCGGTGAGGCACTTCTCGATGATCCGGCGACCGTCCGCGGGGTTCTCGTCGAGGTACTGGCCGAGACTATCGGCGACCGCGGTCTGGACCTGGCCCTTGACCTCGGGATTCCCGAGCTTCGCCTTGGTCTGACCTTCGAACTGGGGATCGGTCAGCTTCACGCTGATCACGGCCGTCAGGCCCTCCCGGACGTCGTCGCCGGACAGGTTGGGATCGTTGTCCTTGAGGACACCGGCGCGACGGGCCCAGTCGTTCAGGGAGCTCGTGAGCGCGGCGCGGAAGCCCGTGACATGGCTTCCGCCATCAGGCGTATTGATGTTGTTCGCGAACGCGAGAACGTTCTCGGTGTACGTCTCGTTGTACTGCAGCGCGACCTCGACGGCGGTGGAGCCCTCCTTGCGCTCGACGTAGATCGGGCGGCTGTGGAGTGGCTCCTTGTTGCGATTAAGGTGACGCACGAAAGACTGGAGCCCGCCCTCGAAGTAGAAGGACCGCTCGCGGTCGACCCGTTCGTCGACGAGGGTGATCCACACGCCCTTCGTGAGGTACGCCGACTCGCGCAAACGCTGGCTGATCGTCTCGAAGGAGTAGTCGAGCGTCTCGAACATCTCGGCATCGGCACGGAAGCTCGTGAGCGTTCCGCGGCGCGTGCCCTGCGGCCCTTCCTTCTTGACCTTGTGGCGGGGCTTGCCGCGCTCGTACTCCTGCGACCAGATGCTGCCGTCCCGGGCGGATTCCACGCGCATCCAGGACGACAGGGCGTTCACGACGCTGACCCCGACACCGTGCAGTCCGCCGGAGACCTTGTACCCGCCACCGCCGAACTTGCCGCCGGCGTGGAGGACCGTGTGCACGACTTCGAGGGCATCCTTCCCGGTCGAGTGCTTGCCGACCGGCACGCCTCGGCCGTCATCGCGCACGACGACCATGCCATCCGCCTTGATGGCGACGTGGATGGTGGTGGCATGACCCGCCATCGCCTCATCGATCGAGTTGTCGACGACCTCCCAGACGAGGTGATGCAGGCCGCGCTCATCGGTCGAGCCGATGTACATGCCGGGGCGGCGTCGGACCGCCTCGAGACCCTCGAGGACCTGGATGCTCGCGGCGGTGTAGTCGCCGCCCGCGCGCCGCTTCGGACGCCCGTTCGACCCGCTCGCGGCCCGCGTCAAGATCTCGTCGGTCACGCGTTTCCTCCGGTCAGGCGGTCATACAGGCGCCCGAGCTCCTCGTTGCTGTAGTACTCGATCACGATGCGGCCCCCGCGCCGCGAACGGGCGAGGCTCACCTTGGTGCCGAGCGCCCGGCGCAGCTCCTCCTCGACTCGCTCCAGGTCAGGGTCCCTGCCTGGGGCAGCGTCCGTCGCCGGATCCGGGGGTGCGGGACGGGGCTCGCGCAGCCGGCGGACAAGTTCCTCCGTCTGGCGAACCGAGAGGTCCTGATCGATGACCGTTCCGAGCACGTGATCCTGGTGGTCGACGGACAGGCCGCCAAGTGCTCGAGCATGTCCCTCGGTGATACGCCGGTCGGCGACGGCCGTCTGGATGGACGGCGCGAGCTCCAGGAGCCGAAGCGTGTTTGCCACGGTCGAGCGTGCGCGGCCCACGCGCGCGGCGATCTGCTCCGGGCTGAACCCGAACTCGTCGATCAGGCGGCGAAATCCCCGAGCAGCCTCGATCGCGTCGAGGTCCTCGCGTTGGAGGTTCTCGATCAGGGCGACCTCGAGCTGGGTCCGCTCGTCAAGCTGGCGCACGAGGGCCGGGATCCGGTCCAGGCCCGCAGCGGCGGCGGCCCGCAGCCGGCGTTCGCCGGCGATCAGCCGATACCCGTCGATCGTCTCGGTCACGAGGATCGGCTGCAGCACGCCGTGCTCGCGGATGCTGTCCGTCAGCGTCGCCAGCTCGGCCTCATCGAAGCGACGCCGTGGCTGGTGTGGGTTCGGGCTCACGCGATCGATCGCGACGTCGATCGGCCCGGGCTGATCCGCGCTTCGCTGGGGGATCAGGGTCGCAAGCCCTCGTCCCAGGCCGTGGACTCGTTCCGGGCGAACCGTCATGACATCACCATCGTTGCGACGCGGCTCTCGGCGTGGTCGGACACGGCCGGCGTGTGTTCCCCGCGAGAGCGCGCACGGAACTCCGTCGCCAGCTGGGCGTACGCGGCCGCGCCGCGCGATTCGGGTGCATAGCGCGTGATCGGCAACCCGTGGCTGGGGGCCTCGGACAAGCGCACGCTGCGCGGGATGACGGCCTCGTACACGGACCCACCGAGGTGTCTCCGGGCCTCGGCGGCGACGTCCGCGGACAGGTTGGTCCGCGCGTCGTACATGGTCAGCACGACGCCGTTGAGCTGCAGCTGTGGGTTCAGGTTGTCTCGAACGAGCGCGATGGTGGCCAGCAACTGGGTGAGACCCTCGAGTGCGTAGTACTCACATTGGAGCGGGACGAGCACCGCATCGGCGGCGGTCAGGGCGTTCACGGTCAGGAGACCGAGTGACGGTGGGCAATCGATGAAGATGACGTCGTATTGGTCTGCGACGCGTTCCACGAGGCGGCGCAGGCGGCGCTCACGCGCCGGCACCCCAGCGAGCTCCAGTTCGGCGCCTGCAAGGGCGATCGTGGATGGGACGAGGTCGACGCCCTCGACCGTCCGCTGGATAACGAGTTGGTCGATGCCGACCTCGTCGATCATCCCGTCGTAGATCGAGCGCTCGACCGTCGAACGGTCGACCCCGAACCCGCTGGTCCCATTGCCCTGCGGGTCAAGATCGATCACCAGGATGCGGTCACCACGGAGCGCGAGATAACTCGCGAGGTTGACGACGGTGGTGGTCTTGCCGACGCCGCCTTTCTGGTTCGCGCAGGCGATCGTCTGGCCCACTCAGTGGCCTGCCCGGGGCGCTCTCACGAGAACGAATTCTACCATTGATGACGCCTCGACCTCCGGTCCGGGGTGGGCGCTCAGGGTGGCACAACCCTCGTAGCTGCCGCTTATCTGGGCTGTGTTTCACGTGAAACACCCGCAACAGCGAACGCTCCTCGCGCATGCACGGGACCATCGAACCGTTGCCCGCACTGCGGGTCCGTGGGATACTCCGCCGAGACGTTGCCGCCGATTCGGTCGTTCGTAGCGATACCGGACAGGCGGGCGCAACCTTCTGGCCGTTTCGCCGAGGAACACGACCCGTCTGATGACCCTGCTACTCGCTGCGGTCGGCGCGGTGGTGACGGCCCTGATCGAATTATCGGTAGCCCCATACCTCCGCATCGGAGATGCGCAACCACACCCGGTGCTCGTCCTGGGCGTGATCGTCGCGATCGCGGTCGGCGTCGAAGCCGGACTGGCTTGGGCCTTCGTTGGGGGAATCGCTCTTGATGTCCTTGCACAACGACCGCTTGGCTCGACCGCGTTCGCGCTCCTGGTCTGTATCGGTGGCGCGTCGATCCTGGCGCGCTCTCTCGCTCGACTGCGTCCGATCGTCCCGATCGGGGCCGTGTTCGTTCTCAGTCTCGGGTACTCGATGATCTTGTTCATTGCCTTCGGTGCACTCGGCACCCCGCTGCAGGTCGCGGATCCGTTCGGCACCGTGTTTCCGAGCGCGGTCTACGATGCGGTGATCGGCGCGATCGTCGGGCCCCTGACCATCGCGATCCATGATCGACGGATGGAGCAGGAACGGGTCGACTGGTGAACCCCTACCTCGAACGCAGCACGGTCCCCGATCGCCGCTTCTCCAGGTTCATCGCGTTCGGGCTGGTCGTCGTGCTTGCCGTCGGAGCGCTGAGTGCACGACTGTTCTACCTGCAGATCGCGAACGGGAGCGAGTACGCGGCCATTTCGGCCCGCCAACGAACGGTCCTGGAGCCCATCCCAGCACCGCGCGGCCTGATCTACGACCGGAATGGACGCTTGCTCGTGGACAACGTGCCCACGTTCGCGGTCAAGGTCCGTCCGGCCGACCTCCCGAACACGCTGCGCGACGGTGTCGTCGCCCGGCTCGCCGCGCTCCTTCGGACAGATCCCTCCGAGATCCACGGAGCGATCGACGGGAATCCGGGATCGGCGTTCGACCTCGTTCGCGTGGCGCAGGATGTCGACCAGGCGACCGCGCAGCTGATCTCAGAGGCCGGCTATGAGCTGCCGGGTGTCGAGGTGGCGGTCGAAGCGCGCCGACAGTACACCGACGGCAAGCTGATGTCGCACCTCCTCGGCTACACCGGTCCCGTCTCGGCCGAAGAGCTGCCCGACCTTCGCGAGGACGGCTATCAGCCGGACGACCTGCTGGGGAAGGTCGGCCTCGAGGCGCAGTACGAGACGGAGCTTCGCGGGACCTACGGGTCCGAAAGCGTCGCTCGTGACGCCACCGGACAACGGACGCAGGTCCTGCAGACGGTCCAGGACGCCGAACCCGGCGCCTCGCTGACGCTCACGATCGATACCCGCGCGCAGAAGCACGCCGAGAAGGCCCTGAAGTGGGCGATGAAGAAGATCGGCATGACCCGCGGGGTCGTGATCGCCATGAACCCGCAGACGGGCGAGATCCTCGCGATGGTCAGCCTGCCCACCTACGACAACAACCGGTTTGCGAGGGGCATCAGCGCGACCGACTACGCGAAGCTGCTCAAGGACAAGGACAAGCCGCTGCTGAACCACGCGATCCAGGCCCACTACGCCCCGGGGTCTACCTACAAGCTCGTCGCCGGCACCGGAGCGCTGGAGGATCGCGAGATCAGCGCCACGACCAAGGTGATGACCCGTCCGTATCTGACCCTTGGCTCGACGAAGTTCTATGAGTGGAACCGCCGAGGCTGGGGCGCCTGCGACATCTATTGCGGCTTCGGACACTCCAGCGACACGTACTTCTACCAGCTCGCGGGCATGCTCGGCATCGACCGGCTGGGCTACTGGGCCAATCAGTACGGGTTCGGGGAGCTGACGGGGTCGATCTGCCGAGCGAAGTCGCCGGAATCGTGCCCACGAACGCCTGGAAGCAGGATGCCCTCGGCGCCGAGGTCTTCCCGGGCGAGACCTACCAGGCTGGAATCGGGCAGGGTTATGACGCGGTGACGCCCCTGCAGCTCATCAATGCCTACGCCGCGCTGGCCAACGGTGGCACGCTCTTCCAGCCGCAGATCGTCCGCGAGATCGTCGGCCCTGATGGGAACGTCGTTCGGCCCTTCGAACCGAAGGTCATCCACGAGATGGACGTCCGGCCGAGCGTGCTTCGGATCATGCGCAATGCCGCCCGCGAGACGGTGACCCTGCGCCACACGTACAACCTCGTCGACCTGCCGATCAAGATCGCCGGCAAATCCGGCACCGCGGAGTTCGGGACGCCAGACGCCCAGGGTCGCCTGCCGTACTCCTCGTTCTTCGTGGGCTTCACGCCCAAGAACGAACGCAGTGGATCCTTCGACAAGGCAGATTCCAGGCTCGTGGTCATGGCGTTCGCTCACGACTCGCGGACCGTGGGCAATGCCGCGACGGAGATCGTGAAGTACTTCTTCCAGCTCCACTACGGGATCAAGAAGGACTACCGCCTCCCGGCCCTGCTGGAGCGCGGCAACTTCTACCAGAACGACTGATGGGCGTCATCCGAGCCGAGCCAGTCCGCGTCACCGATTGGGCAGCCAAGTCGGTCGGTGCAGCCTGGCGTGCGTTCGACCTGCAGATCGCCACGTTCGCTGGTCTCCTGGTCGCCGTCGGGCTCGTGATGGCGTACACGAACAGCGTCGAGAACGGCACGAGTCCGCTCGAGGCGGGTACGACGTTCACGCGCGGGCTCATGTGGGCCGGGATCGCCGCGATCGCGTTCATCCTCGCCACCGCCTTCGACTACCGGTGGTTCAAGACCCTGTCGTGGCCCGTCTACGCGCTGCAGTTGGGCCTGCTCGTCCTGACGCTCGCGATCGGTGACGGGGTGGGCGGCTCTGCCCGGTGGATCACCTTCGGCCCGCTCACGTTCCAGTTCAGCGAGCTGGCCAAGATCCTCATGATCATCGTCCTGGCCCAATACCTCGCGAGTCGTCAGGCCAGGTTGGACTCGCTCCGCGCGATCCTCGGCGCGTGCGTGCTCGTGGGCCCTCCACTCGTCCTCGTGATGCTCCAGCCGGACCTCGGCACGTCCCTGGTCTTCGCGGCGATCCTCGCCGGCATGCTCTGGATGTCGGGTGCCAGCCTTCTATGGCTGGGCGCACTCGGCGCGGGCGTGGTCGCGATGATTCCGATTTCGTGGACGTACATCCTGCGCGACTACCAGAAGGAGCGCCTCACGTCGTTCCTCAATCCCACCCCGGACATCACGGGCTCTGGCTACCAGCTGTATCAGTCGCAGATCGCGGTCGGCTCCGGGGGGTGGTTCGGCAGGGGCTTGACGAACGGGACCCAGGCGCAGGGTGATTTCCTTCCGGTCCAGACCACGGACTTCGTGTTCTCGGTGCTCGCCGAGGAGCTCGGTTTCGTCGGTGGGCTCGTGCTGTTCGTCCTGTTCACCTTGCTGCTGTGGCGGGTCCTCGTCGCAGGCTGGCGGTCACGCGATCCGTTCGGGACGATGTTCGCGGCAGGCATCGCGTCGATGATCCTGTTCCAGCTCGTCGTGAACGTTGGGATGGTGATGGGGATCATGCCGATCACCGGCATCCCGCTGCCGTTCGTGACCCACGGTGGCGCTTCTCTGGTGAGCATGGCGATCGGCCTCGGCATCCTGCAGAGCATCAACATCCGTCAGACTCGGGCGGAGTGGTGAGGCGCCCCTTGGGCGTATTGAATCGTGAATCGCTCGGATAGGGGGTTGTTCCGGCGTGAGTGACGCCACACGCCTGGCGCGCCAGACGCCGGTGTCGGTCTGTGCGGCACTGCTGCCGATCGGGCCGCTGCTTGTCGAGCAGGATGCCGACCCGCTATCGATCGTCCGAGCGGCCGCCGCCCAACCCGAGACGCGACTCATTGGGGTTCTAAATCCCGCCGGGGTGCTCGTCGGTGTCCTTCCGACGCTCCGCCTGGCCGAGACCGTCGTCGCCCGGGTGTCACCCGAAACGCTGCTGGCCGGTCTCGCTGACCTCGATGAGGCGGCCCGCTTCGGGCATGAGGTGGGGGCCCGCCGTGTTTCCGACGTGATGCTCCCACCCGCGACCATCAAGGGAACGGCGACCGTCGATGATGCTTTCCGCCTCATGCACGCACGGCATCTCTCGGGCCTCTACGTTGTTGACGAAGAGGGCCGACCGATCGACTACCTCGACCTCCTCGAAGTGTCGATCCGCTATCTCGAGGCACTCGAGGCCGACCCATCCACGGCTGAGTGAGGGGATAGGGTGGAGGCCGCGTTCGCCGGCGTTATCTTTCTCGTCACGTACGCGCTCATCGCGACGGACCGGGTCGACAAGACCGTGGCCGCCCTGCTCGGTGGTTCGCTCGTCGTCGTCGTCGGGATCATCGACCAGGAGGAAGCGTTCGCGGCGATCGACCTGAACGTGATCTTCCTACTGGCCGGGATGATGATCCTTGCCGGGATCCTGCGGCGGACGGGCTTCTTTCAGTGGGTGGCGATCCGGTCGGTCAAGCTCGCACGCGGCGAACCGTACCGGCTGTTGCTCATCCTGAGCGTTGTCACGGCGCTCCTTTCGGCGTTTCTCGACAACGTCACGACAGTCGTGCTCCTGGCGCCGGTCACTCTGTACATCGCCAACGTCCTGCGCGTGTCGCCATTGCCGTTCCTGATCGCCGAGATCCTTGCCTCGAACATCGGTGGTGCGGCCACGCTGATCGGCGACCCACCGAACATCCTCATCGGCTCAGCCGCCGATCTCGGGTTTGACGATTTCCTGCTCCACATGGCCCCCGCGGCAATCCTCGTGTTCATCGCCTTCCTCGCGATGACCTACTGGTTCTTCGGGCGTGATCTCGTGGTCGATCCGGCAACGCGCGACAGCGTCCTCGCCCTCGATGAGCGGGAGGTCCTGACCGACCCCGGACTGCTGCGCCTGAGCCTGGGCGTCATCGGCGCCACGGTGATCGGCTTCCTGCTGGCCAAGCCGCTCGCCCTTGAACCGGGTGCGATCGCTCTGCTTGGTGCTGCCGCGCTCATGCTGCTGTCGAGAGCGGACGTGGAGGAGGTGCTCCATGAGGTCGAGTGGGCGACGCTCTTCTTCTTCGTCGGGCTGTTCATGCTCGTCGAGGCGGTGGTACACGTAGGCATCGTTGGCGCTGTCGCGGACGGCCTGATCGATGCGACGGAAGGGAACCAGGTGGTCACGACCCTCGGGCTGGTGTGGCTGAGCGGGATCGCCTCGGCGATCATCGACAACATCCCATATACCGCCGCAATGATCCCGGTCGTCCAAGATCTCGGCGCGGCCGGGGTCCCGATCGAACCGCTGTGGTGGGCGCTCGCCTTGGGTGCGTGCTTCGGGGGGAACGCGACCATTGTCGGTGCGTCGGCCAACGTGGTGGTGGCGAACCTGGCCGGCCGGGCCGATCACCCGATAACCTTCGGCCAGTTCCTCAAGTACGGCCTCCCCGTGACCGCGGTCTCGCTGGCCATCTCGACGGGGTACGTGTTCGTCCGCTACCTGGTCTGATGGGCTTTTCGCTGCCGTTCTCCGTCGTCTTCCCCGAGGGCCTCCCGCCCCCAGCTCCCTGGGCAACGGGCGCGCCGCTCGAGATCATGCTCGGGCTCTTCGTGCTCTTCATCGGCGCGAAGGTCGGCGAGGAGGTCGCCCGGCGCCTTGGTCAGCCCGCCGTGGTCGGTGAGCTGCTCGGTGGGTTCCTAGTGGGCCCCGGAGCCCTTGGCCTCGTCGTCCCGGGCGAGACCGCTTTCGTCCTCGCCGAGATCGGCGTCGTCATCCTGCTGTTCTCGGTCGGGCTCGAGGTCCGCCTCGACGATCTGCTGGCGGTCGGCAAGCCCGCCGTGCTGACGGCGCTCATCGCCATGGTCCTGCCGATCGCGGCGGGCGTCGCGATCTCGTTGATCGGCGGCGAGGTCCTGGCGACCGCGGTCTTCGTGGGGCTCGCCCTCGCGGCCACGAGTATCGGGATCACGAGTCGGGTGCTCGCCGAGATGGGTGTGCTCGACCGGACGTTCGCCCGGGTGGTCCTCGGCGCGGCCGTCATCGACGACGTCCTCGCGCTCATCCTCATCGGCCTGGTATCGGGCTTCGCGGCGGGCGACGTGTCGGGATCGACCGTCCTGGTCGCGGTCGCGGCCGTCGGCCTGGTGGTCTTAGGCTTCGCGGCCGCTCGCCGAGCGCGCGGCCTCAAACGTGAGGTCTTCACCTGGCCGCTGTTTGCGGACACGCCCCTCGTCCCGGCATTCATCCTCATGTTCGGCGTCGCGCTGGTTTCGGCTGGGATCGGACTAGCCGCCATCATCGGCGCGTTCGTCGCCGGCCTGATCGTCGCGGAGACCGAGGCGCAGGACGAGCTCGAACAGGAGATGCGGCCGCTCGGTCAGATCTTCACACCGTTCTTCTTTGCGGTTACCGGCGCCCAGGTGGACCTGAGCGCCCTGCTCGACCCGGCGGTCGCGGTCCTGGCGCTCGTTCTTACCGCGGCAGGCATCGTCACCAAGGCGGCGGGCGGGCTTCTCGGGGCACGATCGATCGGACGATGGGGATCGACCGCGGTGGGGTTCGGGATGGTGCCGCGCGGCGAGGTCGGCATTGTCGTGGCGAATCTGGGTCTGGCCGCGGCCTTGCTCTCGGGTGCGCTGTTCAGTGCGGTGCTCGTCGCGGTCGTGTTGACGACGGTCGTGGCCCCGTATCTGCTGGCGTGGGTCATCCCGAGAGCCGCCGCGGAGGCCGAGCGGGACGACGCCAAGGTCGATGTCGCCCCCGCCTGAGGTCTCAGCGCCGGCGGAACAGACCTCGTCGCTCCCGGGCCTCGGGGTCGGCGGAGCGTCGTCGCCCGCCCTGGCGGAGGATCGCGTCGATCTCGTCCCGATACGGCCGCCCGATCGGCATCCGGTCCAGCCACTCCAGGTACTCGAGGTCCGAGCGGGCGATCTCGGCCAACGACCAGCCCGAGTAGCGCCCGAAGTTCATGACGCTCCCCGACGGGTTGCCGGGCGGTGGGCCTGCGGCGCCGGTCCCGTCGGCCTTGTGCATCGACGCGTCGTAGCCGCCGCCCACCGACGATCGTCCGCTCGACCAGTCGCGCGATACACGTTCGGGCTCGGCCGCTCGAGGCGGTGCGCCGGAGGCGCCGCCACCTGAGGGGGACGTAGCCGACGCCGCGCCAGCTCTGGCGCTGGCTCCGGACGGCGTGGCTTGGGACGCCCCCCGCCCCGGGTCGGACGAGCCTCCCGCTGCCCGGCTCCGCGAGATCGCCCCTTGAACGGCCCGTTGGCGATCGTGGGCAGCGCGTCCCTTCGGGTTGCCCAGCACCTCCCACGCCGCGTTGATCGCCTCCATCCGTCCGGCGGCGTCGGCGCCGGTGGCCGTATCGGGGTGGTATTTCCGGGCGAGGCGGCGATATGCCGCCGCAATGACCTCGTCCTCGGCCTCCGGATCGACCTGGAGGACCTTGTATGGGTCTGGCGCGCTCACGTCAGGGCGCGTTCCCGGCCGCGCCATCGGTGGACGTGGCCGTCGCCGGGACACCCGGGTGGGTCTCGAGGCCCAGGCCCGCGATCGAGGCCGCGAGGGCTTCGGATGCACCGGGGCTGACTCGCCGGAACATGTAGCGGAGGACGTCGCGCGCCGCAGCGGTCACGGGCAGGGCAAGGATCGCCCCCAGGAGGCCAGCCAGCGCCCCGCCGATGATGATCGCGAACATGACCGCCGCCGGATGCAGCTGCACCGCATCGCCCTGGATCTTCGGCACGAGGATGTTGTTCTCGATCTGCTGGACGAGCGTGTAGAGGACGAGCGCGGCGATGACGGGTTCCAGACCGGCCGTCGCCGCCAGCAGGACGGCCGGGACCGCTGAGATGATCGGCCCGATGATCGGCAGGAGCTCGAGGATGCCCGCGGTGACCGACAGGAGGATCGCGTACCGTCCGAACACGGGATCGACCAACCGGCTCAGCAGCAGCAGGCCGATGAACGTGAACACGCCGACTGTGATCCCGAGCACGAGCTGTGCCCGGACCCACTGACCGAAGACCCGCCTGCCGATCCGGAGGATGGCCCAGACATCGAACCGCCACGCTGCCGGCAGACTTCGGTCGAACTGGGCGGTCAGCTGCATCCGGTCCTTGAGCAGGTAGAACACCCAGACCGGGAGCAGCAGGTAGCCGAAGATGGCCCCGATGACGCTGCCGGCGCCCGTCAACACGGGGAAGAAGATCGAAAAGTCGAGCTCCGGCGCAGGTCCTCCGCCGCCCTGACCGGCGCCCGCGATCACCGAATCGATCCAGTCGCGAACGGCTTCGGGGAGCTGGAGCCGGGCGTAGACCTCGGACAGCCGATCGATCTGAACCTGCAGCTGTTCCGCCAGAGCGGGCAAGTCCTGGAGAAACCGCACGAACTCGTTGACGAGCGGGGTCAGCGTGAGGCTCAGGATCTCGACGATGGCGATGATCGTGATGGCGTAGACGAGCAGGATCGCCAGCGTTCGCCGCATCCCTCGCCGGACGAGCCAGCGCACGGGTGGCTCGAGCAGATACACGAGCAACAGGCCCACGACGAACGGACGGACGGCGTCCCGTGCCATCCAGAGCAGCACCCCGAGCACGACCGCTGCGGCGATGAGGACGGCGACGCGCGGCGACAGCGACGTGAATCTGGGTTCGTCGCGCGGGCTGTCCTGATCCACGAACGGAGGTGGAGGCAATGCCGCGACCCACGCGGTCGATGGCGTCCCTGCGGGCGTCCCTGCTGGCGTGGAGGTCGGGGTGGAGGTCGGCATCGATGGTCCCGGGACGGGCTCGCGCTCCCCCCTGACCGTTCGGGCTCGTCCATCGTCGGGCAGACTACCAGACGTGTCCGAGCGTCCTGGAAGTCCTCCGGAACCGCGCCAGCGCTGGCGGCTCGTGGTCGGGCGCACCGCGGATGCACCTGAGCAGCCGCAGCGGGAAGTCGCGGACGCATGGGTGTCGGCGCTCGAAGCCGCTGGGCTCCCGGTCGCCTGGACCGATGGCGCGCGGTCGCGGCAACGGATCGCCTTCGGGGCCCCACTCCCGGTCGGGATGGCCGCGGACGCCGAGCTCATCGATGTCATGCTCACCGAACGCTGGCCCGCCTGGCGGCTTCGGGAGGCGTTGGACGAGCGGCTGCCGCCGGGCTGGCGCCTCGTGGACGTCCACGACGTGTGGCTCGCTGGTCCGCCCCTCGCCGGACGGGTCGCCGCCGCGGATTACCGCGCCGCCTTGTCCGGTGATGTGCCACTCGAGGGGCTTCGCGCCGCGGCCGCCGACCTGCTCGCGGCAACCCGTGTGCCGCGCCGACGCGTCAAAGGCACCCAGGACGTGGAATACGACCTGCGGCCGCTACTCATCGACGTGGCGATCGAGGCGGGACCGCCGCCCGCTGTCATCACGCGTACCCGGTTCCACGCCGAGCTCGGGACCGGGCGACCGGAGGAGGTCGTCGCGGCCCTCGCCGAGCGCCTCGGCCAGCCGCTCGAGGTGTCGGACATCGTTCGGGAGCGGCTGATCCTTGCAGAGGACCTCGATCAGGCCCGCCTCGATTGACCCGTTCCGCGTTCGGCCGTACACTTCACGTTCGCGCTTGGCTCAGGCTGGGCGTCTTTCCCTGTCCGTTGCGCGGTCGCCACCTGCGACCGACACGCCAAGAGATCCAGAGGACCCATGTACGCAGTCATCGAGACCGGCGGGAAGCAGTACCGCGTCGAGGTCGGCACCGAACTCGAGGTGGAGCTGCTCGACGCCGAGCCCGGCAAGACCGTCACGCTCGACCGCGTGCTGCTGGTCGCCGACGGTGACGACGCGTCGATCGGCCAGCCCGTCGTCGACGGGGCGGCCGTCAGCGCCGAGGTCGTCCGCCTCGATCGCGGACCCAAGCTCATCTCGTTCAAGTACCGCCCGAAGGCCCGGAGTCGGATCACGAAGGGCCACCGCCAGGAACTGACGATCCTGCGCATCAGTGACATCACGCTCAACGGCAAGAGCGCGGCGAAAGCCGCCGCGAAGGCCGAGTCGGACGCCAAGAGCGAGCGCCAGCGCCTCGAGGAGGCTGCCGCAGCGCAGGCGGCGAAGGACGCAGAGCTCGCGGCCAAGCTGACGAAGTCCGCGTCGGCCGCTGAATCGTCGAAGACATCGACCACGAAGTCCACGGCCAAGTCGAGCGCCAAGGCAGACGCTGCGACCGAAGCCAAGGCAGGGGCGAAGACCACGGGCAAGGCGGCCGCGACCAAGGCGGATGCCAAGTCGCCGACCAAGGCCGACGACGCGAAGGTTGATGCGAAGCCCACCACCAAGACCAGTGCGAAGGCGAAGGCCGCCGACACCGACAAGGATGAGGCCAAGCCCGCGAAGAGCGCTCCGAAGCGCGCCACGAAGAAGGACGAGTAAGACCGATGGCACACAAGAAGGCAGGCGGCAGCGTCAAGAACGGCCGTGACAGCGTCGGCCAGCGCCTCGGCGTGAAGGCCGGCGACGGCCAGCTCGTCCCGGCCGGTTCGATCATCGTCCGCCAGCGCGGGATGACCTTCCTGGCCGGCCCGGGTACCGGGTTGGGCCACGACTACACCGTGTTCGCGACCGTGGCCGGCAGGGTCAGGTTCGAACACGCCACCAAGGACAAGAAGCGCATCCGGGTCGAGGCGGTCGAAACCGCTCCGACGACGGCGTAGGTCGTCCGCAGACCTCGGACACAGCCGGCGACCACCGGCGGGGCGATGGCCCTGCGCGGACGGCGTCGGAGGAGAGACACCCCGTGAAGCCCGACATCCATCCCAAGTACTACCAGGCGAAGGTCCACTGCGGCTCGTGCGGGACCGAGTGGACCGTCGGGTCCACCCGCCCCGAGTTGCGCGTGGACGTGTGCAGCAACTGCCATCCGTTCTTCACGGGTACGCAGAACATCATCGACACCGCCGGCCAGGTCGAGCGGTTCCAGAAGCGACTGGAGCGCCAGGCCCGCAGCTAGGCGTGCGGTCCGTTCCCGACGCGATCACGGCCGGCCCACCACGGGCCGGCCGCTGCGATTCCGGGTTGTCCCATCGCGGCTAGACTTGCCGGCATGTCTGCCACACCGGCGACGCCGACCGCGTCGGCCGGCCGCCCCAAGTACGCGTATGGCGGTCAGGCCCTCATGGAAGGCGTGCTCATGCGCGGTCGCGATGCGATCGCGGTGGCGCTGCGCCATCCGGACGGGCGGATCGTGACCGCCACCGAGCGGCTCGACACCGGGATGCACGCCTCTCCGGCGGCCAAATGGCCCTTCATCCGCGGACTCGTGGTCCTGTACGAGACCCTGATCGTCGGCACCCGCTGGCTGATCCGCAGCGCCAACCTCCAGGCCGAGGAGGACGACGTCGAGCTCGGCAAGGGCTCGATCATCGTCATGCTCCTGATCACGTTCGCCGCGGCCATCGCCGCCTTCACGCTGCTGCCGCTGTTCATCTCGAGCGTTGCGACATCCGGCGCGACGCAGGGTTGGGCTCAGCCGGCACTCGAAGGATTGATCCAGGTGGCGCTCTTCCTCGGGTATCTGACGCTCGTGTCCCGGGCGCCCGACATCCATCGGGTATTCCAGTACCACGGCGCCGAGCACATGACCATCCACGCCCTCGAGGCCGGCGATCCGCTGACCGTCGAGGAGGTGCGCAAGTACCCGACCGCGCACCATCGCTGCGGGACCGAGTTCCTCGTGATCCTCATCCTCTTGTCCATCTTCGCGTTCTCGCTCGTCGGCAAGCAGGAGCCGCTGGTCATGATCGGGAGCCGGATCGTGCTCATCCCGGTCCTCGCCGCGGTCGGTTACGAGATCCTCAAGCTGGGGGCGAGGTTCCGCCACAATCCGCTCATCCGCGTGATCATGTATCCGGGGATCCTCGTCCAGATGATCACCACGAAACGCCCCACGGACGACATGATCGAGGTGGCCATCACCTCCATGGAGGAGGCGCTGCTCGCCGACGGCAACGAGATCCCGGCCGGGTCGACCGACTTCGATCGGTCGCCACTGGAGCTGGGCAAGGCGTCCAGGGAGCCCGAACCGCCCGACTCGGTCGGTGCCGCCACACCGGGCGAGTCGCCGCCACTGACATGAGCGATCTGGACGCCACGCTGGCCGAGATCGCACTCCAGTACGACGACCTCCAGGCCCAGCTTGCGCGGCCCGAGGTCAGCGCCGACCCGAACCAGATCCGCAGGCTCGGCAAGGAGCTCGCGCGGCTCGAACCGACCGTGGCGGCGTTCCGCCGGCTCGAGTCCATCCGGACGGAGCTCGCCGGCGTGCGCGAGATCGGCGACGCGGGCGATGGCGAGGACGAGATGCGGGCCATGGCCCGCGACGAGATCGACCGCCTCGAGGCCGAGGAGTCTCGCCTGCTCGACGAGCTCAAGGTCCTCCTGCTCCCGCGCGACCCCAACGACGATCGCGACGTGATCCTCGAGATCCGGGCCGGCGCCGGCGGGGACGAGGCCGCCCTGTTCGCGGCCGAACTGCTCCGGATGTACACGCGCTACGCCGCTCGCCACCGGTACACGCCGGAGGTCATGAGCATGAACGAGACCGGCATCGACGGGATCAAGGAGGCCATCGTCCAGGTTCGCGGCGACGGGGCGTACAGCCGCCTCAAGTTCGAGGGCGGGGTCCACCGGGTGCAGCGCATCCCCGCGACGGAATCGAGCGGCCGGATCCACACCTCCACGGTCACCGTCATCGTCCTGCCCGAGGCGGACGAGGTGGAGGTGGAGATCGACGAGGAGAAGGACCTCCGCATCGACGTCAAGCGCTCATCCGGCCCGGGTGGCCAGTCCGTGAACACCACCGACTCGGCCGTGCGCATCACGCACCTCCCGACCGGCCTCGTCGTCGAGATCCAGGACGAGAAGAGCCAGCACAAGAACAAGGCGAAGGCACTGGCCGTGCTGCGCTCACGCCTGTTCGATCTCGAGATCCAGAAGCAGCGGGCCGCGGACTCGGCCGCCCGCCGGTCGATGGTCGGATCGGGCGACCGGGCCGACAAGGTCCGGACCTACAACTTCGCGCAGGACCGTGTCACCGACCACCGCATCGGCAAGACCGTCCACAACCTGCCGGGCGTGCTCGCCGGCGACCTCGACGAGCTCATCGACGCGCTGATCATGGAGGACCAGGCCGAGCGGTTGTCCGAGATCGTGGGAAACGATGACGCAGCCTAAGGCGGTCGACGTCCGGTTCCTTCCCGCCCGGGACGTCCCGATCGAGAAGGCCACCGACCTCGGGTCCGTCCAGGTCCTCAAGCACGGCAACCGCTACCTGCTGACCGACTCGTTCGGGGACATCCACCCGGATTCGCGCGGTCTCGGGCTGTATCGCGGCGACACGCGGTCGTTGTCGTGCGCAGTCCTGCGCGTGGGAGGCGTCCGGCCGGTCCTGCTCCAGACCTCGGTCGGGGGCAACTACCGCGGCAGCATCCAGATGACGAACCCGTCCGCCGATCGCAACCCCGACGCCAAGGTCCATCCGCTCGACGAGCTCGTGGGTCGCACGATCGGCATCGGCCGGGAGCGCCTGATCGGTGCCGACGGGTTCGAAGAGCGCATCCGCATCGTCAACCACGCTGCAGAGCCCGCGACGATCCCGATGGAGCTCGAGCTCGGGATGGACGGCGCGGACATCTTCGAGGTGCGCGGCTACCCGCGCACCGCACGCGGCCGGCTGCTGCCGGTCGCCGTCACGGACCGGCGGGTCACCTTTCGCTACGACGGCGTCGACGGCGTCCAGTCCCTGACCCACGTCGCGCTCTCCGAGCCCGCGCTGGTCGTGGAGCCGGTCGCGGAGGTCGCCGCCGACGGCGCGAACACCGGTGCCGCACTCCGGTTGCGATGGGCACTGGCGCTCGGCCCCGGTGAGGTTCGCGAGGTGTGCTGGACCGCCTGGTCATCCCAGCGCGCCGCCCCCGCCGCGGACCGCGATCAGGTCACCGGGCGTTCGGAGCTCGCTGCGCTGTTCCCGCCCGTCCCGCGCGTGTCGGGCGACGAGGGCGCCGCCGCGTATCACGCCTGGGAGCGAGGGACGACGTCGGTCGTCAGCGACCACGAGCTCTTCAACCTCGTGCTCAAGCGCTCCGTGTCGGACCTGCGCCTGCTCGTGAACGAGGGGCCCGGGCCGGACCAGCGCTACGTCGCTGCCGGCGTGCCGTGGTTCACGACGCTGTTCGGACGCGACGCGCTGATCGCCGCGTTCCAGTCGCTGGCGTTCCGACCCCAGCTGGCCGTCGAGACGCTCGAGGTCCTGGCCGCCTACCAGGCCACCGAGGACGACCCGTGGCGCGATGCGGAGCCGGGCAAGATCCTCCACGAGGTGCGGACCGGCGAGATGGCACGGGCCGGGGAGCTGCCGCATACCCCGTACTACGGCTCGGTCGACTCGACCCCGCTCTGGCTGATCCTGCTCGGCGCCACGTTCGACTGGACGGGTGATCGGGACCTGGTGGATCGCCTGTGGCCGAACGCGCTGGCCGCGCTCGACTGGATCGACCGCTACGGCGACATCGACGGGGACGGGTTCGTCGAGTACCAGCGGCGCTCGGACCGCGGCCTGCTGAACCAGGGCTGGAAGGATTCGAGCGACGCCATCCGTGATCGGACCGGGCGCGCGGCGGAGGCGCCCATCGCGCTCGCCGAGGTGCAGGGGTACGTCTTCGATGCCAAGCGCCGGATGGCCGCGCTGGCGCGATCACGCGGCGAGGACGACCTGGCGGTCCGGCTCGAGGCCGAGGCCGTGCTCCTTGCGACCCGCTTCGAGGCCGCGTTCTGGGTCGAGGACCAGCGCTACTACGCGATGGCGCTCGATCGCGACAAGCGCCAGTTCGATGCCATTGCGAGCAACGCCGGGCAGTGCCTCTGGTCGGGCATCGTCGCCCCGGAACGGGCGCGCGACGTCGTCGATCAACTGCTCCGGCCCTCGATGTTCTCCGGTTGGGGCGTCCGGACCTTCGCCTCCGGACAGCCGGGCTACAACCCGATCGGCTATCACACGGGCACCGTGTGGCCCCACGACACGTCGCTCATCGCCGCGGGGTTCGAGCGCTACGGCTTCCACGACGCCTCGAACCGGCTGGCCGGGCAGATGATGGAGGCCGCCCAGCGCTTCGCCGATTACCGCCTGCCGGAGCTGTTCTGCGGCTTCGATGACACCGACTCGCATACGCCGGTGCCGTATCCTGTGGCCTGCTCGCCGCAGGCCTGGGCGGCCGGGGCGTCGTTCCTGTTCCTCCAGACGATGCTCGGCCTTCGGGCGCACGCGGACCGGGGCGAGCTGGAGCTCTCACACCCGCACCTGCCGGACTGGCTCGGCAAGGTCACGCTGACCGACCTGCGGGTCGGCGACGCGTCCGTCGACTTGCTCTTCCACCGCTGGCGCGGGACGACCAGCGCGGAGGTCCTGCGCAAGGTCGGAGACGTCGCCGTCACGATCCGGCTCTGACCGCTGGTCCTCCGTTGACGACGACCCGGGCGCTCATCGACGAGGGCGTCGCGCGCCTCCGCTCCCTCGGCTTCGAGACCCCGCGGCTGGACACCGAATTGCTGCTCGCCCACGCGATCGGCGTCGAGCGGACGGCGGTCGTGGCGCACGGCGAGGCCCCAGTGGGAGCGGACGCGGAGGCGACCTTTCGCACCTCGCTCGGGCGGCGGGCGGCGGGCGAGCCGGTCGCCTACATCCGCGGCATCAAGGAGTTCCACGGCATCGCGCTGACCGTGGACCGGCGCGCGCTGATACCTCGGCCGGAGACGGAGCAGGTCGTTGACCTCGTCATTGCGGAGGTCATGACCCGGCTCACGACACGAGGGGCCGGGGCCGCGGACATGGACCCTGCCGCTGGGCTCCGCGTCATCGATGTCGGGACCGGGAGCGGGGCGATCGCAATCGCGACCGCCGTGGCGCTGCGTGCCCGTCGCGTACCGCCCGACGAGGTCGAGATCGCCGCCGTCGACGTCTCCGAAGACGCGCTGGATCTCGCCCGGGAGAACGCGGTCGGGCACGCGGTCGGTGACCGCGTGACGTTCGGGGCGGCCGATCTGCTGCCACCCACATCCGCCGCCCGGCCGTGGGATGTCGTCGCCGCCAACTTGCCGTACGTTCGGTCGGACGCCATGGCTGCGCTGCCGACGCCAACGACATTCGAACCGGCGGAGGCGCTCGATGGCGGGCCGGACGGGCTCGGGGTCATCGCCCGGCTGCTCGACGGCCTGCCGACCGGGCTGGCGACGGGCGGGACCGCGTTCGTGGAGATCGGCGCGGACCAGGGCGAGGCGATCGTCGCCCTGGCGGCGGAGCGGTTGCCGGGGTGGTCCTGTCGTGTCGAGACGGATCTCGCGGGCCTCCCAAGGACCGCGATCCTGCGTCGCGGCCCGCGATGACCGCGCAGGGCGTGGCAGAGCCCGCCGTGATCGCGTCGCCTCCACCCGAGTTCCCGATCCGCCTGATCGCGCTCGATATCGATGGCACCCTGATCGGGGACGACCACGCGATCGGCCCCCGAACGGTCGCCGCAGTCCGCGCGGCCATGGACCGTGACGTGGCGGTGTCGTTGATCACCGGGCGGATGGTCTCGTCGGCCCTGCGCTTCGCGCGCGAGCTGGACCTGACCGGGCCGCTGGTCGGCTACCAGGGCGGGCTCATCCGGGCGATGCCCGACATCGGGTCGCGGCGACTCGGCAAGCTGCTCCTGCACACGCCGCTCCAGCCGGACATCGCGCGCGAGGTCGTGCGCTGGACGCGCGAACACGGGATGGACCCGCATGTCAATCACCTCGAGCGCTTCATCCTGCGCGCCGACGACCCACGCGCGGACGACTACTCGGCGTTCATGGGGGCCAAGGCGGAGCTCGTCGAGGACCTGCTGACGGCGATCACCCATCCGGTCACGAAGGTCCTCGCCGTCGGCGAACCCCCGGTGCCCGTGGAGATGGCGCCGCTCGCCCGCGAACACTTCGCGGGACGGGCTGACGTCACGATCTCGCATCCCCGGTTCCTGGAGTTCGTCGCGCCGGGCGTCTCGAAGGGTCGGGCCGTGCGCTGGCTCGCGCGACGCCTGCGGATCCCCCTCGCGGCGACTCTCGCGATCGGCGATCAATGGAACGACCTCGACATGCTGGCCGAGGTAGGCCACGGAGCGGCGATGCCGAGCGCACCCGTCGAGGTCCGAGCTGCGGCCCGCTACGTCGCCCCGCCGCTCGAGGAGGAGGGCGCCGCACAGATCATCGAGCAGCTGGTGCTCGCGCCCCCGTCCCGTGTGCTGGGAGCCTCGAAGCGCCTCGCCGCGGAAGCCGACGAGCGGCGAAAGCTGTCGGCGTGACCGCGAGGATCGTCCCGGATGACGCGGCCGGGCGGGTCATGGCCGTGGAAATGCTGCGTGGCGGAGGCATCGTGGCCGTGCCGACGGACACCGTGTACGGCATCGCTGTGTCGCTCGCGACGCCGGGCGGCATCGAGCGCTTGTTCCGGGCCAAGGGTCGCGCGCCCGACAAGGCCGTCGTCCTGTTGCTCGACGACGCGGTGCAGGCGGCGCGTGCCGGGCGCATCACGCCGGCTGCCGCCGCGCTCGCAGCCGCCTGCTGGCCGGGCGGCCTGACCATCGTCGTGCCACAGCGCCCTGACGTCCGCTGGCCGGAGGCGCTGACCGGTGGCAACCCCACCATCGGCCTTCGGGTGCCGGACCATGCGGCGCCGCGTGCCCTCGCGCGCGAGGTCGGGCCGCTGCCGACGACCTCCGCCAACCGGTCGAGCGAGCCGGAGGCGCCCGACGCGACCGGGATCGTGGCGCAGCTGGGCGATGCGATCGACCTCGTGCTCGATGGCGGTCCGGCGCCGGGCGGACCGGCCTCGACCATCGTCGACTGCTCCGGCGCGCAGCCGACGATCATCCGCGTCGGCGCGGTGCCGGTGGAGACCGTCGCCGCCGTCCTGGCGGCTGCGGGCATCGACCTCGCCGACGGCTGATCGGTTCGTGGGAAGATAGCCCGAGAGCGTGGCGGCAGGCGAGGGGCCGGCGGCGTGAGGGCGCACGCTCGGGGCAGGAAGGAGTCGGCGGCCATGACCATCTCCGGGACGCGCGGCATCGCGCTCGAGCCGATCGCGGACGTCGATCCGGTCCTGTGGAAGGCGATGCTGGGCGAGCGGCGCCGTCAACACGACAACATCGAGCTCATCGCGAGCGAGAACTACGTCTCGGCGGCCGTGATGGAAGCCCAGGGCAGCTGGCTGACCAACAAGTACGCCGAGGGCCTTCCCGGCAAGCGCTACTACGGTGGCTGCGAATTCGTCGACGTGGCCGAGCGTCTCGCCCAGGAGCGTGCCCTGGCGCTCTATCCGGGTGCCGAGCACGTCAACGTCCAGCCCCACTCCGGTGCCCAGGCCAATATGGCCGCCTACTTCAGTGTCCTGCAGCCGGGTGACCGGATCCTCGGGATGAACCTGGCGCATGGCGGGCATCTCACGCATGGGATGGCCCTGAACTTCAGCGGCAAGCTGTACCAGGTGTCGGCGTACGGCGTTCGCCAGGACACCGAGCTGATCGACTACGACGCGCTCGAGGCGACGGCGCGCGAGGATCGGCCCAAGTTGATCGTCGCGGGCGCCAGCGCGTACCCGCGGCTCTGGGATTTCGAGCGCATGGCCGCCATCGCCCACGGTGTCGGGGCCCTGTTGTTCGTCGACATGGCCCACATCGCGGGATTGGTGGCAGCTGGCGTCCATCCCAGCCCGTTCCCGCACGCCGACATCGTCACCACGACGACCCACAAGACGCTCCGCGGTCCGCGCGGCGGGCTCATCTTCGCCCGCGAGGAGCTGCCAGACGGGATCGATGCGGCTGTTTTCCCGGCACTCAAGGGGTCGCTCGGCGCGGCGGTCGACAAGACGGTCTTCCCCGGCGTCCAGGGTGGCCCGCTGATGCACGTCATCGCCGGCAAGGCCGTCGCGTTCAAGCTTGCCGCCGAGGAGCCGTTCCGCGAGGCCCAGCGCCAGACGGTGGTGAACGCCGCGGTGCTGGCGCAGACGCTCGCGGAGCAGGGGGCCCGAGTCGTGTCGGGTGGCACCGACAACCACCTCATGCTCGTCGACGTCACGCCGCTCGGCGTGACCGGCAAGGAAGCGGAGCACCTGCTCGACGAGATCGGGATCACCGTCAACAAGAACGGGATCCCGTTCGATCCGTTGCCGCCCAACACGGCGTCCGGCATCCGACTGGGCACCCCAGCCACCACGTCCCGTGGCTTCGGCGAGGAAGAGATGCGCGCCGTCGGCCGGATCATCATCGAGGCGATCACCGCCCGCGAAGACGCGGCCGCCCAGCGTCGCCTGGCCGGCGAGGTCGCCGAGATCGTCGCCCGTTTCCCCGTGCCTGGGCTGCCGCCAGCGTGACGACGCCCGGGTGACGTTCATCGAGGAGGTCGGAGCCAGCGTCGGGCCGATCGTGGTCGTGTTCGTCCTCGCGGCCCTGGTGGCGGCCATCCTGACGCCGATCGTCCGCCGCATCCTCCTGCGATACCGGATCGTCGACCGCCCGAACGCCCGGCGGGTCAACACGCGCCCGGTCCCGCGTGCCGGGGGCGTCGCGATCGCGGCCGCGTTCCTGCTCGTCGCCGGAGCGTTCGTCGTGCTCAACGAGGGCGCGCGGTGGGTGCCCACGCCGCTGACCCTGCAACCCGGCGACTTCCTCGCACTGTTCGTCGGGGGGGCGGCGGCCGCGGCCCTTGGTGCGATCGACGATCTCTTCGACCTGCGCGCTCGATGGCAACTGGCCGGACAGATCGGGCTGGCCCTGATCGCGACCGCGCTCGGGATCGGCATCACAGTCATCAACAACCCGTTCGGACTCGACCCCATCCGTTTCGTCGAACCCTTCTCGGTCGGCTTCACGGTCTTCTGGATCGTCGGGATGATCAACAGCATCAACTGGATCGATGGGCTGGATGGCCTATCGACCGGGATCGCCCTGATCGCCTCGGTGACGCTCGGATTGCTGAGCCTGACGACCCAGGTCAGCCAGCCACTCGTCGCGGTGCTTTGCTTCGCGCTGGCGGGAGCCCTGGCCGGCTTCCTGCGTTGGAACTTCTACCCGGCCAGGATCTTCAGCGGGACGAGCGGCGTGCAGTTCGTCGGGTACACGCTGGCCGTCCTCTCGATCCTCGGATCGGCCAAGGTCGCGGTGGCCCTGCTGGTGCTTGGCGTGCCGATCATCGACACGTTCTGGATCATCGTCCATCGGGTCAGCCGCGGCGGTTCCCCGTTCGCGCCCGACCGTTCCCATATCCACCATCGATTGCTCGACCTTGGCCTGTCCCACCGCGACACGGTGCTCGCGATCTACGGTATCTGTGCGGCACTGGGCGTGCTGGCGATGCTCCTGACCGGGGTCACCCAGCTGTATGCGTTCCTGGGGGTCTTCATCGTGTCGGGGCTCATCCTGTTCGGTCCGACCCGGGGCGCGTTCCAACGCCCGGAGGAGCTCGAAGCGTCGGCGTACGAGACGACACCACCACACGACGACTGAGGTTCGCGCGCCGGAGGGGGTGCTAGCATCGCGCCGACGACGATGCCCATGGAACTGCCCGTCACGCTCCTGATCGCGGTCGCTGCCGTGGGGACGGCGGTCGCTGTGTATCGCCGCACCGAGGTCCGCCCCGAGGACGACGGCCCAGGGCGCCGGGCGACACACGCCCATCGGCCGGGCCCGCTCGCCGCGTTCGCCGACCTCGTCGACGCCTCCATCGGGATGCAGCTCCTGCGCGCTGCCCTGGGGTGGCCGACGACGACCCGGGCCGAGCGCCGTGCCGAGCGAGCGCGCCAGCTCCTTGCAGCGGCCGAGGAGGATGAGCGCCGCCGCGGCGGGACCGCGCCGGCTGCCATGGCCCCGACGCGGCTGGTCGTCGCAGGCACCGCGGCGTCCCTTTCGCCACGCGACCTGCCGGACCGACAGGCGCACCCGCTCACGACGCCCGCCGTCGATCCGACGTGGAGACATCGGGCGCCCGTCTCGCGCGACGGCGCATACGTGGCGATGGCGCTGCTGGTCGTCGGGCTCGCGGCGTTCGCGATCTGGCCGCGGGTCGACGGCGGCGTGCTGTCAGCGACGGGTACGCCCGATCCGCCCAGCCCGACGCCGGCCGGTCCGTCCGCCATGCCCAGCGCGATCGACTCACCAGAGGTGAGCGTCGCGCCACCGGCTGTCGTGAGCGCCACCCCGTCACCGACGTCGACACCCACACTGACGCCGACGGCGACGGCGACCGCACGGCCGACGCCTCGACCCACGGCCCGGCCCACGACCACGCCCAGGCGCACCCCACGCCCGACCCCCAGGCCGACCGCGACGGCGGCTCCGACGCCATCGCCCGTCGCCACGCCCGACCCGACGCCCTCGCCGGTCGTCACCCCAGAGCCGACGCCCGTGCCCACCCCGGCGCCGACGCCCGAGCCGACGCCGGAGCCCACACCCGAGGTCACACCTGCCCCGTAGCCGCTCCCCGCGCTCCGCCTTCACACGGGCCTATCGTTGGCGGCCACCAGGGCGCAGCTGCTACACTTTCGCTGCCTTGACAGGTCGCCCATGATCGAGCCCGGCCGAGGGTTGGCTTATCTCGCCCTCTTCTCGGAGATCGGTCTCACGCTCTTGGTCACGACCCTGATCGGCGTGCTCGCCGGCTACTGGGCCGACGGGCAACTCGGGACCCTCCCGATCTTCTTGATCATCGGTTTCTTCGTCGGCGCTGGAGCCGGGACGATGATGATCTATCGGCTGGTCAGCAGGTTCCTCAAGACGATCGAATAGCCGGCCGAAGCGGCCGGCGATACGGACCGAGCGCGGCGACACGCCGCGCTCCTGTGTGTGGAGGCAGCGTGTCGAGCGAGCAGGCCGCGACCGACCCGGTCGCGGAGCCGTCCGGAACGGCGCCGGAGCCCGAGTCGAAGTCGGGTCGGCGGCTGTCGTCGCGTTGGTTCCTCCTGATCGCCGCCGTCATCCTCGTCGACATCGCCGCGTTCATCCTCTTCCCGCCGTTCCCCAAGGGGGGCGCGCCGGGCGACCCCTGCTCATTCCCGGTCTGCTTCATCGAGAGCTCCCTGCACTTTCCCGCGCCGCATTCCGTCATCACGTTCGGCGAGGCGGGCCATTCGGACGGGCTGATCACGTTCTCGCCGAGCATCAGCGACACCATCGTCACGATGTGGATCGTGATGGCGATCGTCCTGGCGGGCGCCATCGTGTTGGCGCGCGGCGGAAGACTCGTGCCGGGGCGGGGCCAGAACCTGTTCGAGGCCGTCTACGAGGGCCTGAGCGACTTCGGGGTGGGCCTTGCCGGACCAAAGGCACGGCCCTACATCCCGATCTTCGCCGCCTTCTTCCTGCTGATCCTGTTCAACAACTGGGTCGGCCTCGTCCCGTTCGTCGGCAGGGTCGATTTCCTCCGGGCACCATCGAGCGACGTGAACATCACGATCGGGCTGGCCCTGGTCAGCTTCGCGATCTTCCACATCGAGGGCTTTCGGCATCTGGGTGTCGGCGGCTATTTGGGCAAGTTCTTCCCGGTGTACGAGTTCCGCCATGGCATCGGCGCAGGGTTCATCGCCCTGTTCGTCGGGCTGATCGAGCTCATGCTCGAATTCGTCAAGCCCGTGACCCTGTCCATGCGGTTGTTCGGCAACATCTACGGCGGCGAGGTCGCCCTCGCCGTCATCACGTCCCTGACCATCGCACTTATCCCGGTGGGGCTCATCGCGCTGGAACTCATGCTCAACGCGATCCAGGCCCTCATCTTCAGCGTGCTGACCCTCATGTTCATCGTGCTCGCGATCGAGAGTCACCACGAGGAGGAGGGCCAGGTCGCCGAGGAGGCGGTGGACGCCATCGATGGTCGGGAGCCATCCGCGCTCCAGCCAGCCCACTGACGCGCCGCCCGAGGCGCGGCCCATCCACGGTCCAATGAACCCGAGCGGCCCGCTTGGGGAGTAGGAGGAACTGAACGACATGGAGTACATCGGCGCCGGACTCGCTGCTCTCGGGGTGCTCGGCCCCGGCATCGGCATCGGCATCCTCGGCGGCCTGTCGGCCACGGCCATCGGCCGCAACCCCGACGCGGCCGGCCAGATCCGCGGCATCGCGATCATCCTCGCGGCCTTCGCCGAGGGCCTCGGCGTCCTCGCGATCGTCGTCGGCCTGCTCGCGATCTTCATCCAGCCCGTCTAGTACGCAGGGATCGGAGACCACATCGTGGACCCCCTGGCCGTCACGTCCGAGATCGGGCGTGAGGTCGTCCGCCTGACGACCGAGGCGGAAGGCGGGCCGCTCTTCCAGGTGAACCTGTTCCAGGTCATCATCGCGGCGGCCAACTTCCTGCTGTTCCTGGCGATCATCTGGACGTTCGCGTTCAAGCCCGTCTCGCGCATGCTCGAGGATCGACGGTCGCGCATCGAGCAGGGCCTCAAGGACGCGGAACAGGCGCGCGGCGATCGCGAGAACGCCGAAGCCGAGCGCGTCGCGACCCTGGCCGAGGCCCGCCGTGAGGCGAACGAGATCCTGGCGCGCGCCCAGAAGATCGCGCAGGAATCCCGCGACGCGGACATCGCCGCGACGAAGGAGGACCTCGAGCGCCTTCGGGCTCGCGCGGCGGCCGACATCGAGGCGGAGAAGGTCCGGGCGATCGGCGAGCTTCGGACCGAGGTGGCCGATCTGGCCCTGCAGGCCGCCAGCCAGGTGGTCGGCGAGACCATGACGGGCGAACGCGAGCGGCGCCTCGTCGATGAATTCCTGCGCAGCACGACGATCGGTGGGTCGTCTCGCTGATGGCTCGCCGTAAGTCAGCCGCACGCCGCTACGCCGAGGCCGCCTTCGAGGTGGCCGTGCGTGACGACGCGGTCGAGGCCTGGCGCAACGAGCTGGACACGGCCGCGGCGGTCGTGGCCGAGGAGCGCATCGGGCGTGCCCTGGCCAACCCCGCGATCCCCCTGGACACGCGGATCGCGACCGCCGAGGCCACCTTCGGGCGACTCGTAGGCCCCAAGGTCCTGAACCTGATCAGCCTGATGCTCCGGCGCGGCCGGATCCAGGAACTGCCGCGCCTGGCCACGGAATTCCGTCGCCTCGACGACGAACGACAGGGGGTCACCCGGGCGTCCGTCACCAGCACGCTGCCCCTCGAGCCGGACGAGGTCCGAGCGCTCGAGGAGCGCCTGGCGAGTGCCACGGATCGCCGTGTCGCACTCGACCTCAAGGTCGATCCAAGCCTGCTCGGCGGCCTGGTCGTCCGGCTCGGCGACCGTCTGGTGGACGGCAGCGTCCGAAGCCGACTCGAGCGCCTCCGCAATCGCCTCGTTTCGGGCGCCCTCTAGGAGATCACAGACCCATGGCCATTCGTTCCGACGAGATCACCAGCATCATCAAGTCCGCGATCGACTCCTTCGACTCCGGCGTCGAGACCCGCAACGTCGGGACGGTCGTCGAAGTCGGTGACGGGATCGCCCAGATCTACGGGCTCGATGGCGCCCTCGCGTCCGAGATGCTCGAGTTCCCCAACGGGGTGATGGGCCTGGCCCTGAACCTCGAGGAGGAAACGGTCGGCGCGGTCATCCTCGGCGACGCGTCGGCGATCAAGGAAGGCGACACGGTCAAGACCTCGGGCCGGGTCGTCGAGGTGCCCGTTGGCCAGGCGCTGCTCGGCCGGGTCGTCGACGCGCTCGGGCGGCCGCTCGACGACAAGGGCCCCATCGCGTCGACCAAGACCCGCCCCGTGGAGCGCATCGCCCCGGGCGTCATCGTCCGCAAGTCGGTCGATACGCCGGTCCAGACCGGCATCAAGGCGATCGATGCGCTGATCCCGATCGGCCGTGGCCAGCGTGAGCTGATCATCGGCGACCGCCAGACCGGCAAGACGGCCATCGCCATCGACACGATCATCAACCAGAAGGGCGCGGGCCTCGTCTGCATCTACGTGGCCATCGGCCAGAAGCTGTCCACGGTCGCGAACACCGTCGCGATCCTGGAGGAGCACGGAGCGATGGACCACACGATCGTGGTCGTGGCCGGCGCCGACGACCCCGCTCCGCTCCAGTACCTCGCGCCCTACAGCGGCGTGGCGATGGGCGAGGAGGTCATGGAGAACGGCGTGGACGTCGCCGACCAGGGCCTCGTCAAGGACGCGCTGTGCGTGTACGACGACCTCTCCAAGCACGCGTGGGCGTACCGCGAGATGGCCCTGCTGCTGCGCCGCCCGCCGGGTCGCGAGGCCTACCCGGGCGACGTGTTCTACCTCCACAGCCGGCTGCTCGAGCGTGCGGCCCGCCTCAATGACGAGAACGGCGGTGGCTCGCTCACGGCCCTCCCGATCATCGAGACCCAGGCGGGTGACGTGTCGGCGTACATCCCGACCAACGTCATCTCCATCACCGACGGCCAGATCTTCCTCGAGACCGACCTGTTCAACGCCGGCCAGCGGCCCGCCCTGAACATCGGCATCTCGGTGTCGCGTGTCGGTTCTGCGGCGCAGACGAAGGCAATGAAGAAGGTCGCCGCGCCATTGAAGCTGGACCTGGCGCAGTACCGCGCGCTCGCGGCCTTCGCCCAGTTCGCCTCCGACCTGGACAAGGCGACCCGCGACCAGCTGACCCGTGGCGAGAAGCTCAGCGAGATCGTGAAGCAGCCGCAGTACCAGCCGCTGCCGGTCGAGAAGCAGGTCGTGATCCTGTACGCGGCGACCACCGGCAAGCTCGATGACGTCCCGACGCCCAAGGTCAAGGATTTCGAAACCCAGTTCTATCGTTTCCTCGAGACCGAGCGCCCGGCGATCCTCAAGGAGCTCGGCGAAACGCTGGCGTTGACCGATGAGGCGTCGGCCGCGCTCGACGAGGCGATCGAGCAGTTCCGGGTCGAGGTCTTCGGCATGGACGCGGCCAAGCCGGCGGCCAAGGCGGAAGCCGAAACCCCGGAGGCGTCCATCTCGGCCTCGCCGGCAGGCGGAACGCCCGAGAGCGCCGAGGCGACGGCCCAGACGGAAACGGGGCCGGAGCCCGCCGAGGCGACGGCCGAGCCGGCCACGGAGCCCGAGAGCGGCGAGGCGACGGCCGAGCCCGCAGCGGCGCCCGAGCCGGCAGCAGCGCCCGAAGCCGCCGAGCCCGCCGAGCCCGCCGACACGACCGATACGACCGACCGTGGCAAGCCAGCGTGACATCCGGCGGCGCATCGGTGCCGTCAAGAACATCAAGCAGATCACGCGTGCGATGCAGTTCGTCGCGGCGTCCAAGCTCAAGCGCGCCCAGGACAGCACGCTCGCAGCGCGCCCGTACAGCGAGATGCTGGACGAAGTCCTCGCGGACCTGGCGGCCGTCCTGAGCGCCGACGACCATCCGCTCCTGGCCGAACGGGAGGAGGGGGGCAAGCGACTGATCGTGCTCGTCACGACCGATCGCGGCCTGGCCGGTCCCCTCAACACCAACACGATCCGCTTCGCGGCTCGTGAGATCACCGGGAAGTCGGGCGATCTCGCCGTGGTCACAGTCGGGCGCAAAGGCCGGGACGCGATGCGCCGTGCCGGTGTCCCGATCGAGGCGCATTTCGCCGGCTTCGGTGACCGGCCGTCGTTCGCCGACGTGCTGCCCCTGTCCAGGCTCATCACCGACGACTTCCTCGGAGGCACCTTCGCCCGCGTCGACGTCATCTACAACCGCTTCGTGTCGACGCTCGTCCAGCGCCCGGAGATGATCCAGCTGCTCCCGGTCCGCGCGACCGAGGACACGGAGGGCATCCCCGGCAACCAGTTCATCTTCGAGCCGAACCCGGGTGCCGTCCTGGAGCGACTCGTGCCACGCTACGTCGCCACGCGCCTGTTCCAGGCCGTCCTCGAGGGCAAGGCCAGCGAGGAGTCCAGCCGGATGGTCGCGATGAAGAACGCCACTGAGAACGCCGAAGAACTCATCGAGGACCTGACGCTCTCGTACAACAAGGTCCGCCAGACCAACATCACTCGCGAGATGATCGAGATCGCGTCCGGCGCGAACGCTCGCTGACGCACAGGACGCAGGAGGCAACCCACACCATGGCGATCGCCACGACCAACGCGACGGGGCGGGTCATCCAGATCACCGGACCCGTCGTCGACATCGAATTCCCCGCCGGCCAGCTGCCGAAGATCCTCAATGCCGTCGAGATCCAGCGCGAGGGCCAGGACTCGCTTGTGTGCGAGGTCCAGCAGCACCTCGGCAACAACTGGGTCCGCTCCGTGGCCATGACGACGACCGACGGGCTCGCCCGCGGCGTGCCGGTCCTCGACACGGGTGCCCCGATCACGGTCCCCGTCGGCGAGGCCACGCTCGGGCGCGTGTTCGACGTGCTCGGCCGCCCGATCGACAACAAGGGTGACGTCAACGCGACGACGTCACTCCCGATCCACCGCGAGGCCCCGGCGTTCGACCAGCAGTCGACCGAGGTCGAGGTCTTTGAGACCGGGCTCAAGATCATCGATCTCATCTGCCCGTTCAAGAAGGGCGGCAAGATCGGCATCTTCGGGGGGGCCGGCGTCGGCAAGACGGTCATCATCCAGGAGCTCATCCGGAACGTGGCCCAGGAGCACTCGGGCTACTCGGTGTTCGCCGGCGTCGGCGAGCGCAGCCGCGAGGGCAACGACCTCATCGCCGAGATGACCGAGTCCGGCGTGCTCGCCAAGACGGCCTTCGCCTTCGGCCAGATGAACGAGCCGCCCGGCGCCCGCCAGCGCGTCGCGCTGACCGGCCTGACGATGGCCGAGTACTTCCGCGACGAAGAGGGCCGCGACGTCCTCCTGTTCATCGACAACATCTTCCGCTTCACCCAGGCGGGCTCCGAGGTCTCCGCGCTGCTCGGCCGGATGCCGTCGGCGGTCGGCTACCAGCCGAACCTCGCGACGGAGATGGCCGCGCTCCAGGAGCGCATCACCTCGACCAAGAAGGGCTCGATCACCTCGCTCCAGGCCGTGTTCGTCCCCGCCGACGACTACACCGACCCCGCACCTGCGACCACGTTCGCCCATCTCGACTCGACGATCCGCCTCGAGCGCTCGATCGCCGAGCTCGGCATCTACCCGGCGGTCGACCCGCTGACCTCGACGTCGCGAGTGCTGGACCCGAACGTCGTCGGCCAGGAGCACTACGACGTCGCCCAGGAGACCAAGCGCGTCCTGCAGCGCTACCGCGACCTCCAGGACATCATCGCCATCCTCGGCATCGACGAGCTGTCCGAGGACGACAAGTCGACCGTCGCGCGCGCCCGGCGGCTCCAGCGGTTCGCGAGCCAGCCATTCTTCGTCGCCGAGGTCTTCACGGGCCGCGAGGGCGCCTATGTGTCGATCAAGGACACGGTCGCGAGCTTCAAGGAGATCCTCGAAGGCAAGACCGACACGCTCCCCGAGCAGGCCTTCTTCCTGGCCGGCACCGTGGACGACGTCAGGAAGAACGCGGAGAAGCTCGGCTCATGACGCCGACCGAGGCGGGTGGCGTCGGGCGGCGTCCGGCGGAGGGAGCGCTAGGCGCAGCGCCGGAGCGACCGGAGGCCGGGCGGCGCCCGGCGACAGGACCCGCCGCTGACAGCCACATGGAGACGCCCTGATGCCGATTCTCCTCGAGATCGTCACGCCGGAGCGTTTGGCCTATTCGGAGGAGGTCGATTCGGTCGTCCTCCCGGGCTCCGAGGGCGAGATGGGGGTCCTGCCGCACCATGCGCCGCTCGTGTCGACGCTCGGCGTCGGCGAGCTGCGGATCCGCAAGGGCGGCGTCGAGGAGTCGTTCGCCATCGCCGGTGGGTTTGTCCAGGTGCGCCCCGACAAGGTCGTGGTGATGGCCGAGACCGCCGACATGGCGAGCGAGATCGACCTCGAGAAGGCGCAGGAAGCCCGTCGCGAGGCGGAGCGGGCGCTCGAGTCGGGCTACCACGAAGCGGCCGACCTCGCGGCTGCGCGCGCCGCCCTGCAGCAGGCGCTGCTCCGGATCCGCGTCGCCGAGCGGCGTCACCGGGAGGGCCCGCGGCGCCGCGGGTAGTCGAGTGGCGGACGCAAGAATCCTCAGGCCGATGGCTAACAGTAGCGTCGCCTCGGCCTTCGGAGTGGCCCGTGGCTGACGCCCGGCCCTTTCACTGGGAGTATGTCCCGGAGCCGGTCCAGCAGGAGTTCTTCCGTATCGAGGGCGGCGTGCCGCTGTCCGGCACCGTCGGCATCAGCGGGGCCAAGAACGCGGCCCTGAAGATGCTCGCGGCGGCCACCCTCACCGGGGAGCGCTGCCGGTTCACGAACGTCCCCGAGATCGAGGACGTCCGGATCATGGCCAAGACCCTGACGGAGCTCGGCGTGGTCGTCGATCACCCGGAGCCGAACGTCTACGAGGTCGCCGCGGGCGACGTCGAGTGGCAATTCGTGCCGCTCGAGGCCGCGGCCAAGATGCGTGCCTCGTTCATGCTGCTTGGCCCGCTCCTCGCGCGCTACGGTCGGGTCATCATCAGCAACCCCGGCGGCGACCGGATCGGGCGGCGTCCCGTCAATCTCCACGTCGAGGCGATGCGCACGCTCGGCGCGCAGATCGAATACCGCAACGGCTACTACTTCGCGACCGCGCCGGGGCGGCTGCGCGGGGCCGAGGTGCGCTTCCCCTTCGTGTCCGTCATGGGCACCGAGAACGCGATGCTCGCGGCCACGCTCGCCGACGGCCACACGGTCCTGCGGCCGGCCGCCCGGGAGCCCGAGGTGGACGACCTGATCGCGTGTCTCCAGAAGATGGGTGCCGACATCGAGCGCACGTACCCCGACACCATCGAGATCGAGGGCAAGAAGCGTCTTCGGGGCGCGGAGCACCGCGTGATCCCCGACCGGATCGAGGCCGGCACCTTCGTGGTCGCCGGCGCCGTCACCGGCGGCAAGATCTCGCTGACCGGGGCCCCGTGCGAGCACCTCGGGGCGTTCATCGAGACGATGGGCCGCGCCGGTGTCGGGATCTCGTGCGGCATGGACACCATCGAGGTCGACGGGACGGCGCTCGAAGCCGATGGCTTCCGGGCCGTCGACATCGAGACGGCCGCCTATCCGGGCCTGGCGACGGATCTCCAGCCACCGACCTCCGTGCTCCTCACCCAGGCGAATGGCACGTCGCATGTCCGCGAGACGATCTTCGAGGACCGTCTCGAGTGGATGGGCGAGCTTCGCCGGATGGGCGCCTCGATCGACATCGCGGACAGCCACAGCGCCGTGATCAAGGGCCGTCGTCGGCTCCACGGGGCCGACGTCGAGATCGGCGACCTGCGCGCTGGCGCCTCGCTGATTCTCGCCGCGCTCGCTGCGAACGGCACGACCACGATCCACGGTGCGCACCACGTTCACCGGGGCTATGAGAACATCGAAGGCAAGTTCCTGGACCTCGGCGCCAGGATCGAGCGCCTGGCAGAAGGGAACGACACACCCAGCTCATGAAGATCGGTATCGACCTCGGCACCGCCAACGTCCTCGTCTACGTCAAGGGCAAGGGCATCGTCATCACCGAGCCGTCCGTCGTGGCGGTCTCCGACGACAACCGCATCGTCGCCGTCGGCGAGGAAGCCCGCGCCATGATCGGCCGGACGCCCGGCAACATCACGGCCATCCGGCCGATGAAGGACGGAGTGATCGCGGATTACGTGATCACCGAGGCGATGCTCCGATTCTTCATCGCCAAGGCGACGAAGGGTCGCATCGGGCTGAACCGGCCGGAGGTCATGATCAGCGTGCCGGCCGGTGTGACCTCGGTCGAAAAGCGGGCAGTCCGTGACGCTGCGCTCAAGGCCGGCGCCAAGGACGCCTACCTCATCGAAGAGCCGCTGGCCGCCGCCATCGGCGCGAACGTGCCGATCAGCGGGCCCTCCGGGAACATGATCATCGACATCGGGGGCGGCACGTCGGAGATCGCGGTGATCTGCCTCGGTGGCATCGTCGTCTCCCATTCGCTGCGCGTGGGCGGCAACAAGTTCGACGAGGCCATCGCGACCTACATCCGCAAGAAGTACAACCTCATGATCGGCGAGCGCACGGCCGAAGAGGTCAAGATGCAGATCGGGACCGCGCTCCCGCTCGAACGCGAGCTCACGATGGAGGTCCGCGGCCGCGACCTGATCGCCGGCCTGCCGCGCACCATCCCGATCACCTCGTCGGAGGTCATGGAGGCGATCGAAGCCCCGCTCCAGCAGCTCGTCGCCGCCGTCCGGACCGTGCTCGAGCAGACGCCGCCGGAGCTCTCCTCGGACATCATCGACAAGGGCATGGTGATGTCCGGTGGCGGGGCCCTGCTGCGCAACGTCGACAAGCTGCTCACGCAGGTCACGGGCGTGCCGTGTCACGTGGCGGAGAACTCGCTGGATTGTGTGGCGCTCGGAACGGGGCTGGCGCTCGAGCATTTCGATTTCTTCAAGAAGTCCCTCGTCCAGTCGATCTGATCGCCGTGACCCATAACGCGGGTCCTGTCACTGGGCGCCGCCCGGCCTCCGGTCGCTCCGGCGCTGCGCCTAGCGCTCCCTCCGCCGGACGCCGCCCGGTGCCACCCGCGGTCCCGACTACCGATCTCGGACGCTCAAGTTCGGGGAGCGGGCGCATGGATGGCCGGGGTCGGGGGTTGGCGCCGGACGGTTCTGTGCGCCCGGAGCCCGCTAGCGCCGGCAGGCGCGGAGCGCGAGGACGCACAGGTTCGCCCGGCGACAGGACCCCCCGAGCATGAACAGGGCATTCATCGACCTGCATTGCCACACGGGGGCGTCGTTCGACTGCCTCGCTCGCCCCGCTGATGTCGTGAAGGCCGCCGCCGCACGTGGGCTGACCCATATCGTCATCACGGACCACGACCGGATCGACGGTGCGCTGGCCGCGCGGGCGTCCGCCCCAGACGGCCTGACCGTGATCGTGGGGGAAGAGGTCAAGACCGCCGAGGGCGACCTCATCGGGGCGTTCCTGGAACGGGCGGTCGCCCCCGGGAGGTCCGCGGTCGAGACGGTGGCCGCGATCCGTGAGCAGGGTGGTCTCGTCGGCATCCCGCACCCGTTCGACCGGCTGCGCGGATCGCTGCTCACCGATGCGCGACTCTCGACGCTCGCGTCGCTGGTGGACTGGATCGAGGTGCACAACGCCAGGCTCGTGGGCGGTGGCAACGATCGGGCGGGCGCGTTCGCCAGGGAAAACGGCCGTGCCGGTGTGGCGGTGTCGGATGCGCACTCGACCATGGAGGTCGGCGTCGCCTATACGGCGCTCGAAGGCGATCCGTCGACGGCGGCGGGATTGCTCGCCGCGCTCCCGAGCGCCGAGATCGTGCCCGGCCGTGCGAGCTACATCGTCCGGCTCTGGACACCGGTCGCGACGGCTGTCAATCGGGTGCGTGGCAACCGTCGGATCCGACCGGGCGCGGCGGCATGACCGGGCGGCACGACCAGGCGGGCCACGACCGGGCTGGGCACGAACAGGACCATCGACCGATGGATGAGGGGACCGGCAGCGCCGTACGGTCCGGGGCGATGGAGGCGACCCCGATCCTCGACCCGCGCGCCGCGGTTCCAGGCGCACCCACAGCCGTTCGCCACGGCGACCTGCCGCCGTACCCTGCGGTCACCACCGACCTCGAGCGTGAGCCCGATCCGGAGCAGATGTCGCTGTCGCGACGAATCCGCCAACCCCGGACGCTCATCTCGATCGCCATCCCGATCGCCGTCATCGCCGTCTTCGTCGCGATCAACGGCAAGCAGCTCGCGACCGTGCCCGGGCTCGTCCTCGGCGCGAACCCGCTCCTGGTGCTGCTCGCCTTCGTGGTGTTCTACACGGGGTTCCCGCTGCGCGGCCGGCGCTGGTCGCTGCTGCTGCGTGGGACGGGCCTGCGCATCGGGACGAAGGACTCGACGGAGATCATCTTCCTGTCCTGGCTCGTCAACTGCGTGGTCCCGGCCAAGCTTGGCGACGTCTACCGCGCGTACCTGCTGAAGATCAACAGCACCGCATCGCTGTCGCGGACGTTCGGGACGGTCTTCATCGAGCGCGTCCTGGACCTCTTCGCCATCGCCCTGCTCGGTCTCGCGGCGGGCTACTGGAGCTTCCGCAGCGGGCTGCCACCGGCCATCCAGATCGTCTTTGGCATCGGCGTCATCGTGGTTGCGGTGCTGGCCGTCGGTCTGTTCACGATGCGCAACTTCGGGCGTCGGATCATCGTGGCCCTCCCGCTGCCGCACCAGGTCCGCGACCTGTACGACCGCTTCGAGGAAGGCGTGTTCGGGGCCCTCGCCGCCCGACAGCTGCCCACCCTCGGGTTCCTCACCGGGCTGATTTGGATGACCGAGGCGGTCCGGCTGTTCCTGGTGGTCCAGGCCCTCGGATTCGCCGACGTATCGCTGGGCCTGTCGGGCGCCGTCTTCGTGGCCCTGATCGGGTCGCTGCTGACGGCCGTGCCACTCAGCCCCGCGGGTCTGGGCATCGTCGAGGCCGGTGTCGTCGGGGTGCTGCACGTCGCCTATGGCGTCCCGCTTCCCGAGGCGACCGCGATCGCCCTGCTCGACCGGGTCATCAGCGTCTTCTCGATCATCGTGTTCGGCTCGATCGCCTACGCGATCTCGCCGAAGCCACGCGGCCTGGGTCGCATCCGGGGCGTCGATGGAGCACCCCGGGCCCCCACGCCAGCCTGACGTCCACAGACGAATGGGCACCTCGGACGGGCGTGACCGTCACGCGCCCGCAACCCCTCTGCCGCTGTGGTGATTGCATCCGTGCCGAGCACCCGGGCGTACCTTGGTCATGGCAGGCCCCACCCGGGGAACTGCGACGCACCGTCGTAGACCGCACACGTCTCGACCGCTCTGTGCGCGTGCTCGCTCCGCCCCGCCGGTACCAACGGGGGATACAGGCCGGGTTCGGACATCCGCATCATCGTGGCATCGAGGCACCGAACGAGCGGGACTCAGCCGCACGCGGAAAAGCCGCTAGGAGCGCCCAGGCAGCATGACCAGCCAGAATGGCCGAGCGTTCAATGAATGGCTCCGAGCCCAGCTCAAGGCCAAGAAGATGTCGCAGCGCCAGCTCGCCCAGCAGTCGGGCGTCGATCACTCGACCATCTCCCGCCTGATCCGCGGCGACCGCATGCCCTCGCTGGGTACCGCCACCAAGCTCGCCCGCGGGCTCCGTGAGCTGCGCGACGACGCCGACACGCCGCAGTACCTCGGCCTGGTGGCTTCAGGATCCGCCAATCCCACGGCACGCGTCGAGTACGCCCTGCGAGCGGATGAGCTGTTGTCGGAGCCCCAGGTCCGCCAGGTCATGGAGTACTACCTCGCGGTGCGGATGCGCCGCTTCGGTCGCGCCTATCCGTCTGGCAACACCGGCTCCGGCTCGAACGACCGCGGGAACGAACGATCGATGAGCACCCCCAACGCCGGTGGCCGACCGATGACCGTCGGGGGCGCCAACGGCGGCGGTGCCATCGGGACCGGCCCCAGCACGGCTGGCTCCGCCACGGCGGTCAGCACGGTCCGCACGATCACCAGGGGCACTGGCCGGGACCCCGGCCGCTACTGAGACTCTCCAGGGCATGACCCGGACCGCCCTCCACCGTCCGGGTCTCGGGGACCAGCGAACGCCGGCGTCTGGGGCGCCGGCGTTCGCGATTCTCGTCAGCGTGGCGACGCGGCCGCGTACACCGACACGTAACGGTCCGGAGCGGCCTCGAAGCGGTCCAGCAGCGGACCCCACATCGGGCCACCCGCGTCAGGCGTGATCGTGGCCTCCGCCGGCCCGTTACAAGCGGCGCCCAAGAAATCGCGGAACCGGTCGTCACACAACAGCACCAGAGCCTTGACGTCGGTGACCGAGGTCACGCCGGTCGGATCGAGGCTGCCGGGCGCGAGGCCCCTGGCGGTATCGGCGACGTAAACACGACCGAGACGGGCGAGCGGGTACACCATCGCCTCGGTCGACTTGAAACCGGGCAGCGACTGGATACGGATCACATCCCCGCGAGTCACGCCACCCGTGGTCAGGACGCCATCGACTCGACCGGCCGCGACCTCCCCGACCGGCACCCCACCATCCGGGTGGATCGCCGGTGGCAGGTGCGTCAGGTTCCAGCCCACCAGCGCCAGGACGGCGACGACCGCGACCGCGGCTCCGATCGGTCGACGGGGCCCCGACACGACACCCGATGTGGCGCGCGCCAGGGCAGCGGCCCCGAGCCCCACCAGCGTGAAGACCAGCGGGTCGGCGAACGCGTGATAGTGGTCGTTGGGAAGACCCCGCACGACGGACGCGAGGCTCGGTGCGGCGAACGTGAGGAACGTGATCGACCAGAGCAGCCCGAGGCCCAGCCAGCGGGCCGCCCGCTGGTCCGTACCGCCGGCGCGTGAGCGCCAGATCGCGATCGCGATGACCGCAGCGCTCGCGACGGCCCCGGCCGCCAGCCCCTCCGTGATGAGCCCGGTCAGTGGCCAGCTCAGCACGCGTAGACCGATCAGCGCGAACCGGACCGGGAGGGCCGTGTCGGCGGCTGGTCGACCAGTGCCCAGGTACTCGAGCGCGGCCCGCAGCACCGAGCCGCCCGTCGTGAGCTCGTGCAGGACCAGGGGGAGGTAGGCCAGGACGAAGATCGCGAGCACGCCGATCAAGACGGCCCCGAGCCGTCGGCGCCGAGCGTCGACGACGAACGGCGCCGCGACGATCGGCAGCAGGGCGACCCCGAGGACGTGGCACTGCATCGTCACCGCCGTCCCGAGACCGGCCAGGAGCCACCAGCGCCGGTGGCCGCCGTTCCACGCTCGCCAGGCACCGGCCAGCGCCACGGCGCTCGAGAGCGGGATGAGGTTCGGATTCCAGATGAACGTCGACCCTTCGATGGCGGCCGCCGAGACTGCGGCCAGGAGACCCGCGACCGCCCCGGCGACGGGACCCCCCATCTGACGGGCCAGCCACCACACCACCGCGACCGCCGCGATCCCGGCCAGCGCGATGACGGTCACGATCGCGAGCGGCAAATCGCCGTTCGTCACGATCGCCGCCGGACTCAGCAGGTAGTAGTACCAGGCGCCGTGGTCGAGGCCGCCGGTCGAGGCCGGCGGCCCGAGGAGGGGCACGACGCCGTCCTGGACCATCGACCGGAGCGTCAGCATGTCGTGGCCCTGGTCGGCTTCCCAGATCCCCCGGGTGACGAGGTTCGGGAGGCGGAGCAGGGCGGCCAGCACGAGCAGCGCGGGGAGGGCGATCCGGTCGAGCGTGGCGTCCTCCGATCGACGTGCGGGAACGATCTCGACCGCGGGCCGATGGGCGACGGTCACGCCGGCGCCGTCCGTGCCTTGGCGCTGCCACGCAGCTTGAACGCGCCCGGAGGCAGCGGCTCGAGTGGGGCACCGGTCGCCAGAGCCCTGGCTCGGGCCAGGTTGATCGCGTCATAGCCCTCGTCCATCCCCGGTGTCTCGAGGAGGTACGTGGCACGAGCCAGGCCCGGGTGGCGGAGGATGTGCGCCAGCCCGGTAGGCCCGATCCGCCCTGCGCCGAGGTGCTCGTGCCGATCCATCCGCGAGCCTCGCTCGGAGCGCGAGTCGTTGAGGTGGACGAGCACGAGCCGGTCGAGCCCGATCCGCGCGTCGAACGCGGTCACGAGCTCGTCCACGGCCGACGGCGTCGCCACGTCGATCCCGGCGCCCCAGGCATGGGCGGTGTCCAGGCAGAAGCCGACGCGCTCGTCCGGGATCCCGCGCCCGGCGACGGCCATGGCGATCTGGGCCAGCTCGTCCACGGTGGTGCCGAGACCGCCGCCGCTGCCGGCCGAGTTCTCGAGCACGAGCATCGCCGGCCTCGCCGTGGCCAGGGTCGCGGGCCGGGGGCCGTTGCCGTCGATCGCGGCGGCGTCCGCTGCTGGCCGGTCGGCGGCCTCGAGCGTCCGCAGGACGCCTTCGGCGAGCCGCTCGATGCCCGCCGCCACGCCCAGCCCAAGGTGCGAGCCGATGTGCACGTTGACGAACCGGGCACCGAAGGTCGGAGCATCCCGCAGTTCGTTCGCCAGAAGGTCGATGGAGCGTTCGAAGGACTCCGGGTTCGATCCCGCCAGGTTCACGAGATACGAGGCGTGGATGGAGACGGGTCCGATGTCGAGCTCGTGCAGGCGTCGGCGAAAGGCCGCCAGCTCGCGCGGTGGCTCGGCTCGCCGTTTCCAGGCAGTCGGGTTGTCGGAGAAGATCTGCATGGCGTTCGCACCGATCTCCCAGGCGCGATCGACCGCCTTGAGCATGCCCGTAGCGAGGGGCAGATGCGCACCGAGTCGGCGCCCCTCCAGAACGTCGGTCACGCGCTGTGGCTGGGCGTACGCGCGCGAGTCGTCAGGCTCAGCGACCGCTCCCCGAACGGCCGTTCGTGCGCTCGGCACGTTCGCCACTGTCGCGAAGCCGGCGCCCGGGCGTGTACCCCCCGCCGATGACCGGCTCGATCATGCCGAGGTCGCCGTCGTTGCGCGCGTACAGGATCGCGATGTGCTCGGTCTCGGCGTTGACGAACACGAAGAACTGGTGCCCGAGTTCGTCCATCGTGGCGGCCGCGTCCTCCTCGAACATCGGCTCGATCGCGAAGCGCTTCGTCTTCACGATGCGACGCTCATGCCCGGGCTCGCGGGTCCCGTCGGCCAGCGAGCGCAGGATCCGTTTCTCCTGCTCGGGCCGGGCGCGCAGGCGCGGCTTCGTCTTGTGGTCGACCGCCTGGCGCTCCACCTTGTCGACGACATCGTCGAGCGCTGCCTGGTAGCTGATCCCGACCGCGTGGCTGCGGAGCGTCCGCCCGTCGATGACCAGCGTGACCTCCGCGATATGGGCATCCGATGCGCTCTTGTGGGTCTCGTTGGAGAACTCCACGATCGCGTCCGTCCGGTCGTCGAGGAGTCGCTCGAGCCGGCGGAGCTTGCGCTCGGTGTAGTCGCGGACCCGCTCCGGGACCTCGACATTCTTGCCCTTGACGATGGTTCGCATGCGTCACCTCTGGGCCGGAGCGTCGGCTGGTCGAGTATAGCCCGGGGTTGCCGGATCATCGCTCGCGGGCCACCGTGATGGCCGACGTGCCCATGGCGCCGGCGCGTTGGAGCGCATCGGCGCAGGCAGCCAGCGTTGCGCCGGTCGTGATGACGTCGTCCACGAGGAGGACCCATCGGCCCCTGGTATCCGCCGCCGGCCCTCGTCTGGCGACGAACGCACCGGCGACATTGGCGGCCCGGTCGCCTCGATCGAGATCGAACTGGGCGATCGTCGCGCGCTCCCGCGCGATCAATGGCGCGTATGGCAGCCCGAGATGGCGAGCGGCCGCCCTCGCGATCAGCGCGGCCTGGTCGTAGCCCCTCGTGCGGGCCCTGGCGGCGTGGACCGGGACGTGGGTCACGAGATCGGCGCCGACCCCGACGCGCCTCCAGCGGCGGGCGATCGCGGCGCCGAGTGGCTCGGCAAGCCGTTGCTCGCCGCCGTATTTCAGGGCGTGCAGCGCGGCCCGGACCGTACCGCTGAACGGCGCGCACCAGTCGAGTTGGAGGAGCGGGGCCGGCAGATCGCCGGGGAGCCCGATGGGCACACCGCCGGGCGTCTCCAGCCGTCGGTCCAGGGCGGGCAGGCACGCCTCGCACAGTGGTGGACCCTCTTGCCCGCACCCGACGCACACCGCCGGGAGGGCAGCGTCCAGCGCGACGCTCGTGGCTCGCCGAATGAAGTCGATCACGACCGCAGCATGACGATCGGCGTTCATCCGCCGCTCAACACCCGAGCATCGGGCGGGGGCCTACGCGAGGCGGACCAGGTCGCCGGTCTGTGTCCCGGACGTCTCGATGGTCCCGATCGGGAGCTCGAGCACGCCGTGCGCTCCCCGTACGAACGGCACGAGGCCGGTCCACGCCCGCAGGCCACGATGCACCGACGCGACCGGGCGAACCTGCGGGTCCTCCGCGAGTGGCCGCCCGAGGAACACCGCGTCGATCGGGAAGCGCATGAACATCATGTGGATCCCGTTCGAGTCGGGCAGCCACAGCCCCGCCCCGTCGGCCAGCGATGGACGGCCCATCAGGCCCTTGAACTTGCCCCACAGGGACCCGGCGACCTCGAGGCGGGCGGCCAGGTCCGTCGCGCGACTGAGATTGTGCGCAGTGAGCTCCATCGCGGGTCGGCCTAGACGCCGGCCAGGTTCACCATGATCAGGATGATGGCCGGACCGAGGATCACGATGAACAGCGACGGGAAGATGCACCCGACCAGCGGGAACAGCATCTTGATCGGCGCCTTTGCGGCCATCTCCTCCGCGCGCTGCCGTCGCTCGATGCGGAGCTGCTCGGACTGGACCTGGAGCACCTTCGAGATCGACACGCCGAGCTGTTCGGCCTGGATGATCGCGCCGATGAAGTTGGTCAGCGGCACGACCTCGGTGCGCGGGACGATGTCGCGAAGGGCGTCACGGCGCGCCTTTCCGACCCTGACCTCGGCCAGCGCCCGACGGAATTCGTCGGAGAGCGGGCCCTTGAGCTTCTCGACGACCTTCCCGAGCGCCGCGTCGAACCCGAGGCCGGCCCGCACGGAGATCGTCAGCAGGTCGAGGGCGTCCGGGATCATCAGGAGGATGGCTTTCTGGCGCTTCTTGACCCGCCCGCCCAGCCAGAATTCGGGGATGGTGTAGCCGAGCAGCAGGCCGATGACCCCGAAGCCCGCGCCGATCGGGAACGGGAAGCCGAGGACACCGACGACGGCGAACAGGAAGAAGAACAGGATGCCGAGGACGATGGCGACGATGGCCTTGATCCCGAGCCAGTCCGCGACGCGCAGGTCGCCCGGGTTTCCGGCGAGCGCCAGGCGCTTCTCGGTCCGCTCCGTGAATGAGCTCGAGGCGATCCGCGACATGCGATTGGACAGGCCCATGGCCAGCGGGCGAAGGGTCCGCTCGATGAACGGGGCCTGGAGCTCGAGCTCCTCGAGGTTCTTCGCCTGCATCGTCCCGAGCTGGGTCAGGCGCGCCTGGACGGGGTCGACCGGCGCACCCCCCGCCAGCCCGAGGACGATCAGGAGGATCGCTCCGGCTGCGAGCGCGGCGACGACGATGGGCATGATCTCCATGGATTAGACCTCGATGTCCACGATCTTGCGGATGAGCATGAAGCCGATGAACATCATGAAACCGCCGAACAGCAGGATGACGACGCCCGCGGGGAGGCCCAGCACGGCGGGTGGGTTGAGGAACATCGGTTCCATGAAGCCGGGGGCGGCGATGAACAGGAAGCCCGCGAGGGCGATCGGCAGGAACCCCACGACGTAGCCCGACAGGCGTTGCTGTGCCGTGAGCGTGCGGATCTCACCCTTGATGCGGACTCGCTCGCGGATCGTGTAGGCGATCGAGTCGAGGATCTCGGCGAGGTTGCCGCCGACCTGGTGTTGGATCGAGATGGCCGTGGCCATCAGCTCGAGGTCGTCGGAGCGCACGCGACGAACCATGTTCTCGAGCGCCTGATCGAACGGCAGGCCGAGGTTGACCTCACGGATGACGCGCCCGAACTCGGTCGAGATCGGCGGGCGTGACTCGCGCACGACGAGCTCGATCGCCTGCAGGAACGACGACCCGGCGCGCAGGGCATTGGCGATCAGCGTGATGGTGTCCGGAAGGTTCTTGTTGAACGAATTCAAGCGGCCACTCTTGCGACGGCCCAGCCAGAAGCGCGGCAGGAAGAAGCCGATGAGCGCTCCGACGAGCAGGATCAGGGGCGAGTGGAGCGCGGGCATGAAGAAGCCGAAGATGACGAACAGCACCGGTACGCCGATGATCGAGAACGCCCAGATGCCCAGGAACTCCGACGGCTTGAGCTTGAGGTCTGCGCGCGCGATGTCGCGCGCGAGGTTCGCCCCGAAGTCGCGCCCCTCGACGACCCGGTTCAGGTTCGCGAGGGCCTGGCTCTGGGCGATGAGATCGCTGATCGGGCCCTGCCCGGCGGACGCCGCCGCGCCACCCTCCGGCCGGCCCGACGCGTAGCGCTCCAGGCGGTCCGAGATGCCGGAGCGCCCGGAGCTGGCGATCCCGACCGCGATGAGCAGGATGGCCAGCGCGGCGATACCGGCCACCGCCAGCGTCATCGGATCCATGGTCGGTCTCCTCCTCCCCGCTTAATAGCTGAAGCCGAAGAGACCCGGGGGCAGGTTGATGCCCATGATCTCGAACTTCTCGACGAACTTGGGCCGGATCCCGGTCGGCTTGAGCCGGCCCTGGATCTTGCCTTCGACGACACCCGTCTGCTCGAAGACGAAAACGTCCTGCATGACGATGACATCACCTTCCATGCCCTGGACCTCGGTGATGTTCACGATCTTGCGGGTCCCGTCCTTGAGACGGCTCTGCTGGACGATCAGATCGACGGCCGATGCCACCTGCTCGCGGATGGCTCGCAGCGGCAGGTCGACGCCGGCCATGAGGACCATCGTCTCGAGCCGCGAGAGCATGTCGCGCGGGGAGTTGGCGTGACCGGTGGACATGGAGCCATCGTGGCCGGTGTTCATGGCCTGGAGCATGTCCAGCGCCTCACCGGATCGGCATTCGCCGACGATGATGCGATCGGGCCGCATCCGCAGTGCGTTGCGCACGAGCTCGCGGATCGGGATCGCGCCCTTGCCTTCGATGTTCGGTGGGCGCGACTCGAGTGTGACGACGTGCTCCTGGCGCAACTGCAGCTCGGCGGCATCCTCGATCGTGACGATGCGCTCGTCGTTGGGGATGAACGACGAGAGGACGTTGAGCGTCGTGGTCTTGCCGGAGCCGGTACCACCGGAGACGAAGATGTTCAGGCGAGCCTCCACGCAGGCACGAAGGAAGTCGAACATGTCTGCGGTGGCGGTGCCGAATCGGATGAGGTCGTCGACCGTGAACGGCGAGGCCGAGAACTTCCGGATCGTGACGACCGGCCCAACGAGCGACAGGGGCGGGATGATGGCGTTGACGCGGGAACCGTCGGTGAGGCGCGCGTCGACCATCGGCGACGACTCGTCCACGCGCCGACCGATCGGGGCGATGATCCGGTCGATGATGCGCATGACGTGGTCGTCGTTCTGGAAGACGACGTTGGTGAGCTCCAGCTTGCCCGAGCGCTCGATGTACACCTGGCGCGGGCCATTGACCATGATCTCGGTGATCGACTCGTCGCGCAGGAGCGGCTCGAGCGGTCCCAGGCCGATGATCTCGTCCGTGATCTGCTCGAGCATGCGGACGCGCTCGGCGCGGGTAAGCGCGAGGCCTTCCTCGTCGATGACCTTGCCGAAGATCTCCTCGATCTGGCGCCGGACCTCGACCTGGTTGGACAGGTCGAGCTTCGGGTCCAGGTCCTGGATGACCCGGTTCTGGATGCGGAACTTGACGTCGCGGAACGATTCCCGCACGGGCGCTTGCGACTGGAGCCGCGGGGCCGCCGGCATGGCCGGCGGGCCTCCGCCGGGCGGGGCCGGGACATTGGAAGGCGGCGCGCCCGCAGGCGCATCCGGCGCCCCACCCGGGCGAGCTGATTCGATCCGCTTCAACAGGGACATGACCTAAACCCCTTCTCGCCCCGAGGGTCGATTTGGTTCGGCGTTGCCGGTCGCCACGATCAGCGCCATGCGAACAACGATTTCTTGTTGGTGACCTTGCGCGCGTCGTCGGTGGCCGCGACCTGCGACCCTTCGCCGACGACCGAGCGGGCCAGTCGAAGGATGTCCTGGGAGACCTGTGCCTCCCGGTTGCTCAGGAAGAACGGGACGCCCCGATTGAGCGCGTACACCACGCTCCGTCCGTCGCTGACGATCGTCTCATCCACCTTGCGCCCGATCGAGTGCTCGACGTCCGCGACGCGGATACCGAGCGCGGAATCGGCTCGAATTCAGGATGAGCCTGACCTTGCCGTCCTCGTACCCGAGCTGCTCTGCGACCTCAAGGAAGAGGCGCATGTTCTTGATGCTCGTGATCTCGAGACTCAGCATCGTGAGGATGATATCGGCGGAGTCGAGGATCGCGAGGGTAGTGTCGTTGAAGAACGCCGTGCAGTCCACGACCACCAGGTCGTGGGTCAGCCGCAGCGCCTCGATCACGCGCTTGATCCCGGCCGGCGTGATGAGCTCGGCCATCTCCGGGGAGGGCGGTGCGAGCAGGACGCGGATGCCGGCGGAGTGGTTGATGACGAACGTATCGATGGACTCGACCTCGTGGCCGGCCTGCTCGAGCTCGGGGACGAGGTCGGCGATCGACTTGTTCTTCGGATTGAGATTGAGCAGCACGCCGACGTCGCCGAACTGGAACGATCCGTCGACGAGGACGACCTTCTTGCCAAGCTCCGTGGCTGCGGCGACGGCCATGTTGACGGCCACGGTCGTGCGTCCGACACCGCCCTTGGGGCTGAACACCGCCACGACCTGACCAGGCTCCTGGCCGCCATGCACGCCGTTCGAGCTGCCACCGGCCGCGGCCGGGGTGGCGATGGCGATGCGGCTGGCCTTCTCGCGTTCACGAGTGTGGACCTGGCGGATCGAGGCCGTGAGCTCGTCGCTGCTGAAGGGCTTGACGAGGAACTCGCGGGCCCCCGCCAGCATCGAACGACGCAGGTAATCCGCCTCACCCTGGACCGACATCATCACGACCGACGCGGTCGGAACGGCGCGTCCCAGCTGCTCGGTCGCCGTGATGCCATCCATGTCGGGCATGTTGATGTCCATCAGGACGACGTCGGGGGTGAGTGATGTGGCGAGGCTGATCGCTTCCGCGCCGGACGACGCCGAGCCGACCACATCGATGTCGCTCTCGAAGCCGAGCAGCTTCGTGAGGTGATCGCGGGTCTCCGGGATGTCGTCGACGATGAGGACGCGGATCGGGTCTGCCATCAGGCGGTCTGGCTCTCGTTCCTTGCGGTTTGGTGGATGGGTCGGCGGGCGAAGTCGCTGGGTCCCCTGACGACGACGGGCGCGGGACCGGTGGGGTCCATCGCGCCCGTCGCGCCTGGTTCGTGGTTGTCCGGCGAGCCGGACGGTTCCCTTACTGCGCGGGCAGGATGGCCTCGATGAGCTCCGGCGGCAGGACGCCGTAGGTGTCCACGAGGGTCTTGAGGATGATGCCGGTGGTGGCATCGGGGATGGGGCCGTTCTCGAACGGCAGCTGCGTCTCGGGGTCGATGAAGTCCTGCGGCGAGCGGAGGACCAGCGAGAAGAGCGGTGAGTCGAGCTGGGCGAACTTGATGATCTCGGCCTGTTGCGCGGTCACGGCAAGGATGACGATCTCCTGCTGGCCGCTCAGCACGGTGCCGGGCTCTGCCGCCGGGGCGTTCGGATCCTGGGCCTGGGCTGCAGCCGGCGGGGGTGGCAGCAGCGTCCCAAGGACCTGCATGCCCTGGAGGACCAGTTTGACGCTCGTGCTGTTGAGTCCCGAGACCACAGTGAACGTATTGGTCTGCTCGTCTGCGGTGATGACCGGGAACTTGTCGGCCTGGAGGGCCATGATCAGGTCCACGTAATCGCCGGTCTTGATGACCGTGCCGACACCGGTGACCTGGTCGACCTGGACCGCGATGCAGCGCGAGGTCGGTGGGCACTGGATGTCGAGGATCTGGCCCTGCTGGCCGCCACTCAAGGTGGTGGCGGTGACGGCGGCGCCGGCGACGACCGGCTGGCGGACGATCTTGCCGATGACCTGGGACACATCCCCGAAGGCGTCCGTGTCGCGCCCGGTCACGGGCTTGACCTGGACGGTCACCTGGTCCGCCCGGATCGTGGTGCCGAGCGGGATGTCCTGCGTCGCGATGACCGTGGGCAGCTCGGTCGGCGGCGCGTTCGGATCGGTAGCGGGGCCGCCGCCCTGCGACAGCAACAGGATGCCGATGAAGGCGACGATCGCGAGGAATACCCCCACGAGCAGGACCAATCGATTCGAGCGCTTCAAGTTGGGTCTCCCGAGCCGTGATGTGTGACAGGTGGCACCACTGTAGCACCGCGAAAATGGCGCGCGACTATACCAATGGGCTAGGACCCTCTGGTAGGAAACGGCAGGATTCCTTGCGTGTCGCAAGGTTGCGCGCAAGGTTGCGCGATAGGTGTTTTCGGGCGGCGACCGTCCGACCGCGCGTCGCGCGCAACACCTGAAAAGGCCCGTCGGACGCGGGTCCGGCGGGCCCCTGGACAGACGATCGCCGAGCCCTTGGGCCCGGCGATCGACTGGTTGTCGGAGAAGAGCCTAGACGGACGCGCCGACCGTGCTCAGGATCTTGCTGACCGCGCCGCCGAGGAAGATCAGGGCCACGATCGCGATGATGGCGATGAGGGCGAGGATCAGCGCGTATTCCGCGAGGCCCTGGCCGTCTTCGTCGCGATTGATGAGTTCCATGAATCGAAGATAGATGTTCGTCATGAGATGCATACCTCCTTTCCTTGAGGCTCTCCGCGTACGGAGGCGAGCGCCAAGGTACGGGCCGTGTCACACCGTGTCAATGGGACAGTCGCCTGACCGGTGCGTGAACAAAACGGCGGGTCTCAGGTCGGATGACCCTCGATCCGCCGCGAGCTGACGTGCCCTAGACCGAGCTCCCGACGTTACTCAGGATCTCGCTGACCTGGCCGCCCAGGAACATGAGAGCGACGATGGAAACGATCGCGATAAGAACCAGGATGAGTCCGTATTCGACAAGACCTTGGCCGTCATCGTGGCTGAGACCTGCGACGACCGACCGGAAGAGGTGCATGGACGGATGCTCCTTTCTACGGGCTGGTGCACCCGCAGGGACAGTATCGCAAAGCACCAAGCCGATGGGACCATCACCCGAAGGTACCCCAGGCACGAAAAGACCGCCGAGCCCTTCGGGCCCGGCGGTCGTCGTTCCAGTCGGAGCGACCGCCTAGACGGACGCGCCGACCGTGCTCAGGATCTCGCTGACCGCGCCGCCGAGGAAGATCAGGGCGACGATGGCGATGATGGCGATGAGGGCGAGGATCAGCGCGTACTCCGCGAGGCCCTGGCCGTCTTCGCGGTCCATCTTGGCGATGAGTGTCTGGATCATGGGGAGAGCCTCCGTGCGTCGTGAGGGAGCGTCGCTCCCGGGGTTGTACCGGACATGTCCGAGGACGAGGGTGGCATCACCCGTAGGTCCTCGAGACACACAACGACCGCCGAGCCATCTGGCCCGGCGGTCGTCGTTCCAGTCGGAGGGACCGCCTAGACGGACGCGCCGACCGTGCTCAGGATCTTGCTGACCGCGCCGCCGAGGAAGATCAGGGCGACGATGGCGATGATGGCGATGAGGGCGAGGATCAGCGCGTACTCCGCGAGGCCCTGGCCGTCTTCGCGGCGGAACTTCTCGACCGCGCGAAGGTACAGATCGGTGAACAGTGCCATGGATGTCTCTCCTGGATGAGTACTCACCCCCGAAGATGAGGGCTGCGCCAATATAGGCAGCGGCCCTGAGCGTGGATACTGAGTAGATGGTACGGGTCGACCGATGCAGCGGCGGTACTGCGAGTCAGCCCCCGGTCGCCTGGTCGATCGCCTCGCCGATCGCTGTCAGCGCGTCCGACAGCGTGCCGCCGAAGACGAGCAACCAGAGCAGCGTCAGCGCGCCGGTCAAGGCGGTCATCAGGCCGTACTCGACCAGGCCCTGCCCGTCACGACCACGACTGCCGTTGCCCATCCGCGTCACTCCTCGGCGGTCGGCCCGAGTCCTGGGATATCCACCACGAGACGAAGCTCACTGCCGTCCGACAGGAGTTCGGCCTTGACCCCGATCGACGAGGCCCAACCCTGGATCTCCCGCCAGTTCGCGGTGGGGAGCGCCACGATCGCTTCGCGGATCGCGGCCTCGGCCGCCTGACGCTCGTCCTCGAGGCGCTCTTCGAACATCGCGGCCAGGGCCGGCGGCAGATCCTTGCCCTCCTGCGGGGCGGGGAGATCGACCTGCGACGCGCGCCGCGGTTCAGCGACGGCGCGGGTCGCCGCGACGCGCGCCTCCAGTTGCTCCGCCCAGTCGAGCCGAAGTGACACCCGGTCCGGTGCCGCGCCGAGATACGCCGCCAGTGCCTCGTCGAGCATCCTGAATAGCCCGCTCTCGAGGCCCATCGCCAGGCGACGGTCCTGGCCCATCGAGTCGAAGTCCACCTGGATACCGGCACGACGACCACGCTCGCGCGTCGCGCGTCGAAGGGTCGGCACGAGCCCCAGGTCATCGAGCACCATCGGACGCACGTCGAAGATGAACGACTTGGTCGCATCGAGCGTGTGCTGGACCATGTCGACGAGCTGGCGCACCTCGTCCGCCGCGGATGACGGGTCGCGCTGCACGAGCCGTTGCACGATCTGGGCCTGGAGGACGATATTCGTGAGGCTCTGCGCGGGTCCATCGTGCATCGCCCGGGCGATCTCCCGGCGGAGGTCCTCCTGCGCACCGAGCACCAGCCGCGAGACGGCGGCCGGCATCGGAGCATCGTCCGCGCCGCCATCCAGACCCTCCGCCGCCGGGGCGTCTGCGGTCGGGACGGCCATCGACGGATCGAGGCCGCCGATCGCCGTGAGGTATTCGACCAGCCCGTCGCGGTAACGGCCCAGTGCACGCCGCTTCCCCTCGAGCACGTCGACCTGGCTCTCCATCAGCGCGGCGCGCTTGGTCAGCGTGACCAGGCTGGCCGTCTGATCCATCCGCTCCTTCGGGTCACCATCCGGCGTGAGCGCGTCGAACTTCTCGGTGGCCGTCACACGACGCGCCTCGTGGCGGGTGGCCTCCGACCGCGCCTGCGTGATCAGCGAGTCAACCTCGACGAGTTCGCCGTCGAGCTTGACCAGGTCGTCCGCGAGCCGGCCGGCCAGATCCCCGATGGTGGCGGCCGGAGCGGTCGAGGCAGGATCTGTCATCAATCCTCGGGCATCCGGATCCAGCCCTGGCGCATCGCGTAGACCACCGCCTGCGTCCGGTCGTTCACCGACAGCTTGCGCAGGATGGAGCTCATGTGGTTCTTGACCGTCTGCTCGCTGATCGACAGCGCGTAGGCGACCTGCTTGTTGGTCATGCCCTGAGCGATGTTGTCGAGGATCTCGACCTCGCGCGGCGACAGGGGCGCGAAGATCGGGGCGGCCTCCTGGCCGTACACGGCGAGCTCGCGGAACTCCTTGAGCACCCGGGACGCCACCGCCGGCTTCGCGAAGACCTTGTCGTTGATCAGGAACTCGCCCCCAGCGACCCGGCGGATGATCGTGACGAGATCATCCGGCCCCACGTCCTTGAGGATGAACGCCGCGGCTCCGGCCTTGATCGCGTCGAAGAGGGCGTCCTCGTCCTCGTTCACCGCGAGCACGATGATCCCGGTCGAGGGCAGCTCGCGCTTGATGCGCTGGGTCGTCTCGATGCCGCCGGGCGACGGCAGCGAAAGGTCCATCAGGATGATGTCGGGAGACGTCTCGAGGGATCGATCCATCGCGCTTCGGGCGTCGTCCGCCTCGCCGACGACCTCGAGGTCCGGTTCGCGCGCCAGAAGGCCGGCGACCCCCGCCCGGAAGAGGGCGTGATCATCGACGATCAGGATCCGGATCGTGTCGTCCTGCGATCTCCGGTCGGGGCCACCCCGCCGCCGATCGACTCCGCCGTATTCAGTAGCGCTCATCCGTTCTCCTTTGCTCCCGTCCGGGCGCCCGTCGGGATCGCGAGTCGGACCACGGTACCGCCGTCCGGTCGAGATCGTACGTCGAGGCGCGCATCGATCAGCTCCGCTCGCTCGCGCATGAACTGCAAGCCGAAATTCCGGCGGCCACGCGCGGCCACCGCACCGACATCGAATCCGCGACCATCGTCGCGGATCTCGAGGGTCCAGGTTTCGTCCGCCAGGTCCGTGCTGACGACCACGGTCGAGGCGGCAGCGTGCTTGCGCACATTCTGCAGCGCTTCCTGGGTCACGCGCAGCGCGACCGTCTGCTGGTGGGTCCCCAACAGGTCGTTCCGGGCGTGCAGGTCGGTCGTCACCTGGAGGTCGCTCGTCGCTCGCAGGTTCACGGCAGCATCCTCCATCGCGCCTTCGAGCCCGAGCTCGTCGAGGAGCGGCGGCCGGAGCTGGCTGATGAAGCCGCGCAGGTTGTCGAGTTCGCGCCGGAGGAGGTCGCGCAGGGTCCGGATCTCAGCGGTCGTCGCGATCGGATCGGACGCGCTCACGCGTTCGGCGTAGTCGGCGTGGAAGATGGCGTTCGAGAGGGCCTGCACGGGCCCGTCGTGGATCTCCTGCGAAAGACGGGCGCGCTCGGCCTCCTGGGCCTCCACGATGCGCATCGCGACGTCGTCCTCACCGCCGGGCCCGTCCCCGGGTGCGACGAGCGTCGTGTCGCCGCGCTCGAGGAACAACCAGGTGCGCGACAGGGTGCGCTCGGCGAGCTCGAGTCTGGCCAGCGCCGATCGATGGCCATCAAGGTCGACCGCGAGAGACTCGACATCGCGCCGGAGGGCCCGCTTGAACGCATCCTCGGCACCGGCTTCGGCGGCGAGAGCCGCAAGCTCCGCCAGCGACGAGGCCTCCGGTTCGTCGGGCTCCTCGGTGACGAGCCGCGGACGCTCGATCCGTGGTCGGCGGTCGACCCCGTCGAGCTCATCGCGCAGCCCTTGCCAGCGCGCGAGGGTCTCCGCGTACGCCTCGCGATAGCGCTCGCGCACGTCGCGGATCGTGTTCGCGCTGGAGCCTACCGCTGCGCTGGCCTCCGCACGGAGTCCGTCGAAGCGGCTGTCCCGCGTGTCCGTCACGCCGCGTGCAGCCTCCATCGGCTTCGGAGTATAGGGGTCGGTCATGCCGCTCTCATGGGCAGACGATCTCGTAGACCAGCACGTCCTCGAGGAGGTCCTGCCCGGCTGATGGGGACAGTGGTTGGCCCAGCCCGACCGGACGGAAACACTCCGACCCCGGCAGCCCCGCCTCGACGTCAGCGGGCCAGTGCGTCCCCTCGGGCGAGATCAGCACGAGCAGGCGTGTCCCCGGGAACGTGCGCGCCAGGTGCAGGATGTCTTCGGGTGGCTCGTTCGGGAGCGCGAGCGAGGGGATCCGCTGGGTCTCGGCCATCCAGATCGGGAAGTTCGTGATGATCGGGCCAGCCGACGCATCGAGCGGACGGTCGATCGCCGCCATCCGTGCCGCCAGCTCCTCGTAGAGCGCCTGGGTCGCATGTGACCCGTTGCCGAAGGTCGGGAGCAGCGCGATCGAGAAGAGGAGGGAGCTGCCCAGCCCGACAACCGTTGCGAGCCAGGCGAGCGGGTTCGTCCAACCCATGCGCCGACCCAGCCGGGCCAGACCGGCATCCAGCCCGAGCATCGCCGAGATGACGAGCAGGATGTGCACCGGGCCGGCCGCGTGCAGGAACGTGCCCCACTGCGTCGCGGCAGGAAAGAGCAGGCTCGTGACGAAGAACATGATCAGGCTGATCCAGAGCAGCGGTCGGAGGGCGCGGCCCCGGCCATGCCAGGGCAGGGCGATCAACCCGACCACCGAGACCGGGATCCCCAGGAGGACAAGGACGTTGAACAGGTTGTGCGCGAGTCCGGCGACGCGCAGCCCGATGAGCGCCGCCGGACCGATCGCCAGGTGGCGTTCGAGCGTGGGCGGGTCGTTCCAGGCGAAGATGTCGAACCCGGTGAGGTACAGGGCGTTCGTCACCGCCTGCCCCGGTAACGGGTTGCCGAGCTCGACCAGGTTCCGGTACGCCCACGGCGCGAAGATCGCGAATGCGATGACGGCGACCACGCCGATGAGCCGCAGCCGCAGGCCGACCGATCCGCGGACCGACAGCCAGGCCATCGCCGCCCAGATCAGGGCGAGCCAGACGGTCTCGTTGCGGGTCAGCGCTCCCAGACCGAGCAGGACACCGAGGGTCAACAGGCGAGGATCCCTGACCGACCCGTCACGGGGATCGCGCACGATCCGGTTCATGAGCAGACAGGCACCCACGACGATCGCCGCGAACAGCATCGTCGAATCGGGAAGGGCGGAGCTCAGCAGCAGCGGCAGGTACACGGCGGTCGTGAGGCCGGTCGCGATGCCGATCCAGCGTGTTCGAGCGACATCCAGGCCGCGCTCGTCCGCGACGTCGAGGGCGAGGCGCCAGCTGAGCACCGGCACGATCGCGCCGATCAGGACGCTCGAGACCTGCGCCGCCGGGTAGGTCGGCCCGAGCAGCGCCATCGGGATCGCAGCAAGGAACGTCGGCAGCGGCAGCCAGACCTCGAAGGCCGGCCGCGGGAAGACCAAAGGCGGCGTGTGATAGCTCCACAGCGCGTCGCTGACCAGGCCGCGGCCCTCGAGCATGTTGCGCGCGACCCCGACGTAGTAGGCGGTGTCCTCGGGCTTGGGGAACACGATCTGCGCCGCGAAATACCCGCGCACGACCAGCGCCACGACGAAGATCAGCAGCCCGGTGAGCACGGCTTCGCGGCGCGTCATGTGGCGGGCACCACTGGCAGCACCACGAGCGGGCTGGGCTTGTCACGGAGCACGATCGGGTCGCCGAGCCAGTCCGGCCGGCCGACGTCGTCGAGGATGGGGGCGGCGGCCTCCACGCTGTCTTCGCCGTCGAGAACGAGCCACCCGATGTCGTACGCCTGCGCGACCGCTGCCACTGTCTCGATCGGGTCGTTGACGAGGACGACCCCGCCGCGACCGGTCCAGTACTTGGTGCCAGAGGCGTCGATCGACATGACACGGTCCGTGGCCGGAGCGCCGGCCCGGTCGAGCGCGCCGGCGACGGCGACGAACTTGGCGCGGCTGTCGGCCCAGACCTGGTGGACGAACTGGGAGCCGAAGAACGCGACCACGGCCGCGAACGCGAGCGTCGCGCCGATGAAGACCCGCGTGGCAGCCATCGGGTCCCAGGCGCGCCGACGCGCGGCGACCCAGCCGACGGCGATCACGACGCCCTCGAGCGCGAGGATGTACGCATGCGGCGCGAGGGCGACCGCCGAATGGATGAACGTGCCGCCGGGGACGTGGACGGCGGAGACCAGGGTGGAGAAGGTGAAGAGCAGGAACGCGTACAGGAAGAATGGTCCGAAGTCGAGCGACCGGCGTCGCGCCCACGCCCCGATGACCATGAACGGCGCGAGGACGAAGCCGGCGATCAATGTCGTGAAGATCATCAGGGCTGCGATCAGCCCACCGACACGGGTGGTGAGCAACGGTCCGATCCCCATGCCGAGCAGGTGGTCCAGGGTCGCGGGAACGGTGATGCTGTTCCATTCGCCGATATCCCTGATGAAGAACACCTTGCCCGATGCGCTCGAGGGTGAGATGGATCCGAACACCGCCAGCTGGCGAAGCCACCACGGCGCCATCACCAGGGCGAACAACGCGACGCAGCCGACGGCCGCTGCGACCGGGATGGCCGGTCGGGTCGGGCCTCCGGATCGGTCTTCTCGCGAGGCGCGCCACCGGTCCCAGACCCATGCCAGACCGAGGGCGCCGAGCACCAGCAGGCCGTCGTTCCTGGACAGCGTCGCGACCCCGGCCAGCAGCCCGGCGACCACGAAGGACCGGCGGTAGCCCTTCAGCCCACGTGCGCCCAGCCAGAGCGATGCGGCGACGAGCGGCTGGAAGAGCGAGAAGTTGTCCGGCTGGGCCATGTAGGTCAAGGACAGGACGGGGATCGCGACGAGGAAACCGGCCCCGATCGCGACCTCCTTGCGGGCGCCGGCATCCCGAGCGATCGCCCAGGTCAGGGGCGCGGCGATCGCCCCGATCAGGGCGAATGGCAGGGCCGACGCCCACGCAACGTCCCCGAAGACGAGCAGGAATGGCACCTGGACCAACGACGCCAGCGGCATCCAGTGCGCATTCGAGGGGATCGGCAGGACCGGATCCGCCGGTAGCACGCCGCCGACCTCGGGGAAGATCCAGATGAGGTCGATCGTGAACCCCTGGCCCGCGGCGAGTGCCCGGGCGACGTCGACGTAGTAGAACGAGTCGGGGTACGCCGGGTCCGGAAAGTGCCAGATGAGGACGAGACGGACGGCGAGGGCGAGCACGTACAGCAGGAGGGGGATACGCACGGCCGGTGCAGCGTAGCACCGGGTCCGGGTCCGTCTGCCCGGTACGATTGGGCTAGCGGCGCGACCGTCAGTCAGGGCCCGTCAGGGCGGCCCACGGTGGAGATTCGCGCTCCCTGGGTGGCGGTGGAGCCGAGTCTGCGGACGCCCCAGCCGGCCACCCAGAACGGCAGGAACCCGAGCCCGTACAGGGCAGGGAGCGACCACCCGACGGCGACCGGGACGGTCCACGCCCGGTTCGTCCGGGCTCCCCAGACAAGGATGGGCAGCGCCGTCGCCAGGCGGACGCCGAACGGTACAGGGAACAGGGCCATGGGCGGATCTGCCATCGATCCGTTGCGCAGCGCAAAGGCGATGAAGTCGAACCACAACTGCGGTGCCACTGCGAATGAGACCGCCACCACCGCCGCGCCGGCCGCCGCCCCGATGGCCGCGGCTCGCCACTCCCCGCGGAAGACATGCCACCACCACCCGATCGCCGTCGTGACCTTCGTGACCAGCTGGATCGCCCAGAGGGCAGGGCGCCGGAGCGCCGCGATGGTCAGCGCGGCGAGGATCCATTGCAGATTGCCGAGAAGCGCATACCCGAGGAACACAGACGCCTCCCTCGGGCCGACACCCCACACCAGGTATGGGATCCCGATCGCCAGCAGCGGCAGCGACCAGCGTCCGGCGCAATACCAGATGGAAAAGAAGATCGACGTCGTCAGCATCGTGACGAACGCGGGCCAACCGATCGGTTGCAGGAGGGCCGAGAGCTGCGCCACGGGCGGCGGGTAGAACAGGTAGCCAGGTGCTACCTCGGACCACGCGGCTGGATACAGGTTCGTCGACGTGCCGGCAAGCCAGTACGCGGACGCATCCACCGGGGGGGACAGGATTCCGGCCACCTGGGCGAGCCCGCACAGCACGCCCAGCAGAAGCATCACGTCGCGGTTGAGATCGGGGGTCCATCGCGCCGCGATGCCACCAAGCTGTAACGGCGCGGTCGGTTGCGCGCCCTCCCCGATCATCGTCACGACCTCACCGTGGAGCGCTCGCGCCCTCCTTGCGAGCCACGAACAGCACGTTGAAATGGAGGAGCGAGTAGCGAAGGGACTCCACCTTCCAGCCCGTCAGCATCTCGCGGACCTCGTGGGGCAGGTACTCGTTGTGGAACGGCTCGCTATGTGGGCAGGTGCTCGAGAGGAATCGCAGCTTCCAGATGGCGGACCGTGCCGGCACGGAGCCGATGAGCACGCCGCCCGGCTGGAGGACCCGGCGGTACTCGGCCAGAGCGGCCGAGGGATCCGGGATGTGCTCGATGACCTCCGTGCACAGAACGGTCCCAAAACTGCCATCCGTGAACGGCAACGCTTCGACGTCACCCTCGAGGACGGTGTGGTTCGGCAGGCGCTGCCGGAGCAGCGCGATGTTGCGCGGGTTGATATCGACGCCAGTCGAGCCTTCGGGCAGGTGGCGCAGGTTCAGGCCGGTTCCGCAGCCAGCGTCGAGGATCGGGGCGTTCGGCGTGGCGTATTTGCTGACCATCCGGCGCACCATCCACGCACGGTTGCGATGGAAGAACGCCTCGAGGCCGCGGATGTTGTCGGCGACATCGACCCAATCGTACGTCTCGACGTCGCGGTAGTAGTCCTTGACCCACTCCGACCAGGCGGGTGTGCCCGGTTCGATCTCCACCCCATGGGCAGCGTGCTCGTGCTGGTGCATGTGTCCTCCACGGCCTTCGGTTGTCTGTGATTCTCGCTTCAAGACCGCACCCCTAGCACCACCCGAAAGTCATGGTCGCAACCGCGAGTCTACGGCCTTGACGAGCCCCGTCGTTTCGGCGACGGTCCTTCCGTCCCGCTCGTTTTCGGAGTATGCGCTGCATGCTGTCTCCATCTGGCGCCGCGGGCGGCATGGAGCCACGCGTCGTCCTCCGGCGCTACGCCCCGGTCATCGTGGCGCTCGTCGTCTCCAGGCTCGTGATCATCGCGACGGCGGTGATCGTCGAAACAGGCATCTTCCCGATCAACCCAGCGCAGGCGTATGGCGACACCGCACCCATCCTTCGCTCGCTCACGTCCTGGGACGGCAGCTGGTTCGTCGGTATCGCTCGGGATGGCTACCATCTCGCCGCCGTCGGCCTCGCGGGCTACCACGACTATGCCTTTTTCCCGCTCTATCCGATGGTCGTCCGGGTGCTCGCGTTGCCGTGGCCGAACCTCGTCGGACTCATCGCGGTCGGACTCAACCTCGTGCTGTTCCCGGTCACGCTCGTGCTCCTGGTTCGCCTGGCCCGGCGTCACATCGGCGAGGAACGGGCGATCCGAGCGGGCGCATTGTTCGCGCTGTTCCCGTTCTCATTCGTGTTCTCGATGGCCTACTCGGAGACGTTGACGCTGACGTTGATCCTCGGGGCCTTCCTCCTCGTGGAGCGCGGTCACGTCGTCCGCTCGGGGATTCTCTACGGTGTGGCGTCGTTGGCCCGGGCGCAGAGCGCCATCTACCTCATCCCGTTGGTGCTGGCATCCCGCTTCGCCAAACCCGGGCGGTGGCGGTTGCTGGCGCTGGGCCTCGGCCCGTTGGCGACCCTGTCGTACCTGCTCTGGGTCGCGTGGTTCACCAGCTCGCCGAACGGCTATTTCGAATCGTATGCGGCCTGGGGGCGCAATACCGGCGGCGCCGCCGCGGGGCTGGGATCCGTTCTCGACTTCCTGTCCGGCCCACTCGCCTGGTATTTCGCGACGTTGATGGTGTGTCTCGTCGTGGCGGTCGGCCTGTTCGTCTTCGTCCGCGTCGACCGGATCCCGGTCGCGTACGCCGCCATCCCAGTCATCTCACTACTGGTGCTGTTTCTTTCCGGCAGCATCGAGGCGATCGGGCGACTCGTGCTCCTCTCCTTCCCCTACTCCTGGATCCTGGCTTCGCGCGAGCACCCGGCATGGCGCTATGGCTGGCCTGTGCTGTCGCTCGCGTTGCTCGCCGTCTTCTCGACGCTCACGTTCACCGGTTGGTGGAATCCGTAGGTCGCGCCCCAAACGCGCGAGCGCCGCGGGTCGCGGCGCCCGAGGCAGCATCCGAGAACCACCCGAAGGTCAGGGCCGATCTCGACGAGTCGACGCCTTGACGACGCGAGTCGATTGGGCGACGGTGCGTCCGACCCCAATCGTTCGGAGCTTGCGCTGCATGCTGTCTCGATCTGGCGCGCTGGGCGGCATCGAGCCGAGCCTCCGCCGCTTCGCCCCGGTCATCGCTGCGTTCATCGTATCGAGGCTGGTGATCGTTGCTGCGGCCCTGCTGGTGGAGTCGGGGGCCTTCGTCGTCAACCCGCGGCTGACGTCCGGCGACCCAGCGCCGATCCTGCGATCGCTCACGACATGGGACGGCGACTGGTTCGTCGGGATCGCGCGAAACGGCTACCACGTCGAAGCCTTCGGTGACAGCGGGTACCACGACTACGCGTTCTTTCCCCTGTACCCGTTGCTCGTCCGCGTCCTTGCGCTCCCGTGGCCGGATCTCGTTGGTCTGTTCGCGATCGCGCTCAATGTCGTCCTGTTCGCGCTCGCGCTCGTCCTGCTGGTTCGATTGGGTCGACCGATCCTTGGGGAGGCGCGCGCGATCCGAGCCGCAGCGTTGTTAGCGCTGTTCCCCTTCTCCTTCGTGTTCACGATGGGCTATTCAGAGACCTTGACGCTGGTGCTGATCCTCGCCTCGTTCCTTGCCGTGACGCGTGACTACGCGGGACGAGCCGGCGTGTTCTTCGGACTGGCTTCGCTGACGCGTGCGCAGAGCGCCTTCTACCTCGTCCCCCTCCTCCTGGCATCCAGGCTTCGGGGCCCGAGGCGCTGGCGCTGGCTTGCACTCGGGCTCGGCCCGTTTGCGACGCTGTCGTACATCGTGTGGGTGGCGTTCTTCACGGGCTCCCCCAACGGGTACTTCGGGTCGTATGCGGCGTGGGGGCGGAACACGGGCGGGGCCGCGGCGGGCTCGGGATCCGTCGGCGAGGCGCTATCCGGACCCCTCGCCCTGTACTTCTTGGCCCTGATGGCCTGCCTGATCGCCTCGGTCGCGCTGCTCGTGTTTGCACGAGCCGACAAGATCCCGATCGAGTACGTCGCCATCCCTGTCATCTCGCTCGTGATGCTGCTCGTGTCCGGTTCGCTCGAGGCGGTGGGGCGGGTCGTGCTCCTCTCCTTTCCGTACTCCTGGATCCTCGCGTCGCGCCAGCATCCGGTGTGGTGGTACGGCTGGCCGGTGCTATCGGTCGTGCTCCTTGCCATCTTCTCGACCCTGACGTTCGCAGGTTGGTGGATCCCATAGGCGATCGGCGGCGGATCGGGGCGCCGTAGCATGGCCAGCATGCGACCAAGCGCCGCCCCGGCCCCGCGATCGTTGCCCAGTCGAGCGGTCACGGCCGCCGTCGTGGCGGGGACGATCGGCTGGATCGGGATCGTCTGGATCGGCGCGCAGCTCGCCTCCCGGTCCACGTCAAGCCTCGGCTTCGATCTGGAGCTCCTGCTCCAGGCTGGACGGGACGTCGCGGCCGGACGATCCCCGTATGCGCCGGAGCTGGTGGCTGGCGGACCGCCGCTCGCGACGAGCCTGTTCTTTTCGTACCCGCCACCCGTCGCGCAGGCATCCAGCCTCGTCGCGATGGTGCCGTCGCGCTTGATGCTGATCCTGTGGGCCATCGGCGCCGTTGGGGGCTACCTGGCAGCGACGGAGCTCCTCCGGCGCCGACTCGCCCCGCACCGGTCTCGCCGTGAGGTGCTTCTCGTCGCGGCGGCCTGTGCCCCACTGACGCTGCCGTTCGCGGTGGCCCTCCTGTTCGGCAACCTCGACGCCTGGTTTCCGTTCCTCTATGGAGTGATGCTGCTTGCGGCCGTGGCGCCGGTCCGATCGACCGCCATCGCCGGCGGTGCCGCGCTCGCCCTCGCGTCGGTGAAACTCCACCCGGCGTCGCTCGGGGTGTGGTTCGTGATCCGGGCGTTTCGCGATCCAACCTCCGATGGGCGCGGAGCAGCCCGCCTGGTGTTCGCGACGGCGGTGGTGACGGGGCTCGCGGCCGTCGGTCTCAGCGTCCTTGCCGGCGGTTCGGCGATGTGGGCCGACTACGCGGAGGTCGTGCGGGCCGGCGCGGGGGCCACGATCGTCGATCCGCGCAATGCCGGTCTGGCTGCCCAGGTCGCGGCCCTCATCGGAGGCGACGACGCCGTCGCGCGCACCCTCCACGTCGGCGTCGGCGTGGCCGCAGTCGTACTCACTGCGTGGGCGGCGTGGACTCGTGCCGACCCAGTGGAGAGCTTCGCGTGGGCGACCGCAGCGTCACTCGCAACGCTGCCCGTCACCTGGTACCACTACCCCAGCGCGCTCATGCCGATCGCGGTCGCCGCGATGCTCCGGGCGAGCGGTCAGGATGTCCGCCGAGTGTCCTTGCTCGTGATCGCGGCAGCGATCGTCGCGGCGGTCGCCCTCGTCGGGTTGCCACTGCTCTGGCTGGCGGCTGCTCTGGTCATCGCGGCTGCGCGAGTGTCATCGACGGAGCGGTCACCGGCCTGAGCGCCTCGGCCGGCTCGCGGAGCCGGATGATCGCGAGCAGGATCACGTAGGACTCGACCCAGACGACCGGCAGGGCCAGGAGCACGGCCACGGGCACCGCCCAGCGCCGGCCGGTGAGCGCCGCGAACACCGTGATGACGGCCGAGATGGCGATCCGCGGGTACAGGAGCTCGCCGCTCCCAGTCGTACCGCGCAGGAACGAGTACCAGTCGAACCAGGCGGTCGGTGCCAGCAGGAACGAAACCACGACGATCGCCAGCGTGGTCCCCATGGCGATCGCGAAGGATCGCCATTCGCGACGCACGAGGAACCAGAGCAGTCCGATCCCGGGGGTGACCTTGGTGAGGATATTGAAGGCCCACACGGCCGGCCACCGGAAACCCAGCACGATCGCGACCGCGATGAACAGGTGCACCTGGCCCACGAACAGCTCGTATGTCCACGGCAGGAGCAGGATGAGGAGCGCCCATGGCCATGGCCGGACCAGCCAGTACAGCGCGACCACGGAGGCGGCTGTCCAGAGGACGAAGAACGCCTCGAACGGCAGGGCGTACAGCGGCGACAGAACCTGCGCGAACGCGGGTGAGTAGAGGTACGTGGAGAACTCGCCGACGCCTGAATTCGCGTACGGATGCGCAAGATCGACGCCCCAGTACGCCCGCGCATCGATGCCGACGAAGGTCCAAGGGTGGATCCCCTGGACGAAGAAGTAGATCCCTGCGCGAAGGAGCCCCATCACGATGAGGGCGTCGCGGATCGCCCGTCTGTTGCGACGCAGGAGCTCGATCACGCTCGTGGCAGCCACCTGCACGCGTTCCATCGCCGAAACCGTCACGGACCCAGATGCCCTCTCGCTATCGCTCGTTGGTCCCATTCCCGATATGACGCCAGAGCAGATGTCCGACCCCATCGGCACGATAGTCTGTAGCCGTGAGCGGGTCACCTCGTGTGCCCATCCGGAAGCGCGGCTGGATTGTGCGCCTCGACATGCTCGTCGCCGAGCCTAATCGCGGCGGCGAGTTCGTCGTGCACCGGTTCGGGGGCCAGAGGGTCCCGTGAGCCTCACCCTGGTCCTGCCCGCGTTCAACGAGGCGGAGCGGATCGGCCCGGCGCTCGACGAGCTGTTCGGCTATCTGCGGCGACGGGATGCCCACGGCCGGGATGGCGCCCCTGGTGCCGCGACGCTGCCGGAACGCATCGAGATCTTGGTCGTCGACGACGGCAGCACGGACGGCACGGTCCGCATCGTCGAGACTCGTCCGGAAGCCGCGGGCTCCATCGAGGGCCTGCACCTCCACATCCTGCGCGTCCCGCACGAGGGCAAAGGCGCCGCCGTCCGAGCCGGGATGCTTGCGGCGACCGGCGACGTGATCGTCTTCGCGGATGCCGACCTGGCCACCCCGCCCGACCAGATCCCATTGCTCGTGCAGGCGCTCACCGACCACGACATCGCGCTCGGCTCGCGGATCCAGCCGGACGGGTCGGACATGCGCGCGACGCAGGCGGGATACCGCCGCCTGATCGGCAAGGTCTTCCACTTGCTGGCATCGGTCTGGGTCGTGGGTCCCGTGCAGGACACGCAGTGCGGCTTCAAGGGGTTCCGCCGTGAGGCCGCCCAGGATCTCTTCGAACGGCAGCGCGTGACCAGCATCGTGTTCGACGTCGAGATCATCTACCTGGCGCGCTCGCGCGGGTATCGGATGACCCTCGTCCCGATCCGCTGGTTCGACAAGCGCGGGTCGCGCATGCGCGCCCGCCCGGGTCTTGCGCTGCGGGTCGCGTGGGACCTCTTCCGGATCCCGCTCATCCATCGGGGGAGTCGCCGGCGCGCCGCGGAACGGACGTGATCGACCGCGACACGATCACTCGGCTTGCGCGGACTGCGCTGCCGATCCTCGCCGCGTTGTCGTTCGCGGGAGGCGTCGGCGCTACGCTGGCCGTCGCCGGGGACACGCTCGGGCATGATTTTCTCGCCTATCACCTGGCGATCGAACGGCTCGCCGCTGGCGAGCCCGTCTACGACATGTCCTTCACGATCGCCGGCGGCTTCGGGCTGTTCTTCTACCCGCCGACGTTCGTTCCGTTGTTGCTGCCCTTCGCCATGCTGGACGCCCAGACGGCGATCTGGGCCTGGATCGGCCTGTCGCTCATCACCTTCATCATCGGCGTCGCGATCCTGCCCGTCGCACGGACCGTCCGCTGGTGGATCGTCCTGCTCGCGGGCTTGTCGTTCCCGTTCGTGTTTGCGGTCAAGCTCGGTCAGGTCGGCCCGGTCCTCTTCCTCACCTTCGCCGTCGGGTGGCGGGGGATCGATGACCCGATCCGCCTGGGCGTGAGCGGCGCGCTGGGTGCCGCGATCAAGCTGCAGCCGGGGCTCGTGCTCGTGTGGGCGCTCCTGACCCGCCGGTTCCGCGCGGTCATCGTGGGTGCGGTCGTGCTGCTGGTGCTCACCGCGGTCGCAACCGCGCTTACCGGTCTGGTCGCCTGGTCGGATTTCGTCGTCCTCCTCCGCGCCGTCACCGATCCGATCGTTACGGAGCGCAACGTGACACCGGGTGCCATCGCGTACCAGCTCGGCGCCTCCCCCGGGTGGGCGGCCGGCATCCAGCTCGTCAGCACTGTCGCGGTCATCGCGGCCTTCCTTGCTGCGATCCGCTGGGCGGGTGACGAGGCCTCGTATCTCGTGACCGTCATCGCGAGTCAGCTCGTGTCGCCGATCCTGTGGGACCACTACGCGATGCTCCTCCTGCTGCCGGTGGCCTACCTGCTGTCGGCCGGTCGCTGGTGGGCGCTCGCTCTTCCGCTCGTGACGGCCTGGCCGTTGGTCGGCGTCACGCCGCCGATCGCCTACCCGATCGTGATGTGGCTGACGCTCATCGCGACCTTGCTCGTCGGTCGGGCCGCCCGCGGATCGACGACGCCGACTCCGGTCGTCCGCGGCATCCCGCTCGTTCCCGGCGTCCCGCCGCCGGCATGATCCATCGCCCGCCGAGACCCGTCCTCGTCGGCGTCGCGATCGTCGGGATCTCGGCATTGCTGTACTGGTTGGCGAACCGCGGCTTCGACGCCGGGCGTGGGGACCTCTTCTACCTCGCCGATGCGTTCCTCCACGGTCGAACCGCGATCGACGTGCGGCTCGGGCCAAACGACGTCATCCCGATCGGTGGCCGCTACTACGTGCCCTTTGCGCCGTTCCCCGCCGTGGCGCTCATGCCGATCGTCGCTCTTGTCGGCCCGCTGACGGCGGACCAGCTGGAGTCGGGCATCAACGCCGTCCTGGCGGCCGCCGGGGTCGGGATGTGTTGGTGGTTGCTGGGCCGGGTTGGCGTCGAGCGGATCGTGGACCGACTGTGGCTCACCGTCCTGTTCGGTTTCTCGACCCAGATCCTCTGGGTCACCACCAGGGGAGGCGTCTGGCACACGGGCCACCTCGTCGCCACCATAGTCACGTTCGCCTGCCTCGTCGAGGTCTTTGGCAGGCAGCGTGCCTGGCTCATCGGCCTGCTCGCCGGCGCGGCATTCCTTAGCCGTGCGCCCCTCGCCTTTGCCGTGCCCTTCTACGCGCTCCTGCTCGAGCCACACACGGCGGCACCAGGCGGCCGACGTCGCGGGTGGCTATGTCGCGCGGGCCGCCGGACGGGTCCGGTGGAGGCAGTGGACGTTGCTCGGCATCGGGGTCGCCCCGTCGATCGTTACCTTCTTCCTCTATAACCAGGTGCGGTTCGGGACACCGTTCGAAAGCGGCTATGCGCTGGCGACGTTGCCGCCCTTCCTGGAAGCCCAGCGTGCGCAGGGCCTCTTCTCTCCGGCGCACGTCCCGATGAACCTGGATTACTTCCTGTTCCATCTCCCCAGGCCCTCGGCGAGCCCGCCGTTCTTCCAGCCGGACGGCCTGGGGATGTCCGTGCTGTTCACCAGCCCCGGCTTGCTGTTCGCCACGCGGGCGGACTGGCGGCGGCCACGGAACTGGTGGTTGCTGGGTGCCGCGGTCGCCGTGCTGGTCCCCACGCTGCTGTACTACGGCGGCGGCTGGCTGCAGTACGGCTACCGCTACTTCCTCGACTCTGTGCCGTTCGTGATGGCCCTGTGCGGGCTGGCCGCCGCGTACCGAGGCGGGGTGTCCACCGGTTGGAAGGCGCTGATCGCATTCGGGACCCTGGTCGGTGCCGCGGGCATCTACTGGGCCTACCACCTGTGATGGTGGGCGCACGGATCGCCGCGTCGCACGGGGCATGCGCTCGACTGACCTACGCCCCCGCCACTCAGCCGATCAGGATGGGCGTTTCGCGCCGGCCACATAGAACGAGCTGACGGTCTTCTCCTCTCGACTGCGAGGCGCCCGGCTGCTGGTTCCGGCCGGTGCGACGATCGCGAGCAGCTGTGCATAGGTGTTCGGGTTCGCGACGGGAGACCCCAGGACCATCGTCAGGACGGCGATGCGGAACGACCATGCCGGTCTACTGCGGGTGGCGAGCACGAGGCCGGTTCCGACCACAAGGCTTGCCAGCCAGAGCCACGGGATGCCGAGCAGCCACGTCAGGCTGAAGGCCGACGGATGAACGTTCTGGCCGACGGACAGATACGCGACATGGTTCTCCCAGCCGGCCCCAACGAGGCTCACGACGCCGCACACGACGAGCGTCGCCATGAGGACGACGAGGGTCCTGCGCCCCTCTTGCGCGAGGAGCCACACAGCAAGCACGACCGGCCAGAGCTTCACGGCGATCATCACGCCCAGGATCGCTCCCACCCACGGACGGTCCCGCCAGTGCCAGACGCCGATGGTGCCCGCGAGGAGGAACGCGTTGACGTTACCGAGGCCTGCCTCCATGGCGACCGGGACGGAGAGGGCGACGAGCGCGAGCCCGGCCACCAGCGGCTGCCGCCGCAGGATGTAGAGGATCGACCCGCCAAGGCACGTCAGCGACGCGATCCACCAGACGAGGACTCCCGCTTCGTACGGAAGGGCGGCGAGGGGACGCCACAGGACGGCGATGAGCGGGGGTGAGACCAGCGGGGCCGTCCAGAACGGAGGCTGGATCGGGATCGGACGGTCGCCCGGCGACAACGAGTAGAGCGGGTGGCCGGCATTCAACCGCTCGCCGGCTCCCAAATACACATATGCGTCGCCGAGAAAATGGCTCGCAGTCATCTGCGCATAGATGACGAAGACGGCGATGGTGATACCGAGGCCGGCTCCGGCCGCCGCGAAGGCGAGCCCTCGCGACGAGATTGCGACTGGAGCCCGACGAGCGAACAGCCGGGTCATCCTCGGGGACGGGCCATGGTCGGCCGAGTATAGCGAGGGACACCGGCGGCTCCGACCCGTCCCAAGCACATGACCCGCCGCCCGTGGCAAACTCCGCCGATGCCCGATCGACGCGGTCTCGTCCTCGCCATCTTCATCCTGTCCGGCGCCGCGGGGTTGGTCTACGAGATCGTGTGGTCACGCCAGCTCGTTCTGGTCTTTGGCAACACCACCCAGGCGGTATCCGCGATCCTCACCGGGTTCTTCGGCGGCATGGCCATCGGCGCGACATTGGGCGGGCGGGTCGCCGACCGGGTGCGCTCCCCGCTCCGCCTGTACGGCCTGTTGGAGCTCGCCCTGGTCGTGATCGTGCTGGTCACGCCGCTGACGTTCCAGCTGATCAACGAGGCGTACCGGGGCATCTATCCGGCCATCGAGGGAACGCCGTTCCTCGCGTTGGCACGGCTCCTCCTGGCGGTCATCGCCCTGGCGCCGGCGACGATCATGATGGGCGCCACCTTCCCGGCGCTGGTTCGCCATTTCGCGAGGTCGACGGCGCTGAGCCAGGCCTTCGGGCGGTTGTACTCGGCCAACACGCTTGGCGCGGTGGCCGGCACCCTGCTGGCCGGCCTCGTCCTGATCGAGCTGGCCGGACTGACCGGCGCCCTGCGGATCGGTGCGCTGATGTCCGGCATCGCCGGGGTCGTCGCACTGTGGCTCGCTCGTGACGACGTGACGGTCCCGACGACGGCCGGGACCGCCGTCAGCGACCGACCGGAGCCCGCCCGCGCCCCCTCGACGCTGCCGAACAGGATCGTCTGGCTACCGCTCGTCGTCGCCTTCGTCTCCGGGCTGACGTCGCTTGGCTACCAGGTCACGTGGACCCGGCTGCTGACGTCCGGCACGGGCGGGCTGACCTACGTCTTCACCGTCATCCTGGCGCTGTTCCTGGTCGGGATCGCGCTCGGCGCCTCGACCTACAACGCCATCCGACCACGGATCAAGGACCCAGTTCGCGTCCTGGCGATCGCGCAGATCGCCGTCGCGGTCCTCAGCGTCGCCGGGCTGATCCTCGTGATCTCGCAGCCGCGGTCACTGGACGCGGCGCATCCGCTGGAGTCCGTCGGCGCCCTGTTCGGGGCCGCGATCCTGACCGTGCTGCCCGTGACCGTGGTGCTGGGCATCGCCTTCCCGACCGCGTCTGCGCTCCTGCGCGACGAACAGGGCAGCGCGGGCTCGGAGTCGGGGCTGCTGCTGGGCACGAATACCGCTGGGGCGATCATCGGCAGCCTCGTCATCCCGTTCGTGTTCATGCCGACGATCGGGTCGCCCTTGATCGTCGTCGTGCTGGCCCTGATCAACGCGGCGCTCGGCGTCGGGCTCGCGCTCTGGTCGCGGCCGCGGCGTCCCGTGCTGGCCGCCAGCGGCCTGGTCGCGGCGGTCCTGATCGTCGTCCTCGCCGCGCTGCCCGGGCTCGTCGTCCAACCCAACGAGGCTCGGATGGCCGATCAGGGATGGCCGCTCTTCGAGTCACGCGAGGACGAGATCGCCTCGGTCCAGGCCGGTCAGGGCGGACCGACCGCCCAGCTCTGGGTGGCGGGCACGTCGATGACGTTGCTCACCGTCGATGCCAAGCTCATGCCGATCCTGCCGCTGATGGCCCGCCCCGCGTCGCAGCGCGCGCTGGTCGTGGCATTCGGGATGGGGACGGCCTTCCGGACTGCGCTGATCGCGGGTCTTCGGACCGACACGGTGGAACTCGTCCCGTCGGTCCCGAAGATGTTCGGCCACTACTACCCGGATGCCGAGAAGGTCCTCGCCGATCCGAACGGACGCGTGGTGATCGCCGACGGCCGGAATCATCTCGAGCTGGTCGACGAGCGCTTCGACATCATCGTCACCGACCCGCCGCCGCCGATCCAGAGCTCCGGCGTGTCAGTCATCTCCTCGTTGGAGTATTACGAGGTCGGACGCGACCACCTCACCGACGGTGGCGTGATGATGCAATGGACGCCCTACGGCACGACCGAGGCGGACCTCAAGGAGCACATCCGGACCTTCGCCACGGTCTATCCCCACGTGATCGCCGTCCGCGGGTTCGCCGGCTACGGCTTCTACATGCTGGGCTCGATGCAGCCGATCTCGCTCGATCCGGCCGCCATCGGGTCGGTCCTCGAGCGGCCCGGGGTCCTCGAGGACGTGTCGGGGGCATTCGATTCACCCGTTTCGACCGTCACCGACTGGGTCGACTTGATCCGGGAACGGACCTGGCTCGTCGGTGACGAGGTCCGATCCTATGCCGGCGTGGGTCCGCTCATCACCGATGATGCACCGCGCCCCGAGTACTTCCTTTTGCGGGAGTTGAACGGCGACGGAGGCGGATGACCCGTTCTTCTCACTTGACCCGGTAGCCGGCACGGCGACGATGGCCTCCACCGACCCGCCCGGAGGACCGATGACCACCCGCACCGCGACGCTCGCCCGTCCGATGCTGGGCGCCACCTTCCCATACGCGCTCCCGATCGGTCTCTCGGCCTTCTTGTTGTTCAGCGTCGAACCGCTCGTGGGGCGGCTCGTCCTTCCGGTCTTCGGCGGCACCCCAGCGGTCTGGGCGACGGTGTTGTTCTTCTTCCAGGGTGTGCTCCTGGTGGGGTATCTCTACGGGCACCTGTCGGTCACCCGCCTCGGCAGTTGGGGGCCGCCGCTGCATCTTGCGATCGCGGCCCTGGCGATCCTGGCGCTGCTCATCGCCCCGGGTCGGATCGCGGACCTGCGGATCGAGTCGCTCCCGCCGGTCATCGACCTCATCCGCATCCTGGTCGTCGTCATCGGCCTGCCGGCCCTCGTCCTGACGACGACGACCCCGCTCGTGAGCGGGTGGTTCGAAGTCGCACGGGAGCGCCACACCGTCGGCGACGGGTACTGGCTGTACGCGCTCAGCAATGGCGGATCGCTGCTCGCCCTGATCGCCTACCCGCTGCTGGTCGAGCCCCGTCTTCCACTCTCGGCTCAACGCGGGGTGTGGGCGGTGGGCTACGGACTGCTGGTGGTCCTGCTGGCGGTGGCCGCATCGCGGGCGATCCCCGCGCTTCGAGCCCGGATCACCCCCCTCCCCGGCGATGTCGCGATGGTCTCGGCAACCCCCGCCCTTTCGGCGCCACGCGCCGCGCCGGCCTCGGGAGCCGCCTCGGTCGACTGGCGTCGCCGAGGTCGATGGCTGCTCCTCGCCGCTGTCCCGTCGGGCCTGTTGTCCGCGGTGACGACCTTCATCGCCACGGACCTCGTGTCCGCCCCATTGCTGTGGGTCGCGCCGCTGGCCCTGTACCTGGTCTCGTTCATCATCGCGTTCTCGCCGCGCGGGCAGCGCTGGGTCGGCCGGGCCGCGCTGGCGGCGCCGGCGATGATCACCATCCTGTGGATCCCCTACGGTTCGGCCGGTGGCTGGCCGGTCCTCGCCGTCCTCGCGATGGAGCTGTTCGCGTTCGCCATCGTGGCGACCGCGCTCCACGGACGACTCGCCCAGGACCGGCCCGATCCGTCTCGCCTGACCGAGTTCTATCTGATCCTGTCGCTCGGCGGAGCGCTGGCCAGCGCATTCGTCGCCCTCGTGGCGCCGACCGTCTTTCCCGGGGTCTGGGAGCTGCCGATCCTGCTCGTCGGCGCGCTCGTGGCGCTCGCGCTCGTGGCCCCGCAGGTCTCCGTCGCCCGGCGATCCGGTGGCGGGCTCGACTTCAGCCCGTTCTTCGGCGATGCGCGACGGCGTTTGGCGCCCTATGTCGTGGCGGCCGGGCTGCTCATCGCTGCCCTGGTCCTCAGCGATGCCATCGCGACGGAGGCTGGGGTCCGTTGGCTGCTCGTCGGAGCGGTCATCCTGCTGGTCGGTGCCCGTCCGTGGTTCCTCGCCCTCGCGACGGCGTTCGTCCTGGCCCTCGCCACCTTCGTCCTCCAGCCCCCGGCGGAGTTCCGCGACCGCAGCTTCTTCGGCGTCACCGAGGTCATCGAGTCCTCGACTGGGGACCTGACCCTGCTGATGAACGGAACGACCGTCCATGGTTCGCAGTCGACGGATCCGGCCAAGGCCCGCACGCCGCTCGCCTACTACGTCCGCAATGGCCCGGCGGGCGATCTCTTCGCCCTCGTGGCTCGATCGCAGTCGTCCAGGACCGTCGGTGTCGCGGGTCTCGGCAGCGGCGCCCTGGCCACGTATGCCGACCCGGGCACGTCGATCACATTCTTCGAGGTCGACCCGGTCGTGATCCAGGTGGCGTCAGACCCGCGCTACTTCACCTATCTCTCGGATGCGGTCTCCCGGCCGACGATCGTCGAGGGCGATGCGCGTCTGTCCTATGAGGACGAACCCGACGGCCGATATGACCTGCTGGTCATGGATGCGTTCTCGTCGGACTCGGTTCCCGTGCACCTGCTGACGACGGAGGCGGTCGCGGACGAGATCCGTATCCTCAGACCGGGGGGCACCCTGGCCTTCCATATCTCGAATCGCTACTACGATCTGGCCCCCGCCATCGCCGCCGCAGTCGAGGCCCAGGGGCTGACGGCCCTCGAGAAGGTGCACAGGGTCGGCCCCGTGAGCGAGCCCGGCGAAACGCCATCCCGCTGGCTCGCCGCCACCGCCGACGCGGATACGCTGGCGACACTGGAGGCTGCCGGCTGGACCGCCGTCGTGCCATCGGACCACCCGTTCACCGACGACTACGCGGATCTCCTGCGGTACCTGTATCTCGGTCAGTGACCCGTCGCAGGCCCTGGCCTCGCTGGCACACGCTCGACCCGTTCCGCGACGAGATCGTGGCTTCGCGGAGTCTCGGTCTCGACGTCCAGGCTGCGATCCGCGAGCCAGCGGGCCCGTGTCGCGAGCAGCCAGGCGAGCGCGTAGAGCCCGCCGACCACGACGAGCAGCCATCCGTACCCGCTGATGAGGGCGACATATTCGATCGCGCCGCCGATGACCGCGCCGAGCAGGTTCGACGCGAACGCCATGTCGGCCGCCTTGCTGTCCCGGAACGAGTAGCTGAACACGAGGTTGGCGAAGAAGATCGGAGCGAACGCGAGCGCGGCCGCAACGACGTAGCGGAGCCACAGCGGATCGATCAGCAGGCTGGCCGGCGGCAGCAGCACGGCCAGCGCGATCGTCCCGAAGAGCCCCGCGTAGAGGAATGTCGGGTTGCGGAACCGCACGCGTTGGTTCACGAGGATGGCGAGCAGGACACTGGCGAGCACGGCGAAGAACACCAGGGCGTTGACCAACCAGGTCGTCCCGAAGAGCAGGCTGAACGTCGCGAGGCTCTTCGTCTCGAGGAGCAGGAACGCGATGCCAAGCACGAAGAAGTGCGGGCTGAACTGGCGCAGCGAGGTCCCACTGCGTTTCGCAGCGCGGGCCACGAGCAGGACCGCGAACCCGATGATGATCGACAACGCCAGGACGTAGTAGGGGGCGATGAACCGATCCCGCAGGTACAGGAAGGGCCAATCGTCGGTCGCCGCAGCCGGGGCGGCGGTCAGGTCGAGCCGGTCGATACCCTCGCCGGGCGGCGCTTGGCCGTCGAGCGATTCGATCAGCGGTCCGGCAGCCAGGGTCGCCGCCGTCGAGCCGTAGTCGCGAACGATCGGCGGGCTTCCGAAGCTCTCCTCGAGCATCCCGGCGATCTTCTTCGGTAGCCAGTCTTCCCGATAGAAGTTGTACAGGACGAAGACCCCATCCGGGGACAGCCGGTCACGGACCTCGTCGAACGCCTCCGACGTGAAGAGGTACGACTCAAGACGAAGGTTCGCCGAGGTACTGACCAGCGTGAGGGAGTCCGGGAGGGCGAAGATGACCAGGTCGTACTCGTCCGTGCTTCGGCGGACGAAGGCTCGGCCGTCGTCGTTGATGCGTCGCACCCGAGGGTCGTCATAGGGTCGATCAGGATGATGGCGGACGCCGATATCCTGGATCCGCGGGTCGATCTCGACCGCATCGATGTGGCTCGCCCCGTGGTCCAGGGCCACGGCCACGTCGGTCCCCGACCCGGCGCCGACGATCAGCACCCGATCGAAGGTCCGATCAGGGAACCATCGATAGACCTGCTCGTAGAACGGGTCGATCAGCCGGTCCAGTGGCCACATCCCCTGGTGCGGGATGCCATTCACGCTGATGGCACCGACCCCTTGGGCCTGGTACTCCTCGATGCGGTAGTACGGCGACCATGTCTGATTCGACGGGGTACTGGTGACGACGACGACCAGCACGCCCGTCAGCGACGCGGCCGTCACCAGAGAGGATCGATTCAAGCCGGCGGCGAGGCCGAGCAGCGAGCTCAAGATCGCCACGACGATGAACCAGACGAATGGCCCCGTCCCGGCAGCTGACAGGATCGTGAACGCGGCCACGCCGGTCATCGATCCAAGGATGTCGATGCTGTACGCCTTGAGCGGCGGCATGGAGGTCAGCAGCGCGCCGAGCGGCACCGCCAGCCCAGCCATGATCACCGTCGCCAGCAGCACGATGGCCGGCAGGATGAGGAAATTGATGTCTGCGGCCTCGTTCTCGGAAAGCCCGAAGAAGATCTCGTCCGGCGAGGTGAGCTCGATGCTCACGTAGAACTGCGTGACGATGAGCGCGAGCGCGAACAGCAACGGGCCGAAGATCGAGACCCGGACTCGGTTGGGATCGCGACCCCAGAGGATCCCGACGCCGATCCCAAGGAACGAGGCCATCAGGAGGAAGTTCCGGAAGTACCCGACATAGATCACGTTGGCCGGGATCCAGCGGATGAGCAGCAGCTCGACGAACAGGATGCTCGTCGCCGTGAGGAACAGTCGCGCTTCCGGACGGCGAAGGACGTGCAAGATCGGTCTCCTGGACCTGGCGGTTGTCTGGACGCCGTTCAGGATAGCCACCTGGAGCGGCCCCCAGAGGGGACCCGAAGGTCCCGGTTGCCCGCGCAACCATCGAGCCTGAGTCCGATGTATCCTCGAAACGATGACCGCTCCTGCGCTCGACGTCGAGCCCGCCTGTCCAGGGGCCGCCGAGGCCCGTCCCCACACCACCGACCGTTCCCCCGTCGCGCTCCGTGCCGAGCGCCGACCGTTCGACCAGCTCTCGCGCGAGGTCTGGGACGGACTGGCCGCACGGACCGCCGGCGTCACCCCGTTCTCTGCCTGGGCGTTCCACCGTGCGTGGTGGGATGCGTACGGCGCCAACGCCCACGAGGAGACCCTCGTGATCGTGTCGGCCGACGCGGGCGCTGGCACCGGTCCGGTCGCCATCGTGCCGCTGATGCATCGGCACGAGGTGGAGCCCTCCGACGCCCTCACCCACACGCGGATGCGCCACGCTCGCGACCTGGCCCTGACGCCGGTGCCGCCAACGGCCAAGGCGGTGTTCTTCGGGGCGTCGTATCACGCCGACTACGCGACGATCCTCGCGGATCCATCCGACCTGCCGGCGGTGGCCGTCGCGGTGGCCGAATACCTGGCCGGCCCCGAGGGCGAACCCTGGGATGTCGTCGACCTTCGCCGCCTGCGCTGCGGTGACCCGGCCGGCGACCACCTCGCCACCGCGCTGGGCGCCATCGAGATGGCGAATGGCTGGACGCTCAATGTCGAACGCGAGGACGTCTGCCCGGTCACGACGATCCCCGTGGGCGTGGACTTGGACGGTTTCCTCGCGACACTCGGCAAGAAGGAGCGTCACGAGATCCGGCGCAAGGTGCGGCGCGCCGAGGCGCTCGGCGAGATCCGCCTCGTCGAGTCGGCGGATCCACTCGCCGACCTCGAGACGTTCATCGTCCTCCACCAGAAGCGCTGGGGCGCCGAGGGGCTGTTCCCGCCGACCCCGGGCGGGGAACAGAGCCGAGTCTTCGTTCGCCGACTCTTCGAGCTCTTCGGACCCGATGGCCGGTTGGGCCTCACCCTCCTGCACGTCGGTGACCGGATCATCGCGAGCGGCATCCACTTCGAGACAGACGACACGATCCTCTACTTCAACGCCGGGATCGACCCTGACGCGCGCGAGCTGTCGCCGGGCGTGCTGATGGTCTACGGCTATGTCGCCCGCGCGATCGCCCACGGCACGCGCCGGCTGGACTTCCTTCGGGGCAACGAGCCGTACAAGTACGAGTGGGGCGCGATCGACGAGCCCATCCAGCGGCTCCTCGTCCGGCGAAGGGTCTGATATGAGCGCCCAGCGCCGACACGATCATTGCCTCGAGACCGTGACGCGACCGATCCCGACCCGCGACCGGCGGATCCGCGTGGTCGAGGTCCTTGCGACCGGCACCAACGGCGGCGCACAGGAGCATCTGTACGGACTCGTCACGCGCTTGGACACGTCCCGTTTCGATGTCTCGATCGTGGCGCTGTCGCCCGGCAGTGCCGTCAGGAAGCTGCAGCGCGCGGGGTTCGATGTCCTCGTCATCGACGATCCCGACGATGCGATCGCGGTGGGTGCCCTCGCGGCGCACCTCGCCGAGGTCCGACCGGACGTGATTCACAACCACATGTACCGCGCGGAGCTCGTCGGAACGCGGGCCGCGATCGCCCTCGGCGAGATCGGCCACCGGCGGCCATACGTCGTTTCGACCGTGCACTCGAGCCGTATCCGGTCCGCCGAAGACCGCCAGATGTTGCGTGAGCTGACCCCGCGGATCGACCAGCTGATCGCCGTCTCGAAGATGATCGAGCGCAAGCTCATCGACGAGGGACGAACCGGCGCGCCGATCCGGCGCATCTATAACGGCGTCGACCTGTCGCGCTATGACAACCAGGAGGCGTGCTGCACGCTCCCCGACGAGTATGGGATGGAGCCGGGCTCGCAGATCGTCGGCGTCGTGGCCCGGCTGGAACCGGAGAAGGGCCACCCGACGCTGCTGGAGGCATGGCCGCTCGTGCTGCGATCGGTCCCCGACGCGTACCTGCTGATCGTGGGTGAGGGGTCGCGGCGGGAGGCGCTGGAGGCGCAGGCGCGCGACCTGCGGATCGCCCACCGGGTCGTGTTCACCGGCCGTCGGGACGACGTTCCGGCCGTGACCGCAGCACTGGATGTGGCGGTCCTGCCGTCATATCGCGAGGCCCAGGGCCTCTCGATCCTCGAGGCGATGGCCCTCTCGCGGCCCGTGGTCGCCTCCGATGTCGGCGGCATCCCCGAGATGATCACCGACGGCCAGTCCGGACTGCTCGTTCCCCCGCACGACGCCGATGCGCTGGCGGCCGCGATCACGCGCCTGCTCGCTCGACCATCCCTTTGCCGACATGATCGGTCGGGCGGGGCACGACACGGTCCACGATCGGTTCTGCATCCAGCTCATGGTCGATGCCATCGAGAAGATCTACGAGGAGGGTGCGGCCGCCGTGCGCCCCTCCAGGGTCGAGGTGGCTACCGCCGTCTGACCGGCTGTCGGTCCGTCGTTCGATCGAGCGCTGCGTCGCCGCCCAACGGGAGATCGGGAACCGGCCGTCCCGGGGTGGTACGAAATTGCTACCCTCCTACGCGGGTCCAGCGCTGGACGGGGAGGGTGAGGGGACGTGGTCGGGATCACGATCGGGCGGAATGGCGGCGCCGCTCGCGCCCTGGAAACGACCGGCCGTCCGCGATCGGATGGGCTCGATGCGATCCGTACGGTCGCGTGTTGCATGGTCATCCTCTGCCACATCTCGTTCTACGGTGGCCGCGGCGATCTCGGTGGGCTGCAGAACGGGGTCATGCTGTTCTTTGGCCTGTCTGGCTACCTCCTCTACCGCCCGTTCGTGGTCGGCGACGTGGATCTGCGCCGGTACGCGATCCACAGGGTCGCTCGTATCGCACCTGCGTACCTGATCGCGCTCGTAGGCGTGTCGGTGGTCGCCCGTGATCCGACCTTCGTCAATCAGCCGCTGACGTATCTGCTGTTCCTGCAGAGCTACGACCCGACCCTCTGGCAGGGCTTCTTTGGGGTGTCATGGACGTTGGTGCTCGAGGTATTGTTCTACCTCTCGCTGCCGGCCCTGGCCGGCATCGTCGCGCGATCACCACGCCGGCTCGCCATCATCGCCATCGCATCGTTCCTTGCTGCCCTCGCTCTGTGGGCCCTCGCTCCCGTCGAGGATCCTCGACAGCCGAGCAGCATCTTTCCGGCGATGATCTGGGTATTCACCCCCGGGATGTTCGTCGCATTGGTGGAAGGGCGGATGCCTTGGGCCGCTCGCCCGGCTACGCTCTTGTTCGGCATCGCGCTCCTTCTGGTCGGGACGAGGATGGATTGGGCCTCGATCGACCTACCTTCGGCGCTCGGGACGTTCCTCGTCGTCGGCTGGACCGTCGCGCGACGACCCGGGCTCGGGCCCCTCGCACGACCAGCCGCGATCGGGGCCGCGCTCACCTACTCGGTGTACCTATGGCATATCGACCTCTTGACGGCCATCGACTCGCCGCTTGTGGCGCTGGGCGCGACGCTCGCCGTTGCGACGGCGGGGTATCTGCTCGTCGAGCGGCCGGCGCTCCATCTGGGACAACGCCTCGCCCGAAACACTCCGGCACCAAATGCACCGGTGTCGGCGCTCGCGACCCCGTGACGCTCACTTGGCCTCGATCTCGAGCGACGCTGCGTCGGTCGGCGCGACGAGAGGTGCCACCCGAGCGGCCTTGGCCCGCCGCGCGCGCCACCAGAGCTCGATCACGGCAACGATCGCTGCAACGGCGGGGCCCCCTTGCACCGGCGCGGCCAGGACGGCCGCGGTCAACGGGGTGAGGACCGGCATCGCCATCAGCGTGTAGTACCACTGTGTCGAGGGCCAAAGCGCAGGAATGAACCACCAGGAGGCGCGCTCCCGGCCCATCACCAGCAGCGCGATCGCCGCGAACGGCACGAGCACGGGAAAGAACCACGCTGACATGCCGCCGTCAGACTGCTCCGAGAGCAGCCTCGAGATCTCCGGCCATCGTTCCAGGAACTGGCCCCACGGCAACAGCGGCGCCGTGAGGAGCACGATGACGGTCGCGATCAACACGGCCCGAAGGCGCAGCTGGATGATCAGCGGGACGATCGCGTAGGCCTTGACGATCGGCGCGAACCAGGCGACCGGGCCCAGCAGCAACGGCACGAGGAACAACTGCGGGTTGCCGTTCCACAGGTTGTCGACGAGCGGTGGCCAGGTGATCCACCACCAAGGCAGGCCCAGCCGGCGCAGGGTCCAGAACGACGCGGCGAGCGACAGCACGAAGAGGACCGCCAGCCCCACGGGCTCGGGCAGCAGCGCGAACGGCACCATGGGGATCAGCGATGGCGGAGCCGCGGCGAAGTACAGGGTCGTCATGTGGACGGACCATGGGTTCTCGCCCCGCAACCAGGCCGCGGTGCCGCGCAGGTACAGCGTCGAATCCGAGAATGGATCCGCCAACGCGAGGTAGTAGAGCCGCGTCACCGAGATCGTGATGAACCAGGCTGCGAGGGCCGCCTGCCCGACGCGGCCCCAGCGGATGGCGGAAGCGTGCACGTCGGCAAACTACATGGAACCGGCCGCCGCCGATGCGGGACTTTCGAACCGGTGCGTACCGGCACCGTCGCGGGATAGCATCGCCGCGTGTCATTGCGCCGACTCTGGATGTTCCTCGCGGTCGCACTTCCCGTGCTCGCCGCGCTGCTCGCGAGCCTCTCGTCCGTCGATCTCGCGTACCACCTCCGCGCCGGCGACGAGATCCTTTCGAGCGGATCCATCCCCCGCGTCGACACATGGACGTTCACGGCCGATGGCCTGCCATGGGTCGACCAGCAGTGGGGATCGCAGGTCATCCTGTCGACGGTCTTTCGTCTGGCGGGCTGGACGGGTCTGGCGCTCCTTCGCGCCGCGCTCGTCGGCGTGATCTTCGGCTGTCTGTTCGTCGTCGCGTATCGGCATGGCTGGTCGGTGCGGAACGCCGCGCTGCTCACGCTCGGCGCATTCATGGTGGCGGCGACGGCACTCGCCCTGCGCCCGCAACTCCTCGGGATGACGCTGTTCGCGATCACGCTCGTGCTCGTTGCGGATCGCCATCGTCACCCTGCCCGCCTGTGGGCCATCCCGATCCTCGTGGTCCTGTGGGCCAACCTGCACGGCAGCTTCTTCCTGGCTCCCGTCGTCCTCGGTCTCGCCTGGCTGGAGGACGCCGCCGATCGGCGCGGAGCGCCGGCAGCTGCCCGCCCTGATCGCCCTGGTCAGCGTGATCGCGGCCTGCCTGACCCCGTTCGGCCCGGCGGTGTGGGCGTACGCCATCGGGTTGTCGACAAACGCGGAAGTGACAAGGCGCGTCACCGAGTGGCAGCCGACGACGATCCGGGACGGGACCGGCATCCTGTTCTTCGCTTCGGTCGCCGCCGTGGTCGTGCTCATCGCTCGCGGCGCACGCATCGGTTCCGTGGCCGACGCTGGCATGGCTGGGCCTGTTCGTCGCCATCGGGTTGTACACGCAGCGTGGGCTTGCATGGTGGCCGCTGGCGGCCGTGGTGCCGCTCGCCGCGCTGTTCGCGAGATCGGAGCCGGAGCCGGAGCCGGGGACCCCACCGCTGATGCGGCGACTGAACGTCGTCGTCGCGGGCGCACTGGTCCTGGCGGGCGTCGCGCTGCTGCCCATCTGGCGACCGGTCGATCCGGCCACGGGCGTCCCGGTCGCGGTGCTGACGGACGCGCCCCCAGGCGTGACGGCCGCCCTGCGGGACGTCACGGTGCCCGGCGATCGTGTCTTCAACCCGCAGGCGTGGGGCTCGTGGTTCGAGTTGGCGCTGCCCGAGGTCAAGGTTGCCCTCGACTCCCGGATCGAGTTCTTTCCGGCCGAGGTCTGGGACGCCTACGACACGGTCGTGACCGGTCGCGCGGGCTGGGAATCCCGATTGGCATCCTGGGGCGTGACGGTCGTGGTCGCGGAGGACGCTGACGGACCGTTCGCGGCCCGGCTGGAGGCAGCGGGCTGGGAGCGGACATACGTTGACGAGGACGGTGCGATCTTCCGTGGCGTCCCCTGAGAGGTCGGCCACACCGCGGGTGCCAACGCGGCCAGCAACACCGTGAACCAGTTGATGTTCACCACCGGCGATCCGAGCAACATCGTCACGACGGCGACGCTGTACGCGACACCCGGACGCTCCCGGAGGAACCAGACCGTGGCGAGCCCCAGCAACAGCGCCGCGGTCGGGAGCAGGCCGGCCACCGCTGGGTCGACGCCGACGAATCTTGCCAAACCGGCCAGGCTCAGGTCGCTCGTGCCCGCCCCGGACGTCACCCTGACGATCCCCAGGTACTCGAGGTGCGGGGACAACCCGGCGCCGGCCACGCTGACGACCAGCAGCACGAGACCCGTGACGACGAATGCCCGGACGGCGCTCCAACGGCGTTGGGTGATCAACCACCATGCCAGCACGACCGGCGTCAGCTTGAGTGCCGTCATCGCCGCGATAACTGCCCCTGCCGTCGCATCCCGTCCGCGGGTCAGCAGGACCCACGCTCCCACGATCCCCGCGATGAGCAGGGAATTCAGGTTGCCGACGCCGATGTCGTAGACGAGTGGGATCGACAACGCGATGACGGCAAGCCCGATGAGGATCGGTCGTCGCCGCATCATGACCAGCGTCGTCACGACGAGCGAGGCGATGCAGATCGCCCACCAGACGTATGGACCCGTGTCGTTCGGGAGCAACGCCAGCGGGCGGAACAGGACGGCGATCGGTGGTGGCGAGAGAAGGGGTACGGTCCAGAACGGCGGCTTGAGGTCGACCGGTCGGTCGCCCGGCGACAACGCGTAAAGCAGATGCCCGTCATTCAGCCGTTCGCCGGCCGCGAGGTACGTGAATGCGTCGCCCGGCACGAAACCCCGATCGAAGTACACGGTCTGGATCGCGGCGACCAGGCCGATTGCCAGAGCCGGGATGGCGATGCGCAGCACGCGCACGGTCGGTGTCACGGGGGGATGCTACCCAAGCCGCGGGGCCCTCGCGCCGGTACCATCGGGTGACGCGCACGGGTGTCGGCCCGGACACCCCGTGCGGGTAGCAGGAGGGGCCGTGCCCGGAAGACTGTCGACCATCTACGGCCTGCGGGCCATCGACCGAATCGGACCGGCCAACCTCGCTCGAATCCTCACTGCCATCTTCTGGATCGGCGTCCTGATCTGGGTCCCGACCATCCGGCCGGACCTGCCCTACCCGGCCGATCTCGGTTCCGACAGTTCCAACTATGCTGCCGCGGGCGAGCGACTCGCGGCGGGATCGACGCTTTACGCACTCCAGCCCGGTGACCGCCCGGTCCCCGCGGACAATCCACCGGAATGGTCCGGGCCGATCCTGTCACCACCGCCGGTGGCCCTCCCGTGGACGGCGATGCTGGCCCTCCCGGACCCCATCCGGTTCTACCTGACCTGGGCGTTGGGCCTCGCGATGACCACGGCCCTCGGTCTGTTCCTCGCCGCCCGCCTCCCGGCAAGGACGCTCCTCCCGGTCCTTCTCGCACTGTTCCCGCTGGGCGTGGTGGCCTGGTCCGGCAATCTCAACGCCCTGTTGGCGCCGGCACTGGTCGTGGTGTATCGCGCGTCGATGGAGCCATCCCGACGGGTCCAAACGACGATCGGCGTGGTCGTGGCGATCGCCGCCCTTGTCAAGCTCGGGCCGGTCTTCGTGCTGCTGTGGCTCCTGCTGCAGCGGCGCATGGGCGCGCTCCTGGCCGCCGCCGTGACGGGAGCACTCGTCGTGGGGGTGACTGCCGGGGTCGGCGGCGTCCACGTCTTCGCCGACTACGTCCGGTTGCTGCAGACATCTGCGTCCACCCCGTCGGACCTCAGTATCCCGGGCCTGTTGCGTGGGCTCGGGCTGTCGCCGATGACGGGATATGTCGTGCTCGCGCTCGTCACGGCGATCGGCTGTGTCGCGATGGTGGTGTGGCGTCGGAACGCCGGGGTCACCTTCGCGATCGCCGTGTTGCTGAGTGTCATCGCGACGACGATCGTTCGGGTGGAGACGCTCGTCGTCGCCGTGGCGGCGCTCGCCCCATGGGCGACCGGCCGGTTCCAGCTCCCCGCGAGTCGGTACGCACCGCGACTGACGCCGACGCTGGCCCTCGGCTCGGCCGCGTTCGCCGTCCTCGCGCTCGTTGGGTCGGTCCTGACCGGTGGGACCCGTTCCTCGTCGATGACGCTGGCGAACGACTCCGGTCAACCCGTGATGGTCCGATTCACGGTTCCCGGCCAGTACGCGACGTTCGGATATCGACTCGAAGACGGCCAGTCCGGCACGGCCTGGTTCGGGCAGCTGGGAACCTACCGATCCGTGATCGCGGTCATGGCGCTCGACTGTCGGATCCTGCAGGACTTCCCATCGGATGCGTCGATCACCGGCTGGGTCATCGGCGCGACCCATTCGGAGGCCGCCGCCATGGAGCCGGCCGCCATCGAGCCGGCCGCCGATCTCCCCTACTCACCCCTGTGCGCCGAGGAACTTCGTCGCCATCGCGAAAGCGGTGCCTGAGCGGCGGTACCATCGGCGGGTTGCCTATGCGCACCGGTCTGCCAGACTCGTCTCGATGACCCAACCGACTGCTGAACCGATCGTCGCTGTGATCATTCCGGCCCTCAACGAGGCCGGCAAGATCGGTCGCGTGCTCGACAAGATGCCGCGGGATGGCCGATTCGAGGCGATCGTCGTCGATGACGGTTCGTCCGACGGCACCGGCGACGAGGCGCGCGACCACGGCGCCGCGGTCGTGGTCCGCCACGACCAGCGACAAGGCGTCGGGGCCGCCATCCGCGATGGCTGGAAGGAAGGCGTGGCCCGCGGCCGACCGTACCTGGCCCTGCTCTCGGGCGACGATCAACACGTCCCAGCCGAGCTCGGACCCGCCCTCGACGCGCTCCTTGGCGAAGAAGCCGATTACCTGCAGGGCTCCCGATGGATGCCCGGTGGGCGGCTCATCGGCGGCAACGCCGGGCGCGCGCGCGGCACCCGCATCTATTCGATGGCGTTCAGCCTGCTCGTCGGCCGCCGCGTGACGGACGCCACGAACGGGTTTCGGATCTTCCGGCGCGAACTGCTCGACGACGCCAGGGTCAACCTCGATCAGCGCTGGCTCGACAGCTACGACCTCGAGCCGTACGTCCTGTACCGGGCGATCACGCGCGGCTATCGCGTGATCGAGCATCCGTGCACCGTGGTCTACCACCAGGCGGAGTCGTATTCGAAGATGCGCGGTCTCAAGGATTGGTGGCGGCTGTTCCGCCCGGCACTGCTGCTCCGAACGGGGGTGAAACGATGACCAATACGCCGATCGAGCGGTCCTTCGGGGCCCGCCGGATCCTCGTCACCGGCGGCGCCGGGTTCGTGGGGTCGGCCGTGACCCGACGCCTCGTGGACGCCGGTGCGCGCGTGACGGTCCTCGACGACCTGTTCACCGGAAAGGCCGACGCCATCCCGACGGGAGCGACGTTCATCCAGGGATCGGTGACGGACGTCCAGCTCATCAACGAGCTCGTGGCCGACCACAGCCTCGTGCTCCACCTGGCGGCCCGCAACATCATCGCGTCGACCGCCAACCCGCTCGACGACTACGCGACGAACATCGGCGGCACGCTGAACGTGCTCATGGCGGCGCGCGCCTCGAAGGTCGACCGCGTCGTCTACTCCTCGTCCGCGTCGGTGTACGGCAACCCGCGCAGCATCCCGATCAACGAGGACGATCCGCTCTGGACGCTGTCGCCCTACGCCGTCAGCAAGCTCGGTGGCGAGAACTACTGCACCGCCTTCGCCGAAAGCTATGGCCTTCGCGTCACGACGGTCCGCTACTCGAATGTCTACGGCCCCGGGCAGCGGCCGGACAACCCCTATTGCGGCGTCGTCTCCAAGTTCCTGGTCGAAGCCCACGCCGGGCGGCCCATCACCATCCACGGCGACGGCGAGCAGACGCGCGACTACACCTACATCGATGACGCGGTCGAGGCCACCCTGCTGGCCGCAGTCCACCCGCGTGCCGAAGGCGAGGTCTTCAACGTCGGGACGGGCATCGAGACGTCCGTCAACCGGCTGGCGACGTCGATCGGTGAGGCCCTCCGCGTGGAGGTCGACCTCCAGCACGTCGACCGTCGGGACATCGACAACATCCGCCGGCGCGTCGTCAACATCGAGAAGATCCGACGGATGCTGCGCTGGACGCCCCAGTGGACGCTCGATCGCGGTCTGGTCGAGACCGCCGACTGGTACAAGGCCTCATCGTTCGCCGACCTGGGGCGCGCGAAGCAGGAGATCTAGACCCGGCTGGTCACCCAGTACCGTTCGGCCGGTCCGTCCACGCCGCCCATCGCCCCGATCGTCTTGCCGTAGGCGCGGACCGCGTCGGCCATCTCCCGCGGTGCGTCGAACAACCGCTCGATCTGGCTCTCGTACAGGCTGATGCCGGTGATCTTGCGCTCGATCTGGTCGCCGATGTCCGCATAGGTCGGGAAGATGCTGACCTCGGACGGCAGCGTCGCCACGACGTCCGCCCCCAGGTCCTCGAGCTGGTTGAAGTCATTCCACCAGCTGTACGGAAAATCCTCGTAGAACACGACCTTCCCCGCGTAATCCGGCCCGGGCATCACCCACTGCCGGCCCTCGTTGAGCAGCTGGACGCCCACGTCGCGGCACAACTGGTGGTCGACATGTCCGCCGACGCCGAGCGGCAGGTAGACCTTCTGCGGCTCGAGCCGGACGATCTCGCGGCGCAGGTATTCGTACGGGGCGGTGTCATCGGGTCGCGGCATCCCGAGCAGCTGGTCGTCGCCGTCATACCCGCGGAACACCGCGTCTGGCATGTCCAGGAAGACCACCGACCCTTCGGTGAAATAGGCGAAGCGCTCGTCCTCGAGTCGTCGGCGGGCCATCAGGTCGCCTGCGGCCGCGGCCTCGGTCACAGCCTCGGTCAGCACCGCCCCCTGGGTCGGGAGCTCGTCGATCACCGGCTGGCCTGCGATCGATTCGGCGCGGATGCTGGCCCGGCGATACCACGAGGACCGTTGCCAGAAGCGCTTGGCGGCCTGATCGGCCTCGACCTGCGTGGCCTCGAGCCCTTCCTCGTCGGCCAGCCACGCCGGGACGATCGGGAAGTCGGGCAGGATGTGCTCCCGATTGAAGGCCTCGGTCGCGGGCCACATCGCCTTCGTCCCGAAGCCGAGCGCCTCGCGCTGGTAGGGCGTCAGGCCGTCATTCGCGCCGTGGCCGGAGAACACGGTCACGACCGTGATGGTCTGGCCGAGCTCGCGCAGGCTCGCGATCAGGCCGCCGCAGGAGAGGGCGACGTCATCCGGATGCGGCGCGACGAACACGTGGGTCATGGCCGGCCGAGTATACCGAGCGGTACGGGCCGGCCGCCGATCCGCGGAGCCAGTCGGCCGGCGCCGATGCTGGGCGGCCGATCGGTCGCGGTCCCCGGTCAGAGGAACGGGTCGAAGCGCTCATCCGCGAACCCGCCCGGCCCGATCAACGGCACGAACACGCACGCGCCGTGCGCGGTCTCGACCCAGTCATTCCCGTGGCGGATCGCAAGGGTCAGGATCTGCCGATCACGCGGGCCGACCGGGATGACGAGCCGGCCCCCGTCCGCCAGCTGGTCGCGCAACTCCACGGGGATGGCGGGTGCGGCCGCAGTGACGATGATCCCGTCGAACGGGGCATCGTCGGGAGCGCCCAGGCTGCCGTCGGCCACTCGGATCTCGACACCGCCAGGCAGGTCGAACAGCCCGATGCGGTCGCGTGCCTTCCGCGCAAGCTCGGGGTGTCGCTCCAGGCTGAGGACGTCCGCCCCGAGCCAGGCCAGGATCGCGGCCTGGTACCCGGAGCCAGTGCCGAGTTCGAGCACGCGATCTCCCGGGCGCGGGGCGAGCAGCTCGGTCATCCGCGCGACCATCCAGGGCTGACTGATCGTCTGCCCGGCATCGATGGGGACCGCCTCGTCGGCGTAAGCCTGCCGTCGATGGCGTTCTTCGATGAACCGCTCGCGCGCGATCGCGGTCATGGCCTCGAGCACCCGTCCGTCGCGGATCCCGCGGGCCCGCAGCTGTTGATCGACCATCCGCGCTCGTTCGCGAGCGGCGCCCTCGTCGCTGGGCATGTCCGCAGGATACGGCCGCAGATGTGTGCCTTACGGGCTGGGCGAGGCCGATGGCACCGTCGAGGCGGGCGCGGAGGCACTGGCCGACGCCGCGGCCGACGGGCTTGCCGACGCCGACGTAGCGGGCGACGCCGATGGCGATGGGCCGGCCGACGCGCTAGCGGATGGATCGGCGGACACGCTCGGGCTGGCCGTTGGCGCGGGCGTTGCGGTCAGGAGACCGCCGTTGCCCAGCAGCAGGCCGTTGAGCAGGATCGCCGCGAACACGACGGCGGTGGCGATCACGAAGACCTTCGAGACGTCCTCGCGGACGTGCACGGCCTTCTCGGATGGGGTGGGTGCGCGACTGGGAGCGGGTGGCGGCGTGCGCCGCCTGGACGGCACCGTCGCGACCCCGGCTCCGGCGGTCGCCGCGGCGGGTGCCACGTCCTCGCCCGAGACCTCGCGGACGGCCGCGTCGTAGTCGTCCGGTTCGGACTCGTCTGACCCGGGTTCGGACTCGTCGTCGTCATCCATGCCATCGTCCGGCTCGAACTCGTCATCGTCGGTCTCGTCGAGCGACTCGTCGGTCACGAGGGCTTCTGCATCGGTCGCGTCGGGATCCGGTGTGCCCGCAGGTCGGTCGGTCATCCGTTCGTCGTCACTCCTGGCACGCGCCCGAAGCCATCAGAGGGCTCGGCGCGGGCGCCAGTGTACCCAAGCGGCCCGGGGGTCATGCGTCACGCACCGCCCGGACGAACAGTCCGGCCAGTCCGGCCACCATCGTGACCAGCCCGAACCCCGCGAGCACCACCGTGACGCTGATCACCTCGGCGAGCACCCCTCCGAGCGCCATCGCGAACGTCATCGCGCCGAAGACGAGGGCGAACCGGAAGCCCACGACGCGACCCATCAGGTGTTGCGGCGTCCGCTCCTGGAAGAGCGTCTGGCTGGGGATCACGAAGACCATGTTCGCGACCCCCGATCCGAACGCGAAGCCGATGACCAGCGCCAGGTTCCCCGTCAGGGCCAGCAGGGTGATCATCAGGCCGAAGATCGTGTAGCCGGCGATGACCATGTGACCCTTGGCGAACCGCATGCCGATGAGCCCGATGAGGAACCCGCCGATGAGATTGCCGGCGCCGACCCCGGTTTCGATGAACGCATACACGGCCTCCCAGCCCAGCGTCCCCTCGCCGAAGACCGCCTTGGCATACACGGGCGTCAAGGCCAGCAGGACACCGACGGTCAGCTGGGCGATCGTGGCCTGGACGGTATTCGCCAGCAGGACCGGTTCGCGCCGGAGGAACCGCCAACCCGCCTTGAGCTCCCCGAAGAAGCCGGGTTCCGCCTCCGCGGCTCCGGGGTCCACCACCTCGGGCTCGGCGGGGTCGTCTGCCGGCCCGGCATCTGCCTGGACCTCACCAGCGTGGTTCCGACCGCGAACGACGAGCGTGCTCAGGAGCAGGGCCGAGGCCGCGTACGTGGCGCCGTCGAGCCAGAAGGCGATCGGGAGGGCGGGCCCGAGCGCCACGACGAAGAGACCGGCCAGCGGGTAGCCGATCACGTCGGCCATCGTCTCACCGACCCACAGCGCCGAGTTGGCCGTCAGCAGCTCGTCGCGGCGGACGATCTGCGGCAGGATCGCCACGCGCGCCGGCCGGAAGAAGATCGAGATGGTGGTCAGAACGAACACCAGCGGATACACGAACAGGATGTTCGTGACGACAGCCAGCGGGATCAGGAGGACGACGGCCGCGCGCAGGAGGTCGCTCACCACGAGCACCTCCTTGTGGTCCCAGCGGTCGACCAGCGTTCCGGCGATGGGGCTGAAAAGCAAGTTCGGGATGGTCGCCGTGACGAACACCAGGGCCGTGGCCAGTGGCGATCCCGTGACGACCAGCACCGCCGCCGCAAGCGCGAGCTGGTGGATCCGGTCCCCGAACAGCGAGATCAGCTGGCCGGCCCACAACGACGTGAACGAGCCATTCAGGCCCAGCCGGACATAAGGGTGACGGCGAACCCGTTCGATGGTCTCTGCCGAGGGACGTGGAAGAGTGATGGTGGGGAGGGCGCCCGTGTCCGCTCGTCCCACCTCGGCCGCGCTGGTCGGAAGCGAGGCGGGGGCGGGAGACGTGAGGCCCTGCGCCGGGCCGCCCAGGACCAGGGCCCGTTGGAGGGAGGCGGAGTCCTGCAACCCCGGGGCCAGGCCGGTCTCCCTCGCGACGCCGCCACCGTCATCGGGGCGCCGCAGCCGGGTGTCCCGGACCAGGCTCGCCAGCCGCGCGTTGAGGACGGCTTCCTCATGCTCCTCGGTCCGGCTCGGCACTCGAACCACACTGGCGAACAGGAAGAATGCGAGGCCCGTGGTCAGGAAGAGGTCGCCCAGCGACGCGACGTTCTGCACGTACGGGACCGGGATCGGGATGATGTCGCCGAGGATCAGCGCCCGCAGGAAGAAATCACCCGCCTCTCCGGGGACCACGACGTGCAGCGCGCTGGTGATGTCGGACGGCTGCAGACCGGCGGCCTCGAGGCTTGTCGCCCAGATGGGCATGTGGCCGCCGTTGATCGTGATGACGGACCCGTTGAGCAGAACCCCCACGAACGCGACGCTCAGACCCGGGTAGTAGCGGTTGACCCACAGTCCCGTCAGCAAAAGCACGAAGCCGGTCGCGAGGAGCGGGACCCGCAGCATCTCGACGAAGTCGACGTGCGCGTTGAGGAGGGCCTCCGTCCCGAACCGCACCAGGACTGCCGCGACGAGCAGCAGGGGCCAGCGGAGCTGGATGTTGCCGAGATTGCCGAGTCGACCGCCTGCTCGGAGACCGAGGAGCAGGCCCAGGAAAATCCCGAGGATCAGCACGCGGTCATGATGCTGGAGCGGACATGGGCGTCAGGTGTCGCCCAGGGATCGGCCGCCGCGTCGCGCGGCATGGGCCAGGGTTGCGCACGCACCCGCGGATCTCGCGCCGCGCCGGGCACCAGATGGCGGGAGCCGGGTCGGATGGCGGGAGCGGGGACCCGGTGGCGCGGTTCCGGCCGGATCAGACGCGCTCGGCGGCGGAGGTGGGCTCCACCGGGCTCTTCGCATTCAACCGACTGGCCGCGGCCTGGCCGATGAGCGGGATGGGCTTGGGCTGGAGTGTCCGTCCCGGGTCCGCCACGCCCTCGACCCAGTGGGTCTTCACGAAGGCGTCCACGACGACCGGGTCGAACTGCACACCCGCGAACTTGCGCAGCTCGCCGAGCGCCTGCTCGGTCGTCAGCGGCGTCATCCGATACGGGCGCTGGGCGGTCATCGCCTCGAACGCATCGGCGACGTGCAGGACGCGAGCAAGCTTGGGGATCTCATCGCCGATGAGCCGGTCGGGGTAGCCCGAGCCGTTGTACCACTCGTGGTGATGGCGGATGATCGGCAGCTCCGGGGCAAGCTTCGTCACCGGCGCGATGATCTGCGCGCCCAGCACCGGGTGCGAGTTCATGGTCGTCCGCTCTTCCTTGGTAAGCCGCTCCGGCTTCAGGAGGACGCGGTCCGGCACGCCGATCTTGCCGACGTCGTGGAGGAGGCCACCCCACTCCAAGGCCTCGAGCTCGGCGTCACCCACGCGCATGACGCGCCCGATATCGACAGCGATCTCCTTGACCCGAACACTGTGCTTCGACGTCAACGGATCGCGCTTGTCGACGGCCTCGGCCAGCGCCCCGATCGTCTGCGTGAACATGTCGCGCATCTCGACGAAGCGCTGGTATGCAAGGCGAGTCGAGTACAGGGGGACGGCGAAGAGCGCGGTCGCCCACCACTGGACCGCATAGATCAGCGTCATCAACCATGCCAGGGGGGCCAGAGCAATTACGGTGCTTGCAATCCCGCGCGAATCACCGACCAGTACGCCAAGCACTGGCTGCCCCGTTCGAAGCCCCAGGAGGAGGGAGGCCAACAGGAGATTTGAGGACATGAAAACGGCAGCCGCAACCATCGCAGTTACGAACTCGGCAATAGGCCCGGCCCACAGCGACAAGAGCGCCGCCCGGAGGGTGCCAGCCAGAACGGCGGGAATGACTAGGCCGGCATGGTTCGCAAGTGTGCCGTACCAGGGGATGCGTCCGCGAAGCTCCCGCATCTCCGTGGTCCCGATTGCGGCGACCCACCCGCCAACCGCAGGTCCGCCTAGGAAGAGTGAGGCCATGATCGGGGCCACGGCAACCGCTTGATGAGTCCCGCGCGGCAGCTGCACAGGAAAGGCAGAGGCGAGGAGCGTAAGAATCGTCCAAAACGCGACACCAAGAAGGACCTCGATGTCTGTGGGTCCAGATGGCGGCGCCGACGCTAGCCGAATGGCGATTGCCGGATTCGGCGGAATAAACGCGAGTGTCGCGGCAATCAGTGCAAGGGCACCAACAACCACGACACCGGCGATGTAGAGCTTAAGGACTCTCGGCATTCTCTAGCCTGTGCGGTCGACTTTGCGATGACTGTAATGCCTACCTGGCCGAACAGTCATGAGTCGTCCGTACTAGAAGCCGCGGAGCGAAGCTCCTCCAGCGAGAGCGATCATCGCCACGCTCGACAGCGTCATAACGATGCGCATAAATCGGGCTCTCATGGTAGTGGTAACTACCAGCCCTTTGCGGACTCGGGTGCCACGCTCGATCCTCCTTCGCGGCCCTCGCATCCCGTGGGGAACACGAAAACCGACCTGACTCCTAGTCGGTCGGTTGCACTAATCGCTCCGCCTCACCCTAAGTGCCCATTTCAGGTGTGGCCTCTGCGCGTCCGAGCGTATATGCCTCGCTTCCTAGTACTGGGGTACTAGCAAGTGAGCCGGACTTTAGGTAGGCGGCAGATGTCCGGTCAATACGGCACCTTACCTATCCCTACAGGGCATCGAGCGGGGGCGGCTCTACCCCCAGCTCGTCTCGCATCACGCCGGCATAGTGAGCGTACTGCTCAGCCGCGGCCGAATGGGCGCCGCTGACGCGATACAGTCGGAGCAAGGACACTTCAATCTGCTCCGCAGATCCATCGACGTCCAAGGCGCGTCTGGCAATCCGAATCCCGCGGTCGTAGTGACCGGCCGTGAAGTCGTCAAGTACGGAGCGTTCGACAATCTCTAAATACGCCGCATGGAGCGAGTCTCGATAGGAGTTCGCCCATTCCTCGTACTCGAAGTCGAGGGCGAATCTGCCGCGGTACGTCACAGTGAGGCGTTCAACGTCATCCGGGCCGGGGCGAGGCGGAAGATCACGGATCAGTTGTCGGCACTCCACGCTGCGACTTGTGACTAGATCACTGTCTAGCCAGATCACGTCCGAATCATGGTGTATGTACCCGGGCGAAAGGTCTTCGGAGTAGTTCTCTTCGAAGACACGGCGCAGGAAGTACAGCGTCTGATTCAATGAGTTGATCGCAACCTCGGGATCCAACTCCGGCCATAGTGCATCAAGGACTTGATCACGGGTCGCGGACATGTCCGGCCTGGTAAGTAGGAAGCAGAGCAAGGCGAGGACTTTTCGTCGCACCGTCGTCCCTGCCACCTCGCGCCCGCCGACGGTGATACCAACGCGGCCCTGGTCCTCGATGCGTACCGGCTTGGCGAGGCGGCGGGCTAACGATCGACCAAGATTGGCGGCTTCCCGACTCCGTCGGCCAGACTTTGCGAGTTGTCGGAGCCGAGAGATGTCGGACTCGTCCCCAATTTCCTCGAGCAACCGAGCCGCCGCGAGATTCGTCGGGCCGGTGTCAATCGCGAGCGTTTCGCGTAGTCCCGTTCGCCATCGCTCCGGATGCATTCGAGCCGCCCGGCTGATTAACTCTCGCGCCGGACCGCTCAAGACATCAAGCCGGGGGGCCAGAAGATCGGCAATGTAGGTTAGGTGCCATGGATAGGCAGGACCGATGGTCCGGACGGCTTGCCCAAGTGCATCAGCTCCGCCTACTACGCCAGCAAGTAGCTCACCCAGGCGACGCGCGGCATCCACTCCGTACGACCGAGCCTCCTCGGTGGCGACGGCAACGGTCCGTTTAGCGTCCTCGTCCCCTCGCGCAACCGTCAGATACGCAGTTGTAACTGCGAGCATCGCCGATTGGCCCATAACCGTCGGCTGGCCCGGTACGAATTTCGCGAGTTCCTCGGCGCCCTCGTCAAACCGGCGTGCCCTCAAGTGCAAGCGGGCCCGCGTTAGGGCGAGGTGACGCCTATCGGCGATGGTTATGGTCGAGCTATGGCCAACTCGATCGAGGATCGCTAAGGCGGATTCGCGCGAGTCGAACGTGTCCAACACATCTGCTGCCTCGGCGAAGGTCTCGTTCTGTTGATACGGGCCGCCATGGTCAACGAGAGCGCGAATGAGGTCGCGTGCTTCGGCCATTCTGCCGAGTCGAGCTAGGACCTGCGCTTTTGCCATTGTCGCCGAGGCACGTTCAAGAAGGCTTGAGGCCGCATCGAATGCACTCAGCGCTTCTTCTACCTCGCGCGCGGCATCCTGAAGTCGATCCTGAATGATGGAGTTGTAGGCCAAATTGGCCATCGTTACTGCGTAGTGGTGTGCGCGACCTGCCTTCTGATCCCGAGCCATGCTGCGCAGTTGCCTGTTGATCGCCTCCATTTCAGCTGCGTTTCCTGCCTTGAGCATGGCAATCGTCACGGTGGCAATTGCGCGAAGGTTTGTATCCGCCGTCACGCCAAGTTGTGCAGCCAACTCGAGCGCCTTCTCACCGTTGCCATAGTTGAAGTACAAGGTCACCAAGTTGAGCAACGCGTGGTCGCGATGAACCGGGTCGGTGGTGCCGGAGTCCAGGACGGCTTGCGAGGCGGCGATCGCCGCTTCGTAATCGCCGTGCTGCATGTCGACCCGACTCAGGATCAGGTCGAACCCGGCTGGCCGTTCGTCGGGTGGGATGGCGCCGATGAAGGCCTCGGCGAGGGCGTACTGGCCGTTGCCCATGATGATCGGGATCGCGTCGCCGACGACCTGCAGGACGGCAGCGCGGTCGCCCGCCTCGCGATAGTGGTATGCGGCAGTTCGCCAGTCCGTGGCCGCGGCGGCGGCCGCTGTTCGCCGATGCAGGTCCGCGACGACCTGGGCGCCATCCGTGGCCCGAAAGCGAGCCTCGAGGAACTCCCGCACGAGTGGGTGATAGCGCTGGTGCGTTCGGGGTCCACCGGATAGCCGGCTGAGGAGGGTCAACCGCTCCGCTGCCGTGGTGAGCCGAGCGACCTCGGCAGCTTCGCGGCCCGACACGACCTCCGCGAGCTCCGGCGTGACGACCTGGAGGATCGACGTCTCCATGAGGAACCGCTGAAGGTCGTCGTCCAGATCGCCAACGACTTCCTCGGCGAGGTAGTCGTAGATCTCATGGTCGGCGCCATTGAGACTCCGGACGAAGCGGCGGATCTCGGCTGGCGTGCGGTCACGCAACGCCGCCTGGACCAACTGCAACGACGCGATCCAGCCCTCCGTCCGCACGGCCAGGTCGGCCAGCACATCGGCGTCCAGGGGGCGTCCGTACGTTTCCGTGAATAGCTGGGCGGTCTCGGCTGGATCGAACCGAAGCTCACCTGTCCTGAGCTCCGCCACCTCCCCGACCGCGCGGAGGCGGGCCAGCGGCACCGACGGGGTCCGCCGGCTCGCGAACACGACCGACAGGCGCTCGGGGCCACGGGCGAGCAGCTCCCGGGTGATGTGGCGAACATCCGCGGCGTCGTCGACCAGGTGGTAGTCATCCAGCACCAGCACGGCCCCATTCGCCGCGATCGCGCCCACCTCGCGGAGGAACGCATCGAGGACGACCTCGCGACCAGGACCGCCAGCGCCGATCTCGGCGAGCAGCCCGGATGTCTCCGGCGCGAATGTCGGGTCGTGCTCGCGGCCCGCTGCCACGAGATGGTGGAGGAACGAGACCCAATCGCGATCGTCGTCGTCGAGGCGATACCACAACGTTCGCATCCGCGAGCGCCGCGAGAAGTCGGCGAGCAGCGTCGTCTTGCCATACCCCGCATCCGCCAGGACCAGCACGACGCGGCCATGAACCTTCGCCCGCAACCAGTCTAGGAGTCGCGGCCGTTCGAGCGTCTCCTCACGAAGCGCCGGGGGCTGGACCTTTGCCAGGTGGATCGGGAACCCGTGGACCTCGTCGCGCAGCGGGCCACTCCTGGGCGGGGTCGCATCCGACCGCCGCCCCGGACCTACAGCGATCGGCGACCGCTCCGTGACGGGGCGGGGAGATGAAGGAGTCTCGGGCCGGCCGAACGATAGAGACCGCTCCCGTTGGGTGTCAACGAGGGGGCCGAGGGGATGGGGGTGCCGCATCGACCCATGGTGGCGCCAGGCGCTCAACCGGTGATTAGCTGCGAGTCAGCCCTCGTATTCGAAGCCGATCTTGACCTCGACGCGGTACTCGACGATCTCTCCGTCGGTGACGACGGCGCTCGACTTCACGACCTCGACCGTCTGGATGTTGCGCACGGTCTTCGAGGCGGTGGCGACGGCCTGACGAGCGGCATCACTCCAGGACTTGGGGCTGGTCCCGACCATCTCGCGGATGATGATGACGCCCACGTGTGCACCTCCTGCGGTCGGTCGGACTCGGAGTGCCCATCATGCCATGAGGCTCGGCCATGGCCGGGCCCGGCCAGACAGCCGTACCGAACGTGGCTACACGTGGGCGGGCGACGTCTCCAGGGTCCCGGCTCGGACCTTGTCGAAGCACGAGCTGCAGTACACCGGTCGATCGTTGCGGGGTGCGAACGGGACGACCGCCTGACCACCGCACGCACCGCAGATCGCGGCGTGGAACTCGCGCGGGCCTTCGTTCGATCGCGCTCGCTTGGCTGCTGCCCGGCAGGATGGGCAGCGCTGCGGGTCATTGACCAGGCTCTTGCTGGCATAGAAGGCCTGTTCGCCAGCGGAGAAGACGAACTCCTCCGAGCAGTCGCGACAGGTCAACGAACGGTCTTCGTACACCCTCTCCAGGCCCTCCCTCGGCTCGAACGCGACGATGGTCGAGACTCGGCCTCCCGCCGATCGGACCGACGGCGGAGCCGCGCCTGGGCAGGGGCGGCGCGCCCGGGTCGGCCCGGGCTCGGCCCGGGACTCAATTTGGAGAAGATACGCGCGCAGTCAAGGCCGTAGGGCCACATTCTTCGCAGTGCGCCTCCAGAAATCGTTCGAGACTCGCAAGATCGCGCGTTCCGTCGAGTTCGTGAAGTCCAAGCGGCGCCCGTTGCAACCTCCCCGATACGCCCGCACGGCCAAGATCGGTCTATGAATGCACAACGAGCGCAGGAAGCGGCCGGGCGCCACATCGAGGTCCACTTCGCGGACGAGCGCCAGGTCATCCTGGTCGACCTGTCCGACGGGACGGATGCGGACGATGTCGCCGCTGCGCTCGTCGACTGTCTCGATGCGTCGACGGCGGACGACGCAGAGGGTCGACTCCAGGACGGTCTCGAAGGCCGCGGCGGCAGCGTGCGGCGCGCCCCCTAGTCCTCACCGTCGGAACCGAGTCGGGCAGAATGGCGTCCGGCGCCCATGTCACACCACCCACGCCGTACGGCGTCCCTCCTGCTCACCCCCGCCCTCGCGATCGTCGTCGCGGCCTGTAGCGCCGCCGGAGGCGTCGCTTCGACACCCCCGGGCAGCAGTCCCAGTGCCGCCCCGTCAGCCACGCCCGCGGCAGATGCGATCGAGCACAAGACCGGTGCGACCGACGTGCTCCTGCGCTACGAGGAGGGTGGCGGGTTCATCATGCCGGCCTTCACAGCGGCGGCGGTGCCGCATTTCACGCTCTATGGCGACGGGACGGTCATCTTCCGAAACCCGATGCTCGACGTGCCCGCGGCCGAAGGGTCGGTGTTCAAGATGAACCCGCTTCGCACGGCCAAGCTCAGCGAAGCACAGATCCAGGAGCTCCTGCTCCTGGCGCTGCAGGATGGCGGTCTCGCCGCCGCACGCCCGAACTACCCGAACGACATGGTCGCGGACGCGTCAACGGCGATCTTCACGATCGAGGCCGGTGGCCTCAAGAAGACCGTCTCGGTCTATGCGCTCGGACTCGAGATGGAGGGCATGATCGACGGCCCAGCCCGCGCCGCATTCAAGCGACTCGCGGATCGATTGGCCGACTTCGACCAGGGCGGCACCGTCCCGACCGATGTCTACACACCCGAAGCCTACCGAGGCACCCTGTTCGAGTCGCCCGGGATCGAAGCCGCCGACATCCGCGACTGGCCGTGGCCCGACCTCACGCCGGCGGACTTCAAGCCGGACGCCGACCCGAACGGGGTCCAGTTCCCGCATCGGGTCATGACCCCGTCCGAGATCGACCTGCTCGACATCACCGACTACGAGGGCGGCTTCCAGAACCTCGTCCTGAACGCGGGCGACGGCCAGCTGTACACGTTCAGCCTCAGGCCCCTGTTGCCGGGCGAGAGCGAGTAGCGCGTCCGTCGGTTCACGCAATCGGCGGGTCCTGTCACCGGGTGCCTCACGGCCTCCGCTCGCTACGGCGCTGCGCCTAGCGCTCGCTCCGCCGCGAGATCACCCGCCGCCACCCGCCGCGTGCACTCCAGCTTGCTGCCGCCATCCCCTGGCGCCATCGGTTCTGAGCGCGCTTCCCGGCTCTCGAGCCGAACTCGACTGACTCTCCCGATCGCCGCTTGGTTGTCATCCCGCCATCAGGAGCCGCCGGGATGATTCGCTGTCGTCGCAAAGGGTCCGGGAATGACACCAGAGCCTGGGGTCCAGATATCGCACGCGTCGACGAGAGTGGGCGCTAGGCATCCGGGATGTCGATCGGCGGCGGTACCCAGGGTCCCGGCAGATTAGCAAGCATCCCGTGGTCGAAGCCTTCGACGCGCACGATTAGGGACGCGCCGGCCCGTGGTCTGGGTCGGATGGCGATTCGATAGCGGATTCGATTGGCATCCATGAGGTCGGCCATTACCTCATCAGGCTCGAAGATGCGGCCGTCCTCGTCTGTGATGGTTAGGAGTGGTGATCCGGCATTCATGGGGCCGTTGAGGTCATCTCGGCCCAGGCGGTCCAACACTCTCATCAGGAGAAAGCCACCGGTGCCCCGGATCTCCATGGACAGGAACTCGATTGAGACGTCATCCGCGACGGCTGTCGCCCCGATTCCGATCACGTGGGCGAGAGGCAATTCCTCGACATCGTCGACCCATTCCGCGACCAAGGTATCCTCCTGCCGTTTCTCGATGCTGGCGGATTGTCTCGCATAGCCGGCCTTGGGATTGGCCTCATCTCTCGCAAAGGGTGCGCCAATGACACCCGCTCGGCCGAGTCGGCCAGGCATCCTCCAATGCGTCCATCACGCTGGAGGGTCAGTCACCCACGAACCACAGGGTTGTCGCGACGTCGTCCGCACATCGCCGAACGAGTTCGAGAACCGCGGAGACCTTCGGATCGTCCGGTCTGGCGGTAGCCAGACGCTCGAATTCGCCTAAAAGAGCGCCGCATTGATGGGAGCTAAACACCGTGGTGTCGTAAGGGTCTACCAGGACGAGGTACGGATACACCCCATCGTCCACGGGTAGATCGATTTCCGGAACGTAGGTCTCGAATGGAGGATAGGCCTTCGTCCCAGCTGCCTCCGAATTCTCGAGACGCACAAGGCCCACGCCGATCGCCAACCGACGAGTCTACGGCGGCGCATCCGATGGGTAGACGTACACGTCGCATAGCGTGCGCCAATGACACCCGGTGTCGGGGACCCCCGGGACCGCGCCCCGATAGGTCTGGCCACGTTCGATCCTCTAGCTCGCTGGGACGCCTAAGGTTCAGGACCGTCCAACGTTGCCAGCGCGCTCCAAGTAGAACAAGACATTGCCCCCAACGGTCTCGCCGCGGCTTGAGACGGAAAAGTGGGCATGCGATCTCGCGACCGGTTCTCCATACGAAACGAATCGGACTGCCGCCCGGTCGCCCCCGTTGAGGACGGCCCACTCGGCTACGGTGTCACCCTTCACGAAAGCAACAAGCACCTCACCGTCATACGGGATGCGGGACACGTCGCCGTTTCCCCAGGGGCTACCAATCGCCTCGCTTATCTCGGTGTCGGTGGTGTAACCAGGGAACGCAAACATCCGGTCCCAGTCGGTCGGGACAACCACGGCCATGTCGAGGCTGCCCCCGTCGCCCGCGCCGGAAGCCGCCGACGAGATGTCCGCATAGATGCCCGGTCGCTCGTCGGCGGGCCCACACGCTGCGGTAAGGACGGCCGCGGCGATGAGCGCGACGAGTGGCCAGAATCCCGCTCGCCTGGGAGCCAGGGTCGGAATTCCGGAGTCCTTCGGTTTCCCCATAGGGCATGAGTCTAGTACCGGCCGGGAATGCCGCTCCCAGGTGAGGCAGGACAGCGCCCCGAGGTCGCAAAGCGTTCGGGAATGTCACTCGATGGCGCGGAAGCGGCTTAGAGCTGTCGGCATCGCGGTCGCGAGAAAGCGCATCCAGTCTTCGACGTCGCCATCGTCGATGTACGGCAACCACGGGTCATCCCACCGCTCGGGTAGTTCCGTACGCGGGCGGAGTTCCTTGGCGTGTCGCGCCTGCTCTCGTGGGCTCAGGATCGCCATGTACTCGGGATTCGGCTTCGCCTTTGCCATGACTCGGTTGTAGATCGCGAGGTGCTCCTGCTTCTGCGCTTTGTCGAGGAGGTCGTAGTAGCGCACGCGTTGACTGCCGGCTCCTGCGAAGGGCTCTGACCCAAGTTGGCACTCCAACGTAAAGCGATAGCCCTCAGGGTCACTGCGGTAGTTCCACTTCCCGAGCTGGGTCCAGACAACCAGGGATCCTCCCTCCTCGGAGCGGACCCAGCCGCCGAGGCCAACGCCCGGCGGTCGTGCGAACCCGAGGTCCTTCATCGCTGGTCCGAGAATCCGCCGCTCGATGCGTCGGAACTCTTGTGACTTAGGTGGCACGGAGAACCTCGACTGGGGATGGATGGCAGTAGGTCCTGCATAGAGAGGCTTCGTTGGTCGCAAAGCGTCCTGGAATGTCACCTGAGCGGCGAGTGCGCTAGCGCTCGCCCGCTCCGTGGATGACGAAGGAACCCACTCGCGTCCGTGGACGCTTTGCAATGGCCTCGACGTTGAGGCTAAAGCCATCGAACTCGACTGCAAACTCGTGAAAGGGCCATAGGCGAAGGCGGAGGGTGTATCGCCCGTCGGCGACCAAGTCGACTTCTTGAGCGCGGACCTCGGTGACAGATCGATAGCGGCTCCAGCGACTTGGCCTGAACTCGGCGAGGACGGCATAGCCGAGTTGCTGAAGGTTATCGGGGACAATGCTGGCCCCGGTGAACGCCATCGTGATGCGGCGGTAGCCGAGTTGGAGGTCGCCAGCGTTCACAACGATGGTTGCTATCGAGGTGCCGAGGTCGATCTCGACTCGCTCGAAGCGGGCGTCATGCAGGTTGAGTTCCGGCTCCAAAGCCAGCCTGACAAGGTCGGGCGGCAGGGCCGGCGCGACCCGCCGGACATGGGCGTAGTAATCCTCGAGCATCCGATCCCATGCCGCGTCGTCGTCATCCACGTAGGCGGCGTCGTTGAACCAACGCATCTCGATCCGCAGCGTAAGCCCGGGACGGTCCTCCGGGATGGGAGTGTGCGCGAATAACTCCTACGCGCCGGTCAACGGCCGCGGAATGCGCGGGCGGCGCCAGCCACGAACCCTTGACGGGCCGCTCTCTCGTCGCAAAGCGTTCGCCAATGACACCAGACGCGCTGCGTTCTGCGGTCTCAGTTTGAATGCTGGTGCCGTCGCAGCACGAGGTAGACAATGAGGGCGAGGATGATCCCTGCCACCTGATACGGAACCGACGCGTACATGTCACCGCCTGGGACGAGTAGTGCTCCGACGACGACCAGCGCCAAGCCAAGGACAGCGCATTTGATTGCTAGGTGCGTCCGGAAGACCCCCATCCGCGCAGACTACTCCGGGCGACACGCGAGATCGCGACATCCTCGCAATGTGTGATGTCGCGGGCCCGGTTGGTGTGTTTCGCGAGTGGTCTGGAAGTTTGCCTGGGCTGAGGTCGGCGGGTGGCGTCGGGCGGGCGTCCGGCGGAGCGAGCGCCAGGCGGAGCCGTAGTGAGCGCAGGCCGGGCGACGCCCGGCGACAGGACCCGCCGTCGGCACTCCCCTAGCTGACCTCGGCGAACCGCTCCCCGGCATAGCTCACGAACCGCGTCTGGCGCTTCTTGAACCACAGCTGGATCTCACCGGTCGGGCCATTGCGGTGCTTGGCGAGCTTGAGGTTGATGACCTCGCCGTCGGTCTCCTGATCCTCGGGACCGCTGCGCTCCTTGTCGCGCCACAGGAACATCACCAGGTCGGCGTCCTGCTCGATGGCGCCCGACTCGCGCAGGTCCGATAGCCGCGGCTCCTTGGACTCGCGCATCTCCGGCTGGCGCGACAGCTGTGACAGCGCGATGACCGGCACATGCAGCTCGCGCGCGAGGGCCTTGAGCCCACGCGAGATCTCCGACACCTCCTGGACGCGGTTCGCGTCGCGGTTGGTGGTGGTGGCCTGCATGAGCTGCAGGTAGTCGACGATGATCAGGTCGAGGCCCGATTCCGCCTGGAGCCGTCGCGACTTGGTCCGGAGCTCCATCGCCGAGATGTTCGGCGAGTCGTCGATGTACATCGGCGCCTCGGACAGCGAGTTCATCGCCGGCGCGATCCGGGCGAAGTCGAGCTCTTCAAGGAAACCCGAGCGCAGTCGCTGGGAGTCGATGTTGGCGACGCTCGACAGCATCCGGAGCACCAGCTGCTCCTTGCTCATCTCGAGGCTGAACACGCCGACGGTCTTTCGCTCCTTGACCGCGGCGTGCTCGGCGATGTTGAGCGCGAAGCTCGTCTTGCCGACCGACGGGCGAGCGGCGAGGACGATGAGGTCGCTCGGCTGGAGGCCCGTCGTCAGCGCATCGAGGTCGGCGAAGCCCGAGCGAACACCGGAGATCTCGCCGCGGTGCGCGTGCAGGTAGTCGAGCCGGTCGTACGCGTCGTGCAGCAACGACTTGAGTGCGGAGAAGCCGACGTCGACGCGCTTCTGGCTGACGGCGAACAGCTCTGACTCGGCGCGGTCGATGGCTTCCTGGATCTCGGCCGGATCCTCGTAGCCGATCCCCGCGATCCGTCCCGCCGCGCCGATCAGGTTGCGCAGGACCGCCTTGCGTTCGACGATGCGCGCGTACTGCGCGGCGTGAACCGCGGTCGGGGTCTCGTTGCTCAGGCTGGAGAGATAGGCGCGCCCGCCGACCGCCTCGAGTTCCTCGCGTCGCTCGAGTGATTCGGCGACCGTGACGATATCGATCGGCTCACGTCGCTCGAAGAGGTCGATGATCGCCGCGTAGATGCGGCCGTTGGCCTGGCGGTAGAAGTCCTCGGCCCGCAGGAACTCTGCGACCTCGACGACGGCATCGCGGTCGATGAGGATCGCGCCGAGCACGGATTGCTCGGCCTCGAGACTTTGCGGCGGCAGACGATCGATCACAGTCCGGCAGGTCTCCGACAAGACGGGTTGGGGGCGTCATCATCGGCTCGCGAGTACGGGATCAGGTCAACGAAGGCACCAAGCGCGGCCAGCCGCGTCCACGTGAATCTTCCCGCTGTGGGCCACGTGTGGACGATTCCGTGGATATCCCCAAGTGGCTGCGGGGTCGAGAGGCTGTCGTTCGAACTTCCGAGAATTGGGCTTCAGGACCGTTCAGACGAAGGCGGCGGGCGAGCACGAGAGCGAGCGCGACCGCCCCGAGGTCCGAGGCGACGCTCCGTTAGCCATCGGCCCGAGGGTTCCTGCGTGAGCGAACGCGCGGAACCCGCCAACGCACGACTGGGCGGTCCTGAAGCCCGCCCCTAGTCGAGCTTTCTAATGACACCGATCAGCTTGCCTTGAATTCTGACGTCGTCGTAGAACTGCGGCGGGTAGGACTCGTTCGCCGGCTGGAGCCGGATCTTGTCCTTCTCCTTGAAGAAGCGCTTCAGGGTGACCGCGTTCTCCTCCACCTGGGCGACCACGATGTCGCCGTTCCGGGCGGTGGTCTGTGGACGGATGAGCACGAAGTCGCCGTCCGCGATATGTGCCTCGATCATCGAGTCGCCGCGCACGCGCAGGACGTAGGCATCGCCCGACGGCGCGAGCATGTCCGGTACGGACATCGACTCCGAGGCGTCCTGGTATGCCTCGATCGGACCGCCGGCGGCGATCTCCCCGATGATCGGGACGATGAAGGAGTCCGGGGTCGTGGCCTGCGGGACCAGCTCGCTCGAAAGACCGAGCCTGATCGCGGCCGTGGGGGTGAGGCGGATGGCCCGGCTCTGGGCAGCGCCCCGTTCCAGATAGCCGTCCCGCTCCAGGATCTGCAGGTGGTGGTGCACGGCGGACGTGGAGGCGAGTCCGACCGCCTGGGCGATCTCCCGTACGGACGGCGGATAACCGCGGGCGCGCAGCGTCGCGGCGATGAAATCGAGGATCCTGACCTTGCGCTCGGCGTCGTGCTTCGTCACTCGCGCCTCCTTGTCATGCATGATACCGAACGGACGTTCGATGTCAAGGCGGACCCGCGACGGCGCGTCGCGTCCTTCGGCTGGGCCGGGGGCCATTCGCTGGTAGACTCCCGTCCCGCGTCGACGACGACCGCGCTGCGCCATGCACCACGAACCTAGGGAGTCCAAGACCGACCATGGCCAAGGGAAAGAGCCCCGGACGAGCCGGCTTCAGCCGGATGGTGTCGCTGCTCGCCTTCCTGCCGGTCGCCAGCCGAGTCCCCGACTACGCGCGCCTCATCGCGGCCCTGCTCCTCGACGAGCGCACGCCGAATGACCGAAAGGTGCTGCTCGGTGCGGCGGCTGGGTACATCGTCCTTGGGCGCGACCTCGTGCCCGACAGCCTGCCGATCCTGGGCGGTCTCGATGACCTCGTCGTCGTCGTCCTCGCGGTCGATCTCTTCCTCGACGGCGTGCCGCCCGAACTGCTGCAGGAGAAGATCGACGACCTCGGCATCGAACGTGCCGCGTTCGATCGCGACATCGCCCAGATCCGGCGCTTGACGCCGGGCCCCGTCCGTCGGACCATCCGGCGGGTCCCCGCCCTCGTGGCCGGTGCGGGGCGTGCCATCGACCGATCCGGGCTCGGACCGCGCGTGCGGGGCTGGATCAACAGGGAGGATCCCGTCACTTGAAGGTCATCCTGACCCAGGACGTGCCCAAGCTCGGCAAGAGCGGTGAGATGAAGCAGGTCGCGGACGGCTTCGCGACGAACTTCCTCATCCCCCAGGGGGTCGCGGTACCAGCGGCAGGCGGCGCCTATCGTGCCTGGCAGCACGACATTGCCAGCCGCGAGGACAAGCGCAAGAAGGAACGCGAGGAAGCCGAGATCGCGGCGACCCGCATCGCCAGCACGACCCTGACGATGGGCGTGAAGGTCGGCGAGGGCGGCAAGCTCTACGGCTCGATCACGTCCAAGGACATCGCCGACGCGCTCGCGCGGCGTGGCATCGAGGTCGACCGTCACAAGATCGACCTCGAGGAACCGCTGAAGTCGCTCGGCACCTACAAGGTCGCGATCAAGGTCTTCAGCGGGATGACCCCCGAGGTCACGATCGTGGTGGAGCCCAAGGGCTGATCCACCCTTCGGCCAGGCGGTTCCTCGGCCGCGAGGCCTGGGTCGACGCCGTCCTGCCGACGATCCTCCTGCGGGGCGTCGTCCTCGTCTACGGCTTCCTCGCGGTCATCGTGCTTCGGCCTGAGGCCCTGGGCTCGCGCTCCTTCCTCGACATCTGGAACCGCTGGGACGCGCCCCATTTCTTCGAGGTCGCCGAGCACGGCTATGTCGATCCGGCGCGGATCGTCATCTTCCCGCTCCTCCCGGCGCTCATCCGCGTCGGTTCGGTCGTCACGACCCCGCTCGTGGCCGGGATGCTCATCTCGTTCGCGGCCACGCTGGCAGCGGCGGCGGGGCTGCACCGCCTCATCCGGATGGATGACAGTCGGCCGATCGCTCGCTGGGGCGTCCTTGCGATGAGCGTCTTCCCGACGGCGTTCACGCTCGTCGCGCCGTACTCGGAGGGCCCGTTCCTCGCGTTCACGGTCTGGTCCTTCGTGGCGGCACGGGAGAAGCGATGGGCGGCTGCCGGCGCGCTCGCGTTCCTCGCCGGGGCCACGCGCATCCAGGGCGCGTTCATCCTGCCGGCGCTCATCGTCGAGTACTGGCTGTCCGAGCGACGGGTCGGTCGGGACGCGTCGTGGCTGCTCCTGGCTGCCGGTGGTCCGCTCCTCTACCTCGTCCTGAACACCGTTACCTTCGGCGATCCGCTGTTCTTCCTCGGGGTCCAGCGCGACGTCTTCCGCGTCTCGACCATCGCCCCGTGGACCGCCATCTGGAGCGCGTGGGCCGGCGTGCAGGCATACCAACCCAGCCAGTCGTGGGCGACCGTGTACCTTGCGCCGTTCGTCGCCATCTGCCTGCTGGCCGCGACGACGTTGTGGACGATCCTCGGCAAAGGGAGCCGGCCGTCGTATGCCGTCTATACGGGGCTCACGCTGCTGAGCTTCCTGACGCTCAGCTGGCCGATCAGCGTGCCGCGCTATCTCATGGGCGTTTTCACGATCTTCATCGTCGCCGGGCGTCTCGGTCGCGCGCCCTGGCTCGGGCCGCCGCTGTTCGTGGCCTCGACGCTGCTCCTCGGCATGTGCATCGCCCTGTTCGTCGCGGGCCATTGGGCCTTCTGAGCGCTTGCCGGTGTGGCGGCGGCAAGGCGCCGCGCGCCCGCGATTCCCCGACGCCCCGTCTCACGCGGACGGCAGCAGCCGCCAGACGCTGACGCCGTCGACCTCGTACTGCGTTTCGAACAGGGGGCTCGACGAAAAGTCGGTGGGTTCACCATCGGCGCAGTCGAGGACACCGCCGGATGACAGCACGTATGTCGCGCCGTACCGTCCCATCGCTTCGGCCGCGACCTCCGGGCCGTCGCAGTAGACGGCCTGTACGTCGGCCGCGCGCGGGGCCGGATCGTAGCCCAGGTTGGCGATCTGTGGCCCGAATGTCGTGATCCGCAGCCGACCCGCGAGGTCGACCGGCGAGTTGATGAAATCGTCGGTCACGAAGACCGCGCGCTCGGGGACATTCATCTCGATCCATCGGGCGGCCGCCGCCTGGGGCAGGCTGATCGTCACGGCCGGGTGGGTCGCGTGGTGGAGGGCGATGAGGGCCGGCGAGATGGCACAGACGGCGACCACCGCCGCGATCGTCGCGCGCGGCCACCGCGCGATGAGCCAGGCGGCGAGGATGGCCGCTGCGATCCACATCATCTGGAAGTACTTGTTCATGTCGAAATCGATGGAGCTCATGCGCACGACGTTCGGCACGAGGAACAGGGCGACGAGCCAGGCGCCAAGGAACGCCCGGTTCGGGACACGCTGCGCTCCCTGCAGGAAGAGCAACGTCGCGATCGCGAGCAGCACCGGGATGCCGAGGTTCGTGGCGTAGAAGAACGCCACCGCCGCAGGCCCGTCGGCGATGCGCGCCTCGCTCCAGCCCAGCACGGGCCGAAAGGAGCCCTCGGCACCCTGGCGGAGGGCCGCCGGCAGCACGTACGGCAGTGCCACCACGGCCGGCGCCAGGAACAGCGCGGCGTCGCGCAACGCCCAGCGGGCGCGCCAGGCGCCCGACGTCACGACGTACAGCCCGACGATCAGGTAGACGGCCGGGAATGCCGCGAAATGGAACGGGGCGAGCAGCGCCGCGAGCAAACCCGCCAGCAGCACGCCGGCCGGCCGTCGCCCGAGACAGGCCACGACGAGCAGGACCACCGCCACGAGGCCCGGCAGACCGAACGTGGTCGCGCGATGGGGGAAGAATCCCGTACCCAGCACCGATGCGATGCGGAAGTACGGCCACCCGTCGGCCCACGAGTTGTCATATGGGTTCCGCGTGATCAGGGCGACGAGATCCGTGTTGCCAGCCAGGACGTCCGCGCCGAGACGCAGCCAGCCCATGCCGCCGCCGACGCAGACGAGGATCGTGGCGATGATGGCCACGCGCCGGCTGCCGGTCAGCACGAGCGCGAGCGCCCACGTGACGAGTGCGAGAGCACCGGCGAGGAGCGCGCTCGAGAAGAAGAACACCGGGATGATCGGAACATCCGCGGCGGTCGCCGCGATCGCCCCGTGGAAGTCGGCGAACCAGTGGTAGCTCAGCGGTTCGCCGACGAAATAGGGGATCTCCGGTGGGAAATTGCCGTGGACGATGCTGTTCCCGATCGCGACATGGACGAGGAGGTCGCTCCAGTTCCAGCCCCCCGACACCATCCCCTCCGGCGTCTCGCGCCAGCCGTTCGCACCCAGGACGGACAGCACGAGCAGCGCGAAGGCCGCGGCCACGATGTACGCGGGAGCGTCGGCCCGGAGAGCCCGGCGCATCTCATTCGGGAGGTCCCGAACGGCCGGGAACGACCAGGGCGCCAGCCACAGATGGTGGATCCGGGTCAGGACCACCGTGGCGAGGACCAGCAGACCGGCGGCGATGAGCACCGCGACCCGACCGAACCCGTCGAGACGGCTGACCAGCTCGACGAGGTGGGCGGAGAGATACGTGCTGGCGACGATGCCCACTCCGACGACGCCCGGCCGGGGCAGCTCCGGGGCGACGCGCCGGACCAGGACCCAGCCCGGAACGGCGAACAGCCACGGCCAGACGAGCACGATCGCGAGGATCGGGATCGACCAGGTCAGCACGAGTCCGGCCGTCAGCCCCAGAACGAGGGCGAGGGCCGGCGTCGAGGGCACGGGCTCGAACCCGAAGCGGTCGTCGATGGGGGGCTGCACTGAGGGCCGATGATACCGAGCGTGACGGACCGGACCATCCTCCATGTCGACCTCGACGCCTTCTTCGCCGCCGTCGAGCAACGCGACCGTCCGGAGCTGCGCGGGTTGCCCGTGATCGTCGGCGGCGATCCGCGCGGGCGTGGGGTCGTGTCGGCCGCGAGTTACGAGGCGAGGCGGTTCGGGGTCCATTCGGCGATGTCGCTGCGGGAAGCCGTCCGGCGTTGCCCCGACGGCGTGTTCCTGCCCGTCGATGGGCGCCGCTATCAGCAGGCCTCGCGCGACGTCATGGCGGTCCTGCGTCGCTTCACCCCGCAGGTCGAGCCGATCTCCATCGACGAGGCGTTCCTCGACGTCACCGGGTCTCGCCAGTTGTTCGGCGATGGGGAATCGATCGCGCGACTGATCAAGGACGGTGTCCGGGCGGAGGTCGGGCTGACCGTGTCGGTCGGGGTCGCGAGGACCAAGCTCGTCGCCAAGATCGCGTCCGACCTGCACAAGCCCGACGGGCTGGTCGTCGTCGCGCCCGGCACGGAGGCTGCGTTCCTGGCACCGCTCCCGATCTCGCGACTGTGGGGTGTCGGCGAGAAGACGGCGGTCGCGCTCGCCGACTACGGCGTGCGCACGATCGGCGACCTGGCGGCGCTCGCCCCGGATGTGGTCGTCCGGCGGTTCGGCAAGCACGGCGCCTCGCTCGTGGAACGGGCGCGCGGTGTCGATGCCGACCCGGTCCACGCGGGCGATCCTGCCAAGTCGGTCGGGCACGAGCACACGTTCGACGTCGACACCACCGACCCGGAGGTCATCGAGCGGACGATCCTCGGCATGGCCGACGGCGTCGCGGGTCGCCTGCGGTCCTCCGGGGTCCGGGCGTCGACGATCGCCGTGAAGATCCGCGACTCGTCGTTCCGGACGATCACCCGCCAGCGGACGCTGCCCGAGCCCACGGACATGACGGAGCCCATTTTCCACGCGGCTCTCGAGCTCGCCCGGCCCGAGGTCCGGGGCATCCGCGTCCGCCTGCTCGGCGTGACCGCCTCGAACCTGGGTGAGCGCGAGCAGCTCGGGCTGTTCCCGAGCGACGACCCGCGCCATCGAGCGGCGATCGAGGCGGCGGATGCGCTCCGTCGTCGATATGGCGATGGCGCGGTGACGCGCGGACGACTGGTCGGGGCCCGACTGCCCGCGCCGTTCGAACGCGACCCGCGCAATCCCCTCGACCGCCGGGCGCGCGGCGTGCCGGTCGAAGGCCCGGAGCCGGATCCCGACGCGCTCGAGGGCCGTGACAGCCTAGATGACACAGACCTCGACGAAAGTCCGCCTGACGACGCTTGACATCGAACACCTGTTCGGTCTAGTCTCGCGATGGTCATCGAACAGATGTTCTGTCGGCCGAGTGCCCCGGGCGACGAGACGAAACCACCCGCCCGGCGATCCGGGCGGGATCGCCCCCGGAAAGGAAACATCGCATGGCCTTCATCCGTGTCGAGCCGGTCCCCGTCCACGTCCGGACCGACTGGTTCAGCGGTCGCCCCCGAGAGATCACCTGGGGCGACGAACGACTTCCCATCACCCATCTCGCCGGCCTCCGCGAGGAGGCGGCGGCGTATCCGGTCATCACCGGTCCCCGGACCCTGTTCGAGGTGGAGACGCCTCGGGCACGACTGTCCCTGACGTTCCAGCATCGCTCACGGCGCTGGACTGTTACCGCCGTCGACCAGGGTCGCGCGGCCTGACCAGGAGCCGCGTCATCGACTAAGGGGCGGGTGCGCCGGTACCGCGCCCGCCCCGTTTCGCCCCCTACAATCGGTACGTGCCTCTTGCCGAACAGCCCGGTCGCTTCGGCGACCTGACGATCGACGATTTCATCACCCGGCTCGGATCGGCCGAACCCGTTCCGGGCGGCGGCAGCGCCTCCGCCATCGCGGCCGCACTCGGCGCGAGTCTCGTTCGGATGGTCGCGTCCCTGTCGACCGGGCGGCCCCGGTTCGCCGAGCACGAGGAGCTCCTCGCCTGGGCGATGGAGACCGGGCAGACCCTCTCGACCCGGTTCATCGCACTCGCGGACGAAGACGCCGCAGCCTACGCCGACTTTGCCGCGGCGATGAAGCTGCCCAGGACGACCGAGGAGGAAGCCGACGCTCGCCGGGTTGCGCTTCGATCTGCTGCCCGTCACGCGTCCGAGGTCCCGCTCGCCTGTATCGAGTCGTGCCTGGAGCTCGCCGGCGTTGCCGAAGCCCTGGCCGGCCGGAGCAACCCCAACGCCTCGAGCGACCTCAACGTCGCAGCACTCCTGGCAGAGGCAGCGGCCAGGGGTGCGGCCGCCAACGTCCTTATCAACCTCCCCTCGGTCGGCGACCCGGAGGTCGAAGGCGAGATGACCAGTCGGGTGACGGAGCTGCTGTCTGCGATCGAGGATCTCGCGACCCAGACCCGTGAGACCGTCGGCAGCGGAGAACCGGCCGAAGCCAGACCGGCTCCGAGTCGCACCTGACGTGACCGACGGGCCCAGCGCACGCCTGCTGGAGGGTGGCCCCATCGCGGCCGAGATCCGGGCTGCGGTCGCCGAGGACGTCGTGTCATTCACCCGGGCGCAGGGCCGCCCACCGGCACTCGCCGTCGTCATCGTCGGTCGCGACGCACCGTCGACGGTGTACCTCGAACAGATCCTGCGCGGTTGCGCGAAGGTCGGGATCGACGCCCGTTTCGTCGAGCTCGAGGGCGAGGCCACCGAGGCCGCGGTGGTCGATAAGATCCGTGGGCTCAACGCGGACGACACCGTCGACGGCGTGATCGTCCAGATGCCGCTCCCACCATCGATCCGGTTGCGGGCGGTCATCGACGCCATCGATCCGGCCAAGGACATCGACGGGATCCACCCGCTCAATGCCGGCCTTCTCCGGCTCGGCTACGACGGGTTCCTGCCCGCGACCGCGCACGCCTCGGTCGAGATCCTCCGGCGCTCGGGCGTCGAGATCGAGGGGCGCGACGCCGTGGTCATCGGCCGGTCGCCCGTCGTCGGGATGCCGGCCGCCTTCCTGCTCGTCAAGGAGGATGCGACGGTCACCGTCTGCCATTCGCGCACGCGCAACCTCACTGCGCACGTGAAGCGTGCCGACATCGTCGTCGTGGCGGCAGGCCATCCGCGTCTTGTCACGGGCGCGATGCTCAAACCCGGCGCCGTCGTCGTGGATGTCGGCATCAACGTCGTGGACGGACGGATCGTGGGCGACGTAGAGTTCGAAACGGCCGTCCGCGTCGCCGGCGCCCTCACCCCGGTCCCGGGCGGCGTTGGTCCGCTGACGAACGCGTTGCTGCTGACCCACCTCATCCGCGCCGCCGAACGACGGACCAGCGCGACACAACCGATCACGGCCGCCGGGCGCTGACTCGCCCCGTTCGAGGAGACCATGAGCTTCCCGTCCGACCTTGACATCGCGCGTGCCGTCACGCCGAGACCGATCGTCGACATCGCCGACGAGCTCGGGATCCGTCCCGACGAGCTGGAGCTCTACGGGCCGACCAAGGCGAAGGTGACGCTCGGCGCGATCACCCGGTTGGAAGCCGAGCGTCCGCGCGGAAAGTACGTCGTCGTCACCGCCATCACCCCCACGCCGTTGGGTGAGGGCAAGTCGACGACGACCGTGGGTCTGGCCCAGGGGCTCAATCACATCGGGCGCAAGGCGTCCGTGAACATCCGCCAGCCGTCACTCGGGCCGGTGTTCGGGATCAAGGGCGGCGCTGCCGGCGGCGGGTACAGCCAGGTGATCCCGATGGAGGACTTCAACCTCCATCTGACCGGCGATGTCCACGCCATCGGGGCCGCGCACAATCTCGCCGGCGCGTTCATCGACAACAGCCTCCATCACAAGAACCCACTCGGGATCGACGCGCACGCGGTCATGTGGCCGCGCGTGGTCGACATCAGCGATCGCGCCCTCCGGCACGTCGTCATCGGTCTGGGTGGCCGCGAGGACGGCGTGCCGCGCGAGACGGAGTTCGTGATCACGGTGGCGTCGGAGGTCATGGCGGTCCTCGCGTTGGCCACCGATCTCCACGACCTCAGGGCGCGTCTGGCGCGGATCGTGCTCGCGACACGCGTCGACGGCACCCCCGTGACCGCCGAGGATCTCGGCGTCGCGGGCGCCATGACCGTCCTCCTGCGAGATGCCATCAAGCCGAACCTGCTGCAGACGCTCGAAGGGGGTCCGGCGTTCGTGCACTGTGGACCGTTCGGGAACATCGCCCACGGCAACAACTCGATCATCGCCGACCGGCTCGCGCTCGCCACCAACGAGATCGTGTGCACCGAGGCGGGCTTCGGGGCCGACATGGGCGCCGAGAAGTTCTTCGACATCAAGTGCCGCGCGTCGGGGCTTGCCCCGGATGCCGCGGTCGTGGTGGCCACCGTCCGGGCACTCAAGATGCACGGCGGGGTGGGCCGGATCGTGGCCGGCAAGCCGCTCGATCCTGCCCTGCTGGAGGAGAACGTCGAGGCCGTGCGTACCGGGGCATCGAATCTCGCCGCCCACATCGAGATCGTGCGCAAGTTCGGGATCCCGGCGGTCGTCGCCATCAACGCCTTCCCGACCGATACACCGGCCGAAGTCGAGGCGATCCGCGAGGTGGCCCTCTCCGCCGGGGCGCGCGACGCCGTCCTTGCGACGCATTTCGTGGATGGCGGCAGGGGAGCGGCCGCCCTGGCCGAGGCGGTCTGGGCGGCGACAGAGGATCCCTCGCGCTCCTTCCGGCTGCTCTACCCCGACGAGGCCCCTCTGGGCGAGAAGATCCATACCATCGCGACGGAGATCTACGGGGCGGACGGCATCGAACTGACCCCGGCGGCGCAGAAGTCGCTCAAGCTGTACGAGTCACTCGGCTTCGGGCATCTGCCGGTGTGCATGGCCAAGACGCAGTACTCGCTCAGCCATGATGCGAACCTCAAGGGTCGACCGTCCGGGTTCACGGTGCCCATCCGCGAGATCCGGCTGTCCGCCGGGGCCGGTTTCATCACGCCCCTGTGCGGAGAGATGCGAACGATGCCGGGTCTTCCCTCAGTGCCAGGCGGTCGGAACATCGACATCGACTCGGACGGGAACGTCGTCGGGCTGTTCTAGCACCTGGCTTCGGGGCCCTGCGTGCGGGCCGGGAGGGCTTCGCTGGAAGACCCTGGCGTCAGCGCTCCCGGCGGCCGACGACGAGGAACGCACCGCCGACGAGGCCGATGATCGCCATGAGGCCGACGAGGATCGGCACGACGGCGGTGACTGGGCTCGATGGAGGATCGACGGCCGCCGCGTCAACGGGGAGCGCAGGCGGTCCCATGATCTCCACCGCTCGATGCAGCATCCGCTGGCCCTCGACCGTGGCGAGGTTGGCGTGCGGCGAGCACATGTCCACACCGAACTTGCCGCCCTCGCTCCGGTAGGCGGCGAAGATCCATTCGGTGCTCGCGGGCGGACGGGTCGTCCCGCACATGCCCGCGAACGGATCCTCAAAACCCTGGTTGTCGAGCCACACGACCGCCTGCGGCGCCGGGCCGCGAAACCAGCGGGTCAGGACGACCGGCGTGCCCTGCGCCACCGGTTCCTGGACGACCCCGCTGAACACCCACTGCTGCGGGTCGGTGGCCGCGCTGCGGATGGGGTCGTCGAGCATCGCGCAGCTGCAGGCCAACGCCGGGCCGACGGCGACCGGTCGCACGAGCAGCGCCAGGCTGAGCGCGACCATCGCGACGAGGATGCGACGACGTGCCATCGGGTGCCTCCGGCGTCGAGGCGCGGACTGCGCCGCGGTCATCGGGAGGACGAACGCGGCGTCCTCGAGGTTCCGCCTCCTCGCGGGAACCGGAGCACTCGTTCAGACGGGGAGCGTCGCGAGCACGAACGCAGCGGCCACGGCCAGCCCCAGCAGGACCCCGAGCAGGCCCGCCCCCCATGCGTTCACGTCGACCGGCCCGAGCGGCTCGTCCTGTCCGTTGTCGTCGTGCCCGTGGTCGTCGGCCATGTCGCGGTCGCTACCTCCGCGGGGATTGTGGCAGACGCACGGGACGTGGGACAGCCCGTAGACTTCCCGGCCATGCCGCCCGACCAGCCAGCCGCCGACACGGACACGGGGCTGGTGGCCAGCCTGCGCGGCCTCGACGGGGACGGACGTGCCCTGTTCGCGATGCGGACGCTGCGCATGTTCGGATACGGATTCCTTGCGGTCGCGCTCGTCCTCTATCTCGATGCGCTCGGCCTCGACGCGTGGACGATCGGTGTCGTGCTCACGCTGACGTTGGTCGGGGACACGATCCTGTCGCTATGGCTGACGACGCATGCCGATCGGCTCGGCCGCCGGCGCGTGCTCGTCGCGGGCGCGGTCCTGATGGTCCTCGCCGGCGTGGCGTTCGCGGCCACCGACTGGGTCCCGCTCCTCATCCTGGCCGCGACGATCGGGGTCATCTCCCCGACCGGCAACGAGGTCGGGCCGTTCCTTGCGGTCGAGCAGGCGGCACTGTCCCAGACCGTCCCGGACGCGAGGCGGACTGCGATCTTCGCCTGGTACAACCTGGTCGGCTACGTCGCGACGGCAAGCGGCGCGCTCGTGGCCGGCCTCCTCAGCCAGCTGCTGCTCGACGCCGGGGTCGCCACGGTCGATGCGTATCGCGCGATCGTCATCGGCTACGCGGTCATCGGCCTGGCGATGGCCGTCGGCTTCGCGCGCCTGGGGAGCGCCATCGAGGCACCACCCAGCGAGCGACTGAGCGATGACATCCGCGAGCGCCTGGGGCTGCGTCGCTCGCGCCGTGTCGTCCTGCGCCTGTCGGCGCTCTTCTCGCTCGATGCGTTCGCCGGAGGCTTCATCCCGCAGAGCCTGATGGCCTACTGGTTCCACCTGCGTTTCGGGGTCGAGCCCGCGGTGCTCGGAACGATCTTCTTCGGTGCCAACCTGCTGGCGGCCGTCTCGTCGCTGTCGGCGGCGCGGATCGCGGATCGCATCGGGCTCATCAATACGATGGTCTTCACGCACCTGCCGTCGAACGTTCTGCTCATCCTCGTGCCGCTGATGCCGAACCTGCCTCTCGCGGTCGCGGTGTTGCTGCTTCGGTTCAGCCTGAGCCAGATGGACGTGCCGACCAGGCAGTCGTATGTCATCTCGGTGGTCGACCCGGACGAGCGATCGGCCGCGGCGGGCGTGACGGGGGTGGCGCGCAACGCCGGCGCGGCCATCTCGCCGTCGCTGTCGTCGGTGATGATCGCGACGACGGGCCTGCTCGCGCTGCCGTTCTTCCTGGCGGGCGGCCTCAAGATCGTGTACGACCTGCTGCTGTATCGCGCCTTCCGGACGAAGGCCACGGATGCGACGGCCGGAGGGCGGCCGAACGCCCGGGAGCCGCGCTAGACCGGGCGTGCCGCCCGACGCGGCCGGATGATGCGGAACCAGACCCAGACCAGGATCACCAGAAGGAGGATCGCGACGATCGCGTACTCGAACTGCTTGATGACGCCGCCGATGGTCTCCCAGTTGGCCCCGAGCTGGACACCGGCGAAGACGAGGAGCGCCGTGAACGGGAGCGACCCGAGGAACGAGAACACGGTGAATCGCAGCAGTGGCATGTGGGCGACGCCCGCCGCGAACGAGACCAACGACCGGATGACGGGTAGCATCCGGCCGAAGAAGCTCGCTGCATCGCCGTAGCGCAGGAAGAACGCGTCCGCTCGATCGAGATCGGCCGAGGTGACCCCGAAGATCCGGCCCCAGCGCTCGAGGATCGGGCGGCCGCCGAGCGCCCCGATCGCGTACGCGATGAGCGATCCCACCGTTGCCCCGATCGTGCCGGCGATGACGACGAGCCAGAAGGACCAGGGCTGGCCTGTGAGTGGCTCGATGGCAGCGGCCTCGCCCACGAGGAAGCCGGCGAACGGCAGCACGAGCTCGGACGGGATGGGCACGATGACGCTCTCGATGGCGACCCACAGCGCCACCCCGAGATAGCCGACGGCCTCGTATACCTGCGTGACGAGGTCGCGGACCGGCCCGTTCAGGAAGTCGAACACGGCCGGGAGCATAGCCGACTATCCTCGGCGACGTGACCGAACCGAAGGTCGTCGTCCTCACCGGTGCGGACCTCTCCATCGCCGACGTGGAGGCCGTGGCACGTGGGTCAGCCGCCGTGTCGCTCGATGATCAGGCACGCGCGCGGATGCAGGAAGCCCGAGACGTCATCGAGGCGCTCGTGGCGGAGGGCGCCGTCGTCTATGGCGTGACGACGGGCTTCGGCGACCTCGCCTCCACGTTCATCGAACCATCCCAGGCCGGTCACCTCCAGGAGAACCTCCTGATGAGCCATGCCGCGGGGGTCGGGCCGGCCTTCCCGCGCGAGATCGTCCGGGCGATGCTCCTGCTGCGCGCCAACACGCTTGCGCTGGGTCATAGCGGTTGCCGGCCGATGGTCGTCGACCGGTTGCTCGCGTTCCTCGCCGCCGGCATCCACCCGGTCGTGCCGGAACAAGGCAGCCTCGGGGCATCCGGCGACCTGGCCCCGCTCGCCCACCTCGCGCTGCCCCTCATCGGGCGCGGGCAGGTCGAGTACCGCGGACAGGTCGTGCCGGCGTTGCTGGCGATGCGAGAGGCCGGGCTGGAGCCGTTGACTCTCGAGGCCAAGGAGGGTCTGGCGCTCCTCAACGGGACGCAGATGATGGGTGCCGTCGGGGCGCTGTTGCTCGCGGACGCGGACCGGCTCGTGCGGACGGCCAGCGTCGCGGCGGCGATGTCGGTGGAGGCGCTCCTCGGCACGGACGTCGCCTTTGCCGCGGCGTACCAGCTGGCTCGTCCGCATCCGGGCCAGGTACAGGTGGCGACCGAGTTGCGGCACCTGCTTCGGGACAGCGGCCTCCAGCAGGCGCATCACGGGTCCGCGCACAAGGTTCAGGACCCGTACTCGCTGCGCTGCGTGCCCCAGGTCCACGGGGCGGTGCGCGACGCCCTCGACCACCTCAGGCGCGTCCTCGATATCGAGCTCAACTCCGCCACCGACAACCCCCTGGTCTTCCCTGGCGGCGGCGTCGCCGACGCCGACACGGTCGCGACCGGGGGCGGGCGGGTCATCAGCGGCGGCAACTTCCACGGCGAGCCGATCGCGCTGGCCCTCGATTTCGCGAAGCTCGCGCTGGCCGAGCTCGGGTCGATCAGCGAACGTCGGACTGCGCTCCTCGTGGACCACCGATTGAATGGCGGACTCCCGCCGTTCCTCGCGCGCTCGTCGGGCGTCGAGTCCGGGATGATGATCTATCAGTACACGGCCGCGGCGCTCGCGAGCGAGCACAAGGTGCTCGCCCACCCCGCATCGGCCGATTCCATCCCGACATCGGCGAACCAGGAGGACCATGTCTCGATGGGCTCGATCGCCGCGCGGCACGCTCGCTCGGTCCTGACCGGGGTCGAGCGGATCGTCGCCATCGAGCTCCTCGTCGCCGCCCAGGCGCTCGACCTCCGGCTCGCGCTGCAGGTGTCCGATGGCGAGGTCGCGGCGGCACCGGGGGTGGGCGTCGCCGAGGCACTGGAGCGGATCCGGGCCCGCATCCCGCACCTCGACCGCGACCGCGAGCCGGGACCGGACCTGGCGGCCGCCACGGCGATGGTCCACGACGGTGCACTGGAGGATCTGGCCGGCCCCGGAGTGCTTGCGTGACGGATGCAGGGACGGCTCGGATCGAGATCGTCGAGGTCGTGGATGCGTCGTCCTTCGCCCTCATCCCGCCGTGTGCCGATCCCGGCTTCGACCACCGGTCGTGCGACTACTGGGAAGACGCCGACCGCGGATCGAAGGCGATCCGGCTCGACTGGCTGGAGCCCGGCGCGCCCGTCGTGCCCGAGCCCGCTCCGCGGGCGGCACCCGCTAACCCCTTCCTGGCGGACCTCGAGGAGCGACGGGCGAACCCGTTCGCGGCGGCCCTCGGCGTCGAAGGGTCCGTGAATCCGCTCCTCGCCGACGACGATCCGCTCGAGGAGAATCCGTTCGCACCACGTCGGGCGCCCCGTCCTGCGGTCCCGGACACCGCCCCGCGCAAGCTGCGGCTGCTCGGACGGGGGCTCGGGGTTGCCGGCAGTTACGCATCGGTGCTGCTCGCGGACGACGTCCCGGCCGCGTACTGCCAGTTCGGGCCGCTCACGGCATACCCGCGCGCGCAGCGAACCCGCGACCTCTATCCGGCCTTGCCCGACGCGCCATTGCCCGCCGTCATCACCTGCATCGCCTCGACCGCGTCGGCGCGCGGCCTCGGGCTGGCGAAGACCCTTGTCGCGTCGGTCTGCGCAGACCTCGCGACACGCGGCTTTGCGGCGGTCGAGACCTATCCCGAGATCGGGGTGCGCCTCGATGCCACGAGCGCAGCCGCCCCGGCCTTCTGGGAGTCCGTGGGCTTCGTCATGGCCGCCCCGGATGACCGCTTCCCGGTCATGCGCCGCGAGCTCGGGTGAGGCGCACCCGTCCCATCGCCCTGCTCCTCCTCGCGAGCGCGGCCATCGCCGCGTGCGGCGGTCCGCCTCCGGCGGTGCGTCCAACGAACGTCGTCCCAACCCCGACCACCCGTACGGCCCCGTCGGGCGCGATCGTCGACATGACGCTGCTGGACGCTGCGCCCGCGGACGTCCAGGGTGTCGCACTCATCCGGGACATCGAGACGACGACCGAGATCGTCGCCGGTGGCGGCCTCGCCCCCGAGGTGGACGCCCTGGCCGTGGGCGTGTACCTCGGGCCCGGGTCGTCGACGTCCGATGACCTGGCGATCGCCAACGTCGCGCGGCTCCGAGCGGGCACCTTCACCGAGGGATGGTTCCGATCGTGGCGCGATACCTACAACGAGGGTGCCTGCGAACCGAGCGGCGGGGTTGCGGCGGGCGTCGTCGAGGCCGACATCGGCGGCCGCACGACCCACATCGGTTCATGCCGCGGCGGCGCGCACACATATCACGTCCACCTCGTCGAGCCCGATCGGGTGGTGTCGATCACGGCGCTCGGCGACGCGCGTTTCGGCGAGCGCGTCGTGGCCGGCCTGACGGAGTAGCCTGTCGGCCATGCCAGGAGCCGGTCCCCGTCCCGTCCGCGCGCCACGCGGTCCCGAGCTGACATGCCGCGGCTGGGCGCAGGAAGCGGCCCTCCGCATGCTGATGAACAACCTGGACCCGGACGTGGCCGAGGACCCGGATCACCTCGTCGTCTACGGTGGCACGGGCCGCGCGGTGCGGAGCTGGGACGCGTTCGACGCCATCGTCCGTGAGCTCCGCGTCCTGGCCGATGACGAGACGCTGCTCGTCCAGAGCGGCAAGCCGGTAGGCGTCCTGCGGACCCACGAGTGGGCCCCGCGCGTGCTCATCGCCAACTCGAACCTGGTCGGGCGCTGGGCCACCTGGGAGCACTTCCGCGAGCTCGAGCGCGCCGGGCTGATGATGTACGGCCAGATGACCGCCGGGTCGTGGATCTACATCGGGACGCAGGGCATCCTGCAGGGCACCTACGAGACATTCGCCGAGGCGGCCCGCCAGCATTTCGGTGGGACGCTCCGCGGGACCGTGACCCTGACAGCGGGACTCGGGGGGATGGGCGGTGCCCAGCCGCTGGCGGTCACGATGAACGAAGGCGTCTGCCTCGCGATCGAGGTCGACGAGGCCCGGGCGCGCCGACGCCTGGAGATCGGCTACGTGGACCTGCTCACCCACGATCCGGCCGAGGCCCTCGGCTGGGCGCGTGACGCAGCCCGGCGCGGCGACGCGACCTCGGTCGCGCTGGTCGGCAACGCGGCCGAGATCGAGCCCGGCTGGGCCGCGGCAGGCGAGCGGTTCGATCTCGTCACGGACCAGACCTCCGCCCATGACGCCTTGAGCGGGTACGTGCCCGCCGAGATCACGCTCGCCGATGCGCTCACGCTTCGTTCGAGCCAGCCGGACGAGTACCAGCATCGGTCACGCGCCGCGATGGCCGCCCACGTCCGGGCGATGCTGGCGTTCCAGCGCGCGGGGGCGGTGGTGTTCGACTACGGCAACAACCTCCGTGCGCAGGCCGCCGAGGCCGGCGTCGTGGATGCGTACGACTACCCGGGCTTCGTTCCGGCCTTCATCCGCCCGCAGTTCTGCGAAGGGCGTGGTCCGTTCCGCTGGGCGGCGCTGTCGGGCGACCCAGCCGATATCGAGCGCACCGACCGGGCCGTGCTCGAGCTGTTTCCGGAGGACGCCGCGTTGCGGCGCTGGATCGAGATGGCGGAGTCGCGCGTCCCGTTCCAGGGCTTGCCGGCACGGATCTGCTGGCTGGGGTACGGAGAACGCGCCCGGGCGGGTCTCGCCTTCAATGATCTGGTCCGCAGTGGCGAGGTCGCCGCACCGATCGTGATCGGGCGTGACCACCTCGACGCGGGCTCCGTCGCGTCCCCCAACCGCGAGACGGAGGCGATGGCCGACGGTTCCGACGCGGTCGCCGACTGGCCACTCCTCAACGCCCTTGTGAACACGTCGGCGGGTGCCTCGTGGGTGTCGATCCACCACGGTGGGGGCGTCGGGATCGGCTACTCGCAGCACGCCGGCATGGTGGTCGTCGCTGACGGGACGGACCTGGCGGCCCAGAAGCTCGAGCGGGTCTTGACCACGGATCCGGCGATGGGCGTTTTGCGCCACGTGGACGCCGGGTACGACCGAGCGATCGAGGTGGCCAGGGAGCGCGGTGTCCACGTGCCGATGCTGCCGGAGTAGTCGAACGGCATCCAACGGTTGACCCGGCGTTCATCTGTTGCCAACACGCAACGCCGATGGTGCGGTCTGTTGGCTTCTTGTGCGCTCCGGTGTGGAAGGGCGTCTAGGATGACCCGATACCGAAGCGGCACTTGCTTCGAGGAGGAGGATCGACCGTCGTGTCCGTCACCGACCGCGCCCCCGCACGCCCCCTGATCCTTGCCCTAATCGCCGCGATGGCGATCGCCATCCTGCCCGCATCCGCTGCGAGACCCGTGTTCGCCGCGACTACCGAGCTCTTCATCTCGGAGTACATCGAAGGAAGCAGCAACAACAAGGCGCTGGAGATCTACAACGGAACGGGCGCGCCCGTGGTTCTTGGGCCGGCCGGTTACACGATCCAGATGTTCTTCAACGGCAGTCCAACGGCCGGACTCACGATCCCCTTGGCGGGAACCGTCGCCGACGGCGATGTCTTCGTCCTTGCGCAGGCAGCGGCCAGCGCGACGATCCTTGCCCAGGCGGATCAGACCAACGGTTCGGGTTGGTTCAACGGCGACGACGCGATCACCCTCAACAAGGCCGGCGCCGTCGTCGACTCGGTCGGTGTCGTCGGCACCGACCCTGGGACCGAGTGGGGGACCGGGCTGACCAGCACCGCGGACAACACGCTCCGTCGTAAGTCCAGCGTCCTCCTTGGCGACACGAACACATCCGACGCATTCGATCCAGCCGTCCAGTGGGACGGCTTTGCGGTCGATACGTTCGGTGGGCTCGGCGCACACGTGGTCGACGACGTCGACCTTGCCCCCTCCGTTGCATCGAGCACGCCGGCCGACGGCGCCACCGGTGTCGATCCGGACGTCGAGATCTCGGTGACCTTCAGTGAGCCCGTCACGATCGGAGCCGGCTCCGACATCATCCTCACCTGTGACGACATCGACCAGGGTGCAACGGTCACCCCCGATGCCGAGAACACCACGTTCACCTTCACGAATCTGCCCCTGCCGAATGGGGCGTCCTGCTCGATCGTCTTGAATGAGGCCGGCATCCGGGACATCGACGACGACGATCCACCCGATGAGATGGGCGATGGCCAGACGACCATCGAATTCACCGTCGTCGCGGCCGATCCGTGCGCCGGTGCGTTCACCCCGATCTACGAGATCCAGGGCACCGGGACCTCGTCGCCGTTCGTCGGCGGCCCGAACAAGACGACCGAGGGCCTCGTGACGGCCGTGTTCCCAAATCTCCGCGGCTTCACCATCCTCGATGCGGCAGGCGATGCCCAGGTCACCACATCCGACGGGATCTTCGTCTTCCGTGGCCCGGCCTTCGGCTCGGGGACACCCACGGTCGGCGATTCGCTGCGGATCACCGGACGGGTCACCGAATTCCAGAACCAGACGGAGATGGATCTCCTGAGCGAGCTCATCGACTGCGGGACGGCGACGCCACCCGATCCGGTCGTGGTGTCCTTGCCCGAGACGATCAACGGTGAACTCGAGCGCTACGAGGGCATGCTCGTCACGATCCCGCAAACCCTGACCGCGCAGCAGAACTTCTTCCAGGGCCGGTTCGGCCAGGTCACGCTCGCCTCAGGCGACCGCCTGGACACACCGACCGACCGATTCCCGGCCAATTCGCCTGACCGCGTCGCCCTTGCCGACGAGAACCAGCGGCGCCTGATCGTCCTCGACGACGCGAACAGCAATCAGAACCCCAACCCCATTCCGTACATCGGCGAGGACGACACACTCCGCGCCGGCGACACGACGTCCGGGATCACCGGCCTGCTCGATGAGGGCGCGATCAACTCGAACCTGGCGATCCGCGACTACCGGATCCAGCCGACGGCGGCCGTCACCTTCGAACGGGTCAACGACCGGACAGCCTCCCCCGAAGACGTCGGCGGCTGGCTCCAGGTCGCGAGCTTCAACGTCCTGAACTACTTCAACGGCGACGGCCTCGGCGGTGGCTTCCCGACCGAGCGGGGCGCCAACACGCCGCTCGAGTTCGAGCGTCAACGCACCAAGATCATCAACGCCATCGTGGCGCTGGATGCCGACGTGGTCGGCCTGATGGAGATCGAGAACGATGGCTCCGGTCCCACGAGCGCCATCGCCGACCTCGTCGATGGGCTGAACGACGCGACGGCCCCGGGCACCTACGCGCTGATCGTCGACCCCGCGACCGGCGTCGCCAAGCCGGATGAGCCGATCAAGACCGCGCTCATCTATCGGCCCGCGGCGGTCACGCCGGTCGGTGCGTCACGCAGCGACACGGATGACAGTTTCGAGCGCTTCCCGGTCGCCCAGACCTTCCGGATGAACGCGAACGGCGAGATCGTCACCGTTCTCGTCAACCACTTCAAGTCCAAGAACTGCGAAGGCGCCACCGGCCCCGACCTCGACCAGGGCGACGGCCAGAGCTGCTTCAACGCGACGCGTGTCGCAGAGGCCGAGGCGCTCCTCGGCTTCATCGACGACCTGCAGTCCGACACCGGTGACGATGATGTCCTCGTCGTCGGTGACCTGAATGCCTATGCCAAGGAAGATCCGATCCTGACCCTGCTCGACGGGGGCCTGGTCGACATGCTCGAGCGGTACGAGGAGAACGCGTACTCCTTCGTCTTCGACGGGCAGTCGGGTGTGCTCGATCACGGCCTCGCGACGGCCAGCCTCCTGCACCAGGTGACCGAGGCCGACGTCTGGCACATCAATGCCGACGAACCGTCGGTCATCGACTACAACACCGAGTTCAAGCCACAGGACCTCTATGCGCCACACGTCTACCGTGCATCGGACCACGACCCGGTCCTCCTCGGCATCGATCTCGGTCGTTGCGACTTCGAGGATTCCGGCACGACCCGCACCCTCCTCGGCGACTGCAGCACGGACGAGACCATCTCGGTCCCGAACGGCTGGACGCTCGATGGCAACGGGCACACCATCTCCGCCTTCGACTTCGAGGGCGAGCACTTCCGCGGCGCCGTCGTGGCCAATGGTGGTGCGGTCGCGCACGTCACCGACATCACGGTCACGACCTACGAGCTGGCCGATGTCTGTGACGATGGCGCCGATCGATTGCGGGGCATCCTCCTCGACGGTGCCGCCGGTACGGTGACCAACAGCCACGCCATCGCCATCAACCAGGGCGGGAGTGGCTGCCAGGAAGGCAACGGCATCGAGGCCCGCAACGCGCCGTTCGCTCCGGGCGGCGTGGACGTCGCGGTGACGATCTCGGGCAACGAGGTCACGGACTATCAGAAGACCGGGATCCTCGTGAACGGATCGGTCAACGGGACGATCCGCACCAATGTCGTGACCGGGGCCGGCCCCGTGGACTACATCGCCCAGAACGGGATCCAGGTCGGCTTCGGTGGCACGGGCCTGGTTCGTGGCAACACGGTCTCGGGGAACAGTTACACCGGGCCCGATGTGGCGTGCGGCCTGCTGTTCTTCGAAGCCGACGGTGTCAAGCAGCAGGCGAACACGCTGTTCGCCAACGAGCGCGACGTCTGCAACTTCGGTCGTGGGGGCGGCAACACCAAACCGAACAGCTAGCAGCCCGCCACACCGACGCCGGCCGCCGGGTCCCCCGACCCACGGCCGGCGTCGACATGTCCGGGGCGTGCCGCGTGCGCACCCGGCCGTCCGTCGGTGGAGCGGGTCGCTAGCATCTGGACGTGCTCGTCGAATCGGTCCCGAATATCTCGGAAGGTCGTCGGCTCGACGTCGTCGACCGCCTGGCCGAGGCGGTCACCTCGGTCCGCGGTGTCTCGCTGCTCGATCGGACGAGTGATGCGAGCCACAACCGGTCCGTGTTCACGATGGCCGGTGAGGATGGACCGGTGACCGTCGCGCTCGAGAAGCTCGTCGAAGGCGCGATCCACGAGATCGACATGGACGTCCACGAGGGTGAGCACCCGCGCATCGGCGCGGTCGATGTCGTCCCGTTCATCCCGCTCGCGGATACGACGATCGATGCGTGCGTCGATCTCGCGCGCGCCTTCGGGGAGCGGATCGCCACGCGCTTCGAGATCCCGGTCTACCTGTATGCACGGGCCGCGCTTCGGCCCGAACGCGAGAAGCTCGCCGACGTCCGTCGCGGGCAGTACGAGGGCCTGCGCGTCGAGATCGGCCAGCGCGGCCGCGAGCCCGACTTCGGGCCGCCTCGCCTGCACCCATCCGCCGGAGCCGTGGCCGTCGGTGCCCGACCGTTCCTGATCGCCTACAACATCAACCTTGGATCGGGAGACGTCGACCTGGCGAAGCGCATCGCCCGGCGCGTGCGCGAATCCGGGGGTGGGCTGCCGCGCGTCCAGGCGAACGGGTTCGAGGTCCGCGAACCGGAGCGCGGCCACCCGCTCCGGGCGCAGGTGTCGATGAACCTGCTCGACTACACCGTCACCCCGCTCTGGCTCCTCTGGGAGACCGTCCGGGACCTCGCCGCGGACAACGGTGTGGAGCTGGACGAGTCCGAGCTCATCGGCCTCGCGCCCCTGGCCTCCTTCCTGGACGTTGCCGCCCGAGCCGGGGCGGACCCGACCATGGCCGTCGAAGCGCGACTGCACGCCGCGGCCGTGTACTTGCGACTGCGGGATTTCTCGCCGACGCAGGCCCTGGAGCTCCGCCTGGAGGAGGCGCGCGGATCGCCGCGCGAGCGTCCCGGCCCATGACCGGCTCCTTCCGCGTCATCGAGGGAGGCCGAACCGGTGAGCTCACGCCGGGCTTCCTGGTCGTCGGGGCGTCCGAGGTCGTCACTCTGGAGGGTGGCATCCGTCGTGGCGTGGAACAGGGCGCGGTCGGACGGCTGCGCGCGGAGGACGCGACGGGACCCGATGCCCCGGCCGTCGCAGGCTGGGAGGGCCGCATCGTCGCGGTCGGCCCACGAGCGGCAGTCGAGACGGCCCTCGAGGCCGAGGGTTTCCCGCTCGCCCGGTTCGCTCGGATCGATGCGGCCGGCGGGGCCGTCACCCCGGGGCTCGTCGACCCGCACACCCATCTGCTGTTCGCCGGCAGCCGTGAGGACGAGCTCGTGCTGCGCCAGCAGGGCGCCTCGTACCTGGACATCCTGGCTGCCGGAGGCGGGATCCTCTCGACCGTGTCGGCGACGCGCGCCGCGACCGATGGCCAGTTGCTGGCGCACGGCCGGCGCTGGCTCGACGAGATGCTGGGCCACGGCGTGACCACGGTCGAGGCCAAGTCCGGCTATGGCCTTGACCTCGAGACGGAGCTTCGGCTGATCGACGTCGCGTACCGCCTGGGGCGGGAGGGTCCGCTGGACGTGGTGCCGACCTGGCTGGGGGCGCATGCGGTGCCGGCGGAGTTCCGGTCAAAGCCCGATGGGACCGATGCGTTCGTCCGGTCGCTCATTGACGAGCAGCTGCCCGGGATCGCCGCCCACGGCCGCGCTCGGTTCGCCGACGTGTTCTGCGAGACCGGTGTCTTCAGCCCGGAGCAGTCACGCCGTGTCCTCGAAGCCGCGCGCGGATTCGGCCTCGAGCCGCGGCTGCACGCCGACGAGCTGGCGCCGTCCGGGGGCGCGGAGCTGGCCGCGGACCTGCGTGCCGCGTCGGCCGATCACCTGGCGACGCCATCCCCCGACGGGATCCGGGCGCTGGCCGCCGCCGCCGAGGCCGACCAACCGGTCGTCGCCACGCTCCTCCCGATCACGACCTGGTTCCTCATGAAGGACCATCACGCTCCCGCCCGGGACTTCGTCGAGGCAGGCGTGCCGGTCGCCATCGGCACCGACTTCAATCCCGGCACCTCACCGGCGCCGAATCTGACCCTCGCGATGTCGTTCGCGTGCGTCAACCTCGGGCTGTCCCCCGATGAGGCCCTGGCCGCCGTGACGATCAATGCGGCTCGGGCCGTGTCGCTCGAGGACGAGATCGGCTCGCTGGAACCCGGGAAGGTGGCCGACATCGTCATCTGGCGGGTGCCGACGACCGGGCAGATCCCCTACTACCCGGGCGCGGACCTCGTCCGGACCGTCATCAAGCGAGGCCGGGTCGTCTTCGAGCGTCCCTGACGCGGCGGTATGTCGCGGTGCAGACCGCTGTGCGAGAATCGAGGCGCATGGAAGTGACGTGGTACGGCCGGACGTGCATCCGGCTACGCGGCAAGGACGCGGTGCTCGTGGCCGATCCCTACCAGGCGGTCGTCGGGCCGACCGGAAGGGGGATCACCGGGGACATCGTGACGTTCAGCCACCCCGACGACAGCCCGCTCCCCAAGGCCAAGGGCAAGACCTCGCGCGACGGCAAGACGCGCCTGCCATCGAGCCTGGACGATGCATTCGTTCTCGACGGTCCGGGTGAGTACGAGGTCAAGGACGTCCTGATGACGGGCGTCCGCACCTATCGCGACGACGCCCGCGGCAACACCAAGGGCAAGGGCGTCGCGTTCGCGGTCGAGATCGACGGGGTGCACACGATCCACCTCGGCGACATTGGGCACCTCCTGTCGGAGGAGAAGCTCGGCGATATCGGCACCGTCGACATCGTCTGCGTGCCGCTCGGTGGCGCCCTCACCCCCGCGAGTGCGGCCGAGCTCGTCGCGCAGCTCGACGCCCGGATCGTCGTCCCCATGCCGGTGTGCGCGAACGAGCCGGACTGTGACGAGGCGCTGGCCAAGTTCTTCCACGAGATGGGCGCAGAACCCGTGACCCAGCCAAAGCTGAGCGTCACGGCCTCGAGCCTCCCGGTCGAGACCACGACCGTCCTCCTGGAGTCTCGAGGCAAGCTGGCCTGAGCGCCCGCGACGGTCCGCCCCCGGAGCCGCCGCCGGCGTCCGGACAGAGAAAGACCGGAGGCGCCTGCCCAATCGGCGCCCCCGGTCCGAGGGAGGGAGGATGGAACCTGTCGGTTCTGTCCGATCGCTACGCTACGGGGCTGTGATTCACGGTCGAGTCCCCAAGCGATTAAGAAAGCGACATCGACCCCCGGATCGGGCCGTCACCGAGCCCATGTCACAATCTGGGCCCATGAGCTTCCCCAGACGTGCGCGCGCGCTCGCGCTGATCGCGGCCCTCGCGCTGCTGGCCGCTGCGTGCGATCCGGTGTCGCCCAGCCCGACGCCGCCCAGCCCCACGCCGCCCCGCACCGCGCCATCCGGCGCAGCGCCCCCGAGCGCCGGGCCAAGCGACGCCGCCTCGGCCATCTACGACACCATCGAGGCGCAGGTCGTCGCCCTGCGCGGTCTGCCCCCGATCGAGGTCAAGCGCACCACGATCGACGGCGAGGCGCTCAAGACCATCAGCGCGACGAACTTCGAGGAGGACAATCCGCCGGACTACGTGGCGGCCAACGAGCGCTTGTACAAGGCGTTCGGGTTGATGCCGGAGGACGGATCGCTCAGGTCGTTGTTCCTGGATCTCATCGGCAGCCAGGTCGCGGGTTTCTATCGCCCCGACGAGAAGGCTCTCTACGTCGTCTCGCGCACCGGCACTATCAACGGGGCCGACAAGATCACATTCGCGCACGAATATGACCACGCGCTCCAGGATGCCAACTTCGACGTCTTCGTCGACCAGGAGGGATTGCTCGACGAGACCGACCACGCGCTGGCGCGCGCGGCCGTCTACGAGGGCGACGCGACGCTCCTCATGATCCTGTGGGCGAGCGACAACCTGACTGCCGATGAGTTCGCAGAGGTGCAGGAGGCAGGGACGGACCCCGCGTCGGTGGCGGTCCTCGAGCAGACGCCGGCGATCCTCGTCGAGAGCCTGCTGTTCCCGTACACGGCCGGCCAGGCCTTCATCCTGCCCATCCAGACGGGTGGCGGCTGGTCGGCGGTCGACGCCCTGTACGACGAGCTGCCGCGCTCGACCGAGCAGATCCTGCATCCCGACAAGTTCCGCGCGGGCGAACTGCCCGTGGCCGTGCAGTTGCCGGCGACGCTTGCCACCGACATGGGCGAGGGATGGACGGAGGCGGGCGAGGATACGTTCGGCGAGTTCCAGCTCGGCGTGTGGCTGCGCGAGTCGGGGATGCGCGCGAGTGACGCATCGGCCGCCGCCGCCGGCTGGGGCGGCGATCGGCTGGCGGTGCTCAACGGCCCGGACGGGGCCTGGGCCGTCGTCATGACGTCGAACTGGGATACCGCCGCCGATGCGAGCGCCTTCGCGGATGCCGCCGCTGAGGCCGTCGTCGCGGGCGCGAACCCCGGCACGGTGATCGCCACCGCGCGGGACACCACCGTGATCTTCGCGTCCGACCGCGATCTCGTCGACCGCGCCGTCGTCGCATCCGGCCACGGGGCGGGCGGCGACGGACCCCCGCCGTCGACCCCGCCCTCGCGGTAGTCGACCCCCGCTACATCGATTCGGGCGCGGAGATCCCCAGGAGCCCGAGCGTCCGGGCGAGCGTGATCTGGGCGGCTCGTACGAGCGCCAGGCGAGCCGCAGAGCGCCCCGGCTCGTCGGCATCGACGACACGGGCGTCGCGATAGAAGGCGTGGAACGCCGTCGCGAGCTCGATGGCGTACGCGGTGACGCCCTGGGTCTCCTCCCCGACGACGGCGTCCTCCACGACCTCGGGGAATCGCACGACCGCGCGTGCCAGGGCGGCCTCGGGGCCGCCGGCGAGCGTGCCCGCGACGGTGGTTGCCGGCGCGATGCCCGCTTCGGACGCCTTGCGCACGATGGAAGCGATCCGGGCATGTGCGTACTGCACGTAGTAGACCGGCATCTTGCTGGCCTCCTCGTGGTCGCCTCGCTCCAGGGCCTCGCGCTGGCCGCGCATCTGCTCGATGTCGAAGTCGATGCTGGTCGTTGCGGCCCGGGACGCAAAGAACCAGCGCGCCGCGTCAACGCCGACCTCCGCCAGCAGCTCATCGAGCGTGATGAACTCACCCGCGCGCTTCGACATGGAGACCTCGACCCCGTCGCGCACGAAGCGGACCCATGAGTACAGCAGCACCTGGACCGCATCCTGGTCGTAGCCCATCGCGGCGGCCGCGTTGCGGACGCGCGCGACCGTCCCGTGATGGTCGGCCCCCCAGATGTAGATGAGGTGATCGAACCCACGGCTGAACTTCTCGGTCACGTAGCCGATGTCGGCGGCGAAGTACGTCGGACGTCCGTCGGACCGGTAGATGACGCGGTCCTTGTCGTCGCCGAAATCGGTCGAGCGGAACCACAGGGCGCCGTCCTGCTCATAGACATGGCCGTTCGCGCGGAGTCGCTCGACGGCCCGGTCCACCCACCCCTCGTCGTGCAGGCGCGCCTCGCTCGTCCAGACATCGAAATGCACGCCGAGCCGCTCGAGGCTTGTCTCGATGCCCTCTCGAACGCGCCCGGCGGCCCATCGCCCGACCACGGCGGCGCTGTCCGCTCCGTCGGCCATGGCGACCGCCCAGACGTCGTCGGGAACGGCGGCGGCGAGATCCTGGACGTACGCACCCTGATAGCCCTCATCAGGGACGGGCTCGCCGCGCCTGATCGCCACGACCGATGCCCCGAGGTTGTCGATCTGCCCGCCCGAATCGTTGAAGTAATACTCGCGCGTGACCTGCCGGCCGCCCGCCTCCAACACGCGACTCAGGAGGTCGCCGATGAAGGCGCCGCGCGCGTTCCCGATCGTGAGCGGGCCGGTCGGGTTCGCCGACACGAACTCCACGTTCACCGCGCTCGAACCGGCATGCTCGACGCGGCCCCAGGCGTCGGGTTCGGCGAGGATGCCGTCGATCGTCGCGGCCAGGGCGTCGGGCCGCAACCGGATGTTCATGAAGCCGGGCGGGGCGACCTCGACCGCCTCGATCGGAGAATCCGAGTCGGCGCGGCTCCCGTCGCGGACCAGCTTCGCCGCCAGCAGCGTCGCGAGCTCGAGCGGCGAGCGACGGTACGGCCGAGCGAGCTTCATCGCGAGGTTCGTCGCGAGATCGCCATGGTCCGGGTTGGCCGGACGCTCGACTTCGATCGCTGGCCGCGCCGCATCGTCGGCCAGCGGCGGAAGCGCGCCGGACTCGATGGCGTCGGACCAGGCACGCTCGATGGCCGCGCGGACCTGACTGCGAAGCGGCGAGGGGATCAAGGTGTCGGCGTCCTCATGTACGAACGCTTCCAAGCGGTGCCCAATCGTACCGGCGCTCGCATGACCCGGTGGTCCCGGGGGCGCGAGGCCGATCTGGTGTGCGGGCGCACCGGTATCGCCGAGCCCTGGGCGGTGCGCGGCGGTAGGGGGTAGTTCGTACTACCCGACGGTACTAGACCACCGGCGTATGGCCATGCGACTATCGGACTACCTCCACTCGGTGAACGGACGTTCTGGAACCACCGAGGAAGAGCCCTCATCCATCGGGGCCACCGTGCCCCTCCTCGGGGACCATCGAATGCTGCATCCGCGATCACGCGCGCGCCATCGATCCGCGCGACGGCTGTCCTGGCTGGTCGTCGCATCGCTCACCACCGTGGCGCTGTTCGCGCCCGGCACGATGTCCGTTTCCGCCGCCTCCGTCACACCAGTCTTCCTGGCGGGCGCATCCAACGACGGCAAGGACTGCGTCGACGTTGACCAGAACTATGGTCAGACGTGGCTGCAGGCGAAGCAGGATCCCAACGGCAACGGCACGATCACCGTCGCCAACATGGGCACGATCACGGTCTCGAACACTCAGGGCGACAAGACCTTCAATTGGTCCTCCACGTTCGGGATCGACGCCGTCATCGTCAAAGGTGGCTCCGACGGCTCGTACCTCTACGTCTACGCGCCGAGCGCCGGCGCGACCGAATCGCTCGGCGACACGAACCTGACCACTCCAGGCACGAACGCCATCAGTCACATCTCGTTCTGCTACGACACGTCCAACCCTTCACCGACCCCGGTGCCGACGCCCGAGCCGACGCCCGAGCCGACGCCCGAGCCGACGCCCGAGCCCACGCCCGAGCCCACGCCCGAGCCCACGCCCGTGCCGACGCCCGAGCCGACGCCCGAGCCGACGCCTGAGCCCACGCCCGAGCCGACGCCGGAGCCCACGCCCGAGCCGACCCCCTTGCCCAGCGAGGAGGTCACGGCCAGCATCCTGATCGCCAAATTCGACACCCTCGGCACGGCCGACACTGAGGACGACGTCATGCTCGACGGCGCCTCCTTCGAGGTCTACGCGGACGATGGCGACGACGTCTTCGACTCCGACGATGAGCTGGTCTTCGGTGCCGCGGCGACCGAGGAAGGCTTCCTGGATACCGACCAGCTCACGGCCGGTTGGTACTGGATCGTCGAGGCCGTGGTGCCCGAGGGCTTCACCGGCAGCGATCCGATTCTCGTCGAGCTCAATATCGATCCGGCCGTCACGTGCATCTGGGACGCGGAAGGTCTGATCGAGTGCGAGGCGAACGAGGGTGACGTCGAAGGCCTGAGCTGGACCATCGTCCTCGTCGACAACACCGCGATCGAGGAGGCGCCGTCGCCGACTGGTGGCGTCGGTGGCGCCACCGGAACCCCGGCCGCGCCCCGTGTGACGCTTCCGCCGACGGACACATTGGCCGGCGGCACGCAGGCATCGGCCGATGATGGCTGGCGCCTGATCCTCCTCGCCATGGCCGGCCTGATGGCGGCCGCCCTCGTCATGACCCCGGCCACCGCCACGGTCCGGAGGGACGGCAGCCACCGCTGATCCTCGAGGTGCGCGTGGCGCATCGACTGGGTCCCGAACACCGGCGGCCGCCTGGTCCGAAAGGGTCCGGCGGTCATGCCGGCAGCAGCCGTGGCGGTGCACTGGCGCGCCGAGCGGCACGGAAATACGGATTCCGATGGATGCGCGGGCCATCTGATGGGAGGAAAGTACTAGACGCCCGCCGTGACGCGTGCCACCATGCGGCACTGCGACGCGGCAAGAGCCCACCCGCGCGTTGCGACACCGCACCGTCAACCGTCCCGCGGACGGTGAAATTCACCGTTTGTTAGGCAAAAAGTAATGGACGGCGGTAGTACCGGGTGCGAACATCCGCCGACCCATCATCAGAGGGAACCTTCATTGCCATACATCCGAGGGGGTACCAGCCCGATGTCTCCTGTCCCACGTCGTCGATTCGCGCGACGGCTGTCCTGGCTCGTCGTCGCATCGCTCACCTCCGTGGCGCTGTTCGCGCCCGGCGTCATCACATCGGCCCTCGCCGCTCGGACCGTCACCAACCCGACCGGCAATCCTAGCTGTGCGGACCTCGGTTATGAGCTCAGCTTCAAGATCGATACCGGCGATCTCGAGGAACGGGAGTACGACTGGGAAGGTGACCCTGATGTCGAGACCAACTGGGAGGATCAGTCGATCACCATCACGAATCTGTCGGCTGATGGCCAGACCTTCAGCTGGTCGTCCGAGCTCCCGGTCTCCGCGGTCTTCGTCAAGGCCGGCAACACGAACAACGCCCTGTACACCTATGACCCGCCGGTCCTGAGTGACAGCAATCTGACCCGCGGCGCCGGCCAGAACGGGATCAGTCATGTGTCGTTCTGCGGCGGCGAGGGACCGGATCCGACACCGGCGCCGACCCCTGCGCCGACCCCTGCGCCCACCCCTGAGCCGACCCCCGCGCCGACCGATGGACAGACGCCCGAGCCGACGCCCGAGCCGACGCCGGAGCCGACGCCGGAGCCGACCCCGGAACCGACGCCGGAGCCGACGCCCGCGCCGACCGACGGAACGCCCGGCCCAACGCCTGAGCCGACCCCCGCGCCGACCGGTGGCGTCGGTGGTGCTACCGCCACGCCCCCCGCGGCCACGACGCGCACGACCCTGCCGCCGACCGATTCGATCGGCGAGGCGAGCACGGCGTCCGGCGGTGACACGTGGAGGTTCGTCCTCCTCGCCCTGGCCGGGACCCTGGCCGGAGCGCTCCTGCTGACACCGGCCCGCGCCGTCCGCAAGGACCGCTGACCGGGGTGCGCCGGGCGCACCACTGATCCCTGAACGACCGCCGGATCCTCACGGACCGGCGGTCGTCTTCCGTCTCTGCCGGGCCCCGACCGGCGAGCAAGTCGGTGGCTGCGAGGGCGCTGGCTGGGCTCTCTGGACCCCGTGACAGGAGTACTAGGCCCCGGTGCCGACCCGCACCGGAACCCGTGGTGTGGTGCGGGGGAGTGCGCGGGAATCCGGGCCATCCGAGGGTGGATGCGACCAGTACCACCCGCCGCCTCCCCTCCATACAGTGGCCGCCATTGGTCCTGTGTTCACCCGGTACTAAACGCCTGGGGCACAGCGCAGAGCGGTCGGGGGACCGGAAGGGAACGTAGCCGATGTCTCGGGGACTTTGGTTCGCGATGAACACGCGGACACGCAGGGGCCTGACCCTGCTGTGGACCGCGCTGTTCCTGTGTTCGCTGGCGCTGCAGTGCGTGCAGCTGGCTGCGCCCACGGCCGCACTCGCCGTGCACGACGAGGGCGTCTTCGAGCTCGACGGCAACGCGCTCTCGAGCGCCAGCCCCGGCGACGATTGGGCCGCCGTGTTCGGCAACACGGACGCCGCGTTCGCGTCCGCATTCGAGACGGATGCGGTCAACACCGGCGACGACATGCTCACCGGCGGTGGCTCGAAGGACATCCACGACATCCCGTCCTGGGAGCTCGCGACCGGCGGCGTCCAGGACAAGAACGACATCGCGCACGCGTTCGCCGCAGCGTACATCTCCGGAGCCGACAACGATCTCGTCGTGTACTTCGGTCTCGATCGCTACGCGCAGAACGGTGCAGCGCAGGTCGGCTTCTGGTTCCTCCGCAATCAGATCAGCCCCAGCGGCAGCAGCCTTGGCACGAGCCACGTCGTGGGTGACGTCCTCGTCCAGATCGACTTCGAGAACGGCGGCACGAACCCGATCGCCCGCGTCTACGAATGGAACGGCTCGGGCATCACGCTCGTGTCGACCGGCGCGTCGTGCGGGACTGCGGCGGCGAACGACGACCGCTGTGCGATCTCGAACACCGCCAACAGCAACACGGCATGGGCGTTCAACCCGAAGTCGGGTGCCAACAACGTCTACCAGCCCGGGCACTTCGTCGAGGGCGGCATCAACCTGTCCGATCTCCGTCTCGACGACGGCTGCTTCACGACCTTCCTTGCCGAGACCCGCAGCTCCCCGTCAGAAGAGTCGACGCTCTCGGACATCGCGTACGGCTCGTTCCCGCTGTGCGTCGCGCCCGACATCGAGACCCAGGTCAAGAACGACCAGGGCCAGGGCGATGGCATGGTCACCATCAATTCCGGCGAGTCCGTGACGGACACCGTCACCGTCGGCGGTTCGAAGGGCGACGGCACCGGCACGGTCGACTTCTTCGTGTGCGGCCCGACCAACTCGCCGCAGGCTTGCGCCAGCGGCGGAACGGCGATCGGGAATGACATCGAGCTCGAAGATGGCAAGGCCACGTCGGACGTGTTCACGCCGAGCGCCAAGCCGAGCACCGGACAGCCTGACTACTACTGCTTCCGCGTCGCGTACACACCCTCGGCGGATTCCAAGTACACGGCCGACCAGCATACGAACAACAGCACCGAGTGCGTCAAGGTCATCCCGGCCGATGTCCGGGTCATCAAGACCCCGAACGAGGGCACGGCCAATGCCGGTGAGTCGATCGAGTTCACGCTCCAGTGGGGCAACGTCGGCGAAGGCAAGGCCACGGGCGTCGTCGTCACCGACAGTCTCCCCGGTACTCCCGGGCTGAACTGGAGCATCGATCGCTTCACGGGCACCGGATCGACATGTTCGATCGACGGCGCCATCGGTTCCCAGATCCTGACCTGCAACGTGGTCTCGATCAACGGCAACACGCCCGCGAGCGCCGACGACCTCGACGACAACACCAAGAACAGCGGTTCGGTGACCGTCACGAGCGGCACAACGCCGGCCTCGTGTGCGGTGATCAACAACACCGGCCGGATCACGTCGGCGAACGACGGGACCCATGAGAACCCGGGCCAGATCACGGTCCAGTGCCCGGACGTCAGCGTGGTCAAGACGCCGAACAACGGCCAGGTCAATGCGAGCGATGCGGCCTCGTTCTCGATGCTCGTGTCGAACGCGGGCCCGGGTGCCGCCAGCGGCCTGACCCTGACCGATCCCCTGCCGGCCGGCCTGACGTGGGCCCTCGGCACCGTCACGGGCAACACCGATGGCGTCACGTGCTCGGTCACGGGGAGCGTCGGTTCGCAGGTCCTGTCCTGCTCCGACTCGAATCTGATGGCCGCCGGCCAGGCATTCACGGTCACGGTGGCGACGACGACGTCAGCGCTCCAGTGCGCGACGTATCCGAACATCGCCAGGGTCGACGCCACGAACGAGTCCAACGACCCCTCGGTCACGGACGACAACACGGACCCCGGCGCCATCACCGTCAACTGCCCGAACGTGAAGGCCCTCAAGGCATCCGACAAGTCGCCGGTCAACGCCGGTGACCCGATCGGCTTCACGGTCACGATCCAGAACACCGGGACCGGCACCGCCTACGGCGCGACCGGCACCGACACCCTGCCCGCCGGCATCGCCTGGACGATCGATGGGGCCGCCAACGGCTGGTCGATCGTGGCCGGCGTGCTGACCTTCGGGCCGGCCGACCTCGCCGCCGGTGCCTCGGCCGCCGTCCACATCGTGGGCACCACCGATGCCGCCGACTGCGGTGTCGTCCCGAACACCGTCACCGTCGATGCGCAGAACGAGTCGAACCTGCCGGCGGCCACCGCTGACAACAGCGCCTCGGCCCAGGTCACCGTCAACTGCCCGAACGTGAAGGCCCTCAAGGCATCCGACAAGTCGCCGGTCAACGCCGGTGACCCGATCGGCTTCACGGTCACGATCCAGAACACCGGGACCGGCACCGCCTACGGCGCGACCGGCACCGACACCCTGCCCGCCGGCATCGCCTGGACGATCGATGGGGCCGCCAACGGCTGGTCGATCGTGGCCGGCGTGCTGACCTTCGGGCCGGCCGACCTCGCCGCCGGTGCCTCGGCCGCCGTCCACATCGTGGGCACCACCGATGCCGCCGACTGCGGTGTCGTCCCGAACACCGTCACCGTCGATGCGCAGAACGAGTCGAACCTGCCGGCGGCCACCGCTAACAACAGCGCCTCGGCCCAGGTCACCGTCAACTGCCCGAACGTGAAGGTCGTGAAAGACGCCCTGGACGGCGGGATCAGTGCCGGCGAGGTCGGCGAGTTCGCCATCGTGATCACCAACGATGGTGTCGGGACGGCGTATGACGTCAGCCTCACGGATACGCTGCCGAGCGGCGTGGCCTGGACGCTCGATGCCGTCGCCTTCAACGGCGTGGCGGTCGTGGACCCCGGCGTTCTGTGCTCGATCAGCGGCAGCAACCTGAGCTGCCCGGACCTGGGCGACCTGATCCCCGGGAGCCGCATCTCCATCTCCATCTCCGGCGACACCGACCTCGACGACTGCGGCCCGCTCGTCAACACCGTGACGATCGACGCGTCGAATGAGTCGAACGCACCTGCCATCACGGCCGACAACAGCGACACCGCCACGATCGTCGTGGACTGCCCACTGCTGGGCATCGACAAGGATCCGGATCACGCAGCTCCGGTGCTGATCGGCGATCCGATCGGGTTCAAGCTGACGATCGGCAATAGCGGAGCCGGGACCGCCTTCGGCGTCACCGTCTCCGACACGCTCGACAGCGCCTACACGTGGTCGATCGAGACCCCCGTCGGGGGCTGGAGCCTCGTCGGCAATGTCCTGAGCTTCTCGGGGAATCTCGCCAGCAACACCACCTCCACGGTCCATGTCACCGCGCCGACCACGGTCGGCAACGCCAGCCAGTGCGGCGAAGTCCCGAACACGGCGGTCCTCGATCACACGAGCATCGACCCCACGCCGGCAAGCGCCAGCGAGACGGTCCAGTGCCCCGAGATCGAGATCGTCAAGGGCGCCGACGACGACCTCGTCGAACCGAACCAGACCGTGACCTTCCTCCTGGATGTGGAAGTCGTGGACGGCCCGGTCACGGACGCCGTCGTCACGGACGACCTGCCAATCGGGCAGACGTACGTCGCCGGCAGCGGACGGTCCAAGGTGAGCCCGTCGGCGACCTTCGCTGACGACGAGCCGACCGTGTCGGCCGACGGCCGGACGCTGACCTGGAACTATTCCATCCTCGCGACCGGGAATCCCTCGGTGACCATCATGTACCGGGTCACGATCGACTCGGACGCCACGATCGCCACCCAGGTCAACCAGGCCGAGCTGTGCGTGTCGGAGCTCGAGGGATGCGTTTCGGACGACGAGGGTGTCACGCCCGAGCTGCCCGCGATCGGGATCGTCAAGACCGCGGGTGACGCCGCGGACGGCGGTGTCCTCTCGACCCAGCCGGGACCGGTCACTTACACCTACGACGTCACCAACGATGGGCCGCTGCCGCTGTCCGACGTCACCGTCACCGATGACGCGGGAACGCCGAGCGACAGCAGCGACGATTTCGAGGCCGACTGCCCCAAGACGACCCTGGCCGTCGGGGAATCGATGACCTGCACGTTCACGATCGAGGTCCACGTCGACACGGTCAACATCGCGGTCGCCCGCGCTGTCACGGCAGAAGGCAACCCGGTCGAAGACGACGACGACGCCGAAGTGGTGGTCCTCGAGTTCGGCCTCATCATCGACAAGAGCAACGACGCGCCGCTCGAGCCCCTCGAGCTGCCGGACGGGAGCATCGCCGACCTGCCGACGGCCGACGAGGGTGAGACCGTGACCTACACGCTGGCCTACTCGCTGCTTGGCGATCCGGTCACCAACGGCGTCATCACCGACGTCCTGCCGGTCGGGATCACCTATGTCGTGGACTCGGCGACCGACGACCCCCAGTTCACCTTCGGTGGTTACGACGACGCGACGCGCACCCTCACGTGGACGGCCGACGACGTGTCCGAGGACGGCTCGGTCACCTATCAGGCGACGGTCGATGACGGAGCCGCGGGGCTCGTCCAGCCACTCCTCAACCTCGCCACCATCGACTCGGACGAGACCCTGCCCGATGACGGCGACTCGCAAATCTTCGTGCCGACGATCCCGGCCGCCGCAACGGGCACGCCGCGACCGACGCCGCGGATCACGCTTCCGCCGACCGACACCCTCGACTCCGATACGCCGGCGCCGAGCAACCCAGGCCACGCCATGATGCTCATCCTGCTGGCACTCTCCACCGTGGCATTCGTGGTGACACTCGTCACTCCGGTGCCCGCCTCGGTCCGCGAGCGCTCGCGCCGCTGACCACCAGACCATCCGCGGTCGGTCGTCCCAGGCGGCCGACCGCGGTCCAGGTCCTCCTCCCTTTGGGGTCCCCGAGACCCGGGCGGAGCGCTCTGCACTCGGTGGAGCGCTCCGCCCCGTCTAGCCTGTCGCCTTCCCCATGCGCGCAGGTACCGGCCGGGATGTGCCAGCGATGGTGCATCCCGGTCGCTGCTGTCCTCAACCACCGATCGTGTACTGGTCGCCCGGCGCCACGAGAGAGAGCGGGCCCTCGAACGTCGCGCGCACCGACGCGATGGTGGCGGCCTCGTCGAAGCCCATCTGGAGGTGGGTGAGCAGCACGCTCGCCACGCCGGTGCGATCGGCCAGCGACGCCACGGCCGGCCCATCGAGGTGCGCCGCACCCGGCGGAACGGGTCCGGGGCCGAAGGAGACCTCCGACAGCAACGTGTCGCCCGGCCTGATCAGGGGATCGAGGTCCGCTGCCAGGCCGCAATCGCCCGAGTAGACGAGGCCAGGCCCGGTGCCACCTGCGACGGTGACCCGGTACGCGTGGCTGTCGTTGGTATGCGCCACCCGGCGTGCCTCCAACGTCAGGGCGCCGATCGTGACGGTGCCCGGGATGACATCCTCGACGTCCAGTGTCGCCGCCGTGAACCCCGGCTCGTCATGGAGCGCATCCAGCCGGGTCGCAAGACCGTGTGGGGCAAGGACCCGGACGCGACGCGGAGGCTGGAACTCCCAATGCAGGTAATGGCGAAGCGCGACAAGGTCGATGAAGTGGTCGGGATGCAGGTGGCTGATCGCCACCGCGTCGACGAGGCTCGGCTCCAGGGCACCGGCAAGCCTGGGGAAGGAGCCCTGGCCGAGGTCCAGCACGATCGCGGTCGACCCGTGGCGGACCAGGTACGCCGCGCCGCTCGCGTCGGCTCGGTCCGTGTATGCGGGCCCTGCACCCAGGACGTCGAGTTGGAAGGACCCTGCGCCGGCTGACATCACCCCGCCAGCCTAGCCCGTGGCCGGTCAGTCGTTCTCGTGCTCCGTGTCACCGCCGCCGCCCTGGGGAGGCGGGCCCGGGGGCTTGGCCTGGTTCGGTTTCGGTTTCGGCGTGCGCGCGGGTGTCGGGTCGGGCCTACGCGGCTTCTCGGGCTGCGACGTCGCGGCATCGGTCGGCTTCGGCTTGGGCGTCGCGGTCGGGACTGGCGCCTTCGCGGGCTTGTCGGTCGGCACCTTGGTCGCGCGCGGCGTCGGGTCGGCCGTGGATCCGCCGCCGCCCGCGCCGCGATCGCCACCACCCGCGGGCGGCTTGTCCCCGCCACGCCGGCTCGCGCCGATCCGGTCGATCGCCTCCGCGCTCCGCGCGATGGCGGCATCGAGGGCGCGTGCGATGGCGTCGCTGGCGTTCGCCGGGGCCCGGCCAAGGAGGGCCTGGAGCACCTCCACGTTCCGCGCGACGCCCGTCTCGAGGACCGCAGCGGCCACCTCGTCATGCGCCAGGATGGCGGACGCGGAGGCCTCCTCGATGATCGCTTCGTAGGCCGCCAACGCGGCGGTCGCCCCGGCCGTGTCGCCGGACCGACTGGCCTCGCCGATCTCGCTCAGTCGCTCCCGGAGCCGGGCCAGCTCGGCGACGGCACGTGCCGACGGATCAACCGGCAGGCCGATGGTCTCGGCCCACAATCGGCTCTCGTACAACGGGCCGCCAGGACGCGCCGCGAGCGCGGCGCCCGCGATCATCGAGGAGCCCAGGGAGGCCGCCAGGACCAGACCGGCGACGCGATGCCAGCGGCGACGCCGCGACCAGGTCGCTGCGGGTCGGGTCTCGGGTGTCGCGCGGCCGCGAGGACGGTCCGCCGCGGCGCCCGGGGGTCGGTGCAGCACGGTCAGACCGGCATCGCCCCCGACGAGGGCCGCCTGGCGGTGCGCGACGGCCAGGACCCGGGCGCGCAGACGGCTCGAGGTGGCCAGGTCCGGTGTCAGCCGGAGCTCGGCGTACGCCTCCAGGCGTCGCCCCAGGATCCCGTCCCCGGCCATCGAGTCGATCATCTGGTCGTCCATGTCACCGGGCCTGCCGGTGATCGGTGCCGGCGTCGTTCGCGCTGCTCGCGTCGCTCGCCGTCTCCGATCCATCGATCCCGAGTTGACGCCGCAACGCGGCGATCGCCCGGAACTGCAGTCCGCGAACCGTTCCTTCCTGCTTGCCCATCACGATCGCCGCCTCCCGGGCCGACAGGCCTGCGAAGAAGCGAAGGGCGATGGCGTCTCGTTGCTCGTCGGTCAACGCGGCCAGCGCGACGGCCACCTCGTCCAGTTCCTGGCGAGCGACCGACACCTCATCGGGGCCGGCGTCCGCCCCCGCATGGCCCGCCGCCGCATCAAGATCGGCGTGGTCATGGCGGGTTCGCACGTGATCGATGACCGTGTTCCTGGCCAGCCTGAACAGCCAGCCCCCGAACGGGATGCCCCGCGACTCGTAGCGCGGCAGGGCCTCCAGGGCCTTGACGAAGACGAGCTGCGTCAGGTCCTCCGCGTCCGACGGGCGTTGGACACGGCTGGCGATGTAGCGATAGACCGGCAGGTGGAAGTGGTCGAACAGCAGTCCGAAGGCCCATGCATCCCCCGCGCGGGCCTCTTCCACGAGCCGCTCGATCGCGGCCTCGTCGAGGGTCATAACGAACGTCCGGCTGTGGCGTTAGGCGCGCCGTCGGCGGGGGGATCGGCTGCGGTGCCGGGGCGCGTGCTGGCGGCGGCGCCCAGCCCCACCTCCACACGGTCGCCGCCGCGCCGGAATGCGAGCGCCGTGAACCCGGCCGTGGCCGCGATCTCGTAGCCGTCGACCAACCCCCATGCGAATGCCTCCGCCCGGTGCGCGTCGGAGCCGACCGTGACCGCGCGGCCGCCCAGTTCCCGGTAGCGCGCCACGATGGCGGCGGACGGATACGTCTCGTCGGCGGCCTGGCGGAGGCCGCTCGTGTTGACCTCGAGGGCGGTGCCGGTGTCGACGAGCGCGCGCAGGACCGGTTCGTACAGTTCCGGCCCCCGGGCGAGGTCGGCCGGGGTCACGTACGGCATCAGGTACCGCTTGACGAAGTCGAGGTGACCAAGCGCATCGAACAGCCCGGATCGGGCCGCCCCCTCGACCTCGTCGAAGTACGGGCGGATGACCTCGGGAAGGGGCCGGCCGGCGACCCAGCCGCGGACGTTGGCAGCCGCGTAAGGCGATCCGGCGTAGACGTGGACGGAACCGATGACGAAGTCGTAGGCATGACGCGTCAGGTGGGCACGGATGTCGGCCGCCCAGCGATGATCCCAGGTGATCTCGACCCCGAACCGGATCGCCACGCCGCGCTCGGCCCACCGCTCGGCCGCATCGCGCACGGTCCGTTCCCGTTCGGCATACGTGGTGAACGAGTAGGCCGGCGCGGTCGGGTCGAAATCGACGTGGTCGGTGATGCCGAGCTCGGCGATGCCACGCTCCGCCGCCTGTTCCGCATACACGTCGATCGGGACGTCGCTGTCGGGCGACAGGTCGGTATGGAGGTGCGTGTCCAGCGGCAGATCGCGGGCCTGGCGATCGATCATCGCGACGATGCCCCCCCGGCCACGTTCACGCCCGGATCACCCCGAGTTCGCGACCGACGCTCGAGAACGCCTCCAGCGCACGGTCAAGCTGCTCGCGGGCGTGGGCCGCGGTGACGATGGTCCGGATGCGGGCCTGGTCGAGCGCCACGGTCGGGAAGACCACCGGCTGGGCGAAGACGCCCTCGTCGATCAGCCGATCGCTGAAACGCATCGCCGTTTCCGGATCGCCCATCATCACCGGCGTGATCGGGGTCTCGGAGCGGCCGGTATCGAAGCCCAGGCGCCCGAGCTCGCCCTTGAAGTAGCGGGTGTTGTCCCACAGGCGAGCGTGCAGGTCGGGCTCGTCCTGCATCACCTGGAGCGCCGCTCGACAGGCCGCGACGACGGCCGGCGGGTGCGACGTCGAGAACAGGAATGGGCGCGAGCGCTGGGTGAGGATCTCCCGTAGCGCGAGCGAGCCGGCGACGTACCCCCCGAGAGCGCCCACGGCCTTGCTGAGCGTCCCGACCTGGATCGCCACGCGCCCGTGCAGGTCGAAGTGGTCGACCGTGCCGCGTCCGTCGCGTCCAAGGACCCCCGATGCGTGCGCATCGTCGACGAAGACGGCGGCCCCGGCCGACTCGGCGGCCTCGACGATGCCGGGGAGCGGCGCGATGTCGCCGTCCATGCTGAACACGCCGTCGGTCACGACGAGGATGAGGCGGTACGGCTCGCCGGTGCCCGGGCGTCCGTCCCGGACAGCTTCGTCGAGCACCGCACGGAGGGCCTCGACGTCCGCATGCGGGTAGATCTTGCGAGGCGCCTTCGACAGGCGCATGCCGTCGATGATCGATGCGTGGTTGAGGCCGTCGCTGACGATCAGGTCGGTCTCGCCGGTGATCGTGGGGATGACGCCAGTGTTGGCCGTGAAGCCCGATTGGAAGGTCAGGACCGCGGCCGTGCCCTTGAAGGCGGCCAGCTCCGCCTCGAGCGCTTCGTGCATCGCCATGGTGCCGGCGATGGTCCGCACGGCGCCCGACCCGACGCCGAAGTCCCGGACGGCGGCGAGGGCGGCTTCGCGCAGACGCGGGTGGTGGGTGAGACCGAGGTAGTCGTTGGATGAGAGGCTGATGACCCGACGTTCATCGACCGATACGATCGGTCCCTGCCCGCTGCTCATGACCCGCAGCGCGCGGTACAGGTGGCGCTCGCGAAGAGCCGCGACCTCGTCCGCCAGGAAGGCGAGCGGGTCGGGTCGGAGCGGCGTTGCGCGCGGGTCGGTCTGGCTGCTCGACATCGGTCGCCTATCCTCGCCGACTCAACCGGTCCAGTCCATGATCACTTTGCCGGATTCGCCCGACCGAGCGGCGGCGAATGCCGCCTCGTGCTCACGGAACTCGAACCGGTGGGTGATGGCTGGCGTGATGTCGAGCCCCGACTGGAGCATCACGGTCATCTTGTACCAGGTCTCGTACATCTCCCGACCGTAGATGCCACGCACGGTGAGCATCTTCATGACCACGGCGTTGACGTCGAGGCTGATCTCCTCCGTCGGGAGTCCGAGGATGGCGACGCCCCCGCCGTGGGCCATCGATGCGATGGCATCGCGCAAGGCCTGGGCGTTGCCGGACATCTCCATGGCCACGTCAAATCCCTCGACCATGTCGAGGTCGTCGAAGAGCTCTGGGAGCGTTCGCTGGCGCGGGTCGATGGCGATGGTCGCGCCCATCCGGATGGCGAGCTCACGCCGGAACGGGTTCGGCTCGCTGACGACGATGTGACGCGCGCCGGCGTGGCGGGCGACGGCCGTGGCCATCAGGCCGATCGGCCCGGCACCGCTGATCAGGACGTCCTCGCCCAGGATGGGGAAGGCGAGGGCGGTGTGGACCGCGTTGCCGAAGGGATCGAAGATCGCGGCCACCTCGGGATCGACGCCCGGCCAGTGATGCCAGATGTTCGTCATCGGCAGGGCCACGAATTGGGCGAATGCGCCGTCGCGACCGACCCCCAGCCCGATCATCCGGGCGCAGAGGTGCCGGCGCCCCGCGAGGCAGTGGCGGCAGCGCCCGCACACGACGTGACCCTCGCCGCTGACGAGGTCACCGGGTGTGAAGTCCGTCACATTCGTGCCGACCTCCACGATCTCGCCCACGAACTCATGGCCGATGGTCAGAGGCGGTGTGATCGCACCCTGGGCCCACGGGTCCCATGCCTCGATGTGCAGGTCCGTGCCACAGATGCCGGTCTTGTGGACCCGCACAAGGACGTCGTTGATGCCGATGGTCGGGACCGGCACCTCGCGCAGTTCCAGGCCGGGGGCGGCCCCTGTCTTGACGAGCGCCTGCATGGCCCGAGCCTACCTGTCCGGGGCGACGTCGGCCCAGTCGATGATGGGATTCTCGACGCTGGCGATGCCCTCGATCTCGCAGCGGACGCTGTCGCCGGGCTGCAGGAAGACTGGCGGATCGCGGAAGACACCAACGCCGGCGGGCGTGCCGGTCGCGATCACGTCGCCGGGCTCCAGCGTGATGACCGAGCTGACGTAGGCGATGAGCTCGGGCACACCCCAGATCATGTCGGCCGTCGTCCCGTCCTGCATCAGGTGCACGACGCCGTCGCCGTCGGTGCGCCAGCTGCGGAGACGAAGACCGGCGGCCGGGTCGACGGCGTCCGGCGTCACCAGGATCGGACCCATGGGCAGGAAGGTGTCGGCGGCCTTGGCCCGGAGCCATTGACCGTCGCCTTTCTCGCCGTCGCGGAGCGCCTGCGGCGTGCCCTGCCAGTCACGCGCACTGATGTCGTTCACGACGACGTATCCAGCGACATGGTCCAGCGCCGCCTCGCGACGTACGCGACGCGTGGTGCGGGAGATGACGACCCCGAGCTCGACCTCCAGGTCGAGGGCATGCGTCCCCTCCGGTCGGACGACCGCATCCCCCTCGCCCACGATGGCGTTGGCGAACTTGCCGAACAGGAGGGGCCGCGTGGGGGCCGCTCGTCCACCCTCGGCCGCGTGGTCACGGTAGTTCAGGCCGACACACACGACCTTGGTCGGGACGAGGACGAGCGGCCCTGGTTCGAGCCCGTCGAGCGGCAGGTGCTCCTCCGGGTCCGTCGCACGCCAGCCTATCGCTTCCTGGAACTCCTCGCCGAGTCCGGCGCCTGGGTCGAGCGGGCCGCCGACGACGACCTCGTCCCCTTCGATGCGACCGATCCGGAGGGTGTCTTCGCCCCAGAACGCGAGCAGACGCACGGGCGCGCCGCGTCAGCTCGAGCTTGGCGCCTGGGAGGCGGCCGGCTGGCTCGGCAGGGCGGAGGGAGCGGTCGACGGCGCGGAGGGAGCCGCCGACGCACCCGGCGACGCGCTGGGTGCGGCGCACAACTGCTCGGGGTTGGTCTTCTCGCCCCAGGCGGCGTAGAAGTCGAGGATCGCCCCCTGGTCCAGCGTGTCGAGTGGCAGGACGCGCCCCCAGACCAGTGCGGCGAATGGCCAGGCCATGTCGTCGAACCTGGCGATGACGGGCCCCGGTGACTGACCGCCGGGCTCGAAGCCGCAAACCGGGCTCGGTGGGATGGCATCGAACAGGGCCCGCAGCGCCGCCTCGTCGGCGGCGGTGTCCTTGTAGAGGATCACGAGCCCGCCGTGCTCGAGGTTGTGGATCCAGCCCTGCGGGATGACGGTGTCGCCCGGCCCGTACACCCTCGACTGGATCGGACCGACTCCCGCCCCGTTGTAGTGCTTGCCTGACGCCGGCGGGCAGTAGGTGTACGTGAGCTTGGTCCCGGTCGACACGTGCCCGAAGCCCATGTCCGGCTGGACATCGCCGGGCTGCGGCGAGGCGCCCGACGCCGGGGATGGGGTCGGGTCCGGTTCCCAGACCGTGGTGCACGCGTACGCCGGTTGTGTCGCAGAGGACACCAGGCCGGCCCCGACGACAGCGACCACCGCGACGACCGCCGCCCCGATGATCAACGTCCGATATCGCTGGAAGACGGATCGGCGAGCCACAGGGCGGGACCGTTCCCGCCGGCCGGCGCGCTCGGGGCCGCGTGGTCCGGAGGACGGGGTCTGGGGGGCCGGGCCGCCCGAAGTCGGGCGATTCGCGGTCGGGCCGCTCGCCGGCACCTGGCCGGTCTGGCGCTGACGCCGACGGGATTCCTTGCTCACGCTGATGCCTCGATGCAGTCGATGGGGTCGCTCGGGTCGATGGGACCGAAGGGATCGCCGGAGCGCGCCGTGACGCGCTGGCGACCGCGGTCGCGCCGGGTGAGGGTACCGTCCCTGAGACGATTCGTGTGGGAGGAGGCCCTCATACCTCGTTCAGGTAGTTCCGGACCTCGGCGCGAAGCAGGCCGCGGAAGAGGAGGATCCCGAGGGCGGCCACGAAGATCGCTGCCGCGACCGGCACGGGGCTGGTCGCGAGCAGGAGCACGGCGGGGATCGTGAGGCTGACCAGCCCGATGGCCAGCCCTCGGGCCGCCTGCTTGCGCTGGAGCACGAGCGTGGTCGTGAAGATCGTGTAGGCGAGCAGGACCATGACCACCACGCCGAGCGGGCTGACCGGCGCCGCGATGGCCTGGTCCACGACGAAGCGCAGGCTCAGGCCGAGACCGGTGAGGATCAGCAGGGCGTACACGAGGAAGAGCCGGATGCCAGCGGGCATCGCACGGATGCGCGCGATCACGCCACCGGCTCCTCGGCCGTGGGCGGCTGGAACCAGTCGCGGTGACGGATCAACGCGAACAGCACGATCGTGTCCACGGCCGTGAAGACGATCGCGAGGGGGGACGGCAGGGCCGTGATCTCGATGAACAGGACGACCGCCGCGACGTTGACGGCAAGGATCCAGGCGCGACCCGCGCGGACGAGCAGCCCGACGACGATCGTGAGCACGTTCAGCCCGACGACGAGGACGTCGAGCTGGGGCGTCGCGGCCCCCGTCGAGGCGATCACCCCCAGGATGCCGGTCAGCCCGCCGACGACGAGGATGGCCGCGGCGAACTCGAGCAGCGGTGGCCGAGGTCGACGGGTCGGCGCCGGGGGTGCGGATGCGTCGGCAACCACACCACCGTCTTGGGGGGTGGTGATCGCTCCCTCGAACCGTCGGCTGGACACGAGCGCGATGGTACCGCTCGGTTCGTGCAGCCGGTCGCGGGCGCACACACCGGTCCGAACGACGTGGGTATTGACACCGGAGCGCGACCTGCCTAATGTCCGCTAAACCGGTTTGCTAAACCGGTTCAGGAGGCAGGCCGCGGCTACACCGCCGCGCGAGGAGTCCGACCCAGGTGCAGCAAGGGACCCAGCGGCCGCGCATCGCCGACGTCGCGCGCGAGGCGGGCGTCAGCAAGACCGCCGTATCGTTCGCGTTCAATTCACCCGACCGTCTGGCGCCGGAGACCGCGCTGCGCATCAGGGCGGTCGCGGAGCACCTGGGCTATCGCCCGAACCCGGTCGCGCGGATGCTCACCCAGCGCCAGACCATGACGATCGGCGTGCTCACGCCACAGGCCCTCAGCGTCATCTTCAGCAACCCGTTCTTCGCCGCGTTCAGCGAGGGTGTTGCGCTCGCGGCCGAGGAGCATGGCTATGGCCTCCATTTCATCTCCCCCCTGCACGGCAGCCTTGCGCGGGCCATGAGTCGGGCGACGGTTGACGGCGTGGTCGCCATCGGCCTCTCGGACGGTCATCCCGAGGTCGAGCAGATCCGGCGCGCGAACCTGCCGATCGTCCTCGTCGATTCCACGGCCCTCCCCGAGCACGGATCCATCGAGATCGACGAGGTCGGTGGGGCCCGCGCCGCCGCCGAATACATCCTGGGCCTCGGGCATCGCGATGTCCTCGTGCTGGGCGTGGAGCCGCCCGCGCCGGGCGGCCCGGACCCGGATGGCGTCACCGGGCGTCGGCTGCGCGGCTACCAGGAGGCGTTCGCGGCGGTCGGGGCACGCATCGACGACGACCGCGTGATGGTCGGTCCCGCGAGCATCGATGGCGGGATCGCCATCCTCAACTCCGCCTGGGAGGACGGCCTGCGCCCGACCGCGATCCTGGCCATGTCCGACGCCATGGCGATCGGGGCGATGCGGGCACTGCGCGACCTGCGTCTCGACATCCCGGGCGACGTGAGCGTCGTCGGCTTCGACGACATCGACCTCGCTCCGCACGTGGATCCCCCGCTCACGACGGTCCATCAACCGATCCGTCGCAAGGGCGAGGAGGCGGTCCGCCTGCTCCTGTCCGTCGTCCAACGACGGGATCTGGCCAAGCCCGAACATCGCCGGCTCGAGACGCGGCTCATCGTCCGCTCCTCGACCGGACCGGTGCCCGCGCACCGGAAGGAGGTGGCCGCGGATCCAGACTGAGATCGGATCGGCGAGCGACAACCCTGGATTCGGTGCGGCTCGCACGCACGACGCACCGATGCACGGCCGCTCACCGCGGCGATCACAGGCCGGGATCACCGGCCAGACCGGTCGGCACGTCGCTGACCACTGTTGGAAACCGGATCGCAAGTCGGCCATCCGGATCGAGAAGAGGAGACAACGACCGAGATGAAGAAGCAGCTTCGCCTCGCGGCCATCGTGGCGGGAGTGGCGATCATCGCCGCCGCCTGTTCCACGCCGGGCGCGAGCACCGCTCCCAGCGCCGCATCGACGGCGCCGTCCACTGCCCCCGGATCGACCGCCCCCGAGTCGTCGGCTCCCGCCGCGCTCTCCGGTGAGCTCACGATCTGGCACTCGTATTCCTCGGGCGCCGGAACCGAGCTCCAGGCGCTCCAGAGCGTCCTCGCGACGGTCGCCGGCCCGGGCTCGGCCAACCCCGACCTGAACGTGACGGTGCTCGAGGTGCCCTTCGCGGACATCTTCAACAAGTACAACGCGGACGCGGCGACAGGCGCCGGGCCCGACCTGTTCATCGCTCCCAACGACAGCCTGGGTTTCCAGGCGCGTGAAGGCGTCATCGCCGACCTCGATGCCGCCCTCGCGGGCAAGCTCGATGGGAAGACCGAGACCGCCGTCAGCGGCTCCAAGGTCGACGGCAAGCTGTACATGGTCCCCGAGTCCCTCAAGGCCGTGGGCCTGTTCTACGACACGGCCACGCTGGCCACCCCGCCCGCGACGACCGACGCGCTGCTCGCCGGTGTCAAGGACGGCACGATCAAGGCCGGCTTCTTCGGTGGAGCAAACGGCATGTACCACAACTTCGGTTGGTGGGCTGCCTTCGGCGGCAAGCTGATGGACGACACCGGCAAGTGCGTCGCCGACCAGGGTGGCGTCGCGGACGCGTTCGCTTACCTGCAGGAGCTGCAGACAGCCGGTGCCAAGTTCTACCCGAACTACGACGACATGGCCAACGCATTCAAGTCCGGTGACCTGAATCTCATCGTCGACGGCCCGTGGGCCACCGGCGGCTACAAGGCCGAGGTCCCGGGTGTCGGCTCCGCACCGATGCCGGCCGGTCCGACCGGGCCCGCCCAGCCGCTCGCCGGCGTGGACGGCTGGTACATCAATCCCTCCACCGCGGACCTCGATCTCGCCGTGAACTTCGCGCTGGCGATGACCGACGTCCCGGCCGAGCAGGTCTTCGTCGACGAGGCCGGCCACATCCCGGCCAACACCGAGAACACCGTGACCGATCCCATCACCAAGGGCTTTGCCGACGCTGTCGCCACGGGCTTCCCGCGGCCGCAGGTGGTCCAGCTCGACAAGTTCTGGGGTAACTTCGGCAACGCCCTCCAGCTCACGCTGGAGTCGAACGAGGATGCCACCAAGGCCGTCGCAGATGCGTGTTCCAAGATGAACACGGAGAACGGCCTCTAGTTCGTACCGTGTGCGTTAGCGGGGTACCCTCCCCGCTAACGCAGCATCCCCTGCCCAACCAGGTTCACCATCCCGCTTCGAGTCGGCAACCCGAGGAGGCGATGCACCCATGACCGCTGCGTCGGCCCAGCTTCCCGCGACGAAGCCTCGCTTCCGAGTGGGTCCCGATACACGGACCGCGATCCTCTATCTGGCTCCCGCGTTCATCGTCATGGGTCTCATCACGTTCTGGCCGCTCCTGTTCCAGACGTACATGTCGTTCACCGACTTCCAGCTGCGCAACCTGCGCCCGGGAGCCGCGGCACCGCCCTTCGTGGGTCTCGACAACTACGCCAGGATCCTCGAGAGCAACATCGGGATCCCCAACTTCCACTTCTTCCGGCTGATCTTCTTCAACCTGTGGTGGGCGTTCAGCAACGTCGTCATCCACGTCGTCCTGGGCGTCGCCATCGCGATCATGCTCAATACGCCAGGGCTCAAGCTGAAGCGGTTCTGGCGGGCCGTCTACATCCTGCCGGTGGTCATCCCGCCGATCATCGTCGCGACGGTGTGGCGGAACATGTTTGACCAGGAGTACGGGGCGATCAACCAGCTGCTGGCGGTCATCGGCGGTGCGTTCACGATCCCGCCCGAGACCTTCCAGATCAACTGGCTGCGTGAGACGCAGGACCCGATCCCGTTCGTGCCGCTGCCGCTCGCGTATTTCGCGCTGCTCACGGCAAACACGTGGCTGGGCTGGCCGCTCAACTCGGTCGTCGCCACTGGCGCGCTTCAGAGCATCCCCGGCGAGCTCTACGAAGCGGCCGAGATGGACGGCGCATCGTCCTGGCAGAAGTTCAAGACCGTGACGCTGACGTTCCTGCGCCCGGCGATGCTGCCCTACGCGATCTACGGCTTCGTCATCACGTTCAACCTTTTCTATCTCTCGTATTTCATGAGCGGAGGGCAGCCCTTCGGCCGGACGGAACTGCTGGTGACGCAGGCGTTCCGGCTCGTGAACGAGCAACGGCAATACGGCTTGGGGGCAGCGTTCGCCATCATCATGTTCTTCATCCTGCTCACGATCACGCTCGCCACCAACCGGCTGGCCAGGGCGACGGCTCGCTATGACGCCTGATCGACCTACGACGTCGACCGTGACGGAGACCGGCCGATGACCTCGATCGCCCGTCCCGCGATCCTGTCCCGGGCCGCGCTGGGCGCCCGCGCGCGACGGCGCTCGACGGAGGCCGGCCGGCCGCTCCCACTGTCACGGCAGATCGTCATCCAGCTCCTGTGCGTGTTCGTGGCCCTGACGGTCATCTTCCCGTTGCTGTGGATCCTCAGCCTGTCGCTCGATCCGCGAAACCTCACACGGCCCGACGGGCTGAACCTGATCCCGCCGGGCGCGTCTTTCGACGCGTACGCCAACGTCATCCAGCAGCCGACCAGCAACCCGGTCTCGTTCCTGGAGCTGGCCCGGAACAGCTTCATCATCGCGGCTGGCACCGCCGTGATCTCGGTGCTCATCGGGGTCAGCGCGGCCTATGCCTTCTCGCGGCTCCAGTTCCGGGGCCGGGAAGTGCTGATGGTGGCGATCCTGGCCGTGCTGATGCTCCCGGCGGTCGCGACGATCGCGCCGCTGTTCGTCCTGCTGACCCGCATCCAGGCCGGTGACTTCGTCCTTGGTCGGACGCTCGCGGGCGTGCTAGTGGCGATCATCTCGAGCACGCTGCCGTTCGCGATCTGGAACCTGAAGGGCTACCTCGACACGATCCCGCGGGAACTTGAGGAGGCGGCAGCGGTCGACGGCGCGACCCGCAACCAGTCGTTCCTGCGGATCATCCTGCCGCTTGCCCTGCCGGCGCTGGCCGTGACCGGGTTCCTTGGCTTCATTGCTGGCTGGACGGAGTACTACTTCTCGGTGATCTTCCTGTCCGATGCGAAGCAGTTCACGCTCGCCGTCGCCCTCAACGGCATGGTCGGCCAGTACTCGACCCAGACGCCATGGTCGGAGTTCAGCGCCTTCGCGATCATGTTCGCGTTGCCGGTCTCGATCGTGTACCTGTTCCTGCAGAAGTACATCATCGGCGGCCTCGCCATCGGCGGCGTCAAGGGGTAGTGGCGGTCACTTCGGCGCGCGCCGCAGGAACGATGCGGCGTGCCTTGCCGGGTCCGCGCGCTCGCTCACGCACCGCAGGTGCGCTCGCTCTCGTGCTCCCCGGCGCCTTCGCCGCGCCGCCCTTGCGGCGCGCTGGGCAGCAGGCGCGGCGTGCGTTGCCGGGTCCGCGCGCTCGCTCTAGGTCGAGTCGGGCGGAGGGTCGTCGTCACGTTGCCGCCAGGCCTCACGCTCCCGTCGGCGCTTCGCCTCCAACTCGTCGAGGTCCTCGGTATGGACAGGTCCGGCTCCGTAGCCAGTCGGCTCCAAGTGTGCCCAACCTGAGGCGTCCAGGATGCGTCGCGGAAGGTGCGCGACGCCACTCGCGAGCCGTGACAGCACATTCGCCATTCGCCACACCTCCGAGGGGGTGTGGCGATGATAAACCCCCGTGTCTCCCCTCCCCGCCCGAGACCGATGGCGCCGCATGCACCCGGACGGCTATGGCGCGAGGACGACGATCCGGTCCTCGTGGGCGCCGAGGTCGCCGATCGCCCATGGCTCGAGGCCGCCAGACCGGCCGATGATCGGAGGCGCGATGCCAGTGTCGGCTCCGAGCAACACGGCCGCCGTCGGGGAGCCGCACAGTGGACCCTCGGCGAGTGACAGCACGACGCCAGTGACGGGCTCCTTCGTGAGGTTCGAGACGATCAGCACGCTCTCACCCGAGGCCGGCTCGTGCCGAAGGACCGCGTAGACGCCCGCGACCGATGCATCCACCGGGACCAGCGCACCCATCGGACCGAGCGCCGGGTGGGCCGCTCGGAGCGCGATGAGCGAGCGGTAATGGGACAGGAGGGAGTCCGGATCAGCGTCCTGGGCGGAAACGTTCGAGGCCGCGGTGTCCTCGGCCATGGGCTGCCACGGCTCGACCGCGGAGAAGCCGAACCCGGGAGCCTCGTCCGTCCACGGCATCGGCGTTCGGATCCGCTCGTCGGGCTTGCGGCCGCGCAGCCCCACCTCTTCGCCGTAATAGACGAACGGCACGCCCGGATTGGTCAGCAGGAGGGTGGCCGCCTGGCGTGCCGTGACCGGGTCGCGTCCGACTGTGTCCATGACCCGGTCCTGGTCGTGGTTGGTCAAGAAGGCCGCGTAGCCGCCGGCCGGGTACGCGGCGCTCACCTCCGCCTGGATGATCCGCAGCGATTCGGCGTCGCCGAACCGCACGGCGCTGAGCATCTGGCCGGCGAGCCCGAAGTCGAACGTCAGGTCGAGCGCCCCGTCGCGCACATAGCGGGCCGCGTTCGACGTCGCATCCCACACTTCCCCGAGGACGAGCGCATCGCGATGTGTCGCGTGCACGCGGTCGCGGAACGCGGCCAGCCACGCAAGGTTGGCCGGTGCGTTCTCGAGCACGTCCCCGTCCTCGATGAGGTGGCGCGCGGCGTCGAGGCGGAACCCCGCGACGCCCATGTCCTCCAGCCAGAAGCGCGCGATCTCGTCGAGCTCATCGGCCACAGCGGGAGCGGCGACGTTGAGGTCCGGCATCCCCTCCCAGAAGTAGCCGTAGTACCAGCGGTCTCCGGCTTGATGCCAGACCGGCCGGCCCGCTGGGCCGCTGACCTCTGGTCGCTCGTCGGCCCAGACGTACCAGTCCTCGTGGGTGGACCCGCGCTCGCGAGCGTCCACGAACCACGGATGCTCGACCGACGAGTGGTTCATCACGAGATCCACGATGATCTCGATGCCGCGCTCGCGGGCCGCGCCGACGAGGTCCACGAAGTCGGCGTTCGTGCCGTAATCGGCCTCGATGGTCCGGTAGTCGACCACGTCGTAGCCGTGGTAGCTCGGGGACTCGGCTACCGGCATCAACCACAGGGCCGTGACGCCGAGATCGTCGGTCGTGCCGGGGTCGCCGTCGTTGAGGTAGTCCAGCCGCTGGGTGAGGCCCCGCAGGTCGCCGATACCGTCGCGGTCCGAGTCGGCGAAACTTCGGACGAACACCTCGTAGAAGACGCGGTCGCGCCACCAGTCGCCTTCGGGCGGGCTGGTCGCCGGCGGCGCACAGGCGGGAGCCGCGTTCGATGGCGCGTTGCCCGGACTTGGCGCACCGACCGTGGCCGCGGCCGACGGCGAGGTGGTCGGCGCCACGCCCCCGCAGGCGGACGCGACAACGGACAGCACGGCCGCAGCCGCGAGCCAACGACGGGAGGACATCGCGTGGAGTATCGCATCGGCGCTGTTCGCGGCAGCCGCGCGTGAGCGTGGACACACCCGCGTGGGTGCGCGACGCCGCGTTCTACCAGATCTTCCCGGACCGCTTCGCCTCGAGCGAGCGGGTGCGCAAGCCTGGCGCGGTGGAGCCCTGGGACACGCCGCCATCCACGCACGGCTTCAAGGGCGGGGATCTCCTCGGGATCGCCGAGCGGCTCGACTATCTCGAGGACCTCGGCGTGAACGCGATCTACATGACCCCGATCTTCCAGTCCGCTTCGAACCATCGCTACCACACGTACGACTACTTCAAGGTTGATCCGCTCCTCGGCGGTGATGCGGCGCTGCGCGAGTTGCTCGACCGAGCACATGAGCGGAGGATGCGGGTCGTCCTCGACGGCGTCTTCAATCACACGGGTCGTGGCTTCTGGCCGTTCCATCACATCCTCGAGGCGGGCGCCGCGTCGCCGTACCGCGACTGGTTCCATCTCGACCCCGACGTCCTGGCCGGCCACCGTCTGCTGACGCCGTACCCACCGCTCGACGCCCCGACGGGCTTCTCGCTCGGGTACAAGGCATGGTGGGGCCTGCCGGCCCTCCCGAAGATCAACACCGACCACCCCGACGCGCGGGAGTACCTCATGTCGGTCGCCGAGCACTGGCTGCGCTTCGGGATCGACGGCTGGCGCCTGGACGTCCCGACCGAGATCGACGATCCGTCGTTCTGGGCCGAGTTCCGCCGCCGCTGCCGCGCCATCCGCCCCGATGCGTACCTCGTCGGCGAGATCTGGGACGTCGCGCCCGATTGGGTGGGCGATCACGGCTTCGATGCGTTGATGGACTACCCGCTCGGCGAGGCGATCCTGGGGTTCGTCGGTGGGTCGAGCCTGGACATGGGCGTGGTCCGCGCTCACCACGAATACCGCCGGCATCTGCGGCCGCTCGACGGCGCCGGGTTCGTCAGGCGGCTGGAGGAGCTCTTCGGCGTCTACGACCCGGACGTGGTCGCGGTCCAGCTCAACCTGATCGGCTCGCACGACGCGCCGCGGGCCCTGACCGTGCTCAGCGGGGATCGGGCGGCCATGCGCATGGCAACGCTGCTCCAGTGCGCGCTGCCAGGCGCGCCGTCCATCTATTACGGCGACGAGATCGGGCTGACCGGTGGCAACGATCCCGCCAATCGAAGTTCCTTCCCATGGGATGCCGGCCAATGGGACGCAGGGCTCCGGGACTACGTCCGTTCCCTGCTTCGACTGCGGGGTTCCGAGCCCGCCCTCCGCCACGGGTCCACGACGGCGATCGCGGCTGCCGGCCCCGCCATCGCATTCGAACGACGACTCGATGCGGCGCGCCTGGTCATCGCCGTGAACGCCGGCACCGAGGAGGTCGCATTGGACGCGGTCCTCCGGGGCGTGGCCCGAGGACGGCTCGACCCCGTGGCCCTCGACGGCGCCGGACCCATCCCCGGCTCTGAGCGCCACGGCCGACCGATCGACGTACATGCGGAGGCAGCCCGGCTGGTCGTCCCGCCACGCAGCGGGTACGTCCTGCGTCTCGCCAGTTGAGGCCATCCGTGGGCGCGAGCGAGTCCACCTATACTCGCCGTCTCGTGGCAGATCTTCCCATCGACCTGGCCCCCGGGCTCTCCGAACGCCTCGCCCGGGCCCTGGATGTCGAGGGCAAGCTCCCCCGTGCGCTCGACGCCCTCGGACCTATTCGTGATCGGGATGTGGTCCTGATCGACGGTGCCGGCGGGATCCGCGCTCGACAGCTGGCAGACCTCGGAGCACGCATCACGCTCGTCGATTCGAACGGGCCCGCGCCCTTCGACGCGCCGGCCGGATCGGCCGACGTGGTCGTCTCGTACTGGTCCGCGTTCCGCGGCGCGGCCCCCGAGCAGGTCGTGGACGCGCGCCGCCTGCTTCGACCTGGCGGGCGCCTCCTCGTGGTCCATGATTACGGTCGCGACGACGTCGCCACGCTCCGCGGTGACCTGCCCGAGCACGGACTGTGGAGCCGACGCGACGGTCCCTTCCTCGCCGACGGGTTCAAGGTCCGGGTGGTGCATTGCTGGTGGACCTTCGACACGCTCGATGAGGCACGCGGCTTCCTCGCCGACGGATTCGGCCGGTCGGGTCGTGACGTCGGCGACCGCCTCGCCCGCCCACGGGTGTCCTACAACATCGCGATCTACCACCGCACCTTCCGGGAGGCACCCACATGAACGATCGATCGACCCCCACCACCGATCGCCGACCGACTCGCTCGGTAGACGGATCGGGACGGTTTCCCGAGGACGATCCGACCGGGCGCCGGATCTCGCCCGGCATCATCTTCCTCGCCGTCGCCATCGTGGGGTCGATCGCATACATGGCCTACGCGGTGACCGTCCGTGACACGTCGCAGATCCCATTGCTGGCGTCGGGCGCGATCGTGCTGGCCGTGGTATTCGCCGCGCTCGCGGCGTACAGCCTCCGCGCCACGTTGCGTGCCGGCACGGACGGGCGCGATCGCCGGGCGCTCCTGGTCGCCCTGGTCGGCGGGGGGGCAGCCATCGCCGCGGCTGGATTCGCGGCCGGCGCGATCATCCTCTTCCAGGTTGCCGGCGGCTGACAGGCACCCGGCGCCGCGCTTCGTCGACCGGCCCCTGCGGGACCCTCTGCTAGACTCCGGCCCTTGGTGCGCCTGCGCGCCCCCATCGTCTAGAGGCCTAGGACGCCACCCTTTCAAGGTGGAGATCAGGGGTTCGAATCCCCTTGGGGGCACCACCCTCCGCTCGTCGGCTCGGAGGCGACCTGCCCTGCTACCATCCGGCGCGTGGAGATCATGGGCGTCCGGATCCGGACGATCATCAGCGACAACGTCGCCAAGCGATGCGACGGCTGCGGCCAGGTCATCGACGGGACGCCCTGGCGCGTGAACCTCCTCGATATCGTCACCGCCGAGACGCCGGTGTCGTGGGCGGCGCGGCCGGCGATCAACCCCGGTCCCTTCCAGTTCCACGGTGACGCGGCCTGCGTCCGGCGCTGGATGGCGGAGCGGGAGTACCTGTTCTGTCGGCGCGGGGAGGTGCGCGAGATCATGCGGCCCGTGCCGATCCCGGGCCGTGGCGCCGGCGCGACGCCGGACGCGAATGACGGCAACGACGCGGCCCTCGACCCAGGTCGATGGGGCCTGTGCGACGGCATCCACCGCGACGATCACGAGTTCGTCCCAGCCTGACGATGCGGGCTGCGGACGCCGCCGGCCCCACGTTTGACACCGATCCTCGGCCGGCCCTATCCTCCGCTCGCCCGGGCGAACATCTGGTACCCAGATTTACCCAGGTTCGCCATGCCGACGGGCTGCTCGATCGTCTCCCCCCACGGCTGGGCCGCCCGTCGGCGCCTTTCTCGTCGCCCGAGGTGCTCGTGCCAGACGCCGCGATCGCTACAGCGACTGCCGACCGACGCTGGTTGTCACTCGGACCGGCCAGTCGTCTCCTCGGCGTGGATCCGGACACGCTTCGCCGCTGGGCGAACGAAGGTCGGGTCGTCGCGTGGACGACGCCCGGCGGGCACCGGCGCTTCGATCGTGGCGCCCTCGACCGCCTGGCGGCCGACCGTCGCCGAGGGGTCGGGAGGCCACTTGCCAGCATGGGCGCCTCGCCCGAGCGTCTCAACCGCGTCTACCGCCGGCACTACGCGGCGGATGCTGCCGCCGGCCCGCCAGCCAACGCGCCGCGCGACGACCTCGAGCGAGAGGCATATCGCCAGGACGGCCGGCGTCTCATCTCTGCGTTGATCGACTTCCTCGACAGCGACGCCGGCGATGCAGCCACGCGAGACCGCCTCGAGGCCGATGCGCGGGCGATCGTCGATGACCAGGCCATGCGCCTGGCTGCCGCGGGCGCGAGCCTGACCGAAGCGGTCTCGAGCTTCGTCTCCGGACGGGGACCGTTCCTGGCCGAGCTGTCCGGGCTTGGTCTCAGCCGCTCGCTCGACCCGACGCGGCTTGCCGCGCTATACGGCGACGCCTCCGCGATCCTCGATCGGCTGCTCCTGCGGTTCATCGCCACCCACCAGCGATCCGACGCCGGATCCGGCGGGGGCTGAGGGACATGACCGTCCCGATCCTCCTGCCCGCCGTCACATCCCTGCTCGCGTTGGTCTTCAGCGCGGCCCTGGTCGACCAATGGCGCGAGCGGCGCCACGGATTCCAGCTCATCTGGGGCGTCGGGATGCTGTTCTACGGCATCGCAGCCGGGGCCGAGGCCCTGGCCGGGATGGGCGGCTGGAATGAGGTGCTGTACCGCACGTGGTACCTCACCGGTGCGGTCTGGACCGCCGGCTGGCTGGGTCTCGGGACGGCCTTCCTGCTGGGCCGGACGCGGTTCGGCTACAGCTTCGCCCTGTGTCTGCTGCTCGCCGGGGTCTTCACCCTGCTGACCCAGCGTCGGTTCGACTACCCGGGTGCGGGCAGCGCCCCGATCCTCTATCTCATCGCGGCCGTCGTCCTCGCCCTCGCCGTGGCCGTCGAGACGTACTTCCAGAACGAGCGCTGGCCCGTCCTCGCGGCGGGCGCGGTCCTCGGGGCGACCGTCCTCTCCGCGGTCCTCATGCTGACGGTCACCCTCGCGCCCCCGGGGTTTGCGCTGGATCCGCGCACGGCGATGCCGGTCGGGGACCTGTTCCCGGGCTCGCTTCGGTTACTGACGCCGTTCCTGAACATCACCGGTGCGCTGGCCCTGGTCCTCGGCGCCATCTTCAGCACGTACGTCTTCATGCCCAAGAAGCGCGTGCTGCCCTACTCGCTCGATCCCAACCAGCCCGGCGACGAGTTCCTGTTCAACCTGCTGATCGCCCCGGTGGCGATCCTCGTCAACTTCGCGGCGTCCCTGCCCGGGACGGCCAGGGCGCTGGTCACCGGCCGTATCCACAGCCGGGTACCCGCGACCATCCTGATCGCCGTCGGTGGGTTCATCCCGGGAGTCACCGATTCCCTCAATCGGTTCGGCTCGACCGAACTGTTCCAGCTCGGCAAGTTCCTGGGCGTGTTGTTCCTGTTCACCGGCTTCCTGGTCTCGATCGAGGTGTTCCGCCAGATCCGGGTCCCGTTCACGCGGATCCAGCTCGGGGGGAGGCGGCGCGAACGGCCCGGGTCGACTCCGCTCGACGCCGACACGAACCCTGGCCGCAACGTGGGCCCAGCCCGGCTGCATTGAGCTCGGGGAGTGCCCCGGGGGCGACTGCCTGGCTGCGGGCGGGCGCCCGACCGGCTGCGGGCGCCCGGACCGCCGGTGGCCCTACCATGGCTCGGTGTCCAGTCCAGCCGCCCGGCCGACCGCCGGCGCGTCCCCGGTAGCCATCTCCGCGGCGCACCCGCCGCTGATCGGCTTCGGCATCGTGCTGGGTGCCGCGGCACTGTTCGGGACACTCGGGCCCCTCTCGCGATTCGCGTATGACGCCGGCATGGACCCGACCTCGTTCGTCGCATGGCGAGGGTTGGTCGGGTTGTTCGGCCTGGCGGCGTACGTCGCCTGGCGTGTCCGACGCGGCGTGACGCGGCTCGTGCGGCTGAACGAGATCCCCGTCCGCGCCAGGACGCTGCTCCTGCTCGCTGCGTCGATGGGCTTCGCGCTCAACTTGTTCATGTTCGTCGCGTTCGACCGGATCACGATCGCTCTCGCACTGCTGGGCTTCTACACCTACCCGGCGATCGTCGCGGCGGTCAACGTGGCGCTGGGCCGCGAACGTCTTGACCGGGCCCGCGCCGTCGCGCTCGGTCTCGCGATCGTCGGCATGGTCGCGGTCGTCGCGTCGCAACTGGATCCCACCCGAGGTCTCCGCCTGGATGCATTCGGCGTCGGCCTGGCGCTCGCAGCGGCCGTGAGCCAGACCGTTTTCGTGGTCGTCAGCCGGGATGGCTACGATGAGGTCCCGACCGAACAAGCGATGACGATCGTGTTGCTCGTCACGGTCGTGGGTTCGGTGGCGATCACGATGCTGACCGGATCGACGGCGTCTCTCGTCTATCCGATCGTCGCGCCGGACGTCCTGCCCCTCCTCCTCGTGGCCGGGATCTTCACCGCGGCCATCCCGTCACTCGGGTTCCTGACCGGGATCCGGGCCATCGGCGGGACGCGGGCCGGCATCCTGATGCTCTTCGAGCCGGTGGTCGGTGTCGCCTTGGCCGCATGGCTGCTCGGCGAGTCTCTGGTGCCCATCCAGCTCGTCGGCGCGGCCGCGATCCTCGCCGCCGCGGTGGTCCTCCAGCGGTCTGCAGGCGGCCATGACACGGAACGGCCGACCTTCGTCCCGGGTGGCCCATAGGCCGGGCCTACCGACGATGCCATCCGCTCCAGCACCCATCCGCGTCCTGCTGGTCGACGACCATGCCATGGTCCGCCAGGGCATGCGCGACTTCCTGGGCCTGCACGATGACCTCGAGATCGTCGGCGAGGCCGCCGACGGGGAGGCCGCGGTCGAGGCCGCCGCCGCGCTCCGTCCGGATGTCGTCGTGATGGATCTGATGATGCCGGGCCTCGACGGCATCGAGGCGACCGCCCGGATCAAGGCCGCGAGCCCCGTCATCGAGATCGTCGCGATCACGAGCTTCATCGAGGAGGCACGCATCATCGCCGCGCTCGAGGCGGGGGCATCGGGGTTCCTGCTCAAGGATGCCGAGGCCGACGAGCTCGCCGCCGCCATCCGGGCCGCGGCGGGTGGCGAGGTACACCTCGACCCGGCCGTCGCGAGCATCATCGCGCGCCGGATGCGAAAGGGAGCGACTGGCGACGCCGGTACCGGGAAGGATCCAGCCGCAGGCGCGCTGGCGAGCCTCACGGCTCGAGAGCGTGACGTCCTTGGAGGGGTCGCCCGGGGCCTGTCCAACCGGTCGATCGCCGACGAGCTCGGCATCACCGAGCGCACCGCCCGGACCCATGTCTCGAACATCCTGGCCAAGCTCGGGTTGACGAGCCGGACGCAAGCGGCGTTGCTGGCGGCCCAGCACGGTCTGGACGGTTCCCGGTGACCCCGCGGGAATACGACGTCGACGGGCCCGAAGGCGCTCCTGCGATCGTCTTCGTCCACGGCACGCGGCTGACCGGGACGGTGTGGCGGGCGCAGATGGACGACCTGCGCGACCGCTACCGAGTGGTCGCCCTGGACCTGCCCGGGCACGGGCGCCTGGCCGACCGCCCATTCACGGTCGCAGATGCTGCCGACGAGGTGGCACTGGTGATCGAAACGGCGGCGGGTGGGCACGCCGTGGTCGTCGGGCTCTCGCTGGGCGGCTACGTCGCGATGGACCTGGCGGCTCGCCGGCCGGAACTCGTCCGCGGCCTGGTGCTATCGGGGGCGACGACGGAGCCGGTCGGGTTCCTCGCGACGCCCTATGTCGCCCTGGCATGGTTCCTGGAGCGGTTCGACGGCCCGGCCCTGGACGCCCTCAATGCGTGGTTCTTCCGAGCCCGTTTCCCGCCGGCCATCGCCGAGCCGATCATCGCTGCCGGCTTCTGGTCAGCGGGCGGCGCGCAATCACTGCGAGCGCTCGTGGGGGAGCGCTTCCTCCCGCGACTTGCCGCCTATCCGGGGCCCACGCTCATCCTCAACGGTGCCTGGGACGTGCTTTTCCGCCTCACAGTGGGATCTTTCGCCGGGGCCGCCCAGGACGCGCGTCGGGTGCGGTTGGGCGGCGCGACACACCTGGCCAACCTCGACCGGCCGCGAGCGTTCAGCTACGCGGTGCGCCGCTTCATGGAGGCCCTTCCGGCGCCCGATCCGGGTCTGACATCCGGCGGCGCGAACCGGCCGAATGAGGGGCCGGTGCTAGACTTGGCCGACCCACCCCGCGTTCCCTGACACCCCTACATCGAGGTTCGATGCGCGTCCGCAAAGCCGTATTCCCCGCCGCCGGCTGGGGCACCCGCTTCCTGCCCGCGACCAAGGCACAGCCCAAGGAGATGCTGCCGCTGGTCGACAAGCCGATCATCCAGTACGGCGTCGAGGAGGCCGTCGCCGCGGGGATCGAGCAGATCATCATCGTCACCTCGACGCACAAGGGAGCGATCGAGGACCACTTCGACCTCAACTACGAGCTCGAGCACCTGCTCGAGGAGAAGGGTGAGATCGAGAAGCTCCGCCAGGTGCGTGCGATCAGCGACCTCGCCCAGCTCGCGTACGTCCGCCAGAAGGAGCAGCTCGGGCTGGGGCACGCGGTGCTGATGGCCAAGGACCTGATCGGCCATGAACCCTTCGCGGTGATCCTGCCGGACGACGTGTGCATCGGCGATCGGCCGGTGATCGGGCAGCTCATCCACGCGTACCACCAGACACACAGCTCGGTCGTCGCGGTCATGGAAGTGCCGCCCGACGAGACGAGCCGCTACGGCGTCATCGCCAGCGAGCCGACCGACGACCCGCTCGACCACGGCCGGCTCCATCGGGTCACGAGACTCGTGGAGAAGCCGGCCCCCAAGGACGCGCCATCGAACCTGGGCATCATCGGTCGGTATGTCCTCACGCCCAAGATCTTCGACAAGCTCGAGCAGACCCAACGGGGCGCCGGGGGCGAGATCCAGCTGACCGACGCCATCGGGGCACTCATGGAGGAGCAGCAGGTCTTTGCCTACGCGTTCGAAGGCGTCCGCTACGACGCCGGGACGACGATGGGCTGGTTGAAGGCGTCGGTCGAGCTGGCGCTCCAGCGCCCCGAGCTCGGCGCGGAGTTCCGCTCCTACCTCACCACGATCCAGCCCTAGGGATCGTTCGCGAAGGCGCACGGCCCCGCGGGCCCGAGCCGTGACCCCCGAGATCCTCCTCATCGCCGCGATCCGCATCGCCGGGTCCTTGCCCGTCCTGCGCTGGCCACTGGCCGGCGGGGTCCTCGCGCTCCTCGTCGACTTGTCGGACCTGCTGCTGCGCGACGCCCTCGACCTTGGCGGTGTCGGCGACTACCAGGCGCTCGACAAGTGGCTCGACCAGGTCTATCTGGGCGCGTTCCTCGTCGTCGCGCTCCGCTGGTCCGGGCCGGCGCGCTCGATCGCCGTGGCGCTGTTCGCCTACCGCTTCGTCGGCTTCGTGCTCTTCGAGCTGACGGGACAGCGGGCGCTGTTCCTGTTGTTCCCGAACGTGTTCGAGCTGTGGTTCCTGCTCGTGGCGGCGCTCGGACCGGTCCGCGTCGGGGCTTGGTCCCGGACCCGACTCGGAGGCGCGCTGGTGGCGCTGCTGGCCCTCAAAGAGGTCCAGGAATGGGCGCTCCACGGCGCCCGGCTGTTCGATGGGATCAGCTCGCTGGAGTTCCTCGAGGTCGTTCGCCGAGGCCTGATCGGCGGCTGAACGACACCCCGTGCGGTACCATGCCGCCCGGAGCGCGTCGCGGGACGGCGGCGCGCCGAACCATGTCGAGGGGCACATTTGGCCGAGATCGGGACCATCCTTGGCGGCCGCTACCGGCTCGTGGAGCTGCTGGGCCAGGGTGGCATGGCGACCATCTTCCGCGCGCTCGACACCGAACTCGGGCGAGAGGTCGCGGTCAAGCTGCTCCGGCCCGAATACCTGCGTGATCCCGACTTCGCGTCGCGATTCCGGCAGGAGGCGCAGAACGCCGCGTCACTGAGCCATCCCAACGTCGTGACCGTCTACGACTACGGCGCCGACCCGTCTGGCCCGTACATCGTCATGGAATACGTCGACGGCGAGGATCTCGCGACGATCCTCCGGCGCAATGGCGCCCTGCCGCCGACCCAATCGGCGCGCATCGCGGCGGCCGTCGCCCGCGCCCTCGCCGCGAGCCACGCGCGCGGGATCGTGCACCGCGACGTGAAGCCAGGCAACGTCCTGATCGGGCGCGACGGGCGAGTCAAGGTCGTGGACTTCGGGATCGCCCGGGCGATGGCCGAGGCACAGATGACCCTGCCGGGAACCACCCTCGGCTCCGTCCACTACTTCAGCCCCGAGCAGGCGCGGGGCGAGCCCGCGACCAACGAGTCGGACATCTTCTCGCTGGGGATCGTGCTGTACGAGATGCTGACGGGGAGCAGGCCGTGGGAAGGCGACAGCGCGGCAGGCGTGGCCCTCGCCCGCCTGACCGGCCCGGTCCCAGACCCGGCCCTCGCTCGTGGATCCGTCCCACCCGACATCGCCGCGATCACCCGCAAGGCCCTCGCCCGCGTGCCGAGCGATCGGTTCACCTCGGCGGCCGCCATGGCCGACGCCCTCGAGGCATCGCGGCTGGCCGCCGCGGGTGCGGGCGCCGGAGCCGCGGCCGGCGTCGCCGGCGGCATCGCCCGATCGAACCCGACCGTCGTTTCCTATCCGCCCGACGCCTACGCCGGGTCCGACGCCGCCCGGGCCGCCCGAGCACGTCCCGTCAGCGACCGCCCGCGGTCGCGCCCGTCGGTGATCGACCCCGATGAGGACGAGCCGACCGGCACGAGCCCGGTCGTCTGGCTTGCCGGGCTGATCGCCATCGGTCTGCTCGCGGCGGTGGCATTCCTGGTGTTCCAGCTGCTCTCGTCGCCGGGGACGCCACAGACCACGGAAGTGACGGTGCCGGAGTTCGTGGGGACCCTGCTTGCCGACGCGACCCGGGAGGCCGAAGGCCTGGGGCTCGTCCTCGAGCCCACGGGCGCGCCGTCCGACCAGCCCGTCGGCACGATCCTTGACCAGGATCCGGCCGAGGGGACGATCGTGGAGCGAGACGCGATCATCCGCGTGACCGTCGCCGAGGGCGTCGATACGGTCCCCATGCCGGATCTCCGCAACAAGACCGAGGCACAGGCGGTCCAGGAGATCGTGGCAGCCGAGCTTGTGCCCGGCACGAAGACGACGGCATTCGATCCGACGGTGCCTGAAGGTCTGGTGGCCGTGCAGAACCCAGCTCCGGGTGTCGTCGTCGCAAAGGGTTCGACCGTCGACTACACGATCTCGCAGGGTCCGGAGCCCACACCGACACCGTCGCCCACTCCGACGCCCGCACCGACCCCAGCGCCCACACCGGAGCCGACCCCCGAGCCCACGCCCGAACCGACCCCCGAACCGACCCCCGAACCGACGCCACCGCCGGAGGAGTCGCTGGCGCCCTGAGCCCAGATCAGCGGTCGGGATCTCCCCACAGGCTCCAGCCCGGTTCACTGTCCGGCGCGGGGAGGAGGGGCCCCGGCGGGAACGGCGACGGCGCGTCGTCCAATGCTGATGGCCGGACCGTCGCGTCTGCCTGGGCCGTCGTGTCTGCTTGGGCCGTCGTGCCTGCTTGGCCCTCTCCCGGCCGGTCACCCACCTCGACGAACTCGAGCCGGACAGTGCGCGTTGGGACGTCCGCGACATCCGTTGCGGGCCGGATCGAGGGCGGTGCCGTGAGCGTGGGGTCGGCTCCCGCGGGCCACGCCTCCCAGCAGGGGCGGATCTCGTCGCCGGCCAGCGGCTGGCGCCGCCGATCGAGGCCGCAGTAGCCGAGGGAGCCTGCCACCGACCGGCGGAAGTTCCGGCACGTGCCGCAGGCGGTGGAGGATCGCCGGCAGACCCAGCACCTGGCCGTCTCGGCCTGGGGGGTCCCGCAATGCGGACAACGCCACATCGGCATGCCTGCGATGGTAGCTGCGATCGAACGCCCTGTCGACCTCGTGCGGGCGCGCTCCTGACGGACCCGGGGGCTACTTCTTGATCGTGATGGGCGTGTCGTCCCTGGTTTGCCCGAACTCCTCGGTCCGGACGAGGACGCCGGCACCTCCCGGGCCGCGGTTGGCACCACGCGGGACGGTCGTCTCGAAGATCGCACGTCCGTTCGCATCGGTCGTGGCGTTGCCGGTGACCGTCGGGATGCCGGGGATGCTGAGCGCGAACGTCACGAGCGCGCCCTCGAGCGGCTTGCCGTCGGGGTCGTCCACGTTGACCGTCAGTCGGATCGCCAGGGGCAGCGCACTCTGCTTGATGGAGTACGCGGACGCGCTGAGCGACGCGCGCAGCTTGCCTGCCCCGCGCGTCACGGACAGCTCGGTCTCTCCGACGTTGCCAGCCGGGTCCGTCGCCGTGATGTTGATGGGGTTGCCGCCCTTGGTGATCGGCAAGGTCAGCGAGAACGTGCCGTCGTTGGCGGCGGTGCCGGACACGGAGTCACCCGTCTCCTGGTTGCGCGCGATCAGCGTCGTGCGCCCCTGTGTGCGGCCCTCGAGCGTGACGGCCCGCCGGTTGATGACGGCACCGTCCCTGGGCGCGCTCAACCGGATCGCCGGCTTGGTGAGGTCGAGGATCCACCGAACCAGCGGCGAGGATTCGGACTCGCCCCCCGGCCCTACGATCGTGACGCTGAAATCGTTCGTCCCCTTGGTCAGCGTGACGGGGATGATCGTCCGCTGGCTCGCCGACAGGGGCGCCTCCTGGATCGCCGTGGGCGCCTGGTCCTTGAGGGCGAGGTAGACGCGCAAACGGTGCTCCGGATCCCCTGCGAGCGTGGCGGGGACGATCACGACGAGGTCGACCGAGTCCTGGTTCGTGTACGGCTCGGTGGGCGATTCGATCGAGGGCGCCTGGCTCGTGGTCACGGGTGTCGGTGATGGCGCCGGGGTCGCGGTCACGCCCGAGATGAAGTCCGACACGGTCGAGCCGAGGGCTCCCGCGACCGTCCCGAGCCCACCCGCTCCCAGGTAGACCACGCCAGCTCCCACCGCGACGAGACCGAGGACCAGCGCCAACCGAGCGATCAGCGGAACGCCGCGACTGCGCCGGATCGGGGCGCGAACGGACAGCCGACCTGGCGCCGGCGCACGGGGTCGGACCTTGACCGGCGCAGGTCGGCCACTCGACGGAGGCCGAGGCCGAACGTGCGTTTGGCGCGAACCGCGCCGACTCGTCATCGGCCGGATTGTCGCACGGCACCGGCACGGTCGATCCCGTCAGCCTCGATCCGGTCATCCCGCGCGTCGGGCGATGTGTCGGAACGGCACACTGCGTTGTACTCTGGCGCGGTCGCGCGTGCCGTCGGCGCGCGCTCCAGCAGGAGGTTGAGTGCAGGCCCGCGACCCACGAACCGGACGCGCGACAGGTGGCTATGGACCGGGTCAGCCGGGACGCGCCCAGGACCGCGGGACCGGGCCGAATCGGGACGCCGATTCGGGTCGCGGCGGCGGTGGGTCGGGGCGCGGTGGCGGTGGCGCCCGGCCACCCACCGGGCGCCCCCAGTTCGGGGTCGGACCGATCGCCCGCGTCACGCCCTCGCCCCTGGCCGAACGTGCCGGAGCGTCGCCGCCGACCATGCCGATGGGGCCGCGTGTCGGCTTCGGCCTGCCGAACCTCCGTCGCAACGTCTGCCCGCACTTCTACATGACCGGCTCACGAGGCGCCATCCCGATCCAGGCGCCGCACCTGCTCAAGGCGCTCATCCGCCAGGATGCCAACGTCTCGCGCTGCCAATTGCGCGGTGGGGTCCATCTCGACCAGGGCTACGTGAACGACGTGTGTCTGACCCCGCGGTTCAATCAGTGCGTCTTCTACGAGGACGAGCTGACCCGCGAGTGACCGTTCCGGCGACGCCATCATCCGATCGGGCCGCGGCCCTCGCCTACCACGAGGCGCTTGCCGCGCTGGGCGCCCGCGGCCGGTTCGGGATCCGGATGGGACTCGGGCGCACGCGCGCCCTGCTCAAGGCTCTGGGCGACCCCCAGCTCGCCGTCCGGGGAGCGCTCGTGGCCGGGACCAACGGCAAGGGCAGCGTGCTGGCCCTCGCGGGCAGCGCACTGCGCGCCGCGGGCCTTCGCGTCGGCGAGACCCCCAAACCGCATCTCGTCACGTACCGCGAGCGGATCGGGATCGACGGGCGGCCGATCGGCGTCGACGATCTCACCCGCCACCTCGAAGCCGTCCTCGCCGTCGCCGACCGGGTTGCGCGCCGCCACGGTGACCCCACGGAGTTCGAGCTCCTGACGGCGGTCGTCTTCCGCCATTTCGCGGAGGCCGAACTCGATGTCGCGCTGGTGGAGGTCGGACTCGGCGGACGTCTCGACGCCACGCATGCGTGGGACGGTGGCGTGGCCGTGGTAACGAATGTCGACCTTGACCACACCGACCGTCTGGGATCGACCGTCGCGGCCATCGCGCGAGAGAAGGCGGCGATCATCGAGCGTGGCGACATCGCCGTGACCGGTGCGACCGGCGAGGCGCTCGATATCATCGGCCGTCGAGCCCGCCGGATGGCAGCACCCCTGACCGTCGTCTCGCCCGCGACCCTGCTCGGTTGGGACCGCGATGGGCTCGACGTTGACGTCCCGGGACTCGGTCCGACGAGGGTCGGGCTGCGTGGCCGTCACCAGGCCGCCAACGTGGCCGTCGCCGACGCGACGCTGGACGCCCTCGCGGAGGCCGGCATCGCGGTGGTTCCGCCCGAGGCGCGGCGGCGCGGCTACGCGATGGCGGTCTGGCCGGGCCGACTCGAACTCGTGGAGGTCGGCGAGGGGCGCTCGGTCCTACTGGACGGCGCGCATAATCCCGCCGGCGCCGCCGCGCTCGCGCAGGCGCTCGACGACCTCCGGCCGCACCTCGGCCCCGGGCCCTTGACGCTGGTGGTCGCCTCGATGGCCGACAAGGACGTCGACGGCATCGTGGAGGCGCTGGGTGCCGCCGTGGCGTTGCACGGCGCTTCGGTGATCGCCACCACCGTGGACGCAGCGCGCGCCATGCCGGCCGCGGATCTGGCCGAGCGTTGGCGGCGTGTGCCAGGGCTCGCGTCTGTATCCGCTATCCCCAACTCCATCGCGGCACTCGAGACCGCCCTCGCAGCACCCGGAACCACGGTCGTGGCCGGCTCGCTCTATCTTGTGGGCTCGGTTCGGGCGCACCTCATCGACGACCCCGACCTCCGCGACCCCGATCCCGACCCCGGAGCGACCATCGCATGACATCGGCCCGACGCACGACCAGCACGGACCCGGCCCCGATACGGATCGGACCGAACACGTTCGAGTGGGGCGGGCGCACCTACGTCATGGGCATTCTCAACGTGACGCCGGACTCGTTCTCTGGCGATGGCCTGCTCGGGGCTGGCAGTCCGGTAGACGCCGCCGTGCTTGCCGCGCGCCGCATGGTCGAGGAGGGCGCGGACCTGCTCGACGTCGGCGGGGAATCGACCCGACCCGGGCATGCCCCGGTCGGCACGAGCGAGGAGATCGACCGGGTGGTGCCGGTCATCGCGGCCCTGGCGGCTGCCCTGCCGGACACGCCGTTGAGCGTCGACACGTCCAAGCCGGCGGTCGCCGAGGCGGCCCTCGCGGCCGGGGCGAACCTGCTCAACGATGTCTGGGGCACCGGGCCCTACGCGGACGCGATGGCGGCTGTCGCAGCCGACGCGGGGGTGCCCCTGGTGGTCATGCACAATCGTGCCGAGCCGCGCTACGAACGGGACGTCGTCGGTGAGGTCCTCGCCGACCTCGATGCGGCCCTGGACCGAGCCGTCGCGGCCGGCGTCGCGGAGACGAACCTCATCGTCGACCCGGGGATCGGGTTCGGGAAGACCGCCGACCACAACGTCACGCTGCTGTGCCACCTGGGGGCGCTCTCGACCCTCGGCCGACCGATGATGCTCGGCACGTCGCGCAAGTCGACCCTCGGCCGCATCCTGGACCTGCCGGTCGAGGATCGACTCGAGGCGACGCTGGCCACGACCGCGCTCGGTATCGCCGCGGGTGTCGACATCGTCCGCGTCCACGACGTGCGGCCAAACGTCCGCGCGGCCCGCGTCAGCGATGCCATCGTGCGCGGCCACTGGCGGGCGCACGAACTCGGCGAGGCCGCGCCATGAGCGATCGGATCGTCCTTCGCAATATGCGGTTCGACGGTCGCCACGGCTACTACGAGCACGAGCTGACCACCCCGCAGCCTTTCGAGGTCGATGTCGAGCTGGTCCTCAACCTCCAGCCCGCCGGCGTCGACGACGACCTCGAGAAGACCGTTGACTACGGTCGGGTGTACGCCATCGCCCGCCAGATCGTGGAGTCCACGTCGTATCGGCTGCTCGAGGCGATCGCCGAGGCGATCAGCCACGAGATCCTGTCGGAGTTCGAAATCACCGAGGTCGGCGTGCGGGTCCGCAAGCCTGCCGTCCAGCTCGGCGGCGCCCTCGACCACGCGGCGGTCGAGATCTGGCGCCGGCGGTCCGAGCGCTGACGGGCCTAAAGGTCCGGGCGGGTCCCGAGCGTCAGGGTAAGCGTCTGTGGCTGGCCGTCGCGTAGCACTTCGACGGAGATCGTGTCCCCCGGCGCGAACTCGCTGAGCGTCGCATCGAGTGGGTGGTCGCCGTCGATCGGCTGGGCATCGACCTTGACGATGATGTCGCCCTGGCGCACGCCGGCTGCCTCGGCCGGGCCACCGGGCACGACGGCCGGCGCCGGGGCGGTCGGGGAACCACCGGGGATGACGAGCGCGCCATCGGACACGGGCAGGTCGTTCGCCTCCGCGTACTGGACGTCGAGCGCGCGGTAGACGATGCCCATGTACGGGCGAGCGAGCTCCTTGCCCGCGACGGCCTGTTCCATGATCGGGCGCGCGATGTCGATGGGGATCGCGAACCCGATGCCGTTGCTGTCGGCGGCGATGGCGGTATTGATGCCGACCACGTGGCCACCGGCATCCAGCAGTGGCCCGCCCGAGTTACCCGGATTGATGGCCGCGTCCGTCTGGATCAGGTTGTTGAGGTTCTGATTGCCGTCGGCCGTGATGGAACGGCCCTTGGCTGAGACGATCCCGCTGGTCACGGAGTTCGAATATGTGCCGAGCGGGCTGCCGATGGCGATGACGAGCTGACCGACCTTGAGCGCGCTCGAGTCGCCGAGCGAGGCGGTCGGCAGGCCGCCGCCGTCGACCTTGACGATCGCGAGATCGGTGAGGGTATCGATGCCGTAGACGGTCCCATCGAGCACACGGCCGTCGTTGAGCTCGACCGCGAGGCGGTCGCTGCCCTCGACCACATGGCGGTTCGTGAGGATCCAACCGGCGGCGTCGTAGATGACGCCGGATCCGACGCCGGTCTCGGGGATGATGCCGGTCGACGTGTCGACGCCGGCACTCGTCTGGATGCGGACGACAGCCGGGCTCACGGCCGCTGCGACGTTGATCGTCGCCGAGCTCTCGTCGACGGTCACCGGCTGATCGTTCGCCCCGACCGTGGTCCCGGTGGGCGTCGTCTGGACCCCGCTCGACCGATCCAGTCCGCCGGTCGCGCGCAGGGCCACGACCGTCCCGCCCGAGGCGAGGGCCGCCGACAGCAGCGATGCGGCAACCAGCGTCCCGATCCCGCCCCGTCCGGCTCGAGCCGGCGCGGGACCGGCCGAGGTGACAGGGGTCGTGGGGACGGCGCCGTGCACCGGAGCGGGCTCATACCAGCGCTCGGGTGTCGAGGCGTGCTCGGGGGAGCCGTCGTGGCGCGACCAGTCGGTCCGTGGCTCGGACGGTGGGGAGTACCGCTCGACCGGGGGCGAGGCCGGGACGTCGTGACGGCGCGTCACGTCGGGGTCGTCGGGATGCTGCTGGTCGGTCATGGTCGGATGGGTTCCTTGCGGTGGTGGTGTGATTGCCGACCGGTGAGCGGTCGGCGGGGACCTGTGGTTGTTCAGGGTGCCGATGCAGGGTTCAAGCCCGACGCATCGGACGGTGAAGTTTCCGTCACGTTCGTGGCCGGATCACCGGCGCTCTCGGCGCGAGATGGAGCGGGGCCGTCGGCCGCGGCGGCGGCGATCCGCTCGGAGCCCTCCGCGGCCGTCGCGACATCCGCACGTTGCGCCGCGGGTGTGCCCGCCACGACGCGTGGATCGCGCGGCAGGTGGACCGTGAATCGGCTCCCCCGATCCCTCCCTGTCTCGACGGCAACGTGCCCGCCGTGCATGTCGACGATCGATCGCACGATGGCGAGACCCAGGCCGCTGCCGCTGCCGCGCGCTTCGTTCGCGCGCGAGCCGCGATAGAACCGCTCGAAGATGTGCGGCAGCTCGGCCGCATCGATACCGACGCCCGTATCGATCACGTCGACTCGAGCGCCGTCGGCCGTCGGCTCCACGGCGACGCGCACGGTGCCCCCGCGCGGCGTGAACTTGACGGCATTGCCGACGAGGTTCGCGACGACCTGGCCGATGCGCGGCGGATCGTGCCGGATGCGGACGGGCTGAGTGGGCAGGTCGACCACGAGGTCGACCCCGCGGCGGGCCGCGGCCGCGTCGTGCTGGTGCGCGGCGGACTCGACGGCCGCGCGCAGGTCGTCCGGCCGCAGGTCCAGCAGGACGAGACCCGAATCCAGCTTCGAGAGCTCGAGCAGGTTCTGGGCGAGCCAGTCGAGGCGCTCGATCTGGCCGGCGCTCGACTCGAGGAACTCGGCCCGCGCGTCGGGGTCGTCGCCGGCCGTCTCCATCAGCAGCTGGTTGAATGTGCGCAGCGCGGCGAGCGGCGTGCGCAGCTCGTGCGATACGTCGGCGAGGAAGTCGCGACTGCGATCGCGGTCGCGCCGGCTCATCTCGACGCTTTCCTCGAGCCGTTCGGCCATGGTGTTGAACTGGACGGCGAGCTCGCCGAGCTCGGTCGAACCGGCCCGTAGCTGGGCCGCGGGCACACGCCGCGACAGGTCGCCCTCGGCCAGCCCCCGGGACGCGTCGGTCAGCTGGCGCAGTGGGGTCGTGAACCGCCGTGTCAGCGCGGCCGACACCACGACGGCGAGTCCCAGCGCGAACAACGCGATCGCCGCCAGGAGACCGGTCAGGTTCGCGATCGCCGATGCCCGAAAGGTGGAGGGATTGGCCAGTGTGACCTCGAGCGTGTAGCGCTCGAGCGCCGGACCGCCGCCGTAATGCTCCACGACGACCGCCGTCGGCTCGCGCGACTGGCCCGCCCTCGGCGGCGCCTGCAGCCGCATGTCGAACGTGCCGTTGGGCGCGGGGACGAACACGGTCCGATCGCCGCGGGTCATCGTGACCCCGAAGCGCACGATGACGTCGGCCTGCCCCAGGCGATCCGTGATGAACGCACGGAACCCGGGCTCGTTCAGCCGGTCCACGACCTCCTCGTGGAGGAGCCCGTCGGCACCGACGACCGGAGCCCCATCGACCGCGTCACGGGCGAGGCTCTGGACGTAGCCGCTGACGGTCGTCGACCGCTCCGACAGGTCGGCCTGCTGCTGGCGCGCGAAATAGTCGTCGAGCCGGTTGAGGACCAGCAATGAGACGAGGCTCAACGTGAGCGCCAGCACCGTGACGAACGCAACGGTCAGGCGGCCCTGGAAGGTCCGCGGCATCAAGCGGCGGATGCGGCGCCCGGCTCGGCGCCGGATCACCGGCCGCTCAGCGCTCGGCGAACGCGTAACCGACGCCACGGACCGTCAGCACGAACATCGGCGTGGCCGGGTCGTCCTCGATCTTTTCGCGCAGGTGGCTGACATGGACGTTGATGGTCTTCTCGTCCTGGTCGAGGGCCTCGTAGTCCCGCAGCAGCTCGAGCAGCTCGCCGCGGGTGTAGACCCGCCCTGGCCGCGTGGCGAGGTGGCGCAGGATCTCGAACTCCGTCGGTGTCAGGCTGATCCGGCGTGGCCCACGCTGCACGCGCCGCCGCTCCAAGTCGATGATCAGATCCCTGTGCCGGATGACCCGACCGCCAGCGGCATCGGCCAGGTCCCCGTACGAGCGGCGCAGGAGCGCCTTGATCCGGCTCAGCAGCTCGCGCAGGCCGAACGGCTTCGTCAGGTAGTCGTCGGCACCGAGCTCGAGGCCGATGACTTTGTCGACCTCGTCGTCACGGGCCGTCAGCACGAGGATCGGCATCTTCGCGCCGGCGGCCCGGATCCGCCGGAGCGCCTCGAATCCGTCGATGCCGGGCAGCCGCACGTCGAGGACCACGAGGTCCGGGGCTTCGCGGGTCGCGATCTCCAGTCCCTCCTCGCCGGACCGGGCGACGCCCACGTCGTACCCCTCCTGCTGCAGGGCGTACTGGATGCCACGCGCGACGGCGTGCTCGTCTTCGACGATCAGGATGGTGGCGGCCACGCCCTCGATGCTACACCGGGTACGCCGGAACCCCCAATTCACGCTACCGTGCGATCGGCCCGGTTGGCAGCATCCATCGCCCCCGCGGGCCCTCGTGGTACCCTACGCTCCCGCTTCGGGCGCCTCGCCATCCCGGCCCCGCCGGCGAGCCGCAGCCCGACCGAACCGCCAGCCATCACCCTGAGGTCCCTATTCCATGGCCACCGCCCGTCCCACCCTCGCCGCCGAGCACCGTGAGGTCACCGGCAAGGCCGTCAACCGACTGCGCAAGGTCGGCAAACTGCCCGCCGTCGTGTATGGGCACGGCGTCGAGTCGCGATCCGTGACCCTCGACGCGCACGACTTCGAGCTGCTGCGGCGACACACAGGCCCCAACGCCCTGGTCGATCTGTCGGTCGATGGCGACAAGGCGCAGCCGGTCCTGATCAACCAGGTCCAGATCCATCCGGTCCATCGCCGCCCGCTCCACGCCGACCTCTTCCTCGTCCGGATGACGGAAGAGCTGACGGTCGACGTGCCGCTCGCGGCCACCGGCATCTCGTATGCCGTCGACCAGCTCGGCGGCACCGTGCTGCACCCGACCGAGACGGTCAGGATCCGGGCGCTGCCTGACCACCTGCCCCAGTCGATCGAATATTCCATCGAGTCGCTCGTCGACTTCGACACATCGCTCCACGTTCGCGACCTGACGATCCCCTCGGACGTCACGCTCCTGACGGACCCCGATGAGATCATCGCCAAGGTCCAGGCGCCGCGCGTCGAGGTCGAGGAGGAGCCGGAGGTCGCCGAGGGCGAGCTCGCCGAGGGCGAGGAGGCCGCCGAGGGCGAGGAAGGCGCAGAGGGTGGTGCCGCCGAGGGCGGCGCCGACAGCGGAGGCTCCGAGGAGTCCTGACCCGCCGCTGCAGTCGCGGCGCTTGCGGCGATCAGCCGTCCGAGCGCCGCCCCGAGGCGTACACGATCGGGACCCGGAAGGTCAACTCGTCGGGCGGCAGCCCCATCAGTCGTTCGCGGAACTGCTGCAGGAACCGGCGCCGCTCGCTCCGGCCCATCTCCTCGAACAGGCTCTGCTCGTCGAACTCCGTCAGGAACGAGATGTAGCCATCCACCGTGAACGCGTGCTCCAGCATGCGTCGATCAGCCAGCACATCGCGGAACCCCGCGTGGCGCAGTTCCGCGGCGGCGCGTTCCGCGGAGGGGATGTCGCCCTTGCGGTTGGGGTCCTCGTCGTTGTCGAACCCGTATTCCTCGAGCAGCCGATCGAAGATCCGGTCGGGCGCGAAGGCCCGGTCATCGATCAGCCACGTGACGTGCGCGAGCGGCCCGCCTGGTCGCAGGACCCGACGGATCTCGCGCAGCGCCGCGGGCCGGCTCGGGACGAGCTGGAGCACGAAGGACGACATCGCAGCGTCGAACGCCTCGTCCTCGAACGGGAGCTCCGCTGCGAAGGCGACCCGACCATGGAACCGATCGCGGGCGGTCGCCACCCGCTCTGCGACAAGGGCCTCGACCGCACCGATCATCTCGCGCGACGCATCGATCCCGGTGACCTGCACGTCTGGCCAGCGGCGCAGCGCGGGGATCGAGAGGTTGCCGGTCCCCACCCCGACGTCAAGCAGGTCGCGGGCACCGTCCGCCACCGCGCCATCCAGGCGGTCCAGGAGGGCGACGGCGCTGGGCGCCAGCACCGGCGCCCACCACTGGTCGTATCCGGCGGCGATCCGGTCGTATCTCTCGGCGGTTTCGGTCACCCGCGCATGGTGCCACGCGCGGCCCCCGGTTCATCCGGCCAGCGGGAGGTCCGCCCCGGCCCGGCGGCCGATGAAGCCCAGCCGTCGCCCGATCCAGACGCCGACGGCGATGAGCACGCCGATCGCGAGCAGCAACGGCAACCAGACGATCGCGAACCAGATCCCCGCGGTCGTGAGCGCCTGCAGGATGTTCACCAGGCTGGCGCTTGCCTCGTCGACCACGACGGCCGGCTCCCATCCCTTGGCTGCCACTTCGACCGCGACGAGTGGGACGCTGAAGGTCGCGGTCAGAGTCGCGTATCCCGCGCGATCCTCGAGGTCGGCCAGCGCCGCGCTCAGCTGCTCGATCTGCCCGCGGACGTTCGTCAGCTGCTGCTGGACCTCGAGCACGTCGCTGATGCGCGTGGCGGTCGTGGCGATCGTCTGGAGGGCGGCCTCGCTCGCGCGCAGGTTGCGGATGCGCGCCTCGAGGTCGATGACCTGGCCCGTCACCTCGACGGCCTGGGTCTGTTCGGTGACGACCTTGGAGGTCAGCCCATTGAGGCCGCGCAGCAGGTCGAGGGCGTCTTCCCAGCGGTCGGCCGGGACGCGGTAGGTGATCGTGGCGTGCGGCTCGTTTTCGATGTTCTGGGTCTCCGACGCGCCGACGTAGCCGCCCAGCGCGCGAATGCCGTCGCGGGCCGTGATCAGTGCCCTGGGGACGTCGGTGACCTCGAGCGCGATCGTGCCGGTCCGGATGATCCTCGCGTCATCGATGGCGGCGCCGACCCCGTCCTCGGTGATCGGGGGGACCGGGCCCGCGGTTGCGGCCGGCTGGGCGGGCCCTTCGCCACCGGTCAGGTTGTTGCCTTCCGCGCGGCTCTGGCCAGCGTCGCCGACGGCGTTCCCGACGGTGCTGAGGACCGGGCTCGATGCGGACCCGGCGCACGCGGCGATCAGGACCCCGATGGATGCGATCAGCGCGATCCGCGCGATCGATGGACGGATGGTGCGCATGACGTGGACCTCCGTGGCGCCCGCAAGCCAGTGGTTTGCGCGGCATCCGCCCGACGCCGACACACCCGCCATGGTTCCTCGACGCGAGACCGCCGCGGCTCCTCCGCGACGCGCTCGCGCAACACCACCCCGTCCGGAGCCGTCCCAGCCCCGACGTACCCCCCGGAGGACCCGGCCCATGGATCGTGCCCTTGCCCGTCGGCTCCTGCTCGCCGCGCTGGCGATCGGCCTGCTCGCGGAATTCGCCCTGGACGGCCCGGCGATCGGACTCAATGCGCCCGTCCTGACCGCCGTGGTGCTCGCCGCCGCCTGGTTCTTCCGTCGACCCGGGCGGCAGCCGGACCCGCTCGACGCGTGGCTCCCGGTGTCGGCGCTCGTCCTGGCCGGGTTCGTCGCCGTTCGGGCCGATCCGTTCGTGGGATTCCTGGACCTCGCCGGCGCCACCGTCTTCACGGGTGCCTCCGCGGCCGCCTTCTCGGGCCTGTCCGTGACCCGCCGATCGGCGACAGCCATCATGGCCATGGGGGCGTGGGTGTTCGATTCCGTGCTGGCGGGCACGGGCCGCGTGTTGCGCGCCGCTCGGCCCGCCCCGGCGGATGGCCCCCGCCACGGGCCCGCCTGGCTCGGGCCCCTGGCCCGTGGCCTCGTCCTGGCTCTCCCGCTCGTGCTGATCTTCGCCGTGCTGTTCGCATCGGCAGACCCGATCTTCCGGCGCGGGTTCGACGACCTCCTGGGGTTCCGCATCGATCTCGGGGAGCTGCCGGGGCGCTTGCTCTTCGTGCTGGGGGTCGCCTGGCTGGTCGGCGGCGTCCTGAGCGTCGCGGCGCGTGGCCTTCCAGCCATGGAGGGGGCGTCGCTCGGGGCCGCCGTCAGGTCCGCGGCGGTCGCCCCGGAGCGCGTGCTCGGCACGACCGAGGCCCTCGTCGTCCTCGTCGCGATCGACCTCATCGTCGGGCTGTTCGTGGGGCTGCAGCTGGCGTACATGTTCGGAGGGCTCGACACGCTCGACGCCGCCGGCATGAAATACAGCGACTACGCACGCCGGGGCTTCTTCGAACTCGTGGCCGCCGCGGCCCTGGCCGGTGGCATCCTGGTCGGTCTCGAATACGCGGTATCCCGCCGGACCCGCCCGTATGTCGCCCTCGCGATCGGGCTGGTCGGACTGACGATCGTGGTGCTGGCCTCTGCAGCGCTTCGGCTGAAGCTCTACCAGGACGCGTATGGCTGGACGGAGCTCCGGCTGTATGTCGGCGTGTCGATCGCGGCGATGGCCGTCACACTTGCCACCCTCTCGGCCTTCCTGGCGACCGATCGCACCCGCTGGCTGGGGCACGCGATGGTCGTCATCGGCCTCGTCTCGCTGGTCGCCCTCAATGTGCTCGCGCCCCCCGCGTTCGTGGCCGAGCGCAACCTCGCGCGGGTGATCGACCCGACTCTGGTCCCTCCGGACGGTGAGGTGTCGCTCGATTCCGACTATCTCGCAGTCCTGCCCGACGACGCGATCCCGGCCCTCGTGGCCGCGCTCCCGAGCCTGCCGGACGGCGTCGCCGCCCGCCTCCTCAACCAGCTGATCGCGCGCAAGCTGGAGCTGGCGAGCGAGACGGCGTACGCGTCGCCATTCGCCTGGAACCTCGGCCGCGAGCGCGCCAGGGCGGCCCTCGCGACATTGCCGTGAGGGACTGACCTACACTCCGCGCGATGGCCCTGCACCTGCCCGTCGAGCCGCCCATCGAGCCGATGCTCGCGAAGGCGACCGACGCGCTGCCCGACGGCGACGGCTGGCTGTTCGAGCCGAAGTGGGACGGCTTTCGGGCGCTGGTCTTCCGAGACGGCGACGAGGTCTACACGCAGTCGCGAGACCTCAAGCCGCTCGACCGCTACTTCCCCGAGCTCGCCGAACCGTTGAAGGCGGCACTCCCCGGGCGCTGCATCCTTGACGGCGAGGTCGTCATCGCCACGGACGGCGGGCTCGACTTCGAGGCGCTCCTTCTGCGCATCCACCCGGCGGCTTCACGCGTGAACATGCTCGCGGCCGAGTCGCCAGCCTCGTTCGTGGCCTGGGACCTCCTGGCACTGGGCGATGAGGACCTGCGCGAGACCCCACAGGGTGAGCGTCGGGCGCGCCTCGAGACGGTGCTTGCGGGCACGCAACCGCCCGTGCACCTGACCCCGGCCACCCGCGATCGAGCCACGGCCGCCGACTGGTTCGATCGGTTCGAGGGCGCTGGGCTCGATGGCGTCATCGCGAAGCGGCTCGATGCGCCGTACCAGCCCGGCAAGCGGGCGATGCTCAAGATCAAGCACCAGCGCACAGCCGACTGCGTGGTCGCGGGCTTCCGGTGGCACAAGAACGGCCCGGGCACCCACATCGGGTCGCTCTTGCTGGGTCTGTACGACGACGGTGGCACCCTCCACCACGTCGGGATCACCTCGTCGTTCGCCTGGGATCGGCGCGCGGCCCTCGCCGAGGAGCTGACGCCGTGGCGCGAGGGCGCACGCGAAGACCACCCGTGGCGGGAGTGGGCGGAATGGTCGTCCACGGGCGATACCGACGCATCCGGGCAACGGCTGCCGGGAGCGACGTCGCGCTGGAACCGTGGCAAGGACCTGTCGTGGGAGCCGCTCCGGGCCGAGCGGGTCGCGGAGGTCGCCTACGACCATCTCCAGGGGACCCGGTTCCGGCACGCCACGACCTTCAAGCGGTGGCGCCCCGACAAGTCACCGGCGGCCTGCCGCTATGACCAGCTCGAGACGACGACGCCCTACCTGCTCGAGGCGATCTTCGGCGATCGCTGACCGGCGTGGTGCGCGCCTGCACCCCCATCGGTCCCGGTCGGAGCCCCCTTCGACCCTGACTTTCGCCTCATTGGTCCCCCGGCAATGGTTCCGTACAGTCGAACTCCGCGACGCTCTGAGTTCGACGGAGGCCATGCGTGTTCGGCACGCTCCCCAAGGTAACGCGCCCGACACTCCTCATCCTCGTGTTCGGGGCCTTCCTCGCACTCGTCGGGATCACCGCCACGGCCCAGGCCGTGATGGTCGGGTGGCACTTCTCGGCGGCGACCCTCAACGACGTGGTCAGCAGCGATGCGGCCACGACGCGCGCGTTCGTCAACGCCTATGTCCGGCCTGCCGATCTCACCGGCGTGGCGCCCGCCGGATCCGATCCTGGCACGCCGCCGCCGGTCGAGCGCACGCGACTCGAGGCACAGCTCGCGACACTGAGAAGGCCGGGCGAGATCATGCGCGTCGAGCTGCGCCGGCCCGATGGCATGATCGTGGCGTCCGACGACCCGACCCTGCGAGGGACGACGATGCCGGGCGGTGGAGCGTTCGCCCTTGCCGTTGCCGGCGCTCCACAGGCCGAGATCCTGCCGATCGAGGCCGCCGAGGCGGGTCCGGGCCCGCTCGGGACCCCGACCGTCCTGCGTGAATATCTGCCCATCTCCGTCGACGGCAAGGTCCTTGGCGTCGTGGCGATCTGGCGGGACGCCGTCCCCATCCTCGAGCGCCTCGAGGATGTCCGACGCGACGTCGTGCTGGTCACGCTGTCGGCGGCGATCATCGCGGCCGCCCTGCTGTTCCTCATCTTCCGCGCGGCGCAGCGTCGGCTGACTCGGCAGACCGCCGAGCTCATCGAGTCGACGCGGCGCGATCCGCTGACCGGAACGCTCAACCACGGCGCGGTCGTCGGTCGCCTGGCGGTCGAGACGGAGGCCGCCCGCGCGGCGGGTCAGCCGCTCACGATCGCGCTCATCGACATCGACAACTTCCGGCTGCTCAACGAGAACCACGGCCACGAGGCCGGCGACCAGGCCCTGCTGGCCGTCGCCGGGTCGCTCCTCGACACCGTGCCCGAGCCCATGGTCCTCGGCCGGTCGGGCCCCGATGAGTTCCTGATCATCGCGCCTCCGAGCGTCGCCTTCGAACTGGAGCCGCTGGTGAAGCGGTTGCAGACCGCGCTCGTCGACCTCAGCCTCCAGTTCGAGCTCACCGAGCGACTCCCGATCACGGTCAGCGTCGGGATCGCGACCTATCCGGAGCACGCCGCGTCGGCGACGTCGCTGCTGTCGACCGTGACCGGCGTGCTCGAGGAAGCGAAGGCGAGCGGCGGCGACACCATCCGCCTGGCAAGCAGTGCCGTGTCCGACGACGGATCGATCTCCACCTTCAACGTTTTGGAGGGGCTGATCCTCGCGGTCGATACGAAGGATCGCTACACGAAGCGCCACTCCGAGGACGTGGCGCGGTACGCCACATTCCTCGCCGGACGAATGGGTCTGGACGCTGACATCCTGGGCACGATCCAGACCGCCGGATTGCTTCATGACGTGGGCAAGATCGGCATCCCGGATCACATCCTGCGCAAGCCCGGCAAGCTGACCGCGGCCGAGTACGACATCGTCAAGCAGCATGTCGCGCTCGGCGACATGATCGTGCGCGACCTGCCGGACCTCGATCAGGTCCGCGCGGGCATCCGCCACCATCACGAGCGCTGGGACGGCGACGGCTACCTCGACCGGCTCGAGGGCGAGGACATCCCGCTCATCGCCCGCATCCTCGCCGTCGCGGACGCCTTCTCCGCGATGACGACGACCCGCCCGTACCGCAAGGCGCTGGGGCTGCGCGAGGCGCTGACGCGTCTGGGCGATGCCGCCGGGACGCAACTCGAAGAGCGTCTCGTCGTCGCCTTCGTCGATGGCATGGAGCACGCGGCCGATGCACCACTCCCGGGAGCGGACATCGCTCCGGGCGCGCTCTGGACGGCGGGACGTCGCGTCGCGTGAAGAGGCCCCGGCGGCTGGTCGCGGTGCTCGCGGGCATGCTGATCGTCGCGGCGCTGACCGCGCCCGTCGCCACGGCCGCCCTGTTGGTTTCGGCCGAGGATGACGAATACACGGCGGTCAGCGGTCAGCTCCTCTCGGTGGGAGCGGCCGCCGGCGTCCTCGATAACGACTCGGGCATCGGTCTGACGGCGGCGAAAATCACGAACCCCTCGCACGGGACTCTGACCTTCAGCAGCAACGGTAGCTTCACGTATCGGCCGACCGCTGGCTTCACCGGGTCGGACTCGTTCATCTACGAGGCCCGGGTGCTGAGCCTGGGCATCCTCGTCACGGACCAGGCGGTCGTCACCTTCACGGTGTCCGCCCCTGCCGCGACGCCAACGCCCGCGCCGACGCCCACGCCCGCCCCCACGCCGACGCCTGCCCCGACCGCCGGCCCAACGCCGACGCCGGCCCCGACACCGAAGCCCACGCCGACCCCGGCCCCGACCGCCAGTCCGACGCCGGTGCCAAAGCCGACGCCGACTCCGCGTCCGACCGCGACGCCGGTCATCCCGCTCCCGACCCTGCCGCCGCTCCCGACCCTGATCCCGACGCCGACCCCTCGGATCCTGCCGACACCGACTTCGCGCGCGACGGCGTCGCCGACCGCCAGCCCCACGGCGACTCCCGGTCAGCCGAGCCCCGGCGCGACGACACCGCCGAACGCGACCCCCACGCCGGGCGCTGGCGCCTCCGGACCCTTAGGGTCCGGCGCGGTCCCCACCCCCACGCTGGGCACCGATGCGACCGACGCGCCGGGCGCGGGCGGCGCCGGGACAGGCGGCGCCGGGACAGGCGGCGCCGGGACCGGGACCGGCGGAGGCGCTGCCCCTGGTGATCGCTTCCTGGTCCCGGCCGCCGAGCCCCCGGGCATCGATGCCATATTTGACGCGTCGTTCACTGGCTTCGGTGCCATCGAGTGGGCCGTGCCGGCGTTCGCGCTGGTCGTGCCCTCGCTGCTGCTGATGCTCGCGATCGCCGCCCAGTCGCTCGTCGGCATCGTGTGGCTGCCCGTCGTCCGCCGCTGGCTCGGAGAGAAGGGTGTCCGGAGGCGCGTCCGGTCCTGAAAGCGATACCGCGCGAGCGTTACCGCGGTGAGCCGGTCGAACGTCCGCTTCGTCAGAACGTCGCTCTGTCCACGTGGTACAGTGAGCGAGTCGAGTATGTTCTGATAGATTTGAGTAGATTTCGTGACCCGAAACCCGTCCCGAGATCCCGATTGGGTCGGCCTCTCCGAAGCTAGCCGTGTGCTCGGCGTCTCACCTGCCACCCTGCGTCGCTGGAGTGATGCCGGACGTCTACGGGTCTTCACGACTCCGGGTGGCCATCGGCGGTTCTCGCGGTCGGCACTCGAGCGCCTTCTCCCTGCTGACCGCTCGCGGCGCCCGTCGATCGCCGGCGGCGGCCTGTCTCCGAGTCGCATCGCCAGGACCTATCGGCGTGCGAGCCGGGACGCCGCACCGGAGTTGCCGTGGGTCCTTGCCCTCACCGATGAGCAGCGCCTTCTCTTCCGCGAGCGTGGCCATCTCCTCGCCGCAAGCCTGCTCCAGTACCTGGACGCGACACAGCCCGAGACCGCCGCTCACCATCTCGAGGCCGCATCGAGTTCCGCCACCGAGTACGGCACCGTGGCGTCGACCCTGGGGCTTTCGCTCAGCCAGACGGTCGAGGGTTTCCTCCGCTTCCGGGCGCCGTTCCATCACGAGCTGGCGGTCGCGGCGCGGCGGCGCGGTTTCGATACCGCCGAGACGACCGACCTGCTCGAGACCGCAGAACGGGCGATGGATCGGCTGCTGGTGGCCACCATGACCGGTCACGGCCTGGCGCCCGACAAGGTCGGTCGCGGGCGCGCGGTCGCACCGTCGGTTGACGAGGACCGCGACGCGTGACCGGAACGGCAGTCGTCCCGATCGTCGCGCTCGTGACCCACGCTCGTCACGTGCCATCGATCGAACGCGAGCGGTTTGCAAGAGCACTCCACGGGGAAGCGGACGGGCGACGGCTGACGCTCGAGACCTGCCACCGGGTCGAGGCCTACCTCCGAAGCGCGGACGACGCCGCGCGCCTTGGACGGCTACTCCCCGTCGGCGGTCGAGCATTGGCCGGCGAAGCTGCCGTGCGCCATGCGATGGCCGTCGCCGTCGGCCGCGATTCCGTGGTCGTCGGTGAGGATCAGATCCTGCATCAGGTCCGCCGTTCGGTGGACGCAGGCCGCGCCGGAAGCCCGCTCGATCCGGCCCTCGAACGCCTCTTCGCCCAAGCACTCCAGGCTGGGCGACGGGCCCGGTCATGGCGGCGAGGGCCGGCTCCATCGCTCGGAGATGTCGCGCTCGCCGCGATCGAAGGGCACGTCGGCCCGATCCGGGGTCGCGAGATCCTCGTCGTCGGCGCCGGGACGATGGGACGCCTGGCGGCAAGAGCGGCGGTCGATGCGGGAGCGTTGGTCGCGGTCGCAAACCGATCGGCGGCCGGCGCTCACGCACTGGCGGCGTCCGTCGGAGCCCGGACGCAAGCCTTTGACCCGGAAGCCCCGATCGGCGGCTTTGCCGGCGTCATCGTGGCGCTCGGCGGACCATGGCCGATCGGGGTGCGGACGATGGACGTTATCGGCCGAAGTGCAACGGTCATCGTGGACCTGAGCGTCCCGCCGGCCGTCCCCGCGGAGCTGGCGGAGATCCTCGGGTCACGACTCATCACGGCTGACTCCCTTGCCACGACGACCGTCGGCCCCGCAGGGTGGGAAGGCCCGGCAGCCCGGCTCGACGCGTTGGTCGAGGAGTCGACCGCGAAATTCGTGGCCTGGCTGCAGGGACATGACGGACGGGCGGCGGCGGCGGCGCTCGTGCGACACGCGGATCGCGAGCGAGAGGCCGAGCTCGCGGGGCTCTGGCGACGGCTCCCGGATCTCGACCCGGAGGAACGCGACGCCATCGAGAGGATGACCCGACATCTCGCCGATCGACTGCTACGAGCTCCGCTCGAGCGACTGGGTCGCGACACCGACGGTCGTGACGAGTCGGCCGTGCGGGACATCTTCGCCCTGTGAACGCGGAGATCGCGATCGGATCGAGAGGCAGTGCCCTGGCGCTGGCGCAGGCGTGGCTCGTCGGCGAGGCGCTCCGTAACAGGGGCCACTCGAGCCGGGTGGTGACCATCGAGACCGTGGGGGATCGCCGGGCACCCGACACGGCGTGGGGCGAGGGAGCGTTCGTCAGCGCGATCGAGCGGGCCCTTCTGGACGGCCGGGTCGACATCGCCGTCCACAGCGCGAAGGATGTCCCGACCCAGGAGGATCCGCGGCTCCGGATCGCGGCCTACCTGCCCCGAGCCGACCCGCGCGACGCCCTCGTCCTCCGGACCGACGCCCTGGAACGAGGACTCGACGACCTGCCGTCGGGCGCCCGCGTCGGGACCGACAGCCCGCGGCGCATCAGCTTCCTGCTTGCCCGGCACCCGGATCTCATCGTCCATCCATTGCACGGCAACGTCGATACGCGACTCCGGCGATTAGATGCGGGCGAGACCGACGCGCTCGTCCTCGCGTGCGCGGGGCTGGATCGGCTCGGGCTCGCCGGCCGGATCGCCGAACGCCTCGACCCTGAGATCGTGCCGCCGGCACCCGGCCAGGGGGCGATCGCCGTCCAGGTCAGATCCGACGACGAGCGGATGCTGGTAGTCGCCGCGAGGATCGACGATCACGGGACCCGTTCGGCGGTCGAGGCCGAACGCGCATTCCTGCGGGTCTCGGGAGGCGGCTGCCGCGCCCCGATCGGGGCCCTGGCCACGCTCGTCGGAAGCGACCTGGACCTGTTGGGTGGCTACGCCAGCCTCGACGGCTCACGCACCGCAATCGCCCATCGGCGTGGACCGGCCGCGGCCGGCGCCGATCTCGCCGGCGAGCTGGCGACGGCACTTGGCTCGCGAGCGCTTCCTCGTGCCCTGCTCGCCACGGCGGCACCGGACGGGACGCCCTCCATGGCGCCCCGTGTGCTCGTTACCCGCGCGGTCGGACAGTCGAGGGAGCTCCTGTCGGCGCTGCGCGACGCGGGGTTCACGCCCGTTTTCGTGCCTGCCATCGCGGTCGACATCCTCGCACCGGATGGGGACCTCGACGCGGCCTCGAAGCGTCTGGGCTCGTACCGATGGGTCGTCGTCACGAGCGCCAACGGGGCACGCGCGATCCTGGCCGCAGCCGAGCGGATGCCGACCGACGCCGCGCCGTCATGGGCGGCCATCGGCCCCTCCACGCGCCAGATACTCGAGCAGCGTGGGATCGAGGTTGCGTTCACGCCGGACCAGCCCAGCCGGGTCGACCTGGCCGAGGACCTTCCGCTCTTCGCCGGTGACCGCGTCCTCGTCGTGCGGGGCGACCTCGCCGACGACGGGCTGGCGATCGCGTTGCGAGCCCGCGGTGCCGACGTGGACGACCTCGTCGCCTATCGGATACGGGAGGCGCCGGAGTCGTCGCGCCAGCTGCTGCGGACGGTCATGGCGGATGGACCCATCGCAGCTGCCGTTTTCACGAGTGGCTCGACCGTCCGCGGCCTCGTGTCGCTAGGGCTTGCCGAGTCGATCGATGTGCGCGCCTTCGCCGCGGTTTGTATCGGTGCGGAGACCGCCGAGCTGGCACGAGCGGCGGGCTTCCGGGTCCTGGCCGTCGCTGCGACACCCGACTCGGCGGCACTTGCGGCCGCGACCCGCTCCGTGCTCGCTAAGGAGACATCATGACGCTCGACCTCGAGGTCCAGCCCTCGACCGTTGCCGGCCCATCGAGGGTCTTTCTACCGGACCGTCCCCGGCGTCTCAGGCGCACACCGGCGCTGCGCGCGCTGGTTCGCGAGACGCGTCTACACCCGTCGATGCTGGTGGCGCCGCTCTTCGTTCGCCCCGGATCGGGGATCCGCGAACCGATCGCGTCGTTGCCCGGCCAAGCGAGGCTGAGTCCGGACACGGCCGCCGAGGAGGCGGCTCGCCTCGCCGGGCTCGGCGTCGGTGGCGTCATCCTCTTCGGTCTGCCCGCATCCAAGGATGCCATTGGGTCCGGTGCATCAGCGGGCGACGGGATCGTTCAGGACGCCTTTCGGCGGATCCGCGCGCTCCAGCTGCCGCTCGTCACGATCGCGGACACGTGCCTGTGCGAGTACACCGACCACGGCCATTGCGGGCCGCTCGCTCCGGATGGCTCGGTCGATAACGAAGCTGCGCTCGTCCGGCTCGCTGAGACGGCGGTAACCCAGGCGCGGGCCGGCGCCGACATGGTGGCGCCGAGCGCGATGGTCGATGGCCAGGTCGGGGCGATCCGCGCCGCGCTCGATGAGGCGGGCTTCGAGCAAACGCCGATCATGTCGTACGCCTCGAAGCACGCCTCGGCGTTTTACGGGCCATTCCGCGAGGCGGCCGACAGCGCGCCGGCCTTTGGCGACCGGCGTGGCTACCAGATGGACCCTGCGAACAGCCGGGAGGCGGTGCGGGAGATGGCGCTCGACGCCGCCGAGGGCGCCGACATCCTGCTCGTCAAGCCGGCCATGCCGGGGCTCGACCTGATCGCCACCGCTCATGCCCGCTTCGACGTCCCGATCGCGGCCTACCAAGTCTCCGGCGAGTTCGCGATGATCGCCGCCGCCACCGAGCGCGGGTGGCTCGACGGACGGAGGGCGATGTCCGAGGCGGTCACCGCGATCATCCGGGCCGGGGCCGGGATCGTCATCACGTATGCCGCGGGGGACCTTGCGACCTGGATCCGGGAGGAGCGATGAGCGGCGACGACCAGGTCTACGTCCAGGCGCTTGGGCTCGGGCTCGATCCCGCCTGGCGACGACGGACCGACGAGGAGCGCCACGACGACGGCTGCCGGTTCCGCGAGGCGCTCGCGACGACGGAGCTCGACGCGGTCCGCAGCATCACGTACTCGTCCGTCGGCCTCGAACCCGGGGTGGACGTTCTGTCCTGGCGGATGGCCCCGACGGTCGATGCCCTCGAGACATCAGCCGCCACGCTGTTGCGGGCGGGCCTCGGCCGCTGGCTCACGGTGGCCCATTCCTTCATCGGCCGGATGGGGCCATCGCAGTACGTGCGCAAGCCGACGGAGCAGGAGCGTTCGCTGTTCGCCGGCGAGCGCTCGCGCTACCTGGTCGTCTACCCGTTCACGAAGAGCACCGACTGGTATCTCCTCTCGAAGGAGGCGCGTCAGGGCGTGATGAACGAGCACATGCGCGTCGGCCATGACTATCCGACGATCCGACAGGCGCTGGCCTACTCATTCGGCCTGGACTCGCAGGACTTCGTTGTCGCCTACGAGACCGACGACCTGGTCGCGTTCGGCGATCTCGTCCGTGCGCTGCGTGCCACCGAGAGTCGGCGGTCCACCGTGAGCGATACGCCGATCCTGCTCGGGATCCATCGCCCGATCGACGAGATCCTGGCCATGCTCGGCGCCGGCTGATGCCGGATACAGCGGTGGGTTCGCGGACGGCTTCACTGGTCGGCCGAGCCGAGAACCTGTTCCCGGGCGGGGTGAACAGCCCGGTGCGCGCCTTCCGTGCCGTCGGCCAGCCGCCCCTCGTACTCGAGCGCGGCAAAGGGCCGTATGTCCAGGATGCCGACGGTCGCAGCTTCATCGACTATGTCGGAGCGTGGGGCCCGGCGATCCTGGGCCACGCCCACCCGAGGGTCATCGAGGCGATCGTCGCTGCCACGGCCAACGGGTTGGCACTCGGCGCCACGAATCCCCTCGAGATCGACCTGGGCGAGGCGATCCGAATCGCCATGCCGTCGATCGAGCGACTTCGGTTCACCTCGTCGGGGACCGAGGCCGTCATGAGCGCGCTGCGCGTGGCCCGGGCCGCGACGGGTCGGGACCTCGTGGTGAAGTTCGCCGGGGCCTACCACGGCCACTCGGACGGCCTGCTCGTGGAGGCCGGCTCGGGCGTCGCGACCCTGGCGATCGCGGGCAGCGCCGGGGTGCCCGATGCGGTCGCAGCGACGACGATCGTGCTGCCCTACAACGACCTGGAGGCGGTGACGCTGGCGTTCAAGGCATGCGCCGGTCGGATCGCCGCCGTGATCGTCGAGCCGGTCGCGGCGAATACTGGGGTCATCGCCCCGGTTCCGGGCTTTCTCGACCACCTTCGCGAGTCAACTCGTACGGACGGCTCCCTGCTGATCTTCGACGAGGTCATCACCGGGTTCCGGGTCGGGCACGGTGGAGCGCAGGGGCGGTTCGGCGTCCGGCCGGACCTGACGACGCTCGGCAAGATCGTCGGCGGTGGCATGCCGATCGGAGCGTACGGCGGCCGAGCCGACGTCATGGACCTGGTCGCGCCTGCGGGTCCGGTCTACCAGGCCGGCACGTTGTCGGGCCACCCGCTCTCGATGGCCGCGGGGATCGCCACCCTGGCCGAGCTGACTCCACGGGCATACGCTGCCCTCGAGGAGACCGCGGCCGAGCTTGCCGCCGGGCTCTCCGACGCTGCCGTCGGGGCGGGCCGCTCGGTTGCCATCGCCCGCGTCGGCCCCCTCCTCACCGTGTTCTTCCGGTCGACCGTGCCGACCGACGCGGCCAAGGCGCTCATCGCGGACCGCTCGGCGTACGGGCGCTTCTTCGGCTCGATGCTCGACCAGGGTGTCTTTCTGCCCCCGTCGCAGTTCGAGGCGTGGTTCCCATCGATGGCGCATGGTCCGGCCGAGATCGGCGCGACGGTCGCGGCCGCCCGGGTCGCGTTCGCGGAAGCGGCGGCATGAACGATCGCTTCGTGCGCGCCTGCCGGCGTGAGGCGGTCGACGCCACGCCGGTGTGGTTCATGCGTCAGGCGGGCCGATCGTTCGCCGCCTACCGCAGCCTCCGCGAGCGCTACGGGATCCTCGAGCTGGCCAAGACGCCCGATCTGTGCGCCGAGGTCACCCTCATGCCCGTGCGCGAGCTCGGCGTCGATGCGGCCGTGATGTTCGCGGACATCATGCTGCCGCTCGAGCCGATGGGCATCGGAGTCCGGATCGAGCCAGAGGTCGGTCCGATCATCGACCGCCCGATCCGGTCCCCGGCGGATGTCGCCGCCCTCCTGCCGTTCGATCCCGATGAGCTGTCGTTCACGCTCGACGCGATCCGTCTGGTAGCGCGCGAGCTCGACGGCAGGACCGGCGTGATCGGGTTCTCTGGTGCGCCATTCACCCTCGCCTGCTACCTCATCGAGGGCCGCCCGTCCCGGGACTTCCCGACGGCCAAGGCCTTCATGTACCGGGAACCCGCCGCTTGGCACGCCCTGCTGCAGCGGCTCTCGGATATGGTCATCGCCTACCTGCAGGCACAGGTCGATGCTGGTGCCGACGTCGTCCAGCTGTTCGACAGCTGGGTTGGCGGTCTCGGGCCGGCCGACTACCGGGAGTTCGTCCAGCCACACGTGCGGCGCATCTTCTCTTCGCTGCAGCACGTACCGACGATCCACTTCGGAACGGGATCCAGCAGCCTCCTCGAGCTGATGACGGAGGCCGGCGGCGACGTGATCGGGCTCGACCACCGAGTGCCGCTTGCGGACGGCTGGCCGCGGGTCGGCTTTGATCGAGGCGTCCAGGGCAATCTCGACTCGGCCCGGGTCCTTGCCGGCTGGGAGGCGACGCGTGCGGGGGCGCTCGGCGTGTTGGATGCCGCCGCAGGCCGCGATGGGCACGTCTTCAACCTGGGGCACGGCGTGCTGCCCGAGACGGACACGGACCTGCTGCGGCGGCTCGTCGACCTGGTGCACGAGCAGACCGCGCGGACAAGGTCGCCTGACGAGGCGGTCGCGTGAAGGCCGCCGATCGGCCTGGCGTGCTCCTCATGACGTACGGCTCGCCGGCGTCCCTCGAACGCGAGGACATCCGAGCGTACCTGGCGCGCGTCCGCGGCGGACGCGAGCCATCCCCGGAGCTCCTCGAAGAGTTCACCCGGCGTTACCGAGTGATCGGTGGCTCACCGCTCGTCGAGATCACCCGGGCGCAGGCCGCCGCGCTCGGGGACGCGCTGGGCTGGCCGGTCGAGATCGGGATGCGATTTTCCGAGCCGTCGATCCGGGCGGGTCTGTCCGCGCTGGGGGGCGCCGGGGTCACCAGCGTCGCCGCAATCGTCCTTTCGCCGCAGTACTCGCCGCTCCTCATGAGCGGCTACGGCCGCGCGATCGACGAGGCGCGAGCGATCCTAGGTGACGCGGCTCCCTCCACCTGCACCGCTGATGCCTGGTATCAGGAGCCGGCGTTCATCGGCGCGCTCGCGGCTCAGGTCGAGGCAGCCATCGCGAGACTACCACCCGAGGATCGTCGGGCCGTCCGCGTCCTGATGACCGCGCATAGCCTCCCGAAGCGCGTCGCCGGCCAGGAGCCGGGCTATCTGGCGCAGCTGCGCGCCACGGCTGAGGCCGTGGCGACCGACGCCGGACTATCGGAAGGCGCCTGGTCGTTCTGCTGGCAGAGCGCGGGCCATGAGCCGGGCGAATGGATGAAGCCGGACTTCGCCGATCTGATGCCCGCGATTGCCGCCTCGGGCGGGCGGGCGGTGTTGGTCGCTCCCGTCCAGTTCCTGTCCGACCACCTCGAGATCCTCTATGACATCGACGTCGGCGCACGCGAGCAGGCGGAGCGCTGCGGGCTCCGCTTCGTCCGGATCGACTCCCTGAACGTCCATCCGGGCCTGATCGAGGCGTTGGCTGCCCTGGCCCGACGGACCTTGCCCCGGACCGATGAAAGGTGGGTGAATCCCGCGCTGACCAGATCGTGAGGGCCCATGCGTGCGAGGCGTGAGCACCATCGCCGACCCGTCTGGACGTGCACCGGTTCGCTGAGAATGGATCGACAATGACCTCTCGCGTCACGCGGGCGGCTTTTGCTTTCGAGGGGCGCGCTCGAGCTGACCGGCGCGATCGGGCCACTCGTAGCCCGCCCACGGGTCGTAGTCCGGATCGAGGGCCTCCTGCGGCGGTCGCTCGTCCTCGGGCACGTGGGTGAGATTGACCCGGACCCGGTACCAGAGCGAGGAGCGTCCGCGCATGCCGTCGACGAGCACGTCCGCGGGCTCGAGCGCGTCGGCCGCCTTGGGATGTCGGGCCTTCCACCGGTCGAGGCCCTCGAGCGCTTCTGCCTTCGATGGGGCACGCGAGATCTCGATGACCGGGATGCTGGTCTTGCGCCGGCCGGTCGGGGTCGGGCGTGAGCCCTCCCACTCGGTCGGCAGCCCGGCGTTGCGATCGCCGGCCGCCACCGCGGCCGCCCGTTCGGCCGCGACCTCGGGCGGGGGGCCACCGGCGTGACCGCGCCCCTGCTCGTACTCGGCGTCCGGCCGCCGCTTGCGGGAAGGCTGGACACGTGGCGGCTCGCCGGCCTGCTTGGCGTAGTTCGGGGGCCACGGAGCGTCGCCCTCGCCCTCCGCCTCGTGCTGGCGCGAAAGCTCCAGGAGCGCGTCGAGAGAGCCGACCGCATCGTCGATGCCCTCCCCGGGGTCACCGATCTCCGCGAACCGCGCGGGCACGGTCGCGATCGTGAACGCCTCGGCCTCGACGGTCGGGACCTCGTCCCAGGTCAGCGGCGTCGAGACGCGCGCATCGGGCAGCGGCCGGACGGAATACGCCGACGCCACCGTGCGGTCCTTGGCGTTCTGGTTGTAATCGAGGAAGACGCCGTGGCGCTCCTCCTTCCACCATTTCGAGGTAGCCGCATCGGGGACGCGTCGCTCCACGTCGCGCGCCAGCGCCAGGGCCGCGCGGCGGACCTCGGGATACGTCCACTCTCGGGCGATCCTGACGTTGATGTGGATCCCGCGCGACCCGGACGTCTTGGGCCAGCCCACGAGTCCCACGTCGGCGAGCGCTTCGCGAGTGGCCAGTGCGACGTCGCGGATCTGCGGCCACTGCACGCCCGGCACCGGGTCGAGGTCCACCCGGAGCTCATCGGGGTGGTCGAGGTCGTCGGCCCGCACCGGGTGTGGATTGAGGTCGATGCACCCGAGATTGACGATCCAGGCCAGGGCGGCCGCCTCGTCCACCACGATCTCGTCGGCGGTCCGACCCGACGGGAACGTCAGCTCCGCGGTCCGGATCCAGTCGGGCGTGTTCTCGGGTGCGCGCTTCTGGAAGAACGGCTCCTTCGTGATGCCATCCACGAACCGCTTGAGCGCCATGGGCCGGCCCCGGATGCCCGTCAGGGCACCGTCCGCGATCGCGAGGTAGTAAAGGACGAGGTCGAGCTTCGTGTACCCGGCATCCGGGAAGTAGACCTTCTGCGGGTTGGAGATGGAGACCTCGCGGCCACCGATCTCGAGGATCTCCTTCGGTGTCGGCATGGCGGAACCTTACGCCCCGACGGGCGGGCGGCGATGGACGGCGCGCGGTAGATTGAGCTGTCGATTTCGACGAGGTCCGTTCGTCGTGGTGGTGTAGGCGGCGAGATGACCCCGCCCGAGCCATCGCTGGAGGAGACCTGATGCAGTACGCCCTGTTGATCTATACGGAAGAGCCCACGGAGGCCCCGCCGGACGAGGTGATGGCCAGCGAGATGGAGGCCTACAACGCGTTCGGCCAGCACATCACCGACCGTGGCGCAATGAAGGCCGGCGAGGCTCTGGCGCCGACGGCGACCGCCACGACGGTCCGGGTCCGCGACGGCCGGACGATCTCGACAGACGGCCCGTTCGCCGAGACCAAGGAGGTCCTCGGCGGGTTCTACATCGTCGAAGCGGTCGACCTCGACGAGGCCATCGGGTACGCCGCGATGATCCCGGGCGCCAAGCACGGCTCGATCGAAGTGCGGCCGATCTGGGACTTCAGCAACGAGGCGTCGGGGGCGCCCGCCGAAGCCGCCGGCGCGCACTGACGACCCCCGAGCCGTCCCCACACGAGGTCGTCGACCGCCTGTTCCGCGCCGAGTCGGGCCGGGCGGTCGCGACGCTCATCCGTGTGCTCGGCGATTTCGACCTCGCCGAAGAGGTCGTCCAGGAAGCCTTCGTCACGGCGCTCGAGACCTGGCCGCTGCGCGGCGTGCCGGATAACCCGGGCGCCTGGATCACGACGACCGCACGCAACCGGGCGATCGACCGTTTGCGTCGGCGCTCCCGGCTCCGGGACAAGATCGATGCGCTGTCGCGCGACGCCGCGATCAAGGCGGAGCTCGCGACCATCGAATCGGCCGTGACCGCCGAGAGCGAGACCGATGTGCCCTTCACCGACGACCGGCTGCGCCTGATCTTCACCTGTTGTCATCCAGCCCTGCCGCTCGACGGCCGGATCGCCCTGACCTTGCGTACCCTCGGTGGCCTGACGACGCCCGAGATCGCCCGCGCCTTCCTCGTCCCCGAGAGCACGCTCGCACAGCGGCTCGTGCGGGCGAAACGGAAGATCCGCGACGCTGGCATCCCGTACCGCGTCCCGCCGCGTGAGCTCCTCGCTGAGCGCCTCGACGGCGTGCTCAAGGTGCTGTACCTGGTCTACAACGAGGGCTACGCGGCGACGTCTGGCGATGCGCTGGTGCGGCGCGAGCTGAGCGCGGAGGCGATTCGGCTAGCACGGATCGTGGTGTCGCTGCTCCCCGGTGAGCCGGAGGCGACCGGACTGCTGGCGCTCATGCTCCTTCACGACGCGCGGCGGGACGCGCGCGTCGGCGCCGATGGCGGACTCGTCCTGCTCGAGGACCAGGACCGGTCGCGCTGGGACCACGACGCGATCGACGAGGGCCGGGCGCTCGTCCAGGCCGTCCTGCCGATCGGCCGGGTCGGGCCGTATCAGCTCCAGGCCGCGATCGCCGCGCTCCACGACGAGGCCGTGGACGCCTCGGCCACCGACTGGTCCCAGATCGCCGTGCTGTATCTCGCCCTCGTCCGACTCGACCCATCGCCGGTCGTCCGGCTCAACCATGCGGTGGCCGTGGCGATGGCGGACGGACCCTCGGTCGGCCTGGCCTTGATGGACGGGCTCGTCGAGGAGGGCGACCTCGATCGGTACCCGTACCTCCATGCGGGTCGGGCCGATCTCCTGCGACGACTCGGCCGCCATACGGAGGCCGCGGCAGCGTATCGCCAAGCCCTCTCGTTCACGGCGAACCGCGCCGAACGGACCTACCTCGAGACCCGGCTGCGGGCGGCCGAAGCCGAGGTCACGGGAGGAGCCGGAGCACCCGGACGCTCCTGGTCGTGACGTCCTCGAGGTCTTCGGTCGTTGGCACCTCATAGCTCGCCAGCTCGACCAGCCCGGTGGCCGGCAGGTGCGCTCGGCCCGGATCACCGGTCAACACGAGCGCGCCCCGGGCCGACAGCGCGCGCAGCCACGGAGCCATCCGGGTCGCGAGCTCGGACTCGTACCACATGTCCCCCACGAGCACGGTCTCCCAGCCATCGTCGGTGTCGATCGGGTCGGCCTCCATGAGGTCCAGTGTCGCGGCGTTCGCGTCGGCGTTGAGCCGGCACGCTTCGATGGCGAAGGGCTCGAGATCGATCGCGCTGACGCGTGCCGCCCCCGCCCGGGCCGCAGCGATCGCCACGATCCCGCCACCACAGCCGATGTCAGCGACACGCCGCCCGCCGACCAGGTCCGGGTGATCCAGGACGTGGCGTGCCAGGGCCTGCCCGCCGGCCCACGCCCATGCCCAGTAAGGAGGTGGCACCGCCGGGCGCGTGTCGGTCAGCGCGGCCGCTTCCCACAGCGGCATCGACAAACCGCCGGTGCGCAACGTGATTTCGGGCACGATGGGTGGTGCTGCCGCGGTCGTGTGCTCCACGATGAACCGGCGGCGTTCGTCGGGTGTCACCTGGTCAGTCTGACCGCCGCCACGGATCCTCATGGCAGCAGTTCGGCCGCTACCATCCCGAGCGTGGACTCGCGATGGCTCGAGGTGCTCGACCGGCGGTCCGTCGCGTCGGCCGCGTCTGCCGCGATGTTCCTGCTGCCGCTGCTGTTCGTGCTCGCGATCCCCGACCCGCTCGAGCAGGACGTCGGCATCGACTTCGCCCTGTACCGCGATGTGGCCGCTCGATGGCTGGCGGGCGGACCGTTCTACGAGCCGCGCCAGTTGGCCAGCCCGTATGAGGTGGCCCACGGGGACGTCCTGTACCCACCGGTCGGACTGTGGCTGTTCGTGCCGTTCACGGTGCTGCCCGCGCTGCTGTGGTGGGCGATCCCCGCAGTGCTGACCGCCTGGCCGATCTGGCGGGTCAGGCCGCGCCCGGCGGTCTGGCCGCTGATGGCCCTGTGTCTGGCCTGGCCCACGACACCGTTGAAGATCTGGACCGGAAACCCGGTCATCTGGTGCATGGCCGCGATGTCGCTGGCGATCATCGTTCGCTGGGCCGCACCGTTCGTGCTGCTGAAACCGAGTCTCTTCCCGTTCGCGCTGTTCGGCGCTCACCAGCGAAGCTGGTGGATCGGCCTGGGCGTCCTTGGTGCCCTCTCGCTGCCGTTCGGAACGCTCTGGCTGGACTGGGTGACGTCCGTGCTGAACTCTCGTGGCAGCGGGCTGCTCTACTCGGTGCTCGAGGCGCCGATGCTCCTGCTCCCGCTCGTCGCGTGGTGGGGACGGACGCGTCCCGATCGAGCCACATAAACGTGATCGGGGCAACGACGAGCCTTGCAGACCTGTAACAACCGCGCATAAACGCTGGATTGACGCGGCGCTCGTGCATACACTGCCCCGGTGACTGAGCTTGCACGCCGGTCGGCGCTTGCCGGCCGCGCGGATCCCATCCTGCGCCTCGTGGAGTCGCTGGCGTCGCGCCAGGACTCGAGCGATGGCACCGCCGCCGGGGCTCCCTATCGGGAGTTCCTCGAGGCGCTGGGCGTCGCCGTGTACACGACCGACGCCGAGGGCAGGATCACGTTCTTCAACGAGGCCGCGGCCGAGCTGTGGGGCCGTCGCCCGGAAATCGGTGAGGAATGGTGCGGCTCGTTCCGCTTGTTCTGGTCAGATGGAAGCCCGCTCGCTCACGGCGACTGCCCGATGGCGATCGCCCTCAAGGAGGGGCGCGCCGTCCGCGGCTTCACCGCGATCGCCGAACGCCCGGACGGCACTCGCGTCGACTTCCAGCCGTACCCGACGCCGCTGTACGACGCTGAGGGCACACTGATCGGTGCGGTGAACGTGCTGGTCGACGTGACCGAACGACGACGGATGGAGGGAGACCTGCGCTCGGCGGCCGAGGCCCTCGCTCAGTCGAACGGCGTCAAGGACGAGTTCCTGGGCCTGATCTCGCACGAGCTGCGCACCCCGGTGACGACCATCTACGGCAACGCGCAGCTGCTGCGCGACCGGCTCGATCGCCTGCCGGAGTCGACCCGGGACTCGATGGTCACCGACATCGCCGAGGATTCCGAGCGGCTGCTCGGGATCATCGAGAACCTGCTGTTGCTGAGCCGGATGCAGTCGGGCGGCTCGTCGGAGCTCGAGCCGCAGGTACTGGCCCACATCATCCGCGACGAGATCGCCGTGTTCTCCCGGCGCCATCCGGATCGGGACATCACGTTCACGGAGGTCCCCGGACACCACGTGGTCGTCGAGGCCGACCGGACCCACCTCGTCCTCCTGCTGCAGAACCTCCTGACGAACGCGCAGAAGTACGGCGGGGAAGACGGGCCGATCGAGGTGACGCTCGATGCGACCGACGGCGAGGCACACGTGCGCGTGCTGGATCGCGGCCTGGGCATCGGCGACGTGGATCCCGCTCGGCTGTTCTCGGCGTTCTATCGCAGCTCCGAGGCGCAGCGAACGGCGGGTGGGCTCGGGCTCGGCCTGCCGGTGTGCGATCGCATCGTGACCGCGCTCGGTGGTCACATGTGGGCGGCGCCCCGGGACGGCGGCGGCGCCGAGTTCGGCTTCGCCCTGCCGCTTGCACCAGCGCCCGCCGAGACCGAGTAGCGCCGGCGGCGCCGCGTGAAGGGCGATCGCGTCGAGGCGCTGGTCGACACCGGCGCTGGCGTCCAGACTTTCGAGATCATCGCCACGAAGGCCGGTCGGAGGATCGAGGTCAACAGCGCGCGCGGGGTGGTCGAAGTCACGGAGGTGACCCGCTCCGGCAAGACCGTACGGACCGGGCGGTTCATGGCCAACCGCCTCGTCGCGCTCATCGAGCATCCGGCGGACGGACCGCGCCCCGAGGTCGAGGTCTCGGAGCGCCGACGGTTGCGCCCAGCGGACCGGCCGACCGGGTGACGGTCGGGTGACGACGTCGACGAGCACGGGGAGGTCGGACATGAGGACCGCACCAGAAGTCGATGCCTGGTTCAAGGCATACGACAATCCGATGGAACCCGTCGTCCAGCGTCTCCGGGAGATCGTGCTCGATGCCGACAGCCGCATCGACGAATGCATCAAGTGGCAGGCACCGACGTTCACCTATAAGGGCAACCTCGCCAGCTTCTATCCGAAGAGCAAGCAGCACGCCAGCCTGATGTTCCATCAGGGTGCCCGGATCCCGGGCAGCCATCCGCTGCTCGAGGGCAGCGGCGATACGTCACGCGTCCTGAAGTTCTCGAGCGTGGAGGAGGCCGAAACAGCACGGCCCGGGATCGTGCGGCTCGTTACGGCCTGGTGCGACTGGCGCGACGCGGATGGCGCGGCAGCCGGTCAGCCCGGAGCCGCCGGTTCGGAACGAGCGGCGCGCGACTCGAGGTAGCGCTGCTCGGGGACGCTGAGCGTGCGACGCGCGGCCACCCGGCTCAGGGGCAGTAATACGGGGCTAGGTCCGCGCCGTAAGAAGGATGCGGCCCGTTGACACTGAGGACATTGCCGGACTCGTCCAACACGATACGACCTGCGTCGCGGATCCGAACGCCGCCCTTGGGCCCGATGAGGTGGATCGGCTTGCCCACCACGGTCCGCGCCCCGTCCATCGCGATGAACGTGGTGGCGGCGCCCTTCTCGATAGGGAGGCGCGGGTCCTCGGACACGAAAGTCCGGTTCACGTGCAGCGTCGCGGAGCCGTCCGCGAACTCCTTGAAGGTCCAGCGCTCGGTCAAGGTCGTGAAGGTCTCGATGCCGCAAAGCTCGAAGATGAAGTCGTCGAAGAATGTGTCCGTGTACGAGTCGGATTCCCGCGTCGGACCGCCAGCTTGGACCGCGCCTGCCGTTGCTGCCCCAAGGACCAGGGCGAGGGTGAGGGAACTGACCAGGGATTGCCGGTTCATGGGTCTACCTCCATTCGGGGTGTTGTACGTCGACGGTAGGTACGCTCGAGCGGGCGGACCAGCGGGCTCGCCCGGCCGCCTCGCCCGAGATAGCCCGGGTGTCTGGCGCACGGCCGTGTGCCAGCATGCAGCCCATGAGCCGTCGTATCGGTCTGGCGCTGGCCGTGGGCGTGATCGTCTTCGTGGCGGTGACCACCCTCGTGGGCATCGCAAGCGGCGCCCCGCTCGACTTCCTCGTCCTCGACCTCGTCACGGGGCTCACGTTCGTGGTCGCCGGGATCGCCGCCGTGTGGCTGCGACCGGCTTCACCGGCCGGCCCGATGCTCCTTGTGAGCGGGGGGCTCTGGTACGTCGGCAGCTACGGTCCGAGCGGTCAGCCGGTCGTCAGCAATCTCGGGTTCGCCTTCGAGGGCTACTACGATCTGGTCCTGGCGGCGTTGCTGCTCGCGCTGTCGTCACCGGCGCAACGCGTCTCACCGCGATGGCTCGTCGTGACGCTCGGCGTGGCCATGCTCACGCGATCATTCGGCCGGCTGCTCCTGTTCGGTTGCCCCGATTGTCCGCCCAACCCGTTCACGCTCTGGCCCGATCTGGCCGCGTTCGAAACCGTGGAGACCGCCTCCAGCGCGGCGATGGCCGTCCTGTTCGTGCTCGTCGGGCTGACGGCACTTCGGCGACTCTTTCGTTCCGGTCCCGTCTGGAGGCGCGTCCGCTGGCCGATCCTCGTCACCGGCGGTCTGGCGATGGGGGTCGCGGCCTTTGATGCCTTCGAGTACGTTTGGACGACCGCCACGAAGCAGCCACTCGTCGTCCTGACAGAGCCGTGGGACACGATATTCTCGTGGACCCTGTTCGGGGTCCGGACGCTCGTGCCGATCGGATTCCTGATCGCGACGCTTCGAATTCGGAGCGCGCCGGGTCCCCTCGGACCATTTGCGGCGGGCCTGGAGCGGCCCGGCGGTGCGGGCACCGTGGGCGATGCCATTCGCACGGCGCTCGGTGATCGGTCGCTCGTCCTGATGCGCGCGGCGGACCCTGGGAGGTGGATCGCGGAGGACGGCGCACAAGTGGAGTCGACCGTTCCGGGCGAGGGGCGCGCGATGACGCTCGTCGGTCGAGAAGACGAGCCGCTCGCGGCCATCGTCCACGATCCTGCCCTGCTCGAGCAGCCCGAACTGCTCGAGGCTGTCGTTCGCGTCCTCCGCCTCGCCCTCGAGAATGAACGGTTGGAGTCCCAGCTTCGCGAGCAGCTCCAGGCGGTCACGGAGTCGCGCGAACGGATCGTGACCGCGGCCGAGGACGAGCGGCGACGCCTCGAACGTGATCTGCACGATGGTGCCCAGCAACGACTCATCGGCGTGATGCTCGCGCTCCAACAGGCGCGCGGCAGCGCCGACGCGGAGTCCGTCCCGGAGACATTGCGCGAACGACTCGACCACGCAGCCCGAGAGACCACCGAGGCGATCAATGAGCTACGCGAGCTGGCGCGCGGGATCCACCCGGCGATCCTCGAGGACGAAGGGCTTGCAGCGGCGGTGGCCGCGTTGGCGCGTCGCGCGCGGATCCAGGTGGATGTCCATCTGGACCTCGATGGACGGCTCCCTCGCCTGGTCGAGTCGACCGCGTACTTCACGATCGCGGAAGCGCTCACGAACACGCAGCGACACGCGCGGGCGAGTCATGCGACCGTGCGGGTCGTGCATGCGGGCGACGCGCTCGAGCTCGAGGTGAGCGACGACGGGCAGGGTGGGGCCGACGCCGCGCGCGGCTCGGGGCTCAGCGGGCTCGCCGACCGCGTGATGGCCGTGGGTGGCCGGCTCGACGTGGACAGCAAGGCCGGCGTCGGTACCCGCATCCGAGCGACGATCCCGACGCCATGAACCAGTTGCGCGCCATCGTCGCCGACGACTCGGTCGTCATCCGCCAGGGCGTCGCCCGGATCCTCGCTGACGGTGGTTTCCGCGTGACCGCCGAGGCGCGCGACGCGACGGAGCTCCTCGAGGCCGTCGCCTCCGAACCGCCGCACCTCGCGGTCGTCGACATCCGGATGCCGCCCGGTGGCAACGCCGGGCTGGCCGCCGCGCTCACGATCCGCGAGCGCTTCCCGACCGTAGGCGTCCTCGTCCTCTCGCAGTTCCTCGAGCCCGAGTACGCGTTGCGGCTCCTCGGGGCCGGCGTGGACCGCGTGGGGTACCTGCTGAAGGACCGTCTCGGCGAGACGCGGGAACTGCTGGATGCGGCCCATCGGGTTGCGGCGGGTGGTTCGGCCGTGGACCCGGCCGTCATCGCGGAGCTGGTCAAGGCCCGGCGCCGGGACGACCGGCTGACGCGCCTGACGGAGCGCGAGCGCGAGGCGCTGGGGCAGATCGCGGAGGGACACTCGAACCGGGCGATCGCCGAGCGGCTCGGGATCACGACCAAGACGCTCGAGGGGATGAGCGGCACGATCTTCGGCAAGCTCGGGCTCGAAGACGACCCGGACGTCAACCGTCGGGTCCTGGCCGTGCTCCTCTATCTCGACGGAGCCGGCGAGTAGCGGCTAGACCGCCCTTGCTACGGACTCCAGGCCGAGCCACGACGCGAGCGCTCCGAGCTCGGCGTCGACGGCCGAGGTGATCGCGCGGGTGAAGGGCACGTCCTGGTGGACGGCGTCCACGCGCAGCTTCGAAGCCTTGCGGTCGGCGGTGGCATCCACCTTGCCGACCAGCCGATCGTGGTGGAGGACGGGCAGTGCGAAGTAGCCCCACCGTCGCTGGGCCTTGGGCTTGTACATCTCCAGGATGTAGTCGAAGTCGAACAGTTCGACGGCGCGGGCGCGGTCGTGGATCAGGCGATCGAACGGCGACAGCACGGCGGTGCGTCCTGCGAAGGGCTTCCCCAAGGCCTCCGGGTCCACGCGCCACTCTCCTGGCACTCCCTCCACAGTCGCGGGCTCGCCCGCATCGCCGACATCCCAGGGTTCGATGGGAACGGCCGTCCGCTTCTCGCGCGCGATGCCGAGCGACCGGAGACGCAGCTCGTTCCGACGTCGGCGTGCCTCGTCGGCGGGGACGATCGGCGTGTCGGCTGGGTAGACGCGCTCGGCCAGGTCCCACACGCGCTGTCGGCCACGGCGCCCGGCGATCGCGATCTCGCCGCGCGACATCAGGAACTCCAGCATCTGGGTGACGTTGCGGTCGTTGGTCCAGCCGCTCGACGGCCACGGCACCTGACTGGTATCGGCGATGTCACGGGACAGGAGCGGCCCTGACACGCCGAGCCGGTCGAGGATGTCACGACGAAAGCGGTCGTTGGCTCGAAGCCACTCGCGCGCCCACTCGCGCGTGGGCCAGGTGGCCATATCCGCGAGATAGAGGCCGAGGTCGGCCATCGGCCGGATCGTCGCGTTGAACTCGAAGAGTGTCCGGTCCTGCTCCAGGGCCTCCTGCAGCTGGATCGGCTGGTACGACGACCCGAGACGACTCCAGGCGACCAGGTTCGCGCTGGGCGCGACGGCGGCCGTCGGGTCGATCTGCAGGAGCGTCAGCTGCTGCACGACCTCCAGGAGGTCCGTCGGTCGCGGGGTGTCCAGGAGCTGGGCTCCAACGGCGATGCGCCGCGCCTCGGCGAGGTCGAGTCGATGGACGCCCACCCGTCACTCGTCGGGCATCGCGCGGCGCTCGCCGACACTGACCGCGGTGGCCGGAAACGCCAGCGTCCCGGCGGCCACCCACCACTCGAACACGTCGTAGGTCAGACGCCCTGCCTGGACCGAGGGGTCGAGGTCGCTCAAGCGCCGGGCCTCGTCGAGACCGCACGACAGGATGGAGAGCCCGCGAAGCGACGGATCCGACTGCTCCCCGAGCGGTCCGTTGGCCACCAGCACGCCGTCGTTGCGCAGCTTCGCTCGGTAGGCAAGATGCCGTGACTGCAGGGCGTCGAGCTCGTGCTCCGACATCGCCGGGGCGTCGTCCGGTCGGCGGAGGAGCACCAGCGTGTACACGTCGAACGCGTCGGGGATATTGGGATCGCGCGGCATCCCCGGACGATAACCGGCCGCGCTTCAGACCGCCGGCACCTCGACGCTGGCCGGCTCGACAGGCTCGGTCGGCGCAGCGGCGTAGCGGTCCGAGAGCCTCCGGTACGGACGCGAACGCAGCGCGATAAGCGTCACGAGCAGCCCGATGACGCCGGCGACGATGAAGATCAGCGCCATCCCTCGATCGGGCCCGGTGCCGAACCACGGCCCGATGCTGTCGGCAAGCGCGCCGTCCGTCATCGATGGGAGCACCCAGAACTGCGCGATCGGGCCGATCAGGAACGCGGTGATCGGCGACGCCGCGGTCTCGAGGCTTTGCGCGAAACCGAAGACCCTGCCCTGCTCTTCGAAGGGCACGACCTTCTGGATGATCGTCTGCTCCGACGCCTCTGCGACCGGGGCAAGGAGGAGGTACACGAAGAACCCGAATGCGAGCGGCAGGATCTCGGATCGGATGGGGAACACGATCGTCACGCTCCACATCACCACGTTCGCGAGCAGGAGTGTCCTCACGGGGTTGACGCCCAGGCCGCGACGGGCGACGACGATCCCGCCGACGATGAACCCGAGGCTGGTGAATGCGATCAGGAAGCCCCATGCCTCAACGGACATCAGGGTCAGTCCGTACGGGTCCATCAACGACATGAACACGCCGCCAAGGAAATTGTTGAACGTCGAGAAGAGCAGGAGCGCGAGCAGCCCGGGGACGAGCCCGACCGCCCGGATGGCCCCCGCGATGTCGATCACTCGAGGCGCGTCGTCGCTCGGTTTGGGTGCCTCCTCCTCGATGCGGATCGTCATGAGATGGACCGCCGCGACGGCGGTGACGACGATCGCGATGAGCACGCACGCCCCCATCCCGAGCTGGCCGACGGCCAGACCGCTGAACACCGAGGTCAGGGCGAACGCCACCCCGTTCGCCGTGCCGACCAGCCCGTTCGCGCGGTCACGGCCTTCCTCGGGCACGAGGAGGGTGACCGTCGTCGAGAGCGCGACTGCGCGCAGGTTGCCGGCGATCGCGCCGCCGAGGACGAGCGCGATGAACGCCCAGAAGGCGGGGTGGCCGAGATCGCGAAGCGCCGAACCCGGCGCGATGAGGAAGACGAGCCCGGCGAGCGCGAAGGCCGCGAGCGAGAGCACGCTCGAGAGCAGCATCGAGGTCCGGCGTCGGTGCCGGTCGACGTAGGTCCCGAAGAACATCGCCGATATGGCGACGAGGAGCATGTACCCGCCGCCGATGATCGCCGTGGCGAGGACGGACCGTGTCTCGAGATAGACCCAGAACGTCAGCGCGAACCACAGGAAGTTGTTCGTGACGTTGGCCACGAGCGTGTTCGCGACGAGCAGATGGAAGGTCCGCATCAGGTCACCAGCATGACGGTCGTGGGTCGCGGCCCGATGTAGATTTCGCGGGATGAACCGGGACGTCGACGGGCCGCGGCCGCCCGTGAGCCGGGGGCGCGCGGCCGCCGTGGGCCTGGTGGTCGTCGCGGCCGTATCGCCGCAGATCGGTGCGGCGTTCGCGGTGACGCTGTTCGACGAGCTGGGTCCGGCGGGTGCGGCGTTCCTGCGGCTGGCGTTTGCGGCGATCGTCCTGTGGGCGATCTGGCGCCCTCGGCTTACCGGCGACGTGCGGGTGGCTGGGGCGTTCGGCGCAGCGCTCGGGCTGATGAACTGGTCGTTCTACGAGGCGATCGACCGGATCCCGCTGGCCGTCGCGGTGACGATCGAGTTCGCGGGCCCGCTGCTCGTGGCGGTGATCGGCTCGCGGCGACCGCTCGATGGGGTGTGGGTCGCGCTCGCCGCGGCCGGCATCGTGGTGCTCGTCGACCCCGGCGGCGGGTCGTTGGACCCGGCTGGTGTGGGCTTCGCGCTCGCCGCCGCCGCGTGCTGGATGGCCTACATCTACCTGAGCAAGCGCACGGGCGCGGCGTTCCCGGGCGGCTCAGGGCTCGCGCTCGCGATGGTCGTCGGCGCGCTGATCGTGCTCCCGGCGGGCGTGATCCAGGCGGACGGCGCGCTCGCCGAGCCCGATCTTCTGGGCTCGGCGCTCGTCGTGGCGCTCCTCTCCTCGGTGTTGCCGTACTCGCTCGAGCTAGAGGCGCTGCGCCGGCTTCCGGAATCGGTGTTCGGCGTGCTCATGTCGCTCGACCCGGCGGTCGCCGCGCTGGTCGGCTTTGTGGCGCTCGGCCAGGACCTCGGTGCGCGCGAGGTGCTCGCGATCACGATGGTCGTCGTGGCCAGCGCCGGTGCGGCCAGCCTCAGTCACCGATGACGACCGCGCGGGCGAGCCACCGGGTTGCGGGCGCTCACTGGACGTCGACTGCGCCCAGCACGAGCGTCTCGACCGAGCTGATCGTGGGGGCTTCCGGAGCGGGACGGGAGGAAAAGTGGAGCCGACACTCGGATTTGAACCGAGGACCTGCTGTTTACGAAACAGCTGCTCTACCGCTGAGCTATGTCGGCCGGAGCGCGAGTATAGGCGATGCTCAACGAACATCTGCCGAGGCTCTGAGCGGCTCTCTCCGCCAATCGTGCGTGGAACGAGTAGCACAGCGCACCTACAGCAGGTGATTGGTACTCGACGCTGATATTTGCCAGGAGCGCTACCTCCTCACGCCGCAGCCCGGCGACGCGGCGATGCCTGCCATAGCGCGGGAGGCCGACCTGCTCGGGTCTCACCTTCGCTCGGCGCGAGGCCAGGAACTCGCGGATCTCGCTCGCCGTACTCATGTTCCTAGGCTAACGCCGCTCACCCAGACGTGGGAGCTACTCGCAGTACCCCTCAGATGCCGAACGTGAGCCTGATGCTCTCGAGATTCATCGCGAAGTCCCAGACGCCGACCGCGACCAGCGTCGTGCCGCCAGCGACTTCGATGGGACGGTGGTGCCTAACCACGAGCCGCACGAGCCGCTCACGTCTCGTGCTGGCGAGCAGCGACAGGACAACGAGCGGGAGGCCAAATCCCAGGCCGTAGGCGATGAACGTCGCGATGCGCGGCAAGGTCTCGGCCAGCCCGACCGAGTAGGCGATGAGCGAGAGTGCGAATGCTCCAGCGCACGGGAGGGCGAGCGGGCCGAGCATCAAGCCATAGAGGTACGCCTGGCCGAACGGGTTGCCTACGATCGGGACTCGGGTGCCGGGTAGCCGCTCGAACGGGTTTCGACCGGCGAGAAGGAGCAGCCCGAGCGCGATCAGCAGCCCGTCGATCACCGGGATCGCGTAGCCAAGCAGGGACCCGATCGGGACAGCAACAGCCACGAGCACCACGGCGACCACGAGCATCGTCGTGAGGACGCCGGCAAGAATGATCAAGCCAAGCAGGCCGGTCCCGCGCCGGCCCTCAAGCGAGCCGGTGTTTGCGGCGAGGTAGGCCAGGAAGCTCGGGTATAGCGGGAGCAGGCATGGGCTTGCCGCGCTCGCGACACCGAGCGAGAACGAGAGCCAGAGGCCGTCCAGCGCAGGAACCGGGCCGAAGCCTATGCGCCGTGGTCGCGAGCGAGCTGTGCGACTGTCGCCGCCGGTTTGTGGCCGAACTCGGTGAAAGTGATGCGGCCGTCGACGCCGATCAGGATCATCGGGGTGTTCGGCGGGTTGAGCACCTGATCACCGAAGTCGGCGGCCAGGGCCCGGGCCGTTTCGAGGCCGGCGATGGCGTACCTGCCTGTGAACCCGTTCCGGGATCGATACTCCGCGAGCGCCGGGCCCGTCTCGTTCGGATCGACATCGAGCAGGATGTAGGCAACACGCTCCGGATCGAGCTCCTCGAGCGCCGAATACACCTCGCCCTGCTGAGCAAAGCACTTGGTACACCAGATGGCCATCGGCTCGACGATGACGACTCGACCCGCCAGGTCCGCGATCCGGAACGTCTCGCCGGTGGTGACATCCGTCAGCTGGGTCTGCGCCCACGCGGCATCGATCGCGGGGCGGGGCTCGCTCGTTTCGGGCGGGGAGGCCGCGGGCGAGTCCGGTGAGCGACTCGACGGCGCGAGAGGAGTCGCGCGGCCTGGGCCGCTGGAGACAGCCGGAGCCGCCGACGGCTCGATCGTGACCGCCGCCGGTGTCGAAAGCGTCCCGCCACAAGCCGCAACGAGCGCGGCCAAGATTGCCAAGGAAGATCGCCGGCTACGTGGATTGAGCATGCGTCCTCGTGAGGATGATGGTCCGAGCCCGATCGGGACTCTAGCCGACGGGCATTAGGAGCTACGGGCTGAAGAGCTCTGCGTCGGCGATCGGCTCGTCGCAGGAATACTGGCCACAGTACTTGACCTTGGTGCCGCCGACGTAGAGCGCCTTCCCGTTCGGAAGTAGGGCGGTACCCGAGGAGGCGTACGGGAAGACCATCGGGCCGGTCGGGGTCCAGGTGCCGGTAGCCGGTGAGTACACATCGCCCGTGCCGCCGCCGGCGTTGAGGACGCGGCCGTCGGCGAGGAGCACGGCCGAGCCGCCGTAGCCGGTCATGCTGCCAGTCGGGAGCCAGCGGTCGGAGGTCGGGTCGTAGAGCTCGGCAGACCGCATGGCGCTCGGGTTGCCGCCGCCGGCGACCAGCACACGGCCATTGCCGAGGCGGGTCGCGGTCGCGTGCTCGCGGGCGGATGTCAAGCTCGCGGCGCGGGCCCACCGTCCGCGGGCCGGGTCGAACACCTCCGCGCTTCGCAGCCAGCCGGCGGAGCTGAAGCCGCCGGCGATCAGGACGCGGCCGTCGTTCAGCAGCGTCGCCGTGTGGTTCCGGCGAGCCGCCCGGAGGCTGGCGGTACGGGTCCAGCGGCCGGTCGCCGGGTCGAAGAGCTCGGCGCTTGCCTGGGTCCCACTCAAGGAGAACCCGCCGACGACGAGGACCCGGCCATCCCGGAGCAGGGTTGCAGTGAACCCGTAGCGATCGACGCTCATGCTGCCGGTCGGCGTCCAGCGGTTCGTCGCCGGGTCGTACAGCTCGGCGGTGGCGGTATACGCCCCGCCGCCGGCGACGAGCACGCGACCGTCGGCCAACTGCGCCGTGGCGTGGAGCCAGCGGGGCTGTTTCAGGGTCCCGCCAGGGAGCCAGGTCTCGGTCGGCGGGTCGTAGAGCTCGGTCGTGGGCTCGTTGACGCCGCCGACCACGAGGACGCGCCCATTGCCGAGCAGCGTCGCGGTGACGTCCGCGCGGGCGACCGCCATGCTCGCTGTCGCCGCCCACATGCCGGTCGTGGCGGTGGTGGCGATGGCGCTCGAAGCCGTGGGAGGCGCCGCGACACCAACCGAGAGAACCAACGCTGACAGCAGCGCCAACCGACGCGTCTTCATCTGCTCGCCTCCGTTCCGGCTGGACCGGCGCCACGAGGAAATCGTCCCAACCGAGCGGCGGGGAAGGGCGATCGTGCCAGTCGAATGTGACAAGGTGATGTCCGTGGCAAGAAGCACGCTTCGGGTCAGATGCGATGCCGTCTCCATGTGTTGACATTCGAGCCACTCCAAGGTCTATCGTGGCCCGACTGGACAGACGCAGGGGGCAGAACGTGCTTCGCGAATTCCCAATCAGCGCGAGGGCCGCAGCGGTCGACCTCGATCGAGCGCGCCAGTGGTACGAAGGCAAGCTCGGGATCATGCCAGACCAGTCCGACCAGGGCGCGCATTGGTACCGCTTTTAGACTCGACGATCTCTCCCAAAGGTGACCCACTGCTGGCTTCAACAGATTGCGACTGCTGGACTCTCGTTGGGGGCGACTGTCCCTCGGACGTTCACGGCCGCAAGTCGTTTGAACCGGCGGCCGTGAGCCTTGATACTCGCTAGGGCAGGATCGGACAGCGGAAGTCCGCGTCGGGTGCGCGCACCAGCGTCAGGTCGTCCGCTTCGACCGCGTCCATGACGGCATCGAAGGATGTAAGGAGATGCGCGTCGTTGCGGTCCGTCCAGGTTGCCATCCAGACCTGCCACCGGCCCCCATGCGATCCGCGACCCGGCGCGAATTGGGCGACGCCGCCCTGCTCGAAGTTGGTGAAGGCCACGATGGGGTCGGTCCCGGTACCGGCCGGCACGTTGGCCGGATTCGCGAACGTCCGATAGGCCTGGCCGTCGACGTAGATCGTGCCGAACTCCTTCGCGCTAGCTGGAGCGGCGATGGTGAGCACGAGCAGACCGGCAACTGCCAGCCCGACGAGCTTGCGCATAGTTCAGTCCTCCGTCTTGAGCGCCCCGAGAGTGGGGCGCTGGCGGACAAGGGTGAGCTGCCAGCGTGACAGGCCCATGACCATCTGAAGACAGCTCGGCGCGATGTCTTCCCCCGGCCGCTCAGTCGGCGCGCCGAGTGTCGGGATAGATCTCCTGAGGGCATGAGCCGAAGGTTCTGGGGCGGAATCGGATCGCCGGCTTCATTTGACGTACTGCTCTACGTGGTCGGCGAACCCCTCTTGAACGAACCTTCGGTTGGTAGCCCAGCCCCGCTACAGCAATAACCGTTGGACCGCAGCCTGTCGGTGTCGCCGTCGTCAGGGGCTTGCGAACCGGCACACGGTGCTGCATACTGAACCGAATGGTTCAGTATACGAGCGGCCGACTCGATACCTCGTTTGCCGTGCTCTCGGACGCCACGCGACGCGGTGTTCTGGAGCAGCTCGGGCGTGCAGACGCTTCGATCACGGACCTTGCCGACAAGTTCCACATGACCCTAACGGGCATGAAGAAACACGTCGGCGTCTTGGAGCAGGCGGGGCTCGTCACCACGGAGAAGGTCGGGCGCGTGCGGACCTGCAAGCTCGGCCCGCGCCGACTGGATGAAGAGGCGGCATGGATCGAGAGGTACCGCCAGCTCTGGGATGCACGGTTCGACGAGCTGGACAAGGTTGTCGAGGAACTACAACGGAAGGAGAAGCTTGATGGACGCAAGAAGAGAGAGTGAGCCGACGCCCATGAAGAACCGCACGACGGTGGAGCGGAAGTCCGAGCGTGAGCTAGTCGTTACCCGAACCTTTGACGGCCCGGCCCGCATCCTGTTCGAGGCGTGGACGAAGCCCGAGCTGTTCAGGCGGTGGTGGGCGCCGAAGTCGATGGGCATGTCCCTGCGTTCCTGTGAGATGGATGTTCGTGTCGGGGGCAAGTACCGTCTCGAGTTCGAACCCGATGCTATGGCGTTCTTCGGCACGTACCTCGAAGTGACACCGCACTCGCGCCTCGTGTGGACCAATGAGGAAGGTGGAGAGGGTGGTCCTGTCACCACGGTGACATTCGAGGAACAGGGTGGCAAGACGCTGCTGGTCATGCACGAGCTCTATTCCTCGAAGGAAGCTCTCGACGCTGCCGGCACCGGGGCGGCGGATGCGATGGTCGAGACGTTCGCGCAACTGGACGAGCTTCTCCTCATGCTGGGCGCGAGCGTGGGACAGTCATGAAGTCGTCGAGGATGCGTGCCAAGACCGACAACGCCAAGACCGCGCGAGCCCAACTCGACGGTGGCTCGCGATCAGCAGCTGTTATGGCCGGCTGATAAAGCAGAAGCAGAATTCATCGACGCCGCCTGAGCCGTCCCCGGGAGCGAGGAAGTGCAGCCTGTCCACCATGTGGTTATGGCCACCCACGAAGGGACGATAGATCCCGGTCGCCTCGAGGATCGTCAGTTCGAACGTTCCTTCCAGGAACCGTCCGCCGACGCCGTCGTCGACAAACACGACATCGCTTCCTGTGAAGCGCATCGAGAAGGAGCCCCCGGGAATGTGATAGGCGCACAAGTCCCCCTCGAACTGCACGTAGAAGGTGCCGATCGCCTTGTTCACATTCGTGTTACCCGGAGTTCCGCTGACCGGGAAGATGGCGACCGTCGAGTACGACCCATCGTCAACGTCCACCGAGGACAGGCCGAGGTTTGGCCCACGGACCACGGGCTGATAGAGACCCTTCAGCAGGACGACGAACAAATCGCTGGGCACGGCCGCTCTGGCCATCAACTGCCCCGGGGATAGCAACAGGCCACCGAGCCCGGCCAGCCCTCCGCCGATCGCCGCTCGTCGGCTGATCAGAGGTTGCTTGGTGATCATGGAGCGATCGGTCGGGACACCAGAGTTGCTTTGGGATGGTTCCATGGAGATCACCTCCGCAATCCCACTCGCGCAGGACGATGCGCGACGGCGGACGCGTCGATCCTCGCGGACGGCAGGCGCCCGACTCTGGGGAAGAGGACGAACCAGCGCGCAGCCCTCACGGCGAGGGCCACAGATGCGGGAGGCATCGAGCCCTTCACGTCCAGACCGGTCAGCGTGCGCCTACCCGACGCCCCAGTCAATGCTTTTCCCCATTACGTGCGTCGTCCGGCCAGGCGGGACGACCGCTACCCAGCGGCCATCGTGACCACCACCTTGCCGCGGGAGTGGCCGCTCTCGATGAGGCGCAGCGCGGTGGCCGTCTCCGCGAGCGCGTAGGTCGACCCGATGACCGGCCGAAGCGAGCCGTCGGCGGCGCGCTGGGCCAGCCACTCGAGATCGGCGCGCTTCGGGTTCGAGATGAAGCGGCGGAGGCGGTGGCTGGTGAAAGGGGAGAGGACGAGCGGCCAGACCAATCGCGCGAGCATCCGCAGGCCGGTGGCGCCCGTCCCGCTGTTGAGAACCAGCGTGCCGCCCGGGGTCAGCGCGCGCCGGACCGCCGACAGCGGCCGGTTCTCGACGTTGTCGACGATGAGGTCGTACCGATCCGCACCGGCGGTGAAGTCTTCGCGGGTGTAGTCGACGACGCGGTCGGCGCCCAGCGAGCGCACCAGCTCGACGTTGGCGGTCGAGCACACGCCGGTCACCTCGGCGCCCAGGATCTTGCCGAGCTGCACGGCGAAGCTGCCGACCCCGCCCGACGCGCCATTGACGAGGAGGCGCTGGCCGGGTTGGAGCCCGCCGGCGTCGCGCAGGCCGTGGAGCGCGGCCAGGGCGGAGGTCGGGATGGCGGCCGCCTCCTTGAAGTGGATGGCCGCCGGCCTGGCGACGACGAACTCCGCCTTGGCGCGCACCAGCTCGGCGCAGGTGCCGAAGCCGACGCCGAAGACCTCGTCGCCCGATCGCAGGTGGGTGACGGCCGAGCCGACCGCCTCGACCGTACCGGCGACGTCGAAGCCGGGGACGCCGTGCCTCGGCCGGCGCAGACCGGTTGCCAAACGAACCGGGAACGGCGAGCCGAGCACCGCAAAGAGGTCGCCGGGGTGCAGGCTGGCGGCGCGGGCGCGGATGAGCACCTCGCCGTCGCCGACATCCGGCGTCGCAAGCTCGCGGAGCCGGAGGGTGTCGGGGGATCCGTATCGGTCGTGGACGATGGCCTGCATCGGGCTCGGACTCCTTTGGTCTGTGGTATGCTTACGTCATAAACTGATGACATAAACTTATGGCATAAGGAAACGGATGTCAAGCAGGGAGCAGGCGACGGTTCGGCGAGCTGGGCGGCGACCGCGGGTGAGCCGCGAGCAGGTGCTGGATGCCGCGCTCGAGCTGGCCGACGAGGCCGGCTTGGCCGCGGTCACGATGGCCAGCGTCGGCGCGCGGCTGGGCGTGGAGGCGATGTCGCTGTACCGGCACATCGGCAACAAGGAGGAGATGCTCGACGGCCTGGTCGACCGTGTCTTCGCCGAGATCGAGGTGCCGGCCGACGCGCGCGACTGGCGGGACGCGCTGCGCCGGCGCGCCGTCTCGGCCCATGGAGCGCTGCGGCGGCACCCGTGGGCCATCGCGCTGATGGAGTCGCGCGCGCAACCCGGCCCGGCGACGCTCGGCCACCACGACGCGATGGTCGCCATCCTCCATCGCGCCGGTTTCGACGGCCACAGGACGGTCCGTGTCTACAACCTGCTCGATAGCTACATCTACGGCTTTGCGCTCCAGGAGTCGACTCTGCCATTCGCCTCCCCCGAGGAGATGGCGTCGATGTCCGAGCAGATGCTGGCTTCGGTGGCCGATGCCTACCCGCACCTCGCCTCCGTCCAGCGCGAGCTCGTCGGATCGGGCTTCGACTACGCCGATGAGTTCGAGGCCGGCCTGGACCTCATCCTGGGCGCGCTCCCGGAACCTTCATCGCCCTGAGCCTCGAGAGATCGTCCGGGCGCGGAGCGTGCTGACGTTTCGGACGCCGCTTGGGGGAGCGGAGAGTCGCCTCGTCAAAGCCGGACCTTCGGAGTAGCCCTGAGGGACCCATTCGGTTGGCCGTCGGTGCGACAATGCTGCGGTACGAAGCTTGAGCAGCCAAGGGAGGCGCGACATGGCACAAGCGATGACGACGATCGCCAACAAGCCGGCCTGGGTCGATCTCGCGAGCTCCGACGCCGAGTCGTCGCGGAACTTCTACTCGACGCTCTTCGACTGGAACGTCGAGGTCAATCCCGACCCACAGTACGGCGGCTACGGCCTCGCGAAGACCGGTGGTAAGGATGCCGCCGGAATCGGCCCCAAGATGGACCCGAACGCCCCGACCGCGTGGAACCTGTATATCGGAACGGATGACATCGAGGAGCTGACCCAGAAGGTGCAGGCTGCGGGTGGTACCGCCGTCATGGCCCCGTTCGACGTCGGTGACCAGGGCCGCATGGCCGTGTATCAGGATCCGTCGGGCGCCTACATCTCTGCCTGGCAGGGGACGCGCATGGGTGGCTTCCAGACGAACGCGCCGAACTCGTTCGGTTGGGCCGAGGTGAACGCCCGTGGCGTCGAGAAGGCGCTGCCGTTCTACCAGGAGGTGTTCGGCTGGGCCACGAGGCAGAGTGAGATGGGTGAAGGCCAGCCTCCCTACACCGAGTTCCTGCTCGGCGAGGACAGCATCGCCGGCGCCTGGGAGATGAATCCGATGGTGCCCGCCGAGGTGCCGAGCTACTGGCAGATCTACTTCGCGGTCCAGGATGTCGACGCGGCCTTTGCGAAGGCGATCGACCTGGGCGCCACGGAGATGGTTTCTCCCCAGGAGTTCCCGGGCGGACGCTTCGCGATCGTGAGCGATCCGGAGGGCGCAAGCTTCGGCCTGCTCACGATGGCGCCGCGCTGATCGCTCGGCCGCGCTGATCGACTTGGCGATGTCCCACGGTTCGTCTGTGGGCCCATTGACCGCTCCGAGGGGAGCATGAACTCCCCTCGGGCTGAAGGTGCGGATCGACTCGCCTGATCAGACGCAGACACCTACGCCTGGCGCGTCGATGAAGAAGGTGATCGGCGGGAAGACATTCGGCGGCTGTCCGGGACGGTGGCCCGTGAACTGTAGCGAGTGCTGCCCGACGGAGAGGTCCTCGGGTGCCATCACTTGCCCTTCCGCGACGAAGAACGCCTCGACGAACCCGCGCTCCGGGTTCAGGGTTCGCTTGATCGCCGTTCGCATGGTGTCGAGCGGTGCGCCGTCGAGCATGAAGTCGAGCTCGATCTGAGACAGGAAATCTCGGATCTCGGTATTCGTGCGTGACTGGCCGACTGTGTTGCCCTCGTTCGCGGTCACGCTGATCACGTGCCAGTCAAGGGAGCACAAGTGTCGTCCGTTCCAGGGGGCCATGGGACCGATCCGGGCCATCGAGTCGGGGAAGAAGTCGGCTGGAGCGCCTTCGAGTGCCCCACCGTTGAGGACCACCGCCCACCCGCCGGTGGGGAACGCTTCGAGGATCGCCCGTGCGTCTCCCCGTGTCACCCGGGGAGCGTTCGCCTGCGCGCTTACCGGTATCAGCAGAACCGTCAACAGGACAGCGGTCATCGCGAGCATGAATCGGCTACGCACGTTCTTGGTCTCCTTCCCGTTTGACGAGCCGGCTTCCAGTCACGCGGAGCGCCGAGTGACTGGCCGCACACGGGCTCAGAAGTCGCAATGGGGCGCGGGAGCGGAGAGCTCCCCACGGAACGCACCCCCGACCGGCGCCATGATCACGCTGACGTCCGTGGCGGGCGCACCGGTCTCGTTGCGGCCGAGGTGTCCATTGCCGGAGTCGACGTATCCCTGACCCGCGGACACCACGATCGGCGTACATGTCGGGTCGTCGTACGCGTAGAACGTGAGTTGCCCCTCGATGACCGTGATGAACACGGGGTACGGGTGCGAATGCCAGCCGGTCGAGCCACCCGGGGCGTACTGATGTCGGCGCACGACCACGTCGGTGGCTCGTTTCGCCTCAGCCTTGAACAGGCCGGACCCCTCCGGATAGGACATCACCTTGAACGCGTCGTAGGTTCCCCTCGCAAGCACAGTCGGCGTTACGCCAGAGGGCGGGGACGCCATCGCCAGGTTGACCGCGCCGGCCAGTAGGGCGATCGCCGCGAGCGCGGCAACCAGATATCGATCGTGTCGCATCGTTCTCTCCTTGATCCTCAACGTTCGGAAATGGGTTGCAACATGCATGCCATGTAGGCCTTCGCTCACCTTCCTTCCCTTCGAGCGATGCGTTTCGCAGCGCGGAGCGGCGCCGACCGGCCCGCTGAGACGCGAGTCGACGTAGGGAGCGGCACGCGTGGGCGTGCGATCCCAGGTAGGGGTGGACCAGAAAATCCAGGCGGCCGACCAGGATTCGCGAACTGCGCGTCGTCCCTGCTGGCTATGTCCGGCTTGGCGGGCGCGAATGCCTCAGGGCGCGAGACGTTGCACGGATGGGTGGCTGACGCTCTTCCAGGGCACCGTCCGGGACGTGCCGGCCACCGGGTCCAGCAGCACCTGATCGAGGGCCTCGCCTGATTCGTTCATCGGCGTTCCGAGGATCCACGAATCGTCGGGCGCCCATTCCCAGGCGGAACAGCAACCCGCCTGGATGACGCCGGGGTACTCGATCTCGACGCCGGTCCCGCTCCCGTCGACGGGGATTGCCACGGCGCGAGTGTCGTCCATGGTGACGGTATAGCCTCGAATGGCGAGCAGACGGGTGCCGTCATTCGACCAGTTCCAAGCGGCTTGCCACACCGCCTTTGGAGGAAGGGGAAGGACGCGATCCCCGGTTCCGTCCGCTCGGATGACGTGGGTCTGGGCCGTCATGTCATCCGAGCCGACCCATTCGACGTACGAGATCAGGGACCCGTCCGGCGACCACCTCGGGTCGGAGCGGTAGCGGCCTACCACACGTTCCAGGATGGTGCGGACGGAGCCGCCCTCAGGGCGGACCGCATAGATGCCGGTTTCATCGCCAAGGTCCATGAACAAGATCTCGGAGCCGTCCGGTGGACGCCAAGCGGCGTTGGTAGCCAGTGTTGGCAGGTCCAGTTGCCGCATTCGGCTGCCATCGGCCGCAGCGACCAGGATGCGGGGGACCCCACCCGGGCGGGCGGAGATCAGGATCTCGAGGCCGTCAGGCGAGAAACTGTAGTTCGCGATGGCGGCTAGGGCGTCAGGTGTGACGCGGATCGGATCGGACCCGTCGCGGTGTGCGACGAACAGCAGGCCCGGACCGGCGTCGCCTTCGACCTTTCGCTCGAATGCAATCGAGGTGCCGTCCCGCGACCACCTTGGGTTGACGTCCATTTCAGGACCCGTGACGATCGCGGTCGATAGGCCCCTCACGGGATCGACCGTGTAGATGTCGCCACCGCTGGCGTACGCGACGAGCCCGTTCCGGGCTGGGCCGAACGGCGCCGGTAGCCGCGGCGCCGAGCCCACGAGCGTCGCGAGCATCGCGATGAGCAGTGCCAGGAGTACAAGGCCAACCCCGATGGTGCGCCATGGCAACCGCGGCCCAAGAGCACGCTGACGGGCGACGTCAACCATGGGGAGCCACCTTTCAAGGAATGACCAGGCCGGCCGCTGGCGGGTGCGGGCGGTGTGGTGAAGGACGTGGTCGCGGTACGCGGGCATCGGACCCATGTAGAGGTCGTCCAAGAGGCCGGGCAGCTCCTGCTCGAAGCGTCGTTCGGAAGTCATGCCGGGTGTCCTCCCGGGATCGTGGCCGTCGCTTGGTGGGCACTGGCCTGCGCGTCGGTCCGCATGGCGGCAAGCGCGTAATGCAATCGGGATCTGGCCGTTCCATCCGGGATGCCCAGAGAGACCGCCACTTCATGCAGCGGCATTCCCAGGAGGTAGTGCAACGCGACGACGGCTCGATGGCCCGGATCGAGGCGCCGAAGCGCCGCGTCCAGGAGCTCGCGGTCGGCGAACGCCGTGGAGTGGTCGGGCAGGTTCATGGAGTCGATCGGAGACAATTCGACCTCGATCGGGCGCCGCCGACGACGCCGAAGGAGATCGAGACAGGCGTTGACGAGCAATCGGTGCAGCCAGGCGTCGAACCGCTCCGGATCACGTAGTCCCGGCAGGTCGCGCCAGGCACGGATGAGGGTCTCCTGGACCGCATCCTGGGCCAGATCTTGGTCGCGGAGGATCAGCCGGGCGGCCGCGTCCAGCCGTCGGAGGGCGCCATCGACGAGTTCGGCGAAGGCGTCATGATCGCCATGCCTCGCCCGGTCGATGAGCTCTCGTTGATCCACGATCGCCTCGCCTGTGGCACGGCCGGAGTGGTCGTGCTCGCAAGGGTATGGCGTCGGTGTTCGTTGAATCGTTCATCGCGACGATGGCGGCGGCCGTCGTCAGGCTCCGGACCGCATCCGCTCGAGGCCGTCGAGGATGAGGTCGAGGCCGATCTCGAACTCGTCGGCGTAGTCGTAGCCGGGCTGCATGGCGTGTTCCGTGATGAACGCCATGAGGTTCGGGCACTCACCCTCCGGAAGCGGCTCGAGCATCTCCCTTGCCGTGACGGACCGGCGCCGTGCGTGATCTCGATGGCAGGACGCTACGGGAGCAACCCGGCGGCGCCCAGCCGGGCAGCGGGCGTCCTGGGATCGGGCTAGCCCCAGCGTCGATGTTCCGGGTTCGGGTGGCGCCGCCTGGTGGCCGCCCGCCCGTACGAATCGGTCATGGCAGCAGCGGACCGTTCGTCGGTACGGTGCAGGTCACCGCATGGCCCCTCACCTCACTCTGCCTGCCACCCTTCGATCGGCCGCCCGCATCGCTCGGCGACCGGGTCTCCGCACGGTCGTCGTCTTTCCGGCGGTCGCGGTGATCGTCGGGATGGCCGTCGTGGTCTCGAACAGCGTGGCCGACGAGCTCCGCCGAAGCGCGACCGAGTCGGCGGTCCACAGTGTCGAGGCGATCGTCCGCGGGTACGTGGATCCGGGCCTGCAGGAGACGAGCCTCGATCTCGGCGCCCGGCACGATCCCGCCATCGACGCCCAGCTCGAGCGGTTGACGTTGTCCGGCGAGATCCGCCGGATCAACATCTGGTCCCGCGACGGACGGATCGTGTACTCGAACCTGCCCCAGCTCCGGGGCCGGCGCTTCTCCATCGGCCCGACGATCTCGGCCGCGTACGCCGGCGAGAGCGTCGCTCGCTATGCCGGTGGAGATGCGGGTGAGGAGGGTTCGGCGCCGGTCGACGGGCTGCCGCCGATGTCCGGTCGCTACCTGGAGCTGTTCGTCCCGATCCGGGGCGCCGTCGATGGCAATCCCATCGGCGTCTATGACGTCTACCAGGACGCCCGCCTGATCGAGGACCGGATCGACGGAACAAGGTCCGGCGTGTTCATCGTCGCCGTCGTGGCATCGAGCCTGCTGATGGCCCTCATCTGGCTGGCGTTCGGTGGGGCGTCCCGCGTCCTGGCCGTCCAGAATCGGCGGCTGCAGGAGCAGGCGACCACAGAACGCCTGTTGCTGGTCGATATGCAGCGCAACGAGGAACGCTTCCGGTCGCTCGTCCAGAACGCATCGGACGGGGTCGTCGTTCTCGGTGAGGATGGGCTCATCCGGTACGAGAGCCCTGCCGTGGAGCGGATCCTCGGCCGCCGCGCGGAGACGCGGATCGGCCGATCCATCGGCGCCGACATCCATCCCGACGACCGCGCCACGGTGGAGCGCGGGCTGGCGGACGTGGCCGCACTGAGCGGCTCCGAAGCCCGGGTCGAGTTCCGGGCCCGCCACGCCGACGACTCGTGGCGAACGCTCGAGTCGATCGCCAAGAACCTGCTCGACGACGCGGCGGTCGGCGGCGTCGTGATCAACTACCGCGATATCACCGAGCGCAAGGCCCTCGAGGGACAGCTCCGTCACCAGGCATTCCACGACGTCCTGACCGGACTGGAGAACCGGTTCCTCTTCCTGGACCGACTGGGCCATGCGCTCGTGCGGGCCAGCCGCGGCGGTCCGCCCACCGTGGTGCTGTTCCTGGATCTCGACGACTTCAAGGCGGTCAACGACCGGCTCGGCCACGCCGAGGGCGATCGGCTGCTGGTGGCCGTGGGCCAGCGACTCAAGGCCGTCACCCGCGCCGGGGACACCGTAGCCCGCCTGGGCGGCGACGAGTTCGCGATCATCGTCGAGGAGACCTTCCCGGCCGAGGCGGAGCAGGCGGCGGCCCGGATCCTCGCGACGCTCACGCCCCCGTTCATGCTCGGAGACCGGCAGATCGTTGCCCGAGTCAGCATCGGGATCGCGATGCAATCGACGGACGGCGCGGACGCCGATGAGCTGCTGCGCCGGGCCGACATCGCGATGTACGCCGCCAAGGCCGCTGGCGGCCATCGTCACGTGACCTATGAGCCGCAGCTCTACGACGCGACGGTGGCGCGGATGGACTTGAAGGCCGACCTGCGAGGGGCCCTCGAGCGAGGCGAGCTCGACATCGCCTACCAGCCGATCGTCGACCTCGCATCGGCCGCGATCACGGGGTCGGAGGCGCTGATGCGCTGGAACCACCCGAAGCACGGCCCGGTCGCACCGATGGAGTTCATCCCCCTCGCGGAAGAGAGCGGGATCATCCAGGAGCTCGGTCGCTGGATCCTCGACAGCGCCTGTCGCCAGACTCGAGGGTGGCAGGAAGCCACGGGGCGCAACGAGCTCACGGTGAGCGTCAACCTCTCGGGGCTCCAGATCCTTGACGCGGGTCTCGTCGATGACGTGCAGCGGGCGCTCATCGATTCCGGGTTGGCGCCTTCCAGCCTGACCCTCGAGATGACCGAGAGCGTGCTTGTGCAGGACGTGGAAGCGACCATCAGCACGCTGCGTGCGCTCAAGGAACTGGGCGTGCGCCTCGCCATCGACGACTTCGGCACCGGCTATTCATCGCTCAGCTACCTGCGCCAGTTTCCCATCGACATCCTCAAGATCGACCGCTCGTTCATCGCGAGCCTCGACGGCAGCAAGGACTCGATGGCGCTCGTCCGCTCCATCCTCAACCTCAGCTCCACCCTGCGACTGGAGACGGTCGCCGAAGGCATCGAGGAGTCCGACCAACGCGAGGTCCTGCGCGGTCTCGGCGCCCACCAGGGCCAGGGCTACCTGTTCGCGCGCCCGATGGCGGCGGGGGATCTCGGCGACGTGCTTGCCGGGCGCGCAACCCCCGAATCCTTCGAAGGCTCGCCGGTCCCGCAGGTCCCGCCGATCAGGGCGTCACGCCGTACCAACGCCGGCTCCACACGGAGCCGCCCGACCAAGGCCGTGCATTGATGCGCGGGAACCGAAGCGAGGTCCAAACGATGTCGAACTCCATGCGCGACGCGATGCGCCGCGCGGGCCCGGTATCCGTCCTGCTCGTGGGCGTCGTGATCGCCATCGGGGCCTGTCAGGCCGCCGCCGACCCGACCAGGACGGTCCAGTTGCAGACGCTGAACGCATCGGGCGTGTCCGGCACGGTGTCGTTCGCCTCGACCGGCGACAGGACCGCCGTCGAGATCGCCGTCGAACCTTCGGGCAACCTGGACATGCCCGCGCACATCCATCCCGGATCGTGCGACGACCTGACGCCACAGCCCAAGTTCCCGTTGGAGAACGTGCAGAACGGCCGTTCCAGGACCGTCGTGCCGGCGTCGCTCGACGAGCTGTTCGCCGGCGGGCTCGCGGTCAACATCCATCGGTCGAACGACGACCTGAAGACGTACACGGCGTGCGTCGATCTCCGCTGACCGGACGCTCCGCGCGCATCCTCGTCGGCACGCTCCTGGTGTCGCTGGTCACCGCGTGCAGCTCGGTCGGACTCGGTGCGAGCGGTAGCGCCGTGGCCGACGCCGTGACGATCTCGAGTGCTCCCGGGGAGACCACGGCGTTCGAGCCGGCGCGGGCGTCGGTCACGGCGAGCGGGCCGATCGCCGTCACGTTCCGCAACCACTCGAGCCTGCCCCACAACCTGACGTTCACGGGCGCGTTGACGGCAGCGACCCGGACCATCGTCGAACCCGGGGCGTCCGAAGAGGTCCTCCTCGCTCCGGTCGCCCCGGGTGCGTACCCATTCGTCTGCACCATCCACGACGGGATGGCGGGCACCCTCGTCGTCGAGGCCGCCGCTCCGTAGCGCAGTTACTCGGTGAGCCCCACGACGTGGCCTTCGGGATCCGCGACGAGGGCCAGTGTCGCCCCCGCACCGGGGCTGAACTTGGGCATGACCACGGCCCCGCCGAGCTCCACCGCGCGGGCGAGCGTCGTGTCGATGTCGTCGACCTTGACGTAGCCCGTGACATGGCCCGCGGACCGGTCAGGGGTGCCGCCGATCCCGACGACGATGCCCGTGTCCTCGTGGTTGGTCATGCCGTAGCCGCCGGGATTGCTCGTATCGAGCTTCCATCCGAACAGGTCGCTCCAGTAGCGCTGGAGCGCCCCCTGATCCTTGCCCACGATCTCGAAGTGGATGACGTTCGGCGATGCCATGGTTCGATCTCCTGCTCCGGGACGGAGGTCATTCGCCTTTCCTGCCCTTGACCGAACGACGAACGCGGTCGCTCGAAATCGACATCCGGATCTCGCGGCCCGGAATCGCCCGTATCATTGCGGTTCACCGAACGCTGCAACAGCCTGGGCCCACAGGCTGTGGGAGACCCTGACCTCGTGGACGTGCTCATCCTGTTCATCGCGCTGGTGGTCATCCTCATCGGCGCGGAGCTCTTCACCAACGGGATCGAATGGTTCGGTCGCTCCCTGCAGCTCGCCGAGGGCGCGGTCGGGTCCGTGCTCGCCGCGGTCGGTACGGCCCTTCCGGAAACGCTGATCCCGATCATCGCGATCGTCTTCGCGACGGGCGCCGCATCGGACGAAATCGGCGTCGGGGCGATCCTGGGCGCCCCGTTCATGCTCGCGACGCTGGCGATGTTCGTGACCGGTGTCGCGATCCTTGGCTTCCGGCGGCGGCGCGCGACCGGCGGTGAGCTCCGCATCGACGCGGGTGTCCTCGCCCATGACATCCGCTATTTCGCGATCGCCTACGCGCTCGCGATCGGCTCCGCGTTCCTGCCGATCGAGCCGCCGTGGATCCGCTGGATCGCCGCGGTCGCGCTCATCGCGATCTACGCCTGGTACGTCCGCGGGCACCTGCGCGCGGACGTCGCCGACGAGGAGGAGGAGCTCGCCCCGCTCCGGTTTCGACGCGTGGACGTTCGCGGCCACCGCAGCGATCCCGTCGTGCCGAGGCTGCGGGTCATCAACCTGCAGGTCCTGATCGCGCTCGGCTTCATCATCGTGGGCGCCGTCTTCTTCGTCGACGCCGTGGAGCACCTGGCCTCCTCGCTCGGCGTGAGCGAAGTGCTGCTCGCGCTCGTGATCGCGCCTGTGGCGACCGAGCTCCCCGAGAAGTTCAACTCGATCCTGTGGGTGCGCCAGAACAAGGACACCCTCGCGATGGGCAACATCACCGGCGCGATGGTCTTCCAGTCGTGCATCCCGACGGTCGTGGGCCTCGTCCTCGCGTCGGAGGCCTGGTCGATCCGGGAAGGCTCGTACACGGCGTTCGCGTCCGCCGGGATCGCCTTCCTGGCGTCGGCGGCGATCTTCCTGCCGATGGCCCGTCGCGGCGGCCTGCACGGCCGGCATCTGCTGGTCGGAGGGCTGTTCTACCTGGCGTACCTTGCCTTGGTCGTTGTCGTCGTGACCGGGGGCACGACCGCCTAACGCGGGACCGCCGCTGCCGCGAATGACGCCATGTCCGCGAACGTGGCGTCGGGCGTCGCGATCGCCTCGGGCGTGGCGCCGGCGCCGGGGCGATCGTGTCGACGATCGATCCACGCGGACCGCAGCCCGAGCCGCCTGGCTGGCGCGTGATCGTGGAAGAGGCTCTGCGCGACATGGAGGATCCGCTCGCGAGGCAGACCGAGACGTTCGAACGCGACCTGGAAGTTGCGCTCGTCAGGCTTGTACGAGCCGACTTGCTGGGCCGTGACGACCCAATCGAACTCGACGCCGAGGCGTTCGTTGGAAGCCGCGAACAGGTCGTCGTCACAGTTGGTGAGCACTCCGAGCCGGTAGCGAGTCTTGAGCCGGGCCAGTGCGGCGGCCGAATCCGGGAAGGCGGGCCAGTCCGCGACGGACTGCGAGAACGCGGCCGCCTCAACGTCGGTCGGCTTGAAGCCCAGCTCGGCGGCGACGCCGCGCAGACCCGCGGCGAGCACGTCGCGGTACGAGCGGTACGGGCCAGCCTCGGCAAGGGTCTCGTGGTGTGCGTATCGCTCCAGCACGTCGTCGCCATCCGCATCGATAGCGTGCGCCCGCAGGATCGGGCGGAAGGCGTCAGTCAGCCCCGTCTCCCAATCGATCAGCGTCCCGTAGCAGTCGAACGTGAGCGCGTCGAACTGCCCGTAGTCGAGCCCAGGGCCAGGGTGCATCATGCCTCCGAACCGTGCTGCGCCGGTGCGCCCAAGCATCGCACGACGAACCGGACCGGAACCAACGGTCGCGCGAGGTCGTCCCCGGACCAATGACCACCGCACGTCGAGCCTCGCCGTTGATCGTCGCGTCGATCCTGCTGCTCGCAGCCTGCGCGATCGGGCCGAGTGCGCCCACGCCGGCGGTCGTGCCCGGGACCGGCCTCGCGATCACGGCCCTGGCCGGCCCCACGTGCCCCGTCGAGCGGCCTGGCGACCCGGCCTGCGCCCCACGTCCAGTGGCCGGAGCGACGGTGACCGTGCTCGACCGCCAGGGCATCGCGGTCGCGACGGTCGTGCTCGATGCCGCCGGCACCGCGGCCGTGGCCCTGCCGGGCGGCGACTACACGGTCCGGGCGCAACCGGCAGCCGGGCTGATGGGTACGCCTGGGCCGATGGACGTCGCCGTCGTGGACGGCGCGATGACGCCCGTCGCCCTCGACTACGACACGGGCATCCGTTAGACGGGCCTGTCGGGGGGCGGTCAGGCTCGAAACGTGGTGCCGCACGGCACCGTTCCCGGGATTGCAAGGCTGCGTGCAAGGCACCAGGCCGTATCCTCCGCGCATGGCGCAACTCATCGGATCTCGACGCGGCCTCGTGGGTCTCGCGGTGCTCGCCATCCTGATCGCCCTCGTGGCGTTGCCGGCGCTGGCCGCCGAGCCATCGGCGTCACCGACGCGGACCGCCGAGCCGACTGCGGAGCCGCGCGCTGCGGAGGAGTCCGCCAAGCCCCCGAAGGCGCGGAAGGCGCCGAAGGCCGTCAAGGCACCGGGGGTGCCCGTCACGATCACCGGGACCGTCGCCAGCCGGACCGACGCCGGCGGCCGAGCCGAGTACACGATGAACACTGGTGGTCAGACCCTCGTCCTTGATGGCGGCCCGTCCTGGTTCTACGGCGACGACCACCCGCTGAAGGCCCACGTCGGCAAGCGCGTGACGATCACCGGATCGCAACGGGCCGGCGAGCTCGAGGTCGAGGTCGAGGCGGTGGACGGCAAGGTCATCCGCGCCCCGGGCAAGCCGCCGTGGGCCGGTGGCTGGAAGCGCGTCGGTGAGCGCCATCCCGGCTGGACCCAGGAGAAGTGGGATCGCTGGCAAGCCAAGGCGGCGGGCAAGGCCAGGGCGCGCGGCACGGACTGTTTCCCGCCCGGCCAGTGCAAGGACAAGCCCGCCAAAGGCGCCGCCTCGGGGACATGACCGGCTCCGACGCCGGGAACTGACCTCCCGCGCCGCGCGGCGCGTAGCATGGCGGGATGCGCCTGCCGGTCGCCCTGGTCCAGCTCGATGCGTCCGACGACGTCGAGGCCAACGTCTCGAACGCGGTGACGCTCGCGGCCGAGGCCGCAGCCGATGGCGCTCGACTGGTGGCCCTGCCGGAGTATCTCCAGTACCGCGGCCCCGACGCCGGCTACCGCGCCTCCGCTCGACCCGTGCCCGGTCCCTTCACCGACGCGTTCGCGGAGGTTGCCCGCAGGCACGACGCGTGGATCCTCGTCGGTAGCGTGGCGGAGACGTCTGGCGACCCGGCGCGACCGCATAACACGAGCGTGCTCATCGCGCCAGACGGATCGATCGCCGCGACCTACCGGAAGATCCACCTGTTCGATGTCCAGGTCGACGCCGGTCCGGTCGACACGGAGTCGGCGCGGGTGACGGCGGGGGACGCAGCAGTCGTCGCCGATGTCGACGGCGTCGCCGTCGGGATGTCCATCTGCTATGACCTGCGCTTCCCAGAGCTGTATCGCTCCCTGGCCCTCGCCGGCGCCGAGGTCCTGACAGTCCCGGCCAACTTCACCGAGCGGACGGGCCGCGATCACTGGGAGGTGCTGCTGCGCGCTCGAGCCATCGAGAACGGCGCCTGGGTGCTCGCGCCGTCCCAGATCGGTGGCCCACCCGGCCAGCCGGCGTTCGGCCGGTCCATGGTGATCGACCCGTGGGGGACCGTGGTCGCCCAGGCGGCCGACCAGGTCGGCATCATCCGGGCGGACGTGGAGACGGACCGCGTCGCCGCGGTCCGTCGTCAGATCCCGGTGCTGGCCAACCGGCGTCCGGCGGCCTATCGCTGAGGCAGGGCTAGTTCTCCAGCCGCAGGACGTAGACACCGAGGTAGCGGGGCTTGGGGCAGTTACCGGTGCAACCGGTGACGTGCAGGATGTCGGTCTGGTTGAAGGGGCTCACGAAGTAGCCCTGGAGCTCCTTCTGTCCTTGGTTGGCACCCGTGACGTGGAACATCGCCCAGCCCTGGAAGAGGCCGTTGTCGTCCACGATCGGGACCGCGACTTCCTCGCCGATGAGCAGGTCGCGCACGTCGCCGAACAGCGTGGCGTGGTTACCGTTGTTCTGCTGCCCGATGTAGTCCGTGAAGTCGACCGTCGGGTCCAGCTGGGTCGTGACCGGGCTCGTCCCGTCGATCATGGAGCGAACCGTCGAGGAGTCGACGTTGCCGCACGTGCCATAGCACGTCCAGGCGATGTCGTTGGGGCTATTGGGCACGTCGCCGTTGCCGTCACCGAAGGTGAACGGGCTGTTCTTGTTGCTGTACTGCGGCAGCGGCACGCCGCCCGGATCGGTGAAGATGTCCTTGTTGAAGATGAACGGGGCACCGTTGGTCGTCGTATCCGGGATACCGACCTCGACGGTCGCGGTCGTCGAGACCTGCCAGGCGGTGATGCCGACGACACCCGTGAAGTTGTTGCGGTGCGGGGCGGAGACGTCGACCTTCACCCGCGTGTCGTTGCTCTGGAAGGCGACATCGACCGTCTTGCCCGCGGTCGGGTCGTGATCCCAGCCGTTCTGGGCCGCGACGCTGCGCGCGACCGTGGTGGCCGCGGCCTTGTCGCCGCTGAGGAGGAACTCGTTGGCGCCGGCCATGCCGGCGAGGTCGGCGGCGTTCTGCTGCGCCCGGCGCTGGGCAAAGGTCGAACCGCCATCGAGGACGAGCCCGACCATCGCGATCATGGCGACGAGGCCGAGCGCGAAGATGACGATGATCTGTCCGTCGCTGGCGCGGCTCCGCGAGGCGGTCCGTTCCATAGGGGTGTTTCCTTTCATGGGATGCGCACACTGCTGGTCGATTGCATGTTCCAGGTACCGAGCAGGCCCATCACCGGGGTGAGCGGGCTGTACGGCGCGATGATCGAGACGGTGACCTGATTGCCCGTCGGGCACCTGCCCGTCGTGGGGTCGAGCCCGGGCCCGCCTTCGATATCGACGCATGAAAAGGTCGGGTTGCCGAGGTTCGGGATGAGGGTCTTCTGGGTGTTGACGACCGCCGTGATCTCGGGTCCGCCGAAGGTCGTGCCCGGGTGGACGCTCGCCACGCGCGCGATCTCGCGCGCGGCCTGGGAGACCCCGTTGAACATGTAGATCCCGCGGCCCAGGTCCACGATGGCCATCATCAGCACGAGGAAGATGACGATGCTGAGTGAGAACTCGACCAGCGCCTGACCCTGCGCTCGCGTGCGATCGATGGCGCGCATCAGTTGTCCACCCGGATGACGCGGGTCGTCGAGTGGCTGCCCATCGAGTTGGAGACCGCGAGCGTCACGGTGAAGCCCGGGTTCGTCTTGGACTTGGTGTAGATGTAGGTCGGGTTGCGGTCCGTCGACGTGCCGGCACCGTTGCCGTTGCCTGCCCCGTCGCCGAAGTTCCAGGACCACACCGTGCCGCAGTCTGCCGACCGGCATGTTGATCGAGGCATCGGTGAACTGGAACACCGTGGTGTTCCTGAAGCCACCGGTCGGGTTCACGCTGAAGTCGGCCGTCGGAGCGAAGCACGGGACGGGCGTCGGCGTGGGCGTCGCGGTGGCGGTCGGGCTCGCGGTCGGTCCGGTCCCGGTCGGCGTCGCGGTCGCGGTCGGCGTGGCGGTCGGTGTCGCGGTGGGTGTTGCGGTCGGAGCGGCGGCGGCGATCGGAGGATCGGTGATGATCTGCGCCGACGCGGTCGAGGTGAGCGTTACGTCGCTGCCGCCGAGGAAGGGGGCCATGATCGGCGTCAGGAGGGTGAAGTGGCCCAGGACCGTCACGGTCACGGTATTCCCGATGCCCTTGGCGCACGCAGGCGCGCAATCCAGGTCGACGTCGGCCTTCTTGACGACGACGAAGGAGTTCTTCGCCTCGCTCAGCACGCGGCACATGACCCGGTTGGTGACTTTGTCGCAATTCCCGTTCGCGACGAACGAGGTCGGCGAGTAGGAGGCCTCGTAGGCGCCCTCGCGGGCCGCGTTGGTGATCGTCACCTGGGAGTAGAACATCCGGCCCAGGTCGAGAGCGGATGCGACGAGCAGCATGAGGACCGGCAGGATCAACGCCAGCTCCACGATGCTCTGGCCTCGGGAGCGGCGGCGGCGCCGGTAGGCTGCGAAGACGGTCTGGAGTCGCATCAAGGGAATCCTTGGAGTACGGGTTTCGAGGTGTGTCACCGATGCTCGGCGAAGCACCTTTCACGGTCCCTTGAATCGGTGCGAGCGTGCATAGCCCGGTCGGGTCACAAGCGGGGGCGAGATGGTCCGGTCCAAGTCCTGTGCCGCCGGGGCGCCGACACGGCGCGGCGTGCTCCGCGCGGCCTCGTGCCGGCGGCCATCCGAGGCCAACCGCACGCGGAATCGGAAGAGCCGCGTCCCCCCAGGACGCGGCTCTTCTTGTCCCCCGGTAGATGCAGGATCAGTTGATCAGCTTGATCACGTAGACGCCATGGAACATGCCCGCGCACGCGGGGTCCGACAGGGCACACACATCGTCAGCGGATGCGCTGCGGGTGATCCCGGTCAGGAAGTAACCCGAGATCGTCCCCTCATCGCCACCGCCGCGCTTGGTCGCACTCACGACATGGAACAGCGCCCACCCACGGAAGCATCCGACGACGTTCGTCCCATCGGGCACGCCGGAAGCGTTGTAGCAGAACGACTCGCCCGCGATCGGCGGCCCCACGATCGGAACCGCGACATCCTTGCCCGCGAGCGTCGTGTTGACGCTCGGTTGCGACGGGCTGTTGGTGTCGAAGAGCGAGTTGTGAACGCCGTTGTTCTTTTGTCCGATGTATTGGTTGAGGCGTAGATCGGCGTTGATCGGAACAGAGCCGTCCAGGGCGTTCTTGACGTCTGCACTCGAAACGTTGCCCGTGCCGAGGTTCGTCCAGGCGACATTGAGGACCGTGAGCGGGCTGTCGCTGCCCTGGCCGGTGGTCTTCTCGAAATCGGTCGTGTGGGTATAGATCTCGAACGGCAGCCCTGTCACGGGATCGAAGACTTCCTGGCTGAGGATGAACGGTGCGACGCCGACGAACTTCGTCGGGATCCCCGTCAATGCGGTCGCGGTGACGCTGACCTGCCAGGTCGGTTGCCCGACGACACCAGCGAAGTAGTTCGCATGCGGCGCCCCGATGTCGACCGTCACGGTCGTCGGGGTCAGGACGACGTCGACGTTGACACCGCCCACGCCATGCTCGTAACCGTTGTCCTTTGCCGCAGCGCGGGCCGCGGCCGTCGCATTCTTGCCGTTCAGCAACGCGTTGGCCCCGGCAAACGCCGCGAGGTCGGCTGCGTTCTGCTCGCCGCGTCGCTGCGCGAACGCGAATCCACCGTCGATCACGAGGCCGACGCCAGCCACGATCGCCACGAGGCCGACCGCGAACAGCACCATGATCTGGCCGCGCTGGCGCGGCCTGCTGCTAGTGGATCTGTGCACTGCTGCTTCCCTTCAATGTCCACGTGCCGGTGAGCCCGAGCAGTGGTGTGACCGGCCGATATGGCGACGTGACGGTGACCTGGACGGAGTGCTGGCTGAAATCGCACGGGCCGGTGACGGGAACTCCGGTCTCGTCGATGCACCTGAAATCCGTCGGCAGGACTTCGAGGGCCGGGATCAGGTTCTTCTGTACTGCGATGACGGCCTGCGTCTCGGTGCTCGGAGGGGAACCGGGCGAGCAGGTCAGGGCCGCGGGATTCGCGCATGGATGGACACTCGTGACGCGGGCGATCTCCCGAGCGGCCTGTGACACGCCATTGAACTTGTAGATCGCCATCCCAAAGTCGACGACGCCCATCAGGATCACGAGGAACACGACGATGGAGAGGGCGAACTCCACGAGACCTTGACCTCGTCGGTCGTTGCGAGTCTTCATGGCGCATTGACCGTCTGGGTCGTGGCGACCGAGCAGCCGGGCTTCGTGGCCGTGAGGGTCACCGAATGTGGGCCGGCACTGGGGAAGTCGACGTTGTTCAGGTTCTGTCGATTTCCGGTGATGGCGCCGGTCCAGTCCCAGTTCCAGCCACCCGACCCGTCGGACACGCTGCCGGACAGGTTCATGCGATGCGGGTGCCCTGGGTTCGAGCGATCGGTCGCCGTGAATGAGACGGTCGGGCAAACGGGGCCGGGGCCACTGCCAGTGACGGTGATCGTCACCTGGGCCGTATCGGTCTGTCCGCGAGTGTCGGTGACAGTCAGGACGATCGTGTACGTACCGGCGGCGGCGTAGGTGGTCGATGCCGTCACCCCGGACCCGCCGAAGCTCCAGGCATAGGACGCGATCGTGGCGCCGACAGCGGAGGAGGCCGACGCGTTGACGTTGACGGTGAGCGTGGGCGGGACCGTGCCCGACGTCGGAGTCGCCGTGAAGGCGGCGGTCGGGGCCGGCAGGGACGGGAATGTCACCCGGGGGACGACCAGGCATTCGGCGTCGGCCGTGGCGCCAAGGATCAGGTTGTTGCCGACGATGGCGCCGATGATCGGTGTCACCAGCCGGAAGGGGGCCTGGACCGTGATGGCGACCTTCGGCGGTGTCCCACTCGCCGGATACATGGCGTCCTTTACGCACGCCGCGGGCGCGAGGGCGACCCTCGCTTGATCCACCTCGACGAGGCCGCCGTCGGCCTCGGTCAGCACACCGCACATCACGGTGTTGGTGTCGCTGCACGCCTGGTTGGCCTGGAAGGTCCCGCCCTGCGACGCGACGAGGGCGCCTTCCTTGGCGGCGTTGGTGATCGTGATCTGCGCATAGAGCAGCCGCCCGAAGTCCAGGGCGGTGAGGAGCAGTAGAAGGAATACTGGTGCGATGAGTGCCAGCTCGACGACGCTTTGGCCGCGAGTCTTGCGTTTGCGCGCGAGTGACGGGCGCTGCATCAAGTCCCCCGACGAGAGTGGTACGAAAGTCCGTGCATCGTCGCATGGTGACCTTACACATGACCTTACCGGTGGTGCGGAGAGGCGACGACGTGTGGCGGCGAGCGGTACCCGGCGGGACCTCTAGGTCAGTTGTGGGGATGGCTGACGACGCGCACGATCCGTGGCATGACCAAGCGCATCCTCGCCGCGTTCCTCTGGTTCTACACCGGCTGGTATGCCGGGGCGATGCTCGCCGAGCTCTTCAGCCTCAGTTCGGTGCTGGGCCCGATCATCGGTGCCGCCGCGGCCGGCCTGATCGTCGGTGATCCGCGCCACCTGATCTGGCCCGCCCGGACCGAGCGCCCCGCCTCCCAGTCTCCATCACCCAGACTGCCCGACCCAGCCTGACCGCGGGCGACCAAGCGACGAACGCCGGACCCTGACGGGCCCGGCGTTTTCATATGGCCTCGCCCGCCGCTACCCCTCGTCCCCTGGCTCACCCGGCAGGGAGATGGTGAAGGCCGCCCCTCGCTGGACGGCCGCCGGCTCCAGGATGAGGTCGCCGCCCATCGCCCGGCACAGCTCCCGTGAGACATAGAGGCCGAGGCCGCTGCCCCCGTCGGACCCGGCCTCGCGCCCGCGCGCGTATCGTGCGAACAGCCGGTCGCGATCCGCCTCGGCGATGCCGGGCCCCCTGTCCTCGACGGTCAACGTGACCCGTCGCTCCGCCTCGTCCACGGCGATGCCGGCCCGGACCGGTGTCCCGCCGCCGTACTTGACGGCATTGTCGAGCAGCGCCCACAGCACCTGGTCCAGCTGGTCCGCGTCGGCGACGGCCAGCCATCCCGCCGCCCCATCCTCCAGCTCGAACGGCACGTCGCTCACGCTCAGCGCCTCCCACGCCTTGCGCGCACGCGTGGACAGCGAGACGACTTCGGGTCGAGGCTTGAGGGCCCCGGACTCCAGGCGCGTGACCGTCAGGAGCTGGCGGACCATCCGCGAGAGGCGGTCGGACTGTTCGGCGATGATGCCAAGCCGTCGATCGGGCTGGGCGGCGTCCAGCTGCTCGGCATACGCACGGATGCTCGTCAAGGGGGTCTGGAGGTTGTGGCTCACGCCACGGAAGAAGTCGTCCTTGGCGGCGTCCAGCTCGAGCAGCCGACGGTTCTGCGACTCCACGGTCGCGAACAGTTGCGCATTGCGGATCGCGGCGGCCATCGCATTTGCGAAGAGCTCGAGCAGGTCCTGATCGGCCGGTTCCCAACGGCGCGTGGCCGGCAGCCGCCCGATCAGCACGCCGATATCGGTCCCGCCGGCACGCATGACGGCCCGCAGGGGGCGCGAGACCCCCGGCACGACCTCCTCTTCCTCGACGATCGATGGGTCGCCGACGATCACGGTCGCATCGATCAGGGCGAAGGCCGAGGTCGCGTCGGCGCCCGTCCGATCGACCAGCGCCTCGACGTCGTCACGCGGCGAGACTTCGTCGATGGCCGCGAGGATCCGCCCGAGCTCGCGGTTCCGCCGCCCGAGATCGCCCGCCAGTCGGTTGTGGCTCTCGGCCAGTCGCGCGAACTCGTCGTCGCCAGCGACGCGGATCGGGGTCGAGAGGTCGCCAGTGGAGACTCGGTCGACCGCCTTCGCGATCGACCGGAGCGGCGCCGTCAGCTCGGTCGCCAGGGCGTAGGAGGCCAGGATGGCGAACGCCAGGACGATGGCGATCGCGAATAGCAGCAATCTGGCGAGGGTGGTGTCGGACGCGAGCGTGCCGGACAGCGTCCCAAGGATGAGCACGACCAGGCCGAAGGACGCCAGCGGCAGGACCGAGACGACGATGAGCGCGATCGTCAGCCGCGTTCGAAATCCGAGTCGAGGGGTCGGTTCGAGGGGCATCGCGCCCGAGTCGGGCGCCCGCTCGTCGTCAGCCACGATCCTCGCCGGGCACGTCGCCCGGCCCGCGAACCGCCGTGGCGGGGATCGTCGGGACGAGTCGGTAGCCCACGCCACGCACCGTCTGCACGTACGTCGGCCGGTTCGCGTCCACCTCGACCTTCTGGCGCAGCCGCCGCATCGTGACCCAGACGTAGGACGGGTCCGCATCCTCTGTCTCGGCCCAGCCGCGGGCCAGCAGCGTCTCGGTCGTCACCGTCTGGCCGAGGTTGGCCGCGAGCGCGTAAAGCAGCCGAGACTCGGTCGGCGTGAGTGCCACCTTCTTGCCACGGACTGTCGCCTCACGCCGATGCAGATCCAGGATGAGATCCGGGCCCAGGTCCAGGCTCTGGCGGGGGATCTTGTCGCCCAACCGCCGGAGCACCCGATTGATGCGGGCCCGGAGCTCGGGATAGTGATAGGGCTTGGTGACGTAGTCCTCGGCGACCTCCTCGAGCAGGTCGGCCTTCGAATCGCCCGCGTCGATGGCGGACAGCACGATGATCGGCAGGTCGGCGTGATTCTTGATCTCGCGCGCGAGGGTCAGCCCGTCCATGCGGGGCATCATCATGTCGACGATCAGCAGGTCCGGCCAGCCGCCCCGTAGCCGCCGGAGCGCTTCGTCGCCGTCGCGCGCGGTTGCGATCTCGTAGCCATCGGCACGCAACTGGTCGGCCAGGAGCACGAGCAGATTCGGGTCGTCGTCGACGATGAGGATCTTGGGCGCAGGTCCGCCGGTGAGCATGGATACGAGTATGCCGTGGCCGCCCTGACCTGGGAGGGTACGGACGGCGGTGCCTCGCCGCACCGAAACGAGCGGCTTGTGCGGTCTTGTAGTCCAAATGGGGGATGACTTCTGATCACACGGTAGTACGGTTGCCGCTCGGTTTCCCCCTCGGGGGAGGGGTGATCGAACCGTCGGCCCGCCCGTCCGGGCGAGGCGAGAACTCGGGTCGAGCGCGCGCAACAGCACTGATCTTCCTTCGATCTCTTGGGCACGACACGCCCGCCCGACCCGAGCGACACCCGGCACGCGACTCCCACTCGGGGTCGCGGCGTCGGGCTCTCGCCGACTCCTGGACCGATGGGCCTCCGTCATCTGACACACCTCTCGGCGTTCAGTGAGGCCTTCATGTTCGGTACCGTCGGCAACCGCTCCGTCGCACGACTCCTGGTTGCCATCCAGGTCTTCCTGCTCGTTGCTTCCTTCTTCGCGCCCGTCGCGAGCCTGGCGGCCGAGCCGTCCGACGATCCGGGCGCCACGCCGAGCGCGGAACCGTCTGCCGAGCCCACGCCGGAACCGACGGCCGAGCCAACGGCGGAGCCGACTGCGGAGCCGACCGCCGAGCCGACCGCGGAGCCCACGACCGAGCCGACCGCGGAACCCACTCCCGAGCCTGCCGTTGAGCCCACGCCTGATCCGACACCTGATCCCACCGCTGCGCCGACTGCGCCGCCCGCACCGACCTACGCGCCGAGCGGCCCTCCCTCGATCCGAAGCGACCTCGACGACTACCCGCCCGGCGGCTTCGTCACGCTTACCGGCTCTAATTGGCACGCGGGCGAGGGCGTTCACATCTTCGTGAATGACCACGTGGGCACGAGCTGGAGCCGGACGGTCGACGTGATCGCCGACGGCGACGGCAACATCCGCGATGCGTTCAACCTGCCGAACTGGTTCGTGGCCGACTACTCCGTCATCGCAACCGGCGCGGCGTCAGGTGTGGCGACCGCGGCATTCACGGACTCGAACCCCAGCAGCATCGCCGTCGCTGCGCCGACCAGCAAGACGGTCTTCGCGGGCGAGACCACGAGTTACGGCACCGTGACCGTATCCGCGGGTGGCAACACCAATCCTTGCAACACGACCCTCAGCATCGCCCCTCCGGCCGGACCTGTGACTGGCCTCCCGGCGGGAGCGACAGCCACTTTCGGGACCAATCCGGTCCAGACGGCCAGTAATTCCGCTACGTCAACGCTAAGCGTCACAACATCCGGTTCGACGGCCCCAGGTACCTACACATTCCAGGTGAGAGGCATCGATTCGGTGCCCGCGACGGGCGGGGCATGCGAGGGACAAGCCAATACGGGTCCCTCGAACACCCTGACCCTGATCGTTAGTTCGAACACAAGCACGACGACGGTCGCATCCAACGCCACAGCGACATACGGTGACACCTCCGTGACCCTAACCGCCACGGTGACCCCGGCCACGGTTGGCGTTGGAACGGTGACCTTCACGATCAAGAGCGGTTCGACCACGATCGGCTCGGTGACGTCCGGAACGGTCGCGGCGGGCGCCGCGAGCGCGAGCTTCTCGCTTGATGGCGTAAACGCTGCCACCTACACGATTGAGGCCGCCTACAGCGGCGGCACTGGATTCAACGCCAGCAACAACGCCGCGCAGGATCCGGACCCGACGCTCACGATCAACAAGAAGGTCCTCTCGGTCAACGCCGTCGCAAACTCGAAGACCTACGGCAACGCTGACCCGGCGTTCGGCTGGACTTACAGCGGCTTCATCACAGGGGAGAACAGCGGCAATGTGACCATTGCCGGCAGCGCCAGCTGCACTCGCACCGCTGGTGAGACTGTTGGCGGAAGCCCGTACGCGATCACCTGCGCGCCGGGCACGCTCAGCGCTACTAACTACAGCTTTGTGACGGGCGCGACCGCGAACTTCACGATCAACCTGCGCCCCGCGACCTGGACGACCAACCCCAACAGCAAGATCTATGGCAATGCCGACCCGTCACCCCTGACGACCGGCAGCGGCTCGGGCTTCCTCGCGGCCGATGGCGTCAGCGCGACCTACAGCCGGGCGGCCGGTGAGAGCGTGGCGGGCAGCCCGTATCACATCACCGCGACCCTCAGCTCGACGGCAGCCGGTGCGCTCGCCAACTACTCCATCACCAACGCCGGGGCCCCCTTCACGATCAACCTGCGCCCCGCGACCTGGACGACCAACCCCAACAGCAAGATCTATGGCAATGCCGACCCGTCACCCCTGACGACCGGCAGCGGCTCGGGCTTCCTCGCGGCCGATGGCGTCAGCGCGACCTACAGCCGGGCGGCCGGTGAGAGCGTGGCGGGCAGCCCGTATCACATCACCGCGACCCTCAGCTCGACGGCAGCCGGTGCGCTCGCCAACTACTCCATCACCAACGCCGGGGCCCCCTTCACGATCAACCTGCGCCCCGCGACCTGGACGACCAACCCCAACAGCAAGATCTATGGCAATGCCGACCCGTCACCCCTGACGACCGGCAGCGGCTCGGGCTTCCTCGCGGCCGATGGCGTCAGCGCGACCTACAGCCGGGCGGCCGGTGAGAGCGTGGCGGGCAGCCCGTATCACATCACCGCGACCCTCAGCTCGACGGCAGCCGGTGCGCTCGCCAACTACTCCATCACCAACGCCGGGGCCCCCTTCACGATCGACAAGAAGGCTCTCTCGGTCAACGCCGTCGCCGACTCGAAGACCTACGGCGACCTCGACCCGGCCTTCGGCTGGACCTACAGCGGCTTCATCACCGGCGAGGACGAGACCAACGTCACCATCACCGGCGATGCCGACTGCACCCGGACCGCGGGCGAGACCGTGGCCGGCAGCCCGTACACGATCACCTGCGCGCCGGGCGACCTCGAGGCTGACAACTACAGCTTCGTGACTGGCACGACCGCCGCCTTCACGATCGACAAGAAGGCTCTCTCGGTCAACGCCGTCGCCGACTCGAAGACCTACGGCGACCTCGACCCGGCCTTCGGCTGGACCTACAGCGGCTTCATCACCGGCGAGGACGAGACCAACGTCACCATCACCGGCGATGCCGACTGCACCCGGACCGCGGGCGAGACCGTGGCCGGCAGCCCGTACACGATCACCTGCGCGCCGGGCGACCTCGAGGCTGACAACTACAGCTTCGTGACTGGCACGACCGCCGCCTTCACGATCGACAAGAAGGCTCTCTCGGTCAACGCCGTCGCCGACTCGAAGACCTACGGCGACCTCGACCCGGCCTTCGGCTGGACCTACAGCGGCTTCATCACCGGCGAGGACGAGACCAACGTCACCATCACCGGCGATGCCGACTGCACCCGGACCGCGGGCGAGACCGTGGCCGGCAGCCCGTACACGATCACCTGCGCGCCGGGCGACCTCGAGGCTGACAACTACAGCTTCGTGACTGGCACGACCGCCGCCTTCACGATCGACAAGAAGGCTCTCTCGGTCAACGCCGTCGCCGACTCGAAGACCTACGGCGACCTCGACCCGGCCTTCGGCTGGACCTACAGCGGCTTCATCACCGGCGAGGACGAGACCAACGTCACCATCACCGGCGATGCCGACTGCACCCGGACCGCGGGCGAGACCGTGGCCGGCAGCCCGTACACGATCACCTGCGCGCCGGGCGACCTCGAGGCTGACAACTACAGCTTCGTGACTGGCACGACCGCCGCCTTCACGATCGACAAGAAGGCTCTCTCGGTCAACGCCGTCGCCGACTCGAAGACCTACGGCGACCTCGACCCGGCCTTCGGCTGGACCTACAGCGGCTTCATCACCGGCGAGGACGAGACCAACGTCACCATCACCGGCGATGCCGACTGCACCCGGACCGCGGGCGAGACCGTGGCCGGCAGCCCGTACACGATCACCTGCGCGCCGGGCGACCTCGAGGCTGACAACTACAGCTTCGTGACTGGCACGACCGCCGCCTTCACGATCGACAAGCGCCTTGCGACCTGGACGACCAACGACGCCTCGAAGACCTATGGCGAGGCCGACCCGTCGCCCCTGACGAGCGGAAGCGGCTCCAACTTCCTTGCCGCCGACGGCGTGACCGCGACCTACAGCCGGGCGACCGGTGAGACCGTCGCTGGCAGCCCGTATTACATCACCGCGACCCTCAGCTCGACGGTCGTCGACGCCCTGGACAACTACATCATCACCAACGACGGCGCCGCCTTCACGATCGATCGGGCCGTTCTCTCGGTTAGCGCGATCGCTAACGCGAAGACCTATGGCGACGCCGATCCCGCTCTCGGCTACACGCTGAGCGGTTTCAAGTTCGGTCAGAACGCCACCTCGGCCGGTGTCAGCGGCAGTGCCATGTGCGCCCGCGCCGTGGGCCAATCGGTGGCCGGAAGCCCATACACCATCACCTGCGCTCCCGGCACGTTAGCCGCGGCCAATTACAGCTTCGTGACCGGCGCGACCGCCAACTTCACGATCAACCGACGCCCAGCCACTTGGACGACACAAAACAACAGCAAGATCTTGGGGTCCCTCGATCCCGTTCCGTTGACGACGGGAAGTGGCAGCAACTTCCTTGCCGCCGATGGAGTCAGCGCGACCTATACGCGAGTGCCGGGTGAGACCGTTGGTAGTTACGCGATCACGGCTACGTTGAGCTCCACGGCCGCCGGAGCGCTCAACAACTACACGATCACGAATGCAGGTGCGACCTTCAAGATCCTGTTCGATTGGGATGGCTTCCTGCAGCCGATCAACGACACCGCGCACCAAACCGGGACCGCTCAAAGCAAGTTCAAGCTTGGACAGACGATTCCGGCCAAGTTTGTCATCAAGGATGCCGCCGGCAATGTCGTCCAGCAGGCGATATTGCCCACGTTCAGTCGATCCAACAACCTTGGGCCTTGCGATACCACGACGTCGCCTGAAGCGCTGCCTGCGCTCGCTCCGGACGCTGGGACGGTCTACAACTGGCAGGGTGGCCAGTACCACTACAACTGGAGCACAAAGGGCCTGACCGCGGGCGAATACCGTATCTACGCGAACCTCGCTGACGGCACGGCCCGCTACGTGGACATCTGCCTCACGAAGTAATGCCCATCCCTTAGCCGCTCGACCTACCCGAGCGCGCGCGAGAGGCCGGCCCTTTGACCCGGGGGCCGGCCTCTCAATCTATCCCGGGGCGCTACGGCGCCTTCGGGTCGACGAAGCGGCAGCGCGGCCGCAGCGGGCACGCGTCGTGCTCGGGGCGCTGGGCGTGACAGACCTTCCGACCGTGCTGGATGAGGTTGACGTGCGCCTCGTACATCTGGTCGGGCTCGAACAGGCCGAGGACCAGGTCGTGGGCCTCCTCGAGTGAGGGCTTGGCCGGCAGGACGCCGACCCGGCGCATGACGCGGTCGACGTGGCGGTCGATCGGTAGCAGTGGCTGGCCGAAGCAGAACAGCAGCAGCACCGAGGCGGTCTTCTTGCCGATGCCATCGATCTGGTCCAGCCAGTCGCGCGCCTCGATCGCCGACATGTCGCCGAGGAACTCGAGGGAGTAGTCGCCGCGCTCCTCGCGGATCTTGCGCAAGGTCGATTGGAGGCGTGGCGCCTTCTGGTTGGCGAGGCCGCCCGGACGGATGACGTCCGTCAATTCGGGGATCGGGGCGAACTCGACACGCGCCCAGTCCGGCGCGGCGCCGTCCGGCAGCCCGAACCCACCCCACCCGGCGCCCGGCTTGTGCGCCTCGACCGGGCCGCCGCCCGGGTACGCGCGCCGGAGGGACTCGAACGCAGCCTCGGCGTTGGTGTCCGCGGTGCTCTGGGTGAGGATCGTCAGGATCAGCTCGCTGGTTGGGTCCAGACGGCGCTCCCAGACCGGGCGACCGTATTTCGTTGCGAGCCCGTCGAGGACGAACGGGATGAGCCCCGGCCGGTAGCGCTCGAGCCGCTTCGCGAAGCTCCGCCCCGGGTCGCTGAACTTGCGCTTCTTCGGCCGCGGGCGGCGCTTGACCTTCGGCACGGGCGTGGGTGGTCGCATGAGCGGATCTTCGGTGGTCATGCGGTCGCCGCGCCGATACTCACGAGCCTGGCGATCCGTTCGCCGCAGCGCTCCAGGGGTGCCGTTCCCGCGGCCATCGCCCCCTCCACCGATTGCGGCCGCTCGGCGACCGGGACGGCGATTGCTCTGACGTCCGCCAGGGCCGCGATGCCCTCGGGCTCGACGCCGCCACCGACTGCGATGCACGGTACCCCCGCCGTCTGGGCACGACGCGCCACGCCGAGCGCGGTCTTGCCGAAGGCTGTCTGCGCATCGATCCGGCCCTCGCCGGTGATGACGAGATCGGCCCGCGCGAGCCGCGCGTCGAAGTCCGTCGCGTCCATGACCAGATCGACACCGGGGCGCAGCCCGAACGCCCGGAAGCGGTCCTGGATCGAGAGCAGCGCGTAACCGACGCCACCGGCCGCGCCGGCCCCCGGGGTCGTTCGCTCGGGGCGGCCGCCCACCAGCTCCATCGTGTCGGCGAACCGACCGAGCCGGCCATCGAGATCCTGGACGTCGTCGGGTGTGGCGCCCTTCTGCGGGCCGTACACCGCCGCGGCCCCGGTCGGGCCGCACAACGGGTTCGAGACGTCGCACGCCACCTGCAGCTCGACCGTGGCGAGCCGCGGATCGAGGCCGGCGAGATCAACGGTCGCGGTGTCTCGGTCCGCGCGCGCTCCGAGGCCTGTCAGCAGACCGGCGCCGCCGTCCGTCGTGGCGCTCCCGCCGATGCCCAGGACGATGCTGCTGACGTGGGCGTTGAGTGCCGCCCGGATGAGGTCGCCCGTCCCGATCGAGGTCGCCCGGATCGCGTCGCGCTCGTCACTGGCAAGCAGTGAGAGGCCCGATGCTGCGGCCATCTCGACCGCCGCACGCTGCCCATCGTCCGAGATCAGCCAGCGCGCGGTGATCTGGCGACCGAGCGGATCGCGGGCGGGCGAAGTCCGGCGTTGCCAGCCGCCGGCCGCCTCGATCGCGGCGAGCGTGCCCTCGCCTCCATCGGCAAGCGGGCAGAGCAGGATCTCGTCGTCGGGCCGGGCACGGCGCCAGCCATCCGCAAGGGCCTGCGCGACCTGGACCGAGGTCAGCGACCCCTTGAACGAGTCGGGCGCGATGAGCACGGTCCGTCGGGCCGCGGCCACGTTCATCGCAGGTCCTTCCAGAAGAATGTGGTCGCCGTCGGCGTCCCGTCCGTCGCGAGCGCATGGTTCGGCATCACGCCGAGCTCGACCCAGCCCTGCGATCGATAGAAGGCCTCCGCAGCGCTCCCGGTCACGGTGTCGAGCATGAGCATCCACCGGCCCTCGGCTCGTGCCAGCTCCTCCGCCGCGGCCATCAACGCCGTCGCGATGCCGCGCCGCCGCGCTGAACTGTGCACCAGAACCTTGCCGATCTCGGCTCGATGGGGTGAGTTGGGGTTACGCGAGCGGATCAGCAGCGTGGAGCCGATCACGCGTTCGTCGTCGAGCGCCACGAACGCCGAGATGACGCCGTCGCGCACCCCCTCGATGCGCTCGGTCCACCATGGGGCAGTCTCGTCGGCCGTCACGCCAGCGAGGAAGTTGACGCCTGCGCCGCTGTCGACCGCGTCGACGAGGAGGGCCGCCAATCCGGGGATGGCCGCCCGATACCCGGCCGCGTCGAGCTCGCGGATCGTGGCGGGCGTGGACGCGCGCTCGGTCACCGGATGGTCGGTTCGAGTCCTGCTCGACCCGCCGCGCGCCGGCGCTCCAGGTACTCGGGGATCCGGATCATCGGCGGCCGCTCCTGGTCGGCGAGCTCGATCACCTCGAGCGACAGGCGTCCCTTGCCCGATCGTGGCAGCTTCATCGTGGAGCCCATCTCGGCGAACAGGCGCACCTTGCGCCGTTCTTCGAGCCGCTTGATGACGGCCTGAAGGATCACGAACGACATGCGTGACAGCCCCTCGAGCTCCTGGTTGCGATGGACCCGCCGCTCCAGGTCGACCTGGCCGAGGCCCTCGATCCCGACTCGCTCTGCCGCGTCGATGAGGTGCCCGATCTCGACCGCGTAGCCGGTGAAGAACGGGATCGCCTCGAGCAGCGAGCGGCGCCCCGCGTACTCTCCGGCGAGCGGTTGGATGAGCCCGGACAGCTCGGGGTAGAAGAGGTTGATCAGTGGCCGCGCGACGAGCTCCGTGACCCGGCCGCCGCCGCCTTCCTTGAGGATGCCCTCCTGGACGATCGGGCGCTGGTAGTAGCCTTTGACGTATTGCAGCCGCGGCTCGTGGAGGAGCGGCCCCAGCGTCCCGTAGACCATCCGGTGATGCCAATTCTTCACGTCGGTGTCGGCCCAGACGACGATGTCGCCGGTCGTCTCGAACAGTGACTTCCAGAGCGCCTCGCCCTTGCCCCGGAACGAGCCGTAGCGAGCCAGGACGTCGGGATGCTGGACGACACGGGCGCCCTCCGCCTCGGCGATCTCACGCGTCCGATCCGACGACGACGAGTCGATGACGAGGACTTCGTCGAGCAGCGGCACGCGGCCGACCATCTCGCGCATCGCGCGCCGGACGATCGGGCCGATGGTCTCCTCCTCGTCGAGCGTCGGCAGGACCAGCGAGACCGTGACGCCCTGCTTCTCCTTGAGCTGCACCAGGCGACGGAGGTCGCCGAATTCGGCGTGATGGAAATTGGATTCGCCGAACCAGCGCTCGACGCGCGCGGGCACGGCGCGGGCCTCCTCCGCCGCCCGGTCAGCGGCCGCCAGCGACTCCGCCTTCGAGGCGAGCGCATCGAACGTCGGGCCGCCGATGGACTCACGGGTCTTGACGACCACCACGGTCGGCTTGGCCCGCGCGGCGATGGCCTCGGGGAGGGCCCCGAAGAGGTACGAATCCGCAGCGTCGCCGCCGGGCACGGCGGACGCGCCCATGACCACGAGATCGGCCTTCTCGGCCTCGCGCAGGATCGCGTTACGGACGTTGGGTGCCTCGCGCAGCACCGCCTCGCCCTTGCCCTTGAGGTGCTGCTTGATGAACGTCGTCAGGGCACGTTCCGCCTGGGCGCGGACGGCCATAGTGATGCCGGCCGGCACGAGGTGGAGCACGACCACGGTCGCCCCGTGGTACGTCGCGATCGCGTCGGCGAAGCGGATCGCGAGCTCCGCGTGGGGTCCGCCACGGACCGGCACGAGGACCCGCTTGATATCGCGCGAGCCACGCTGCTTGACGACGGCGATGTCGCACGGGGACTCGCGGACCACCTCATCGATGGTCGGCGAGAAGACCGTGGGACCGCCGTTGCGGCCGTCGTAGTTGGCCGGCGCCTTGCCGCCCCAGCCGAAGATGATGAGGTCCGCCTCCTGTTCGGCAGCGGCCTCGGTGATGCCTTCGGCGGCATGTCGGCCGATGCGCACGATCGGGTGGATGGTCGTGCCCGCCGGGGCGTAGTCGAGCACCTTCTGGAGCAGCCGTCGGGCGTGGCGGGCGCGGGTGGCGCCCTCGGACAGCGGCATGCCCTCGGGGACCTCCACGATGCCGAGCGCCGACAGCTCCCCGGAGCGCGGATCGAGCATCGCCGCCCCGAGCCGGATCAGCTCCTCGGCCGTGCCCGGGTTGGCGACCGGGATGAGGATCCGTGCAGGGAGCGGTGATCGCGGGCTCACTGCTTGCCCCCCGCCCCGTTCCACCGCTCGACAAGATACGGCTTGGTGCGCTCGAAGGTGCGCGCCTGGCGCTCGACCCGGTCCTCCGCCTCTTCCGTGGTCACATTCCGATTCTCGATCACGAAGCTGCCCACGCGCCCGAAGTAGATCGGCACGAGTGCCGCGACCAGGGTCTCGAGTGGGTGCTTGGGGTTCCGGGCGGTGACAACGAGGTCGTAGATGACCTTCGACCACACCTCGTCGGGGAACTGGAATGCGCTGACCGCATCGGCCATCTCCTGGGTGGTCGCGGTGGCCGAGGCCACGTCCTCGCCGATCCCGAGCTTCGTCCGCGCCGCGTCACCGATCCGGCCCGCATCGGCTGCCAGCTCCATCACGTCCTTCAGGGTCGCCGGCGACAGCATCGAGGTCCACAGGTCGGCCAGGGTCATGGAGCCTGTATGGAATTCCGAGAGGAGCCGGAGCGTGTTCACGTTGAGCGGCGGCGGGTCGATGATCCGCTCGAACCCGTACGCCGGGACGTCGTGGCTGCCCTGGATCTCGAGCCAGTGGCGTTCGTGCTTGACCGCCAGCCGCAGGATCGTGCCGACGACCTGCCGGAACATCGGCCCGAGGTCCGAGCCCGGGTCCTTCGGGTCGTGGATCTTCGCCCCGAGCCGCGTCTGGCAGACGGCGAACCCGCCGGCCAACGCCGAGGTCGTCATCCAGATGTCGATGCCGAACTTGCTGACGTCGTCGGTCCAGTCGTCGAGCGTCAGGTAGTGCCGAACGAGGTCACCGCTAACCCCGAAGTCACCGCCGATGGGCTGGCGGATCCTGTGCCCGTACAGGGCCCGGGTCAGGGGATAGGTGACCGTGTTCGTGATGGTCCCGTCGTACTTGTACCGCGCGTAGAGGGGCGCGACAAAGTCGTAGCCGCCCTTGAGGATCGGGCCGGCCAGGAGTTCGATCCACTCGGGCACGATGCTCCGCAGGTCGGAGTCGACCACCACGAGGGCCTGGACGTTCAGGGCGTTCGGCGATCTCGAAGATCGTGCGCAGCGCCGCGCCCTTGCCGCCGACCCCATCGATCTCGGGGTAGGTCAGACTGACCCGCGAGAGCTTGTGGCTCGGGCGGACCAGGAGGATCTGCTCGACGTAGTCGGGGGGTTCCGTGTCGATGACGACGCGGCCGGTGCCGTCGGGCGACCCTGCGTCCGAGTTGACGACGACCGGCCGCAGGTCGGGGAAGTACTGGACGAGCCCGGCCTGCGCAGCGCGGACCACGTACCCGATGGTCGCTGCGTTCTTGAAGCTGGGGATGCCGACCATGATGTCGGCTTCGCCGAGTCGGGCGATCTGGTCCCGCACGGCCGGAGTGAGGGCAGTCTCGGGCATCGGCCCCACCGTACCACCCCGCACGTCCCCATCGCCTTGCACGGCCGTGTCCGGTCTGGTGCCTCGGCCCAGCAGGGGCCGCCGGTCAGCGGCGGGGCATCGGGGTCGTGATCCAGTCCGGTGCCACCTCGCCTGGCCGATACCGCGAGTTCGCGGCCTTGAACGCGAGGCCGCGGAACCCCTGGGCCCGCCACGAGCCGATCCACGTCTCGATCGGCGGCCGCACATACATGCTGGCGCGGACGACCGGGTCGCCGGGCAGCACCGCGCCGAGGAGCCGCTTGCGCTCCAGGAGCGGGACGTCGAGCAGCCACTCTCCGTCGAGCCAGAGGAGATCGACCGCGACGAGGTTGAGCGGGTCGTCCTCGGTGAACCGGCGGGCCGCGGCCTCGGCCCGGTCGTCCTCGAGCTGGTCCGCTTTCTGCTGGATCCTCCCGCCGACCAGCGAGCGGACCAGCAGGCGGCTGACCGAGGGCATGCCGACCATCCCGCTGCGCACGCCCGTGTCCTCGCCCGAGACCTGCTTGGTGATGTAGGCGTCGAGGATGACGCCCGATGCGGTGGGCTCGACGGCTGCGGCGAGTGCCTGGCTCAGGTCGCCACGCCCGGTGATCTCGGCACCGTCGTGGAGGAGCAAGGCCTCGCTCCCCTGGGCGGCCGCGATGACTCGGAGCCCGGACCACAGGGGCTCGACGACCGGTTCGTCGATCCGGTCGGATCGCCCCGTCCCGAATGACTGCAGCCGGAGGTCACGCGCGAGCTGGAGGGCGTTCTGCTCGGCCATCTGCGGCATCGTAGCCCGACTGGCGACGCGTATCATCGGGTCGTGGCCACTGCCGCCCCGCCCCGCGGTCTCGCCCCCCGCCTCGGCGGCCTTGCCGGCCTGACGCCGAGTGGCCGCGCCGTCGTCCCGGTGGCCTGGGCCCTGTACGACCTCGCCAACACGATCTTCACGTACGCGGTCGTGTCGTACGCGATGGGCCAGTGGACGATCGACCGGCTCGGCCGGGCCGACGGCCAGTTCTGGTTCGGCATCGCGGCGGCGGCGAGCGTCCTGCTCAACGCGATCGTCTCGCCGGTCCTGGGCGCTGTCAGCGACCGCGGCGGCCGGCGCCTGCCGTACCTCCTGGTCTTCACCGCGCTGACCGTCGTGGCGACCGCGCTCCTCGCGGTCACGGACGCCGTCGCGATCGGACTGGTGTTGTTCGCCATCGCGAATTTCTCGTATCAGGCGGCGTTGATCTATTACGACGCGACGCTGCCCGTCGTCGCGAAGCCGAAGGCGCGCGGGCGGATGTCGGGGATCGGCGTCGCCGTCGGTTACCTCGGGACGATCCTGATCGCCGGGCTGATCCTCCTGACCGATTCCGGGGCGAGCCCGCTGACGTTCCTGTTGGCCGCGGGCCTGTTCGCGGTCTTCGCGATCCCCATCTTCGTCTTCGTCAAGGAACAGCCGGTCCCGGGCTACCGGTTCCGCATTCGCGACGTCATCGAGTCGTGGTCGCAGCTGGCGACGACGATCCGGCACACAGGTGAGGTCCCCGGCCTGCGTCGCTTCCTGATCGCGCGCTTCTTCTACACCGATCCCGTCAACACCGTCATCGTGGTCATGACGGTGTTCGCGACGCAGGCCATCGGCCTCACCCTGGGCCAGGCGAACATCGTGCTGCTGCTGCTGACGGTGGTTGCGGTCGTCGCCAGCCTGGGCTGGGGCCGGCTGGTCGAGTCGATCGGGCCCAAGCGGACGCTGCTGATCGTGCTCGGGTCATGGTGCCTCGGGCTGCTGATCGCCGGGGCGGTCCTGTCGCTCCCGACCTTCCTCATCGGTGGGGTGCTGCTCGGGGCCGGGCTGGGCGGCGTCTGGACGTCCGACCGGGTGCTCATGCTGCGCCTGTCGCCACCCGACAAGGTCGGCGAGTTCTTCGGCCTGTACGGCATCGCCGGAAAGTTCAGCGCCGTGACCGGCCCGGTCCTGTATGGGGTCATCGTCTCGACGCTCCTCGATGCCGGCTGGGGCGCGGGGGCGTACCAGATCGGCATCCTGAGCTTCCTGGCGCTCCTCCTGATCGGGGTGGTGTTGCTTCGTGGGGTGCCCGAGCCGCCGGACCGAATCCCGACCACCCCGGTGCCGCCGATCGCGCCACCCGACCGGCTCGCCCCGGCGACCGCGCCGATCACAGCGAGGGATCAGTCGGCGTAGCCACCCGGGTGTGCCTGGCGCCACGTCCACGCTGACCCGACCATCTCGTCCAGTGTGGGCCGCCGCGCGCGCCAACCGAGGACCTCCTCCGCCCGGCTTGCGGAGGCGACGAGGACCGGCGGATCGCCCGGCCGGCGGGGACCGATCTCGTGGGCCACCGGGCCGCCGATCGCGCGTTCGGCGGCCGCCAGCACCTCGCGATTGCTGAACCCGCCGCCGTTTCCCAGGTTGCAGATGACGGCGCCGCGGGCCGTCCGCTCGTCGTCGCGGGCCGTGGCCTCGATGGCGCGCAGGTGCGCGTCGGCAAGGTCGGCGACGTGGATGTAATCGCGGATGCAGGTCCCGTCGGGCGTCGGGTAGTCGCCACCGAAGATCGTGGCCGGCCGGCCCGCTTCGACCGCCCCGAGGATCGCCGGGATGAGGTGCGTCTCGGGGTCGTGGTCCTCCCCGATCGCCTCGGTCGCGCCGGCGACGTTGAAGTACCGGAGCGTGACGCTGCGCAGGCCGTACGCCCGGGCATACCACACCAGCGCTCCCTCGAACGCACGCTTGGTCTCGCCATAGGGGTTGATCGGACGGAGCGGGGCGTCCTCCGGGATGGGCGTCGAGTCGGGAACGCCGTAGACCGCCGCAGTCGACGAGAAGACCACCCGATCGACCCCGACCTCGCGTGCGGCCTCGAGCAGCGCGATACCACCCGCGACGTTGTCGCGGAAGTACATGGCGGGATCCTCGATCGACTCACCCACGAGCGAGCGAGCCGCGCAATGGAGGATGACCTCGATGCCCTCGGTCGCGAGCAGGCGCCCGACCGTGGCGCCGTCGCCGTAGCTCCCGACGTGGAGCCGGGCGCCGGGCGGCACGGCCGCGCGATGGCCCGTCGTGAGGTCGTCGAGCACGACCACCTCGTGCCCGGCGGCGAGGAACGCTTCCGCCGACACCGAGCCGACATACCCGGCCCCGCCGGTCACGAGGATCTTCGTCATCCCGCGAACCATACGGGCAGGCGGCTGCCGGCGTCAGCGACGGCGGAGTCTCGAGAGGATGGATCGTCGTCGGATCGACGGCTGGGGCACGCTTGGCGACGCCGCGGCGGCGGAGGCCGGTGGCGGCGCCGTACGGCCCTCGAGCGGCGGCTCCGGGACTGCCTCACCGCGGGTGCGCATGACCTCGTCGAGGCGCGTCACAAGCCGCTGGGCCGCCTCGTTCTCGGGGTCGATCGTCAGGGCGCGGCGAGCGAGCAGGTAGGCGCCCGCGTCGTCCGCGTGCTCGAGCGCGACACGCGCGAGACCGACCACGGCGATCGAGTTCTGTGGATCGGCATCCGCGACCTGGCGATACAGCTGCTCGGCGCGATCGACACGCCCGAATGACAGCGCCCGCTCGGCTTCGAGCAGAAGTTCGATCACGTCGCCGGGTCCGAGCTGAGGCGCCGACGCGCGAGATCGAGCAGGCTGTCGCGCGTGTTGACTTCGGGGTCGGCGATGACCCGCTCGAGCAGCCAATCGAGCAACCGCCCGAGCCCAGGTCCGGGCGCGATCCCGAGCTCCGCCATGAGGTCCGATCCGTCGACCGCCAGGCCGCTGAGATCCAGGGCGACGCCCGCGGAGAGCTGCACCGCGACCCGCGCCCGGAGCTCGCCGAGGCCGCCCGCGTCCGGCTCCCGCCCGGACCCGATGTGGTCCGCCTCCCGGAGGAGGAACAGGTCCTCGAGCTCGTCCGGCCCGACCTTTGCGATGAACCGGCGGACCGCCGCGTCGGACCAGCTCGGCTGGTATCCGAACATGTGATGTCGGATCAGGCGCACGATCCGCCCACGCTCGGCGGCAGGCCAGCGCCATCGCTCGAGGAGCGTGTCGGCCAGCTCCGCGCCGACGGATTCGTGACCGAGGAACCGCCCGTCCGCCATCGTCAGCGGCTTGCCGATGTCGTGCAGCAGCGCCGCCATCCGGATCCGTGGCTCCGGCGTCCGGACCGCTCCGTCGACCGCTCGGAGCGTGTGGTCCCACAGGTCTTCGCCTTCGACCTTGTTCTGTGGCACGCCCTGCTGTGCTGCGAGGTCCGGGGAGACGGCGGCGAGGACGTTCGTGTCGGCCATGAGTCGCAGGCCGATCGACGGCCGTTCCGCGTCGAGCAGGGACCGCATCTCGATCGCGATGCGTTCACCAGAGAGGTGGCGCACGTTGTCAAACCTCTCGCGGATCGCGTCGAGTGTCGCGGGCTCGATGGCGAAGTCGAGCGCGGCGGCCAGGCGGACGGCGCGGACCATCCGCAACGCGTCCTCGTCGAAACGCTTCGCCGGGTCGCCGACGGTGCGCAGCAGGCGCGCCTCGAGGTCGGCCCCCCCGTCATGCGGGTCCACGAGACGCGGCGACTCGCCTGGTTCGGCGCCCCACGCCATCGCGTTGACGGTGAAGTCGCGGCGAGCCAGGTCGAGCTCGATGGACTCGCTGAACTCGACGCGGTGCGGACGGCGGAAGTCGGCGTAGTCATGGTCCGAGCGGAAGGTCGTGATCTCGACCTCGTCGATCTCGGGATCGACCGTGCGTACGGCGACGGTCCCGAACGTGTTCTCGTAGACGGCGTCCGGAAAGAGCTCGAGCGTCCGCTCGGGAAGGGCCGCGGTCGCGAGGTCCCAATCCTTGGCGGGCCGACCCAGCAGCGTGTCGCGGACCGACCCGCCCACGACGTACGCCGCGTGCCCCTCCGCCCAGAGCGTGCGCAGGAGGTCGTGGACCGCGCCCGGGATCGAGCGCTCGAGCCCCCTCGACACGTCACCCGCTCGGGGCGTCAGTTCCGCCCCAGGAACAGGTACGTTCGCCAGGCGTCGTTGCGTTCGTCCACGAGGTACGGCGTGAACATCGAGTAGATGTCGCTGCGTGGCTCGTGCGGATCCTTGCGCAGTCGAAGCCGCGCCTCGTCGAGCGTCTTGCCGCCTTTTCGGTGGTTGCATGGCTTGCAGGCGGTGACGAGGTTCTCCCAGCTGTGCGCCCCGCCACGGTGCCGCGGCATCACGTGGTCGAGCGTGAGGTCGTGGGTCTGGCGGCCGCAGTACTGGCACGTGTGCCGGTCGCGCGCGAAGACCTCGCGACGGCTGAGCTTGACGCGTGGGCGCGGCCGGCGGATGAAGTGCTGGAGGCGGATGACGGAAGGCGCGCGGAACTCCGTCCGCGGCGTCCGAATCATCTGGTGGTCGTACTCGATCACCTCGGCCTTCTCACCGAACAGGAGTCGGAAGGCCCTGGGCAGATTGCAGACGTTGAGCGGCTCGTAGTTCTGGTTGAGAACGAGAACGACGCCGTCCATGGTGGGCGGAGGATAACAAGTTCACCGGAGCGTGCCGCGAACGGGCTCACCGACCCGTCGCGCCGCCCGTCGCCGCGTCCCAGCCGCCGGCCTGGCCGACCTTGGAGGTGAGCGGCTTGCCGAGCGCCTCGGCGATGAACCGGGCCGCGGCGAGGACACCGTCCAGGGACACGCCGTGCTCCCAGCTCGACGCGTCCAGGAAGTACACGAGGTCCTCGGTCGCGAGGTTGCCCGCCGCGCCTGGCGCGTATGGACAGCCGCCCGTGCCACCCGTCGAGCTGTCGAAGGTCCGAACGCCCGCGGCCAGGCCGGCCGCGACGTTGGCCAGCGCCGTGCCCCGCGTGTCGTGGAAGTGGAAGGCCTGTCGGCTGACACGGATGCCAGCCCCTTGGCCGAGATTCACGAGCTCCCCGACCTGATTCGGCACGCCGACGCCGATGGTGTCGCCGAAGCAGACCTCGTCGACGCCGAGATCGAGCAGCCGGCGCGCGACGTCGACGGCGGTCTGCGGCTTCACACGCCCTGTGTACGGGCAGCCGAAGGCGGTCGATACGTACGCGCGCCGCCACCACCCGAGCTCCCGGGCTCGGGCCAGGACCGGCGCGAATGCGGCGAGGGACTCGTCCACCGTCATCCCGATGTTCTTCTCCGTGAACGCATCGGTCGCGGCGGTGAAGACCGCGATCGCATCCACACCGGCCCCCTCCGCCCGAGCGAGACCGCGCTCGTTCGGCACGAGCACCGGGTAGCGGACGCCGTCGCGGCGCGGGAGCGTGGCAAGGAGCTCAGCGGCGTCGGCGAGCTGCGGGATGGCCTTCGGCGACACGAATGAGGTCGCCTCGATCTCGCGAAGTCCGGCATCGGCGAGGAGCTCGATGTAGCGGAGCTTGTCCGCGGTCGAGATGGGCGTCGACTCGTTCTGGAGGCCGTCCCGTGGCCCGACCTCGTAGATCCGGACGCGTCGGTCGGCGGGCCCGGAGGTCATCGACCGGGCGTCGTCGACCTGGGCTCAGCGGACATCAGCCGAGCGGCGGGTCCATCGCCCGCTCGATGCGGGCGATCTCGATCTCGATCTTGCCCAGCAGGTCGATCGCCTCGACGTGCTCCGGGCTGCCGTGCGCGGACGTATTGCGCCGTTTGCGGGTATCGCGGTGCAGGTCCAGCAACGCCTCGCGCGTCCTGGGCAGCTTGGGCTGGGGGGTCGCAGTGGGCTTGGAGATCTTCGACTTCGTGGCCATGGCGGCAGCGTACCGCGTCCGCGGTCAGACGGACTCGACCACGGCCAGCGGCTGGCCGCGCTCGACCTGGTCCCCGGCATGGACGAGCACGTCGGTCACGCGGCCAGGCCGTTGGCTGGAGACGCCGTGCTCCATCTTCATCGCCTCGAGCGTCACGACCGTGTCGCCGGCCTCCACGGTCGAGCCGGTGGGCGCGTCGATCGACAGCACCTGGCCGGGCATCGGCGCGACGAGCTCCGTTCGTCCGATCCCGTGGGCGGAGGCCGCGCTCGCGGCGCGGTCGACATCCGGGGGCGGCGCGATCCGGAACGGGATGCTGCGCCCGGCCAGGTCCAGGTGGACGGTCCCACCGACGCGGACGTGGTCAGCTCGCGTCCGTGCGCCGCCGGGCATGAGGTGGACCGTCCGTGTCTCGTCGTCGGCGATGACGCGGATCGCCGGGGCCGCGTTCAGGCGAAAGCCGTCGAGGCTGGGTGACCCGGCATTCGAGCCGCCGGGCTCGACGAGGAGGGCACGCGCCGCCGTCGCCCAGACGGCATGCGGGATACGTGCGCGCTGCTCCCAGTCGTCGGGCGGCCAGATCCGGTCGAGCGTGTCGGTGCGCGCCTGGCCATCGCGGACGACCGGCTCCCGGACCAGCCAGCGCAGGAATCGCAGGTTGGTGGTCAGGCCGAGCACGACCGTCTCATCGAGCGCGCGCGTCAGTCGTCCCAGCGCATCTGCGCGGTCCTGCCCGCGGGCCACGATCTTGGCGAGCATCGGGTCGAACCGGCCGCCGACCTCGTCGCCTTCGATCACCCCGGCATCGACCCGGATGCCGTCACCAGTCGGCCATCGAAGACGCTCGATGCTCCCGGTGGCGGGCAGGAACCCATGCTCGGCGTCCTCCGCGTACAGCCGGACCTCGATGGCGTGCCCATCGAGAAGGACGTCGTCCTGGGCGAGCCCGAGCGCCTCCCCCGCCGCGATCCGCAGCTGGTCGGCGACGAGGTCGCGGCCCGTGACGAGCTCCGTGACCGGGTGCTCGACCTGTAGCCGCGTGTTCATCTCGAGGAACGTGAACTCGCCACGGTCGTCGAGGAGGAACTCGCACGTGCCGGCGCTCGCGTAGCCGACGGCGCCGGCGAGTCGCAACGCTGCGTCGCCCATGGCTCGGCGCAGGGGGCCATCGACCGCGGGGGAGGGCGACTCCTCGAGGACTTTCTGATGACGCCGCTGGATCGAGCAGTCGCGCTCGCCGAGGTGGATACCGTTCCCGTGGCGGTCGAACAGCACCTGGATCTCGACGTGGCGTGCGCCTTCGACGAGTCGCTCGAGGATCAGACGGCCGTCGTTGAACGCGGCCTTGGCCTCGCGTCTCGCCGCGGCCAGGTCGGTCTCGAGACGGTCCGGGTCGCGGACCGTGTGCATGCCTTTGCCACCACCGCCGGCCGCCGGCTTGACCAGCAACGGGTAGCCGATCCGCTCCGCCGCCTTGATGAGCGCCGCGTCCGACTGGTCCTCATCGTCGTAGCCGGCGGGCACGGTGATGCCGAGGCTCGCCGCGAGCTTGCGGCTGGCCGCCTTGTCGCCCATGGCCCGAATGGCTTCCGGTGGCGGGCCGACCCAGCGGACCCCGGCCTCGATGACGCGCTCGGCGAAGTCGGCGTTCTCGGCGAGGAAGCCGAAGCCAGGGTGGAGGGCGTCGGCACGTGCCGCCCGGGCAGCGGCGACGACCGCGTCGGCGTCCAGGAGGTCGATCGCGGCGGGGCCGTCCGTGGGCGGGACGATCACGCGTACGCCCAGCCGGTCACACGTTCGCGCGATGCGGGTCGCGATCTCGCCCCGGTTCGCGATGAAGAGCGTCCGGATTCCTGCCGCAGGGGACGGGGCGCCGCTTGTCGTGCTACCGGTGCTGAACGCGCCAATCGCGTCAGACGCGACACGCCAGCGGCCACCGACACGACGAGCTGGCATCGCCCCGCTCGCGATCCAGCGCTGGACGGATCGTGTGGACGTCCCGAGTCGCCGTGCGACCTCGCTCGGGCTCAGTTCGTCGCTCATCGTGGCGCGATTGTCGCATATGACCGGCGGGCAACATCGATTAGGATTCGGATAAAGGAGGGACGGACGTTGGCTGGTGACAGCAACCGCCGCATCGTGGACCTGAGTCATGAGATCGTCGATGGCATGACGACCCACCCGGGCATCCCGGCGCCATCGATCTCGGCGTTCCTGACCCATGAAGCGTCGACGGCCAGGTACGCCCCCGGCACGACGTTCGAGATCGGCCGGATCGATCTCGTGGCGAACACCGGGACGTACGTCGACACACCGGCGCATCGATTTCCCGGCGGGCACGACCTGGCGGACCTTGAGCTGGAGCGCGTGTCGGACCTCGACGGCGTTCTCGTCGACTGCCGTGGCGCGACAGAGCGTGCCATCGGGCCGGTCGCTTTCGAGGGCGTCGATGTCCGCGGGCGAGCCGTCCTCGTCGCCACCGGCTGGGATGAGCGCTGGGGAACGCCCGAATACCTGAGCGACAACCCGTTCCTGACGGGTGCGGCCGCCGAGCTGCTCGTCCGATCGGGCGCGGCGCTCATCGGCATCGACTCGCTGAACGTGGACTCGCTCACCGACCCCACCCGGCCCGCCCACACCGCGATCCTGGGCGCCGACATCCCACTCGTGGAACACCTGACCGGCCTCGGCGCGCTGCCGACCACGGGCTGGCGCTTCTACGCGGTCCCTCCGCGCATCCGCGGGATGGCGACCTTTCCCGTCCGGGCGTTCGCGATCGTCGGCTGAGCGGACGCGACCCTAGGCTTCCGACTCGGGCGCCCAGCCAGGCTTGCGTTTCTCGTCGAAGGCCGCGAATCCCTCGCGCGCCTCGGCGCTCACGCGCTGGCGCGCGATCACGCGCGCGGTGTGCCACTTCGACGAGCCGTGGCCCAGACCGCGGACCTCGCGGACGATCGCCTTGGCCGCCCGCGCGGCGGTGGGGCCGGCCGCCAGGACGTCGGCGACCGCCGCATCGATCGCCCCGTCGAGCGCGGCCTCGCCCTCGACGAGCTCGTGGACGAGGCCGATGCGCTGGGCACGCACGGCATCGAACCGGCGGCCGCCCGGGAACAGTGCCCGCGCGTGGGTCTCGCCGATCTTCGCGATGACGAACGGGGCGATGACCGCCGGCAGGATCCCCAGGCGGGTCTCGGTGAAGCCGAACCGCGCGCCACTCTCCGCGACGACGAGATCGCCGACCGCGCACAGGCCCATCCCGCCCCCGAGGGCGGCTCCTTGGACACGCACGATGACCGGGACCGGGCAGGTATCGATGGCCTCGAACATATCGGCCATCGCCATCGCGTCCTGCTCGTTGCCCTCCACATCGAGCGTCGTCGCCGCGCGCATCCAGGCGATGTCGGCACCGGCGCAGAACGATGGCCCGTCGCCGCTCATGACCACAGCCCGCAGGCTCGTGGGGTCCTCGCGGGCGAGCGTCGCGAAGGTCGTACGCAGCTCGGCGATCGTGGAGGCATCGAAGGCGTTGTGGACCTCAGGGCGCGCGAGCATGACCCTGGCAACGGCGTCCCCAGGGCCGCTGCGCTCGAGCCGGATGGCGGGACTCACCGCGTCATCGTAGCCGCCACCGGCGCCCCGGAGGCGCACGCTCAAAGACGCGGGGCGCGCTGGCACCGGAGCCCCGTCGTACTGGTTCCCGCTGGTCCGGGCTGGGGCTACCCTGCGACCATGGGTCCATCAAATCCATGGTCGCCGAACTGGCAGCCCGATCCGAGCGGACGGCGCCTGCTGACGATCCGGGCCGCTCGCCGCGGGGCGTTGCTCGCGGCCGCGATCTACCTGCCGATCGCCACGGTGGCGGCTGCACTCGCCAGGAGCCCGTTCCAAGGGTTGCCAGCGGAATTCGCGACTCCGATCGCGATGATGGCGGTCGTGTCGGGCGTTGCCGGCATCGCGCTGCTGGGGGCGGGCCTCGCCCCGGCGGCCCTCGGTTCCAGGATCGACGCTGTCGTCGTCGGAGTCGCGATCGCGCTCGGCGGGCCGGTGGCCGCGACCGCATCGTTCGTCATCTGGGGCTGGCTGATCGATTCCTGGCTCGTTGCACAGTTCGTGGCCGCCCAGTTCCTGCGGGCTGGCGTGTCCGCGGCGATGCAGGTCGCGCCCCTCGTCGCCATCGGTGCCGCGGCCTGGGTCGTGATCCTGCGGCGGATCAGCCCGCCGCTGCCGGCTGCGCCGCCGTCGAACCCGCCGCCTTCGGCATCGACAGGACTCTGACCTCGTCGCCGAGCCGCATGCGGCCCGGCCGCTCGACATCCGCCAGCACGCCGAAGTCGGCGTGCTTGCCGTCGCGCAGGCCGCGGTAGTCGATGATCGTGCGCAACGTATCGAGGTCGCGCTCGCCTGTGTCCGGATCCTGCGTCGTGATGGCACAGCGCGCGTCGGGCTTGGTCACGCGCAGTACCGCGTCGCCGATGGCGATCCGGCCGCCGATCCAGCTGTCCTCCTCGTGCGCCCCCGCGCCTTTGAGGTCGATGAGCATCCGGAATCGACGCGGGTCCACCTCGTCGACGCCGGCGTTCGCGGCGAGCTCCCGAAGTGATCCGTCGGAGATGATGCTGGTGGGGTTCCCGGCCCGCGTCCCACCGGGTCGGTCGCAGCGGACGACGATGATGGGCCGGCCGGCGATGGGTGCCAGGGCGTCGGCCCACGGCCCGATGACCACGTGCCCGACCCCCGTTCGTCCGTGGATGTGGGTCTCGACTGGTTCGCCGAGCTGGATCTCGTCCTCGATGATGCTCCCGTCTGGGAACGTCATCCGCAGGGTCGTCGCGTCGGGATCCGTGTGGGCCGAGACGACGACCAGCCGTCCGACGACGATGCGGTCGACGAGGCGGTTCGACGCGTCGGTGAGGTAGAAGCGTCGATCCTCGACGACCCCGAGCTCGGTCACGTCGATCTCGGGCGGGTGCTCGAGCCCGAGGCTGCGGACGGGGGCGATCGAGAACCGGGCGACGGTGGGCATATGCGGATGCTACCGGACGGTGCCGTTCGAGATCGACGGCGTCCTCCCGGGATCGAACCTACACTCCGAGGTCCCTGTTCCACACCAGACCGCACTGGAGTTCCACGTCACGCATGCCCGACCGCGCTGACCGCCACGAGTCGCCACTGTCACGGTACCCGGCCCATCCGCTCCTCTTCGCCGTGTATGCGGTCCTGTTCCTCTACGCCGAGAACCTGGCGGATGTGCTCCTCGTGGACGCGGGCCATCCGCTCGCGACCTCGGTCGTCCAGGCGCTCGTGGTCTACGCGGTGGCAGCGCTCCTGCTGCGCAGCGCCCGCCGCGGGGCGGTCATCGCTTCCTCGTTCGTGGTGGCCTGGTACGGCTTCGGCCATGTCGCACCGGCACTGTCCGGAGCCGGACTGGACGTGCGTGGTCAGATCGTCGTGTGGGCCGTCGTCATCGCCGCCGCTGCCGCGTACGCCGTCATCGCGCGACGGTCCCTCTCGACGGTCACCGCGGTGCTGAACACGTTCGCGGCGGTCCTGGTCGCGCTGACGCTGGTCACCATCGTCCCGTACGAGGCGTCTCGCGCGACGCGGGCGGCCGCAACGATCGATGCCGGGCTCGCGAGGTCGGGCGCTGCCGTGCCGACCCGCGACGTCTATTACCTGGTCTTCGACCGCTACGGGTCGGCCGATGCCATCGAGACGGCGTTCGGGATCACCGACAACGACTTGTACGGATGGCTCGAGACGCGCGGCTTCCAGGTGCAGGAGGACAGCCACGCCAACTACCGCGCAACGGACTTCTCGCTCGCTGCCACGCTCAACATGACCTATCTGGACCACCTCACAGAGAGGATCGGTCGGGACTCGGGCGACAGGACGCCGGCGCAGGCGATGCTCCGCGGCCACCGCGTCGGCGAGGAGTTCCAGGCCCTCGGGTATCGCTACGTCCACCTCGGCTCGTGGTTCGGGCCGACGTCGTCCAACCCGACCGCGGACGAGAACATCACGTCAGGGTCCACCAGCGAGTTCGAGTCGGTGCTCCGCGATACCAGCATGCTCCCTGCGATCGAGCGGGTCCGCGGAGACGAGAAACCCACGCCGACATTCTTCGAGCGCCACGGCGACATCGCGCTGTTCCAGTTTCGGCAGCTCTTGCGACTTGCGTCCGCGCCCGGACCCAAGTTCGTTTTCGCGCACGTCCTCCTCCCACATGATCCGTACGTGTTCCGGGCGGACGGCACACGGATGACGGAGGAGGAGGCCGCGGACGGGGACGAAGCGGAACTCTACGCAGCGCAGCTGGCCTACCTGAACGGCCGGATCAAGGAGCTCGTCGAACGGCTCACGGCCGGAGGTGACGATACCGATCCACTGATCATCATCCAGGCCGACGAGGGGCCGCTCGCGTGTCGCAGCGTGGATTGCCCGGGAGACGACCCTCGTTACTACGCGCTCCGATTCGGCAACCTGAACGCGATGTTCCTGCCCGGCGTGGATGCGGTGGTCCCGGACGACATGTCGTCGGTCAACACCTTCAGGTTCCTGTTCGGTGCCGCGTATGGACAGGACATCGAGCTCTTGCCCGACCGCAGCTTCACCTGGCCGGACAACGACCACATCTACGACTTCCGCGACATCACCGACCAGATACCGCCCTGACCTCCGCTACCGGACGACAACTTCGCGGATCGATAGGGTCGCTCCCGGATCGAACCGGAAGACGTCGAAAACGAGGATGGCCTCCACCCGTTCGGTGCCTTCGCGCCAGCCGTGCTCGTAGATATTCCAGATGCGCTGACCGTCCTCGAGCGAGCGGACCTCCAGGTGCACGCCACCCTCGATGATTGTGACGTCAGCGGGCCAATCGTCGACCAGTTCGAAGTAGACGGTGGAGAGGAGGCCGTTGGGCAACCGCGCCTCGCCGAGCCGGACCTCGTAGGGGCCGGTGTGGTCGATCGGGATGTCGAGGCGGTCGATCCGGAGCGCCGTGGCCGCGAGGACGGCGTCGGGCGCAGCTGACGGCACCGGGCTGGACCCTTGCGGAACGTCGTGATAGCCACCGGTCATGAAGGAGCCCGTCTCGAGACTCGGCTCGTCCATACACGCGGGGCCGGATGGGATGCCCCCGCACATCGAAGTCTGGCCCGTCGAGCCGTCGGCCAGGGTCGCCCGGAGTTCGATCGGCGCCGCGCCGCCACGCGTCTCGAGGATCACCACGCCATCGACCACCCGCGACGTCGGGTCCGGCATGATCTCGAGCGCGACGATGTCCTCGCGGGTGGTGTTCAGATGGGATGCTACGGCATCGATCATGGCCAGGCATCGCACGGGGTTGAAGACATGGCCGCACGGTTTTGGGGCCTCGGGCGGGCCCGGGAACGCACCGGCGATCACGTCGCAGCCCGCAACTACGAGCGCGACCGTGCCGACGCCCCAGGCCAGCCTCGGACGCATGATCATCGCAGTCCCACGCTGGCCAGCTCGGCGCGGGCCAGCTTCTCGAACCGGCCCGCCGCGTAATCGCCGAAGGGATCGGACGTGTGCTCAAGCAGGTCGGGATAGCTCAGTCGAGCGAGGGCGCGGGTCGCCAGCGCCCGTTGCATCGCCGCCTCCGTCAAGTCCCCGCGCCGGATCACGCGATGCGCGCTGCGGACCGTCGCGAGGCGCTCGGCGCGCCAGGGAAGGTACCGGCTCAGCCACGGGATCACCATGACGCCGACCACGAGCAGAGCCAGCAGCCGGGCGATCAGGATCAGCAACGTTTCGAGCTCCTGGCCGACGTAGATGAAGGGGTCGCCAGCCGTCGCGAACGCACCCGCTGTCAAGTCGCCGATCCCAACGCCGACGAGCGGCACGTCGCGAAGCGCTCCACCAAGCGATGCGCCCGCACCCTGGATGTTGGTGCCGCCACGCTGCAGGACGCGCCCCGCCTCGGCGAACGACGAGATGACCTCGTGGATCTTCACGCCGACGATGACCCACAGCGACACCCAGATCCAGGTCGCGACGTCGGCGACCATCTCGCGGGCTCGAGCCGTCGGGATCTCGCTCCAGAACTTCAGCATCGTTGCCTCCTGGCGTGACTACATCCGGAAGACGCCGAACCTCGTTTCGGGGATCGGCGCGTGCAGCGACGCCTCGATTCCGAGCGACAGGACGCGTCGCGTGTCGAGCGGGTCGATGACGCCGTCGTCCCATAAGCGGGCCGTGGCGAAATAGGGCGAGCCTTCGCGCTCGTAGGTCTCGAGGATCGGGGCTTCGAAGGCATCGCGTTCGGCGTCGTTCGCGAAGCCGCCGCGGACCGTGGACAGGACGCGCGCCGCCTGCTGGCCGCCCATCACCGAGATCCGGGCATTCGGCCAGGTCCACAGGAACCGCGGCTGGTAGGCCCGACCCGCCATCGCGTAGTTGCCCGCCCCGAAGCTGCCGCCGATGAGGATGGTGAACTTGGGGACCTCGGCGTTTGCGACGGCCATGACCAGTTTCGCGCCGTCCTTGGCGATCCCGGCCTCCTCGTACTCGCGCCCGACCATGAAGCCCGTGATGTTCTGGAGGAAGAGCAGCGGGATGCGGCGCTGGCACGCGAGCTCGATGAAGTGGGTGCCCTTGAGCGCGGATTGGCTGAACAGGATGCCGTCGTTGGCGATGATCCCGATCGGATAGCCGTCCACGTGGGCGAAGCCGGTCACGAGCGTCTCGCCGTAGAGCGGCTTGAACTCGTGGAACCTCGACCCGTCGACCAGCCGGGCGATGATCTCGCGGACGGGGACCGGCCGGCGGGCGTCTGCCGAGACCGCGCCGTAGAGTCCCAGCGGGCCGACCGGATCCACCGCCGGGGCCTCCGGATCGCGGCGATCCCAGGGCGGGGCCGGGGGCTTGCGGCTGAGGTTCGCGACGATGGATCGGCCGAGCGCCAGGGCGTGCTCGTCGTCCAGCGCCTCGTGGTCCGCGACTCCGGACCTGCGGGTGTGGACCTCGGCGCCGCCCAGGTCCTCCGCCGTCACGTCTTCACCGGTCGCGGCCTTCACGAGGGGCGGACCTCCGAGGAAGATCGTGCCCGTGCCCTTGACGATGACGGTCTCGTCGCTCATCGCGGGCACGTAAGCGCCACCGGCCGTGCAACTGCCCATGACCAGCGCCACTTGCGGGATCGCGGCCGCGGACATGCGGGCCTGGTTGTAGAAGATCCGCCCGAAATGATCGCGGTCGGGGAAGACGTCGGCCTGGAGCGGCAGGAAGGCGCCACCACTATCGACGAGGTAGATGCACGGCAACCGGTTCTCGAGCGCGATCTCCTGCGCCCGAAGGTGTTTCTTCACCGTCATGGGGTAGTAGGTTCCGCCCTTGACGGTCGCATCGTTGGCGACGATGACGCAGGTCGCGCCCTCGACCAGCCCGATGCCCGTGACGATGCCGGCGCCCGGCGCGTCATCCTCGTACAGGCCGGTGGCAGCGAGCGGGCTCAGCTCGAGGAAGGGGCTGGCCGGGTCCAGCAGCCGATCGATCCGCTCCCTGACCGGCAGCTTGCCGCGTTCGCGGTGCCGTTCGATCGAGCGATCGTCGCCCCCGGCGCCCCGGCCGGCGACCGCCGCCTGGCGCTCCCGCAGGTCGTCGACGAGGGCGGCCATGGCGTCGTGGTTCGCGCGCGTCTCGGCGGCGGCGGGGTCGAGCCGGCTGCGCAGGACGGGCATGGCCGGATGATAGGTCGGGCCCGCACCGGGGATCGCATCTCAGGTGCTCGCTGTGCGTGTGGTGCACGCGTTGGCGAACGGCATCGATGCCATCGGCCTTCGATGTCCGTATGTGCGTGCCACGCACCGGCCGACGGATGAGAGCAGCGAATCCGAGCCGATTCACGGGCTCGATCGCCGTTACGTGCGAATGGCGCACACGAAGAGAGATCCGGGACGCGGTCGATCGCTGGAATGGTCGCGTGGCGCACAGACCGGCTCTCCGGGAACTCGCGGGCGGCTCGCGTCGTCCCTCGGCCTATGTCGACCCTCCCACGTTCTCGGACCGTCATTGCCATCGTGGTCCTGGCCGCCTCGGCGGTCGCCTGTCAGTCGATCCCAGCCGTCGCCTCGATCCTGCCCGTCGGAAACGGCGCCCTGGTCACGGTCACCGTCCACGGCGGCGAATGTCCCGAGGGCGCCTGCGGCGGCACGACCGTCATCGAGCGCAACGGGCGCGTCCACCGGACGGCGCCCGTGGCGGCAGAGGTTGGTGCACTCGATCCGAACGTCCTCACCGCCCTCGATACAGCCGTGAAGACCACCGACTTCGACGCGATCCGTGCGCGGCCGTTCACGGGGGAGTGCCCGGTCGCCTTCGATGGCCAGGAGTTCATCTACGAATTCGGGGCGCCCGGCGGGAACGAGCGCATCGCGACATGCGAGACGGAGATCGATCCGAACCACCCGCTGTTCGTCGCGATGGAGGCCGCGATGGCCTCGGTCCTCAACGCTCCGAGCTGACCGCGGGCGAAACCGAGATCGATCTGGCGGGTGGTCGCGCCGGACCCTGGTCGCCGTCGGGCGTCGTGCTACTCTGACATAGCAAGTTATGAACGATGAACGCGCCACGGTCAAAACAGCCGACACCAACGGTGGTGCCGGCTCGCCCCGCACCGGGCGGACGACCGCGGAAACGATCCGGCTGGAGCTCGCCCAAGCATGGGGCGAGATGGGCGCCGCCTGGGGTGTGACCCCGGCCATCGCGCGCGTACAGGCCTATCTCATGGCGCGCCAGGCGCCGCTGACCGAACGCGAGGTCCGCGAGGCCCTCGGTCTCAGCCACCGAGCCGCAAGCCTGGCCCTGGCCGAGGCGGAGTCCTGGGGCATCGTGGAGCGCGTCCCCGAGCCTCGTCGCGTCGGTCGGCGCGGTCCCGCCGGCGTCGCCTACCTGGCGGTCGGCGACCACTTCCAGTGGTTCGGCCGAGTCATCGCCGAGCGAAAGGTGCGCGAAGGCGACCCCATCGTCGCCGTCCTCGAGAAGAAGGCGATGGAGGCGGCCGCCGCGGCCGCCGAGAACCCCGATGACCAGGAGCTGGCCGAGCTGCAGGACTGGCTCGCCTCATTCGTGGTCTTCGTGCGGCTGTTCGACCGCGCGGTCGGGCTCATCCCGCAGCTCGAACCACGCGAGATGGAGCGCTCGCTGCAGTTGCTCGGGCGGGTGCCGGATGCCACGATCCTGCGGCTGTTCGACCTGCTCGGCGGCCTGGACGACGACGATGTCCTCGAACTGGTCGAGGCGCTGTCGCGCCTGTCGCCCACGGCCGCGCGACGCGCCACGAAGCTGATGTCGGGGGTCGTCCGAACGGTTTCGCGCTGATCTGCGAGGAGTAGAGTCGGGTCGTGAACACCATCTGGAAATCGCTGAAGCGCGGCGTCGTCGTGGTGTACGCGGCGATCGTCGGCCTGATGGGCGGCGGCGGGAACGTGATCGTCGACCGCCGCGACATGTACGGCGACGACCCCACGAACGATCCCTACTCGACCGAGTTCGACCCTTCGGGCAAGCGCCGCTAGCCGCGTCGCCCTGGCGAACGCCCGCCCTCGTCGACCATCGGCCGCTCGGCCGCGCCCTTACTGCGTCGTCGACGCCTTCATCGAGAGCATCCCGATCACGCCGCCGGTTCGAATGGTCCGGCTGCCGACCTTGACGGTCCCGGCCGCTTCGCGCGAATCGGCGCGGATCATCGTCTTGGACCTCAGGCGGGACGGGATCCTGATAGTCGAGCGCAGGGTTTCGTGGATGATCGGGCTCACGCCGGTCAGGTCGACCGAGACCTTGATGGACCTGGTACTGCTCGTGCCCTCGTCACCGGTGCACTCGCTGAACGTGAACACCTCGGCCGTCACCGTGCCCGACGCCTTGGCCGAGCTATAGGTCTTGCCGAGCGACAGCTTCGCCGGTCCCTCTCCGAAGGTGGCGGTCCCGACGAATCCATACACGTCATCGAACGGGTCGTCCGGTGTCTCGGCGCCCTGGCACAGGACGAGCTCGCCCCTCGTCGTGGACAGCGAGACCGTCGTTCGGCCCTCCGCCGTGGCGAACTGGGCACTGCCCGCCTCGCCGGCACCGGTGTCCTCATCGAAGGTGTCCCAGCCGGCCTGCGCGATCACGGCGCGGATCGTGACCTTCTGGGTGGTGGCCGCGAGTGCCGTCGACGACCCGACGGCGAACAGCATGGCGACGATCAGCAGCGCGAGCGCTCGACGCATGGTCCCCTCCTTCGACCCGGCGGTTTGCCGGATCCCTGCGCCGATGCCGGCGTGAGTCGTGATGGTCGCACGACGGAGGACCGTCCTGGTACTCGAATCGTGCGACGCCGTTGCAGCCGGGCAACGAGGCGCCGTGGCCTGAGGACGATCCGGCGTCGAGCGCCCAGCGACCGGTCCATCCCGGTCCACGACGCGCCGGGTGCGCCACCTCCATCTCACGCTTGGGCGCAACGGAGGGCGCGTGCGATAATCGCGGTCGCGTGAGGGACTCGGCCGACTCGATCGGGCGACGACCCCGGGGCCAGACCCGGCCGGGCGATCCGAACGCGCCACCTTGAGGAATCACAGCCCACCATGACCGTCGAAACGTCGACCTGGGCCACCAAGAAGGGTCTCGCCCAGATGCTCAAGGGCGGCGTCATCATGGACGTCGTCACCGCCGACCAGGCCAAGATCGCCGAGGAAGCCGGCGCCGTCGCCGTGATGGCGCTCGAGCGAGTCCCGGCCGACATCCGCAAGGCGGGCGGCGTCGCCCGCATGTCCGACCCCGAGATGATCAGCGGGATCATGGACGCGGTGTCCATCCCGGTGATGGCGAAGGCCCGGATCGGGCATTTCGTGGAGGCGCAGGTCCTCGAGGCGCTCGGGGTCGACTACATCGATGAATCCGAAGTCCTCACCCCCGCGGACGAGAACAACCACATCGACAAGCACGCCTTCAACGTCCCCTTCGTGTGCGGCTGCCGGAACCTCGGCGAGGCGCTCCGGCGGATCAACGAGGGCGCCGCGATGATGCGGACGAAGGGCGAGGCCGGGACCGGCAACATCGTCGAGGCGGTGCGCCAGCTGCGCGACGTGCTCAGCGAGCTCCGCCGGCTCCAGGGCATGCGTGACGACGAGCTCTTCGTGGCGGCCAAGGATCTCCAGGCGCCGTACGAGCTGGTCAAGGACGTCGCGGCCAACGGCAAGCTGCCGGTCGTCAACTTCGTCGCGGGCGGCATCAGCACCCCATCGGACGCGGCGCTGGTCATGCAGCTCGGCGCGGAGGGCGTGTTCGTCGGCTCAGGCATCTTCAAGAGCGAGGATCCGGCCCGCATGGCGAACGCCATCGTGCAGGCGACCACGTTCTTCGACGATGCCAAGAAGATCGCCGAGGTCTCGAAGGGTCTCGGAGCCCCGATGCGTGGTATCGCCCTCGAGGAGATCCCGGAGCAGGAGCGCCTAGCGGTCCGCGGCTGGTAAGGGTCGTAACGACCACCGCGACGATTCCGCGATGAGGATCGGGGTCCTCGCCCTCCAGGGGGCGTTCCGCGAGCATCTCGACACGCTTGCCGCCGTCGGCGTCGAGGGCGTGCGCGTGCGCGAGCCGGTCGACCTCGAGGGCGTCAGCGGACTGATCCTGCCGGGCGGCGAGAGCACGACGATGCGCGGGCTCATCGAGCGCTGGGGTCTGCGCCAGCCGATCCTCGACTTCGCCGACACCGGTGCGCCGATCTTCGGCACGTGCGCCGGCATGATCGTCCTCTCGCGCGAGATCAGCGGCGGTGAGGCGCCGATCCTGCCGCTGCTCGACGTGACCGTCGAGCGGAACGCGTTCGGGCGACAGCTCGAATCGTTCGAGGCCGAGCTCAACGTCGACCTCATCGGCGAGCGACCGGTCCATGGCGTGTTCATCCGTGCCCCGATCGTCGAGCGGACCGGTCCCGACGTGGACGTGCTGGCGCGCCTGGACGACGGCCGCGTGGTCGCCGTCAGGGAGCGCAACATCCTCGCGACGTCGTTCCATCCGGAGCTCGCCGGGGAGACGCGGTTCCACCGGCTGGTCGCGACGATGGCGGCCGAACACGACGACCCGGCCGAGGGCTCAGGCCGTCGACGGCACCCGACGCGCCGGACCCAGACCCGATGACCAGCAGGACCCCGCCGCGATGACGATCACGCGGCCCCCGCGCAGCCAAGGCAAGGTTCGTCCGGCCCGCCTCACCGACCTCGCCGCCCTGGGTGAGCTGTCCCGCCTGTGCCAGTCAGATGATGCCGCGACGCGCTCGCTGGGGCTCCCGGTCAGCGGCCCTCCGATCGGGGTCTTCAGCCTCTTCCGCCTGCCGCTGGGTGCGTTCCGCCCCAATGACCTGATGTACGTCTACGAGGGCGGAGGTCGGATCGCCGGCCTCGTTCGCGTGGAGCGTGAATCGATCCGGGACGAATGGACGATCGTGGAGCTGGACGCCGTCGGGATGGCCGATGCCGGCGACATCCGCTACCGGCTGGTGCAGCAGATCCTGCGCGAAGGGGCGAAGCGGGGTGCCGCGCGGTTCCACGTCGCGTGCGCAGACGTCGATGGCAACGTCGAGCTGCTCATGCAGGCCGGGTTCATGCGCTACGGCGAGGAACGCATCCTCTTCCGCGCCGCCAAGTCCAGGCTGCCCGCGCCATGGACAGAGGGCGCCGCCGGCGAGGCGCGCATCCGGCCGGCCCAAGCGGTCGATGCGCTGGCGCTGCACCGCCTCTATCTCGCCGCGACGCCCGGACCCGTTGCCCGGCTCGAAGCCATCCGACTGCCCGACTGGGAACGACAGGGCAACCACTGGCGGGTCCCGCGCTCCAGCCTGGCGCCGATCCTGCGCTTCGCCGATGTCGAGGCGTACGTCCAGATGGCACCCGGTGGGGGCAAGGACGGGACGGAACTGGATGCGTTCGTGCAGATCGGCGTCGCCAAGGAGGACCAGCCGCACTACCTGAAGGTCGTTGCGAGGCCGGAGGCCGATGCCGAAGCCATCATCGGATACGGGCTTGGCATGATCGCGGCACGCACGGGGAAGGGTCGCGACCGTCGCCCGAACCACGGCGTCATCTCACCCGTGCGAACCTATGAGGCACCGCTCGATCGCCGCCTGGAGGATGCTGCCTTCGATTCGATCGCGAGCGTGACATTGCTCATGAAGGAAACCCTCGTCCGCGTGGCCGAGCCGGCCCTCGTGCCGGCCGGCGTGCGCTAACCAGTCGGAGTGGAGGTCAGCATGGGATCCGAGGACCGCCAGCGGGAATCGATCGACGACCTCGACGCGCTGCTCTCGTCCCTGCCGCCCGAGATCGTCGACGCCGTGCACGCGCTAGAGGACCGCGAGCAGCTGATCGAGGTCGTCATGGACCTCGGCCGGCGGCCGGAGGGCCGGTTTCCCGATGCGGAGGTGATGCTCCTCGACCGCGAAGTCGTCGATGCCGACATCGCCTTCGTCGTCGAGCACATCGGGCTGTTCGGCGACGACAACCGCGCCGGCATCGAGCGCACGCTCCACCGCATCAGCGCGATCCGCAACCGAAGCGGCAAGATCGTCGGGTTGACGTGTCGCATCGGTCGGGCGGTGTACGGCACCATCGAGATCATCACGGACTTCGTCGAGACCGGGAAGTCGATCCTCATCATGGGTCGCCCCGGCATCGGCAAGACCACGATGCTGCGCGAGGCCGCGCGAGTGCTCGCCGACGACCTCGGCAAGCGCGTGGTCGTCGTGGATACCTCGAACGAGATCGCCGGCGACGGTGATATCCCCCACCCGGCCATCGGCAAGGCACGCCGCATGCAGGTCCGCACCCCATCCCTCCAGCACGAGGTCATGATCGAGGCGGTCGAGAACCACATGCCCCAGGTCATCGTCATCGACGAGATCGGGACGGAGCTGGAGGCGCAGGCAGCCCGGACGATCGCCGAACGCGGTGTCCAGCTGATCGGGACCGCGCACGGCAACAACCTCGACAACCTGATGCTGAATCCGACCCTGTCCGACCTCATCGGCGGGATCCAGAGCGTGACCCTCGGCGATGAGGAAGCGCGCCGGCGCCGTACCCAGAAGAGCGTGCTGGAGCGCAAGGCGCCACCGACCTTCGATGTCATCGTCGAGATCCAGGACCGCGAGCGGGTCGCGGTCCACAGCGACGTTGCCGAGACCATCGACGCGCTGCTACGCGGGGACGCCGTGGCGCCCGAGCTGCGCTGGCGCGACGAGGAGGGCGTGCACCGATCGCAGGGTCGGCCGCGGCCGTCGCCACGCGAGCAACTCGGAGCCGAGCGCTTTGCCGGACTCGTCGGTGGCGGCTCCCCGTGGCGGATGGAGCCCGGCTGGCGTGGCGATGGGTCGGCACGGACGTCGGGCGGCTTCCGCGAGGCGGAGCGCGGCGGGTTCCGCCCGGGCTACCGGCCCGGTGCGTCCGGTGGCTGGCGGCAGACCCGCGGCGGCTCGGGCCGGGAGAGTGCGCCGCGCGGACCCATCTCGGAGGGCGGCGTACCGGGCGCGATGCCCGGCGAACGTATCGCCTCGCGAGGGCCCGAGGCGCCCTTCGTCGCGGGGGAGATCGCGGATCGGGGGCCCTTGGAGAGGGGTGCGACCTCCACGGCGCTGGAGACCCGTGCCCGCGAGGCCCGCGAGCTCGAGCGCCAGAAGGCCTGGCGCGACCAGGCAGCCCGCGCGCTCCAGACACTGAAGGCTGACGAGGGGACGGCCCCCATCAACGCCGACGCGCTCGAGGAGGGCGACGGGCTCGAGACCCTGCCGCTCGGCGCTGAGGAGGGCGCACGGGGCGAGACCGTGCTGGTGCCAGGCGGCTCGCCACTGCCGACGCTGCGCGTCCTCCCCCAGGGCGTCAGCCGCAAGCGCCTCGAGCAGGCCGTGCGCGACCTCGGGCTGCCGGTGGTCATCGCGCGCGACGTGGACGAGGCGGACGTCGTGATGACCCTGAAGAACGAGTACAAGCAGAAAACGCCGCTGCTGCGCGAGGCCGAGGAGCGGGCCATGCCGATCTACGTCCTCAAGAGCAACACCGTTCCGCAGATGCAGACGAGCCTGACGTCGATCTTCTCCTTGGAGATCGACCCACGCGAGGCAGCGATGCGGGAGACCGAGGACGCGATCGAGGTCGTGCTCACCTCGGCGGAACCCGTCGAGCTGTCGCCCCAGAACGCGTACATCCGCCGGTTGCAGCACCAGATGGCGGAACGGGCCAACCTCGTGTCACGTTCGCGCGGACGGGAGCCGTACCGGCGGGTGCGGCTGTATCCGGACGCGGCCAGATCGGCCTGGCGGTAGCGTTCAACGACGGTCACATCGGCGGCGGTCCCATCGGGCCGCGGCCCGAGTCCGAGAGGCGCCGGCGCGGGTCGCCGTTGCCGACGCGCCGCCCCGGTCGAGTTGGGTTCCCGCGCGAGTTGCCGCGCGTGGCAGACTTGCCCGCCATGACAGCCATCCTCCCTGACCCTGCCCCGCGGCGACCGCTCACGTTGCGTCGCGGCCTGCGGCGGTTGAGCACCGGTCTCATCGCGTACGGTGCCATCGGTGTCGTGTTGGCGCTGATCGGCGCCTTCGCGCTGGCATGGGTCGGCGGGCGGGTCGGTGCCGTCGCGGACCGGACGGGTGAACAGGTCGACTCGATCGTCTCGACCCTCGATCAGACGGCGATCGTGCTGTCGAGCATGGGCACCTCCGCCACCTCGTTCTCCGGCACGCTAGAACGGACGCCGCCGGCCGTCCGTCAGACGGCGCAGACCGTGGCGAACCTGCGCGAGAACCTGATCCTCGTCCAGGGCCAGCTGAGTGCCATCAACATCCTGGGCGCGAGGCCGCTGGCCAACGCCGCCAACCTGTTCGGCCAGATGGCCGTCGATCTCGAGGGCCTCGACACACGGCTCGAGGTCATCGCGACGGATCTCGACGACAACCGGGCGGCGCTCCTCGCGAATTCCACGTCGCTCCAGTCACTCGGGACGGAGCTCGACGGTGTGGCTGACGACCTCCGCGCCGGGGCGATCGAAGAGAGCCTCGGGGACGTGCAACTGATCCTGGTCGTGCTCTCGGCGCTGCTCATCGTGTGGGCCCTGCTCCCTGCGGCAGGGGCGCTGTTCCTCGGGTGGTGGTTGCGACGCGAGCTGGTGGATCCCGACGACGACGGGCTGGTCGCTCCCTAGCGGAGATCCCGGCGCAGGGCGGACTGCGCGGCGAGGAACCCGCTCATCCCGTGGACGCCGCCGCCGGGCGGCGTCGACGACGAGCAGAGGTACAGCCCCGGCCCCGCGTGATACGGGTCCAGGCTCGGGACGGGTCGGAACAGGGTCTGGCGGATATCTGCGATCCCGGCATTGATGTCGCCACCGATGTAGTTCGGATCGTGGGCCTCAAGCCGCGCCGGCGAATGGGTCGCCCGAGCGAGGACCAGGTCGTGGAACCCCGGGGCGAAGCGCTCGAGCTGTGCCTCGATCCGGGCGGTCATGTCCACGTCCGAGCCGGACGGCACGTGGCAATAGGCCCAGGCCGTCGTCTTCCCGGCCGGCGCCCGGGACGGATCCCACGGGTGGTACTGCGCGACGAGCGTGAACGGCCGCTCGGAATGGCGACCAGCCGCGACGTCGGACTCGGAGCGGGCGATCTCGTCGAGCGTGCCGCCCAGGTGGACCGTGCCGGCCCGGCGCAGGCCATCGGCTGTCCACGGGATGGGGCCGTCGAGGGCCCAGTCGACCTTGAACACCCCGGATCCGTAGCGGAAGGCCTCGTACCTTCGGCGCGTCCGTGGCGGCAGCCGGCCGCCAGCGATCGCGACCATCGCCCGCGGGGTCGTGTCGAACAGCACGACCCGGGCCGGCGGGAGATCGTCCAGGTCGCCGACCAATTCGCCGGTGACGATCTGGCCGCCGTGGCCCTGCAGCTCCGCCGCGAGCGCGTGGGTCACGGCCGCCGAGCCGCCCCGGACCATCGGCCAGCCGACGGCATGGGCATACATCCCGAGCACCAGCCCGAAGGCCGCCGACAGCGGCCGGTCGATGGCCACCATCGAATGCGCGGAGAGCGCCCCGAAGAGTGCTCGAGCCGGCTCTCCGCGGAACCGGCTGCGCGCGAGCGACTCGCCTGAGCGGAGCGCCGGGAGCCCGAACCGGGCCAGTGCCAGGGGGTGGCGCGGCACGTGGATCACCGGCCCGAGGAGCTCCCGCGACAGCTTCCGGGCGTCCCGTGCCAGGGGGCCGAACAGGCGCAACCAGGCGCCGCCGTCGTCGGTCCGCCGATCGTGATCGAGGCCGGCCGCGGTTGCCGTGAAGGAGCGTTCCAGCACGGCCGCACGCCCGCCGTCGAGCGCGTGGGCGAGTGGCGCCACGGGATGGATGAACTCGACCCCATGAGCCGCGAAATCGACCATACGGAGGAACGGCGAGGCGAGCGTCAGCGGCAGGATCGACGAGCAGACGTCGTGGCGGAACCCGGGGAGCGTCAGTTCCTCCGTTCGGGTCCCGCCACCGATCGTGGACGCACCCTCATACACGCGGACAGATCGTCCGGCACGGGCCAGGGTGAGGGCCGCCGCGAGGCCGTTGGGTCCTGCCCCGACGACGATCGCGTCGAGGTCCGTCGTCAAGGCGCCGCGACGACGAATGGCTGGCCTGGTCGGAACACGAGGTCCGGCCAGGTGCCCGTCACGCAGACCGGCCCGTACGTCCCGGGCTCCAGTGACACCGAACCAGCCATCGTCCCGCCTGAGCCTGGCTCGTCGGAGAGGCCACCGGCGTCGATCACCCAGTCGGGGAGCCCAGCGGTCTCCGACGCGGGATCCACAGTGGGCAGGAACGCCAGCAGGTCCTGCCACGCGCGAGGCTCCCGCACGCCAACGATCTGGACGGCGGCCGGATCGCCGGTCCCGTTGTCGAAGGTCAACGCGGCAACGCCGGGCGTGAGCCCGTCCTGCATCTCGAAGCTGCAGGACGCACCGTCCCAGCGGACCGCGAGCCGCCCTGCCAGCTTGAACGGCGTCGTTCGGTCCGGACCGACCGCCAGGGCATCGATGAGAGCGGACTCGACGGCCTCGCGGTCCGCCGCGGTCGCGAAGCGGACCGGCCTGCCGGCCTCCTCCCGGGTGAGGCGGCCGGCGTGGTCGGCCAGGAGGAGGGCATCCTCCCACGTCACGAGGTCGGGTTCACTCACCGTCAGGGCGGCGAGCTCGTCCCACAGTTGCTGGCCCTCGCCGGTCAACCTGGTCGGGACCCGTGCCAGGAGCTCCGTGACGAGGTCCGCGCCGGCGGCCGGCAGGTCGTCGGCCAGTCGCTCGGCCAGGTCGATCGGGATCGGCACATCGTCGGTCGCATCGAGCGGGACCAGGCTGATCGGTGTCTCGGCCGCGAACATCGCGCCGACGGCCGAAGGGTCTGCCGCGAGGTTCCATTCGAGGCCGTCGTCCGCGGTCACGTCCCCCACGATGACGTTGCCCGGCACGTCGATCGCGCCGCCCATGGCGTGAATGGCTGCGATCCGGTCGGCGACCGTGGGATCCGCGATGACGGCGTCCTCGAGATTGGTCCACGGGCCGAGCGCCACGACGGTCGGCGCGCTCGGACTCTCATTCACCATGCGGACGAGGAGCGTGGCTGCGTCCTCTGGCAGGCCGACGTTTGGCTGCGGGGGCATGACCATCCCCCAGCCGCCATCCGCGTTGAGCCGCCACTCGTCGGGGAAGCGCAGTCCATCGGGACCCGGGTCCAGGCGACCGCACGCGAACGGGATCGAGCCCGCGCCCAACTCCTCCAGCACGTACTGCACGATCAGGCGGCCGGAGGCGCAGTTCGTGACGCCGGTCCCGGTCGGGACGATGGTCACGGCTCGAACGTCGACGCTGGGGTCGCGCAGCAGGACGGCGAGCGCCGCGAGGTCGCTGACGTCGACGTCCGTGTCGACGATGATCGGCAGACGCGAGGTGGGTGGGTCGCCGGTCACGAGCGGTGGCTGCGACGTGTCTGCGGCGGTCCCGCAGGCACCGACGACGGCGGCAAGCAGCGCGGTTAGGAAGAGCGAACGCGCGGCGCCGCCCCGGCGGTCACGTGACGACATCGTGGGCATGGTAGGGCACCCACATCGCTGGGCCGTCCGGTGTGGGTCGGCCCGTCGGCGATCCCCCAGCGAGCCTCGCCCGGAAGCCGGGCGTTCAATCACCGGCTCGCCGTCGCCAATCGCTCGACTGCCGCGAGGGTGCGGTCCACTTCCCCTGCCGTGTTGTAGTGGACGAGTCCCAGGCGGAGCACACCACCGATCTCGGCCCTGCCGATCCGCTCGATGAGCCCGGTCGCGTAGAAGTCGCCATCCCAGACGTAGATGCCCTCACGCCCCATGCGCTCGGCGGCGGCCCGCGGCGGGATGCCCTCCACGGAGATCGACACCGTCGGGACGCGTTCCGCGGCGCGCCCTCGGTCGGTGATGCCGTGGATCGACACGCCCCGGATGGCCTCCAGGCCGGCGATCAACCGGCCGACCAGCTCCCGCTCGTAGTCGACGATGGCGGTCATGCCCGCGACCAGCTCGCGCCGTCGCTCGCTGCCCTCGCCAGCGCCCGGCGCTCCGGCGACATCGCCGTACGACCGGCCGACGTCGCGCAGGTAGTCGGTGGCGGCAAGGGTTCCCGCGATCGACTCGAACGACGGCGTGCCGGTCTCGAATCGATCGTGCGCGGGGCGGACCTTGAAGGCGGGCAGAGCCTCGAGCACGGCTGCCTTGCCGTACAGCGCGCCCAGGTGCGGGCCGAACCACTTGTAGGCGCTGCAGACGAGGAAGTCGGTGTCGAGCGCGCGGACGTCGATCGGGCCGTGGGGTGCGTACGCGACGGCGTCGACATAGGTGAGGGCTCCGACCTCGTGGGCGCGGGCCACGATCTCGGCGACCGGGTTGATCGTCCCGACGGCGTTGCTGGCATAGCCCACGGCGACGAGCTTCGTCCGTGGCGAAAGCTTCGACTCGAGGTCCTCGAGATCGAGCGTGAGGTCGTCCTCGCGGATGTCGACCGTGTGGACGGTGAGCCCGCGGTCCACGGCCATCGCGCGCCAGGTGCTGACGTTCGCCTCGTGATCGAGGGTGGTGACGACGATCTCGTCCCCAGGAGCGAGCGTGGCGCCGATGCTGCGGCCGATGTGGAACGTCAGGGTCGTCATGTTGTACCCGAACTTGATCTCGTCGGGGCTGGACGCGCCGAGGAAGTCGGCGACAGCGGCGTGGCCCTCGTCGCTGATGGCGTCGCTCAGCTCGCTCGTCGTGAACGCGCCGCCGCTGTTCGCGTTCGCGTGGACGTAGTAGTCGCTGACCGCGTCGATGACGCGTTGCGGGACCTGGGTGCCGCCCGGGCCGTCGAAGAACGCGACGGGTCGGCCGTCCTGCTGGCGCGCGAGGGCCGGGAACTCGGCGCGCAGCGCATCGACGTCAAACGCGGGCATGGGTCCGGCGATCAGCCCACGAACGTGGTTTGGACGCGGGCGTCCGTCAGGACCTTGAACGCCCGCTTCGCGAGGGACACGGTCTCGAATGTCGCAACGGCCGTTGCGATCACGGCCGAACCGTCCGCTTCCTCGAGCGCCACGGCGGCGGCGCGCAGGTCGTCGAGCGTGATGGGCTCCGAAACGCCCTCGAAGGTGCCGATCATGGTGGTCGCGCTCTCGATCCGGAGGTGCAATTGCGGTCCGGTGGGAGCGTGGCGGAGCGGCCGCAACGGCTTCTCGTTAGCGCCTGTGGCTGTCGTGTTCGGAGCTTCCGGCGGGCTGACTGGCGGGGTGTCTTCGATCGGCGCGCTCACCGGGATGGCCGACTCCGGCCGCGCGGCGGCTTCGGGGGCATGCTCCGCGTCGGGCGGTGTCGCGGTCGCGGCCTCGATCGGCCACGTGGGCGTCGGGGCCTTCGCAGGGGTCGGGACGGTCGGCGGAGGCGGCGGGGCCTCCGCCGGTGTCGGGACGGTCGGCGGTATCAGCGACTCGGTCGGGATCGATGCCGCGCCGGTGACCGCCGTGATCGGTCGGTTCAGTACCGGATCCGTCGGCGGGATCGGCGCGGCGGACTCGAGTGGAACGGCCGATGCACTCGGGATCGCGGTCGCTGCGTCTGCCATCGGCGCGTCCGGGGTCGGCGGCGGGAGCGGCGTCGGCGGATGGACAGGGGTGGGTTGCATGGTCGCCGGCGGTTCCGGCGCGACCGGCGGTTCGACCATGACCGGAACCTCGGCAGGGACCGGGGGTTCGGCAACGACCGGCGGTTCGGCTGGTGCCGGCGGTTCCGGCGCGACCGGCGGTTCGGCAACGACCGGGGCCTCCGTGATGACCGGCGCGATCGGAGGCGACGCCGCTGCGTACTGAGGCGTGGCAGCCGTGTTGCCCGCCGAATCCACCTCGGTCCGCACGGCCGCCAGGGCCGCCGCCGGCGACAAGCCCGCCGCCATCGGCGACAGACCCACCGCGGATGGCGCTGGCTCAACCTCGAGTTGCGCGATCCGCCGACGGGCGATCCGCTCCTCGATCCACCAGATCAGCACGACCAGAAAGACGGCCCCGACCACGACGAGGCCGGTCGAGACGCCCTGGATGAGCATGGTCTGGCCGACCGCGTCCTCGAGCGTGCCAGACCCGAATGCGCCGAGGAAGCCCCCGATGCGCGGAACCAGAAAGCCGCCGAACAGCCCGATCCACGCCGCGAAGATGAGGACCTCGCCACGTTCGGACCCGGGTTCGAGCCGGCGGATCACGTCGCGCACGATGGCCGGGACGCGGAACAGGTTCAGGCCCGGCAAGAAGTTCTCGACGAACGCCATCAGGCCGGTGGCGGCCGGATACCCGAGCCCCAGCGCGGGCATCGCAACCACCACCCGGCTGAGCCAGAGTGCCCACGCCGCCAACGCGAAGAGGGCGACGCCGAGCGTGACGAGGGCCACCGTACCGGCGGCCAGCGTGTCGATCGATCGGGCGAAGGTTGGATCGGTCAGGAGGTTCGGATCATCGACGATGCGGCCCAGGAGTCGAGCGTCCAGGACGGTCGATACCACCTGCAGCACGGCGACGCCAATGATGAGCGCGGACGCGAGCATCGCCTCGCCACGGGACGCGTGGAAGGTCGGGAGGGCGATCTCACGGAGCTTGCCGTGACCGGTTCCCTCGATCGCGGCGGGGTCGACCTCGGCGATGTCCTTCGGCGTCCGGCAGTTGTAACACTGCGTGGACCGAAGCTTGTTGACCGACCGACAGTCGCCGCAGACCCAGAAGTCCGCTCCGACACCGGCCATCAGTGCTCGGTCGTGCCGGTGAACGACCAGCTCTGGAGCCGGAGCGCCGGGACGACGACACCACCGAGGAAGCCCTTGAGGGTCTTGCGCTCGCTGGCGACGGCCACGGTGCCAGCCAGGGCGTCAAGGTAGCTCTGGGTGAAACGCAGGTTCTTCACGGGCCCGAGGATACGCCCACCTTCCACGAGGAAGGTGCCGTCGCGGGTCATCCCGGTGACGATGGCGAGCTTGGGGTGGACCGGATTGGTGTAGTGGAATCGGGTGACGAGCAGTCCGCGATCCATCCCGCCGATCAATTCGTCCCGCGCTGCGGTCCCCGCCGCCATCACCTGGTTGAGCGGGAATGGTCCATACGAGTTCGGTGCCGGGAGTCCATGGCCGGTCGAGGCCACGCCGTCGCGGGCCGCGGTCTGGGCGTCGTACACGACTCCGCGGCAGACACCGCCCTCCAGAAGGGCGACGCGCTGCTTGGCCACGCCCTCGTAGTCGAAGCCCATCGGCAGCCCCGCCGGATCGCGCCCGTCGTCAGTGACCGACACCATGTCGCTCCCGATCCGCTTCCCGATCTCGACGAAGCTGCGTTCCTCCTGGACGGCGAGTGCCGAGAAGCCGAGATAGCCCAACATGTCGAGCAGGTCGACGACGGCGTACTCCTCGAGGACGACCGGGTAGTCGCCGGCATCGATGGCGACAGCATTCGCCGTCGCGCGCGCCTTGTCCGACGCTTCCCGACCGATCGCGGCCGCGTCGATGGCCGTGGCGTCGACGGAGGCCTGCTCGGCGTACCCGGTGCCGCCATTGGGGCCCATCGACACCGTCAGGAGCTGCGCCACGGTCCGCGTCCCGGCCGCACGGACGCCCTTCGAATTGGCGACCGCGGTCGTCTCGGTGCCGGTCGAGAAGGAGCCGTAGGCGGTGACACCGGCCGCGTCGGCCCCGGCGATCACGGCACGGACCCCATCGGCCCGCAGCTCCGGGGAGGCATCTGTGGTCGCTCGCGAGTATCCGGCGGGCACGTCCTCGATGGGGGTGGGCTCGGGCAGACCGCCCCAGTCGTCGAGCTCCTCGACGACCCGTGCGATCGCGGCGGCATTGGCGGCCAGCCGGCGGACCCCCTCGTCGTCGGTCCGACCCGAGGACGCCACGCCGACGCGCTTGCCGACGACGAACCGCAGGTTGATGGTGACGTTGGTCTCGGCCACGTTCTGGTGGATCTGGCTGTTCGCGAACCGGGTCAGGGCGGCGTCTTCGGCCATGACCAGGGCTTCGCACTCGGTGGCGCCTTCGCGCTCGGCGTGGGCGAGCACGCGTTCGGCGAGCGTCAACGCGTCATCGGCGCGGTCGTCCTTCATCGATCGATCACCACTTGCCGACGCCGACCTGGACGTCGCGGAAGCGGGCCCCCGGCACGGCGTGGCCGACGTGCCCGGTCTGCCCAGGCTCGCCCTTGCCGCAGTTCGGGGTGCCCAGCATCACGTAGCTGCGTGCATCGCCGACGGCGTCACACGAGCGCCAGAACTCGTACGTGATGCCGGTGTAGGTCGGGTTCTTGAACAGACGGCCCTTCTTGCCGCCCTTGATCTCGTACGCGACCTCGGTCGCGAACTGGAAATTCAGGCGGCGGTCGTCGATCGACCACGAACGATTGGACGCGAGATACAGGCCGTCGTCCGTGTCGGCGACGATCTCGTCGAGGCTCATCCCGGGCCTCGGGAGCAGGTTGATGTTCGTCATGCGGATGAGCGGGATGCGGTTCCAGCCGTCGGCCCGCATGGCGCCACCGCTCTTGCGGTCGATCTTCGGGGCGGTCTCCCGTGACGACAGGTAGCCCACGAAGATCCCGTCCTGGACCAGCGGAACCGCCTGCGCGGCGACGCCCTCGTCGTCCCAGCCGAACGTGCCCAGGCCGCCGGACGCGGTCGCGTCGGCGACGATCGTGACCAGGTCGGAGCCGTAGCGGAAGCCCTCATCGAGCTTGTCGGTCGTGAGGAAGCTCGTGCCGGCGTAGCTCGCCTCCGTTCCGAAGACGCGGTCAAGCTCCGTGGGGTGGCCGCAGCTCTCGTGGACCTGGAGGTAGAGCTGGCTCGGGTCGAGCACGATCGTGAACCGGCCGCTCGGGCACTGCGGCGCGCGCAACAGCGCGACAGCCTCATCGGCCAGCGGCTCCGCGCGGTCGGCCAGGTCGAGGCCCCGGATGAACTCGTACCCGGCCGCCTGCCAGCCACCGCCCGAGTCCGGATAGGAGCGTCGCTGGTGCTCGTCCCCGTCGACGGCGTTCGCCTCGACCGCTGCACCGACATGGGTGATCGTCTGCTCGGTGTACGAGCCGTCCGTCGCCGCGAAGGTCTTCCACTCGCGCTGCGCCGCATACATCGACTCCGTGAAGGCGATGCCCTTCACCCGGGCGGCGGACTGGTCGGCGCTGAGCAGGTCGGCGATCTTGCGTTCGAGCGGAACGGTGAATGGGTCCTCCTGGACCGGCGTCTCGAACGATCCGGTGGCCGGGGGCCGGTCATCGAGGACGACGGCCTCACGGAGGGCCGTTGCGCTCGCCCGGGCGATCCGCGTCGCCTCACCTGCGACCCGATCCGCTTCGTCCATCGTCAGGATGTAGCTGCTCGCGAAGCCCCAGGCGCCGTTCACGAGGACGCGGACCCCGAAGCCTTCGCTCTCACCTGACGCCACTCCCTCGACGCGCCCGGTCTTGATCGCGATGGATTCATCGAGCCGGCGCACGATGCGGACGTCGGCATACCCGGCGCCCAGGGAGGAGGCGGTATCGAGGGCGCGCTGGGCCAGGTCTCGCATGCGGCGGCCAATCTAGCAGAGCGATTCCGTCGCGTTAGTCAGGCGAATGACGTATTCAGAGCATCGGTGCGGCGGCGATGGCCTGGACCGTGAGCACGAGTCCGAAGCCGAACACGAGGGCGGCCGCGACCAGCGGCACCACCTCCCGGATCCGGCCGATGCCGCGACCCGCCGGCACCCGGTCGAGCCGACCGCGGGCGGCGACGATCGCCAGGCCGATCCCGCTCATCACGGCCGCCATGCCGAGGCCGAACGCCACGACCAGCACGAACCCGAACGCGGGCCGACCCGCTGCGATCGATCCGAGCAGGATCAGCAAGGCACTCGTCGACGGGATGAGGCCGCCCGCGAGCCCAAGGGCGAACAGGCTCCGCCACGTGATCGTCGAGCCGGGGGTCGGTGCATGGCGATGCGTCTGCCCACCGTGACGATGCTCGAGGCCATGATCGTGGGCGGGTCCCGCCGCATCGTCGTTGGCAGGTCCCGCGTCGTGGGCGTGATCGTGCTCGTGGCCATGATTCTCGTGCGCGTGGTCCGGAGCGTGGTCGTGGCCGGTCGCTCGCGTCGTTCGTTGCCGCAGGGATCGTCGTCGCCGCAGCTCCCCGGCGAGCATCCAGCCGCCGATGGCGACGATCGAGATGGCGGCCACCACCGGCGCCCAGCGCACCACGATGTCCGCCGGCAGGATGTCCGAGGCGCCGACGACGAGCCCTGCCAGCACGAGCACGCCGACCGTATGCGACAGGCTGACCGACAGGCCGAGGCCCAGGGCGTGAAGCGGCGCCCCGCGGGTGCCGACGAGGTAGGCGGCCATCAGCGTCTTGCCGTGCCCCGGTGTCAGCGCGTGGCCGGCGCCCAGGGCCACGGCCGTGAGGAGCGACAGCACGACGATGGTCAGCGTCAGGTCAGCCTCGCGGAAGATGCCGGGGAGCTCGCCTGCATCGATGCCGCCGGGGACGGCGGGTGAAGCCCCTGGTGCCAGCGAACCAGAGGGCGTCGGCGACGCGGCCGGTTCGGATGGACCGCTGGTTGCGACCGCACCGTCGCGCGGCTCCGCGTCGGGGATGTGCAACGGAGCGAGCCCGGGACCACCGGCGGTCGCCTCGACGACCACCTGGCGGTCGGCCAGCGGCCGGGCGATGAGATCCTCGGGGTAGGCGGTCAAACGCGCCGAGATCGAGGACTCGCGGGCCTCGCCATCGATCGCCTTGAGCGTGACACCGGAACCACTGACGACGATCTCGCGCCAGCCCAGCCGATTTGGGAATGACTCGTCACTGAAGGCGATCCGGGTCGCCTCGGACCCGACGGGCTCGGTCAGGGCCGCCTCGAAGCCGCATACCAGTCGCATGGTCGAGAGACCGCCGACCCCGGGCGGAAAGGTCAGCCCGGCTTCGATCGTGCGCAGATCGAGGGACTCCTCGTCGGCGGACAGCCGCAGGTCGAGGCCCAGCTCGTCGCAAGCGGTGACACGGCCCGCCTCGATCTCCTCGTCCGAGACGGAGCCGTCGGTGTCCGTGTCGAAGTCCTGGCGAGCCTGGAACGCGGGGATCTCGGCCTGGTCGACGACGACGTCGAGGAAGATGCGCCCGGGCTCGACCCGGACCTCCGCATAGTGGTTGATCGTGAAGTTGCCGAGCGGATGGGCAGCGGCCAGGGCTGGGACGAGCAGCACGGCCAACAGGCCGCCGGCGGCGACCGAGCGCAGGGCGCGACGATGAGCGGTGGTCCGGAGGCGGCGTCCCATGGCTCGGAGGGTACGCGTCCGAACGGCCGGCGGATGACGACGGGCGCCCTGGAAGGGGTCGGCTACACTCGCGCCGATGTCACGACCCCCGAGGCCCGCTGGTCACGGCGCATTCATCACGATCGACGGACCCGACGGCGGCGGCAAGACCACCCAGGCCGAGCGGCTCCTGGATCACCTGGCCGCGCGCGGGATCACGGTCCTGCTCACCCGGGAACCGGGCGGCACGTGGCTGGGCGAACAGGTTCGCGAGGTCCTCCTTGCGCGCACCAGCACCGCTGCCGCGCCGACCGACCCGCTCACCGACGCGCTGCTCTTCAACGCCGCCCGGCGCCAGATCGTGGGCGAGATCATCCGGCCCGCCATCGAGGCCGGGACGTCCGTGATCTGCGCGCGGTTCGCCGACTCGACGCTGGCCTACCAGGGCTACGGCGCCGGCGTGCCGCTCGACCGGCTTCGGCTGCTCGCCGACATCGCCACGGACGGGCTGGTGCCCGATCTGACGCTACTGCTCGATATCCCGGTCGAGGCCGGTCTCGCCCGCAAGGCGCCGGGTGACGTCACCAGGTTCGAGGCGGAGTTCGACCTCGACTTCCATCGGCGCGTGCGCACCGGCTTCCTCGCTATCGCACGGGCCGATGCCGAACGTGTGGCGCTGATCGACGCGGCGGCGGACCGAGACACGGTCGCCGCGGCCATCGCGTCGGTGGTGGACGCACGACTCGCGCGCCTGAGTGAACCGGCGGTGCCTCCCGTGCGCACAATAGGATGAGCGAGTCCAGCGGCCCCCTGCCGCGCCGCGTCGCGACCGTCGCCGACGATGCGGACCAGGTCGTCCTGGGACGGATCGCCGACGGGGAGCTCGGTGCTCTCGATGAACTGTACGAGCGCTACAAGACGATGGCCTATTCGATCGCCTACCGCATCACGAATGACGCGACCCTTGCCGAGGACGTCGTCCAGGACGCCTTCCTCGGCGCGTGGCGGAACGCCGCCCGCTACATCGAGGGGCGCGGCAGCGTGAAGACCTGGCTGCTGTCGATCGTGCATCACCGTGCCATCGATGCAGTCCGCCGGCGACGGCCGACCACGGAATTGCCCGAGCGAGAGGCCGTGCCGCCCGCCGAGCTGCGGCTGCCCGATGTCTGGGCAGAGGTCTCGTCCCGGCTCGACGCCGACACCGTTCGCGGTGCGCTGGCGGTGCTGTCCGATGTCCAGCGCGAGGCCATCGAGCTCGCGTACTTCGGTGGGCTGACCCAGGTGGAGGTCGCCGAGCGGACCGCGACGCCCCTCGGGACCGTGAAGAGCCGGATGCGGCTCGGGCTGCTGACGATGCGTCGGGTGTTGCTCGACGCCGAGGAGTCGACGCCGGTCAAGATGCGGGTCGAAGGACGATGACGGACATGACCCGCACGACCCGACCGGACCTCAGCTGCGACGACGTGCGCGACATCGCCGCGTCGTTCGTGCTGGAGGCGCTCGACCCGGTCGAGGCCGATGCGGTCCGGGCGCACCTGGCGTCGTGCGCGGATCCGCACGACGAGATGGCGGAGGTGGGCTCCGTACTCTCGGTCCTCGCGGAGAGCGTCCCCGTCGTCGAGCCACCGGCGGTTCTGAAGGGACGGATCCTGGCGGCGGCCGCCGCGGACCTGGACTCCCGCCGGCACGGGACGGTCGCCACAGCCGTGATGGATCAGGACGTCCGTGCGACGTCGAGCGCTCCCACGCCGTTCGCGACCCCGACGGAGCGTCAGCGGCGCGCCGGCAGGCGATCGGGTATCGGGACCTGGACGATGCGCATCGCGGCCGTTCTGGCGATCGCGCTGCTCGGTGGCTGGAACCTGCTGCTCCAGAACCAGCTCGGGAACGCCCGGACCTACGAGCAGAGCGTCGCGGCCGTCCTGGACGTCGCCGGCCAGCCCGGTTCGCTGACGGCGGTCCTCACCGCCGAAGGTGGCGACGGGCCGGCGGGTCTGGCAGCGATCTCGGGCGATGGCACGGTCCGCATCGCCATGCGGGACCTGCCCGCGACGAGCGGCGACGAGGTCTATGAGGCGTGGGTCATCGGGAGCGACGGCGTGCCGAATGCGATCGGTGGGTTCAGGGTCGGTGACACCGGCATCGCCTATTTCGAAAGCGACGGACTACCCTCGCAGGAAGGGATCGTGCTGGCGCTTACCCTCGAGCCCGCGCCTGGGGCGACCGCTCCGTCGTCCCCGCCCGTCTCGCTTGGAACGGCGACCAGCGCCGGCTAGCTAGGCGGTCTCTACCGGGGTGTCGGCCACGGAGCCGGCGCCGCTCGCCTTCGCACGGGACAGGGCCTCGGTCGCGGCCGCGATCAACGACCCGGCATCGATGCCGTCGGATGGGAAGCGTGCGACACCGGCCGAGACCGACACGGACCGCCCCGCCACGGCGGGCAGTGCCGCGATCCCATCGAGCACCCGTCGGGCCACCATCCCCCCGGCCGAGCCCGGTGCCACGAGCACGAACTCATCGCCACCGATCCGCCCGACCGTATCGACCAGGCGCACGGACTCGGCCAGGACGGCCGCAACCTGGCGCAGCACCTCGTCCCCAGCCACGTGTCCGCCTTCCTCGTTCGTCGCGCGGAAGTCGTCGATATCGAACATCGCGAGCGAGAGCTCGCTGCCCTGTCGACCGGCCCGCGCCAGCTCGAGCTCGAGGATCCGCAGCACGGTCCGCTCGTTCGCCAGGCCCGTGAGCGGGTCGGTGTGCGCCATCCGCTCGAACCACTCGGAGCGCTCCGAGGCCGTGGATGCCAGCCGCGCCCGGTCGACGGCGAGTGCGGAGAGCGACGCCAGCGCGGCCAGCGTCTCGCGATCCTCCTCGCCCAGCGGATGGGGCGATGGCCAGATCATCCCGATCGCACCCAGCACGGCTTCGACGCCGCTGCTCGCGACGATCAGCGGCACATACGCCCCAACCGTCCAGGTGCCCGACGGCCCGCCCCCTTCCACGTCGAAGAGCGGAGCCCGGCCGGTGGCCGCCTCGGCGAATGGATGCGCGGGATCCTGCGCGTCGGCCACCAGCGGGCTCCCCGCGGCGAGGCCGTGCGACGCGGCGAGCGTCAGCCCGGGTCGATCCGGGTCGGTCAGGAAGATCGCGGCGGACGACGGCGTCAGCGCCCGCACCCCGGCGGCGAGGACCGCGTCTAGCACGGCATCGATGTCATCACCGGCCGCGGCCGCCGCGACCGCGATCGGCAACTGGGCGCGTGGATCGCGGGACGGACCGTCGTCGGGCACGGGGCGGACTCCTGCGGGCTGGCGGGGCTTCGGAGCGCGCATCGTACACCGCCCGAATCGGCGCGAACCGCGTTGACCCGGCCTGCCACCGCCATCGATACTCCCCCCGATGAAGCTCGTCGTCGCGATCGTCCACAACGAGGATGCCGGGGCGCTCGTCGATGCCCTGCTCGAGAAGGAGTTCCGGGCCACGCGACTGCACAGCTCCGGGGGCTTCCTGAAGCAGTCGAATGCGACCGTCCTGCTCGGGGTCGAGGACGCGGAAGTCGACGAGGTCGTCGCCATCGTCCGCGAGAACTGCACATCGCGCACCCAGGTCGTGAACCCGATGCCGCCGATCATGGAGCCCGGCGAGTTCTTCATGCCGTATCCGCTCGAGGTCGAGGTCGGCGGGGCAACGGTGTTCGTGGTGCCGGTCGAGCGGTTCGAACGGCTGTAGGCCCCGTGGGCTGGAGGCCGCCGGCTGTCGGCCAGGTCGGGACATGGACCAGGACGTTCACGGCGGATGACGTCGAAGGCTTCGCGGCGCTGACCGGTGATCGGAACCCGCTCCACTTCGACCCCGACTTCGCGGCTCGGACTCGACCGGGAAAGCTGATCGTCCACGGCGGACTCACGACCGGTCTGTTCAACGCGCTCGTTGCCCAGGTCCTGCCCGGCCCCGGGAGCGTGTTCCTCCACCAGGAATGGGACTATCCGGCCCCGGTGTATATCGGTGACACAGTCACCGCGGAAGCGATCGTCGTCGAGGCCCGCGCCGACAAGCCGATCACCACCCTCCGCTGTGTCGCCCGTCGCGGCGACGGGACCGAGGTGCTGACCGGGACCTGCGTCGTTTACACGATGCTGCCGTCGGACCCACGGTGAGCGCAGCGGCCGCCGGGCCGGAGGCCGCGACCGCCGAGGCGGACGCCAGCGGGGCGGAGGCCGACCCGATCGGCCGTTGGCGCCAACTCGCGATCCTGAGCATCGGGATCCTGCTGGCGGAGGCACCCTGGTTCGCGTCCGGGGCGGTGGCGCCACTCCTGCGCGACGAATGGGCCACGACCGGCCTCGAGCTGCCGCTGCTGACGGTGGCCGTCCAGCTGGGGTTCGCCGTCGGTGCGCTGGGTCTGGCGACCGTGGGCGCCGCCGACGTGCTGTCCGGGCCCCGACTGTTCGTCGCGGGGGCCATCCTCACCGCGGCGGCCAATCTGGGGTTCGCCACCGCTGCCAGCGACCCGCTGACCGCGCTGCCGTTCCGGTTCCTGACCGGCGTCGGGATCGCTGCGGTGTACCCGATCGCGGTCAAGCTCGCGGCCGGCTGGTTCCGACGGGGCAGGGGACTCGCCGTGGGCGTGATCGTGGGTGGCCTCACGATCGGATCCGCCCTCCCGTACCTCTTCCGGTCCATCGGCGTCTACGCCGATCTGGAATGGCGGCCGACCGTCGCCATGGCGAGCGTGGCGGCGCTCGCGGCGGCCGTCATCGTGGGCTTTGGGGCACGGACCGGACCGTTCGACGTGCCGGCTCCGCGGTTCTCGGTCGATGTCGCGTTGTCGGCGATCCGCGAGCCGGGGGTGCGGCTGGCCAACCTGGGGTATCTCGGGCACATGTGGGAGCTGTTCGCGATGTGGACGTGGATCCCGCTGTTCCTCCTCGCGGCGTTCTCGGCGGGAGGGCTGGACGACCCCGGGCTCGCGAGTCTGGCCGCGTTCGTCGTGGTGGCGGCCGGGGGTCTCGGCTGTGTCGTGGCAGGTATCGTGGCCGACCGGATCGGACGCACGACGGTGACGATGGCTGCCATGGCGGCGTCCGGTTCGAGTGCCATCGCGTGTGGGCTCCTGTTCGGCGCACCGGCGTGGCTCGTCTTCGTCGTCGCGCTGGTATGGGGAATCACGGTCGTCGCCGATTCGGCTCAGTTCTCGTCCGCCGTGTCGGAGCTGGCGCCACCCGGGACCGCCGGGTCGGCGCTGTCGCTCCAGGTCGCGTCGGGCTTCCTGCTGACCTCGGTCACGATCCTCATCCTCGGGCTCGTCGACATCGCCGACGCCACGGCCTGGCGGGTGGCCTTCGCCGTCCTCGCGCTCGGGCCGGCCGTCGGGATCCTTGCCATGTGGCGCCTTCGTCGGCGCCCGGAGGCCGTGCGGATGGCGAACGGCCACCGATGACGCACACCATCATGGCGACGTGAGCCCGTACCGCCCCGATCTCGTCGACTGCTGGGTGTTCCGGGTGGGCCCGACCGCGCGCGGCGTGCCGCACCAGGAGATCCTGCTGCTGCGCCGATCCGTCGGCCGGATCCTGCCCGGCTTGTGGCAGTGCGTGTCGGGCTCGCTCGAACCCGGCGAGCGCGTCGCCGCCGGCGCCCTCCGGGAGCTGTCAGAGGAGACCGCGTTCGGCACGGCCGACATCGAGGCGTTCTACGACCTCGACCTCGTCAACCAGTTCCACGAGCCATCGATGGACGGGGTCGTCACGGCCGCGGTCTTCGCCGTCCGTGTGCGGCCGGATGCGGAACCGGTCCTCTCACACGAGCACGACGACGCCCGCTGGATGCCAGTCGACGAGGCGCACGGCGAGGTGATCTGGCCCGGCTATCGGACGGCCATCGAACGGATCCGCGACGACCTCTCCGATCCGGAGCGCGCCCCGTGGTTCGAGCTGACGATCGACGGCGATCGGCGCCCGCGCTGACCACGGGGGCGCCACCCTTCGTGGCGTCGCTGTAGACTCGGACCCGAGAGGCAGCCCACCGTGAGGCGGCACAGGAGGGCCTTGTGATCGACCGAACCGAGTTCCCGGAGGCGACGTCCGCCGCGAGCCGTCGTGTCTTCCACTCGAAGGTGGACACCATCCGACCGACGTACGGCTTCGAGGACGTCTCCCTCGCGCCCGGCACAGACACGGTCGAGCCCGCCGACGTCGACCTGACCCAGACGTTCTGCGGGATCCCGCTCGATATCCCGATCCTGGCCTCCGCGATGGACGCCGTCGTCGATGTGCGCCTCGCCGGCGAGCTCGCCCGCCTCGGTGGTCTCGCGGTCCTGAATCTCGAGGGTGTCCAGACACGCTACGACGACCCCGACAGCGTCCTGGAGCGGATCGCCTCCGCGCCGGATGACGAGGTCCAGGGGATGCTCGCCGAGGTCTACCAGCAGCCGATCCGCGAGGACCTCATCAGCGCCCGGCTCGCGGCGATCCATGCCGCAGGGTCGAAAGCGGCGGTCGCCGCCACCCCGGCCGCGGCCCGCCAATTCGGGCCGTTCTGTGCCGAGCATGGTGCCGACCTGTTCCTCGTCCAGAGCCAGGTCTCGTCGGCGCGGCATCTGGCCAACGACTACGACCCGTTGTCACTCAGCGAATTCACCCGTTACATGCCGATCCCGGTCGCGGTCGGCAACACCACGAATGCGGAGGCGGCATTCGCGCTCATGGAGCAGGGCGCGGCGGCCGTCTTCGTCGGGGTCGGGCCCGGTGCCGCGTGCACGACTCGAGAGGTCCTGGGCATCGGCGTCCCACAGGTGACCGCAATCAGCGACGTGGCGGCCGCCCGTGATGCCTACTTCCACGAGGCCGGCCGCTACGTCCCGGTCGTCGCTGACGGCGGCATGCGCCGCGGCGGCGAGTTGGCGAAGGCCGTGGCCGCGGGCGCCGACGCGCTGATGATCGGGTCGCCGCTGGCCAAGGCGGAGGAGGCGCCCGGTCGCGGCACGAACTGGGGGATGGCCGCGCCGTCGCCGACGCTGCCCCGCGGCACGCGGATCAAGGTCGGCACCACGGGAACCCTCGAACGGATCCTCCTGGGGCCCGCCCATGTCACGGACGGCAGCGAGAATCTCGTCGGTGCCCTGCGCCAGTCGATGGCGGCGCTCGGCGCTCGGACGATCCGCGACATGCACGCGGTCGAGATGGTCTATGCCCCGGCGACCCAGACCGAGGGCAAGTCCTGGCAGCGGGCGCGCTGAGCGCCCCGGAGCACGCCACGACCGACATCGGCAAGACCATGGCCGGCCAGGGCCGGGTCGTGTGGCTGACGACCAGGGGCCGCAGGACCGGTCGCCCACGCTCGGTCGCGATCGGCTTCGCGGACGAACCGGACGGCTCCGTGCTCGTGGCAGCCAACGACGACAGCACGTACTGGGCCCGCAACCTGCTGGCCTTCCCGTCCTGCCGGGTCGACATCGGCGGCAGGCACTTCCAGGCCGTCGCCGAGCCGCTGGAAGGGGCGGACCACAACCGCGCGATCGCCGCGTTGATCCTGCGCTACGGCACGCCGGCCGAGAAGCTCGGCCACGGCCCCTCGTTCCGCCTCCGGCCCGTCCCCGACGAGCACTGATGGCGATCGCCGTCACGATCGAGACGACCGTCGCCAGATCGCCGGAGAGCGTGTTCGCCCAGATCGCCGATATCGATGCCTGGCCCTCCTGGCTCATCGCCAGCGGCATCGTCCGGGTCGAGCGGGCGACCGATGGCAAGATCGCCGAGGGTGAGCACCTGACGGTCGAGCAGCGGGCGGCCGGTCGCGCTGGCACGTTCGAGGCACAGGTCACCGCACTCGAGGCCCCGACGCGACTCGCGCTCCATGGACGCGACGGTGATGGTGTGTCGATCGACATCGATGCCGAGTTCGCCCCCGACGGCGATGGCACGAGCCTGCGCTGGTCGATCCGCATCGGGCTGCCGTTGCGCTACCGGATGTTCGAGTCGATGGCACGCCCGCAGGTGGAGCGGGCCGCGGCCCTCGATATCGAAGCGCTCCGACGCCGCCTTGAGTCGACGCCCGGGGACTGACATCCGTCCATGCCGGTTCGCGGCGGAGGTCGATGCTCGCGGGCATGGCCACCGCGCATCCTCCTCGTGACGACCCCGATGTCACCAGGAGCCCGACCGAGATGACCGTGCCATCCCGCACCTACGACCGAGTCCGATATCACCGTGGCAGCCGCGGTTTCGCGGCATTCGTGACCGGGCTGAACGCGGCCGTCCTGTTGGGCCTTGCCCTCTTCGTGACGCCGGCCCTGGCCCTGCCGCAGCCGGCCGCCAGCTGGTTCGTGATCCTGGCCGGTGCGTCCGGTATCGGCCACGTGGCCGCCGTCGTCGGACTGGTCCGGGGTCGTGCCTGGGGTGGAGCGCTCGTCGGCTACCTCGCCGCCGCGGGCATCGCGGTCGCCGGGTTCGGGGCACTCGCCGCCGCGACCGGGCTCGACGTCTTCGGGGCCGCGCGCGGAACGACAGTCGGGTTCTTCATCTGGATGATCGGCTCGTGGCTCGTCGCCACGCGGTTCGCGCTGAAGGCGTTCACCTACACCCGCCCGGTCGTGCGCCAGGCTCGCCGCCGCGTCGAGAAGCCGCTCCCCGACGCACGTCCCATGACCGGCGTGCGCAAGGTTCGCCGGCCCGCGTTCGCCCTGCCGGGCCGGCCGGCACGAGCTCCACGCCCGCTGCCGACCCCGCGGATCATCCATCCGACCCCGCGCCGGGTCGTCCGGCCGGCGGCCGCGGCATCGTCCTGACCACGGTCTCGACGCCGTCCGCCTGACTCCACGGCTCCCCGGCGGCCACCCGAGAATCCGGGTGCGGCCGGGGAGCCTCCGCCCTCCGCGTTGCGGACCGACAACGGCCGGTGCTGCAAGTACGTCATCCGGCCTATCCACGACATGACGTTCGCCCGGTTTCGGGAGCCTCCCTCGCGGCGCAGGATGCAGGCATGGATACCGTCGGGATGGTCATCCTCGCGATCAGCGCCTTCGCCCTGCTGGAGCTCGCCGCTGCGAACCTCCGCGGCGAAGATCGGCAAGCTCGCGCTCGACGGCACACCGTTCGCCGCTGACCCTCCGTCGACCCCCCGGGGGTCAGCGACATTCCGACCCGAGCCCGCCGGCGACTCACGACTCCCGGAGATAGATCAGGACCGCCAGGACCCGTCGGTGGTCGTCCGGCTGCGCTTCAAGGCCGAGCTTTCCAAGGATGCTCGCGACGTGCGTCTCGACCGTCTTCTCGGTGACGTACAACCGCTCGGCGACACCCACGTTGGACCGGCCCTCCGCCATCAGCGAGAGGACCTCCCGCTCGCGTGGCGTCAACAGATCGATCGGGTTGCGGACGCGCGCCCGGCCGATCAGGGCGGCAACGACCATCGGATCGATCACCGTGCCGCCCTGGCCGACTCGCCGGACGGCATCCGCGAGCTCCTCGATATCGGCGACGCGATCCTTCAGGAGGTAGCCGATCCCGCCCTGACCATCCGACAGCAGGCGGACGGCGAGGGCCGTATCGGCCGATTGCGTGAGCACCAGCACCCCGGTCCCCCGCCCCGAACCGCGGATCCGCACGGCGACGCGCAGGCCCTCGTCCGTGAAGGTCGGCGGCATCCTGATATCGACGATGGCCACGTCGGGAGGGTCGGCGCTGACCGTCGCCCAGAGGTCTTCAGCGTTCGAGACCGCGGCGGAGACCTCGAAGCCGGCCTCCTCGAGGACCTTCGTCAGCGCCATTCGGAAGAGACCCCCGTCCTCCGCTATGACGATGCGCATGGCACGTCCACCGTGATCCGGGTCCCGCCACCGGGAGGGCTCGCGACCAGGAGGGTGCCGCCGTGCGCCGCAACACGGTCCTCCAGGCCGCGCAGGCCGGAACCGTTGGCGATGTCGGCCCCGCCACGCCCGTCGTCGTAGATCTCGAGCCTGAGCCGCTCGTCCGCCTCCCGGACCCGAACGGTGGCGTGTCGAGCCGACGCGTACTTGGCCGTGTTCGTGAGCGCTTCGGCGACGACGAAATAGGCGGTTGCCTCGATGGCAGGTGGCAGCCGGCGTCCGAGATCAGCATCCAGGTCCACCGGGACCGTCGAACGCTCTACGAGCGACTCGAGCGCCGGCCGGAGGCCGCCCTCGGTCAGGACCGCCGGATGAAAGCCGCGGGCCAGTTCACGCAGCTCGTCGATCGCGCCGCGAACCTCGCCACCCGCCGCGTCCAGTTCGGCCAGCGTCCCCGGATCGGCGTCCGGCCCGATCCGACGGCGGAGCAGCTCCAACGAGATCCGCAGCGAGACCAGCCGCTGCTGGGCTCCGTCGTGGAGATCCCGTTCGAGCCGGCGACGCTCGCTGTCCTGTGCGTCGACCAGGCGTGCCCGGGACGCCTGGACTGCCGCGAGCTGCTCCCGCACTTCGGCCTGCAGGCGCTCGTTTTCGACGGCCAAGCGGACCGCCGCAACGGCCGCGGATACGAGCCCCGGGTCGTCACGGAGAGCCGGGTCGTAGGTGATGGCGAGCATGGGTTCACCGGCGTTCTCGATCGTCATGACGGCCCTGGCAGGGCCGTCGGTCGGTGCCGGGACTGACTGTCCATTCGCGTCGACAAAACCGCGCTGGTCCGGGTCCCAGCGCAAGACACTGGCGGAGGGATCGCTCAGGGCATCGCGTAATGAGTCCTGGAGCACCGCCGTCGTGGGCAGCCCTTCGAGCCGGACGACGAGCGCGGCGATCCGACCCCGCGCCGAGTCATCGCGCAGGATCCCGACGAGGAGGGCGACCGACACGAGGATGCGCAGGATCGCGACGATCACGACCCGCAGTTCCCCGAGCGGCGTGCGGGCACCTGTCGGGACGATCGTCTGCAGCAGAAAGCCGCCGGTGAAGCCCAGGACCAGGACGGCGCCCGCCAGGACCACCGGTGTTTCACGGCGCCGCGCCGCCCCCGACGCCTGGACCCAACGCCACGTGACTGAGAGTAGGACGCCCACGCTGAGGACGGTCAGCGCCAGGGTCTCCCACCGCCCAAGCGTCTCCATCGCCCCCTGTGCGGCGATCCATGCATCGACCGTATCCATGCACGTGGGGCAATCCCACCAGGCGATCGGACGGAGCGCGTAAGCCTTGACGATCGTCCAGGCGCCCTGGACGACCACGAATCCGAGCGCCAACGCGCGATCCCAGGAGCGGAGCAGCCGGCCCGTCGGATACGCGAGGACGATGATCGCGAACAAGGGGTCGAACCAGCCGTGGAGGACCGCAGCCGCGTACGCCACCGAGTCGACGCTCGCCGAGGCGAAGTCGCCCGCGAACCAGGCGAACCCGGTCAGGACCGCGAGCGGTCCGATCCGGTTCCTGGGCCGACGATCCCACAGGATCAGACCGGCGGCGATCATGGACCAGCCCACGGCGATATCAGCGAGCAACAGGGGAGCGCTGCGAGGAGCGGTCAGGGTCAACTGGAACGTGGCCACCGGCCCGACCGCCAGTGCGGTGACGCCGATCGCACTGAGCAGGACGCGCCTGCGCGGGAACGGCCCGGCGCTCATCGGGTCGCCGATCCCAGGATCGCGCGCAGTCGCTCGCCGTCCAGGTCGACCTTCGCGATGAAGCCGACCGCGACGCTCGACGCGATCCGATCTCCGTAGGCGTCCCGATCGCGGCTGGATACGAGCACGATCTCGGGGGAGCCGATCACGGCCACTCGGTCTGCGACGAGGAACCCGTCGATGTCGGGCAGCCCGATGTCGATCAACACGACGTCGGGTCGCAGCGCCGCCGCCGTCGCCACCGCCGAGTCGCCATCCCACGCCTCGCCGACGACGTTCCATCCGTCGGCTTCCAGCAGGCGACGGGCCATCGTCCGAAAGCCGGCGTGATCGTCGACCACGAGGACGCGCCGGCTCATTCGCGGATCGCTACCCAGGGACTGGCGTCGAGCGCCCTGAACCAGTCGGCGTCGTCCGGATTGGTCGATGAGATGAAGGACGTCCAGAGCCGATCGCCCTCCAGGCGCCACGTGTGGTCACTCGTGCCCCATCCGGGCGGAAAATCGGTGGCGAGCGTGACGGTGTCGCCCTCGACCTCGTAGGTGCCGCGTACTGCGGGCACGTCCAGGTTCTGACCCTCCAACGCGAACGGGACCTCCGCCCAGCGGCCATCTTCCTCGAACGTCCAGACGAGCCGGATGGACCCAAGCTCAGGATCCTGGACCTCCTTGGCGAACGAGCCGAGGGGGAAGCCGGACGGCGTCACAGGATCCTCGCTCGCCGCCCCCGTCCTGGTGGCCGGAGCGACTGGCGTGCCGCATCCCGCGACCACCACCGCGGCCGCCCCGGTAAGGAGGACGGTCCGAGCGAAACCGGAAAACCACCGGGGGCCGAAACGCATCGGTCGCTCCTGCTTGATCGACGGCGTCGCCTCGAAGCGTGCGACGCCGTGTCAACCCTAGGTGGACCGCCCGGATCCGCCATCGGTGCCAGCACCGAGATGGGTTCCGGGGGTGGCCACGATGGCAACAGGGGCGCGGCGGGCGAGCCTTGCACGATCCGGTCGATCGACCGGGAGACTGGGAGGTTCGCCGACATGCGAGGAACGTCTTACCGATCTGCCGGCCTGATGGCCCTGTTCGGTCTCATCGCGGCCTGTACCACGGGTGCTCCGGGTACCTCATCCACCGCGGCCCCGACGACGGCCGCTTCCGCGTCCTCCCCGACCAGCGAAGGGTCGAGTCCGGCGGCGAGCGCCGGCACGGGCAGCGACCTCCTGGCCGACCTCGACGTTGGCGGCCGGAAGATGCACATCCTGTGCGTCGGGCCGTCCGACCCGGGCCATCCGACGGTCGTCTTCGAATCGGGACTCGGGGGCGACGCGGGGCAGTGGCGCGACGTCATCCACGAGCTTGGCGGCACCGTGCGCGCGTGCAGCTATGACCGGGCAGGCGTCGGCCAGAGCGAGCCGGCTACGGTCGGGCGCACCACCAAGGACCAGGTCGCCGACCTGCGCGCACTGCTGACGGCTGCCGACGTGAAGCCGCCATACGTGCTCGTCGGGTTCTCGCTCGGTGGCTGGAATGTCATGGTCCACGAGGACGCCTATCCCGACGACGTCGCGGGCGCCGTCATGGTCGACGTTCGACCGCCTGCCGCGAGCGCGCGCTGGCTCGAGGCGCTGCCGGCCGAGTCGGCGACCAAATCAGAGGCGATCAGGATGGCGCGCGACGAGAGCACGACCTTCGATGCCGACCCGACGCTCAATCCGGAGGGGCTCCGTCTGGGCGACAGTGCGGGCGAAGCGATCGAGACCGACGGCTTCGGCGACAAGCCGCTCATCGTGCTCGCCGCGGCGAACACCGCAGCGATCTCGGCGGGGTTCGAGCCACAGCTGGGCGCCGAGTTGGAACGGATCTGGTGGGACCTGCAGGACGAGCTGGTGTCGCGCTCGTCGATCGGGCGCCTCGTCAAGGTCGAGGACACCGACCACGGCATCCCATTCGACCGTCCCGACGCCGTCGCCGACGCGATCCGCGAGGTACTCGGCGACTGACGCACCGCCCCAGATGCGACCGGCCCGGGGTCCCCTCCCGGGCCGGTACACTGGTCTCCGGCGGCGGCGAGGGAGCGGAGGGCGACGATTGGCGGACACTGAGGCTTCAACCGAGCGGGAGCGCGACCGCGGCAAGACCATCCACGGGGAGGCCGCCAACGCCGGTCATCGCGTGCTCGCTCCGGATGACGCCGAGGTCGAGGCCTACCTAGAGACCGCCCTGAAGGCTCCCGCCCCGGAGCGCTCGCCTGACGACCGCCCCGGCGGAGCGACCACTCTCGCATCCGGCCCGGTCGTCGTGCTGGATTTCGGCAGCCAGTTCGCCCAGCTCATCGCCCGTCGTGTCCGTGAGCTCGACGTCTACTCCGAGCTGCTCCCGCACGACACGCCGTTTGACGATCTGGAGCGTCGAGGGACCCAGGCGATCATCCTCAGCGGCGGCCCCAACTCCGTGTACGACGACGACGCGCCCAAGCCGGATCCCGCGATCTGGAGCGGGCGCATCCCGGTACTCGGCATCTGCTACGGGGCTCAGCTGATGGCGCGCGAGCTCGGCGGGGACGTGCTTCCGGCCGGCAAGCGTGAGTACGGACCGGCGAACGTCACGATCACGACGGGCGACGGCCTGTTCGACGGCATCGAGCCGAACCAGCCGGTCTGGATGAGCCACGGCGACTCGATCACGCGCCTTCCGGACGGGTTCGCGTCGACCGCACAGACGGACTCCACGCCGTTCGCGGGGCTGCAGGCCCCCGAACGGAACCTGTACGGGATCCAGTTCCACCCCGAGGTCGTGCATACCCCCCGCGGCAAGGACGTGTTGCGCAACTTCGTCGTCGGGATCGCCGGCGTCGAACCGTCGTGGACGGCGGCCAACTTCATCGACACCACCGTCGCCGGCATCCGCGAGCGCGTCGCCACGCACGCGGCGGAGACGGGGTCGGACGGCCAGGTGATCTGCGCGCTCTCGGGTGGTGTCGACAGTGCAGTTGCCGCGGCGCTCGTCCACCGAGCGGTGGGCGATCGGTTGACGTGCATCTATGTCGACCACGGCCTGATGCGCAAGAAGGAATCGGAGCTCCTGCGTGTCACCTTCGAGCGCGACCTCGGGATGAACCTCGTCATGGTCGACGCGCGCGAGCGCTTCCTGGCCCGACTCGCCGGCGTCGAGGATCCGGAGCAGAAGCGCAAGATCATCGGCGACGAGTTCATCCGGGTGTTCGAGGAAGAGGCGGCCAGGATCGGCACGATCGATTTCCTGACCCAGGGCACGCTCTACCCGGACGTCATCGAGAGCGCCACCTCCGAGACGAAGGCGGCCCAGAAGATCAAGACCCACCACAACGTCGGGGGCCTGCCGGCCGACCTGCGCTTCCAGCTGATCGAACCGCTGCGCTACCTGTTCAAGGACGAGGTGCGCAAGGTCGGCCTGGAGCTCGGCCTCCCGGACGCCATGGTCCTGCGCCAGCCGTTCCCCGGGCCGGGCCTGGCGATCCGCATCATCGGGGAGGTGACCCGCGAGCGGCTGGACACGCTGCGCGAGGCCGACTGGATCGTCATCGACGAGATCAAGGCGGCCAATCTCTACCGCTCGTTGTGGCAGAGCTTCGCGATCCTCACGCCGGTCCGCTCGGTCGGCGTGATGGGCGACGGACGGACCTATGCGAACGTGGTGGCCATCCGCGCCGTGACGTCGGAGGACGGCATGACGGCCGACTGGGCGAAGCTCCCGTACGACGTCCTCGGCAAGATCAGCAGCCGGATCGTCAACGAGGTCCCGGGCGTCAACCGCGTCGTGTACGACATCAGTTCGAAGCCGCCCGCCACGATCGAATGGGAGTGATCCGCACCCAACGGGTCCCATGCGACCCTGACTGATGGGGTATTCCGGGCACCGGTCGGCGGGGTAGCATGCACGGCATGACCGAGGAAACCGTGTCCGAGGCCGACGCCTCCATCTGCCCCTGGTGCTCAGCGACATACACGGGTGAACGCGAGACGTGCCCCTCGTGCGGGGCCGCGCTGTCGGCCGACCCTGCGACCGACCCCTCGCTTCCGGGTCTGACCGCCATCGACACGGCTGCCATCGTGCGCGCCAAGACGCCGACCGCTCGCCCCCGAAACCGCATCCTGTCCTGGATCAGCGGCGAGTATCCCGACGAGGCCGGGGTCCCGGCCGACGCGGGCGCCCTGGCGCCGCCGGATCTGGCCGTCCGTCGCGAGATCCTGCGGCTCGAGCTCGAGGCCGAGGTCGCCAACCTCCAGGCCGAGGCCGATGCCCTCCTGGCCGAGGCGACCGTCGAAGGCAGCGCTCCGGGCGTGTCGCCGGAGGACGCCGCGGCTGCGGACGCGATCGTGCATGAGATCGAGTCCGTGTCGGCCGAACTCGACGCGGTGGACGAGGAGCTCGGCGAGACCGAGGCCGAGGCCGCCGGACCGCCGGCTGTTCCGACCGAGGCCGTGACGAAACTGGACCCGGACGCCGCGCGCGCCGGCGACGAGGCCGCTCCCCCAGCCTGACCGAACCGGCCGCGTATCCTTGCGGCCGTGCCAGACCGACTCCCCCCGCCGGGCCCCTCGTTCCTTCGCGAGCATGAGGTCCGTGTCGGGGCGCGCACGTACCGCGCGGGCATGAGCCGACCGTCCGACGCCGCCGACGGGTGGTGGCTCGCGCTGATGTGGGTCGCCGACGACGATGGCGTCGTCAGTTTTCGGGATCTGGCCCCGAGTGGCGGTCCACCGCCGGATCCCCCGCTTGCCCGTCTCGGGCCGGCGCTAGCGGGAGCCCTGTCGGGGCTGATCCTGGAGGACGCCGGTCGGCTCCAACTGCGCGTCGCCGGACTCGTGCCACCGGACGAGGAGGCCCGCCCCTGGCGCGCGCCCCTCGCGATCCGTGCCGCGTTCCGGTTCGAGCCGGCGCGCGCGGCCGCGATGGGAGCGAACCAGCTCGCGGAGACGGTCCTTGCCGCGTTCCGGCGCGCCGTGGAGGGCCTCGCCCGGCCCTGATCGGGGCCGAACCGTGGTCTGCGGGGCGAGCGGCTAGACTCATCGGACCGATGCGTGACCTGTTCGACGATTTTCTCGAGGACCTTCGCCGGCGTGAGGCCATTGCCCGCGGCGAGGACCCCGATGTGGGCGCACCGCGGCGTCGACGACCCACCGGTGACGGAGAGCGCGACCCCGGTGACGGCCCCGCCGGCGACGGCCCCGACGGAGACAGCCCCGACGGTGGCCACGAGGATTCGGATCGCCCCCGTGGGCCCGGCCGGAGCGAGCGCGGCCGCCCGCCGCGCGAGGAAGCCCCGCCGCGTCGGCCGCGCGCGATCCGTGACGAACGCGGCCGCGGTGGCCGTCGGCGCCGGATCAGCTGGTGGGTCGGCGGCCTCGTCGTGCTGTTCCTGTTCATCCTGTTCAGCTTCGGTCTCGATCTCTGGACCGACGCCCTGTGGTACCGGAGCGTCGGATTCGATGCCGTGTTCTGGACCCGTCTGGGCGCTCAGCTCGGGCTGTTCGTCGCGGCGACGATCGGGACGCTCGTCATCTTGCTGCTGAACATCTACCTCGCCGGGCGGTTGATGCCGCCACCGGATGGGAGCCGGCGTGGTGGGTCGTTCCGTTCGCTGATGGACCGCCTCAACGAGGCCGCCCAGGCCGCCGATCCGGAACGTCGCCCCGGGTCCCGTTGGGATGCCCAGGGTCCGCGCTCGGTCGCATTCGACGCGGGCGACATCCCGGATTTCACGCCGATCGCCGGGGTGGCGCTCGTCGTCGTCGCCGGTCTGATCGCGCTCACGATCGGGGGTTCGCTCGCCAGCGTCTGGGAGACGGTGTTGCTGTGGGCGAACCGGGTGCCGTTCTCACCGGACGCCGCCGGTGCCGTGACGGACCCGGTGTTCGGCCGCGATATCGGATATTTCCTGTTCGAGCTGCCGTTCTTGCGTCTCGTCCAGGCCCTGTTCAACGGCATCGTGCTCGCGTCGCTGGTCCTCGTCCTCGCCCGCTATCTCGTCGGAGCGTCGCGTGGCAGCCTGGTCTTCACCACGCCCGTCCGGGTCCACCTGGCCGTGCTGGGTGGGCTGTTCCTCCTGTCGGTGGCGTTCGGCTACCAGCTCGACAAGTACGAGCTCGTGTACAGCACGCGCGGCATCGCGACCGGCGTGAGCTACACGGATCAGAACGCACAGTTCCTCGCCTACGACGTGCTGACCGTGCTGTCCGGTCTGGCAGGGGCACTGCTGGTCGGCGGGGCGTTCACGCGGATGTTGTGGCCGCTCGGGCTGACGATCGGGGTGTGGCTGCTGGCGTCGCTGATCATCGGGCGCCTGTACCCGGAGGCTATCCAGCGGTTCACGGTCCAACCCAACCAGTTCGCGCAGGAACAGCAGTACATCGCCAACAACATCGCCATGACCCGCCTCGCGTACGGGTTGACCGACTGGGAGGACCGGCCGTTCCGAGGGGAGAACGTGCTCGACCGGGCGGCCATCGAGGCAGAGGAGGCGACCTTCCGCAACGCGCGGCTGTGGGATTACCGCCCGCTCGGCGACACCCTTGACCAGCTCCAGCGCATTCGCCGCTACTACGACTTCCACGATGTGGACACCGACCGCTACCTGATCGACGACGTCCAGCGCCAGGTCATGCTGTCCGCGCGGGAGCTCGACCTGACCCAGAACCCGGCGGCGGCAGGGTTCGTCAACCAGCGGATCGTGTACACCCACGGAATCGGCGCAGCGATGGTGCCGGTCAACGAGGTCACCAACGAGGGCCAGCCGCGGCTCTACATCAGGAACCTGCCGCCCATCTCGACCGACGGCGCCCCCGAGATCACCGAGCCGCGCATCTACTTCGGGGAGAAGCCCAGCGAGTACGTCATCACCGGTGCCCGCCAGGCGGAGTTCGACTACCCGACCGGTGAGGGCGAGGGTGGCGCGGACCCCGGCACCATCACGAGCTGGCGTGGCACGACAGGCATCCGCCTCGACACGACGCTGCCCCGCCTGTTGTTCGCGCTGCGTTTCCGCGACCTGGACCTGCTCATCAGCGACCAGATCACCAACCAGAGCCAGCTGCTCTTCCATCGCTCCCTGTCGGACCGGCTGGAGCACATCGCCCCGTTCCTGCGCTACGACAAGGACCCGTACCTGGTGATCCGCGGGGACGGCGGTTTGAGTTACGTGCAGGACGCCTACACCGTTTCCGACCGCTTCCCGCACGCCCAGGGCTTCGCGCCGGGCGCCGAGCTCGAAGGGACACGCCTCGGCGCCCCGTTCAACTACATCCGCAACAGCGTGAAGATCACGATGGACGCCTACGACGGGACGATGGAATTCTTCGTCGCCGACGACCAGGACCCGCTCATCCGGGCATACAGCGGCGTGTTCCCATCGATGTTCAAGCCGCTGAGCGCCCTGCCAGAGGAGCTGCGCCCGCACCTCCGCGTCCCCGAGGAGCTGTTCAACGTCCAGACGCGGATCTTCGGTCGCTACCACGTCCGCGACCCGCTGCGCTTCTTCCAGAGCGACGACCTGTGGACCGTCCCGCAGGCCCAGGGCAGCACGCAGTCGCTGCCGAACGAGGCGTACTACGTGATCATGCGGATGCCGGGCGAGGAAGAGGCCGAATTCCTCCTCCTCCAGCCGATGGTGCCCCTCAACCGGCCGAACATGATCGCCTGGGTGGCGGCGCGCCAGGACGAACCCAACTACGGCGCGACCCGGGTGTACCGGTTTCCCGCCGACACGACGATCTTCGGCCCGGCCCAGATCGAGGCGCGGATCGTCCAGGACCCGCAGATCAGCCAGCAGTTCACGCTCTGGAGCCAGGGCGGGAGCACGGTCATCCAGGGGAACCTGATCGTCGTGCCCGTGGACGACTCCCTCATCTATCTGCAGCCGGTCTACCTTCAGTCGCAGCAATCGGCCTTCCCGGAGTTCCAGCGGATCATCGTGGCCTCACCTCGCGAGGTGGTCTGGGCGGAGACCCTGGCGGAGGCGCTCGATCTCCTGCTGCAGGCGGAGGGCGAAGCCCCGGGACCATCGACCCCGCCCGCCCCGACGCCGACGCCGTCGCCAGGGACCAGCCCGAGCCCGGGCCCGACCCCATCGGGCGATCCGAGCGATCCGCTGCCGTCTGACGTCCCGGGCCTCATCGATTACGCCAACCGCCACTTCGAGCTCGCGCAAGCGGCGCTGCGCGACGGCGACTTCGCACGCTATGGCGAGGAGATCGCCAAGGTGGAGGCCGCGCTCCAGCGGCTCGGTGAGCTCGCACCGGAACTCGGGCTCGGGTCGCCCGCGCCGTCGGTGAGCCCCGCGCCGTGACCGTGGGGGCGACCCTGGTCGCCTCGCTCCTGGTCAGCCTTGCCCGGCCGGCCACCTGGCCTCTTGCGCTCGCCACGTTCCTGCTGCGCGGTGGCTTCGTGCTGGTGCTGGCGCCGATCATCGTGCTACCGAGCGCGGTGGCGCTCGGGAACCTCCTGACCCCGCTCGTGTCCACGTTCGTGTTTCGCGGTTTCGGGGCGGTCGCCGCCCCGGTGATCGGGCTCGCGGTCGTGGCGCTCGTCTGGTTGGTCAGCGGCGGGCTCCTGGCAGCGGCCATCGAGACGGAGCTCGTGCGGCGGGTGGCCGCGGATGACGACGCCTGGTCGACCGCCCCGGCGCCGCGCGCCCGATCCGTGGGAGCGCCCCCCATCGCGACCCCTGTGTGGCGGGTGCTGACCGTGCGCCTTCTCGCCCAGCTACCCCTCTTCCTGGGGTTGTCGTGGGGAGCGATCCGGATCGTCACGGTCGCCTATCGCGAGCTGACGGTCCCAACCGACGTGACGGTCGCGCTCGTCATCCGGGTCGTGAGCGGTGCCCCGGATGCCGTCGCCGTCGTGGTCGTGACGTGGCTCATCGGGGAGGTGGTCGGCGCGATCGCGGCACGCCGGGTGATCCTGCTCGGTGAGCCGGTCCCGACCGCGCTCGTTCGGGGCGCCGGGCGAGTGCTGCGTCGTCCGGTGCGCTGCCTCGCCCTTGCGGTCCTTCCGCTGGTGCCGATGGCGCTGTCGGTATCCCTCGTCGGATTCGCAACCTCCGCCACCTGGGACGCACTGCGAGCAGGACTTTCGTTCGGGGGCTCAGCGGTCCTCTCGGTGGCGCTGCTGCTCGTGCTCGTCGGGCTGTTCGTGGGTGGGCTGCTGTTGATCGGCACAGCGTCCGCATGGCGTGCCGCCGTGTGGACGGTCGATGTGGCCGGGACGTTCGGGGTAGCCGGGCATGACCCAGAGGGACCGTGGAACGGAGTCACCGGTTCTGCCACGCTGAGTGACCTTCGGCCCCGAGGGGTCGATCCGGACCCGAGGTGATCATGTCCTCGCAGTCGATCGTCTGCGCAGCCTGCGACGCGCCCGTCCCGTACGGGCGCCTCTCGTGCCCAGCGTGCGGGGAACTCCTGGCATCGGTGGCCGGCGCCGCGCGCCCCGCGGCCGCTCGCGGGACGACGAAGCGTGCGACGAAGCGAGCAACGACGGCCGCGGCGCCGCCCGTGCTGATGGATGTGCCCCCGCCGAGCGTGGCCGTCGCGACCCCCGAACCGGTCCCGAGCGAGGAGCTCGACTGGGATCCGCCCGCGTGGGACGCGACAGGCGTTGCGAACACGACCGATCGCGACCTCCTCGAGTGGCCCGTGCCGGGTTCCGTTCCGAACCCGCGCCGGCGCGCTGCTCCAGCGACCAACGGTGCACCCCATGCGGCCGAGCCGTCGCCATCGGCCGGACCGTCCGCGTCGCCGTCCGCGTCGCCGGCCACGCCCTGGGCCTCCGGTCCGTCGTGGGCTGCTGGAGCGTCGGAGGCCGTCGGCATGACGGCCCCCGGCGCCTACGTCCCACCGGTGCCCGCCATCCCCGCCGGCCCACCGGCGCCGGCCCGAGCCTGGGCCGGCCAGGCGACCGCCGATCCGGCCGGAGCGGAGAGCGGGGAGCCGCGGACCAGTGCGGCCGAGCTGCTCGACGCCGCCCGCCTGCCCGAATTCATCGGGTGGCTTGCAGTCGCGGGTGCGGCGCTGGGTGCTGTCGGGTTCGTGCTCCCCTGGGGGATCAGCGTGATCGGTGCGCGAGGTGTGGGGTACTTCGACCGCTGGGGCCTCGCCGGCCCGTACCATCCGGTCGTCTTCGCGACCCTTCTCGGATTGCTGGCCCTTTCCCTCGTCCGCAACCCGATCCCGCTGTGGGTCCGGGTCGGCCTGCCCGGTCTGGGTCTGGGCGCGCTGCTCATCGGCCTGATCTGGCCGTACCTCGCCGGACTGACCGGCACCGGTCCTGGCGCCCTGGTCGTCGCCATCGGTGCCGTGGCCCTGCTCGTGGCCGGGCTGGTCGCCCTCGCGACCGACCGTCACGCAGTCGAGGATCGACCCGTCTGAGCCCGGTGGCGGGTACGCATCACGGCGAGGATCGCCGGGGTCCCCTGCTACACTGCCGCGCAATATCGACCGGGCGCATTCGAGCGCGGCCGGCGGACATCCCACGACACGGAGGCCCCACCAGGGCATGGATCAGATCCTCGCCGGTATCGGCGATACGATCGGCGACATCATCGACAGCCCCGTCGTCCAGGTCGGGTCGCGGCTGCTGTTCATCTACATCGCCATCCTCTGGATCGCGACGGCGTACTGGGCGTTCCGCGACATGCAGCAGCGCTCCGACAACGCGATCCTGCCCTACCTGGTCGCGGCCGGCATCATCCTGTTCACCCCGTTCCTCTTCATCTTCGCGGTCTGGGTCTACAAGATCGTCCGACCGCACGAGAAGATCGGCGAGGTCTGGGAGCGCAACCTCGCGGAGGAGGCGCTCCTCGCCGAGGTCGAGGCGATCCGTCACTGTCCGACCTGTGAGCGACGGGTCGACGAGGAATGGATCATCTGTCCGTCCTGCCGGACGCGCCTGAACCGGGTCTGCCCCAATTGCTCGCGCCTGGTCGGCATGGACTGGTCGTTGTGCGCCTGGTGCGGCAAGGACTTCGAGCGTCGTGAGATCGCGGCCGCCGCGACCATCGAGCCCCTGCCCTCGGGCCTGGAGGCCACCGGCCGCATCGCCGCACCGACCGGCGCCTCGACCCCGGCCATCCCGGCGTCGATCCAGACGACCGTCCGGTCGCGCGGCGGAACGCGCGGCCAGGGCCGCTCCGCCGCCACCGGGGATCCGCTGCCGGAGCGTTGATCCCATCCGATCCGGGTTCGTCGGGTCCGACCGAACCGACCGAACCGACCGAACCGCCCGAACCCCCGGAACCGCCGGAACCGCCCGAACCGCCCGCGGCCGCGCGACCCGGTGCACGGACCTTCACGATCGAAGGCCGTTCGGCGCCGGGCCTGTTCCTCGTCGGCTGGCTCGCGACGCTCGTGGGCTTCGTGGCGATCTTCGTCGCGCTGCTCGCTGGGGAGACGGTCGCCCGCCCGGTCATCCTGATCCTCGGGCTCGTGCTGCTGTCGGTCGGGCTCATCGCGGGGGCCGGCAGCCAGGCCATCGAGCGTCGCGCCCGCGGGACCAATTCGTACGCGGGCGCGTCACCGCTCCTCGTCTTCACGGCATCCATCCCCTTGACCATCCTTGGTGCCGCCGCGGTGGGACTGGCGCTGTCGGCGATCGGGATCGACGTGTCGTCGCCGGTGGCCGCGGTCGCCGCGATCTCGGTCCAGGCCCTGATCTACGTCGGTCTGATCCGCCTGCTGGTCGTCGATACGGGGGCACTCAGGTGGTCGGAGATGGGGCTACGCCGATTCGACGGGCAGGCGCTCCGCGAGCTGGCCGGCGGCGCGGTCTGGGCCGGGCCGGTCATCCTCGCGACAGCGGTGCTCGCGGCGGTGATCACCCAGCTCATCCCGGTGGACCCCGTGAGTCCGCTGCCTCCGACCGGGACCGCCACGGGCTTCCTCCTCAACCTGATCGCGGGCGCGATCATCGCGCCGATCGGCGAGGAGCTGTTCTTCCGGGCATTTGCCATGTCCGCCTGGTTGCGCGACATCGGCGAGCGACGGACGCTCGTCCGCGCCGCGTTGTTCTTCGCCGTCGCCCACGTCCTGACGATCACCGGCTCGAACGCGGAACAGGCCATCGGACTGGCGATCGTCGGTTTCGCGTCGCGCGTGCCGGTCGCGTTCGTCCTCGGCTGGCTGTTCGTGAAGCGGCGCAGCATCTGGGCCCCGATCGGCCTGCACGCGACGTTCAATGCGGTCCTGCTGACGCTCGGAGAGGTGGCGGCGCGAAGCGGGATCGCGCCTGGCTGAAGGCCGTGTCCGCGAGCCGCGAGCGCCGGCGCACGCTCGCCCCGCGAGCCGTGAGCGACGGTGAGCCGCCGGGAAGTCGACGGTGAGCCCTCGGTGAGGCCCACCGACTAGGCTCCGCGTCGTCCTCGAGGTCCGGATGGCGGGGGGAATCGGCGGGCTCTCGTCGTCCGGGCCCTCGGGGACACCCGATCCGCCGCGCCCACCCGGGAGGTTCGATGTGGTCGATGCGTTCGGTCGCCGCCAGGCGGCTGTCCCCGGCCACACCATCCGCGAGCTGCCCGCTGCCGAGCGCCCGCGGGAACGGCTCGCCCAGCGCGGGCCCGGCGGCCTGACGACCGCGGAGCTCATCGCGCTGCTGTGGGGTAGCGGCGTCCGCGGTCGCTCGGCGGTCGATCTCGCGACGGACGCGCTGACCGGTCACGACGGGTTGGCCGGGCTGGCCCGCGCCAATGACCTCGAGCTAGCTGCCATCCCCGGGATCGGCGAGGTCAAGGCCGCCCAGCTCCTGGCCGCATTCGAGCTCGGTCGGCGCCTCATGGCCGACTGGCCGGCCGGTCGATGGTCGATCCGCGGTCCCCACGACATCGCCGACCGGCTGATCCTCCAGATGGGCCGCCTGGAGCGCGAAGAGTTGCGGGTGGTGATCCTGGACACGAAGAACCACGTCCTGCGCGTCGCGACCGTGTACCAGGGCAACGTCAGTTCATCCCTGGTGCGTGTCGGGGAGCTGTACCGGGACGCCGTCCGGCTCAATGCCGCGGGCATCATCCTCGTCCACAACCACCCGAGCGGGGACCCGACACCGTCTCCGGACGACCTGCACCTGACCGCCGAAGCGCTGGCGGCCGGGCGGCTGCTCGATATCGGCCTGCTCGACCATCTCGTGATCGGGCACGACGCGTACGTCTCGCTGCGCGACCGGGGAGTGGCGTTCGACCGCCCCACGACCGGCGGCACCGCTCGCGGGCCGGACTGACGACGTGCGCCGCGAGGGTCATGTCCCCGACCGGTTCAATTGCCAGCGGTGGGGGGAACCACGGCGGTCGCCAGCGTCGGGGACCCCCATAGTGTAGGCCTGTTGGGAAGTTCGCCATCGCTCCGGTCGGTCAGGTCCGGGGCCTCTGGTAGACTGCGCGGGCTGCCCGGCCCCCGTGACCCGCGCGACCCCGGCCCCATCCCGGCCCGGCGGTCCGCCCGCGACGACGCACACCGACGAGGATCCTCTCCCCACCATGCTCGACCGCCTGCTCGGCCTCTTCTCCCGCGACATCGGCATCGACCTCGGGACCGCCAACACCCTGGTCCACGTCCGCGACCGGGGGATCGTGATGAGCGAGCCGTCGGTCGTCGCGATCGACGCCAAGACCAAGCGCGTCCTGGCCATCGGCGCGGAGGCCAAGCGGATGGTCGGCCGGACCCCGGCGAACATCATCGCGGTCCGACCCCTCCGTGACGGCGTCATCAGCGACTTCGACGTCACCGAGCAGATGATCAAGTACTTCGTGAACCGGGTCCACGACCGGATCGGGCTCATCCCGCGTCCGCGCATGCTGCTCGGGATCCCGTCCGGCGTCACGGAGGTCGAGAAGCGTGCCGTTCGCGACGCGGCCCTCAATGCCGGCGCCCGATGGGCGCGCCTGATCGAGGAGCCGATGGCGGCGGCCATCGGGGCCGGGCTCCCGGTCTCGGAGCCGTCCGGCAGCCTCATCGTCGACATCGGTGGCGGGACCACGGAAGTCGCGGTCATCTCGCTCGGGGGTATCGTGGTCTCGCGCTCGATCCGTATCGGAGGCGACGAGATGGACGCCGACATCGTCACGTTCGCCCGACGCGAGTACAACCTGTTCCTCGGCGAACGGACCGCCGAGGACATCAAGATCGCGATCGGGTCCGCCTACCCCGGGGAGTGGGACGCCCAGCGCGTCACCCTCCGCGGCCGCGACCTCCTGACCGGCCTGCCGCGCAGCGTCGAGGTCGGCGCCGACCAGATCCGCGAGGCGATCGAGCCATCCGTCGTCCAGATCGTCGACACCGTCAAGGACACGATCGAGGAAACGCCGCCGGAGCTCGTGGCCGACATCATGGACCAGGGCATCGTCCTTGCCGGCGGCGGCGCGCTGCTGGCCGGTCTCGACCGGCGGATCGCCGAGGCGACCCAGATGCCGGTCCACGTCGCGGACGATCCCTTGACCTGTGTCGTGCGCGGCACGGGGCTGGTCCTCCAGGAGCTCGACGCGATGGACCGCGTCCTCGTCTCGGAGACGTACGCGCGCCCGCCGCGCTGACGCCGCACGGCGTCGTTACCGCCGAGATGCACCGACCATGACCGACCGATGAGCTCCCTTCTCGCCACCCGCACTGCCCGCAAGCGAAGCATCGCCTTCACCGTGCTCGTGGCCGTCTGCTTCGTGCTGATGGCGTTCTCGTCCAACCCCGGTGTCCGCGAGTTCCAGAGCGGCGTCGGGTTCGCGTTCCGCCCGATCCAGGGTGCGCTCGACGAGGTCGCCGGCGGCGTGGCCTCGATCGCGACGGCCATCGCCGAGATGGACCGGCTGCGCGTCGACAACGCGGCCCTGCGTGCGGAGAACGATCGGCTGGCCGCAGAGCAGGCGCTGTCCGACGAGGTCCGCCGTGAGAACGAGGTCCTGACCGGGATGCTCCAGCTCCAGGCCGGGTTCGAACACCAGACCGTCGCCGCCGCGGTCATCTCCCGCGAGTCGTCCGAGTTCAGGCGTGTGATCGGGCTCGACAAAGGCGCGGACGTCGGCATCTCCGAGGGCGATGTCGTGATCGTCGGGGGCGGGGCGCTCGCGGGCCGCGTGACTGCCGTGGGGCCGGACAGCGCCACCGTCGTCCTCCTCACCGACGGCACGTCGACCGTCATCGGACAGCTCGTGTCGACCGCCGGCACGGGGCAGGTGGTCGGGCAGCTGGGTGGCGTGCTCGTCATGGAGCAGATCGACTCGGGCGAGGTCATCACGCCGGGCGACGAGGTCGTTACGGCCGGCATCGAGCTCGCTGGGGGAGTGCGGTCGCCGTATCCCAAAGGCTTGCTCATCGGCCAGGTCGTCGACGTCCGTCGGGACGCGAACGCCGTGGTCCAGACGGCCTATCTGCAGCCGGCCGCGAACCTCGACAAGCTCGAATTCGTGCTGGTCATCACCGACTTCGAGGGCGGCCTGCCGCCACTCGAGGAACAGCCGATCGACTGCGGCGACGAGGGCGGCGAGGGGACGCTGCCAGAAGGGGAGCAGCCGTGCCTCGATCCGACGCCGCGCCCGACGGCCACCCCGGCCCGGACGCCCTGACGCGAAGGGCTACCCTCGAGCGCGCGACGGCCGGCATCGGCCACGCGCCCTGCTACCCTTCCCGGCGATGAAGGGCATCGTGCTCGCTGGCGGCACCGCCACGCGCCTCTTTCCGCTGACGATCGTCACGAACAAGCACCTGTTGCCGATCTACGACCGGCCGATGATCTACTACCCGATCGAGACGCTCGCCTCGATGGGCATCCGCGAGGTCATGGTCGTCGTCGGCGGCAAGAGCGTCGGCGATGTCGTGGAGCTGCTGGGCGACGGGTCCCACTTCGGCCTGGACCTGACCTACCGCTACCAGGCGGGCGCCCAGGGCATCGCCCAGGCCATCGGCCTTACCCGCCAGTTCGTGGGTGACGACGCGTTTTGCTGCGTCCTCGGCGACAACATCCTGCGCGGGCCGGCGCTGGCGGATGTCGCCCGCGAGTTCGAGGAATCCAGCGACGGTGCCGGCACCCTCCTGTATCGCGTACCGGATCCCGAGCGGTTCGGTGTCGCCGAGATGGACGCGGATGGCAATGTCGTCGGGTTCGAGGAGAAGCCGACGGAACCCAAGAGCGACCTCATCCCGATCGGCGTCTACTTCCTGCGCCCGGACGCGTTCGACGTGATCGGCCACCTCGCGCCCTCGAAACGCGGAGAGTTCGAGATCACCGACGTCCTCAACCACTACATCCCCGACGGCCGCTTGTTCACCCGGGTGTACGAGGGCCACTGGACCGATGCGGGCACCGTGTCCTCGCTCCTGCGCGCCTCGGAGCTGGCGCGGGACGATGACGCGGTCGGCCGACTGTCGCCGCCGTCCGAGCGCCCAGTGGGATGACGAGCAGCCCGACAGGCGACGCCGCGGACGACACGACCCGACCGCTCACCGAGCGCCCCGGCCCATATCGCCGGCTGCTCGTGACCGGCGGTGCCGGGTTCATCGGGTCGTGTTATGTCCGTGACGTCCTCGGCCGGCGCGACGGCACCGAGATCACCGTCCTCGACAAGCTCACCTATGCCGGGAACGAGGCCAACCTCGCGCCCGTCCGGGCGGACCCCGAACAGGCCGCCAGGCTGCGGTTCGTCAAGGGCGACATCGCGGATCGGGATGTCGTCACGGATCTCGTCCGCGACGCCGATGCGGTCCTCAACTTCGCCGCCGAGTCGCACGTCGACCGCTCGATCCTGGATCCTGAGGCGTTCCTCATGACCGGGGTCATCGGTGTCCACGTCCTCCTCGAGGCCTGCCGGACCGCCGCCCACCGACCACGCTACCTCCAGGTGTCGACCGACGAGGTCTACGGCTCGGTCCCCGAGGGCCACTCCCGCGAGGGCGACGTGCTCGCGCCTCGGTCTCCGTACGCCGCGGCCAAGGCCAGCGGCGAGCTCCTCGTCAGGAGCTACGTCGTGACCCACGGCGTCGACGCGGTCGTCACCCGCGGCTCCAACACGTACGGGCCCTACCACCATCCCGAGAAGCTCATCCCGCTGTTCGTCACGAATGCGATCGACGACAAGCCCTTGCCGCTCTACGGCGATGGCCTCCAGCGGCGGGACTGGCTGTACGTATCGGACCACGCCGCAGGGATCGACCACGTGCTTCGACATGGCGCGTCCGGCGAGACGTACAACGTGGCCGGCGGCGTCGAGATGGCCAATCGCGACACGGTGGCCCTGCTGCTGCAGCACCTCGGCAAGCCGTGGTCGCTCGTCCGCCAAGTCGAGGATCGGCCGGGGCACGACCGGCGATACGCGATGGACGGTTCCAAGCTGGCGGGGCTCGGCTGGCGTGCGGAGACCACCTTCGAGGACGGCCTGGCGCGCACGATCGACTGGTTCGTCGCAAACGAACCGTGGTGGCGCGCGGCGCGATCCGGCGACTGGGACGCCTACTACGAACGGCAGTACGGCCAGCGGTTGGCGCACGGCCTGGCAACGGCCCAGACCGAGCGATCGACCGACTGATGCGCGTCGCCGTCACGGGCTCGACCGGCCGGCTCGGATCGGCGCTGGTCAGCGCCCTGGGCGACGCGCCCTTCACCGGCCCGCGCGGACCCGTGGCGTGGGGGCGTCGCTGACCTCGACCTCGATGCGCCGGACGGCGTAACCCTGGCGCTCGACCGCGACCGGCCGGAGGTGGTCGTGCACACCGCCGCCTGGACCGATGTCGACGGCTGCGCCCGGGAACCCGACCTCGCGCAGCGCCGCAATGGCGACGCGACCGGCATCCTCGCCGCGGCCTGCGCCGACCGGGAGATCGACCTCCTGATCGTGTCCACGAACGAGGTGTTCGCGGGCGACCGCGACGACCGTGTGGGCTATGCGCCGTCCGACCCCACCGCGCCCCCGAACGCCTACGGTCGCTCCAAGCTGGCCGGCGAGCGGGCGGCGACGCACGCCTTCGACCATGCCGGCGGGCGCGCTTCGTTGGGGATCGCCAGGACCGCCTGGTTGTTCGGCCCGCCGGGTCGCGACTTCCCGCAGAAGATCCTCGATGCCGCCGCGCGTGCCGCAGCCGAGGGCGGGCCGCTGCGGGTCGTCGGCGACGAATGGGGCACGCCGACGTATGCGGCCGACGTGGCCGATGCGATCGTGGAGCTGCTGGCTGCCGATGCGCTCCCCGGCATCCATCACCTCGTCAGTGCCGGGATCGCCACCCGCGCCACATGGGCGGAGGACATCCTTGCCCGCCTCGGGGTTGAGGCACCGGTGGAAGCCGTCCCCGGGACGACCTGGACGCGCGCTTCTGATCCGCCTCGCTGGGGCGTGCTGGCCGCGACGCCGCTTCCGGGCGGGGAGCCCATCCGGAGCTGGCAAGCCGCGATGGCGGACTACGCCCCGATCCTCGCCCGGCAACGAGCCGCGGCGGCCGCCCGGTGACCGGCCTGGAACGACCGCCGTCAGCCCTCCCGGGCGTCCGGTACGGAGCGATCGCCCGGTTCGAGGACCCGCGCGGCTCGTTCCGCGAGCTGTGGCGGGAGGACACCTTCGGCCTGATCGACCCGGCGCTGGCCGGGGCCTCAGCCGGCGCGCAAGCTCGGTTCGTCCAGGCAAACCTGTCGACCTCGGCCACCGGTGTCCTGCGCGGCCTGCACCTCCACCAGCGCCAGCTCGACCACTGGGTCGTGACCGCCGGCCGGGCGTTCGTGGCCCTCGTCGACGTCCGCCCAATGCTGCGCGGGGGCGATCGTCCCGAGATCGAGACCCGGGAACTCACGGCGGACGACTGGGTCGACATCCCCATCGGCGTCGCCCACGGATTCCTCGCCCTCGAGCCACTGCAGCTCGTCTATCTCGTCACGAACGAGTACGACGGCAGCGACGAGCTCGGCTTCGCCTGGGACGATCCCCTCGCGGCCGTGCCGTGGCCAGCAGTGCCCGCGACGCCCGACGCCCGCCCGATCCTCTCCGAGCGGGATCGCTCCAATCCCTCGCTCGTCGGAGCTCGTGGGGCGTCTGCGCACCAACGGCTGACAACGCCTGCGGACCGGGCCTGACCGGCCCGCACCACACCCTGCCCGACCCCGCCTCGACACCTCGCGACCCGAAGGGGCTAGACCGCGCGGGACCATGGCGCGATTGGCGCGACGGACTCCGTCGACGAGGCTGGGACGACCGATCCCTGTGACCGATCCCTGCCGCCGCCCCCGGGAGTCTCCTTGCGCAAGTCCTTCGTTGCCCTCTGTCTCGTCCTGACGGCCGCCGTCGGGGTCTTCGCCGCACCCGCGCCCGTGCGGGCCGCCCAGACGTCCGACGCCAAGGTCGTGATCATCGTCGGGGCGACCCATAGCGCGACGACCAAGTACCGCGGCTACGCGGATCAGGCCTACGCCGAGGCGATCAAGCACACGCCCAACGTCGTGAAGGTCTACAGCCCGAACGCGACCTGGTCCAGGGTCAAGAGCGCGACCGTCGGCGCATCGGTGGTCATCTACTTCGGCCACGGCAACGGTTGGCCTAGCCCGTACACCTACGACCCCAAGTTCACGACCAAGGACGGCTTCGGCCTGAACGCGACCGCCGGCAACGGCGACAACAACAACAAGTATTACGGCGAGCCGTACGTCGCCAGCCTCGACCTCGCACCGAACGCGATCGTCCTGCTCCACCACCTGTGCTACGCGGCCGGCAACTCGGAGCCCGGCAACCCGGCACCCACGAAGACGGTCGCCAAGCAACGCGTCGACAACTACGGGGCGGGCTTCCTGAAGGCCGGCGTCAGCGCCGTCATCGCCGACGGTCATCGCGGCCCGGTCGACTACCTGCGGTCGCTGTTCACGACCGACCAGACGCTGTCCGACCTGTGGCGCAATCAGCCGAACTACGAGGGCAACGAGTTCTCGTTCGCGTCGGCGCGGACACCCGGCAAGACGGCCCTCATGGATCCCGAGACCCCGACGTCGGGCTTCTACCGCTCGTTCGTCGGCAACCCGAACGTCACGACCAGCCAGGTCCTCGGTGGCTCGCCCGCGAGCCCGCCACCGCCCGCGCCATACCCGGTGATGGAGGTCTTCAACGACCTGTGGTCCTCGAAGTTCGTGTCATCGATCCAGTGGATCTACGACGAGAACATCACGAATGGTTGCAGCGACACGCGATACTGCCCGGTCGCGCCGGTCACCCGCGGCCAGATGGCGAGCTTCATCGCGCGCACCATGAAGCTCCCCGCCGCAACGAAGGACTACTTCAGGGACGACAACGGCAAGACACATGAAGGCGACATCAACCGGATCGCCGAGGCCGGCCTGACCAACGGCTGCGCACCGGGTCGCTACTGCCGCGACGACTCCGTGAGCCGAGCCCAGATGGCGGGCTTCCTCGTCCGCGCCCTGGACCTGCCGTCCGCGACGAAGGACTACTTCGGCGACGACAGCGGAAACTCGCTCGAGGGAGCGATCAACGCCATGGCCGAAGCCGGCCTGACCAGCGGTTGCGGCGAGCGCCGCTACTGCCCCTCGTCACCCGTGACACGAGAGCAGATGGCGGCCTTCCTCCTGCGGGCGTTCAAGCCCGACTGAGTCGCCGGGAGCCGGCCCGACGACCCCACCGGAGGGCTCCGCACCACCCCGTACCAGTCGCCGCCGGGACCTTCGTCGGGTTGCCCGGCACCAGCCCGCAGTCCTATCGTTACGGACCCGTCACCCCGAGGTCGATTTTGACGTTCGCCCGTCGCCGCTCCGCCTCGACGCTGCTGGCCCTGCTGCTGCTGGCGACATCCGCGATCCCGGCCACGAGTGCGGCGCCGGTCGGCGCCGACGGCGCCGCAGCCGGATCCGGCCCCGGCCCCGGCCACGCGGAGCCACGAGCCCGCTGGCCCGCCGCCGGCCCCCGACGCCGACGCCACTGGCCTCCGCCCCGGGATCCACTGGGAAGAGGTCCAGGCCCACGCGAACGACAAGATCGAGTTCGCCCCGGGTGGGCGCGTGTCGGTGCCGTTCCGGCCCCGCGCCGGCGACGGATGGACCGTCGGCGGCGTCGTCGCCCCGCGCCCTGCCCGCAGGTCGTCTGACCGGACGCCAGATGCGCGACGCGGCCGATGGGCCGGCGACCCCGGACGCGACCCCGGCCAAGCCGCCCGCGGACCCGCAGCCCATCGTCGAGCCGGCCGTCGCGCCCGATGACGCCGCCGAGCCGACGGCCCCGCCCCAGGCCGACCCTGACCCCGGCCCCGCCGATCCATCCGCCGACCCAGACGCCGGCCCCACCGAGCCCGCGGCAACCGAACCAACGCCCAGGACGACCCCGGAGCCCACCGACACGCCGGTCGACCAGCCGATCGTCGACCCCGAGGACGTCATCCCGGCAGTCGGAGCCTCGTGGACGAGCGATGCCCCGACCCCCGGCGCGTTCGAGCCGGCCGCCCGTGTCTCGCCGAGCGGCTTGCGCCGAGAGGTCTTCGGCTTCCTCCCGTACTGGGAGGTCAGCAGCAGCTCGACGACGATCGACTACGCGAAGATCTCGACAATCGCCTACTTCGGCGTGGGCGCCGCGGCGAACGGCAGCCTCGAGAAGAAGAACAAGGACGGCTCGACCACGACCGGCTGGAACGGCTGGACGAGCTCCGCCCTCACGACCATCATCAACAAGGCCCACCAGAACCAGACCCGCGTCGTGCTGACCATCCAGAGCTTCGCCTGGTCGGCCGGCGGTTCCACCAAGCAGAAGGCCCTGCTCGGCAGCGCCACGGCCCGGGCGGCCCTCGCCCGCAACATCGCCGCCGCGGTGCGCGACCGGGGCGCGGACGGCGTCAACCTCGACTTCGAGCCCCTCGCCGCAGGCTATGCCGACGAGTTCGTCGCGCTCGTGAGGCGCGTCCGGACCGAGCTCAATGCCGTCGCCAAGGGCTACCAGCTGACGTTCGACACGACCGGGTACATCGGCAATTACCCGCTCGAGGCGGCCACCGCGGCAGGCGCGGCCGACGCGATCTTCATCATGGGCTACGACTACCGGTCGTCCGGTTCCAGCCCGGTCGGCTCGATCGCGCCGATCGGCGGGCCCGCCTACGACATCGTCGACACGGTCAAGGCGTACCGCGCCCGCGTCCCGGCCTCCAAGCTCATCCTCGGCGTGCCCTACTACGGCCGGGCGTGGTCGACGAATACCGACAGCCTCAACGCCTCCAACACCAGTGGGACAAAGAACGGCGCATCGACGACCGTGATCTATGCCAACGGCATCGTCGTCCTCCAGGAGCATGGCAAGCGCTACGACACCCGCGAGGGCGTGGCGTGGACCGCTTACCGGCGTCAGAACTGCTCGACGACCTACGGCTGCGTGACGTCCTGGCGGCAGCTCTACATGGACGACGCGAAGGCACTGCGCGCCAAGTACGACATCGTCAACGCCTATGGCCTGCGCGGCGCCGGCATCTGGGCACTCGGCTACGACAACGCGCGCCCCGAGCTGTGGCAGGCGATCGACGACAAGTTCGTCAACTCGACCCCGTTCACCGATCTCGACGGCTTCATCCCCCAGATCGAGTGGCTGTACGCATCGGGGATCACCGCCGGCTGTTCCGCGACCCGCTTCTGCCCGAACGATCCGGTCACACGCGCCCAGATGGCGCTGTTCCTGGATCGCGCCCTGAACCTGGCCGACACGGGGGTCGATTACTTCGACGACGACGACGGCAAGACCGGCGAGGCGAGCATCAACCGCCTGGCCAAGTCCGGCATCACGAGCGGTTGCGGGCCGCGCCGTTTCTGCCCGACCGCGAACGTCACGCGCGCCCAGATGGCGATGTTCCTCGACCGCGCGCTCGCCCTCCCGAATGGGACGACCGACTACTTCGACGATGACGACGGCAAGACCGGTGAGGTCAGCATCAACGCGCTGGCGGCCTCCGGCATCACCGGTGGCTGCGGCACCCGCCGCTTCTGCCCCTCGTCGGCGGTGACGCGCGAACAGGTGGCCGCCTTCCTGTATCGCGCCCATCTCCAGGGGCGCCTCGACTGAGCACGGCGGCTACACTGCCGTCGATGATCGACGTCGCCGCCCGTGTGCACCCGTCAGCAGAGCTCGAGGACGGCGTCGTGGTCGGAGCCGGCAGTTCCATCTGGCAACGGGCGCAGATCCGCGCCGGCGCCCGGATCGGCGCCGAGTGCGTGATCGGTCGTGACGTCTTCATCGACGAGGGTGTCGTCATCGGCGACCGGGTGAAGATCCAGAACCTCGCGCTCGTGTACCACGGCGTGACCGTGGCCGACGGCGTCTTCATCGGCCCGGGCGCCATCCTCACCAACGACCGCTATCCGCGCTCCATCACGGCCGAGGGCGAGCTGGCGAGGGCCGACGACTGGCAGGTCACCCCCATCCGACTGGAACACGGCAGCTCGATCGGGGCCGGCGCGATCGTCGTCGCGGGCTGCGACGTGGGGCCGTTCGCGATGGTCGGCGCCGGAGCCGTCGTGACGAGGACCGTCCCGGGCCATGCCCTGGTCGCCGGCAGTCCGGCCAAGCGGATCGGCTGGGTGTGTGCCTGCGGCGATCGTCTGCTCGATGCCGACGGTCACCCGGCACCTGCGGAGATCGGCCGCTACACGACGGACCCCGAGCTCAATTGCGGCCGGTGCGGGCGTCGTTACACCTACGACCGCGCCGGGGACACCCTCCACGAGGCGACCGGGTGATCCCGGTCGCACGCCCCGACATCGACGAGGCCGAGATCGCGGCCGTCACCGAGGTCCTGCGCAGCGGGATGCTCGCCGGCGGCCGCCGGGTCGTGGAGCTCGAAGAGCGCTGGGCCGAGTTCATCGGCGTGCGCCACGCCATCGCGGTGAGCAACGGGACTGTCGCCGAGATGTGCATCTTCGCGGGGCTGGGTCTCGGGCCCGGGGACGAGGTCATTACCGTCGGGCATACATTCAACGCGACGGTGTCCTCGATCCTGTACACCGGCGCGTCGCCGGTGTTCGTGGACATCGATCCCGAGACGTTTGACATCGACCCCGATCGGGTCGCGGCCGCGATCACGCCCCGGACGAAGGCCATCTGCCCGGTCCACCTCTTCGGGCTGCCGGCCGACATGGCTCCGCTCCTCGAGCTCGCGGAGCGTCACGGGCTCGCCATCGTCGAGGACGCCTGCCAGGCCCACGGCGCGGAGTACCAGGGACGGAAGGTCGGGAGCTTCGGGCACGGAGCCTTCAGCCTGTACGGTACGAAGAACATGACGACCGGCGAGGGCGGCCTCATCACGACCGATGACGACGCCCTGGCCGACTGGATCCGGCTGTACCGCAACCAGGGCATGCGCGAGCGCTACCGCCACGAGATCCTGGGCTACAACTTCCGGCTGACCGACATCGCGGCGGCGATCGGCCTGTGCCAGCTCGAGAAGCTCGAGCGCAACACGGCGCGGCGGCAGGCCATCGCGGCCCGCTACGACGAGGCGTTCGCCGGCCTTCCGATCGTCGTCCCGAGCGTGCCCGCGGACAGGACGCACGTGTACCACCAGTACACGATCGACGTCGGGCCCGCGCGGGATGCCATCGTCGCCGACCTCGCCGCGGCCGGCGTATCGACCGGCATCTACTACCCGATCCCGGTCCATCGCCAGCCGTATGTGGAGGCCCTCGGCATCCGCGTTGATCTTCCCGTCACGGACCGAGTCGCCGCCCGCACGCTGTCGCTGCCGATGTTCCCGGGCCTTACCGACGACGACCAGGCGACGGTGATCGAGGCCGTCCGCGCGGTCGTCGGCCGGCACGCGGCCACCGCCGAGCGATGAGCGGGGGCTGGCAGCCGATCGGCCAGCGCCCGGCACGCGTCGGGCTCATCGGGCTTGGCGCCATGGGCCGCAACCACCTCCGATTGCTGAGCGCACGGGAGGACGTCCGGCTCGTCGCGATCTCCGACCCCCTCGACGACGTCCTCCAATCGGCGGCCAGCGGCACCGAGGCGCAGGCCTACCTCGAGCCGCTCGCGATGCTGGCAGAGGCCGATATCGACGCGGTGGTCATCGCCTCCCCGACGACGACCCACCTCCCGCTGGCGCTCGCCGCGGCCGACCGCGGCATCGCGATGCTCGTGGAGAAGCCCCTCGCGGCGACCCCGTCCGAGGCCGACGAGCTCGTCGACGCGTCCGCAGCGACCGGGGTGCCGATCCAGGTCGGGCACGTCGAGCGGTTCAATCCGGCCGTGCTGGAGCTGGGCCGGCTGCTCGACGAGGGCTGGCTCTCGACGGTCTACGCCATCACCAGCCGGCGGGCCGGCCCATTTCCGGCCCGGATCCGGGACGTGGGCGTGACGATCGATCTGGCCACCCACGATGTCGACATCCTCTCGTTCGTCGCCGCGGAACGGCCGACCCGAGTCTCGGCGGAGACCGCCCAGCGCGTCCACCAGGACCACGAGGACCTGCTGTTCGGCCTCATGTCGTTCCCGTCGGGGTCGGTCGGCATGCTCGACGTCGACTGGCTGACGCCGGCGAAGCGCCGGACGCTCACCGTGGTCGGCGAAGAGGGGATGTTCGAGCTCGATTACCTCAGTCAGCGCCTGACCTTCACGCGCTCGATCGATACGACGAATCCGCGGCTCATCGGCGGCTACGCCCCGACGTTCGAGGGCGAATCGATCGAGCTGCCGCTCGCGAGCGGGGAGCCCCTGGCCGCCGAGCTCGATGCGTTCCTGACGGTCGTTCGGGACGGCGGCCGGCCGGTCGTGAACGCCCAGGACGGTCGTTGGGCCGTGGTCGTCGCGGACGCCTTGCTGCGCGCCGCCCGCGAACGCCGCACTGTCGAGCTCGACGAGGTGGCCGCCTGGTGACGATCACGGACCGGCCATCGACCAGCGCCAGCCTCGTGGGCGGCGCCATCACCTCCGAACCGAACCCGTGCCGCCACGCATTCGCCCGGCCCGTCCGGCCGTGGCGCGGCGAGCCCGGGACCGCCGGGATCGTGGCCGTGGTCGGGGCGGGCAAGATGGGTCTGCCGCTGGCCGCCCAGTTCGCGTCGCACGGATGGGACGTCATCGCCGTCGACATCGATGAGTCGGTCGTCGCCGCGATCAACGCGGGCCGCTCGCACGTCGACGAGGAGCCGGGCCTGGCCGAGCTCGTCGCGACGGCGCATGGCGACGGGATGCTGCGTGCCACGACGGACGGGGCGGCGGCCGCCCGAGAGGCCGATGTCGTCGTCCTGATCGTGCCGGTGATGCTGGACGCGTCATCACGGCCCGACCACCGGCACATGGACGCGGCGACCGACTCGATCGCGCCGGGGATCCACAAGGGTTCGCTCGTGATCTACGAGACCACGCTGCCGGTCGGGGATACGCGCGGTCGGTACGCACCTCGACTGGAGGCGGCGAGCGGGTTGCGCGCCGAAGTCGATGGCGACGACGGCTTCCTGCTCGCGTTCTCCCCGGAGCGGCTGTACAGCGGCGCCGCGCTCCGGAATCTCGCCACGTACCCGAAGCTCGTGGGTGGCGTCGGGCCGGCCTCACGCGATCGGGCGGCGGCCTTCTACGACAGCGTGCTCGACGCCGAGATCGTCGCGATGTCGTCGGCGGAGGCGGCCGAGTTCTCGAAGCTCGCCGACACGACGTACCGCGACGTGAACATCGCGCTCGCCAACGAGTTTGCGAACTACGCCGACCGGATCGGGGTCGACATGACCGAGGTCATCGCCGCGGCCAACAGCCAGCCGTACAGCCACATCCACCAGCCAGGGATCGGGGTCGGCGGCCACTGCATCCCGGTGTACCCGCACTTCCTGCTCGATCGCGCGCCGGAGCTCTCGCTGGTGGCCCGGGCCCGCGAGGTCAACGACGGCCAGGTCGACGTGGCGATCGAGGCACTGCGGGAGGAGCTCGGCGCGCTGGAGGGGGTCGGGGTGCTGGTCCTTGGGCTGACCTACCGCCACGGCGTCAAGGAGCTGGCCTACTCGCGAGCGTTGCCGCTGATCGAGCGGTTGCGGGCCGCTGGAGCCCGGGTGCTCGCCCACGATCCGCTGCTGACCGACGACGAGGTCCGACGGACGGGGGCGGAGCCGTGGACCTGGGGCAGTCAGGCTTCAGATGTTCGAGCGCTCGTCACGCAGACCAGCGACCCGCGCTGGAACGACCTCCATGCCGCGTGGTTCCCGGACCTGCGAGCCGTCCTGGACGGCCGCAACAGCCTCGACGCCGTGGAATTCTCCCAGGGCGTGTCCCGTCGCGGCATCGGCACCACCCGCTAGCGGCCCCGGAGGGCGTACGCCGAGCGCGCCCGTCAGTACGCTACGCAGATGGAGTCCGACGAGACCTGGTTGACCGAGACGCTGTACGACGACGTCCGGATGTCGATCAAGGTCGACCGGGTGCTGCTCGACAGCCGGACCGAGCAGCAGCACCTCGTCGTTGCGGAAAGCGAGCGGTTCGGGTTGATGTTCGCGCTCGACGGCGTCACGCAGCTGACGATGGCCGACGAGTTCGTCTACCACGAGATGCTGGCGCATGTGCCGATCCTTGCCCACGGCGCGGCGCGCAACATCGGGATCGTCGGTGGTGGCGACGGCGGCCTCGCCGAGGAGGTCCTCAAGCACGCGACGATCGAGCGCGTGACGATCGCCGAGCTCGACGCTGGCGTCATCGACTTCGCTCGGACCTACCTCGCGGACCTGGGCCGCGGCGCGTTCGACGACCCGCGTGTCGAGATCGTGCTTGGCGACGGCGGCGACTTCGTCGCGACGACTCATCGACGCTTCGACGTCATCGTGGTCGATTCCACGGACCCGATCGGTCCGGGCGCGGCCCTGTTCACCCCCGAGTTCTACGCGAACTGCAAGCGCGTGCTGCTGCCGGGCGGCGTACTCGTGACCCAGAACGGCGTTCCGTTCTACCAGCCCGATGAGCTCGAGTCGACGATGGGCATCTTCGGCGGTCTGTTCGCCGACGCGACGTGCTACCTCGGGGTGGTGCCGACCTACGTCGGCGGGTTCATGGCCTTCGGTTGGGGCACGGACGACGTTGCGCTCCGCGCCGTGCCACTCGCCACGCTCCGGGAGCGCTTCGGTGCGGCCGGCCTCGACACCCGCTACTACACGCCCGAGCTCCACCAAGCGAGCTTCGCCCTGCCGCGGTTCATCGGCGACATCGTGGATCGGGGCCGCGGCTAAGGCCGAGCCGGGTGTCCATCCGCCTGGAAGAGCCGGCCTCCCCTCGAGTGGGGCGCTCCGGCTAACCTTCCGGCGAGATCACGCAAAGGGAGACCAGCGTGACCCGTTCGGCTTGTCCGAGGTTTTGTTGGATGCTGTGGGTCATGCGCGAACGACGTCCGACATACTGAGGTGGTGCGAAAGAGGACGAAGCGCGAGCCAGCAGAGGAGGTATGGCGGAGCGGCCGGGCGTTTCGGGCCGGCCAGGATCCGCCATCCCGCTACCAGACGATCATGGACTTCGAGATCGCACTCGTGCCCGACAAGGCCCACGGGCTCATGATGGAGTGGCGGTCGGCGACCCTCGGGTTGCTGACGCCACTCATGTGGCCCGTCCACCTCGAGGATCCGGACCAGCTACATGGCCAGGAGGGAGAACTGCTTCGCGATGGCTGGCGCCCCGTCGGGACACCGGACAAGGCCTTCACTGAGATCGACCAAGGTTTCCTTTTCGTCAGCTGGGCCGATGACCGCTTCGTATACGTTGAGTACGGCGCTGACGAGGAGAGACAGATGTACTCAACGTGGTATCGCGTTCTCCGACCCGTCTTCGACCAGGCATGGAACGACATGCTCCGTCGTCTCGATGCCATCCCACCACCAGCAGCCGGTGCATCGGGGTGACATTGGCGCACGCTGTTCGAGGTTGAAGTCCTCTAGCCTCGCCAATGGCTAGCGATGACCATGCCGTCCTCTCGCTTGCGTGCGGCGACGTTCTTCTGACATGGGTCTGGGAGACCGACGGGTCGGCCATCGAGCTTCACCCGGGAACCTGGCCTGAGGCGTGCCGAGACGGCGCAGCTCCCGGCGACGCTGATGTACTCAATGCCATCGGTGCCGTCGAGTTCTGGAGCGCTGAGGGACGCGACAAGATCACGCTCAAAGGGGGTCGCGAACTCCGTCTCGTCCGCGTGGATAGCGGAAGTGCGCCACCAGCAGGATCGCGACGCACCCGGCAAGTCGGATGACATTGGCGAACAATTTGCGAAACCGCCAACCTGTAGCCTGAAGCCGAGGGGGCGCAGGATCCCGTCGCGACCTGCCGAGCCAGTAGCGTGGAGATCACCCTTGGGTCGAGCGTCCGACGCATTCGGGACGTGGGTGGCGGAGGTCGTCCGCCCGATCGCCCGAGGTCACGGCCTGTCGGGCACGGGGCCGACATTCCGGAAGCGCGATGGTGACAATTGGAGGATCTTCGCCCTGGAACGTCGGCCGATCGATCCGCTCGAGGCAGGCAACCTCGCAGGTGATCGCCCGATCGAGTTCCGCATGGTGGTCGGACTTTGCGCGACCTCGGCCCGTCCTCAGGAGCAGCCGCGCCGAAGTCGGCCGCCCGGTATGCGTGACGTCACGATGTACTCGGAAAACCGCGCGCTCGACCCGCCCGAGGGCGACGACTGGCACGCCTTCTTGGCCGATGATCCCCAGCACGTGGCCGCCTTGTCCGCGTTGGTCGCGGATGGACTCGGACCAGCGTTGGCAGGCCTTGGCGACACTTCGGCGAGGGGGATCCTCGAACGCCGGCTGCCCTACACAGGACCCTTGGAGAACCTCAGCCCGCATGGGGCCGCGGAACTCCTGGCGATGGCTGATGCCGCGGGCGATACAGGCCTCCGCGCCGAGATCGATGCCGCACTGGAGCGCGACCGTGTGCCGGATCCGATGGACGCGATGCGCGGTGGATGGGTGCCACCCATCGGTCGCATCGATCCGCCGATCCGCCCAAAGCGACTTACGCGTCGCGCGCTCGACCGCCTCCTGACTGACCTTCAGTCCGACCGAATGAACCCGCGCCGGATCGCGGCACGTCGGCTTGGAGGTTGGGAGCCGTCGTTCGACGTCCTGTCCGCACTGCGCCTCGCCCTCGACCATCCGGACGCCTTCACTCGGGCGTCCGCAGCACTCAGTCTCGGCCACTTGCGCGACGCCGACGAAGGCACCTGGCAGCGCGTCCTCGCCTTGGCTGACGACCCTGAGGACTCCGCATGGGACCTCGGGGCAGCGGTCGTCCTGTTGGCTCGGCTCGACCTCCCCAGGCGACGTCCCAGCGGCGAGGCGGCGATCGATCGGTTGCGAGCCCTTCATCCCGAGTGGAGCCCGGACCTGCGTGCGTTCAAGGAGCAACTCGCGACCATGTGACATTGCGGACACTAAGCGACGCTCACGTTGACTGCCCTGATGGATTCCTGCGACCTCGACCTCCGCAGGGAGGTGGGTCAAGGCAAGGTCCAGGTCCTGACCACGAAGACCTGCGCGAAGCCGTTGCCCCTAACGTCCGTGTAGGCGAGTCGCTCGCCTGCCCTTCCGATCACAGCTTGAACGTTGGTTGGCTGTGTGCGATCGGCACGTAGCTCCGCTGAAGCCGAGACGACGCCGCGCCATGGGGAAGGTGGTTCGAAGTGGCACTCGAATTGGCCGCTCTGTGTTCGCGCAAGGGCATAGATGAGATCCTCGAAGGGTCCATCGAAGTCGCCCCGCCATATCCCGCACCGAATCAACGCGCCATCAGGGATGCTCGCCTGGCCTGAAACCACCACCTGCGAAGCCTTACGAGCGATCGACGTTATCGAGAGGCCAGGGTCAAACTTGGTGCTCATCGGATGCAATCGGCGTGTCCACAGGCGATAGCGTATGGGCCATGCGGTGCCGCGCACTCGCACCTCCGCGGTCTCGGGTGAGATTCCCGGACGCTTTGCGATGTGACGATGGGCTCCTCCATGGCAGTGGGTCGGCACATCAGTCGCCTGATGGGCGTCCGATACGCAGCGCGGTCGCTGGGAGGCTGGATGACTACACGAACGATCCTGCGATCGAGTGCGCCGTCATGCTCCTGTTCGCGGCCGCGCACTGGACCGCCGGCCCGGCGGCGGCCGAGTGCATGTTCATCCCGCCGTTTCCGAGGGCCGAGCCGGCCATCCGTTCTTGCCGAGGAGGTGATCGTCGGCGAACTGGTCCGCGCATCGGCGGCAGACCTCGACCTGGGACCGAACCAGGGCCCGCGCACGATGGCCATGCGGGTGACCGAGGTGCTGCGCGGCCCGAAGGCGGTCGGAGACCTCGTCGACGTCGAGTACCTCCAGCCCAACTGGCCGTGGATCAAGTATCGAGGCGGGAATGGTCAAGCCGTCCCGTCGTGCACGTACCTGGTCATGGAGGCGAACGTCGGCGACAACATCGTCCTGGCCCTCGGCGCGGTCCAGCCCCGACAGCGCCTCGAGCTCCACGGCGTGTCCTGGATGCAGCCTCGAACGACGTTGAACGCGATGAGCAAGATCCGAAGTCCAGCGCTGCTTACCGAAATCCGAACGATCGCTGGATTGCCCGAAACTGACATCGCTCCGGAGGTCGTGGCCGCTAGCGCAGCCCGCCCCGATCCCTCCTGGCCTGTCGCGTTTGCAGTAGGGGTCGTTGGCGGCGCACTTGGGTGGTGGCGAGCCGGGCGTCGTGAGCGATCCGGAACCGGCTGCCGGGCTGTATGGTCGGACCAATGAGTGAGGATCGCCCGTACATCGAAGCGAACACGCGTCAACGAGAGCGCCTGCGCGTGCTCATCGAGTCGCTGGACGACGAGGGCCTTACCGCCCCCGTGAACGAGTACTGGACGGTGGCAGGCGTGCTCGGTCACCTCGCCTACTGGGATATCCGCTTCCAGACCCTGGCGGAGAAGATCGATCGCGGGGAGCCGTGGGTGTCGGGCGATGACGAGCCCGATGGTGACTGGCTGAACAATTCGACCCGCCCCCTCATCCACCAAATCGCGCCCCGCGTGGCCGCGCAGTTCGCCCTGCGGACCGCGGAGGCGACGGACGCGCTCGCCGCCAGGCTGCCCCTGGACCGGTTGTGGCCGGGCGATCCCGACAGCCCGATCAGCCCGGCGCGCGGCGAGCATCGCGGTGAGCACCTGGACGAGATCGAAGCCGCCCTTCGGACCCGTTCATCTTCACCACGAGAATGACGACGAGCACCATCCAGTAGTCCTCAGCGGGTTCAGAGGTCGAGGCCAGGGAGGCCGTTGCTCCCGAGGATCAGCGAGATCTCGCCGCCGTGATGGAGGTCGTGCTCCATCACGTGCCACACGACCCAGCCTCGGTGATGCGTTCTCGACGGTCGCACGACCGAGGCATCCAAGTCCGCAGCGGTCCAGCGTCGAAGGCAGTCGTCCACGATCGTCCACGAGCGCCTGAGCCCGTCGACGAGTTCCTCGGCACTCCTGGGTTGATCCTCGTCGTCCTCCCACCCGGCGTCTTCCAATGACACACCAGGAACGGTCGTATGGTCGACACGGAAGAGGTTGCGGGTCGCCTGGTCGCCTTCGCCGAGCACGTCGTGGAACCAGTAGGCGCGGTTGCCGGCAACATGCCCAGCCAACTGCCAGACCGCCCATTGGTGGGGGGCAGTCCGGAGGTCGAGCTGCTCTGGCGTGAGGCCGATGAGCGCATCGATGACCAGGGCCTGGTACTTGGCCCATCCCTCGTAGAACGGTCGCAGCGCGGAGACGGACATGCACCGAGCATACGACCGGCACTTCCATGCGCGTTGGCGCTGTCGCCGGGCAGGATCTCAACAAGATCGTGAGACGTCCCGGTACCTGAGCGTGCGAGGCAGTGGGATCTAGATCGATACCCACGTCGTCAGAATGGCGTTGATGACTCGACGTCGGAAGGTCCTGCTCTCGATCGCTGCGGTCGGCGTGGTCGTCCTTTTCACCGCCGCGTGGCGCATCCTGCCGGTGTTCACCGGTCCCGCGTTACCCGCGGGTGCGTCGCGACTGAACATCGCGACGGAGCGCCCGAACGCGACGGCCGGATGCCCGGCCGCGCTCCTCGTGCCGGCTCGGGTGACGACGTCCGGCGATGACCTCGTCCTCGTCGCCCTCGACACGGGTGAAACGGTCCCGGTCGTGTGGCCCGCCGGCTTCTCCGCCTGGCGCATGGATGGGCGCGCCGTCGTTGCCGATCCGTGGGGCAGCGTCGTCGGCAGGGAAGGGGCCGTGCTCGACAGCCTGAGCGGAGGCTACGGCCAGGACGATGTCTTCCACATCTGCCCGGTCGGCATCGTCACCGAACCGTAGGGCGCAGGTATCGATCGCCGCTTGGCGGCGACGCCGTCCTACCATCTGCGAATGGCCACCCGTCGCCAGCTCGCATCGGTCGCCGAGGGCACCGCGCTGGCGTTCGCGGGTCGAAACAACGATGTGGGCGGCTGGTGGGCCCTCGGGCTGCTGCTTGCAGCGGTCCCGCCCGGCGACCCCGATTATCAGGTGGATCTGTTAACCGGCGAGGCGACGCCGGTCGTCCTGGAGCCGGCCACCCGCGAGCTTGGGGCGGCGTGGGCCGGCTACCTCCGCTGGTCGCTCGAGCGTCATGGCGTGCCGGTCAGCTTCGTGCACAGCGCGGTCCTTACGGTCCAATTCGATCGGGCACACGAAGTCCCTTCCTGGATCCCGGGGGGTCGCGATCATCCGTTTCGATGCACCGTGACGATCGAAGACGATCGGGGCCGCATGCACGAACGGCTCGCGGAGGGCCATTGCTCGCGACTCGACGCCTTCATCGATCCCGACCCCCACCTGCGACCGCGCCGAGCCATCACCCGATCACGCCATCCGCAGTAGCCCAAGGAGGCAGCCATGGACCAGACGAACCTCGACATCTATGGCCATGCGCCGATCCCCTGGTCCCGAGCGGAGCGGCAGCTCGGGGCCCCCGTCGCCGACAGCGTCAGGCATTTCCTCGCGACGGTCCGGCCCGACGGGCGGCCGCATGTCGCGGGGATCGGCGCCCTGTGGGTCGATGGCAGGTTCTACTTCGTGAGCGGTCCAGGGACACGCAAGAGCCGGAACCTGGCCGAACGGCCCGAGTGCGTCATCTCGGTCACCTTGCCCGACCTCGACCTCGTGGTCGAGGGCACCGCGACCAGGGTGACCGACCGGCCGACCCTCGAACGTCTCGCCGAGCGCTTCGCCGCGCAGGGCTGGCCGGCGACCGTCGATGGTGACGCGTTCACCGCGCCCTACAGCGCACCGAGCGCGGGGCCACCGCCGTGGGACCTGTACGAATTCACGCCACGGACCGCGTTCGGTGTGGCGGGAGCCGAGCCGCACGGCGCGACGCGCTGGCGCTTCGAGACCTGACGACCCTCGGCCTTTCGCCATGCTCCGTCGCCCGTCGGTGGACTCAGGTACCCTCGCCCGCGTCGAGCCGAGGAGGAGGAATGTTGTGGACCATGACGACGCGATGGTGATGCTCAAGACCGTGGCGACGGCCTTCGATGAGCACGACCTCGAACGGATCATGGACCACTTCGCCGACGACGCGGTCTTCGAGGGGCCGCGAGGCACGGAACCGTGGGGGACGCGGTTCGTCGGCGCGGAGCAGGTCCGCGAGGGCTTCGCCGCCCGCTTCTCCGGCATCCCCGATGTCCGGTATCAGCAGGACGAACACTTCGTCGATGGCGACCGCGGGGCATCCGAGTGGACCCTGTCCGGAACGACGACCGACGGGCAGCGGGTCGAAGTCCGAGGCTGCGACCTATGGACCTTCCGCAGTGGCAAGATCGTGAAGAAGGACTCGTTCTGGAAGATCCGAACGACGGGATAGCGCACGTCGTCGCCGCCGCTCAGCCCAGGAGGCTCGCGATGGATCAACCACCCGGTGGCGCGTTCGTGCTCGGTCCTGGTGAGGGACGCTCGATCGACCTCGGGAGCTTCGCCATGTCGGTCAAGGCGACCGCAGCCGAGACCGGTCACGCTTTTACATTGTTGGAGGCGGCCGAGCCGGCTGGCTTCGGCCCGCCGATGCACATCCACCACGACGCCGCCGAGGCGTTCTTCGTGCTCGCCGGCGAATACGTCATCTTCATCGACGACCGCGAATTCACATGTCCGGCCGGATCGTTCATCTACATCCCGAGCGGGCTGCGTCACGGCTTCCGCGTGGGTGGCGTACCGAGCCGGAAGCTGAACCTGTACAGCCCGGCCGCGATGGTCGGCTACTTCGACGAGCTCAGCGCGTCGATCGCGACCCCGGACGTCGATCCGGCCGAGCTCGACGAGATCGCGCGACGACACGGCATGGAAGTCGTCGGCCCGGTACCCGAGGGCTACCTCTGACATGCTCGAGCGCGTACGACGGCTCCTTCGAACGCACGACCGACCCGAGGGTGGCGATGAGAGGCGGACCGGTCCGTCCGGCGAGCAAACGCTCGCGGAGGGCGTCTACGCCGGCCCCGGACGCATCGCGCACTACGCCCTGGACGGTCGGACCAGGATGCTCTGCGGGCAACCCACGGCGGGGCTCCATCGATGGGTGAGCTCCTGGTCGTTCGTCGAGCCCGCGAAGCGCTGCAAGCGCTGTGACGCGCTGATCGGCGACCGGGCCTTCGAACGTCATGGTGCCCCGACCGTTGCCGACACGCTGGTGTTCGGTGTCGAGCCCGAGGGCCTCTCACCCAGGCAACGCGCGGAGTTCCGAGCGGCGTGGGAACGTGATGCTCCCCGGCGGCAGGGCGACCCGCCGCCACCGCCCGGTGCCAGGTTCAGCGATCCGCCCTTCATCTACGCGAAGGACCCGGCGCGACGTCGCGGGACGGCGGAGTCGACCTACGACCGGCCGATCAACGACGTCTACACCCGGGTCGGGAAGGGCAAGAAGTGGCACCGCGTGTACGAGACCCATGCCCCAAGTCCCCACGCGGCGCTCGCGCACCACGGGCGAAGCTTCCTCCTGCCGTGCGGCAACGTCGGGTTCGAATTCGAGGCGGACGACAACGGGGCGCTCCACCCAGCGCCGCTGCGATCGGACACGCCGCCACCGACCGAGCTGTGCAAGGCCTGTGCGCAGAGCGACGCCAAGTACGGCAGGCTCGGCAACTTGCCGATCGACCGCTGGGACCGCTGACGATCGGAGACTCGCCCTGGACGCGGACGTGGTCGGGCCGGTGGCGCACAATGGCCGGCGTAGGGAGGGCTCGATGCCTGATAACAGCAAAGCCGACGAGCCGACGACGGCGGAAGCCTTGCAACAGTGGCGCAACGCCGAACGCGCCGCCGCTGTCGCACGTCGCGGCCGGGTCGCGGCGGAAGCGTCCGCGGCGGCAGCCGCCGATGCCGCGGAAGCCGCAGCAGCGACCGCCGAGGCCGCCAAGGGCGCACTCGCCGCCATGACGCTCGCAGAGGCGTCGGCAAGCAAGACCGCAAGTGCCGCAAAACTCGCCGCGCTTTCGAGCCAGGCCGACGTGGCCGACGCCGCATCCAAATCGGCCATGGCCGAGGTCGACGAGGCCGACAGTCACGCCAAATACGACGAGGCCAGCCGCCGCGCCACGGAACGGCTCGCGAAGCGCTAGACCCTGTCCGGCCGTGCTAGGGCAGGGCGACGCCGGCTTAACTGATCAAGGGCCGCGTCGAGTTGGACGAGGTGATCGGATGCCTCACCGGCTGGAGCTCGACGACCTCCGCGAGGGATGTGTCACCGCTGATCTCCACGGTCTCGGCGCGATCGAGCGTCTGGCCCGCGACGTCCGTGCTCGCGTGGCGGCCGCGGGTCGTGGACCACGACCATGGGACGGGATCCTCTTCCTGGACGCCCTGCGGCCAACCGGCGCTCCGGTACGGCAGGAACCCGGCAGCGAATGTGTCGAGGCTGCGCGCCGTCCGCGGGCTGACCACCAGCGCGGCGAAGGCGGCGCCGAGGGTGACAAGAACGAGGCCGGCGAAGGGGTCCATGAGCTGCACTGCCTCGGTTGACTGTGCGCCCCTGGCCGGGCACCGTCAACCGGGGCCGCGCCCTCCACGGGCTCGGCAGGCTGGCGTTGGTGGCGCTGCTGTTGCGCGCGCAGGCCACGCGCTGACGGCGCTTCCGAGCCAGCGGCGCCACACTGGTCGATGACCGGTCCACCCGGACCGAGGAGGAGCGTTTGCCATGAACATCTTCGGCCGCCGGGATCCCGATCCCGCATCCAGCCAGACCAGCGACGAGCAAGCCCTCGCCCGCTACCGATACATGCTCGCCACGGCACCGCCCGAGGACATCGAGCGCGCCCACGAGGAGGCCTTTGCGCGGCTGACACCGGAGCAGCGGCGTGAAGCGCTTCAGGCGCTCGCCCAGCACGTGCCGGAAGGTGAGATCAGCGGCGACGATCCGGCTTCACTGGCACGAACGGCAACGCGGGCCGAGATCCGTCAGCCCGGCACGATCGACCGCGCATGGGGCGGCGGTGGCGGGTTCGGGATGGGGAGTTGGTTCCTCTCGACCCTTGCCGCGAGCTTCATCGGAACGGCCATCGCGCAGTCCTTCTTCGACAACGACCCCGGCGCGAATGCCGGCGATCTGGGGGCCGAGGGCAGCGACGGTGACGTCGCCGATGCCGATACCGGCGACGGGGGCGACGGCGGGGACTTCGGTGGTGGGGACTTCGGTGGTGGGGACTTCGGCGGCGGCGATTTTGGCGGCGGCGATTTCGGCGGGATCTGAGCCAGGTCCGGTGTCTGTCGCCTAATCCGCCGCGCCACTCCCGAGCCGATCCCGGAGCGCAGCCGCGAACCGCCGACTGAGATCGTCGGGATCGAATCGTCGCGCGGTCGCGGCGGCTGCCTCCCGAGCCGCCGGCGTGAGCAATCGATCGACGCCCCGCAGGGCGGCTTCGAGGCCCTGCCGATCCTCCGGCTGGAACGTGATCGCAGCGTCCGGCCCGACCGTTTCGGTGACATGCGGCGACCCGGCGGCGATCACCGGACGTCCGAACGACAGCGCCAGGAGCAGCGCCCCCGAGTTCAGCGACGATCGATACGGCAGGACCACGACGTCGCTGGCCCGCAGCGGGATCGACAGTTCCTCCGCAGGGATCCGGCGCGCGTCGACCACGACGTGCGGATGCGCCCGAGCGCGCTCGAGCAGTGACTCGATGGAGGGATCCGCTGCCGCCATCCCCGCGATCAACAGCCGTCGTCGGCGGTCGTCCGGCGGCGATGCGACCACGCGCTCGAACGCCGCGAGCAGGTCGTCGATGCCCTTGTACGGCCGCAGATTGCCGACCAGACCGAACACTACGTCGTCGCCGCCGAGACCGTAATGCCGTCGGGCATCGGCGTCCGACATGTCGTCCGGGTAGGCACCCAGGTACGACGGGTGCGGGACGTGGAGGACCTTCTCGGGCGGGATCGCGTAGCGCGTCGCGGCCGCCGCCACGGTTCCAGCCGAGAGGACGTGGATGATGTCGGCGCGCTCGACCACGGCCCGTCGCAGCTCCAGGTCCACCTCCGGGAACGCCGTGTCATGGGGCAGCACGTTGTGGACCGTCCAGACGATGCGGCCGCCTGCGGCCGCGAACGCGTCCAGTGCGCCCAGGAAGGACGCCACCCGCTCGCGCCCCTCCGACGCCGACGTCACATCGCGTAGCACGCGCGCGAGCCAATGGAGGTGGAGCACGACGTCGACCCCGTCGGACCGCAACGCGACCAGCGACGGCAGTGCCACGGGGTCGTCGAGATCGGCGAGCCGATCCATGCCCACCGGGACGAGCCCGGACTCCTCGAACCGGCTCGCGAGCAGGCCCTGGAACGGGTTCTGGGCATCGAGCGGCCAGATCGCGACGATCATCGGTCGGTCGTGGCCGGCGGCGCGCACCCTGGCGATCCCCTCGACCGCGTCGTCGAGGTAGTGGCGCTTCGGGCGCGGTTTCTCGTGCCCGCCTCCCTCGTCCGTGTCGGCGTCAGCGCCGGCCGTCCCGCGCAGCAGTCGGCGGATGGACGAGCGAAGCTCCGGCATACCGGCGAAGGATAGGTGACGGACGCGTCGTTCATACTTGGCGCGATGCCCCATCACCTCGCCCACGTCATCGGCGCTCGCCCCAATTTCATGAAGGCGGCACCGGTCATCCGGGCCCTGCGCGAGCGTGGCGTCGCCCAGCGCATCGTCCACACCGGACAGCATTACGACGACCGGATGTCGGACGTGTTCTTGCGCGACCTCGACATCCCGACCCCCGACGTGAACCTGGGGGTCGGATCGGGCACGCACGCGGAGCAGACCGCGGCGGCGATGCTCGGCCTGGAGGGCGAGTGGATCGCCGATCCGCCGGCGCTCGTCCTCGTCTACGGCGACGTCAACAGCACCCTCGCGGCGAGCCTCGTGGCGGCCAAGCTCGGGGTTCCGAGTGCGCACGTGGAGGCCGGTCTGCGCTCCTTCGATCGATCCATGCCGGAGGAGACGAACCGGATCGTCAGCGACCTGCTGGCCGACCTGCTCTTCACGACGAGCCCCGAGGCGGAGGGGCTGCTCGTGGCGAGCGGCGTGCCACGCGACCGGATCCACTTCGTCGGGAACCCGATGATCGACACGCTGCTCGCGCAACGAGCCCGCTTCGAGCCGGACATCGAGCGGGTCCGAATCGGGCTGCCCGAGACCTACGGGGTCGTGACGCTCCACCGGCCGTCGAACGTCGACGACGAGACGAGCGCTCGGGCCGTCGTGGCCGCGTTGAAAGGGCTCTCGGAACTCCTGCCGCTCGTGATCCCGCTCCATCCCCGCGGCCGGACCACGCTCGAGGCGGCCGGCCTGCGCGACGGCGAGCGGCTTCGGATCGTGGAGCCGTTGGGATACGTGGCGTTCCTGTCGCTCGTCGCCGGGTCTCGGCTCGTTCTGACCGACTCCGGCGGCATCCAGGAGGAGACCACGATCCTCGACGTCCCGTGCCTGACGATGCGGCCGAACACGGAGCGCCCGATCACGATCACGCACGGAACGAACAGACTGGTGGCGCCGGACGAGGTCGTCGATGCCGCGCGGATGATCCTGGCGGGGCCTCGTCGGCCGGGCGGGCCCCGGCCGCCGTTGTGGGATGGGCAGGCGGGTGAGCGCATCGCGGACGTCATCGTCGACTGGCTTGCAGCGCGGGCCGCCGCCTGATGCGACTGGCGAACGTGGTCGGCACCCGACCGCAGCTCATCAAGGCGGCGGCGCTCCAACCGGCGCTCCGGGCCAGGCACGAGGAGACCTTCATCGACACCGGGCAGCACTGGGACGAGTCGATGGCGGGCGCGTTCTTTCGCGAGCTCGGGTTGCGGGCGCCGGACCGGACGCTGGGCATCGGTGGCGGGTCCGCGGCCGAACAGACCGGCCGGATGCTCGTGGCGCTCGAGGGAGCGCTGCGCGACGTCGCGCCCGACGCGGTCGTCGTCTATGGGGACACGAACTCGACCCTTGCCGCGACCCTGGTGGCCGCCAAGATGGATGTGCCGGTCGCGCACGTGGAGGCCGGTCTGCGCTCGTTCGACCGGCAGATGCCGGAGGAGGTCAACCGCATCGTGACCGACCACCTGGCCCACTGGCGCTTCGCGCCCAACGACCGCGCTGTCGCGAACCTCGCGGCCGAGGGGCTGACGGACGGTGTGCACCGGGTCGGTGACGTGATGCGCGACCTCGCGGCGCGGACGCTGCCCGAGGTGCGCGACGTGTCGGCGCTGGCGTGGCGTGGCCGGAGTCGCCGGCGGTGGTCTACGCACCGGCGAGTTCCTGTTCGCCACGGTCCACCGAGCCGAGAACCGGGCGCCGGACGCGATCCGCGGCTGGGTCGGCGTGCTCGATGCCGTGGCCCGTGCCGATCGCCCGGTCATCCTCGCGCTGCACCCGGGTACCCGAGAAGCGCTGGAGGGGCTCGGTGTCGTACCGAGCTCGAACGTCCTGATCGTCGAACCGCTTGGCTATCGCACGTCGCTTGCCGCCCAGCTCCATGCCGCGGCCGTCCTGACCGATTCGGGCGGGGTCCAGCGCGAGGCCGACTGGCTCGGCACGCCGTGTCTCGTGCTCCGTGGCACGACCGAGTGGCTCGAGGCGACCGAAGGCGATGACGCGAGGTCCGTCCTCGTCGGGCTCGACGCGGCGCGGGCACGCGACGCGCTCGATCGATTGGCGCCGCCCGACCGGGCGCCCGCGGAGGCCGCTCGTCGAGCGCGGGAACGGACGATCGACACGGATGGCGCCACGGGATCGATCGCGACGTTGCTCGTATGACGGACGTTCCGGCGAGCGATGTCATCGTCCCGCAGCATCTCGTGCTCGTCCTGCCGACGACCGGTGAATTCGACTCGCGCACGTACCGGATCGCCACGACGTGTATCGCCCGTGGCCACACGGTGACCGTGGTCTCGAGGCACAAGGGCGACCTGCCCTGGCGCGAGGACAACCCAGCGGGCTTCACGCTCATCCGCATCCTCGCCACGGCCGAGGATGGGATGCCGCTGCGTGGGCTGGTCCGCGCCGGCCGGACGCTCGTACGGCGGCTGGAGTCGATCGTGACGCGGCGACCATATGTGCCGCCCAGTGTCCCGCGCGCGGTGGCGCTGGCTCCGCCTCCACCGCCAGGAACCGACGCCGCGGGCGCGCCGGCCGCGACGCCGGGCGTGATGGACTCGCCGGCCGAGACCGCGAGCCGCGTCCCGTGGCATGTCCGCGCCTGGATGGGGGTCTACCGGCGCCTCGCCATTCCGTTGCAGATCCGGTCGCATCGCAAGAACGCGCGGAAGAATGCGCCCCGCGGCGACCTGGTCCACGGCATGGCCTTCATGGGCATCCCGGTCGCGCTGACCCTAGGGGAGCGCGATGGCGTGCCCGTCGTCTACGACGCCCGGGACATCCATCTGGACGCCCGGAACATGGCCCGGATGGGGCGGCTCGCCCGCTCGTTGCTCGGAAGGACGGAGCGTCGGTGGGCGGAGTCTGCCGACCGCGTCATCACGGTGAACGACTCGTACGCTGATGTGCTCGCATCCCGCTGGCCGGTCGAGCGACCGCTGGTCGTGATGAACTGCTCGTACCGCTTCACGCCGCCCACGCCTCGCGAACGCCGCTTCCATGACGCGCTGGGGCTGTCCCCGGACCAGCGGGTGGTGCTGTACCACGGTGGCCTCTTCCCGTGGCGCGGCATCGAGCAGCTCATCGAAGCCATCCGCGACGTGCCGGGGGCCACGCTCGTGCTCATGGGCTACGGGATCCTGGAGCCGACGCTGCGGGCCTGGGAAGCGGACCCGGCCCTGGGTGGGCGGGTCCGTGTCATGGGCCCGGTCCCGCCGGCCGAGTTGCACGACTGGGTCGCGGCCGCAGACGTCGCCGGGATGCCGATCCAGGGCGACACGCTGAACCATCGACTGACGACCCCGAACAAGCTGTTCGAGGCGATGGCTGCCGGTGTGCCGGCGGTCGTGTCCGACCTCCCCGGGATGCGGACGATCGCCAGGGACGCCGACTCGGCGATCCTCGTCGACCCGACGGACACGGCCGCGATCGCGGCGGCCATCAGGCGGATCCTGGAGCTGCCCGCGGCGGAGTGGCTCGCCTGGAGCGACCGATGTGTGCGGGCGGCCCACGATCGATACAACTGGGAGACACAGGTCGACCGCCTGCTCGACGAATACACGGCCCTGACCGGGAAGCGCTGGTGACGGCCGCGACGACCGAGCCCGGCGCCGCGCCCAGCCCGACCGAGCCCGGCGCCGCGTCCCGGCCGCGCTCGCGGGCGGTGATCCTCGTCGGCAACCCGGCGAATCCCGTACTCGCGCGCGATCCGCCTGGGACGTGCCCTGGTGGACGAGGGATATGACGTCGAGATCGCATCCTCGCATGAGGCAGGCGCGCCGCTCGAGGAGCGCCACGGCGAGGTCGTCCTCCGCCGCTACCCTGCGAGCGGCATCTTCGGACGGCTGACCGCGGTGGAGCGAGCGTCGCCCGGGGCCTCAGCCGGCGGGCCTGGCAAGACGCGACCGTTGAGGAGCCGCCTCGTGCGTCTGCTCCGCTCCGGGCCGGCCGAGTGGCTGTTCTGGCCCCATACGGTCCGCGGTTGGTGGCACACGCTGGCGCGCGAGCTGGCGCCGGCCGACGTGTACCACGCCTGCGGCACGTTGCCCATCGCCGCGGCGCTGGCCGCCCGGCGGCGCGACCGGCGGGCTGGCCGCCGCTCGACGGTCATGTTCGACGTCATCGACATCACGACCGAATCGAACAACGTCCTGCGCATCCCGGCCCTCGTCCTGCGCTGGCTGGCCCGCCGCGAGCGGCGCTGGGCGACGGCGGCCGACGGCCACACCGCGGTCAACGACGCGTTCGCCGACTGGGCGGTGGCCAACTGGCGGCTCGCCCGGCGCCCGACCGTGGTGCCCAACTACCCCGAGCCGTGGACCCCACCGGCGGGCCCGAGACCCGATCGCATCCGCGCGGTCACCGGCCTCCCACCGACGACCCGGATCTGCTCTTCTGGGGCCGCCTCGGGCCGTACGTCGGGCTCGACCAGGCGGCCGAGGCGATGCTCCAGGTGCCCGACACCGCGCTCGTCCTGCTGGGCTTCGGGCGGGGCTGGGCGGCGAGCGTGGCACGCGACGCCGATCCGCGCTATGCCGGGCGCCACTTCACCCTGCCCGCGGTCCACCCCGACGAGCTGCCCTCGTGGGTCGCCTCGGCCGACGTCGCGATGAACGGCGTGCCGCCCATCTCGTTCAGCCAGCGCTACACCTTCCTCAACAAGTTCTTCGAGGCCATGACCGGCGGGCTGCCGATGGTCCTCGGCCCGGACCTGCCGACGATGGAGGCGGTCCTGCGGCGCGAGGACCTCGGCCGGGTGGCGGCCTCGATGGAGCCGGCCGACATCGCCGCCGCCATCCGGGCCATCCTGGACCTCCCGGCGGCCGAGCGCGAGGCCTGGCGCGAGCGCATCGCCACGACCGCCCGCGAGCGCTACAGCTGGCCGATCGCGGCGGCCGCCTACCGGGAGCTCATCCGCTCGCTGCGCGCCTAGGCTGGCCCCGCCGCGGCCGGAGCGGCGCGTTGGGCGCGAGCGAGGCGCCGGCGCGAGCGGGGCGGTTCGTCATACTGACCGCCATGCCCACCGCCACGACGGATCCAGGTCCGGGCGCGCCCGCGACCGCCGTTCCCGCCCCATCCGCGACGAACGAGCCCGGCGCCGCGTCCCGCCCGCGCCCGCGGGCGGTGATCCTCGTCGGCAACCCGGCGAACCCCTACTCGCGAGCGATCCGCCTGGGACGTGCGCTGGTGGACGAGGGCTACGACGTCGAGATCGCCTCCACCCACGAGCAGGGAGCCCCGCTCGAGGAACGCCACGGCGAGATCGTCCTCCGCCGCTACCCGCCGAGCGGCAGGTTCGCGAGCGTCGCCGCCACGTACGGGAAAGGGCCGACGTCGAGCAAGCGCCCATCGCTCCCCGTGCGTGTCTACCGCGCCCAGAAAGCGCGGTTCATCGCCTGGGTCTTCTGGCCGCACATCGTTCGAGGCTGGTGGCACACGCTGGCGCGCGAGCTGGCGCCGGCCGACGTGTACCACGCCTGCGGCACGTTGCCCATCGCCGCGGCGCTGGCCGCCCGACGGCGCGACCGGCGGGCTGGCCGCCGCTCGACGGTCGTGTTCGACGTCATCGACATCACGACCGAATCGAACAACGTCCTGCGCATCCCGGCCCTCGTCCTGCGCTGGCTGGCCCGCCGCGAGCGGCGCTGGGCGACGGCGGCCGACGGCCACACCGCGGTCAACGACGCGTTCGCCGACTGGGCGGTGGCCAACTGGCGGCTCGCCCGGCGCCCGACCGTGGTGCCCAACTACCCCGAGCCGTGGACCCCGCCGGCGGGCCCGAGACCCGATCGCATCCGCGCGGTCACCGGCCTCCCACCGACGACCCGGATCCTGCTCTTCTGGGGCCGCCTCGGGCCGTACGTCGGGCTCGACCAGGCGGCCGAGGCGATGCTCCAGGTGCCCGACACCGCGCTCGTCCTGCTGGGCTTCGGGCGGGGCTGGGCGGCGAGCGTGGCACGCGACGCCGATCCGCGCTATGCCGGGCGCCACTTCACCCTGCCCGCGGTCCACCCCGACGAGCTGCCCTCGTGGGTCGCCTCGGCCGACGTCGCGATGAACGGCGTGCCGCCCATCTCGTTCAGCCAGCGCTACACCTTCCTCAACAAGTTCTTCGAGGCCATGACCGGCGGGCTGCCGATGGTCCTCGGCCCGGACCTGCCGACGATGGAGGCGGTCCTGCGGCGCGAGGACCTCGGCCGGGTGGCGGCCTCGATGGAGCCGGCCGACATCGCCGCCGCCATCCGGGCCATCCTGGACCTCCCGGCGGCCGAGCGCGAGGCCTGGCGCGAGCGCATCGCCACGACCGCCCGCGAGCGCTACAGCTGGCCGATCGCGGCGGCCGCCTACCGCGAGCTCATCCGCTCGCTGCGCGCCTAGGCTGGCCCCGCCGCGGCGTCGATGAGGTCGAGGGCGGCCTGATCGGAGCGCTTGACCTCGACCAGGGTGCGCGGATGGAGGATCGCCCGGATCATCGGCTCGGGGAGGGCCGGGCCGTGCGCGGTCAGCGCGGCAAGCACGAGCCGCTGCGGGACCCACGGATCCGCGGCAAGACGCTCGTCGAGGCCATCGAGCCGAGTCTCGAGCGCCGCGAGGTGGCGGTCGGCGCCACGGAGGACGTCGACGTGCTCGTCCGGCCACAGGCCCAGCTCGTACCGGGCCGCGAGCCTGGCTCCGTCGCCGCGGGCGTTCCCGAGTCGGCCAAGGTCCTCGGCGCGCATCACGACTCGCGCCCCGACGGCTTCCGCCGCTGCCCGGGCCGCCGACTCGGCCTCGGGGCCGCTCACCCGGACCAGCGCGATGCCGTGATCCCAGGCTGCGGTCGCATCGAACCGCAGGAAACCGTGCGCGATCCACACGGATGGACGCTCGATGCCGACTGCTTCGAGCGAGCGGAGAGCGGCGCTGGTCGCCATGGCCGCGCTCGCCGGATCCGTCGCGACGCCCCGCAGCACCAAGTTCACGAAACGCCCCCTGTGCCCCGCTCCGCCGCGCGGGCTCGGTGGCCTCCCAGGACCGTCTCGTAGACCTCGGTCCAGCGCGGGCCGTTGGACGCCCATGTGCGTTCGGCGGTCACCCACGCCCGCCCAGCTTCGCCGAGTCGCGCCGCCAGGTCCGGGTCGTCCATGAGCCGTTCCACTGCGGCCGCGAGTGCGGTCGCATCCTCGGCGGGGTACACCAGGGAGCGCTCGCCGTCGGGAGCGACCTCGGTCAAGGCTGGGAGATCCGCGACGACCAGGGGCCGTGCCATCGCCATCGCCTCGAACGGCTTGAGCGGCGTGACGAGACGCGCGGCCCGTTCATCGCGACGCGGGACGACGAATGCGTCGAGCAGCGCATACATCCCTGCCACCTCGTCGTGGGGCACGGCCCCGGTGAAGATCACGCGGTCCGCCGCATCCGACGCGGCTGCGATCGACTGGAGCTCCTCGCGCCGGCGGCCCTCCCCGACGATCAGGCACGCGACGTCACGCCCGGCGGCGGCCAGCAGGGCAGTCGCCTCGATGAGCGTCTCCTGCCCCTCGCGCGGGTGGTCGAGGTTGCTCACATACCCGATGACGAACCGATCGCCCAGCCCATACCGAGCACGGAGCGCCCGATCCCCCGGTCGCGGCCGGAACGCCGCAGGGTCCACGCCGTTGGGCACGATGAAGATCCGGTCGGCCGGCACGCCGCGGGCGACCATGTCCCCCTTCAGGGTCTCGGCCAGCGTCACGATCGCATCGGCGGCCAGCATGGACCGGAGCTCGGTCGCGTCCCGCCGTCGATACCGCTCGCGCGGCGAGGTCGCGTCCGACCCGCTGCGTTCGCCCCCGGGTGCCGGGACGTCGAACAACGAGCGGACCTCGTACACGACGGGCAGGTCGAGGTGGTGGCCGATCGCGAGGCCGACGAGCGCCGATTCGTACCCGCGAGTCCCGGATGACGCATGCACGATCGCCGGCCGTTCCTCGCGTGCGACCGCAGCGGCCCGCCAGGCGTAGTCCTCGAGATACGTGTCGGCGGGCCCATCCGCCGGGTAGCCCGGGCCAAGGTCGAGCCGGTGGTGGCGGATGCCGTCGATCTGCTCCAGCGGCACGACCCGGCCCCGGCTCCAGCGCGGGAAGCCGAGGGCGGTCACGACCACCGGATCCCAGCCGGCGGCGCGCTGGGCAAGTAGGTTCGCGTGGCTGCGCATCGTGAACCCGGTCTGGCGGTGTGGCCGCGATTCCTTGAGCAGGTGCAGCACGACCCGGTCGGACCGCGGCTCCAGGGGTCGCCGCGGGCCGGCGATCACTGGTCGCCAGCGCGGGTCCGTCTCGGCGAGGTCACCGTGCAACCGGCGTTCGCTCTCCGCGAGCGCGTCGCCGCCCGCCATCCGGCGCAGGGCCGCGGTCGTGGCAGCCACCCGGGTCTGGTCGCCGCGCGCCGCGAACGCCCCTCGCCGGATGCCGAGCACGGCCCGGTCACCCGGGTGCGCCTGGATGATCGTGTCGGTCAGGGCGATCGCGAGGTCGGGATTGCCGGCTTCCAGCGCTCCCTCGGCTTCCCGCACCACGGAGCGAAGCCGGGCCAGCCGGCGGGCCACCGCGGCGCTCACGCCACGGAGCGTTGTCATCGCCGCGTTCCCGGCGGGTGGCTCAGAGCCCGGCCGAGCCGAGGCGCGCGGCCCGCTCCGCCTTGCGCGCCCGCGATCGCTCGGTATGGGCACGCACGACCTCGGATGGCTCACCCTCGACGACCACCCGGCCCTTCTCGAGCAGCATCGCCCGGTTGCAGTACTCCTCGACCCAGGCCATGTCGTGGGTCACGAGCACGATGCCCTTGGCGGCCTTCACGAGTTCGATCACGCGCGCCTTCGACTTCTCTCGGAAGTCCGCGTCGCCCGTCGCGAGGACCTCGTCGAGCAGGAGGATGTCCGGATCGACCGATGTCGCAATGGAGAACCCGAGCCGGGCCCGCATGCCCGAGGAGTAGGTCTTGATCGGCGTGTCGATGAACTGGCCGAGGTCCGCGTACTCGACGATCGACGGCAGGAGCTCCCGGACCAGGCGGTCGTCGAGGCCCATGAACGCGCCGGCGAGGAGGATGTTCTCGCGTCCACTGAGGTCCGAATCGAAGCCCGCTCCGAGAGTCAGCAGGCTCGAGACGTGGCCATTGACCTCGACCGTGCCCTCCGAGGGGAGGATGATCCCGGCGAGGACCTGGAGCAGCGTCGACTTGCCGGCACCGTTGGGTCCGATGACCGCCAGCGATTCGCCGCGTACGAGGCCGAATGAGACGTCGCGCAGCGCCCAGAACGGCTCGGCCGATTCGCGCGCGAACATCTGCCCGAGGGACTGGCGCAGGGTGGTCTTCTTCGTGAAGCGCAGCGAGTAGCGGACACCGACATCGCTCGCGTCGATCGCGTGCGGGCTCGCGGCCGACATCGGCGGCGCCGTCGTGATGGCCATGGCCTATAGCACCTTGGCGTAGGTCGGTTCGAGGCGCTTGAACACGACCGCGCCGATCGCCACGAGGACCAGGCTGGCACCGAACAGGACGAGCAGCGGCAGCGGGTCGGGGGCGGCGTTCGGTGGCCCATCGGGGGTGCCGTAGATCACCGCTCGATACGACTCGAACAGGATACCGAACGGATTGGCGTGGGCCAGGGTGCGCAGAACCGGGTTCTCCTGGAACACGACGCTCGCGTCGAGCGTGGCCAGGCTGTACAGAGCCGGGGACAGGTAGAACCACAACCGCAGGAAGTGCCGAAGGATGTTTCCCAGGTCCCGGAAGAAAACGTTGATCGCCGACACGAGCAGCGAGACGCCGAGGGTGAACGTGTACTGCACGACGGCGATCACCGGGATCAGGATGAGGAACGGCGAGATCCGGTCGGCGTACAGCAGCATGATCGCGGCCAGTGGGATCAGCCCGAAGACGAATCCCACGACGCCCGCCGTCGTGGCCGCGACCGGCAGCACGATCTTGGGGAACTGGATCTGCTTGATCAACCGTTCCTGGCTGACGACGGAGCTCGCCGCGTCCGAGACGCTGCTGGTGAACCACTTCCACGGCAGGATCGCCGACAGGATGAACAGCGGATAGTCGGGCGTCTTGACGTCGAGGATGAGCGATACGAAGACGACGTAGACAGCCATCTGGAGCAATGGATCCATGATCCACCAGAGGTTGCCCAGGAACGTGTCGGCGCCCTTCTTCTTGATGTCGGCCTGCACGAGGTAGCGGACCAGACGTCGGCGCGATAGGACATCATCGATGGCTTCGCCGATGAGCCGCAAGGGGCCCGGCCGGGCCGCGGCGTGACGGAACGCGGCAGGGGCCTCACTCGTGGCGGACATCGCCGCGAAGGGTAGCACCTCGTTCGGTTCCGACCGCCCGGGCGGTTCGACCGCTATCCTCTGGCGCGACATCCTTCAGGAGGGACCGTGAGCCAAGACCGTCGAGTGGCCGTGATCGGCCTGGGCTACGTCGGGCTGCCGCTGGCAATCTCGTTCGTCGAGGCGGGGCTGGCGGTCGAGGGCATCGACGCGGACGCAGCCCGCGTGGCCGAGCTCGGCGCCGGCTCTTCGCCGATCGACGACATCACGAACGATCGCCTCTCGGCCGCACTGGGCAGCGGGCTCCGCGTGCTCTCGCCCGAGGAGGCGGATCTTGCCGGTGCCGACGCGATCTTCGTGTGCGTCCCCACGCCGATCACCGCAACGAAGGACCCCGATCTCTTGCCCGTGCTCGCCGCCGCCGAGACGATCCGCGGCGCGCTGCGTCGCGGCCATCTCATCGTTCTCCAGTCGACGACGTTTCCCGGAACCACGACCGGCGCCTTCCGCGAGATCCTCGAGCGGAGCGGGTTCAAGGCCGGCGACGACTTCGACCTCGCGTTCGCCCCTGAGCGGGTCAACCCCGGCGACCCTGCGAGCGCCAGCAAAGGCGTCCCGCGGCTCGTGGGCGCGACGACCCCGGAGGCCACAAAGCGGGCGGCCGCGCTGCTCGCGATGATCAACGACAACGTCATCGAGATGAGCTCGCCCGATGCCGCCGAGCTCAGCAAGCTCCTCGAGAACGTGTTCCGCAACGTCAACATCGCCTTCGTCAACCAGCTCGCGCTGCTGTGCGAGCGGATGGGTCTCGACGTCTGGGAGGTCATCAACGCCGCCGCGACCAAGCCCTTCGGGTTCATGAAGTTCACCCCTGGACCGGGAGTCGGCGGCCACTGCATCCCGGTCGATCCGTACTACCTGGCCTGGCGCGCCCGCGAGTTCGACTTCATCGACCGCTTCATCGAGCTCGCGGGCGACATCAACTTCGCCATGCCGCGCCATGTCGTCGGTCTCATCGCCGATGCGCTCAACGACCGGGGGCGGGCCGTCAACGGCGCGAAGGTCGGCATCCTTGGCGTGGCCTTCAAGCCGAACGTGCGGGACGCTCGAAACTCGCCGGCCGCCGACGTCATCGCGGGCGTCGCCGAACGCGGCGCCGAGGTCCGCTTCCACGACCCCCACGTCTCGTCCTTCACCGACGGCGCGGGCGTCGTCCGTGAGGAGACCGGGCTCGGCGAACTCCTCGACTGGGCGGACGTGATCGTCGTCGTGACGCCGCATCGCGATATCGACTGGGCGACCGTCTACGACCGCGCGGAGCTCGTGGTCGACACCGTCGACAGCTCGGCCGGTCGCTCGACACGCGACCGCCAGGTCCTGCGTCTGGGGGCGGGCTGGTCGACGCGCGCGTGACGAAGGTCATGACCAGGGTGGTCCGCACAGCCGCGCCGCGGCCGGTACTGATGATCGTCCACAGCTACTACGAAGAGGACCCGCGCGTCCGACGCGAGGCGGAGTCCCTGGCCGCGGCCGGGCGGCCGGTCGTCGTGCTCGGGCTGCGGAAACCCGGCGGACCACGGACGTCGGAGGTCGATGGGGTGCGCGTCCACCATCTCGACGTGCAGCGACACCAGGGGGCGGGGCTCACTGTGTACCTGCGCGAGTACACGTCGTTCCTGCTCCGCGCGATGTTCACCGCGGTCCGGCTCCACCGTCGCGAGCGGTTCGCCCTCGCCCAGGTCCACTCCCTGCCCGACTTCCTCGTGTTCGCCGCGTTGCCGCTGCGGCTGGTCGGCGTGCCCGTCCTTCTCGATCTGCACGAGGCGATGCCCGAATTCTTTCGGAGCCGGTTCCCCGGCGCGTCCAACCCGATCGCGCACCGGCTGCTCGTGCTGCAGGAGCGGCTGTCCATCGCGGCGTCGACCGCCGTCATCACGGTCAATCCCGCCATGCGTGACCGGCTCGTCCAGCTCGGCGTGCCCGCCGGCAAGGCGGGTGTCGTCGTCAATAGCCCCTCGCTCGGGCGGTTCGACATCGCGGCGCATCCGCGGCGGGAGTTCCGGGAGGACGGCCGGCTTCGGCTGATCTATACGGGGGCACTGACCCCCACCTATGAGTTGGATGTGGCGATCGCGGCGGTCGCCCGGATCGCGGCCGCGCGCCCGGCCCTGGACGTGATGTTCGACGTCTACGGTCGCGGCGACACCGGTCCGGCCCTGGCGACCCAGGCGGCCGACCTCGGCATCGCGGACCGGGTGACCTTCCACGGGCGGATCGCGATCGAGGACGTTCCGGCGGCCGTCGCCGGAGCGGATATCGGCCTGGCACCGACCCGCCACGACCGCTTCACCGACATGAGCCTCTCGACGAAGGTGTTCGAGTACGCCGCGATGGGCAAACCCGTGGTCGCGTCACGCCTGCCGATGGTGGAGCGGGCCTTCCCGGCCGGGACCGTGGCCGCCTACACGCCCGGCGACCCGGCCGCGATGGCCGATGCCATCCTGGCCTTCGCCGACGACCCGACTGCCCGCGACACGGCCGTCGCCCACACGGCAGAGATCGTCAAGGCCGGATCGTGGGAGCGCGAGGCGGAGGGCTATCTCGCGCTCGTGGAGCGACTCATCGAGCGCTGAGGTCACGGGGCAGGCGACGAAGCGCGAGCGCCGAATACAGGGCTGCGAGCGCCGGAGTCACGGCCAGCATGGCCAGGCTGATGTCGGTCGGGTCTCGAGTGGATCCGAGGAAGGCGACGAGCCCGATGGCCGCGGCGATCAGGCTCAGGGTGAACGATGCGAGCAGGGCGGCCACCCCGGGCCCGCGCCACACGAGCAGGACGGGCGGCGCGAGACCGACGAGCGCAACCGGCCCGACGAGCGTCGCCCAGAAGACGGCGGTGACGAGCCAGAGGATCGCGGCACCTGCCGCCACGACGCCGGCCCGCACCAGCGGCTCGGCCACCGACCTAGGCGCGCCCGAGGACCGATTTGACCTCGCGGCGGACCTTCCGCGCGACGCGGCGTGGCAGCGAGGCCGGCGGCCTCGCCTGTCGCGGCGGCGCAGCGGGTTGGCCCTTGACGATCGGGGTGGTCTGCTCGATGGGCGTCAGCCACGACGTGTCGACGTTCGTCATCTGCAGCGAGGGATCCCCGAACAGCCGCAGGAACTCCGAGACGATGTACTTCACCGCGTGCCGGTGCACGTGCCGACCGTCTTCGCGGAAGTAGTCGCTCTGCCGCTCGGCGGTCATGACCATCTCATAAGAGTGGAAGTAGCGGACGTCGGGGTGCCGCTCCACGAACTCCGAGACGGCGGCGCGGATGCGGCTCTTGGACTCCATGTTCGCGACCCGGACGTCCAGCTTCGTGAACGTCGCATGCAGGGGGACCGGCGACGTCGTGAGGACGAGGGTCGCGCCGAGGGTGTCCCGGACGACACGCCGGATCCGCTCGAGGTCGTCGAGCATCTCGGTCACGGTCAATCGATGCAGCCCGGCGCCGAGCGTGTGGAAGACGCCCGGGTGCGGGATCTGGCGATAGGTGTTGCCGGTCGCGGGGCCGCGCCAGGTCTCGATGAGGCCGAGCGTTGCGACGACGACCCCTGCGCCCCGGAACAGCTCGTCCGCGGCAGCATCGGCGGCCGCGCGCTCCGTCAGGAGCGTCGCCTCATCCGGGTAGGTCGTGCCGTAGTCGCGGAAGGGATCGACCCGACCGCCGTCGATCGACCAGGTCGGCTCCGCGGCGCGCTCCGGCCAGCCGCCGCCGATCCGCTCGAGCTCCTGGCGGATCGTGGCCGTCGAATAGAACAGACCGCCCGGATGCATGCCGCCGACGATCCCGACCTTGCCCATCATCGAGGCAAGCTCGGACGCGAAGCAGCTCCCGATGGTCGCGACCTTGGTCGTCGGCGCGATCAGCGGGTCGATCGGCGCCCGGATGAGCAGCTCGCGATCCGCCCAGTCGTGCAGGTCGTCGAGATGCCACTCGCCGAGGCGGCCCTTGAGGGTCGGCATGACGGGAGCATACCCCGGAGCGACCCGATATCCTCGGGGTCCATGGCAGGCGTAGCGGGTCCGGTCCTGCGCTTCGAACCGGTGGTGCCCGCAGCCGACCCCGCGCTGAGGACGCCGGACGCGGTCGGCCCCGGGGAGCGGATCGCCGTTCTCGACACGACGTGGACGCCGACCGCCGAGGAGGCCGCCGCCGGCCGGCTCATCTCGGTCCGGGACGTCGCCGCCCCGATCCTCGCCTCGGTCGACCTGCTGAGCGAGGCCACGCGCCTGCTCGACGAGTGGGTCGGAGCGACGGCCGTCATCGACGACATGACGATCGACGGCACGTCGATCTGGTTCTACGTCCGGCTGCACGACCACGGCTGGCTGCAGCAGCGGATGCTGTGGACGCTGATCGTCGATTCGATCGTGCGTTCCGTGCGGCCGTCGCGGGTCGAGATCGCCGCAGGAGCCGATCCGGTGCTGGCGGACGTGGCCCGGCTCGTCGCGGCACGGGACGACATCCCGTTCCAGGCGGCCGAGGCTACTGGGGCAGCCGTTCCCACGCCGGGTCTCGGGCTTACCCCGGCCGCCGTGCGATCCGCCGCCGCTTCCGCGCGGAAGCCGTCGCTCGGGCCGCGGCTCCTGCGACGGGTCATGACGGTCCTCGGTCGGGGCGGAGCGACCGATGCACGCGGCAGCGAACGATCCGAGCGGCGGCGACTCGTGGCGGAACGCCTGGGGCGGCTCGCCGCCGAACCCGACCGGCGGCTGCTCGTCGTCCTGGAGCATGCGCGCCAGCGTGTCGACACGCCGAACGGGCCCAGGGACATCAACCCCTTTCTCGGCCCGATCGTCGACAAGTTGCGCGGCGGCCCGCTCGACCCCATCGAGGTCGAGCTGACGGCGAAGGTCGACGACGACGTCGTGTGGTCGCGTCTCGTGGCACCCGACGGGGAGCGGCTGCTGCCGGCATCGGTCATCTGGGGGGGCGGGACGGATCCGGACGAGGACGACGTGTCGGCGTCGGCCGCCGACGCGGAGGCGATCGCAGACCGCATCGCCCGATCCGACGCGCCGCTGATCGTGGCCGGGGTGGACCTGGGGCCGCTGCTGGCCCGTCACGTGGCCACCCAGGCACGCGACCTGCTGCCGCGGAAGCGCCGCGCGGTCGAGCGGATCCGCGCCCTCATCCGCCGGCTGCATCCCGCCGGGATCCTCCTTGCGGATGAGTACCACCGCCAGGACTGGCTGATCGCGGCGGCCGCAGAAGGGATCCCGCTCGCCGCGGTCCAGCACGGCATCCTCTATCCGGCCCACAACGGCTATGTCCACGCCACCCGCCCGCCGACGCTTCGATTGCCCGACCGGACGTACGTGTTCGGGCGCTGGGAACGCGACGTGCTCGTCGAGGACAGCGTGTACCTGGCCGACGAGGTCGTCGTGGGCGGCTCACCGCGGCTTGACCTGGTGCAGCCGGGCGCAGCGGACCGCGAGACCGTCCGGGCGGCGCTCGGCATCGCGGCCGGCGACCGGATGGTCGTCGTGTCCGGCACGCACGGCGCCATGCAGCGCCGGTTCCACGTGCCGATCGCGCTGGCCATGCTCACCGACCGGCCGCTGCCGGGGATCCACCTCGTCGTGAAGCAGCACCCCGGCGAGCGGGACGACGGACCGTATCGAGCGGTCGTCGAGCGCGCGGCGGCCGCGCGAGGTCACGCCCCGCCGCCCATGTCGCTCGTCCAGTCGATCGACCTCTACCGGCTGCTCGCGGCGGCCGATGCGCACATCGGCATCTACTCGACGGTGCTCACCGAGGCCGTCATGACCGGCACGCCCAATCTCATGTTCGCGGGCCTCGCCACGGCCGACCTGCTCGGGTATGCGGCCGCCGGCGTGGCCGTGCCGGTCCGTTCCGGCGCCGACGTCCTCGCCGCGCTCGATGACGCCCGCGATCGGCCGGTCGACGACGCGACACGACAGGCGTTCCTCGACCTCCACTTCGAGCCGGGCTCGGCGAGCCAGCGGATCGCCGCAGATCTCGGGACGTGGCTTGCGGACACGCGCACGACATCGACACGGGTTCCGCCACGGGTCGTCCTGCGCGCCGTCGAACCCGCGGACCGGGATCTCCTGCTCTCGTGGGCCAACGATCCCGGCACCCGCGCCGGCTCGCGACGGCATGCCCTGATCCCGGCCGCGGAGCATGCCCGATGGCTGGCCGGGCACCTGGCCGCGCCCGACACGTCCAGGCTCTGGATCGGCGAGTCGGACGGCGCGCCGATCGGGCTCGTTCGGTTCGAGCGGCAGACGGCGACCAGCGTGGAGGTCGGCATCACGGTCGCGCCGGAGGCGCGCGGTCGGGGCTTGGCACGGCCGTTGCTGGACGCGGGCATCGACGCTGCGCGCGACGTGTTCGGGTCGGTGACGATCCTGGCCGACATCCTGCCCGGCAACGCACCATCCATCGCGCTATTCACGGGCGCGGGGTTCCGTCCTGTCCACGACGAGTCGATCTCGACCGGCGCCGCGGACGCCGCGGGGGTCATCTCCCTGGAGCTGCGGTAGCATGCCGACGTCCCCGACCTGCATGGAGATCCGCCGTTGATGCCAGCCCTCCGGCGGGTCCTTGGCCCGCTGAGGCCGATCCTCCGTCCGATCTATCGACGGATCCGCCCGGTGCCCGCGCCGGCCGCGAAACCCCCGGCCGACGCCAGGACGCCCGCCGCGCCGAAGCCCCAGCGCGGCAAGGAATGGGTGTACTTCCACCAGGAGCCCGAGGAGCGACGCATCTCGGTCCTGGAGGGCCGCCATCCGGGAAGCCGGATCCTCATCATCGCCACCGGCCCGTCGGCGAAGCAGGTCCTGCCCTACGACGGCCGCCTGCACGAGCGCTACGCCGTCGTGGTCGGGCTCAACGGCAGCGTGACGATGGTCGAGGAGATCGACTACTTCCTTTCCGTCGAGTCCAAGGCGCACTTGTGGGACTGGTACCACCACCCGCTCCCCGATCGGGTCACCCGCTGTGTCTCCGAGTCGGGGCTTCGACTGGCGGAGGAGGAGGGACGTCCAGACGCCCAGGCGGACCGGTCGCTGTTGCTCCTGCGCCACGTCTACGAGCACGAGCCAAATATCCGGCACTACCGCAATGCGGCGGGCGAGGAAGGCATCCTGGTCGGGCCGCGCGGCGTTTCGGGCCTCGGGCGGGGGACCGTCACGCTCCAGGCGATCCATTTCGCATCGATGCTTGGTGCCAGCGAGATCCATCTGGTCGGGGCCGACCTCCATTTCCGCGGGGCCATCCAGCACTTCTACGGCCAGCACGAGTACGGGACGCACGTGGTCGACGGCAAGCGCTACCACAAGCTCGACGTCGAGAAGCGGCTGAACCCGGTCGAGACGACGACCCACCCGCGCACCGGCGCCACGGTCGAATCCACGCTCCATTTCGTCGAGAGCGCCGGCTACATCGATGAGGTCGTGCGCGAGGTCCTGCCCGCCGTCGGCATCTCGGTGGTCGACTTCTCCGACGGGCTGCTCGCCGCCCCGCGGCGGGGCGACTTCGCGAGGTACATGGCGACCGGCGAGATCGTCGAGCCCGACGTCGATGACGCCGCGAAGTCGGCGGCCGGATCGGCGACCGAGGCGGGCCTGCCGGGACGCTAGCTCGACGCCGCCGGATGTCCGGCCAGCGACAGGATCGCGGCCGCAAGCCGTTCCGCGCCCCGGCCGTCCACGACCGCGGCCGCGATCCGGCCCATCTCGGCGCGACGGGCGTGATCCGCCACGAGTACTGAGACGGCTTCACGGACGTTGTCGGGGTCGATCGTCCGGCCGTCGCCCAGGTAGTCGGCTGCGCCGGTCGCCGCGAACGGCGGCCCCGCGGCCAACTGATCGTCCGCGACCGCGAGCAGGATGGCCGGGCGGCCCAGGCAGGCGACCTCGAACTTCATCGTGCCCGCACCCATCACGACCAGATCGGCCCGAGCGAGCCGTGCCGGCAGGTCGGGCGGGTCGCGCACCACGCCGGGTGGGAGCGCATCGAGACTGCCCGCGTAATCCGCCCCGACGATCGTCGTCGCACGCCACTCCCGGGCCGATGCGAGCACGCCCGCGACCCGTTGCGTCACGAGCGCCGGGTCGCTCCCTCCAAAACAGACGAGCACCGCCGGGGGCGTGGACCCCGCGCTCGCTCCCGTGGCGCGGCCGTGCACGAAGACGCGGGCGACCGGGGCGTAGTCGAAGCCCGCCAGGACCCGACCGGCCCGGCCCGGCCCGGCCCAGGCCGCCATCGACGGCTGGATGACGAGGGCCGCCTCCGCGGCGAACGCGTCGCGGTCGTCGAACACGACCAGTCGTTCGGCCGGCGCGAGGGCCACCGCCTCGGAGACGTCCGGCAGGTCGACGACCACCACGGCGCCGGTCGGGACGCCAGATGGCGCGCCGGCCGCCACGTCGACGCCGAGACGGGCGGCACGTGCCGCGGTCTCGCCGTCCAGACGACCCGCCCCCAGCCCGAGGGTGACGGTGCCGCCCCCTCCGACGAGCGACTCGGCGAGCGTCAGCGAGCGTGCCAGGTGTCCTCGCCCGATCCCGGCGCCCGCCGTCGTGACCAGATGGATCGGGCGCCCGTCCCCTGACGGGCCGATCAGAACATCTCCCAGGCCAAGGGTTCGTGGCGCTCGATCCGCCGCCGCGCAGTCCGGCCGACGACCTTCGACTGGTCGCGGACCTCGAGGCCCGTGCCCGGTCGCAGGATCGCGATGTCGTCCTCGGCGAGCACCTCGCCGGCCTCGATCGGGCGCGCGGCGAAGAGCGACCGGCGGGCCGTGACGTACAGGTCGTCCTCGGTCGGCGCACGACGCTTGATGCCGGTGCCGAGCGCGGCCTCGGTGTCGCGGATGGCCTCGACCATCGTGGTGAGTTCAGCGGGCTCGAGCGCGAACCGATGATCAGGCCCCGGTCGACCCCGGTCGGTCGTGAAGTGCTTCTCCACGACGGCCGCGCCGAGGGCCGTCGCCACGACCGGCGCCAGCCAGCCGGGCGTGTGGTCGCTCCACCCGACCGGCACCCCGAAGGCCTGACGCATCGTCTCGATCGCGCGCAGGTTGAGGTCCGAGAATGGCGGCGGGTAGTTCACGACGCAGTGCAGCAGGATCAACCCCTCGTTGCCGGTCTCGCGCACGACATCGACCGCGTCCTGCACGGCCGCCATGTCCGCCATGCCGGTCGAGCAGATGATCGGCTTGCCGCGCGACGCGACGTCACGGATGAGCGGCAGGTGCCACAGCTCGTATGTCGCGACCTTGAACGCCTTGACACCGAGCTCGTCGAGCAGGTCGACGGCTTCGTGATCGAACGGGGTCGACAGGAAGTCGAGGCCTCGCTCCGTCGCGTGCGCAGCCAGGGGCTCGAGCCACTCCCGCGGGAGCTCGAGCTGGGCGAACAGCTCCGACATGGTCTGGCCCGGTGGCAGGATGCCGTCGAGATACTGCGCCCGGGTGGGGGTCTCGGCGACGATGGCGTCCGCGCGGAACGTCTGGAATTTGACCGCGTCGGCGCCGGCCTCGGCGGCGACGTCGATGAGCCGTCGAGCCTGGTCCATGTCGCGGTCGTGGTTGGAGCCCGCCTCCGCGATGATGTAGACCGGAGCACCGGCGCCCACCGGCCGGTCGCCGATCTTCACGACGTCCATCAGCGTCCCTCCGTGGCCTGGGCCACCTGCCACGGCTTCTGCACCACCGCGGCGTTCAGGCGCGCGAGCTCGGGCTCGGCGGCCATGATCGCCTCGAGCTCGGCGAGGCGGACGGGCGGGCCATGGCCGAGCCGGTCGGCCAGCGCGCGCGCCAGCTCGAGGTCGGCCGGCGTGTCGACGGTATACCGCCACCGATCTCCCCCGGCCGCGACCGGCTCGCGCCGCGGCACCGTTCCGATCCGGAACCGCTCGGGGTGGCTGTAGAGGTACGGCGTCACGTGCTCGCGGTCTGCGGCGGCCGTCGCTTCGTCCATCGCCGCGCTGAGCGACTCCATGCGGCAGACCTCGGCCGCGATGCCGATCGGCCAGCCCGCGATCCCGACGTAATCCAGTCCCTGCTCCCGCAGCGCCTCGACCTGTGATGCCGCGATCGATGGGTCGGGGAAGGGGTTGTCGGCGGTCTGGCGGATCACGAGGTCGGGGGCATGCGGGGCGACGGCGTCGAAGCAGCGTGTGAGCACGTCGAGGACCGGACCCCGATGGACCTCGGCGCCGAGCGTCGTGGCTGCATCGCCCAGCGGGTCGTCCTGCGGCTCGGTCGTGGTCGCCACGACGACCGTGGAGACCCCGGGGATGGCCTGCACGCCCGCGACGGTCCAGGCCAGGAGCGACCGGTCACCGATCGGCTCCAGCACCTTGCCCGGCAGCCGGGTGGAGCCCATGCGGGCCTGGATAAATGCGACGATCCGGGGAGTGTTCTCCTCACGCGGATCGGCCATGGCGCTCATCGCACGACGTAATGATCGGCGACCTTGTCGAGCGCGGCCACGACGTCGTCGACGTCGCGGTCCTCCATGCCCGCGTGGAGCGGCAGCGTCAGGAGCCGCTCGTACGCGCCCTCCGCGATGGGGAAGGAAAGGCCAGGGAAGCGTTCGCGGTAATACGGGTGCATGTGGACGGGGATGTAGTGGACATTCACCCCGATGTTCTCGGCGCGCAGCGCCCCGTAGACCGCCCCACGATCCACGCGCATCCGGTCCAGCCGAAGGCGCGCGAACATGAAATGCCACGCTGGGTCGACGCCGGTCGCGACCATGGGCAGCTCGACCATGGCGTGGTCGGCCAGCCGCTCCATGTAGCGCGCGGCGAGCTCCCGTCGCCGCGCGAGGAACACGTCGAGCCTCGCGATCTGGGCACTGCCGAGTGCCGCGGCGACGTCCGTGAGCCGGTAGTTGTAGCCGAGCTCGACCATCGCGTAGGTCCAGTCGCGGCGGGCCGCGAGCTCGCTGGAGATCCCGTGGTTGCGGAAGCGCCGCAGGTGCTCGGCCAGGTCGTCGCGATCCGTGAGGACGGCGCCACCCTCCGCCGTCGTCATGATCTTGGCCGGGTGCAGGGACAGCACCGTGAGATCGGCGATGGTTCCCACGGCGCGCCCATCGAGCGTCGCCCCGAGAGAGTGGGAGGCATCCGCGATGACGGTCAGGGGCGCATTCGGCGCGCCGTCCGCGATCGCCTTCAGCGCCCCGTAGTCGGCCGGGTGGCCGGCGTAGTCGACCGCGATGATCGCCCGGGTCGCGGGGCCGACGGCGCGGGCGACCGCGTCCGGGTCGATGAGCAGATCGTCCGGGCCGACATCGGCGAAGACCGGTGTCGCGCCCGCGTACAGGACGGCGTTCGCGGTCGCGACGAAGGTCATGGGCGTGGTGATGGCCTCGTCGCCCGGGCCCAGGCCGGCCACGACGGCAGCGCCGTGCAACGCCGCCGTCCCGGAGCTAAAGGCCACGGCGTGTCGAGCCCCGGTCGCCGCCTCGAGCGACCGCTCGAACTCCGGCACGCGCGGACCCGTCGTCAGCCAGTCCGAACGGAGCGCCGCGGTGACCGCTGCGACGTCGGTGTCGTCGATGACCTGGCGGGCGTACGGCAGGAGCGTGGTTCTGACCGGGGTGCCGCCGTCGATCGCCAGGCGCAACGCGGATCGCGAAGCCATCAGCGGACCGTCGCGCCCGTCGCCAGCTGCGACGACATCCAGTCGCGCACCCGCCCGAGACCGCCCGGCAGGTCGACCTCGGGACGCCAGCCGAGGGTGGCCGCCGCCCGGCGTGGGTCGCAGCGCAGGACCGCGATCTCGCTCTGCGGATGGATGTGGGGGACGTGCACGATGCGCGCCGGATCGGGCTCGATGAGCGCCGCGAGCTCGTTGACGCTCACGTCGTGCCCGGTCCCGGCATTGAGGATCCGTCCCGTGGCGGCGTCGGCGAGGAGCGCCGAGGCCACGAACCGGGCGCAGTCCGCCACGTACAGCAGGTCGCGTGTCTGGGTCCCGTCGCCGTAGATGCGCAGTTCCTGATCCAGCAGGGACGCCCGGGTGAAGATGGCCACGACCCCGCCTTCACCGACGGAGCGCTGGTACGGACCGTAGGTGTTGAACGGCCGGACGACCGTCGTCGGCAGCCCGTAGGCGTGGAAGTAGGACATCGTGAGCGCCTCGCCCGACAGCTTCGACGCCGCATAGGGAGAGGCGGGCTTCGTCGGGTGGTCCTCGTCGATGCCGGCATCGCCGGCCCGGTCGTACACCATGCAGGTGCTCATGAACAGGACACGCGCCCCGGCGGCGCGGGCGGCCTCGAGCACGTTGAACGTGCCGACGACATCGTTCTCGAACGTCGTCCCGGGATCGTCGATCGACTCCTGCACCGAGATCGATGCCGCGAGGTGCGCGATCGCGTCGATCCCGTCCGCCCAGCGGCGGCACGCCGCGGCGTCGCGGACGTCTCCCTCCTCGAACGGGCGCAGCCCCGGGTGATCGCGGAACTCGTCCAGGGCCGAGACGTCGCCTGCGACGAGGTTGTCGATGGGCAGGACCTCGTGGCCCCCCGCCAGCAGCTCACCGACGACCCAGCGGCCGATGAACCCGGCCGCGCCGGTCACGAGGATCCGCATCGGTCGCCCGTCCGTCATGCCCCGACCGCCTGACGATCCGCGTCGAGCGTCTCGGCCACGAGCCGCCGAACCGCGTCGCGGTCGAGGGGCGGCACGCCGTCCGATCGATAGGCGCCGACCGGCGCCGAGGGCCGATCGGCATAGGCCGCGCGCACGCCCGGGTCGATCTCGATCGACGGGAGCACGGCGTACATCTCGCCGATGTCGACGGCACGCGTCGACTCGTCCTCGGTCATCAGCTCCTCGTAGGCCTTCTCACCGGCCCGAGGCTCGATCGACCGGCGCTCGATGGCCAGGGGGTCCAGGCCGTGCTGGGGCGCGACGACGTCGATCGCCGCCGAGATGAGGTCGTCGAGGCGGACGGCCGGCATCTTGAACACGAACACCTCGCCACCGCCGGCCGCGTGGGCCGCCTCGATCGCGAGGTCCACCGCACGGTCCGTGCTCATCACGAACCGGGTCATCTCGGGATCCGTGACGGTGACTGGTCCGCCGGCCGCGACCTGCCGGACGAACAGCTCGAGGGCCGACCCCCGCGAGCCAAGCACGTTGCCGAACCGGACGCTGGCGAAGGTCGTCGGATGCGACCCGCGGTAGTTCGTGGCCGCGCTGACGAGCTTCTCGGCCAGCAGCTTGCTGGCCCCCATCACGGACGTCGGGTTGGCGGCCTTGTCCGATGAGGTCAGGATCATGGTCTGGACCCCCGTCGCGAGACACGCGTCGATGACGTTCTGCGTCCCGAGCGACGTTGGTCTGGGTCGCCTCGAACGGGTTGTACTCCCCGGACTCGACGTGCTTGAGCGCCGCACAGTGGAAGACGATGTCGATGCCCTCGCACGCCCGCAGCATGCGGTCGCGATCGCGGATGTCGCCGATGAGGAAGCGGATGCTCGATCCGGTGACCCGGTGGCGCTGGTAGAACTGCTTCGTCTCGTCTCGCCCGAAGACACGCACCACGTCGGCCCCGTCCGCGATGAGGTGATCGACCAGGCGCGATCCGATGGTCCCTGAGCCGCCGGTCACGAGGACGCGACGGCCGCGGACGTGCGAACGGTCGTTGATGGGGGTTTCCTCCTGCGTGGGCCGACCGCTGCCGGTCGCCGCTTCCGCTCGCCGGGGTCGAACCCGACGTTAGAGTACGATACCGGCGGCCCGGTCGACTCTGGTCGATGCTGCGCGCCCGATCCCATTGACAAGGACCCAACGACCCGATGACCTTTCGAGCCAAGCCCGTCGTCAAGCGCGCCCAGAAGCCTTCCTGGGAGAGCCGCGACCGCAAGAACTTCTACCTCAACCTGGGCTTCGGCCTGGTGGTGGCGGCGGCGGTCCTGATCCTCGCCGTGGCCGTCGCCCTGACCTACTACAACGACCATCTGGTGTCGGTCGGCAGCGTCGGTGGTCAGGCCATCTCCAAGGACGAATTCAACGATCGCCTCAAGATCGAGGCGTGGCGACTGGAAGAGGCAGGCCGCCGGATCACCACCCAGAAGAACGCCGGCCGCCTCTCTGCGGCGCAGGCCGAGCTCCAGGGACAGATCATCGAGCAGCAGCTCCAGGCGATCAGGCAGATCGCGCTCGAGCGCATCATCGACAACCGCATCCAGGCGGACCTGGCCGTGGCCGAGGGCGTCACGGCCGGCGACCCCGACATCGACGCCCAGCTCACGAAGGAGGCAACGACGCCCGAAGCCCGCCATTCGTGGGTCATCGAGGTGGAGCCCGAGATCGACGCCGAGGCCAGCGAGCCGACCGCCGCCCAGGTCGCGGCGGCGCGCACGAAAGCCGACGGCGCGTTGCGCGAGCTCACCGGTGGCAAGACCTGGGACGAGGTCGCGAAGACCGTGTCCACGGATCCATCGACCGCGCCCCAGGCCGGGGACCTCGGCTGGCTGAATCCCGAGGACGTCCAGCAGGACGAAACGTTCCTGGACGCGATCTTCGCCGCGGAGATCGACACGCCGACGGCGGTCATCGAAGGCGCGGACGGGATCTTCCGGATCGGACGCGTGACCGAGATCGCACCGGAGGAAGTGGACGACCTGTACAGCGCCAAGCTCGTCAACGACGGGCTCGATCTCGCCAAGTACCGGGCGGTCGTCCGCGGCGACGTGATCCGCCAGAAGCTCGAGGACAAGCTCGTCGCCGAGGCCAGCAAGCCTGGTCCCCAGCGCGAGGTCCGCGAGATCTACCTGAGCAAGCAGACCGTCGACCTGCCGGCCGAGGCCGTGAAGGTCCGCCACATCCTCTATTCGCCGAAGGACGATCCGGAGGCGGCATCGAATGGCGCGATCCCGCCGGAGGATCCGTCATGGGCGCAGGCCAAGACGGACGCCGACGCCGCCTACGCCAAGCTGCAGGCCGATGTGACCCAGTTCGACGCCATCGCCCGCGCCGAGAGCGACGAGGGCAGCGCCCAGGGTCCGACGGGTTCGGGCGGCGAGCTCGACGCCTACGTCAGCGCCGACAGCAGCTTCGTGGCGACATTCTCCGGACCGATCCTGGCCGCCAACGCGACCGACGGCCAGCTCCTCGCGCCGATCGAGACCGAATTCGGCTGGCACGTCGTCCAGGTCCTCAGTCATGCGCCGGATCTCGCGAAGATCAAGGCGCAGGTCGACGGCGGCGCCGATTTCGCGACGCTCGCGAGGGACTTCTCGGAGGGTCAGGAAGCCAGCCTGGGCGGTGCCGTCGGATGGCTGGCGCGCAGCCAGGTCGACCAGCGGCTCGCGACCGCGATCTTCGAGGCAGAACTGGGCAAGACCTCCGATGTCGTGACCATCCCCGAGGACGGTGACTACCTCTTCCTCGTCACCGCCGAGGAGGAGCGGACGCCAGAGGGCCGCCAGCTCGAGGAGATCCGCGCCCGCGTGTTCGCGGACTGGTACAAGCCCAAGAAGGACGCGATCGTCGTCACCCGCGACGAGACCTTCCTCACGGGCGGCTAGGGGCGACGGTGCTCGACGCGCTCGTGACCGAAGCGCGACTCCGGTTCGGGCTCGACCCGGCCGCCGGTCTCCAGGTCATCGCGTCGGAATACCTCATCGCGACCCCCTTCGAGGCATCCCGGCCGGTGCTGCTCGTGCCGCTCGCGATGCTGCGGCCCGCGGATAGCGTCGCTGACGCGACCCACACGGCGCCCGACCCGCTCCCGGGTCGGCACGGACCCCGTGGCCGCACGCCCCTCGACGTCCTCGGGCGCGCGTATCCGCCCGGCCATGTCGTCGGCCGGTTCGGCACGGCGGCGGAGACCGTGGTCGGCGATCTCCGCGACGACGACCTCGCCACGCCGCTCTATCTCGCCCCGCTGGCCGTGGAGGCCGCCGTGGCAGGGCCGTGGTCGATGCCCGCGATCAGCGCCCGGCTGCGGGCCCCGGACGGCTGTCCGTGGGACCGGGAACAGACCCACGCGTCCCTCCGCAAGCACCTCCTCGAGGAGGCCTACGAGGTTTACGACGCGCTCGACGGCGGGGCCACACCGGCACTTGCGGGCGAGCTCGGCGATCTGTTGCTCCAGATCGTGCTGCACGCGCAACTGGCAGCCGAGGCGGGAGTGTTCGACATGGCCGACGTTCAGGCGGCCATCGCGACGAAGATCGTCCGCCGTCATCCGCACGTCTTCGGCGATGCCGAGGCGAGGACCGCGTCCGACGTGAACCGCCAGTGGGAGCGGATCAAGGCAGACGAGCGGGCTGCCGCCGGAGCGCTCGAAGCCGGCGTCGCGGACGCAGCCGGCGAGCACGCCGAGCGCGGCGAGCGGGGCGAACCCGGCAGTTCCGGCGCGGGGTCCCGTGGCGCGCTCGACGGCATCTCGCCCTCGCTCCCCGCGCTGGCCGCGAGCCAGGAGATGCAGGAACGGGCCGCCAACATCGGCTACGACTGGCCGGCGCTCGAGGGCGTCCTCGACAAGGTCGTCGAGGAGGTCGATGAGCTCCGAGCGGCCGCGGACGACCCGGATCCCGCGGCCTGGGCCGAGGAATTCGGCGACCTGCTGTTCGTCCTCGTCAACGTCGCCCGCAAGCGCGGGGTCGAGTCGGAGGCGGCCGTCCGGGCGGCGAATACCAAGTTCCGGCGCCGGTTCGCGAGCGTGGAGCGGGGGGCCGCCGAGCGCGGCGTCGCGCTGCGGGAGCTCGACTTCGAGGCGCTCGATGCGCTCTGGGATGCCGCCAAGGCGGAAGAGAGGATCAGCTCATGACCATCGGCAACCGCCCGCCCAGTGCCCGCGCCGACGGGCGCGGCCTGCGCGACCTGCGCCCGATCAGCTTCCAGCTCGGCGTCCAGAAGTGGGCCGAGGGGTCGTGCCTCGTCCGGTTCGGCGACACGCAGGTGCTGTGCGCGGCGACGATCGCGGACCGGGTCCCGCCCCACCTTCGCGGCAAGGGCACGGGCTGGGTGACGGCCGAATACTCGATGCTGCCGCGGGCTACTGCCGAGCGCACGGACCGCGAGTCGGCCAAGGGCCGGATCGGTGGCCGGACGCACGAGATCCAGCGGCTGATCGGGCGCTCGCTGCGCGGGGTCGTTGATCTCGCACGGCTCGGCGAGCGGACCATCACGGTCGACTGTGACGTCCTGCAGGCCGACGGCGGCACGCGTACGGCCTCGATCACGGGTGGGTATGTCGCGCTCGGTGCCGCGCTCATCACGTACGGGATGGAGCGGCACCTGACCTCGCGCGTGGCGGCGGTGTCCGTCGGCATCCTGAACGGCCTCGCCCACCTCGACCTCGACTACAGCGAGGACTCCAAGGCGGAGGTCGACTTCAACGTGGTCGGGACCGATGCCGGCACGTACGTCGAGCTCCAGGGGACCGCGGAAGGCAAGCCGTTCGACCGCGCAGCGTCGACCGAGATGCTGGATCTTGCCGATGAAGGCCTGGCCAAGCTGTTCGCGGCGCAGGCCGAGGTGCTCGCCACGGTCCGGCGCTGATTCCTCCGCCCGATGGCTAGCAGGAGCGTCGCCTCGGCCGTCGGAGCGGGAACGCCACGCCTCGTCATCGCCACCCACTCGGAGCACAAGCTGCGCGAACTGCGCGAGTTGCTGCGTCTCGAACGTGCAGCGCTCGTGTCGCTCGACGACCTCGGCATCGAGGGCGAACCAGTCGAGGACGGGGAGACGTTCGAGACGAACGCCGCGATCAAGGCGCGGTTCGCGGTGCGGGCGACCGGGCTGCCGTCCCTGGCCGACGACTCGGGCCTCGAGGTGGATGCCCTCGGCGGTGGACCCGGGGTCCGGACCCGGCGGTACGCGGGGGAGCACGCCAGCGACCAGGACAACAACGCCAAGTTGCTCGCCGCCCTTGACGGGATGCCGCCGGAGCGACGTGGCGCGCGATACGTGTGCGTCCTCGCCCTCGCCCTGCCCGATGACGCGGGCGCACGCGGCGGCCAGCCCGTGATCCTCGCGCGGGGGACGTGCCGCGGACGGATCGCGACCGCGCCACGCGGGACCGGCGGGTTCGGCTACGACCCGATCTTCGAGCCCGACCAGGAGCCACCGGGCGGACGGACCCTTGGTCTGTGGAGTCCGGCCGAGAAGCACGGCATATCGCACCGGGCCCGGGCGGCGCGACGCATGGCGCCCCGGCTCGCCGCGCTCGGGTTCTGACCGGCCGAGCGATGGCGCGCGCCCCGGCCGGCTAGCCCTCGGGCTCCGGCTCCGCCGACGGCTCTGGTGTCGGCCAGGGCTCCGGCTCGACGCCGGGTTCCGGGAAGAGGCCGCTGGCCACCTCGCGGATCGCGTCGACGTCGGGGTCGAGTGACGCCCCGTAGCGGGTGTTCACTGAACGCACCAGCGGATGGCGGATGAGCGAGCGCGTGATGGACTCGTCGTCGATCTCGTCGATCACGGCCGCGAGCTGGGGGAGTCGGGAGGCCGGCAGGTCGGTGGCGACCGCGTCCCCGACGACCTCGAGGAGATCGGGCAGCTCCCACAGGAGGCTCCCGTCGCGGGTCACGGCGTCGCGCAGGGCGATCAGGACCTGCTGCTGCCGGGCGGCGCGGGTGAAGTCGCTCTCGCCGGCACCCCGGCGGGCGCGTGCGTACGCGAGGGCGTTGCGGCCGTCGAGATGATGCCGCCCGGCCGTGATCGACCAGCCACGGCCGTCGAGCCTGTAGCCGTCGTACTCCGGATCCTCGAAGCCCTCGGCGACGGTGACGTCCACGCCCCCGACCGCGTCGACCATCGAGATGAAGCGATCGAACTGCAGTTCGGCGTAGTAGTGGATGTCGATACCGAGCAGCGAGCCGATGGCCTTCCGGAGCGCCGGCATGCCGCCGTCGGGGAACTCGTCCGGATGCGCGTCGGCGTAGGACATGAGCGAATTCAGCTTGGGCCCGAACACGTCGCCGTTGCCCAGCGGGACGTTGATGAGGTCGCGTGGCACCGAGACCATGGTGACGGCTCCCCCGACGGGATCGAGCGACACGACCATCATCGTGTCGGTCAACACGGCGGTCCGCCAGGGAAGGGCATCGACGCCGACGAGGAGCACGTTGATCCGCTCGTCGAGCGGCGGGCCGGCGTCGGCGTCGGCATCGCGGCCCTCGAACATCTTCCCGAACGCGCTTCCGAAGGCCGTCCCGTACTGGTACACGAGCAGGTGCGGCAGGCCCACGAGGATGGCGATGAGGGCGATCCCGATGATGCCGACTCGTCCAGTCGGTCCGCGGCGATTCGTATCCAGGAACGCCTGCCCCACCGCCAGGAGCCGCCAGGTGAGCAGCAGGACATTGATCGTGAGCAGGGTGCCGAGGACCGGTGGCGCCACGACGAATGCGGCGAGTCGCGTGAGCGACTGGGTGGACAGCACGAGGACGACGACACCGACGATGACGAGCGACGGGATGAGGAAGATCGTGGCAAGCCGCGACCGTCGGTTGAACGCCTGACCGAGCCCGGGGAGGATCGCCGACAGGCCGGCCGCGGCGACGCGGCGGCGGTCGATATGTCCGGTGTCCGGCCGGACTCGGCGAGTGTGCACGAGGGGCGGTGATCCTCACTATGGGGATGCGGTCGGTCCGCCGGGGAGTCTACCCGGAAGCGGACATGGGGACGCCGGGCGATCGATCAGCCTGCCATGACCGCCCGGCGTCTTGTCGTGTGACGGGTCTGACCGCGGGGGCGTGACGGGCGGGCGACACGATCGGCGAGCGACACCGGGCGCGTCGGTTGCCGCGATGCAACGCGATTAGTACTGGTGGCGACCAGTACCGGCGCGACGGATGTATCCTCCCCGGAGTCCGAGCACAGGGGGACGTCATGTCGCTGATCGAGCGGGTCGAGCGAGCACAACAGCGGGTCGAGGCCCCAGAGGCCAAGGCCCCGACGCCGGCGCCGGTGGCCGCTCCTCCGCCGCCTCCCCAGAGCCCCGATCGGGTCGCGATGCGGGAGGAGCTGCTCCACGAGTTCAGGCTTCGTCTCCAGGACGAGGTCATGACCGCCTTCGACAAGCTCCTCGACGTCGCAAGTCCGGCCGAGCTCCGAAGCAAGGTCACGGTGATCGTCGAACGGGTGGCCCTCGCACACGGGTTCGCCGTCACGGGTGCGGAACGAGCGCGCCTGATCGACGAGCTGGTCGGGGAGATCGGCGGACTCGGGCCACTCGATCCGCTCCTGAGCGACGAGACGATCACCGAGATCATGGTCAACGGCCCCCGTCACCTCTACATCGAGCGAGGCGGCAAGATCCAGCGGGTCGCGAGCCACTTCCTGAACGACGAGCACGTCCTGCGGATCATCGATCGGATCATCACGCCCCTCGGACGGCGGATCGATGCGTCGAGCCCCAGGGTCGACGCCCGCCTTCCCGACGGCTCGCGTGTCAACGCCGTCATCGAACCGCTTTCGCTCGTCGGGCCTGTGATCACCGTCCGCAAGTTCCCGGCCAAGCCCGTCACGGTGGACGACCTCATCGGCTTCGGCACGGCGACGCCTGAGATGTTCGAGTTCCTGCGGGTCTGCGTCGAGGCCAAGCTCAACGTGTTCGTCTCCGGCGGGACCGGCTCCGGGAAGACGACCACGCTCAACGTCCTCTCGTCGTTCATCCCCGAAGAGGAGCGGATCGTCACGATCGAGGACGCCGCCGAGCTGCAGCTCCGCCAGGTGCACGTCCTGACCCTGGAGTCGCGCCCACCCAACCTCGAGGGCCGCGGCGAGATCACCATCCGCGATCTGTTGCGCAACGCCCTGCACATGCGCCCTGACCGCATCATCGTCGGCGAGTGTCGTGGCGGCGAGGCGCTGGACATGCTCCAGGCTATGACGACCGGCCATGACGGCTCGCTCTCGACCGGACATGCCAATACCCCGTCGGACATGCTCCGCCGGCTCGAGACGATGATCCTCATGACGGGCTACGAGCTGCCGCTGCGGGCCATCCGCGAGCAGATCTCGTCGGCCGTCGACCTGATCGTGCATACGGCCCGCCTCAAGGACGGCTCGCGCAAGATCGTCAACATCACCGAGGTCTACGGTATCGACGACGACGAGATCCTGACCCAGGACATCTTCACGTTCGAGCAGACCGGCGTTCGGGAGGGACGGGTCGAGGGATCCCTCAACCCGACCGGCATCAGGCCCACATTCATGGCCAAGTTCAAGATGAGCGGGATCGAGCTGCCGCCCGATGAGTTCGGGATCCCGCCCCTGGATCCCGATCGCCCCGGCCAGGTCCACCCAGGAAAGGGGCGATGGGGCACCGGCGAGACGAACCCGTTGCTCGATGCCTCCCGACCGACGGTCGGTCAAGGCAAGGCGGTCACCGCCGGAGGCATGGTCTATGTCTCCTCGATCGGACCCGTCGATCCCGAGACCGGGCAGGTCATGAGCAGTGACATCAAGGCCCAGACCCGCCAATGCATGCACAACCTGCAGGCGAAGCTCGAAGCGGCAGGGAGCTCGCTCGACAAGGTCGTCTGGGCGAATTGGTCCCTGCGTGACGCGGCCGAGTTCGACACCTTCAACGAGGAATGGGTGCGCTGGTTCCCGGGTGACGCGCCGATCGGCCAGGGAACGCTGATGCCGACACTGCAGCGCCGCGCCGGGTTCCGGATCTCGGTCGGGGTGATCGCCGAGGCGTGATCGGGGTCGCATCCGGGCGCGACGGGTATCCTGCGGGGGCGGGGAAACCGCCGGGGAGTGCACTGTCGTCGACGTCCGGTTGGCGTGTCCCCGTGCACCATCGACAGAGGAGTCCCATGAGCTACGCCGTGGTCAATCCGGCAACCGGAGAGACGATCAAGACCTTCCCAGCGATCACCGACGCCGAGCTCGACGCGGCGATCGCGGCCGCCGACGAGGCGCACCGCACGTGGTCGAAGTCGACGACGGTCGAGGAGCGGGCCGCCCTCGTCCGCCGCGTCGGTGAACTGCACGTCGAGCGCCGCCAGGAGCTCGCCGAGATCATCGTGCGCGAGATGGGCAAGCCGATCGAGCAGGCCCTCGGCGAGGTCGACTTCGCGGGTGCGATCTACGAGTACTACGCCGACCATTCGGCTGACTTCCTGAAGGACGAGCCGATCGCACTGCTCGCCGGCGAGGGCACGGCCGTGATCCGCCGCAGCTCGCTCGGCGTGCTCCTCGGCGTCATGCCGTGGAACTTCCCCTACTACCAGGTGGCGCGCTTCGCGGGCCCGAACCTCATCACCGGCAACACGATCCTGCTGAAGCACGCGCAGCAGTGCCCCGAGTCGGCTGCCGCCATCGAGCGCATCTTCCTCGACGCCGGCTTCCCGGTCGGCGCCTACGTGAACATCTACGCCTCACATGTGCAGATCGAGAGGGTCATCGCCGACCCGCGCGTGCAGGGCGTCTCGCTCACGGGCTCCGAGCGGGCGGGCGCCGCCGTCGCCGAGCTCGCCGGCCGTCACCTCAAGAAGGTCGTGCTCGAACTCGGCGGATCCGACCCGTTCATCCTGCTCTCGACCGACGACCTCGACGCGACCGTGAAGGCCGCGGTCGACGCGCGCCTCGACAACAGTGGCCAGTCGTGCAACGCGGCCAAACGGTTCATCGTCGCCGATGCGCTCTACGACCCGTTCCTCGAGAAGTTCACGGCGAAGCTCGCCGAGGTGGAGGCCGGCGACCCGACCTCGGCCGGGACCGCGCTCGGGCCGCTCTCGTCGCTGAAGGCCGCCGAGAACCTCGACGAGCAGGTCAAGCGCGCGGTCCAGCACGGCGCCACGCTCGTGCGCGGCGGCTCGCGCGACGGCGCGTTCTTCCAGACGACGGTGCTCACGGATGTCACGCCCGAGAACCCCGCCTCGAAAGAGGAGTTCTTCGGGCCGGTCGCCCAGGTGTACCGCGCGAAGGACGAGGCCGACGCCGTTCGCCTCGCGAACGACATCCCGTTCGGACTCGGATCGTACGTGTACACGACCGATGAGGAGCAGGCCCTGCGTGTCGCCGACGGCATCGAGGCGGGCATGGTGTTCGTGAACGTCGTGCTCGCCGATGGTGCGGAGCTGCCCTTCGGCGGCGTCAAGCGCTCCGGCTCGGGCCGTGAGCTGGGCCGCTTCGGCGCCGACGAGTTCGTCAACAAGAAGATGATCCGCATCGGCTGACACTCACGACGGCACGATCGCGGACGTTCGTCGTTGTGCCGACGATGCTAGAGGCCCTAAGCGGTGTAGGACTCTAGGCCGCGAGCGTGGGTCCGACAAGCGAAGGATCGTCGATTATTGTGTGATTGTCGGCGCAGGTGCCCGCACTCGTCATGGCCGACACGCAATCCGACCCTTGTTCCGCGTCGCGAGCTACGCTAGACCTCGTGACCGCCAGCCCTTCCATCCGCCGATCGTTCCGACGCCTGGCAACCGAGGTGGTCGCCTTCGCGGCACCACTCGCCGTCGGCACGATCGGCGGGGCGATCACGGCGCGCGAGATCCCTAACTGGTATCGAAGTCTCGACAAGCCGCTTTGGAACCCGCCGGACGCCCTGTTCGCACCCGTTTGGACGACGCTCTACCTCCTGATGGGCCTCGCGTTGGTGCTTGCCCGGCGCGCCGATCCCGCGCGAAGTCCGCGGACCGAGGTCGTCTTCGGTCTCCAGCTGGCGCTGAATCTCGCTTGGAGCCTGGTCTTCTTCGGGCGGCGTGACCCCAGAGCGGGACTCGCCGTTATCGTGTTCCTGTGGGCTGCGATCGTCGCGACCATCGTCGAGTTCTGGGGAACGCGGCGCCTTGCGGGCGTGCTCCTGCTCCCGTACCTCGCGTGGGTCAGCTTTGCGACCATCCTCAACGCTGAGATCTGGCGCCTGAACGACTAACGCGCCTGATTCCCGGAGTCGTGCTCGGGTTGCGCGATTGTGTTCGCCAAGAGATTTGATCTCGCGTAGTCATGCGCGAGGGACGCCCATACTCGGCCGATGCGGATTTTGATCGTCGGGGCAAGCGGATACATTGGTGGCCGACTGGTACCGGCCTTGGCGCGCCTCGGATACGACCTGACGCTTGCGGGTCGCGATCCTGGACCGCTTGCCCAGCGGTTCCCGACGACGCGAGTCGTGCGCGCCGACCTGCTCGATCCCGATAGCCTCGCGCCGGCAGTCGCCCGCATCGAGGTCGCATACTACCTTGCCCACTCCATGGGGGCGGGCGAATCGGGATTTGCCGAGCGGGACGTTCTCGCAGCCAGGGCGTTCGCCACCGCCGCCGCCCGGGCTGGAGTTTCACGCATCGTGTATCTCGGCGGTCTCGGGGACGACACACCAGCGCTCTCGCACCACCTCGCAAGTCGCCATGAGGTCGGTGCCGAGTTGGCCCGCCATGGCGTGGTCGTCACGGAGTTCAGGGCAGCCATCGTCATCGGGTCCGGAAGCGCCTCGTTCGAGATCCTTCGCCATTTGACTGAGCGCCTTCCCGTGATGATCACGCCGCGATGGGTCTCGACGCGCTGTCAACCGATCGGCATCGGTGACGTGATCGCGTACCTGACCGCGGCGCTCGATCATCCCGACAGCACCGGCGTGGTCGAGATCGGCGGACCCGACGTCCTGTCGTATGGCCAGATGATGCTTCGGTATGCGGCGATGCGGGGTCTCCGGCGACTCATGATCCCGGTCCCGGTCCTGACGCCGAAGTTGAGCTCGTACTGGGTCAACCTCATCTCGCCCGTTCCTGCGAGCATCGCTCGCCCGTTGATCGAAGGTTTACGGAACGAGGTAGTGGTACGTGACCCGGCGCCAGCACGGAACTTCGGCGTCACCGCTGCGACCTACGACGAGGCGCTCGCACTCGCCATCCGCCGGTCCGGCGATGGCGGGTTGGAGTCGACATGGTTCGATGCTCGCAGCTTACGGAACCGCGAGCCGCTCCCGGCTGTGGAGTCACGCGAGGGCATGATCATCGACCGGCGGATGCTCCTGGTTCGAGCGTCCCCGGATCAGGTTTTCGCCGCCGTAGAGCGCGTCGGGGGCGCGAGCGGTTGGCCCTATGCCAACCTGCTGTGGCGAGTCCGAGGTTTCGGGGACCGAATCGTGGGCGGCGTCGGGATGCGACTCGGCCGTCGCGACCCCGACAGGCTCCGAGCAGGAGATGCCCTCGACTTCTGGCGTGTCGAGGAGATCCGGCGTCCGGATTTACTCCGCCTGCGCGCCGAGATGAAGCTCCCTGGACGGGCGTGGCTCCAGTACGAAGTGTTGCCGGAGACTGGTGGGAGTCGCCTGCTCCAGACGGCGTTCTTCGAACCGAAGGGTTTGCTGGGCTTGGCGTATTGGTATCTGTTGTACCCGGCCCACGCCCTTATCTTCCGCGGGATGATCCGCGTTCTGGCGCAGCGATCCGCCCGCTCTTTGGGACCCCGGCATACGGCCACGGTCGATTCGCCCAGAAACCGGTCAGGCCCCCGTACCGACGCTGAATAGCCGGCGCCATACGAGCCACGTCGGCAGGTCCGATGCGGCCGTATCATGCGAGGTGTCCGCGAAGCGGAAAGGCAACGGGTTTTCGCGATGCAGGGTCCGAAGCGCCAGCATATGTGTGGAGCGCTGTAGGCCAATCGCGATGGCCGGATTCAGGAATCATGTGTGGTTCCTGAGCACGAAATCGCCGGGGAGTGGCGTAGTCGGCAACGCACGTGCTTTGGGAGCACGAGATCGTGGGTTCGAGTCCCACCTCCCCGACCATCCATCCGTCTGTTGGAGCACCGTGAGCCGGGACGTCGAGGATCTGAACCGGCGCCTGCTGCGCGCCCGTGACGCCATGGACCGCGCCTACGCCGAGCCGCTCGACGTCCGTGCCGTGGCTGCGGTCGCCCATATCTCCCAGGCGCACTTCAGCCGCAGCTTCCGCGCCGTGTTCGGGGAGACACCGAACCGGTACCTGCAGCGGCGTCGGGTCGAGCGCTCCATGTTCCTCCTGCGCGAGACCGACCGCAGCGTCACCGACATCTGCCTCGATGTCGGCTTCACGAGCCTCGGGACCTTCAGCCGCATGTTCCGGGAGATCGTCGGGGAGACGCCGTCCGCCTACCGCGCTGGGCATGGGCCGATCGTGGCGCCTCACTGCGTCCAGCTGGCGGCCATGCGGCCGCGGGTCGCGGCGGGAGTGACGATGCGATCGAGCAGTTTTGGAGAAGCCGCCGGCGCGCCAGCGTCCTAGGATCACGTCCAACCCCGATGACTCGCATGAGTGAGGATCGCCATGATCAACCGACTGAACGTCGCCTCCATCTACGTCCTCGACAAGGAGGAGGCGCTCGACTTCTACGTCAACAAGCTCGGACTCGAAGTCGGCAATGACGTCCGGCAGGGTGACTACCGCTGGCTGACGGTCCGCGTGCCCGGCAACCCGGAGACCGAGGTCTCCCTGGAGCAGCCAGGCCCGCCGCTGCACGACGACGCGACCGCTGCGCAGCTCCGCGAGCTGATCACCAAGGGCGCCCTGGGCGGGCTCGTCTTCATCACGGACGATGCGCGGGCCCTGTACGAAACGCTCAAGGAGCGCGGTGTCACCGACTTCACCCAGGAGCCGACCGATCACTTCTACGGCACCGACATGGGCCTGCGCGATCCATTCGGCAACCCCATCCGGATCCTGCAGCAGGGGAAGGTCGCCCAAACGGCGACGGCCTGACCCGCCCGGTCACGCGCGTTCCGGCTGCCGGTTGCTGAGTCCCTCACCCCACGACGGCCGAGGCGAGCGCCACGAGCGCGAATGCCCCGATGAGCAGGCCCGACGCCACGTTCACTCGCCGCAGGGCGGCCGGCGTCACCCGCGTCCGGAGCGCGCCGACCACGCCGACAAGCACCACCCACCAGGCCGCCGAGCCGAGGAAGACGCCCCCGGTCAGCAGCGTCGCGCCCGCCGCGTCGTCGCCCGTCACCCCAAGCCCGACGAACAGCGCGGCGAACGACAGGATCGTCATCGGGTTCGTCAGCGTCAGTCCGAGCGTCGACAGGTAGGCGCCCGGCAGCCCGCCACGTCGCGAGTCGCCTCCTTGGCCGTTCCCGTTGACCGTGGCGGCCGCCCCTGGGACGGCACGGAACGTGCGCCAGGCAAGCCACAGCAGGAACAGGCCGCCGACGACGCCCAGGACGCCCCGGCCGTCGACGAGCAGATCCGTGACGGCCGTCAGCCCGAATGCCGCGAGCGCGCCGTACGTCGCATCGGCCGTCGCCACGCCGAGGCCGGAGACGACTCCGACGACCCGGCCCTCCGCCAAAGTCCGGCGGATACACAGCAGGCTGATCGGGCCGACCGCGGCGGCGATCGTGAAACCGAGCACGAACCCCCGGGTCAGCAGGGTCGGGTCCATGGGTATCTCCTCGCAACACAACGAAACACCCTCGGCGTGCGTGCCGAGGGTGTCCTCTCGAAGTTCGGTGGTCTGCGCCCTCGCGGGCGCGGCGCATCAGGTCGAGCGGGCCCTCGCGGGCTGCTGCTGCGACGTGGTGGCGGTGGGTCGGATGAGCGTTCGCATCGGGCGCAGGTTCCACGATTCGGGGAAGCGCTGTCAACATCTCGCACGTGGAATCGCCGACGCGAGACGCAAACTCGGGCCTGTCGGCCTGCACCAGAACGAGCGTGATCGCGCAGGAGCGCTCCGTCGACGTGGCAGGAACCGCCGGGGCCAGGGGATCCGGGGCCAGGGATCCGGGTGCACCAGACGCATATTCGCACCGAACCACGCCCCAGAATCGGTCAGTCGGCGTCGAATCCTTTCGCCTGATACACGATCCGGACAGTTCGTCTCGGCCGGGAGCCGAGTGCTTGCGTGTCGCGCAAGGTTCCAACGACGCCGCGTCATCCCGCCGACGGAATGTGCATCCAACGCAACGAGCTGTCGAGATCTTGCATCTGGTGCACGGCGACTCACGCGTTGGGGTGGGGGAATGCGGGGGGCGAGGGAATGCGGGCGAGGGAATGCCGCCGGACGACGCAACGTCGGTGAGATCCGATCGGCACTGGGTATGATGTCGAGCATGGATGGCCCCCGACGCCGCACCCGGACCGGCGACCCCAGCACGGAACGCTCGGCTGCGGCAAGCCGGAGCGCGGAGCCGCTCGCCGAGGTCGACCACGCGGCATTCCCCGACCGCGAGACCCGGCTCGCGATCGATGGCGGGACCGCCAGCGCGCGCTTCCGTGAGCTGCTCGACGGCGGTGGACCGGTCATGGCCGACGGCGCGATGGGCACGATGCTGTTCCAGAACGGCCTCCAGTTCGGCGACCCGCCCGAGGTCTGGAACCTGACCCAGCCCGAGATCATCCGGCGGGTCCAGCGCGGCTACCTCGACGCCGGATCGCAGATCATCATGACCAACACGTTCGGCGGGAACCGCCTCCGGCTCGCGCTGCACGGCCTCTCGGAGCGGGTCGACGAGCTGAACCGGACCGCCGCGATCCTTGCCCGTGCGGAAGTGCGGGCGAGTGGCGACACGGCACTCGTCGCCGGCGACATCGGCCCCAGTGGCGAGATCGTGGCGCCGCTGGGCACGCTCGACTACGACATCGCCGTCGATGTCTTCCGGGAGCAGGCCGCCTCGCTGGTGGCCGGTGGCGTGGACCTCATCTGGATCGAGACGATGTCCGACCTCAACGAGATCAAGGCGGCCATCGAGGGCGTGCGCCAGGCCGCCCCCGGCATCGCGCTGATCACGACGATGACGTTCGACACTCGCGGCCACACGATGATGGGCGTGACCCCGGAAGCGGCGGTCGAGGCCCTCGTCGCGTGGGGGGCCGACGCCGTCGGAGGCAACTGCGGCAACGGCCCCGACGAATTGCTCCCGGTCATCGCCCGGATGCGTGCGGCGGATCCCGACGTCGTCCTGGTCGCGAAATCGAATGCCGGCATGCCCGAGCTCGTCGACATGCGTGCGGTCTACAAGGCCGATCCGGCGACGATGGCCGAGTTCGCGACCCAGTTCCATACCGCCGGCGCGACGATCGTCGGGGCGTGCTGCGGCAGCACGCCCGATCATTTGCGGGCCATGTCGGCCGCCATCCGACCCGCCGGCGCGAGCTGACCGCGTCCGTGGCCGGCCGCCCACTCAAGGTCGGCGTCCAGCTCCCCGAGGTCGAGCGCGAGGTCCGCTGGCCGGAGATCCTCGACATGGTCCGGGCGATCGAGGACCTCGGGTACGACTCGATCTGGGTCGGCGAGCACCTCCTGTATCGATGGCCCGACCGTCCGCCGCGCGGGCCGTGGGAGGCCTGGACCTCGATGGCGGCCATCGCGGCGTCGACCTCCCGCGTCGAGTTCGGCCCGCTGGTCGCCTGCGCCAATTTCCATAACCCGGCGCTCCTCGCCAAGCAGGCGTCGACCATCGACGAGGTCAGCGGCGGGCGCTTCATCCTGGGTCTGGGCGCCGGCTGGAACGAGACGGAGTTCCGCGCGTTCGGCTTCCCGTTCGATCACCGTGTCGATCGTTTCGAGGAGGCTTTCACGATCATCCGCACGCTGCTGCGCGACGGCGCGATCGACTTTGACGGCCACTATTTCCAGGCACGCGACTGCGAGTTGCTGCCACGTGGGCCGCGGCCCGACGGCCCCCCGCTCATGATCGGCTCGATCGGCCCACGGATGCTGCGCATGACGCTCCCGCACGTCGACGCGTGGAACGTCTGGTTCGCCGACACCGGCAACTCGCCAGAGGGGGTGGCCTCGCTGCGCGACCTGGTCGACGCCGCCTGCAGCGACGTGGGGCGCGACCCGGCCGAGGTGGAGCGCACCGTGGCCGTCCAGGTCCGCCTTCCCGGTGGCCAAGGCAGGGTCCAGGGCGCCTATGCGAAGGCTGCACCGCCGCCGCTCGAGGGTGAACCGGACGCGATGGCCGACGTCCTGCGGGCCTACGCGCGCGAGGGGATCGGGCATGTGCAGCTCGTGATGGACCCGATCACGCGCGGCTCGATCGAGGCCTTCGCACCGGTACTGCTGCGCCTCGACGCCTGACCGCCTGACGCCGATCGTCGGTACTTATGTACAGGTCGCCTGGCGCGACCCCGCTGCTACGATCGCTGGCCATGGCCCAGAACCGTCACCGGGGGTCGCGACCGCCTGTCGCGGTGCCCGCCGGGCTCGCCCTCGTCGTCCTCCTCGCCGCTGCATGCAGTGGTCCGCCGGCGCCGCCGTCGGCCACGCCGGCGCCCACGCCGGTCGTGACCCCGAATCCGCACCTCGGCGATCCCGCCACGGCCAAGGACGTGTTCAACGGGCTCGGGCGTGCGGGACTGAAGATCACACCGAACACGGCCTCCGCAGGCGCTGACGGTGCCGCCGTCGTCACGCGCATCAACGCCACGTATCTCAACTGGCCGCTCGACGTCACCCAGTACCGGACCGCGGCGGACCTCGCCAAGAAGGCGGGCTGGGAGTCGGGCGAAGAGCCGGGCCGTGGGGAGCCACCGGTCGCTCTTGCCGGCTACAACATCCTGGTCACGTGGGGGCCCAGGACCACCGGGTCGAAGCCGGCCGCACCTGATGCGCGCCAGGCCGAAGCCCTCGAGGACCTCGTCGGTGCGCTCGATCGACTGCTCTCCCCGTTGCGCACGCGCACCGTCGTGCCGGTCACGGTCGCCTCGGTGCCGTCCGACGCGGAATCCGGCCCGTCCGTCGCACCAAAGGCGACGCCAGCGCCCTGACGCCGTACTCTTCGGGCGACACCGATCCCCAGGGAGCACCGGATGTCGCTCGAGAGCCGTCCCCGCCCCCGCCCCGTCCCGTCTCGATCCGACGACGTGTCGGACCTGGACAAGCGCATCATCGAGCACCTCCAGGCGGATGGTCGCCGACCCTACACCCAGATCGCGGCCGAGCTCGGCGTCTCCGAGGCCGCCGTTCGGGCCCGCACCAACCGCCTGATCGAGCGCGGCATCCTCCAGGTCGTGGGCGTCACCGACCCGCTCAAGCTGGGCTTCCACCAGATGGCGATGATCGGCATCCGCTGTGAAAGCGATCAGCTCGTCCGCGTCGCCGACCAGATCGCCGAGATGCCGGAGGTCGATTACGTGGTCATCACCGCCGGGACCTACGACCTGCTCATCGAGACCGTGTGCGAGGACAACGAGGCGCTCCTGCGGTTCCTGACGGAGAAGCTCAGGGCCCTCGACGGCGTGCGCGAGACCGAGACGTTCGTGTACCTGCGGATGGTCAAGCAGACCTACCAGTGGGGAACGCGCTGACGCGGTTCGTGTCGCCCGGACGCACCAGGGAGTAGGGCCGACCCTGGGGCCAAGCCGACGATGCCGGGCTAAGATGCCGGGGCATGTCGGTCGAACCCATCCTCGTCCTGATCGTGGTCGCCGTGGTCGCCAACCTCGTGGTCATGGCGGCTCTCCTCGGCTCGCCCGCAGTCGGGCGGTCGCGTGGTTTCCTTCGGGACGACCGGCCGATCGACCTGCACGCGGAGTCGGCGCTCGCCGCAGCGGCCGTGGTGGGCGGCTCGGACGAGGCCTCGCCCGAGGACGTCGTGTCCACCCAGACGTACGACCGCGTCGTGCGCATCGTGAGCTGGGTCTTCCTCCTTGCGACCACGACGATCGTCGCGGTCACCGGTCTATGGCCCAACAACCAGCCCGCGATCCTGGTCCTGCTCGCACTCACCGGCATGTTCGTCCTCGTCGTCCACGACCTCCTGCCGGCCGATGCGCTCGGCGCCGCCAAGTTCGGCGTGGAGGGCTCGGTCGCGATCACCGTGGCGACCCTGCTGGTCGCCCTCACCGGCGGCGTCCAGAGCCCGTTCTTCTTCACCTACCCGCTGATCGTCGGTGGGGCGGCGCTCGTCGTCTCGCCCGCGATCACGGTCGGGCTGGCCGGGACCGCGGCGCTCGGGTACCTCCTGGCGGTCGTCCTTGGATCACCGGACGGGGCGCTCATCAACCCCGCCACGACCGCGACCGTGGGCATCAACCTGACCGCCCTGATCCTGCTCGCGTACGTGGCGATGGTCATCGCTCGAGAGCAGCGTCGTTCGCGTGACGCGGCGATCCGGCTCTCGACCATCGACCCCCTGACGGCGCTCTTCAACCGCGGGTTCTTCTTCGCCGCGCTCGAGCGCGAGATCGCGCGAAGCGCCCGCTCGGGGCGCGGGTTCTGCCTGCTGATGATGGATCTCGATGAGCTCAAGGCGGTCAACGACCGACTGGGACACTTCCACGGTGATCGGGTGCTTCGCGCGGTGGGCGCGATCGTGACCGAAGGTGTCCGGCGGATCGATACCGCCGCTCGGTACGGTGGCGACGAGTTCGTCGTGCTCCTGCCCGAGACCGATCCCACCGGTGCCTACGTCGTCGCGGAGAAGATCCGGCTCGGTGTCCAGGACCTCGACCTGGGCCTGACGGACGCGGAGATCCGGCCGTCGCTCTCGATCGGGGTCGTCAGCTACCCGGATGATGGCACCACGGCGGACGAGCTGATGATCAGCGCGGATGGGGCCATGTACGCGAGCAAGCGCGCCGGCAAGAACCGCGTGACTGGCGTCGACATGCCGGCCGCCGGCCCACCGGTGGCGTCTACCTCATAGCGACGGACGTGGCCCGCACGCAAGATGACGCCCTCGGTGGTGCTGCGCTGGGTCACTGGGCGACGGTCATCGCGCGGTCGGGACGGAGGATGAAGGGCGGCAGATAGGCCGGGATGTTCGAGAACGGCAGCACGTCGGGGTGCAGGTCGATGCCGAGCGCGTCGGACATGAACCGTCGTCGCGCCCCGATCCGGGCCCACGCCTCCGGGAACCGGCCGGCGAATGCCTCGCGCAGCCCGGCGTCGGCCAGGGCGATCCCGTCCTCGATGTTCGTCGTGAAGTAGGGCGTCCCGGTCGCCGGGATGACGTCGACCTGGAAGGCCATGCCCGACTGCAGCTCGATCGTGGAACCGCGGCTGATCGGTGAATTCACCCACTCGTCGAGCTGGATCTGGTGACCGGGATTGAGAAAGATCCCGAAGAACGGATCGCCCAGGAGTCGGTCGATGATGTCGAACAGCGCGCCTCCGGTCTGGCCGACGTGCAGCGCCGCGTACCACTCGGCGATCGCCGCGAAGTACGGCCCGACCAGCCGCCCGACGTAGTCGCTGATCCCATCCGGCAGCCCGGATGCGTCCTCGACGACCCAGCCCGCCCGGCAGGTCAACGCGCCCCAGACCCCGAAGGCGACCGTGAGCGGATCGCCGTGTTCGATCGCCCGGTCTCCGGGGCTCAGCAGTCCCCACCGAGCGCGGGGTCCGGCCGTCAGCATCAGGTGACACGACAGCGGCGTTCCGTCCCAGCCGAGCAGGCCGACGGCGTCCCGCTCGCGCAGGCCGGGACGGAGCTGCGTCAGCAACGACCGGACGCCACTTGACGTCGTGCAGGCGGCGGCCTCCATGACGGCGAGCTGGTCGACCTCATTGCGGACGCGCAGCCCATCCGCCGGATCGATGAACAGGCCGGTCGCATTCGCGACGCTCCCGGCGTCCCCCGCGGTCCGGATGGCGTCGGCGAGATACGCGGGCACATCGAGCAGCGCCGGATCGCCGTACGTCTTCCACCCGGCAACCCCGATCCGCAGACCGGGCCCGATGCCCTCGTCGGCAAGGATGGCGGCGAGGGGGCGTGACCGGTCGCGCGGCTGACCCGGGAGGCTGAGGTCCTGGAACAGTTCGCGACGCATCGGCAGGGGCGCGGTACCCGCCACCCCGTAGCATTCGTTGCCCACGAGGATCGCGGGGTCGTTGTCACGTCCGACGATGAGGACGGCCTCTTCGAAGCGCGGGTCGAAGCCCGTCAACCAGGCGAGGTTGGCGCTGTGTTCGCGATCCGCGTAGACCACGAGGCGGTCGATCCCGTGGGTAACCATCCGTTCCCGCAGGCGTTCGAGGCGGTCCTGGTAGGTCGCTGGGGCGAGCTCCGGGGTGACGGTCGGCCGCCCGAAGTCGGGCAGCTCGACATCCGCGAGGCGGGCTGCGCCTCGGGCGGGATCCGCGCGTCGATCGCCGGTCGTCATGGCGCCCAGGGCTCGACCTGATCGCTGCCGCGAGCGATGGTCGCAAACTGATTCGCGTCGATCCCGATCCACGTGCCGACTTCGCCATCCGGCCAGGTCACGCGCACGTCGGCCCGCGATGCCGGGCCCAGGCCGAAGTGCGTCCAGCCGAGCTGCCCGCTGACGTGGCCTCCACCGACGGTCAGTTCGCGGCGCTGCAACGCCTCGCCGACGCGGACCTCGAGGATGGCCCCGATCGCGTCGCGATTCGACCCCGGTTGGCGGACCGCCAACCCCAGCCAATGGCCCATCGCGACCGGGTCGCTGCCCGTGCCGGCACCGACGTTTCGCCACAGCCGGACGGGTGCGTCGAGGTCGACCTGGACCAGGTCGAGCAGGCCATCGGCGTTGAAGTCCGCCAGCGCCGCACCGCGGCCACGCTCGGGATCGATGATGCCTGCCCCCTCGGCGCCGGAGGTGAAGGTGCCGTCGGGCGCGCCGATGAACAGATCGCTCGGATCGACTGCGGCGTAGTCGAGCTGCTTGCCGACATTCCCCTTCGACACGAACAGATCGATGAAGCCGTCGTTGTTCACATCCTTGAACTCGGGATGCCAGGCCGTCGACGGCAACGGGTCTCCGCCGGCGGACGGGCGGGTGGCGATGACGCCGTGCTTGAGCGCGATGTCCCGATAGGTCGGGACCTCGGGTCCGGTGAGCAGCGTCTGCAGCTTGTTGGGGCCCTGGCTTGTCAAGTAGATCTCCGGGTATCCGTCGCCGGTCATGTCGTAACTGGCGATCCCCATGCCCCAGATCTGCATGGACACCCAGCCGTCATCGGCGGTGTAGAGGCGCGGCGCTTCGCCAACCGCGATCCGCCACAGCTGTTCCTGGCCGACCTCGGCGTCGTAATACTGGCGGTCGTTGCTGACCCGGAGGTCGCGTCGACCCGACCCATCCCAGTCGCTGAACAGCATCGACAGCGAACAGAACCCGGGGGCGAGAGCGGTGGCCGGTGCATATTCGGACCTGGCGGCGTCCGGGCGGAACAGCTCGTTGTCGGGACAGGTGTAGGTCGAGTTGCCCGAGCCAGCGATCTCGACGTACTTGCCGAACGCCATCGTGGGCAGCGCCGCGGGCCCCTCCCACGTCGCGCTGAACGCCGTCGTCCAGTCGCCTGCCGCCCGGAAGGACCACCGGTCGTCGCCGGACTCGAAGCCGCAATCGCCCACGCCTCGCAGCAGCTCCGCGCCGTCGTTGCGCAAGACCGCCAGGTCGACGTGCCCGTCCCCGTCGATGTCGAGCGGATATGCGCCCATCACACCGGCTCGGGCGCTGGCCCCGTCCGGCACGATCGCGAACCCGAGCGCGGCTCCTGGTCGGCTTGTATTCCGGTAGAGCGCGGCCGGGTTCGGACCACCCGCGAGGTACAGATCCGGCAAGCCATCGTCGTCGCAGTCGAATGCGGCAACGCCGCCGCCGACGCCGACGAACGACCGGTCCCGGCCACCGTACGTGTGATCCACGCCGGCGGTGGTCGTCTCGTCGACATACCGTGGCGGTCCGAGCGCCACCGTGGGCGTTGCGCCGCGCTGTCCGACGACGACCCAGGCGCCGGCGATCGCCACCCCGATCACGGCGACGGTGGCCGCCGCCGCGACCGACAGCCGCCGACGTGTCAACCGGCTCGCCTCACGATCCGATCGTGCCCGCGTAGTACAGCTGGGCGCGCGCCCACGCCGCCAGACCGCATACCGAGCCGATCCGACGGCCGTTGAAGTCATCAGCCACCACATGGATCCCACCCAGGATCCGCGACTGACCGGCCTGGTCGGCGGCGTCGAAGTACGTCGCCCACTCGAGCTTGATATCGGTCGTCGGGCCCATCTCGTTCTTGAGCGACCCGACCGGGATCGTGTAGCCGCTGATGCCGCCCGGAAAGAACGCGCTGCCGGTCATGGCGGTCATGACCTCGGCGCCGGCCCGGCTGAACGTGCTGTGACCGGAGACGTATCCCTGGAACGCCGGCGTCACGAACGTCGGGAGCTGATAGGGGACCCACTGGACGGCCAGGATCCATCGGGCCCCGCTGGCCTGGGTCTTGGGATCGGCGGGGACGCCGCCCCATGCGCGGATCGCGACCTCTCCTTCGTGGCCGGCGAGGGCCGCGTGGCGTCCGCCCGCGGCGGTCGTCTCGGCGGTGACGATCTCGATGAGGTCAGGGACGAGCGGCAGGCCGTCGGGGTGGTACGCGGGCTCGTCCGGAGCGGTCGACTGCCCGAGGCTGCCCAGATAGCGGATCATCGAGATCGGGCGGACCGAGTCGTAATGGCCCTTCAGGCCCCAGGCCGCGATGGCCGCGTCGTGCACCGCGCCGTTGAGGGCGAGGTAGGTCTTGACATCCCACTCGAGGCGGTCGACCTGCGGGCCGGTGCCGCCGATGTGCAGGTTCGTACCCAGCTCGTCGCCGACCTTGTTCGCGAGGACGTTCCAGTGGCCCGGTGGCGTCTCGGACTTGGGCCCGTCGGCCCAGAATTCGACCATCACGCGCACGAAGTCGCCCTCGTTGACGAGATCGGACTCGTAGGGTTGGCCAGTGACCGGGTTGACGTCATGCCCGGTGCCGGCATTCGTGCCCAACGGGTTGTTGCCCCTGGCCCCCGGCGAGATGTCGATGGGCGCCGTGTTGGCCGGATCGAGCAGGCTGCTGCCGCGGATGACCTCGACGGCCTGGTCCTGGTATTCCCTGGTCCCGAACCGCGGCGGCGGGCCCGGATCGATCGGCACCCCGGCGGCGCCGCCGGCGGGGATCGCGAACGAGGTCACGTGACCCCAGTGCGGCCCGACCGCCTGCTGGGTGCCGTTCTCGATCGGGATCCCGTTCTGCGAGATCATGTGCTCGAGCTGCAGGGGTTGCCAGCGGTCGGGGTCGGTCATCTCGATCTCGGTCCCGGCGACCACGAGCGGCGGATTCACCGGTTTGTAGTCCGGTGCGGCGTACCCGTCAGCCTGGTTGGAGCCATCGCTCATGCCAGCGGTCGTGATGGTCTCGGCGATCCGATTGCCGAGCGCGGCCGGCGAGTCGCCCTCCGTCGTCGTCACGTCCAGCGGATAGCAGAGCGAATCCATGATGTCGGCGAACGCGGACAGCGACTCGTCGCCACCGACCGACTTGATGTAGCGGGAGCTGAGGATGCGGTACGCCGCATAGCTGATCGCCTCGTTCCGGACCGCCGCCACGTTGGACGAGGTCAGCTTCTCCTTGACGAAGACGCCCGATGCCACAGGGTCGTAGGCTGCCCACGCGTCCCACATGCCTGCGGAGGTGTGAAACAGGTTCCTCGCGTGGACCGTCGGTGCCGGGAGGGCGCGCCGGATCGCACCAAGGATCGCCTCGTCCCATCGCCTCGCAACGGTCCATTCGGGATGCTCCGCCGTGGGCGGACAGGATGGCTGGCCATGCCAGGGCCGGGCGATGACGAGCCCGGTCGCGACGACGACGGCGATGGCGGCGACGGCCAGGATCCCTACTTTGGTCGACCTCGATCGACTGACCAACACGACTCTTCCTCCGATCCCATCCCCTCGGACCAGGATCAACAGTATCTTCCCGGCGGACCTATCTCATCGCTCGCCGGCGGCCGCAAAGATGGCTTCGATGACTCGCAGGTTGGCCGCCGCGTCGGCCGGGTCGAAGGGCAGCGGCGTCCCGTCGAGGACGGCCGCCGCGAACACATCGGCCTCCACCCCATACGCGTCGGCGGTGGGGAACTCGAGGATCTCGGTCGCGGGAGCGACCGGTGGGTCACCGCCGGCCGTCACGAACACCCGGGTCGGACGGTCGGGCGGGATGTTGAACGGGATCCCGATCGAGATCCGGCCGGTCGTGCCGTAGATGTCGACACGCTGGTCGGTCTCGAGCCGTGTGGCGCAGGTGAACGTCGCTGTGCCCCCGTCGAAGTCGAGGATCGCGCTCGTCAGGACGTCGACGCCCGTCGCCGGGTCGCGCTCGATCGAAGCCCGCACACCGGTGGGCTCGCTTGCGAACAGGAGCCGCGAGAGGTTCACGTTGTAGCAGCCGATGTCGTACAGCGCCCCGCCGCCGTACGCCGGGATGTTGCGGATGTTCGCCGGGTCGTCGTTGAAGTACGAGAACCAGCTGTCGACGGCCGCCAGCCGGCCGATCCGGCCCGACGCGACGAGATCCCGGACCCCGACCCATGACGGATGGACGCGATACATGAACGCCTCCATCAGCAGCACGCCGGCCGCGTCACAGGCGGCCGCCATGCGTTCGGCGTCTGCGGCCGTCATCGCCAGCGGCTTCTCACACAGGACGTGCTTCCCTGCCCCCGCGGCAGCGATAGCCCATTCCGCGTGGAGGTGATTGGGAAGCGGGATGTAGACCGCGTCGACACCCGTGTCGGCGAGAAGGCCCTCATAGGAACCGTGGGCCCGCGGGATGCCGAGGCGATCGGCCACGGCGCGGGCCTGGTCGCCGTTCCGGGACGCGATGGCCACGACCTCGACCCGGGCAGCCCGGCGCATCCCCGGGATGACCTTCCGGATCGCGATGTCCGCCGTTGACAGGACGCCGATCCGCAGCTTGCTCATCGTCGCCTCGATCCCACGACGCCTCGGCCCTCCGTCTTGACATGTCCGCGTGGTTATACGAGTCTCGCACAGACATTTGAGAAAGAGGAACACAAACCTTGCTGAGTGGTCGCGACGAGCTCGGACATCGCAGCGAAACGGTCCGTCGGGCGAACCTGAGCGCGATCGTCCGGGAGCTCCATGCGAGTGGCCCGTTGTCCCGCTCCGACCTCGTCACGCGCACCGGGTTGACCCGCAGCGCGATCCGCGGCCTCATCGGCGAGCTCGTCGCCGGCGACCTCGTCAGTGAGAGCCCGGCGGCTCTCGACGGCACGCCTGGAAGGCCCTCGCCCGTCGTCCGCCCCGATTCCAGTGGCGCGATCGTGCTCGCCTTCGAGATCGCTGTCGATTCGCTGGCTGCGGCTGCCGTCGGGCTCGGCGGACGACCGCTGGAACTCATCCGGATCGACCTGCCACGCGGGCGCACGAGCGTCGACGACATCAGCATGGCGCTCGGCGAGCTCGCCGCCACGATCCGCGAGCGACTGCCGCCGACCGCCTCCCTCGTCGGAGCCGGCACTGCGGTCGTCGGCGTGATCCGTCGAAGTGACGGGATGGTGTCCATGGCTCCGAACCTCGGCTGGCGGGACGAGCCCCTCGGCGACCGCCTGACTCGGGCGCTGGACCTGCCGGTCCCGATCACCTTCGCCAACGAGTCGGATCTCGCCGTACTCGCGGAGCACCGGCGCGGGGCGGCCCGTGGCGTCGACGACGTCCTCCTCGTTTGGGGGTCTGTGGGCGTCGGGGGCGGGCTCATCGTCGACGGTGCACCGTTGACCGGCTCGGCCGGGTACAGCGGCGAGGTGGGCCATATCCCGGTCAACCCGGACGGGCTGCCGTGCCGCTGCGGCTCGACCGGATGCTGGGAGACCGAGGTCGGCTCGAGCGCGCTCCTGCGCCGCGCCGGTCGACCGCCGGAAGGTGGTCACGAAGCCGTCGACGCGGTCCTCGCCGCGGCCGGGGCCGGTGATCCGATCGCGCTTGCCGCCTTCGCCGAGACCGGGCGCTGGCTCGGGATCGGCCTTGCCGGCGCGATCAACGTCCTCAACCCTGACCTCGTGCTGCTTGGCGGCCGCCTGGCACCGAGCTACCCGTTCGTCCGTTCGACCCTCGAGGCCGAGCTGGATCGGCGCGTCCTGCGCGCCTCCCGCCGCCTCGTCCGGGTCGTGCCCACCTCCCTTGGCGAAGACGCTCCGCTGCTTGGGGCAGCAGAGCTCGCATTCGAACCATTGCTCGCCGATCCCGCGGCCTGGCTGCGCCCCCGCCACGCCCTGGCCGCCCTGGCAAGCGCCTGAAGCACCGACAGCCGAAAGGAGGAGCGCGTTCGACCGGAGCGGTCGGGGAGAGACCGACGGTCGCTGAGCGGGGATGACAGCGTGATAGCCTTCGAGTTCGACCATCGGTCGGGCGGGGGCAACGCCACTAGGAGGAGAGACAGCGATGTCCATTCGTCGAACGACGGCGTTCCTGAGCGTCGTCTTCGTGCTCGCCGCGTGCACTGGGGGTGGCGGCACCAGCGCGGCCCCGACGACCGCCGCGAGCGCACCACCCGCCAGCGCGCCGGCCGCCAGCGAGCCGGCAGCGAGCGCCGTCGCCTGCACTGTCGGCGTCTCGTGGAACAACTTCCAGCAGCCGCGCTGGGCCGCCCATGACGAGCCCGGCATCAGGGACACCGTCGAAGGCGGCGGTGGCACCTACATCAGTGCCGACGCCAACCTGAGCACCGAGCAGCAGCTCACGGACGTCACGACGATGCTGTCCCAGGGCGCGAACGTGCTGATCATCCTCGCCCAGGACACGACCGTCATCGGCCCGGCGGTCCAGGCGGCCAAGGACGCCGGCGTCCCGGTCATCGCGTATGACCGCCTGATCGAGGACCCCGAAGTCCTGTACATCACGTTCGACAACGTCGGGGTCGGCAAGGCCGAGGCCGAGGCGATCCTCGCCAAGGTGCCCACAGGCAACTACGTCCTGATCAAGGGCGACCCGGGTGACCCGAACGCCTCGACGTTCCTGCCACAGGGCTGGGACGAGGCTGGTCTCAAGACCAAGGTCGACGCGGGCGAGATCACGATCCTCAACGGACCTGCGGGCGGCGCCGGAGAGTGGCCGAAGGACTACGGGACCTACACGGACGCGTGGGCGACCGAGACCGCCCAGGCCAACATGGAAGCGATCATCGACAAGGCCGTCGCCGACGGCAACAAGATCGACGCGGTCCTGGCCGAGAACGACAGTACGGCGCTCGGCGTCGCGGCTGCCCTGACCGGCAAGAACTACGACCCGTACCCGCCCGTCAGCGGTCAGGACGGCGATCCCGCCAACCTGAATAACGTGGCGAAGGGTCTCCAGTACGTCGACGTGTGGAAGAACGCCAACGAGCTCGGCAAGGCCGCCGGGGCAGCCGCCCTGGCCCTCTGCGCCGGGGGTGACATGGCCAGCCTGACGCTGCAGGATGGCCTCATCGACCCGGCGGTCGCACCGACCGCTGGCCTCACCGCCCAGGCGTTCGAGACGCCGGGTGGCAGCAGCGTCAGCTCGTTCATCCTCCAGCCGACCCCGCTGACGGCGGAGAACCTGCAGCTGGCCATCGATGGTGGCCAGGTCACCAAGGAACAGCTGTGCGCCGGCGTCGACGCGGCGTCCGCGACCGCACCGGCAGCCTGCAAGTAACGCTCGGTCGTCCGAGCTAGTCATCTGGAACACCTGCGCCCCCGGACCCCGGGGGCGCAGGTTCGCTCACAAAGGGGATCAGGAGAGCCGTCGTGACGAACGTGGCCGACGCGGCACCCGTTCCCGGAAAGGTCGAGCCGCCCGCGCCTCCGTCGATTCGCGGCATGCTCGCCCAGACCGAGATCGACCTGCGGCTGTTCGGCATGGTGCTCGCCCTGGCGGTGATCCTGCTGGCCTTCCACATCGCGAGCGGCGGGAAGCTGATCCAGCCGAACAACATGATCACGCTGGCCGTCCAGGCGGCCGGCATCGCGATCATCGCGACCGGGATGGTGCTCGTCATCGTCTCGCGCAACATCGACCTGTCGGTCGGATCGGTGGTCGGCGTCATCGCGATGAGCTACGCCCTGCTCATGACGCACTGGTTCCCGGACGTCCTCGGGCTCAGCCCGGACACGCCGTTCCTCTGGGCGCTCGCCCTTGCCATCGGCATCGGGATCGGCGCCGCGATCGGCGCCATCCAGGGATTCATCATCGCCTATATCGGCGTGCCGTCCTTCATCGTCACGCTCGGCGGCCTGCTGACCATCCGCGGCCTGATCTGGTACCAGTCACAGGGCGCGGCCGTGAACGGCCTCGATCCGACCTTCCTGCTGATCGGCGGAGGGGCACAGGGTTCGATCGGCGAAGTCCTGACCTGGGGGCTCGCGCTCGTCGGCTGTCTCGCGATCATCGCCCTGCTCATCAACGGCCGGCGCCAGCGGCGCCGGTACGGGTTCCCGGTCCGGCCGATGTGGGCCGAGATCGCGCTCGCCGTCGTCGGCTGCGCTGCCGTCCTGGGCATCTCCTGGTTCGCGAACAACAACTTCTGGCCGCAGGGTTTGGCCAACCGGGTCGCCCTCGAGCAGGGTTGGGGGCCGGCACCCGTGGGCGGCTGGCGGATCCCGACCGGGTTCCCGCTCCCGATCGTCCTGGTCATCGGCGTCACGCTCGTGATGACATGGATCGCCACCCGTCGGCAGTTCGGGCGCTACGTCTACGCCTATGGCGGTAATCCCGACGCCGCCGAACTGGCCGGCATCAACACGCGCCGGACGATCCTCAAGACCTATGTCCTGATGGGCATGCTGTGCGCCCTTGCCGCCGCCATCGTGTCGGCTCGGCTCAACGGCTCGACCCTCGACATCGGCCAGAGCTACGAGCTGTACGTCATCGCGGCGGCGGTCGTCGGCGGCACCTCATTCGCGGGTGGCATCGGAACGATCCCGGGGGCCGTGCTCGGGGCCTTCGTCATGCAGTCGCTGGCCTACGGGTTGAGCTTCATCGGCGTCAATTCCCCCGGTCAGAACGTCGTCGCCGGCCTCGTCCTGATCGTCGCCGTGGGCCTCGATACGATCAACCGTCGACGGGGCTCCTGAACGGTGAGGAGGACTGGCCGGTGACCGTCGCGGAGCGGACGCCGCTCGTCGAGATGCGCGACATCAGCGTCGCCTTCGGTGGCGTGCACGCCGTCAGGGACGTGACCATCGAGCTGTACGCCGGCGAGGTCGTCGGGCTCGTCGGCGGCAACGGCGCCGGCAAGTCGACCTTGATGCGTGTGCTGTCGGGCGCGCATCCGGCGGACAGCGGGACGATCCTCATCGACGGCGACGAGGTCGCCCTCCGGAACCCACGCGACGCCAAGGCCTACAACATCGAGACGATCTACCAGACGCTCGCCCTCGCGGACAACATCGACGCCCCAGGCAACCTGTTCCTCGGGCGCGAGATCCTGACGCGCATCGGCACACTGGACGAGTCGAGCATGGAGGATGCGACCCGCAAGGTGATGGGTCGACTGAACCCGAACTTCCGGAACTTCGCGTCGCCGGTCGTGTCCCTTTCCGGCGGCCAGCGCCAGGCCGTGGCGATCGCCCGGGCCGTCCACTTCAACGCCCGGATCATGATCATGGACGAGCCGACGGCCGCCCTCGGCCCGGCCGAGACGGCCCAGGTCCGGAACCTCATCCGGCAGCTCAAGGACGACGGGATCGGCATCTTCCTCATCAGCCACGACATCCACGACGTCTTCGACCTGTCGGACCGGATCAGCGTCATGTACCACGGGCGGATCGTGGACACGGTCGACAAGGCGGCTGTCACGGCCGATGACGTCCTCGGCATGATCATCCTCGGCAAGAAGCCGGGCGAGGTCAGTGAGAAGGAGCTCGCTGCCATCGAGCTGCGAGCGTAACGGCCTCCCGGCCGCCCGTAGCGTTCAGCCGATCCGGTGGAAGGTCGGGGCCAGGGCCGGGTAGAGCTCGCGGTACAGCGCATGCGCCTCGGTATAGCGGTCGGCATCGGCGCCCGGTGCGGCTGTCGGCGTGGCTCGGACCCAGGCCCCGGTGGCCGCGTCGACCGATGTGAACCAGGCCGCCCCGGCCGCGGCCAGGACACCGGCCCCATAGGCTGCGCCCTCGGTGGTGCTGACCGTCGCGACCTCGGCGCGGAGGACATCGGCCAGGATCTGGCGCCAGATCGGACTCGCCGTCCCGCCACCTGAGGCCCGGACCTGATCCGGTGCCGGCACGCCAGCCGCGATCATCTGGTCGAGCCCGTCGCGCAGGCCGAACGCGACGCCCTCGAGCACGGCGCGCGTCAGGTGGCGCCGGTCGTGCGCCACGGTCAATCCGACGAACGCACCGCGCGCAAGCGGGTCCGGGTGCGGGCTCCGCTCGCCGGACAGATACGGCAGGAAGAACAGGCCATCCGCACCGGGCGGGACGCCGTCCGCGTCCGCGGTCAATCGCCCGAAGTCCTCGCCGGGCGCGAGCGTGTCCCGGAACCAGCGGAGGCTGCCGGCGGCCGACAACATGACCGTCATCATGTGCCACCGTCCGGGCACCGCGTGGCAGAACGCATGCACCCCGCCGGCCGGGTCGCGCACCGGGGCGTCGGTCGTCGCGAACACCACTCCCGATGTCCCGAGCGACAGCGCGACGACCCCCGGCGCGATCGCGCCGACGCCGACGGCGTTGGCCGCCTGGTCGCCGCCCCCGGCCACGACCGGGGTACCGGAACGCAATCCCGTTGCCGCGGCCGCCGCCGCCGACACCTCCCCGGTGACGGCTGGGCCTTCGTGCGTCGGCGGCAGCCACGCCGGATCGATGTGTAACGCCTCGAGCACCTCGGACGACCAGTCCCGCGCCGCGAGATCGAACAGCAGCGTCCCCGAGCCGTCGGCCTTGTCGAGCGCGTACTGATCGGTCAACCGAAACCGCACATAGTCCTTGGGCAGCAGCACGTGGGCCACGCGGGCCCAGACCTCCGGCTCATGGTCGCGGACCCAGACGAGCTTTGGGGCCGTGAACCCGGTGAGTGCGTCGTTGCCCGTGATGGCGATGAGCCGCTCGGCCCCGACCGCGGCGCGGATCGCATCGCAGGCCTCCGCCGTCCGCTGATCGTTCCACAGGATCGCCGGTCGCAGCACGGCCCCGGCCGCATCGAGCAGCACGGCCCCGTGCATCTGTCCGGTCAGCCCGACCGCCGCCACGTCGTCGCCGGCGATCCCAGCCCCGGCCAGCGCCGACGCGATGGCCGTCACGGTCCCATCCCACCAGAGGCCCGGGTCCTGCTCGCTCCAGCGCGGTCGGGGCACGTCGTAGCCGTACTCCGCCACGCCGGTCGCGACGACCGCGCCCGAGTCGTCCACGACCACGGCCTTCGTCGCGGTCGTCGAGGTGTCGATCCCGATGACGAACGCCATCGACGTCAGCGGTCGGCCGACCAGATCGCCCGGTTGACGAGGTTCTCGAGCTCCTCCTGGCTGCCGGATGTGCGGCGCGGCGCGTTGGAGTCTTCGGCCACGCGCGTCTCCAGGTCCGCAAGGCTCAGTGTGCCGTCGAGGATCGCCTTCCCGAGCTCGCCGTCCCAGCCGGAGTAGCGGCCGTCCTTGCGCTTGGTGAGCTCGCCGTCCTCGATGAGGTCCGCCGCGACGAGCAGGGCCCGAGCCAGCGTGTCGAGGCCGCCGATGTGCGCGTGGAACAGGTCCGTTCGGTCGATGCTCTGGCGGCGCAGCTTCGCGTCGAAGTTGAAGCCGCCCGGCGCGATCCCACCGGCGCGGAGGATCTCGTAGAGCGGCAGGACGAGGTCCTCGACAGAGTTCGGGAACTGATCGGTGTCCCACCCGTTCTGGGGATCGCCGCGGTTGGCATCGATGCTGCCGAGCATGTCCAGCGCCGCGGCGAGGGCGACCTCGTGGTGGAAGCTATGGCCCGCAAGCGTCGCATGGTTCGCCTCGATGTTGGCCTTGTATTCGCCGTCGAGACCGTGGCGGAGGAGGAAGCCGTGGACGGTCGCGACGTCGTAGTCGTACTGGTGTTTGGTGGGCTCCATCGGCTTGGGCTCGATGAGGAGCTGGCCCGCGAAGCCGATCCGGTGCTTGTGGTCGGCGACGAGGTGCAGGAAGCGGGCGAACTGCTCGCCCTCGCGCCGGAGGTCGGTATTGAGCAGGGTGTCGTAGCCCTCGCGACCGCCCCACAGCACGTAATTCTCGCCACCGAGACGCTGCGTGACCTCGAGCATGTGCTTGACCTGTGCCGCGGCGTACGCAAACACCTCGGGATCGGGGTTCGTGGCCGCCCCTGCCTGGTAGCGCGGGTGCGTGAACAGGTTCGCCGTTCCCCAGAGCAGTCGGACGCCCGTCCGTTCCTGGTGCTCGGCGGCGTCGTCGACCAGCGTGTCGAGGTTCGCGCGAAACGACGTGAATGTGTCGCCCTCGGGGGCCACGTCGCGATCGTGGAAGCAGTAGTAGCGCGTGCCGAGCTTCGTGAAGAACTCGAATGCGACGGCCATCTTCCGGCGGGCCGCGTCCATCTCGTCGCCCGGGTCGCTCATCCACGGCCGGTCGAGCGTTCCCGCGCCGAACATGTCGACCCCGGGCCAGGCGAATGAGTGCCAGAAGCACACGCCGGGCCGGAGGTGGTCCTCCATCCGCTTTCCGAGGACGAGGCGGTCGGGGTCATAGACCTTGTACGCGAGCGGGTTGGTGGACCCAGGTCCCTCGAACCGGATGGGCGCCATCACCTCGCCGAAGAATGGTTCAGCCACGCCGGAAGCCTCCTGCCGCTGTGCGTCCGTCGCCGACCCGGTGCGGCGGGTTCGCTCGCTCGCGAGACGCAGCCCGCAATGTACCATCCGTATTTGTAAGAGTGACGTACAAATGTCGTCGAGGAGGCTCGGGCGCCCGCTCGCGTGCTCGGTGTAGCATCCGCCGGGTGAGCGACAAACGGCGCGAGACCGCCGGGACGGGCTTCTCCACGCGTGCCATCCGCGCGGCGTCGCGCGTCCCACGGGTGGACCAGCAGCCGACCAGCGTACCGATCTACCAGACGGCGACCTTCGCCTCGGCCGATTCGGCGGAGCTGGGCGACGTCGCCGCCGATCCCCGCGCGGGATACGCGTACTCGCGGATCGCGAACCCGACGTCCGCAGCCCTTGGGGCGGCGTATGCCGAGCTCGCGTCTGGCGAGGCCGGTCTGGCGCTCGCGTCGGGCATGGCCGCGATCAACGCAGCGCTCGCGTCGCAGCTCAAGGCCGGCGACCGGGTCGTCGCGCCGCTGGCCGCCTACGGCTCGACCCGCATCCAGCTCGTCGACACGTTCGCGCGGTTCGGGGTCACGGTCGAGTTCGCCGACCTGACCGACAACGCCGTCGCGGCATCGGCCATCGCGGCGGCACCGACCCGGGTGGTCTACGCCGAGACGATCGCCAACCCGACGACCGTCGTGACCGACCATGCGACGGTCGCCCGTCTGGCCCACGAGCACGGCGCGACGTACATCGTCGACAACACGTTCGCGTCGCCGTATGTCTGCCGGCCGCTCGAGCTCGGGGCCGACCTCGTGGTCGAGTCGGCGACCAAGTACCTCGGCGGCCACAGCGACGTCATCGCCGGCGTCGCAGCCGGCCGCGCGGACCTCATGCGCCAGGTCGAAAAGGTCCAGATCGACACCGGCGCGACGCTCGGGCCCTTCGAGGCCTTCCTCGTCCTGCGCGGGATCCTCACCCTGGCTGTCCGTGTCGACCGGCATGCGCGGACCGCGGCGGCACTGGCGGCCTGGCTCGAGCGTCAGGATGGCGTGCGTCGCGTCCTGTACCCCGGGCTTTCGAGCCATCCCCAGCACGATGTGGCCGTGCGCCAGTTCCGGCCGGGCGTCGCGGGCGGGATGCTGTCGATGGAGGTGGTCGGTGGACGCGACGCCGGTCGCGCCATCATCGACGCGTTGGCCCTGGCCGAGCTGACCGCGTCCCTGGGGAGCGTCCACACGATGGTCGTCCATCCGCCGTCGACGTCCCAGCGCCAATTGACCGAGGCGGAGCTGGTCGAGGCCGGGATCACGCCGGGGCTGTTGCGCATCTCGGTCGGGCTGGAGGACCTCGAGGATCTCCAGGATGACCTCACGGCGGCGCTGGCGGTCGCGCGCGACACGACCGGAGCGGTCGAGCAGCCCGCCGTCGGCGTCTAGGGCCGCGGCAGCGTGGCGTCACCGGCCGCCGTCCGGGCGGCCCCAGCAGCCGGCTCCCCGACGAACCCGCTGGCCCAGCTCGGGCAGGGCCTGTGGCGGCTGCTGACATCGGTCGACTTCGCCGTCGTCCAGATCATCTTCCTGTCCATCCTCGCGGCGATCGGGATGACCCTGCAGCAGCTGCCCGATTTCGCGTTCCGCTCGCCCGGCGACTACGCGATGGCGATGGACGAGATCCGCGCCCGGTACGACCCGGTGCTCGGTCCGGCCGCGGTCGGCGTGCTCGAACGGCTGGGGGCCTTCTCGATCTTCAAGTCGGCGCTCTTCGGGATGGGCCTCGTGGTGCTCGTGGTTTCCATCGTCGTCTGCACCCTGGACCGGACGCCCCGGCTGTGGCGGGACGTGTCGTCGGTCCGGGTCGCCCAGCCGGAGCCGTTCTTCGACCCTAGTCTCCCGGATCGCGCGGCCATGTCGGGCGTGGCGGCCGCGGACGTCGCCGGCGTCGTGGCCAGGCACGGGTTCCGCGTCCGGGAGGCCACCGACGAGGACGGCACACGGCACGTGTACGGCGACCGTCACCAGTACACGAAGATGGCGACGCTGTTCACGCACCTCGGGCTGATCCTCTTCCTGCTGGCGGCAGCGGTCACCTCGCGGTTCGGCGACGAGCAGGGGCTGGTCGTCCCGGAAGGCGAGGCGCTGACGGTCCAGCCGATCGGCACGCCGGGCCTGCTGCTCGTGAAGAACCTGGGCTTCGAGGCGCCTGGCTTCGAGACCGGTATGCCGTCCGACTTCACGACGGATCTCGCGGTGTTCCAGGACGGCCGGGAGATCGCCCGCAAGACGATCCGAGTCAACGATCCGCTGGCCATCGGTGGCTACACGTTCCACCAGAACGGATTCGGGCCGGCGCCGCACCTGGTGATCCGCGATGCTGCCGGCAAGCCGCTCTGGGACGCCCAGGTCCCGATGACCGACTCCGCGCGCGGCTCGCCCTACGTCACGATGGCGGTCCCCGGCCGCGATTTCGGGCTGCAGCTGCTGCTCACCCGCGACACGGAGGATCGGGGCGTCGTCCTCGTCCTTCCGTATCGTGTCATCGGCGAGGATGCCGGCGGTCAGCCGATCGTCGAGAACCTGTCGGCCGTGACCCTGCTGCGCGGCGATACCCGCGTCTCGGACGAGCTCGGCGTCTCGCTGGAGCTCACCGACTTCGGCGAGTACACGTTGCTCATCGCCAAGCGCGACCCGGGGCAGGGCATCGTGTGGCTCGCCTTCGCATCGCTGATCACCGGGATCGTGATCACGTTCTACCTGCCGCGCCGCCGGATCTGGGCGCGGATCGCACCGGACGGGCACGTCGGCCTCGTCTGGCGCTCGGACCGCTACGTGGACGTGGAACGTGAGTTCGGGCGACTCCTCGACGACCTCGTGGCGGCCCGGGGACCCGGCTGACCACACCGGCCAGCGCGTAGCCTTCAGGCACGCATGGCGTCCCTCCACGATCTCCATCGCACGCTGTTCCCGACTGCCCGCCCGATCGGCGCAGCCGAGCTGGCGCCCGACCGGGCCGAGCGCGAGGTCGGCTGGGTCAGGGTGCTGAAGCCGCGCGTCCCCGCCTTCGACGCGCTCGAGACCGGAGACCTGGCGGTCATCCCCGGTGCCGCTCTCGCCGTCGTCGCACCGCGACCGGCGCAGATCGAGGACCTCGCCGTGGCGCTCGCCCGTGCCCGCGTCCCGGCCGTCCTGCTGGTCGAGGGCGAGACCGGCAGCGACGCGCTGGACGCGCTCGGTGCGGTCGTGGCGACCGCGGGGTTGACCGCCCTCCGCCTCGGTCGTGTCGATCCGGTAGCGCTGGAACGGAGCGTCATCGGTTTTCTCGTGAACAGACGGGCGGAGCTGGATCGGCGGGCGGCCGACCTCGAAGCACAGCTCGCGAGGTTCGCGCTCGTGGGGAGCGGTCTCGACATGCAGGCGGCCACGATCGGGTCGTTCCTGGGGCGGGCCGTGGTGATCGAGGGGCGTCGCGGCGACCCGATCGCGGTCCACGCCCCGGCCGATGTCCCGGCCGCGGCCGCGGCGGTGGCCCGCTACCTCGCCCGACCGTCGGGCGGGGCAGCGCTCCGGGTCGAGATCCCGGCCCCCGCAGGCGAGCCAGGCGCCGGTGGCCGGCTCGTGCTCCTCGGCGACGAGGCGCCCAACGAGCTGGAGCGGATCGCCGCCGATCGGATCGTTGCGCTGCTCGCCCTCGAGCTGTCCCGTGACGCGGCCGTCCGCCACGCCCGCGACGAGACGCGGCGTGGCGAGCCACTGCCGGCGGACGGCCCGCCTTGGGTCGTGATCCTCGCCAGCCAGGGCGCCGCGGATGAGCCCGCTGACATCGCCGCCCGGGAGGAGACGCGGGGTGAGCTGCGGCTGCTGATGTCGCCCCGTCGGCTGGTGCTGCGCGGCAGCTCGGAGAGCCTGGAGCTGCGGCTCGTGGCGGCCGCCCCCACCGACGATCCCGCCGCCCTCGCGACCGCGGAGCGCCTCGCGACGTTCCTGGGGCGGACGGTCGCGGTCTCGCGCCCCTTCACGGAACCGGGTGCGCGGCCGGCCGCGGAGGCCGCCGCCCGCGCCACGCTCGAGGCCGCCGAGCTCCTCGTCGAGCCACCGCGGGTCGCGCGGGCCGCCCGACTGCCCGCGTACCTGCTGCTGGGCAACGTGCGCAACCTGCCGGATGGCCTCCGGCAGGCGCGCGAGCTGCTCGGACCGATCCTGGTGGGTCGTGCTGACGTCCAGCACGAGCGGCTCGAGACATTGCGGGCGGTGCTCGGCTCACCCAGCCTCAACGAGGCGGCGATGCGCCTGGGCGTCCACCGCAACACCGTCGCCTACCGGGTCGCGCGACTCGAGGCCATGGCCGACTGGGACCTCGCCGACCCCGACCTGCGCTTCGCCCTGGAACTCGCTGTCCGAATAGTGCAAAACGCACAAACATGACGGTCGCCAGTCCATGCGTTCGCAACCTTCGACGCTGATATGCTGACCACCAACGCCGAATCTGGACGGGATTCATGCGCCATGCACAACGTGGCGATGCGCAGGAGACGACATTGACTGCTCGACACGAGGCGATCTCCGACATCGCCGCCCACCGCGTCGCGAAGACGCAGGACTACCTGGAGCAGGCCGGGGCCGACATCTACGGCCAGTACGTCTTCAACGAGGAGGCGCAGCGCCAGTACCTTGCCAAGCCCATCTTCAAGAAGCTGCGCCGGACCATCGAGGGACACGAGCCGTTCGACCGGGCCATCGTCGACGCGGTCGCGCATGGGGTGAAGGAGTGGGCGCTGGCCCACGGAGCGACCCACTACACGCACTGGTTCGTGCCGATGACCGGCTCCACGGCCGAGAAGCACGATTCGTTCCTGACCCCGATCGGCGACGGCCAGACCATGGCCGAGTTCTCCGGCCAGAACCTGGTCCAGGGTGAGCCGGACGCGAGCTCCTTCCCGTCGGGCGGCATCCGTGCCACGTTCGAGGCGCGCGGATACACGGCCTGGGACGTCACCTCGCCGATCTTCCTCCAGGTCGAGCCCAACGGCGTCACGCTGACGATCCCGACGGCGTTCGTTTCGTTCACCGGCGAGGCGCTCGACCACAAGATCCCGCTGCTCCGCTCGCAGGAGGCGCTGGGCAAGCACGCGTTGCGCGTCCTGCGCTGGTTCGGGAACACCGAGTCGAGCCGCGTGTTCACGAACATCGGACCGGAGCAGGAGTACTTCCTCGTCGATCGGCGGCTCGCCGAGCACCGGCCCGACCTCCTCCTCACCGGCCGCACGCTGTTCGGCGCCGCATCGCCCAAAGGCCAGGAGCTCGAGGACCAGTACTTCGGCCCGATCCGCGAGCGGATCCTCGCCTTCATGATGGATCTCGACCGCGAGCTCTGGCGGCTCGGCATCCCGGCCAAGACCCGCCACAACGAGGTCGCGCCGGGGCAGTTCGAGATGGCGCCGGTCTACGAGCCCACGTCCGTCGGGTCGGACCACAACATGATCGTGATGAGCATGATGCGGCGGCTCGCCCCGCAGCACGGCCTGATGTTCCTCATCCACGAGAAGCCGTTCGCCGGCATCAACGGGTCGGGCAAGCACAACAACTGGTCGATGAGCACGGATGACGGGGAGAACCTGCTCGACCCGGGGAACGATCCCCACGCGAACGCCCAGTTCCTCGCGTTCCTTCTCGCCGTGATCCGGGCGGTCAATGTCCACGCGGACATCCTCCGCGCGAGCATCGCGGACGCCGGCCAGGACCATCGCCTCGGGGCGAACGAGGCGCCGCCGGCGATCATGTCGGTCTTCCTCGGTTCGCAGCTCGAGGACGTCATCGAGCAGCTCGAGCAGGGGCCCGCGTCCGCCTCCAAGCACGGCGGCGACCTGGAACTCGGCGCCACCTCCCTGCCCGTCCTGCCCAAGGACGCGACGGACCGCAACCGGACCTCGCCGTTCGCGTTCACCGGCAACAAGTTCGAGTTCCGGGCGGTCGGCTCGTCGGCGCCGATCTACTGGCCGCAGACGGTGCTCAACACGGCCGTCGCCGACTCGCTCGCTCAGCTGGCCGATGCCCTCGATGACCTGGAGCCCTCCGACTTCGAGGGACTGACGACGATCCTCTCCGGCATCGTCAGGGAGAACAAGCAAGTCCTCTTCGGAGGGAACGGGTACTCGGACGAGTGGCATGCCGAGGCCGAGCGACGCGGGCTGCCGAACAACCGCACGACGGTCGACGCGCTGCCGGCGCTGGAGTCGCCCAAGGCCAAGGAGCTCTTCTCGAAGTTCGGCGTCCTGTCCGAGCGCGAGCTGTCCGCACGACTCGAGATCAACTGGGAGCGCTACGTCAAGGTCCAGAACATCGAGGCGAACTGTGCTGTGGACATCGCCTCGACGATGATCCTGCCCGCGACCGCCCGGTTCCTGGGCGAGCTCAACGGGGCCCCCTCATCACGCGGGATCAACGCCATCTGTGAACGAGTGACCGGCCTGGCGGATTCACTCGTGGAGGCGATCGGGACGCTCGAGCATGCCCAGCACAAGGCGCACGAGGCCGGGTCGGTGCAGGCTGAGGCACGGGTCTTCGTCAAGACCGTGATCCCCGCCCAGGAGGCGCTTCGGACGGTCGTCGACGAGTTGGAGACGGTCGTCGCCGACGACCTGTGGCCGCTGCCGAAGTACCGGGAGCTGCTCTTCCAGTACTGATCTTCGGCTCCGCTCCAGGAGGCACCGTCCAGGTGGCCACTCGCACATCGTCGAGCGCCAAGATCGAGGCGGCCCAGTCGTCGGGCATCCGCTTCGTCCAGCTCCAGTTCACCGACATCATCGGCCACGTCAAGGCGGTCACGATCCCGATGCACCGGCTCGAGGAGTCGGTCGAGCACGGGACCTGGTTCGATGGCTCGTCGATCGAGGGCTTCACGCGGATCGCCGAGTCCGACCAGTACCTCATGCCGGACATGGAGACGTTCGCCGAGATCCCGTGGCAGCGAGGCTCGGGGCCGCGCGGGACGGCCCGCGTGATCTGCGACGTGTTCACGCCGAATGGCGAGCCATTCGTCGGCGACCCCCGCTTCGTGCTGCGGCGCCAGGTGGAGCGGGCGAAGGACATGGGCTACGTCGTCAACTTCGGCCCTGAGCTCGAGTTCTTCCTGTTCCGCCGCGCCGACGATGGCTCGATCGAGCCGCTGCCGCATGATCAGGCCGGCTACTTCGACTTCTCGACCGATCTCGCCCAGGAGATCCGGCAAGACATGGTCGACGCGCTCGAGGCGTTCGGCATCAAGGTCGAGGCCGCCCACCACGAGGTCGCCGTCGGGCAGCACGAGATCGACTTCGAATATTCGGATGCGCTCACGACGGCCGACAACGCGGTCACCTTCAAGTTCGCGCTCAAGGCCATCGCCCAGCAGCACGGCCTGTACGCGACGTTCATGCCGAAGCCGATCCACGGCATCAACGGGTCGGGGATGCACGCCCATCAGTCGCTGTGGTCGATCGCCGAGGGGCGCAACGCGTTCGCCGATGCCGCGAACCCGTACGGGCTGTCCGACGTGGCGCGCTCGTACATGGCCGGGATCCTCGCTCATGCGCGAGGCATGATCGCGGTCCTCGCGCCGCTGGTGAACTCGTACAAGCGGCTCGTGCCGGGCTACGAGGCGCCGACCTATCTGACGTGGGGACGCACGAACCGGTCCGCGCTCATCCGCGTGCCGATGGTCTCGCCGGGGCGCTCCGTGGAGGGTACGCGGGCCGAGGTGCGCTGCCCGGATCCGTCCTCGAACACGTACCTGGCGTTCGCGGCGATGATCGCCGCTGGGCTCGACGGCGTGGCGAAGAACATGGTGCTCGCCGACCCGGTCGAGGAGTCGTTGTTCGAGATGGACGCGACCCGGATCGCGGAGAAGGGCATCCGCGAGCTGCCAGGGACGCTGGGCGAGGCTCTCGACGAGCTCGAGCGGGACGACGTCATCCGCGAAGCGCTCGGCGACCACGTCTTCAGCCACTACGTCGAGGCGAAGCGCGCCGAATGGGACGAGTACCGGACCCAGGTCAGCGACTGGGAGGTCGAGCGCTACCTCGACCAGTTCTAGGTAGGCGTCGCCCACGGATCTCCGGCCCACGACCAGGCCCCCGGACGGCCACCCCGACGCCGCCACCCCGACGCGACCGGCGGCAGTGTCGCGCGCACCCATTCGCGCGACATTCACCGGGTGAAATCGCCAGCGCGCCTGCGTGGGCGACGAACGGGCATCGAAAGCCCTTCGAGCTTCGCGGGATGAATGTCGCGCGAACGGACCAGCCGGATCGGGCTCGGGAGGCGATCAGGGATGGGATAAGGGAGGGGCAAGGGGTAGGCGCGGGGACTGGCAATGGGCCACCATTGGCCGCAACGGGCTAGACAAGTCCGAGTGAATGGCCCCGCGCCACCATGGCCAGATGGCCCCGGTGGATGAGCCCTTGGCAGCCACGCTCGGAGACCGCTTCAGGCTCGCGCGAAGCGCGGCTGGCATGCGCCAGCGCGATGTGGCGATGGAGGCCGGCGTCTCACCGACGATGGTCTGCCGCATGGAACTCGGTCGCGGCGGCTCGAGCAGCCTGGATGCGTGGGCCGCGGTTGCGGCTGTGCTCAACGTTGACCTCGTCCGTCACCGCCGCTCGCCGATGCCGCCAGCCGGTTTGCTCTGGACGGATCGCTGGGCTGTCCGGTTCAAGCCAGCGGGCCGATCCCCGGGGTGGGTGCCGCGAGTCTGATGGGTCCGGCAAGATTGGCCGGTGGATACACGGATGCATCAGGACCGTCGGTCATCGCGGCGTCGGGTGATCCTGGTCCTCGCGGTCGTCGCAGCCCTCGGCGTGCTGGCGGTGGTGATCGTCACCGATCCGCGACGGATCGGCATCTTCCCGGGGCAGCCCGGCCGGGCCGCCGCGCCGGGCGAGGCGGGTTGGGTGCTCGGTGCTCCTGCGCCGGTCGCCCTGACCGAGGTGGCCGCCGCGGCGCATCAGGGCCGGATCTGGGTCGCGGGAGGCCTCGATGGAGAGGGCCGCGCCGTTGACGACCTGCAGGTCTATGACCCGATCGGCGAGGGCTGGGCGTCGTGGCCGCCCTTGCCTGAGCCGGTCCATCATGCGGCCCTCGTGTCGGACGGCGACGCGCTGTTCCTGATCGGCGGGTACACGGGCGATGACTTCGGCCGTCCGACCACTGCCGTCTGGCGGCTCGACGACGCGGATGCGGGCGTCTGGGTGCCGGACCATCCGCTGCCCCAACCGCGAGGTGCCGGCGCGGCGGCGTGGAGCGGCCGGGGCCAGATCATGTACGGCGGCGGGGTGGGCCCGGACGGTGTCTCGGCCGACGTATTCGTCCGCGACGACCGTGGGTGGCGCTTGCTGGCATCGCTCAGCCGGCCGCGCGAACACCTTGCCGCCACCTCCGGCGGCTCCGGCTCGGTCACGTTCCTGGGCGGACGATCTGGCGGGCTCGGCGGTAACCTCGGGACGATCGACTTCGTGTCCGCAGAGGGCGTGGTCGGGCATGCCGAGGACCTGCCGACCCCGCGCGGTGGGATCGCCGCCTTCTCGGCCGGCACGCTGGGGGACTGCGTGGTGGGCGGAGAAGGCCCTGACGGGACGTTCGGAGCGGTCGAGTGCGTCGGCGCCTTCGAGACGACGACGCTCCCCGGGTTGACGTACCCGCGACACGGCCTGGGCGCCGCGTTCATGAACGGGCGGGCCTACGTGTTGCTCGGGGGACCACGCCCCGGTCTGACGGTCAGCCAGGTCGTGGAGGTGATCGACCTCCGCTGAGCGTTCGCATTCGGGCAAGATGACCCGGTGCAGGCCCCGCCGACGATCCGCCCGATGCGCTCGCTCGGCCTCCTTTCGGTGGCGCACGCGGTCAACCACGCCTACGCCGTCCTGTTGCCGCCGATCTTCCTCGCGATCATCGACGAGTTCGGGGTCACCGTGTCCGCGGTCGCGATCCTCGCCGCGGTCGGCGCCTTCGCGTCCGGGATGGTCCAGCTCAGCTACGCAGAGCTCACCCGGCGGGTCTCCCGCCGGCGCTTGCTGGGCCTTGGCGGGATCCTGTTCGGCAGCGGCTTCGCGGCGACGGCCCTGGCTACGAACTTCGTGACCTTCGCGATCCCGAACATCCTGTCGCGCATCGGCGGTTCGCCCCAGCATCCGGTCGGCAACGGCCTGCTGGCCGAGCAGTTCCCGCAAGAGCGACGGGGCTTCGCGATCAGCGCCCACATCGCCGGCGGGAACGTGGGCACCGTGGTCGTCGCGGTGGTGGGGACGCCGATGCTCGTCGCCCTCGGCTGGCGTGGCGTGTCGGTCGTGTTCGGCGTGGCCGCGATCCTCATCGCCCTCGGCATCCTGGCCTTCGTCCGCGAACGCGGCACGGACCGGGCTGCAGCCGTGGCCGGTGGCAGCAGCCGCGACGCGCTCCGCCGGGTCCTGGCCGACCGCGACCTGCGCTGGCTGTTCCTGACGTCCGTGCTGGGCGGGGGCGGACGCGGGCTCGGGGTCGTGAACCTGTTCGCCCTGATCTACCTGACCCGCGTGCTCGGGTTCGACGCCGCGACCGCCGGCCTGATGTATGGGGCGCTGATCGTGTTCAGCGTGCCGACGCCGCTGCTGGCGGGCTGGCTGTCCGACCGCCTCGGCCGTAAGCCACTGATCATCGCGGCCTACCTGGGGGGCGCGATCGGCTTCGGGGTGTTCATCCTGGCCGGGTCCTCGCTGGTGTGGCTGTGGGCCGGGATCGTGCTGATGGGCCTCTTCTCGTTCGCCGAATCGCCCCAGCTCCAGGCCCTCCTCGCCGACATCGCGCCGCCCGCGACCCGCGACGCCTCGTACGCCCTGTACTTCACCCTCGCGTTCGGCGTGGGCTCGTTGTGGACCGCGGTCTACGGCGTCGTCATCGAAGCGCTCGGCGAGCCGACCGGCGTCCCGCTCGTGTTCGGCCTCATGGCCGTCGCCTTCCTGGGCGCGGCGGTGGCCACGCTGCCGATCCGGACCGACGACGCGGACGGGCGGGCGTCGGCTGGCATACTGCCGCCGAACCGGCCCTGACCGCACGGCCGCGCAAGGAGTGGCTTGGACGCGAGGATCCTGCTCGTCGAGGACGACCCGTCGATCCGCGAGGTGACCGCGATCGGGCTGCGCAACGCCGGGTTCACGGTCGACACCGCGAGCGACGGGCGCGACGGACTCGAGCGCTTCGAGCGAGAGCCGTTCGATCTCGTCCTGCTCGACGTCATGCTGCCGCGCATGGACGGCCTCGAGGTCTGCCGGGCGATCCGCAAGGTCTCGACGATCCCGGTCGTCATGCTGACCGCGCGCGCGGACACGCTCGATGTGGTCGTCGGGCTGGAAGCGGGCGCCGACGACTACGTCCGCAAGCCGTTCGACGTGCCGGAGCTCGTCGCCCGCGTGCGTGCGGCACTGCGGCGTGTCGGTCGACGGCCCGAGGACGAGGGGGCGCTGTTGCGCCTCGGGCCGCTCGTGATCGACATCGCGGGGCGGACCGTGGCCCGCGACGGGCGCGACATCCCGCTGACCCGCACCGAGTTCGACCTGCTCGTGGACCTCGCCCGGCACGCGGGCCAGGTCCTCGCCCGCGACACGTTGCTCGACCGGATCTGGGGCTACGACTACCTGGGCGATTCGCGGCTCGTCGACGTGGCCGTCGGCCGTCTTCGCGCCAAGATCGAGACCGATCCTGCGGCGCCCGAGCTGATCCAGACCGTCCGCGGCGCGGGCTACAAGGCCACGCGGTAGGGCGGGACCCATGTCGGCGCTAGGCGGTGTTCGGGCGCGACTGACGAGGGCGCTGGTCGCGCTCGTTGCCCTCACCGCGCTCGTCCTCGGTGTCGGAGCGTCCGTGTTCGTCGATCTGCGGCTCCACGACCAGGCGCTCCAGGCCGCCGCGGAGCAGGCGCAGTTCGACCTGTCGGTGGTCGTCCCGGAGCGGCAGCTGCCGGATCGGCCGACACCGGAGGACATCAGGCAGAGCGGTCTCGCCGAGACGTTCCGGAGAGGCGAGGTCAGGCGCGGCGCCGTCGAGACGTTCGTCGACCTGGGCGACGACGCGCGGTTCCAGTCCCATGAAAGTCTGGCCGGGCTGCTGACGCTGCTGCCGGCGGAGATGCGGTCCCGTATCGACCGGGGCGAGATCGCCTACGGCTGGTTGGACGTCGCGGGGCAGCCCTCGCTCGTGGTGGGCGGTCGCCCGGCCGGCGGTGGGCCGGTGTTCTACTTCGTCCGTGACGTCAGCGGCATCAACCAGGCGATCGACCAGCTGCGCCTGGCCCTGGCGGTCGGGGCGCTCGTCCTGCTCGTACTGGCGCTCGTGATCGCCCGGCGCGTGGCGCGCAGCATCCTGGCCCCCGTCGAGGAGGCGGGGCAGGTCGCCGAGCGGATCGAGCGCGGCGACCTCTCCGCGCGGGTCCCGGTCACGTCCCGCGACGAATTTGGGACGTGGGCCGAGCGATTCAACCGGATGACAGGGGTCCTCGCGGACACGATCCGACGGCTCGAAGCCGCCCAGCACCAGAACCGCCGGTTCGTCGCGGACGTGTCGCACGAGCTGCGGACGCCGCTAGCGGCGCTCGTCGCCGAGGCGTCCATCGTCGGGGACCACCTCGAGGGAATGCCACCGGAGAGCCGGCGCGCGGCGGAGCTGCTCGTGGCAGACGTGGGACGCATGCGGGCGCTCGTCGAGGAGCTGATGGAATTGTCACGCTTCGACGCGTCGGCCGAGGAGGTGGCGCTCGAACCGGTCGATCTCGTCCGGCTCGTCGGGGCCGTGATCGCCGCGCGGCAGCCGACGGCCAGGTTCGACCCGCCCGCGCCATCGGTCATCGTGGACACGGATCCGCGGCGCCTGGAGCGGATCCTCGGGAACTTCCTCGACAACGCGCGCGAGCACGCCGGCGCCGCCGACGTGACCGTGGACCTCGAGGTCGGCGCCGAGGACGTGGTCCTGGCCGTGTCCGATCGCGGGCCCGGTGTGCCAGAGGACCGTCTGGAGCGCATCTTCGACCGGTTCACCAAGCTCGACCCATCGCGCAGCGGCGGCAGCAGCGGTCTGGGGCTCGCCATCGCAGCCGAGCACGCCGCGCTGCTCGGCGGGTACCTGCAGGCGATGAACCGAGACGACGGTGGCCTCCGCCTGGAGCTCGTCCTGCCGGTCGCTGTGACCGGTTCGTTACATGACGGCGATGCGGCCGTGACCCAGCGCTTCCAGAGTGCGGTTCCAACGACCACCACACCGGAGCCCGAACCATGATCCGACCCGCTCACCGCATCCGACCCACTCACATCCTGACTGCCCTGACCCTGTCGGTCGTCGCGATCGCCGTGGGGGCCTGTGGGCCGACCGGCGGTCTCGGCACCGTTCCACCCATCGCGCCGACGCCGACCCCGTCCGTGGATCCGGGCCCGCCCGACCGGACCCCGCAGCCGTCCGTTGGCGAGTCGCCGACGCCTGTCCCCAGCCAGACACCGAACGGTAGCCCCGTCGCCACGCCACGGCCGACGACCGCCCCGACCCGGACGCCGACCGAGACGATGGTCATCCGCGCCTACTTCGTGCTCGACGGCGATGTCGGTGTCGCGGGGCTCGTGCCCACGCTGCGCGAGGTGCCCGAGACCACGGGCGTCGCTCGGGCGGCGATGGATGCCCTGCTCGGTGCCGACATCCTCGACGACGACGACCGACTGTCGACGGCCATCCCCGCCGGCACCCGGCTGCTCGGCCTGACGATCCGCAACGGGATCGCGACCGTCGACCTGTCGCGCGAATTCGAGTCGGGCGGCGGCAGCGCCTCGGCCTTCGGGCGGCTCGGCCAGGTCGTCTACACCCTGACCCAGTTCCCGACCGTGCGCGCCGTGCTCTTCCAGGTCGAAGGACGGACCGTGACGACCTTCGGCAGCGAGGGGATCGTGCTCGAGGGCCCGCAGGCACGCGACGACTTCGAGGACCTCCTGCCGTCGATCTTCGTCGACCGCCCTGCGTACGGGGCCGCCGCCGGCAACCCGGCGCGGATCACCGGCAACGCGAACGTGTTCGAGGCGAGCTTCCGCGTGGCGATCCTGGATGGCTCGGGCCGAACGCTCGTGGACGAGCACACGATGGCAACGTGCGGTACCGGTTGCCGCGGCACGTTCGACGTGACGCTGCGCTACAACGTCGCGCGCGCACAGTGGGGCACGCTGCGCGTGTTCTACGGCTCGGCCCAGGACGGGTCGCCGCAGGACATCCGCGACTATCCTGTCTGGCTGACGCCGTAGACGAACCACCCTGGGGACCGGGGCCCGGCGAGGCGGTATGGCCGCTTCGCCGGGCCTTGGTGTATCATCCGCAGGCTCTGTCGAACGAGCACCCTCGGTCGGGGCGTGGCGCAGCTTGGTAGCGCGTATCGTTCGGGACGATAAGGTCGGAGGTTCAAATCCTCTCGCCCCGACCATCTCCCGTCCCTCCTGGATCCTTGCGGTGCCCCGGTGAACGTCATGGAAGACACGGCTGCAGACCTCCGCGCCACATCGGACGCGCTCATGCGCGATCTCGAGGTGCTGGCCGCCATCGAAGAGGAGAAGCGGACGCTCGAGCCGGGTGATCCGCGTCTCGTCGAGCTCGCCCAGCGCGTCGAGGACATCGCCCGGCGGGTGCTGACGTCGACCGTCCGTCAACGGCACCTCACGGAGGTCGGCCACGAGCAGGTCGAAGCCGGCGTCTCGGGTCCCGTCCCGGATTCGATCGACCGCACCCCCCGTGCCATCGCCGCGATCCTCGCGGAGTGGCGAGCCGTCGAGCGTCGGGTCGCGGCGGCCGCGCCTGACTCCGCGGACGCGGCCGAAGCGCGGGCCCTCAGCGAGCAGTACCGCGAGGAGTACCGGCGGGCGCTCGAGGAACGCCAAGGGCCCGACTGACCGGTCGTCGAACCGAGTGACGCTGACCGGCGCGATGCCCCAGTCGTTGATGCGCCTGCAACACGCCCCCGTCTACCGTCAGCCCGATGGTGCTTGGGGTTCCTCGCTCGACAGGTGACTCGTGCGTCCCCTCGTGATCATGAATCCGCGCAGCGATGCGCGGTTCGTCGAGCTTGTCACGAGGCTGATGGAGGACGCCCCGACCGACCCGTCCGAACTCCAGGTCGGCCTGCGCGCCCAGTATCCGGAGGCGATCGTCCGTCGCCGGGAGTTGAGCTCGGAATCGACCGAGGTATGGTATGTCTACCGCGACGGACGCTGGACACCCGACTGACCATCAAGTCCGCTGGAAGGGGCAACATGCCGGACGATCTGGAGAGCGACATCCAGGCGACCGCCGAGGACATCGCCGCGGACGCTGAAACCCTGCAGGGCATCGAGGCGGAGAAGGTCACACTCGGCCCATCGCATGCACGCACCCCGGCACTGGCGTCCCGTGCCGAGGGATTGGCGCGCAGCATCCTTCGCAAGACGATCGCCCAGCGGGAGCTCGTCACCGAGGTGACCCCGGCACCCGAATCCCCGGACGCACCCGACCGCTAGGTAGCGTCCCCTCCCCGCGCCGCCGGAGCACCAGACGGTCGGCGGCGAGCCCGGCCTCGCCGCGCTGCTAGCATCGCGGCCACCATGTCGGACAGGCGCTACGACTACGTCATCGTGGGTGGCGGCTCGGCGGGCAGCGCCCTGGGCAATCGCCTGTCGGCCGACCCGTCGACGCGGGTGCTCGTGCTCGAGGCAGGCCGCTCCGACTGGCGCATCGACCCGTTCATCCACATGCCGGCCGCCCTCACCTTCCCGATCGGCAGCCGGTTCTACGACTGGAAGTACGAGTCCGAGCCCGAGCCATCCATGCACGGACGGCGCATCTACCACGCCCGCGGCAAGGTCCTGGGCGGGAGCAGCAGCATCAACGGCCAGATCTTCCAGCGTGGCAATCCGCTCGACTTCGAACGATGGGCCGCCGACCCCGGCATGGCGACGTGGGACTACGCCCATTGCCTGCCCTACTTCAAGCGCATGGAGACGGCGCTGGCGGCTGCTCCCGACGACCCGTGGCGCGGGCACGACGGGCCGCTCGTCCTGGAGCGCGGCCCGGCCACCAATCCACTCTTCACGGCCTTCTTCCAGAGCGTCCAGGAGGCGGGATATCCGCTGACCGAGGACGTGAACGGCTACCGCCAGGAGGGCTTCGCGGCATTCGATCGGAACATCCACCGTGGCCGGCGCCTGTCGGCCGCCCGCGCCTACCTGCATCCGGTCATGGGCAAGCGACCGAATCTCGAGGTTCGCACGCGCACCTTCGTGACGAGGGTCCTGTTCGACGGGACCCGGGCGGTCGGGGTCGAGATCGCGAAGGGCCGTGGCACGGAGCGTATCGAGGCCGGGGAGGTGATCCTCGCCGGCGGTGCGATCAATACCCCGCAGCTGCTGCTGCTGTCCGGTGTCGGCGCCGCCGCGGACCTTGGGGCCCTCGGCATCCCGGTGGTGGCGGATCGGCCGGGCGTCGGCCAGCACCTCCAGGACCACCTCGAGGTCTATATCCAGTTCGAGTCCCTGCAACCCGTCTCCATGCAACCGTCTGCCACGCAGCGCTGGCGGCGGCCGTTCATCGGGGCGCAGTGGCTGTTCCTGCGCAGCGGGCCGGGGGCCACGAACCATTTCGAAGGCGGGGGCTTCGTCCGCTCCAACGACGACGTCGCCTACCCCAACCTGATGTTCCACTTCCTCCCGCTGGCGATCCGCTACGACGGATCCGCGGGCGCACCTGGCCACGGCTATCAGGTCCATGTCGGGCCGATGTACTCGGACGCCCGTGGCTCGGTGACGCTCACGGGCACCGATCCGAGGGTCCATCCGGCGCTCCGCTTCAACTACCTCTCGACCGACCAGGATCGACGCGAATGGGTGGAAGCCGTGCGCGTCGCGCGGCGCCTGCTGAACCAGCCGGCGATGGCGCCGTACAACGGAGGCGAGACCTCGCCAGGCGCCGGCGTCGAGACGGACGACGAGATCCTCGAGTGGGTCCGGCGTGACGCGGAGACGGCGCTCCACCCGTCGTGCACGGCTCGGATGGGGATCGACGAGGGGTCCGTTCTGGATCCACTCACCATGCGCGTCCACGGGGTGGACGGCCTGCGGGTGGTCGACGCCTCGGCGATGCCGTACGTCACCAACGGCAACATCTACGCCCCCGTGATGATGCTGGCGGAGAAAGCCGCGGATCTCATCGCCGGGAACACGCCCCTGGCGGCCGAACCCATCCCGTTCTACCGGCACGGGGTGTCCGACCCGCCGTCGGTCGAGCCGCCGTCGGTCGGTCGCGCTACGCCCTAGCCGGGAACCTGATCGCCGAGCGCCGCACGATCAGTCGCGGCTGCAGCACGACGTCAGCGACCTCGGAGCGATGGCGCCCGTTGTCGACCATGTCGAACAGCAGCTCCGCCGCCGTTCGGCCCATCTCGATGCCGTCCTGGCTGATCGTCGTCAGCGGCGGGATCGTGAACGCGGAGACGTCGATATCGTCGAAGCCCACCATCGAGAGGTCCTCGGGCACGCGGAGCTCGGCCTCGTAGGCCGCCTGCATCAGCCCGATCGCGATCGTGTCGGACGTGGCATAGATCGCGGTCGGGTGATCGTGGCCGGCCCAGCCCGCGAAGATGCGCCGCCCGAGCTCGAGGCTGGGGCCCGGGTCCTGGTCCGTGATGAAGACACCGATGCGGTCGGCCACCTCCCGTTCGCGCATGAAGCGCTCGTACAGGTCGATGCGCTGGCGGCCGTCGTAGGTCCGCGCGTCCGAGACGCAGATGATCGATCGATGTCCGAGCTCCCACAGGTGTTCGAGCGCCAGGTGCGTGCCCGCCACGCCATCGGCGTAGACGCCCGGGATCTGGCGCCGGGTCGTGCGGTCCGTGACGCCGATGACGTAGCGGTGCTGGTTGGCGAGCTGATCGAGCGTCTCGTCGCCGCCATCGATATCGCCGATGACGATGATCCCGTCCGCGTGCGAGCTCTCGAACATCGAGCTGTAGGAGAGCGCCACGTCCGGCCGGTAATCGACATGACCCAGGAAGAGCCGGTAGTCCCGCACCCGGGACGCCTCGTTGATCCCGCGCAGGATCTGGATGTGGAACGGGTCCGAGATGTCGCGGGCGATGACCCCCAGCAGGGAGCTGCGGCTGCCGCGCAGGCCGCGGGCCAGGAGGTTCGGCTTGTAGCCGAGCTCGGCCGCGACCGCGAGCACGCGCTGGCGGGTCTCGTCGCGGATGGGCACACCGGTCTCGCGACCGTTGAGGATGCGCGAGACGGTCGTGATGGAGACGCCGGAACGCTGCGCGACATCGCGCAGGGTGACCGTCGCCTGGGCCGTCCTGGGCGTCTCCACTCGGTGGTCCGATCCCTCCCGAAAACCTCTTGACGTCGTCGCTCGGCCGAGTATATCCTGCGCACGCTTAGCGTCAAGCGCAAACGTTAAGCGCTAGCGATAAGCCTAAGCGTTAAGCCTATGCGCGCATTGGGAACCCGAGGAGGATGGGTGACCGAGTACCCGAGCTTCACGCTCAACGGCCAAACGGCGCTCGTGACGGGGGCTGCGCGCGGCCTTGGCCGGGCGATCGCGCTCGCCCTCGCGGACGCGGGTGCGGACGTGGCGCTGGGGCTTCGCGCGGCGGGCACGCGCCGACGACCTGGTGGCGGATATCGAGGCGATGGGCCGGCGCGCGTTGGCCGTCCCGATGGATGTGACCGACCTGAGCCAGATCGGCCCGGCGATCGATGCGGTCGTGGCGCACTTCGGGCGGCTCGACATCCTCGTGAACAACGCGGGTCTCGGGCCCGCAAACGCGGCGGAAGACGTGACTGAGGCCGACTTCGACCTCACGATCGACGTCAACCTCAAGGGCCTGTTCTTCGCGAGCCAGGCCGCAGGGCGGGTGATGATCGGGCGGGGCGGTGGCCGCATCGTCAACCTCAGCTCCCAGGCCGGCTTCGTCGCCCTGCCGACCGAGGCCATCTACTGCGCGAGCAAGGCGGCCGTCGCGCACCTGACCAAGTGCCTCGCCGTCGAGTGGGGCCAGCACGGCATCACCGTCAACGCGGTGGCCCCGACGTTCATCCGGACGGACGGCACGGCACCCGACCTCGCCGACCCCGCGTTCGAGGCGGACGTCCGCGAACGGATCGCCGGCCTCCACCGGATCGGCGAGCCGATGGACGTGGCCGGCGGCGTCGTCTTCCTGGCGTCGCCCGCGGCGGGCCTCATCACCGGCACGACGCTGCTCATCGACGGCGGCTGGACGGCGAGGTAGATGACGGCAGATGACGAGCGACCACCGATGACCGACCTCGAGACGACCGCGTCGCCGCCGCCGGACCGGGCCGACCGGTTGCGCGCGGCTGCCCGATGGGCCCGCGGCGGTGGTCTCCTCGGCCTGGTGCGGGGGCACGGCATCCTGCTTGCCCTGATCATCCTGCTCGTCGTCGGGGCGGCGCTCTCGCCGCACTTCCTGACCGTCGCCAACATCACGAACGTCGCCCGGCAGGCATCGATCGTCGGGATCCTCGGGGATCGGGATGACGTTCGTCATCCTGACGGCCGGAATCGACCTGTCGGTCGGCTCCGTGCTGGGGCTGGTCGCCATCACCTTCGCCGCCGCGATGGGCAGCGGCATCCCGTGGCCGCTGGCCATCGGGCTGGCACTCCTGGTCGGCGGCGGGCGCCGGCGCGATCAACGGGCTGGGCATCACGAAGGGTGGGCTCCAGCCGTTCATCATGACCCTGGGCATGCTCGTCATCGCCCGCGGCGTGACGCTGACGATCGCCGACGGGAAGCCCATCCGCGCCGGCGACAACGCCGTCGACATCGCCTGGATCGGCAGCGGCGACGTCCTGGGCGTCCCGGTCCCGCTCCTGCTGTTCGCCGGCATCGCCGCGCTGTCCTGGTTCCTGCTCCGCTCCACCCCGTTCGGGCGGCGGATCTACGCGGTCGGCGACAACCGCGAGGCGGCTCGCCTGTCGGGCATCGACACCGACCGCGCGGTCTTCAGCGCCTACGTCATCAGCGGCCTGTGTGCCGCGGTCGCCGCCCTCATCGTCGTCTCGCGGCTGGCGGCCGCCGAGCCGACCCAGGGCACGGGCTTCGAGCTCGACGCCATCGCGATCGTCGTCATCGGCGGGACCAGCCTGTTCGGCGGCGAGGGCGGGGTCGGCGGCACGGTCGTCGGCGCGGCAGTCGTGGCGGCGATGAACAACCTCCTGAACCTCCTCGGGGTCTCGCCCTTCTCGCAGCAGATCGTGAAGGGCCTGATCATCCTCGGCGCCGTCCTCCTGGAGCGGCGGACCAGGACCAGGGAGGAAGGCAGGTGAGCCCGTGACCGAGTGCGGCGATGGAGGACCGCGGTTGCGTGGCGCCGTCGGGGACGGCGCCGGAGAACGAAGGGCGTATCGAGCACGAGCAAGGAGGGCAAGGCACATGACCCGGATCCTGAAGACGAGTCTGGTCGCCGCATCGATCGTGGTCCTCGTCGGCTGCACGACCACACCTGCCGCCCCATCCGCGGCCCCGTCGGTCGCGGCACCGTCCGCGGCGCCCAGCGCGGCCGCCCCGAGCGCAGCGGGTGGTGGCGTCATCGGCTTCTCGCAGGCCAACGGCGGCGACGAGTGGCGCACCAACCAGAACAACAACGTCCGCGACTACTGCAAGGAGTTCAACCCGGGCGCCGAGACGATCATCTCCGACGCGCAGGGCGACGACGCAGTGCAGTCCGGCCACGTCGACGAATTCATCGCCCGCCCGGTCGATGTCCTGCTGCTGACGCCGAACACCGACGTCGGCCTGAACGAGGCGGCCAAGCGCGCCATGGCGGCCGACATCCCGGTCATCACCCTCGACCGCGGCGTCATCGACCCGGTCACCCAGCACATCGGCGCCGACAACAAGCTCATCGGCCGAACGGCCGCGGAGTACGTCTCCAAGACGATCCTGGGCGGCAACGGCGGCAAGGTCATCGAGATCCAGGGGACCCAGGGCTCGTCGGCGACGACCGACCGCCACGACGACTTCGTCAAGTGGCTGGCCGACAACGACCCCAAGGTCGAGATCGTCGACAGCGTCGATGGCGACTACAAGCGCGAGAAGGCGCTCACCGCGATGAACGACCTGCTCCAGAAGCACGCCCCGGGCGACGGTCGACGTCATCTACACGCACAACGACGCGATGGCGCTCGGCGTCGTCGCGGCGCTCGAGACCGCCGGCCGGGCGGACGAGTTCAAGGTCGTCGGCATCGACGGCCAGAACGAGGCCATCCAGGCCATCGCGGACGGCAAGATCGTCGTGACGTTCACGTACGACAACGCCGGCAAGGAAGGCTGCGAGTCGGCCAAGAAGCTGCTCGCCGGCGAGACCATCGACCCGCAGTGGGTCCTGCCGACCAACACGATCGACGCGGCCAACGTCGCCGACTGGATCGGCAAGGGCTTCTAGCCATCCGTCATCGGTCCCACCGGGACCGAGCCACCGTCGAGGGCGCGGCTTCTCCTCCGCCGCGTCCTCGACGTATCCCGTGCCATCGGCCAGTGGAGCCAGGCCAGTGATCCAGCCGGAACCGAACAAGGCCGCCAGCGACGACACGACCGTCCTCGAGATGCGGGCGATCGACAAGTCGTTCCCGGGCGTCCATGCCCTCAGGTCGGTCGACCTGACCGTCCGACGCGGGCGAGATCGTCGGGCTCGTCGGCGAGAACGGCGCCGGCAAGTCGACCCTGATGAAGATCCTGTCGGGCGCCTACACCCGCGACACGGGCGAGATCCTCGTCGATGGTGAAGCCGTCGAGGCCGGCGGCCCACAGGACATGATCCGGCGCGGTCTGGCCGTGATCTACCAGGAGCCGGCGCTCGCGCCGCACCTCAGCGTGGCCGAGAACATCTACATGGGTCGTCTGCCGACCACGGCGCGCGGCCTGGTCGACCAGCGTCGTCTGACCGAGGACACCCTCGTCGTCGCCGAGCGGCTCGGTCTGGACCTGGACCCGCGAGCCCGTGTCGGCGTCGCTCAGCGTTGCCCGCCGCCAGATGGTCGAGATCGCCAAGGCGCTGTCGCGCGACGCGCGTCTCATCGTCCTCGACGAACCGTCGGCCGTCCTCGCCGACGCCGAGCTCGACGGGCTGTTCCGGGTCATGCGGCGCCTGACCGAGAAGGGCGTCGCGTTCATCTACATCTCGCACCGGCTCAACGAGGTCTTCCGGATCACCGACCGCGTGGTCGTCATGAAGGACGGCCGGGTCGTGGCCGCCGAGCCCACCGCGGGGGTGACCCCGGAGCGCCTCATCCGGCTCATGGTCGGCCGCGAGATCGACGCCATCTACGGCGCCCGCCCGGAGACCGCGGCGGCGGCGGCACCCGTCCGACGCGCCGATCCTCGCCGTACGCGGCCTGCGTCGCGACGGCGTCTTCCACGACATCGATTTCACCGTCGCGCGCGGCGAGATCGTCGGGATCGCCGGGCTGGCCGGCTCGGGCCGGACCGAGGTCCTGCGCGCCATCCACGGTGCCGATCCGATCGACGCGGGCAGCGTCGCGGTGGACGGGGTCACGGTCCAGGATCCGGTCGCCGCGCGATGCGATCGCGCTCGGGATCGGCCTGCTCACCGAGGACCGCAAGGCCGACGGGCTGCTGCTCGGCCAGTCCGTCGCGACGAACGTCACGATCTCGCGCCTCGATGAGGTCGCCTCGAGCGGGGTCATCGACACGCGCCGGGAGCGCCGGACGGTGGGCGGTCACATCACCCGCCTATCGATCCGGACGCGCGGCCCGTCGGCGCTGGTGCGCAACCTGTCGGGCGGCAACCAGCAGAAGGTGATCTTCGCCAAGTGGCTGCATGCCCGCTGCCGCATCCTGCTGATCGACGAGCCGACGCGTGGTGTCGACGTCGGCGCGAAGCGCGAGATCTACGCGCTGCTCCGCGAGCTCGCGGCGACGGGCGTCGGGATCGTCATGGTCTCGTCAGAGCTGCCCGAGGTCCTCGGGATGAGCGACCGGATCCTCGTGATGCGAGAGGGCCGGATCACGGCGCAGCTCGAGGCGGCCGAAGCGACCGAGGAGCGGATCATGGCCCACGCGACACGGGCAGTCGCATGACCACCGCCCCGAGCGAGACCTCCCCACGGTGAGCGGGGAGTTCACGACCGTGTTCGGGCGGGATCTCGTGGCGGCGCTCCCCGCATTCGTCCACCGGCCGTACCTCGTGGTCACGATGGAGGACCTGTGGCCGCGGTTCGCCGACGCGCTCAGTGGCGATGGGCTGGCGGGGGTCCACCACGTGCGCACGCTGGACGTGACGGAACTCGAGGGGATCGTGGACACGCTGCCCGAGGCCGCGTGCGTCATCGGCCTGGGTGGTGGGCAGGCCGTCGACGTCGCGAAATTCGTGGCATGGCGCCGTCGGCTGCCGCTGTTCCAGGTGCCGACCGCGATGACGGTGAACGCGCCGTTCGGCCACCGCGCCGGTCTCCGCCGCGAGGGCATCGTCCGCTACCTGGGCTTCGCGGTCCCGGAGGCCGTCTATGTCGACTTCGACGTCATCTCCAGCGCACCGGTCGGGCTCAATCGCGCGGGCGTCGGCGACATCGTCTGTTACCACACCGCCCATCTCGACTGGCGACTGAGCCGCGATCTCGGTCGCGAGGAACACCGGTGGCCCTACGACGAAGGGCTGGTGGCCGCCGCTCGCCAGCGCCTGGACACGGTCCTGGCCGCGCTGGACGACATCCACGACGTCACCGATCACGGGATCCGGACGCTCATGGAGGCGCACCGCTGGGGCGGCAACACGTTCCACGCGGCGGGCTGGAACCCCCGCCATATCGAGGGCGTGGAGCACTTCCTGTTCTACAACCTCGAGAAGCGCACCGGGACGCACTTCATCCACGGCCAGCCCGTCGGCCTGGGCGTCGTCTTCGGGTCGGTGCTGCACGATCACGGGGCGGACGAGATGGTCGCCGCCCTGCGCCGCGCCGGCGTGGACATCCGGCCCGAGGCGATGGGCGTCACCTGGGACGATGTCGAGGCAGCCATGCGCACCCTCGCTGCGTTCGTGCGCGAGGCGGGACTGTGGCACTCGATCGCGGACGAGCGACCGGTCGACGACGCCGTCGTCGCGGGCGTGAGGGACCGGGTCGAGGCCGCGTACGGTCCGTGGGAGGGCGTGACATGAAGGTCGGGCTCACCCTGCCGCAGGGCTGCGATCGCGAGTTCCTGGGCCTGGACGGGGCGACGGCCTGGGAGCGGACGGTCGCGGCGGCGCGGCAGGCGGAGGCGCTCGGCTTCGGTTCGTTGTGGCTGTACGACCACTTCCAGGTGGACCCCCCGCTCGTGGACGCGCCGGTCTTCGAGCCCTTCGTGGAGCTCACCGCGATCGCCGGCGTCACGACGCGGGTGCGCCTGGGGCACCTGGTGCTCGCGGCCGCCTATCGGCCCGCGGCGTTGACGGCCAAGATGGCGTCCACGCTGGACGTGATCGCGGGCGGGCGCTTCGAGCTGGGTATCGGCGCGGGCTGGAAGGAGGACGAGTGGCGTGCCTACGGCTACGGCTTCCCGGACGCCCGCGAACGGCTGGCCATCCTCGCCGACCACCTCGAGGTCATCACCCGGATGCTGGCGCCGGGGCATGCCACGTATGCCGGACGGCACGCCCACGTCGAGGACGCGATCCACGAGCCGAAGGCGTTCGGCGATCGGATCCCCATCCTGATCGGTGGCAACGGCCCGAAAGTGACATGGCGCCTCGCCGCGCGATTCGCGGCCGAGCTGAACCTTGATGCCCTGACGCCGGACGAGACCGAGCGGGCGCTCCCGGTCATCGCGTCGCGCTGCGCGGAGATCGGCCGCGACCCGGCGTCGCTCGGTGTGTCCATCCACATCTGGGGACTGTCGGATACCGAGCCCGGGCCGGCGCGCCGCGATCTGCTGCGTGCCTACCGCGACCTCGGCCTGCGCCGCGTCATGCTCCAAGGGTTCGGTGCAGTGGCCGATCCGGGGCTGCTGGAGCGCATCGCCGATGACTGCGCCGCGCTGGGCCTGCTGGAGGCACCCGCGTCCGCCTGACGCCCTTGCCGCTCCCCGGCGCTCATCGGTCGCCGGCATCGTCATCCGTCGCATAGGGCCTCGCCATCCGTCGGCGTCGGGACGCGGGCGCTTGCCCGCTGTCCGCGGATCGAAGCGCCGCGAGGATGGCGACACCTCCTCCACCGCCCCCAGGCGACCGACCCGAAAGGAACTTGCCACGATGGCCCTCGCCCGCACGCCCGCCCCCTCCAGCCCGCTCGACATCGCCGCGCTGCGCGCGGGCATCACAGGGTCGGTCATCCGCCCCGATGACGAGGCCTACGAAGCCGCCCGACACGTGCACAACCTGACGATCGACCGTCGGCCCGCACTCATCGTCAAGGCCGCGACGACCGCCGACGTGGTGCGGACCGTCGCGTTCGCCCGCGACGCGGAACTCGACCTCGCGGTCCGTGGCGGTTCGCACAGCCTGGCCGGTTACGGCACGAGCGAGGGCGGCATCGTCCTCGACCTGAGCTCGATGAAGGGCCTGCACATCGATCCCGACCGCCGTCTGGCGTGGGCGCAGGCCGGCCTCACCGCCGGTGAGTACACGGGAGCGGCCGCGGCCCACGGCCTCGCCACCCCGTTCGGCGACACGGGGAGCGTCGGCATCGCCGGCCTGACCCTCGGCGGCGGCATCGGCTGGCTCGCGCGCAAGCATGGTCTGGCCATCGACGCCCTGGTGTCGGTCGAGGTCGTGACGGCCGACGGCCGGGTCATCACGGCGAGCGAGACCGAGCACAGCGACATCTTCTGGGCCGTGCGCGGTGGTGGCGGCAACTTCGGGGTCGTCACCCGCTTCCAGTTCAAGCTCTACCCGGTCGGCGAGGTGCTCGGCGGCATGCTCATGTTGCCGCTGACCCGCGACGTCCTTCGGAGCCTCGTCCCGATCGCATCGGCCGCGCCCGAATCACTGACCACGATCTCCATGGTCATGCCGGTCCCGCCGCTCCCGTTCGTGCCCGAGGAACTCCACTTCCAGCAGGTCCTCGCGGTCATGTTCGTGTATGACGGCGATCCGGCCGAGGGCCAGCGCGCCATCCAGCCGTTCCGCGAGGTCGCGACGCCCCTGTTCGAGATGGTCCAGCCCATGCCGTACGTCGGGATCTACGAGCTCATGAAGGCCGCCGAGGACCCCGCCCCAGCGGTGCACCGGTCGGTGTTCCTCGACACGCTCGACGACGCCGCGGTCGATACGATCCTCGCCCGCATGGCGGCGCCCAGCTCACCGATGGCGATGACCCAGATCCGCGTCCTGGGTGGCCGGATGGCCGAGGTCTCCGCGGGCGCCACGGCCTTCGCCCACCGCGATGCGCCGGTGATGGTCGTGCTCATCACGATCTTCGAGGACCCGGCCGAGAAGCCGGTCCACGAGGCGTGGACGCAGGCCTACTTCGAGGAGTTGCGACCGCGCGCGGTCGGCGTCTACTCGAACTTCCTCGAGGCCGAGGGCGAGGCCCGCATCCGCGAGGCCTATCCGGCGGCAACGTACGAGCGCCTGGCCGACGTCAAGCGCCGGTACGACCCGACCAACCTGTTCCACCTCAACCAGAACATCCGCCCGGCCACGAACTGAACCCCTCTCAGGGGTCCTGCGACAGGACGACGACCCCGTACGGCCCGACGGAGACGAGAGCGCTCTGGTCGAAGCCGTCGACGGGGTCGTCGTCCGTTTCGGTGTCGAACGCTTCCTGGCCGCCGAAATCGGGCGCATACGCCGGCCAGTCCGAGTTCAGCCGGACCCGCCAGCGCCCGGCGGCGGGCAGGCCCACCCGCAGGTCGGCCACGACCCGATCGGCGAAGTTCGCGATGACCACGACGTCGTCGCCCGGGCCGCCCTCCCGCCAGCGGTGGAAGGCGAGCACCTTCGACGCGTCGTCGGCTCGGACGATCGCCACGTGCTCGCCGCGCAGGCCGCGCGTGGTCCCACCGCCGCCACGCCGCAGCGCGATGAGGTCGCGATGGAGCTGCAGGATGCCCGCGTTGGTGGTCACCTTGGTCCAGTCCATGCCGACGGTGTCGTCGAACCAGCGGTCTTCGAGCAGCTCCTGCCCCTGGAACAGCATCGGGATGCCCGGGGCCGTCAGCACGAGTGCCGACCCGAGCGTCGCGCGCTTTTCCGACCACCAGCTGCCGGCGTCACCCGGCTTGATGGCCTCGGGAAGGCGCACGCGGTCATTCGCGACGTCGTCATGTGATTCCGTGTAGATGACCCGCGTCATGGGTGGGCCGCGACGCTCGCCGGTGATGCCCTCGACCACGGTCGCGATGGACCGTTCCCGGTCGTCGCCTGTCTCGAGGCTGGGTCGCACCCGCCGGATGAAGCCGACATCCCACTGAGCGCCGAACCCGGCCCCATCATCCGCGGTCGATACCACCAGCGTCGGGTCGTCCTGGATGTCCTCCGCGATCGTCAGCTTCCAGGGCTGGCGTGCCCGGATCTCGTCGTTGATCCAGGCCATGAACGACCAGCCGTCGGGCAGCTCGGATGCCGGGTTGCCGGGCAGCCCATCGACGGTCCGGATGAACAGGGTCGCGTCGAAGCGCAGCCCGTCGGCCTGGAACTCCTCGAGCCAGGTCAGCGCGCTGTCACGCAGGAACGTGCGGACCTCACCACGGCCGTAGTCGGGTCGGGTGGCGCCCCACGGCGTGATGGCACGCTCGTCGTTGTAGAAGTAGATGCCGCCCCCACCGTTCACGCTCCATCCGTCGAACTGCCACAGGTCGAGATCGCTCGGGCCGAGATGATTGAAGACGACGTCGACGAAGACCGCGATGCCCTCGGCATGGGCCGCCACGATGAAGCGCTTGAAGGCGTCGGGACCGCCGTAGCTCGACTCGATGGCGAAGACATGCGCCGGGTTGTAGCCCCAGGACACGTCGCCTGCGAACTCGAAAGGCGGCATGATCGAGACGGCGTTGATGCCCAGGTCGCGCAGGTACGGCAGGCGCTCGATGGCGCGGTCGAAGTCGCCGCGGCGATCGCCATCCGGGTTGAAGGTCCCCACGTGCAGCTCGTAGATCACGAGATCGTCGTGGGCGGGCATCTCGAACCGGTGGTCGCCCCAGTCGAAGGCCGCGGGGTCGTAGACCACCGCGTTGCCGATGGAGCTCGTGACCTGTCGCGCGTACGGGTCGATCCGCCACAGCTCGGTCCCGTCCGCGGTGCGCAGGCGAAACCGGTACTCGGCGCCCGGCGCGACGCCCTCGACGTCCGCGGACCAGGTGCCACTCGTGCCGTCGTCATCGCGCGCCAGTGCCGTCGCCTCGGGCGCCCACTCGTCGAAGCTGCCGGTCACGACGACCGACTCGGCGTGCGGAGCCCAGACCCGGAACGTGGTCCCGCCGCGGTACGGGACCGCACCCATGCCGGGACGTGGCGATGGGGCGACCGCCCTCACTTGGGCGGAAGCGTCTTGCCGAGCTCGATCGCCCGTCCCAGCCAGCCATCCAGGGCCGCGTCGTTCGCCACGACGTCCGGCGGCAGCACGGCGTAGCCCTTCATCGTCCGCCCGGCCATCGGGCTGAACGCCGACGCACCGGGCAGCGTCAGCAGCTCGGCGAGGTCGTGCCCGGCCAGCCGGATCATCCACTGATCGGCGAACAACCCGGTGACGAGGTTGCCGCCGACGAACAGCGCGGGATACCCGAACATCTTGCGACGCTGGGCCTGTGGGAAGCGTTCGGCCGCGGCATCGAACCGGGCGACGAGCTCGGGTGGTGACTTCTCGAACGACGGCATCGATCTCCTCGTTGATTCCCGGGCGGCGAGCTGCGGCAGCCGTAGCGTAGGCTTCCTCGATACACGATGTGGAGGACCTTGGCCATGCCGCGCCCCGACCGTGGAGCGGACGATTGAAGGCCGGGATCGTGCTGCCGATCGCCCAGGAGGATGACGCGCCGGCGCCGGCGCCGTACCCGGAGATCCGCGCGGTGGCCATGGCGGCCGAGACGAACGGGCTGGACTCCGTCTGGGTCTACGACCACCTGCTGTTCCGGTTCGACGGCAAGACGACGGGGATCCACGAGTGCTGGACGATCCTGGCCGCGATCGCCGAAGCCACCACGCGGGTCGAGCTCGGGATCCTCGTCATGTGCACGTCGTTCCGGAACGCCGCCCTGCTCGCCAAGATGGCGGCGACGCTCGATCACGTCAGCGGGGGTCGGCTGATCCTGGGCATCGGCTGCGGCTGGCACGATCCGGAATACGAGGCGTTCGGCTACCCGACGGACCACCGCGTCGGCCGCTTCGAGGAGTCGCTCACGATCATCCGACAGCTGATCCGCGATGGTCGGGCGGATCTGGACGGGCGCTGGATGACCGCCCGGGACGCCGTTCTCGCCCCGCCGGCGCGGCCCGACCTGCCGATCCTCATCGCCGCCCGGCGGCCGCGGATGCTGGACCTCGCGGCCCGTCATGCCGACATGTGGAACGACGCGTGGTTCGGGCTGCCCGACGAGCGCTGGCGGCGCGTGCGCGACGACCTCGAGGCCGCGTGCGCCACGGCGGGTCGCGATCCGGGGAGCCTCGAGCGGACGGTCGGTGTGGAGGTGCGCTACCCGGACCTCCGCGAGGCTCCGCCCGGGTCCGGCGACGATGCCGGTGGCGACGACGACGGGGACGGAGATGGGTCCGTCGAGCGGGCGCTCATCGGCGATGCCGCGGTCGCTCGCGCGTTGGCGGCCTACGCCGCCGAGGGGACCGGGCACCTCATCGCCGCGATGGACCCGCGGACGCCCGAGGCCGTCACGAGATTCGCGGAGACCGTCCAAGCATTCCGCGCCGGATCCGGCGATCGGCCGAGCGAGCTCGGGTCAGCGAGGGTCAGCGAGCCGCCGACCAGGCGCTGAAGTCGGTCTCGTAGGGCAGGACCAGCACGTACTTGCCGCCGAGCCTGCTCGGCTGGCCGCCGATCCGATTGGACATCCGGCGTGGCACGAACTGACGCCCGAGCGCCCCGAGGCTGATCGCCTCGCCCGGCGACGGACTGGGTCCCCAGATGGCGTTCCCGTGCGGGTAGAGTGGATCGTGGACGATCGCCCTGGTGACGCGGAAGTCGTCGGTCGTCCCGGGCTTCGCCGTGGCCGTGAAGCCGCTCATGACCCAGGCGTGGCGGCCGCGCCAGACCAGCAGGCCGACTGGGCGTCCGGTCGCCGTGATGGCCTTCGCCGCGGTCCGCATCGCGGCGCCGAGGCTCTTCTCGCCCACGAGCCGGTACGGCCCGGCCCCGAGGATGTTGAGACCGGCGGCCCAGCCACGCACGCTGGCTCCCTGCCGCTGCCGGCCGTCGGGCCGCGATCCGCTCCAGGCCCGTGCCAGCTTCTGCAGCCGGAGCTGCGTGGCCGCGCTTCGATCGTTGCCGGGCTGGATCATGTTGAGCATCATCTGCATGCTCGCCCCCACGCACTGGACGAAGTTCGTCTGGGCGACGAAATCGGCGCGCTTCGATACGTCCCGCGTGTACTGCGTCGCCCCGCCAGTGGCGGGCGCGAGCGCGACGAGCAGCGCGCCGGCGAGCGCCAGGGCCGCGACGTGGCTGCGCCGCGCGTGCTGGGAGCGATCCAGGGTCGTCATCACGTCAACGATACGTCGTGTCGGCTCGTTGGGTTTTCGACGCTACCACCGCGGGTCAATCGTCCGCCAGGTTCGGGGCGAGCCAGCGGGCCATCGACGCGGCGGATGTCAGCTTCCGGTGCGCATAGTCCTCGAGCTGGTCGCGCCCGATCCGACCCAGGCCGAAGTACGTCGCCTGCGGGTGCCAGAAGTAGTAGCCGCTCACGGCCGCGCCCGGCCACATCGCGTACGACTCGGTCAGGCGGACCCCGATCTTCGACTCCGCTCCGAGCAGCCGGAACAGCTCGCCCTTCTCGGTGTGGTCCGGGCAGGCGGGATAGCCCGGTGCGGGCCGGATGCCCTGATAGCGCTCCGCGATGATGTCGTCGTTCGAGAGGGCCTCGTCGCGCGCGTAGCCCCACAGTTCGCGACGGACGAGCTCGTGCAGTCGCTCCGCGAAGGCCTCCGCCAGGCGATCGGCGAGCGCGCTGGCGAGGATCGCCGAGTAGTCGTCGTTGGCGTCCTTGAACCGGGCCTCGATCTCGGCGAGGCCGTGCCCGGCCGTGACCACGAACCCCCCGACGTGATCGACGAGGCCGGTCTCGCGTGGCGCGGTGAAGTCGGCGAGCGCGAGGTTCGGCCGTCCGGGTGGCTTCACCATCTGCTGGCGCAGGGTGTGGATCGTGCCGGCCGAGCCATGCCGCCCGGGATCCGTGTAGAGCTCGATGTCGTCGCCGACGCTGTTGGCCGGCCAGAACCCGACGACCGCCGACGCCCGGAGCGACCGATCCTCGACGATCCGGGCGAGCAACGCCCGGGCGTCCTCGTACAGCGATGCCGCGGCGGGGCCCAGGACAGGATCCGTCAGGATCGCCGGATACCGGCCGTTCATCTCCCAGGTCGCGAAGAACGGCGTCCAGTCGATACGCTCGACGAGGTCCTCGAGCGGGTGCTCGGCGAACGTGCGGGCACCGAGGAAGCTCGGGACGGGCGGCGTGACGTCGGTCCAGTCGATCGCGAGTCGATGCCGTCGGGCTTCCGCGATCGGGTGCCGGGCGATCCGTTCCTCGCGCGCGCCGCGCTCCACCCGGACGGTCTCGTATTCCGCCCGGACCCCGGCCGCGAAGGCATCCCGTGCGGCGACATCCACGAGCGCGCCCGCCACGCCCACGGCGCGCGAGGCATCGGCGACGTGGACGACCGGACCGTGGTATTCGGGCTCGATGCGGACCGCCGTGTGGGTTCGCGAGGTCGTGGCGCCTCCGATCAGGAGCGGGATCGTGAAGCCCTCGCGTTCCATCTCGGACGCGACGTGGCGCATCTCCTCGAGCGAGGGGGTGATCAGCCCCGACAGCCCGATGATGTCCGCCCCCTGCTCGCGCGCCGTCTCGAGGATGCGCGCCACGGGGACCATCACGCCGAGATCGATGACCTCGTAGTTGTTACAGCCGAGGACGACCCCCACGATGTTCTTGCCGATGTCGTGGACGTCGCCCTTGACCGTGGCCATCACGATGCGGCCGTTCGTCCGGCTGGCGCCCGGGTCCTTCTCGGCTTCGATGAACGGGATGAGGTGGGCGACCGCCTTCTTCATCACGCGGGCGCTCTTGACCACCTGGGGCAGGAACATCTTGCCCGCCCCGAACAGGTCGCCGACGACGTTCATGCCGTCCATCAGCGGACCCTCGATGACCTCGATCGGCCGGGCAGCGGCGAGACGAGCCTCCTCGGTGTCCTCGACGATGAAGGCGTCGAGCCCGGCCACGAGCGCATGCGTCAGGCGTTCCCCGATCGGCAGCGAGCGCCAGGCGAGCGTGTCGGCGTCCTCGCCACTGCTCGTGGCGTCGCCGGCGTAACGCTCGGCGACGGCCAGCAGGCGCTCCGTGGCGTCCGGGCGCCGATCGAGCACGAGGTCCTCGACGAGCTCGCGCAGCTCGGGCTCGATGTCGTCGTAGATCGCCAGCGCCCCGGCATTGACGATGCCCATGTCCATCCCGGCCCCGATCGCGTGGTACAGGAAGACCGAATGGATGGCCTCGCGGATGGGATCGTTGCCGCGGAAGGCGAACGACACATTCGAGACGCCGCCCGAGACCAGCACGCCCGGCAGCTCGTGCTTGATCCGGCGCGTCGCCTCGATGTATGCGACGGCGTAGCCGGCGTGCTCCTCGATGCCCGTGCCGATCGCGAAGATGTTCGGGTCGATGATGATGTCCTCGGGCTCGAAACCCGCGTCCTCGCGCAGCAGCCGAACCGCCCGGCGAGCGATCTCCACCTTCCGATCGGCCGTGTCCGCCTGGCCCGCCTCGTCGAATGCCATGACGACGACGGCGGCGCCGTGGCGCCGGCACAGCCGGGCGTGCTCGAGGAACGCCGCTTCGCCCTCCTTGAGCGAGATCGAGTTGACCACGCCCTTGCCCTGCAGGCACTTGAGCCCGGCCTCGATGACGTCCCAGCGGGACGAATCGACCATGACCGGGACGACACTGATGTCCGGCTCGCTCGCAAGCAGTCGCAGGAAGCGCGACATCGCTGCGACCGAGTCGAGCATGCCCTCATCCATGTTCACGTCGATGAGCTGCGCACCGGCATCGACCTGCTGGCGGGCGACCTCGACCGCATCCTCGAACCGGTCGTCGAGGATGAGCTTCGCGAAGCGGCGCGACCCGGTGATGTTCGTGCGCTCCCCGACGTTCACGAACAGCCCTCCCGGCTGCGGGATCGTGAGCGACTGGAGGCCTGCCAGACGGGTACGCGGCGCGACCGCCGGGACGTCGCGAGGCGGGAGCCCTTTGACCGCGTCCGCGATCGCCCGGACATGTGCCGGTGTCGTGCCGCAACAACCGCCCGCGATGTTGACCAGTCCGTCCCGGGCGAACTGGCCGAGCAATTCGGCGGTGGTCGCCGGCACCTCGTCATATCCGCCGAACTCGTTGGGCAGGCCCGCGTTCGGGTAGGCGATGACGGGGATCCCCGCGATGCGCGCCATGTCCGCGACGTGGCCACGCAGCTGACGAGCGCCCAGGGCGCAGTTGAGCCCGACGGCCATGGGACGGGCATGGGCGACGGATACCCAGAATGCGTCGACGGTCTGGCCCGACAGGGTCCGGCCCGAGGCGTCCGTGATCGTGCCCGAGATGATGAGCGGGATGCGGTGGCCGGCCGTGTCGTAAGCCGCCTCCACGCCGAAGATCGCGGCCTTCGCGTTGAGCGTGTCGAAGATCGTCTCGATGACGAGCAGGTCGGAGCCGCCCTCGATCAATCCTTCGGCCGCCTCCTGATAGGCCGCCGCGAGCTCGTCGAACGTCACGTTGCGGGCACCCGGGTCGTTCACGTCCGGCGAGATCGAGGCGGTTCGCGGCGTCGGCCCGAGTGCGCCCATCACGTAGCGCGGACGCGAGGGATCGGCCGCCTCCGCGGCGTCGGCGGCCCGCCGGGCCAGTCGTGCGGCCTCGACGTTCATCTCGCGCACGACGGCGGTGAGGTCGTAGTCGGACTGGGCGAGGGCGTTCGCGGTGAACGTGTTCGTCTCGATGATGTCCGCGCCGGCCTCGAGATAGGCGCCGTGGATGGCCAGGACGATGTCCGGGCGGGTGAGATTGAGCAGCTCGTTGTCGCCCCGCACATCGGTCGGGTGTGCCCCGAAGCGCTGGCCCCGGAAGTCGCTCTCATCGAGCCCGTAGCTCTGGATCAGCGTGCCCATCGCACCATCGAGCACGACGATCCGCTCGCGCAGCAACTCGTCGAGCCGGGCGAGTCGCGTGGCCTGCGTGTACGGGCCGACGGGCGGTCGTTCGGTGATCGTGGTCATGGGTGCGGGCGGCCTCGTGAAACGATGCCCGAGTGTAGCCGAGGCCGCCCGTTCCTCAGATCGCCGCGATCCCGCGCGGAGCGAGCCTGGGTCCGTAGCGCGGCGTGCGCATCCCGCTGAGCTCCAGCAACCGGACGACGAGCGCGCGCCGACCGCGGTACGGCTCGAGGAGCTCGAGCATCCGGGCGTCGTCGCCGCGCGGCTCGCCGGCCAGCGCCCAGGCCACGAGGTTCGGGAGGTGGAAGTCGCCGACACTCACCGCGTCGTCGTCTCCCAGCGCTCGGACGGCCACCTCCGCGGCCGTCCACGGACCGATTCCGGGCACGGCGAGCAGGCGGCGATAGGCCTCGGGGAGCGGCAGGTCCACAACGGCCTCGAACCATGGCGCGCGCCCGGCGATCGCCCGGACCAGGTCGGCTCGGCGGCGCTCGAGGCCGAGCGGGTGAAAGGCGTGATAGGGGAGCGCGGCCAGCGTGGCCGGCGCCGGGAACAGCCGGAGACCCAGCTCGCGAGCGGCCGGTCCGGGTGCCGGCTCGCCGTACGTCCGGACCAGCCCGTGCCAGACACGATGCGCCTCGAACCCCGTGACCTTCTGCTCGACGATGCCGGCAACGAGGGCGTCGAACACGGCTTCGGTCCGCAGCGTGCGGACGCCGGGCCGTCCCCGGGCGAGCGAGCCGATCCGGCCATCGTCGACGCCGGCCAGGGCACCGGTGGGCTGGCGGTCCGGCTCCACGCCGACCAGTCGACCGGCTCGTTCCAGCGCGAGCTCGGCCCCCGCGCCCCAGCTCTCGGCGGTCAGGGTCCCCGGCCCGACCGCCAGGTGCAGGGTCGCGGGTCCGGCCGCGGTCCGCGTCGTCCACCAGGCTTCCCGCGAGGCGATCCGGATCGTCCTGTCGCCATTGCCCCGGACAAGCGGCGCGAGGGTCCCGACCAGGTCGAAGGGTCCATCGAATCGAAGGTCGCGCCGGATCACGTGACGAGTCTGGCATGGAATCGACATGCCGACGGAAGGCGACGCAAGCCCTGCTCGACGCGAATCGATGGTACCGTTCTCGAGACGTGCGACGCCCCAAGGTCGTCGCGATCGCAGCGCTCATCGCCGCGTTCGCCACGGTCGCCGTCCCCGGACCGGTGGGTTCGCGAGCCCCCAGCTCGCTCCAGACCCCCTCCGCTGATTTCTTCGCCGCGGCGGAGATAGCGGCTGTCCGCGGGCCGGTGATGACGCCCTCGCCCCTCGATCCGGGGGCCCGTTCTGACGGGAACCTGGAAGAGACCTCGACCTTGATCGAGCCAGATCTCAGCGCAGAGCCGCCACAGGCTCGGCCGTCGGCTGCCCAACCGCAGGCGCGTACCGGCACGATCAAGAAGAACACCTGGCGGCTGGACCGCAACGTGTCCTGGTACGGCCCGGGCTTCTACGGCAAGCGGACGGCGTGTGGGCAGGCCATGACGGAATCCCTCGTGGGCGTCGCCCACCGGACGCTCCCTTGCGGCACGCGCATCACCTTCAAGAACCCCTCGAACGGCCGCGTCGTGACCGCCCCCGTCGTCGATCGCGGGCCGTACGTAAGCGGCCGCACGTGGGACCTCACCGGCGGGTTGTGCCTGAAGCTGCGCCACTGTTACACGGGCTCCCTGTCCTGGAAGTACGCCGCGCGCTGATCGGCGCTCACGACGGGGAACCCCGTGGCTCCCAGCCGTCGGGCGCGAGCTCGAACCCCGCGAAGTCGAAGGCCGGGCTCACGATGCAGCCGACGAGCGTCCATGCGCCCAGCGGACGTGCCGCCTGCCACGCACCGGGCGGCACGACGACCTGCGGCACGCCCGCGTCGTCGCTCGTGCCCGCCCCGAGTCGGTGCGTGACGACATCCGTCCCCTCGCCGGCCAAGATGCGCAGCTCGAGCGCGTCGCCGGCCGAGTACTGCCAGATCTCTGCCGCATCCACCCGGTGCCAGTGGGAGCGCTCGCCGGCGGCCAGCAGGTAGACGATCGCGCTGGCGCTGGGCCGCGCGCCGGCCACGGACTGGGCGCGCCACGTCTCGGCGTACCAGCCGCCCTCCGGGTGCGGGCGGAGGCCGAGGCGGTCGATGACGGCGGAGGCGTCGATCCTGGGCACGTGGCGATCTCCGATCAGGTTGGGTCGAGACCGACGCTAGCGGTCCCCGACGCGCGCCGCCTCGACGATCCGGCGAGTGGCGGCGATCACCATGTCGGGCCGGTCGATGTGGATCATGTGTCCGGCCCCCCACGCGAGCTCGAAGCGCACCCGCCCTGGTGAGAGGGAATCGTAGGCCGCGATGATCGCGTCGGCGAGGGCGTCGTTCGTCGCGGCATCCAGCCGGGGCTCCCCGCGGGGGGCGCGCAGGACCTCGATCGGCAGCCCGACCAGCGAGGCGTCGCGCAGCTGCCGCTCCGAGACCGCATAGTCCAGGTCCTCGACATCGGCGACGAGCGCACGCAGGCCGTCGAGCGTGGTGTCGTATTCCGGCCGCAGGTCTCCGAGCAGGGGATGGATGAACGTCGCGTGCAGGTCCGGATCGAAGGTATCGACCAGGACCAGACCCACCACGTCCTCGCGGTATCGGCCGGCGAAGACCCGCACGTAGTCGCCGCCATGGGAATGGCCCACGAGCACGAACGGGCTCACCTCGCCGGAATCATCGAGCGCCATGCGGAGGTCGGTCGCGGTGTCGGCGAGGGTATGGCGGCCACGGGGATCGCTCGACCCGAGCCCCGGACGGTCGTAGGCGCAGGTCCGGGTCGTCCGGGCGAGGTCGTCATGGACCGGGCTCCAGCTCGCTGCGCCACTGCCCATCCCGGCCTCCAGGACGACGGTCGGAACGCCGCCGCCCCGACAATCGAGATAGACGGAGCGCCCGTCGACATCGACTTCGTCGCCCAACGGGAGGTACGGCGCCGGCAGTCCGCGCAGGGCGAACCACGCGCCGGGACCGCCAGACCGGACGACATCGATCGCGAGCCCAAGCCCGAGTCCGAGCACGACCGCCAACGCGAGCCGCACGATCAGGGCCCGCGTGCTCTGGGACCGGCCTTCGGCGCGCATGCGTCTACCGTACCGGCATGCGAACGCCGCGGCGATGACTCGCCGCGGCGTCGTCGTCGGCGCGCCGGCCCGTCAGGACCGGCGCAGGACGTGCTGAGCGGTTACTTGATGACGAAGAACTGGTCGATGGTCACCCGCGGGCTGGCCGTCGGGGTCCCCGTGACGACGATCTTGAGCTTGCGGCTCACAGCCGTCGAGAAGGACCGCGTGAACACGACCCGCTTGGGCTGCACAGCCGACGAGAACGTGTTCACCGTGGCGATGAGCACGTTGTCGATGTAGACCCGGGCCTGTCCGTTGATATTGCTCAGGCGTGACAGCCAGGCCACGTGCTTGCCCGTGAATGTGAACGTCGCGGTCGCATTGGCCGTGCTCGACGCCTTCGCGGTGCCACCCATGTAGCTCGTGAGGGTCTGCGTGCTCCAGGATCCGGTGTAAGCGACCGCCGCGCTCGTCTCCGCGTGGTTCTCCGCGCGGATCGTGGCGGACGTCGCCCACGGGCTGACATTCCCGGCACCATCGATGGTCGCGACCTGGAAGACGTAGTTCTTCGCAGGATCGACCGGAACGTCGAAGCTGCCCGTGGTCGGGTAGCCGAGGATCGTGAAGGCTGCGCCGTCGACGCTCTGTCGGACGGCGTAACTGGCGAACTTGCTGCCGGCGGTGTCCGTCCCCGTCCACGTCAGGTGGACGTTGACCTTCGCGGAGACCGGGTTGCTCAGCGTATGGACCGGGACCGACGGCTTGGCAGGCGCGATCGTGTCAAGGATGATCGTGTCACTGACCTTCGCCGACGGGGTCAGACTGCCGTCCCTGAACTGGGCCTGGACGGTCTTGATCCCGTCGCCCCCCGGGCTGAGCGTGATCGGCAGCGTCATGCCAGGGCTGTATGCCTGCCACGGTTCGCCGCCGACCAACGCCGGGGATGCCGCCCGGACTTGGGTGACGTCACTGGCGGTGTTCGGGAAGGTCAGGGAGACCGCGGTGGTCTTCGTGCCCGCCTTGCCCCCGTTGATCAGGACGGTCCCGGTCGGTGGGGCATCAAGGTTGATCGTGTCGGTGACCGGCGCTGCGGACGTGTTCCCGACCGCATCGACGAACTTCACGTAGACGGTCTTGGTGCCGTCGCCGGCGCTGAGCGTCCAGGGGACGCTCGCCGCGAAGGCGACGGGGGTTGCCCCGGTGAAGTCCGTGGAGTTGGAGATCAGCACGGAGCTGACGCCGCTGGCGCCCGCGCCGTCGGAGGCCGTCAGGTTCAGATTGACGTTCCTGGTGGTCGTGGCGGCCGCGCCGTTATTGATCGAGACCGTGCCCGTGGGGGCCGTCTCGTCGAGCGTGATCGTGTCGTTCACGACGCCGGACCAGTTGCCAGCGGCGTCGCGCCACTGCACATAGACCGTCTTGAGGCCGTCGCCCACGGGCAGCACCCACGGAACGGAAGGCATGTAGCTGAAGGTCGTGCCCGTGGTCAGCACGCCACCGGTCGTCGCCGACGAGTTCGACAGGCGAACGAGGCTCACCCCGCTGCCCGCGTCCGTCGCGTCGACGCTGACGGGCACGTTCTGTGTGCCGCTATGGGCAGAGCCGCCCTTGATGGCCACGGGGGCAGTTGCGGCCGGCGCCGTCGTGTCCGTCGCGGCGATCGACATCTCGTTGTGGAGGTAGAAGCTCTGCTGTCCTGAGGTCGCGTTGCGCAGGTTGTTCGCGAGGACCACGATCCCGCTGGCGGCCGTGACCGACTGCTTGGACGTGGTGGGGTCGTCGATGGCGGTCTCCGTCGCACTCCGGATGAACGGCGTGCCGCGCTGGATCGTCGTGTCGGCGGTCCCGCGGAACACGAGCGCGCCGGGTCCGGTCAGGGGCGCCGACTTCACGTAGACGGCGCCGCCGCCGTTGGGCGAGGTCAGGAACACCCAGGCGGTGTTCAGCTCCTCGCTGATGACGAGCTGCGGCCGAGTGTTGCAGTCTCCGACCGTGCCGACGAGATGCGTGCTCCAGACACCCGCCGCCGTGCGGCGGAAGAACGGGATGAGCGGCTGGTTCTGATTAGTGGCGCAACCCGCGGTGTCCTTGCCGGTCTTGCCCACCATGTAGACGCTGCCGTTCATGCTGTGTGTCTTGAAGTTGAGGTGGTCGTCGGCGACCTCGTTCGGGGCGCCCACGACGAGCGTGGGGAGCTCCTCGAGCGACCAGTTCGCCAACACGGTGGGATCGGCGCCCGCGGCGATCACGGAGAAGTAGTAGCCATTGTCCGCTGTCGTCGGGAGGCCGTCGTGGTCGCTCCAGCCGATCCCGACGTTGCCGGGAGTGCCGCCGAAGACGATCACGGCCGCGATATCGCTGTTGACGGTGCCGTTCCTGACCGGGTTGCCGACCTGTGTCGGCACCACGGCGGGAACGCTCCACGTCACGCCGTCATCGTCGGAGATGCTGTAGCGCACCTCGGTGAAGACCGACCAGGCGGCCCACAATCGTCCGGTGGAGTCACGATCGATCGTGACGCTGCTGGAGCCTCCGGTCGTCGGAGTCCCGCCCCTGGTGTTGGGGATCGTGACTCCGGTACCGGTGAAGCCCGCGTCTGGCGTGTACGTGTTCGACGCCGTGCTGTAGGTGTACCTGAAGATGTTGATCCCGTCGTCGATCGTGGCGGGGCCGTTGACGGGGTACGCGGACGCGACCCACAGCGTGTCGGTGGCCTCATCCCAGAGGTAGTCGCCCGTCGACTGGTCGCGCGTGTCGATCGTGACGCCCATGTCGACCCAGGAGTGCGTCGCCTCGTCGAGGCGGTGGATGCGGAATTCGGACTTGGGGGTCGGGGTCGATCGGAAGAGGAACATCCCGGCGAACCACTGGCCGTCCGTGTACCAGAGCTTCGACTGCGGCTTGTCGCTGGCCGGTCGGAACGCGCCGCCGCCGAACGACTGGTCGCGGAAGCCGTCCGTCACGGGTGTCGACGCGGCGGCGATGCCGGTGGCGATCAGGGTGATCGCGATGGCGGCCGTGATCGCCCGGATGAAGCGCCCGCGGACGCGAGGTGGTGCGGCGGACACGCGGTCAGACAGGTTCTTGATCTCAGACAATGTGAATTCCCCCAACGAGCTCTCGGGTCGACTTACGCGCCAGCTGGGTAGCACGCCTTGGACAAGTGCGGGGGGAGCATACCCCGCGCGCCTTCCAGTGGGCCTTGCAACCACCGGGCTCGACGGTCCTGGTGGTGACGGGTGACACCAGATATGGGGATTCCGACCTGGACGACGCGCAGTACGGAACGACCCGCGGCGACCCGCGAGCCGAAGATCGCATCGCCTCGTCGGCTGGCGGACCGGCCCGATGCGCCGTACCGTACGGGCATGTGCCGAAGCATCAAGACCCTGCGTCGCCCGGGCGAAACGGCGACGACGGGCGAACTGGAGGCCGCCGCCCGCCAGTACGTCCGCAAGCTCAGCGGCTATCGCGAACCGAGTGCTCGCAACCAGGAGGCGTTCGAGGCCGCGGTCGCTGAGATCGCGCACGCCTCCCGTCACCTGGTCGAGTCGATCGGTGTCCCCGTGGAGGAGGGTCCGAATCGCTGGACCCCCGGGAGCGGACAGGCCCGGTCGCGACCGCGCGTCCTGGCGTGACAAGCCCGGCCACGACCGCCCCGTGGTGGGTGCGTCCTGGCCTGGAGATCGGCGCCCGACGGGCGCCTGCGGATCGCCGGGGGCGACGCCGAGGCGCTGGCCCGCGAGCACGGAACCCCACTGTTCGTCTATGACCGGCCTCGGTTTGCCGAGCACGCCCGGCGGCTGCAGTCGGCATTCGCACGGACCGGCGTGCCGTTCCGGCTGCGGTTCGCCCTCAAGGCCAATCCGCTGCCCGAGGTCCTCGAGGTGTTCCGTGGCCTCGGCGCCCCGGGCACACCGGAGAGTGTCGGGATCGATGCCTGCTCGCCCGGTGAAGTCCTGCGGGCCCTGGAGTGCGGCTGGACGCCCGGGGAGATCAGCTTTACCGGCACGAACGTGTCCGAGCGGGACCTCGACGTGCTACTCGCCCACGGCATCCACTGCAACCTCGACGCGCTCAGCCAGATCGAGCGCTACGGCCGCCGAGCGCCGCGATCGCGGATCGGGATCCGCATCGATCCGGGGGCGGGCGCCGGGTACAACGCCCATCTCGAATACAGCGGCGAGCGGCCGACGAAGTTCGGGATCGGCCTCGAGCGACTCGACGAGGCGATCGCCGTGGCGGCCCGTCACGAGCTTCGGATCGACACGATCCACTTCCACGCCGGATCCGGCTGGCTCCGGGACGGGCTGCCCGCATTCGAGGCAGCGCTGCCGGCGGCGGTCACGGCGGTCGAGCGGTTACGCGCCGCCGGGCATGAGGTGATCGAGGTGAATGTCGGCGGCGGACTCGGCATGCCCGCCCGCGCCCACGAGCCCGCGATCGACCTCGACGCCTACGCCGCGATCGTCGCCCGACATCTCGAGCCGTTGGGTGTCGTCGTCGCATCGGAACCCGGGGACCACCTCTCGAAGGACGCGGCGATCCTGCTGGGCGAGGTCGTCACGGTCGAGGATCGGCGCGGGGTCACCTTCGTCGGCCTGGACATCGGCTGGAACGTGAACTGCGCGTACTTCATCTATGGCTTCGCGCAAGAGCTCGTCCTGTGCCGTGATGCGGCAGCGGCGCGGACCGAGACGGTGACAGTGGCGGGCCACATCAACGAGGCGAGCGACGTGTTCGCCGAGGAGTATCCGATGCCGCCGGTCCGCGAGGGCGACATGGTCGCATTGCTCAATGCCGGGGGCTATCTCCAGGCCATGAGCTCGACCCACTGCCTGCGACCGATGGGCGAGGCCGTCTTCCTCGACCGCTAGCTAACCGGAGTCGAGGGCGCCCCAACCAGCGGCGCGCTCGATCTCGATCGCGATCATCGGGCTGGACTCCAGGTCGTGCGCGGCGTACTGCGGATATTTCGCCCGGAGGCGCTCGACGGCGTCGGGCGCCACGTCGGACGGTTCGATCAGCGACGCCCGTCCGTTGAGGCGCAGCCACCCGAGGCGGGACCAGTCCTCGTCCCAGCGCTCGACGAGGACGCTGACCTCGGGCCGTGTGCCGATGTCGCGGACCCGGACGAGCGCGCGCTTGTCGGGGGACGCCTTCGGCTTGTCGTCGAGCGGTGTGAGCAGGCGGACATGGGTGGGGTCGGCGGCATCCACGATGAAGCAGATCGGGACGGGTCTCGGTCGGCCATCGGGGTCGATCGTCGCAAGGATGGCCCGGCGCGCGGCGACCAGGAAGGCGATCTCACCGGGATCCATGACGACGGTCGACATCGGCGCGCCCAATGATGCGCCACCGGCGGCGCCCGGTCCTACACTCGGCGTGTGCACGACACGAGCGCTCCACCGACCCGCCACATCGCCACCCGGTCCGTGGTGACCGTGCGCGGCGAGACGCTCGAAGTCCGCCCGGACCGGATCGTGGGCGAAGCGCCACTGGAGATCCGCGCGGCTGGTCCTGACGAGGAGCCGGTCGCGGTTGCCGTGACGATGCGAACGCCCGGCCACGAGGCCGAGCTCGCGGTCGGATTCCTGCGCACGGAGGGCCTGATCGACGGGGCCGAGGACGTGGCCTCGACCGAGGGCGGCGATCCGGCGACGCTCAACCAGCCCGACGACACGATCGTCGTTCGCCTCACGCGCCCGTTCGACGTGTCCTCGGTGGCCGAACGGCATTTCGTGGCGACCGCATCGTGCGGGATCTGCGGCAAGGCCTCGATCGACGAGGTCGCCATTCGCTGCGAGACGCTTCCGGACGGCCCGGTCGTCGCACGGACGGTGGTCCTGGCCCTGCCGGACTTGCTGCGCGTGGCGCAACGGGCGTTCGATGAGACCGGCGGACTCCACGCAGCCGCACTGTTCACGCCGCGGGGCGAGCTCATCGAGATCCGCGAGGATGTCGGCCGGCACAACGCGCTCGACAAGCTGGTCGGGTCGCAGCTGCTCGCGGGCGCCCTCCCGCTGCACGACCGGATCCTCATGGTCTCAGGGAGGGTCAGCTTCGAGATCGTGCAGAAGGCGGCCGTCGCTGGCGTCCCGATCGTGTGCGCCGTGTCAGCGCCGTCGGACCTTGCGGTCGAGACCGCGGAGCGGCTCGGGGTCACGCTGGTCGGCTTCCTCCGCGGCGACGGATTCAACGTCTACAGCCACGACCGCCGGATCGACCTGCACGACCTGACGGGCTGGAGCTGAGGCGTGGCTTGGATCACGGTGGCTGTGCTCGGCGCGTTCGTGGTCCTAGTCCCTGGCTGCAGCCCGGGGCCGACCGTGTCACCATTGCCACCGCCACTGCAGCGCATCGAGTGCGGGCCCCTCGACCCAGCGACCTGCGATGCCGCGGTCGATGCGATCCTGGCGTCGATCACCGACCCTCCGGGAACTCCCATCGTCGTCACCCTGCAGGATGGATCCTTCTGCGCGGATCACCTCTTCGACGGCGTGCCCTGTCCACCGTTGCCCATCCCGCCGGGCGCCTCCTGGCGGGGCCGCGCGGAGGTGGTCTTCGGCAACAGGTACGAGTCCGCGTTCCTCGATGTCGTGGCAGGTCCCACAGGGATCGAGCCGTCGCTCGTCGCCATCGCGCGGCGGCCACAGGCGCCGCCGACCGACTGAGCTCGGTCGGGCTGGCATGCGGGGCGGGCCGTCAGCCTTGCGGTCTCGGGGGTCGCTCGTTCACGAACTCGAACCCGAAGCGGCCCTTCACGCACAGGTGGCCGTCCGTCACGGACGAGTCCATCGGCGACGTGACCTTGAGGATGCGGTCGTCCTGGACGTGGAGGTCCAGCACGCACCCGACGCCGCAGTACGGGCAGATGGTCGAGGTCACGGTCTGGGCCGACTCGTCCCACGTGCCCGCCTCGCGCATGTCGTATTCGGGCTTGGCCATCAGCGCGCCGGTCGGACACACGCCGATGCAGTTGCCGCAGTAGACGCACGCCGACTCGGGCAAGGGCACGGCCTGCTCGGTCGAGATGCGCGCATCGAACCCGCGCCCGGCGACCGCGATCGCGAACGTGTTCTGGGCGTCCTCCCCGCACGCCTCCACGCACTTGTAGCAGAGGATGCACTTCGAGTAGTCGCGGACGTACAGGTCGTTGTCGATCTTCGTGGGCTGGGCGACCGTGGCGGCCACGGCGTCTCCCTCGGGGACGTGATGGTGTCCGGGAGTCCGGTCGTCCCGCTCGCCGGCCCCGGCCGGTGGCGCCGGCGGCCCATACCGGGCGGCGTCCGCGCCGTACCGCCGCATATACGAATGGATCGTCCCGTCCGGCACCGCGGGACCGGCGAGCGACACGTCGACCGAGGAGCCCAGGAACTCGAGCACGACCTTGCGCGACAGGCGGACGCGGTCCGAGTCGGTCTGCACCTCCATCCCGGCCTCGACCTTGCGTGAGCAGGCGGGCACGAGGACGCGTGAGCCGGTCACCTCGACGACACAGACGCGGCAGACGTTGACCGGCGCCAGGTTATCGGCGTAGCAGAGCGTCGGCGTGTCGACACCCTGCTGCCGGCATGCGCCAAGGATCGTCGTGCCTTCGGGGACCACAACGGCGACGCCGTCGATGGTGAGCTCGACGTCCGGCGGCGCCTCGACGGGGGGTGGCGCCGGTGGGCGCGACGGCCGCGCGGGCGGGCGCAGGATGATCTCGGTCAGCGGCTGGGCGGCCGGCGCCTGCCCGCCGTGCGGGGTGTGCGGGTCCGGGGCGGGGTCGCGGCTCATGGACAGGCCCCGCGTGTCCTCGCTCACAGCGCCACCAGCTCCGGCTGCCGCAAGGCCGACTCAATGGCCGACGACGCCGTCTGGCCGAGGCCACAGATCGATGCGTCACGCATGGCCTGGCCGATGTCCCGGAGCAGGACCATCTCCTCTTCCCGCGACCGGACGTTCGAGCCGGCCGCAAGGCGGGCCAGCAGCTCTTCCTGGCGCACGCTCCCGACGCGACAAGGCACGCACTGGCCGCACAATTCGTCGCGGAAGAACTGGGCGATGCGCCGGAGCGTGTCGACGAGGTCCACGCTCTCGTCGAAGACCATGATCACGCCCGAGCCAAGTGTCGCGCCGGCTGCCCGGGTCGCCTCGAACGTGAGGGGCATGTCGAGGGCGTCCGGCCCGACGAACACCCCGGCCGCCCCGCCGAGCAGGATCGCCCGGATGCCGCGACCGCCGCTGACACCACCGGCGAGCTCGATGAGGTCGCGCATGGTCGCGCCGAACTCCACCTCGTAGACGCCGGGCCGCTCGACGTGGCCGGACAGGCAGAACAGCCGCGGTCCGGTCGAGCCCTCCGTACCGATCCGTGCGTACGCTTCGCCACCCATCTCGAGGATCAGCGGGATGTTGGCCAGCGTCTCGACGTTGTTCACGACCGTCGGCTTGCCGAAGAGCCCGACCTCGACCGGGAACGGCGGCTTGTTGCGCGGCTCGCCGCGCTTGCCCTCGATCGACTCGAAGAGGGCCGTCTCCTCGCCACAGATGTAGGCGCCGGCGCCACGTCGCAATTCGATGTCGAAGGCGAAGCCCGACCGGAGGATGTCAGGCCCGAGGAGGCCGGCGCCCCGCACGGTCGAGATCGCGTTGCTCACGCGTTCCCCGGCTTCCGGGTACTCGCCGCGGATGTAGATGTACCCCTGCGACGCGCCGGTCGCGAACGCGGCGATCGTCATCGCCTCCACCACCGCGAACGGGTCGCCCTCGAGGAGGACACGGTCCTTGAACGTGCCGGGTTCTGATTCGTCGGCGTTGCAGACGAGGTAATGCGGCTGGACGGGTTGGGCCGCGACCGCGGCCCACTTGCGCCCGGTCGGGAACGCCGCGCCGCCGCGACCCATGAGCTTCGATGCCGTCACTTCGGCGGTGACCGCGTCCGCTCCGATGTCGATGGCCTTGGCAAGGGCGGTATAGCCGCCGCCCGAACGGTAGTCGTCGAGTGACGACGGGTCGACGACGCCGACCCGCCGCAGCAGCCGGAGCGCCGGGTCGCCGGCCTGCCGTGCCGGCAGGGCCGGGCGAGCGATCCTGGTCCCGTCGAGACGTGCGACGATCCCCGCCGCGTCCACGGGCGCCGCTGTCGCCGCCGTCGCCGAGCCCCCGGCCCTGGTGATCATCGCCGCGGGGGCGAGGTCGCACAGTCCCAGGCACGGCGAGCGCAGCCAGCCGACCTCGCCATTGCGTGTCGCCTCGTCGGCCGGCCCGATCGAACGCTCGAGGTCCGCGCAGATCCCCTCCGCTCCGGCAAGCCGGCAGGCGATGTCGTCGCAGACATGGGCGACGACCGGCGGCCTCGGCGTCGTCGAGTACAGGGCGTAGAACGTCGCGACGCCGTACGCCTCCGCGGGTGGCACGGCCAGACGCCGCGAGATGTAGTTGAGTGCGGGCTGGCTGATCCAGCCGATCCGGTCCTGGACGGCGTGGAGGGCCGGCAGCAGCTGTGACCGCCTGGCCCGGAGGGCGTGGCCGCCGCGGGCGGCGTGGCCGTCGATCCCCGGTCGTCGCGCGCCACCGACCCAGCCCGACTCCGGAGGCCCGAGGACGGCATCGACCGCTGCGCGCTCGGCGGGGGAGGCGAGCGGCCCGATGACATGCAGGTCCATCACCGTCGAGTGTAGCGACGCGGGCCTGCGTCAGATTCGGAGGACGCGGACGTCGAGCGGCTGCTGGCGTCCGCGGAGCGTGAGGTGACGGGCTTCCAGTCCGCTTTGGAGCCCGGCGAGGGCGGAGGCGTCGGCGCTGACCAGGATCTCTCCCCCGGCAGCCGCCGAAGCGAGCCGCGCGGTGACGTTGACGGTGTCGCCGAGCGCGGTGAAGTCGGTCACGGTATCGCCGATCGTGCCCACATAGGCCACCCCCGAGTGGATGCCGATCCCGAGCGGGGCCCATGGCCCAGCCGCATCCCCATGGCCGGTGACTCGGAGCATCTCCTTTGCCGCCCCGACCGCGCGGCCGGCGTGGTCGGTCCCGGTCAGGGCCGGGATGAATAGGGCGACGACCTCATCGCCGACGAACTTGTCGACGACCGCGTCGTGTGCGATCAGGATCTCCGTCATCTCGCGATAGAACCGGCCCATGAGCCGGTGGAAGGACGCCGGGTCCATCAATTCGCCGAGCGTCGTCGATCCACGGATGTCGGCGAAGAGGAGGCTCAGCTCGATCTCGGCGCCGCCCCGGCCTTTCTCCAGTTCCTTGAAGCAGAAGCCACAGATGGTGGGGTTCTTCGCCCACGGCCCGCGGTCGATCATTCGCATCACGGGCGCGCCGGGTCCTGCGAACGGTGCAGCGCAGAGCTTGCAGCGCGGCGAGCTCGGGAGGTGCCGGAGGAAGCGGCGGCCGGAGCCGAACCCGCCGGCCGTGCCCTCGAGGATCGCCCGCCACAGGGGATCCGAGACGATCGGCTCGGCCAAGACCGGCGCGTCGTCGTCCGGCGCGGCGTCGTCCTGCGCCGGCGAACCGTCGACCGTCGATCCTGGTCGCGCCTCGGATCCCATCAGCGACCTCTCTTCGCGTGGTCCGACAGACTCTACGCCTGCCCTGCGGTTCGCTGCGATTCCGCGGTCCCAGCGACCCCGTTGCGCCGTAGGATGCACCTGACGCGTGCCCGGAGGACGGAGGGGTGGCCGCGCGGTGCACGCCGGTGGAGAGGGAGGAGTCATGTCCTCGTCCGCGTCCGACCCTGGCGGTCAAACCCTCGAACGTGGGGCCATCGGCCTCACCGAGGTCCTGTTCCAGTCGATCACGCACATGGCGCCGGCGGTCGCCACGGCCCTGTCCATCGGGGCCGCTACGATCTTCGCCGGCGGCAATGCGCCCCTCGCGGTCGTCCTCGCCCTCGTGGCGGCCGTATTCACGGCCTATTCGATCGGCGAGCTCGCGCGCTACCTGCCATCGGCGGGTGGCATGTACACGTACGTGGCCCGCGGACTCGGGTCGTTCGCCGGCTGGCTGATGGCCTGGGCGTTCCTGCTCGCCGAGCCGGTGGTCCCGGCGGCGCTGTTCGCGGCGTTCGGGTTGTTCGGCGCATCCCTGATCACGACGCTCACCGGGTTCTCGAACGATCTCCTGTGGCTGCCGCTCGCTGTCGGCTGCGGCCTGCTCGTGTGGTGGCTCGTGTATCGCGGCATCTCGCTGTCGACACGTGTGGGCGTGGCCCTCGGCCTGATCGAGATCGGCATCTTCCTGCTGGTGTCGTTCCTGCTCCTCGTGAATGCGGGGGCGCGGAACACGCTGTCCGTGTTCATCCCGGGCGAGGAGGGCCTGAAGCCGGCGCTGCAGGGCATGGTGTTCTGCCTGCTTGCCTTCGTCGGCTTCGAGGCAGCCGCCCCGCTGGCCGAGGAGACGCGCGACCCGAAGCGCACGATCCGGCGAGCGGTCCTTCTGTCGGCGGTCCTCATCGGCCTGTTCTACACATTCAACATGTATGCGGCGACGGTCTACTTCGGACCGGAGCGGATGGGCGACTTCCTCGCGTTCAACGATGGCGATCCGTGGAGTGGGATGGCGAACGAGGTCCTGCCCGGCGTCGGCGGGCTGCTCGTGATCTTCGCGATCCTCAACAGCTGCCTGGCCAACGCCAGTGCCGGTGCGAATGCCTCGACCCGGGTGATCTTCTCCCTCGGCCGCGTGCGCCTGCTGCCGCGCTGGTTCGCCGCCATCCATGAGACCTACCGGACACCGCTGAACGCCGTCCATTTCCAGGGCATCCTGGGGATCGGGCTGGCGGTCGTGCTCGGGCTCGTATTCCAGGGCCAGCCGCTGGGTGGCCCGCTCACCACCTACGTCTGGATCGGGTATGCCCTCGGCCTGCTGTTCGCGGGCATGTACGTCGCGGTCAACCTCGCGGTCATCGGGTTCTACATGGGTGAACGGAGAGAGGACTTCTCGCCCATCAAGCACCTCGTGGTTCCCATCCTCGGCATCGTGCTGCTGATCCCGGCGTTCCTCGGCGTCCTGGGCGGCCTGACGATCCCGATCCTCGACATCGATCTCGACCCGCTCGCCCAGCCGTTCGACATCGTCCCGCTGCTCGTCCTGATCTGGATGATCACCGGGGTCGTCGCCTACTTCGTGCTCAGGAGCCGGACCCCGGACGCCCTGGCGCGTGTCGGTGACGTGATGACGGAGGCCTGATCCGCGGAGATCAGTCGAAGATGGCCAGCGGACAGTGGGCGGTGACGATGACGTTCGGCATGTCCACGATCTCGCTGATCCGCAGATCGACCGCGACGCTGCACAGCAGGTAGGCATCGATCGGCGCGAGGCCGTGCTCACGGCCGAGCCAGTCGATCATCCGGCGGGTCGCATCCCGGGCCGCCGTCATGAGGTCGGGCCCGACCCCGTCGGTCGCGTACCGGCGGCCGACGGGGCGCTCGGCCGCATCGCCCGGTGCCGTCAGGAACTCGGGCGCGGTCAGGTGCAGGTCCTTGCGGACGGTCAGCCGGAGCGTCGCGTGCATCGGGGTCTCGATCGCCGTCCCGCACACCTCGCCGTCGCCCTGCGCGGCGTGGCCGTCCCCGACGCTCAGGCGCGCGCCGTCGTGGAATACCGGCAGGAACAACGTCGCGCCCGCGGTCAGGTGGCGGGTGTCCATGTTCCCGCCATGGACGTCCGGTGGGATCGTGGACCGCGGCCCGTCCGCGGGTGCCACACCGACCTCGCCGCAGAACGGGATGATCGGCACCCGGATACCCGGCAGGAACTCCGCGCGGCTGCCCACCGACGGCAGCGACGTGACGCGCAGCGCCGGATCGGGGAATTCGTCGGCGAGCAGGCCGAACCCAGGGATGCTCGCTGTCCAGCCCCAATCGGCGGGTCGAAAATCCAGGAGGTCGACCTGCAGGGTGTCGCCGGTCTCGGCGCCTTCGACCGCGATGGGCCCGTTCACTTGATCGACGCGATCGAAGTCGAGGCGGGCGAGGTCGTCGAGCGTCGATGTCGCGGTCAGCTGCCCGCCGCTCGCGTCGAGGCAGTCGAACGTGACCGTGCTGCCCGAGACGACCGTGGCGATCGGGGGGATCGCCGGATCCCAGGCGAGGTGGAACTGCTCGCGGGTGACGTGGAACGCGGACAGTGCCGTCGCCATCGTGATCCTCCTCAGGCCGGGACGGGCGCCTCGAGCTTCTCGATCCGGATCGCCGTGGCCTTGAACTCGGCCGTGCCCGACTTCGGGTCGGTCGCATCGATGGTCAGGAGGTTGGTCGCCACGTCGTCCTGGAAGTGCAGGGTCATGAACGTCAGCCCGGGTCGCAGCGATCCATCGAGCCGCACAGGCACCTCCACCTCGCCGCGGCGCGAGACGACACGGACCCGCTCCCCGTCGGCCAGGCCGTAGGACGCCAGGTCCTCCGGCGAGATGTCGAGCGACTCGCCGCGACGCAGCGGCGACGTGTAGCCGGCGCTCTGGACGCCGGTGTTGTACGAGTCCAGCCGCCGGCCGGTCGTCAGCCGGATGGGGTATTCGGTGGTGAGCTTGTCGACCGGTGGGTCGTGGTCGACCGGCACGAACGGGACGCGATTGCCCGGGACGGGGTCCTCCCAGAGCCGCGAATGCAGGAACAGCTCGCCTGGGTGGTCCTCGTCGTAGCACGGCCACTGGATCCCGCCGAGCTCCTCGAGGCGGCGGTAGCTCATCCCGGCGTGGACCGGGGAGAGGCGGCGGACCTCGTCCCAGACCCCCTCGGCGCTCGCCTCGCCCCAGGCCGCGCCCATGCGGTTGGCGAGCTCGAAGATGATCGCCAGGTCGTCGCGCGCGCCGGGCGGGGGCGCGACGGCCGCGCGCACGCGCTGGACCCGACGTTCGGAGTTCGTGACCGTGCCCTCACCCTCGGCCCAGGCCGCGCTGGCCGGCAGGACGACGTCGGCGAGCTCGGCGGTCCTGGTCAGGAACAGGTCCTGCACGACGAGCAGCTCGAGCCCCTCGAGCAGGCGGATCGCGCGCTTCTGGTCCGCTTCCGATTGGACCGGGTTCTCCCCGATGCAGTAGACCGCGGTCAGGTCGCCGCGCTCCATCGCGTCGAACATCCCCGACAGGTGCCAGCCGCGCTGTGGCGGGACCTTGACGCCCCAGGCTGCATCGAATTTGGCCCGCAGCTCGTCATTCTCGACATGCTGGAAACCCGGCAGCCGGTCCGGCAGGGCGCCCATGTCGCCGCCACCCTGGACGTTGTTCTGGCCACGCAACGGGTTGACGCCGCTGCCGTACCGCCCGACGTGCCCGGTCAGGAGGACCAGCGAGATGAGCGCGAGGACGTTGTCGACCGCGTTGTGGTGCTCGGTGATCCCAAGGGTCCAGCAGATCATCGCTCGCGGCGCCCCCGCGAAGGCGTGGGCGAGCTCGCGGATGGCCTCGGCCGGGACGCCGGTCTCCTGCTCCGCGTAGTCGAGCGTGTAGCTCTCGACCTTGGCCTTGTAGGCCTCGAAGTCGACCGTCGCTCGCTCGATGAAGTCGCGGTTCTCGAGGCCGGCGGCGATGATCTCGCGGGCCATGGCGTTCGCGAGGGCGATGTCCGACCCGACATCGAGCCCGAGCCAGCTGTCGGCCCACTCCGCGCTGGACGTCCGCCGTGGATCGATCGCATAGAGGCGGGCGCCCTTGTGGACGGCCTTGAGGACGTGATGGAAGAAGATCGGATGCGTCTCGCGGGCGTTGCTGCCCCACAGGACGATCAGATCGGTGTCCTCTGCCTCACGATATGAACTTGTGCCGCCACCGGCACCGAACACGGTCGCCAGACCGGCGACGCTCGGGGCGTGTCAGGTCCGGTTGCAGCTGTCGATGTTGTTGCTGCCCAGGACCGCCCGGCTGAACTTCTGGGCCGCGAAGTTGACCTCGTTGGTCGCCTTGCTGCAGCTGAAGGTGCCGAAGGTCGTCGGACCGTGGGCCGCCTTGGCGGCCGCGAACCCTTCGACCACGCGATCGAGCGCCTCGTCCCAGGTCGCGGGACGCAGCTCGCCGCCCTTCGTGTCACGGACGAGCGGCTGGGTCAGTCGAACGTAGGGTTTCGCCACTCAGGTGGCCTCCTGCGGGTGGTTGACGATAGGAGTGTAGCCCGCGTCCTGTGCAGGCGCGCCCGTGCCGGAACGATGGTGTGCCTGCCAGTCTGCACCAGGGCCTCGAACCACCAGATCAGGCCCCGATCCGTCCTCACCAGCCCGCTCGCGTGCCTGCCAGACACGTTCCAGCGTCGAGGCTTCGGCAAAGTGGGTCTTCGACCCCTCCGTGCCGACTGGCAGACACATTCCCGATCGCACGAGGTCCGCGCTGGGCCCCCAAGCAGTGCTCGCCCCTATCCTCCGGGCCGGCCGCGCCCCCATCCCGGCGGCTCGACGATGATGGGTTCGACTTAGCGGGAAGCCAGATCCGCCTCGACCGCGTCCAGAAAGGCACGCAGCCGCGGCACGACAATGTCCGCGCGGTCCAGCTGCGGCCGGTGCGTCGCGCCGGGGGCGACGAGACTGGTCGCCCCGAGCTCCCTCACCAGGACATCGGCGATCGCGCCGAAAGCCGCGCCGCCGATGGCTGCCGCCGGCGGGTCGGGTGACCAGTCCCCGCGGATCACGAGCGCCGGCACCCCGGCCGAGCGGATCGATGCGAGATCCACAGTCGCCTCCCACGGCGGTCGTTCGGTCATCGAGGCGCGGATGTCGGCCACCTCGTCCGCGCCGAACGGCAACTCCGCTGGCACGTGGCTTCCGAGGGCTCCGGCGAACAGCGAGAGCCAGCGTGCGGGTGCCGTGTCGGTCGAAGCGGGGAACAGGTCGGCCAGGCGGTGGCGCAACGTCCGGACGGCCGGATGGTCCGCGGCGAGGGCGAAGAACGGCGGTTCGATCACAGTGAGCGACCGGACGGCCTCTGGTCGTCGGGACGTGGTCAGGATCGCGACGACGCCACCGTACGAGTGACCGACGAGATGGGCGCCGTCGCCCAGCACGTCGGCGACGTCCTCGGCGTCGAGGTCGAAGTCGACGCCGTGTTCGCGCGGGATGCTCTGGCCGAACCCGCGCCGATCGATGAACTCGAGGGTGTAGTGCTCGGCCAGCTCGCGCAGCGGTTCGAACGGCACCGAGCCGTGGCGCATGCTGCCGTGGACGAAGACGACCCGCGGCCCCGAACCGACGCGTTCGACGTGGACCGGTGAGCTGTCCGAAGCCGTCACGCTAGCGCGACGCCCGTGCCGGCCTCGACCTGTCCGATCCACTGACGCTCGACGCCGGCTTCGGCGAGCATCAGATCCACGGCCGCGCGCCGATCGGCCGGGACGGCCGCCAGCAGCCCGCCGCTCGTTTGCGGATCGTGCGCGAGCGTGACCAGCGCCGGGTTCACCCCGTCCGCGACCTCGAGGGCCGCCGCCACAAAGCGTCGGTTGTGGGCCGCGCCGCCGGTCTCGATGCCGCCAGTTGCCAGCTCCAGCGCGCCCGGCAGGGCGGGCAAGGCCGCCGCGTCGAACACGAAGCGGGTGCCCGACGCCTGGGCCATCTCGAAGCCGTGCCCCAGCAAGCCGAAGCCCGTGACATCGGTGGCCCCCCGGATGCCTGCCGCGACGAACACCTCCGAGGCCTCCCGGTTGAGCGTCCGCATCCCGTCGATGGCCGTTGCCAGGTCCGCAGCACCCGTCCGGCCCTGCCGCGAGCCCGAGACGAGGACACCGGTCCCGAGCCGCTTCGTGAGCACGAGGACGTCGCCCGGCACCGCGCCGCCCTTGCGCAGGAGCTTGTCCGGGTGCGCCGCCCCGACGACCGCGAGCCCGTACTTCGGCTCCGGGTCGCGGATCGTGTGGCCGCCGGCCAGCGTGCCCCCGGCTTCACGGACCTTGGATGACGCCCCCTCGAAGATCGCGGCCAGCACGTCCCGCGGCAGCTCCTCGGGGAATGCCGCGATCGACAGCGCGAACAGCACCCGGCCGCCCATCGCGAACACGTCGCTCATGGCGTTTGCCGCGGCGATCTCCCCGAACGTCCGCGGGTCGTCGACGAGCGGCGGAAAGAAGTCGAGCGTGCCGATGATCGCGAGGTCGTCGCTGACGCGATAGGCCGCACCATCGTCGGGCGGCGCGAGGCCTGCGATGAGGGCGCCATCCGCACCGACCCCCGCTGCCTCCGCGCCAAGGCCGGACAGGGCGTCCGCCAGCAGGTCGGCACCGAGCTTCGCCGCACATCCGCCGCAGTCGGTCAACGTGGTCAGGCGGAGCGGCGGCGGGGCGTCGAGCGTGGTCATGGGGCGATGATAGGTCCGCCGCCGGCCGCGGGCCGTGGGCCGCGCCCGCGCTACCATCGAGCGTGGGAGCGGAGGGGTCCCGGTGGGTCCCCCGGTCTTCAAAACCGGTGGCGCCGCGCTCGGCGTGGCTCGGTGGGTTCGACTCCCACGCGCTCCCGCCACGCATCACGATGGAGGAACGATGTCGTCGAAGCCGGCCGCCCGGCCGCGCCCGCCCAGCGTCGAGCACGTGCTCGCGCGCGTGCGCGATCGACTCCCGGGTCCCCGCGAGGCCGGGGCGGTCCTCGCCGTAGCGCGAGAGGTCGTGGATGCCGAGCGAGAACGCCTGCGCTCGGACGGCGCTGTGCCGCCGGACCTGGACCGCCTGGCTGCCTCGGTGCTGGATCGACTCGACGCATTCGCCGGGAAGGTCGGCGCGGCTCCGCCGGCCGTCATCAACGCGACGGGCGTCATCGTCCACACGAACCTGGGTCGTGCGCCGTGGCCGCCCGCCGCCGCGGAGTCGGCCACCGCGCTGGCGACGCATGCCATGCTGCTCGAGCTCGACCGCGAGACGGGTCGGCGCGGGGCGCGCGCACGCATCGCCGAGGACCATCTCGTCGCGCTGACCGGCGCCGAAGACGCCCTCGTCACGAACAACAACGCGGCGGCGCTGGCCCTCGCCGTGGGTCTCGCGGGGCGCGGTGGCGTGGTCGTGTCGCGAGGGGAGCTCGTCGAGATCGGCGGCGGCGTGCGGATCCCGGATATCGTGCGGCGCGCCGGTGCGAAGCTCATCGAGGTCGGGACGACCAATCGGACCCGCGCCGACGATTTCGCGGCGCCGCTCGCGGAGGGCCGTGCCCGGGCCGTGCTGCGCGTTCACCCGTCCAATTTCACGATGTCGGGCTTCACCGAAAGCCCCGATCCGACTGCCGTCGCCGACCTGGCGCACCGTCATGACGCCATCGTCATCGACGACCTGGGTTCCGGGGCGCTGCTCGACACTGCGGCCTTCGGCCTCGCTCACGAGCCCATGCCGTCCGAGCGTCTGGGCACCGGCTCCGATGTCGTCACGTTCAGCGGCGACAAGCTGGTCGGCGGGCCACAGGCGGGCCTCGTGGTGGGCCGCTCGACCCTCGTCGCCAGGATGCGACGCGATCCACTCGCCCGGGCGATGCGACCGGACAAGGTGACGATGGCCGGTGTGGCGTTGACCCTCGGGCTGTACCGGGCGGGCCGCGCCACGACGGACATCCCGGTCTGGCAGATGATCGCGACGACACCGGACGCGCTCCGCGAGCGGGCCGAACGGCTTCGCGCCCGCGTCGGCGGCGCGGTCGAGGTCGTCGACCTGCGATCGACCGTCGGAGGCGGCTCGTTGCCCGGGGAGACCCTGCCATCGGTCGGGCTGCGCCTGAGCGGGCCCTCAGCCGTGCGTCTGCTCGCCGCTCTGCGGCACGAGGATCCGCCCGTGATCGGCCGGATCGAGAACGGGCGGGTCGTGCTGGACCTCCGAACCGTCGATCCGCAGTCGGATGACGCCCTCGCCCCGACGATCGAGCGGGTGCTCGGCGGCGCCGCGTGACCATCGTCGTCGGGACCGCGGGCCATATCGACCACGGCAAGACCACGCTGCTGCGCGCGCTGACCGGGATCGACGCTGACCGGTTGCCGGAGGAGCGCCGGCGCGGGATGACCATCGACGTCGGCTACGCGCATCTCGCCCTCGACGACGGACAAGCGATCGACTTCGTCGACGTGCCGGGCCACGACAAGCTCGTCGGGAACATGCTCGTCGGCGCCGGTGAGATCGACGCCGTGATGCTCGTCGTGGCCGCCGACGATGGCCCGCGCGCGCAGACGATCGAACACCTGGCGCTGCTCGATGCCCTCGGCGTCGGCTCCGGCCTCGCGGTCGTCACCAAGATCGACGCCGTGGACCCGGAGCGGGTGGCTGCCGTCGTCGCGGCCGTCGCCGACCTCCTCGCGCCGACGTCCCTTGCCGGCTCCCCGGTCCTCGCCGCGTCCGGCCTGACCGGGGAAGGCGTGGACGCCGTCCGTGCCGCCACCGAGGCGCTGGCCGCCGCGCATCGAGCGCCGGCACGCCCGCCGACCCTCGCGATCGACCGGGTGTTCTCGGTGAAGGGCCGTGGCGCCGTCGTGACCGGCACGCTGCGGGGCGGCCCGCTCGGCCGGGGCGACACGCTCCGACTGGTCCCCGGCGACCGGGATGTCCGGATCCGCGAGGTCCAGGTCCACGGCGGGGCCGTCGACCGCGTGGAGGGAGGCGGCCGCACGGCGCTGAACCTCGCCGGTGTCGAGATCGGGGACCTGCATCGCGGGATGGCGCTCACCAACGATTCGCTCGTGCGGGCCACGGACCGGGCACTCGTCGCGTTCGGCGGGCTGGTCGCCGACCGTACCCGCGCCAGGTTCCACGCGGGCACGGCCGATGCGGATGCGTCGGTCGGTCGGGCCGGGCGCGACGCCCTCGAGCTGCCCGACGGGATGCCCGCCGGGATCGTGCGACTCGCCGTGCCCGTCGCCCTGGCCCCCGGTGATCGCTTCGTGCTGCGACGGGGCTCGGCCAGACTCCCCGTCGGCGGGGTCGTCCTGGACGTGGCGCCCCCGCGGGGGATCTCGCGGCGGCGTCAGACGGCCGCGCGTGTCGAGATGCTCGCGGCTGCGGGTCGCGACCCCGGCGCGCGGCTCGCGTTGCACGGCGCCATCGCCGAGGGGGGCCGGACCATCCTCGCCCCCGACGTTCGCGAGCTGGCGGCGGCCGGGGCGCTCGCCGTCGTCAGGGACGAGGCGACGCTCGGCCAGGTGCGCTCGGCCGTGGCAGCCACGCTGCGTCGCGCTGTGACCATCCGCCGCGACGAGGCCGTTGCGGTGGCAGGGCCGGTGATCGAGGGCCTGGTGGCGGACGGCCGCCTCGTCCGGGACGACGACACCCTCCGCCACCCTGGATCTGCGGGGAGGATCGTGGACCCCGGCCTCTCGGCCGCCATGGACCGCCTCGAGGCACTGCTTGCGGTCCCGGCCCCACCCCCGCTCGCCGATGCCGCCCGGGTCGTCAATTGCTCGCCGGATGGGGTTCGGGCGCTGGAGCGGGCCGCTCGGATCGTCGTCCTGGAGCCCGATCTGGCATATGCGATGACCACCTACCGCGATCTCGCGGCCACGGCGCTGTCGATGGCCGCGCGCGGGCCCCTCACACCGGCGGCCTACCGCGATGCGACCGGCACCAGCCGCAAGTACGTGCTGGCGATCCTCGAGGACCTCGACCGGCGGGCCATCCTGCGACGGACCGAGGGCGGTCACGTTCCAGGCCCCAAGGCGCCGCCGGGTCGCGGCCGCGCCGTGACCGGGCGCGTCGGCGCGATCGTGCTGGCCGGCGGCCGATCAGCGCGGTTCGGGCGCGACAAGCTCACTGAGCCGATCGACGGCCGGCCCCTCCTCGACCACGCGATCTCGGCCGTTCAGGCCGTCGCGACCGACGTCGTCGTCGTCACCGCTCCGGGCGTCGAGCCGATGGTGCCCGAGGGCGTCCGAATCGCCCACGATCCTGTGGCCTTCGACGGCCCGCTCGTGGGCGTCGTGGCGGGTCTCGCGGCCCTCGATCCAGGGGTCGAGCGGGTGATGGTCGTCGCCGGCGACATGCCGTCGCTCGTGCCGGCGGTGCTCGAGCGCTTGGTGGGGGCGATCGGGTCGGGACACGCGGCCGCCGTCCTGGGGAGGGGCGGCGACCAGCAGCCGTTGCCACTCGCTCTGGATCGCCGGCGCGGCGAGGCGGCCGCGCGAGAGCTCGTGGACGGCGGCGAGCGGCGGCTTCGCGCCCTGCCCGAGGCCCTCGCCGCGCACGTGGTGCCAGAGGGGTCATGGCGGCGCGACGATGCCGCCGCGGCGACGCTCCACGATATCGACACGCCAGGGGACCTGGAGCCGGCGTAGTACGGTGGTCGGGACGACACCACGATCGGGAGACGATGCCATGACGACGACATCCGACGACGACCTGCGCGCCCGGGCCGAAGTACGCGTCAAGGCCCGCGAGGACTTCCGCATCCACCTGTTGATCTACGTGCTCGTGAACGGGTTCCTTTGGGCCATCTGGTTCACGACTGATCGCACGGCGGGCGTGCCATGGCCGGCTTTCGCCTCGATCGGATGGGGGATCGGGCTCGTCGCGCACTGGTGGACGGTCTATGGCGTGAACGACGCGCGGCGCGAGGCGGAGATCCAGCGGGAGATGCGTCGGCTGCGCGGCGAGCGCGACTGACGGTTCTCATGCGGAGGACACACGACGACCCCCGGAGGAGGATCCGGGGGTCGTTCGCGTTTGGGAGGGAGGTCGCGAAACCGAGGGGAGGAGGCCTCAGCTCCGGTACGGGTAGTCGTGGAGCGGCGGAAGGATCGAGCGGCTGTAATCGGCAGGGGCGTCGATCGCCGACTTGACCGAGGATGCAGCGGAGGCGATCCGCTCGAACAGTCCGGGCTTCTCGACCTTGGCCGCGCGGTGAGCCGCCGCCTCATCGAGCAGATACTGGATGTGCTCGTTGACGATGAGGATCGAATACGAGTTCATTGCTTGATCGCTCCTTTCTGCGTCCCGGTCCATCCGGTGCGCAACAGGAGCATCGCCCAAGCGGGTCGCGACGACCACCGTCGTCCGTTGCCGAAACACCATCGTCATCCGTCCATGTCGTCAGCCCTCGAGGGCGGGCTCCTCGTACACGGGCGCGCCGTCGACGAACGTGCCGACCACCCTGGCGTCCCCGATCGGGCCGGCGCCTCGATCGAACAGGTCGCGGTCCAGCACAGCGAGATCCGCCGCCTTGCCGACCTCGAGCGTCCCGGTCTCGGTGTCGAGGTGATTGACGTAGGCGGACCCGGCCGTGAAGGCGGCCAGCGCGTCCACGAGATCCAGCCGCTCGTCGGGCAGGAGGGGCTCGCGGACGCCGCGGCTCCCATCGGCGACGCGCTCGACTGCCAGCTCCATCTCGAGCAGCGGGTTCGGCGTGGAGACGCTCCAGTCCGAGCCCATCGCAAGGACCGCGCCCGCCGCCCGCAGCGAGCGGAACGGGTACTGCCAGCGCCACCGGTCCCCCAGGAACGGGATCGTCAGGTTGTCCATCTGCCCTTCGTGACAGGCCCAGTAGGGCTGCGCGTTGGCCGCGACACCCAGCTTGCGGAAGCGGCCGATGTCGTCGGGATGGATCACCTGGATGTGCGCGATGTGCGGGCGGGTGTCGGACGGGCCGTTCTGCCTGCGCGCAGCCGCCACGGCGTCGAGCGAGGCCCGGACCGCCCGATCGCCGATCGCGTGGAAATGCGCCTGGAAGCCGAGCGCATCGAGACGCGGCACCCAGCTGGCGAGCCCCAACGGGTCGATCTGGAGCAGGCCCCGATTCTCGGTCGTGCCCCCACGGCCATCGCCATACGGCTCGAGCATGGCGCCGGTGAAGTTCTCGAGGACACCGTCCATCATGAGCTTCACGCTGATGGCCCGGTAGCGACCCATGGACGTGGCCGTCCGCCGTTCGACGAATTCCTCGATCTGGTCCTCGCCGCGGTGATGCTCCCACCACATCGCCCCGACGACCCGGGCCGTCAATTCGCCCCGCGATGCGAGCGCCACGTAGGCGCGCTCCTCCGTCTCGGGCCGAACGATGGCGTCCTGCCAGGCGGTGATGCCCAGCGAATGCAGGTAGGCCTGGCCGATGCGCAGCGCCTCTTCGAGATCGGCCGCAGTGTCGTCCGGCTCGAAGCGGTCGACCAGCGCCATCGCGCCCTCGTGGAGCGTCCCGCTCGGGCCTCCATGGTCGTCTCGCTCGATGCGCCCGTCGGGCGGGTCGCTCGTGTCAGCCGTGACGCCGCCGATCTCGAGCGCGCGCGTGTTCACCCAGGCGCTGTGGCCGTCACGGTTCGGCAGGAAGACCGGCCGATCCGGCACGATGGCGTCGAGGTCCTCGCGGCGAGGCGTGCCGCCCGGGAAGTCGTCCATGTACCAGCCGCCGCCGCGGATCCATGCCTCGTCCGGGTGACTGCGGGCGTACTCCGCGATGACCGCGAGGTATGCCTCGCGGCCGCGCGTGTCGTGGAGCTCGCAACGCAGTCGTGCGAGCCCGCCGTGGACCGGATGCACGTGCGCGTCCTGGAAGCCCGGGGTGACCGTCCGGCCCCGCAGGTCGATAGCCCGTGTCGACGGACCCACGGTCGCGGCGACCTCTCGGTCGGAGCCGACGGCCACGATCCGGCCGTCACGGATCGCCAAGCCGCTGGCCCAGCTCCGCGCCGCGTCCATCGTGGACACATGCCCGCCATGGAAGACGAGATCGGCTGGCTGCTCGGGCGTCGCAGTCACGGCGGGCCTCCGGTCAGGGATGGATGCCTGCCTGAGTCTGCCAGCGCTGTCGCAGCCGTGCCGGGACATCGCGCCCGATGCGACACGGGTGCGTCGGGTGGCCACGCGCGGCCCTACACTGCGGTGCCATGACAACCGTCCACCTGCTCCATACCGGCTACACCGGCGAGCGCACCGCCTCGACCGTCGTGCTGGTCCGCGACGGCGATGCGTTGATCGTCGTCGACCCGGGCATGGTCGCCAAGCGGTCCCTGATCCTCGATCCGCTGGTGGCGCTCGGTGTCGCGCCCGAAGCAGTCACCCACGTCGCGCTCTCCCACCACCACCCCGACCACACGATGAACGTGGCGCTGTTCCCGAACGCCGAGGTCGTCGATTTCTGGGCCCGCTACCGGGACGACCTGTGGCTCGACCACGACGGCGACGGCTACCATCTCGCCCCGCACACCCAGCTGTGGCTGACCCCGGGTCACTCGGAAGAGGACATCACGCTCGTGGTCGAGGCCGACGACGGGGTGTACGCGATGACGCATCTGTGGTGGGGCGCCGACCGAACCCCCGAGATCGACCCCTACGCGTCGGACCTGGCGGCATGCGAGCGGGGGCGAGCGCGGGTCCTCGCCGCCGCCGACGTCGTCGTACCGGGCCACGGCGCGCCGTTCCGAGTTCGCGACTGACGGAACCGCCCGTCGTGGGACCGCGTCGAGACGCCCATCAGCCCTCCATGCCTGCGCTCCGGAGAATCCGATGCTCGCCCGTTCTCTTCGTCGGCCCGTGGCCGCGCTCTGGCTCGTCGCGATCCTGTCAATCCATGTCACGGCCTGCGCCGGCCCGGCCGCGCCGTCCAGCGGGCCGACATCCGGGCCCACGAACCCCGGTGCCGGTATCGATGTCGACGCGCTGCTCGCCGCTGCAGCGGCCAACGACGGCAAGGTCGTTCGCGTCAGCGGCAACTTCCTCGCGGATGAGGGCAGCGCGCAGCTGTGCGCCCTGTTGATGGAGTCGTACCCGCCGCAGTGCGGCGGCGGGGTGCGGCTGACCGGGGAGGTCCCGGACGATACCCTCGCGGCCCTCGACACCACGACGGAGCCCGACCTCAAAAAGATGTGGTGGGGGTCCGTGACCGTCACGGGCACATTCCATGCATCTGGCGACGATGGCCGGCCGACGCTCGAGATCGAGACGATCGAGCTGCAGGAGGGCTGACGTCCCGCCCTCGATCGGTCAGCTCGATCGACGGGCCGTGATGTTCAGGCGGACGTAGTCGATGAGTGGATCGCCGACGCCCTCGGCGACGGCATGGACGAACGCGTCGTGGTCGGCGGCCGGAAGGCGCTCCAGGTGGCCGCCGAGGACGACGGTTCGCAGGTACGACTCGAAGGGCTCGCCGGGCTCGAACCGTGTCGGCTCCTCGGTGAGCCAGCAGTCGATCTCCTCGAAGCCGGCCGTCGCGAGCCGGCGTGCCGTCGCCTCCGGTGTCTCGAAATGGACCGGGCCGAGCCAGCCGTCGCCGATCGTCGCCAGCACGCGCTGGATCGATGCGATGTTGCCCGCGCCGCCGCACTGGGCGACGAGCCGGCCGCCGGGCCTCGTGACCGCGGCGAGGTTCGCGAAGAGGGCGTCGTGGTCCGGCACCCAGTGGAACGTCGCGGTCGAGAGGACCGCATCGACGACGCCCTCGATCGGCAGAGGCATGCCCAGATCGGCGACCAGGTAGTCGACGCGATCGCCGAACCGGGCGAGGCGCTGGCGCGCGAGATCGACCATCGCCGGCGACCCGTCGAGCGCCACCACCCGGCCGCGTGGCAGTCGCTCGACGAGGCGCTCCGTCACGCGCCCGGTCCCGCACCCCGCGTCGAGCACATGTTCGTCGCCCCGCAACGGCAGGCGGTCGAGCACCTCGGAGCCCCAGCGCGTCATGGGATCGGCGACCCGGTCGTAGGTCCGGGCATCCCAGTCGCGGGCCATGGCCGTGCTCCGGCTTCCTGTCAGACGACCGCGGGGGCCCCGCCGGCCTCCGCCACTCGGGGCGACCGCTCATCGCGCAAGCCGTACCACGAGATCGCGGCGCCCGCAGCCAGCAACGAGGCCCCGACCAGCATCGCCTGGTGGAAGGCTTCGATGGAGGCGCGCCGGGCGGCATCGACCTGTGCCGCGGTCGCGTCCTCCTCCGGCGGGTTGAGCGGGGAGAACACCTCGCGCACCTGGGGGTCGCGGACGTCCAGCCCGGGCGCGAGAGCTTCGAGCGACGAATAGAAGGTCGCGCTGATCGCGACGAAGATGACGGCCCCGAGCAGCGGCTGGCCGACCCTCGCGATGGCGTTGTTCATGGCGGACCCCAACCCAGAGAAGCGCTCCGGGATCGAGCCCATCAGGGTGGTCGTGAGCGGGGCGACGATGCACGAGATGCCGAGCCCGAAGAGCAGGACCGACGGCAGGACGTCGATGACGAAATCCCGTGGCGGGATCAGCGACGCGGGGTCTTGCACGGAGGCCAGCCACGGGTCGGAGTCGACCGGTATCCGCGCGAACCAGAGGAGACCGGCCGCCATGAGCAGGGGTCCGACGACGAGGAACGGGCGTGCACCGATCCGACCGGCGACGGTCCCGACGCGAGTCGAGAGGAGCGTCAGGCAGATCCCGACGGGCAGTCCGGACGCTCCGGCAGCAAGCGCGGTGTACCCCAGCACGTTCTGGAACAGGATGCCCTGGTAGCTGAACGTGACGTACAGCGCGCCGTAGATGAAGAACGTCGCCAGGTTGATCGTCGTGAACGCGCGCGAGCGGAACAGCGACAGGGGCACGAGCGGGTCGCGGCGAGTGGCCATCAGGATCGGGAAGGCCGACCAGGGACAGCCCCCCGACGGCGATCGACGCCCACGACACGGGGTCCTGCCAATCGTGTTCGCCGCCACGAACGAGCCCGAACGACAGGCCGCCCACGGCCATCGCCGCCACGGCCGATCCGAGCCAATCGAACCGTTGGGAGGAACGGGTGTCGCGTGACTCCACCACATGCCGCACGACGACCCACAGCGCGATCGCGAGGACCGGGACGTTGATCAGGAACGCGACCCGCCAGCCGATCGTGTCGACCAACAGCCCACCGGCAAGCGGTCCGACCAGCACCAGCCCGGAGGTCGCGGCGGCCCAGAGACCGAAGGCGCGCCCGCGCTCCGGCCCGCTCTCGAAGGTCTGGGTGATGATCGACAACGCTCCGGGCACGAGCAGGGCGCCGGCCGCGCCCTGCAGCAGCCGGAAGATGACGAGCCATTCGAGGGTGGGCGCGAGCCCGCACAGCGCCGACGTCGCCGCGAAGCTCGCAAGGCCGAGGGCGTAGACGCGCCGACGCCCGTAGCGGTCGGACAGGGCGCCGGCCAGGATCAGCAGTGCGGCGAGGACCGCGAGGTAGCCGCTCACGACGTAGGTCTGGCCCTCGAGGACCCCGAACACCGACGAGGGCAGCTCCCGCCCGATCCTCGGCAGCGCCACGTTCACGATCGTGCCGTCCAGGAAGACCGACCCCGACCCGATGATCGTCGCGAGGAGGGTCCAGCGCTGGCGTGTCGTCATGCTCGCAGTCTCGCAGATAGACTCTCGCGGTATGCCCGGACCCGTGGTGCTCGTAGGCGCCGGTGAGTTCCTCCCGGCCATGGCCGAGATCGATGCGGGTCTGCTGGCATCGACCGGTGTGGCACGGCCGCGTGTGGCCGTCCTGCCGACGGCGTCATTCCCCGACGGCGAGGACGTCTTCCAGCGCTGGGCGGCGATGGGCGCGGCGCACTTCGCCGGCCTGGGGGCGGAGGTGGAGCCCCTGCTCGTCCGGGATCGCGCCGGGGCGGACGACCCGGCAGCCGCGCAAGCGGTCGGCGAGGCCGACCTCATCTACCTCTCTGGCGGGAAGCCCGAGTACCTGCGGAGATCGCTCGAGGGCAGCGCCGTCGGAGCCGCCCTGCTGCGGGCGCATGAGCGTGGCGCGGTGCTGGCAGGCTGCTCGGCCGGTGCGATGATCCTGGCCGGCCACGCCTTCGATTTCCGGGTGCGGTTCGCGCCGTGGCCCTTGCGCTGGGCGCGGGGACTCGGGTTTGCGCCGGGGGTCTCGGTCGTTCCGCACTACGATGCGTGGCCTGAGTCGATGTCCGCGCTGATCGCGCTGCAGGCGCCCCGCGGATCGGTCGTGCTCGGGATCGATGAGCAGACCGCCGTCGTGGGCCGGGACGGCGCCTGGCAGGTCCACGGCACCGCGCGGGTCACGGTCTGGCGTGGGCGCCGCCGCGAACGCTTCCGCGCGGGCGAGACGTTCCGGATCTGACGACTTGGCCCGCCCGCGCCATCAACGTGGCGCGCCGTCAGTCGGGGCGGACTGTCCGAAAGCAATCCGAGCAATAGACCGGGCGGTCCATGCGCGGCTTGAAGGGCACCTGGGCCTGGTTCCCGCATGATGAGCAGACCACCGCGAAGTACTCGCGGTTCGGGCGATCATCGCCGCGCTCGTAGCCGCGCGGGCCACCGATGTCGCGCACGTCGTACCCACCGTCTCGGGCGGCTCGCCGGCTGGCGCGGCAGCTCGTGCACCGCTTCGGGTCGCTGGAGAACCCCTTCTGGACGTAGTACTCCTGGTCCGCGGCCGAGTGGATGAATTCCACGCCACAGTCCACGCAGTTCAGGGTCCGATCGACGTAGGTCACGATGCTCCTCCGGGACGCGTTGGTCGGCGAGGTGCGCCACCGGGGCGGCCGCATCGACGGACGGGGAGGCGTGGTCTGGCGACAAAAGCCGGGCCCGCGCTGACCCAGGTGCCGATGTGGGAGTCCCTGTTTGCGGGGCGCACCGGTTCTAGTGCGGCGCAGGATACAACGGGTCGAAAATTCGGACATCGCAGGCCCGGACGGGGGTGGCGGCCGTGACAAGCGACCTGTCACAATGACCGGCGAGGATCCGGGGCGGCGAGCGGGGAGTCATGGGGGCGCCTCGCTCGCGCCACACCCACGTAGCTTGCGCGAACCGGATCGTGATCGACCAAGACGCCGACCACGGAGGCTCTGCCCCAGCGGATGCTACGGATCATCCATACCGCCGATGTCCATCTCGGAGCACGACACGACGACCTCGGCGAGCAGGCGAGTGCCCAGCGGGAGCGGCAATTCGCCGCCTTTGCCGCCGCCATCGATCTCGCGCTTGCCGAGAAGGTCGATCTCTTCCTGATCGCCGGCGACCTGTTCGACAGCAACGTGCAGCCGCGTCGCTCCGTCGAGCGCGTCGCCGAGCAGCTCAAGCGCCTGGCCGAGTCGAAGATCCGGACGGTCATCATCCCGGGCACGCACGACTGTTACGACCGTGCCTCGATCTATCGTGCCTACGACGTCGCCGCGCTCTCGGGGAGTGGCCCCAACGACGACCTCGTGACGGTCCTCACCCCCGACCGGCCGAGCGTCCACGTCACCGCGTGTGACGCCATCGTCCACGGTCCGGTGTTCGCGACGAAGAAGGCACCGCACAGCCCGTTGCGAGACCTCGCCGGTCGACCCGGCGACGGGCCGGCCACCTGGCGGATCGGCATGGTCCACGGCTCGATCTTCATCCCGGGCAAGACCGAGCGTGACGACGTCGTGATCACCGGCGACGAGATCGCCGCGACGGGGTTCGATTACCTCGCCCTCGGCCACTGGCATTCGACGCAGCAGGGTCGTTCCGGCGGGGTCACCTATGCCTTTGCCGGAGCGCCGGAGCCGGTGGCACTGACTCAGGACCGGGCGGGCAAGGTCCTGCTCGTGGAGCTCGAGGAGATCGACGGTCGTCGCTCGATCACGGTCCAGGAACGGCAGGTCGGCGCCACCCGCTTCGAGAAGGTCGAGATCGACGCCGGGAGCGTCACCTCCCAGCCGGCACTGATCGAGAGCCTTCGCAAGAAGGGCAACCCGGATCTCGTCCTGGACGCGCGCGTCGTCGGCGTCCGGCCGGACGAGCTCGATCTGCACCTCGACGAGATCGAGGCCGCGCTGGCCGGGTCGTTCCTGAAGGTGCGCGTCCGCGACGCGAGCCTGCCTGCCCTGACCGAAGGCGCGCTGCCGCCGCCCGACACGATCGCCGGTGCGTTCATCCGCGACCTCGAAGCGCGGATCGCCGAGCTCGAGGCCGGGGCGGTCCCCGCTGCGGGCGCGCAGGATCCCACGGCCGAGGCTGCCGAGCTGCGCGACGCCTTGCGCCTGGGCCGGCTCCTGCTGGCCGGCCACGAGGTGTCGCTGTGAGGATCCGGCGGCTCCAGATCCGCGACCTGCGCCGTTATCGCGAGCTCGATATCGACCTGGCGCCCGGTGTCACGGTGGTGCGCGGGCCGAACGAGGCGGGGAAGTCGACGATCCAGCGGGCCATCGAGCTTGCGATCACCAGGCGGGTCACGAGCACCGCCGCGGACCTCGAATCCCTGCGGCCGTGGGATGCCGAGGGCGACGCCCGGACATGGATCGCGATCGAATTCGAGCAGGACGAGGAGGACGGCCGCAAGGTGACCGGGACACTCCAGAAGACCTTCGCGGGTCAGCGGGGGACGGTCAGCCTCGAGTACGACGGTCAGCCGGCGATCACCGACCCGGCCCTCGCCGACCAGGTCCTGGCCGAGCTCTCCGGCATCCCGACCGAACCGTTCTTCCGCTCGACCGCGTCGGTCCGCCATCACGAGCTCAGCGACCTCGCTCGCGACGAAAGCGCGCTGCGGGACCGGTTGCAGGCCAGCATCAGCGGCGCGGACCGGGGCACGGGAAGAGCGAAGAAGAAGCTCGAACGCGCGCTCCACGTCCTGGCGACGAAGGGCGACAAGAACCCCGGCCGCCTCAAGATCGTCGAGGACGCGGTGTCGGCGTCGGCGCAGTCGCTCGAGCAGGGTGAGCTCGCGCTCGCCCGGCTCGAACAGGACCGCGATTCGCTGTCCGGGGCGCGCGAGCGTCGCACCGCGGTCGAAACCTCCCTCGTCGAGCGACGGAGCATGCTCGAGAAGGCGCGCCAGGCAGAGCGCCTGCTCGCGGAGCGCACGGCCGCCCAGGAGCGCTATGAGCGATACCGCGAGGCGGTCGAGGTCGCAGCGGAGCTCGATGGCCTGGCCCAGACCCACCCGTCCCCGAACCCGCTCCCGGTCGTCCGCCAGAGCGTCGAGCGGCTCCGCTCGCTCGATACCCGCATCCGCGAGCTCAAGGCGGCGCTGTCCGGCGAGGTCGCGGTCCAGTTCGACGTCGCGCCCGAGCCGACATGGCGCCCCCTCTCGCGGTGGGGCATGTTGCTCGTCATGCTCGGCGTCCTCGTTGCCGGTGGGTCGTTCCTCGCGGCGACCTTCGGCGTCCTCGATCTCGGCGCCCCGCCGCTCTACCTCGGCGCGGCCATGGCCGGCATCGGGCTCATCCTCACGCTCGTCGCGTTCTGGCTCCGACGCGGGTCGCAGATGCAGGAACAGTTGCGCGACGTCGAGATCGATCGACGCCTGCGCGGTCGATCGGAGATGGAGGCGGAGCTGCGCCAGGCCGAGATCGACACCGTGCAGCAGCTGGGTGCGCTCGGCCTCGAGGACCTCGCGAGCGCCGAGGACATGCTGAGCCGCGAGGAAGCGCACGTCGGTCGGATGGACCAGCTTTCCGCGCAGCTCGAGGGACTGGTCGGCAAGGAGCCGCGCGAGACACTGGCGACGCTGCGGGACGCGTCCGCCCTCGAGATCGATCAGAAGACGAGCGCGCTCGAGCACCTCGGCCCGATCGCCAAGGAGCCGCGGGCCCGTGAGCGACTCGAAGTCGAGGTCCGCGACCAGGAAGCCAGTCTCGAGCGCGCCCGCGACGACGAGGCGAACGCCCGCGCTCGGGTCGAGGCCAACGCGGTCGATGCCGAGGAGGTGGCGGCGGAGGCCGAGCGTCTCGCGGGCTCGCGCGAACAGCTCGAGACGCTGCGCCGGCGTCATCGGGTGCTCGAGACGACGCTGCGCTCCATCGAGCATGCCGAGGTCGCGACGATGAAGACCGCCACGCGCTACCTCGAGGGGCACATGGTCCGCGACATCGCCACGGTGACTGGCGGTCGCTACCGTCGGATCCGGGTGGACGACAAGACCCTCGACATCGACGTGCACGCCCCCGAACGCGACGACTGGGTGCCGGTCGGCAGCCTGAGCCAGGGGACGCTCGACCTGGTCTACCTCACCGCCCGGCTTGGGCTCGTGCGGCTGGTGACCGGCGATCGACGACCGCCGCTCGTGTTCGACGATCCGTTCGTGACGCTCGACGACACCCGCGCGTCGCGGGCGCTGGACCTGCTCAGGCGGGTCGCATCCGACTTCCAGATCATCTACCTGACGACCTCGGATCGGTATGACAGCGTGGCCGACGCGGTCGTCGAGCTGCCGGGACCGACCGCGGTCGACGAGGGGGTGGACGATCCCGCGCTCGCTCGGGAGGAGCCCGCGGCCACGGGAGTCGGCGCCTGATCGATTCCCTGCCCGCCGGCAGCGCGACCGTCGTCCTTGGCCTCGCCGCCGCTGCGGCATGGGGCGCTGGGGATTTCGGTGGCGGGCTGCTGAGCCGACGTGCCCCGGTCTACGGCGTCGTCCTGCTGTCCCAGTTCGTCGGGATGACGATCGCCCTCGGCCTCGCGTTCGTGCGCGCGGAGGGAGTCCCCACCGGCACGGACCTGCTGCTGTGTCTGCTCGCCGGCGTGGCCGGTGGTCTCGGGATCACCGCCCTCTATCGCGGGCTGGCGATCGGCCGGATGGGCATCGTCGCGCCGGTGACCGGGGTGCTGGCGGCCGTCATCCCGGTCGTGGCCGGGATCGTCCTCGAGGGTGTCCCGGGCGTCATGGTCCTCGCCGGTATCGGCCTCGCGATCCTCGCGGTCGTGCTCGTCTCGCGTGTGGCCGACGAGGGCGGCGGGCGGGCCGGGCTGACCGAGGCGCTCGTCGCCGGTGTGGCGATCGGCTCGTTCGGCATCGTCATCTCCGGGCTGAGCGAGGGTCAGGTCTTCAGCTCGCTCACCGTCATCCGGCTCGTCCAGGGTGCCCTCGTGATCGCCATCGTGCTGGTCACCCGTGCCAAATGGCGCCCGCCCACGGACGCGGTCCCGGCCATCGTCGTCGTCGGCGTGCTGGACATGGCCGGCAACAGCTTCTACCTGCTCGCGGTCCAGACCGGCGCCCTGGCCGTGGCGTCCGTGCTGTCGGCGCTGTATCCGGTGGCCACCGTCATCCTGGCAGCGCTCGTCCTCCGCGAACGCGTGACCCGCGATCACACGGTCGGGATCGCCCTCGCGGCTGCGGCGATCGTCCTCATCGGCCTCGGCTCCGCGTAGACTGCCCGCCATGCCCGATCTTCCCGGCGACGCCGTGATCGAATCGATCTGGCTCGTGGAGGCCACCTACGCTCCGGGCACGGCCGTCGGACGGGTCACGCGACCGGCTCCCTGACCCGGCGTAGGACATCGAGGCCGGCGACGTCGAGCGGCGTGCGGAGATGGACGACGTGATCGAATCCTTCCCTCTTCAGCTGTCCGTCGTCGACAGTGCGTCTGACGGCCGCGAGGTGGCGTTTGACGACGTCACGCTCGACGACGCGCGCGGCACGCTTGCCGTTCTGGGCGAGGACCATCCGTGACGGCAGGTCGAGGACGATCGCGATGGCTGGGACACGGGCGCGCCGGGCGGCGGCGACGAGCGGCCGCCGCTGCTCGGCCTTCGTGTTCGTGGCATCGACGACCGTCATGTCGCCGCGGGCGAGGCGCCGGCGGAGGGTGTCGTGGAGGATGCGGAACGCGACCGACGAGGCGGACTGATCGGCCTCGCTGCCCGACACCGCGGCGCGCAGGGCATCCGAGGAGAGGATCTCGTCCGATTCGAACAGACGGGCTGCGAGCGTGGACTTCCCGGAGCCTGCCGCCCCGACCATGACGACGAGGCTGGGGTCGGGCAGGACGAGCGTGGACACCCGGGGCTTGCGTTCTGCCTAGGTCACGACTCGGCGCCGTACCTCGTACCCGCCGCCCTCTGCGTTGCGGATCTCGTAGCTCGGCTGGTCGTAGACGGTCGGTCCCTGGCGCGCGAGCCCATCGCTCAGTCGGTAACGTGAGGCGTGCCACGGGCACTCGACGCATCCGTCGACGATCGTGCCCTCGTCGAGCGGACCGCCCGCGTGGGCGCATACCGCGTGCAAGGCATGGACCGTGTCGCCCAGGCGGACCACGACGAGGTCGTTGATGCCGGCGCGCATCTTCGTGGGTGTCGCCTCCGGCAGCGCGCCAAGGTCGGCGACATCGCCGGTGTCCAGCCTGATCCACTTCGTGCCGGCGCCTCGGAAGGCGTGGCGATTGACCATGTTGCCCAGGACGTACACGACGTCGCCGCCGACGAACGCCCCGGCGGACACGATGAGGAACCCGATGATCGACAACGCGACCGGCACGGTCCGATCGGCGGGGCCGCCCGCTCGCACGATGGCTGAGATCACGAGCAGCACGAGCGCGACGACCATGAGCGTCGAATGCAGCGTCGCTCTGGTCAGGGCGGTGCCGTTGGTATCCGCATAGTCGGCGAGGCCCGAGAGCGCCGAGAGCAGCATCGTGACGATCGTCGCGAGCAGGACGATGTCGGCCGCGGACGGCTGGCCGATGAGATCGAGGACGACGACGCCCAGCAGCAGCCCGATCGGCAGATCGGTCGATGCGGCATGGAGGGGATGGCCCAGCCAGCGGCCGTTCAGCAGGTCCCTGATCGGCCGGATCGGCCGGAAGATCGCGGAGACCCAGCGACGGTTGAATTCGCCGAGGGGTCGTGCCCAGCCGTCGTTCATCGCCACGAGGCGAGCCAGCAATCGAGCCACGGTTCACACCTCCCTGGGGAGACTGTACGCCCGGCGCGATGCCTGTGGATGCCCTTGAGGCCGCTTCTCCACACGCCGTCCACAACGGTGGGAAAGTCGGGGATAAGGTCGCGCGACCACGACCGATGTTCGTGGATAAGGCGGTTGTGGCCCCAAACCGTTGCATCTACATTTCGTCTTGCCCGAAGGGGCAGGTGCGAACCGCCAGAACCGCACCGGGGAGCGATCCTCGGGACGGTCTCGGGAACCAGGTTCGAGGGTCGCAAGGCCAGCGGACGAGGTTCTCGGGCGGCACCCGGAGACTCCGGACTTGTTCGGAGCCGAAGGGAGGCCGACCGGCTGGTTTTCCCACCAGTTCCTTCGGGCGCTTTCGTGTGCGCTGCCGTCCGCGACGGGCGCGCGGTCACCGGGGGCGGCACGACGCATCCGGGTCGCGGTAGGCTCGCGCCGTGACCCTCGAGCGCGGACCGATCCCGGCCCGGCCACGCCCCGCGCAGGACTGGCGCGTCCTGGTCGCGGTCTTCTGGATCACCTCGCTCGTCGAGGGTCTCGGCGTGAGCCAGATCTTCGCCCTGCTCCCGACCTACCTGCGCGGCATGGGCGTGCCGGAAGCGGACCGGCTGGCATTCGTGGGCCTGTTCGGCTCGCTGATCTTCGTCGTCGGGATGCCGCTCGTCCCGCTGTGGGGCGTCTGGGCTGACAAGTACAGCCGCAAGGCCGTCATCGTCCGGAGCGCGCTCGTGGAGGCGGTCGTCTTCGCCGGCGTCGCGCTGTCCAGGGAACCGTGGCAACTCGCCCTGAGCGTCCTGCTCATCGGGTTCCAGCTCGGGAATACCGGGGTCATGCTGGCCGGGATCCGCGACGTGACGCCCTCCCGCCGGCTCGGCACGACGATCGCGATCTTCGGAGCATCCGGACCGATCGGGTTCGCCGTCGGCCCGGCCCTGGCCGGTCTCCTGATCGACGGCCTCGGCTGGTCGCTGCCGGCGGTCTTCTGGTTGTCGGCGGGCCTGTCGGTCGTGACCGCGTTGCTCGTGGCGTTCGGGTCGCGCGAGGTGCGGCCCGAGGTCGTCCCGACGGGACGCGTCATCGACCTCGCGTTCGGCGCGGTCCGCGGCGTCCTCGCCGACCCGATCGTCCGCCGCATCTTCCTCATCTTCGGCGTCTCGTTCCTGGCGACCCAGATGACCCGGCCGTACATCCCCGTCCTCGTCGAGGGGCTTGCCGGCACCGGCCCGGGCCTGGCGTCGGCGATCGCGCTGGTGATGGGCACGGCCGCCCTCGTCGGCGGGGTGATCTCGCCGCTCGGCGGTGTCCTGGGCGACCGGATCGGCTTCCGGGCCGTCCTCGTCGGCGCACTCGTCGCAGGCGGGATCGTGCTGCTCGCGATGCCGTTCGTCCCGAGCGTGGGCGCCCTCGCGGCGCTGGCGGTCGTGTCCGGCGCGGCCACCGCTGCGGTGAGCGCCATGGTGTTCGGACTGCTCGCCCTCGACGTCCCACCGGAGCGGCGATCGGCGACCCTCAACCTCGTGTACCTCCCGCTCTACGCGGCCGGCATCCTCGGGCCGGCGATCGGGGCGGGCGTCGTGACCGTGACGGGCCTCGCCGGCCCGTTCCTGGTGGCCGGCCTCGTGTTCATCGCGGGCGCGGTCGTCATCGCCGTCCGCCCGACCCGTGCGCGCGTGCCGATGGCCGACCCGGTCGACCGGAGCTGACGGGATTCCCCGGTACCGCCACCTGGCGAGGGTCGCGCCGACGGTCGTGCCCCAGACGACGCGCCGGCGCGATCGATGTGATCACGACCGCATCGTCGTGGGGGGCGCGCCGACTCGACCAGACCGACCATCCCCGTCGGCCGTTCCGGGAAATCCACTAGCCGTCCGGTCATGACCCTCTGCTACTGTCGAGGCATGGGTCAGCCACTCCGAGATCGGGCCTCGATCGTCATCGCCGGCGTCGGCGTGATCATCTCGCTCGTCGTGGTCCTGTTCGGCCGGTTCGACCCTGGCGTGGTGCTGACCATCTCGGGTCCCTACGTCATCGTCGACGACGTCGAGCCCCGCAGCATCGCGGCCCAGAACGGGCTGCATCCGGGCATGGTCGTCCTGGAGCTAGGGGGCGTCACCCTGGTCCAGATGCCGCACTACGTGGAACACGAACCCGAGGTCGGAGCGACACCGAACCCCATCACCGGGGAATTCCCACCCGACGAGCCGCGGATCGAGCCGCCCGCCCCGATCGTCGTGGATCTCGACCCGGCGGTCGTCGAGGAGTTGCTCAGCCTGCCCCCGATGCACCTCATCGCGGTGGACCCGTGGGTGGTCGAGAGCCAGGCGGCCGGCGTCGAGGAATCGGGTGTCTTCCCCGACGGGTACCAGGTCGTCTACCTGTATGACGACGGCGTCGACGGCATCCGGATGCGACTACCGACGCTGATCGCGGGGGCGCTGCTCCTGCTCGTGATCGGCTGGTGGCTGGCCAGCGGCCGGGGCGGCCCGGCACTACGACCACTGGCCGTCCCCGTCGCGCTGGCGACGAGCATGCCGTTCGTGGTGGAACCCTTGTACGCCTCCTGGTCGCCGCCGATGGTCGCGCTGGCCGGCATCCTCACGACGGCCGCGATGCTGCCGTTGGCCATCGCGTTACTGGAACGCATCGACGACGCCGCGATCCGTCGGGGGATCACGCTCGGCGTGGCGGGTGTGACCGTGACGGCGGCACTGGTGAGCGTGATCGCGTTGTGGACGCCCCCGTGGCACGGCGAGGATCTCCTGCGCTGGACGTTGATCGCGGCGATCCCTTTGCTCCCTGGGCTCGCGGCCGCCGGTCCGATCCAGCGCACGGGATCGACACCGTTGGCCAGCGGCCGTCTTCTCGAGACCGCGGAATACGCAGCCGTCGGTGCCACGCCGGGAATCGCACTCGCGTCCGCCGGCCCGGGGAATGGCGTGCCGCTGCTCTTGTGGTTCCTGCTTGTCCTCTCGGCCGGCCGGTTCACGATCCGGCCTCTCGCTCGACTCGCCACCCGCGCCACGCTCCAGCGGGACCTCGTCGTGGCTGCCACCGAAGCCGAGCGCGCCCGGGTCGCCGCGGACATCCATGACGATGCGCTCCAGGAGCTCACGCTGCTCGTGCATCGACTCGACGCCGCCGGCGACACCGAGGGAGCGGACATCGCCCGGACCGTGTCGGATCGGCTGCGCGCCATCTGCGGCGACCTGCGGCTACCGATCCTCGACGACCTCGGTGTCGGGCCCGCGCTTGATTGGCTCGTCCTCCGCATCGAACGGCTGGCCGGAGGCGAGGTCCGCCTCGAGCGCTCGGACGGGACGCGCCCACCGGCAGACGTGGAGCTCGCCTTCTTCAGGGTCGCCCAGGAGGCACTGGCGAATGCCGTGAAGCACGGCAAGCCGCCGATCCTCGTGCGCTACGCGACCACGCCTGGTGGGGCGACACTCTCGATCGATGACGCGGGTCCCGGCATCGAGCCCGATGCGGGCGAGGGCGCCGACCGTGCCGGCCACTTCGGCCTGCTGAACATGCAGCAGCGCGCGGAGGCCATCGGGGCGATCCTGGACGTCCGACGCTGGCCATCGGGCGGCACCCATGTCGCGCTGGACTGGCGGGCGAGCTGATCCGGGTCGGGATCGTCGACGATCATCCGGTCGTGGGCGAGGGGACCGCGGCGATCCTGCGGGCGGAGCCGGACATCGAGATCATCACGGTGGCGCCGTCGCTCGAGACGGCCGAGGCCGAAGGGCTGTTCGATGGAGATCGCGTCGACGTCGTGCTGCTGGACATCCGGCTGGGGACGGACAGCGGGCTGCGGGCCTTGAGCTCGGTGCGAACGGCCGACGGCGATGCGACCGGGGCCCCGCCCGCCCGACCGGCGGTCATCGTCCTGACCGCGTACGACTACCCGCAGTACGCGGACGCCGCGCTGCGTCTCGGGGCGGCCGGGTTCGTGCTCAAGACCGCGCCACTCCCCGAGCTGGTCGATGCGATCCGGCGGGTCGCCGCGGGCGGTCTGGCCTTCTCGGTGCGCCCGACGACCGCCGGTCTTGCCCGCCTTTCCCCGCGCGAGCATGACGTCGTGCGCCTCGTTGCGGACGGCCGCACGAATGACGAGATCGGGGCGGCCCTGCAGATCGGTTCGAAGACGGTCGAGACGCACCTCGCGCGGCTGTTCGAACGGCTCGGCGTGGCATCGCGGACGGAACTCGCCATGCGGGCGGTGCGCGAAGGTTGGCTGGACGTGCCGCCGGGCGACCGCTAAGCGACCGAGGGACGAGGCGGCTGGGTCACGGACGGATCGCCCGTGGCCACCGCGGCTGCCGGCTTCCTGGGTGGCGCCGGCTCCTGGAGCGCGATGACCGCCAACAGCATCGTGAGGCCGCCGTACCAGAGGGCGGGGAGTGCCAGCATCCCGGCCACGGGCACCGTCCAGCGACGGTTCGTCCGCGCGCCCCAGACCACCAACGCCACGGCGAAGGGCAGCCGGACGACGAACGGGATGGGCACCGCCGCCCAGGTGCCGTCCCGGCCAGCGACGCGGGTCAGCACGCCCGCCCACTGCGCCCACGCATCCGGCAACGTCACGAACGACACCGCCACGATCAACGCGGTCGCGCCCAGCGCGATGAACAGCTGGCGCCACTCGCCACGGACCACGAACCAGAGCAGCCCGATGCCGGGCGTGATCTTCGTCAGGAGGACCAGCGCCCAGGTGGCGGGCCACCGGAACCCCAGCACCATGGCGGCCGCGAGAAGCAGGTGGATGTTGCCGCCGGCGAGCTCCATGAGGCCGACCACGACGCCCACGGCGAACCACTTCCTGCCCGTCAGCACGAAGACGGCTGCCAGCAGGGTCCCCGTCCAGACGGCCACGTAGGCCTGCCATGGCAGGGCTCGGATCGGCTCGAGGAGTTGCAGGAACGCCGGCGAGTACACGTACGCGATCGGATCCGTCCAATCCGACCGCGCATACGGATCGGCCAACGACGGGAACCAGTAGCAATAGGCGTCCTGCCCAGTCCCCCACAGCCGACCGAACGGCTCGGAGAACACCACGATCGCGACCCAGATCGCGGCGACGAGTGCCAGCCCCACGATCTCGTGCCGATGCTGCCATGCACGCGAGGCCAAGGACGCGTGCTCGGTCGCCGTGCGTCGGTCGATCGATAGGTCGGTCATGAGCGACCGGACTGTACGCCATGCACCGGCCGGCGTCGCTTGCGCCGCGTGCCGTAGGATGGGATCGTGCCGAACCTCGCGCTCCCCCGCCCGCTGCCGCGACCTCGCCGCCGTCCGACCGGACCGGCGGACGAGGTCATGCCCAACCTCGTCTCGGAGCCCGAGATCATCGAGGAGGCCGGCCTGCGCTGGATCCATATCGAGTCGCCGCGGACCGCCGACCGCGACTGGCTCGAGGAGCAGTACCCGCACTTCCACCCCCTCGACATCGAGGACGTGTATTCGCGGAACCAGCGCCCCAAGCTGGACCAGTACGACGATTACGTCTTCATCGTCCTCCACTTCCCGCTCTTCGACAAGGACAGCGGTCGGATCCTGACGGCGGAGCTCGACCTGTTCCTTGGACCGGATTACCTCATCACGCTCCCGAACATCCCGCTGCCGCCGTTGTCGGCGATGTTCGACCGCTATCGCGAGAAGTCCGACCTGCGCCAGGAGGTCTTCTCGAAGGGCTCGGGCTACCTGCTCTACAAGATCGTCGACACCGGCGTCGACGCGTCGTTCCCGATGCTGCGCAAGACGAACCTGAAGCTCGAGCGCCTCGAGGACGACATCTTCGAAGGCCGTTCGTCCGAGATCGTGCGTGAGATCTCCGAGGTGAAGCAGGAGATCATCAATTTCCGCAAGATCGTGCGTCCCCAGCGCGCCGTTCTCCGCGATCTGGAGCGCACGAAGCAGCGCTACCTGCAGGAAGAGCTCGAGATCTACTTCGACGACATCTCCGACGCCGCGGAGCGGATCTGGGACATGCTCGAGAACTACAAGGAGGTCATCGAAGGGCTCGAGTCGACGAACGAGTCGGTGTTGTCGCACCGGCTGAACGACTCGTTCCGGATCCTCACCGCCGCGAGCGTGCTGCTCCTGCCGCTCACGCTCATCGCCAGCATCTTCGGGATGAACGTCCACTTCCCCGGCGAAGGGGAGGGCACGACGTTCTTCGTCATCCTTGGCCTCATGGCGTTGCTGCTCCTGGGCCTGGTCGTGCTGTTCCGGCGGCGCGGCTGGCTGTAGGCTGGGGCATCGCCCGATCGGAACGGATCGGCGGCACGACGTGGATGCCCGGATGACCACCCCCGACGTCATCGATCACGCCCGCGCGGCGTTCGCCCGGCACGCCTGGACCGAGGCGTACGAGGGATTCCGGGCAGCGGATCGCGAAACCCCACTGTCGGCGACTGACCTCGAACACGCCGGGCTTGCGGCACACCTCCTCGGCCACGACGACGACGCCGCGACACTGTGGAGCCGCGCGCACCAGGGCTCGATGGCCGCCGGCGAGATCGCCAGGGCCGCTCGCCAGGCGTTCTGGCTCGGGATGTTCCACCTGGAACGGGGGGAGATGGCCGTCGCTGGCGGCTGGCTGGGTCGCGCGACCCGGCTCGTGGAGGAGGGCGACCTCGACTGCGTGGAACGTGGGTACGTGCTCATGCCCCAGGGATTGCGTCTGCTCGATGCGGGTGACCCTGCCGCGGCGTTATCGATCTTTGATCGCGCCGCCGAGTTCGCCGATCGCTTCGCCGACACGGACCTCGCCACGATGAGCCGACTCGGTCGTGGGCGCGCGCTGATCGACATGTCCGAGGTTCCCAGCGGCGTCGCCATGCTCGACGAGGCAATGGTCGCGGTCACGGCGGGGGAGGTCTCGCCGATCATCGTGGGAATCGTCTATTGCGCGTCGATCGAGGCCTTCAGGGCGATCTTCGATCTGCGTCGCGCGGGGGAATGGACGGACGCACTTCGCGCGTGGTGCGACGCCCAGCCCGACCTCGTGCCGTTCCGTGGCCGGTGTCTGGTCTATCGCGCCGAGATGATGCAGTTCCATGGGGCGTGGTCGGAGGCGATCGACGAGGCCCGAAAGGCCAAGGAATGGCTGTCACGTCCACCACCCGAGCCGGCCGTCGGCGAGGCGCTCTACCAGCAGGCCGAGCTGCACCGGTTGCGGGGCGAGTTCTCCGACGCCGAGGCCGCGTACCGGGACGCGAGCGGGTGGGGCCGGCGTCCGGAACCCGGCCTCGCGCTCCTTCGCCTCGCGCAGGGTCGTCCCAAGGCCGCGTCTGCGGCGATCCGTCGCGCCATCGACGAGGCGGCGGACGACATCGCGAACGCAAGTTTGCTGGAGCCGCACCTCGAGATCGCCCTGGCCGTCGGTGACACCGCGACCGCGCGCGACGCGGCGGACGCACTGGCTCGTGTCGCGATCGTCGCGGATGCACCGCTGCTCACGGCCATCGCACGTCGGGCGGATGGGGCCGTGCTGCTGGCGGAGGGCGACGCTCGTGGCGCCCTCGCTGCGCTGCGCGAAGCGTCGACGGCCTGGGACAAGCTCGACGCGCCGTACGAGATGGCCCGGGTCCGCGTGTTGATCGGGCACGCCATGCGGCGGCTCGCGGATGCGGACAGCGCGGAACTCGAGCTCGACGCGGCGCGGCGCACCTTCCGCGACCTCGGGGCTGCGCCGGACCTGGCGCGCATGGACGCGCTCGACGGCGGAATCGCCGGGCGCTTGGACGGCTTGTCCGCCCGCGAGGTCGAGGTCCTTCGGCTGCTCGCGGAAGGCAAGACCAACCGGACGATCGCGGCCGATCTCGGCATCAGCGAACGCACGATCGACCGGCATGTCAGCAACATCTTCACGAAGCTCGACGTGTCGTCGCGATCGGCGGCGACGGCGTACGCGTACGAGCACGGCCTGCGCTGAGGCGTCGGTCGGAGGCGGTACCCATGCGCGGGCAGCCGCGATTGGGTACTTCGGCGGATGCGACGCTTGGCGGTCCGGTCCTACCGTCGACCCTGGCGACCGATCCACATCGGTCGCCTCCGACACCCGACGAGGAGGAACCTGCCATGGCGGGCATCGACGCTGCAGAGCGCAAGACGACCACGGAACGCATCGATACGGTGGTCATCGGGGCCGGCCAGGCCGGGCTCTCGGCCGGGTATCACCTGGCACGCCGCGGCATGCCGTTCGTCATCCTCGATCGGGACGAGCGCGTCGGTGACCACTGGCGGGAGCAATACGATTCTCTGCGCCTGTACAGCCCCGCCAAGTTCGACGGGCTACCCGGCATGCGTTTCCCCACGTCGGGCTACCACTTTCCGACCGGGCGCGAGATGGGCGACTACCTCGAGGCGTACGCGACCCGGTTCGCCCTGCCGGTCAGGAGCGGGACGCGCGTCGACAGCGTGCGGCCGGCCGACGGTCCCGACAGCGGCTATCTCGTCACCGCAGGCGATCGGCGCTACGAGGCGGCACAGGTCGTCGTCGCGTCCGGCGCCTTCAACCGGCCGCACGTCCCGGAATTCGCCGGCCTGCTCGATCCCGCGATCCGGCAGCTCCACTCGAGTCAGTACCGGAACCCATCCCAGCTACGGGCGGGTCCCGTCCTGGTCGTCGGCGTCAGCCACTCCGGGGCGGATATCGCGTTCGAGACCGCCCCGACGCAGCGAACCATCCTCGCCGGCCACCTGCACGGCGAACTCCCCTTCAAGATCACTGATAACTGGCGGGCACGTATCGCCTGGCCGTCGATGGTCGTCGTGGCCAGCCACGTGCTCACGATGCGGACGCCGATCGGTCGCAAGATGGCCCCGTTCGTGCGCATGGGCGGCGGCCCACTCCTGCGGATCCGCAGCGCGGACCTCGCGCGGGCCGGCGTCGAGCGCATCGACGCGAAGGTGGTCGGCGTCCGTGAGGGGAAGCCGGCCCTCGCCGACGGCCAGGTCCTCGACGTCGAGAACGTCGTCTGGTGCACCGGCTTCAAGCCCGACTACCGCTGGATCCAGGTCCCGGACTTCGTCGGCGAGGACGGCTGGCCCAAGGGCGTGCGGGGCGCGGCGACCGCGCCGGGCCTCTACTTCCTGGGGATCCCGTTCACGTATGGGTTCACCTCGATGCTGGTCGCGGGCGCCGGTCGCGACGCCGGGTACGTCGTCGACCGGATCGCCGAGCGGGTTGGCGCGGGCCTGGGCGTCCGAGGGGTCGAACGGGCGACGGCCATCTCATAGGCTGCTGCACGTGGATCCATGCTGCGGCCCTGAGCTCGAACGGGGGTTCGACCAGCGCGTCGCCGCCCGGGACCTTGCCGCATATCGTCGTGACGGACTTCCGGGGGATCAGCGCAAGATGCTCGATGCGCTCGTCGCCGACGGCGTCGATGGCCTGACCGTCCTCGACATCGGTGGCGGCATCGGCGCGATCCACCATGACCTCCTGCGCGCCGGAGCCCGATCCGTCACGGATGTCGACGGTTCCATGGCGTACCTCGATGCGGCACGGGAGGAGGCGCGGCGGCAGGGCGATGCCGCCAGGATCGACTATCACCACGGGGACTTCGTCCAGCTCGCCACCGGGATCGAGCCGGCCGACATCGTCATCCTTCTGCGCGTCCTGTGCTGCTACCCCGACATGCTGGCGTTGGTCCAGGCGTCGGCCCGGCGGGCACATCGATCGTACGGCGTCGTCTATCCGCGGAGCACATGGTGGATGCGCGCGGCTGCGGCGGTGTTCGACGCCGTCCGTCCGGTCGAGGGCTCGGTCTCAGGTCCCGGGTACGTGCACGCCGAGCGCGACGTCGACCGAGCCGTTCGAGATGAGGGCTTCGCACCGGTCGTCACCGACGCGACGTTCTATTGGCGGATCGCGCTCTACCGTCGGGTCGAGGCGCCGGCCGCCTGACGTCGTTCAGCCGGGGAGATCGCGCTCCTCGGGGCCGACGTAGTTGACGTCCGGCCTGATGAGGCGGTTGTTGGCCGCCTGCTCGAGCGCGTGCGCGGTCCAGCCCGCCGTCCGTGCCAACGAGAACGTCGCCGGGAAGAGGTCCGGGGTCAGGCCGACACCCATGAGCACCGGTGCCGCGTAGAACTCGACGTTCGTCTTGAGCGGACGGTCGGGATGCTTCTCGGCGAGGACACGGAGCGCGACGTCCTCTACCTCGATCGCGAGCTGGAGCCATTCGGGCTTGTGGGCCATGCCCTCCGCGACGGTCCGCAGGGCCTTGGCGCGCGGGTCGTACGCGCGATAGACGCGGTGCCCGAAGCCCATCAGCCGCTCCCCCTTTGCCAGCGCCTCGCGGACCCACGCCTCGGCGTGATCGGCGGACCCGACCTCGGCCAGCTGGTCCACGACCTCGGACGGCGCGCCGCCGTGGAGCGGTCCCTTCATCGTCCCGATCGCGCCCGCCACCGCGGACGCGATGTCCGAGCGGGTCGAGGTGATGATCCGGGCCGTGAACGTCGATGCGTTGAACCCGTGCTCTGAACCGACGATGAAGTAGGCGTCGAGCGCGCGGGTCGTGCCCTCGTCCGGACGCGAGCCCGTCAGCTGGTAGAGGAAACCCGAGACGAGATCGAGCGAGGGGTCGGGCTCGACCGGCTCCTGGCCGGAGCGCAGTCGCGCGAAGGCGGCCAGGGCCGACGGCGCGAACGCCGTGAGGGCGCGTGCCTGCTCGACGGTCGGTGGCCACGGCAGGTCCTGGGTCGACCCCCACGCCGAGATCGCGGTCCGCAATGCGTCCATCGGCTTGGCCGTGGTGGGCAGTGCCCGGAGGACGGTCAGGACCGCGTCCGGAACGGGCGCGGTCGGCAGCCGGTGGGCGGGGTCCCAGTCGCCGGTCCAGAGGAGGTTCGCGACCGCGGGATACGACCCGTTCGCCACGAGGTCGCCGATGCGATAGCCGCGATAGAGCAGCCGGCCGCGTTCGCCATCGACGTAGGACAGGCTCGTCTCGCCGGCGATGACGCCCTCGAGCCCCGGTGAGTATGGCCGGGCGGCCTGGGCAGCCTCGTTCGTCGGTGCGTCGGCGGGTGGGGAATCCGTCATCGCCTGATGGTAGCCGTGGGCGTGCGGGGCCGCTGTGCCCGGCACATGTGGCGCCGTGCCCGGCCAGGGTTCAGCGTTCGTTGATCGCCTTGAGGACCAGGCGCACGACCAGCGAACCCAGTACCGCGACGACGATGATCGCGATCAGCCCGTTGACGTTCGAGAACCCCATCTGGTCAGCGAGCCAGCCGCCGACGATGCCGCCAAGGATGCCGACGACGATGTTCGGCAGGCAGCCTCGCGCGGTTCGACCGCCGATGAGCGCGCCGGAGATGGCGCCGGCGATGAAGCCGATGATGATCCACTCGAGGAGTCCGAGCTCGGGCATGACCCCGAGTATCCCATGCCCGGCTGGGCGACGAGGAGCGACGACGCTATGGCACGCCGAGGAACGCCGCCACCGCCTCGACGACGGCATCGGGATGGGTGTGGTGAGCCGCGTGCCGGGCGCCGGGGATGACGACGATCGTGCCCCCGGCGAGGCGATCGTCAAGGGCGGCCGTGGCGACCCGGAACTCCCGGCGGCTGTCGCCGCCGAGCACCTGGAGCACCGGCTGGCGGACGGCGCCCAACCGGTCGAGCCCGGCCTCGTCGCCGGATTCCACGGCGACCTCGCGGGCGATGGTCGGGGCGGCCGCCACCCGTCGTGGCCAGACCGGGTCGGCACGATACCGGTCGAGCTCGTCGGCGCTCATCCCGACGACCCGGGTCATGAACGTCATGAGCAGCGTCTCGGGCTGGCCGGCGTCGGCAAGCGCACCGAGCTCGGACGCGAGCGACGTATCGCCGTAGCGCTCGCCGGGTGGCGTCGGAGCACCCTCGTACGAGATCACACGGCCGACATTCTGGGTGAGCAGCGCGGCGCCGAGGGCGGTGCGGCCGCCGTACGAGTGGCCGAGCACGTCGACCGGGCCGCCCTGCTCGAGCGCGAGCGCGGCCGCGACGGCGGCGACGTCCTCGAACTCGCGCTCGATGGCGTACGGGTCCGTGTCCCCCGACGCGCCCCGGCCGCGTCGGTCCATCGCGTGGATCGTGAAGCGGGCCGCCAGCAAAGGTCCGAGAACCCGGAACGTCGTGTGGTCCGCGGCCGCGCCATGGATCAGCACGAGCGGCGGACCGGTCCCGGACGTGAACACCGCGATCGGCGTGCCGTCGGCCGAGCGGACCGTGCGGCTCGGCCGTTCGTCGGCCGGCGGCAATCCGGTCACGCGGTCGGCCGCCAGGCGTATCGGACGTCGGGCTGCCGCTCCTCGTTGCCGCTGCCGTCGCCGTAGGCGATCGGTTCGAACCCGGCGCGCTCGTAGAAGCGCCGCGCGTTGCCGTTGACGGCGAAACAGTAGAGATCGAGCCCGGCGGGGCGTCGCTCCTTGGCGAGCGCGACGAAACGGCGGCCCAGGCCGTGCCCGATCCAAGCCGGCGTCACGTACAGCTGCTCGATCATGTCGGCTGACAGGGCCATCAACCCGACGACCGTGCCGTCGAAGTCGATGGCAACCCACGTCTCGTGCCGGGGCACGAGCTCGGTGGCGAGCCAGCGCCGGACGTCGTCATCCGGGTGCGCGGGCTCGAAGTCGAACGTGGCTCGCCACGACGCGAGCCACACGTCGCCGATGGCGGCCGCGTCGCCGGGTCCGGCACGTCGGATCGTGATGGTGCCGGGATCGGCCGCCGGCGGGTCGGCCGGGACAGGGTCGCGCGCCGGGTCCCTTGCTCCGGGACCACGCGATGGCGATGCGGCCATCAGCGCGCGGGCAGGTTCGCGGCCGCCGCCTCGTCCAGGACCCACGTCGCGCCGTCGCGAAGCGCGAGCTGTGCGGGCCAGCGTGTCGGATCGACGACGGGACCGAAGATGTCGCCGAGGATCGCCGCCTTCCCCGCGCCGTGCATCACCACCAGGATCTGGCGCGCGACCGCCAGGACTGCCGGGTTGAGGGTCACCCGTGCCACGTGCGGTTCGATATGGGTGGGGGCCGGGATCGCGAGCGCCCACGCGGACGATCCGAACGCCTCGGAGCCCGGAAAGACCGACAGCACGTGGCCGTCGCTGCCGATGCCGAGCAGGATGAGGTCGAACACCGGCCAGCCATCGACGATCTCGACGCCGTCCGCGCGGAGATCCTGCTCGAGCTCGGCGGCGCAGCCGTCCGGGCCCGTGCCCGCCCCGATGGACTCGGTCGTCTGGAACGGATGCACGTTCTCGATCGCCAACGGCACCGGAGCGTGGGCATCGCGGACGGCCGACCCGGCCTGACGGTCCGCGGTGTCGAGCAGGATGTCGTCGAGCGGTTTCACGTTGGAGAGCGCGTGGTCGCGCGGGACGTATCGGTCGTCGCCCCACCAGACGTGCACCTTGCGCCACGGGATGTCGTCGACGTGCGGCGGGCCCGCGAGATGGCGGTAGATCCCGATCGGCGTGGAGCCGCCGGTCGTGGCCCAGTCGGCGCGGTCGCGTTCGAGGGCGGCGCTACGGAGTGCCGCGGCGAGCCGGTCCGCCGCGACCGCGGACGCGGCCTCCGCGTCGGGGACGACGACGATCTCGGGTCCGCTCATGATGCCCGCGGCGCGCCCGCCGCCACGATCGCGCCACCCGTCAGCGCCGCCGCCGCGCGCAGGCTCCCGGTCGCGATGTCCTCCCGCCGCCCGGTCTCGATCGCCTCGGCCAGCAGGTCCACCTCGCCGCGCCGTGCCGCAAGGAACCGCCGCTCGTAGGCCTCCACACCGTCCTGCCAGACCCGGACGTGCACGGTCTCGGCCTCCGCCGTGACGTCGGCGCGCAACTCGGATCCGCGGCGCTCGGCGAGGAGCTCGACGCGCAGGGTCGTGCCCGCGGGCGTCGTCGAGACGACCGGACGGATGACCACCGCGACCTCGCCGCGCCCGTCGCTGAGCGTGGCCGCCATCCCACGGCCGACCACTGGTCGCGTGCCTGGCGCGGGTTTCGAGCGTGAGGGGCCGCCCGATCGCTCCGCGACGGCCGCCAGCGGCTTGGCGACGTTCAAGCCGAGTCGCGAGGCCAGCCAGGCGACGTGGTAGATCGGCTTGACGATGTTCGTGGACCCTGGGGCGCCGGTCTCATCGTGGGTCGAGTAGGTCACGGCGATCCTGCGCAGCGAGCGCAGATAGGGCATGAAGTCGGGGTCGTCGAAGATCGACGCGATGGCCTCGCGCCAACGCGACTGGCGGAGCATCGCGAAGTCGCTGATGGCCAGTCGGGTCGCGTCGAGCAGACCCGCCATCTCGCGCATCCGCTCGAGGCCATCCCCGTTCCACGACGACGCGTCCACGACCAGGCGGTCCGCGCCGATCAACAGGTCGTACGCCGCACGCGATACGAACGGCGGCTCGCCCGGCCACCAGACCGTGACCGGGAGGTCGTGGACGATCAGCGGGGTCACGATCGCGGACAGGTGCCGGCCGGCCTCGCCGCCGACGGTGAGGTGGATCGTCTCGGCGCAGGTCTCGGGTGCGTCCTCGCGTGGCAGCACGCAATGCGCCTCGACCCGCGCCTCGATCCAGGACGGCCCGTCCGGGTCCGCCGACTGGACGACGATGGTCCTCGACGGGTGCCGCCCGGTCAGGGCCTGGATCGTCGCCGCGCCCCGCTCAGCGAGCTCCGGCCGGCGCGCGATGACGACGAGGTTCATCACGCTCGTCCGGGCCGCGATGTGGCGGGCGGTCTCGCCCTCCATCTCGGTCGTCAGGTCCTGCCGCGCCCAGATCCGGGCGAGCTCCTGTTCGACCTCGGCGATGCTGTGGGCGCGCGCGGACCAGCGCAGGACGGGCTCGTGGAGCGCGTTCGCGGGCGCCTGACCGGTGGGGGTCGTCATTGATGGGGTCCGGCTCAGATCCGGCGCCAGCGCTTGCTGTCGCGGCCGATCATCTCGTCGGCCTCGCTCGGGCCCCACGTGCCGGCGTCGTAGTCGGGGAACTCCGGCGGCGCGCTCGACGCCCACATGTCGATGATCGGGTCGACGATGCTCCATGCCTCCTCGACCTCGTCCGCCCGGGTGAACAGCGACGCGTCCCCCTGGAGCGCGTCGAGGATCAGCGTCTCATAGGCGTCGGGCGAGTCGACGTTGAAGGCGGACCCGTAGGTGAAGTCCATCGTAACGGGGCGGATGGCCATGCCGAGACCCGGCACCTTGGCCCCGAACCGCAGCATGATCCCCTCGTCGGGCTGGATGCGGATGGCGAGGAGGTTCGGGTCGGGCTCCGTCGCCGCCTCGCGGAACAGCCGGTGCGGCACCTCGCGGAACTGGATCGCGATCTCCGTCGAGCGCTTGGGCAGGCGCTTGCCGGTCCGGACGTAGAAGGGCACGCCGGACCAGCGCCAGTCGTCGATGGTCAGGCGGGCGGCGACGTACGTCTCCGTCTCGGACATCGAGTCGACATCGGGTTCCTGGCGGTACCCGGGGACCGGCGTGGCGGCGACCCAGCCCGGGCCGTACTGGCCACGAACGACGCAACCGGGCGTCTCGGCGGGGCTGGCGATCGCGCGCAGCACCTTGACCTTTTCGTCGCGCAGCGGATCGGCCTCAAAGGTGGCCGGCGGCTCCATCGCGACGAGACTCACGAGCTGGAGCAGGTGGTTCTGCAGAACGTCGCGCGACGCGCCGGTCTCCTCGTAGAACGCGCCCCGGTTCTCGATGCCGATGGATTCGGCCACGGTGATCTGCACGTGGTCGACATAGCGACGGTTCCAGAGCGGCTCGAAGATGCCGTTCCCGAAGCGGAAGACGAGCAGGTTGCGGACCGTCTCCTTGCCCAGGTAGTGGTCGATGCGGTAGACCTGCGACTCGCGGAAGACCTTGCCCACCTCGCGGTTGAGCTTCTTCGCTGAGTCGAGATCGTGCCCGAACGGCTTCTCGATGACGATCCGTCGCCAGCCGCCGTCATGGCGCTCGTGATCGAGCCCGACGCGACCCAGCTGGGCGACGATCTCGGCGAACTGCGATGGCTGTGTCGCGAGGTAGAACAGCCGGTTGCCGCGGGTGCCGTGCTCCTCGTCGAGCTCCTCGAGCGTGGTGGCGAGGACATCGAAGCCGGCCGGATCCGCGAAGTCACAGCGGTGATAGCGGATGCGCTCGCTGAAGGAGCTCCAGGCGGCTTCGTCGATGGGCAGCACGCGGCTGTGATCCTCGAGCGACTTGCGGACTTCCGCGACGAACGCCGAGTCGTCGAACGGACGTCGTCCGATCGCCAGGACCACGAACTCGTGCGGCAGGAGATTGGTCCGCCACAGGTGATACATGGCCGGGATGACCTTGCGATGGGCCAGATCGCCGGTCGCTCCGAACAGCACCATGGTCGACGGATCCGGCACTCGCTCGAGGTGGAGGCCCTCGCGCAGGATGTTCTCGACCGCCTTGGCCCGGGGCGCCTTCTTGCCCTCGCGGGCCTCGCGCAGCTCGCGCATCGTCTTGGGCGCGTCCTTGGGCTTCGGCGCCGGCTGGGCCGGGATCGGCTGGTCCGGCGGCGCGTCGACGGGCGCGGGGTCCTTCACCGGGACCTGGACCTTGCCCTTCACCCGCGTGGCCATCCTCGCTATTCGGTCTTCACGGCATGACCACCGAACTCATTACGTAACGCTGCCAGGACCTTGCCGGTGTAGGAATCGTCCTGGCGGGATCGGAAGCGGGTCAGCAGCGACAGCGTGATCACCGGTGCCGGCACGTCCTTGTCGATGGCCTCCTGGACGGTCCAGCGACCCTCGCCGGAGTCGGCGACCCAGCCCTTGAGGTGCTCGAGATCGCGGCCGTTCGCCTTGAACGCCCGTCCGAGCAGCTCCAGCAGCCACGAGCGGACGACGGAGCCCTGCATCCACAACTCGGAGATGGCGGCGAGATCGAGCTCGTAATCGCTCGCGTGCATGATCTCGAAGCCTTCGGCGTAGGCCTGCATGAGGCCGTACTCGATGCCGTTGTGGACCATCTTCACGTAATGCCCGGCGCCCGGGCCGCCGACGTGGAGGTAGCCGCCCTTCGGGGCCAGGGACAGGAAGAGCGGCTCCAGGGGCGTGACGGCCTCCGTATCGCCACCGACCATCAGGCAGTAGCCCAGCTCCAGGCCCCAGATCCCGCCGGATGTCCCGGCGTCCACGTAGGCGATGCCCTTGGCCTTGAGCGCTTCGTGCCGCCGGACATCGTCGTGGAAGTTGGTGTTGCCGCCGTCGATGATGGTGTCGCCGGCCTCGAGGTGCTCGAGCAGCTCCTCGATCTGGGCCTCGGTCGCGTCACCGGCCGGGACCATCACCCAGACCGCGCGCGGCTTCTCGAGCTTCTCGACCATCTCTTCGATCGAGAACGAAGCCGTGGCGCCCACGCCCTCGGCTTCGATCTCCCGGGTCTTCTCCGGCGTCCGGTTGAACACGACGACCTCGTGACCGTCGCGACCGAGCCGGCGGACCATGTTGGCCCCCATGCGGCCCAGACCGATGAACCCGATGCGCATGTGGATCAACCCTCCGAGGTCGTGCGAAGCGCGGCGTCGAGTGCGCGCTCCAGGGCGGCGAGGCCGGCGTCGGGATCGGCGCCGAGATGGACGCGCAGGATCGGTAGCTCGTGCCGATCGAGCGCGGCGAAGTCGCCGGCCGCCTGGCCCTCGACGAGCTGGCCGAAGGTGAAGGGCCAGCCGGGGACCGCGCGGTCGTCCTCATTGTCGGCCGTCAGTTGGAGGAACCAGCCGATGGGTGCGCCGCCCTTGTGCAGCTGGCCGGTCGAGTGGAGGAAGCGCGGGCCATAGCCAGCGGTCGTCGCGTTGCGGGTTCGGTCACGCAGGACCGCGCGGATGCGGGCCAGGGCTTGGTCGCGGGCGGGCGTTGGCGCGATGAATGCCTGGATGGCGAGGTAGGCGTTCGAGACTCGGCGACCCAGGTGGGCGGTCAGGGCGTCGACGATGGCCGGATCCGTCGGGGTCGGCGGCGGCGGGCCCGCGTACATCGGCTCGCCGCGGCCAGCCCTTGTCAGTGCGTCGCGCGTCATCTGCTTCGCTTGCTCGACGTTCGGCTGGTCGAACGGGTCGATCCCGAGGACGACGCCAACGATCGCCGTCGCGACCTCCCAGCGAACAAACTCGCCACCGAGGTCGATCGGGTCGGCGATCGCGATGCGAATGACCGGATGGCCCGCGGCCTGCAGCACCCCAGCGAGCGCCTCCGCCCCGCCGTCTGTGCCACCGGCGACCGACAGCCGCACGAAGACGCGGTCCCCGCCGTACGACGAGGGCTGCCCCAGCGGCTCGAGGTCGACCGGGACGATCCCGACACCGTGCTTGCCGGTGCTTTCGGCGATGAGCTGCTCGGCCCATGCCCCGAATGACGAGATCTCGTGGTCTGCCAGGAAGGTCAGCTTATCGCGCCCCGCCTTGGCGAGCGTGCCCATCGCGATGCCCAGCGACACGCCCGGGTTGAGCGCCGGATCCGGTTCGTGGCAGGCTCCGTGCATGGCCAGCGCCGACGCCAGGAGGGCGTCGAGATCGAGTCCGATGAGCGACCCCGGTACGAGCCCGACGTACGTGAGGGCGCTGTAGCGGCCGCCGATGTCCGGCGGGTTCAGGAACACTTCCCGGAACTCGTCGTGGTGGGGGATCGCCTCGAAGCTCTTGCCCGGGTCGGTGATCACGGCCATCAGGTCGCCGGGCTTCTCGTACGCGTGATGGCCGACCTTGTCGAGGGCCTGGTGTGCGATGTCCCAGAAGTACGCGAGGAACGCATTCGGCTCGGTCGTCGTGCCGGACTTGCTGGCGATGATGACGAGGGTCTTGAGTGGGTCGAGGTCGTCGAAGACGGCCGCCACGGCCGCTGGAGCCGTGGAATCGAGGATGCGCAGGTCCAGGTATCCCTCCTGCGACCCGAAGGTCCGGTACAGGACGTCCGGCGCGAGGCTGCTGCCACCCATGCCGGCCACGACCACGGTCGTGAAGCCGGCCTCGACGACGCCGTCGCCGAAGCCCTCGAGGGCCGGGACGTTGTCGGCAAAGTCCACGGGCGCATCCAGCCAGCCGAGGCGATCGGCGATCGACCTCTGGACCTCCGAATCGTCCGACCAGAGCGTCACGTCGCGATCGAACAGCCGGGTCGCCCAATCGTCGGCCCGTGCCTGCTCGACGGCCGCGTCGTAGGCGTCGGCAGCGTCACCCAGCGCAAAGCGTGGGGCGCGGACGGAGGTCGACGTGGGATCGGTCATCGTGGCCTCCACAGCGAGGGTGGGCAGCTGGGGTCGTCATGGTACGCCGCGGCCCCGGAACCGGGAGCGCGTTCCGGCGTTGCGGCGTTGGGCCCCGCGTCGCCCGGTACGCGGCTCAGTCCTCGGCGGCCTCGATCGCGAGGACCTTGTCGAGCCGGCGTCGGTGGCGCGGCTCGCCGGAGAACGTGGCGCCCAGGAACGCGACCGCGCATTCATAGGCGGGCTCGGGCCCGATGACCCGCGCGCCGAGGGTGAGCACGTTCATGTCGTCGTGCTCGACACCCTGATGCGCGGAGTACGTGTCGTGGCACACCGCGGAGCGGATGCCGCGCATCTTGTTCGCGGCCACGCTCGCGCCCACGCCCGAGCCGCAGATGAGGATGCCTCGGGCGGCCGTGCCGGCCTGGATGGCCTCGCCGAGGCGCTGCGCGAAGTCCGGGTAGTCGTCATCGGGGTCGGAGCCGTCCCCACCGAGATCGATGAACTCGTGCTGCAACCAGGCCGCGCCGAGCCGACGCAGGAGTTCGTCCTTCAGCGCCGCCCCAGCGTGATCAGCGGCGAACGCGACACGCATCGGGACCTCAGCTGTGCCCGGGATCCGAGCTCTCGGTCCGGCCGACGCCGGCCTCGCCGGCCTCGAGCGTCGGGTGCCCGCCCATGTGTCCGAAGTGGCCGCCCTCGACGGTCGGGATCCGCCCGCGCAGGCCCTCGCGGACGACGCGCCGGGCGACGTCGGTGACGCGGTCTGCCGTGAACCCGAACTTCTCGAAGATCGTGCCGGCCGGCGCCGATGCGCCGAAGTGGTCGAGCCCCACGATCGCCCCCTCGTCGCCGACCCAGCGCTCCCACCCGAGCGACACGCCGATCTCGACGCTGACCCGCTTGCGGACGGCCGGCGGCAGGACGGAATCCCGGTACGACTGGTCCTGGAGGTCGAACGTCTCCCAGCAGGGCATCGACACGACCCGCGCGCGGATGCCATCCGCCTCCAGCGCTTGGGCGGCGGCGACGGCGAGCTGCAACTCCGATCCGGTCCCGATGAGGATCACCTCCGGATCCCCGACGCCCTTGGGCTCGCGCAGGACGTAGCCGCCGCGTCGCACGCCCTCGCGCGCCTTGCTGGCCGTGCCCGCGAGCACGGGGAGCTTCTGGCGGGTGAGGGCCAGCGCCACGGGTCCGTCGCGCCGCTCCACGGCGAGCGCCCAGGCCGCCGCCGTCTCGTTCGCATCGCCGGGCCGGACGAACCACAGGTTCGGGATGGCACGCAAAGCCGCGTAGTGCTCGACGGGCTGGTGGGTCGGACCGTCCTCACCGAGGCCCACGGAATCGTGCGTCCAGACATCGATCACGTGCAGCCCGGCCAGGGCCGACAGCCGGACGGCACCGCGCATGTAATCGCTGAACGTGAGGAACGTCGCCGCGTACGGGATGAACCCGCCGTGATAGGCGATGCCGTTGGTGATGCCCCCCATGCCGTGCTCGCGGACCCCGAAGCGCAGGTTGGGGCCGGGTTCATCGGCGCTGAAGTTGGGCTCGCCCTTGACGTCGGTCAGGTTCGATTCGGACAGGTCGGCCGCCCCCCCGAACAGCTCGGGCACGGGTCCGGCGAGCGCCTGGATCGCGTCCTGCGAGGCGTTGCGCGTGGCGATCTCGGTTCCCGCGTCGTAGGTCTTGAGGTCGGCGTCCCAGCCGTCGGCGAGTTCGCCGGCGAGACGGCGTCGGAATGTGGCCGCCAGTCGAGGGTGCGCGGCCTCGTACGCGTCCAGCCGGCGCTCCCAGTCCCCGACGAGCTCCTTGCCGGCGTCGACGGCCGTGCGGAACACGCGCAGCGCATCCTCCGGGACGAAGAACGTCTTGTCCGGGTCCCAGCCGTAGGCCTCCTTCGTCAGGCGGACCTCATCGGGGCCGAGTGGCGAACCATGCGCCTTCTGCGAGTCCTGCTTGTTCGGGCTGCCGTAGCCGATGTGCGTTCGGACGGCGATCAGGCTGGGCCGGTCGTCGGCTCGGGCGGTCTCGATGGCGGCCTCGATCGCGGCGATGTCGGTGCCGTCCTCGACGCGCTGGGTATGCCAGCCGTAGGCGTCGAATCGCTTGGGCACGTCCTCCGACCAGGCCATCGACGTGGGCCCGTCGAGCTGGATCCCGTTGTCGTCGTAGAGCACGACGAGCTTGGCGAGACGCAGGTGGCCCGCGAGGCTCGAGGCCTCCGACGCGATGCCCTCCTGGAGGTCGCCGTCGGAGGCGATGGCGTAGGTCCAGTGATCGACGATGACGTGTTCCTCTCGATTGAACTCGGCCGCCAGCCGACGCTCGGCGATCGCCATCCCGACGGCATTCGCGAGCCCCTGCCCGAGCGGGCCGGTCGTCGCCTCCACGCCTGGTGTCAGGCCGGACTCCGGATGCCCGGGCGTGCGCGATCCCCATTGGCGAAACGCCTTCAGGTCGTCGAGCGACAGGTCGTAGCCCGTCAGGTGCAGCAGCGAGTAGAGCAGCATGCTGGCGTGGCCGGCACTCAACACGAAGCGGTCGCGGTCGGGCCAGCTTGGGTCCGTCGGGGCGTGCCGCAGGAACCTGGTCCACAGCGCGTACGCCATCGGCGCGGCACCCATCGGTGCGCCGGGATGCCCGGAGTTCGCCCCCTGGACGGCATCGATCGACAGGGTCCGGATCGTGTCGATGGCGAGGCGGTCGAGGTCGGGCGTCACGGCAGCGGTCATCGGGCAGGGCTCCGGCTCTGGCGGGCAGGTGGAGCGCCATTGTAGGTCGGTCAGCGCCGGCCGCTACGCAGGCGACGTCGCCTGGGCCTATGCTCGTGGCTCGATGCCGAACCTGCGTGCGCCCCGACCCCGCCGACCCGGGCGCCCGCCCCGGCGCGCCACGAATACGCCCGCGCGCGTCGTCGTCCTCGGCGACCTGCTCCTCGACGTCGTGATGGCACCGGCGCGCGCGCTGGAACGCGCCACGGACGTGCCGGGCCGCGTCTCCCTGGTCCAGGGCGGGTCGGCCGCGAACACCGCCCGGTGGCTCGCCCGACTGGGCGCGAAGTCGACCCTGATCGCGGCCGTCGGGCGCGACGCCGTGGGCCGTGCCCTCGTGGATGCTGTGCGCGGCGATGGTGCGCAGGTCCGTGCCATCCGCGTGGCCGGGGCTCGGACGGGTCGGATCGGCGTCATCGTGTCGCCCGACGGAGAGCGATCCTTCGTGGCCGACCGGGGTGCGGCCCTCGAGCTGCAGCCAGGCGACCTGCGACCCGACTGGTTCGCCAGCGCGGACGGCCTCCACCTCCCGATGTACTCGCTGCTGGGTGAGCCGATCAGCCTCGCGGGCCATCGCGCGGTCGCCTTGGCGCGCGATGCGGGCGCGTTCGTCAGCATCGATCTCGCGTCCATCGGGCCGCTGCTGGCGCGCGGGCGACCGGCCGCGGTGGCCCTCATCGAGGAGATCGCGCCGGACCTGATCTTCGCGACCGCCGCGGAAGCCCAGGCGCTGCTCGAGCGCTACGTGGTCGATGGCCTGCTGGACCTCGCACCGGCCGCGGTCGTGAAACGCGGTCCGCAGGGGGCCACCCTGCTGGCGCATGACGGCGAGTCCCGACTGCGCTTCGAAGTGGCCACGGATCATCGGGTCGTCCCGGACACCACCGGCGCCGGCGACGCGTTCGATGCGGGCTTCCTGGTCGGCTGGTTCGCGGCCCGCGCCGCGGGTCGATCGTTGCCGGCGGCGTTGCAACGCGCCGCCGTCGCGGGCCATCGAGCGGCGGCACGGCAGCTATCGACCCCAAGGCCGGAGCTGCCGCTCGCGTAGCGTCGACGTCAGGACCCGCCGAGCACGACCTCGGGTTACGACCCCCGCGTCACCCGCACGTCGTCGATCTCGACCTCGACCAGGCTGTTCGATGCGCCATCGACCGCTTCGAGATGGATCCGCACCGTCTTGCCCGCCCAGGCGTCGAGTGGGGCCGAGATCGACCGCCACGCCCCATCGACATCGACGGCCGAGCCGGTCAGCGTGATGACCGCGGTCCTGCCACCCGCGTCCTCGATACTGGCCACGAGCCGGTCGCCGGGCGACGAGTTCGCGGCGTGGGCGAATACGTACCGGAAGAACAGCCGCTGGCCGGTCGCCGGCGACAGAGTGATCGGCGCGCTGCGGACGGATGTCCGGCCGTCGAGGTCGTTGGCGTTCGGCGACGAGCCGGCCGCCGCGCCGGTGACCCACGCCCGTGACCCGGACGGGACCGACCCCAGCTGCTTCGCTCCGCTCGACGACGTGGACTCCGGGTTTGCCCGGGCGAATCGCCCGGTCGTCGCGCTGTCCGTGCCATCCGGGTTCGACGTCCAGCCACGGGCCACCTCGAGGTCATCATCGAACGCGCCGCAGCGCGCGATGCGGACCTTCTCCCCGAGCACGGCCAGCGGACACGAGGCTCGGTCGGCGAGGTACAGGACGGCGGACCGGTTCCGACCGGTCTCGCTGGCGATCTTCGAGTCGTCGGGATAGTCGGTGACGGACAGCTCGAAGGTGTACGAGAAGGTCCGGTACATCCCGTACAGGTAGTCGCGCGTCGTGCCCGAGGTGATGTACAGGCTGCTCGCCTGCTGTGGCCGGTAGCCATTGGTGCCGGCCATCTTCTTCCCGATGACTACGAGCGCGCCGTGGTCGGCGGTGGTCATGTCGCTCGGGACGTCGGTCAGGGTGTAGCCGTACGGCCACATGACCAGGCGGCCGGCCTCGTGGAACGACACGGCGACCCGGATCTGCTGGCGCCCGCCGACGACGCGACTGGCCAGGAAGTCGCGCACTGCCCGAGCTTCGGGTGTCGAGAACGCCTTCGTGCCTCGGTAGGTGATGGCCTTCGGGTTCGAGCTCGTTCGACCGCCGCCGCCCCAGCGGTAGCCGTAGTTCCGGTTGAGGTCGGTGCCGATCGCCGTCGTCCCGGGTGTCGGCTGGCGGTTCTTGCGCCAGTAGTGGAACTTGCCGCCGGCGATGTCGTGCTCCGCGCCGTCCGGATTGACCAGGAAGATGATCCAGATCTCGCGGCTGTCGACGATCCGGGTGATCCGGGACTCGGTGCCGTACCCGTCCACCAGCCAGTGCATGATCTTCAGCGCCATCTCGACGCCCATGTGCTCGTCGGCGTGGTGACCGCCCTCGTACAGGACCTCGGGCTCGTTCTCGTCGGTCGCGACGTTGTCGGAGATCTTCATCGCCCAGATCTCGCGGCCCTGATGGCTCTTGCCGAGGCTGAACCGCCTGGCGATGTCGGGGTGAGCGGCGGCGACGGCCTTTGCGACCGCGCCGACCTCGGCGTACGTGTGGTAGCCCTCGAAACCGCGCGGGAATTCCTCCGCCGCGAACGCCGCCGAGGGCGCGATCAGGAGAACCGTCAGCGCGAGCGTCCCGGCGGCGGCACGGGAAGAGGTCAGTCGAGGCAAAGGGAACATGCCGAGAGCATGCCGGGTGCGTCCGCCGCTCGACACCGGCGACTTGGGGCCATCGACCCCCGGCGAACGTCCCATCCACCGTCGGGACCGCCGGCCGGCACGGCTCAACGGGCCCGCGTCGCGTCAGCGCAGATGGCGATCGAACCAGTCGAGCATCCGGGTCATGCGGTCGATCCGTCGATCCGGGCGTCCGGCCGAGGCGTAGGTGTGCGACTCCTCGGGATACAGGACGTACTCGACCTCGCGGCCCAGGTGGCGCAGCGCGATGAACAGTTGCTCGTTGTCCTGTGGTGGGCAGCGCAGATCGGACTCCGCCTGGAGCATCAGCAACGGTGTGTGCACGGACGCGACGTTGCGCAGTGGCGACTGACGCCAGAGCTTGTCGATCCCGCTCGGGCTGAACGGGTCACCGACGAGGGACGCCCGGTCAAACTCGGGGCCTCCGTCCGAGTTCGCCCAGTCCGACACCTGGTTGGTGACGCCGTTCTCCGAGATGGCGGCCTTGAACCGGTCCGTCGTCCCGACGAGCCAGTTCACCATGAAGCCGCCGTAGCTCAGGCCCATGACACCGAGCCGGTCGGCATCGGCGAGCCCCAGCCCGACCACGTGGTCGACCGCCGCGTGGACGTCGGCGGCATCGACTCCGCCCCAGTCACCGAGCTGCGGCGTGATCCAGCCACGGCCGTACGTCGCGGAGCCGCGGATGTTCGGCAGGACCACGCGATAGCCGCCGGCTACGAGGAGGAAGACCTCGATGTGTGGGGCGGGTGCCCACGCGCCGAGTGGGCCGCCATGGACGTCCACGACGGTGGGGAGCGCCTTGTCCCCGGCCCGTGGCGGGGACGCGATCCATGCCTCGATCACGCCGCCAGGGCCCGGGACATCCAGGCGGCGCATCTCCGGCATCGGATGGCGGTCCTGCCACGCCGACCCGAAGGTCGAGCGTCGGCGGGGATGGGCAGGGTCCGGCCCGTCGGTCGTATACAGGTCCATCGCCCGGACGCCGTCGGTAGCGAGGAATGCGATGACCGGCGGGCCCTCGGGATCGGCGGCCGGATCGGCCTGCGCTATCGCCGTCGTGTGGGTCGTCAGGTCACCGGTCGCCGCAAGCGTCCGCTCGAGGAGTCGGCCGGTCACGGGCTCGATCGAGTAGACGTGCGGATGCGATCGCCCACGGTCGGAGACGGTGGCCACGAGCCGCCGATCGTCGATCCAGGTCGGACCGTGGCGGCCGTCGACCATCCAGCCATTGAGGTCCGTGTCGGTCCAGTTGCCGACCACCCGGTCCAGGTGCGGGTCGAGCGCGTGCGGCGGGCGCGAGCCGTCTGCCGGACCCAACAGGACCTGCGGGCTGAGATCGTCGAGGGGCTGCGGTTCGAGAACCCCGACCGCGGCCAGCCAGCGACCATCTGGCGACCACGCCGGATGGCTCGCCCAACCACCCGGTGCGAGGACCTCCCGCGGCTCGCCGCCCGCCCCTTTGCGGGCGTCCACGTCGACGGCCCAGATGGTCGGGCGCGGATGGAGGTCGGCTTCCGGGCCGCGGTCGGCCGTGAAGGCGATCGTCCGGCCGTCCGGATGCCAGGCGATGTCCGAGACACCCCAATCGCCCCTGGTGACCTGGCGTGGCTTGCCACCGCGACGATCGACGATGAAGAGATGCGACCACCGATCGATGTGGCCCTCCCCGTCCCAGCGCCAGTCGGTCCGCGTGATCCGCCGCGCCCGTGGCGACGGCGTCTCGGCGGGGGGCTTGGCGCCCGCTCGACGTCGTGGGCGGAGTGGCGGGGCACGTCCGACGATGAACCGCGGCGGGTCGACCGACGCCGTAAAGGCGATGCGCCGGCCGTCCGGCGACCAGGCCACTTCGGTGACGCCGCCGTGGTCCCCGGTTCGCGCGAAGCGGGTCTTGCCGGGCGCGCGCAGGTCGAGCGACGCGAGTGCAGCGGGCGCGTCGTCGTCTGCGGGATTCGAGCGGACGAACGCCACCGTGTGCCCGTCCGGGCTGACACGCGGCCACGTGTCGCGGACCGTGCCACGGGTGAGCTGGCGAGGCGCCGGGATGGCACGACCCCCCAGCTCGATCGCGAACAGGTGTCCGTGGTAGCGATCGCCGTTGATGGTGCGTCGGACGACGACTGCCACACGGCCATCGGCGGACAGGTCGAGCTCTTCCACCACGACCACGCGGCGGATGTCCTCGGGCGTCATGGGTCGGCGCGGCGGCATGTCCGCAGGGTAGCCGCGCCGGTAGGCTTGTGACATGCCCATCGCGCGTGCCGTGACTGACCGGATCGTCATCGCCCCTGAGGTCGCGTCGGCGCTGGAGGACGGTCGCCCGGTCGTGGCCCTCGAGTCGACGTTGATCAGCCACGGGCTTCCGTTCCCGCAGAACGTCGAGGTCGCGCTCGCATCGGAAGCTGCGGTCCGCGAGACGGATGGCGCCGTACCGGCGACAGTCGCCATCCGCGACGGGCGCATCCTCGTCGGGCTGGATACGGCGGCGCTCGAGGCGCTGGCCACGGCCCCGGCGGGGTCCGTGTACAAGGCTGCCCGTCCGAGCCTGGCGATGGCGTTGGCCGACCGGGGCTGGGCCGCGACCACGGTCTCGGCGACGATGATCGCGGCCCATGCCGCCGGGATCGGCGTCTTCGCGACCGGTGGGATCGGCGGGGTGCACCGTGGCGCGCTGGGCGGCGCCGGCGGGACGTTGGACATCTCGTCCGACCTCGAGGAGCTCGGTCGGACGCCGATGGCGGTCGTCTGTGCCGGGCCGAAGGCCATCCTCGACGTCGCGGCCACGCTGGAGTACCTCGAGACCCGGGGCGTGCCGGTCCTTTCCGTCGGCGGGGCCGAGCTCCCGGGGTTCTTCGCCCGTTCCTCCGGGATCGCCGCACCACATGTCGTGGCGGATGTCCGGGGTGCGGCCGCGGTCGCGTCTCTCCACCTCGCTCTCGGGCTCGGGGGCGCCGTACTCGTGTGCGTGCCGGTGCCGCGAGAGGGGGCACTCCCCGACGACGTCGCCCGGGACGCAGTCGAGCGCGCGGTCGTCGACGCCGTGGCCGCCGGCGTGCGTGGACCGGCCCTGACGCCGTGGCTGCTCGCCCGCATCGCGGAGCTGACGGGCGGCGCGTCCATCCGGGCCAATAGCGCGCTGATCGTCAATGACGCCCGGGTCGCCGGGGAGCTGGCAGCGGACCTCACAGGGAGCTGAGGTTTGGTCCCCGCTGGGTGAACCCCCACTTCTTGCTGGTAACCGGGCCGCTCGTTACACTCCCGCGACGGGGGTCGTCCGCCTGTCCGAGCGCCGCGTCGCGGAACGCTCCGCTGCTGGACCAGACCCATGGGATCTCCTGAGGAGGACGGCTGCGCATGCGGATCTACGAGGGCAGCCCGCGTCAGGATTTCGAGGAAGTCTTCCGGTCGATCGGCGCGTTCCTCGATCAGCGCGGGATGAAGGACGTCCTGCTCGTCGAAGCCCCCGATGGGTTCATCGTGCAGGGCCTTGTGGTATCCGGTACGGCCGGAGGGACCTGGTCGGAGTCGATCGGCACCCAGACCAAGGAAACCCTGACGTTCCTCGACGATGACATCGCGCGGTTCATGGAGGAGGCGGCTTCCCGGCGTGGGCTCGGCGCGTCCGGCCCCCCACCCCCCGCCCACGAGGCCGGTTACTACGAGACCGCGTTTCGCGTGCTCGGCCGCTACGTCGACGAGCAGAAGCCGCGCGACGTGTTCTTCTTCGAGCAGGACGGCGCGTTCGTCCTGCGCCTGCTCCTGGGTGGCCAGGCCGGCGCCCGCCATGAACTCGCCGAGTTCACACGGGAGGACATCGAGCAGATGGTCGCCCGCGGTCCCAACCTTCGCTATCCGGTCACGACACCCGGATCGGGCAGCACGACCAGCGCCTGAGTTGGCGCCCACCACCAGCCCCACCGACCAGCCGCCAGCGCATCGTCCAACGCCACCAACGTCCACCCACAGCGCCACAGGAGGTCCGCCATGAAGGCTCTCAAGACCGTCGCCGTCGCCCTCGGCATCACGCTCGCCGCACTGATCGTCATCCCGCTCGCCGTGCTCGCGGGCCTGTTCGTCTGGCTGAAGCTGACCGAGGAGGCGGACGAGGAGCTCCTCGAGCTCGACCGCGACGGCGCCTGAGCGACACCGAGCCCGCTGCGGCGGGCGACGCGTCCCGCCCCGCGACACCGACGCCCGCCGATCGACCGGCGGGCGTTCGACTGTCCGCGGATCGCCGTGTCACGGAGATCGCTGTCGTCAGCGTGATGGTCCTGTGGGCAGCGAATTTCATCGTCGTCAAGGACATCATCGAGATCGTGCCGCCGGTCGGCTTCACGTTCGTGCGCTACACGCTCGCGTCGGTCGCATTGCTCGCGATCCTGCGCTGGTCGGAGGGCGCGATCCGACTGCCGAGACCGGGTGCCATACAGATCCTGTTCCTCGGGGGACTGGGCTTCGGGCTGTACCAGATCCTCTGGACGGTGGGCCTCCTGACGATCCCGGCGGGCGACTCGGCCCTGCTCATCGCCGCGACGCCGGTGGCCACCGCGGTCATCGCGGTCCTGATCGGCACCGACACGCTGGATCCCGCGAAGGCCGTCGGCGTGGTGCTCTCCTTCGTCGGCGTGGTGCTGGTCATCGCCGCCGGCGTCGGCATCGAGCTGTCTGGCTCGCCACTCGGGTTCGCCCTGACCATCGCGGCGATGCTCTGTTGGGCCACCTACACGGCGTTCGGGGCCCTCGTGCTTCGTCGCCACTCCGCCCTCGTGCTGACCACGTGGGCGACCATCGGGGGCACGATCGTGCTGGCCCCGGTCGGGATCGCCCAGCTACTCGCGCCCGGGGCGCTCGGGCCGGAGCAGGCCGCTCGCTGGCCCAGCATCGCGTTCGCGGTCGTGTATTCAGGGCTGCTGGCAGCGGCGCTGGCCAACGTCGTGGTCTTCCACGGCGTACGCCAATTGGGTCCCACGAGGGTCACGACGATCCAGGGGCTGGTGCCGGCGATGGCCGTCGTGCTGGCGTTCCTCGTGCTCGCCGAACCGATCCGACCGGTCCAGGTGCTCGGCGGGGCGATCATCGTCGCGGGGGTCGGGTTGACCCGCTTTGCCTCGCGCCGGCATGTGCCGCGCCACGCATGACGAGCGAGCCGGAACGAACCATCCCGCCGGAGCCCGGGCCCCCTGTTCCGCGACCGCCCGAAGCCGGCGATCCGCCGCTGGCCATCCTCATCGATTACGACGGCACGATCTCCCTCACCGACGTGACCGACATGGTCATGGTCGAGCACGTGCCCGGCGTTTGGGAGGAGGCCTCGGCGCTGTACGACGCCGGTGGCATGGGCTCGCGGCGACTGATGGCGTGGGAGATGTCGCTGGTCGATGCCGACCCGGCCGCGCTGCTGGCAACCGCCGCGCGGCAGCCCCATGACCCGGCGTTCGTGCCGTTCGTGCGCCGTGTCCAGGCCGCCGGCATCCCGATCGAGATCGTCTCGGATGGCTTCGGCTTCTTCATCGAACCCGCGCTGGCCGCGCTCGGCGTTCCGGAGCTTCCCGTCGTGACCGCGCGGACCACGTTCGAAGGGCGGCGCCCGACGATCGAGTTCCCGAACGGGCACCCGGCGTGCTTCGTGTGCGGGACGTGCAAGCGCGAGCGGGTCTTGGCCTATCGCGCCGCCAGGCGACGGGTGATGTTCATCGGCGACGGCGAGAGCGATCGATATGCCGCCGGATACAGCGACATCGTCTTCGCGAAGCGGTCGCTCGAGCGGATCTGCCTCGAGGCGGGCTGGCCGTTCCACCGCTGGACGGCGTTCAGCGAGATCGAGGCGTGGCTGACCGACCTGCTCGCGTCGTGGCGGGCAGATCCGGCGACGCTGACGCCGGTCCCGGCCGGCGCGCCGCCACCGAACGGCTTCTTCTGCGGCCCGGAGGCCTGGGGCGAGGGCCTGGTCGATCCGCCCCCGGGGTCGTGGCCGCCGCCGCGCTGACCCTGCCGTGGCGTGCGAACTCCATGGATCGGACCCTCGTGCGGCGTGGATGGACGGACGATGCCCGCTCCGGATGGTCGCAAGGAATCACTTGACCCGGTGGCGAGCATCTAGTGGGTATGACGGTCCTGTCGAGTCCGATGGAAGACGCACCTGCGGCCCTCGTGGATCAGGCCGCAGCCGGGGACGAGGCGGCGTTCACCCGGATCGTGGCCGCCCACCACCACGACATGCTGCGCGTGAGTTTCGTCGTGTGTGGGGACGCGGACCTGGCCGACGAGGCCGTTTCGGCCGCCTGGCTCATCGCCTGGTGCAAGCTCAGTGACCTCCGCGAGCCCGATCGGCTCCGTCCCTGGCTGGTGTCGATCGCCGCGAACGAGGCGCGCCAGGCCGTCCGCCGCCGACGGCGTCGCGGTGTCATGGAGCTGGCGATGGCCGACGCCGCCGTCCCCGCGGGCGATCCCGCCGCGCGGGCCACCGACATCGACCTGATCAACGCGCTGGCGCGACTCCATCCCGATGACCGCCTCCTGCTCGCCCTGCGCTACGTGGCCGGGTTCGACGCCTCGGAACTGGGCCGAGCCACGGGTCGCTCCGCGTCCGGCACCCGCGCCCGACTCGCCCGCCTGCTCGGGCGCCTTCGAACGGAGCTCCGCGATGACTGACCGCCCCGACTTCGAAACGACCCTGGAGCGTCGCCTTCGCGCGTACGCGGCGACGGCCGTGCGCCCGGTGTCGGCGCACGAGATCGCCCGTTCGACGATGTGGGCGGCCACCACGCCGGTCGTCCGGACGTCGACGGGGGCCGGGTCCCGGCGCCCGGCGCTCCTCATCGGTCTTGCGGCGGCCCTCCTGCTCGCGGCCGTGGCCGGGGCGGCCATCGTCGGCGGGCGGCCGGCGCCGATCCAGGGCGTGTTCGTCGACGGCCCGAGCCTTGCCGGCACGCAGATCCGCAGCGCCATCGCCCTTCCCGACGGGCACGTGCTGGTCGGGGTCGACTCGGAGGAGTCGGTCATCCCCGGGACGACGACCCTGTGGTGCAGCGCACCGTGCCGGCCACACCTGGCGCTGCTCGATACGCAGACGGGGACGTTCACCCGAGCGGCGCCGCCGCCAGCGTCGCTCGCCGTCCAGTCGATGGCGCTCCTGCGGGACGGTCGCGTCCTGCTCTTCAACGGCGAAAGGCAGGGCCTCAACACCCCGGCCGCGGCGATCTACGACCCGGTCGCCGACCGGTTCGATGAGGTCGGCGCGCCGCGCCGGGCGCGGGCGTTGCCATTCCTCGTGACGCTGGCCGACGGTCGCGTCCTCGTCGGCGGCGGCGATTTCGGGGCTTCGCCGGCCACCGCGGAGCTGTTCGACCCGAAGACCGGGACCTTCTCGCGGACGGGCTCGATGGACCGGCCGCGGGGCTCCGGCGTGAGCGCGACCCTGTTGCCCGATGGGCGTGTCCTCGTCGTCGGTGGCGGCCCGGAGGTCGGAACGTCGGCCGAGCTCTACGACCCGGTCGCGGGGACGTTTACGCCCACGGGTCCGACGACCGTGGCGCGCTGGGGATTCTTCACGGCGACGCTGTTGCCCGATGGTCGCGTCCTGGTCGCCGGCGGGCTGATTTCCGCCGATCCGCCGGCGATGGTTGATCGCACCGCGACAGCCGAGGTCTACGACCCGGCGTCGGGGACCTTCTCGGCCGTCGGGCCGATGGCCGCGCCGCGTTACCTGCATGCCGCCTCGATCTTGCCGGACGGGACGGTGCTCGTCGCCGGGGGAGCTCATGAGCTCCCGCCGTCCGGGCAGCCCGCCGCTGCATCGGATGCGGAGATCTTCGACCCGGCGACGGGCACCTTCCGGATGACGGGCAGCCTCGCTCGGCCAAGACTCGCGCCGACCGCCGTGTCCGTCGATGAGCGGGTGCTTGTGCTCGGCAACCTGGACGTGTTCGGGGGCGACCTGGACGCCTCCGCCTCGACCGAGTGGTTCCAGTGACGGTCCGATGCCGCTCTCGCGGGTGAGATTCGACGGTTAGGACGTCCTCCGGTAACATTCGAAAAACCCCCCGGAGGACCGATCCATGGCGAAGTATGTCTTTGTGACCGGAGGCGTGACCTCCTCTCTGGGCAAAGGCATCACCGCCGCCAGCGTCGGTCGCATCCTCAAGGCCCGCGGCCTGCGCGTCTCGATCCTGAAGCTCGACCCGTACATCAACGTCGACCCCGGGACGATGTCGCCCTACCAGCACGGCGAGGTGTTCGTCACCGACGACGGCGCCGAGACCGACCTCGACCTCGGTCACTATGAGCGCTTCATCGACGCCAACCTGTCCCAGCTGAGCAACGTCACGACCGGACGCATCTACCAGGCGGTCATCGCCAAGGAGCGCCGCGGCGACTACCTCGGCGGCACGGTCCAGGTCATCCCGCACATCACGAACGAGATCAAGGAGCGCATCGCGCGCGTCGCTCGTGACGGCGACCCGGACGTCGTCATCGTCGAGGTCGGTGGGACCGTCGGCGACATCGAATCGCTGCCTTTCCTCGAAGCCATCCGGCAGATGCGAAAGGACGTCGGGCGCGCGAACGTCCTGTACGTCCACGTCACGCTGCTCCCGGCGCTGGCCGCGACCGGCGAGCTCAAGACGAAGCCCACGCAGCATTCGGTCAAGGAGCTGCGCGGCATCGGCATCCAGCCCGACGTCATCGTGCTTCGCTCGGATCACCCGGTCAGCGACGAGATCCGCGACAAGATCGCGCTGTTCACCGACGTCGCGACGGAAGCCGTCATCCCGGCCGAGACTGCCGAAACGATCTACGAAGTGCCGCTGATGTTCGAGGAGGCCGGCCTCGGCCGGCTGATCGTCCGCGACCTGGGTCTCGAGGACGCCGACGTCGAGCCCGACCTCGACTCCTGGCGGGCGCTCGTCGCCCGGATCAAGGCACCCAAGCCGGTCCTCGAGATCGCGCTCGTCGGCAAGTACATCGAGCTGCCCGACGCGTACCTGTCGGTCACCGAGGCGCTGCGCCACGCGGCGTGGGCGCACGAGGTGGACGCCAAGGTCCGCTGGGTCGACTCGGAAAAGCTCACCGCGGACAACGTCGCGGCGGCCCTCGACGGCGCCGCGGGCGTGCTGGTCCCCGGCGGCTTCGGCCACCGCGGCATCGAGGGCAAGGTGCTTGCCGCCCACTACGCGCGCGATCGGCGCGTGCCATACCTCGGGCTCTGCCTGGGGCTGCAGTGCGCGGTGATCGAGTTCGCTCGCGAGGTGGTCGGGGGTGGCGACGCCAATTCCACCGAGTTCGATATGTTCACCGAGCATCCGGTCATCGACTTCATGGCCGACCAGCGCGACATGGAGGACAAGGGCGGGACGATGCGGCTGGGCCTGTACCCCGCCCGCCTGACCCCTGGCTCGAAGGCCGCGGCCGTCTACGGCCAGGAGGTCATCTACGAGCGGCATCGCCACCGGTTCGAGGTGAACAACCGCTACCGGGCGACGCTCGAGGGCGCCGGGATGCTGCTGTCGGGCCAATCACCGGACGGCCGGCTCGTCGAGATCGTCGAGCTCGAGGACCACCCGTGGTTCGTGGCGAGCCAGTTCCACCCCGAGTTCAAGAGCCGACCGGAGCGACCGCATCCGCTGTTCGATGGGTTCGTGGCGGCGTCGATCGCGGTCGCGGCGGGTCGCGAGCCGGAGTTCCAGGCACGTGAGCAGGCGACCCCGGCGATGCCCGCGCGATCCATCGAGACCGAGGCCGCGACCCCGGCCTGACCCGGTCCAGCGCGACACGGGTCACCGATCGCGTTTACATGTCCGTGTCGTCTCGCGGGCGGTCCCTGCCGCGGGGCGTCGACACTGTCAGGCGTAGAATCACGGCTCTCACCGCCCGCTGATCGGAGCCTGCCCCATGAAGATCTTCCTCGACACCGCCGACATCGAAGAGATCCGCACCGTCGCCCGATGGGGCGTGCTCGACGGGGTCACCACGAACCCGACGCTCTTCGCCAAGACCAGCGGCATGAGCTACGAGGACGTACTCAAGGAGATCTGCTCGATCACGAGCGGGCCCGTGTCGGCCGAGGTCGTCGCCGAGGATGTCGACGGCATGCTCAGCGAAGGGCGAGCGTTCGCGAAGCTCGCGCCGAACATCGTGGTGAAGGTCCCGATGAGCGAGGAAGGCCTCGAGGCGATGAGCCGGTTCGCCGACGAAGGGATCAAGACGAACTGCACGCTGATCTTCACGGCCAACCAGGGGCTCCTGGCGGCGAAGGCCGGCGCGAGCCTCCTCTCGCCGTTCGTCGGGCGACTCGATGACATCAACCAGGACGGCATGACCGTCATCCGCGAGCTTTCCGAGATCGTCGCGATCCATGAGCTGGACACGGAGGTCCTCGCGGCCTCGATCCGGAATCCGCTGCACATGACCCAGGCGGCCCTCGCCGGCGCCCATGTGGCGACCCTGCCGTTCAAGGTCCTCAAGCAGATGGTCCATCACCCGCTCACGGACAGTGGCATCACCCAGTTCCGCTCCGACTGGGAGAAGGCGCGCGAGGCGCTCGCATCCCGCGACACCGGTGAGAAGCAGGAAGTCGCGGCGACCGCGGTCAAGCCGGGCGAGTGACTCGGTCGGTCGTCAGCCGATCGCGTCCAGCCATCGGCCGGCGCGCATGACGCGCCCGACGTGAAGGTCATCGTCGAGTTCGACGAGGTCGGCCACCTGACCGACCGCGATCCGGCCGCGGTCGGTGACCCCGAGCAGGGCGCAGGGGTTCCGGGACGCCGCCGCGACCGCCCCGGGTAGCCCGGTCCCCGCCTCGACCAGGTTCCGGACCGCCGTGTCGAGGGCGATCACGGAGCCCGCCAGGGTGGTCGTGCCGGCGACGGTGACACGGTCGCCGACCACCTCGACCTCGAGCCCACCGATCCGCGCCCGGCCGTCCCCGACCCCGGCCAACGAGATCGCATCGCTGACGAGGAGTAGACGGTCCACGGGCTTGGCGCGCGTGATCAGCGGCCACACGGCGCGGTCGACGTGCACGCCGTCGGCGATCAACTCGGCGAAGGCGTCGTCGTTGGTCAGGGCCGCCACCGCCAGACCAGGCGAACGATGCTCGACACCGGTCATCGCATTGAACAGGTGGGTCGTGCTCGTCGCGCCGGCCGCGTAGCCCGCCTGGGCCTGGGCGAAGGTCGCCGCCGAGTGGCCGAGCGATACCCGGACCCCGCGCGCGTGCATCGCGGCCACCAGCTCGATGGCCCCGGGCAGCTCCGGCGCGATCGTGATCAGTCGCAGCCCTTCGAGGAGCGGCTCGATGGATGTCGCATCCACGTCCGCCGGTGCGCGCAGGTGCGTGGGGTCGTGCGCGCCTTTTCGCGCCGCCGCGAGGAACGGACCCTCGAGGTTGAATCCGAGGGGAGTGGCGCCATCGTCGGGGGCCTCGCGGGTCCAGCCGCGAACGCGGTCGGCGAATCGGGCCAGCTCGTCGAGCGGCGCCGTTACGCCGGTGGGGAGGAAGGCGGTGACGCCGTGTCGGGCCAGTGCGCGGGCCATGCCATCGAGTGCGCTCGGCTCGCCCATGGCGTCATGGCCGCCCCAACCGTGGACGTGGACGTCGACGAAGCCGGGTGCGATGAACGGGCCGTCGCCCCCGACGGTGCCGGAGTGCGCACTCGCCCGCCCGAACGGGCCGTCGGCCGGTTCGGCATCGATCGCCGCGATCCGGTCGTCCTCAACGACGATCCGACCGGCGGCCACCCGCTCGTCGAGGACGAGCCTGCCAACGACCTCGATCCGCGTGGTCATCCGCCGGCTCCGGGCGGGAGGTCCGGCGTCGCCACGTCGAACGTGACATCGAGCGCGTAGCGGTCGCCCGGGTACCGCGATTCGGTCGCCTCGATCGCGCGGCCGTGGTCGTCGGCGATGACCCGCCGTTCCACGAGCAGCGGCTGGCCGGGTTCGAGGTCGAGGAGTCGCGCATCCTCCGCGGTGGCCGGTTCGGAGCGGATCGTGCCGGTGCCGCGGCGGAGCGAGAAGCCGCCACGCGATAGTGCCTCGTGCAGCGAGCCGTGTTCGAGGTCGGCGCTCAGCACGACCTTGGCACACGCCCAGATGAGGACGGTCGACTCGACCGCCATCGGGCGGTCGTCGGCGCAACGCAAGCGTCGAAGGTGGACGACCGGCTCACCTTCATCGAGCCCGAGGGTCGCGGCCTCGGCGGGGGTGGCGGGCTGCACCTCGCGCGCGATCACCACCGAGGCGGGTGTCATCCCCCGGCGAACCATCTCCTGGCTGAATGTCATAAGCCGGTCCGCGCGGCGGTGGGCCGGCGGTCGGGCGACGAAGCTGCCACGACCCGGGTGCCGCGCGATCAGGCCCTCGTCCGCGAGTCGCTGCATCGCGTTGCGGGCCGTCATCCGACTCACGCCGAACTCCGCCCGAAGCTCGGCATCCGAGGGCAGTCGATCGCCCGGCTGGAGATCGGCGATCCGTTCGCGCAGGGCCTGTTCGATGCGACGGTGATGGGGGATGCCAGCCGGGCGAGTCATGACGCGGTCGCGCTCGACGCGCCGACGGATCCCGCCGCGCTCGGGGCGCCCCTCCCGGCAACCGCCCCGGCCGTGCCAGCGGTATCCGCGACGGCTTCCATGCCGTGGATGGCGGCCCCGATCGCCCCCGCGAACGTGCCGAGCTCGGCGGTGACGAGCTCGACCCGCTCGAGCGACGTCGTGTGGACACGCCGCCGGAGCTCGGTCCGGATCGGGTCGAACAACGCGTCGCCGGCCGCGGCCACGCCGCCGCCGAGGACGACGCAATCCGGCGACAGGACCGTGATCATGTTGGCGATCCCGATGCCCAATGCGGTCCCGACCCGCGTCAGCCCGTCGAGGGCCCGTGGGTCGCCGGCTCGTGCCGCCGCGACTGCCTCCTCGACGCTGGCCGTCCCGCACGCCTCGGCGATCCGGTCCGCCCGGGCGAACGCCTCGACACAGCCGCGATTGCCGCAGTTGCACATGGGCCCGTCGGGGTCGATCGTCTGGTGCCCGAGCTCGCCCGCCGTGCCGTCGTGCCCGAGCACGACGCGCCCGTCGATGGCGATGACGCCGCCGACGCCAGTGCCCAGCGTCAGCCCGATCATCGAGTCGGCCCCACGGGCGGCGCCGAGGCGCAGCTCCGCGAGGCCGAACGCCCGGGCGTCGTTGATGAGCGCGACAGGCAAGCCGACCTCGGCGTGGATCGGCGCCGCGATGGGACGACCGTCCCAATCGCCGGGCACGTTCACGAGGAACCGGGTCGACCCCGCCGCCGGGTCGTACAGTCCGGGCACGCCGACGCCGACCGTGGAGATCGCGGGTCGGGCTTCGACGGCCGACCGGGCGATGGCCGACATCTGGCCGACCACGGCGTCGGGACCATCCACCGCGCGCGTTCGCTCCTGGCCTCGGTCGAGGACGCGCCATTCGCCGGACGCGTGCTCGACCAGGGCCCATTTCAGGTTGGTCCCGCCAAGATCGAGGCCGAGGTGGACGCCGGGACCCACCGCCATCAGGTCTCGCCGGTGATCCTGGCGTAGGCGGCAGCGACTCCCACGATGATCGCGCCGAAGAGGACCTGCCGTGCGCCTTCCGGCATTTGGAGCACCGTGAGCAACGTGGTGAGGACGGTCAGGATCAGCGCGCCGATCATGGTGCCGGAATAGCCGCCCCGCCCGCCCATGATCGACGTCCCGCCGATGACGGCCGCCGCCACGGACGGCAGCACCGACTGCTCGACGAGGGTCAGGCTCGCGGTCTTGGTGAGCCCCGCGACGAGGAACCCGGCGATTCCCGCAAGCACCGCCGACAGGATGTACAGGGCGATCAGCACCTGCCACGCACGGACGCCCGACAGGCGGGCAGCGACGGGGTTGTCGCCGACCGCGAACAGGAGGCGCCCGAATCCGCTGCGGCGGAGTCCCAGGAGGATGAGCAGTGCGATCGGGACGAAGACCAGCAGGCTGGTCGGCAGGATCCCCGTGGTCCCGGAGCCGAGGTTCACGATGAGGGGCGGCAGGACGACGCCCGCCCGGACCATCGCGAGCTGGTAGACGTTCATCAGCCCCAGCACGACGAGGCTCACGCCCAGGGTCATGATCAGGGGGTGGACGCGGAAGATCCCGACGCCGATGCCGTTCGCGGCGCCGACGAGGGCGGCCGCGCCGAGGGCCATGAGCATCGCAACCTCGGGACCCTGCCCGGTGGACTGCGTCGCCGCGAGATAGGCGGCCATCGAGGCCACGATGCCGACCGAGAGGTCGATCCCGCCCGTCAGCATCGTCAGGGTCTGGCACGCGGCCAGGAGCGCGAGCGGGATGGCCTGGCGGAGCGTGACCCCGACCCAGTTCGTGTTGACGATGCCGGGCCGGGCGAATTCGAGGACGACGACCAGGATGAGCAGCAATCCCACGAGCGGGATCAGCGGCCAGTCCCGGAACAGCCGGCCGACGGTCGTCCCCACGCCGGGCCCGGCGCGGCCCACGCTGGCGGTCCCGCTGGTCACCGGCGCGCCCGCCGGAAGGTCAGCACCGCGCCGAACATCACGACACCGACGAGGATCGCGCCCTGGATGGCGGTCGAAAGATTCGGATTGACGCCGAGGAACGTCAGGTCGGTCCGGACCAGGGTCAGGATGAAGACCGCCAGGATCGGTCCCACCAGCCCGCCCCGGCCTCCGGCCAGGCTGACGCCACCGAGGACGATGGCCGCCACGCTCTGCAGCGTGTACGGGCCCGGCACCGGCGACCCGATGCCGGTGCTCATCGTGAGGACCAGGCCGCCGGCCGCCGAGAACAGCCCCGTCAGGGCATAGGCGATCACCTTCGTCCGCCCGACCGAGACCCCGCTCCGAAACGCCGCGAGACGGTCGCTGCCGACGGCATACAGCGCGATGCCGAGCCCCGACCGCACGACCGGGATCCAGACGATCGCGACGAAGACGATGAGCAGAACGAGGGCGCGCGGGATCCACTCGCTGACGATCGTGCCGTCGATCGCGGCCGTCAGCCACGGGGCCGCCCCGCCGCCCGGCGTGTTGATGACCAGCAGCGCGGCACCGGCCCAGACGAACGACATCGCCAGGGTCACGACGATGTCGGGGACGCGGGTCAGGACCACGAGCGCGCCGTTGATGAGGCCGAGGACGATCCCCATGACCAGCACGCCGACCACGACCCCGATCGCGAAGGTGTCGCTCTGGCCCAGCATGAGCACGGCCGCGGTGACGCTCGTGAACGCCATCATCGAGCCGACCGACAGGTCGATGCCGCCGGAGATCACGACGATCGCCTGGGCCACGGCCGCGAGCGCGACCGGCATGGCCGAGATGGCGAGCGACTCGATCTGCGCGGCGCCATACGACGGCGCGAGCATCCGGGTGATCCCGAGCATCACGACCACCAGCACGACCAGGCCGGCCGTCCACGTATTCCGCCGCAGCGTCCGCTCGAGGGTCGCGCGCGGGGCGCTTGGCGCCGGCTGCACGGCGCCGGTCGCGGCGGTCACGGGGCCCCGCCCGCGCCGCCTGCCCCGACCGGGTCGGCTGGTGCCTCGGCGATGACCTCGGCGGCCACCTCCTCGGGCATCTGCGCGTCCTCCGGCAGGTCGTAGGCGGCGCGCAGCAACGTGGGTTCGTCGGCGCGCTCGACCGGGATCTCGGCCACGACCCGACCGCCGAAGATCACGACGGCACGGTCGCAGGCGAGCTGGACCTCCTTGAGCTCGGAGGTGTAGAGCAGGACCGCGGCACCCGCCGCCGCAAGCTCCCGCACCAGGTCGTAGATCTGGCGCTTCGTGCCGATGTCGATCCCGCGCGTCGGGTCGAAGCACAGCATCGTGCGCACCCCGCCGGCGACCCATCGCGCGATCGTCACCTTCTGCTGGTTGCCGCCCGACAGCCGCCGGACCTCGCCATGCGCGCGCGTATCGATCTGCAGGCGTTCGATCGCGCCGTCGACACGGCGCCGTTCGGCCGCCATGTTGATGAGTCCCCACGAGCGAAGCGGCGCAGAGAACGGCAGCGCGATGTTCTCGCGCACCGAGCGCTGCATCAGCAGGGCCTCGGCACGGTCGGCCGGGACGTACACGAGGCCAGCCCGGATGGCATCGGCCGGGTGCCCGAAGGTCACCGCCTGCCCGTCCACGAGCAGCTCCCCGCCGTCCTGGCGGATCGCGCCCGACAGGATGTCGAACAGCTCGTCCTGGCCCTGGCCCTCGAGGGCGACGAGCCCGAGGACCTCGCCCGCGTGCAGCTCGAAGGACACGTCGGTGAGCTTCGTCCCCGAGCGCAGCTTCCGGACCGCGACGCGCGGCGCCGTCCCGGACACGGCCGCTTCCTCGGCGGCGTGCCGGCGATCGACGACCGCTCCGCCGGCAGCCTCCGTCGCGGCGGCCACGGCCTCGCCGAGCATGAGCTGCACGATCCGGTGCTCGGCGCCTTCTTTGACGTCGACCACGCCCACGGTCTCGCCTTCGCGCAGGACCGTCGCGCGATCGCACACCGCGGCGATCTCGATCATGCGGTGGGAGATGAAGATGATCGACCGGCCGGACTCGCGGTGACCACCTACGACCTCGAGTACCTTCTCGGTGAGGTCCGCCGGCAGGGCTGCGGTCATCTCGTCGAGCATCAGCACGGCGGGTTCGATCGCCATGGCGCGGGCGAGGTCGATGACCCGCAGCGTCGCCAGTGGGAGGTCCCGGGCCAGCTCGTGCAGGTCGAGATCGACGATCCCGAGCTCGTTCAGCCAGTGGCGGAAGGGATCGACCGGGGTCTCGGTCAGGCGCAGGTTGTCGGCGATGTCCAGATCGGGGATCAGCGCCGGTTCCTGGTAGACGGAGATGACGCCGCCGTTGCGGGCCTCCGATGGTGAACGCGCGGCGTACGGCTTGCCGCGGACCGTGATCGTGCCTTCGTCCGGATGCACGGCGCCTGTAAGGATCTTGACCAGCGTGCTCTTGCCGGCGCCGTTGGCGCCCATGAGCGCGTGGACCTCGCCTGGTCCGACCGCCAGCGAGGCATTGCGCAGCGCCGCGACTGCGCCGTAACGCTTGGCGACCCCCGTCGCCTCGAGCAGCAGGTCCGTCATTCGGTGGATTTTCCCGCCCGATGGAGTCGGGGTGCCGGCGATGCCGGCACCCCTGGACACGTCGTGGTCAGAGCCTGGGGATCATTCGCCCGGGCCCTTGCACGCGATGATCTCTTCCTTGGTGTACGTGGTCCAGTCCGGGACCGTCAGGCCGAGTGGCCAGAGCGGGTCGATCGAAGGATCGGCCGCCGCGGTCAGTTGTGCCTTGCCGGCATCGTCGGCATTGTTCCACAGCTCCGGGTTCACGAGGACGGTCTTGCTGTCAGGCGCGTTTCCGTTGAGGATCCGCAGCGCCAGCTCGACGCCCGCGCCGCCGACAGCCGGCGGATTGGTCACGGCGGCGCCGGTCAGGCCCTCTTCGTTCAGCAGCTGCTGGACGAAGCCGGCGTTGTCGGCACCGACGATCGGCACCCAGTCGTGGCCGGCCGTCTTGAGGGCATCCACGATGCCGGAGTCGATGCCCGAGGTCCAGATGCCGTCGAACGCGATGCCACTGGACATGACGTCGTTGATCTGGGCGACACCGGTCGCCGGATCCCACTTGGTCGCGGTCTCCTTGGCGATCGTGATGCCCGGGAACTCGGTCATGGCTCGCTTGAAGCCGGTGTCGCGATCGGTATCGGCCGGGTGACCGGCGATGCCGCGCATGTACACGACGGCACCGTCGCCGCCGAGCTGCTCGAACAGCCACTTGGCACCCAGGTAGGCGTATTCCTCCTGGTTGTTGGACAGGTTGTAGGCGTTGGGAGCCGTCACCGGCGCGTCGACGGATACCACGACGATCCCCGCGGTCTCGGCTTCGGCCAGGGCCGGGTTCAGCGCGGCCGGGTCGGCCGGGTTGATGACGATGGCGTCGACGTCGGCGGCGATCAGGTCGCGGATGTCCGAGAGCTGACCGGCGGCGTCGGTATCACGGTGGGTGACCCTGACCTGGGTGACCTGGCCGGACTTCACGGCCTGGGCCTTGGCCGAGCAGATCATCGCCTCGCGCCAGCCGTTGCCCACACCGCCCGGGTTCGAGAACCCGATGGTGTAGCTGCCGGCTGCGGCACTGCCGCTCGGCGCGGCCGCGCTCGGTGCGCCGACGCTGGGCGCGGCGGCGCTCGGGGCCGCGGACGTGCCGCCCCCGGTTGTGCATGCGCTCGCGAACACCGCGAGAGCTGCGAGGACCACGAGCCACCTGGCTCGGGTCGTTCCCTTCTCCATCATTCGTTCTCCTCCTCGGTGGACGGCGCCCCCTGTGGCTGCGCCGTTGGACGGTGGGATCCCCCACCCGCGGGGGCCGGTGCTCCACATCAGATCGGCTTCACCTCCTGGCCCGGGCTCCGCTGGCCAGCATCCGTGTCGCGGATGATGGCACGAGCGAAGCGCCGTGCGTGCTCTTCATAGGCTGCTTCGAACAGGGACCGCGAGCGCTCGGCGCCTACGACCGATGCGCGGGTGATGACAGGTGGCATGGCGCCCCGCTCGACGAGGAGCTGGGCGGTCCGCACCTTGATGGAATTGACGATCGCCACCGCCGTGATCGTCGACCCCGGGCCGACCGGGGTGTCGAGGCCGGCGATGCTCACGAGCGCGTCGGCGTGGGGCGTGCACAGGTCGATGACGAGATCCGCCTCGTCGAGCAGGCGGGTGCCCACGACCGGATCGGGCTCGCTCGACATCGACTGCTCGACCGACGTCACGGCGATGACCCGAAGCCCACGCGTTCGGGCGGATCGCGCCATCTCGACCGGGACGGCCGACAGCCCCGACGCTGAGAAGACGATCATGACGTCGCGTGGCCCGAATCTGAAGTTCTCCAGGATGGTCTCGGCGAGACCGGGCATCCGCTCGATGAACATCGCCTGCCGCTGGCCGTTCGCGCCGACGATCTGGGTGTGGAAGGTCATCGACAGCTCGGCGATGGGGTTGAAGCCCGGATACGACCCGTACCGCGGGAACATCTCCTCCAGCGGGATTCGCGAATGGCCGGTGCCGAACAGATGGACCAGCCCGTCGGCGGCGATCGCCTCGGCACACCACTGGCTGGCCTGCTCGAGGGCGTCGGCCTGGGTCGAGGCGAGCCGGTCCAGCAGGGCCTGCGCCTCGGCGAGGAACGGCGGCGCGAGCGCCGTCGTCGGCGCGGGCCGCGTCATCGGGCCAGCGCCCCGGCGGCGGCCCGGGACTCGACGGCTTCCCATCGCCCGCTCTTCATGGAGCGGTAGGCCGCATCGATGATGGTGTTGACGATGTAGCCGTCCTCGAAGGTCTCGCGGGGGGTCGCCCCCGTCCGGAACGCCTCGACGACGTCCCCCATCATCGCGTCGTGGCCGTGCACGTAGGTCTCGTCCGGGACCGGGAAGACCCAGCCGGTGTCCGCGTCGGCCTTCTCGCCGATGTAGCCGGCCGGCCGCTCGATGAACGCGCGCAGGACGGTCGAGGTGATGTCCTGGACGATGCGCCCGGCATCGCCGTACATCTCGAACCGGTTCTCGAGGCCGCCCTTCGACGACCAGGACACGTCCATCGTCGCGACCCGGTCATCCTCGAAGCGGACCAGCATGACCGCGTTGTCCTCGCCGGCCGTCCGGTCCCCATGCACGAGCGTCGCGCCCCAGGCGAAGACGTCGCGAACCGGGAGGTCCTTCCCGAACAGGTATCGCGCCGCCTCGGCGCCATGGGAGGCCATGTCGAGGAGGGCACCCCCGCCGGCGAGTTCGGCATCCCAGAAATGCGACGCGTGCGGCCCGCTGTGGCCCTCGCGCGCGCGGAACGTGATCGGGCGCCCGATGGCCCCGGCCTCGATCATCTCGCGCATCCGGATCGTCTCGGCGTTGTAGACGACGTTCTCGAGGTAGGCGTGGAAGACGCCTGCGTCCCCCACGAGGCGCAGCATCTCGGCGGCCTCGGCGGCGTTCCGTCCGAGCGGTTTCGTGCATGCGACGGCCTTGCCGTTCGCGGCGGCCGCGCGGACCGCCTCGAGGTGCAGGTGGTTCGGGAGCGAGACGACGACGAGGTCGACCTCGGGATCCGTGCAGACCCCTTCGATCGAGTCATACGGCCGACTCCCGAACCGCCCGGCGAACGCCTCGCGCCGCTCCGGGCCGGCGCCATAGTTCGCGACGACGCGGGCGGGGACATGGCGCAATCCCAGCGTGTGGAACTCGCCGATGAACCCCGAGCCGAGCATCCCGATCCGGACCTCGTCCATGTCAGTACGCCCCATCCGCGCCGGTGGCCTTCCCGGCGATGACCGGTGCCTTGCCGGCCTTGCGAGCCCGGAAGTCGTCGATGATCGCCTTCGTGGCGGTGGCTCCGATCCGGGTGGTGCCCAGGGCCATGACCTCCAGCAGCGCGTCCAGCGTGCGGACGCCCCCGGCCGCCTTGACCCCGATGTGCGGAGAGGTGTTCGCGCGCATGAGCCGCAGGTCGTCGTGGGTCGCCCCACCCGGCGCGAAACCGGTCGAGGTCTTGACGAAATCGGCGCCGGCAGTCTCGGCCACATGGCACGCGCGGATCTTCTCGTCGTCCGTCAGGTAGGCGTTCTCGAAGATGACCTTGACGATCGCCCCGGCCGCGTGTGCGACTTCGACGACGGCCGCGATATCGGCCCCGACGTCCCCGTCGCGGCCGGCCTTGAGGGCGCCGATCTGGATCACCATGTCGAGCTCCGTCGCCCCGTCGGCCAGGGCGCGCTTGGCCTCGACGACCTTCGTCTCGGTCCGATGGTTCCCGTGCGGAAACCCGATGGTCGTCCCGACCGCGACGTCGCTCCCGGCCAGGATGGCTCTCGCGCGGGCGACGTCGGCCGGACGCACACACACGCTCGCGACGTCGTATTCGGCGGCGAGCCGGCAACCGTCCTCGACGAAGGCGTCGTCGAGCTCGGGCCGCAGCAGCGAATGGTCGATGGCCTTCGCGATATCGCGCTCGGTCAGGTCGTCGATGGTGAGGGCCACGGCAGTCACTTGATGTACGGCCGAAGGACGTCGCGGGCGATGAGGAACCCGCGCTTGATGCGGTCGTCGGTCTTCTCGAAGTCTCGATCCTCGTGCTCGATGATCACGTCACCGTCGTAGCCCGCGCGCCACAGGGCGGAGAACAGGTCGCCCCAATCGACGTCGCCCAGCCCGGGCAGCCGTGGGATCTGCCAGCCCATCCCCATCGAGAACACGCCGCGCTCGTACAGGCCGTCGCGATCGATCGTGAGGTCCTTCGCCTGCATGTGCACGATGTGCGGCCCGAACTCGCGGATGAAGCGCGGGATGTCGATCATCTGGAGGACCAGGTGGGACGGGTCGAAATTGAGCGCGATCTTGCCGTCCCACTCCTCGAGGATCCGCCGCCAGATCCGCGGCGTCGTCGCCAGGTTGTGCCCGCCCGGCCATTCGTCGTCGCTGAAGAGCATCGGGCAGTTCTCGATCGTGATCTGGCGGCCGTGGTCCTGCGCGAACGACACGATGTCGGGCCAGACCGTGAGCGCCTCCTGCCAGTTGGCGTCCTGGGTCTTGGTGGCGTCCGCGCCCATGAACGTGTTCACGAACGGGACATCCATCTTCTCGGCGGCCGTGATGACGTGCTTCAGATGCCCGATGACGGTCTCCCGATGGGCCTTATCGGGATGCAGCGGGTTCGGGTAGTAGCCGAGGCCGGAGATCGCGAGACCCTTGGCGTTGATCGCGGCCGCCAGGTCGCGGGCGGCATCCGCGGACAGGTTGGCGACATCGATATGGGACGTGCCGGCGTAGCGTCGGGCGGGTCCGGTCGAGCGAGGCCAGCAGGCGATCTCGATGCTCTCGAACCCGTTCGAAGCGGTCCAGTCGACCACGTCCATCAACGGGGTCTCCGGGAACGGTGCCGTGAGCAGACCCAGCCTCATCCCGTCACCCCCGACATGATCGCGCCGCTCGACGTGCCGCTCCGCTCGACGTCCACCCAGCGTCCTTCGCGCGCGCTGCGGGCGATCGCGTCGCCGACGAGCATCTCGTCGTGGCCGTCCGCGAACGTGGGATAGCCGGGGTGGGAGGAGGGCTCCCCGGCGACCACGTCCGCGTAGACGGCCCGGAAGTGGGCACAGAATGTGTCGAAGAAGCCTTCGACGTGACCCGCCGGCAGCGACGCGGCCGCCTGGCCGGCGGCGCCCATGAGGGCGGGGTTGCGGATGAGGATCTCATTGGGCCGGTCGCGGTGGCCCACCCAGGCCTGGTCGGGCTGCTCCGAGTCCCACGCCCATGCGCCGTCCGACCCGTCGACCTCGTACACGAGCGAGTTCTTCCGGCCGGGGCTGATCTGGCTGATGCTCACCGCCCCGCGTGCGCCGCCGTCGAAGCGCAGCAGGATCGAGGCCGTGTCCTCCGTGGAGATCTCGCGTTCGACGCTGTGGGTCGAGCGTTCGGTCGAGAATGTCTCGACCGGGCCCGTCGGCTCCTGGCGGGTGCCGATGAACGTCGAAAGGTCGGCCATGACGGCCTCGACGTGCTGGCCCGTGACGAACGTCATGAGGTCCAGCCAGTGCGAACCGATGTCGCCGACGGCGCGGAGCGCCCCGCCGCGATCCGGCTGGAGTCGCCAGTTCCAGTCGCTCTCGAGGAGCAGCCAATCCTGGAAATATCGGCCGGTCACGAGGCGGACTTCGCCGAGCCCGCCGCCCGTGATGACCTCGTGTGCGTGCTGGTTCAGCGGGTAGTAGCGGATGTTGAAGTTCGTGGCGTTGACAAGGCCACTCGACGCCGCAAGACCTACGAGCTCCGCGGACTCGAGCGCGTTCAGCGCGAGCGGCTTCTCGCACACGACGTGCTTGCCGGCCGCGAGGATCGCGCGGCTCTGATCGACGTGCAGGTCGTTCGGGGAGGTGACATGCACGACCTTGACGGCGTCGTCTGCAAGGAGGTCATCGAGTGACGCGTAGGCGTGCCGCACGCCGAGCGTCGTGGCGCGTGCCTGCCCACGTTCCGGGGTGCTGCCGAGCACGCCGCAGACCTGCACGCCGATGCGCCGCAAGGCCTCGACGTGGACCGTGCCGATGAACCCGGTGCCGATCACGGCCGCGCCGATGTCGGCGATCATCCCGATGCCCAGCTCGTGTCCTCCTCACCGCTTTGCCACCGCAGCATACTTTGACGTGTCAAGTGCAAAAGTAGTCCATACATTTGCGATGCGCGTATCATCGCGCCGTGTTGCGATCTGGTCCACACCCGCTGCCCGACGAGGTCCTGGACGCCCTCGTCACGGTCCTCGACGAGATCCGACTCGGTCGCGCGCGGTCGCGCTCCGAGCTCGTGCGACGCACTGGCCTGGGCCGGGCGATCGTGGCGCGACGAGTCGGGGAGCTCATCGACCGAGATCTCGTCACGGAGGGCGAGATCGGCCCGAGCACCGGTGGCCGGCCACCTCGGCACCTGGGTTTCAACGCCGACGCGGGACACGTCCTCGTCGCCGACCTGGGGGCCACCAGCATCGATGTCGCCGTGACCAGTCTCGACGGGCGGATCCTGGGCCACCACGACGAGCCCGCGCGCATCGAGGATGGCCCCGAGCGCTGTCTTGGACGGGTCGATGCCCTGTTCGATTCCCTGCTGCGAACCACCCAGGACATCCCGGGGCGACTGTGGGGCGTGGGCATCGGCGTGCCGGGCCCGGTCGAGTTCGAGTCCGGACGGCCGATCTCGCCGCCGATCATGCCCGGCTGGGATGGGTACCCGATCCGGGAACGCTTCACGGAGCGGTATAGCGCGCCGGTGTGGGTCGATAACGACGTCAATCTGCTCGCGCTCGGCGAGTGGCGATCGGGCGTCGCGTCGGGGCACGACAACGTCATCGTCGTCAAGATCGGGACCGGGATCGGCGCCGGGATCATCTCGGATGGCCGTCTCCATCGCGGTGCGCAGGGCAGCGCCGGGGACGTCGGTCACATCCAGGTCACCGACGATCCGGCGGTCGTGTGCCGTTGCGGGAACGTCGGCTGCCTCGAGTCGCTGGCCGGCGGCGCGGCACTCGGGCGGGCCGGGGAGGCCGCGGCGCTCGAAGGCCGAAGTCCGCAGCTTCGGGTCGCCCTGGACCAGCACGGCGGCCTGTCGGCGGAGGACGTCGCGCGGGCAGCCTCGTACGGGGACCCGGTCGCGATGGCGACGCTGCAGTCAGCCGGGCGGCTGGTCGGGTCGATGCTCGCGGGCATCGTGAACTTCTTCAACCCATCACTGATCGTCGTCGGGGGCGGTGTGGCGAACAGCCCGGATCAGCTGATGGCCGCGATCCGCGAGACGATCGATCGCCGCTCGCTGCCGCTCGCGACGCGCGACCTGTCCATCCAGCGATCCTCGCTCGGTGCCCTGGCGGGCGTCATCGGCGCGTCGTCGATGGTCGTCGACCAGCTGTTCGCCCGCCAGACCATCGCCCGCTGGATCGAAGCGGGCGACCCGGCATCGACGCCCAACCTGCCGCTGGCACGCGCGGGCTAAGGCCCCGTCACGCCTTCGGGCGACCCGCGACGAACGACTCCGCCTCCGTGGCGAGTGCCAGCCACACATCATCGGTATCGGACGTGACCGCGAGCCACTCCTTCATGAGCCGGCCGTGGCCAGGGTCGAATCGTTCGCCCTCACCAGCATCGACCAGAGCATCGACGCGCCGACGGTCGAGCTTCACCACCAGCCGCTCCCCGACGAGCATCGCGAAGATCTTCCCGTTGGTCTTGAGCGACGTCGAGCCGAAGGCGCGCTGCGGACCTGCGTCGGATCCGTACGTCGCGCGGCCGGCAGCCAGCATGGTTTCGACGAGCGCTGCCCACCGGTCCTCCGCTGACATCACTGAGCCTTCCGGGACCCTACTGGCCGCTGCCAGTGACGCCTGCCGCACGAGCATGCGCGAGTCGCGAGCAATTCGAACGATCTGGGCCCTTGGCCATGCGCACGCATCGCGAGGGCGTCACTGACAGTGACGCCGAGTCGCCGCGGGGCGCGTGATGCCGCCGAGGTGCATCGCCGGGCAAACGCCTCGCCGGCGGCGCTGGATGTGCATCACGCTCCCGCGACGACCCGGTCGGTGAAGTCGCCCGAGGCCTCGTCCTTGAGGATCAGCTTGTGGCGCCCGTCCGGCAGGATCTCGCGCTTGATCACGACAAGCCCGTCGTACATCTCGGGCGTGGACGCGATCCGCGGCGTCGTTCCACCCCGCCACTCCACGTCGACGCCTTCCCAGCGCCCCGATTTCGCCGACCGATAGCACGCGTCCATGACGCCGTTTACGACGTACCCATCGTAGAACGTCTCCTGGGGCGCACCGCCGCTGTCGATCGCGCGGAACATGTCGCTGAACATGTCGACGTAGCCAAGCTCCGACACCTCGTCGCCGACCGGGAACAGCCAGCCCGCCGATGTCTCGGCCTTCTCGGCGACGTACCCGCCGCCACCACCGGTCGAGAACATCTCGAAGCCGGTCCGCAGGAAGTGGTTCAGCCAGATCGTCCCCTGCGTGCCGGCCACCTCGTCACGCAGGTCCATCCCGCCGCGGAACGTCCAGCTCACCTCGAACTGACCGATCGCGCCCGATTCGAAGCGGATGAGCGCGACCGCGTTGTCCTCGTCGGCGATCGGGTGGACGAGGGTGTCGGTGTGGCACATCACCTCGACCGGCCGGTTTTCCTTGCCCACGAAGTTGCGGATGATCTCGATGCAGTGGCAACCCAGGTCGATGATGGCGCCGCCACCGGTCAACCGCCCGTCCCAGAACCAGGCCGAGTGGGGCCCGGGATGCGTCTCCCGTGACCGGACCCAGGTCACGTCGCCCAGCGCGCCGTCCCCCACGGCCTTGATGGCCTTGAGCGTCTTCGGCGTGTAGCACAGGTCCTCGAGGTAGCCGCCGAAGACCCCGGCGGACTCGACGACATCGAGCATCCGCTTCGCCTCCTCGGCGGTCCGCCCCAGCGGTTTCGTGCACAGGACCGCCTTGCCCGCCTTGGCCGCCAACCCGACCGCCTCCTCGTGGAGGAAGTTGGGGAGCGCGACGACCACGACGTCCGTGTCGGGATGGTTCACGGCGGTCGCGAGATCGGCGGTCGACTCGGGGATCGCCCAGCGCTCGCGGAACGCCGACCCGCGGCCCTCGCTGCGCGAGTAGACGACCGCGACCTCATCCCGACCCCGCTGCCCGTGCAGGGTCATCGTGTAGAAGTCGGCGATGAGCCCGGTACCGAGCATCGAGATGCGGTGGCCGTCCATGCGTGCGCTCCTCCGGTGATCCTCAGGTCTTGCTTGACGGCGTGAAGGCGAAACCGAACGCCCGCGCCGGATTGGTCACGAATAGTCGGCGCCGCACCAGCTCATCGATGCCGGCCGCGGCGAGCAAGCGGCTGAACCCGTCGAGCAGCCACACGAGTCCGGGCCCGCCGCCGTGGACCCGGTAGTAGCGTCGACGCGCGGCGTCCATCCCGAGGACGATGCGCTCGTCGTGCCCGTCCTCGACCATCCAGCGGATGAGCTGCACGGTCCCGTTCGGTTCATCGTCGGCCCAGCGGAACGAGCCGTCATATTCGCCGTACGCCCCGGTCGCGAGCAGCTCGCGGTGGTAGCCCCGGTCGACGACCTTGTCGACGTGGCTGAGCACGATGTGCCGGGCCGCGACGCCGTGGTCGCGCAGGACCCGGATCTGCTCGAGGGCGCCGGTGCCGTGCTCACAGTGGGTGAGGATCGGGACGCCGGTCCGTCGGTGCGTCTCGGCCGCGGCCTCGAACACGCGCCGATCGCGTGGCGAGAGCCCGCCCTCGGAGCCCGCGACCTTCACGACCCCGGCACGGAACGGGGTCCGGCGCACGACCGGCCCGGCGTAGTCGTAGGCGTCGATCCCGTCGGTGACGTCGGCGGTGAACAGGTCGGCGAGCTCGTCCACCGTGATGCGATGGCTCCAGTGGGCCGGCCCGTAGTAGCGGTCGTGATGCAGGCCGGTGGGCGCGACGACGTGGATGCCGGTCCGTCGCGCGATCCCGGCGAGCTTCGCAGCATTGCGACCCGCGTCGCACGGCATGGCATCGACCACGGCGCGCAGCCCGAACTCGGCCGCCTCGGCCACCTCGGTCGCCATCGCCTCGGCGTCGCCCAGGTCGAACTCCGGCTCCAACTCGACCGGCCGGCCACCGTCGATGACCAGGTGCTCGTGAGCGTAGGTCACGCCGAGCTCTTCGGGCGCGATATCGCCGAGCACCGTGCGGATGAAGGTCATCGGCCGACCGCCGCCGGGGCATCGGCAAGGTCCAGGATCGCGCCGTCGGCGCGGAGTCGGTCGCGAAGGGCGCCGACGTCTAGGTCGCGCGGGTCCCGCCGGCTCGCGACCGCCATGGCCGCGGCCGTCCCCGCCGCCTGGCCCATCGCCATGCACTGCGCCATCGAGCGGACCGACGCGTGCGCGTCGTGGGTCGCGCTGAAGCAGCGACCGGCGACGAGGACGTTCCGGGCGTCGCGGACCACGAGCGATCGATACGGGATCCCGACCGCCCCTCCGTCCGGCAGGTACTGCCAGACCGTGTCCGCACCGCCGTGATGGTCCTCGATCGGGGCCCCACACAGGCCGATGGCGTCGTCGAACGCGCGTGCGGCCAGGACGTCGTCGCGGGTCAGTCGGTAATCGCCGTAGACACGCCGCGTCTCGCGGACACCGATCTGCGTCCCGAGCGCGACGAGCGAGGCACGCTCGTAGCCTGGGACCCGGTCCACGAGGAACCGGACGTATTCGAGTGCCTGCCGGCGGCCCTCGATCTCGACCTCGGTCAGGAACCACGGGTCGGTCGCGTTGACCAGGCGGCCATCGGCGTCGCGCCGGACGGACTCGAGCCGGGTCATGATCGTCGCGGTCACGCCGTCGATCGGGGTGATGTGGTCGCTGCCTTCGCGTCGCGGGAGGTCGTACTTGCCCGAGTCGGCGGCCTCCGCCATGAGCCGGTGGAACTCGGCCTTGGGGATCGCACGCCGGCGCTCCATGTCGACGTTCGCCATGCGGAACGTGGTCGTGAGTGTCTGGGCCGGATCGAGCTCGCCCGCCGTCTCGTACCCGAACCCTGCGTACGCGCACAGGTCGGCGTCCCCGGAGGCGTCCACGAATGTCGTGGCGCGCACGCGCCCGAGGCCCGCCCGCGTCGCGACGACCAGCGCCTCGACGCTGCCGTCGCGCACCTCCGCCCCTTGGACCAGGGCGTGCAGCAGCGGCTGTGCGCCGGCCCTGGCCACCAACCGCTCCCAGACGACCTTGAGATGTTCGGCGAGATAGGTCACGCCGGTGCCGGCGCCGTAGGTGTTGGGCCGCTCCACCACCGGACCGAGCTCCCGGAGGCCCGCCACGATGTCGTCGCCGATTCCGCCGACCACCTTGCGCGCCGCGGATCCCGGCGTGTAGAAGCCGTAGAACGTGTCGAGGACGGCGGTGCTGGTCCCCCCCAGGAAGGGCAGCCGATCGATCAGCAGCACCGAGGCGCCGGCGCGGGCCGCTGCGATGGCGGCCGTCGAGCCCGCCGAGCCCGAGCCGACGACGCAGACGTCAACCTGCGCGATCGTCGGTCCCGAGGCAGAGAAGGGGGTCGCGGCGCTCACGATGCCGGCTCCGGGGACACGGACGTCACGGACCAACCACCGTCGACCTTGAGCAGCTGGCCGGTCACGGCGCGGGACTCGTCCGAGAGGAAGTAGATCGCCGCCTTGGCCACCTCGAGGGGTTCGAGCATCTCGCCGGCGAGCGGCTGCTTGCGGCGGGCGTAGGCCAGGATCGCCGGGTCGGTGGCGGCGCGTGTCGCCATCGGGGTCCTGGTCAGCGACGGGGCCACGACGTTGACCCTGATGCCGTCGCGTGCGTACGTGGCCGCCATCGTCGTCATCAGGGCGGTGATGGCGCCCTTCGTCGCGGCGTAGGCGTGGGTGGCGAACAGCTCCGGCGCGGGATCGGAGGCGGTCACGCTGCCCATCAGCAGGATGGACCCGCGTGTCCCCGAGTCGTTCGGCGGCTGGTCCAGCATCTGCCGGACGACCGCGGCACAGACGAGCACCTGGGTGCGGAGGTTCAGGGTCGCGGTGGCCTCCCAGGCTTCGGCCGTCACGGTGTGGATGGGACCGTCACCGAACCGGCGGCCGCTGCCGCCGGCCACGGAGAACAGGCCATCGATCCGGCCGTATCGCTCGACCGCCGCGGCCACGGCGGCGCCCACGGCGGCCTCCTCGGTCAGGTCGGCCTGCGCCCACGCGGCACCCAGTCGCTCGGCGAGGCCGCGGGCGTGCTCGGCCGTCCGCGAGGTGATGAACACGCGTGCCCCCTCGGCCACGCAGCGTTCCGCGGCCGCGGCGGCGATGCCGGTCGAGCCGGTGATGAGGATCACGCGATCGCGCAGGCGGTCCACGGCGTCAATGATGACGCGGCGCTCGATGCGTCGCGGGCCATGCTGGGATAGCATCGTTGGCATCATGGAGGCACTCGCTACACCACTCCTCGAAGAGGCCACGGGCGGTCGGGACGTGTTCCTGGAGCTCGACCTCCAGCGCGGCCAGCTCCGTCGCAACCTTCGCTGCGCGATCCGTGAGGCGATCCAGGAAGGACGGCTCGCCACGGGCACTCGTTTGCCGTCCTCACGCCGGCTGGCCACCGACCTGCGCGTGTCGCGCGGCGTTGTCGCAGACACGTACGATCAGCTCACCGCGGAGGGCTATCTCGAGACGCAGCCGCGCCAGGCGCCACTCGTGGCCGGGGTCGGCGCGGCCCCGCCGATCGTCGAGGAGCCCCCCCGGCCGACGTGGTCCATCGACTTCATCGCGACCACCCCGGACGTGGAGCTGTTCCCGCGGCGCGCCTGGATCCGCGCCACGGAACGGGCGTTGCGCGCCGCTCCGAACGAGGCCCTCGACTACGGCGATCACCGCGGCCGGATCGAGCTCCGCCGGGCCCTGAGCGCCTATCTCGGACGGGTGCGTGGCGTGCGCATCGAACCCGAGCGGATGGCGATCACCCAGGGCTTCACCCAGGGCCTCGCCATCGTCTCCCGGGTGCTCCTCGCACGCGGCGCGACCGCGATCGCCTTCGAGACACCCTCCCAGCCCAACGGCTGGTCGATCCCAGGATCGGTCGGCCTGCGCGTGGATGGCGCTCCGGTCGACGACGAGGGCGTGCGGAGCGAGGCGATGTCGGCGCTCACGGCAGCGGCCATCGTCGTGACGCCCGCCCACCAGTTCCCGACCGGCGCCGTCATGGGACCCGAGCGGCGGGCCGAGCTCGTCGCCTGGGCCAACCGCGAAAACCGCCTCATCATCGAGGACGACTACGACGCGGAGTTCCGCTACGACCGCAACGGCATCGGCGCGATCCAGGGGCTGGACCCGTGCCGGGTCATCCACATCGGGACCGCGTCCAAGACCCTGGCCCCGGGGATCCGGCTGGGCTGGATGAGCCTGCCGGACGAGCTGGTCGACGAGGTGCGGATCGCCAAGGCCGCGCACGATTCCGGTTCGCCCAGCCTCGAACAGCTCGCCCTCGCCGAGCTGATCGACAGCGGCGACTACGACCGTCACGTGGCGCGCGCCCGGCATGTGTACCGGCAGCGACGGGACGCGCTGATCGTCGCGCTCGCCCGCGACCTGCCCGGGTTCGCGGTCCAGGGCGCGGCCGCCGGGCTCCACGTCCTGCTCCGACTGCCCGATACCGCGAACGACGTCGCGATCCAGGCAGTGGCCGCGGAGCGTGGGATCGGGGTGAACCCGCTCTCGACGATGACGATCTCCGGTCCCGTCGAGCAGGGCCTCGTGCTGGGCTACAGCCGCCTCAGCGTCGAACGGATCGACACTGCGGTCGCCGCGCTCGCGGCGTCTCTCGCCGACGCGGGCATCACGCCCGCAGGGTCAGCCGCGAGCGGTGCTCAGGCCTCGTCCTCGTAGTCCCAGGCCCGGACGACCCCGGGCTCCACGCGGATGACGACGCCCGGCGCATAGGACCCGACCATCCGCTCGGCCGCATCGGGACCGTCGTAGCGGAGGGCCGTGCGCCGAAGGACGTCGTAGAAGCCGTCGCCCGAGACCGTCGCCTCGCCACGCAGTTCGAAGCCCTTGTACGGCCACTCGCTGTTGGCGACGACCACCGTGACCCGAGGATCGCGCCGGACATGGGCGGCCTTGCCACCCTCCGGGGTCGGGACCCAGATATTGATGCCGCCGTCGTGCCACTCGAACCAGACGGGCGAGAGCATCACCGTGTCGTCCTTGCGTCGGGTGGCCAGCACGGCGATCAGCGGCTGCTCGAGCAGGTCGGCCACGTCGGCCGCCGTGAGGTCAGTTCGCATCGCCGGCGACCTCGCTCGCGGGGGAGGCAAGGGGGCGCGGCCGGAACCGGCCGATCCCGAGCCGGCTGTTGACGAGGGCGATGCCGCCCACGATCAGGGCGAGTCCGATGATCAGCCGTGGGTCGAGCGGCTCGCCCAGGACGAGTACGCCGAGCGTGACCCCGAAGATCGGCAGCAAGTACGCGACCACGGCCGTCCCCGCCGCACCCCGACGCGCCAGCAGGCCGAAGAACACGAGGTAGGCGACGCCGGAGCCCAGCAGGCCGAGCCAGACGACCGCGAGGAACGCCGCCGGCTCGAGCGTCAGCGAGAACGGTCGCTCCACGACGAACGCGAGCACGCTCGTGATCACGAGCCCGAACCCCACCTGGAACAGGGCCGGGATCATCGGGCGCAGGCCGCGCACGTTCCGCCGCGCATAGACCGCCCCGGCGGCGTACGAGATCGTCGCGGCGATGATCGCCAGCGCGGCGACCAGGTCGACCCCGGCGGTCGCCGCCGGATCAAAGCCCACGAGCACGGCCACGCCCAGGAAGCCGAGGACGACCCCGAGCACCCGTCCCGGACTGAGCGGCTCGTCACGCAGGAAGATCGCGCCGATCGGGATCACGAAGATCGGCACGGCCGCGTTCAGCACCGACGTCAGTGTCGAGTCGACGTGCTGCTCGGCGAAGGTGATGAGCGTGAACGGCAGCGCGACGTTGATCGCGCCCATCACGAACAGGTGGCCATAGATACGCACGCCGCGCGGCAGGCGCTCGCGTGCGGCGGCCACGACGATGACAAGGAGCCCGAAGCCGATAAGGAGTCGGAGCATCACAAGGGTGAACGGGGGCAGACCGGCCTCGACACCGATCTTGATGAACAGGAAGCTGCTGCCCCACAGGAAGCCGAGGAGGATGAACAGGAGCCAGTCGGTCCGGGTCGTCGTCGCGGTCATGCGGGTCATGGTGCCGCCCGGCTGGCCCTACGCCTAGGACCACGGCGTGGCCCGTTGATGAGTCCAGGCCGCGAACGGTCATGGGACGGTCGGACACGTTGACGCCATCCGCGTGGCGGTCTATGCTCGGTCCATCCCGACGGTATCTGCGCTGCGGCCACGCCTGCGCGCACCCCGCTCGGTCCCATGCGACCCGGACGCCTCGCCCCCAGGGAGAGTGCATCCGTCCGCCCCCTCTCACCCACAGGTGACCCCGTACAGATGCCCGGACCCGGCCCCGACCAGCGCGATCGCCAACGCAATCGCCGACCCCGACGACGCACCCAGTCGTCCTATCGCGCGCCCGTCACTGAATTCGAAGAGCAGCAGGAGCTCGAAGCCGCCAAGGAGCGCAACGACCTCGAGGTCAGCGACCTCCGCGAGATGAGCGTGACCGAGCTCCGCCAGGTCGGCCGCGACCTCGAGCTCGATACGGCCACGGGCGACCGCAAGGACGAGCTCGTCGACAAGATCCTGCAGCGCCAGACCGAGCGCGCCGGGCACGCCTACGCGACCGGCATCCTCGACATCGTGGATGAGGGCTTCGGGTTCATGCGCCGCCACGGCCTCCTGCCGAGCCCGGAGGACGTGTACGTCAGCTCCAGCCAGGTCCGCCGCTTCGGGCTCCGCATCGGCGACCGGATCTCCGGCGCCGTTCGTGCCCCGCGCGAGGCCGAGAAGTACTGGGGCATGCTTCGGGTCGATGCGGTCAACGGCGTCGACACCGACACCGCCCGCCGGCGCCCCGTCTTCGGTGATCTCACTCCGGTCCATCCGGACGAGCTCATCAACCTCGAGACCGACCCCAAGAACCTCAGCCAGCGGCTCATCAACCTCGTGAACCCGCTCGGCAAGGGCCAGCGCGCCCTGATCGTCAGCCCGCCCAAGGCCGGCAAGACGATGCTGCTCAAGCAGATCGCCAACGGGGTGAGCGCGAACTATCCGGAGATCCTGCTCATGGTCGCGCTCATCGGCGAGCGCCCCGAGGAGGTCACGGACATGCGCCGCAGCGTGAAGGGCGAGGTCATCTCCTCGACCTTCGACGAGCCGACCGAGAACCACACGCACGTTGCTGAGATGGCCCTCGAGATCGCCAAGCGTCAGGTCGAGACCGGCCGTGACGTCGTGATCCTGCTCGACTCCATCACGCGCCTCGCGCGTGCCTACAACCTTGCTCTACCGCCGAGCGGTCGCACGCTCTCGGGCGGCATCGACCCGATCGCCTTGTATCCGCCGAAGCGGTTCTTCGGCGCGGCGCGGAATATCGAGGAGGGTGGCTCGCTCACGATCATCGGCACGTGCCTGGTCGATACCGGCTCCCGTATGGATGACGTCATCTACGAGGAGTTCAAGGGCACCGGCAACTCGGAGCTCATCCTCGATCGGAAGCTCGCCGAGAAGCGCATCTTCCCGTCCATCGACGTGCAGCGATCGGGAACCCGGCGCGAGGAGCTGCTCCTCGAGGAAGGCACGCTCAAGATGGTCTGGACCATGCGTCGCATGCTGTCCGCCGTCGGGACGAACGAGGGGATCGAGATCCTCCTCAACCGCCTGAGCAAGACACAGTCGAACGCGGACTTCCTCGCCTCCCTCACGAAGAACCTCGACGCCTGACTTTCGGCGGTTTGCGCCGTGCGTGATCAGCGTGTTACGGTTCGCCGCGATGTCGTAAGCCCGTTGTGATGCGGGCGCGGCCGCGAAGAGAGACCCCCCAGCTCGATACCGCGACCCCGGACGGACCCACTCACGTGTCCAGCTCCCCGCGCGTCCCCAAGCGCACTCGGGTCCGTTCAAACGTCAGGAGACCGTATTGCTGAACGCTTCGGTCGGCGTCCAGCGCGTCATAGGACGCGTGCGTCGATCACCAAGCCTCGAGTCCATGCGAGTGGTACGCACCCCCTCTCGCAGCCGGGCCCCCCACCCGACCCGCGACCCGATGGCATCGACACATCTCCACCTGCGATCCCACCGCCGTCGACGCACGTTCGCGCTGCCGACGCTGGCGATCCCACGTCATTTGGCGATCCCACGTCATTTGGCGATCCCACGTCATCTCTCGATCCGGCCGACCCTGCGTCGGCTCGGTCATGAGCGCACCGTCGGTGTCGCTGTCGCCGGGATCGTCCTGGGCGCCTCGTTCCTGAGCGTCACCCCCGGTGGTGCCGGCGGTAACCGCAACGGTGACGTCGGTGGCCCGACCGGCGACGGGCCGGCACCGCGACTCGCAGTCGGCGGTCCCGTCGACGAGGGCGAGTTCGGTCGGATCGTGTCGGCCTATGCGGATGACCCCGCCGAGAAGAGCTCGGACACCGCCGCACCGGCCGCCGTGGACACGGAGCTGCGACTGGAGCACGTCGGCGGCGCCGCCGCCGGGGCCAAGGCGGCCGCGCCGGCGTCGACCGTCGAAGGGCCGTTCCTCGACGACGGCACGTTGCTCAAGCCGGTCGCGGTGAACACCTCCGTCCCCGACGGCAGCGATCTCATCCGGACGTACAAGGTCAAGGGCGGCGACACGCTCGCCGGGATCGCGGCGAAGTTCGATGTCTCGACGATGACCCTGTGGTGGGCGAACAAGCTCAAGTCCAAGAGCGCGCTCAAGCTCGGCCAGACGCTCAAGATCCCGCCCGTCACCGGCCTCGTCGTCGAGGTCACCCCGACGGACACCCTTGCCTCGCTCGCCAAGCGGTACGAGGTCCCCGAGACCGAGATCCTCGCGACGAACAAGCTCGAGGATCGCAATCTCGTGGTCGGGCAGGTGCTCGTGCTGCCGGACGCCCGCGGTGCCCCGATCAAGCCGCCCAAGCCCAAGGCGACACCGAAGCCCACGACACGCAGCACGCCGCGAGCCGGCAGCAGTCGCGGGAGCTCGGGCCCGGTCCGCGCGCCCAAGACCTATTCGGGTGGCAACTTCGCCTGGCCCGCCCCGGGCGGCCGCATCAGCCAGTACTACCACTACGGCCACTACGGGCTCGACATCGACGGCTCGTCCGGCGACCGGATCGTGGCTGCGGCGTCCGGCACGGTGACGTTCTCCGGTTGGAAGAACAATGGCGGCGGCTACCAGGTCTGGATCTCGCACGGGAGCGGCCTGTACACGACGTACAACCACATGTCGAGCGTGGCCGTTGCCCGCGGCCAGCGCGTGGCCAGGGGCCAGCGTGTCGGGCGGATGGGCGCGACCGGCTTCGCGACCGGCTCGCACCTGCACTTCGAGGTCTGGAAGGGCCCCATCTGGAGCGGCGGCACGCGGGTCAACCCGCTCGCCTACCTCTAGACCCCTCCGTCGCACCCGGACGCCGATCGATCGGGTCGGTCGCCGGGGGAGCGCGTGGGACAATCAGGACGATGTTCCTCGACCGCGTGAAGATCTGGGTCCGCGCCGGCGACGGCGGTGACGGGGCCGCGACCTTCCGCCAGGAGGCGCACGTCCCGCGCGGGGGTCCAGATGGCGGCGACGGCGGTCGCGGTGGCTCCATCCTCGTACGGGCGGACCCGGGCCTGACCACGCTGCGCGACTTCCAGTACCGCCACCACTTCAAGGCGAAGCCCGGGGGACGCGGGACCCGCGCGCGGCGGCACGGCAAGGCCGGCGAGGACCTCGTGCTCGAGGTTCCGCCCGGGACGGCGATCATCGACGACGCGACCGGGGCGCTCGTCGCCGACCTCGTGGCGACCGGGCAGGAGACGACGATCGCCCGTGGCGGTCGTGGCGGGCTGGGCAACACGCACTTCAAGTCATCCACCCACCAGGCGCCCAAGCACGCCCAGAAGGGCGAGCCCGGGGAGGAGCACTGGCTGCGCCTCGAGCTTCGCCTCATCGCCGACATCGGTTTGGTCGGGCTCCCCAACGCCGGCAAGTCGACCCTGTTGGCGGCCCTCACCGCGGCCACGCCGAAGATCGCCGACTACCCGTTCACGACGCTCGAGCCGAACCTCGGCGTCCTGGACCTCGGCGATGAGGACGAGCGTCGACCGACCATCGCCGACGTGCCCGGACTGATCGAGGGCGCCAGTAGCGGGGCCGGTCTGGGTCACGCGTTCCTGCGCCACGTCGAGCGGACCCGCATCCTCATCCATCTGGTCGATGGGGCGTCGCGTGACCCGGCCTGGGACCACGAGGTCATCCGCGATGAGCTCCGCCTGCACGACCCGGCACTCCTCGAGAAGCCGTTCCTCGTGGCGTTCAACAAGATGGACCTCGGCGCGGCACGCGAGGCGTGGCCGGCGTTCCGCGCCGCCCGCGAGGCCGAGGGTCTCGAGGCGGTCGCGATCGCCGCGTCGACCGGGGAGGGGCTGGACACGCTCCGTGCCCGCGTCGCCGACCTGCTCCCCTCCGCCACCGAGCTCGCCGAACCGCCCGAGCCTGCGGGCGTGGTCGTCCATCGGATCGACGCCATGGGCGACGGCTTCGCGATCGAGCGCGACGAGGACGGCGCCTTCCGGGTGCGCGGCAAGCGCATCGAGCGGACGGCGGCCCAGACGAACTTCGACGTCGAAGAGTCGGCAGAGCGGTTCCAGCGGGCCCTCGCCCGATTGGGGATCGATACGGAGCTGCGTCGCGCCGGCGTTGCGTCCGGCGACCTCGTGCGCATCGGTGGCGCCGAGCTCGAGTGGGAGCCGCAGCCGTGGGAGGACGGGTGACGGTCTCCCCGGCAGTCGGCGTGTTCGGCGGCACGTTCGACCCGATCCACGTCGCCCATCTCGCGGTGGCGGAGGCGGCCCGTGACACGCTCGGCTTGGAGCGCGTGCTGTTCGTCCCGAACCGCCAGCCACCGCACAAGCCCGACCAGGCCGTGACCCCAGCCGAGCATCGGGTCGCGATGGTCCGCGCGGCGATCGCCGACAACGCCGCGTTCGAGATCGACACGCTCGAGGTCGACCGCGAGGGGCCGTCGTACACGGCCGATACCCTCGATGCGCTGCGGGCCGGACGCGTCGCGGCGGGAGACGCGGGCGACCTGGCGCTCATCCTGTCGGTCGAGGCGCTGGCGGGCCTCGCGTCCTGGCACGAGCCCGAACGGGTCCTGGCGCTGGCCCAGCTCGTGGTCGCGCCACGTGACGGCTACCCGGACGTCGAGCCCGAAGCGATCGCCGGTCTCGTGCCCGGCGCGACGCCCCGGATCGTCATGCTGGACGGCCCGCGGATGCGCCTGTCGGCATCGGAGATCCGTGCTCGAGCGGCGGCCGGACGGTCGCTGCGCTACCTCGTTGCGGATGCGGTCGCCGCGTATATCGGCGACCATGGGCTGTACAACGAACCTCGGAGGATGGATCGAACGTGACCGACCCCGCGCTTCCCGGCCCCGTCGCAACGGAGCCCCGTGCGCCGAGCCCCGACGGCCTGCCGCAGCGCGACACGCCCGTCGCCACGACCGGTGATCGCGCCGCGCTGGATCTCGCCCGACGCGTCGTGGAGCTGGCCGAGGACAAGAAGGCAGCCGACATCGTGCTGCTCGAGCTCGCGCCCCTCACGACCCTGGCCGACTACTTCGTGATCTGCTCCGGCGGCTCGGAGCGGCAGCTCGAGGCCATCGCCGACGGGGTGATCTCGTCGCTGCGCGACGACAAGGTCAAGCCGATCGGTCGCGAGGGCACGGCCGCCTCCCACTGGGTCCTCATCGACTTCGGGTCGGTCATCGTCCACATCTTCACGCCGCCCGAACGCGACTACTACGGCCTCGAGAAGCACTGGTCCGAGGCGCGCACGATCCTCCGCGTCCAGTAGCGCGGCGCGACCGGTGAGGGGGCATCCCCCCGTACCAATGGGCGAAGTACCGATGGGTCATGATGGGCGTCAAGGGCGCATGACAGCATCGCTGCATGTCCGCTACCCGCGATCGCTGTCCCGCCTGTGGTCACCGGCTCATCACGACCCGGTTCGACACCACCTTCCGGTTGCCCGACCGGACTGAGCGGCTGTGCTTCGGGATCCCCGGCGGCCTGTGCGAGGACTGCTCGCAGCTGTACATCGATCCTGAGCTGATCGAGTTGCTCGACCTGGGCGAGGGCCGTTGCGTCTTCGCGATCGAAAGCGACCTCGTCGTCCAGGAACAGGCTTGGTCGTCCGCCGACTGACAACCTGATGCGGCGGTCCGGTCCCGGGGTCAGCCGGGGCCGGCGCGCCGCTCCCCGCCGTCGCCTCCCCGCGTCGCGTGATCCCGGATCCACATCGTGAATGCCAGCCGGCGCTGCGCCACGTCGGCCTCCGAGCCGGGCGCTCCCTTGACCATCGCATCGAGCTCGAGCAGGGCCTCCAGCGCCCGCGTGAGCTCCGCGGTCGTCCAGTGGCGGGTCTGGCCGGCCAGCGTCTTCGCTCGGTATTCGCTGGCGATGCCCATCGCGCGGGCGGCCGCCGGCAGCGCGGTCCCGCCGGCCATCCGATCGCCGAGCTCCAACAGCTCCACGACCCGTCGATGCAGGACCGCCAGCAGCACCGGCTCCGGTGTCGCGTCGATGAGGCGGTCGAGCGCGGTCAGTGCGGCGTCGGCGCGCCGCTCCCCGACGGCGTCGGTGAGGGCCCACACGGACCCGGGCGTGGACTCGGCCACGAGCGCCTCGACGTCCTCGGCCGTGACCGGCCCGCCATCGAGCGCGTGGCGCAGCGCCAGCTTGTCCAACTCGCCCGAGGCGATCCGGCTGAGGTAGCGGCGGTCCACGTCGCCCTCGGTCACGCGACTGCCCAGCCGGTCGGCGAGCGCGCGGGCGGCCCCCGGTGCCAGGGCCAGGCCGCGGTCGCGTGCCTCGCCCTCGATCCAGGCAGCGAGCGCCGTCGGTCGCGGTGCCGCCGCCTGCCGGATCGCGCCGCCGGCCGCCTTGATGGCGTCGACCAGGCGCTTGGAGCCCGGCCCCTTGGCGCCCGATCTCACGGCCTCGACGAAGGCGACCGCGTTGCCGGTGCCGACCATCGAGATCGCCTCGAGCACGCGGTCGCGCGTGTCGTTCCGGCGCACGAGGGCACCCGGGTTGCGTCACGACGGCCAGGGTGCCGCCACCGAACAGCACCGCCGTGGCGAGGCGCTCGTGCAACTGCGCGGCCCCGGTCGCGGCCGTCGCGAGGTCGCCGCGCAGGTCCCAGCGCTCCAGGGGCGTGCCAGCCTCACCGGCCAGCGCGGCCGCGAAGCGGCCGACCAGTCGCTCCGCGACGAGCTCATCGTCACCCCACACGTACAGGAGGGGCGGGATCATGCGGGTCGTCCCGCGCGCGCGGCGCGCAAGGCCGCCGCGGTCCACGGCAGGCGCCGTACCCCTGCCGGTTCGATCCCGGCCGCCCCGCAGACCTCGGCCTCGAGGCGTTCCGCCCGTGCGCGGACGGCGCGCCACGTCGTCTCGTCCCAGCCGTCGGGGTAGCGCCGGCGCCACGAGGCGAACCGTGCCGCCATCGACTCCAACCGCTGTCCGGCTCGCTTGTCGGCATACGCGACGATGCGCTCCTCACGACCCGCGAAGGCGGCCCAACGACGAAACGCGTCGCCATCCACGAGGCGAGTCACGGGGTGGCCCGCGACCGCCCGCGCAAGCTCCGGGTGGCCCCGTTCCGTGAGCCATGCCGCCGATCCATGACCGTGCCCGAGCCGCCGCAGGGGGTCGTCGGCCGGCAGCGCCTTGTCGACGTCGTGCAGCAGGGCGGCGGCCTCCACCGCCGGCCGGTCCACGGCGATCCCCGTCGCCTCGATCCGCGCCGCCAGGAAGGCCGCGACCTCCGCAACGGCCCGCGCGTGCGCGATGAACCAGGGCGGAGGATCCAGGGATGAGAGCAGGGCCGCGGCGGCCACGCGCCCAGGGACGGTCACGGAGTCGATGGTAGCCGAGACGGGGACTGGCACCGGCGACATCGACGCTCTCGCGACCGGCCCCGACCTCCGAGCGTTCGGTCGGGGCGACGGCGGGATCAGCGCGCTCGAGGGCGGAGGGACGCGCCCCCTCCGGGATCGCGCACAGGAACGATCGTCTCGGGCCATCGCCGGTCACCCCGGGGGCCGCCGCTGCCAGTCGCGGTCTGGTCGCCGCCAGTCGCGGTCCCGTGGCGACGGCGGCGCGTGTCGTGACCTCAGCGCGCCGTCTCGGGTCTGTCCGCACGGACGGACCGCCGGCGCCGAACGTCACCGTCACGGAGCCGTCGACATCCGTCCGGTATACCCGTGCACCGGTCGCGGCCAGTCGCTCCAGGGTTGGGCGGGCGGGGTGACCGTACGGATTGTCCGCCCCGGCGGACGCCACGGCCATGCGTGGACGCACGGCGGCCAGGAACGCCTCGGTCGTTGCGGTCCGGCTGCCGTGGTGGGCCACCTTCAGCAGGTCGACGCGTGGCAGCCCGTTCGTCAGCAGCGACGGGTCGACATCCTGCTCGACATCCCCGGTCAAGAGGAACCGTCGCTCGCCCACGGCGCCGAGCAGGACGACGGAGACGTTGTTGATGCCGGTGCCGGTGTCGGGCGGTTCAGCTGGAACGCGGCCGCGCACGGGCCACAGGACGCGCATCCCGACCTCGTCGACGGCCAGCCGATCGCCCTCCCCGATCGAGCCTCGAGTCGGCGCCCCGGGCCGGCCAAGTCGATCGAGCCAGGCCGCGTAGCCGGGCCCGGGCCCGCGCATGCCTGGCTCGAGGACGCGGCTCACCCGATACCGGTCGAGCAACAGCGCCAGCCCGGCGACGTGATCCTCGTGCGGATGCGAGAGCACGACGGCGTCGATACGCCGGTCCCATGGCGGGATCCGTCGGTCGAGCTCGACGAGCAACCGGTCCGGGTCGGGCCCGCCATCGATCAGGAGCCGGCCGCCTCGCGAGCCTTCGATGAGGATCGCATCGCCCTGGCCCACGTCCAGGATCGTGATCCGCGCGACGCCGGTCGGCCGGCTGACGACCACGGCGCCAGCGACCGTGACGGCCACGACGAGGCTCATCGCGGCCAGTCGGGGCGCCAGCCCCGCGTTGTCGCCTCGCCCGGTTCGACGCGCCGAGCCCTGGATCGGCGAGACCTCCGTCGCCGATCGGAAGGCGAACCGGGCGCCGGCGCCCAGGCGCCGAGCGCGGCGGCGAAGCACCACGAGCCCAAGGCCGACTGCGGCCGTCCCGATCCCGAGCCCCGTGCCGACGACCGGCTCGAAGGCGACGCTGCCGAACGGGACGGCGGCGGCCATCTCGACGATGCCGATCATGATCCGCAGCGACACCCACCCCGGGGCCGCCAGGGCCGCGCCAAGGATCGCGGGAGCTCCCGCGCTCACGAGCACGCCAGCGAGGAGCGCAAGGACGCCCGCGGCCATCGCCGGCGTCACGAGCGGGACGACGAGCAGGTTCACGGCGGGCGAGATGACCGCGAGCCGGCCGAAGGAGGCCAGCACGATCGGGAGCGTGGCGGCCTGGGCGGCAAGCGAGATCCCGAGGCTTTCTGCCAGCCATCGAGGCAGGTGTCCGCGCGTGAGGCGGTCGAGCCGATGCGTCAATGGCGTCGCCCAGGCCACGAGCCCTGCCGTCGCGAGGGTCGACAGCTGGAATCCGGCGTCACCCACCAATGCCGGTTCCGCGAGCAGCAGCAGGAATGCCGCCATCCCGAGTGCCGCCGCTGCTCGTCCGCTTCGCCCCGACTCACGTGCCAACAGCACGACGCCGGCCATCGCTCCGGCACGAAGCACCGACGGCGATGCCCCGGCGAACACGATGTACGTCACGACCGCCGCCGCGGTGACGACCGCCCGCCGGCGACGGCCCAGCCGTCCGGCCAACGCGCCGACGGCCGCAGCGACGATCGCGATGTTCCAGCCCGAGATCGCGACCACGTGGCTTACGCCCGCGGTCGTGAAGTCCGCGGCCACGGCCCGGTCGACCCGATCGCGCAGCCCGATGAGGATGCCCGCCGCGAGGCCGGCCTCGGGCTCGGGCAGGACCCGCGTCAGGGTCTCGCCCGCGTCCCGCCGCCAGCCCTCCAGGAGGGTGCCCGGATCGATGGGCCGGGCCAGCACGTCCATCGAGCGTGCGTCCAGGGTGCCCCACGCCCCGATCCGATCCAGGTAGCGACCGTAGGGACTGTCGGGCCGCGGTCGCGCGCGCCCCTCCACGACGAGGTGATCTCCCGGCTCGACGGGCGGATAGCGTGGCAACGTGGCGGCGAGCCGGAATCCCGTCGCCCCACCGGCTTCTGTTCGGATCGTTGCGACCTGGTCCCCGTCACGTGGCGAACCGACCGTCTCGACCACGACCGTCCACGGACCGCCGCCGTCGGGAGCACCCGACAGTTCCAATGGCGGTGGACCGAGGCCCGCTCGCAGCGCGATCGCCAGCAGCCCGACGCTCAGCGCGAAGGCAGCGGTGCGTCGCGATCCCTGCATCCAGGGCGCACCGAGCAGCAGCACCCCTCCGACGAGGGCGAGGGCGGTGGTCGCCCGTCGCATATCCACCCCCAGCGCGAGCGCCCCGAGGGCGGCTCCCAACGCCAGCCAGCCGGTGCGCGGCACCTCAGCGCACCTCAGCGCACCGCGACGAGCGCACGCACCTTCTCGAACGTCTTTTCGCCGAGGACACCCCGCGTGCGCAGCTCCTCGACAGCCGCAAACGGAGCCTCCTCGCGCGCCGCGATGATCTTCTGGGCCGTGGCGGGCCCGACCCCTGGGAGTGTCTCGAGTTCGCTCTGGGTCGCGCTGTTCAGGTCGATCGGCGCGCCGGTGGCACCTTCTGCACCGGACGATCCGGGTTCGTTGCCCGGATCGACCTGGCGCGGATCGTCCCGCGAGGGCACCCGCACCTGATCGCCGTCCTGCAGGGACGCCGCGAGGTTCAGCTCACGCTCGGCCCTGGCGGTGTCGACCCGAGCACCGTATCCGCCCGCCGCCGCGACGAGGTCGCCGACACGAGAGCCCGGCGGCAAGCGGAAGACGCCCGGCCGCGGTACCGCACCGACGATCTCGACCACCATCGTGTCCCCGCTTGAGGCATCGGCGGCAACCGGTTCGGATCCATCGCCGGGTTCCGTCGACGCGACCGGGACCGGCAGCGCCGCCCCTCCGTCCACGATCAGGGCGCCGTCAGGCGTCCCGGCGAACGCGAGCACGAAGGCCAGGACCGCGAACACGACCGCACTACCGGCCGTCACGAGGACCTTGAGGGTCGTCGGCGTCATGGATCCCGCGCCGGGCGGATCGGCAGTCGTTTTCGTTGCCGTGGATCCCCCGGTGGCGGCAGGGGAATCCAGCACGCGCCACGGCGGGGTCGTGGTCGGTTCCACATCGCGCTCCGCGGCGGGCGGTCGTTGACGGACCCCGCGACACCGCGACGTCTCGCCACGTAGGGGGCACTTCCGACGCGGCGAGACGTCGTGCCCGACCTTACCCAGGGCCTCTTAGCTGCGACTTATCTGCAAGGTGACAGCTGGGCCCGGCGTAGAATCCGACCGCGCTGCACTCCGACACTGGAGTCCCGCAGAGGAGGACCATCCATGGCCGTCGCACGAGTCACCGAGATCAGCTCGACCTCATCGAAGAGCTTCGAGGACGCCATCCAGCAGGGCGTCGCGCGCGCCACGAAGACGCTCCGCAACGTCCGCAGCGCGTGGATCAAGGAGCAGCGCGTCGATATCCGGGATGGGGCCATCGCCGAGTACCAGGTCAACATGATGGTCACCTTCGTCCTGGACGACTGACTCGATGGACGTCCAGACCGTTCGCCAGCACGCCGACGCGTACTGCGAGGCCCTGCTGGCCGGCGACATCGGGCGCGCGTCGGAGGAATTCAGCCAGCAGCTCAAGCAGAACATCGGCGAGGTGGTGTCGCAGCTGCCCCTCCCGCTGACCAAGGCCGAGGTCGAATCGGTCGATGTCGCCGGCTCCGGCTACGTCGCCGTCCTGCATCTGACCGGCGAGAGCGACGACATCCGCATCGAGACCCGCTGGAAGGACCGCGACGGCCGCCCGACCATGGTCGAGGCCAGCCACGTCATCGAACGGACGACGGCTCCGCCGACCGAGGAAGGCGCCGAGGCCGAGACCGAGGCCTGACCCGTCGTCGGATCGGTCGGAAACGCTCCGTCGGCCCGTGTGCCGTCGCGCCGTGCATCCGCGACGAAGACGCTGGCGACACGGCCCGGGCGTAGCGTGGGGCGCACCACGCGGCGGCCCGAGGCCCTGTAACACCCTCCCGCGCTCCGCGTCACCCCTGCGTCGGGGGATGGAAGTCCGTTCGTGACGGACTTGGGGTGTCAGGAGGGTTGATCTCGAATGCGCACATCCACAGGACGGTTCGCCGCTCCGCTGCTGGTGGCGCTGGCCCTCGCGGCATCCGGCCTGCCCGGTGCCCCGTCGGCGGTGCGAGCCGCCGGCACCGTTACCGCTTTCGTCATCGACAGCGAGCCCGGGGACGGGATCGGCCAGGGGCAGCAGCTTGTGTATGTACCTCCGACCTCGACGTTCAGCGTCGCCACCTTCAGTCCCGGGTGGATCTTCATCCAGGTGACCGGCGCCGACGGAAGTGATTTCTGGAGCGCGTCCTTGAAGGCGGCTGGCGCCGGGACGCTGGCCGTGGGCACGTACGAAGACGCTCATCGACTGGGCGACGCCACGTACCCAGGGCTCGATGTCGCTGGCCAAGGTCGCGGCTGCAATATGTCTTCCGGTCGCTTCGTGATCGGCGAGCTCGAGCGTGACGGGGCCGGCAACGTCACGACGCTCGCCGTATCTTTCGAGCAGCACTGCGAGGGCGGTCCTGCCGCGCTCTTCGGCGAGATCCGCTACCTGGCGAGCGCTGGCTACAGGCTCCTGGCGGTCGCACCCGCATCGGTCGACCTTGGCTCGGCCGGGATCGGTTCGGCGACGCCATCCCAGGCCATCCACGTGACGTCCGCCGGCAGCGCCGGAGTCTCGATGTCGGCCCTCGCCATCACCGGGCCGAACGCCACCGATTTCAGCATCGTGTCGGAGACCTGCCCGGTCGGCGTGCTTGCCGCGTCGACCTCCTGTGACATCGCCGTGAAGGCGGTGCCCAAGGCGACCGGTGCGCGCTCGGCAGCGCTGGTCATCGGGAACGACACCTTCCGAGGCCAGCGCACCGTGCCCCTGACCGCGACAGGCGTCACGCCCGTGTCCGCGGTCGCCTGGGGGACGACGATCACGGGGCCGAACTTCGCCTGGAACAACGGGCAGTCCCTTGCGCGCACGGCGACCACCACCGCGACGTACCTGCATGCGACCTACACGACGGACCGGGTATCCGGCTCGTGGGTCGACGACAACGGGCCGTACGCCGGCATCAACTACGTCCGCTCGAGCAACGGGGGCTCCACGCTCACGACGCCCAAGCGCCTCAACCCATCGACCCAGCACGGCTCCCGGGGCTCCCTCGCCGCGAGCGGCAGCTACGTCTACGCGACCTGGGTCTCCACCTCCCGCTGGGTCGCGTTCCAGCCGACCGCGCCACGGGTGCTGTACCTGCGCCGTGGCTCGAATCACGGATCGAGCACGGGGTGGGGCACCATCAAGCGACTCACCTCGCTGACCGGCCGCGTCGACTTTCCGACGGTCGCCGCATCGGGTGCCAATGTCTACGTGGCCTACACCGACAGCGCATCCGGGTCGGTCAAGGTGAGGATCAGCCGCGATCGGGCGGCGACCTGGACGACCGCGACGCTCGGGAGCACCGGCTGGTCGACGACGTCGGGCAAGATCGGCGTCCCACGCATCGCTGCCAGCGGGAATACGGTCATCGTCTCGTGGATCGGGAATGCGAGCGGCGCCGTGAAAGCCCGCGTCTCGACCGACGCCGGCGCGACGTGGGGCCCAGCCACCGGGCTGAGCGCCTCGTCGACCGACATGGCGGCCGTCGCGGCGCTCGGCACACGCGCCGCGGTCGCCTGGACGAACGGGTCCTCGGCCATCGTTCGCACGTGGAGCGCGGGCGCGTGGTCGACGCCGAAGTCGACCGGCACACCCACGGGCGCGACCTACACCCACTCGTATGGTCCAGCCGTCGCCCTCAGTGGCGCCTCGGGTGTGGCGGTGGCGTGGAGCGGCTGCGTCACGTCGTGCGAGACCTGGACCTCCAGCACGCGCGCGAACCTGGTCTGGAGCGAATCGAGAGACAGCGGTGCGACCTGGTTCGCGGGGCAGGTCATCGGATCGTCGGGAGCGTCGCCTTCCCGTCGCTACAACGACTACCCGTCGATCCTGTGGCCATCGGCCACGGTCCGACACGTGCTGTGGAACACCGGCACCGCGGCTACGGATGCCTACCGTCTGCTGTTGCGGACGGGGACCGGTGTCGTCGCAGCGTCGGCGGCCACGGTGGCGGGGGCGACGTCGTCATCCCTCGAAGCCGGCGACCGAGCCGTCTCCGCCACCGGGGCGCGAGCCCCGGGTGCGCCATGACCCGAACCTGACGACCGCATCGAAAAGGGCCTGCCGTGCGGCAGGCCCTTCAGGTCGGTCGGGGATGGGTTACTTTGCGGCGCCGAGGCTCCGTCCGAGATCGTCGGCGACGACATCGTCGAGCTGGCGTACCGCTGCGGCGCTGCCGCGGCTCACCGCCGCGAGGCCCTGCGCGAGCGCACGACGGGCGAAGGACGGTCGACCCTCGCCGTACGCCGCCAATTCGGCGGCCTGGCGGGCCTCGAGTGCCTCGCGCGTGTGCTGATACTCCATGCTGAAGATGTCGCTGACGCGCTGATTGGCGATGTCGAGGGCGAGGAAGCTATACAGGTACTGCATCGTGGGGACTCCAGATCCGGCCGCGGCCGGCAGATGAGAACGGGTCAGCGGATGTGATCGTCGGGCAGGGTGCCCCGCGAGTCGGCGCCCCAGTTGAGAGCGGCGACATCCAGGCCCATGAGACCGACGATGAGGATCGCGAACATGATGATGATTTCCATGACCGACCTCCTTCCGAGGTGTAACCCGTTTATCGTGTCTAATAGGTTACTAGGTGAACCTTACCCTCTTGCGCGTAACCTGTCAAGTGGTATAAGGTGGTTAGCGAGATGACAACAAAGCGCCCCGTACCGATCGACCCGAATCACGCTCACGACGTGTCCCTCGAAGGCACGTTCGACTTCCTGAACACCGACGACCTCGAGAATGGTTTCCCGCTCGACCGCATCCCGACGCTCGATGCGGCCCTCGACTGGTTCGTCGACCGCGGCGTCATCCATGTCGAGGGCGCCCAGCGCACGCGGGACGAGGCGGCCACCGAGCCGAGCCTCGCGACCCGGAAGCTGAACCGCGTCCGCTCGGTCCGCGCCGCGCTGCGTGAGGTGGCGGATTCGATCGCCGAGCAGCGTGCCGCCGACCCCGGCGCGCTCGGCACGGTCAATCGGGCGTTGCACGCGCGCCAGGTCATCGAGCTGATCCCCGGGCCCGACGGCGTCAACGTCGACCACCGTCACGTCGGCGATCCGATCGACGACGCGCTGTCCCGCCTGGCCGACCCGCTCGTGCGCGAGCTGACCGCCGGGCATCCCGAGCGGATCCGCATCTGCGACAACGACACTTGCCGCTGGGTCTTCTACGACACGTCGCGCACCGGCCGTCGACGCTGGTGCGACATGGCGACCTGCGGCAACCGCGCCAAGGCCGCCCGCCACCGCGCCCGGGCGAAGAGCGCAGCGGACCCGGACGTGACGCCGGAAGGTGTCGCAGCTGGCGCGTCCTGAGTCCGACGGCTTACGAGAGGGGCGGCAGCCTGGCTCTCAGCGCGGCCGTTACGGACATGGCTCGGCATCCGTGAACGACGTCGCGTCGAAGGCGGCCCGGGTCGCGATGACGACCCGAACGAACCCGCAATCGACACGCGTCGACGTCTCGATCACCGTCGAACCGCTGGCGACCGATGCGGCGTCGTTGCCGGCGACCTGGGTCGAGGTCAGGACCGCCCCCCGCGGATCCTCCGACACGACGGTGTACGGCGGGCCGCCGTGCCCGCCGATCGGCGCACTGGTCGTGGCGCCGGGAGGGTAGGTTCCGACCCACCCGCCATTCACGTACACGGCGACCGGACCCGCCGTCTGGTTGTCGATGTGGACGCGGACCTCGTTGCCAAGGGGGGAGACGCAGCCGGCGAGCGCCAGGGCGAGGAGCAGCGGCGCCCCCGCGCGCGCCACCCGACGACGCATCAGCGGTCGCGAATGACGATGTTGATGAGCTTCCCGCCGCCGGCCGAGATGACCTTGTCGGGCGTGCGGCCGGCGAGGATCGCAGCGATCTTGGGGCTGGCGAGGGCGGCCGCCTCCAGGTCGGGTCCCTCGACCCCTGCCGCCACCGTCAGCTTGTCGCGCAGCTTGCCGTTGACCTGGACGGGGACCTCGCGGGTCGCCTCGGCGGTCGCGGCGACGTCGAGCTCCGGCCATGATTCGGTGTGGATCGACGACCACGCACGGCCGGCCTCGGCGGTGCGGCGCGACCAGAGCTCCTCGGTGATGTGCGGGGCGGCCGGGGCGAGCATCAGGAGGAGCAGCCTGATGGCCTCGTCCCACGCGGCGCCGCCCGCGACCGGCGTGCCGCGGTAGCGGAACAGCGTGTTCGAAAGCTCCATCAGCTTGGCGACCATCGTGTTGAAGTGGTACGCCTCGTAGTCGGCCGTGACATCTCGCAGGGTCCGATGCGCGGCCGCGCGCAGCTGGGCTTCGGCGGCGGCCGCGTCCTCGCCCGCTGGCAGGTTGCCGGCGGCCGGATCCCCGGGCTCACGCCCGTGCGGGTCGATCGCCAGGGTCCAGACCCGGTTGAGGAAGTGATGGGGGCCGCCGATCCCGGTCGGGCTCCACGGGCCGCCCTGGTCCCACGGACCCATGAACATCAGGTACAGGCGGACCGTGTCCGCGCCATAGCGCGCGACCAGCTCGTCCGGGTCCTGGACGTTGCCCCGCGACTTCGACATCCGCTCGCCGTCGGCACCCAGGATCTGGCCCTGATTGAACATGCGCAGGAACGGCTCGTTCTGCTCGACCAGCCCGACATCGCGCATGGCCTTGGTCCAGAACCGGCTGTAGAGCAGGTGCATCACCGCGTGCTCGGCACCGCCCGTGTACTGGTCGACCGGCGTCCAGTCATCGACCCGGGCGAATTCGACGGGCCCCTCGTCGTAGTCGGGGGACAGGTAGCGGAACCAGTACCACGACGAGTCGACGAACGTGTCCATCGTGTCGGTCTCTCGTCGCGCCGGTCCACCGCAACGCGGGCAATCGACGCGCAGGAACGCCTCATCGTGATTCAGCGGGTTGTCGCCGCGGCCCTTGTAGTCGACGTTCTCCGGGAGCCGGACGGGCAGGTCCGAGTCTGGTACCGGCACGATCCCATCCGTCTCGCAATAGATGATGGGAATGGGCGTGCCCCAGTAGCGCTGGCGGCTGATCAGCCAGTCCCGCAGGCGATACGTGACCTTCGGCTCGGCCTTGCCCGCCTCCGCCAGTTTCGCGACGATCGCCTTGCCGCCCTCGTCGGCCGGCATGCCGTCGAACACGCCGCTGTTGACCAGGCGCTCGCCCGCGGCGTGCGCGACGTAGGCGTCGGACATGGGGTCGTCGGCGTCGGTGCCCGGCGCCGCGACGACCCGCCGGATCGGCAGACCGAACTGCTGCGCGAACGCGAAGTCGCGCTCATCGTGGGCGGGCACGGCCATGATGCCACCGGTGCCGTAGCCGGACAGCACGTAGTCGGCGATGAAGATCGGGACGCGCTCCCCGTTGATCGGGTTGGTCGCCTCGGCGCCGATGGCGACGCCGGTCTTCTCCCGGTCGGTCGAAAGGCGGTCGATCTCGGTCCGTCGACGCGCCTGTTCGACGTAGGCGTCGACCTCCGTCCGCTTCTCGGGCGCGGTCAGGGTCTCGACGAGCGGATGCTCCGGGGCGAGGACCATGAACGTGGCCCCGAACAGCGTGTCCGGACGTGTCGTGAACACACGCAGCGGTTCACCGCCGGCGTGATGGTCGGACGGTGCCGTCTCGAAGTCGATCTCGGCGCCCTCGGAGCGGCCGATCCAGTTGGTCTGCTGGATGCGGATGGGTTCCGGCCAGTCGATGCCGCTGAAATCGAGCAGCTCGTCGGCATAGGCCGTCGTTCGCAGGTACCACTGCTCGAGGTCGCGCTTCTCGACGAGCGCCCCACACCGCCAGCAATGTCGGTCTGCCCCTTCGACCTGTTCCCTGGCAAGCGTGCCGTCGTTGGGACACCAGTCGACCGGCGACTTCTTCCGGTAGGCCAGGCCCTTCTCCAGGAAGCGCAGGAACATCCACTGGTTCCAGCGGTAGTACGACGGGTCGGCCGTGACCACCTCGTGCTTCCAGGAGAAGGTCGCGCCCATCGTGCGGAACTGCCGGCGCATGTTCTCCATGTTCTGCATCGTCCAGGTGAACGGATGGCCGCCCTCCCTGATCGCCGCGTTCTCGGCCGGCAGCCCGAAGGCATCGAAGCCGATCGGGAAGAAGACGTTGAAGCCGTGCATCCGTCGATAGCGCGCCAACGCATCGCTCGGCGTCACGATGTACCAGTGCCCGATGTGCAGGTCGCCCGACGGATAGGGATACATCGTCAACATGTAGTACTTGGGCCGGCTCGTGTCCGCCAGATCGGTGTCGTACAGGCCGAGCTCCGCCCAGCGCGCCTGCCAGCGCGGCTCGAGGGTCGTCGGGTCGTAGCGCTCCACCCGCGTCCGGCCGCCGTCAGCCGTGTCGACGGTTCCGGCAGTCTTGGCGGTGTTGGCGGTGTCGGTCACGGAGAGGGCCTCGGTCGGTCGCTGGAGACGGTTCACCCCCCGCCGTCGGCGAGGGGTGAAGGTCGGCGGTTCCACGATTCTGGTGGAGCTACGGGGACTCGAACCCCGGACCCCCTGCATGCCATGCAGGTGCTCTTCCAGCTGAGCTATAGCCCCACGGAGGGCGGATTGTAGCAGAGGGTGGCCCCTCGGCCGGGCGTGGGCGGCCCTCGACGGGGTGCGTCGCGCGCACGTCCGATGCGGCGGCCGGTGATCGGCGGTGGTGCGCGGTGGCATCATCAGCGCGTGACCAGCTTCGACCTGCTTCTGCGCGGCGGCACGGTCGTCGATGGCACCGGGGCGCCCGGGCGTCGCACCGACGTGGGTGTCCTGGGCGACCGGATCCTCGCGATCGACGACCTGTCGGCCGTCGACGACCGGGACGTAGCTCGGACCATCGACGCGAGCGGATCGGTCGTGGCTCCCGGGTTCATCGATCCGCACGGCCACTCGGACGGCGCACTCTTCGTGGATGGCACGCTGGTGAGTCACCTGCGCCAGGGATTCACGACCCAGCTGTCGGGGAACTGCGGCGAGACGCTCGCCCCCATCACCGATGCCGGCCGGGAGCTGGTCGAGCTGGCCCTCCGCCCGAACCAGGTCATCGCGCGCTGGCGCACGTTCGGGGAGTACCTGGATGCGGTGGCAGCCGAGCCGCTCGGGCCGAACGTCGCCTTCCTGGTCGGGCACGGGACGATCCGCGGGTCCGTGATGGGCGCCGAGGCGGCCGCGGCCACGGAGCCCGAGCGCGGGGCCATGGTTCGCGAACTGGAAGCCGCCCTCGAGGCGGGTGCCTTCGGCATGTCGACCGGGCTGATCTACGCCCCGGGGATCCACGCGGAGCCCGACGAGGTCGCGGCCCTGGTGACGGCGACCGCGCGACGCGGCGGGCTGTACGCGACCCACATGCGCAACGAGGGCGCCGGGCTGTTCGAGGCGCTCGAGGAGGCGATCGGGGCGATCGGGGCGGCTCGCGACGCGGGCGTCGAGGGCGCGCGGCTGCAGGTCTCGCATCTCAAGTGCGGCGCCCGCGCCGTATGGGGACGGGCCGGCGAGGCCATCGGCGTGCTGGAGGAGGCCAGAGCCGACGGACTCGACGTGGCCGCGGACCAATACCCGTACACCGCTGCGGCAACGACCCTCGCGACGGTGCTGCCGCCCGGGCTCCTCGGGCTCGGGGTCGAGGAATGCGTCGCGGCACTGAACGACCACGAGGTCCGCGATCGCGTGATCGCCGAGATCGAGAGCGGGATCTCCGGGTGGGAGAACGTCGCCGCGGACCCGGGCTGGGCGGGCATCCGCATCTCGTTCGCGGCAAGCCACCCCGATTGGACGGGCCGATCGCTCGCCGAGCTCGGTGCGTCGCTCGACGTGGATCCGGCCGAGCTGGCGATGGATGCCCTCGTCGACGATCGCCTGGACGTCTCGGTCGTCATCGATTGCATGGACGACACGGATGTCGAGACCATCATGGCCGTGCCCTGGATCGGGATCTGCACCGACGCCCAGGGTCGGCGGCCCGGTCATCCCATCCTGGACGCGGGCAAGCCCCACCCACGCACCTACGGGAGCACGGCCCGCGTGCTCGGGACATTCGTGCGCGAGCGCGAGACCATCACGCTGGAGTCGGCGGTCGCGAAGCTCAGCGGCGTCTCTGCGGCGCGCCTGGGTCTGCGAGACCGCGGCGTGCTGCGCGAGGGCGCCTTCGCCGACATCGTCGTGTTCGACGCTGGGACGGTCGCCGACGTCGCCACCTACGAAGAGCCGGCACGGCATCCCGTCGGGATCGAACACGTCATCGTCAACGGGCGCCCCGCCGTGCTCGCCGGCGAGGAGACCGACGAGCGCCCCGGGATCCTGCTGCGGCGGGCTGGATGAGGGCACGCACCCGGTCGGCCGCTGTGCGGGCCGCGGCCGTGACGACCGAGGCGCCCGCGATCGCACCACTCTCGGGCGGGCCCCTGGCATACACGTTGCGGCACTCGCCACGGGCGCGGGGGCTGCGGGTGGTGATCCATCCCGAGCGGGGCGTCGTCGTGACCGTGCCGGCCGGCCGCTCCGGTCGAACCGACGGCGAACGTCGTGCCCTCGAGTTCCTGGGCCAGCGTGAGCCGTGGATCCGTCGCCACCTCGCGCGGCATGCGGACGTCCGTGCCGAGCTCGCCGCGCGCGGGGGCGCGCGGGACGGCGGCTCGATCAGGCTCGAGGGGCGGGTCGTGCCGATCCGCGTGGTCCCGGCGGTGGTCGGGACACGGCGCTCGACGGTCGCCCGCTTCGAGGATGAGCTCGTCATCCACCGCGCGGATGCCGACCGGCGGTCCGACGAGGCCATCGTCGAAACCTGGTTGCGCGATCTCGCCCGGTCGCGGATCGATGACGTCATCGCCAGCCACGCCGCGCCCCTCGGGGTGCGGCCACTGCGGGTCACGATCCGCGATCCGCGCACCCGCTGGGGGAGTGCCTCGAAGGCGGGCCGGCTGTCCCTGTCGTGGCGACTCGTCCTTGCCCCGCGCGAGGCCCTGGAGACGGTCGTCATCCACGAATTGGCCCACCTGCGCGTCTTCGGGCACGGGCCGAGGTTCTGGTCGCTCGTCGCGTCGCGACGGGCGGACCACCGCACCTGGCGTCGCTGGCTCCACGACCACGCGACCGAGCTGCATGGCGCGCTCGGCTGACCGCTAGTTCGGCAGCCCCCGCATGTCGTTGTCGCCGACGACGGTCGTGCCGGTCCAGCGGAACAGGTTGAGGTCGAGCTCATCGTGACAGCCCTCTGCGATGGCCTCCCACATCCGGACAGGCAGGTCCTGATCCACGTCGTCCGGCAGCGCCACCAGCGTGTTTCGGACCGGCGCGAGCAGCAGCCGCGGCTGCTCGCCCAGGATCGGTCGGAGGATCTCGGGCAGGAGGATGAGCGCCGAGCCCCAGCCCTGACCCTGGATCGCGATGGTCTCGACGCCGTCGGGGTGGATCCGTTCGACGCGGGGCGGCTCCACGACCGTCAGCGACCGCAGATTCTCGAGCGCCGTGCCGAGCAGGGTGGCCCGGTCGATCGCCCAGCGCTCGACCTGGCTCGCCGTGATGTGTGTGAAGGCCGGCCCGAAGTCGATGCCGAAGCCCGTCCACACTCCCGGCGGCACGAAGACATGCAGCGGCGTGGCCTCGGGAGGATACGGGTGGTGCACGCGGCGCAGGACCGGCAGCACCATCGGCGCGATGTCCGGCCACGGGGCATCGAGATCCAGCCGCTGCGCCGCCGCGAGCACCCGCTGGAACAGCTCATGATCCATCGTGCCGCCGAGCACGCGCATCGAGATGTGGTCGTCGCGCCGGTGGCCGCGCATGCGCTTGCCCTTGCCGTTGCGCCGGATCCGCCGGTCAGCCTTCGACTCGTGCCGGTCGTTCTTCGACGTCTTCATGCCGAGGCATGGTGGCCAGGAACCCTCACCTGCCACGTATCCCCGACTGCACCGCCCGTTACGTGGGCGTCGCGCCGACGACTCGGGACGACACGGCTCGTGGAGGTCCCCGGCGGTACGCTACGTGCTCCCGGCGAGCCGCCTGACGGAGCGGCCACCGTGACGTCAGGGAGGATGCGGCATGACGGCATCCGGTCCGCGGTTCTGCCCACGGTGCGGCACCGGGCGTGTCGGCGACATGGGGTTCTGCCCGAACTGTGGGCTCGATCTCCGGCAGCTGCCGGCGGACGAGCGCCTCCCCGAACAGCCCGCGTCGAGCGCGGACGAGCAGACGTTCGTCTCGCCCCCGCCCGAAGTCTCGCCTCGGGCCGATGCCACACAGACCGCCGATACCCGCGACGTCGGGCGGGAGCGGTCGACGGGGCGATCGATCCTGCGACCGCTACTCGCTCCCGCTCTGCTCATCCTGCTCGTGGCCCTCGCAGCCACATGGGTCCTCGGGCTCGGTCCGTTCGGGCGCCCAGGCGGCTCGGGGCCGATCGGCGGCGGTGGCACGGGTGCGGCGGCGACGCCCTCGTCGCCCTTCCTGCCAGCGATCACTCCGCTGCCGTCCCTGTCGTTCGCGCCGGGCCTCACCGCGCCGCCGGTCGGGCTGACCATCCTGAGTCCGGCGGATGGCGCGGTCGTGGGCGCGCCGGCCGTCACGGTGATCGGCACGGCACCGCCAGGTCTCCGCATCACGCAGGACATCAGCTTCGGATTCGACCGGCACGCGACCGCCGACGGGACCGGTCACTGGGCGATCGAGGCAGAATTGCAGGCAGGCGAGAACCAGCTCAAGTTCCGGATCGGCGACGACCCCTCGACCGCCCAGACCATCCGCGTCGTCTACCTCGCCCCGGTCATCCCCTGATCGGCGGAGGGAGCGTGGTGGAGATGAGGGGACTCGAACCCCTGACCCCCGCGATGCGAACGCGGTGCTCTTCCAGCTGAGCTACATCCCCACGGGCGACGGATTGTAGCATCGGACCCCTGCCGCTCCCGGCGGCATGCCCGTGGCCTCGTTCCGGGCCACAGGACATCGGTCTGTGAGGCGTACCGCGCCACTAGGCTCCGAAGATGCCCATCGGCCTCCTGACGGGACTCGGTGCCGCCCTCTCATGGGGCACGCTGGACGTGTTCTCGGCCCTGGCCAGCCGGCGCATCGGCAGCCTTCGGGTGACGACCGGCATGCAGGTCGTCGGGGCGGGCCTCATCTGGGCACTGGCGCTGGCGCGCGGGGTTTCGTTCCCGGCCGACCCGGCGGTCCTCGTCGGCGGGTCCCTCGTGGGACTGGCCGGCGCGGGTGCGTACCTCGCGTACTTCACCGGCCTTCGGATCGGTCCGATCGCGGTCGTCAGCGGGATGGTGGCCGCGTACGGCGGGCTCACGGTCGTGCTCGCCGTGGTGTTCCGTGGCGAGTCGCTGACGCCGGTCCAGGCGTTGGGTGCCACGACCGCGACGGTCGGGGTGATTCTGACGGGCGTCGCCTTCGGGGGCGGGCTGCGCGGGATGCGGTTCGCGGGTCCGGGGGTCGTTTTCGCCCTCGTTGCGCTCGTGCTGTTCGCGGCCATGACCATCGGGACCGACATCGTCATCGAGCGCACCGGTTGGATCGAGATCCTCCTCGTCTCCCGGTCGGCGAACGCGGTGATCTCGGTGCTGGTCCTCGTCGTGGCGATGACCGTGCTCCGGGGTCCGGCCGGACCGCTCCTCCAGGGAGAGGAGGCCGACGGCGGACGCATCGACAAGCGCGTCATCGCCGCGGTCGCGCTCGCCGGCGTGCTCGATGTGCTCGGGCTGATGTCCTTCGCCTACGGGCTCGAGGTCGCGGAGACCTGGCTGGTCGGCCTCGCCTCGTCGTTCGGGCCGGCGGTGACGATCGTGGTTGCGGTCGCGTTCCTCGGCGAGCGGCTCAAGCCGATCCAGTGGGTCGGGCTGGCCGGCGTCCTGATCGGCATGATCGCGATCGGGTTGCCGTAGCCCGCGGGCCCCTCAGGCGGGGAGACTGAACCAGAACCGGGTCGTGCCCTCGCTCGACTCCGCCCCGACCCGGCCGCCGCTGCCCTCCACGAGCTGCTTCACGATCGCGAGACCGATGCCGGCGCCGCCCCGCTCGCGGTCGCGTGACTTCTCGACGCGGTAGAAGCGCTCGAACACGCGGTCGAGGTCCTCGGGCGGGATGCGCTCGCCGGTGTTCGAGATCGAGACGAGGAGATCGCCGGGTCGACGCTCGGCCCGGACGGTGATCGAGCCACCGGCCGGCGTGTAGCGCACCGCGTTCGAGAGGAGGTTCGCGAGGACCTGCGCGAGCCGGTCGGGATCGGCCCGCGCCGGGAGCGCTGCGGGGACATCGGTCTGGAGCGCGAGACCGGCGCGCTCGATCGCGGGCGCCGCAAGATCGAGTGCCGACCGGATGGCCGACGCGAGATCGAGCTCGATGGCGGTCGGCACGCTCGTGCCGGCATCCCCTTCGGCGAGCGCGTCGAGCGAGCGGGAGAGCCGGACCAGGCGGTCGGCCTCCTCGTGGAGCGACTCGTAGGTGGCCCGGTCCGCGGTGATGACGCCGTCCCGAAGCCCCTCGAGGTAGCCCTGCAGGTTCGTCAACGGCGTGCGCAGCTCGTGAGCGGCATTCGCGATGAAGTCGCGGCGCATCTGCTCCTGCCGCTCGAGCGACGCGGCCATCTGGTTGAACGAATCGGCGAGGCTGGCGAGCTCGTCCGGGCCTTCGCGCGGGACCCGCGCCGCGTAGTCCCCGTCGGCGATCCTGCGTGCCGCGCTACCGATCTCGGCCAGGGGCTTCGCGAGCATGCGCGCGAGCACGACGGCCAGGCCGACACTCGCGAGGACCGCGACGACGGACGCGGCGATCACGACGGTCGTGACCGATTCGGCGTACATGTCCCGCGCGTGATCGGCCGAGTCACCGGCTTCCATCATCAGTGCCGTGAAGACGTCGGCCCCGACCACGGCGACACCGACGGCCAGGATCACGAGCCCGACCGCCGCCGAGGCGATGGCGGCCAGCGCGATCCGACCGGCGATCCCGCGTGCGATCATGTGCGCGCCCGACGCGTCACGGTGAGTGACGCATCCGAGACGAACCCACAAGGGTGACTCCCGATTCTGTCGTTTCTGGCGACGACCCTCGCACGTCGGTTCGGAACTCGTCACTCATGGCGGCGGCCGATCGCCCATCACGTGCGCGCCGCCCGATAACCCACTCCCCGAACGGTTTGTACGTACCGAGGCGCGTCGGGGTCGTCGTCGAGCTTGTCGCGCAACCGGCGGATGTGGACGTCGATCGTGCGATCGAGCACGTCGGCCGCGTCCTGGCCATAGACCGCGTCGAGCAGCTGGTCGCGCGACAGCACACGGCCATCGGCACCGAGGATCGCAGAGAGCAGCCGGAACTCGACACGGGTGAGGTCGATCGCCTCGTCGCCGCGCCGAACCTCGTGACGGGACGGGTCGATCGTCAGGTCGCCGTGGCGGAGGACCGGACCGGCGAGCGCGGCCGTCCCTGGGGTCGAGGCCGCATCCGCGGCTGGGGCGGCCCTGCGAAGGATGGACTTCACGCGAAGCACGAGCTCGGCCGGCGAGAACGGCTTGGGCAGGTAGTCGTCGGCGCCGTCCTCGAGCCCGGCGATCCGATCGATGGTGGAGCTCCGGGCCGACAGCACGAGGATCGGCGTGCGGGCCGCCTCCTCATCGCGGCGCACAGCCCGGATGACGGCCCGGCCGTCCAGCTCGGGGAGCATCAGGTCGAGCACGACGAGGGCCGGCTGATGTGACTCGATGGCGTCGAGCGCCGCCGGGCCGTCCGCTGCGGTCACCACCGTGAACCCGTCCCGCTCCAGGTACGTCCGCACGAGCCGGACGATCTTCGCGTCATCGTCGACGACGAGGATCGGCGCGGCGGGGATGGCCGGGTCACTCGGAGAAGCGGGCATCGCCAGCATGGTAGGCCGAGGCTACGGGCCAGCCGTGTCGATCCGGTGACGCCGAGCCCCGCCGATCGCGGCTCGTGCACGCGGCGCTCCTATCGTCGATCGGAGGTTCGACCAGTCGCCGTTCGTGCATCACGCGCACCTCAGGAGGAACGGGGCGTCAGATCTCGAGGTTGCGCGCCCGATTCCGGTGGTTCGTTCGCTGATAGGAGCATGCCGTGCACGGACGGCACATGCATGACCAGTGCCCCCTCCAGGGCGGCGTCGATCGGTCATCGGTCGCGGATCTCGGCGACGTTCATTTTGGTCTTGTCGTACTAGAACAAATGTTCTAATGTAGGCGTCCGATGACGACCCCTCGTAGCGATGTGGATGCCGCTCTGGTGGGCCTCCAGGCTCGATGGGGTGCGGCAGCTCCGAGGGTCGTGGGAGCGCTGGCGTTGGCACCGGCGGCCACGCTCCCCGACGAGGCGTTCGACCAGCAGCCACAGTACGAGCCCAGCCTCGACGACAGTCGGATCATCCACACCGGCTTTGCCGCGCTCGACGCGATCCTGGGACCCGGCGGCCTCCCGAAGTCGGCCAGTGTCGCGATCCGCGGCGACGGCTCCAGCGGCCGGACGACCCTCTCCCTCCGGGTCGCCGCGGAGGCCCAGGCGCAGGGCTCGGTCGTGGCCTGGCTCGACCTGTCGCGCAGCTTCGACCCGGTCGAGGCCGTCGCCCGCGGCATCCGCCTCGAATGGCTTGTCGTCATCACCCCGGCCAGCCTGGACGAGGGGCTGTCGATCGCGGGGAGCCTGCTGACGGGACGGTCGGTCGACATGCTCGTCCTCGACCTGCCCGGCGGTCGGCTGGCGAAGACGGACAAGCCGGCCAGGGTCGCCGATCGACTCCATCGACTCGCGGCGCTCGCCCGGCGCGCGGAGACCCTGCTCCTGATCCTCGATGCGCCAGGACTCGCCGGCGGCCTCGCGACCGCGGTCGCCGAGTCGACCGGCATCCGGCTCGAGCTGGCTCGCCGGTCGTGGGTCCGCCTGGGCCGCGACGTCGTGGGCCAGCGCACCGAGGCGCTCGTCGCGCACAACCGCCACGGGCCGCCGGGGCGACGCGCGACGCTCCGGATCCTCTACGCCGAGGGCGGCGAGCGGGACGCCTGTCTCGCGCTCGACGCCCTCCTCATCGAGGGGGCGCCGGCCAATGCGCCGATACCGGCGCCGATCACGGCACCCATCCACGTCACCCCGCACGAGGCCCCCGATCGAAAGACCCACGACCATGCGACGTCTCCACCTCTTCGTCCCGCATCTGCCCCTCCACCTGGCGCGGGCCCGACGCTCCGGGCCCTTCCCGACCGGCCCGCTCGTCCTGGGCGGTCGGCCGTGGGATCCGGGGCCGGTCATCGACGCCGACCGGACCGCTCGGGCGCTGGGCGTCCGGCGCGCCATGCCGCTGGGGAGCGCCCACCGGCTCGTTCCTGAAGCGACCTTCATCGAGCCCGATCCCGAGGCGGACCGGGCCGCGGCCGAGGCCGCATTCGAGGCGCTCGGCGCGTTCAGCCCGAGCCTGGCGGGGAGCGACGACCCGACCGAGGCCGCGTTCGGGCTGTTCGAGATGGGGATCGATGGGCTGGGGCCGTTGTGGGGTCCCGAGCCGGTGCTCGTCGAGCGGGTCGCGGCCACGCTGGCGGCCGCGTTCCCGGGGGAGACGGTGCGGCCGCGGGCCGGGGTCGCCGGCACGCACTTCGCGGCGACCATTGCCGCGGTCCATGCCCGTGCCGGCTCCCCGGTCGCCGTCCCGCCCGGCGATGAAGCGGCGTTCCTCGCCCCGTACCCGTCCGGCCTCCTGACGACGGACCTCGACGTCCGCGCTCGACTGACCCGGTTCGGGCTGCGCGAGATCGGGGCGGTGGCGGAGCTGCCGCGCTCCGCGTTGATCGCCCGGTTCGGCGACGAGGGGGCCAGGCTCCACGCCCGAGCGCGTGGCGACGAGACCGAGCCGTTCCAGGCGCGTCATGCCCTCGAGCGCCTGGCCCTCGGCCTGCCCATCGAGCCACCGGTCGAGGATCTCGAGCCGCTGCGGTTCGTGCTCCACCGGCTCGTGGCCGCGATCACGACCCAGCTCACGACCCGGGGACTCGCCGCGGACCGTGCGCACCTGACCCTGGAGTTGGACCTGGCCTTCGCCGCGCGAGGGACCTCGCCGCGGATCGAGGTCGAGCAGCGTTTCCCGGAACCCACCGCGGACCCCGAGGCCGTCGAGCGGCTGCTGTTCGCGCGGCTGGAACGGGAACCGCCACCGGCCGCGGTCCAGCGGCTGGAGCTGGAGTTGCGGGGCACGATTCCGGCCGCCGGCCAGCAACTGCCGTTGTTCGTGCCACAGGCCGCGCGCACGGCACGGCTCGGCTGGCAGCTCGCGCGACTGGCGCTGACCTACGGGGAGGACCGCGTCCGGCGGGTCGCGATCACGGACCCGGAAGCGCCACTCCCCGAGACACGCTGGGCGTGGCGGCCGGTCGGGCTGGACGGGGAGTCGCCGTCGTGAGTCGCCCAGCCCGTCCCGCTGCGGCTCCCCGGCCGCGCCGCCCAGTTCGTCCCGCCGCGGAACCCAGGCCGTGACGCGGCTGCTCCGGGAGCATCCCGCCATCGATGTCGAGCTCGACGCCGACGGGCGGCTGACCGCGATCCGCTGGAACGGCCGGCGCGAAGTCGTCGAGGTCTGCAATCGGTGGCGCGTCGAGGAATCGTGGTGGCGCGAGCCGATCGCCCGCGACTACCTCAAGGTCGTCGGGGAGCGATGGCTCGCGCTGGTCTACTTCGATCGGCTCGGCGGGACCTGGCACCTGGAGCGCCTGTACGACTGACGAAGCACCAGCCGGACCTCAGTGGCCGCGACCGATCCGCCCCAGGTGGGTGTCGTGGAAGGAGTCGGGGAACTTCAGGCCGTAACCGGCGACCCGATCCATGCCGCTGTGGGCGACGAGGATCGCGCCGACGGCCGCAAGCGGCACGCTGCCGACGGCCAGGCCGATCCCGGCGACGGCGACACCGGTTGCCAGGTCATGGGCGAGGTTGTAGAGGATCGCCCCGAGGCGTGGACCGCGCAGATACCCGATCATCGAGATGTCGGGCACGATCAAGAGCAGCGCGAACGCCCACCACGGGAGTCCCAGGAACAGGAAACCGGCAAGCCCTGCGGCGAATGCGGCGGCGCCCTCGGCCCGCAGCCATGGTCGGATCCAGGTGGGATCAGTGGTCACGTCTCCGCCCAGCGCGGCAGCGCGTGCCTGGATGGTCATCGTCGAACCGGTCATGGCGATCGATCTCCTCGTCCTCGTGGTTCCTCGCCGTCTGATGCAGCGGTATGGCTACAGTATCTAGCCTTCATGGCTATTGTCAATAGCCTAGAATGATCGCTATGCCAGCACCCGCGCGCACCTCTCGCGACGCCATCGTTGCGGCCGCCCGCGCCCTCCTCGAGGAGGGCGGTCTCGATGCCGTCGTCATGGGCGCGGTCGCGGAGCGCGTCGGCGTCCGCGGGCCGTCGCTGTACAAGCACGTGGCCGATCGGGCGGGGCTCATCCGGGCGGTCGGCGATGCGGTCACGACCGATCTCCGCGCAACGCTGGATCTGGCGCTGGCAGGGGAGGACCCAGCCGCCGATCTCCGCGCATTGGCGACGGCCTATCGAGCCTTCGTCCACGCCAACCCGAACGGCTACGGCCTGCTGTTCGCGCACCTCGAGCCTGAACTCCAACCCGATGCGACGGCCGTCGCCGACCTGGGTCGGCCGATCGTGGCCGCGGTGGCCAGCCTGATGGGTGACGACGGCGCGGCCGCACTCGAGGGAGGGCGCACCTTCGTGGCATGGGCGCACGGGTTCGTGAGCATGGAACTCGCCGGCGCCTTCCGGCTGGGAGGCGACCTGGACGAGGCCTATGCCACCGGGATCGATCTGATCCTGGCCGGGCTCAGCCGACGGGCGTCCCCAGCGTCAGTGTCACGACGAACAGGATGAGGAACATCCCGATCACGAGGACCAGCATGCCGACATCACGTGGTTGCGCTGACTGCATATGCGCCTCCCCCGCGGCTCCGCGGCGTCAAGGGTTCGCTCAGAGCCGCTGTGAGCATAGACGCGTGAGCGTTTTCTTGTGTCGCGCGGATGCACCACCGAGTGTCGCCCGAAGGCAACAGGCCGGCCGATCACCGGATACCGTCAACCGGCCGGACAGGCCGCACCGTAGCGGACGATCACGAACGTGAGGCCGCCCAGCGGCTGGACCGACGTCTGGATCCGGCAGTCACCCTCACCGACCGATTCGAGCACGAATCCGCCGTCCTCCAGTGGGCCGGAGAACGACTCCGTGCTGAACGTCGCGTTCTCCAGGGACGACTGCATCCATGTCGCGATCTGGGCCGTGTCGTCGTTGGCCACGGCATAGATGGCGCTGACGGGATCCGGGCTGATGGGGTCGGCCACGGTCGACCCGGGGAACTTCGGGAATCCGGCCGGGACGTGGTCCCAGATGCGGCCCCAGCCGGACTCGGTCTGGGTGCCGTCGGCCCCCGTCCCCGCGGGCGCGCTGGCGTCGCTGGGGTTGCCCACGCTCGGCGCTCCGGCCGAGCCGATCGGGGCAGGCGGATTCGTCGACGGATCCGCGCGGTCGCACGCCGCGACGAGCAGGATCAGCGTCAGGGGGACGAGCAACGACAGGCGGCGGGATCGCGTGTGCATGAGACCGAGTCTAGTCGTGGCTCCATTTCCGACCCGTTCTCCGGGCTCGGGGTGCCGCCTTGCGGGTTTCATCCTCAGGCGCGGTGCTGGCAGGGTCATCATTTGCGTTGGACGGCGCCGGCAGGAGGCTACCCGCCATCTCCGATGAGCCCGTGATCGGGGAGCCGTCACTACCGATTGCGCTTCCAGCGCCTGTCCGTGGCGCAGACCGATGAGCCATCCAGTCGCGGCGCCAGGATGAACGAGTCCGCAGAACGCCCGGAGCGGCCCGACAGCCTTCCGGGCGTCGTCATGCCTGGCCGAAGGCGTCGGGCTCGACCTCGAGTCTAGTCGCCGGCCAAACCATCGAGCAGCTCGCCCCCCACTTCATCGGCGAGCTTGGCCAGTTCCGGCAAACCCCCGACACCATTCCCGTCTTTCCACACCGCGATCACGTACGCCTGCCCATCGATGGCGAGGCTGCTGGTCGCGACGGTCGCGGCCGGCATGCCCAGGCTTCGAGCGTCAACAAGTCATCCAACATCAGGAGTCCTCGAAGGGATTCGAGGGATTCCCCGATTTGGGCGACTAGGTTGTCGTCACCGAGATAGGTACCACCCAAGGGCCTCGGGCGACTCGCAGCCGACCTGGGCTTCCCGCGCGGTTGTAGATTCATCGTCCGTCACGTAGGAGGGTCGACCATGCCCGAGCGGACGATCGAGACGATTCTCGGCGAATGGCGCGCTGCCGAAGCGCGCCTAGGTGACGCCCTGACCGACGACGATCTCGCTACGCTCATCGAGCGGCTACGGCAAGAGCACGCGGCCGCAATGCAGGCCCGCGCCGAGGACGCACGTGAGCTCGGGCGCCCTCCCGGTGGTAGGCCCGCACGGAAGACGCCGTAGCTCAGGTCGAATGCGTCCGGCTCGACGTCCAGCCATCCGCGATGGCAGCCCGGACCGCGTACCGCCCGGAGTCGCCCGAAATGTGGTCTTCACCGCGTCGTCAGGTGAGGGGTGGGCGATCTTCCGCAAGGGGACCCACCATCGGCGGGTGCCTTCATCGATGCTACACGCCGAGCATGGCAGGACCCCGTCACCCCCAAGCGACGGGGTCCTGCGGCCAGGAGTCACTGCTCACCAGCGCTCCGGCGGGTCGGCGCCAGACCATCGCGGTCGATGCGCCGCCGAAATCGTCCCGTGCCCCCAGGCTCCGAGACGTCGTAAAGAGCTAGATCGCCGCCGCCTGGACCGCGATGACCGCGGGGAGGAGGACGAGGATCAAGAGCAGCGCAACCACCACCGCGAAACCGCTCCGGAGCGCGGTCATGACGACCGGTCGGAGGGGGCGCTCGAGGCGGATGGGTGCGTGCATGCCGGTGAGACGCCGAACCCCTCGATTCTGTTTCGTGATTCTCGCTAGAACGTTTGTTCTATACTAACAAGCCCCTGCAAGCCCCGGCCCCCGACCGGAGAACCCGTGACGACCATCCCGTACGCCGAGCTCCACGCCCACACCAACTTCTCGTTCCTCGATGGGGCCTCGCCACCGGACGAGCTGGTCGAACGAGCCGTGGCGATCGGCCTGGCTGGCCTGGCCGTCACCGACCGAAACGGCCTCTACGGGGCCGTCCGGTTCATGGGCGCTGCCGAGGAGCTCGGCCTCCACGGCATCGTCGGGACGGAGATCGAACTGCTCGACGCAGGGGTCTCCGACCCGGCCGGTGTCGTTGTCCCCCCACGCCGTCCGCGTCGGCGCGGACGAGTCGCACGGCCGACCACGTCAGCGCTGGAGTCGGACATCGCCGAAGGCCGACCGTCACGGCCACGTCCCGAGCGCGCCCGTCTGCCCGGCCACCGGGACCCGGTCAAGGAGGACTTGCACGGGATCGGCGAGCGTGCGCGCGGCCCGCATCTCGTGCTGCTGGCTCGCTCGGCGGTCGGCTGGCGGAGCCTGTCGCGACTCATCTCACGCGCGAACCTGGCCGGCACCAAGGGCATGCCGCACTTCCGTCAGGCGCTCCTCGACGAGCATCATGAGGGCCTCGTCGCGCTGTCGGGCTGTCGCGACGGAGAGATCGCGCGCCGCTTGCGGGTAGGCGATCGGGAAGGGGCGCGCGCCGTCGCGGAACGCTACGCCACGCTGTTCGGACGCGGCGACGATCCGGCCTCGAGCGGCTTCTTCATCGAGCTCGCGCATCACCTCCTGCCCGACGACGACTGGCTCGTGGCGGAATCGGCGGCCCTGGCGGCGGAGCTCGGCCTGCCGGTCGTCGTCACCAACGACATCCACTACGCCACGCCGGACGACCGGGAGCTCCACGACGTGCTGACCGCCATCAGGCACGGCCGGACGCTCGACACGCTCGCCGACCTGCGCCGACCCGACGGCGAGTCGCATCTCAAGACGGGCGACGAGCTGGCGGCGCTCGCGGGATCGTTCGATCCGGCAACGGCGCGGGCGTGGCACGAAGGGATCGCGACGTCGGTGGAGCTCGCGGCGTCGTGCTCGGTCGATCTCGGCTTCGAGCAATACCGCTTCCCGGGCTTCCCCGTGCCGAAGGGCGAGACCCCGTTCTCGTATCTCGTCGAGCTGTGCCAGGCCGGTGCCAGGAAGCGCTATCACCCGCTGACCTCGGCCGTCGTCAAGCGGCTCGCCCACGAGCTCGATGTGATCGAGCGGGCCGGGCTCGCCGAGTTCTTCCTGATCTGCTGGGATCTGATGCGGTTCGCCAGGGAGCAGGGGATCCCGGCCCAGGGTCGCGGCAGCGCGGCAAGTTCGATCGTGGCCTACACCCTCGGGATCAGCCGGGTCGAGCCGATCCAGCACAACCTGCTCTTCGAGCGGTTCATCAACGAGGGCCGGACGACCTACCCGGACGTCGACATCGACTTCAGCTCGGCGCGGCGGGAGGAGGTCATCCAGTACGTCTACAACCGCTACGGGCCCGAGCACACCGGGATGGTCTGCAACCTCGTGACCTACCGGGCGCGTTCAGCGGTCCGTGAGGTGGGGGTCGCGCTCGGGTTCCCGCGGCCGCTCGTCGACCGGGTGGCCAAGGCGCTCGAGACCTACGACTCGGTGATGGTCCGACGCGACCTGGAGGCCGACGGCGGGTTCTCGGAATTCTTCAAGCGAACGGGCGAGGGAGAATCGGCCGAGGCGCTGGCGGCGACGGAGGCCGAGGGGCACGGCCTCGTCGACAGGATGGGTCAGCTGAATACCCGGGTACCGCTCGTCGGGAAGGTGCCGCCCTGGCGCCAGCCACCGAAGCCGGCGGACCCGGATGCGCCGAAGCCGTTCGCCTGGCTGCGGGATCTCGAAGGGGACGACCCGATCGCGGGGGACGACTCGGCCGCGGCCGGGTTCCGCGACGACCCCTTGGCGCCACGGACGGCGATCCGGGGTGGTGGCACGTCCGGGGATGAGGGCGGCCCCGGCGACACGCCGGCGAGCGTCGCCTGGCTGCGGGCGGGGAAGGGGACCGGCTACGCGGAGGAACGAGACCGCATCGTGCCGCCGGCCCTCGTTGGGGATCGAGCCATCGATCCCGAGAGTGGCCAGGTCGAGCCGCCACCGCGTCAGACGGATCGGCTGGGAAGGCCGAACCGCTGGGATCCGCCGATCCTCAGGCCGATGGCGTCGCGGGGCTCCGCCTCGGACCTCGGAGCGGGCATCGCAGACCCGCCGAACTCGGTGGCTCGAATCGAACCGGAGTCGCCGCCGCAGGCCCGCGGCGGTTCCACGGTCGGCCTCAGCCACTGGGAGCGCTGGCTCGAGTTCTGCGCACGGATCGACGGCTTCCCCCGCCACCTCTCCATCCACAGCGGCGGCATGCTCGTGACCGCCGCGCCGCTCATCGACATCGCGCCGCTGGAACGGGCGACGATGCCCGATCGGGTCGTCGTCCAGTTCGACAAGCGCGACGTCGAGACGCTGAAGCTGATCAAGCTCGACCTGCTCGGCCTGGGGATGCTGGCCGCGATGGACGAGACGCTCCAGCTCATCGAGCACGACTGCGCGGTGTGCCTGGACCTGGACCGTCTCCCGGAGGACGTGGCGGAGGTCTTCGAGATGCTCCAGGCGGCCGACACGGTCGGGGTCTTCCAGGTCGAGAGCCGGGCCCAGATGCAGACGCTCCCGAAGTCCCGGCCGGGGAACCTGGACGACCTGGTGGTGGAGGTCGCGATCATCCGGCCGGGCCCGATCCAGGGCAACGCCGTCCACCCGTTCCTTCGTCGGAAGCAGGGTCTCGAACCCGTGACCTACCTCCACCCGAGCCTCGAGCCGGTGCTCAAGGACTCGATGGGCGTGATCCTCTACCAGGAGCAGGTCATGCGGATCGCCATCGAGGTCGCGGGGTTCAGTCCGGCCGAGAGCGATGGGTTCCGACGGGCGATGGGGACGTGGCGCTCGAGCCGCGAGATGGAGAAGCTCCACCAGCAGTTCGTGGAGGGCGCCCTCCGCCAGCCCGGCATGACCGAGGAGGACGCCGAGGAGCTCTTCCGCCAGGTCGCGGCGTTCGCGAGCTTCGGGTTCGCGAAGTCGCATGCCGCGGCCTTCGCGCGGACCGCCTATGAGTCGGCCTTCCTCAAGTTGTTCTACCCGGCGCAGTTCCTCGTCGGGCTCATCAATGCGCAGCCGATGGGCTTCTATCCGGTCGAGGTGCTGGTCAACGACGCGAAACGCCACGGGGTGGCCGTGCTGCCCGTGGACATCAACGGCTCCGCCTACAAGACCACGACCGAGTGGGTGGGCCGTCCCGGCGAGCCGCTGCCGCCCGGTGTCGGGATCGAGGCGCGGCCGGAGCCCGTCACCTCGTCCGCGTGCGTGAACCCGTCCGCGGCCGCGCGTGAGCGCTGGACGCCGGAAGTGACGATCGGCTGGGGCGCACGTCTCGGGCTGCATCTCGTGAAGGGCATCGGCGAGCAGCACGAGGCCCTCCTGGACGCCGAGCGGGAGCGCGGGCGGTACCTCGGCCTGGCCGATGTCGTGGAGCGGACCGGACTGCCCGAGGAGGTGCTCGAGCGCCTCATCCGGAGCGGGGCGATGGATTCGTTCGGCCGGCCGCGGCGGGAGCTGTTGTGGCAGCTGCGGGAGGTGGCCGGGGCGTCACGAGGACGGGTGGATGGCCGGGCACTGCGGGCGCTGGGAAGAGCGGCGGGCAAGCGCGGCGCGGCCGCGGGACGGCCGATGGATCTTCGTCTACCGGCGACGGACGCGCCGGCACTCCCCGCGATCACCGAGTCGGAGCGGATCGGCGATGCCTACGCCGTGCTGGGCGTGGATGCCCGACGACAGGTCGTCGGGCTGTTCCGGCCGGCGCTGGATCGGCTGGGGGCCGTGACGAATGCGGCCCTCGCTGACCGTCGTCCCGGCCACGTCCGGGTGGGCGGCCTGGTCGTGACCCGCCAGCACCCGATGACGGCGAAGGGCACGGTCTTCCTGGCCCTCGAGGACGAGACGGGGATGGTCAACGTCACGCTCTGGCCGAGCACGTGGGAGCGGCTGCGCGGCGTGGTCCGGCGGCACGCCCTCTTGCTCGTGGACGGGGAGTTGCAGCGCGAGGGCATGGTCGTGAACCTCGTCGCGCACGAGGTCCGGGCACTCCCCGAGGTGGCCGCCGAGGCCGGTGGTCCGGCGCGACCGGGCGGTGTCCGTCAGATGGGTCACGCCGGGATGCGGCGGCTCGGCTGACCGGCGGCTCGGCACGCCCGCCGCCCTGGGTTCAGCGGCGCGCGCCTGCCTTCTGGCCCGCGTTCGAGCGACTCCGCCCGTCATTGCCCCGCCGGGTCGGTGGTCGGTTCCGGCCGCGGTTCGGGCTCGAGAGCTGCAGGAACCGGCGATACCAGGCGGCTGCCGACGCGAACAGGGCACCCATGACCGGCGAGATCAGGAACGCCGCAAGGATGATCTCGTTCAAGGTGGTGGTCGTCGCGACGCCCAGGACGCCGCTCAGGAGTAACGCGGTGTAACAGGCCGCCGACACGAGCCCCACGATGACCCCGAGCAGCCAGCTGGCGCGTGGCGCGAGGAAGCCCGCGATGAAGACGCCACCGATGGCGGGCGTCTGGATGAAGTACTGGAACAGGAACGTCGAGAGCACCGCGAGCAGGTCGCCCTGGTTTGTCGGTGACGGCCGGGCGACCAGGAAGATGACCGTCGCACCGACCGTCAGCAGGACGGGCACGAACAGCGCCTTGTTGGCGACCAGCCCGGGCAGCGCCGCGAGGTCGCCGCGCAGGTCGAGCGGGCGGAACGCCATCCGCGCGGCGGTGAAGATCCCGATCCGCCCCGGTTGATTCGCGTCCGGCCGGGCGCCGCGCTGGTTCGTCGATGCGGGAGCGGCCTCGGGCTCGAAGTCCTCGGCGGTCTCGTCCGGGAGTCCCTGCTCCGCTCGATAGCGCCGGCGGGCCTCGGCGCGGGTGGTCCTCTTGGCGCGGGCCACGGTCACTCCTGGGTTCGGTTCTCGGGATTGGACGGGGTGCGAGCCATCGTAGTCGATAAGTCCCGGGTAAGCGCCATCTGGTATCACTCCGATGCGCCGCCGCCCGTCCGTCCCCGCCGGGAGGTCACGCATGGATCGCGCCCGGCGCGCGGGGATCACCGCGCTTGTCACCGCCTTCGTCCTGATCTCGGTGGGGATGCCCGCCGGCGCGTCAACGGCAACGGCCGCCGCCGTGAGCTGGCCCGTGTCATCCCTGCTGGTGTCGGAGGTGCAGACAGGCGGCCCGAGCGCCTCCGACGAGTTCGTCGAGATCGCGAACCAGGGCGCGGGACCGGTCGACCTCGTCGGCCTGGAGCTCGTGTATGCGACCTCGTCCGGGTCGACCGTGACCCGGAAGGCGTCGTGGGACGGTTCGGTGCTCCTGGAACCCGGCAGGCGAGTGCTGGTCGTCAACGGCGCCGGCTCGTACGCGGGGGTCGGCGATCTCGTCTACTCGGGAGGCTTTGCGGCGACAGGCGGCGCGGTCGCGCTCCGGGTGATCGGCGGCTCGGTCGTGGATGCGGTCGGATGGGGCGATGCATCCAACCCATTCGTGGAGGCTGGGCCCGCGACGGCGCCCGCTGCCGGCTCCAGCCTGGAACGGTCGCCCGGCGGGGCGCTCGGAAACGGCGTCGACACGAACGACAACGCGCTCGACTTCGTCGTGAACCCGTCACCGAGCCCACAGGGGTTCGCGGCCCCGCCGGTGCCGGTTCCCGGGCCGAGCCCGACGCCGGTCGAGACTCCGACGACGCCGCCGCCGACTCCGAACCCGAGTCCGCCGCCCACGCCCACGCCGACGTTGACACCGACGCCGATGCCCAGCGCCGGGCCGACACCCGGCCCCACGCCGACGCCGACGCCGAGCCCGATACCGACGTCCGTGCCGCTGACCGTCGCTCAGGCACGCGCGCTGCCCGACGACACGCCGGTCACCATCTCGGGCACGCTCACGACGGCACTGGGCGCCCTGGAGAGCGGCCGTACCGCGTACCTGCAGGACACGACCGCCGGGATCGCGCTCTACCTCGATGCGGCCGTCGTCGGGACCCTGCCGTCCGGCACGACGCTCGTCGCAAGCGGGACGCTCGACAGCAGATTCGCGCAGCGGACCCTTCGTGTTGCCGAGGGCGACCTGGCGGTCATCGGGCAGCCCGGCGTCCCGTCGGCCACGCCGGTCGGCACCGGTCAGGCGGGTGAGGCGCACGAAGGCTGGCGCGTCTCCATCACCGGATCGGTGGTCGGCGGCTCCGACGTGCTGGCGGACGGACTTGCCGTCTCGGTCGACGACGGCAGCGGGCCCATCCGCATCGTCGTGACGCCGGACGCGCTCGGCGACCGGACATTGCCGAATGGGTCCATCGTCACAGCGACCGGACCGCTCGGTCAGCGCGACAGCACCGGGAGTGGCACGACCGGCTATCGGCTGTCCGTGACCGCACCGGCTGACCTCGTGATCCACCCGCCGGCGCCGACACCAAGCCCGTCGCGCGCGCCGACGCCCTCACCGACCACCGCGCCGACGCCTGGCCCCACCCCCTTGCCCACGCCGACGCCGACGCCGGCGCCGAGCGCGACGCCATCGAGCTCGCCGACTCCCGGGCCCGCCGTCCTCCCGATCGCGACGGCCCGCACCCGGCCGATCGGTTCGACCGTCACAGTCGTCGGTGTCGTGACCGCGGAGGCCGGCCGGCTTGGGTCGCCCGCGCTCGTCGCGATCGCCGACGCGACCGGCGGGATCGTCGTGAAGGTCCCGGAAGGCGTCACGCCCCCGGCTCGCGGGGATCGGCTCGAAGTTCGCGGTCGGCTCTGGGATCCCTTCGGGCAACTCGAGGTCCGACCAGCGACCGATGGTGTCATCGGCCGCTCCGGGAGCGAGTCGCTCCCCGCTCCGATCGAACTGGGTCCGGGCGCCCTCGGCGAACACACCGAGGCCCGTCTCGTTCGCCTCACCGGAACGGTCCTCGACAAGCCCACCAGGGCGAGCAGCGGCGACGTCGGGATCTTGGTCGCGACGACCTCCGGTTCGCGTGTCCGCGTCATGGCGGACGGCTCGAGCGGCGTGGCGCCGACGGCCGTGTCGCGGGGGGCCACCTATCGCTTCACCGGCATCGCCGGGCAGCGAGCCTCCCGGAAGGGCGCGCTCGACGGGTATCGCGTGTGGCTGCGCGATCGCGCGGACATCGAGTTCCTCGCCGCCCCGTCGCCCTCACCATCGGCGAGCCCATCTGCCGGGCGGACACCCAAGCCGACGGCGGGAGCCTCGCCCCGGCCGGAGGCGAGCGCGACGACGTCCAGGCGGGCCATCTCGATCGCGACAGCCCTGCGCACGACCGATCGCGACGTGGCCATCGAGGCGGTCGTGACGGCGCCAGCGACGCTCCTTGATGCGACGGGTCGACGGATCGTCGTCCAGGACGCGAGCGGGGCTATCGAGGTCCTGCTCGCGAAGGACGTCTCCGCGCCGGGCGTGGGCACTCGGATCATGGCGGTCGGGCGGGTTGGAACCGCGTACGGCGCACCCCGGCTCCGGGCAACCGCCGTGGACCGCTTGAGTGCGGGGACGGTTCCGCCACCACTGCGCATCCGGGGGCCGCTCGGCGCGACCCACACCTGGCGGCTGGTGGCCGTCTCCGGCCGTATCGACGACGTGCGCAAGCTCGGCGACCGCTGGCGTGCCGAGGTCGTGGTCGGGGCCGCTCGTCTCGTGGTGGTCGGGCAGCCAGGTGCCGGCATCCCGGTCGACGGTGTGGTCGAGGGTCGTTCGGTCGACGTCGTCGGCGTCGTGCGTCCGGCCTACCCGAGCGCGACGGATCGCCGCCCGACGATCCTGCCGCGGTCCCGGGGCGACGTCCGGGTCGGTGGCGCGGTCGCCGGCGGGACGACGGGGGCGGGCGGCGCGGCGGTGCCCGATGGTGCGCCGAGTGGCTCCGCTGCCCGGGATGGCACGTCTGCGACGACGCCTGCCGGTCCCGCGGTTCCCGATGCCAATCTCGCCGATCTCGCCTCGATCGTGGGGGAGACGGTGCGGATCGGCGGCCTCGTCCTCGACATGCGCGTCGATGGATTCATGCTCGACGACGGCACCGCCCATGCCCCCGTGGTGCTGCGTGCGCTGGCCCAGGAATGGGTGGCGCTCGTCGAGCCCGGAGACGCGATCAACGTGATCGGCCGAGTCGAGCGGCTGGATGGCGGTGTCCTCGGGGTGGTCGTGACCGATCCCGCCGCGATCGTCCTGGGCAGTGACCCCACGGCGGTCGCAGTGACTGGTGACACGCTCGCCGGCCCCCCGACCGCAACACCGCCGGACGTCGCTGCAGCTCGGACGGCGGGTCTGGGCGACGACCTGGGTGTGCTGCCCGGCGCGGGCGCCGGTGTCGCGTCGCTGCTCGGGATCGGCCTCGTATCGGCGGCCGTGACCGTCCTGCGCCGGCGGCAGGCCCGTCGTCTCATGGCCTCTCGAGTGGCCGCCCGGGTGGCCGCCATGACCCGGCCCGACCCGGGCTGACGTGGCCCGCGCCTCGGTCGCCCGGGGGCTGAGCGTGGGCTGAGCGTGGGCCGTGCATGGCCGGACAAGCGTCATCCACGCTCAGCCACGCTTGACTCACGCACGAACAGGGGCCTATCCTCGCCCGAGTTTCGCGCCAGCGAAGCAGCCACGTGAGCGAGGGAGAGGTCTTGCCGAACGCGGAAACCCGCGTCGATAGCCCAAGAGATCGCCGGATAGCGATCCCGGAAGGGGAACGGCAGTACCACATCGGACTCGGACGGGGAGACCTGGCCGAGTACATCCTCCTCCCCGGCGACCCTGATCGGACTGCCCGGATCGCGACGCGCCTCGATTCCATCGAGCTCGAGCACCAACACCGGGAGTTCGCCACGGTCACCGGGACGTATCGAGATCAGCGGATCTCGGTCGTTTCGACCGGGATCGGCACCGACAACGTCGAGATCGTCGTGGCGGAGATCCTGGCGATCACGGAACGGCCCACCTTCATCCGTGTCGGGTCGTGTGGGGCGCTGCAGCCGGAGATGGCCTTGGGAGACCTGGTCATCACGACGGGTGCGGTCCGCCTCGAATCGACCACCAGCTTCTTCGTCCACGACGGGTACCCCGCGGTCGCCGATTACGAGGCGATCACGGCACTGGTCGAGGCCGCGGAGCGACTCGGTCACCGCTACCACGTCGGTGTGACGGCGACGGCACCGGGATTCTTCGGGGCGCAAGGGCGTCCCATCCCGCAGTTGCCCATCCGCTACCCTGACCTGGCAGAGGACATGGCGCGCCAGCGCGTCATGAATTTCGAGATGGAGGCATCGGCCCTGCTCGTCCTCGCGTCCCTCGCCCGGTGTCGAGCCGGTGTCGTCTGTGCGGTGTATGCCAATCGGACCACCGGGGAGTTCGTCGGTGGAGCGACCAAGGACGCCGCTGAGGCCGCCTGTGTCGACACGGGCCTGGAGGGCCTGATCGTGCTCGCCGAGATGGATGCTCAGAAACGATCCGCATCGACGGACCGCTGGCGCCCGTCGTTGTGGGCAAGCGTGACCCCGCGTATCTGACCGAGCGGACACGGGACAGAGGTTCCCGCGACGCTCCGACAAATCCTGAGGAGGAGCCCGATGGCTGAGGCCTATTGCGTCAAGGACAAGAAGAAGGTCGAAGTCCTGAACCCCCAGCGAATCACCATGAAGAACGGGAAGGCCGCCCTGCAGGGCACCTGTCCCGAGTGTGGTGGCAAGGTCTTCAAGATCGGCGGCTGACCCCCGTCCGTCTCGCAACGTACGAACGACCCTCGCCGGCGACGGCGGGGGTCGTTCCATGTCCGCAGCCGGCCGCTGAGGGGCCCTTTGCTAGAATGGCCTGCGTTCCCCAGACGAACCACTCCCGCGCGTCACCCGCTTCATTCACCCGCGGTCCGACCCCGACCGCCAGGAGGTCCCCACGATGGCAGTCCGTGTCGGCATCAACGGCTTCGGCCGTATCGGCCGCCAGTCGCTCAAGGCGCTCATCGAGCGGGCGCCGGACGTCGAGGTGGTCGCGGTCAACGATCTCGTGGATGCCGAGATGAACGCCCTGCTGTTCAAGCACGACTCGACCTACGGCGCTTACGACGGCGAGGTCAAGGCGGGGGACCGCTCGATCATCATCGATGGTCGCGAGATCAAGATCCTTGCCGAGCGCGACCCGGCGGCGCTGCCGTGGGGCGATCTCGGCGTGGATATCGTCCTCGAGTCGACCGGCATCTTCACCAGCGCCGACAAGGCTCGCGCCCACATCGACGCCGGTGCCCAGAAGGTGATCATCAGTGCGCCGGCCAAGAACGAGGACATCACGATCGTCCTCGGCGTGAACGAGGACCGCTATGACCCGGCTGCCCACCACATCATCAGCAACGCCTCGTGCACGACGAACTGCCTCGCGCCGGCCGCGAAGGTCGTCAACGACATGCTCGGCATCGAGAAGGGGCTGATGAACACGATCCATAGCTACACGAACGACCAGCGCATCCTGGACGTGGCGCACAGCGACCCGCGGCGCGCCCGAAGTGCGGGTCAGAACATCATCCCGACGACGACCGGCGCGGCCAAGGCGCTGGCCCTCGTGATCCCCGACCTGAAGGGCAAGTTCGACGGGTTCAGCCTGCGGGTGCCGACCCCGACGGTGAGCGTCGTCGACTTCACCGCGACCGTCCGGCGCGAGACCAGCGTCGATGAGCTCAACGACGCCTTCCGGGCCGCCGCCGCGGGCCCGATGCAGGGCATCCTGGGCGTCTCGGACGAACCGCTCGTCTCGATGGACTTCAAGGGCGACAGCCGGTCGTCCATCATCGACGCCGAATCGACGATGGTCCTGGGCGGGGACATGGTCAAGGTCATCAGCTGGTACGACAACGAGTGGGGCTACAGCTGCCGCGTCGCCGACCTCATCGCGTTCGTCGCTGCCCGGCTGCCGGTCGCGGCCGCCTGATCGCGCCGAGACCACCCACGAGCACCCCACCCGACCCGCTGACCGGCCCGATCGCCGCCCGGCGGCACCTCGCCGCCAAGGAGCTCTGACCGCATGGAGAAACTCACGATCCGCGACGCGGACGTCGCCGGGAAGCGCGTGTTCGTGCGCGTCGACTTCAACGTCCCCCTGGCCGACGGGAAGGTCACCGACGATTCCCGTATCCGCGCCGCCATCCCCACGATCATGTACCTCGTCCAGGCGGGGGCACGGGTCATCCTCGCGAGCCATCTCGGCCGGCCGAACGGCAAGGTGTCCGACAGCCTTCGTCTTCGTCCCGTCGGTCAGCGCCTGACGGAATTGCTTCGACGCAATGTCCCCGTCACCGGCGATGCGCTGGGGCTCGGCACCGAGGACGCGCTCAAGCGCATGCGACCGGGTGAGATCCTGCTGCTCGAGAACCTGCGTTTCCACGCCGAGGAGGAGGCGAACGAGCCGGGGTTTGCCGCATCGCTGGCCTCGTACGCGGATCTCTACGTCAACGACGCGTTCGGCTCGGCGCATCGGGCGCACGCCTCCACGGTGGGCATCGCGAAGCTCCTGCCGGCGTACGCCGGGCTGCTGATGGAACGCGAGCTCGCGATGCTCTCGAGGCTGCTCGAGGCCCCGGAGCGGCCGTTCGCGGCGATCCTCGGCGGCGCCAAGGTCAGCGACAAGATCAAGGTCATCGACAACCTGTTGAACAAGGTCGATCTGCTGGTCCTCGGTGGCGGGATGGCCAACACGTTCCTGCTCGCCCAGGGGAAGACCATCGGCAAGAGCCTGGCCGAACCCGATCGCGTGGCCGACGCCCAGCGCATCCTCGCGAAGGCCGAGAAGAACAAGGTCCGCGTGGTGCTCCCGGTGGACGTGATCGTCGCGAAGGAGGTCACCCGCGGCACCGAATACAAGACGCTCCAGGCGGAGAAGATCCCGGCGTCGTGGCACATCGTCGATCTCGGCAAGGCGAGTCAGGACCTGATGGTCGACGCGCTCAGCGACGTCAAGACGGTGTTCTGGAACGGCCCACTCGGCGTGTTCGAGATCCCATCGTTCGCGCATGGCACCAATGCCGTCGCGCGCCTGCTGGCCGACCGAGCGGAGCACGGGGCGACCGTCGTCATCGGCGGTGGTGACTCCGTCGCCTCCATCACCCAGCAGGGCCTGGCCGACAAGATGACGCACATATCGACCGGTGGCGGCGCCTCGCTGGAGTTCCTGGAGGGTCGCGAGCTGCCCGGCGTCACCGTGCTGCTCGATCGGCCAGAGGCACCAAAGCCCGAGAAGAAGCCATCAGCCAAGATCCGCGCCGGTACGACGGCGGCCAAGACACTGGCGCGGACGACGGTCGCCAAGTCCATAGCGAAGGCGAAGACCGGGCCCGCGACGAAATCGGCGAGCAAGTCCTCGGCCAAGGTCGCGACCAAGACCGCCAGCAAGCCGCCGACCAAGCCCACGCCGAAGGTCGCGACCAAGACCGCCAGCAAGCCGCCGACCAAGCCCACGCCGAAGGCCGCCACCAAGCCGGCGGCCAAGCCCACGCCGAAGGCCGTCGCCACCAAGCCGGCCACGACCAAGGCCGCGAGCAAGTCCACGGCCAAGGCCACGCCGACGGCCGCCGGGGCCAAGCCGGCCCGGACGGCGACCCGGGCATGACCACCATCGACTTCGTCGATGCCCGCGAGATCCTCGATTCGCGCGGTAACCCGACGATCGAGGTCGATGTCGTGCTCGTCGACGGTTCGGTCGGTCGCGCGGCCGTCCCGAGCGGCGCCTCGACGGGGGCGCACGAGGCCGTCGAGCTCCGTGACGGGGACGAGTCCCGATACGGCGGGAAGGGCGTGCTGACGGCCGTCGCCAATGTCACCGACCGGATCGGCCCGGAGCTGCTCGGTCTGGACGCCTCGGACCAGGCGGGCATCGACGCGCTGCTCATCGACCTCGACGGCACGCCGAACAAGGGCGAGCTCGGCGCGAACGCCGTCCTGGGGGTCTCGCTCGCCTGCGCGCATGCGGCCGCGGCCTCGTACGACATGCCGCTGTACCGCTACATCGGCGGCGTCGGCGCGAGGACGCTGCCCGTGCCGATGTTCAACATCCTCAACGGCGGCAAGCACGCCCAGGACTCGACCGATTTCCAGGAGTTCATGGTCATGCCGGTCGGGCTCCCGACGTATGTCGAGGGGCTGCGCGCCGGCGCGGAGATCTTCGGCGCGCTTCGGTCGATCCTGCATGACGACGGCTTCGCGACAGGGCAAGGCGACGAGGGCGGGTTCGCGCCATCGCTCGAGTCGAATCAGGCCGCCGTTGAGGTCATCCTCCGCGCCATCGAGCGCGCCGGGTATCGACCCGGCGACGACGTCGCGATCGCCCTGGATCCCGCCACGACCGAGCTCGTCGAGGAAGGCAGTGGTGGCGACGGGGCGCCCACGAGGTACGTGCTCGCGAAGGAAGGACGGACCCTCGAATCCGGCGAGCTGATCGACCTCTGGGCCGATTGGGTCGACCGCTATCCGATCGTCTCGATCGAGGACGGCCTCGCCGAGGACGACTGGCTCGGCTGGCGGGGGCTGACCGAACGCCTCGGCGATCGTGTCCAGCTCGTCGGCGATGACCTGTTCGTGACCGACACGTCGCGGATCGCGCGAGGGATCGAGCTTCGGGCGGCGAACTCGGTGCTCATCAAGCTCAACCAGATCGGGACGCTGACCGAGACCATCGAGGCGATCGAGCTCGCTCGCGGAGCGGCGTGGTCGGCGGTCGTCTCGCACCGGTCCGGCGAAACCGAGGACACGACCATCGCCGATCTCGTCGTCGCGATGGGCACGGGTCAGATCAAGACCGGCGCACCCTCGCGCTCGGAACGCGTCGCCAAATACAACCGCCTGCTCCGGATCGAGAGCGAGCTCGGAGATGCGGCGCGGTATCCGGGCCGGAGTGCATTGTCGGGCGGCTCGCCCAGCTCGTCGGCGCCGGAAGGTGCGGGGGTCGGGTCCGGCTCGTGAATCGGTTCATCGACCGCGGCGCCATCACGGCCGCGTATGTCGGGATCGGCTTGGCGGTCACGGTCGCGATCAGCTTCCTGCTGATCATCCCGATCGAGCCGATCGTCTGGCTGCTGTCCCTGCCGTCCGGGCTGCTCATCGGGTACTACGCGAACCAGCGCTCTAACAGGCGAGCCGGGCCGTGGGGTCGGATCCTGGCAAACGGGATCTTCGCCGCGCTGGTGACCGGGGTGACGATGGCGATCCTCCTGCTGGGGGTCAAGGCGCTGTTCTTCTATGCCGACAACGGCTATCGCGACGTCAGTGCCGGCGGCCCCATCAGCTGCTCCTCTGGTGCCGACTGCGTGTACCAGCGCTACGTGCTCGTGGAGGACGGCGCTCGAGTGGCAGGGCTGGAGGCGGCCGGGGTGACCGACGCGGCCTCGTTCACGACGTTCTACTGGTCGCAGCAGTTCGCCGTCGCTGGCCTGATCGTGGCGGTCACCACGGTCGGCGGGCTTGGCGGCGCGCTGCTCTATGGCGTGTTCCGGCCGAAGCCGCTGCCGCCGACGCCGGGGAGCCGCGAGAGGCCCGCCGCGGCCTGACGGAGCGGCCTGACGAACGGCCCGACGCTCCTGCAGCGGCCCGAGGCTCCCGCGCGGCCGCGCGGAACCTGAACGACATGCACCAGGGGCACGTTATGGTCGGCCCAGGGTCCGGGCAGTCCGCGCCCGACGATGTTTCCTGGGTTGTCGGCGGCCGACTCCGCACGTCTGCAATCGAGATCTGGTTCCAGCGTGGGCCGATCCGCCGGCGGTCCGCCATATCGTGGCTCCGGAGCATGTTCGTCAGGTTGCTGCGGTCCAGCCGTCTTGGACCGACTCGGACATGACGACGCCCCGGGTCTTGCCCGGGGCGGTCGGTGTCGGTGAGAGGCGCTTGCGAGCGCGGCTCAGCTCTTGCTGTCGGCCTTCTTCGAGGAAGACCTGGTGGCGCTCGCCTTGGACGCGGCCCCCTTGGCCGAGGACTTGGTCGACGACTTCGCGGTCGACTTCGTCGCGGTCTTCGTCGACTTCGCGGCGGCGGCCTTGGTCGCGGGCCTCGAAGGCCTGGACGTCGACGTCGTCGATTCGCTCTCGGCGGCGCTTGCCTCGGCAGCCTTGGCGGCCGCCGCTTCCGCGCGCGCCGACTTGCTGAGCGCCGCGCGGGCCTTGCCGGCCGCGGTCTGGGCGCCCTTGGCCTTGGTCGATTTGCCGGCCGCGATCCGGGCCTTCGCGGCCTTCGCGGCGGCCATCTTGCCGGTGACCTTCGTGACACGGCCAGTCGAGGTGGCCTGCGTCCCGCCGAGGGCCGCATTGATCTTGATGGTCAGGCGCGACTTCCGTCGCGCGGCCGCGTTCGGGTGGATCGCGCCGGCCTTCGCCGCGCGATCGAGCGCTGACAGGGCATCGATGAGGGCGACCGTCGTGGCTCCTGCATCGGTCGGGCCGGCGGCGACGCTCAGGGCCTTGGCGACGTAGGTCTTTGCGGCGGTTCGCCGCGGGCCCAGGATGTCGTGACGGCGCGCCGCCTGGCGAACGCGCTTGAGTCCCGACGGTGTCCGGGCTCCCGACCAGGTGCGGGGCGTCTTGGCCAAGTGGAAAAACCTCGTGGAATCGATCGGTTGTGGTGGGCTGGGCACCGCAGCACGGGATGAGTGCCGGGCGCGAAGGCGGATGGTACCACAGGCCCCGATCGGGTCCTCGCGGCCACGACCGCCTCCGGGAGGCAGCCTCAGCCGACCGACCGGCTACACTCCCGCCTTGTGACATTTCGCAGTGCCGCGCCGCGGGATCGAAACTCGAGCGAGCCGCGGTGGCTGGATGGATATTCGGGCCAGACGACCGACGAGTTGATCGCGGTCTCGACGGCGCCACCGGACCCAAGCGATCGTCGTGCCTCGAGGAGGCGATCGGCCGCAAGGCGGGACGACCTGGGTGACGGACAGCTCACCAGCGCCGAGCGCGCGTCCTCGCCGTGGAGGCGCTTGAGCGCGAGGTCAACAGCGACGGCTACATCAGATTGTTCACGTCCAAACTCCTAACACTTACATCGGCATCCCGGCTCTGACGGCCATCGGTGCCGAGGCCGTGATGCGGAGTTGACACGTTCTGCGATCGACGGCACTCGGGATCGATGGCCCGCTGACGCCCGGAGCCGACCACGTCGGCGGAAGACGAAGCGACGGTCGAGCGACCCAAGCGCAGGATCGATCAGGCCTCAGTTACGCAAACGGCTGAGCGACCTCGCTGCCTCAATCCTCGAGCTCGCACCGGTCGACCGCGAATCAGATCGTCCGCCCTGACGAGCCGGCCTGCCGACTGACCGGCTACACGGCCGCCGCGTGACCAATCCCTCAAGACCGCCTCCGCAACTTCTCGATCATCGCCCACATCGATCACGGCAAGTCGACGCTGGCCGACCGGCTCCTCGAGCTGACCCACACGATCGACGCCCGGCAGATGACGAGCCAGGTCCTCGATTCGATGGACCTCGAGCGTGAGAAGGGGATCACGATCAAGGCCCGCGCGGTCCGCCTCGACTACACGGCCAAGGACGGCAAGACCTACGGCCTCAACCTGATCGATACGCCGGGCCACGTGGACTTCGCCTACGAGGTCAGTCACAGCCTGCAGGCGTGCGAGGGCGCCATCCTGGTCGTCGACGCAACCCAGGGCATCGAGGCGCAGACGCTCGCCAACGTCCACCTCGCGATGCGCGAGAACCTCACCCTCATCCCGGTCCTCAACAAGATCGACCTGCCATCGGCCGACCCGGACACGATCATCGACGAGCTCGAGAACGTGCTCGCCATCCCGCGCGAAGAAGTGATCCTCGCGAGCGCCAAGGACGGCACCGGCGTCGTCGACATCCTCGAGGCGATCGTCGCGCGCATCCCGCCGCCCAAGGGCGACCCCGCGGCGCCGGTCCAGGGACTCATCTTCGACAGCCACTACGACGCGTACAAGGGCGTGATCACGTACGTCCGCCTGGCCGCCGGCACGCTGCGGTCGGGCGAGCCGGTCAGGCTCATGGCCAGCGGCGCCGTGGCCGAGCCGCTCGAGCTGGGCGTGTTCCGGCCGCAGCTGGTGCCGGTCAAGCAGCTCGTCGCCGGCGAGGTGGGGTATGTCGCGACGGGTCTCAAGAATGTGCGGGAAGCGCAGGTCGGCGACACCCTCACGACCCAGGCTCGTCCGGCCGCCACGGCGCTCCCGGGGTATCAGGAGGCCAAGAGCCTCGTCTTCGCCGGCATCTACCCGCTCAGCGGCGAGGACTACCCGTTGCTCCGCGAGGCACTCGACAAGCTGCACCTCAACGATGCGAGCTTCACGTTCGAGCCCGAGAGCTCGGTCGCCCTCGGGTTCGGCTTTCGCTGCGGGTTCCTGGGCATGCTGCACATGGAGATCGTCCAGGAGCGCCTCGAACGCGAGTTCGCGCTCGACCTCATCGCTTCGGCGCCGTCGGTCGAGTACCACGTCCACCTCCAGCACGGCCGCGGCATGGTCGTCGTCGACAACCCGGCCCTGCTGCCGAACCCGGCGGACATCGAGTCGATCGAGGAGCCGTGGGTCAAGCTCAGCGTCGTCACGCCGAGCCAGTACATCGGCGCGCTGATGCAGCTCTCGACCGATCGCCGCGGGGACTTCGTGAACATGGAGTATCTCGACCCGACCCGGGTCGTCCTCCACTTCGAGATCCCGCTCGCCGAACTGATCGTCGACTACTTCGACCAGCTGAAGAGCCGCAGCCAGGGCTACGCGTCGATGGACTACGAGGAGCTCGGCTACCGACCGGCGAACCTCGCCAAGGTCGACATCCTCGTCAACGGCGAGCCGGTCGATGCGCTGTCGATCATCATCCACCGCGATCGGGCGCAGTCGACCGGCCGGGCCCTTGCCGAGCGGCTGAAGCAACTGATCCCGCGCCAGATGTTCGAGATCCCGATCCAGGCCGCCATCGGCAGCAACGTCATCGCCCGCGAGACCGTTCGGGCCATGCGCAAGAACGTGCTGGCCAAGTGTTACGGTGGCGATATCAGCCGCAAGCGCAAGCTGCTCGAGAAGCAGAAGGAAGGCAAGCAGCGGATGAAGCGCGTCGGTTCGGTCGAGATCCCGCAGGAGGCGTTTTTGGCCATGCTCCGTCTGGACGAGGGCTGAGACTCGGGTGGAGGGACTCTTCGACGTCTCGCGCGGGCTGATCGTGGTCGGCCTGACGCTCCTGCTGGCGATGCTCCGTCTCGACGCCGAGCGGTTCGGGACGGCCGAGTACTACGAGACGACACGGGACGGCGAACGGCCACGGGTCCGACGCCGTCTTGCCTGGTACGGCCTGGGAGCGGGCATCGTCGTCGCGATGCTGTACATCCACCCGGCGCCCCAGGAGGAGCTGTTCCTCGGCACGGGCGACCGCCTCGGGGCAGTGCTCGGCGGGCTCGTGTTCGCCGGGATCGGCGTGGCCCAGGCCGTGGCGTTCGCCACGTTCCGGTATCGGCGGATCCGGTTCCCGGACACGGCCTCGTACCCCGGGGCGCTCCTGAACTCGACCGCGACGGCCTTCATCGATGAGGTCACCTTCCGCGGCGCGATCTTCGGGACGCTGATCAGCCTGGGACTCGAGGCCAATGCCTCCAACCTCGTCCAGACGCTGCTCTACGCGCTTGCGACTCGCCTGGGGGCGCCGGGCCGGGATCGCTACCTGCTCGCCACGACGCTGGGCATCGGTCTCATCGGCGGCTGGCTCACCGCGGTCACCGGTGGCATCGCCGCCGCGTTCCTCGGTCACGCGGTGACGCGGTTCGCGATCTTCCTCTGCACGGGTCATACCGGCCAGACGCTGCCGCGCGGCCGCGAGGTGGAGGAGATCGAGAAACGGCGGCGGCCACCCGAGGGGTGGAGGGTCATCGGGACGAGGGAGTCCCCGTCGCGCGATCGATGAACCCCGTCGCGGCGCCGACACCCGTGGTGACGTCGTTCGGTCTATTGCCCCCGACGCCCCCGGTCGCGCTCTACGTCCACGTCCCGTTTTGCGTCTCGGTCTGCCCCTACTGCGACTTCGTCGTCTACGCGGGCGCCGCGACCCGTGGACCACGCAACCGGATCGGCTCGTTCCTCGACGCGGTCCTCGCGGAGATCGACCTCCGGGCCGCCGCGCTCGACGTCCGATTCGGCGAGCCAGGATCGGTCGGGCGGCCGCAACTGGAGTCGGTGTACCTGGGTGGCGGGACGCCATCGCTCCTGCCCCCGGACGACATCGCACGCCTCCTCGACCGGGCGGACGAGCGGTTCGGGATCGGCGAGCGGGCGGAGGTCACCCTGGAGGCGAACCCCGGGCCAGATGAGCGCGGCGATCCGGTGGCCCTGCGCCGAGCCGGCGTCACGCGCATCTCGTTCGGCGCCCAGTCCCTGGATGACGGGGAACTGCGACGGCTCGGACGGCGCCACCGGCACGGTGACGTGGCGGCCGCGGTCGAAGGCGCCCGCGACGCTGGGATCGGGTCGGTGAACCTGGACCTCCTGTACGACGTGCCCGATTCCACGTTGGCGACGTGGAAGACGACGCTCCACGCCGCCATCCGGCTCGCCCCCGACCACCTGTCGCTCTATGCGCTAACCCTTGACGACCCCGACGCGGAGGGGCTGACCGGTCCGCATGGCGATCACCTGCCGACGAGCAGCGGGGCCCGGCGCTGGCGGGACGGTGCGCGCCGTGGCCAGGACGAGGATCGCGCGGCCGCCCAGTACCGCCACGCCTCCGCGGCCCTGGCCGGCGCCGGGTACCGCGGCTACGAGATCTCGAACTGGGCGAAGCCGGGACACGAAAGCCGCCACAACCTGGCGTACTGGCAGCGCCGCTCGTACGAGGCGGTCGGGCCCGGGGCGCATGCATTCGATGGCGTCGTGCGGCGCTGGAACGCGGCCCGCCTCGATCACTACGTCAAGGCGCTCACGCGACCACGACCGATCCCGCCGCCGGGCGGCGAGGAGCACATCGCGGGCCCGACGGCCGCGGCCGAGACGCTGATCCTGGGTCTTCGGCTGGACGCGGGTGTGCCGCTCGCGACGGCGTCCGATCCGCCCCTCGTCCATGCCTACGAGTGGGCGCGCGAGGCGCGGCTGCTCGTGGTCACCGACGACGATCGGATCGTGCTCACGACCCGCGGCCGCCTCCTGTCCAACGAGCTGTTTGCCCGGCTGGTCTAGGAGCGCGGTGCGGCCCGCGCACCATTTTCGCCGCGATCGCGACCGCTCCGCACATCGCGTTGCTCGGAGTCCCGGTACGGGACCCCGCCGATGGCGACTCACCTGACGTCCGGGACCGACCTTCTCCGCGGAGGGCGTTGGTGTAGGTTGTCGCGGAAGCACCAGAGGCCAAGGTATGCCGACAGCCCGTCCCGGCGGCATCGCGATGATCGTAACGATGCTCGTGTTCGTCGCTTGCCAGCCGGCGGCGCCCGCACCGGCCACGGCCACCTTGGCGCCTCCCTCCGCGTCGACGACCATCGGGTCGACGACGGACCCTAGCCCGTCCGCATCCCAGGAGGTGGAGATCGGCCCGGGGGAGCCATGGATCGTCTACCAGGGTGCGCCGCAGGGGTTGTCCCTGGCGCGCCCGGACGGGACGGGGAACCACGTCATCCTCGGTCCGCCGGGAGAACAACTGCATCCCGATTGGTCGCCCGATGGATCGCGGATCGCGTATGTGCAGGCGACGGAGGCCGCGTCCGATATCTGGGTCACCGACCCGCAGGGAGCGGACCCGACGCCGCTGCTGCCTGACTATCCCACCGAGCTCGCCAACCTCTTCTGGGACAACCCGGCCTGGTCGCGCGACGGATCGCGCATCGCGACGATCGCCTACGAGGGCGATCCGCAGCGATCCCTGCCAGTCCGGTCGGTGCTCGTGATCGTGGCGGTCGAAACCGGCGAAATCGAGATGGCCGGCGAGCTCGCTTCCGCTGACGGGTCGCTCCACAGCTTCCCGCGTTGGTCGCCCGACGGCAACGCGCTCGTCGTGATCGAGGATCGGTTCGAGGGACAGGACTACCTCGGCGGCCGGATCGCTGTCGTCCGGCGAGCCGACGACGCCTGGTCGGCGCTGGACCAGATCACCGATGTCGTCGCTGCACCTCGCGGCGACTGGCATCCGACCGACGATCTCATCGTCTTCTGCACCAACGACGTCGGCAGCGTCCAGGTCACCGATGACCCGTCCGAGTTGTTCACGGTCCGCGCCGATGGCTCGGAACTACAGCAGATCACCGATTTCGGACCGAGTGCCGAACGGGCCAGCCAACCGAGCTGGACATCGGACGGCCGCATCATCTTCACGTACATCACCGGCAACGCGGACGAGCGGCTCAATGTCGCCTTCGTGGACGCGGACGGCTCCGACCGGGAGATCGCGATCGGGCCCGACCTCGTCGGCATCGGCAACCGACCACACCCTCGAATCCGGCCGGGTGACTGAACGGGGAGTCGCGCGACTCGTCCCTTGCGTTGACACCCGCACCGGCCCGCTGCTACGATGCCCGCACACCGGTTAGCACTCTCGCCTATCGAGTGCTAACGACAGTGGGAGAACGAGTTGGCGCGTCGATCACGTCGCCCCCTCGGCCCCCTGGACCTCCGCTCCCAAGCGATCCTTCGGGCCGTCATCGAGGAATACGTCACGACCGCGCAGCCGGTCGGCAGCCAGGCGCTCGTCGAGCGCTACGGCCTCGGCGTGTCCAGCGCCACGGTCCGGAGCATCCTTGCGGAGCTCGAGACGGCCGGGCTCCTCACCCACCCGCATACGAGCGCCGGTCGCATGCCGACGGACGCCGGCTACCGCTTCTACGTCGAGTCGATCGTCGACGCGGTGCCGCTGCCGGCCGTCGAGCAGCTGATGATCCGACACCAGTTCGGACAAGTGGAATTCGCGAGCGAGCACTGGTTCCGTCTCGCCGCCACGACGCTCGCCGGGCTGACCCGTTCGGCCGGGCTCGCCACGCCGGCCAAGCCGCGCTCGGCGCATATCCGGCGGGTCGACCTGGTCGCGGTCAACGAGCGCATGGCCAGCCTGATCCTGGTCCTGCGCGAGGGCGGCATCAAGCAGGCCGTCGTCAGTCTCGATGAGGCCGACATCGTCGACCAGCCGACGCTCAACCGCGTGGCCGGGCTCCTGAACGAGCAGCTGACGGACGCGACCGGGAGCCGTGCTGCGGCGATCCTGACCCGGCTGTCCGACGAGGAGCCCATCCAGCGGCTCGCTCGCCGGGTCGGTGAGCGCATCGTCCGCATCCTCAACGAGTACGACGCCGCGTCGGTCGAGGAGGTGTTCAGCGACGGTCTCCTCAACGTCATGGAGGCCCCGGAGTTCGCCCAGAGCGACAAGCTGCGGCAGGTCTTCACGGCGCTCGAGAACCGGGCCTACCTCGGCGAGCTCGTGGGCAGCGTCGCAGGATCGGGGGCACTGCACATCCTGATCGGCGCCGAGAACCCGCGCGCCGAGATGCACGACGTCTCGTTGGTGCTGGCCCCGTACGGCCGCCCCGGCCAGGCCATCGGCGTGGTCGGGGTCCTCGGCCCTACCCGGATGAGCTACTCCCAGGCGATCGGCACGGTCACATTCGTGTCGGGACTCATGAACGAACTGGTGGACCACCTCTATGCCTAGTCACCGGACCCGAGCCCACGAGCGGATCGACGAGATCGATATCAGCCCCACGAAGCTCCTGGCCGACATGGAGACGCTCAAGGCCCAGGCCGAGGCGTCTCGCGTGCAGGCCGACGAGTACCTCACGGCGCTGCAGCGTGAGCGCGCCGAGTTCCTCAATTTCAAGCGCCGCACGGCCGAGGAACGCCAGCGCGACCTCGGGCTCGCAGCGGAGGACCTCATCCGCAAGGTGCTCGCGCTCGCCGACGATTTCGACCGTGCCATCGAAGCGCGGCCCGAGTCGATCGCCGGCGAGCCATGGTTCGAAGGCGTCAGCGCCATCGATCGAAAACTGCGCCAGCTGCTCGAGAGCGAAGGCGTGACCGCCATCGATGCGGAGCCGGGCACCCCGTTCGATCCGCGTGATCACGAGGCGATCGCGACCGTGCCCGGGACCGGGCGCCCGGAGGGCGAGATCGTCGAGCAGGTCCGGCGCGGCTATCGGCTGCGAGATCGGGTCCTTCGGCCGGCGCTTGTCGCGGTCGCGGCCGGCACGGATCCAAGCGGGTCGGGCACCGGTCCGATCACACCCGGCACCGATCCCCTCCCAACCAACGACATCCCCCTTTCCTGACCCGAACAAGCGAGGAGCACAGACCACCCATGGGCAAGATCATCGGCATCGACCTCGGCACGACGAACTCCGTCGTCGCCGTCATGGAGGGCGGCGAGCCGACCGTCATCGCGTCGGCGGAGGGCGGGCGCACCATCCCGAGTGTCGTCGCGTTCACCAAGACCGGCGAACGGCTGGTCGGCCAGCTCGCCAAGCGCCAGGCCGTCACCAACCCGGGCAATACCGTCTTCTCCATCAAGCGCTTCATGGGCCGCCGGTTCGACGACCCGGAGGTCAAGCGCAGCAAGGAGCTCGTCCCGTACACGGTCGAGAAGGACTCGAATTCCGACGGCATCGTCGTCAAGCTCGCGGACGGCAAGAGCTACACGCCGCCCGAGATCAGCGCGATGATCCTCCAGAAGCTCAAGACCGACGCGGAGGGATACCTCGGCGAGAAGATCACCGAGGCGGTCATCACGGTCCCGGCCTACTTCGACGACACGCAGCGCCAGGCGACCAAGGACGCGGGCCGCATCGCCGGCCTCGAGGTCCGGCGGATCATCAACGAGCCGACCGCGTCGGCCCTGGCCTACGGCCTCGACAAGAAGGGCGACGAGAAGATCGCCGTCTACGACCTGGGTGGTGGCACCTTCGACATCTCGATCCTGGAGCTCGGCGAAGGGGTCTTCGAGGTCAAGGCGACGAACGGCGACACGCATCTTGGCGGTGACGACTTCGACCAGCGCGTCATCGAGTGGCTGCTGGCGGAGTTCAAGAAGGACCAGGGCATCGACCTGGCCAAGGACCAGCAGGCGCTCCAGCGCCTCAAGGAGGCCGCCGAAAAGGCCAAGATCGAGCTGTCCTCGACGGCCTCGACGGAGATCAACCTGCCGTATATCACGGCCGACGCGACGGGGCCGAAGCACCTCGTCGTGACCCTCACGCGGGCGAAGCTCGAGGATCTCGTCGACGACCTCGTGAAGAAGACCGAGGGTCCGGTCAAGGCCGCGCTCAAGGACTCGGGCCTCAAGCCCGGTGACATCGACGAGGTGATCCTCGTCGGCGGCATGACCCGGATGCCGGCCGTCGTCGAGGCCGTGAAGGCGATGTTCGGCGGCAAGGAGCCGCACAAGGGTGTGAACCCCGACGAGGTCGTGGCCATCGGGGCCGCGATCCAGGCGGGCGTGCTCGCCGGCGACGTCAAGGACGTCCTGCTGCTCGATGTCACGCCGCTGTCGCTCGGCATCGAGACGCTCGGGGGCGTGATGACCAAGCTCATCGAGCGGAATACCACCATCCCGACATCCAAGTCGCAGGTCTTCTCGACCGCGAGCGACTCGCAGTCGCAGGTGGAGATCCACGTGCTCCAGGGCGAGCGGGACTTTGCCGCGGACAACAAGACGCTGGGGCGGTTCATCCTCGATGGCATCCCGCCGGCGCCACGCGGCGTGCCGCAGATCGAGGTGACATTCGACATTGATGCGAACGGCATCCTCGACGTGAAGGCCAAGGACCGGGCGACCAGCAAGGAGCAGCAGGTCCGCATCACCGCCTCGTCCATGCTCGACAAGAGCGCCGTGGACCAGATGGTCCGCGACGCCCAGGAGCACGCCGAGGAGGACAAGACCCGGCGTGAGGAGGTCGAGACCCGCAACCAGGCCGAGGCCCTCACGTTCCAGGCCGAACGGACGATCAAGGACCTCGGCGACAAGGTTTCGTCCGAGGACAAGCTCGAAGTAGAGAACCAGGTGTCGTCGCTGCGCGAGGCGCTCAAGGGCTCCGACGTCGAGGCCATCCGTGCCGGGATGACGGCACTGGCCGAGACGCTCCAGCGCGTGTCGACGGCCGCCTACCAGGCTTCGGCTGCCGAGGCCGGCCCGACCGATGGCACCGACGACGGCTCGTCCAACGGGTCCGGTGCCGGGACCGGCGAGGGCGCCAGCGAGGGCGGCGAGGCCGCCCCCGAGGGCGAGGAAGCCGTCGAGGGCGAGTTCAAGGAGGTCTGACCTCCGCGCTCGTCGCTGATCAGCACCGCCCGGGCCTCCCGGCCCGGGCGGTCGTTTATCCGCGTCCGGGCTTATCTAGACTGCGTGGGTGCCGCGCCATCGCCCGCACCCATCCGGCCGCCGATGACGCTCAAGAGGCGCCGTCCGGGCGACCGTCGGGTGCGGGTCGAGCGAACCCGGCCCATGGAGTTCACGATCGCGCCGCCGCGCCGAGTGCGGCGGCCACGTTCGCCATCTGCCGTCCTCGTGTCGGGGTTCGCGATCGTCATCGCGGTCGGCGCCGTGCTGTTGGCGCTGCCCGTGTCGGCCGCGGCCGGGACCTGGACGCCACCGATGGACGCGTTGTTCGCCTCCACCTCGGCCGTCTGCGTCACCGGGCTCGCCCTCGTGGACACGGCGACGTACTGGTCGCCGTTCGGCCAGTTCGTCCTGTTGGCACTGATGCAGCTCGGCGGGTTCGGCTTCATGACCGGTTCGACGCTCCTACTGCTCCTGCTCGTGGGGCGCAGGACCGCGTTGCGTGACCGCATCCTGGCGCAGGCCTCGACCGGCGTCCCGGAGCTCGGCAGCGTCACCGGGGTCATCCGCCGCGTCGCGATCTTCACCTTGATCGCCGAGATCGCGGGAACCATCGTCCTGACCGTCGCGTTCGTGGCCGGCGAGCACGCCGCCGACCCGATCCAGGCGATCTGGTGGGGGATCTTCCACTCGATCTCCGCCTTCAACAACGGCGGCCTCGACCTGTTCGGCGGCTTCCGCAGCCTGGCGGACTTCGTCGGCGACCCCCTGGTCCTCTCGACGATCGGCGTGCTCATCATCCTGGGCAGTCTCGGCTTCGCCATCGTCGGCGACATCGCGGCCAAGCGGCGCTGGCGGCGGCTGGCCCTCGAGACGCGGGTCGTCGTCCTGACGACGCTCGCCATCCTCGCGATCGGGACCGCATCGCTGGCACTGTTCGAATGGTCGAATCCCGCCACCCTCGGCGCCCTGCCAGAAAGCGCGCGGCCGTTCAACGCGCTGTTCGAGACCACGACCCTGCGGACGGCCGGGTTCAGCACCTTCCCGACGGCACAGTTGCGCGACCCGACGCTGTTCATCGTCATGGCGATGATGTTCATCGGCGGCGCGTCGGGGTCGACCGCCGGCGGCATCAAGGTGAACACGTTCAGCGTGCTGCTCATCGCCATCGTGTCGACCGTCCGGGGCCGCCCGTCCGCGGAGGCACTCGGCCGCCGGATCCCGCACGAGATCGTCTACCGAGCGCTGTCGGTCGCGCTCCTGTCAATCGCGTTCATCTTCGTCGTGGCCCTGAGCCTCGAGCTCACGACGCCGGCCGGCATCCCGTTCATCGCCATCGTGTTCGAGTCGATCTCGGCGTTCGCGACCGTCGGGGCGTCGACCGGTCTGACCCCGGAGCTGCCACCGTTCGCCCGGGCCCTGCTGATCCCCGCGATGTTCGCGGGCCGTCTCGGTCCACTCACCCTGGTGCTGGCGTTGGCCGCGCGAGCGCGACCGGTGCCGTACCGCCCAGCAGTCGAGACGATGCGCATCGGATGAGCGACGCTACGACCCACCACCGGGAGGAGTGCCTGTCATGAAGCCATCGGTCCTCGTCGTCGGCCTCGGGCGTTTCGGGACGGCCGCCGCCCTCGAGCTCATGGCTCTGGGCCATGAGGTCCTGGCGCTCGACCGGGACGAGGCGACCATCAACGAGATCGCGCCGGAGGTGACCCACGCCGCCCAGCTCGATGCCACCGACGAGGGCGCGCTGCGATCCGTGGGCGCCGGAGACTTCGAGTTCGCGATCGTCGCGATCAGCAGCGCCACAGATGCGAGCATCTTCGCGACGATGGCGCTCAAGAACCTGGGCGTCACGCAGGTCATCGCCAAGGCCGCCACCAAGCTGCACGGCGCGATCCTCGAGCGCATCGGCGCGGACCGGGTCATCTACGCCGAAAAGGAGATGGGCGAGCGGGTTGCGCACTCGCTGACGATCCCGGGTGTCGTCGACTACCTCGACGTGGCCCCCCGGTTCGGCATCATCAAGATCCGGCCGCCGGCCGCCTGGGTCGGCCGGTCGCTCAAGGAGCTCGACCTCGGGACCGCCCAGATCAGTCCGGTCGCGCTGCGCCGCGGTGCGGACGTGACGGTCAACCCGCCACGCGACATCGTGCTCCAGGCCACCGACGAACTGATCCTCCTGGGTCGCGACGAGCGCCTGGAACGGATCGGCCGTTGAGGCCACTCAGCCCAGGAAGAGGTCGAGCCCTGGGGCCACGGCCCCCGCGATGAGCACCACGGCGTACGCGACGAGGAGCAGCAGCCCCGCGACCAGGTGGAGCTGGACGTTCATGCCCATGATCGCCATCAGCCCGTACGGGTTGTCGTAGTTCGGAGCAAGGCCAGCTGACACGCGACGCGCCAGCGGGATGGTCAGAAGCATCAGCAGGGTCGGGATCGGCAGGATGCCGACGACGACCCCTACGACCAGGGCGACATAGGCCGCGACGACCGCGACGTTGTAGCCGCCGATGACCGCCTGCCGCGAGAAACGCACCGGTAGCGTCCGCTTGCCCACCCGCGCGTCGCCGCGGCGGTCCGGGATCTCGTTGACGTAGAGGATCAGCGCCACGAGCAGCGCGACGGGGATCGACGCCACGAACGGTTCCCACGAAAGCGTGCCCCGCGTCTGGACCACGTACGCGCCCAGCAGCATCATCGGCCCGAAGCCGAGCGCGACGGCGATCTCGCCCAGGCCCCGGTACACGAACTTGAGCGGCGGAGCGGTGTAGCCGAGGCTGACGACGAATCCCACGACCCCGATGACGAGCAGCGCCGTGGAGCCGCGCGTCGCCAGGAGCACCAGGCCGATGACACCGGCCAGGACGTAGAACAGGGTGGCGAGCCCGGCCATCTGGTGGAGGGTCACGAGGCCGTATTGGATGACCCGCGACCCGCCGCTGAACTTGGTCGGAGTGACGTTTGCGTCGTCGGCGCCCTGCACGGTGTCGAACACATCGTTCGCGACGTTGAGTCCGAGCTGGACGAACGCCGCGCCGATGATCGTCAGGGCCGCCGAGACGAGGTCGAACGCGCCGTGGCTTGCGGCGATGAGGATGCCGAGCACGACCGGGATGATCGTCGCGGTCAGGAACGGGAGACGCGTGGTACGCAGGGTCAGGAACCCGAACGACAGCCTGGGCTTGACGGGCGTGCCTCGCTCCGCCGACAGCGCGTCGAAGTAGCGGCGGGACTGTGCCAGCGATCGCTCCGAGTACTCGAAGAACGGGACCTCGGCCTCGTCCCAGCCCCACGCCCTCCGGCCGGCCAGCGTCACGCGGCCGTCATCCGTGGAGGCGCGGCCCCAGACGGTCACGTGCCGGCGCTCGTCGTAGCCGTAGCCCGGCTGCGGCCGGATATGCGAGCCGGTCAGCGAGACGGGGCGATCGGTCGGAATGGCCAGACCGGCCGGCGGCGCGAACGTGGCGGTCAGCGCTATCGGCTCGACGGTCGCCTCGACGGCGACGCTGACCGGGTACCCGTCGACATCGACCCAGGTGGCGATCTGGTACGGGAACGTCGCGAGCTTCTCCAGACCGGCGCGGGCATCCAGCTCGGGTGTGGAACGGTCGTCGGCGATCGTCGTCATCACGCGGCCTCCGTGGTCAGGCTCGTGATCTCGGGTGGGCGCCCAGCGTTGCCATCCGACCAGTACAGGACGCGTCGTGGTGTGATCTCGATGAGCGCTCGCTCGAAGAACAGCGGCAGCGCCACGCGCTCCTTGAGGAACGCGACGATCGCCGGTTCCTTGGCGGACCAGATCGGGAGGAGGCGCTCCCAGCCGCCGTGCGGATCGTCGGCGATGATCCGGGCGTCTCCCTGGATCGTGACCCGGTCCTGACGGCCGCCGACGCTGATAGGGTCGGTGATGGAGACCGCCACCTTCGCGTTGGCGTCGATGTGCTGGAGCTTGCGGCTGAACAGCGTCGACGACGTCATGTACACGTGCTCGCCGTCGTACAGTGGGATCAGCGGGTAGGTGACGGGACGTCCCTTCGCGTCGACGACGGTGAGCTCGCCGACGAGCGCTCGGTCGAGCAGCTCCGCGACGGGGATCGGCATGGTGGCCATGGCTGGCTCCTGCTGGTGCAACGGTATGGGGTCATCATACCGCATCTGCTACCGATGTGTAGCACGTTTTGCGCGGGTCGCCATTCCGCCGCCGACCGGAGTACCATGCGCCCCCATGCCCGAAACGCTCGCTCCCGCGAGCGCGCCCGATATCGGCGCGCCGCAGGCCTCCGACCCACTCATCCACGCCCGTGGCCTGACGAAGCGCTTCGGCGACCTGACGGCGGTCGACGGCATCGACTTCGACGTCGCGCCGGGTAAATCGTTCGGGTTCCTGGGGCCGAACGGTGCCGGCAAGACGTCGGCGATGCGGATGATCGGCTGCGTCTCGCCGATGACGGCCGGCACCCTGCAGGTCCTCGGCATGGACCCGGTCGCCGATGGCCCTCGTATCCGTGCCCGGCTCGGGGTCGTCCCCCAGCAGGACACGCTCGACACCGAGCTGACGGTGCGCGAGAACCTCCTGCTGTACGGCCGCTACTTCGGATTGTCGCGGGCCGAGTGCGCGAAGCGGGCCGACGACCTGCTCGACTTCGCCCAGCTCACCGAACGCGCGGGCGACCAGGTCGAGCACATGTCGGGCGGCATGAAGCGGCGCCTGACGATCGCGCGCAGCCTCATCAACGAGCCGGATCTCTTGCTGCTGGACGAACCGACCACGGGGCTCGATCCTCAGGCGCGGCACCTGCTCTGGGACCGCCTCTACCGGCTCAAGCAACGCGGTGTCACGCTCGTCCTGACCACACACTACATGGACGAGGCCGAGCAGCTGTGCGACCGCCTGGTCGTCATGGACAAGGCCAGGATCGTCGCCGAGGGATCGCCGCGCGAGCTCATCGCCAGGTACTCGACGCGCGAGGTCACGGAGCTGCGGTTCGCGCCGGGCGTCCAGGAGACCCTCGACGGGCAGCTCGAGGGCCTCGCCGAGCGGATCGAGCGTTTGCCGGATCGTGTGCTGCTCTATGCCGATGACGGCGAGGCGGCCGTGGCGGCCGCCCACGCCCGCGGCCTCCAGCCCGAGACGGTCCTCGTGCGACGGTCGTCGCTGGAAGACGTCTTCCTGCGCCTGACCGGGCGCTCGCTGGTCGAGTGATGTCGGCGCTGCCGTCGGCGGTGGCCTACAGCGGGATCGGCCGCGTATTCGAGCACCGACTGGTCCTGTACCTCAAGACATTCCGAGCCAGCATCTTCAGCTCGTTCCTGACACCCATCCTGTTTCTCGCGGCCATGGGGTTGGGACTTGGCGCGTACGTCGACGCGAACCAGTCGCTCGGCGGCGTCCCATATCTAGCGTTCCTCGCGCCCGGGCTGCTGGTCGCAACGTGCATGCAGACCGCCGCGTTCGAGGCGACGTTCCCGATCATGGCCGGGCTTGTCTGGAGTCGGGTCTATCACGCGATGTACGCGACGCCCATCCGTGGCAGCGACATCGCGCTCGGCAACCTCGCCTGGATCGGCTTCCGGTTGCTGCTCGTCGCCGTGATCTTCACGGTCGTGATCGTGCTGTTCGGGGCGGCGACGTCACCGCTCATCGTGCTGGCCATCCCGGTCGCGGCGCTGACCGGGCTGGCGTTCGCAGCGCCGATCGCGGCCTTCGCCGCGACCCAGCGCAGCCCCGAGAAGTTCGCCGCGATCTTCCGGTTCGGCATCACCCCGCTCTTCCTGTTCTCCGGGACCTTCTACCCGGTCGAATCGCTGCCGGCGGCCGTCCAGCCGCTCGCATGGCTGACGCCGCTGTACCACGGGGTCGTGCTTGCTCGCGGCCTGACGCTCGGGACGATCGGGGTCGCCCCGACGATCCCCCTCGCCCTCATCCACCTGGCGGTGATCCTCGGCTTCATCGGGGTCGGCGCCGTCTTCGCGGTCCGGCTGATCAGCGCGAAGTTGGTCCGCGGATGACGGCCTTTCCGCTCACGGGCGGGCTCCTGATCGGCAGCCGCCGCTCTCTCCGACTGGTCGAGCGCAACCTGTTCGTCTACAAGCACGGCTGGCTCGTCCTCCTGTCCGGATTCTTCGAGCCGCTCTTTTACCTGCTCTCGATCGGGTTCGGGCTCGGCGCGCTCATCGGCACGATCCCGGGTCCGGGCGGGCAGCCTATCCCGTACCAGCTCTTCGTTGCGCCGGCCCTGCTCGCCAGCTCCGCGATGAACGGAGCGATCATGGAGAGCACGTTCAATTTCTTCTTCAAGCTCAACTACAACAAGACGTTCACCTCGATCCTCTCCACGCCGCTGTCGCCGGGCGACGTGGCGGTCGGGGAGCTGACCTGGGCGTTGATCCGGGGCGGTCTGTATGCCATCGGGTTCATGGTCGTCATGGTGGTGCTGGGCCTGGTCGTGTCCCCGTGGGTGGTCTTCGCGGTTCCGGCCGCGTTGCTCGTGGGGTTCGCGTTCGGTGCGGTCGGCATGGCCGCGACGTCGTTCATGAAGACCTGGCAGGACTTCGACCTCGTCCAGCTCGTCATCCTCCCCCTGTTCCTGTTCTCGGCGACGTTCTACCCCATCGAGACGTACCCCGAGGCGCTCCGAGTCGTGGTGCAGTTGACACCGCTGTACCAGGGCGTGGACCTCATCCGGTCGCTGGTCGTTGGGGCGATCTCGCCCATCCTCCTCTTCCACGTGGCGTACCTGCTGGTCATGGGGTTCGCGGGGCTGTACGTCGTCTCGTTGCGGCTCGACAAGCTCCTGCGCACCTAGGCGCGGCGCAGGGTGAGCGGGACCGCGGCGACGGACCGCGCCGCGTTGCTGGCGTTGACCGCGGAGATCGTCGCGTGCCGGCGGTGTCCGAGGCTCGTGGCCTGGCGCGAGCTCGTCGCGCGCGAGAAGGTGGCGCGCTTTCGGGACGAGGAATACTGGGGCCGGCCGATTCCCGGGTTCGGCGACGCTGACGGTCGGATCCTCATCGTCGGGTTGGCGCCCGCGGCCCACGGCGGGAACCGCACCGGTCGCGTGTTCACCGGCGACGCATCCGGGGACTTCCTGTGGCCGGCGCTCCATCGCGCAGGCCTCGCCGATCGGCCGGTGTCGCGGCGGGCCGATGACGGACTGACCCTCACGGACGTGTACATCGCTGCCGCGGTCCGATGCGCTCCGCCGGCCAACAAGCCGACGATCCTGGAGCGCGACACGTGTGCGCCGTTCCTGGTCCGGGAGATGGCGCTGCTCACGTCCGTCCGGGTGGTGCTGGCGCTCGGGGCGTTTGGATGGGATGCGGCGCTGCGGGCGATGGCCGGCGCGGTCGGCGCGGGGTATGTTCCGGCCCGGGGCAAGCCGCGATTCGGCCACGGTGCCGAGGCGCGAGTCGGCCCGTATGCGCTGCTCGGGTCCTACCACCCGTCGCAGCAGAACACGTTCACCCGGCGATTGACGCCCGCCATGTTCGACGCGGTGATCGCGCGCGCGGTGGAGCTGGCGGGCGACCAGGCGGGAGCGGACTAGGCACACGGGGAGGTCGACCGCGCGTCAGTCGCCGGTCCGCCGCCGATCTCGGCGGGATCGCGGACCTGGCAACGGCCGCAGTTCGAACCCGCCTCTCGTAGACTTCCGAGCGATGGCCACGACCGAACGCGATCTCTATCAGCTCCTGGGCGTCGGGCGCACGGCCAGCGATGCCGAGATCAAGCGCGCGTTCCGCAAGCTCGCCCAGCAATGGCACCCGGACGTCAACAAGGACCCAGAGGCCGAGGCTCGCTTCAAGGAGGCGAGTGAGGCGTACCAGATCCTGTCCGACCCGGAGCGCCGCCAGCGGTACGACATGTTCGGACGGGCCGGCGTGGATGGCGGCGCCGGTGGCCCTGGTGCCGGCTTCGAGGGATTCGGCGGCTTCAGCGACATCTTCGATGCGTTCTTCGGCGGAGCGGCGGGTGGAGGCTCCGCGCGGCGCGGTCGCCCGCAGCCCGGCGCCGACCTTCGCTACGACCTTCGGATCACCTTCGAGGAGGCCGTCAAGGGCACCGAGAAGGAGATCGACTTTCGCGTCCTGAGCCGCTGCGAAACGTGCTCGGGCACCGGCGCGAAGCCGGGGACGGAGCCCACGACCTGCCCCCAGTGCGAGGGCCGGGGTGAGGTCCGCAGCGTCCGCCAGACGATGCTCGGGCAGATGGTCAATGTCAGCGCGTGCCCACGCTGCCGGGGCGAGGGCAAGATCGTCGAGACGCCGTGCGAGACCTGCAAGGGCGACGGCCGCACTGAGCACAAACGCACCCTCCGCGTGACGATACCCGCGGGCATCGACGAGGGCCACCAGATCCGGCTCACGAACGAGGGCGAGGTCGGGCCGCGCGGTGGGCCGGCAGGCTCCCTCTATGTGGCCGTGCACGTGAGCCCACATCCGTCGCTGAAACGGGACGGCACCGAGCTGTACTACGAGGCCCGCGTCTCGATCGCACAGGCCGCGTTGGGCACGCGCCTGATCGTGCCGACCGTCGACGGCGACGAGGAGGTCGAGATCAAGCCCGGGACGCAGCCCGACACCGAGATCCGGCTGCGCGGCAAGGGCGTGCCCCATCTCCGTCGGAGCGGGGCGCGCGGCGATCTCCATGTGCTGGTCGACGTGGTCGTGCCGACCAAGCTCAGCAAGAAGCAGCGCGAGTCGCTCGAGGCGTACGCCAAGGATGCGGGGGAGCCCATCGGGGGTGCCGGCGGGCTTCGCGAAAAGCTCGGCCTGTAGGTGACCCAGCCGACCGAGGACGGCGACGGCGGGTCGGAGACCTCGACCGGCGGCAGGACCGGCGCCGCAACAAGCGGCGGGACCGGCGGCAGGACCGGCGCTTGGCTGGAACTCTCCGTCGAGGCGGATCTTGAGGCGGTCGAGGCGGTCAGCGAGATCCTCGGCCGGGTCTCGAGCGGCGGCACCAGCGTGGAACCGGCCTTCGACCTGGTGGAGGAGGGACTCGGCGCACGGGTCGATCCGGGTCGGCCGGCCACGGTTCGTGGCTACGTGCCCGCGCGCGACGTGTCCGCGGCCGAGGCCGCGGCGGCCAGCACCGCCGAGTCGCTCGGGCATCTCCAGGCGTTCGGTCTTCGGCCCATCGGCCCATTGAAGACACGGATCGTGCACGAGGAGGACTGGGCCGAGGCCTGGAAGGCGTACTTCCCGGTCCTGCGCGTCGGCCGCCGGCTGGTCGTTCGTCCCACGTGGCGACGCCACCGGCGCGAACCCGAGGATGTGGTCCTCGCTCTCGATCCGGGCATGGCATTCGGGACGGGCCTGCATCCGACGACGAGGCTGTGCCTCACGGCGCTCGAGGCCGTCGCGGACCAGGGCCGGGTGCACGGCGCCCGCGTCCTCGACGTGGGCTGCGGCTCGGGCATCCTGGCGATCGCGGCGGTCAGGCTCGGCGCGGCCGATGCCCTCGGCGTCGACACCGATCCGATCGCGGTCGAATCGACCCTGGCGAATGCGCGTCGGAATCGCCTGGTACGCCGGATCCGTGCCCGGACCGGCAGCCTGCCGAGCGGAGACCCACCCTTCGATGTCGTCCTTGCCAACCTCATCGCCGGCGTCCTCGTGCCGCTGGCTCCGCTGCTGCGGGACGAGATGCGCCCCGGCGGCGTCCTGATCGCGTCCGGGATCTTCGTGGATCGTGAGACCGAGGTGCGGACTGCGCTGGAGCGCGTCGACCTGGCGGTCCGCGACCGCTCGGCCGAAGGGGACTGGATCGCGCTGACGGCGGAGCGATCGCTCTAGGCCCCCACCGCGAGAAGGCTCGGCCGGCTCAGGCGAGGTGCCTTGACGACGGCCCTCGGGCGGCGCCCACCATACAATCGCGCTCGATGCCCGCCACTCTCTTCCCGATCATCCTGCTCGCGCACATCGGCCTGGCCATCGGCTTGTTCCTGCCCTCGATCCTGCTGCCGTTCACCCTGCGGACCCGACGCGCGGCGGTCGAGTCCGAGAGCGGCGTCGTGCGCTCCCTCCTCTGGGCACAGTCGAACGGCACGGTCGTCATCGGCGTCGGGCTCGCGCTGACCGGCCTGGGGCTTCTGTCGATCCTCGGGCCCCAGCTGCTGACCCAGCCGTGGCTGCTGGTCGCGCTCGTCATCTACTTCGTCAACCTCGCGATCGCCTTCTTCATCCAGCGCCCGAACCTGCGCCGGCTGGTCGGCATCAAGGCCGCCGCCGACGACGCGCTATGGAAGGATCGAGCCAGACGCCAACGCTACGTGTCCTACCTGATGGCTGCCCTCGTGGGGCTGATCGGATTCCTGATGAGCACCAAACCCACGTTCTGAGGCACGAAGGAGCCCCGATGCCCGACGCCCCCTGCCTGTTCTGCGGGATCGCCGCGAACGAGCTGCCCGCAACCAGGCTGTACGAAGACGACGAGGTGCTGGCGATCCGCGACATCGCGCCGCGGGCGCCGACCCACATCCTGCTGATCACGCGGCGGCACATCCGCTCGGCGCTGGACCTGACCGACGCGGACGGGCCGCTGCTCGGACGGATGTTCGCCGTGGCCGCGGACCTCGCCCGCTCGGAGGGGATCGCCGACGACGGGTACCGACTCGTTTCCAACGTCGGCCGCTGGGGCGGCCAGTCGGTCGACCACCTGCACATCCACCTGATGGGGGGCAGGGCGTTCGAATGGCCTCCGGGCTGAACGCGACACGGCTGGCGAGGGGCATCGCCGCGCTCCTCATCATCGGCGCGCTGACGGCCTGCAGCCCCGGTGCCGGTAGCGGTCTCGCGACCTTCCCATCTGGCACGCTCGGGCCGGCGCGGACGGCCGGTGCGGCTGCGGCCCAGACGCGGCTGGAACTCGTCCGCGTGCTGGGCGAGCGCAACCTCGTGCTCCGGGACGGCGAGATCCCGTTCCGGCCACCCGAGGATGCGATCTTCACGACGACACCCCGAGCGCTCTACCAGGTCGTCCTTCCCGACGCCCCGAGCGAGGGGTTCATCGTCGTGTACGAGTTCCCCGACCCGACGACCGCCGCGGAGGCCGCCACGGATCAGGCGGCCTACCTCGCGTCGGGCCCAGGTCGGGTCCAGGTGCCGTTCGGGGCGCGTCACGTGATCCGGCTCGTCGGCTCGACCGTGGTCCTCTATTCATGGGTGCCCGAGGGCGTCGCCGACCAACGACAGCCGGATATCCAGCCGGCGCTCGAGCGCCTCGGCACCGGGGTGCCGGTCCCGGCCTGAGACGCGGCCGGGACCGCGTCAGACAGGCGTCGGGCCTGCGATCAGCCGGCCTTGCCGGCCGAGGCCCGGCCGGCGACGTCTGGCACCCCCTCGCCGGCCGCCCAGCGGCGAACTGGGTCGCGCTTGACCTTCAAGGTGTGGGTCCGCGGGAAGTCCTCCTCTGGCCATGGTCGCCATGCAGCGATCCGCTGGTTCGGTCCCAGGCTGGCGTTCGCAGCCTTGACCGCGGCGATCCACCCGTCCGCGCACGGCTTCTGGCGTCTCGCCTTCGAAGGCCAGGACGATGGCCTCGATCCGGCCGGGGGCGGTCTCGAGGACCACGGCGTCGCGGATGCCCGCGATCCGCAGCGCATTCTCCATGTCCTCCGGATACACGTTGAAGCCGTTCGGCAGGACGATCATGTCCTTGATCCGACCGCTCAGGATGAGCCGCCCAGCCGGATCGAAGTGCCCGAGGTCGCCGGTCCGGTACCAGCCGTCTTCGGTGAACGCCTGGGCCGTGAGCTCGGGGGCGTTCCAGTAGCCCTTGAAGATGGACCGACCGCGGAACTGGATCTCGCCGCCCTCCACGATCCGCATCTGGATCCCCTCGGGCGTCCGTCCGACGGTGCCCGGCCCGTGGTCGTCGAGGGTGGTGCAAGCGCCCGTGCCGGTCTCCGTGGTGCCGTAGCCCTGGAGGACCGTGACGCCGAGGTCCTCCCACGCCCCCTGCAGCGACGGCGGCAGGAATGCCCCCGACGAGAGGAACAGGCGGAAGTGCCCTCCGAGCTGCGCGTGGACGTTCCGGAACAGCAGGCGCCGGAGCGCGAATGGCAGGCGGCGGGCGACGCCCCGCAGTCGATCGACCGTCGCCCGCCGGCCACGCTTGTCGATCTCGCGCTCGATGGCGCTCCAGAAGAGGTCCAGGACCTGGGGCACGACGACCATGGAAGTCACCCGGTGCTCGCGCAGCGCATCGAAGATGACCCGCGGGTTTCGGCTCCGGACGTAGAGGATGTCCGCCCCGACGTCCAGTGCGTAGTACAGCCCGACCGCCTGCTCGAGCAGGTGCGAGAGCGGCAGGAGTGAGACGAGCCGGTGCTCCATCGGGGGAACGATGTGGTGGAACGATTCGATCGATGCTGCGACGTTGTCGTGGGTCAGCATCACGCCCTTGGGCGTGCCGGTCGTGCCGCTCGTGAAGATGAGCTGGAACACCTCGTCGGGCTCTGGGCGCTTCCAGGCGGCTTGGCGCGCCTCCCAGTCGGGCGGGAAGGCCGGGTCGTCGTCGGCGGGCTCGGCCGTCAGGTCCTCCACCGTCGTCGTGGGGAAGTGGGCGAGGCCGGCGTCGCTCGGATCGGCGGCATCACGGCCGGTGCCGAGGATCAGGTGCCGGGCTCCGGACGATCGGACGACCGTGCGAACGGCGTCGGCCGACATCCGCAGATCCAGCGGCACGATGACGAGTCGTGCGTGCATCGCGCCGAAGTAGGCGGCCGCCAGTTCCGGGCTCGATGGGCTCCACGTGAGGATCCGGTCCCCGGCCTCCAGGTCGTGGGCCCGGAGCCGCCACGCGGCGATCCGGGCACGACGATCCAGGTCCCGATACGCCCAGTGCGTCGTGGACCCGTCGTCGAGACGCAGGCCCAAAGCCGGCCGATCGCCGAAGCGGGTCACGGCTCGGTCGAGCAGGTCGATCAGTGTCGGCACGGAACGAAATCCCTCGGGGCAGGTCGGCGAATGCTACGACGACGCGGTCGGCCCGGTGGCGTGACAACCGGGCCAGGGTGGCCCGCTACCATCGCACTGGCACACCAAGGCAGCATCGCACCCGGCTGCGGTCGAAATGTGGAGGTTGGCTGAGGGATGCATCCGGTCCTGGGGCAGGTCGGCTCCGTCACGGTCCTCACCCACGATGCGTTCACGCTCCTCGCGCTGTTCGTGGGCCTGTGGATCTACTACCGCGAGCTGGCTCGCCGCGGCTGGCTGGACGCCCCGATCGTCTGGATCTCGCTCGCGGCGATCGTCGGTGGGGCGATCGGCGCACGCACGATCACCGCGTGGGAGCACGTCGAGTACTACGCAGCCTTCGGCGATCGATCCCTCACCGAGCTGATCGAGGGCAGTGGCAAGAGCATCATCGGCGCCGTCGCGGGCGGATACGTCGCGACCGTCCTCGCCAAGCGGCGCTTCGGGTACACGCGCGCCACGGGTGACTGCTACCTCCTTGCGATCCCGGTCGCGACAGCGATCGGACGTGTCGGCTGCTTCCTGTCAGAGCTGCCGCTCGGGACGCCGACGACCTTGCCCTGGGGGATCTCGGTCAGCCCCGCGGCGGCAGCGGCCTTCGACGCCTGCCCCGGCTGCACGTTACCGATGCACCCATCGATGCTGTACGAGATCCTCTTCAACCTGGTCGCGATCGCCGTGATCGTGCGGTATCGCGATCTCGTGCCGATCCCCGGTGACGCCCTGAAGCTGTATCTGCTTGCCGCTGCGATCTTCCGGTTCCTCGTCGAGTTCGTCCGCGGCAACGAGCCGCAGGCTCTCGGCCTGACGGGGCCGCAATGGGTGCTGATCCCGCTCGGCGGCCTGCTGCTCGTGCACTTCGTCCGGCGGGCTCGAACCGGGGCTTACCGCGTGCCCGCACCGCCCCCGCCGCTCGGCCGCCTCGAGGTCACGCGATGAGCGACGACGCTCGTTCGGGACCTCCCGGCGCTCCGACGCCTGCCGACCACGATGGTGCGGACGACAAGGCCCGGACGAAGCGGATCGACGCCCTGGCGTCGTACTTCCGGTCGCATACCGGCCGGTACACGATCGAGGCGCTGCAACGAGCCGCTGCGGAGGCCGGGTACGAGCCGCGCGATATCGCCGCGGCCGTGGCCGTCTCCGCGGAGTCGCCGAGCGCGCGCGGGTCGGATTCCGTCAATCCGGCGCTCGTCACGGTCGGTTATCTCGTGGCGACCTACGGCGTCACGTTCGTGCTCGGGATCATCCCGGAGACGGCGGGTCTGGCCGCGCCGGCCGCGTTGCTGGCACTCATCCTCGGGGTCCTGGCCTGGGTGCGGCTGCGCGACACCAGGCCGGCACTGGCGGACGCCTTCAGGATCGGCGTCATCCTGGCGATCGTGATCCCCGTCGTGATCATGCTCGTGGCGCTCGGCGTATGCATCGTGGCGCTGGCGGGATTCCGGGTCTGAGCGGAGGGAACTGACATGCTCGCACTCCGGCCATACATGCCGCTGCGGATGGTCCTGACGGTCTGCGGCTACTGCTTCAGTGACGACCCTGACCGCGAGATCGACTACGAGACCGACGTCCTCCAGGGCAACCTCGTGGCCATGGACGGAGCCGTCTACCTGCGCCGGATCTGCCGGCGGGGCCACGGCGAGGTCGTGAGCCTGTACGAGGAGGACCACGGCCGCTGGGAGTACCTCCAGCAATGGCGGACACCGACCCGCGAGATCATCCCGGACACGCCCGGCAACGCCGCGCCCATCCCGATGGCCTACGCCTCTGGCCTCGGCGACCTCCAGACGCAGCATTCATGCGTCCTGCTGCTCGACATCACCGAGAACTGCAACCTCGAGTGCCCGACCTGCTTCGCCGCGGCGGCGCCTGGGATCGGGCGGTTCGCCCGGCTGCCTCACCTGCTTCGCTCGCTCGACACGGCGATCGAGCGCGAGGGGGGTCGCGTCGACGTCCTGATGCTGTCGGGCGGCGAACCGACGGTCCACCCCGAGGTCCTCGAGATCATCGAGGCGGCGACGGAACGCAACGTGACCCGGGTGGTGCTCAACACGAACGGGGTGCGGATCGCCAAGGACGACCGCTTCGTGTCGGCCCTCGGCGGGCTGCGCGGCCGGGTCGAGGTCTATCTCCAGTTCGACGGGTTCGAGCTGGGATCGCACCTCTTCCATCGGGGGGAGGACCTGCGCGACGTCAAGACCGACGCCCTCCGGCGCCTCGCGAACGAGCGCGTCTTCACGACGCTCGCCGTGGCCGTGGCCGATGGTGTCAACGATCACGAGGTCGGCGCGATCGCCGACTACGCCCTCGCCACCGACTACATCGCGGGTGTCGCGTTCCAGCCGGTGTTCGGATCGGGCCGGGCGAATCCGATCGACCCGATGCAGCGGGTCACGACGACGGGCACGCTCAATCGACTCGGGGCGCAGACCTCCGACCGGATCGGACCCGACGACTTCATCGCGCTGCCCTGCTCGCACCCCGACTGCTCCTCGATCACCTACTTCGTCCAGGGCGACAGCGGCGAGTGGCGCTCCGTGCCGAAGTTGCTCGGGACGGATCGGCTCAAGGAGTATCTCGGGCTCGTCTCCAACCGGATCGCGCCGGACGATGCGATGTGGACGGCGCTCGTGGGGATGATGTCCGAGACGACGCTCGTGTCCCGGCCTGAGCTCGTCGATCACCTGTTGCGGGTCTGCGACGCGTGCGACCTGGGCGTGAGCGGTTTCCTCAAGAGTCTGGGTCGCTGGATGTTCGACCGGGAGGCGGCGGTGGAGGAGATCGCCCTCCGGGTGAAGCGCTTCTCGGTGAAGTCGTTCATGGATGCCTGGACGCTCAACGTGGAGCGGCTCCAGCAATGCTGTGTCCATGTCGGGTCGGTCGACGGCGAGGCCAACCCGGTGCGCGTCCCGTTCTGCGCGCGACAGCTGTTCGGTGGGCTGCGCCGGACCACCTCGGCTGGGATGGTGCCCGCGCGTGAGCTCGTCATGCTCGACGACGTGCGCGGCCGGCGCACTGGAGCGCTCTCGTGAGCGCGGTCGGCGCGGCCGGTCCGGCGAAACCCGCCGGCGAAAGCCCGCTCGGTCCAGCCGGTGGCGCCGGTCCCGTGGTTGGCTCGGGCGCGTACGTTCGCCCGCCGCTGACCCGTCCGGAGAAGTACGAGCGCCTAGCCTTCACATTCTGCCGCATGGGCACGGTAGGACTCATCGCATGGGCCGTCGGTCCCGCCTGGTTCGTGCTGGCAGTGTCGCTCATCGCGATCGTGCTGTACGGCCGGGCGATGAGCCTCGGGGTCGGCTGGTCGAAATGCTTCCTGCGCCGCCCCACGCTCATCATCGGCGTCTGGGCGGTCATCGCGGTGGTCGACGCGTACTGGATCTTCGCGCTCGGCCAGCGGCTGCCCATCGGTTAGCGGCCTGACCCGGGCGGCCGTCGGGTCCGGCCGGCGAGATCGCGCGATGCGTCCGCCAGATGTTCAGCTCCAGGAACGTTGACGCGTTACGGGGCGCCATCCCCCCAGAATCACTCGAATTCGACCGATGGCCGCCCTTCCTGAGCGTGACCAGGCAGTCGTGACGGTCTGATCGGGGGACAACGGCGTCAGTTCGACCGCCTAAGTTCCCCACGGCGAACATGTGGCGGAGCCGTGGACCATCGGGCCTGCGTGTCGCGTCGCGCCCGAACGTTTGACCCACTTCTACCCCTCGGGTAGACTCCGGCGGCTCTGGCGGCCCCTCCGTCGAGCACACGTCCAGGCCGGTCGGCCGCGCGCCGGACGTGAGCGCCACGAGACCCGGGTCGGAGGAGGTGAACACCGATTGGCTGAAGTCCGAGTGGGAGAGAACGAGACGTTCGAAAGCGCCCTGCGCCGCTTCAACAAGAAGATCCAGCAGAGCGGCATCCTCGCCGAGGCTCGCCGGCGCGAGCACTACGAGAAGCCTTCCGTGAAGCGGAAGCGCAAGGAAGCCAAGCGCAAGAAGAACGCCCGAACGCAGGCCGGCTGAGCGGGGCGACCCGCACCGACGGTACCTGCGGCCCCACGGGCGTCCATCAACGACCGCCCGAGGTAGCCAGCACCGGTGTCCCTTCGAGATCGACTCCAATCCGACATCACCGCCGCGATGCGCGGTGGTGATGCCCTGCGCCGCGACGTCCTGCGCATGGCGGCCAATGCCGCCTACAACGTCGAGAAGCGCAACCAGAAGCCGCTGACCGAGGACGAGTTTCTGGGCGTCCTCACGCGCGAGGTGAAGACGCGTCGCGAATCGGTCGACGCCTACACCAAGGCGGGCCGTGCGGATCTCGCGGCCAAGGAACAGGCCGAGATCGCGATCCTCGACGAGTACCTGCCGGCCGCCCTGAGCGATGCCGAGATCGGCGCGTTGCTGGACGAGGCGATCGCCGCGACCGCCGCGACCAACCCGCGCGACATGGGCAAGGTCATGGGCTGGCTGTCGCCACGCATCCGTGGCCGTGCCGATGGCAAGGTCGTGAGCGGCCTGGTGGCGAGCCGCCTGGCCCAGGCAGACCTCGCGGCGCACGACGGGACACCGCACTGAGCCGCCGGGGCGCCGTCCGATGCTGATCCATCGCGCGCCGGTGATCGCGCGCTTCACGCGCAACGATGCGTCGCGCCTCGGGATCGCGGCCGGGATCCTGATCCTGGTCATGACCGCGATCCTCGGCGCCGACATCCTGCCCGAGGAGACCTTCCAGTACGAGGCGGCCGACGTCGCTCGGTCGGACATCGTGGCCCCGCGCGCCATCGCCTTCGACAGCGAGGTGCTGACAGAACGCGCCCGGGCCGAGGCCCGCGAGGGCGTTCCACCGCAATACACCTACAACACCGACACGGCCATCGCGATCGCGGCGGAACAGGCGCTGGCCTTCGACGATCGAGTCGAGCGGGTCGACACGGCGTTCGCGGCCGATTTGAGGCCCGAAGAGCGCCAGTCGCTGCTGGAGGTCGCGGTCCTCGAACCGGACCTCTCGGACGGGGCTCGCGCGACGCTCATCACCCTGGAGCCGGCCCGCTGGACGGCCATCCGGACCCAGGCGTCGAACGTGCTGGAGGCGACGCTGCTCCCCGAACTTCGCGAGACCGAGGTCGCGGAAACCCGAACGCGGCTGGCCGGCCGGATGGCCGGCGACCTCAACGAGGCCGAGCGGATGCTCGCCGCGGAGCTCATCGCCCCGCTCGTCGTGCCGAACTCCTCGTTCGACCAGGGGCTCTGGGATCGCGCCCGCAACGCGGCCGCGGCTGCAGTCGAACCGGTGCGGGTCAACGTCGCCCAGGGCGAGGTCGTCGCCCGCATCGGTGCGCGCCTCGACGCCGCCGACATCGAGACGATCGAGGCGCTCGGGCTCGGCGAGAACCCCGCCCCCGACATCGCGAGCTTCGCGGGCTGGCTGTTGCTGTCCGCCCTCATCGTCGCGATGTTGCTGGCCTGGATCTGGCGCTTCCGCCCGACCCTCTGGCATCGCGATAACGTGCTCGTCCTGATCGGCTTGTTGCTGGTCGGCACGACCCTCGCCCTCAAGGTCACGGCCGGGCGCGCGATCCTGGGGTACTTCCTGCCCACGGCGGCGATCGGGATGCTGCTCGCCATCCTCCTCGACGCATCGGTCGCGACGGTCGTGGTCGCGGTCATCGCGATCATCGGTGGGGCGCTCAACGGCAACTCCCTCGAGTTCGCCTCCTACACCTTCCTCGGGGGCATGGCTGGCATCATCGCCGTGCGCAAGGGCGACCGGCTGCAGGTCTTCGTCCAGGCGGCGATCGCCGTCTTCGTCGTCAACCTCGTCGTCGTGTCGATCTTCTCGCTGCTCGGGGCGCGGGACATCCGTGGCGTCCTCGAACTGTGGTTCGCCTCCGGGGCGGCGGCCATCGGCTCGTCCGTCGCGGCGGTCGGCACCTTCGCCGTGCTCGGTTCGGTGTTCGGGATCCTGACGGTCTTCCAGCTCCTCGAGCTCGGCAACCCATCGCAGCCGTTGCTGCGCCGGCTGCTCGTGGAGACCCCGGGCACGTACCACCACTCGCTGATGGTCGGCAATCTCGCGGAGCGGGCCGCCGAGGCGATCGGGGCGGATCCGCTCGTGACCCGTGTGGCCGCCTACTACCATGACGTGGGCAAGCTTTCGAACCCGCTCGCCTTCATCGAGAACCAGGCCGGCGGCGAGAACGTGCACGACCAACTCGAGCCGGAGGTCAGCGCCCAGGTGCTCAAGCAGCACGTCGCCGACGGGATCGATACGGCCTATGCCGCGAAGCTGCCGAAGGCCCTCATCGCGTTCATCCCCCAGCACCACGGCACGGCGATCATGAGCTACTTCTACGCACGCGCGAAGGAGCGGGCGGCCGAGGCGTACGGTGGCCTCCTGACCGCGCAGGGTGAAAAGGCCGCCGCGGCCGTCGACGAGCGGCGATTCCGCCACGCCGGGCCGAAGCCCCAGACTCGCGAGGCCGCACTCCTCATGCTGGCCGACGGCGTGGAGGCATCCGTCCGGTCGCTTGCCGCCCGCGACGAGCCGGCGATCCGGGCGATGGTCGGGCGGATCATCGACGAGCGCATCAGCGACGGGCAGTTCGACGAATGCGACCTGACCCTGCGCGACCTTGAGCGCATCCGGAACGCCTTCGTCCAGCAGCTCCTGGGCATGTACCACACGCGCATCGCGTACCCGCAGAACACGGTCGTCGAGCTCGAGTCACGGCGGGCGGCGGCGGGCGGTGGCGGCTCGATCGGCTCGGGCGGAGACGACACGCCGGCGTCGTGACGCGCCAGATCTATCGACCGCCGTGGCGGATCGACCTCGACGTCCGAGATGGCGTGCGGCCGCCGCTCGCGGCATCTGCGATCGCCGGCGCCGCGGCAGCGGCGCTCGAGGCCGCCGGGGCGCCGGCTCCGGCATCGATCGGGCTGATCCTGGCCGATGACCGAGAGCTGGAGTCGCTGAATGCCACGCACATGGGCAAGGACGGGCCGACGGACGTGCTGTCGTTCCCGTTGCTGCCGCCAGCGACGTTTCCCGCCCACCGGGGCCAGGCCAGGACCGGGGCAGGGGCGTCGTTCTTCGCGCTGCCACCCGGCCGCCGGCTCCACCTCGGCGACATCGTCGTGTCCGTCGAGCGGGCGGTCGAGCAGGCTGAGGCCGGTCGGGGGGGCCACACGGGCGACGTTCGGTGGTCCCCGGCCGAGGAGCTCCGCCTGCTGGTCACGCACGGCACTCTCCACGTCTGCGGCTGGGACCACGCCGACCCCGAGGAGGGGGCCGCCATGCGCGCGCTGGAGCGGGGCCTGCTGCCGGGCGGGCAAGATCGCGGCGGTGTGTAACCAGGCGCCGTCCGCGGGCGTCTGATCGACGTGATCCCGAGCCGTCGCAGCATCGCCGCCCTGACCATCGCCTCCGGCTTGATCGCCGCAGCGTGCGCACCATCGAGCCCGGCGTCGGCCGTCCTGCCGACCCGGGCAGCTTCTGCCTCGGACACGCCCGCGCCGCCGCCACCGAGCGATCCGCGGCTCGCGCCCACCCCCGTCCCGGCGGGCGTCGCCGAGGTCCGCGACACCCGCTATACCTGCAGTGCGGCACCTGGCTTCCTGCCGTCCGATCTGGACGCGCCCGCGAACGCGCAACTGGAGGACCATCCGACGGCTGAGGCGCTCCGCGCGGCGATCGCCGAGGAAGGTCCGGACATCGACACGCTGCCGGAGTCCGGGTACTGGCTGCTCCACCGTGACGAGCGCGTCGCGGAGTACCTCGCACGGGGCCCCGGCGGCCTCGAGCCGCCATTCGTCCACGCCAGCATCGAGTTCCTGGGCGGTGCGTGGACGCTCGGCGGTTGGGGGCAATGCCGCCCCATCATCCTCTTGGATGGCCGCAACCTCGCGGAGTGGATCCTCGATCCCGCGGCACCACCGCCCGGTCCCGATGCGACGACGTTCACCGCGCTCGTGACGGAGCGGACGTGTACCGGCGGCAAGCCGATGGGTGGGCGGCTGCAGGCGCCATCGATCATCTACGGCAACGACGTGGTGCTCGTGGTGTTCACGGCGCGCCCGCTCGAGGGCGACGGGTTCGATTGCCCGGGCAATCCGTCCACGCGGGCGGTCGTCCAGTTGCGCGAGCCGCTCGGCGAGCGCCGCCTGCTGGACGCGGGCTTCTTCCCACCCGCCGAGCCCGCCGCGCCGGCCTTCTGACCCGTCGTCCGGCGCGTCCTCGCCCGGCCGGGTACCATCCTCCCTCGGCCCTCCCGCCGGTTGCCCAGGCGACGCGATGCGTCGCGGCCGGACGGGATTCGGGCCACGTCGTGCTGTCCGCGGAGGAATCGTTGAAGGTCGTCGTCGGTCTCGGGAACCCAGGCTCGCAGTACGCCGGGACCCGCCACAACATCGGCTGGCTGGTCATGGACCGGCTGGCGGAGCGGGCGGGCTGGGATGGCCGTGGGCGACAGCGTGACAACTCGAACGTCGTCGGCGGTCGCTACCGGGGCCTCGACCTGACCCTGGTGAAGCCCCTGACCTACATGAACGAGTCGGGTCTGGCCGTCCGCAAGGTCCTCGCGCGCGAGCACGCTCCGCTTGGCGACATCCTGGTCGTGGCCGACGACTTCGCGCTGCCCTTCGGCAAGCTCCGCTTCCGCGAGGCCGGCAGCCACGGGGGCCACAACGGCCTCCGCTCGATCATCGACGAGCTCGGCACCGAGAAGTTCAGCCGTCTGCGGGTCGGCATCGGCGACCCGCTTCGTCACGCGCGCGACCACGTGCTCTCCAAGTTCGCGCCGGACGAGGTGCAACGCCTCGACGAGCTGCTCGACGCGGCGGCTGATGCCGTGGAGGGTTGGGCGCGCGACGGCACGAGCAAGGCATCCAACCGGTTCAACACCTTCCGGCTGCGCGAGGCCGATGCCGACCGGCTCGCGGCTCCCGGCGAGGTCGACGGGCCGCCGGACGAGACTGGCGTCCGGCGCACGAAGACCGGCTGGCGGCGCGTCCTGCAGCGCAAGGACAAGGCGGCCGATGCCTGAGTCGACCACTCCGCCGCTGCGCGGCCGGCGCGGGCGTGACCGCCGGATCGCCGAGCAGGTCGCCAGGGACTTCGCGGCGCGTCACCCCCGCCCGAAGGACGAGGACGTCATCGACTTCGACATCGGGGTCGTCGACGCCGAGGTCGAGGATGCGCGCCGAGCCGACGCGGATGGTGCCGGATCGCCCGCCACGGCGAGGCGGGTGGCCCCGGCCGCGCGTGCTTCCCGTCCCGCGCCCGCCGAGCGCCGACCAGGCGCGGGCCACCGGCTGCCCGACCTCGCGGGCCTCCCCTCGTTGCTCGCCGGGACCGGGACCTTCGGCGCCCTTCGGGAGCGTCTCGGGACACCCGCCGACATCGGCCGGGTCGGTCGCCACGCGGGCCTCGTCGCCGTCCCGCACGGGGCGAAGTCGTACCTTGCTGCGGCGATCGCGCTCGGGGAGCCGCTTGTCTGGATCGCCCGCGACGCCGAGATCGGCGACCGTGTCGCGGAGGAGCTCGGCGCGTGGCTCGGGGACGCCGCCGCCATCGCCGTCCTGGAACCGCGGACGGCCCTCGCCTATGAGCGCAGCGAGCTCGTGGCCGACGAGACCGCTGCTCGCGTCGCGGCGCTTGCCGCCTGGCGCAGCGGGCAGGCCAGGGTCATGGTGGCCAGCGTCCAGGCGCTCCTCCAGCACACGATCGCGCCGGTCGATCTCCCGGCCGAGCCACGCGCGATCCAGGTCGGGGCGCGACTCCATCAGGACCAGCTGCTGCGCGACCTGTTCGATCTCGGCTATTCGCCGGTGACCGAGGTCGCGGGGCGTGGCGAGTTCGCGCGTCGCGGCGGCATCGTGGATGTCTTCCCGCCATCGATGGAGCTGCCGGTCCGGATCGAGTTCTTCGGCGATGAGATCGACTCGCTGCGCGCCTTCGACCCGACCGACCAGCGAACGACGGGCTCGGTCGAGCGCGTCGTTCTGCTGCCCGCGTCGGAGTTTCTCCTCCCGACCGGTGGCGTGGCCGCGATCCGCGAGCGCCTCGGTCGAGCCGCGTCCCGGCTGGGCGACCGGCTCGGGACCGACCTCGCCCGGTTCGAGGGTGCGGCCGACGACCCCTTGCGGCCGGCGGCCAGCGGGGCGTCCCGGGCGATGGCGGTCGGCGACGGGGCGGAGATCTGGGCGGCCCACCTCGCCCCTGCCACGGCCCTCGACCACATGGACCCGGGCACGCTCCTCGTGCTCGACGAACCGGGCGACCTCGCCGAGGCCGCGGCGTTCCTGTGGCGCCAGGCGGATGAGCGCCGGGCGGAGCTCGTGGAGGCCGGGGAGCTGCCGAAGGACTGGCCGTCGACGTATCTCCCGCCGCGCGAGTGGAAGAGCCGGTTGGTCGGCTCAAGGACGCTCGAGCTCACGTGGGAGTCGGAGCCACCGGCGGACGTCGCGATGGCTTCGGGTGCTCGTGGTTCGGGCGATCCGTTCGGCTGGCGGGAGCCGGTCCTGCCGCTCGGACGAGCCACGCGCCTCGACGACGCCGTCATCCATTGGCAGGAGGACGGCGGTCGCATCGTCCTGGCCTCGGACCAGGCGCCGCGGCTCGCGGAGATCCTCGAGGAGGCCGGGCACCCGGTCGCGGTCCTCGATCGGATCGACGAGCCGCCGCCGCCGGGCGCTATCGCGCTCGTCGGTCGGAGCCTCAACGGCGGGTTCCGCGGTGGACCGGACGGCCTCGTCTTCGTCACGGATCGAGAGCTGTTCGGCACCGTTCGCGTCCGCCGCCCCAAGGCGCTTCGGCGTGTCGTGCCGCGGGACATCCTGGAGCGGCTCACGCCGGGCGACCTCGTCGTGCACATCGATCACGGGGTCGCCCGCTACGAGCAGATGCTCCGCCGCGGCGGGGAGGGGGAGGAGCGCGATTACCTCGAGCTCTCGTTTGCCGGCGGCGACCGGATCTTCGTGCCGGTCGAGCAGATCGCCCGCGTGACGCGGTACGCGGGCGGGGAGCGGCCCCAGCTGAGCAAGCTGGGTGGGGCCGAGTGGCTGCGCTCCAAGCAACGCGTGCGCAACGCCGTCGCGGACCTCGCCGACGAGCTCCTGGGGCTGTACGCGACGCGCGCGGCCGCGCAGGGCCACGCATTCAACGACGACACCCCGTGGCAGGGGGAGATGGAGGCGTCGTTCCCGTACGAGGAGACCGTCGACCAGTTGCGCGCCTCGGCCGAGATGAAGGCGGACATGGAACGCCAGCAGCCGATGGACCGCCTCGTCGTGGGCGACGTCGGGTACGGCAAGACCGAGGTCGCGTTGCGCGGGGCGTTCAAGGCGACCCAGGACGGCAAGCAGGTGGCGGTGCTCGTCCCGACCACGGTCCTGGCGGCCCAGCACCATGCGACCTTCAGCCAGCGCTTCGCCGCATTCCCGCTCGAGGTCCGACTGCTGTCGCGATTCGTCTCCGCGAAGGAGCAGGCGGCGACGATCGCGGGGCTCGCGGACGGGACCGTGGACATCGTCATCGGCACGCACCGCCTGCTGAGCAAGGACGTGCAGTTCAAGGACCTGGGGCTTGTCGTGGTCGACGAGGAACAGCGGTTCGGGGTGGCCGCCAAGGAGAAGCTCAAGCGGCTCCGCCGCGAGGTCGACGTCCTGACGCTCTCTGCGACGCCGATCCCGCGCACGCTGAACCTGGCGATGGCCGGGATCCGCGATCTCAGCGTCATCGAGACGCCGCCGGAGGACCGGCTGCCGATCCAGACCCGCGTCGCCGAGGCGTCTGCGGGCCTCGTCCGCGACGCGATCCTGCGTGAGCTGGACCGCGGCGGGCAGGTCTTCTACGTCCATAACCGGGTCGAGACGATCGAGGCGCAGGCCGAGCAGCTGCGACGGCTGCTGCCGGACGCGCGGTTCGTGGTCGGGCACGGCCAGATGCCCGAGGGTGCCCTCGAGAAGGTGATGATCGCCTTCGCCGACGGGGCGGCGGACGTGCTCGTGTGCACGACGATCATCGAGTCGGGCCTGGACATCCCGAACGCCAACACGATCATCATCGATCGCGCGGACACGCTCGGTTTGGCGCAGCTCTACCAGCTTCGCGGGCGGGTGGGCCGCTCGTCGCGACGGGCGTACGCCTACCTGCTGTATCGGCGCCGCGAGCGGCTGTCGGACGAGGCGCGCAAGCGGCTGCAGGCCATCTTCAACGCCTCGGAGCTCGGGGCGGGCTTCCAGATCGCCCTTTCCGACCTCGAGATCCGGGGAGCCGGCAACATCCTTGGCGGGGAGCAATCGGGGCACATGGCGGCCGTGGGATTCGACCTGTACTCGCGGATGCTGGCCGAGGCGGTCGAAGGGCAGAAGGCGCGACGCGAGGGCCGCGAACCCATCGTCGAGGCCCCACAGGCCGTGGTCGACCTGCCGATCGATGCCCACCTGCCCGACGACTACGTCCCGGACGAGGCGCAGAAACTGGAGCTCTATCGACGGCTCGCGAAGGCGCGCACGCCCGGTGACATCGCCGCGTTCCGGGGGGAGGTCACGGACCGGTTCGGCCCGCTCCCGACACCGGTCACCCGGCTGGTCGAGGTTGCCGAACTGCGCCTGGCGGCGGAGTCCGCGGGCATCGGATCGATCTCGCGCGAGGAGGGCTGGCTCGTCGTGCGTTTCGGGGCGTCGCTTACCCGGTCGGCGGCGATGCGCCTCCTCGGCGACGGCGGGCTGCCCGGGGTCAAGCCGTCCGATGTGACCTTCGCGAGCAACCAGGTCCGCATCCGGGCGCCGCAGCCGGCGAAAGCCTGGCAGCTGACCCGGGCGGTCGTGGCGCGGCTCTCCCTGCAGCGCGAGGCCGAGGTCACGGTCGGCTGACGTCCACCCTGTCGCGGGCGCGCCACTCCGCGCGGCGGAGCCGAGACAGGACGGGCCGGACGAGGTGTGGGTACGCCACCGCGTCCGCCCCTCGGATGGTCGAAGTCGCGCGTGGGCTGCCGTCCTCGCATGCGACCCATGAGCGCGTCCGCGATACTGCAGCCGGAGGTGTCCGTGGCGAATCCCGCCGCAGCGAAGGGCGAGTCAAGCGGTGCCGGCGGTGCCGGCGCCTCGATCAGTCAGACGGTGCGTGACCACGTGCGCGCGATCGTCGGGGGGCTGCTGGTCGGATTGCCGTTGCTGTGGACCCAGGAGATGTGGCGTAACGGCGAAACGCAGCATCCGTTGAAACTCCTCGTGCTGCTCGCCGCGTCGTTCGTGATCGTCGTCGGGTTCAATGCCGTCAGCGGCTTCCGCCGGGAGCGGAGCTGGTTCGAGCTGTTGCTCGATTCCCTGCAGGGACTGGGCCTCTCGATGTTCATCGCGGCGGTCGTGCTGTATGTCCTCGGGCGGATCGAGCCGGAGCTGGGCATCGCCACCGTCGTCGGCCGGATCGCGGTCCTTGCCATCCCCGTGTCGTTCGGCACGGCGCTCGCTTCCACGCTCCTGAGCGACGAGGAGGAAGGTGGTGGACGCGAAACCGCCGGCCCGATCGGCGAGCTGTTCGTCGCGGCTGGAGGAGCACTCTACTTCGCCCTCAACATCGCCCCGACAGACGAGGTCCGCCTGGTGGGATCCGAGGCCGACACGCCCCTTCTGCTCATCGCCATCGCGGTCAGCCTTGTCGTCGGGTTCGCCACCTTGCTGACGATCTACCGCGCGAAGGGCTCGCGATCCTTGTTCGGCGATGGCCCGCTGGGTGGTCCCCTGGGGGAGAGCATCGCGGGCTACGCCATCGCCCTCCTGGTCACCTATCTGCTCCTATGGTCCTTCGACATCGTCGAGGGACTCGGCTTCCGGGCGCTCGTCGGGCACATCGTCATGCTCGGTGTCGTGGCGGCGTTCGGAGCGGCAGCGGCGCGGATCCTGGTCGGGGATGGGACCGAGGGCGGAGCGGAGGCATCGGCATGAAGCGCAACGCCTTGGAGTGGGTGATCCTGATCGCCAGCCTGGCCGCGATCATTGGCGTGGTCGGATATCTGATCGTGGAGGCGGTAGCGGACGGCGGCCGGCCGGCGTCAGTGGTCGCGGTCGCCGACACGGACCGAGGAACCGCCTCGAACGGCGGCTGGCTGATCCCCGTCCGGGTCTCGAACAGCGGCGGCTCGGCGGCCTTGTCCGTGGCGGTCGAGGTGACCGCCATCGTCGACGGCGCCGAAGAGGTGAGCGAGTTGACCGTCGATGTCCTGGCCGGCGGGAGCGAGGTCGAGCTCCTGGCTGGGTTCAGCGCCAAGCCGGAAGGCGACGTGGCCACTCGGATCGTGGGGTTGGAGACGCCCTGACCTTCGGTCGCGCCGGGCGGCGCCGTAGGGGAGGGCCGGCGCGCAGCCGCCCGTCGGTGGCAGACTTGGACCATGTCACTGAGCCAAAGCCCGGAGAGCCCGGCACTCCCCGAGCGCGTCCCGGGTCCGGTGGACGACGGCCGTGGCCTCTGGACGGCGGGTCGCCGAAACCTCACCGTCGGGCTCGTCCTCACGGTCACCCTCGTCGCGTTCGAGGCGCTGGCGGTCTCGACGGTCATGCCGATCGTGGCGCGTGAGCTGCACAACCTCCAACTCTACGGCTGGGTCTTCACGGCGTTCATGCTCGGATCGCTCATCGGCATCGTCGTGGTCGGCGGCATCATCGACCGACGGGGTCTGGGCATGCCCTTCGCGGTCGGCATCGCGCTGTTCGCGACCGGGCTGATCGTCGGCGGGCTCGCGCCGTCGATGGAGGTGCTCGTTGGCGGGCGATTCCTGCAGGGGCTCGGGGCCGGCACCGTCCCGCCGATCGCGTACGTGGCGATCGGCCGAAGCCTCCCGGAGCGCCTGCGGCCGCAGATGTTCGCGACCCTTTCGACGGCGTGGGTACTGCCGGGCCTCCTGGGACCGGCCATCGCCGGTGTCATCGGCGAGTCCATCGGGTGGCGCTGGGTGTTCCTGGGCCTGCTGCCGCTCATCGCGATCTCGTCCGGTATCGCCTACCCACAGGTCCGTCGGGTCGGGCCGGGAGCGCCGTCGGCGACGGCCGCGACGCTGCGCGAACGGCTCCCGCTGGCACTCGTCGTTGCCGTCGGAACAGGGCTCCTCCTCGGAGGCCTGACGAGCGGGCAGCCGGTGCTGTTGGTCGTCCTTGGCACGATCGGGTCGGTCCTGGCGATCGTGGCCCTTCGCCGGTTGACCCCGACCGGCACGCTGACCGCGGCACGCGGGCTACCCGCCGCCGTCCTGGTCCGCGGCATCATCACCTTCGCGTTCTTCGCCGTGGACGCCTATATCGCCCTGGCCCTCGTGGAGTGGCGCGGGCTCAGCGCCACGGAGGCCGGCATCAGCCTGACGGCCGCGACGCTGACCTGGACCGGGGGCTCCTGGATCCAGGCGCGCTTCTCGTCCCGGTTCCCGCCGGAGCAATTCGTGCAGGCAGGCATCGCCGTCCTCATCGTGGGCCTCGCGAGCTTCATGCTCATCCTGTTCCCGCAGTTCTCGCCGTGGCTCGCCATCCCCACGGTGGGCCTGGCGGGCCTGGGCATGGGGCTGGCGTACTCCCCGCTCGCGCTCATCGTCCTGCGCGAGGCCTCGGGCGCCGAGCAGGGTCGCGCCTCGTCGGCGTTGTCGCTCACCGACTCGCTCGGGACCGCGCTCGGGACGGGCATCACCGGAGCCGCGGTGGCCGCCGCGGTGCGCGATGCCGGGACGCCGCTCCGCGGTCTCCTCCTCGGCTTCGCCATCGCGATCGCGGTGGCGGCCCTCGGCCTGCTCCTGAGCAGCCGGCTGCGTGTCGCGCCGCGCCCCGAGCAGAGCATCGTCCCGGTGCCGGTCGGCCGCCCCTGAGCGTCCGGCGTGGCCGTCCGCCTGCGGTAGACTTTCCGCCGGCCCGTGGCGAACCCCTCAGGCGACCCACCGCCGCGCCATCCGTGCCATCCACCGACCCGCCCTTGAGGTCCCAAGCCGATGTCCGCCGAGTCGCTCCGCGAGAAGATCCGCGAGATCCCCGACTTCCCGAAGCCCGGCATCCTCTTCTACGACATCACGACGCTGCTCAAGGATCCGGCCGCCTACAAGGAGGCGATCGACCTGATGCTCGAGCCATACAAGGACGAGCGGATCGACATCGTGGTCGGGATGGAGTCGCGTGGGTTCATCTTCAGCTCGCCGATGGCGTACCAGCTGGACGCCGGCCTCGTGCCGGTCCGCAAGCTCGGCAAGCTGCCGGCCGAGACGATCACCGTCGAGTACGCCCTCGAATACGGGTCGAACACCCTCGAGATCCATCGCGACGCCATCGGGGCGGGCCAGAAGGTCCTGATCGTGGACGACCTGCTCGCGACGGGCGGCACGGTCAAGGGCACGATCGAGCTCATCGAGCGACTCAAGGGCGAGGTCGTCGGCCTGGGCTTCCTCGTCGAGCTCGGCTTCCTCAAGGGCCGCGACCGCCTGGAAGGACGCCGGGTCACCAGCGTCGTCCAGTACTGACCGACACGCGCGAGGCCCGTAGCCATTGACCGATCCGACGGACGCCAGATCTCCGGAGCCGGCCCCCGAGACCCCGCCGGCTGACGGCGCCGGCCCGGCTGACGGCGCCGGCGCGGCGGGTGGTGCCGACCCGGCCGCTGGTGCCGACCTGGCCCGTCGACGCTTCTTCCGGCAGTTCGCAGGCGAGCTGTTCCACGGCGCCGCGGGCGTCGTCGGGGCGGCCCAGGCACTCCAGCGAGCGTCGGCGGAGGCCGCCGGGGCCATCCTGGATCCCGGGTCCGTGGGCCTCGGTGGGGCGGCGGCACCGGCCGCACCGGTCGTGCCCGCGCCGCCGACCGGCTTCCGGACGCCATTCCGCGAGACGCCGGGCATCCTCCACCTGGTCGACCAGCGCAAGCTGCCCGAGATCCTCGAGGAGTATCGCGTCCGCACGGCGTCCGAGGCTGCGTACGCGATTCGCGAGATGATCGTGCGCGGCGCCCCCGCCATCGGTCAGGTCGGGGCGATCGGCCTCTCGCTGACCGCGGACAAGGCACGGACGACCCGCCCGTACGCCCGGCGGGCCACGCTGCGAGGCGCCGCCAAGACGCTGATCAACGCACGCCCGACCGCCGTGAACCTGCGCTGGGCGGTCGAGCGGGCCATGGCCGCGTACGAGGCCGTCGGTGACCTGTCCGAGGATGGCGATGCGATCGCCGATGCCATCCGCGCCGAGGTGGACACGATCATCTTCGAGACGACCGAGGACCACGGACGCCTGGCGGCGTTCGGTCTCGAGGCGCTGGTGTTCCCGGAGGATCGGCCGCTGCGCATCCTCACCCACTGCAACACCGGGCCGCTCGCGTGCGGCCAGTTCGGGACGGCCCTCGGCGTCGTCCAGGCTGCCCACCATGCCGGCCGGGCCGTGCACGTCTGGGTGGACGAGACGAGGCCCTACCTCCAGGGGGCGCGCCTGACCGCGTGGGAGCTGGCCCAGGCGGGCGTGCCGCACACCCTCATCCCGGACGTCGCGGCCGGCCACGTGATGGCTCGCGGCGAGGTCGACGTCGTCATCGTCGGCGCGGACCGGATCGCGGCCAACGGCGACACCGCGAACAAGGTGGGGACCTACACGCTGGCCGTGCTGGCCGCGCGTCACGGGATCCCGTTCTTCGTGGCGGCGCCGATCAGCAGCGTGGATCTCGACACGCCCGACGGCGAGGCGATCCCCATCGAGGAGCGCAAGGCGAACGAGGTGCTGCTCGTGCGAGGCGTCGCCATCGCCCCGCCCGACACGGATGTCCGCAACCCCGCGTTCGACGTCACCCCCGCCGATCTCATCACGGGTGTCGTCACCGACGAGGGCGTCATCCGGTCGCCGTACCCGGACGGCCTGGCGGAGGCGGTCGCTCGTCGGCAACGGCGACGCGCGGCGACCCCCGGGTTCGGCGCCCTGGCGGCGCCGGCCACGGCCACGGCCACGTCCTCCGCGACCGCTCCCGTCGTGGTCGAGTCCTGATGGCCACCGTCGCGATCGGCCGGCGCTCCGCGGCGATCGCCCGTCAGACGACCGATCGCGAACTGCTGCGCGCGTTCCTTGGCCAGGATCGCCTCTACGCGGCGTACGCGATCTGCGACCTCGAGGAACGCGAGTTCGGGCGGACGCGCTGGGGCGCCGCGTACGACGGCGACGACCTGATCGCGGTCGGCATGGAGTACACGGGCCCTACCCCGCAGCCGCTTTTCGTCCTGGGCAGGGCCGACGGGATCAGCGCCGTCCTGCGCGACATCATCCGGCCCCGCGCCGCGTACATCGCGGCGCGCACCGACACGCTGCCCGCGGTCGAGGCGCACTATCGCGTCGATCCCGGTCCGCAGATGGTCCGGATGTGGGTCGACCGGGCCCGCTTCCGACCGTACCCGGCGACCGTCCAGCGGCTGCTCCCGGTCGAGATCGGGGAGCTGAACCGCCTCTACCAGCTCGGCTTCGCGTCGTGGCTGCCGTCGGGTGCGATCGCGGACGGCGTCTACTACGGGATGCGGGTGAACGGCCGGCTCGTCGCTGCCGCGGGCACCCACGTGGTCAGCCCGTCGGCCCGTCTCGCGGTCGTCGGCAATGTCCTCACGCACCTGGACTATCGCGGACGGGGCTTCGCGACCGCGGTGACCGGGGCCGTGACTGCCGAGCTGCTGCGGTCCTGCGACCAGATCGTCCTCAACGTCCGGGCGGACAACCCACCTGCGATCAACGCCTATCGACGCCTCGGCTACATCGAGTACGCCCGGTTCGAGGAACGCCTCATCCACCGCCTCGGCTCGCCGTGGGCCGACCTGGCGGCGCCGCTGCGCCGCTTCTTCACCCGCAAGGAGATCGACCGCCGATGACCGACGCCGCCATCCTGCCCGCCCACGACGTGATCGACCTCGGCCTCGCCGAGGAGGGCGTCCGTCGCATCGAATGGGCGGAGCGCGAGATGCCCGTCCTGCGCCTCATCCGTGAACGCTTCGAGCGCGAGCGCCCGCTCGATGGCCTGCGCATCGGCGCGTGCCTGCACGTCACGACCGAGACGGCCAACCTCATGCGAACGCTCAAGGCCGGTGGGGCGGACGTCGTGCTCGCGGCGTCGAACCCGCTCTCGACGAAGGACGATGTCGCCGCAGCCCTCGTGGCCGAGTACGGGATCGCCACGTTCGCCCGCCGCGGCGAGGACCGGGACACCTATTACGACCATCTCAAGAGCGTCGCGGACACGCATCCCCAGATCACGATGGACGACGGCTGCGACCTCGTCTCGCTGCTGCACAGCGAGCGGCCAGAGCAGGTCAAGGAGGTCCTTGCCGGCACGGAGGAGACGACCACCGGCGTCATCCGGCTCAAGGCCATGGCGGCCGACAAGGCGCTCGGCTTCCCGGTCGTCGCGGTCAACGAGGCCCAGACCAAGCACCTGTTCGACAATCGCTACGGGACCGGGCAGAGCACCCTCGACGGCATACTCCGGGCGACGAACATCCTCATCGCGGGTCGCAAGGTCGTCGTCGCCGGTTACGGCTGGGTCGGCAAGGGGATCGCCTCGCGGATGGATGGCCATGGCGCCCATGTCGCGGTGGTCGAGGTCGATCCCGTGCGCGCCCTCGAGGCGCTGATGGACGGGTATGCGGTCATGAGCCACGCCGACGCCGCCGCGTGGGGCGAGGTGTTCGTGACCGCCACCGGCAACCTGAACGTCTTCCGGCGCGAGCACTTCGAGGTCATGCGTGACGGGGCGATCATGGCCAACTCCGGTCACTTCGACGCGGAGCTGGATCTCGCGGCGCTGCGCGCGCTGGCGGAGGGGCACGTGCGCGACGTGCGGGAGAACGTCCAGGAGTTCGACATCGGGGGGAAGAAGCTGAACCTCGTGGCCGAGGGCCGTCTCGTCAACCTGGGCGCGGCCGAGGGCCACCCGGCCGCGGTCATGGACATGAGCTTCGCGAACCAGGCGCTGTGCGCCGAGTACGTCGCCCAGCACCACGCCGAGCTCGAACCGATGGTCTACGTCGTGCCCGAGGCGATCGACGCCGAGGTCGCGCGGCTCAAGCTGGCCGCCCTCGGCATCGAGCTCGAGCCGATGACCGCGGAGCAGGCCGCCTACGTGTCGTCCTGGCAGCACGGGACCTGATTCTCGTGCCCGCGCGATGACCGACGACCGATCGACGGCGACGGCCCACGACGGCCCCGGGGACACCGAACCCGACGACCGGCCGCACCTGCCCTATGGCAGCTGGCCGTCCCCGATCCGGATCGAGGACCTGCTCGGCGACACGGTCCGCCTCGGCGAGCCGTGGATCGATGGGGACGAGATCTACTGGATCGAGAGCCGCCCCGCGGAAGCTGGACGCAGCGTCCTGGTCAGGCGCGGCGCCGATGGCACGACCGCGGATGTGACATTCGACCCGTTCGATGTGCGAACCGGCGTCCACGAGTACGGGGGCGGGTCGTACACGGCCGCCGGGGGCACGGTCGTCTTCTCGAATCGAGCGGACGGGAGGCTGTACCGCCTGGATCCGGGTGTCGCCGAGCCGCAGCCGATCACGCCGGAGGGGGCGTATCGATATGCCGACCTGCGTTTCGACCCGGGCCGTCGCCGGTTCCTGGCCGTTAGGGAGGACCACACGGGCGTTGGCCAGGCGGTGGCCGCGATCGTCGAAGTGCCACTCGATGGGGAACGAGCACCGCGCATCCTGGTGGAAGGCCCGGACTTTCTCGCCGCTCCCCGCCTGTCGCCGGACGGGTCGCAGCTGGCCTGGCTCGAGTGGGATCACCCCGACATGCCCTGGGATTCGACCCGTCTGCGCATCGCCCCTGTCCGGGACGACGGCTACCTCGACCCCTCAGATCTCGCTGCAGGTGGCCCGGACGAGTCGATCGCCCAGCCCGAGTGGTCGCCCGAGGGCGTGCTCCACCTGGTCAGCGACCGCAGCGGCTGGTGGAACCTTTACCGACTCCTCGACGGTCCGCGGCTGGAACCCCTGGCAGAGCTCGAGGCCGAGTTCGCGAAACCCGCGTGGGTGTTCGACCGCGCGACCTATGGGTTCCTGCCGGACGGATCCATCGTCGCCGCGGCACGGGCACGGGGACGCGACCGGATCTTCCACATCGCCCCAGGCCGTCTCGCCGGCGAGGTCGACTCGCCGTTCACGGAGATCGCGGCCCTGCGCACCGGTGCCCAGGGTGTCGTGGCCGTGACCGGCTCGCCGACCGACGCGGACATGATCGTGGCCCTCGATCCGGCGACGCTGGCGACGACGGGCGTCCTGCGGCGTTCCAGCACGTTCGCGATGGATCCTGCCTGGACGTCGGTGGCCGAGGCGATCACGTTCCCGAGCGCCGGTGGCCGTGTCGCCCACGGGCTCTTCTATCGCCCAATGAACCCCGGCGTTGCCGCGCCCGACGGGGAACTGCCGCCGCTGGTAGTCCACATACACGGCGGCCCCACCTCCAATGCCGCCAACTCGCTCGACCTCACGACGCAGATGCTCACCAGCCGGGGCATCGCGGTGGTCGATGTCGATTACGGCGGCAGCACGGGCTACGGGCGCGAGTACCGTCGCGCGCTCGAGGGCGCGTGGGGCGTGGTCGATGTCGACGACGCGGAGGCGGCGGCCCGATACCTGGTCGACCGCGGTGAGGTCGACTCCGAGCGCCTCGCCATCGAGGGGGGCAGCGCCGGCGGCTACACGGCCCTGGCAGCCCTCGCGTTCCGGGACACATTCGCGGCAGGGATCAGCCTGTTCGGCATCGGCGATCTCGAGGCCATCTCCCTCGACAGCCACAAGTTCGAGGCCCGCTACAACGATCGACTGGTCGGGCCGTACCCGGAGGCGGCCGAGCTGTATCGCGAGCGATCCCCGAACCATCACCTCGAAGGGATCTCGTGCCCGGTCCTCGTCATCCAGGGCCTCGAGGATCGCGTGGTGCCGCCAAGCCAGGCCGAGGCCATCGTCGCGGCCCTCACCGCCAACGGCCTCCCGCATGCCTATCTCGCCTTCGCCGGTGAGGGCCACGGCTTTCGCGGAGCCGACGCCATCCGGCGAACGCTCGAGGCGCGCCTCTCGTTCCTGGGCGCGGTCTTCGGCTTCGTGCCGCCGGACGACCTTCCACCGCTCGACATCCCGGGCCTCGCCGCATGGCGCGACCGTCGGACACGCGTCGCCGCCCGGTAGCCTGGACTTCGGCCATCTCGTCCGTGCCCTTCGCCGTCGCCGACACCGGGCTGCCCCACGAGCTGGGTCCGATCCAGCTCATCTTCCTTGCCCTCGCCGCGGCGATCGGGCTGACCTACCTCGCACGGCGGTGGCGGGTCGCCGACCCGATCCTCCTACTGATCGGCGGTGTCCTGCTCAGCCAGCTGCCGGACCTGCCCGAGATCGTGCTGGCGCCGGATCTGGTGTTCCTCCTGTTCCTGCCGCCGATCCTGTTTGCGGCTGCCACCTTCACGCCCATCCGCGATTTCAAGGCGAATCTACGGGGCATCCTGTTGCTTGCCGTCGGGCTCGTGCTCTTTACGACCGTGGCGGTGGGCGTGGTGGTCCAGCAGCTGACCGGGATGCCGGCGGCGGCGGCCTTCGCCCTTGGCGCCATCGTCGCACCCCCGGACGCGGTCGCCGCGACCGCCATCTTCCGACGCCTGGGGGTCCCACGTCGCATCGTGACCATCCTCGAGGGGGAGAGCCTGGTCAACGATGCCTCGGCGCTCATCGCCTACCGAGCGGCCGTGGTGGCCGCGAGCGCGGTCGCGTTCTCGCTCGGCGGCGCCGTCGTGGATTTCGTCGTCGTGTCGGCGGGCGGCCTCGCGATCGGGGCGGTCGTGGGCGCGATCGTGACGCGCACGCTCCACCGGACCGCGGACCCCATCATCGAGATCATCGTCACGCTCCTGGCGCCGATCACGGCCTACCTCGCGGCCGAGCAGATCGGCGTCTCCGGTGTCCTCGCCACCGTCGTGGCGGGGCTCATCACCGGCCAGCGTGCGGCACGGGTCCTGTCACCCGACGCCCGGCTGATGGGTGCGGGCGTCTGGCAGGTCGTGATCTGGCTGATCAACGCCTTCGTGTTCATGCTGATCGGTCTGCAGCTGCCGGCCATCAGCCAGGCGGTGCTGGCCGAGTACGAGGCGATCGAGCTGGTCACGTTGGGCCTGGTCGTCAGCGTGGTCGTGATCATCGCCCGCATCGTGTGGGTCTACCCGGCGAGCTATCTGCCGCGGTTCCTCTTCCCGAAACTCGAGCGGGATCCGTACCCGTCGCCGCGGGTCGTGTTCATCGTCTCCTGGGCCGGCATGCGCGGGGTGGTTTCCCTGGCAGCCGCATCCGCCCTGCCGGCCGACTTCCCGTCCCGTGACCTCATCCTGTTCCTCACGTTCTGCGTCATCGCGGCGACCCTCGTCGGACAGGGCCTGACGCTCCCTTGGTTGATCCGTCGGCTGGGCGTGCTGGCACCCGCGGGACAGGATGGGGAGGAGGTCCACGCCCGACTCGCCGCGGTGGAGTCGGCGCTGCAGCGTCTCGACCAGCTCAAGCACGACTACCCGGACCACCTGCCCCTCATCGAGCAACTTCGCGACGAGTACGAGCACGAAGCGGGCCATGTCATGCCGAGCGCGGGTGCCACCGTCGACGAGTCAGAGCAGGAGCTCCTCGACCATCGGGCCATCCGGAACGCGGTCCTCATCGCTCAGCGAGAGGCCGTCATCGGCCTGCGCGACGCTGGGGTCATCAACGACGAGACCCTGCGCTCGATCGAGCGCGACCTCGACCTCGAGGCGTTGCGGGCCGGTGCCTGACCGGCCCCGGACGAACGTCCCGCGTCGGGCGCCGGCCCTCGGGTGATACCCTCCGGACAACCCCAACGGAGAGTGACCGCCAAGTGAGCATCGTCGACGCCGCGCAGTACCTGTTCACGTCCGAATCGGTGACCGAGGGCCACCCGGACAAGATGTGCGATCAGATCTCGGACGCCATCCTCGATCAGATCCTGCGGGACGACCCCGACGCCCGCGTGGCCTGCGAGACGGCGACCACGACCGGACTCGTGCTCGTCCTGGGCGAGATCACGACCCACACGTACATCGACTTCCAGGCCATCGTGCGCGAGACCGTTCGCGACATCGGCTACACCCGAGCCGATTACGGCTTCGACTACCAGACCTGCGGCACGCTCGTGTCGGTCAAGGGCCAGTCACCGGATATCGCCCAGGGCGTCGATGCCGCGCTCGAGGTCCGCGACGACTCGGCCTCGGCGTTCGAGCTCGGCGCCGGCGACCAGGGGATGATGTTCGGGTTCGCCTGCCGCGAGACGCCGGAGCTCATGCCGCTCCCGATCGCCCTCGCCCACCGGATGGCCCGGCGCCTGTCGGAGGTCCGCCGGTCCGGGCAGCTGCCGTACCTGCGCCCCGACGGCAAGACCCAGGTCACGGTCGAGTACGAGCATGGCGTGCCGAAGCGCGTCCGCACCGTCGTTGTATCGGCACAGCACGATCCCGACGTGCGCCCCGAGCGGCTCCGCTCGGACATCGTCGAATCGGTCATCCTCCCGACGATCCCGCGCGAGCTGCGCGATACCGATCCGGTCATGCACGTCAACCCGACCGGTCGCTTCGTCACCGGCGGACCGATGGGCGATGCCGGCCTGACCGGCCGCAAGATCATCGTGGACTCGTACGGTGGGATGGCTCGCCACGGCGGGGGCGCGTTCTCGGGCAAGGATCCGACCAAGGTCGACCGCTCCGCCGCGTATGCGGCCCGGTGGGTGGCCAAGAACGTGGTCGCGGCGGGGCTCGCCGACCGCTTCGAGGTGGAGGTCGCCTACGGCATCGGGATCGCCCGGCCGATCAGCTTCACCGTCGAGTCGTTCGGGACCGGCAAGGTCGACGACGCGCAGATCCAGGCGCTCATCGAGCGCCACTTCGACATGCGCCCGGCCTCGATCATCGCGGCGCTCGACCTGCGCCGGCCGATCTATCGCCAGACCGCCGCCTACGGTCACTTCGGCCGGCCGGACCTGGACCTGCCCTGGGAGCGCACGGACAAGGCCGCGCTCCTCGCCGCGGACGCCGGACTGCCGGAGCCGGCGACCGTCACCGCCTGAGGGTCGTCCCCCCGCGGCCTAGTTCGACTGCTCGGCGATCATCCCGGCGACCGATGTGTCCTTCCCGGCGCTTCCCCGGCGCCGCGTCAGCAGCTGGCCGGCGAGCAGGACCGACAGTGTGATGAGGAGCATCAACGCGGCGACCGCGTTCGTGGCCGGCGTCACCCCGCGCTTGATCTGGCCGAAGACGAACAGCGGGATGGTCGACGTCCCCTGGCCGTTCACGAACGTCGTGATCAGGTAGTCGTCGAAGGCGAAGGTGAACGACAGGAGGAACCCGGCCACGATCGCCGGCAGCAGCTGCGGGAACGTGATCTGCCAGAAGGTCCGCCAGGGCGTCCCGTACAGGTCGTATGACGCCTCCACGTGCGTCCGGTCCATCCCCGACAGCCGGGCGCGGACGAGCAGCAGCACGAGGCTGATGTTGAACAGCGACAGGGCGCTGACGATCGTGTGGAACCCGAAGCCGATCTCGACCCCGGTGGCGCTCGTGATCACGCCGTCACGGCCGATGGTGCTGGCAAAGAAGACGAGGGTCGCGAGCGCGATCACGAGCTCCGGGACGATGACGCTGACATAGGTCAGCCCGTCGAACGGCAGCCGGAGCCACTTCGGCAAACGCTGCGTCCCGAGCGCCGCCATCGTCCCGACGATCGTGGCGATGCAGGCAGTCGAGATGCCGACGATGAAGCTGTTGATCAGGTAACGCTGGATCTCCCGGCTGCCCAGGACGCTCTCGTACCAGCGCAGGCTGAAGCCGTCCCAGTCGGTGACCCGCCGGTCCGTCCCGTTGAAGCTGAAGACGACCACGATGATGATCGGGAGATAGAGGAAGCCGTACACGAGGGCGGTGTGGCCCCGCAGCCAGGCCTCGACGACGGTACCGACCCGATCGACGCGCACCCGAGACCGCCCGCCGAGCGTCCGCGGGGCCGGGATCGGGACGGCAGGCGCACCCATGGCTAGACGACGCTCACGTCGCGAGTCGTCCGCCCGCGGTTGGTGAACCACAGGTAGAACGTGATGACGACCAGCATGATGAGGATCAGTCCGACGCCGAGGGCGGATCCAGCCGGCCAGTTGCGGGCCTCGAGGAACCGCAGGAACAGGGCATTGCCGATGGTGAAGACCTGCCCGTAGCCCAGGATCTGGGGGATCACGTACTCGCCCATCATCGGGATGAACACGAGGATGCTGCCGGTGATCAAGCCGGGCAGGGCGATGGGCAGCGTGATCTGCCGGAACGTCGCCAAGCGGGCGGCACCGAGGTCCTTGGAGGCTTCGACGAGCGCACGGTCCATGCGCTCGAGCGTCACGTACAGCGGGAAGACCATGAGCGGCAGATACCCGTACACGAGGCCCAGCAGGACCCCGAACTCCGTCCCGAGGATCCTGAACGTGCGATTGCCGAACAGGTCCTGGAAGAACCCGGCAAGGCCGTCAACGCCCAGGATCAGCAGCCACGCGTACGTGCGGATGAGGAAGCTCGTCCAGAACGGGATGACGAGCAGGACGATCAGGAACGCCTTCCGACGGGTCGCACGGGTCGCGATGAAGTAGGCGAGCGGGAGCCCGATGACGAGGCACAGCAGCGTGCCGATGATCGCGAGCACCAGGCTGGTGATGAACGGATCCGGGCGCTGGAGCGCGGCGATGTAGTTGTCGAAGCTGAACCCGGGCTCGTACCCGCCCGTCCGGGTCCGCCCGCCGAAGCTGAACAGCACGACGATCACGATCGGCAGGACGAGCAGGATCAGATACCACAGCGCAGCCGGCAGCACGAGCGCCCCCGTCAGGAGACGGGAGCGCGTCATGCCCGGCTTGGGCGCTGGCCGTGGTGCGGCCGGCGCCTCGGTCGTCATCGCGTCGAGTCAGGTCGGAAGCTGGATCAGCCGCCGATGTTCGACTTGAACTCCTCCCAGATCGCGACCCGGTTCGGGTCCGTCGAGACGTCCTGTGCGCCCTCCAGCAGGCCCGAGTCGAGCACGTCCTGCGGGACGAAGATCGTCGGGTCGTCCAGGATGGCCTGCGGGACCAGCTTCATCGCCTCGTCGTTCGGGGTGGCGTAGCGATTGGTCTCGGTCTCCTTGGCCTGGATGGCCGGCTCATGGACGAAGTTCAGGAAGGCGTGGGCCGCTTCGGGATGGGGCGGGTCCTTGAAGATGACCCACGTATCCATCCAGTACAGCGTCCCGTCCTCAGGGATCTGGTAGACGGTGTCCTTGGTCTCCTCTTCCTCGCGGAGGTCGGCGATCCCGCCCGTCCAGGTGAGGCCCAGGACGGCCTCCTCGCTGGCCAGCTGGGCGTCGTAGGTGTCCGAGTTCAGCGCGAGGACGTGCGGAGCGAGGCCCATCAGCAACCCGCGCGCCTGCTCGAGCTCACCCGGATCGACCGAGTTGAGCGAGAAGCCGAGCGCCTTGAGTGGCGCGACGAAGACGTCACCCGGCGAGTCGACGATGACGATCTGCTTCGAGTATTTCGGCGCGACCTCGAAGAACTGCTTCCAGGTCTTGACCTCCTCGGTGACAACCTTCGTCCGGATCGAGATCCCGGTCGTGCCCCAGTCCTTGGGCAGGTGGTAGTTGTTCAAATTCGCCTTGTCGTCCTTGTAGAACTCCTGGAACTGCTTGTTGATGAAGGCCCCGTTCGGGATCTTGCTCCAGTCCAGCTCCTGGATGAAGTCCCCATCGACCATCGCTTCCACGAACTCGGCGGTCGGCGCCCCGACATCGAACTGGCCGGTCGCACCGCCCTGCATCCGCGTCAGCAGCTCCTCGTTCGACGCGTACGTGTCGTAGGTGAAGTCCGTCACGCCGAACCGTGTCTTGAACTCCTCGATGTTCCCTGGATCGACGTAGTCCGCCCAGTTGAACATGTAGAGGGCGGGCTCCACCTGGGTCGCGGCCGACGCCGCCGGGGCGGATGCGCCGGGTGCGACCGACGCCGGCGCTGACGCGGCCGGCGCGCTTGGGGACGCCCCGCCGCTCGGGGAGCATGCCGCGATGAAGGCACTCAGGCCCGCCATGCCCGTGCCCGCCAGGAAGCCGCGCCGGTGGACGCGGGTGCGGGCCATGCGCCGGATCAGCGCGTCCAGCTCTCGATCCTTGTCTGCCATGTCAGTCGCTCCTCCTCCCGGTCACCCGGGTCGTACCTAGCCTCAGCCCACCAGGACGAGGTTTGCCTCCTCATGCCAGCGGACGGTGACGGGATCGCCCGGCCCCAGCCCCTGACCCGTACTTGCCCCCAGACGGTTCTGTCGCCGGACGACCAGCTCGCCGGCCTGCTCGGTTTGGACGCGATACTCGGTCTGGTCGCCGAGATACGTGCCCTGATTGATACGTCCCGGTACGACCGTCCACCCGCTGGCCGGTCCAGGGGCGTCGGGCTGGTCGGCGGATCCGGCCGGCTCGACGTCGAGGTGTTCCGGTCGGATGGCGACGGTCACCTGCGAGTCCACGTCGGGGCGCGCCGTCGGGTCGGTGACAGAGCCTGTCAGCCGCAGGCCGCCGTCGGTTTCGACGAGTCCCCGCCGGGTCGCGTCGTCGAATGACAGGATGCGGCCCTTGAGCGGGTTGGACGTCCCGATGAAGTCGGCCACGAACCGATTGACCGGCCGTTCGTACAGCTCGGTCGGATCGCCCTGCTGCTGGATCCGGCCGTCGCGCATGACGACGATGACGTCGCTCATCGTGAGCGCCTCTTCCTGATCGTGGGTCACGTAGACGAAGGTGATCCCGACTTCGCGCTGGAGTGCCTTGAGCTCCAGCTGCATCTCCTTGCGAAGCTTCAGGTCGAGGGCGCCGAGCGGCTCGTCGAGGAGCAGGACGGTGGGACGGTTCACGAGCGCGCGGGCCAGTGCGACGCGCTGTTGCTGGCCGCCCGACATCTCCCATGTCCGACGCTTCCCGTAGCCAGCCAGGCGCACCAGGGCGAGCGCCTCGGTGACCCGCCGTTCCTCCTCGGCCTTGCCGACCTTGCGTTGGCGCAGGCCGTAACCGACGTTCTGGGCGACGTTCATGTGCGGGAAGAGCGCGTAGTGCTGGAAGACCGTGTTGACGTTGCGCTGATACGGAGGGACGCCGGCGATGGGTTGGCCGGACAGCAGGATCTCACCCTCCGTGGGCTGCTCGAAGCCTGCGATCATTCGGAGCGTCGTCGTCTTGCCACAACCCGACGGCCCCAGGAGCGAGTAGAACGTGCCGCGGGCGATCGAGAGGTCCATCGCGTCGACCGCCGTGACCGCGCCGAACCGCTTGGTCACGCCGATGATCTCGACGTCGGGAGCCGTCTGGCCGGCGGCCATCGGGGTGACGGACCCGATGGCAGTGCTCGTTGGCGGAGCGTCCGAAGTCAGGGAGGCGGTCAACGGCGGTCCTCGCGCATCGGTTCCGGTCGCTGATCTACGCCTGTGGCGTGCCACAGGGTCGCTGCATCGTAGGGGCGAGCCGACGGCGCGTCAACGCGCCCCGCGTGCGAATCTCGCACCGCTCCGGCAGTCCATGCCGACGAGAGACAGCGACTCTGCGCCGATACGTCAGGGGAATCGCAAGTCGGCCTCTCCCACGGCCCTCGCATGGCCGGCGCCGACCGGGCAGGTGCGTAGGTCGGGCCGCTACCGACCCACCACCGCGAGCGGTGCACCGTCGCACCGTTTCGGGACCTTCGTGGTCGCCGACCCGGGGACCATCGACCGGCATCGTGTCGGGCTCGCGGTGGCGTAGGCTCGACCCGATGAACGCACGACGAGAGGTGCTGCCCCAATTCCGCCGCTGGCTGGTGGCGGTCAGCCTCGGGCTGTCGATGCTCGGGGCGATGCCATGGGCGGTGGCGGCGGCCGACGCGCCACCGAGCGAGACGCCAGAAGCCACGCCGGAACCGACCCCGGTCGCCACGCCCGTTCCGACGCCCGTCCCGACGCCAGTACCGACGCCTGCGCCCACGCCCGTCCCGACTCCTGCGCCCACGCCCGTCCCGACCGCGACCCCGACGCCGCGTCCGACGGCGACCCCGACGCCGCGTCCGACCGCGACCCCGACCCCACGTCCGACGCCGACGCCCGCCCCGACGCCGCGCCCGACGGCCGTCATCACGAAGGTCAACCTGTATCGGGCGAGCGCGATGGTTCGCCAGTACACGAACTACTGGTGCGTTCCGGCGGCGACGCAGTCGATGGTCAACCTCGTGCGCAGCCGGAGCAACCGCACCTACACGACGCAGCGGTACTACTACAAGCGGATCCGGTCGCATAACCGGTATGCGTACCGCACGCTCGGGAACGATCCCCAGGGATGGGCGTGGGGGATGCGCTACTTCTCGGGGGCCGCTTACGCCGCGCGGGCCTACACGAGCAAGGCATCCGCGCTGTCCTACATCGTGGGCTCCATCGCGCGGACGCGGGATCCGGTGGGGGTCACCGTCCATCGCGGCACGCACGCCTGGGTGGTCCTCGGCTACCGGACGAGCCACGACCCGATCGAGCCGACCAAGAAGACGATCCTGGGCTTTTACGTCAGCGGGCCGCTGGGGACGCGGTCCGACAAGTGGCCCTACGCCTACCTGACCCTGGCCCAGTTCAACCTGCATTTCACGCGCTATCACGAGTGGCAGCGCAAGGTCCCCTGGGAAGGGCGCTACATCGTCATCGCCCAGTGAGCCCCGGTCCGCGGACCGCCCGCGCCCGGTCTGCGGCGCTACGATGACTGCCACATGTACGCCGTCATCATGGCCGGCGGCGGTGGGACCCGACTCCATCCTCTGAGTCGGCCCGAGCGCCCAAAGCCCTTCCTACCGCTGCTTGGGACCGAGTCGCTGCTCCAGGCGACGGAGCGTCGGCTACGGCGGCTCACCGACGACATCACGGTCGTCACCGAGGCTCGTTACGAACGCATCGTCCGCGAGCAGCTGCCTGAGGCGAACCTCCTGCTCGAGCCGATGGGTCGCAACACGGCGGCAGCCATCGCGCTCGCGACGATCGCCCTCGACCGCCCGCCTGACGAGGTCATGCTGGTCGTCCCCGCCGATGCGCATATCGACCCCGAGCGGGACGCGGTGTACGCCGACGTCCTCGCGAAATCCGGGGAGCATCTCGCGACGGGCGCCTTCGACATCGAGGAGCCACTCGTCACCCTAGGCACGGAGGTCACCCACCCGGCGACCCAGTACGGCTACCTGATCCCGGACCTCTCGACCGCCAGCGACATCGACGGCCTGCGCGCCTACCGGCTCAAAGCGTTCGAGGAGAAGCCGAGCCCGGAGCGAGCGGACGACCTCACGCGGATGGCGGGTGTCGCGTGGAATGCGGGCATCTTCCTGTGGCGCCGGCGGGCGATCACGGCGGCCCTCGGTCGGTATACGGGACTTCTCCAGACGCTCGGGCCGATGGCCGCCGCTCCCGCCATGCTGGAGCACGCCTACGAGGCGATCCAGCGGGCCGTCTCCATCGACTACGCGGTGATGGAGGGCGCGGCACGGAACGGCCAGGTGGCGATGGCCTCGATGGACGTGGGCTGGTCGGACCTCGGGTCGTGGACCGCGTTGCTGGTCGCCATCGGCGCCCGCGGCGAGGGCATCGTCGTGCAGGCGGGCGAAACCGTTGACGTCGGCGACGACGACCTTGTCGTCCGGCGCGTGGACGGCCGGCTTGGGGTGATCGCCCCACCGGAGGGCGGTAGCATCACGGCGACGCAGCCGATCGCGGTCCTCCGTGGATCGGCGCCCGACATCGATCGCATCCGCGAGCTCATCGAGCGCTGTTCGCAGGCGGGAGGCTGAGTGACGACATCGGCCGGGACGGGTGCGCCCACGTCCATCGTGTTCGGCACGGACGGCTGGCGTGCCCGGGTCGCCGACGAGTTCACCTTCGACAACGTACGTCGCTGCGCCGACGGCGTCGCCCACTACGTCGCCGAGCAAGGCGCGACGGCGCAGGGCGTCGTCGTCGCATTCGATCGGCGGTTCGCCTCGGAGCATTTCGCGGCGGCGGCCGCGGAGGTCCTCCTCGCACAGGACATCCCGGTAATGCTGGCGGTCCACGCGGTGCCCACCCAGATGAGCTCCTATGAAGTCGTCCAGCGCGGTGCGGCGGCCGGCATCGTGATCACGGCCAGCCACAACCCGTGGGTGGACAACGGATTCAAGATCAAGGCGCCATCCGGGGCGGCGGCCGGACCGGAGATCCTCGCGGCCGTCGAGGCCCGGCTCGCGGTGAATGGCGGGTTGCACGTGGAACGACGGCCTTTGGCGGATGCGGAGGCTGCCGGCCTCGTCGAGCGGTTCGACCCGTTCGATGGCTACGAGGCGTTCGTCCGCCGGACGGTCGACCTCGACGCGCTGCGGGCAGCGGACCTGCGGGTCCTGGTGGACCCGTTGTGGGGCTCGGGCTCCGGCTGGCTGAGTCGGCTGCTGGCCGGCGGCGGCCTCCGGATCGAGGAGATCCACCAGGAACGCAATCCGTACTTCGGTGGTGTCAATCCCGAGCCGATCCGCCCCAACATCGACGAGGCGCTCGGGATCCTCGCCGGCGGCGGCTACGACCTCGGTCTGTTCCTCGACGGCGATGCGGACCGCGCGGGTGCCGCTGACGAGCGGGGCGACTTCATCCACCAGCTCGAGGTGACCGGGCTGCTGATGTACTACCTGGCCGAACACCGGGGTTGGCGCGATCCCGTGGTGGTCAGCGTCAACAACACGTCCATGGCCGCGCGGCTCGGTGAGCGGTATGACATCGAGACGCACGAGACGCCGGTCGGCTTCAAGTTCATCGGGCCCAGGATGATCGAGACCGGCGCGATGATGGGCGCCGAGGAATCGGGCGGGTTCGGGTTCGGGATGCACTTGCCCGAGCGGGACGGGATCTATGCCGACCTGCTGCTGCTCGACCTGTTCGTCCGCGAGCGAGCGGCTGGGCGCTGGCCGGTGTCGGCCGCCCTCCGCCACTTCCACGAGATCGCCGGGCCCTCCTTCTATCGCCGCATCGACGTCCACGTGGAGCGCGCGGCGTACCCGGAGGTCAAGCGTCGGCTGCTCGTCGACCTCGCCGGTGACACGCCGACCGAGCTGGGGGGTCGCCCGGTAGACCACACCGTGGCGCTCGACACGGGCGATGGCTACAAGTTCTTCCTGGCCGACGGTTCGTGGCTGCTGATCCGGGCGTCCGGCACGGAGCCCCTCGTCCGCGTATACACGGAAGCGACCTCGGGCGGGCTTCGGGACGACCTGCTCATCGCCGGCGAGGCGCTGGTGCGCGGGTCGTGACGTCGGGCGAGGAGGCTGCCCGGCGAGTCGACAAGCCGTGGGGCCACGAGCTGATCTGGGCCCATACGGACCGGTACGTCGGCAAGGTCCTGGTCATCGAGACCGGCCGCCGGCTGTCGCTCCAGCGTCACGAGATCAAGGACGAGACCATCCTCGTGTGGTCCGGTCGGCTGCGCCTGTTCCTCGAGGACGATGACGGCGTGGTCCACGTCTCGGAGCTCGGGCCCGGGGAGCACCGGCGGGTCGAGACCGGCCGGATCCACCGCTACGAGGCCATCGAGCGATGCGAGCTCATCGAGGTGTCGACCCCGGAGCTCGATGACGTCGTCCGTCTCGAGGACGATTTCGGGCGCGAGGGGACGAGCGCTCCCTGACGGTTCGGGCCAGACGTCCGGGTAGGACGACTTTCGCAAGGACGGGGGCGACTTTCGGGGGTGACCCCGGGGCGCGGGCGGTGTAGGCTGGCGACACGCGACCGCCATCACCGGTCGAAGGTGCATGACCGGACGGCGGCCTCGGCAGCGCCCCATGGGCGACGGAGGTAGCACGACGATGCACAGCTCACTGATCGGCAAGGTCGAGAAGGCGAATTGGTACGCGCGGGAACTCGATCGGATCACGGTCGACCGCCTGTCACTCACCTTCCGCGGCGACAACGACACGCACCATGTCGCCCTCGACGCCGGCCAGTGGCGTTGCACCTGCCACTACTTCGAGAGTTGGGGTTCGTGCGTCCATCTCCTCACCCTGCAGAAGGTCATGGGGGTGATGCTGCCCGAGGAGGCGCAGGTCTCGATCTTCTCGGCCGGCGAGCCGGTCCCGACCTCGTGACCCGGGGGCGCACCCGGCGCCTCGTTCGCTCGCGCAACCAGGTTCGCTAGCGCAACCAGGCGACGGCCGTCGCGGAGTGCGTCAGGACTCGGCGCCATCCGTCGGTGCCGTCGTGGACGTCGCAGCGTCGAGCACCGTCCGCGCCGGCCCACACGATCGCCAGCCGTCGGCCCGTGGCATCCAGCGCCAGGGCGGCGGCCTCCGTGAACCCATCGGGGACCTCGACCGAGCCGATGGTCGTGCCGTCGTCGGCGAGCCAGCCCTTCGACGACCGAAGCACGATCGGCTCGCCGCGCCCGGCCGACGTCGCGATCACGCTCCCGTCCGCCGATGTCGCCAGGCGCTGTTCGCCGGAGGGGCCCTTCGAGATCTTGCCGGTCGCCGTGTCGACCACCAGCGCGGCCGGTTTGTCCGACGACCCACTGACCAGCGCGAGGCGGTTCGCGTCCAGCCAGACCGGCGGGGCAGCTGGCAAGGTCTGCTTCAGCGGCAGCGTCGCGAGCGTGCCTTCGGTCGGATCGATCAGGAGCAAGGTCAGATCGCCGCCGCCCGGCAGATCGCCGCCGAGCGCAACGAACCTGCGCCCGGAGGGATCCCACGTCGGGAACCAGGCAGGCGAAGGGACGGAGGCCCCGGATTCGTCCTTGGCCTTCACGGGCCGCCACTCCAGCCCGGCGACGTCGACGGCCGTCCCGCGCGGATCGACCGGGTCGCTCGTGACCAGCTGGCCGTCCGCGGTGCCGGCGACCAGGATGCCGCCGCGGCCCGCCGAGACCCAGTTCGCGCCATCAGCCGGCAACGGGAGGCCGATGGCGACGGCGCCGTCAGAATCGGGCTCCGCGGCGAGGACATCCAGGCTTGCTGATTCGCCGGTCGACAGCGCGAGCAGGCCTTCCGCCGGCCGCTCGGCGGCACCTGCGTCGACCTGACACGCGGTGAGGAGGAGAAGGAGCGCAAGGGCCACCGCGACGCGGCGACCGGGTCGACTGGCGGGGGTGGCCAGCGGGATGCCCATCGGCGGCAGTGTGCCACCCCCGGCCCGTTCACTCCACCCGGAGTCGCCAGAAGTAGCTCGCGTCGCCCGCCCCGGCGGCGAACTCGACGAACACCTCGACGGTCCAAATACCCGCTCCCGGGGCCTCGAACACCGGGAGGCCGCTTCCCTCGCCGAGGACGATCGCGCCGTTCGGGCCCTCGGCACCCGCCGGCACGTAGCGGGCTGCCCACGCGCGGACGTCGCCGTCGGGGTCAAGCCGGACCGTCAGCGGCTCGCCCGCGCCGACGGTGAGCGGCGCGCCCGGCAGCCATGGCGCGTCGCTCCCCGTGTCCAGCCAGACGTACGTCCCGAGCTGACCCTCGACCGGATCGCCACCCTCCGCGCCGAGGAGGGCGTCCGGTGGCGCGTCCAGGCCGGCGAGGGTTGGCGACGGGCCGCCCTCGACGACCGGCGAACCGGACGCGACCGACCCCGTGGCAGCGTCCGGCGTCGCGGATCGGGCCGATGGCGCGGCCGGCGCCTGTAGCGTGGCCGGGTTGCACCCGATCGTCAGCCCGGCGGCCACGATCGCGACGCCGATGGCGCCGACGGTCGCGCGGTTCAAGTCGCGAGATGCCATCCCGTCCCCCGTCCTACTGCTGCACGATGGGCGTTGGGCACTTGGTTCCGGCGCATGGGGCGACGGTCACCGTGACGGTCGAGCTCGAATCCCCGATCAGGCCCTCGTTGGTGGGCGTCGAGAACGCCGCCCGGTATTCCGCGGAGCCATAGAGGCGGAGCGCGACGTCGTACGAGCCCGTCGGCGTCGACGGGGACATCGTCGCGATCGACGTCCAGAGGCCGCCCCCGACCGGCCGACGCTGCAGTCGGACGGCTCGTTGCGAGACCGGGTTGTTGCTCAGGCGGCCGTAGTCGGTGTCCGTGACGACCCTGAGGGACGCGGTGAACGTGACCGTACCGCCGTAGGCGATGGACGAGGCGCTCCGGGTCAGCGACATCACGGTCGGCAGATCAAGACACGTCGAGTACTTCGACGACGCCCCCGGTGTGTCGTAGCGGATCTGCAGGGTCGCCGTGTCACAGACCCCAAGGACATGCATGTCGTAGCCGACCCTGGGCTTCGTTCGCGAGAGGGTCTGGACGACGGCATCGGTGTAGTCGCGCTCGTCCGCGTAGTTCACGTGGTGGCCGAGGCCTTCCACATGGGCGAACTCGTCAAGGGCCACGGTCTCGACGTCGTAACAGCCGTTCGGCGGGGTCGTGTACATCTGGCACCATTTCAGCGTGCCCCAGTCGAAGACCCGGCCCTGTTCGCGGAACCACATCGTGAACCCATGGGGCGCGTTCCTCGTGAAGCAGGCGAGGCCGTTCACCCCGCATGTCCCGGTGCCGTAGCCGATCGGGTTGGTGCCGTCCACGTCGTGCACGAAGAGCGCGGCGCGCGACGCGCGCGTCTGCCCGACATCTTCCGCCGCCGCATGGATGGCGGTGCGCATCAAGGCCGGTGGCACGGCGCCGGTGCGCCAGTCGTACTCGAGCCGACCGTCCTGCGGGAATGTCTCGGCGCCGAGGATCGGATCCGGCGAGTGCGCAGAGGTCGCGACGCTCGTTGGATGGCCGATCGCGGCCACCACAGCCACCGAGAGGAGGAGGGACGAAGCGCGCCGCGCACGCCGGGTCCGGGAATTCATCGCGACACCTCGTCGAGGGAGACGGTGCGCCCGTCCGTGACGTGGCGGAGCTGGGGTCCGAGGGAACCGTCGACCGGCAGGCGTCCATCCGGGCCGAACAGGACCCACCCGGGGGCGTGCTCGGCCCCGCTCGCGGACCGAGCAGAATCGGCGACCAGGCGTCGCCCCTCGGGATCTCCGGCGAGGAGCTGTGCATCGTGGCCGTCCAGCCCCACGACCCGAAGGCGGTCGCCGGCGGCCCCGATCTCGTGGACGACGACCGAGCGACCAAGATCGTCTCGACTCATCACGGCCTGTCCGGCCGTGTGATCCAGGACGACGGCCGCCCCGGCGCCCAGGTCCAGCGAGACGAGCGGGCAGGGGAGGCCACGACAGGCTCCACGCATCACCACGCGTCCGCCGGCGAGGCCGACCACGTCGCCGAGGTCGGGATCGTCGACGAGCTGCACGCGGCCATGGGCCAGATCGAGGATCCGGACCCGGCAGGCCACCTCACCGCAGGACTGGACCGCGAGCGACCGACCGTCCTCGCTCCACGCGAGGTCGGTGAGCCACGTGGGCCCGAAGCGGTCATCCGGCGCGATCGGTGGTAGCACGCGCGACGGGCCCGCCGAGCCGTCGAGCGGTCGCCGCCAGACGCCCAGGTCCGCCCGAGTCCGTCGGTCCACGCGGAACTCGTAGAGCGTCGAGCCGTCCGGTGCGAGCGTCGCCGTGCGCACGACGTCGTCGGAGGTGCCGACGATCCAGGCGCAGGCACGCGCCACGTCGATGAGCGAGAGCAGCGACCGAGCGCCGTCGTCGGTGCCCACCAGCGTCGTGCCGCCGACCGGCCCCGCTGCGAACAATTCCGCGTCGAGCTCGAGGGCATTCGATCCATCGTCGCCCGCGCGACCCAGCGTCAGCCGCTGGGCGACCCGCGTTCCGGCGTCGAGCACGGGATCGATCCTGAACCACGTCCCGGGGGCCGCGTCGCCGATCCGCGGCTGGCCGGCACAGGCAGCCGGCGTCCAGACGCGCCCCGGCGCTCCGAGCGTCGTGGTGGCCAGGAGCGTGACCGCACCGACGGCGGCGATCGCGGGGCCGGCACGACGAAACCAACGTGACTCCACCATGGTCCGAGACCTCCTCCGGCGGCTGGACGACGGCGGCGGAGGCGAGGCGGGCATCCTACGAGGCGGCGCTTCACTACCACTTATCGGAAGATCGACGGCATGTCGCCCGGGCCTGAGCGACGGCCACGGTGTGCTACGCTCGCGGCGACGTCAGTCGACGCCGCGTGGTCGCGAAGCTCGGTGAAAGTCCGGCACAGTCCCGCTACGGTGAACCGCCCTCGGGCGGAAGTCCGGTCGCCGACCCCACGGTGCATGCTCGAACCTTCGAGAGAAAGGTAGGCAGGACCGTGCACACCATCCCCTGACCCCTCCCTTCGACCCGCCTCGAAGCGAGGGGTCCTGCGTGTGTTGCAGACCCCTCCGGCTCCCGAACCGCGCTCCCGGAGGAATCACCCCGTGTCTCCACGCTCACGACGCCGCGGCGTCGCCCTGTCCCTTGCCTTGTCCGTCCTGCTCGCGGCCTGCTCGACGACCGGAGCATCCCCATCCTCGGCACCCGTCGACTCGCCCGCCGGTTCCACGAGCGTCGCCCCCAGCATCGCGCCCAGCCCGTCGGCGGCCGCGTTCCCCGTGACCCTTGTCGACGACGAAGACACCGCGGTCGAGATCGCGGCCGAGCCTGACGTCATCGTGTCGCTGACACCCGCGACCACCGAGATCCTCTTCGAGCTCGGGGCTGGTGATCGCGTGGTCGCGACCGACGATGGCAGCGACTACCCGGACGCGGCCGCCGCGCTCCCCGACGTCGCATCCTTCAACAGCGTCGATGTCGAGCAGGTGGTGAACCTCGAGCCCGATCTCGTGGTGGCTGGCGGCCTGGGCTTCACCCCGGCCGACGCCATCACGCAACTCCGATCGCTCGATATCCCCGTCCTGGTCGTGTACGCACCCTCGATCGAGGGCGTGTACGACGACATCGAGCTCATGGGCATGGCCACCGGGACGAGCAAGGCCGCCGCCGACCTGACGACCGCGATGCGCGCCGAGATCGACGCGATCAGCGACGCCGTGAGCGCCAGCGGGACGCCGCCCAGGACCTTTTACGAGGTGGGCTACGACGCCACGACCGGAGCGATCTTCGCCCCTGCGGCCGACTCGTTCGTCGCAGAGATGGTGACGCTCGCCGGCGGAGACACCATCACGACCGGCGACCCGAGCACGTACGAGATCGCGCTCGAGACGCTCATCGAGCAGGATCCGGAGGTCATCGTCCTCGGCGTGAACCCGTTCTACGCGCCCATCCCCGAGGAGGTCGCAGCCCGCCCGGGCTGGAACGTCATGACCGCCGTCGCCAACGACGACGTCCGGACCGTGCGCGACATCGAGATCAACCGACCCGGGCCGCGGTTGCCATTGGGACTGCGCAACCTGGCGACGACCATCCGGCCGCACGTCAGCCTCCCGGCCGCACCGTAACGGGCATGGCAGCCGGCGCGCTCGCACCAGAGCTGGACTCCGGCGGCGTCGCCGCGTGGGTTCGCGGTCGACCGGTGGTCGTCAGCGTGGTGGCCACGGCCGTCCTTCTCGCCTCGATCGTCCTTGGCGTGGGCCTCGGATCGGTCCAGGTGGGTCCCAGCGAGACGATCGGCGTGATCCTGTGGCGGACGCTCGGCCTCCGGGTCGGTCTCGATTGGGCGCCGGCGAGCGAGGCGATCATCTGGGACCTGCGACTGCCGCGCGTCCTCACTGCGATGGCCATCGGGTCCGGGCTCGCGGTCGCTGGCGCCACGTTCCAGGGGCTGCTCCGCAACCCGCTAGCCGACCCGTATGTCCTCGGCACCGCCTCGGGAGCCGCGCTCGGGGCGGCGGTCGCGGTCCTGATCCCGATCCAGATCGTGGTCGTCGAGTTCGGGCTTCTGCACGGGTTCGCCTTCGCCGGGGCGCTGCTCTCGGCCTACGTCGTCTTCCGGCTCGGTGGGTCCGGTGGCGCCGGAGGGCTGACCCGACTGCTGCTCACCGGCTACGCCGTTGGGTCGGTGCTGGCGGCGCTGCTCACCATGGCCATGTACGTGTCGGGTGCGGACCTCCGTCAGATCTTCTCGTTCCTGCTCGGTGGCCTGGCCGGCGCGTCGTGGGTCCGTCTCGCGGTCTCGGCGCCGCTCATCCTCGGCGCCTGCGTCCTGATGGTGCTGCGGACCCGTGCCCTTGACGGTCTGCTGCTCGGCGATGCCGCCGCGGGCCACCTCGGCATCGACGTCCCGCGGGAACGGGGCATCCTGCTCGCCCTGGCCTCACTGGCGACCGCAGCCGGCGTGGCGATCAGCGGGCTCATCGGGTTCGTGGGGCTGGTCGTGCCCCACGTCGTCCGGCTCGTCGTCGGCCCCGCGGCGCGTCGGGTGCTCCCGATCTCCGCGATCGTCGGCGCCGCGCTCCTGTCGACGGCGGACCTCGTGGCTCGGCTCGTCGGCGACGTCCCGGTCGGGGTGGTCATGGCCCTGCTCGGCGCCCCCTTCTTCCTCTTCCTGCTCCAGCGCACGCGCTCGAGCTACGAGCTGTGATGACCGTGGAACCGATGCTCTCGGCTCACGACGTCACCATCGCGTACGGACACCGGCAGGTCGTGTCCGCGGCAACGCTGGAGATCGCTGGTGGCGAGCGCGTCGCGCTGGTCGGTCCCAACGGCGCGGGCAAGTCGAGCCTGCTCCGGGCGATGACCGGCGTGCTGCGTCCCGGCTCGGGGGAGATCCGCCTGTGTGGCGCGCCGATCGACACGGTGGCGGCGATCGGCCGTGGCCCGCACGATCGCCGTGGTCCCGGAGCTCATCCAGCTGCCGTTCGAGATGCCGGTCCACGAGGTCGTTGCCCTGGGCCGCCTGCCACACGAGCCGCCCTTCACGGGGCTGCGTCCGGCCGACCGCCTCGCGGTGGCCGGAGCCATGGATCGCGTGCGCATCGCCCACCTCGGCCATCGGGACGTGCGAGAGCTGTCGATGGGGGAGCGCCAGCTGGTGTTCATCGCCGTCGCGATCGCGCAGTCGGCGCCGATCCTGGTCCTCGACGAGCCCACCGCCCACCTCGACATCCGTCACCAGGTTGATGTCATGGAGCTGCTGGTGGACCTCAACCGGCGCGACGGGACGACGGTCGTCGCGGTCCTGCACGACCTCGCGCTGGCCGCCCACTTCTTCCCACGCATCGCGGTCCTGAGCGAGGGCCGGATCGTGGCCGATGGCTCGCCGGCGTCGACGCTGGGCCCCGACCGGATCCGGTCGGTGTTCGGCGTGGACCCCGCCCTCGTGCGCCTGCCGGTCGGGGCGACCTGAGGTGGAGCGCATCGCGCATCGCTCGGCCGGGGCCCTCGGGGTCGTGGCATCGGTCCGAGCCGCGCTTGGCCTCCTGACCCGCGTTCCCGTCGGACCCGTCGCCGACGCCCCGGGGGCCGCGGCCTTCGCCATCGTCGGAGCCGCCATCGGGCTACTAGCGGCGGCCGTGCTCGTGCCCCTCGTCCTCGCCGGTGAGCCGGTGCTGGGTGCGATCGGCGCGGTGGCGGTTCTGGTCGCGGTGTCCGGCGGGCTGCACCTGGATGGTCTCGCCGACACGACCGACGCGCTGACTGCCCCGGACGCGGTGGCCGCGAACCGTGCACGGACCGATCCGGCGGTCGGGCCGGCCGGCGCCGCCGCGCTCCTCATCGTCCTGGGAGCGCAGATGGCCGCGGTCGCGAGCGTGGGCTCGTCATCGGGGGTCGTAATGGCAGCATCGGTCGTGATCGTGGGGGCCGCGGTGTCCAGATGCACACCGGTCCTTGCTGTCGTCCTGCTGCGGGGAGGGATCCAGCCCGACGGGCTCGGCGCATGGTTCAGCGCGCGCACCTCGGCCCGCGATGCGACCGTCGCGGCCGCGACCCTGACCCCCATCGTCGCCCTCGGCGTGGTCGTCGGGGCATGGCCGATCGCGGTGGCGGCACTCACGGGGACGGCGGTAGGGATCGGCGCCACCGCGGGCGTCGCCCGCGCGCGCAGGCAGCTCGACGGGGATGGACTCGGGGCTTCTGTGGAGATCGCGCTGACTGCCACACTCGTCGCGCTCGCGGTGATCGCGTGACGGCAGCAGGAGGTCGGTCGCGATGGCCAGCCCGTTGATCCTGGCCCTGGGCGGGACGCGCAGCGGCAAGAGCCGGTTCGGCCTCGCGGCGACGCGACGGCTGGCGGGCGACGATCGAGCGTGGTTCCTCGGGACCGCGTGGCCAGGGGACCTGGAGCTGGACGACCGGATCGCCCGGCACCAGCGCGAACGCCCTGCGACGTGGCCGACGATCGAGGTCGGGGCCGACCTCGTGGCTGCTTTGGCGCGCACGGACCCGTCCGAGCCGGCGCTCATTGACGGGCTGACCCTGTGGCTGAGCACGTTGCTCGGCGACGAAGCGCCCGATATCGATCCGATCCTCGAGGGGCCCGTTGCGAACGGCCTCGCGGCCATCTCGGCGCGACCGGGGCCGGTCGTGGTCGTGAGCGACGAGGTCGGACTCGGGATCGTGCCGATGCATGCGGGGGCGCGGGCCTACCGCGATCTCGTCGGCATCACGCACCAGCGCATCGCGGCGCTGGCTGACGAGGTGTATCTGCTCGTGGCAGGGCTGCCCGTGACCCTGAAAGGGGCAGGACGTCTTGATCGCCCGCACGATGCCTGACTTGAGCGACACGCTGGCCGCGATCGCAGAGATCGGTCCACTCGACGAAACGGCGATGGCCACGGCTCGGGCACACCTTGACCGGCTCACGAAGCCGCGCGGGAGCCTCGGACGCCTCGAGGATCTCCTGGTCGGACTGGCCGGGATCACCGGGCAGGCGTGCCCATCGATGGCCCGCCGGGCCATCGTCGTAGCAGCGGCTGATCACGGCGTCGCGCGTCAGGGCGTCTCCGCCTACCCATCCGACGTGACCGCCCAGATGGTCGCAAACTTCATCGGTGGCGGAGCCGCGATCAACGTCCTCGCCGCCGTGGCAGAGGCCGCGCTCACCGTGCTCGACGTCGGCGTCGCGGGTGCGATCCCCGACGTGTCGCCCGTCGAAGGCCGCGGCGGTCGTCTGGTCCACGCACGCATCCGGACCGGCACCGACGACATGACCGAAGGCCCGGCGATGACGCGGTCAGAGGCCATACGTGCCGTCGACGCCGGGCTCGACGTCATCGAAGACCTTCGAAAGACCGGTGTCGATGTCGTCGGCATCGGCGACATGGGGATCGGCAACACAACCGCAGCGAGCGCGATCACGGCGGTCATGACGGGTGCCGCGCCGGCCCTGGTGACAGGCCGCGGGACCGGCATCGACGATGCCACCCACGTCGGCAAAATAGCCGTGATCGAGCGGGCACTCGTCCAAAACGCCCCTGATGCGAGCGATCCTATCGGCGTCCTCGCCGCCGTCGGCGGACTGGAGATCGCGGCACTGGTGGGCGTCATCCTCGGGGCGATCGCCGGTCGTGTGCCCGTGGTGCTCGACGGGTTCATTAGTGGCGCAGCGGCCCTCATCGCCGCGGGGCTGGCGCCGACCGTCGTTGAACGCGTCATCCCGGCTCATCTCAGCGCCGAGCCCGGTCACGCCATCGTGCTCCAACAGCTCGGCTTGCGGCCCCTGCTCGACCTCGAGCTCCGGCTCGGGGAGGGTACCGGGGCCGCGCTCGCCATCCAGCTGATCGACGCGGGCGTGCGACTGCGCGACGGGATGGCGACATTCGCGTCCGCGGCCGTCTCCGGGCCGGTCGCCGGTGGCGCCGCAGCTCGATCGCGGCCGTGATCGACGTCGTGCTCGTGCGCCATGGAACGACGAGCTGGACGACTCGCCGATACTGCGGCCGAAGCGACCCGCCCCTCGACGCGGCCGGTCGACTCGCCGTCGGCGCGCTGGCCGCGTCGCTCGCCCCGACCCTCACGCGGGACGTGGTGATCTTGACCAGCCCAGCTCAGCGCGCTCGCGAGACCGCGGCTGCCATCGCGGCCTCGGCCAACGTGGGCGATATCGAGGTCGACGACCGCTGGCAGGAGGCCGACTTCGGGATCGCCGAAGGCCGGACGTTCGACGAGCTGGTCGCGCTGCACCCCGACCTTGCCGACGCGCTGGCCCAGGGTGTCACCGACATCGACTGGCCCGAGGGCGAGACCGCCGTTGAGCTGACCGAGCGGGTCGCCGCGGCTTGGGCGGACCTCCTCGCGCGCGCGCGTCCTGCGGTCGTCGTCTCTCACGCGGGAGCGCTCCGACACGCGGTCGCGCTGGCACAGTCTGTGCCGCTGAGCACTGCTGGCTCACTTGGACCTGCGGCGACCGTGCGGTTCGAGGTCGCCGTGGCCACGGACCGGTTATCACCGCCGACCGTGCTACGCTCCCCCACGTGACGCGCCCTCGATCGAGCGCGCCGGGACGGCATCGTCCCGCCCGTCGGTCCCTTCCCATGCTGCTCCTGGCGGTTCTCGCCCTGTTCCTCGCTTCCGCCTGTATCGGGCAGGACGAGGTTCGAGACGAGCCGTCGGCGACACCCGCCGCCGCGGCGAGCGCCAGCGGGACGCCAGCGGCGCCGACTGCCGAACCAAGTCCGACGGCCGAGCCCTCGGTCGTCGCCACGGCGAGCCCGACCGCGGCTTCCGCCGCGACCCCGACCGCGACCGAAGGGGCGTCCCCGTCCGGCCAGACCGGATCCGTCGAGGCATGCACGGGCTCGGACGACAACCGGGACTTCTTCGCCGCGGTCGCGGCAGCCTTCGACTGGTCGGTGTACTGCGCGGCCCTGCCAGCTCGCTGGTCGGTCGAGTCCGGCCAGTACCGGTCGGCCGGCGGCGGCTGGATGGAGATCACGTACCAGGGCCCCGGCGGTGCACGATTCGAATTGCACGAGGGGGCGTTCTGCGGAGAGGACGACGGCTGCGTTCCGGACGGCGAGGACGCCGGCACGGCCGCGTTCGGAGACGTCTCGGGAACGCTCGTCTCCGGGGACGACGGCCGCTATGCCGTGGTCGTCGATCGCGGTGCCGCTCGCAGCTGGCTGGCGGTCGGGAACGGACTGGACCTCGACACCTTCAGGACCTTCACGGCGAACCTGGTGCGCGTCGAGCAGTAAGAGCCCCGCTCAGCCGGGCATTCCCGCACCGGTGCCAAGCGCGGCCTCCGCAAGGGCCGCGACCGCGTCGACCGTCCGCTCGATATCGCCGCCGCGTCCGGTCATGACCGCCGTGGCCCCGAACCCGATCACGGGGGCGCCACTTCGGGCGATGGCCCGGATGGTGGCGATGGCCGTCTCGAGCGCCAGTCCGTCGGGTTCGGGCATCGCGACGGCCCAGCCATCGGCTCCGTCGAGCGCGTCGAGATCCACCGCGACAAACCAGCCGTCGATCCGACCGGCCACGGTCGCAGCCCACCCGGCCACGGCCGCCTGGCCGGCATCATCGGCCAGCATCCCGGGACCGAACTGGGCGACCGCGCTCGACGCGAGCATCCGGGACTCGGTCTCGTCGAGGACCTGACCGCCGAAGAGGGCCGCGTCGGCCTCGCGGACCGTCGGTCCGTCGACCGCGGCGACGAGGTCGGGATCCCCACGACCGCAGGCCATCGCGAATGGCATGCCCCAGACATTGCCGGACGGCGTCGTGTCGGGTGTGTTGAAGTCGCCGTGCGCATCGAACCAGGCCAGTCCGAGGCGAACCCCGTTCCGCGTCCTCCGGATCCCGGCCATCGCTCCGGCGTGGGACGTGCAGTCGCCGCCGAGGACCAGCAGCCGGGCCCCGGCACCGGCCGCGTCCAACCCGTCCCCGACATGCGATCGAAGGCGTGGCAGGTACTCGACCAGGCGGCCGTGGTTCTTCATCCGCGGGTCCGGATCGGGCGACCATCCAGGATCGTTCGGTGCGTCCCCGATGTCCTGCCACGCCATCCCGGACAGGCCGGGGCGTGAGGCAAGTCGTCCCAGCAGACCACGGGATCGCAGCTCGGCCGGCCCGCGCTCCATGCCGCCAAAGTGGCCGCCAAGCGCCGTCGGCGAGCCGGCGATGATGATCGGCGCGGGTTCGGTCATGCCGGGAGCATACGAAGCCGGTGGCGCGCGTGCTACCCAGACCGGAGGTCGCGCGCACACGCCGCGCCGCCGACCCCGGTCCGCCATCATGCGGCCATGCGTATCGCCGACTTCGCGCTCGAGCGCTACTTCGCGCGCTGGGAGTTCGCCATCGAGCACCTGCTCTGCGCATCCGACGTCCAGGCCTACCCGATGCGTGATCTGCTCGATCTGGCGGACGACGAGACCCGGTCGCTGTGGGACGGTCTGGCCCTCGGTTACACCGAATCGACCGGCCACCCGCTCCTTCGGCGCGAGATCGCCGGGCTGTACGACCGCCTCGAACCCGACGACGTGCTCGTCTTCGCCGGAGCCGAGGAGGGGATCTTCTGTCTTGTCAACGTGCTGCTCGGACCCGGCGATCATGCGATCGTCACCTGGCCCGGCTACCAGAGCCTCTACGAGATCGCACGTGCGGCCGGGGCGGAGGTGACGCTCCACGAGCTGCGCGAGGAGGCTGGTTGGGGGCTGGATCTCGAGCGTCTTCGCGACCAGGTCATGCCTGCGACGAAGCTGATCGTCGTGAACGCCCCGCACAACCCCACCGGGATGCTGCCGGACCGATCGACATTCGATGGCCTTGTCGGCATCGCCGAAGATGCCGGCGCGATCCTGCTGATGGACGAGGTCTATCGCTTCCTGGAATTCGAGGAGGCCGACCGACTGCCGACCGGCGCGGACGCTTCGGCCCGTGGCGTGTCCCTGGGTGTCATGTCGAAGTCGTTCGCGATGGCCGGCCTCCGGATCGGCTGGCTGGCGACCCGCGATCGCGACCTGCTCGAGCGCTGCGCATCGTTCAAGGACTACACCACGATCTGCGCGTCAGCGCCGTCCGAGATCCTGGCGCTCATCGGCCTGCGCGCGCGCGAGACGGTGCTGGAACGGTCGCGTGGGATCGTCACTGAGAACCTGGAGCGGCTGGACGCCTTCTTCGAGGCATGGGCCGACCGGTTCAGCTGGGTGCGCCCCCGGGCGGGGTCGGTGGGCTTTCCTCGGCTCACTGTCCCGGGTGTCGGGATCGACGAATGGGCGGCCGGGCTGGTCGAAGCCGAGGGCGTCCTGCTCCTGCCTGGTTCGCAGTTCGAGTATGGCGGCAATCACTTCCGTCTCGGCTTCGGGCGGACCGACCTGCCGGAGGCGCTCGCGCGCCTCGATGCGCACGCGAGCCGCACGCTGCGCTGAGGCTCGGGTCCGCGAGGACCCTTCTCTCGGACTCCCCACCGCAGCCGACCGGACTGCTCGCAGCCCCACAGGGGACCGGGACCTTCGGGTAGGGCTCCAGCAGGACTTGCGTGGCTGCACCGGTGCAGCGCGGAACCGTCCTGCTCCGGCCCTCGAACCGAGGCGACTACTTTCTCCCTTCGAGAAGGAGGATCGCGCGGCCTAGTCTGCGGTGCCCGTCGGGGGACGGTTGCCTGTGTCAGATGACACGGGGCCGTCATCGGGAGGTATGCCAGGGTGGGACCGCAGAGCGACCGATCGAAGCATTCGCGAACAGCGCTGTTCGCCGCACTCGTTTCGGCCGCCCTCTGCGCCCTCTCGATCGCGCCCGCGACGCCGTTCATGGCCCCCGTCGTCATCGCGGCGGGGATCCCGACGTCCCTCGATGTCCAGCCGGAGCACGGCACTGGCCCCGTCGGCGGGACGGTGACCCTGACGGCGCGTGTGTTCGACGACGACGGAGCACCGTCCAGGGGCACCTCGAGCCACGTGCGTTTCTGGTTCATTTCCGGGCCGAACGACATGGGCAGCCCGGGTAACAGCTCGGACCTCGACTGCATGACCGGCACGGCTGGGACGTGCACCGTCACCTATGTCGCCGCGGTGGCTGGCACGGACACGATCTGCGCGGTGATCGGGGGGAACCAGTCGCAGTGCTCGGAGGGGGTCGATGCGCCCGAGCTCGATGATCGGGCGGACGTCGTCGACCATACGTCCGGATCGGGTGGCCCGACCCCGACCCCGACTCCGTCGCCCACGCCCAGCCCGACCCCGTCGCCGACGCCCACGCCCAGCCCGACCCCGACTCCGTCGCCCACGCCCAGCCCGACCCCGACTCCGTCGCCCACGCCCAGCCCGACCCCGTCGCCGACGCCCACGCCCAGCCCGACCCCGTCGCCGACGCCCACGCCCAGCCCGACCCCGACTCCGTCGCCCACGCCCAGCCCGACCCCGACTCCGTCGCCCACGCCCAGCCCGACCCCGACTCCGTCGCCCACGCCCAGCCCGACCCCGACGCCGTCGCCCACGCCCAGCCCGACCCCGTCGCCGACGCCCACGCCAAGCCCGACCCCGTCGCCGACGCCCACGCCAAGCCCGACCCCGTCGCCGACGCCCACGCCCAGCCCGACCCCGTCGCCGACGCCCACGCCCAGCCCGACCCCGTCGCCGACGCCCGACCCGACGCCCACGCCAAGCCCGACCCCGTCGCCGACGCCCACGCCCAGCCCGACCCCGACGCCGTCGCCCACGCCAAGCCCGACCCCGTCGCCGACGCCCACGCCCAGCCCGACCCCGACGCCGTCGCCCACGCCCAGCCCGTCGCCGTCGCCCGACCCGACACCCACGCCAAGCCCGACCCCGTCGCCGACGCCCGACCCGACACCCACGCCAAGCCCGACCCCGTCGCCAACGCCCACGCCCAGCCCGACCCCGTCGCCCACGCCCACCCGTCGCCGACGCCCGACCCGACACCCACGCCCAGCCCGTCGCCGTCGCCCGACCCGACACCCACGCCAAGCCCGACCCCGTCGCCGACACCCACGCCCACGCCCAGCCCGACGCCGGCTCCCACGCCCAGCCCGACCCCGGATCCGACCCCGGAGCCTCCAGGCCCGACGCCGTCGCCGGTCGCCAGCCCCGCGCCGACTTCGACGCCCACGCCGACACCGACGCCAACGCCCACGCCGGCACCGACCCCGGCGACCCCGACGCCCACGCCCGCGGGCGTCGCCAGCCCGACCCCACCGCCATCTCCCGAGCCCGGTTCCGCGCCATCCGGCGGCGGCGGCACCACCCCTCCGGACGACGGGGCTCCGCCGGATCAGACCAACACCAATACGGTGCGCTTCGAACCGCAGGCCTTCCTCGGCGCTGTGGTGACCGAAGTCGTGAAGAGCGTTAGCTCCGCGGTGAAGACCGAAGCCGCGACCGCGGTCGCTCAGACGTTCGGGTTCCCGATCGCGCTGATGCTTGCGGTCTTTCTCTTCCTGTTGATGCAGGGCCGGATGGATGAGCGCGACCCGAAGCTGCGTCGGGCGCCGTTGACCGGCGCCGAGACCACCGTCCTGTTCGTCGACGAGGCGGACCTGTGATGCACACCGCCGACCGCTCCGAATACGCGGCCCTCAGCGACCGGATGACCGCGTTGCTGCTTCTTCGATTCGCCATGGCCGGCATCGTTGCGGGCTGGGCCATCCTCCGCCCCGAGGTCCTGGGCATCGGCCTCGCGGAGTTGCTCGGGGCGAGCGCCGCATATGTCGTGGTGGCCGCCTCCGACGAGTTGCTCCGCCGAACGAGCAGGCGACGTGGACTTCCCCTCATCACGCTCATGCTCCTCATCGACGGCCTGTTCCTTGCCTGGGCGATGTACGTGACCGGTGGCACGCAGAGCCCTCTCCGGTTCCTCGTCTACCTGCACCTCGTCGCCGTCTCGCTGCTGGCCTCGTATCGGACCGGCCTCAAACTCGCCCTCTGGGATTCGCTCTTGCTCCTCATCGTCCTGTACGCCCAGGCCGCGCTCTTCGTGCCGGCCGTCGACGTGGTCGCCGGGGAGGCGATCGAATTCGAGCGGATGCCGTTGCTCAACGTGATGTCGTTCCTGCTCTTCGCCCTGGCGACATCGGTGTTCTCCGCGATGAACGAACGCGAGCTCCGCCACCGTCGCGAGGACCTCCAGACCATCGTCGACATCGGCGCCCGGCTCGACGACATGACCGATCCGGTCCGCCAGTCGGCCACGGTGCTCGAGGGACTCGCCGAGCGCTTCGATTTCCCACGCGGAGTCGTGATCGGCGCCTCTGACGACCAGATGATCATCCTCGCAGCCATCGGCACGGACGACGTCCCGACCGTCTCGGCGCGTCCCGACGCGATCGTCGCCCGTGCGTGGGAGCGCCGCCAGATCCTTGCCGTTCGACAGCTGGAGCCCGCGCTCGATCCGGTCCTCGCCGAGGTCCTGCCCCGCGCCAGGAACCTCCTCGTCGCCCCGATGATGGCCGACGGCCGTGCCATCGGCGCGGTGGTCGTCGAGCATCGGTCGAGCCTGCTCAGGGGAATCGATCGCCGCGTGCTGGCCGTCGTGGGTCAGGCCTGCGCGATCGCCGCCCTCAACCTGCGCAACGCCGTCCTGTTGCGCGACGTGCAGGACCTCGCCGAGCGCGACTCGCTGACGGGGGCGGCCAATCGTCGCATGTTCCAGACGAGCCTGGAGCGCGTCCTCGAGACGTTGCCCGGTGCCCACCCATCGGTCACGGCGGTCCTGTTCGTCGACCTCGATGACTTCAAGGTCGTCAACGACACACTCGGCCATGCCGCCGGCGACGCCCTCCTGCAGGCGGTGACCGAGCGGATCTCGAGCTCCGTTCGGGGCGATGACCTGGTCGCCCGCCTGGGCGGCGACGAATTCGCGATCCTGACCGACGACGAGCCCGACCTGAAGCGGTCCCTGGCCATGGCCGAACGCCTGACCCGCGAGCTGCGGATGCCATACGCGATCAACGAGCACACCGTCAGCGTGACGGCCAGCATCGGCATCGCGAGTGCGCGGGACGAGCACGAGACGGCCGAGGACGTGGTTCGCAATGCCGACGTGGCGATGTACATGGCCAAGGCCAACGGCAAGGCCGGCTTCGCCGTCTTCGATCCGGGCATGCACACCGCGATCCGCGATCGACACGAACTCGGTGCGCAGCTGCAGCAAGCCGTCGAACTGGGCCAGCTGCGTCTCGTCTACCAGCCCATCGTCGATCTGCGCGACGGCGCACTCGCCGGCGTCGAGGCGCTCGTCCGTTGGGAGCACCCCGAGCGCGGGCTCGTCGCACCCGGCGAGTTCATCGAGATCGCGGAGGAGAACGGCGCCATCCTGCCGATCGGTCGCTGGGTGCTGCGCGAGGCGTGCCGCGAGGCCAGCGGGTGGACGGGCCTAGGCCCGGACACGTTCCTGTGCGTGAACGTTTCGGCTCGCGAGATCCAGCAGCCGGGATTCGTGGACGCGGTGCAGGAAGCGCTGGCGGAGGTGGGCATGTCCGCGTCGCGGCTGAGCCTGGAGATCACCGAGACGGCCCTCCTCAAGGCGACGCCCTCGACGATCGGCACGCTCGAGGCCTTGCGCGACCTGGGCGTCAGCGTCGTGATCGACGACTTCGGGACCGGCTACTTCTCGCTCAGTCACCTGCGCCAATTCCCGGTCGATGTGCTGAAGATCGCCAGCGAATTCGTGCAGGTCCCCGATACCGATTCGAAGACGGCCGCGCTGGCCGGAGCGATCGTGGCGATGGGCCGCTCGCTCGGCATCAAGACCGTCGCCGAAGGCCTCGAGACGGCGGAACAAGCCGCCCGGATGCGCGACCTTGGCTGCGCCTACGGACAGGGCTACTACTTCGCCAAACCGGTCGCGGCCGCGCACATCGCCGGTGGCATCTTCCCGCTCGCCGAGATGCCGCTGGTGGTCGGCTCCGGCGGGGTCCCGGTGGCCGCCGATCCGTCGCCGGAGCGCCAGGCGTTCCGCTGGCCATTCGGTGGGCCCGGTGCACGGCGCCGGAGCGCCTCGTCGATCGAGGGCAGCCCCGCCTGACCGACCTCGCACCAAGCGGTCGGCTCAGATCGCGACGCCGCGCCGAGCGAACTCCGCGCCGCCAGAGAGCCCCCTCGCAAGCGGCTCGCCGAGCCACTGTCGCAGGGCGTTGCGTGGCTCGGCCAGCGAGGCGCTGCCGGTCGCGGCCACGCGTCGTGCGGCCGACAGGACCGTTCGCGGCGTCGTGCGACCGTGCCACGCCAGCGCTTTCACCGGGACGAGGCGGATGACCAGGGGATAGGTCCGGGCGAATTGCGCCGGAGTGAGTCCCAACGCAGCGACCCGGACGGCGTACTTGGCCGCAAAGCCATCCGGCAGGTCGACCGGCGTGGGCTCCGACAGTATCTCTGCTCGGGCCTCCAGGAGGCCGACATCGAAATCCGCCTCGGCATCACCGAGCGCGAGCATCGCCCGCGGATCGGCGAGCAGGTTGCGAGCCTTGACCGCACCGGGCTTGGACACGATGACGATCGCGGTCCCGTCCCATGCGAACCAGGTCGGCACCAGGTGCGGGGCGCCATCGGCGCGCGTCGACGACAGCCAGATGACCGGCTCGGTCTCGAGGAACCGGCGAACGCGGGCCGTGGCGAGGTCGGTCGTGTCCATGCGCGGCAGCATCTGGCGTCCCCGTGACCGTGGCCGCGGACGCCGGTCGTGGACCCGCATGGACATCCGTCGATGAGGACCGCCAGCGAACCGCCGACCTATACTCGGCCACCGCTCGGCGCTCGCCGCGCGCACCCCCGGAGCCCGCCCTTGATCTCGTCGGTCGTCGCCATGGTCCAGGTAAGCCTCCGTCGCTCCGCCGCCGCCTGGCCGATCGTGGCCGCGGCGGGGCTCATCTGCATCCTGGCCGCGAGCCTCCTCGCCGCCGGGCCGATGTACGCAGGCGCGGTCTCGATCGCCGGCCTGCACCGGGTCCTGGGGACCGCGCCGGTGGCCGAGGGGAATGTCGAGGTCGCGGTCCGTCTCGATCCGGAGGTGGCCGAGGCCGCGGACCGGGTCGTGACGCCAGAGCTCGAACGTGCGCTGGGCGACGTCGGCGGGTCGGTCCTGCGGGTCGGACGATCCGACACCTTCGACCTGCCCGGGCGGCCGGCCGCGGAACGCACGGACCTCGTCGAGCTCGGGTTCGCCGAGCGGATCGAGGACCATGCCACGCTCGTGGCCGGATCCTGGCCGAGCCCGATCCCCGCTGGCGATGGCGGTGCGGACGCCTACGTCCCCGTCGCGATCGCCGAACACGTGGCCGCGACCCTCGCGCTCGGCGTCGGGGACGAGCTGCAGCTCCCCAGTCGCATCGACCCGAGCTTCGTCGTGCCGGTCACGATCGCGGGCATCTTCCGCATCGACGATCCGGTCGACCCGTTCTGGTGGGCGGACCCGCAGGTGCTGGACGGCGTGGTCACGAGCGAGCGGTTCACCACCCACGGGCCGTTCTTCACGACCGCCGACCGCTTCAGGACAGGGGCCGCGTCGGGCCGCGCGCAGTTCGGCTGGCGCGCCTGGCCGGCGTTCGAGCAGCTGACGCTGGACGGGACGGCCGGGCTGCGCCTTCGGGTCGCCCAGATCGACGCGCGTGTCGAGTCGGCGTTGAGCGGGATCCCGGTCACAGTGACGACGGGCCTGCCGGACATCGTGGCGAAGGCCGAGCGGTCACTGCTGGTCAGCCGTACGGGCGTGCTGCTACTCACGGTGCAGTTCGTGGTGCTCGCCGCGTACGCCGTCCTGCTCAGCGCCGCGCTGCTCGTCGAGCACCGCCGCATGGACACCGCGATGCTTCGGTCGCGTGGCGCCGGCCCGCTGCGGATCGCCGGGCTGTCGCTGGTCGAGGGTCTGCTGCTGACCGTGCCGGCGACGCTCCTCGGACCGTGGCTCGCCGCCCTGGCGCTGCGCGCCTTCAATGTCGCCGGACCGCTCGCCGACATCCGGCTGCGGATCGAGCCGACCGTGTCGTCGGAGTCATACGTCGCGGCGGGAGCCGCGGCTGCGATGTGTCTCGTCGCGCTCCTGCTGCCCGCCCTGCCCACGGTGCGGTCGTTCGCGTCGATGCAGGGCAGCGTCGGCCGCGGCGAGACCCGCACCGTCGGGACCCGCCTCGGCATCGACCTGGCGCTCCTCGCCGTGGCCGCCCTTGGGCTCTGGCAGCTGCGGCATTACGGTGCGCCGCTCACTCGCTCCGTCCAGGGTGCGATCGGGATCGACCCGCTGCTCGTGGCGACGCCCGCGATCGGGTTCCTCGCCGGCGCGATCCTCGCGTTGCGGATCGTGCCGCTGCTCGCGGCCGTGATCGAGCGGGCGACATCCCGCGGCCGCGGACTCGTCGCGTCACTGGGCGCACGGCAGCTCGCCCGACGACCGTTGCGCTACACGCGCGCGGCGCTGCTGTTGATGCTCGCCATGTCGATGGGCGTGTTCGCCATCACCTACACCTGGACCTGGTCCGCATCGCAGCGTGACCAGGCGAGCTTCCAGGTCGGTGCCGATGCACGGGTCGAACCGGGTCGAGGAGTCACCGCGCTGCCGCGCTGGGCGCTCGATCGCGCGTATGCGTCCATCGACGGGGTGACCACCCGGACGCCCATCGATCGGGAGCCGATCCCGATCGCCGCCAGCGACGCCGCGGCCGAGATCGTCGGGATCGATGGCGCGACCGCGGCCTCGGTCGTCATCCTTCGACCGGACCTCACCGAGACCCCGCTGGGCGAGCTGATAGCCCCGCTGGCCGTCGAGCGGCCGCAGCTCGAGCCGGTTCGATTGCCGGGCGAGCCGCGCGCCCTCCGGCTGGAGGTCGGCGTCACCATCGACGCCATCGAGCAGCCGGAGCTCGACGAGGAGACCGGCGAGATCGTCATGGAGCCGGTCGATCCGGCCGTGTTCGCGAACCTGCGCGCGATCGGGACCTCGGTCGTCGTCCGGGACGCGTCCGGGCACCTGCACCGGTTCCAGGGCGACAGCGCGACGCTCGGCGGGGGACCGCATCGCATGGACTTGGCGCTCGGCGATCCGGCCGCGCCAGCCAGCGCCTCGTTCGCCTACCCGCTGGAGCTGTTGGCGGTCGAGCTCGAACTGACCCTGCCAGAGGCACGGGAGGCCACAGAGGCGACGGTGACCGTGCACCGTGTCGAGGCGATCACCGGTGCGACCGCCCGTCCGGTCCCGCTCGCGCTCGAACGGGGATGGCGGACGACCGCCTCGGTCTACGGCCTCCCGCATGGGCCGGTCGAAGCCCGGAACCTGGGTGACGACCTGACGGCCGAGACGGGGACCCCGGGGTTGCCGGTCATCCGCGGTGTGGACCGGTTCGGACGTGGGACGGTCGTGTCCTTCGCGCCCACGGAGCTCGACGACATCGGCGAGGATCCGGTCCCCGTGGTGGCGACAGCATCGTTCCTGGATGCCACGGCCAGCGCCGTCGGCGACGACATGCGCATCCGCATCGGGGGCATCGACCGCCGGGTGCGCATCGTCGGCGCGCTCCGCGCGTTCCCGACGGTCGAGCCAACGCAGCCGGTCGTCCTCATGGACTTCCAGACGCTGTCGCTATTACGGTTCGAGGGGAGCGACGCCGTCGAGCCCGCCCAGGAATGGTGGTTCGCGCTCGATCCGAGCGAGCGCGTCGGAGCGATGGAGCGCCTGCGCGACTCGTCCATCGGCAGTCGCTCGGTCCTGGGGCGCGTCGAGCGAACCCAGGCGCTCGCGACCGATCCCGTCGCGCTCGGCGTCATCGGGGTCCTGAGCATCGGTGTCGCAGCGGCTGCGCTGTTCGCTGTGGTGGGATTCATCTCGAGCGCCGCGGTCTCGGCCCGCGAACGTGTGACCGAGTTCGCGCTCCTGCGCGCGCTGGGCCTGTCGTCCGGGCAGCTCTCTGGCTGGCTCTCCCTGGAGAACGCGACGCTGGCCGTCATCAGCCTCGTCGCCGGGAGCGCGCTCGGTCTGGTCGTCGCATGGGTGGCCCTGCCCTTCGTGACGGTCACGCAGCAGGCCGATCCGCCATTCCCGCCGGTCGTGGTCGACATCCCCTGGGCCACGATCGCGGCGCTGGAGGGTGTCGGCATCGTGGCGCTGTCGGCTGCGGTCGTCGTGCTCGCCTGGTTGCTGCGCCGGATCGGCTTGTCATCGGCACTGCGCATGGGCGAGGACTGATGGGGCTGGTCGGTGCCGTCGCCGTCCTGCTCCGTCGGATCCGCGCGGAGCGCGGGGTCGCCGTCCTCCTGTTCGTCCTGGTCGCCGTGACGAGCCTGGTCGTCGCCGCCAGTCCGCGCCTCTTCGACCGTGTCGCCGATGCCGGCCTGCGCTATGAGCTGGACCGCGCAACCTCCGCCCAGCGGAACCTCCAGTTCACGACGGTCGACCAGATCAGTGCCGGTGAGCGTGGCGACGTCTTCGATCGGGTGGAGAGTCGGGGCGAGACGCTGCTCGAACGGTTGCCCGAGTCCGTGCACCGGCTCGTCGAGGCTCGCCGATATGTCGTCGACCTAACGCGTTTCCGGCTGACGGATCCGCCCAACTACCCGACCTATCTCACGTTGCGCTACCAGGACGGGATCGACGAGCACATCACCATGACCGACGGCCGACGGCCCGCCCGCCTTGAGCTGCCGGCGGACCCCGACGAGGTGCCGCGATTCGAGGTGGCGATCTCGGCCGCGACGGCAGCCGAGACCCTGGTCGAGGTCGGTGACACGCTGCCGGTGGCGGTCGATCCCGGCGACCCGATGCTGCGCAACGTGTTCCCGCGGCCGACGGATCCCTACGAGCTGGAGGTCGTCGGCCTATTCCAGGTCGACGACCCGGACGCGCCTTACTGGTTCGATGAGTCGGTCCTGGCCCGGGCCGCGGTCGCAGGCACGGTCGACGCGCCCATCGCTTTCGCGACCGGCCTGTTCGCCCCCGAGGCGTACCCGGACCTGCTCACCATGGGCCTGCCGCTCCGCTATCGATGGCGGTTCGGCGTCGACGCCCAGCGTATCGACGCGGGACAGGTCACCCAGCTCCGCCCGGACCTCCGCCGGCTCGAGACGACCTTCGGCACGACCGGCGCCGGTGCTGGGCGCCTGCTGTACCGCTCCGGCCTGCTCGACATCGTCGAGCGCTTCGTGACCCGACGTGCCGCGACGGAAGCGACGTTATGGGTCGCGGCGATGGGTCCGCTGGCCGTGGCGGGTGGCGCGCTCGGTCTCGTGGCGGTCATCGTCGTGGGACGGCGACGACTGACGTTGGCGCTGGCCCGAGGCCGGGGCGCTTCGGCCGGACAACTGCTCACCGCGCAGTTGTGGGAGGGCTTGCTCATCACCGTGCCGGCCTCGCTCGTCGGCCTGGTCGTCGCCGGGGCCCTGGTCCCTGGCCGATCAACCAGCGTCTCGGCCATCGGCGCCTTGCTCGTGGCGCTCGCGGTGACCGCGCTCCTCCTGGCCGCGACCTGGCCGCCGGCCCGCCGGGCGCGACGCGAGCTGGAGCGCGGTGAGAGTCCGATCCAACGGATCTCGCCACGACGGACGGTGTTCGAAGCCACGGTCATCGGGGTCGCCGTCGCGGCCGTGTGGCTCCTGCGCGAGCGAGGCCTCGGGGCCCAGCGCCCGGCCTCGGGGGCGGACGGCTTCGACCCGTTCCTCGCCGCGGCGCCGGTCCTCGTGGGTGTGGCCACGGGGCTCCTGGCCATCCGGCTGTACCCGATCCCGGTCCGTGCGCTCGCCTGGATGACGGCACGCCGGCCCGACCTCGTCCCGGCGCTCGGCCTGCGCACGATCGGCCGGAACCCGCGTGCGGCGTACCTGCCGCTGCTCGTGCTGACGTTGACGATCGCGATCGGCGTGTTCTCGTCGGTCCTGGCGGTCACGATCGAGCGGGGTCAGGTGGCCGCCTCGTGGCGGGACGTCGGGGCCGACTACCGGATCGAGGCCGCGTCGGGCGGGCCGGTCCGAGCCGGCGATCTTGGGGGTGCGCCGGGCGTGGAGGCCGTTGCCGCCGGCGTGATCGCGACGACGACCGCCGCCGTCGGGGAGGTCGGGCGACAGGCGAGCACCACCCTGATCGCGGTCGAGCCGGCCGCCTACGAGGCGGTCCTCGCCGGGTCGCCGGTGGCGCTGCGGTTGCCGGCGGCGCTGACCGCTGCCTCGCTCGATGCGGAAAACGGGCCGGGCGACCAGCCTATCCCGGCCATCGTCTCGCGCCGGCTGCCGAACGGCTGGCGGCCGGTGGCCATCGGCGAGGTGTTCCGAGTCGGCGTCGGGGAGCAGCCGGTGACCTTCATGGTCGTCGACCTCATCAACGAGTTTCCCGGGGTGCGGCGCGGGTCGACGTTCATCGTCGCCCCCCTCGCCCCGGTCGTGGCCGCCCGTGACGGACCGGCCCTGCGACCGTCCGTGCTGTTCGTCCGCGGGCCGGCCGACATCGGTCCCTCGCTCCGGGCCGCCGCCGGCGAGCCGGCGGTCGTGCAGCTGACGTCGCGCCACGAACGGCTGGCCACCGAACGCGCGGCGCCGCTCGTGGCTGCCGTCGGCCAGGGATTCGGCGTCGCCCTGGCCGCCGCCGCGGCGTACGCGCTGCTCGCGGTCGTCGCCGTCGTCGCGCTCGAGGCCCAGCGTCGTGCTCGGGAGCTCGCCTACCTGCGGACGCTCGGCCTGAGCGAGGGGCAGGCGTTCGCGCTCACCGTGGTCGAGCAAGCCCCGCCCGTCTTGCTCGCCCTCGCGGTCGGGGTCGGACTCGGGCTCGGACTGGCATGGCTCCTCGAGCCCGGTCTCGGGCTCGCCGCCTTCATCGCCCCGGGAGCCCCGGTGCTCCTCGAGATCGACTGGGTGACGGTCACCGCGGTCGGCGTGTCGGTCGTCATCGTCGTGGGGCTCCTCGTCGTCACGAGTGCCTGGCTGGCGCGCCGTCTCGAACCGGGTCGGGCACTGCGGATGGGCGAGTGATGGCTGCCGACGGACCCGGAGGGAGCGTGACCGAGCCGATGGCCGAGATCATGGACCTACCCAGCGCCGAGCGTCAGGCCCGCCAGCCACGGGCACGCTTCGGCGAGCGCACGCTCATCGTGTGCGACAACCTGGTCAAGATCTACAAGGTCGCGGACCTCGAGGTCGTCGCCCTGCAGGGGCTGGATCTCCTCGTCGAAGCGGGCGAGTTCATCGCCCTCGTCGGGGCGTCGGGCTCTGGCAAGAGCACGCTCCTCAACGTGCTCGGTGGCCTCGATGTGCCGTCCGCCGGGCGGGCGGTCGTCGCGGGCCATCAGCTCGCCGAGCTCGGTCCGCGCGAGCAGACGCGCTATCTCCGTCAGGTGATCGGGTTCGTCTGGCAGCAGACCGGGCGGAACCTGTTGCCGTATCTCAGCGCGCTCGAGAACGTGGCACTGCCGATGGCCTTTGATGGCGTGCCGGCCGATATCCGCATGACCCGCGCGCGCGAGCTGCTTCGCGAGGTCGGTCTCGCGGATCGGGCGGAGCACCGACCGAACCGGCTGTCGGGCGGCGAGCAGCAGCGCGTCGCGATCGCCGTGGCGCTAGCCAATCAGCCGGAGGTCATCCTGGCCGATGAGCCGACCGGCGAGCTGGATTCGGCGAGCGCGGCCGAGATCTTCGAGCTCCTCCGGCGCCTGAACCGCGAGATGGGGGTCACGATCATCGTCGCAACGCACGACCCGCTCGTCAGCAGCCAGGTCAGCCGGACCGTGGCGATCCGCGACGGCCGGGTCAGCAGCGAGGTCCTCCGCCACCGAACGGCGTCGGCGGCCGGCGACGACCACCATGTCGAGACCGAGTACGCCGTGCTCGACCGGGTCGGGCGATTGCAGCTGCCTCGCGCCCACGTCGAGGCGCTCGGGCTCGAGAAGCGGGTCCGGCTCGACCTCGAGGCGGACCACATCCGCGTGTGGCCCGACCGCGGCGGCGCGCCGCCCGAGACGCGCGACCCGACGGACCGCGAGGACGTCCGATGACGGACTCGGCTCCGATGACGGACTCGGCTCCGATGGTCGAGACGCGTGGTCTCGGCCGCGACTTCGAGGTCGGCCCGGTCGTCGTGCATGCCCTGCTCGGTGTCGATCTCCGCGTCCAGCGCGGCGAGCTCGTGGCCGTCCGCGGGCGGTCGGGCTCGGGCAAGACGACGTTGCTGTCGCTGCTGGGCGGCCTCGATCGGGCGACCGCAGGCGACGTCGTCATCGACGGCAGATCACTGGGCGACATGAGCGCCGCAGAGCTGGTCGAGCTCCGGCGCCGCAAGATCGGCTTCATCTTCCAGGCATTCGGCCTGCTGTCCATCCTGTCGGCGGCGGAGAACGTGGAGGTGCCGCTGCGACTCGTCCGGGCGGCGCCGGCGCAGCGCGAAGAGCGGGTCGAGGTGCTCCTCGAACTCGTCGGGCTCGGCGAGCGCGGCCGGCATCGCCCCCACGAGCTGTCGGGCGGTGAACAGCAGCGCGTGGCGATCGCACGCGCGCTCGCGAACCGACCCGACCTGCTGCTGGCCGATGAGCCGACCGGTCAGCTCGACTCGGCGACGGGCCGCTCGATCATGAGCCTGTTGCGCGCGGTCGTCCGCAGCGAGGGCGTGACGGCGATCATCGCCACGCACGATCCGATGCTCATCGACCTGGCCGATCGGGTCGTCGACCTGCGCGACGGGCAGATCGTCAACGGGACCGGTTGAGGGAGCCTCGGCCCGGATCGGCCGCCAGCGTCAGCCGGGACGTCGCCGGTCGCCGCCGAGGCCGCTGAGCAGGTCGTCGAGGCCGCTGCCGGTCGTCCCGGTCGTCCCGCTACCACCGGCACCACCGAGGATCCCACCCAGCAATCCGCCGAGATCCGGCATGCCACCCTGACCGGCCGCGTCGTTGAGGCCGCCCGCCGGGGCCGCGCCGTCGGGGGTCAGCATGTCGATGATCTGTGGGAGGAACATCGCCAACAACGGCAGCAGCGAGCCGATATCGATGCCCGAGCCCGCCGACAGCTGCTGGACCGTGTCTGGACCCAGCGCCTGGCCCAGTCGTTGCGGATCGACCGGGCGGTTCACGCCGGTGGAGACCCACGAGTCGACCTCGCTCCCGAGCCCGCCGTCACGCAGCTTGCCGACCAGCCCGTCGAGGCCGCCGGTCTGCTGGATCGCGCCGGTCAGGCCGGCAAGGGCCGCAGGATCGGCCGGGTTCGCCGGAGCCGCGGGCGCCGCTGGATCGCCGGGGGTCGGCGCGTCGGATCCGCCCAGACCTCGTGACAGCTTCGAGAGATCGTCCATGGCCGTTGTCCTCCAAGCGTCGGGCGTCTGGGCCGCTGTGGACGGTCGATGGTAGCCCGGTGGCCTCATAGGCGCCCGCCAGCTCGGTCGATCAGCCCTCGTCCGGCAGCGGGTCGATCGGGCCGGTCGGGGCGTCGGCCGCGGGCAGCCTGGGTGCCGCATCGCCCTTGGGCAGGTCCCATCCCCACGTCTTGAGCCGCCGGAGGAGCCGTCGCCCGGTCAGGTCCAGGTGGATCGGGGTGATGGCGATCCGCCGGTTGATCACCGCATGGTAGTCGGTGCCCGGGACCGCGAGCCCCGACGGCGGTGGGCCACCGATCCAGAAGTACGGGATGCCGCGCGGGTCGTTGCGTTCGACCAACTGGTCCGAGTACACCCGGCGGCCGAGCCGGGTGACCTCGATCCCCTCGCATTCCTCGAGCGTCGCGGCAGGCACGTTGACGTTGATGAGCTCGCCTCGCGAGAGGCCTTCGGTGAGGATATTCCGGGCGGCGATCGCCGCGGCGTAGCCGGCAAGGGCGAAATCGGGGTGCTCGTAGTACTCCTGCGAGATGGCGAAGGCCGGGCAGTTGTTGATGACCGCTTCCATCGCCGCACTGACCGTGCCCGAATACGTGATGTCGTCGCCGAGGTTCGCCCCGTAGTTGATGCCGGCGGCGACCAGGTCGAAGCCGTGCTCGAAGTAGCCCAGGAACGCGAGGCTCACGGCATCGGTCGGCGAGCCATCCACGGAATAGGCCGGTGACCCGTCGGCCAGGATCCGCTCGCGCACGCGGAGCGGCCGCATGAGCGTCTTCTGGTGACCCACCGCGCTCTGATTCGTGTCCGGGGCGACGACCGTCACGTCGCCGATCGGCTCGAGTGCCTGTTTGAGTGCCAGCAGCCCGCGCGACTCGACGCCGTCGTCGTTCGTGACGAGGATCCGGGGCCGCGTCGTGTATTCGGGGACCGGGCGGGAGGGCGTCCGCAAGGCCCGGGGTCCGCCGCGCGCCGCGCCTCCGGCGAGCGGCTCTCCGCGTTCCTTGTCGACATCGCGGCGCTCGGCCCGAGCTCGCTCGCGGGTCATGTCCGGGAGTTCGCCCTGGGATCGCTTATCGCTCGACGCTTGCGGCTGGTCCTTATCGCTCATGGCTCGATGACGTCGGACGCCTGGCCGGGTACCGGTTCCCGCGGCACGCGCACGGGTCGACCGTCACGCTCGCTGAGTCGCTTCGCGGCGCGCCCCGTGACGGAGCGGTCCCCCGAGGTTCGATGCAGGAAGTGGAAGAAGAAGGCCGATGCCACGGCAGCCACCGGGATCCCGAAGATCGCCCCCGGGATGCCGGCGATCCGCGAGCCGATCAGCACCGAGCCGAGGACCACGATGGGGTGGATGCCGACGGCCCCCTGCATGATCCGTGGCTGGAGCACGTTCATGACCACGACCCAGCCGATGCCCATGAGCGCGATTGTCGGAACCAGCGCCTCGGGCTTGAAGATGATCGCGACGATCACGGGCGGCGCCCAGGCCAGGAACGGCCCGAAGAACGGGATGGCCATCAGCACGCCCGCGCTCGTCGAGGTCAGCGCCTCGAGCGGCAGGCCGAGCAGGACGCTGGTGGTCATCGCGATCAGGAAGTAGACGATGCCCATCAGGGCCTGGCCGCGCAGGAAGCCGCCGAACGAGCGTGCGACGGATGTCTGCAGGAGCCGCGCCTCCTCTGCATAGCCAGGTGGCACGAGACGGAAGATGAAGGCCAGGATCGCGTCCCGATCGATGACCATGTAGATGGACAGGATGAACACGATCAGCATCGTCCCGATGGCTCCGACACTGGCCACCGCGATGGATTGCAACGGGACGATCAACTGGGCGGCGATCACGTCGAGGTTGTCCAGGATGGCGAGCCCCTGGCTCGCCAGGTCGACCTGGCCGAGGCCGATGCCGTTGAGCCAGCCCTGGAGCGGGGCCACGAGCGTGCCGATATCTGCGCGGACGCGTGGCAATGACGCGACGAACTGGGTGATCGAGTTCGACAGGGCCTGTGCGATCACGAGCACGACGAACACGAGCAGGGCCACGATCGCGCTGTAGACGAGGACCGTCGCCAGGACCCGCGGCAGGCGCGGGATGACCGCCACGATGCGGGTGACGATCGGGCTGATGATGAAGGCGAGCAGCCAGGCCAGGAAGAAGGTCAGGAGGATGTCGCCGAAGAACCCGATGGCGGCCGCCGCCATGCTGACCGCGGCGAAGAAGAGGACGATCGTCCCGAGCACGAGGATCGCGCCGACGAGACGGCGTTCGCGACTCCCTGGAGCGATGCCTTCGATCATGGCGCCGCGCTAGCGGAGCCCCACCTTCTCGCGGACCTCGGCCATCGTCGCCTCTGCGAGTGGTCGGGCTCGTTCCGCGCCATCCGCAAGGATGTGGTCGATCCGGGCCGGATCCGCCATCAGCTCCGCGTACCGCTCGCGCGCGTCGGCGTAGTGCCGGATGATCCGCTCCGCGAGCAGTCGCTTCGTATCGACGCAGCCGGTCCGGGCCGTTCGCTCACCGTCCCAGATCTGCTCGTAGTCCTCGCCGAAGAACCGGTGCAGCTGGCACACGTTGCAGACCTCGGGGCGGCCGGGGTCGGTGCGCAGGATCCGTTTCGTGTCCGTGACCATGCTCATGACCTGCCGGGTCACGACCTCGGGCGGCGCGAGGATGTCGATCGTGTTGCCGACCGACTTGCTCATCTTTCGGACGCCGTCGGTGCCGAGCACGATGGGGGCCTCGGTGTGGACCGCCTGGGGCTCGGGGAATGTGTCCCCGTACTGCGTGTTGAAGCGGCGCACGATCTCGCGTGACAGCTCCAGGTGGGCCGCCTGGTCCTTCCCGACGGGCACGAGGGACGCCTTGTAGATGACGATGTCCGCGGCCTGCAGGACCGGATACGTGAGCAGCCCGTGGTTGACGTCGTCGGGCTGGTTCTGCTTCTTCTCCTTGTACGTCGGCGTGCGCTCCAGCCAGCTCACCGGTGTGACAGTCATCAGCACCCAGGCGAGCTCCGCGACCTCGGGCCGGTGGCTCTGGACGAACAGCGTGCAACGGTCCGGGTCGAGCCCGAGGGCGACCAGGGTGGCGGCCATCTCGCGGGTCCTGATGCGCAGCGCCTCGGCGTCGTGGAGGCTCGTGAGCGCGTGGAGGTCGACGATGCAGTACAGCGCCTCGTACTCCCATTGGAGCGTCACGTAGTTGCGGATCGCGCCCAGGTCGTTGCCCAGGTGGGGTGCGCCAGACGGCTGGATCCCCGAGAAGATGCGCGGCCGTGGCGACGGGGCGGCGACCGGCGTCGGGGCAGGAGCGATCTCGGTCGTCATACGAGAGCCGAGTGTAGCCGACGGCCCTTCGCGCCCGATGCACCCGGTCGGGACGCCTGTGCCGTCGGCTACCATGCGCGGGCGATGTCCCACCGCCGCCACGAGCCCCGACCGTGAGCCGCCAGACCGTGTGCGTCGCCATGCTCGGCGCAGGCACGGTCGGTCGCGCGGTGGCCGAGGGGCTGGCCGACCATCCAGACCGGCTCGTGACCGCTGATGGCGGCGTCGTCACGCTCGTCGGCGTCGCCGTCCGCGACCTCGAGCGGGCGCGCGCGGCCGGGATCCGGGCCGACCTCCTGAGCGACGCCCCGGCTCACCTCGTGGCGGACGCCGACACGGACGTCATCGTGGAGGTGATGGGCGGCGACGAGCCCGCCCGGACGCTGATCGAGGCGGCGTTGCGGGCCGGCAAGGCCGTCGTGACCGCCAACAAGTACGTCATCGCCCACCACGGCCCGGATCTCGAGGCGGCCGCCAGGCACACCGGCGCTCCCCTCCAATTCGAGGCGGCCGTCGCCGGTGGCATCCCCGTGCTCGGTCCTCTCGCCGGCGACCTCGCGGCCAACGAGATCGGCCGGGTGCGCGGCATCGTCAACGGCACGACGAACTACATCCTCACCGCGATGGCCCAGGAGGGACGGCCGTACGACGAGGTCCTCGGGGACGCCCAGGAACTGGGCTATGCGGAAGCGGACCCGGCCGGCGACGTCGAGGGCGACGACGCGGTCAACAAGCTCGTGATCCTCGCCCGCCTGGCGTTCGGCCAGTGGCTGGATCCGGGCTCCGTTGGACGCCGCCCGCCGACGGCGCGGGGCGATGGACGGCCGGGCATCACGGGCGTCACGGACCAGGAGGTCGAGGGCGCGGCGGCACTGGGGCTGACGATCAAGCTCCTGGCCACGGCGACGCGACGAGGGGATGCCATCGAGGCGGCCGTGGTCCCGACCGCGGTCCCGGCCGACAGCCCCTTCGGCTGGACCGATGGCGTCACGAACCGCATCGAGATCGAGGCGGAGCCACTCGGGACGGTCGGCCTGTCGGGACCGGGCGCCGGGGGACCCGCCACGAGCAGCGCGATCCTCGGGGACATCGTGGCCATCGCCCGGGGGCTGGGTTCGACCTGGGCGGGGTTGCCCGCGGCGGTCGGCCCCGCCGTCGCGGCAGCCGACCCGCTCGACGGACCGCGTCACTGGTTCGCCTTCCTGCCCGCGATCGAGCCGGGGCCGCTGCCGTCCGCGCTCGATCAGGCCGCTGCCGTCGCGTTCGAGGACGGCACCGCCATCCGCAGCGAGGTCGTGACCCTCGCCGAGGCCAAGGACGCATTCGTCGCGATCCTGCCCGACGGCGTCGACGTGACCCTGTACCCAGTCGATGACTGACGCGGTGATGACCGGAGCGAGCGCGCGCCCGCGGCTCATGGAGCGGTACCGCCGCTTCCTCCCGGTCACGGACGCGACCCCGCACCTGACCCTCGGTGAGGGGGCGACCCCGCTCGTCCGCGCCGAGCGGCTTGGGGCGGCGATCGGCGTCAGCGACCTGCATCTCAAGGTCGAGGGCCAGAACCCGACGGGGTCGTTCAAGGACCGCGGAATGGTCGTGGCCGTCGCCAAGGCGGTCGAGGCGGGCGCGTCGGCGGTCGTGTGTGCGTCGACCGGCAACACGTCGGCATCCGCGGCGGCCTACGGCGCGCACGCCGGACTCGAGGTCATCGTGATCCTGCCCAAGGGCCAGATCGCGGTCGGCAAGCTGCTCCAGGCGCTGATGGCCGGCGCGCGGGTGATCGCGATCGATGGCAACTTCGACCAGGCCCTCCACATCGTGCGCGGCCTCGCGGAGCAGGACGATCACCCCGTCACCCTCGTGAACTCGGTCAACCCGTTCCGCCTCGAGGGCCAGAAGACGGCCGCCTTCGAGATCTGCGACGACCTGGGCCGCGCGCCGGACATCCTCGCCATCCCGGTCGGGAACGCCGGCAACATCAGCGCGTACTGGGACGGGTTCCGCGACTACGCCGATGCGGGGCTGGTGGGCTCCAGGCCCGCGCTCTGGGGGTTCCAGGCCGCCGGTGCGGCGCCGCTGGTCCACGGTCGACGGGTGGATCGCCCCGAGACGATCGCCACCGCGATCCGGATCGGTGATCCCGCGTCGTGGGAGAAGGCCATCACTGCGCGCGACGAGAGCGGCGGCCTGATCGAGGCCGTCACGGACGACGAGATCCTTGCCGCGTACCGCGACCTCGCCATGATGGAGGGCGTGTTCTGCGAACCCGCCTCAGCGGCGAGCGTGGCCGGCCTGCGCAAGATGGTCGCGATGGGCCGGCTGGCCCCGGACGCCACGGTCGTCGCCGTCCTCACCGGCCACGGGCTCAAGGATCCCCAGACCGCCGAACGCGCCGTCCCGAGCCTCATCGAGGCGGCCCCGACGCTCGGCGCCGTCGCGGTCGCACTGGGCTGGGGCTAAGGCATGACCGGGCACTGGCTCGCCGAGCTCGATGGCCGCCGCGTGACCGTGGAGGTCCCGGCGTCGTCGGCGAACCTCGGGGCGGGCTACGACTGCCTGGGGGTCGCGCTCGAGCTGACCGACCGCATCGAGCTCGAGATCCGCGGCTGGAGCCGTGGCGAGATCGAGCTCACGGTCGACGGCGAGGGCCACGACGAGCTGACCGACGATCGCGACAACCGGTTCGTCCGCGGTCTCGAGGCCGCGCTCGTCGCCGGACGCGGCGAGCTCCCGGAGGGAGTCGGCTGGCGCATCGCGATGCGCAACCGGATCCCCATCGCTCGTGGCCTCGGATCGTCCGCCGCCGCGACCGTCGGCGGGGTCGTCGCCGCCAACGCGTTGATGGGCGATCCGCTCGACCGCGACGCCATGCTGCGGATCGCAGCGTCGGTCGAAGGCCATCCCGACAATGCCGCGGCGGCGCTGCTGGGCGGGTTCGTCGTGTCCGCCTCGACAGCGGATGGGGTGGAGGCGATCCGCTTCGATGTGCCGCGTGAGCTGCGCGCGGTCCTGTTCATCCCGGAGCTGCGTCTCTCGACCGATGCGATGCGCCGGGCGCTGCCGCGCAACGTGCCCCTGGCGGACGCCGTCGCGAACCTCGGCGCAGTCGGCGTCGGTGTGGCTGGCCTGGCGGCCGGGCGGACGGACCTGCTGGCGCGCATGACGGTCGACCGCCTCCACGAGCCGTATCGTGCGAAGGTCTTTCCCCAGTTGCCGCAGCTCGTCGGCGCCGCTCGCGATGCCGGAGCGCTCGGGGCGTGTCTCTCGGGAGCCGGCTCGACGATCCTCGCCTTCGTCGATTCGATGGCGGGCATCTCGCGCGTCGAGGGCGCCCTTGCAGCGGCCGCGGCCGACACCGACCTCGACGGCCGGATCCTCGTGGTCGAGCCCCGCAACAGCGGTGCCCAGGTGGTGAGCACGACCTGACGTCCGGTGCCGTGCGCTGCGGTCCGCGCCGGTCGAGGCCGGTGCGCGGGGGTGCGTGCGGATTGACGCGGCATCCACACTCGATGTCATGGACGGCTTGGTCCAGACGGTCGGGAACGGCATCACCGGACTCGTCGCGGGGGCGATGGACGCGATCGGCGGCGCGCTGCGCGGCATCGTGAATGCCGGCAACCAGGCGTTGCCGGGCGGCCTGTTCTGGGCGCTGATCTTCGTCCTGCTGGTCGTCGGCGGCTGGAGTCTCGCGAAGCGCTGAGTGCGCGAACTGGTGCGCCCGCGCACCAATTCGTCCGGGCACGTGCGCGACGAGCATCGCCCGTCGTTGACGTCCGGGAGTGGGGGGGCTAGCCTCGCGCCACTGAGCCGTCCGCGGCGCTCCGGGGAGCCGCGGACCGGCGGGTGCCGTCGACCGGGATGGGATCGGCGGACGACCAGGAGGAGAGTCCAGGATGCTGCGTCGACCCAGGAGGGCCGCCGCGCTGGCGGCCGGTCTGTTCATCGCCCTCACCGGGCTGACCCTCGCATTCGAGGTGCCGGCAGACGACGGCGTGCTCGACTCCGGCAAGGAAGAGCACGGTCGCGCACATGCCCAGCACGGCACGACCGAGGGCCACATCGAGGTCGCCAACTACGACGTCGACCTCATCTCGAAGCTCGAGCTGACAACGGCCGAAGGCCGCGTGGCCGACGTCGGGGTGTGGAACGGTTTCGCCTATCTCGGCAAGTTCCGCCAGGACGCGTGCGCGGGACCGGAGGGCAGCAAGGAACCGGACGGCGGGGTCTACGTCGTCGACATCCGCGATCCGGAGAACCCCAAGAAGGTCACCTTCCTGCCGGTCTTCCAGGACAGCTACGTCGGCGAGGGTGTCCAGACGCTGAGCATCACGACCGCCAAGTTCAAGGGCGACCTGCTCGCCCTCAACTCGGAGTCGTGTGGCAAGAACTTCAAGGGCGGCTTCACGCTCTACGACGTCACCAACCCGTACAAGGCGTCCAAGTTGAGCGAAAACTTCGGCGACACGAACGTCAATCTCATCGGCAAGGGCAGTGACGCCAACGACATCCACAGCGTGTTCGTCTGGGAGGATGATCAGGGCACGCCGAGTCATCGCGACGATCGCGCCTACATCGTCGTGACCGACAATCCCGAGCTCACGGACGTCGACATCTTCGACATCACCGATCCGCGCCATCCGGTCATGGTCGGCGAGTTCGACCTCGAGGCGCGCTATTCGAGCATCGTCGACCCGACCCTCGGCCCGGCCTCGGGCTTCCTCCACGACATGATCGTCAAGGAGATCGACGGCCACCAGATCATGCTGATCTCGTATTGGGACAGCGGGTATGTCCTGATCAACGTCGATGATCCGTCGAACCCGACGTTCATCGCCGACACGGACTTCCCGGCGATCGATCCATTCGCCCCCGGCCTCAAGCCCGAGGGCAACGGGCACGAGGCCGAGTTCACCGCCGACAACCAGTACGTCGTCGCCGCGGACGAGGACTTCGGGCCATTCGCACTCACGGGTACGAACGTCACGAGCGGCGCGCCCTTCACCATGACCTCCGGTTCGAACACGCCGCAACTCGCCGAGGGCCAGACGATCAGCGGGCCGACACGGTTCGTCGGTCGCGCATGCCCCGGCGACCCGGCAGTCCCGGCCGGCAACCCGGGCGAGATCGCCCTCGTCGAGCGTGGCGTGTGCGACTTCACGGTCAAGCAGGCCGCGGTCGAGGCAGCCGGCGACAACTACCTCGCGACGATCACCTTCAGCCGCGAAGGTGCCGATGCCTGCGAAGCGGGCCTGACCATGCTCATCGATGGCACCATCCCGGCGTTCTTCGTGGCACGCTCCGTCGGCTTCGATTTCCTCGGTCTTTCCTACGACGAAGCAGCCTGCCTGGCGGGTGACGGGACTGCAACGGTGCCCGCGTCCGAGTTCAACACGATCGGTGATGTGGTCACCATCAGCTCGACATTCGACGGCTGGGGCTACGTGCGCCTGTTCGCGACGGACGGTGACTTCAGCCACGAAACCGACAACACGCGCAAGCTCGAGGAGCTCGACCAGTTCGCGATCCCCGAAGCACACGATCAGGGCTTCGCCACAGGCTTCGGCGATCTGTCGGTGCACGAGGCTGCGACCTCGCCGCGAGCGGCGAACATCGTCTACTTCTCGTACTACGCGGGCGGCTTCCGGGTCCTCCGCATCAATGACAACGAGAAGCTGGAGGAAGTCGGCGCCTTCATCGACGAGGGCGGCAACAACTTCTGGGGCGTCCAGGTCTTCCAGCACGGTGGCGTCGAATACGTCGCCGCGAGTGACCGCGACTACGGTCTGTATATCTTCAGGTACGACGGGGTCGACAGCCCGAACGGCTGACCCGATACGACCCCGAGATCGACGAGGCCGGCGGAGCGATCCACCGGCCTTCGTCTTGCCCGGGCAACGTCACCCCCGGGCGCGTGCCTCCGGATCGGTGTGCCTGGCGATGAACTGCTGGATCTCGTTCCAGGCAGCATCGCTCTCGGCAGCGAACTGGTCCGCCTTTCGGTCGAAGAAGCTGTGCGGCGCACCTGGATAGGTCACGATCCGGTGCTCGACGCCGGCGGCTTCGAGCGCGGCCTCGAAGGCCGCGACGTCGCGTGCGGGGATGCCCTGGTCCGCTCCGCCGAACAGCCCGAGCACCGGTGCGGCGAACGCACCCACCTCGTCGAGAGGCGCCGGGGCGTCGTTGCGCCATGGGCCGGACAGCGTGCCGTACAGGCCGATCACGCCGGCGAGGTCCAGATCGAGCGTCGCGGACAGGAACGACATGCGCCCGCCCATGCAGAATCCGATGGTGAAGATGGGCCCCGGGCTCTCGTCGTCAGCGCCCGGATCGCCGCGCAGCGCGGTGACGGCGGCCTCGATGTCGGCCGAGATGCCGGCCCACGTCGTCTGCTCCACGTGTGGCATGTGGTCGAAGTCGGCGCCTCGTCCGTCGGCACGGGCCGTCCGTCCGAACCAGTCCATCGCGATCGCGTCCACGCCGCGCTCCGCGAAGCGCAGCGCGAGCTCCTCGTAGAACGGGGCCAGCCCGCGGACGTCGGGCAGGATCACGACCGCCGCCCCGCTCGGCGTGGCCGGACGAGCACGAAATGCCGCGAACCGGTTGCCGTCCCGCGCCGTGAGCTCGACCGTGGAACCATCCATCGCGCCGCCGGCGATGGGGGCGACGGGCGGCCGGCTGTCGTGATCGAAGCACATGGGGCGGATGTCCTCGCGAACGGGTGGTCCCTGGGCGTGGCGCGAATCCTGCCACGATAGAATGGCGCGCGATGCCCAGCCCCCTCGTCGTCCAGAAATTCGGCGGGTCGTCCGTTGCCGGCGCCGATCGCATCAAGCGGGTCGCGCGCCGGATCTCGCGCGAGCGCGCCGCGGGCCACGACCTCGTCGTCGTCGTGTCCGCGATGGGCGATACCACGGACGAACTGCTCGGGCTCGCCGCGGGGATCACGGATGAGCCCGACCCGCGCGAGCTGGACGTCCTGCTGGCGACCGGCGAGCACCAGAGCGCGACCCTCGTGTCGATGGCGCTGCACGCGATCGGCGTTGCCGCCATCAGCCTGACCGGTCCGCAGGCCGGCATCACCACGGACGGGACGTACGGGCGGGCCCGCATCGCCGGCATCGAACCGCGCCGGGTCCGCGCGGAGCTCGAGGGCGGGAAGGTCGTCATCGTCGCCGGCTTCCAGGGCCAGAGCGCGAGCGCCGCCATCGACCAGGAGATGACGACGCTGGGCCGCGGCGGCAGCGACACGACGGCCGTCGCCCTGGCCGCAGCCCTGCGGGCCGACCGCTGCCAGATCTTCACTGACGTTCGCGGCATCTTCACGGCCGATCCCCGTCTCGTGCCGAGCGCCCGCCAGCTGCCGGTGATCGGGTACGAGGAGATGCTCGAACTCGCCCATCAGGGCGCCCAGGTCATGCAGGTCCGGGCGGTCGAGCTCGGCTGGATCAACGACGTCGTCATCGAGGTCCTGAGCTCCTTCGAGGACGCCCCGGGCACGCTCATCAAGGAGGACCCGCTCGTGGAGCAGCGCAACAAGGTCCGGGGGCTTGCGCACGATCGGAACGTGGCCAAGGTCACGGTCGTGGCCGTCCCGGACCGACCCGGGATCGCCCGGGCCATCTTCGACCCGCTCGCCGAGGCGGGGGTCAACATCGACCTGATCGTCCAGAACGTCGGCCACGGCGGAGAGACGGACCTGTCGTTCACCGTGCCCCAGGTCGAGCTCGGCAAGGCCAAGAAGACGCTCGAGCCAGTGGTCCGCGAACTCGGAGCGCGCGAGCTGACGACGGATGCGAGCGTCGCCAAGGTGAGCATCGTGGGCGCCGGCCTGCACAACGCTCCGGGCTATGCGGCACGGATGTTCGGGACACTCGCCGATGCCGGTGTCAACATCGAGATGATCTCGACATCGGAGGTGCGGATCACCTGCATGATCGCGGAGGACGAGCTCGAGACCGCGCTGCGCGCGCTGCATGACGCGTTCGAGCTGGAGCGACCCGAGCCGATCGAGGTCGCGGCGGCGGGCTGAGCCCGCGCCGACCGCCTGCTCGTGACCGCAGCCCTCGCACGCCAGGAACACTTCGCCGTCGTCGGCTCGACGAACGACGTCGTCCGTGGCTGGCTGGCCGACGGGACGCCGGAGGTCTGCCTGGCGGTCGCCGACGAGCAGACGGCCGGGCGCGGACGGGACGGCCGGTCGTGGCTCGCGCCGTCGGGCGCTGCCCTGCTGCTGTCACTCGGGTTCCGCCCGACCTGGCTCCGACCCGAGCTCGTGTGGCGTCTCGCTGCGACGGCGTCGCTCGCGATGGCCGACGCGGCCGAGTCGACGGCGGGGCTTCCGGTCGGGGCGATCCGGCTCAAGTGGCCCAACGACCTGGTCCTCGAGTCCACGGGCGAATGGCTTGCGGGAGCGTCGCCTTCGACCTCGGAGGGCTCGGAGGCGGCTCGGCGGCTCGAAGTTCGCAAATTGGCCGGCGTGCTCGGCGAGACCGATGGGCTTGGCGGCCCGGACCCGCGCGCGATCATCGGTCTCGGACTGAACACCGATTGGCCGGCTGCCGCATTCCCGCCGGGGCTGGCCGGAACCATGACGTCCCTCCGCGAGGCGTCGGGGAGTCGTGCGGTCGACCACGATGCGCTGCTCGGCGCGTTCGTGGAGGGGCTCGAGGCGGGTCTCGACGCGCTGCGGGCCGGCCGGTTCGACGCGGCCGCCTGGGCCGACCGTCAGCTGACGACCGGACGCGAGGTCGAGCTCATCGCGCCGGACGGTGCCGTGACCACGGTCCGGGCCACGGGCGTGGACGCGGCCAGCGGCGCGCTCGTCGTGGACGACCGTGACGCGGCGGGTGGCCAGCGGCATGTGGTCGTCGGCGAGATCCGCCACGTGCGGCTCGCCGGCACCGACGCGGACACGATCGCCGATGGCGCGAGTCGCGCGGCCGGGATCGGGGTGTAACGAGATGGCCCGACCGGCATTGAGGAGGGTGGCACGGCCGCAGGAGAGCCCCCGTCCGCGCGTCGCCCGCCTGGACCGCGATCGGCCCGTGGTCGAGGCGGCACGCAGCGACCCCGCGCGGTTCGACGCCCTGTATCGGAAGTACTTGGCCCAGGTGTACAACTTCGCGATCTACGAGCTCGGGGATCACCACGAGGCGGAGGACGCCACCGAGCGGACCTTCCTCTCGGCGCTGTCGGGCCTGCGCGGTTTCGAGGAGCGTGCCCGTCCCGAGGACGGCCCCGACGCGTCCACGTTCCGGATCTGGCTGTTCCAGATCGCGCGGAACGTCGTCGCCGAACGCCGCCGTGGCCGGCGCCGTCGGCCCGAGGCGCCGCTCGACCTCGCCGACGCCACGCCCGACCCCGTCGACGTGGAGGGGACCGTCGTCCGTCGCGAGACGGCCGCCGCGGCGTGGCGCGCGATCGGCAGCCTGAGCGGGGATCGGCGACGCGCCGTCGTCCTGCGGTTCGTCCACGAGCTGTCGACGAGCGAGATCGCGGCGATCCTCGGACGTTCCGAGGGAGCGGTCCGCGTCCTCATCCACCGGGGCCTGCGGCGGGTCGCGGGCGAGCTTGGCGCGTCGGAACGGGATCGTCGGTGACGACCGGCGATGGCACGCGGGACGGCGAGAACGAGGCGTTCGTCGTCGACCGCTACCTCGAGTCGCTCCTGAGCCGGCGCCCGACCGACGCGGTGGAGGTTGCACCCGAACTGCGCGCGTCCGCGGCCATCCTCATGGCGGGATTGCCACGCTTCCATCCGTCCTTCCGGTTCGAGGAGACGCTCGCCGAGCGCCTCGCGGTCGCGGGGTCCGCCCTGGCCGAACCGGTCGGTGAGGTGATCCCGTTCCCGCATCCCGTGCCGATGGCGGCCGTGGTCGGGGCGCGCCCCGGGGCGGAGGCGCACCCCGGTGCGAGGCGCCCGACGGTCATCGGCGGTGTCCTGACGTCGGCCGCGATCTCGCTGGCCGCGGGCGCCTATGTCGCCTGGCGACGCAGCCGTATCCCGGTCCACCCGATGGCTCGCGCGATCCGCGCGGCCGCGCGACGGAAGACCGCCTGATGCCCCTCAAGCTGCCGTCGTTCCGCGCCCGCCGGAACGATTACCCGCCGGACCTGTGGACCAAGTGCCCGACCTGCTCGACGATGCTCTTCAACAAGCAGCTCGAGAAGAATCTGCGCGTCTGCACGACGTGCGGGCACCACTTCCGGCTGTCCGCGAGCGCCCGTCTCGAGCACCTGCTGGACCCCGGCTCATGGTCGGAGCGCGATCCCGGCCTGCAATCCGTCGACGCCCTCGGCTTCGTCGACCAGAAGTCGTACCCGGACCGCTTGACCGCGGCGCAGCTGGCGACCGGGATGCGCGACGCCGCGGTCTGGGGGACGGGCTCGATCGGTGGCAATCCACTGGCCATCTGTGTCATGGACTTCGGATTCATGGGCGGTTCGATGGGCGCGGTGGTCGGGGAGAAGGTCACCCGGGCGGCCGAGCATGCCCTGGCCGCGCGGGTCCCACTGGTCATCGTCAGCGCGTCGGGTGGGGCGCGGATGCAGGAAGGGACATTGGCCCTCATGCAGCTGGCCAAGACCCTGGCGGCCCTCGAGCGCCTGCGCGCCTCGGGCGTGCCGTTCGTGTCGATCCTCTCCGATCCCACGACTGGCGGCGTGTTCGCGTCCTTCGCGGCCGTCGGTGACGTGAACGTCGCCGAGCCCGACGCCCTCATCGGCTTTGCGGGCGCTCGCGTGACGGCCGGCACCATCGCCGCCGAGCTGCCCCCTGGATTCCAGCGCGCGGAGTTCCTGTTCGAGCACGGGTTCATCGACCGGGTCGTCCCGCGCCCCGAGTTGCGCACCGAGCTCACCCACTTGCTGCGGCTGCTGCCCGCACGCGGCATCGCGATCGCGCCGGTCGACGTCGCTGACGACGCCCCCGCGTTCCGGCCCCTCTCCTTCCTGTCGTCGATCGCCGACCGTGTCGGCGAGCTCGCCACCGGGGACGGCGCGGGCGTGGCGTCCGAGCTCGCGACGCCGAACGGGACCGTTCCAGCGCCCGTCCCTGCCGCGAACGCGATGCCATCGACCGACGGCGGTTTCACGGGGACGACGCTGCCCGCGGCATCCAGCGAGGATGTCTGGACGCGCGTCCAGCTCGCTCGCAACCTGGGCCGCCCGCGCACGCTCGAATTCATCGCCGCGATTGCCGACGACTTCATCGAGCTCCACGGCGACCGGCTCTTCGGCGACGACGAGGCCGTGGTCGCGGGCCTGGCCCGGATCGGCGGACGACGGGTCGTCGTCGTCGGCCAGCAGAAAGGCGCCGACACCGACGAGAACATCCGCCGCAATTTCGGCATGCCGCACCCCGAGGGCTACCGCAAGGCGATGCGGGTCATGGAGCTCGCGGAGCGTGTCGGCCTGCCGGTCGTCACCTTCGTGGACGTGCCCGGCGCGCACCCCGGCCCGGAGTCGGAGGAGCGCGGCATCGCCGAGGCCATCGCCCGCTCGATCGGGCTGATGAGCCGGTTGCGCACGCCGATCGTCGCCGTCATCACCGGCGAAGGCGGCTCGGGCGGGGCGCTCGCCATCGCGGTCGGGGACGTCGTCATCGCGCTCGAGAACGCGGTCTACTCGGTGATCAGCCCGGAGGGCTGTGCATCGATCCTGTGGCGGACCGCCGACGAGGCGGCGACGGCCGCGGCGGCGATGCGGATGTCGGCCGCCGACCAGCACGCCCTCGGCGTGGTCGACATCGTCGTCGCCGAGCCCGGCGAAGGCGCCCATGCCGAGCCGGCGGAGACCGCGCGGCGCCTGCGCGCGATCATCATCGAGCGACTCGACGCGCTGTCCGAGCTGCCCACCGAGGCCCTCCTTAAATCCCGGTACCGGCGCTATCGGGCGCTGGGCGCCTACACTGAGGCCGCCCAGCCCGAAGTCCCCGAACGTGTCGATCGTCGCCTGGCGGATCGACTGCGCGACCTGCTCGACCCGGCGCGCCGGGGTATGGCCCCGGTGACCGAGGGTTGGTCACGCGACGACCCACCGGCCCGCGAGGAGGTATAGCGAGTGCCAGGACGGCTTCCAGAGGAGGCGCTCGAGCCAGACGACGACTCGGCCGACCGCCGGGCAGCGGACCATGCTGCGATCGACCGGCTGAGCGACGAGCTGCTCCCCGCGCTCATCGCCAAGCTTGGCGCGACCGGTCTGGGCGAGATCGAGGTCCGGGAGGGCGGGTGGCGCGTCCGCCTTCGCCAGCCGGCGGGCAACGGGAGCACTGCACCCCCGCCGAAACGCAAGTCGGGCGAGCGCGCCTCCGGTGACCGCGCTGAACGGCCAGCCGATCGTCCCGGCGACGGCGCTCCACGGACGCTCCATCGGCCGCTGGAGGCGAAGACCGCACGGACCGAATCGCGCGCGGTGGCGACCTCCCCGGCCGTCGGCATCTACCGATCCCGACCGGACCTGTCGGCCGGTGCCCGCGTCCGTGCCGGTGATCGGCTGGGTGCCGTGGACATGCTCGGGGTGGCGCAGGAGGTCGTGGCGCCCGCCGACGGGATCCTCGGTGCGAGCCTCGTCGAGTCGGGCGACGCCGTGGAGTACGGCCAGGAGATCCTCGTGATCCAGCTGACATCGGGCCCCGCGTCCACGAACGGGACCGGGGCCGATGCCTCCGGCCGGGGCACGACCTGATGTCCCGTCGCCGGCCCGATCCACTCCCAAGGCTGCCACGGGCCCTCGGCCGGGGCACGACCTGATGTTCCGCAAGGTCCTCATCGCCAACCGCGGCGAGATCGCCCTGCGCATCCTGCGCGCCTGCCGGACCCTCGGGGTGGAGGCCGTCGTCGCGTACAGCGAGGGCGATCGCGAGTCCCTGCCCGTCGGTCTCGCCGACGAGGCGATCTGCATCGGACCGGCCGATGCGAAGCGCTCGTACCTGTCCGCCCCGGCGGTCATCTCGGCCGCGCTCGTCACCGGGTGCGACGCGATCCACCCGGGCTACGGGTTCCTGTCCGAGGACGAAGGCTTCGCCGAGGTCGTCGCGGCCCACGACCTGACCTTCATCGGGCCACCCGCCGGTGTGCTGGAGCGCTTCGCGAGCAAGGCCGGAACGCGCCAGCTGCTCGGTGGCTTCGGCCTGCCGACGATCCCCGGTTCGGAGGGGATGCTGCGCGACGACATGCATGCGCTCGACGAGGCCGGGCGGATCGGCTACCCGGTCCTGGTCAAGCCGTCGGCCGGCGGTGGCGGCAAGGGGATGCGGATGGTCCGCACCCCGCGCGAGCTCGAATCCGTGCTGCGGGTCTGTCGCAGTGAAGCCAAGGCCGCCTTCGGCGACGACTCCCTGTATCTCGAGAAGTGGCTGGACGAGAACCGCCACGTCGAGGTCCAGGTCGCGGTCGACCGCTACGGGCACGGCATCCACCTCGGCGAGCGCGACTGCTCCGTCCAGCGCCGCCATCAGAAGATCCTCGAGGAGGCACCGACGCCGGCCTTGTCCGACGCGGCCCGCACCGACCTCGCCGAGCGAGCCCTGCGAGCCGTGGTCGCGGCCGGCTACGAGAACCTCGGCACGCTCGAATTCCTCGTCGACCGCGACGGCAACTTCTACTTCATCGAGATCAACTGCCGCATCCAGGTCGAGCACCCCGTGACGGAGATCCTCACGGGCGTCGACCTCGTGGCGATGCAGATGCGCATCGCGGCCGGCGAGCCGCTCGGCGTGACCCAGGCGGACATCGCGTTCCGCGGCCACGCGATCGAGTTCCGGATCAACGCCGAGGACCCCGATCACGAGTTCCGCCCGAGCGCCGGGATCGTCGAGCGGTACCACGCGCCGGGCGGCCCGGGCGTCCGCGTGGACTCGCACCTGTTCGCCGGCTACGAGGTGCCGCCGTATTACGACTCGCTGCTCGGGAAGCTCATCGTGTGGGGACCGGACCGTGCCTCGGCGATCGCGCGTTCGAGGGTCGCGCTCGAGGAGCTCGTCATCGATGGCCTCGTGACGAACGTCGCCATCCACCAGGCGCTGCTGACGTCGGAGGCCTTCCTCGAGGGCCGGATGACGACCAACCTGCTCGACCGGGTGGGCAGCGCCGCCTTCCTCTCCGCGGCCGCCCGGGCGTGACCCCCCGAGGGACGCCGGGGGCGTGCAGACCTGCACACGGTCTGCCGCTGGAGGGAACCCCAACGGGCCACACTGAGCGCCATCCCACATGGAGCCGCCCGTGACCGACGCCGCACCGACCGCCTCGACACCCGCCGGAGGGCCCTCGTCGACCACCCCGACGACCGCGACCACGATCCACACGGTCCGCGAGATCGAGGCGCTCATCCCGCATCGCTGGCCCTTCCTGCTCATCGATCGGATCGTCGAATACGACCCCGACGCGAAGCGGATCGTCGCGCTCAAGGGCGTGACCGCCGGCGAGTGGTTCTTCGCGGGGCACTTCCCGGGGCTGCCGGTCATGCCGGGCGTGCTGCAGGTCGAGGCGCTCGCCCAGACGATGGCGGTCTACGTCGCGAAGCAGCCCGGCTTCGGCGATCGGATCGGGCTCTTCGCGGGCATCGACGAGACCCGCTTCAAGCGGATCGTCAGCCCCGGCGACCTCCTCCGGCTCGAGGTCACGATGGACAAGCTCGGCTCGCGGTTCGGGCGTGGCCGCGGGATCGCCACGGTCGAGGGCGAGGTCGCGTGCGAGGCGACGATCAGCTTCGTCATCCCCGGCGAGGGCGTCCTTCGGTGAGTCGCATCGCGGCCCTCTCGGACATCCACGGCAACGCCACAGCCCTCGAGGCGGTGCTGGCCGACATCGCCGCCGAGAAGCCGGACGCCGTGCTCGTGGCGGGCGACCTGGTCATGAATGGCCCCGAGCCCGCCCTGGTCGTCGATGTCCTGCGCAGCCTGGCGGACGAGGGAGCCCTCGTCGTGGCCGGCAACACGGACATCGCCGTCGCCGATTTCGACTACGCCGCCGCTTTTCCATGGATGACCGACGGCGTGCCGGACACGATCGTCGATGCGGCGGAATGGGCACACGACGCGCTCGGCGCGGAGCGCATCGACTGGCTCCGTCGGCTGCCGGCGGAGCGCCGCTGGCGGACTGACGACGACACGCTCGTCCTCGTCTGCCACGCCTCGCCGGGTTCGCAGACCGCCGGCTTCGACCAGGGCCTCGAGGCCTCGGTCACGATCGAGCGGGTGGCCAGGACCGACGCGCGCGTCATCGTCTGCGGCCACACCCACCTGCCCGAGGTCCGCGATCTCGGCTGGAAGGTCATCGTCAACGACGGATCGGCGGGATACGTCTTCGATGGCGACCCGACAGCGTCCTGGGCGCTCATCGACCTCGAGGCCGGTGACGTGCGGGCCGAGATCCGGCGGACGACGTTCGACGTGCTGTCGGTCGCGACCGCGATCTCCGCGCGTGGCCTGGCGGGGGATGTCTATCGCGCCGCGACCGTCCGGACCGGGAAGCACGTCCGATGACGGGTCGACGGGTGGTCGTGACCGGGATGGGGATGCTGACGGCGCTCGGCAACGACGTGCCGAGCACATGGGAGGGGCTCCTGGCCGGTCGATCCGCGATCCGCACGATCGAGGCCTTCGATCCCTCGCGCCTCAGCGTCCGGGTCGCCGGCGAGGTCCGTGGGTTCGATTCGAGCCATGTCCTCGATCGCAAGGACCAGCGCCGCACCGACCGCTATATCCAGTTCGGTCTCGTCGCAGCACGAGAGGCGATGGACCAGGCCGGGCTGCCGGAGCGTCTCGAGGGCCGCGAGGCCGAGCGCACCGGGGTGATCCTCGGCACGGGGCTGGGTGGTGTCGGCACGCTCAACGACGGGTTCACCACCAATGCGCTGCGCGGCCCGGACCGGATCAGCCCATTCCTCATCCCGATGGGCATCCCCAACGTCGGGGCGGGCCAGGTCGCCATCAACTACGGCATGACCGGACCGAATTTTGCGACCGTGTCGGCATGCGCGACCGGCGGTCACGCGGTCGGCGAGGCGTCGGAGACGATCCGCCGCGACGACGCCGACATGATGCTCGCCGGTGGGTCGGAGGCCTGCATCTACGAGGTGCTGATCGGCGGGTTCGCCGCGATGCGGGCGCTGTCCACGCGCAACGACGACCCGGCGGCCGCATCGCGACCGTTCGACCGAGGCCGGGACGGATTCGTGGTCGGCGAGGGCGCGGGCGTCCTCGTGCTCGAGGAGCTGGAGCATGCCCTCGGTCGTGGGGCGACCCCACTCGCAGAGCTCGTGGGCTACGGCGCGACGGCCGATGCCTCGCATATCACGCTGCCTGCGCCCGGCGGGATCGGGGCGGTCCGGGCGGCCCGACGTGCGCTCGAGAAGGGCGGTGTCGGACCCGAGGAGGTCCAGCACGTCAACGCCCACGCGACCTCGACGCCGGAAGGGGACAAGGCCGAGCTGCAGGCGATCAGGACGATCTTCGGCGAGCACGCCGGATCGCTCGCGATCACGGCCAACAAGTCGATGATCGGCCACACCCTCGGTGCCGCCGGGGCGATCGAAGCGATCACCACGGTGCTGGCCATCCGCGACGGCCGCGTCCCGCCGACGATCAACCTGACGGACCCGGACCCGGAGGCGGAAGGCCTGGACCTGACACCGAACGTGGCAGCGTCCTGCGACATCCGGGTCGCCCTCTCGAACTCGTTCGGATTCGGTGGCCAGAACACGGCCCTCGTCGTTCGGCGGTGGGACGGATGACCGGCGACGAGAAGGCTGCGGCGACGCCCGAAGGGACCGCGCCGGCGACGCCGGACCTCGCCGCCCCCGACGGATCGGTCCCGGCAACGCCCGACGGGACGGCCCCGGAGCCCGAGGGCTCGGCGCGACCCGACGGGGCTGACGGCTCGGCGCCACCGGCGCCGCGCAGCGACATCGACGCCGAGCTCCTCGGGCTGATCGACCGCCTCGCCGCGCTGCTCGACCGCTCCGACCTGACCGAGCTGGAAGTCGAGGCGGGCGGCACCGGGCTCGTGCTTCGCAAGGCGTCCGCGCTCGCGCCGCTCGCGGTCGGGTCCGCAGTCGCGGCCGCTCCCCTCGTCGAGACGACGCCGCCGCCGACCGGCGAGGCGGCCGCCGGAGGTGAACCGGCGAGCACGGCGAAGCCGTCGATCAAGGCGCCGCTGACCGGGATCTTCTACGCATCGCCGGCCCCCGGGTCGGCGCCGTACGTGACCGCCGGCGGGGAGGTCGCGGTCGGGCAGATCATCGGCCTCATCGAGGCGATGAAGCTGTTCAACGAGATCAAGTCCGACCTCGCCGGACGCGTCGTCCGGGTGGTGCCCGAGAGCGGCACCCTGGTCAAGGCGAAGCAGCCACTCATCGAGGTGGAACCCCTGTGAACGAGCCCCTCCCGCAGCAGCGCTACGCCCACGTCACCGGGTGGGGTCGCTATGTCCCGTCGCAGGTGCTGACGAACCACGACCTGGAACGGATGGTGGACACCAACGACGAGTGGATCGTCGCGCGGACGGGCATCCGGGAGCGACGGGTCGCCGCCGCCCACGAGACCACCGCGTCGATGGCGGCCGTCGCGTCGCTCCGGGCGATCCGGACAGCCGGACTCGAGCCGGACGACATCGACCTCATCCTGCTCGCGACGCTCACGCCCGACTACTGGATGCCATCGACCGCGGCGCTCGTCAAGGAGGCCATCGGCAACACCAAGGCCGCCGCTATGGACGTCGCCGCCGCCTGTTCCGGGTTCGTCTATGCCTATGCCTCGGCCCAGGCCTACATCACCAGCGGGATGGCCCGCCACGTGCTCGTCATCGGCGCGGAGCTGCTGACCCGCTTCCTGGACTACACCGACCGGAGCACGTGCATCCTGTTCGGGGACGGGGCCGGGGCGGTGGTCCTGTCGGCCAGCGAGGAACGGGGCGGCGGTCTCGGCATCGAGATGACGACCGATCCACAGGGCGCCTACATGATCTGGTTGCCGGCGGGCGGGGCCAAGGCGCCGCCATCGGCGGGCACGATCGCGCGCGGCGAGCACTACATCCGGATGGAGGGCAAGGAGACCTACCGGTTCGCGACCAAGACCATGGCCACGACCGCCCTGGAAAGCGTCCGCCGTTCCGGCCTGGATCCGTCCGATATCGCGCTGTTCATCCCGCACCAGGCGAATATCCGGATCGTCGAGGCGGTCGCCAAGGGCCTGGACCTGCCGATGGAGCGGATGTTCGTGAACCTCGACAAGTACGGCAACACCTCGGCCGCCTCGGTGCCGATCGCCCTGGCCGAGGCGGTGAACGAGGGTCGCCTGCAGGTCGGCGACAACGTCGTGCTCGTCGCCTTCGGCGCTGGCTTCACGAGCGGCGCCGTGACGATCCAGTGGACCGCGGACCCGGCCCGCGGCATCGCCGGAGACGCCGCGGTCGACCCGGACGAGGTCAAGGTCCGGTTGCCGGTCGACTGGGACTCGGTCGACCCGATCCCCGATGCGCTGGCGGCGATCATGGACCGGCCCGGCTCGGTCGACGTGCCGCTCGACGACGTCGTCCCGGGAGAACCCGATCCCGCACCCAGGGAGGTACACGCGTGATCGATCTGAGCGGCAAGTCGGCGCTCGTGACCGGAGGATCGCGCGGCATCGGCAAGGCCATCGGACTGCGCCTCGCCACCCAGGGGGCGGACGTCGCCTTCAGTTACAAGGGCAACGAGGCCGCAGCGCGCGAGACGGAGCGCGAGGTCCAGGGCCTCGGCCGGCGTGCGCTCGCGGTCCAAGGGGATGTCTCCGATGTCGACGCCGCGGATGGCGTCGTGAAAGCCGCCCTCGATGCGTTCGGCAAGCTCGACATCCTCGTCAACAACGCCGGCATCACCCGCGACGACCTCATCATGCGGATGAGCGCCGAGGCCTGGCGCGACGTCCTCGAGACGAACCTGTTCGGCGCCTTCTGGATGACGAAGGCCGTGACCCGGCCGATGCTCAAGGCACGTGGGGGCCGCATCATCAACATCACGTCCGTCTCCGGCCAGGCCGGGCAGACGGGACAGGCGAACTACAGCGCGGCGAAGGCGGGGCTCATCGGACTGACCAAGGCAACGGCCCGCGAGCTGGCGTCGCGGGGCATCACGGTCAACGCCGTTGCACCCGGGTTCGTCCTCACGGAACTCACCGAGAACCTCCCCGACGCGCTCAAGGAGGAGATCACGTCCCGCACGCCGCTCGGCCGGTTCGGGACGACCGACGAGGTCGCGAACGCCGTGGCCTTCCTCGCCTCGGACGAGGCGGGGTACATCACGGGGCAGGTGCTGGCCGTCGACGGCGGCCTCGTGATGATGTAGCGCCCGGCCGGCTTCGCCGGCGCCTCGTGATGTTGGAGCGCCGCGGGCCGGAGTCGCCGGCCGTCGGGGGCAGAGGGGACTGGTACATACGGGTGATGTCAGGTGCGGTCGGCCGACCGCAATATCGAGCCATGGGTCGATCCCGCTCGCGTTTCGTCACCGCGCGTCCCGCGGTCCTGCTCCTCGCGTTCGCGTTCGTCGCGGCCTGCGCGCCCGCTGCGGCCGTGCCGAGCCCGTCGCCGTCACCGGTCGCCGTCGTCACCAAGCCGCCAGCCACGCCGACGCCGGCGACGCCCGCGCCGGCCGGTACACCCGCCCCGACGCCAACGCCACCGCCCACACCGGTGCCCGTGGGCGCCCTCGATGGGCTGCCTGTCGATCCCGCGAAGGCGATGCGCCTGCCGCTCGCCGTCCTGATCGACGATGCCCGCCGGGCCCGACCACAATCGGGCTTCAATGCCGCCTCGGTCGTGTACCAGGCACCGGCGGACGGCTTCGAGAGCCGCTACCTGCTCATCTTCCAGTCCCTTGACGCGAAGGACATCGGTCCCGTCCGCAGCGGTCGGCTGTACTTCATCCACTGGGCCGAGGAGGTCCGGGCAGCGATCGCCCACTACGGCGGGGACTGGAGATCGCGGCAGTACCTTCGCAAGTACGACCGGCGCTGGTTCACCAACGTCGATGCGATGGGCAAGGGGGCCAAGGCCTTCCACCGCATCAAGTCCCGTCGCGCGCCGCACAACGGCTACACGAACACCAAGGCCCTGTGGGCCCAGGTCAAGCGCCTTCGTGGTCCAAAGACCATGGATGCGACGCTGCTCCCCGTGCGGACGTTCATCGAACCGACGCCGGTCGCCGACCGGCCCGCGTCGCAGACGATCAGGATCCCGTATCGGACCGCGATCATCGGCTATCGCTACGACCGCAAGACCGGCCTGTATCGTCGCGACGTGGACGGCAGGGCCCAGATCGACCCGGCGGACCGCAAGCGGGTCACGACGCGCAACGTCGTGGTCCTGTTCCAACGCTATCGGATCGACACGAAGGTCGAACCCGGTCATGCCCGCCCGGTCGTTGGTTCCGTCGGCAAGGGCACGGCCTGGGTCTTCCGCGAGGGCAGGCTCACCAAGGGCCGCTGGGAGAAGGCGACCGACATCGCGCCGACGCGGCTCCTGGACAAGGATGGCAAGGAGATCCCGCTCGTCCGTGGCCGGACATTCTTCCAGGTCGTCCCCACCGGCACGAAGGTGACCTACCGGCGTCCGTAGTCCTCGCAGTCCCGGGCGACGGCCGTGATGCCCGGCGGTGCTAGACTTCCGGCCGACTTGAGCACACCATCCGTCTCCAGCCCGTTTCGGCGCGGGCGCTCACCCTATACCGCCGGGTTCCTGTCCTTTCTTTGGCCGGGTCTCGGGCAGTGGTATGCCGGGCGCACCCGGACCGCCGCCCTGTTCGCCCTGCCCGTCGTCGGTATCTTCCTGATCCTGCTTGCCCAGGCGCTCGGCGGCCTCGGCCAGCTGGCGGCGCTGGTCCTGACCCCGTCGTCCGCGCTGACGGTGGTCATCCTCATCGGCCTGCTCGCCGCCTGGCGGCTGCTCGCGATCGCCGACGCGATGTCCATCGGCGGGGTGAAGCGGCCGTTGCGGCACCGTCCGACGTTGGTCACGTTCTCGGTCCTCGCCCTTGGCGTCCTGCTCATGCATGGCGCGATGGGCTACGGCGCGTGGGCGTTCTACGACGCGACGTCCCGGATCTTCGTGGCAGACGTCTCCCCCGACGGGAGCCCGCCGCCGTCACTCGCGGCTGGCGAGACGGCAGACCCGGATGCCGAGTACCAGGCATCGCCGGTCGCCACGCCCGAATCCGCATCGGCACGGATCAACATCCTGCTCACCGGGATCGACGCGGCCGAGACGCGCAGGAACGAGCTGACCGACACGCTGCTCATCGTCAGCGTCGATCCGACGGATGGCCACGTCGCCTTGGTGAGCTTCCCACGCGACATCACGAACTTCCCCCTCGTCGACGGCCGAACGTACCGCGGCAAGATCAATTCCTTCATGAGCTACGCGCGACGCAATCCCGACGAGTTCCCCGACGGTCCGTTGACCTCGCTCGTCAAGCAGATGGGGTACCTCCTGGGCGCCCCGATCCATTACTACGCGGCGATCGACCTGGCCGGCTTCCGCCGGATGATCGATCTGGTCGGCGGCGTCCACATCGACAACCAGCGAGCCATCAACGACCCGCGCTATGACTGGCTCGACGGGACCAGCGGGTTCCGGCTGAGCGCCGGCAAGCACCACCTGGACGGACGGACGGCGCTCGCCTACGTCCGTTCGAGGCAGGGCGTCGGGGACACCGACTTCAGTCGCGCCCGGCGCCAGCAAGAGGTCCTGCTCGCCCTCCGGGAGCAGCTCACGAAGCCCGAGCACCTGCCCCAGATCCCGGATCTCCTCGACGCCGCGGGCGACACGATCCGGACGAACTTCCCGTCCGAGCGCATCGGCGAGATGATCGACATCGCGCAACGGATCGACACCGCCGGTGTCAAGCGGGTCGTCCTGGGACCACGCCGCTATGCCGACGTCCCGCCGCCGAGTGAGACCGGCGGGATCTACGAGTTGCGGCTGAAGATGGACGTCCTCGCGGACTTGTCGATCGAGCTCTTCGGGGACGACAGCCGGTACGCCGCGACTCGCTGATCCTCGGGTCTAACGGCCCGGGGGTGACGTCGGTCCGTCGTCGAGGGCGCCGCCCACGCTGACGTCGACGCCCGCTGGCAGCGGCTCCCGCTCGTCACGCGCTCCGTCGGCGGGTCGCTGCGTTCCGACCACCACGTAGGTGTACCCGAGCGCCCGCATCGCATCGGGATCGAGCAGACGCCGACCGTCGATGACCAGGGGGCTGCGGAGGCGATCGCGAGCGGCCGCCCAGTCGATCGAGCGAAAGACGGGCCAGTCGGTCGCGATGATCGCCCCGTCGGCGCCGTCGAGCGCGAGCTCGGCACTGGCCGCGATCTGGAGATCCGGCAGCTCGCGGGCCGCGTTGGCGGATGCGGCTGGGTCGAAGCCGCGGACGTGCGCCCCCCGCGAGAGCAGGTCGCGGGCCACCGCCAGGGCGGGCGAGTCGCGGACGTCGTCGGTGCCTCCCTTGAACGCGAGGCCGAGTATCGCCAGGGTTCGTCCGTGCACGCCGCCGACCGAAGCGTCGATGCGGTCGGCGAACCGCCGCTGCTGAGCGGCGTTCGCGTCCGATGCCGCCCTCGTGACATGCATCGGGAGGTCGTGGTCGATGCCGGCGACGGCCAGCGCCCGCAGCTCCTTGGGCAGGCAGCTCGCCGCCGAACCCCAGTCCGGGCCGCATGTAGTCCCCGCCGATCCGCGGATCCAGAGCGATCCCGGCGATCACGTCGTCGATGTCCGTGCCGTACTCCTCGGCCAGTCCCGCCAACTCGTTCGCGAAGGACAGCTTGAGCGCGAGGAACGCATTGGCCCCGTTCTTGATCAACTCGGCCGCCGCGACATCCACGATGAGCACCGGCGCCGGGAACGACTCGAACAGGGAGGCGACGAGGTCGATCGCCGCCGGATCCGCGTCGGGAAAGTGTCCGATCACGATCCGTGTCGGACGCAGGAAGTCCGCCATCGCCGTCCCCTGGCGGAGGAATTCCGGGTTCGTCAGGATCCGGCTCGTCGGGAGCCCGGTCCAGTCAGCGACGAGCTGGGTCGAGCCGGGTGGCAAGGTGCTGCGAACGACGAGCGGAGTGCCACGTGCCATGATCGGCGCGAGGCCGTGCAGGGCCGATTCGAGCTGGCTGAGGTCGCTGCGCCCGTTGGGCCCGATGGGCGTGCCCACGCACACCATGACGATGTCGGCCTCGAGGCCGGGCCGGTCTGCGACGGTCAAGCGGCCGCTGTCCAGGGCCGTCGCCAGGGCCTCGGGAAGACCGGCCTCGTACACCGGCGATCGCCCCTCGCGCAGCGCGGCGAGCCGGGTCGCGCCGGTCTCGACGACCTCGACTCGATGCCCGAGGCTGGCGAACCCGACCGCGGTGACCAGGCCGACATAGCCCCCTCCGACGACGACGATCCGGCGCGGTTCCTGCGTCATGCGCCCGAGCCTATCAGCCCTGCCCCGGGTCCGCCCGCGGTGCGTCCCAGCGTCGATGGACGGGCCGGTTCGCGGGCCCTCGGCAGGGGTTTCCAGCGGGACGGTCGCTTCAGCGCCCTTGCAGCATCGCCGGGATCGTCTTGGCGATGATCTTGACGTCCAGCCAGATCGACCAGCGATCGATATAGGCGAGGTCGAGCGCGACCCAGCGGTCGAAGTCGTCGTCGCGGCGGGCCGCGACCTGCCAGAGCCCCGTGATCCCGGGCTTCATCGACAGCCGTCGTCGGTGCCACAGGTCGTAGCCCGCGACCTCGCGCGGCAGCGGCGGTCGCGGTCCCACGAGGCTCATCTGGCCGAGCAGGACATTCCACACCTGCGGCAGCTCGTCCAGGCTGGTCGCCCGCAGGATTCGACCGATCCGCGTCAGGCGTGGGTCGTCGGTGATCTTGAACGCGTGGCCCTTGATCTCGTTCTGGTCTTCGAGCTCCTCGATGAGCGCCTCGGCGTCACGCACCATCGTGCGGAACTTCACGACCTCGAAGGGACGGCCGTGCAGGCCGACGCGGGTCTGCCGGAAGATCACGGGCCGGCCGTCGGACAGGTAGATCAGCAGCCCGACGATCGCGAAGACCGGCAGCAGCAGGATCATCGCCACGGCTGCCAGGGCCACGTCGATGAGGCGCTTCGCGACCAGGCCCACGGCGCGATCGGGGCCGTAGACGAGGGACAGCACCTTGCCACCGTCGAAGTCCTCGACACGACCACCCGGCAGGCTGACGGGGACGTCGTCGAGGGGGATGCGGACGATCTTTCCGACCTCTTCGCACAGGCGGGCCACGGGCTCGACCCAGTGCAGGTCCTCGGCGGGCAGGCACACGGCGACCTCATCCACGATCCGGTCGTGCAGCACCGTCTCGATGTCGTCCATGGAGCCCAGCACCGGTCGCTTGCCGGCGACCCGCGGGGAGCCGTGGACCGCGAGATGGCCGATGACGCGGAGGCCGAGCTCCCGGTGGCGCTCCACCCGGTCGGCGAACCGTCGGGCGTCCTTGCCCGTGCCGACCACGAGCATGTAGCGCAGGTTGTGGCCGCGGTCCCGCAGGGCGTGCAGCAGCGCGCGGACCATCCCGCGAGAGACGACCGTCAGCACGACCTGGCCGACGAACAGCGAGAGCAGGAACAACCGGCTGACGTCGGGGAGCTTGAATGCGAACAAAGCCGAGAACGTGATCAGCCCGAGCAGGACCGCGGCCCGGCCGACGTCCTGGACCTCGATCCGCGCGGTCCACCTGGCGCGCAGCCGGTACAGACCGAGGATCCACAGGAGGGTGACCCACGTGACCGCATAGACAGCCGCCGCGGCCAGGGCGTCGATCCCGGCCGAGCGCCACGTGACGAGCCACGCGTCGCCGAAGCGGAGCATCGATGTGGCCACGAAGAGACCGAACGCGCTCAGCGCGTCGGCCCCCATCAGGAGCAGGCGGAGCGCGGTCGCGTGGCGCCTGATCATGTCGACCGGAGGATGTGGATCGGCCGCGGATGCCTCATCACCGGCTCGGACCCGGGAGGACCAGCGATGCGGCGCGTTCCGCCGCCCGGCCATCGAGGGGACCCAGGATGCGCTCCAGCTTCGAGCGTCGTTCAGCCCAGTAGCGATCGGCTTCCCCGCGTGTTCCGAGCGCTCGGGCCATCTCGGCGAGCTCGGTCCCCGTTCGCACGTGTGGCAGGTCAAGCTCCCGTAATTCGGCATCCCCGATCGAGGGCGTCCCCGCCGAGACTACGACGACGGGACGCCCGGAGGCAAGCGACTCGACCGCGACGGTGGATCGATGGACGACGACGACGTCGGCCCACTCGATGAGCCCGAAGATGTCCTCGCGCTCGGCCAGGCGGACGCGCTTGCGCGGAACGTCGTCGGCGCGCAGCCGTTCGCGCAGCGGCCCCCAGTCGCTCCCGCCCGGGTGCAGCTTCACCACGAGCGTCGCCCCTGGGCTCGCCGCCAGCGCTCCCAGGACCGCCTCCAGGACGCCGAGGTTCACCTCTGCCGGCGCCACGCTCAGGGCAGCCAGGAAGCGGGGTGCTCCCTCGCGCGGTTCCCGGGCGGGGGCGACGCCGTGTCCGGCGACGTGGTCGCGGCCGAGCGACGCGTCCAGGCGAGGGTTGCCGGACACGGTGAACCGCTCGCGTCGCTCCCCGTGCCCGATGAACCAGTCGACCGCGTGGTCGCTCCAGGCCAAGACGTGGTCAGCCACGACCGGGACATACCCCAGGGTCGACTGGGGGAGGCCGTGCTGGAGGACCACCGACCTGATCCCTGCCCCGCGTGCCACGTGGCAGACGAGGCGGCCGACCCGGTGTTGATCCGAGGCGAGGACCACGGTGCGCGGAGCCGCTGCCTCGAGGGTACGGACGATGCTGGATGCCTCGATCGCCAGCCACGGACCCGACCGCTGGACGATGGGTCGTGCGGCGCCGAGCGCGACGTCCGTGACGTCGCGGTCCCGGACGACCAGCGGGGCGCGCACGGATGCGGCGGCCGCCCAACGATCCCGGAGCGCCGTTCGAGCCGCCGTCATCGCCGTGCGCTCCGCGGCGAGCCCGAGGAGCAGCGGGACGGCTCGGTGGCCGGCACGTCGCCATGCCCGGAGCGCGCGCGGGTCGGCAGCCGCCGCGACCACGGCGGGCCGGGGAAGCGCGGCCGCGATGGCCAGCAGCCCATCGAGCGCTGAAGGTGTGGCCAGCTCCGAGACGAACGCGACCTCGGCCGCGGGGACCTCGCTCCGCCCGCGCATGGCGCGCAGCGCCCAGGCTCGTACCGCGCGGTCCAGGCCCATCAGCTTCAGGCGACGAAAGGCGGTCTGGCCCACGACCCGTTCGTGGCCGGCCAAGCGCCGGCAGCACGGCACCCAGCACGGCCTCGAAGATCTCGAGATGCAGGGCCCACCCGACCGGCAGGCCATCGAACCCGAGCAGGTCCGTCTCTCCATCGAGGAACCACGATTTCGACCAGGTCTCGACCGCCTCGAACGCGGCCGCGTCGATCTCGGCCGCGTCCCGGGCGCCCGATCCAGCAGTCAGATCATCGCCCGTCATGCCGACACGGCAGCCAGGTGAGCCCCGTCATCGTCCCGTCGGTCCTGGGCGGTGATCGACCCGGCGATGGCGATCGCGCGGCGTCGCAGCGCGTAGGCATACACCGTGAGGGTGAGCGTCGTGGCGATCGCGACGCCGAGCAGACCGGCGCCGATCGCCAGCACCGCGGCGACCAGCACCAGGTCGCCCACGACGGCGAGCACCAGCAGGGTCAGGTAGGCGCGGTGGTGACCGACGGCATTCAGGAGGTTCGCGAACCCCGACGAGGCCGCGTACGCCACGATCCCCACGGCGACCACGGTCAGGGGAAGCAGCGCGTCCGTGTAGGCGGGCAGGAAGGACGTGACCGCGAGCCATGCTCCGGCGACCGTGGGCACGGAGATCAGCGCGATCGCGACGGCCGTGGTGCGACCCTGCGACCGCGCGATGGACGCGAGTTCCGCCCCACCGCTCCCGGCACCGTACGCGAATGCCAGGCGCGGGAAGTACTGCTGTCCGGCCACCGACGCGATGAGGAGCAGCCCGCTGACCACCATGCCGACCAGCCCGTACACCCCCAACGCCTCACGGCCGAGGAAGGCGAGCACCAGCCAGCGGTCCGCCGTCGTGAGCACGATGAACGCGAATCCCGCGAGCATGATCGGGAGGCCGACGTCGATCAGTCGACGCACTTCGGCACGATCCCAGCGTAGCCGCGGGCGACGTGGCAGGAGCGCGGCGGCGGCCACGAGGGCGACGACGTTCGCGAGGACCACGGAGGCGATCAGCCCGACGATCCCGAAGCGGAGCAGCCCAAGACCCGACACGAGTACCACGACACCCGTGAGGATCATCTGCGCGGCAACGGCGCGAAACGCGAAGCGCGACCGAAACAGCACCTGGCTCAGCAGGTAGAGCTGCTGGGTCGCGACGGCCAGGCCCATCAACGACGCGATCGCGTAGCGGTCCGGGTCGTCGGGACCCGCCAGCACGAGCGTCGCGCCGGTCGCGAGGATCGCCCCGAGTAGCGCAGCCATGAGCGTCCCACCGAGTGACACATCCTCGACGAGCCCCGCCGAATCGGGTCGCCCGGCTCCGAGCCGGACCGGGACCTCGCGTCCGGCGCCATTGGGGATGCCCAACGTCACGACGGAGGCGTACTGGAGGATCAGCGTGAGCACGACCCACTGGCCGAATCCGCTGGGACCCAGGACTCCGGCGGCGACGAGGTTGACGAGAAGGCGCGCGCCCTGGAAGATCCCGACCCCGATAGACAGGAAGGCGCTGTCGGCTGATCGCAGCAACCCACCGAGGCGCGCCTGCGGCGCATGCGTCCGCGCGGTCTCCGTTCACCGATGGCACCACGTCATGGCCGACGAACGTTCGTGGCTGCTCGACGCGGTCGACCTGCCATCGCCGTCAACCCACCAAGCGATAGACCCTGCCGTCCTGCCAGTGCACGAGGACATAGACCGAGCCCGCGGCGTCCGCCCCGAAGGACGCGATCCGGAGATCGCTGTCGATCTCCACGACCGGCGTCGCCTTCGCGTCGGGGGACAGGGACCAGATGTGCCCGGAACAGAGGTCGGCGTAGACGTAGTGCCCATCCATGGCGCTGCTTCCGCGCATCACGTAGCCCCCGATCACGCCGCACGTCCCATCCTCATGGTCGTACTCCACGATCGGCCACGTGATACCGCTCTTGTCGCATCCGGCCTCCCGGCAGCCGGATCCTGCGGTCGCGGCCCAGCCGAAGTCGATGCCGCCGGGCGTCCCCGCGGGGTGGCGGTTGATCTCCTCGTTGTTCGCGGACCCGACGTCCCCGATCCAGAGATCCCCGGTCTTGGAATCGAAGCTGAAGCGCCACGCGTTCCGCAGGCCGTAGTCCCAGACTTCCGCGTCGCCTCCGCCATCGACGAACGGGTTGTCGGCCGGGATCGCGTACGGCTTGTCGGGCGCATCGACGTCGAGTCGGATGATCGACCCATAGATCTCGGGGGGCAATCGCTGCGTCTTTCCACGGCCGTCATCGCCGACGCTCATGTACAGGTACCCGTCGGGGCCGAACGCGAGGTTGCCCGACTTGTGGAAGTCGATCGTCTGCGGGATCGTCAATAGCAGCTCGTCCCCGTCCGGACCGTACTCGTGCAGCTCGGTGTGGCCGGAGAGGTTGCTGTAGACCAGGAACATCCGCTCGTTCGTGGCGTAGTCCGGGTGGACGGCGATCCCGAGCAGGCCCCGCTCGGCATGCGCCTTTACGCGGTCACGCAGGTCGATCAGCGGCTGATCCTGGAGTCGACCGTCGGCGATCACGCGGACCCGACCGGTCAACTCGGTGACGTAGAGGCCCTTGTCGCCCGCATCCGCCATGGCGGTCGGCCGATCGATGCCCTCGGCCACGAGTTCCAGCCCGAGGGCGCCGTTCGACGAGATCGCCGGCGCTGGACTGCCGGCCCCGGCACTGCCATTCGGGGTCGCGGGGCCGCTACAGGCGGACATCACCAGGGCGACGAGGACGAGAACTCTGATCATCGCGGGGAGCGGTCGTCGGTCGCACGGCGTCGATGAGACGGTCCGGTCCGGTCTTCGACGCTGACCACACGGTTCCTTCGAGTCATTCGCGCGAAGCATACGACGGCGGCCGCAGGCGGGCCGGCATCGGTCATCGCAGCTCTGGAGCGGACACCGCGGCTCGCTCCCGGACGGCGACGCAGATGGCCGCGGCCGAGGCGAGGAGGAGCCACTCGAGGGGGCCGTTGCGCGGGCTGATGACGTGGGCGTTGGTCATCGCGGCGATCGGGATGATCACGCTCCCCACGACGATCCCGATGCCGGCCCAGCCCAGCCGTTCGCGATCCCGGACGCTGCGGAGCGACGGGACGACCGCCGCGGCAATGGTCGCGAGCAGGAGCACGTAGAGCACCAGGCTCGGGATCCCATATTCGGCCGCGACCTGCAGGTACGACTGATGGGCGTCGGCCACCACGACCGGCCCGGTCGGATCCATGACGTAGCGCACCACGTTCCATTGGAACGGGCCGACGCCCGTCAGCGGGTTGGCCAGGGCCATCCGCACGGCGAGATCCCAGAATTCGCCGCGTGACCGGATCTCGGTCTCGGTCGGCGTCCCGCCCGGGTCGGTGACGACGTCGACGGTCGTGTCGAGGTCGGTGACCACGCTCAGCGTGCGTCCGCCGGCGGTGGTCAGGAAGACCGACCCCGCGAGTACCGCCACCGCGACACCGAACGTCAGCGCGATGCGCGGGATGGCGTGGCGTCCGATCCGGCCGGGGTACAGGACGAGGGCGGCGACACCCGCCAGCAGGAGTGTCATGAAGGCGATCCGGGTCCCGGTGGCGGACATCCCGAAGAGGCTGAGCGCGGCGACGGTCGCGGCGCCGATCGCGAGCAACCGGTGGGGGGTGCCCACGGCTCGGGACCAGAGATCCGCCGCGACCCCGGTTCCGACGACGGTGACGACGGTGAGGGCGACGGCGAGCCCATTCCGACCGAATGTCTTCGCCGTGAACCGGTCCAGGTCGTCCGTCACGGTCGTGTAGACGCCGTTTCCCAACAGCACGACGCCGCCGGCGACGATCGCCAATCCGATCAGGCGGCCATCGCCCAGCTGGACACGCAGTGCGAACGCCATGTAGACGAGCGCCACGATGCGCCACCACAAGATGAGGCCGCGAACCACGGCTCCGGCGGGCACGCCGTTCGCGGCCGCGAACGCGACGGCCAGGGATGCGGCCACGGCCGCGATGACCGCCACGACCAGGAGCCGCCGCCCGGTCGGCCCGAGGACCGGGGACTCCCGCACGGTCAGCAGCAGCGCCCACAGGATGAGGAGGTCGATCGACGTGACGACCGGGGCCATGGCATCGCGGATCGCGTGGGGATCGAGCGCGAGCTGCGGCAGGAGGTCGTCGACGTTGCCGGGAATCGCCAGGAGCCCGAAGGCGATGGCCGGCATCCGCAGGGAGGGCCTCGTGATGGCCGTCGCAAGCACGACGATCATGGCCAGCCCGGCGGCGAGGATGACCGTGGTCAAGATGGCTCCGAGCTAGGACGTCGTGGACCCGGTGGGCGGCATTCTATGGCATCCCACCGTGGCCTCGCGGGCCGCACCCCACCGGTCGCGGCTGGGCTCGGACCAGGCGGGGGTGCATCAACGGGCGGGCTCGTGGCGACGGACGAGCCGGCCGAATAGGGACTCGTACTCGTCGGTCACGTGATCCCAGGAGAAGGCCGCGGCCGCGCGACGGGCGGCCGCGTTGCCGAGCGCGTCGCGCAGGACCGGGTCGGATGCCACGGTGCGCAGCTCCGTCGCCAGGGCAGCCGGGTCGTTGCGGGCGTAGTACCGGCCCGTGTCGCCCAGGACCTCGCGGTGCTCAGGCACGTCGTTGGCGACGATGGCCGCGCCGCGACCCATCGCCTCGACCAGCGCGGGATGCGTCCCGCCGACCTCGGTCGCCTGGATGTAGGCCAGCGCGTTGGATTGCAGTTCCGCGTACCCATCGCCGAAGACATAGCCCGTCAGGATGACGCCCGGGGTCGCCGCGACCGCGGCCTCGAGCCCCGCTTTGTAGGTCGTCGCATAGGGGGCGTCCCCGACGATCACGAGCGTCGCACCCAGCTCGGCCAGACCGCCTGCCCGGCGGTACCCCTCGATGACGATGTCGGCGTTGTTCTCCGGCTCCAGCCGGCTTACGTAGAGGAGGTACCGCCCGGCGTCCAGGCCGTAATTCGCGAGCGTCGCGCCGGGCGGCATCCGCCGCGCGTCGGAACCGTACGGGATGTAGACGGTCGCCTTGCCGTAGCGCTCCTGATACCAGCGCGCGATCACCCGGGCATCGGAGACCAGCGTGATCGGGAGCTTCGGCGCGAGCCACGCGCAGGCCTGGTAGTACCAGCGTCCGAGCCGGTTCCATTTCCCCCGTTGCCACTCGAGCCCATCGACATTGAGCGCGACCTTGGCGCCGCCGAGCCGCGGGACGAGCGCCCACGGAGCGTTGGCGTTGTTGCAGATGAGGACGACGTCGAAGCGGCGAGCGAGCCCGTCGAGGACCGACAGGCCGGTGTGGACGACCGTGTCCAGGTACTTGTGGCGGATCGTCGGCAGCACCCGCAGGCGCATCCCTCGGTGCTCGCGCAGGCCCGCTGGCACCGTGTGGGATCGCCCGTAGACGGTGACGCTGTGGCCCCGCTCGACGAGCCGGGCTCCCAGCTGCTCGGCGAACGTCTCGAAGCCGCCGTAGGCGGCAGGCACCCCGCGCGTCCCCATGATGGCGATCCTCATGGGTCGCCATGGTAGGGCGGCCCAAGGGTCACGGTGACTCACCGATGAAGGTGCTGGAGCGGCGGTACTTCCGTCCTCCTCCCGGTGGTACCGATGGCGTGGCGGCAGGACCGCCGGTGGATGGGACGATGCGGTCAAATGAGTGCGCGCTCCAGAACGAACCGCGCGGCGTCCAAGGCGAAACAGCCGGCCAACGCCGAGCTGCCCCGCATGTCGCTCTACCGGCGTCTCCTCGGAGGCTCCGGGACGAACGGCGCCGACGGGGGGAACGACACGCTCGAGGCTGAGCTTGCCGAGCGGCTCGATACCGTCCTCAACATCGCGGAACGGCTTGCGGCATTCCACGACCGTCACGAGCTCTTGCGCACGATCGTGGACGAGACCCGGCGCGCCCTGCGCGTCGACTACGTCACGCTCCGGGTCGTCGAGGACGACCGGCTGGTGATCGCGGCCTGGGCCGGTCTGCCGGACAAGGTCGCTCGGGCGCTTCCGGCGTTCGGGATGGGCGAAGGCTGGGTGGGCGAGGTCCTGCAGACCGGGCAGGTGGCGGCCTGGACGGACACTCGCAGCGACCCGCGGCAGGGCGTCGAGCGGTACGAGGGCCTCGTCGAGTTCGCCGGTGACCTGATCGCCCCCCTGATCCACCACGACCGGGTCATCGGGGCACTCTCGGCCGTGACGCGCGAGCCGCGCGATTGGACCGACGGCGACATCGCATTCCTGACCACGCTGGCGACCCACGCGGGCATCGCGCTGAGCAACGCCGAGCTCTTCGAGCAGACCGAGGCGCGGGCGGCGCAGCTGGTCGTGCTGGGGGCGGCATCGGGTCGTCTGAATCGCGCCGCGTCGGTCGAGGCCGTCGGACGTACCGTCGTCGAGGAGACCCGCAGGATCATCGACTACCACAACGCCCGCGTCTACCTCGTCGAACCGCCCGACCAGGTCGTGCCGATCGCCTTCGAAGGCCGCGTCGGCGCGTACGACGACGTCGACCTGGACCTGCTGCGCTGCCGTGTCGGCGAAGGCTTCACCGGCTGGGTCGCGCAGCATGGGGAACCGTTGCTGATCAACGACGCGAATCAGGACCCCCGTGGCCAGACGATCGTCGGCACGGACGACGTCGACGAGTCGATGCTCGTCGTGCCGATGCGCTACGACGGCGTGACCGTCGGGGTCATCACCCTCTCGAAGCTCGGGTGCGACGGCTTCGATGCCGACGATCTCCGCTTGCTCACGATCCTCGCCGACCACGCGGCCACGGCCGTCGAGACGGCACGACTCCTGACGCGCAGCCAGGAGCTGGCGCGCGAGTTGCGACGCCTCCTCGACATGAGCAGCGAGCTGTCCGGGAGCCTCGATCCGCGCCAGGTCGCGAACCTCATGGCCGGCCACCTGGTCCGCGCGATGGGCGTCGATGAATGCGCCATCAGCTATTGGGACCGTCCCGCCGGACGGGTCGAGTCGCTCGGCTATCACCCGCCGCTCCGGCTCGACGAGATGGAGCCGTACTTCGCGGTCTCCGGCTTCCCCGAGACGTTGCGCGTCCTCGAGCGCCAGGAGACCGTCATCATCGATGCGCACGACCCTGCCGCGGACGCCGCCGAGGTCGAGCTGCTCGTCCGCGACGGGAACCGCGTCCTCGCGATGCTCCCGCTGGTCGCCAAGGGCCAATCGATCGGGATCGTCGAGATGTTCTCGAAGACCGAGGTGCGTTGGGACGCCCAGCGTCTCGAGCTTGCCCGCACGATGGCCAACGAGGCGGCCATCGCGCTCGAGAACGCACGCCTGTACGAGGATGCGCGCAAGCTCGCCGACCGGGACCCCCTCACCGGGTTCTACAACCACCGCTTCTTGCACGAGCGGATGGGCGAGGAGGTCGTCCGCTCGCAGCGGGGCCGCCGGCCGCTGAGCGTGCTGATGCTGGATCTCGACGACTTCAAGCTCGTCAACGACACCTTCGGTCACCTGTTCGGGGACCGTGTCCTGACCTGGGCGGCAGAGGTGATCCGGGGCACGCTGCGGCTGTCCGACATCCCGGCCCGTTACGGTGGCGACGAATTCGCGCTGATCCTGCCCGACACCGACGCGGGTGAGGCCCGCCGCGCCGCCGAGCGCATCCTGGATGCGTTCCGCGAGCAACCGTTCGTCGGCGAGCAGCGCGGGCCTGTCCCCATCGCGGCGTCGATCGGCGTCGCGACCTTCCCGGGTGACGGGCGCACGGGGACCGAGCTGATCGCCGCGGCCGATGCGGCGCTGTACGAGGTGAAGCGCGGCGGGGGCCACGACGCCGCTGCTGCGGGCGAGGGTGCCGCGGCGTAGGACGGAAGTACCCCCGGTCTTTCGCCATCGGTAGGGGGTCGAGGTAGTGGACGCGAAGCCCCCGGACCGCCATCCTCTATTCCCGAGGTGACCCAACCGAACCAGCGACCCGCTCGCCCCCACGACCCGTCGGATCGAGGTATCCGCCGGTCGTGGTGGCTCTTCTCCGGCGCCTTCCTCCTGATCGTCCTCGTCGTGGTCGCGCGCGTCGTCGGCGGGGACGCGGACCCGATCGACCTGTTCCTGATGGTCGCAGTCGTCGTGGCTGGGGTCGGCGCGCTGATGCACGCGTCGGCCGTCGCGGCGCTCGACGGGCGCAGCCGGTCCGAGGCCGAATCGTTCGCCCGGATCCTGTCGGGGCTGTCGCGCTCCGTCTCACCCGATGCCATCGTGGACGCCATCGTCGAGGAGCTCGGCGAGGTGACCCAGGCCGACCACATCGTGGTCGTCCGGCGTCGCCGCGACACGGCACTGCTGGAGGCGCGGCTCGTCAGCTCGCATCCCGGCGTCCCCAACCACACGACCCTCCTGCCGGCCGGCGATCTCGACGACCCAGTCGACGGCGCTCGCCCGCCGCGACCCGCCGAGGTGGCCGACCGGATCGCCCGACGCGTTCGCGACGTGTACGGCCTGCCCCACGCGCTGGCCGCCCCGCTGACGGCTGCGGACGGCGTGGTCGGCGCCATCGTCCTGTCCCGGCGCGTCGGTGGTCCGTGGACGGAGACCACCAGGGGCCTCCTCGCGGGCGCGGCGATGGAGGCGTCCGCCGCGCTCGCGCGCGTCTACTCCCATCGCGCAGCGGAGGCACAGGCGTCGACCGACGCGCTGACGGGTCTGCCCAACCGGCGCTACTTCCAGGAGTTCGTCTCGCTGCTGGCCCAGCGGCGGCGTGCAGGCGACGCGGTCGGCATCCTCATGGTCGACATCGACAGGTTCAAGAAGCTGAACGACACGCACGGCCACGCGACCGGTGACGAGGTCCTGCGGGCCGTGGCGGGCGCGATCGTGTCCGCGGTGCGCGAGGACGACGTCCCGGCGCGCTTCGGCGGGGAGGAGTTCGTGGTCCTGCTGCGCAACCCGGACCCAGGCGTCGCGTTCGAGGTCGGCGAGCGGATCCGTGCCGCCGTCAGTGCACTCGACCTGGGACGGCTGGGGGTGCGCGGCGTCAGCGTGTCGGTCGGCGTGGCGGTGGCCGACGGGCCGGAGGAGCCCATCGACGAGGTCATCGAGACGGCCGATCGGGCGTTGTACCGCGCGAAGCGGGCGGGGCGGGACCGCGTCGTCGCGGCCTGACCGAGGCACGCCGGCCCGACCGGCTCCCACCCGCGTCGTCGTCGCCCGACCGACTACCATCCTCCGAGTGACCGACGACCCGAGCATCCAGCCGGACCCCGACCTCGACGACGATGGGCACGATCCGGCCGACGAGGACGACGCGCCGCGCGAGCTCACGAACGGGGACCTCGCGAGGATCTTCCACGACATCGGCGACATGCTCGAGGTCAAGGGCGAGCTGGTCTTCAAGACCGTGGCCTACCATCGCGCCGCCGACGCCATCGGCCGCAGCCCGGTCGACCTCGTCGCGGCGTACCGCGCCGGTGCGGCGCCCAAGGTCGCGGGTGTCGGCGCCGCGATCGGCGACAAGATCAAGGAGCTCGCGACGACCGGGCGGATGGCGTTCTACGACCGCCTCTGCGCGGAGGTGCCGCCAAGCCTCGTCGAGTTGCTGCGCATCCCGGGCCTCGGTCCCAAGAGCGTCCGCCAGGTCTACACGGAGCTCGGGATCGAGACCATGGACGACCTGCGCCGGGCCGCGGAGGCCGGCACGCTGCAGACACTGCGCGGCCTGTCGGCCAAGACCGAGCAGCTCATCCTGGAGGGCATCGCCCGCCTGGAGTCCGCCCCCAAGCGGATGCTCCTCCATCGGGCGGAGGCGACGCTCATCGGCCTCGTCGAGGCACTGACCGACACGCCAGGGGTGCGCTCGATCGAGCCCGCTGGTTCCTTCCGCCGCCGGCGCGAGAGCATCGGCGATCTCGACCTCCTCGCCGAGACGGACGACGGGCCCGCCCTGATCGAGCGCTTCACCACCCTGGGCGCCGTGGACCATGTCGTGAACAAGGGTGGCTACAAGGCGGCCGTCCGCCTGCTCCGTGGCCCGCAGGCCGACCTGATGGTCATGCCGCCGGGCACCGCCGGCACGTACCGCATCCATTTCACGGGTTCGAAGGAGCACAACGTGCGGTTGCGCGAGCGGGCGCGCGACCTGGGCTGGAGCCTGTCCGAGAAGGGGTTCCAGCGAATCGGCGAGGATGGCGAGCCGCTGACCGGGGCGGACGCGGAGCTTCGGACGTTCGCCACCGAGCTCGAGGCGTACGCGTTTCTCGGCCTGCCGTTCATCGAGCCGGAGCTGCGCGAGGATCGCGGCGAGATCGAAGCCGCCCTCGCCGGGACCCTGCCGCGCCTGATCGAGCTCGGTGACCTGCGCGGCGACCTGCACAGCCACTCGGACTGGTCCGACGGGACACACTCGATCGAGATCATGGCCGAGACCGCGCGCCGCCGGGGCCACGCCTACCAGGTCCTGACCGACCACTCGCAGTCGCTGGCGATCGCGCGTGGCCTGGCCCCGGATCGCGTCGAGCAGCAGCGCGGGATCATCGCGGAGCTGAACGCACGCTATGCGGCCGAGGAGGCAGCGGGGACCGCACCACCCGAGACGCCTCCCGAGGGCTTCCGCCTGCTCCATGGCTGCGAGCTCGAGATCCGTGCCGACGGCGCGCTCGACTACCCCGACGACCTGCTCGCGCGCTTCGACCTCGTCGTCGCATCCGTCCACGTGTCGCGCCGCCAATCCCGTGACGACCTGACCCGACGGTCGCTCAACGGCATCCGCAGCCCGCACGTCGACGTCATCGCGCACCCGTCCGGCCGGATGATCGGGACGCGCGACGACCTTGACCTCGATTGGGACACCGTCTACGCGGAAGCCGCCAGGACCGGGACGGTCCTCGAGATGAACGGTTCGCCCCACCGGCTGGATCTCGCCGTCGAGCGCGCGCGGCGCGCGGTCGAGGTCGGGTGCACCCTCTCGATCGACTCCGATGCGCACAAGACGGCCGAATTCGATCACCTGCGTTGGGGAATCACCCAGGCGCGCCGCGCCTGGGTGGAGCCCGGACACGTGTTGAACACGCGGTCGCGGGCCGACCTGCTGGCCTGGGTCGCGGGAAAGCCTGGGCGCGTGTGAGCCGCGGTCGATCATTCGCGGCCCGCCGCGACGACCAGCTCGGCCGGCGTGACCTCGCGGTCGTCGCGGTCACGGTGGTCGGATTGTCACGCCTGATCGAACCGCCCGGGACCTGGATCGTCGCCATCTTCCTGCTGGGCGCCATCCTCATCGGCACGCTGCAGACCCTGGGTGATGAGCGGGCACGGTTCGAAGGGGCGGGAACCGGCGTTCCCGTCGAGTCGCTGATCCTGCCGGCGGTCGCGGCGGTCGCCTGTGTCGGGGCCATCCGGCTCGTGCCCTTCGGCCTGGGGCTGGCCCCGGCCCTGTTGATCACGGGACTCATCGTCGATCGCTGTCTGGCGCTCGAATCGCGGATCCTGAGCGCCGACGACGGGCTCGATGACGAGGGGCGCACCGCCGTGCTCGTGACGACGCTCGTCGTCGCGTTCATGGGCTTCGTCGGCGTGGCCGCCACGGTCCCGGGTGGCCTCGTCCAGCCGGGCGCCGCCGGGAGCCAGAGCGTCCCGCTACCCCGGACGGATCTCCTGGTCCTCGTGGTCGGCGACGCGCTAGTCGCGTTCCTCCTCGGCTATCGGGCGGCGGCGCTTCGCGTGTCGAACGCTCGGGACGCACTGGTGTCCGCCGGTACGTACGCGGCGGCCATCGCCATCGGCGCCGCCGCCGTGCGGTTCATGGAGATCCCCCGCCTCCTTGGCCCAGCCCTCCTGACGCTCACGTTCTACCTGTGGGACGCCTTCCACGGCGCGGGGCCGGCCCATCGCCGCGACCCGCGCTGGCTCTGGCAGATCGGGCTGCTGGCGGCGCTCGGCCTCGCCGTCATCGCCGTGAACCTCATGGTCAGGGCCTGACGAGCGACTCCCCGAAGAATTCGGTCAGCCGTCGCTCGTAGCCGCTTGGGTCGATGACCATCGCCTCCGTGTGCTCGGCGCCGTCCACGAACCATGTCCCGACGGTTCCGCCCTCGGTCCGCGCTGCCGCTTCGAGCCGATGGCCGTACTCGACGCTCAAGCGCGTGTCTTTCGTGCCGTGGGTGATGAACAGCGGCCGACCATCCAGTCTCCCGACGGCGTCGATCGGGCTGTAGGAGACCAGATCGTCGCCGGAGACCACGCGAGCCACGAGGACGCCGCCCGGCGCGAGGAAGGTCGGGTATCCCTCGCGACGCAGCTCTGCGTCGATCGCGGTGCCGAGCTCCGCGTAGCTCGAGTCCTCCCAGACGGCGGCCACGCCCGGCTCCTCGCCGGCCGCGAGCAAGACCGTGGCCGCACCGAGCGAGATGCCCAGGAGGCCGATGGACGACGGCTCGAGGCCCTGTTCGGCGCGGAGCCAGTCCCACGCACCCAGGACGTCCCGGTATTCGTCCGTGCCGCCCGCGAAGCGGCCGTCCTCCCTCGTGGAATCCCCGTGGTCGCGCAGGTCCATGAGCAGGACGGAGAACCCCGCGCGGTGCAGCATCCCGGCCGGGAGCAGCACGGCGTGGTCGTGCCGACAGGCCGTGAACCCGTGGACGACGATCACGGCCGGAGCCGGTCCGTCGTTCGCGCCGGCCGCCGCCGGCAGCCACCAGCCGGCGATATCGATCTCCGGGTCGCGGCTGGGCAGCGAGACCTCCTCGGGCGCGGGCATCGCCCACCGCGTGGTATCGAGCCCGTAGGTGTCGGGGGCCTCGAACGCCTCCGGCGTGTTGGCGCCCCACTTGCGCGAGCAGTCGTCCGGCACCGCGGTGAGCGTGTCCCACACGACCGCGCTCGCGCCCCCGTAACCAAGGACGGGTACGGCAAGCAGCGCCAGGGCCAGCAGGGCCCGTCGGGGGGGCAAGGTCAGCGACTCCGAACGCGCATGTGGGATGACCGTGGTGGGACCGTGGATGTTGCAGGGGACGCACCGGCAGGGTACGGCAGCGGTGTCGTACCGACACGCCGCCGGGGGCGCCGCGTTTGACGCGGCGGCTCACCGGTGCTAGAAAGCAAGGCCGCGCAGTGACCCGTCGACCGTCGCGCGCCCCGATCCGCCGACCATCCCACGACGACCGCGCCGCGACGAACCGGAGCCGCCCCGGACCCACGCGCCCGAAAGGACGACCCGCCTGTGACCTTCCCCCCCGACGTCGAGACCAACGCCCAGAGCCCGGTCAACCTGACTCGTCAGAAGCGCCAGCTGGCCGAGCAGGCCATCACCCAGGCATCGGCCGCCGACTGGACCGAGGCCGCCGACACGAACCGCAAGCTGCTCGAGCTCGGGCCGGACGCGGAAGCCGAGAATCGCCTCGCCAAGGCGCTCTGGGAGCTCGGCATGCTCGGCGAGGCCCGCGAGCACTACCAGACGGCCCTCGCGCTCGATCCGACCAACCGGATCGCCGAGCGCAACATCGACCGGCTCAAGGTCCTGCTCAACGCCGCCGGCGAGAAGACCGTGGCGGCCCAGGAGGGCAGCAAGGCTCCGGTCTCGATCTTCGTGGAGGAGACCGGCAAGACCGGCTTCGCCTTCCTCACGGACCTCGCCTCTCCCAAGGAGCTGGCCCAGGTCAACCCCGGCGATTACGTCGAGCTGACGCCCGAGAAGAGCCGGCTGATCGCATTCAGCAACGGCATGCGCATCGGCGTCGTCGAGCCGCGCGTCGCCGCACGCCTGCTCAAGCTCATGGCCGACGGCAACAAGTACGCGGCGGGCGTGACGAGCCTTGGTGACAAGGACGTCCGCCTGATCATCCGCGAGGTTTTCCAGGACCCCAGCAACTACGGCAAGGTCAGCTTCCCGACCGCCGCCAAGTCGACGGACCTGCGGCCCTACACCAAGGGCACCCTCGTGCGCGAGGAGATGGAGCTCGAGGAGGACCTCGAGGACGACGAGGAGGACGAGGAGATCGAGGATCTCGATCGCGTCCTGCCCCCGGAGTCGACCACCGAGGAGGCGTTCGAGGAGGAGCCCGACGAGCTCGACGAGCCGTAGGCCGTCAGGCGGGTCGACCTGCCCGCACCGACGCCGCGGTCTCGGCCGCCCGGCCGGCGGCATCGACGGCGCTCGCCAGCGCCCGCTCGTCCCGGGCTCGTGGCCAGACGCGAGCCTCGAGCCGGCCCCAAGCGGCGGATACCCCGCGAACCAGTCGCTCGACCTCGGACGGTTGCCGTCCAAGCCACACCAGGGTCTTGTCGACCTGGACCGTGTGCTCGGTCATGTGCGACGCCCAACGGCCTTGGCGGAATCCGACCGTGACCGGCAGCCCCGACCAGCGGGCACCGAGGGCCAGATCGTCCTCGCTGAGATCCGCCATCAGGACCGCCGCGTCGTCGAGCGCACCGTGGAGCCGCCGCCGGATCTCGTCGGGCGGTCCGTTCGCGACGATCGCCTCGTCCCACGCTGGGTCGTCGAGCCCGTCGGGCGCGTACGGCAGTCCCGCGTCCGACGTCCGGATGCCCTGTCGGCGCCACCAGTCGTTGTACACGGCGTAGCCATGCTGGCTGCCGATGATGTGCGCCACCGTCTGGCGGACGGTCCATTCGCCATCACCCGGGTCGGCGTCGAGGTCCGCCTCGGTCAAGGGCGCCAGCAGGCCGACGAGCTCCCAGCGCGTGACCGTCGCCGGGGCGACGATCGCCTCGTCCACCTGGCGATCGCGGCCGCCCGCCTCCAGCCCCGCCGTCGTCGCGTCGAGGTCCTCCAGGATCCGGAAGAACCCGTAGCGCCGGTCCACCTCGCCATGGCCCGGCCAGTCCCAGGGCGCATCGAGCGTCGCATCCCCGACCGCAAGCAGGTCGCCGAGGGCACGCTCGATCCGGCTTCGCGCCGTCGCGAGATCGGTCGTCGTCGGCCTCGTCATCGTGGCGGCAAGATTACGGGGCCACTGGCGGGCTGTCGATCCGCGCGGGCCGCCGCGGGCGTCGGTGGGCTAGCATCGTCCACGACATGACCGGTCGGATCGCCGCCACGCGCGCCGAAGCGGGCTATTCGCTCCCCGCCTTCGAACGGCTGGCGCCAGCGCCGTCGGCGGTGCTGCTCGCCGCTCGGATCGAGGCGCACACGGGGCCCGGGGACATCGTCGTCGACCTCGCGGGGCGGGGCGGCTGGGTCGCTCGTGCCGCGCTCGACCGCCAGCGCCGGGCCGTCTCCATCGAATCGACCCCGTTGACCCGGATGCTCGCGGAGGTGGTCCTCCGGCCGCCCGACGTGCGCCACCTCGACGCGGCGTTCCAGGGCATGTCCGCGTCGCCGCGGCGTGAGACCAGCCTCAAGGTCTCGATCGGGGACCTGTTCGCGACCCGTTGCGCGACCTGTGGCCGGATGCTCGTGGCCGACGAGTTCACCTGGTCCGCCGAGGACGATGGCGCGCCCCGTGCGGTCCTGCGGCACTACCGCTGCACGGTCTGTCGCGACCAGCGCGGTGGGTCCGAGCAGCGCCAGGCGCCACTCGAGCCCGACGACATGGTCCGTGCGACCGCCGATGCGGACCTCGAGGCCGCCCGCGCCTGGGCCCGGGAACGGTTCCCCGTGATCGAGGGCGCGCCGACGCTGGTCGACGAGCTACTCGAGCTGCACACGCCGCGTCAGCTGATCGCCCTGACCGCGATCATGGAGCGGATCGAGACGGACCTGCGGGCGGCTAACGTCCTGGCGGCGCTGCGCCTCTCGCTGCTGCACGCCATCCTGCCGTCCAGTCGCCTGGTCGGCGCCGCGGGCCGGGGTGGCGCCCTGCGTATCGCGGGTGGCCACGTCCGGGTTCCATCCGCGACGCAATGGCGCGAGCGGAACCCCTGGCTCGCCTTCGAGGACGGGTTCCGGGCGGTCCGCGGGTTCGTCCAGCGCCTGGAGGGTGGCGCGCTCGGACCGATGCAAGCCCGCTTCGGGGAGGATCTGCGATCGCTGGGGGAGGGGTCGGCGACCGCGGTCCTGGCCATCGCGAGCGCGTCGGCCGTTCGGGCCCTGAGCGACGGCAGCGCGGGAACGCTGGACCGATCCGGATCGCCCGCTCCGCGGGTGCGCCTCGTGCTGGGCCAGCCACCCATCCGGCCGAGCCTGGAGCGGTTGGCGGCCGCCTACCACGGGACGGCGTGGACGATCGGCCGCGAGGCGGCGGCGATGCTGCCGATCGACGCCCTGGCGGAGACGTCGCTGCGCGCTCCCTGGTCGTGGCAGGCCGTCGCGATCGGCCGCTCGCTCGCCGCCGTGGAGGCCTCGATGGCGCGCGACGGCCGTGTCGTGCAGCTCGTCGACGGCGGAATGGAGGCCCTCGCCGCGGTGGCGATCGGCGGAGCGTCCGCGGGATATCGCGTCGCCGTGGCGCGCTTGTCCGATCCCGACGATGCCGGGGCCGGCGTGATCGAGCTCCTGCCGCCAGGCGCGGCCGTGCCGCCCGGCGCGCGCACGCGCGGCAATGTGGGGTTGCCCGCGGTGCCGGGCGGATCGGGCGACCCGGACATGGTCCCGGGCCGCGGCCTGTTCGCGCCGCCCGAGCGCTTCGACCAGCGGCCGTTCTCGGCGGCGGACGCCGCCAAGGCGGTCACCGAAGCCGCAGTGGAGACCCTGCGGGCACGCGGCGAACCGGCCCGCATGGAGCGATTGTTCGGCGAGATCCTCGTCGGGCTTGACCGGTCGGGCCAGCTCCGCCGACTCGCCACCGGTCCCCGCCCGGCGACGAAGCCGTCCGGGGGTCGCCAGGAACCCGCCAGCGGTGAGGGCGCCCCCGCGGACACGACCCCCGCCGGCGGGTCGACGGGATCGGAGCCACCCTCGCTCACACCGCCTCCGGCCCTGCCTCCGACATTGATCGACGGTCCGGGGGCGCTTGGCCAGATCATCGGCATCGGGCCGACCGATGGCGCGCCCGATCCGGTCGACCGGTTGCTGGGGCTGATCCGCGATGAGCTTGCGCGGCCGGACCAGCGGCGGCTCACCGAGATCGAGCCCGGGCGCTGGTGGCTGGCCGACGCGGCGGACCGCGAGGGCGCAGCGGCTCCGCTGGCCGATCGTGTCGAGTGGGCGGTGTTCAGCCTCTTGTCGACGGCTGGGCCCCTCTCGGAGGCCGCGTTCTACGAGCGGATGGCCACGATGTTCAGTGGCCACGACCTACCGGACGAGACGCTCATCCACGCGTGCCTGGACAGCTATCGGAGCATGGCCAGCACGCCCGACCGGCTGATCACGGGCGACGACCTGCTCAAACGCAGCCAGGAGCACACGGAGCTGCTCGCTGCTCTCGCCGACGCCGGCCACCGGATGGGGATGCGTGTCTGGCTGGCGCAGAAGGAGCAGGCTCGGCGGCATGGCACCGCCACGCTCGCGAGTCTGCTGAGCGAGCGCGAGCAGACCATCGGCCTGGGCGGGATCGCCCGGCCCGTCCCCGAGCTCGCCGACGTCGATGCGATCTGGTACATCCGGAGCAAGGTCGCGTTGCTGTTCGAGGTGGAGTGGACGGCCGTCCTGGGCGAGCCGTTGCTGCGCCGGCACCCCCGGATCGGGACCGACGAGCGGCTCATCCGGTTCCTGGCCGTCGCCCCGGAGCGGACGGACCTCGTCCGCCACAAGCTGGAGCGCTCGCCGCTGCTGCGCGCCGCCATGGACGAGTACGGCTGGCACGTCATCAAGTGGGATCACCTCCGGGCATTCCTCGCGACGGACCAGCCCGATCTCGACGACCTGGAGCCGCTCCTGGGTCTGGACCCGGTCGTCGAGCGCGGCGGCGAACAGATGCCGCTCTTCGATGGCTGAGGCGTCCTGCACGCTACCCTAGGCTCCGACAGTCCGCGGCCGTCGAAGCCGGCCGCGCGATGGAGCGCGCAGGGGGAGGCACGAGACCCGAGATGACCCAAGAACGTTCTGCCGTGGACGCCTTGTCCGACCGGTACTGGGAAAGCGTCCTCGAGCTCGATCCGACGACCGCCACGTTCTACGGCGACGAGCGGTATGCCGACCGCCTCGAGGACCCATCGCCGGCCGGCCGATCGAAGGTCCGCGCGCTCATGGAACGGACGGCGACGGAGGCGGCGGCCATCCCCGTCGACGGCCTTTCGACCGAAGAGCGCATCACCCGCGACATGCTCCAGGTCATCGGGGAGCTGCGTATCGAGGAGGACGACCAGGGCCTCCACCAGTTGCGGGTCGTCGACCAGATGGGCGGGCCCCAGCAGCTGCTGCCCCAGCTGACACAGTTCCAGCCCGTCGACACGAGGGAACGCCTCGACGCATTCATCGCGCGGCTGCACGCCTACCCGGCGTTCATGGCCGCCAACGCCGACATCCTGCGCGAGGCGCTCGGTACCGGTCTGACGGCGCCTTCGATCGTGACGGAGCGGACGATCGCGCAGATCGAGCGGATGCTGGCGATCCCGATCGAGGACGCGATCATCCCCTCGAGCGTACAGGGCGCCTCGGACACGGATCGCGAGCGCATCCGGGACATCGTCCGCGATGTCGTCTATCCGGCGGACGCCGCCTTCCTCGAGGCGCTGAGCGGCGAGTACCGTCATGCCAGCCGGGAGGAGCCGGGGATCTGGTCGGCACCCAACGGGGATGCCATCTACCGCACGGCGATCCGCAGCTGGACGACCCTGGACATGGACCCGCGCGAGATCCATCAGATCGGCCTTGACGAGCTTGAGACGATCGAGGACCAGCGTCGCGAGATCTCGCGGGCGGCGGGTTTCGGCGACGACACCGCGGCGTATCGCACCAGCCTCGGGGAGGACGCGGCCAACACGCCGCGGACGAAGGACGAGCTGGTACAGCGCGCGACGGAGGACATCGATCGGGCGATGGCCGCGGCTCCGGGCTACTTCGGCACGCTCCCCAAGGCCGGACTCGACGTCCGCCCGGTCGAGGAATACAAGGAACGGGACGCGCCCTTCGCCTACTACTACCCGCCGGCAGCCGACGGCTCCCGCGACGGCATCTACTACGCCAACGGCTTCGATCTCCAGTCGCGCAAGTACACGAAGCTCGCGTCGACGACGTACCACGAGGCGGCGCCAGGCCACCACTTCCAGATCGCCCTCGAGATGGAGAATCCGCGCCTCAACACGTTCCGGCGTCTCGGCGCGCGGCAGGTCGGCGGCGCCTACGTCGAGGGCTGGGGGCTATACAGCGAGCGCCTGGCCGACGAGATGGGCCTCTACCGGTCCGAGGGCGAGCGGTTCGGCATGCTCGATGCGCAGGCATGGCGAGCCGCCCGACTGGTCGTCGATACCGGCCTGCATGCGCTGCGCTGGGAGCGTCAGCGCTCGATCGACTTCCTGCGCGACGTGGGCCTGTCCGAGACGGACGCCGTGATCGAGACCGACCGCTACATCTGCTGGCCGGGGCAGGCCCTGACGTACAAGCTGGGGCAGCGCCAGATCGAGCAGCTGCGACGGGAGATCTCGGAGCGCGACGGCGGGCGGTTCGACCTGCGCGAGTTCCACGACCAGGTGCTGGGACACGGGTCGCTGCCGCTCACCACGCTCGCTCGCGAGCTGCCGAGCTGGGTCGCCACACCGGCCTGATCGATCGGCCCCCGCCGCGGCCACCGGCCGCCGCGAGCCGGTGCCGACGCGCACCGGCAGTTCGCGGGCCCAGCTCCGTGGTGCGGCCCGTTTCACTTGCCGTTGACGCGCGGGTGGGGGACCATAACGGACCCCACCGAACGCCCCTGCAGTGCACCCAGGAGGTCTCGATGCACCGTCCACGGCTCGTGCCCCACCGTCGCCGGCTCCAGCTCACCGCCCTGCTCGTCATCGCCGCGCTCACCGTCGGCGTGGTGCCCACCATGGCCGCGGGCGGGGGCACGAAGACGAGCCAGGCTGCCATGCTGACCCCGGTCGGTGCCGGAGTCACCGTCACGCCCCTCATCACGGTCGGCGAGACCGCCGGGGATGACGGCTACATCTTCGAGTCGGTGCCGGACGGCATCGCGGTGAAGGTGCGCAACAACGCGATCGCCGAGGTGTACGTCAATCACGAGACCTCGCGCGTCCCCTTCCCGTACACCCCGTCCGCGCCGACCGAGCTCAACTCGCAGAACGACTTCGACAACGCGCAGGTCAGCAAGCTGTCGCTGCACCGCAAGAGCGCCGGGGTGCTGAGCGGCACCATGGTCATCACCAGCGACAGCAACTACCAGCGCTTCTGCTCCAGCTACCTGGCGACGGCGGCGGAGGGTTTCGACCGCGAGATCCTCTTCACGAACGAGGAGAGCATCGACTGGGTCAACCGCAGCGGCAACGCCTGGCCGGCGGTCATCGGGGCTGATGAGGCGCGGCAGTCCGGCGTCGTGGTGGCCTTCGACGTGAAGAGCCGCGCGCAGCGGCCGATCTGGGGCATGGGTCGCCACAACCACGAGAATTCCGTGCCGATCCCCGGGTACGACGATGTGGTGCTGCTGTCGGGCGACGACACCTTCACCAACAATCCGTCGCAATCGCAGCTCTACTCGTATATCGCGCCGGATGCCGACGCGGTATGGAACGATCAGGGTTCGCTCTGGGCATTCCAGGCGAACGGGCCGAAGCAGAAGTACGAGGACTTCGTGCCGGGTGACGCGAGCCCGGTCAGCGGCCAGTTCATCCCGGTCCCGCGCCTCATCGCCACGGGCCGCAACCCCGACGGCACCGACCTGATGGCAGCCGACGTGCCGCCCGAGCTCGGCGGCCCATACCCGCCACCACCCAACAACAGCACGTGGCAGCGCGACCCGAACGGCATCGGCATCGACGGACCCCAGTGGGTCCTCGATTACTGGTCGCGGCTGCCGGAGAACCATGTCTTCGGCTTCGTCCGGGTCGAGGACATCGCGTACGACAAGCGCGCGGGCATGGACAACGTCGTCTACATCGTCGATTCCGGGCGCGGCACTGTGCCGACCCAACCCGCGCCGCCCGCCCCACCCGTGCCGACGTTCGGTCCGGGGCTCTCGACGAATGGCCGGGTCTGGAAGATGGTGCTCGACCCGAACGACCCCAAGAAGGTCACCGCGATGTCGATCCTCATCGAGGGGGACGACGCCCCGGTCAAGGCCGTCAACGAGGTCCATCAGCCCGACAACATCGAGACGACCGTGAACGGCATCTACCTCACCGAGGATCCCGGTTCGAGCCAGCAGTTCCCCGTCGGGTCCACGGATCCGGCGGCCACCACGGCTCGCGTCTGGCGATACGACCTCGCGTCGGGTCAGACGCGGGTCGTGCTCAAGGTCGACCAGTCGGCCGACGAGGGCCCGACCGATGTCGACGCCACGACCGCACGTGGCAACCTTGGCGCCTGGGAATCGAGCGGCATCGTGGACGCCTCGGCGGCCTTCGGGCCGGGCGCGTTCCTGATCGACGTGCAGGCCGGCACGCTGTGGGTCGAGAAGGCTCCGGGTGACGACAACGTTCCGCCGCCTGGCCCCGACTTCACCGACAAGCGGGCCGGTGGGCAGCTGCTGCTCGTTCGCATCCAGGGCGCCTGACGTCCGGCCGTGATCGCGGCCCACATCGACGACGAAGCCCGCCGGCCCGGCGGGCTTCGTCGTGTCTATGAGTCGAAGCCGATCCCCAGGGCGTCGAGCGTCCTGAGGAGGACCCCACGGCGTCCCTCGCTTCGATCCGCGCGGTCGAGCTCGTGGCGGACGATGTCGATGGTCAGGGAGCGGAGCGGCTCGGGCGGGAAGGGCACGGGCGGCGAGGTCACGATCCGCAACCGCAGGCGGTCCTCGTCCGGTCGAAGGATGAAGTCGCGAACCACGCCGGCGGCCCATCGGCTGGCCCCGACGCCCAGGCCGGTGTAGCCCAGCGCGTAGGTTACCCGGCCGCCCATCGTCTGACCGAAGGTCACGGTGAACCGCGACGTCGTGTCGATCGCGCCGCCCCAGCGGTACGAGAACGCGAGACCCTCGAGCTGCGGGAAGGCCCGGAAGAATTGCGCCTCGAGCCGTTCGAAGCTGGCCGGGCGTGTATCGAGCTCCGCCGCCACTCGGCTGCCGAAATGATGGATCGCGTCGTACCCGCCCCACAGGATACGGTCGTCGGCCGTCAACCGGAAGTAGTGGAACTGGTTGTTGCCGGCGCTGAGACCCTGACGCCGTTCCCAGCCGATCGCGGCCCGTTGCGGTGGCGTCAGGGGTTCCGACACGAGGGCATAGTCGTAGACCGGCACGAAGAGCGGAGCGAGGCGGCGCAGCCAGCCGGAATAGGCCGACGTGGCGACGACCACGTGGCCTGCCCGGACAGTCGCACCGCCGGCCGTCGTCAGCGCGACGCCGCCCGCCCGCCGGGCGAGGCGGGTCACCCGTGTGCCCTCGTGGACGCCGACGCCCCGCTCCCGCACCACCCGCGCGAGTCCCCGACACAGCTTTGCGGGATCCAGCAGGACGTCGCGCCCGGGGGGCCGGTACAGGCCGGCCTGCCACAACGGGGAGTGGACCTCGGCCTGTGCCGCATCGCGGTCCAGGAACTCCAGGTGCTCGCCGTGTTCGGCAGCCTCGTCGACCCATGACCGGAACTCGTCGACCTGGTACGGCTGGTCGGCCAGGGCGAGGGTGCCGGTCTCCTCCAGGTCGCAGTCGATCGCGTGCTCGCGTGTGAACGCGATCAGGGCGCGCAGGTTCTCGATCCCCTCCTGTTCGAGCCGGGGCAACTCAGCGGGGAAATGCTTGATGCCGTTCGCGAGGCCGTGGGTGAGGCTGGCCTCGCAGAAGCCGCCGTTGCGACCGCTGGCCCCGAACGCGACGGTCTCGGCCTCCAGCACGGCGATCCGGAGCGATGGGTCGGTGTCGGTCAAGGCGATGGCGGTCCACAGCCCAGTGAAGCCCGCGCCGACGACCGCGATGTCGACGACGAGGTCTCCCCCGGCCGCCAGCGGCGGATCGGCGGGCGCACCCGGATCGCGCAGCCAGTACCCCACCGGGATGTGCGGGCCGGGTCGTTGCATGAGCACGAAGTCTAGCCACGCGGGTCGCCCCGCGACTACGCTCGTCGCGGGGTCTTGGACGGCGGTCGGACCGATCGCACCGAAGGGAGGGCGAGATGAGCCTTGATCTGCTGGATCAACTCAACTGGGTGGCGGTGCTGGTGGGCGCCGTGATCTACTTCGCGATCGGGGCGGTGTGGTTCGCGCCGCCGCTGTTTGGGCGGCCATGGATGGCGTCGATCGGCTGGGACGAGTCGCGCCCGCGGCCGGAGATGAACCCCGTGAGCTATGCCGGACCGGCGCTCTTCTATCTCGTGTCGGCGATCGCTACCGGCCTCCTGGCCGTGGCCACCGCCAGTGATACGCTCGCGGAGGGCATGATCCTGGGCCTGGTCGTGGGCGTCGGCTACGCGCTCACCGTGACCGCGACGGACGCCGTATTCGACCCCAACAAGCCCCGGCCGTGGACCTGGTTCGCGATCAGCGGCGCCTACCATGTGGTGTCCCTGCTCATCGTCGCAGTGTTGGTCGCGATCTGGAGGTGACGCCCGTCGCCCCGCGCGTCCCACCGGATAGGGCCCGCAGGCTCACGCCATTCGTCGGGTATCGACCATCGGGACACGAATCTCGCATTGACGCCGCAAATGGGCCTATGGCACGATGGCGGGACTGCCGTCCCGCATCGCGCAACGCGCGTCCCATGGGACGCGTCTCCGCGCTCGTCGACCGGACCGCCCGCAGATAGAGGACCTTGATGGCCACGGAACCCGCCGCCCGGACCACGCCCACGCTCCGTCGCGACGCCCAGTCCGCGCTGTATCGGCGCGCCCTCGAAACGCTGCCCGGCGGCACCGATTCCAACTTCCGGGCGTGGGGCGAGAGCACGATCTACGTGGACCGCGGCAAGGGCGGCAAGGTGTGGGACGTCGACGGCAACGAGTACGTCGACCTGCGGATGGGCTACGGGCCGGTGATCCTTGGGCACGCCGACGAGCGCGTCGACGACTACGTCAACGAGCGCATGCGGCAGGGCGTCAGCTTCAGCCTGACGAGCGAGGACGAGGTCCGCGCGATGGAGCTCGTCAAGGAGCTCACGGGCTGGGTCGATATGGCCCGCATGACCGTGTCCGGGACCGAGGCGACGATGCACGCGATGCGCATCGCTCGCGCCTACACGGGCCGCGAGAAGATCGTGAAGTTCGAGGGCCAGTACCACGGCGTCCACGACTACGCGCTGATCAGCGTCGGTCCGGACGACATGTCGGAGCTCGGCGATGCCGACGCGCCGGTCGCACTGGCGTGGGGCCGCGGCATCCCCGGCGCGGTCGCCGACACGATCATCCCCGCGCGCTACAACAACATCGGTGCGCTGCGCACCATCTTCGAGCGCCACGGCGAGGAGATCGCCGCGATCATCGTGGAGCCGGTCCTCGGCAACGCCCAGGGGATCATGCCGCAGGAAGGCTTCCACAAGGAGATGCGCGCCCTGACCGAGGAGTTCGGGATCCTCCTGATCTTCGACGAGGTCAAGACGGGGTTCCGGCTCGCCCGGGGCGGGGCCGCGGAATTCTTCGGGATCAAGCCCGATCTCGGCACATTCGCCAAGGCGATGGGCAACGGCTATCCGGCCGCGGCGTTCGGTGGCCGGCGCGAGGTCATGGACATGCTGCCCGACAAGGTCAGCCACGGCGGCACATATGCGGGGAACCGCGTCGCGGCGGCGGCGGCTGTCAAGACACTCGAGATCATCCGCGACACGAACGCGCTCGAGACGATCCACGCGACGGGCCGGACGATCCAGGACGGCCTGCGCGAGATCCTCGACCCGGTCGGCATCCCGTACCACTTCACGGGCCACCCCTCGATGTTCGGGATCATGTTCCGCGAGGAGGTCGCGACCGAATACCGCGACTGGGCGACGACCGACCACGAGCTGTACGACGCGATCGCCATCGGCATGCACGCCCGTGGCGCCATGCCCGAGCCCGACTCGCGCGAGCCGTGGTTCCTCTGCGAGGCGCACGCCGACGCCGACATCATCGACCGGGTGTTGACGGCGTTCTCCGACTCGCTCGACGCGGCGCTCGAAGACCGGGCGCACGGCGGCCACGCCGATCCCACGGGTGCGATGGCGCATCCGTCGGGCGGCTGATCGAAAGGGGCGGCTGGATGGTGCTCGACGGCAACGCGGTCCGCTCCGTCGATCGCGCGGCCGCCCTCCTCCTGGCGCTCGGCGAATCACAGGGCGAGGCCGGCGTGACCGAGCTCGCCCGGCGGCTGGGCCTGCACAAGTCGACGGCATCCCGCCTGCTGGCCACCCTCCAGAAGCGGGGCCTCGTCGAACAGGACGATGAGACCGGGAAGTACCGGCTCGGCCTGGTGGTCATCCGGCTCGCCGAGCGCGCCGAGCGCACGCTCGACCTCCGCGGGATCGCCTCGCCGGAGCTGGATCGACTCGCGCGCCTCACCCATGAGACGACGGGGATCGGGATCCTCGACGGCAATTCGCTGCTGACCGTGGCCCAGGCGGACGGACCGAACCTCATCGCCGTCGGCGACTGGACGGGGCGTGCCACGCCATTGCATTGCGTGGCGTCGGGCAAGGTGCTGATGTCCGCCCTGGCCGAACGGGACGTCCTGCGCATCGTCCGGCGGGGGCTCGTGAGCTACACCGAGCGGACGATCGTGGAGCTCGAGCCACTCCTCGAGGAGCTGGCGCGGATCCGGCGCCGCGGGTATGCCACGGCCATCGGCGAGTTCGAGCTGGGACTCAACGCGGTGGCGGCGCCCATCCACGACGCCCGCGGCAACGTGATCGCCGCCGTCGACGTCTGGGGGCCGGCGTTCCGGCTGACCCCGCGACGGATCCCGGAGCTCGCCGCCCAGGCCCGCGAGGCAGCGGCCGCCATCTCGGTCCGCCTAGGCGGCACGCCCCCCACCCGCCAACCCGCGCCGGTGACCGCCACGGCCTGACCGGTCCCGCCCACGCGGACCGACCCTGCGACTCGCTACCCTTAAGCCATGCCCGATTTCAGCGAGGCGCCCTGGAGCGACGTCGCGGCGTTCGCCCGTGAATCCCTGGTCCCCCTGGGCCTGATCCTCATCGTGGCCATCATCGCGCTGCGTCTCGCGAGCCTGTTCGTCCATGGCATCGTCAAGGCGCTGCTCGACCGCGAGGCGACCGAGGGCACGGCCCAGGAACTGAGCGCTGTCGAGCTGAAGAAGCGCATGGACACGCTCGACGGCCTCGGCGCGCACGCGATCCAGTTCTTCATCGTCGTCATCGCCGCGCTGATGGTGCTCGGGCAGCTGGGTCTGGATATCGGGCCGGCCGTCGCGGGGCTCGGGGTCATCGGGATCGCCGTCGGGTTCGGCGCGCAGACGCTCGTCCGTGACTACCTGAACGGGGCGCTGATCCTGCTCGAGAACCAGTTCTCGAAGGGTGACGTCGTGCGCCTGGCCGGGATCGACGGCACGGTCGAGGACTTCAACCTGCGGCGCACCACCGTGCGCGATCTCGACGGGGTCGTCCATACGGTGCCCAACGGGGAGATCAAGGTCGCCTCGAACCTCACCCGGGTTTGGGCCCGCATCAACGAGGACATCACCCTTGCCTACGGCACGGATCTCGAAAAGGCCACTGAGATCGTCGACCAGGTCGGGCAGGAGCTCGCGGAGGATCCGGTCTGGAAGCGGCGGATCCTCGAACGGCCGCGGGTCGAGCGGATCGAGGCCCTCGGCGAGTACGGCGTCACCCTCAAGATCCTCGGCTCGGTCCGCGCGCCGGAGCAGTGGGCCGCCGGCGGTGAGTTCCGCAAGCGGCTCCTCACGGCCCTCGAGGCGAACGGGATCGAGATCCCGCGGCCCCAGCGCGTGGTCCTGTCCCGCGACCCGTCCGCCCTGGCCGCGGCCGGCCTCGCCGCCACTGGTCGCGCGGACGGAGCCGGGGACGAGGACCTCGTCACCGACTCCGACTGAACGACCGGCCCGCGGTACGATGGCCGGGCCACAGACGACCACTCGAGTGGGGTACCTCCCGTGAGCATCGACCCGTCCCCGTCGACGTCGCCCGAGATCGAGAACCTCCTCGCCGAGGACCGCAAGTTCCCGCCCGACCCGGCGTTCACGGCGCAGGCCAATGCCACGGCCGACCTGTATGTCGAAGCCGAGGCCGACTTCGAGGCGTTCTGGGCGCGTCTGGCGCGCGAGCGGATCGATTGGTTCGAGGACTTCCACACCACCCTGGAGTGGGACCTGCCGTTCGCCAAGTGGTTCGTCGGCGGCAAGCTCAACCTCGCCTACAACTGCATCGACCGGCACGTGGAGCGCGGGCTCGGGGACAAGGTCGCCTATCACTGGATCGGCGAGCCCGGCGACACGCGAACGATCACGTTCGCCGAGCTGCAGCGTGAGGTCAGCAAGACCGCCAACGCCCTGCTGGAGCTCGGCGTGGTGACCGGCGACCGGGTGGCGATCTACATGCCGATGATCCCGGAGCTGCCCATCGCGATGCTGGCCTGCGCCCGCATCGGGGCACCGCACACGGTCGTCTTCGGGGGCTTCTCGGCCGAGGCCCTGAGTGGGCGCATGAACGATGCCCAGGCCAAGCTCGTCATCACCGCCGACGGTGGCTGGCGACGCGGCAAGCCGGCGGCCCTCAAGCCGGCCGTCGATGAGGCACTCGAATCCTCGCCCACCGTGGAGCACGCGCTGGTGGTCCGCCGGCTCGGTGACGCCCTCGAGGGTGGCACCGCGATGCAGGACGGGCGCGACGTCTGGTGGCACGACGTCGTGGGCCGCCAGTCCGACGAGCACGCCCCGGTCGCGCTCGACAGCGAGCACATGCTCTACCTGCTCTACACCTCTGGCACGACCGCCAAGCCCAAGGGCATCGTCCACACCAGCGCGGGCTATCTCCTCGGGGCGAGCTTCACCCACGAGATGGTGTTCGACGTCAAATCCGACGACGTCTACTGGTGCGCGGCGGACGTCGGCTGGGTGACCGGACACAGCTACATCGTCTACGGGCCGCTCGCCAATGCGACGACCAGCGTGCTGTATGAGGGCACGCCGGACACGCCGGACTGGAGCCGCTGGTGGCAGATCATCGAGGACTACAAGGTCAACATCCTCTACTGCGCCCCGACGGCGATCCGCGCTCACATGAAGCAGGGGGCGAAGCACGCGGAGGCGCACGACCTCAGCAGCCTCCGGGTCCTGGGCTCGGTCGGGGAGCCGATCAACCCCGAGGCCTGGCTCTGGTACCACGAGCACATCGGCGGTGGCACGCGGCCGATCGTCGACACGTGGTGGCAGACCGAGACCGGCATGATCATGATCACGCCGCTCCCCGGGGTGACGACCACGAAACCCGGGAGCGCGACGTTCCCGTTCCCGGGCGTCGAAGCCGACGTCATCGACAGCGCCGGGAACTCGGTCCCCCTCGGTGGGGGCGGGCTGCTGGTCCTCAAGCGTCCGTGGCCGGCGATGCTGCGCGGCATCTACGGCGACCCGGAGCGCTATCGGGAGACCTACTGGAGCCGGTTTCCCGGGATGTACTTCGCCGGGGACGGCGCGAAGCGCGACAGCGAGGGCTACCTCTGGCTGCTCGGCCGCGTCGACGACGTCATGAACGTGTCGGGCCACCGGCTGTCCACGACCGAGATCGAGAGCGCGCTGGTCTCGCATCCGGCGGTGGCGGAGGCAGCGGTCGTGGGTGGGCCGGATCCGGTCACGGGCGAGGCGATCAACGCGTTCGTGATCCTGCGGCTCGGTACGGAGGCCTCCCCGGAGCTGGGCGAGGAGCTTCGCCGCCACGTGGCCGCCAAGATCAGCCCGATCGCCAAGCCGAAGGGCCTGATGTTCGTGCCCGACCTGCCCAAGACCCGATCCGGCAAGATCATGCGCCGCTTGCTCCGCGACATCGCCGGGGGCCGCGTCCTGGGCGACACCACCACCCTCGCCGACGCCGGCGTGGTCGACCTGATCCGCTCGAACAGCGGCGCGGCGGAGGACTGAGGTGCCGTTCGACTTCCTCAGGCGGAGGAAGGGATCGACCGATGCAGAGACGCCCGGCGGGGGCGGCGGTGGGCCCGGCGGGCGAGGCGTGCCGTTCGACGGCCTCACCGACGAATGGCGGATCGTCGGCGAGATGCACATCGCGGCCCGGTTGTCCGACGCCCTCAACAAGCGCGAGGCGGTCACCATCTCGGACGTGCGGTGGGCGCCGGTGGATGGATCGGAGGAGCTGTCTCCCGCGTCCGGCCTCAAGGCGGTCGACCCGTACGACCTCATCCTCGTGCTGGCCGGCGCCGCCACGCTGCCGCCGCTGACCGACGCAGAGCGGACCGCGTACAAGGTCCACAAGATCCCCTACGACGTGGCCCTCGAAGTGCCGCCCTTTCGGGTGATCGGCACGGTCTACATGCACCCTGGCTCGGAGCCGGACCGGCTCCTGGACCGTGCGACCGAGATGTTCTTCCCGGTCGTGGCTGCGACGGCGTACCTCGGCGAGCAGCAGCTCGGGCCCGAGATGGATGCCATCCTCGTCAATCGTTTCTACCTGCGCGGTCTCGAGCAGGTCGACCGGCGCACCGGACTGCGGGCGGAGCCGCTCCCCGGTCAGCCGCTCGGCGGCATCAGCTGGCGCGACAGGTCTCGTTGACGTGGGCATCCGGAGGTAGTGAAACGGGCCGCGGCCAAAGCCACGACCCGTCGGTCCGAAGGGGAAGCGCGCGAGGCTACGCCCGGGCGGCGACCTTCTGGCGGTTGAACAGCCCGAATGCGGGCTTGGGGTTCGGCGAGGAGACCGGGGTCCCCATGATCCGGTCGGCGAGGGCGTCGAAGTCCTCGCTGATCTTCTCGCGCGGGAACATCTCGATCACCGTCCGCCCCTCGTTCGCGGCGCGGACGAAGAGCAGCCCACCCGATCGGAGGAGCGCGAGTGACGGCATGCCGACGGTCCGCTCCATGTCGGCGACGGACACGCCGCTATTCGCCCGGTTGACGACGAGGGCGAGGCGATCCCGGATCCCGAGCTCGGTCGCGAGGTCGGCCAGCTGGACGGCCGCCCGGATGGCGGGCACGTCCGGGGTCACGGGCACCAGGATGCGGTCGGCGACCTCGAAGATCGCCTGATTGAGCGGGCTGTACGAGGGGTGGAGGTCGATGACCACATAGTCGAACCCACGGCGGGAGGCCTGGATGAGGGCGCCCACCCGGGCCGGGTCCAGGATCTCGGTGCCGAGCGGGGACGACGTCAGCGACACGACGCGCAGGCCCGACGGATGCGCCGCGGCCAGGTCGGCCAGGGTCTCGACGGGTCCGCCGTCGGGCTCGTCAGTCCAGCTGTCGAGGACGGTCCGGACCTCGTTCATGCCCAGCGACGTCGTCACGTGCCCGGTCACCGTGTCGGCGTCGAGCAGGAGGACGCTCTGGCCCTTGCGGATCTGAAGCGTCGAGGCGAGGTTCGTCGCGATGGTCGTCTTGCCGACCCCACCCTTGGGGTTGAACACGGCGATGACCGTTGCCGGGTGGATCCAGCCGTCCGCCTCGATCGGGCCGCTCTGCAGGATCGGGCCGGAGCCGTCATCGACGGTCTGGCTTCGGATGCACATCGCCTCGACCCGCCAGCGCAGGGACTCGGCGGAGTACGGGCGTGTGAAGTATTCGTCCTCGACGCTGCCGCCACGCGAGCCGAGCCCCTCGAGGGTTCGTGGTGAGACGACCATCAGGGCCGGGATTGCCCGGCCGCCGTCGCGGAGCATCCCGTAGAACTCGAGGGACGTATCGAAGTCGGTCTCGCCGTCGAGGATCGCGACCGCCACATTGCGGTCACTCCCGAGCAACGCCTCGAGCTCGTCGGGGTGGCCGACGGAGATGACCGTGAAGCCCGCCTCCTTGAGCTCGGCCGCGACCGGGACGGACTCCTCGGTCGGCAGCGCGATGGCGACGCTCGGTCGAGCCACGGTCAGCCTTCGTTCTCTGGATCGCGGGCGGTCACGGTGAGCTCACCCTCGGCCTCGGCGGTGACACGCGCCCCGAAGCCGGGGAGCGTCGTCAGCGCGTCCTTGAGGACGATGCCTGGATCGTGAGCGACAGCGAAGAGGAACTCGCCATCGGGGCCGGACGAGACGCCGACCGAATGCACGCCCGCGACGCGAGAGAGCTGGCGCTTGAAGCCGGCGATGCTCGCGACGCTGACGAGACCGGTGACGACGACGCGGGTGTTGTGCGCCTCGGTGGCGTGGCTCTCCTCCGGGACCAGGCCGGCCAGCCGGGCAGCGAGGGCGTCGTCGCCGATGACGGTGATCTCTTCCTCGGCGGAGCTCTCCTCCGGTGTGAAGGCGGCGGCCTCGGCCTCCGCCGCGGCGAAGTCCGGGGTCAGGGCCAGCGCGTCGAGGCGCGGGTCCGACTCGTCGGGAGCGGCTGTCTCAGGCTCGGCGCCGGCCTCGACCGGCTCGTCGTCGGTCATGGTGTGCGCTTCGGCGGCGACGTCGCCGACCGTCTCGGTCTCGGTCTCGGTCTCGGTCTCGGTCGTGGGAGCGTCCTCAGGCGCTGCCGTGGACTCGGTCTCGGCGACCGGCTCCGGGCTTGTCTCGGGGGAGGACTCGACGACGACCGCTCGCTCGGCGAGGGTCTCGTCGGTCTCGGTCGTCGCCGCGTCGGCCAGCCTGGCCTCCGTGGCGTCATCGGTATCGAACGGCGGCGGCTCGGGCAGGCTCTCGGCCATCGCCGCGAAGCGGGTGGCGTCCTCTTCGGCGATCAGGCGCTGGAAGAAGTCGGCCATCTCGGCCTCGAAGGCGTCGACGCGGCGCTGGACCCGCTCGATGCGTCCCTCGATGTCGGCCGCGTGGGCCTCGATCTCGCGCTCGAGCCGGGCCTTGCGGTGGGTGATGCGCTCGTCGGTCTCCTCGCGGATCCGGGCGATCTCGGCCTTGGACCACTCGCGGATGGAGGCGACGTCGTCGTCGGCCTGCTTGCGCAGCTCGGTCGCCTCGTTGGCGGTCGTCGCGTGGATGGTCTCGATATAGGCCTTGGCCTCCCCGGCGAAGCGAGCGAGGGTATCGGCCTTGGCGGTCTCGGCGGCGCCCTGCATGGCCCGGGTGAGATCGGCCATGAACTTGTTGGGCTTGCGGCCGGACGAGCGTGCCTCGGTCGCGGGCCCCGAGTCGTCGACGGCCGGCGACGGGTCGGCGGTCGAGCCGGTGCCGTGCGGCTGGTCGCCATCCGACGGGGCCGATGCCCCGTCGTCGACGGTGGCCATCTGGTCATTGGCGGAAGGCGCAGCGTCGATCATGTCGGGCGTCTCGATCTCCTGGTCGTGGGGGAGGGCTTCGCCGACAGGCGCGTCGCCGGTCGTCTCGGCGCGGGCTTCGGACTCACTTCGATCCGCGCTCCACGGGAGACGGAAACCTGGCTTGGCATCGGTCGTGGCCATGCGATGAGATCCTCGGTCTTGTTTGGGCTGGGGCGGTTCTGGGTGTGTCGGCATGGTGCCAGCGAGGTCTGGTGTGGTGGAGTCCGCTAGAGGTACCAGCGGCGTGCGCCGGTCGTACCGTTGGCTGCCGACCCACGAACGGCGTTGTGGGGCCGCAACAGCCATCGCGAGTACGATGGCGGGGATGGAGCCACTCGACACGCTCGGACGGCCGCTGCGTGATCTGCGCATCTCGGTCACCGACCGGTGCAACTTCCGGTGCACGTATTGCATGCCCAAGGAAGTGTTCGGTCGCGACTACGAATTCCTGCCCAAGGACCAGGTCCTGAGCTTCGAGGAGATCGAGCGCGCCGCACGCGCCTTCGTCGCCCTCGGAGTCGAGAAGCTGCGGATCACCGGGGGCGAGCCGCTGGTCCGCCGCGACCTGCCGACCCTCATCGCCCACCTGGCGGCGCTGCGAACGTCCGACGGCCGGGCACTGGACCTGACCCTCACGACCAACGGGGCCGCGCTCGCGGCACTCGCGCGGCCGCTGGCCGAGGCCGGCCTGGGTCGGGTGACGGTGAGCCTCGATTCGCTCGACGACGCCGTGTTCGGTGCGATGAACGGGGTCGACTTCCCGGTGGCGCGGGTCCTCGATGGCGTTGACGCTGCGCTGGCGGCCGGCCTGGCCCCAGTAAAGGTGAACATGGTCGTCCGGCGCGGCGTGAACGAGTCGTCCGTCGTGCCGATGGCGCGGTGGGCCCGCGAGACCGGCGTGACCCTGCGTTTCATCGAGTACATGGACGTCGGGCACTCAAACGGCTGGCGTCTCGACGAGGTCGTTCCGGCCCAAGAGCTGATCGACGCCGTCGGCGCGGTCTGGCCGGCGACACCGGCTGACGCGAACTACCGGGGCGAGGTCGCCGGTCGATGGCGCTACCTGGACGGCCGGGGGGAGTTCGGGATCATCTCGTCGGTCACGCGGCCGTTCTGCCGGGACTGCAGCAGGGCCCGTCTTTCGGCGGACGGCCAGCTGTACACGTGTCTCTTCGCGGTCGCCGGCCGCGACGTGCGGGCCGTGCTGCGCGATGGGTCGAGCGACGAGGATCTCGTGGCATTCCTGGCCGACACGTGGCGCGCCCGGGACGATCGCTATTCCGAGTTGCGCGCCCTGGCGACGGCGGACGGGCAGCGGTCCGACCTGCCCAAGATCGAGATGTTCGCGATCGGCGGCTGACCCGAGCAGATGGCCGGGGAACGGGCCTCGTCCACAGCCTGTCCACAGCGCGACGGGGTTCGTGGACAGGCGTCGGGCGTCCTCGGCAGGTTCGTGGATAAGCGCGTTGACCCGGGTCCCAGGGGCCACCTACCGTAGGTCTTGCCCGAAGGGGCCGACCAGGGGCGCAGGAACCCGAGATCACATCAAGGACCTACGTTCTGCCGTTCGGTCGCTTCGGGCGCTTCGTTGCCCGAACGCTCGGTCCGTCTCACCACGGCCCGGGCCGCAGGGACGCCCGACGGGACGCGATCGGCATCCCGGTGTCGATACTTCCGTCGGGCGGACGGAGTCCCCTCGCCTCGGGCGTCCTATGCTGGATGCGACCCTGGAGGCAAGATGTCCGACCCCACCCCGGCCGTCGATCCGACACGTCCCATCCCGCCCGTGGAGCAGCCCGCCCGGATCAAGGCACTCGTCGCGGCCGTCCGCCAGCACACGGCGATCGTGCCGGAGGTGGGGATCGTCCTCGGGTCCGGACTGGGTGGGCTCGCCGATGACCTCGAGGACGCGGTCGCGATCCCGTTCGCCGAGCTGCCTGGCTGGCCGCCGGCGACTGCACCGGGGCACGCCGGGCGTCTGTTGCTCGGCCGGCTTGGCGGCCGGCCGGTGGTGATGCTGCAAGGGCGATTTCACCTCTACGAGGGCAACGACCCGGGACTGGTCATCCAGCCCGTCCTGCTGTTCGGCGCCCTTGGGGCACGGATCGTCGTCCTGACGAACGCCGCCGGGGGCCTGGACCCGTCGTTCGGACCGGGCACGCTCATGGTCATGACCGACCACATCAACCTGACCGCTCGATCGCCGCTGATCGGCCCGAACGCAGATGAGCTCGGGCCGCGCTTCGCGGACCTGACCGACGCGTGGAGCCCGCGCCTGCGCCGGCGCCTGCATGCGGCAGCGATCGCCGAGGAGGTCGAGGTCCGAGAGGGTGTCTATGTCGGACTGACGGGGCCGACGTACGAGACGCCTGCCGAGGTCCGGATGCTCGCCGCTCTCGGTGGCGACGCGGTCGGGATGTCGACGGTGCTCGAATGCATCGCGGCTCGCTGGATCGGCCTGGAGGTGTGCGGCGTCTCGCTCGTCACGAACGCCGGGGCCGGCTACACGGGGGCACCGCTGACCCACGAGGAGGTCCTCGAGTCCGGAGCCGAGGCCGGCCCGCGGCTGGCACGGGTGATCCGTCGCTTCCTGACGGACCTTGCCGACGATTGAGTTGGCGACCATCCGTCTGCTGCAGGGCGACATCACCCAGGTCCGGGTCGACGCGATGGTCAACGCGGCGAACGAGCGGCTCGCGGGCGGCGGCGGCGTCGACGGCGCGATCCACCGTGCCGGCGGCCCGGCGGTCTTGGCGGACCTCGAACGGCGTTACGGCCGCGGCCGTTTCTGTCCGACGGGGAGTGCGGTGGTGGGTGCCGCGGGGAACCTGCCCGCGACGGTGGTCATCCACGCGGTCGGCCCGGTGTGGCAGGGCGGCGATCGCGGGGAGCCGGAGTCGCTCGCCTCGGCCTACCGAACCGCGCTCGACCTGGCCGCGGCGGAGGGCGCTCGGACGGTCTCGTTCCCGTCCATCTCGACCGGCGTCTACGGCTACCCGGTCGACCAAGCCGCGCCGGTCGCGCTCGGCACGGTGCGCGATTGGCTCGCGGCGCACCCGGACGCCCTCGACATGGTCACGTTCGTCCTGTTCTCGAGCGATTCGCTAGCGGCCTTCGAGCGCGCCGAGGCCGCGCGGGCGGCCGGCTGATCGATGGCCGCGAGGTCGACGGCACCGCTGCTGTCGCGACGCGCCCTCAATCGGACGCTGCTGGGCCGCCAGCTCCTGCTCGAGCGCGTTGACCGCCCGGCCGAGGATGTCATCGAGCATCTCGTCGGGATGCAGGCCCAGGAGCCACCCGATCCGTACCTGGCGCTGTGGAGCCGGATCCAAGGCTTCGACCCAGAGGAACTGAGCGCGCTCATCGAGGAACGGCGCGCGGTCCGCATGGGCCTCATGCGCACGACCCTACACCTGGTGACCGCCCGCGACGCCAAGGCGCTCTATCCGGTCATGGCGGACGTGCTCCATCGAGCCTTCCGCAGCAGCCCGTTCGCGAAGCAGCTCGTCGGGGTCGACATCGACGCGGTGCTCGACCTGGCCCGCGCCACGCTCGAGGAGCGGCCCCGCACGCCGGCCGAGCTCGGGAAGCTGCTCGCCCCGACCTGGCCCGACCGGGACGCGCCGTCGCTGGCGTACGCCGCCCGGTTCCTGCTGCCATTGGTGCAGGTGCCGCCGAGGGGCCTGTGGGGCAAGACCGGCGGCGCGACGAACACGACCGCCGAGGCGTGGCTGGGTGGCCCCCTGGCCCCGTCGACGGCCGCGGACGAGGCGGTCCTGCGCTATCTCGGCGCGTTCGGGCCCGCGACGGTGTCCGACATGCGGATCTGGTCGTGGCTCACCGGGCTGCGCGAGGTCGTGGAGCGGTTACGCCCACGCCTCCGCGTGTTCCGCGACGAGGCCGGTCGCGAGCTGTTCGATGTCGAGGATGGGTTGTTCGTGGACGCCGACGCGCCGGCCCCGATCCGCTTCCTGCCGACATACGACAACATCTTCCTGTCGCACGACGACCGATCGCGGATCCTCATCGAACGGATCGCCGTGCCCGACCTGATCTGGCGCGGCGGCGTCCTCGTCGACGGCTTCATCTCGGGCGCCTGGCGGATCCGCCGGGAGAAGCGGGAAGCGACGATGACGATCGAGCTGGTCACCCCGGTGCGAGGCGCCCAACGGGTCGAGCTCGAGGAGGAGGCGTCGCGCGCGTTCGCGTTCGTGGCGCCGGAGGCCGAGACGCGCGAGGTCGAGATCGTTCCCGCCAGCTGGCTCGGCGGGACCTAGGCGCTTCGGGATCCAGGCGTCCGCGCTCCAGGCGTCCGAGACTTAGGCGTCCAGGGTGCGCGGCGGCGCCTCGGCAGGTTCTCGGTCCTCCAGCGGGTCCGTGCCCGGCGATGAGCAGACGTAGTAGCGCAGCGGCAGGCGGCCGGTGTTCTCGACACGGTGGGTGAGCCCGGGCTCCACCCGGATCCCGGTCAGCGGCTCGAGGGTCTCGGTCGTCTCGTCGACCGTCACCAGGCCGCGTCCCTCGAAGACGACGAGGGCGTGCTCGGCGGCCGGATGGCGGTGCCAGGCATCGGCCGTGCCGGGGGCGACGACGACCTCGCTGATCGTGAACGTCGCTGTGCCGAAGTCGCCGGGCCGCACGATGAGCCGCCGCGAGATGCCGGCGTCGTCGATCACCACGGCGTCACCACCACGCCGGACAGGCTCGTCCTCGGCCTCCCACCGGCGGAAGAGCAGCCCGGGCCGGCGCGCGTCAGGCTCGACGGACGCGAGGAGGGCGAGGACGTCGACCGATCCCTCGTTTCGGACGAGGTGGTGCTCGGCCGGCGCCTCGTACAGCACGTCGCCAGCCCGGACCACGGCCCGGCGCTCGAGCTCCTCCCCATGCTCGAAGAGGAGCTCGCCCGCAGCGAGGTACACGATGGTCTCGAGCCCGTGCCGGTGCGGGCCGATCTCGACGCCGGGTGGGATCCGGTCGAACTGGAGCCGGATCGTCACGCCTGCGGCAGTTCCCGGCCGGTCGCTCGAGCTGCGGCGGCCTTCTCGGCCCAGGCGCCCAGGACGTTGTCCTTGTGGGGTCGGATCGGACAGTGCTCGTCGCGGTTCTTGAACTCGTCGCAGTACCCGAGGGGCACGCACTTTGGCGCCAGGAACGAGCCGAGGAATGGCGACACGCCGAAGATCTCGTGGCGTACCAGTTGGAACAGCCGTCGGATCTCCCACTGGGCCATCGTGCACAGGCGCAACCCGGACATGTGGATCAGCGCCCGCAGGTTGGTCGTCATGACCAGGTTCGTCCGGGCCGCGTTCGGGAAGACGAAGCGCGCGTCCTCGCCCGGGACGCCTGCCTCGAGCATCTCGCCGTACAGCCCGAGCGCGCCATCGATCTGCGCCTCGTAGCGGTCGCGCAGCTCGGCATCGCCCTCGGCGATCGAGTGCGGCAGCATCGTGGCCGCGCCCTTGAACTTCACGTAGCGCTGGCTCTGCTGATCGAATGCGACACCGGCACGATGGCGGACGAGCTGGTGCGACAGCGTCCTCGACACCCCGGTGATCGCGAACGTGAAGACGACGTGCTCGATGGTCGAGCCGTGGCCCGATTCGATCACCGACGAGATGAGCTTCTGCATCTTGGCCGGGTCGTAGCCGCCGCCGACCGCCTTCTCGAAGATCTCCTCGGGGACCTCCTCCGAGTAGCACGTCCGGCACGCGGTGTAGATGACCGGGACGTAGAACTTCTCGACGATGTCCCGGTCGGGGAACAGCAGGGAGACTTTCATCCCGAGGTCGCGTCGGCCCGGATTCTTGGGGATGCCGGTCTTGTCGCGGGCCGGCGGCTGGCCAGGCGGGACGGGATCGGGGAGGGGCTGGGCGGTCATCGGAGCGCCAGTCTAGCCGAGGCGACCCGCAGGGGCGCGAGCCGAGCCGATCAGTAGTAGTCCGAGCAGGACAGGAAGTAGCCGCAGCGACAGATGAGCTTGCACTTGCGCTCGTCCATCGCCGCACCGCAGTTGGCGCAGGTCATCATCACGAGGCCGGGGTCGACGGCGCCCGACGGCTCGTCGGGGTCCTCAAGGAACCGGATGGGTTGCACCGCCGAAAGCGCCGCGGGTCGCGTCGGGTCGTCGAGCATCGCGCGGCTCATGGTACCGAGGCTGGATCCTCCAGCGCGTACGCGACGATCTCGTCGAGGCCCATCGCGGCGCCCTCGGCGACGTACCGCTCGAAGTCCTCGGGGCTGAGCACCGATCGCGGCGACGGGGCGTTGAACTGCAAGTAGGTCTCCTCGACATACATCGCGAGGGTCGTCCCGCTGGTCGCCTGGAGGTGCCGCGCCGCCCCGAACAGTCGCCCGGCGCGGGGCGGGTCCCCGGCGCTGACGGCGATCGACGCGAGGTCGTCGAGGATCAGCGTGATTCCCGCGACATCACCGGCGTCTCGGAAATGTCCAAGGGCGGCGCGGGCGTTGGCGCGCGCGTCGTCGAACTTCGCCATGCCGATCTGGACGAGGGCGAGCATGTGCAGCGACCACGCCTCCATCGTGCGGTGGCCCGCCGAGCGATGCAGTTTCAGCGACTCGGTGTACCAATGCTCGGCAGGCGCGGAATCGGACGTGAAGTAGTGGTAGCTCCCGAGTGCCCAGAGGATGTTCCCTTCGCCGGCCTGGTCGCCGGCCTCGCGATACAGCGCGAGTGCCTCCTCGAGCTTGTGCAGGCCAACGACGTACTTCGGTGCCTTCTGCGCCTCCGTCAGAGCCTCTCCGGTCAGACCCATGAGCGGCAGGATGTCTGCGTAGGCGTCGTTGTAGAGCGCGTTCGCGATCTCGCGCTTGTCTCCCTGCTCGCGCCAGATCCGGAGCGCTTCGTGGTACCAGCGCTCGGCCGCCGGATGGTCCGCCTGCCAATAGGCGACGCCACCGAATGCCTCGGCGAAATGCGCCGCGCAGGTGGGCTCGAGCGACCAGTCCTGGGCCGCCATCGCCTCGAACCGCATCCGCGCCTCGTTCAGGTAGCCGCGCTGCTGCCAGAAGCGCCATAGCGCGAACCCCATGCGCGCCCCCACGTCCGGGTCTGGCCGGGCCGTCGCCCATTCGAGGGCCGCACGCAGGTTGTCGTGGTCGCGCTCCAGCCGGTCCAGCCACTCGCGCTGGTCGATGCCCGTCAGGTGCGGCGCCGCCCGTTCGGCCAGGTCGAGCATGGCGTGGGCATGCCGTTCGGCGATCGCGTCGGCCTCGCCGCGCGCGACCAGCATCTCGGCCGCGTACTCACGGATGGTCTCGAGCATCGTGAACCGCGGCGGCCCGTCGCCCGTGCCGTCGTCGATCCGCACAAGGCTCTGGTCGACGAGCGCGCCGAGGCCGTCGAAGACATCGATCCCGAGCTCGTCCGGGGGGCCGCAGACGGTCTCGGCCATCTCGAGCTCCCAGCCACCACGGAACACCGACAGGCGGTCGACGAGCCGCTTCGCGCCATCGTCGAGCAGGTCGTAGCTCCAGGCGATCGCGCCGCGCAGGGTCTGCTGCCGCTCCGGCAGGTCGCGGGAACCGGCGGTCAGGAGCCCGAGGTGGTGTTCGAGGCGGGCGAGGATCTGGTCCGGCGTGAGCAGCTTGAGACGCGCCGCGGCGAGCTCGATGGCCAGCGGCATGCCGTGGAGCCGGGCGGAGATGCCGGCCACGGCCGGTGCGTTCGCATTCGTGACCGTGAACCCGGGCTTGACCGCGGAACCGCGCGCGATGAACAGGCGGACCGCCTCGAACTGGTTCAGGGCATCGAGGTCGTACTCGCGCAGCTCGCGTGGCAGGTTCAGCCGATCGACCTCCGAAAGCCGGCTCGCATCCGGCGGCGCGGGGAGACCCGGCACGGGGTACTCCTGCTCACCCGAGACACGCAGCGCGATGCGTGTCGTGACGAGGCAGGCCAGGTTCGCGCACCGCCGAAGGAGGTCGGCCACGACCGGTCCGGCGCTGACGACCTGCTCGAAGTTGTCGAGGACGACGAGCATCCGCTGCTCCCCGATGTGGTCGGCAAGTGTGTCGATCGCGGGGCGATTGCGGCTGTCGGCCACACCGAGGGCCCGGCCGATCGTCGCCACCACCAGCTCCGGCGCTCGGACGGGCTCGAGCGCCACGAACCAGATCCCGTCCGGGAACTCGTCGGCCGCCGCCGCCGCGACCTGCAATGAGAGCCGCGTCTTGCCGGTCCCGCCCGGCCCGGTCAGGCTCAGCAGGCGGGTCCCACCCAGGAGCTGGACGGCCTCCGCGAGCTCCTTGTCGCGGCCGACGAAGGTCGTGAGCTGGGTGGGCAGGTTGTTCGGCCGCGCATCCAGCGAACGCGGCGCGGGGAAGTCGGCAGGCAGGTCATCGATGACCAGCTGGGTGAGACGTTCCGGTGCGAGCAGGTCCTTGAGGCGGTGCTCCCCGAGGTCGCGGAGGCCGATGCCGTCGGGCAGCGTCGCGGCGACGAGGGTCCGCGTCGTGTCACTCAGCAGCACCTGGCCGCCGTGCGCGACGGCCGCGATGCGGGCTGTCCGATTGATGGCGTATCCGACGACATCGGCCCCGGTGCTCTCGATCTCGCCGGTGTGCAGCCCCATTCGGACGCGCAGCGCCGACCCCTTCCGGCCACGGCTCGGCCGCCACGGCCCGTTGCGCTGCGGCCGCCGCCGCGATCGCGTCGGTGGCGCCCGCGAAGATGACGAAGAACGAATCGCCTTCGGTGCTCTGCTCGTACCCGTCGTGCGCCGCGAAGGCCGCCCGAAGCAGCTCGCGGTGACGGTCGCGGACGTCGCGATACGGACCTGTGCCCAGGTCAAGCTCGAGGCGTGTCGAGCCCTCGATATCGCTGAACAGGCAAGTGACGGTCCCGGTCGGCGGACCGGATGCAGTGGACATGACGACGGCGCGCGGTATCCGGATCAGTGCCGGCCGGCTTCGGTCAGCGTCCGAAGTCGCCCGGCCAGCCCGCGGAGCAGCGCGAGGGCGACGGTCGGCTGCTCGTTGATCACGGCCTCCAGATCCCACGTCGCGAGCGCCAGGCAGATGGTCTCGCCGTCTGCGATGACCTGCGCGATGCGCGGCTGGCCGTCGAGGACCGAGAGCTCACCGAAGAAGTCCCCCGGGCCGAGCGTCGCGATCGTCTCGCCATCGCGGACGACGCGGGTCCCGCCGCTCGCGATCATGAAGAACCCGGTCCCCACCTCGCCCTGACGGGCGATGACGTGACCGTCCGTGAAGGCGACCTCGACCGTCCGATCGGCGATCCGCTCGAGGCCGGCGGCATCGACACCGGACAGCAGGGGCGCGGCCGCGAGCAGCTCGGTCCGGCGGTCGCGCGTCAGCGTCATCGGATCCCTCCTGCGAGCGGTGTCGTGACGAGTGTGCCCAATGGTTCGTCCCCCTCGGTCGAGATGCTGCGCCGCCCGGAGGCGGAGCGTCAAGGTCGGCCGGGCACCACGAGGCGTGCCGATCCGTGCCGCGGGCCGCGGCCTATGGCTTCACGTGGCGACCCGCGCATGGCACCATGCGCCCGATGGCCGGCCGGGACGAACTCATGGACGCGATCGCCGGTTTCGGGCTGTTCGCGGACCTGTCGTCGCCGCAGCTCGAGGGGGTGGTCCACACCTTCGAGGAGGTGGCCTACGCGGAGGGCCAGAAGGTCCTCCATCAGGGTCTCACCGGAGCGGGGTTCCACGTCATCCTCGACGGGGAGGCCGCCGTCCTCGTCGACGGGGAAGAGCGCGCCCGGCTGGGACGTGGCGACTTCTTCGGAGAGGTCTCGATATTCCTCGGCGAGGCGCCCATCGCCGACGTCGTGGCCACTCGGTCACTGCGCTGTCTGGTCCTGGCCGGGCCAGGTGTGGAGCCGTTCCTGATCGCCCATCCGCGGGTCATGTACCGGATGCTCCAGGCGCAGGCGCGCCGGCTGCGGGCGGCGAATCGATGGCGGAGCTGACGGGGACGGCCGCGGACGACCGCCCGTATCCACCCGGCGACTACCAGGTGGTCGTGATCGGCTCTGGACCCGGCGGGATTCAGGCCGCGTATTCGCTCGAGCGGCTCGGCCTTCGCCACGCGGCGATCTCCGCGGATCCCGGGCCTGGCGGCATGTTCCGGCGCTGGCCGTTCTTCCAGCGGCTCCTGTCGTGGACGAAGCCACACGCACCCGCCGAGCGCGGGTCGCGCGCCTACGAACGCTACGACTGGAACAGTCTGCTCGGCGAGGAGCCTTCGACGCGTGCCCTCCAGCCCGAATTCATGGACGGCACGTCCTACTTCCCGTCACGTCCGGAGATGGAGGCCAACCTGGCCGCGTTCGCGGATCGGGCCGGCGTCGCGTTCCGCTACGGCTGTCGATGGACCGGGACGTCGCTGGACGATGGGCCGGACGGACGCCGTTTCCTCGTGGAGACCACCGACGGGACGTATCGGGCCGAGGCGCTCGTCGTCGCCGTGGGCGTCGCCGAGCCGTATACGCCATCGGGGCCTGCGAGCGAGCACGCCCGCCACTATGCGGACGTGCGGCCTGCCGAGACGTACGCCGGCAAGCGCGTGTTCATCATCGGCAAGCAGAACTCCGGGTTCGAGCTCGCGAACGGCCTGCTGCCGTGGGCACGGCAGCTGGTGTTGGCGTCGCCGTCGACCGCCCGTCTGTCCGTGGACACACGCTCGCTCCTCGGGGTCCGGGCCCGGTACGTCCAGCCGTACGAGGACCACGTGCTGGGCGGGGGTGTGGCCATCCTCGATGCCGCGATCGAGCGGATCGAACGGGTGCCGGGTGGCGATGGGGCGTTGACCGTCCACGTCCGGCGGACCGACGGGGGCGGCGACCTCGTGCTCGAGGTGGACGAGGTCATCTCGGCGACCGGGTTCGTCTGCCCGCTCCAGGACCTTCCCGACCTGGGCGTGACGACGGTCGGTGCCAGCCGTCTTCCGGCGCAGACCGCCTGGTGGGAGAGCGCGAACGTGCCCGGGATCCATTTCGCCGGCACCATCGGCCAGGGCGCCAAGGGCCTGCAGCGCCACGGGCAGCCGAGCAACTCGGGGGCCGTCCACGGAGCCCGGTACAACGCCCGGTTGCTCGCTGCTCGGCTTGCGGCGACGCGCTTCGGGGTCATGCCTGCTCGACCTCCGGTGGACGCGGCCGATCTGGTCGACCTCGTGACGAGCGAGCTGGCCGACGCGCCCGAGCTGTGGCACCAGCGTGGCTACCTCGCCCGGGTCTTCACCGCCGACCCTGATGCCGGACTCGTCGATGACGGCGTCCAGCCCCTCAGCCACGTCCTCGATTCGGGTGGGCCGGATGCGCTGGCGGTCACGCTCGAGGCAGACGGCACCGGCGCCATCTATCCGGTGCTCTACACGCGGATCCGGGGGACGACCGCGGAGCGGGCGCTCGATCCCGATCCGTTGCTGCGCTACGACGGCCAGGACGCGCGGCGCGCCATCGAGTCGGTCACGCGGACCGTGGCCGCGGACGCCGTCGCGCGATAGCGCCGTCGCGCGATAGCGCCGTCGCGCGATAGCGCCGTCGCCGGCGCCCTCTTCAGTGGCTAGTTCGGCGCCAGGCGGGCGAGCCGCTCGGCGGCGGCCATGAGCGTCTCGAGCCGCTTGGGAAACGCGAACCGGACCTTCGTCCGTCCGAGCTCCGGGCGGGAGAAGAACGACGAGCCGGGGACCGCTGCGACCCCCGGGTCCCGGATCAGGCGATGGGCAAAGGCGACGTCGTCCTCTTCGGTGAGGTCGCGGATGTCGGTCATCACGTAGTACGCGCCCGCCGGCCGATGGACCCGGAACCCGGCGGCCTCGAGCGCAGGCACGAGGACCTCGCGCCGTTCGCGGTAGCCCGCCAGCAGGTCGGCGTAGTAAGCGGCCGGGAACCCGAGTGCCGTCACGGCCGCGGCCTGGAGCGGAGCGGCCGCCCCGACGGTCAGGAAGTCGTGGACCCGCCTGATGCCGATCGACATGTCGGCCGGTGCGATCGCCCAGCCGATCCGCCAGCCCGTCACGGAGTACGTCTTCGACATCGAATGGATCGACACCGTCCGTTCCGCCATCCCGGGGAGCGCCGCCAGCGGGATGTGCTCGCCCTCGAACACAAGATGCTCGTAGATGTCGTCCGTGAACGCGATGACATCGAATTCCCGGCACAGGCCGGCGACCAGCTCGAGCTCGTCGCGCGTGAAGACCTTGCCCGTCGGGTTGTGGGGCGAGTTGAGGACGATGCCGCGCGTCTTCGAGTTGAACGCCCGCCGCAGCTCGTCTGGATCGATCGACCAGTCCGGCTCGTGCAGCGTCACATAGCGTGGCGTCGCGTCGCTGAGGATCGCGTCGGGGCCGTAGTTCTCGTAGTACGGCTCGAAGACGATCACCTCGTCGCCGGGATCGAGCAGGCCGAGCATGGCCGCGATCATCGCCTCGGTCGCGCCGCAGGTGACGGTGATCTGCGTCTCGGGGTCGATGTCGCCCCAGCCCGGGAAATGGCGTGGGGTGGTCTCGGCGATCGCGTCGCGCAGGGGCTTGGAGCCCCAGGTGATCGCGTACTGGTTGAGATCGGCGTCGACGGCGTCGGCGACGGCGCGCTTGAGCTCGGGCGGGCAGGCGAAGTCGGGAAATCCCTGGGCGAGGCTGACCGCACCGTGCGCGACCGCCAGTCGATTCATCTCGCGGATGACCGATTCGGTGAAGCGTTCCGCCTTGGCCGAGATCCTCGATGGTCGCATCGTCCCGAAGTCTAGGGGGGTTCCGTGGCAGGGAGTGGCGTGGCCTGGTGATGCACATGTTCGTGGCAGGAAGTCGCATCGTCGGGCGATGCAGCTCTGCTGCATCACCAAGCCGGCCGGCTGGCTTGCCGAGCCCCAGGACGTTCCGACCGAGCGGCCTGATGCCGCCGAGGTGCATCGCCCAGCGATGACGTGTCCGGCGAGGCGCGTGCATCAGACCAGGTGGCGCGGGATCCGCTCGCTCCAGTCGCGCTCGAAGAAGCGGGCGCCGTCCACGTCGACCTCGAGCCGCACCGCCAGGTCGAAGTCGGAGGCGGTGCTCGTCTGGCGGGCATCGGCGCGGATCTCGATGTGGGTCAGCGCTCCGTCCCGTGCCGTCGTGCCGTCCCGACCCGCTTCTCGCTCCTGCCATCGATAGACGACGTGCGCGTCGAGCTCGGCCCGGGCCGGGTCGTTGTCCCAGGCGGTCATGCGAAGCGTCTCCGCCGCGTACAGACGGCGGCCATCGGGGACGATCGTCTCAGCGCCGTCGTGGACGTGGACCGTGACGGATCCGGCGATCACATCCTCGTCGATGCGCCAGACCGGCGGGTCCGCGCCGGCCGGCCCGGCCCCGTCCAGGGCCTCGGCGACGGGCCAGTGCACGTCCGGCGGCTCCGTCCGGAACGCGGGCACGGCCGCGTCGCCCGGGCCGCCGGCGGGCGGGATCACCGGCAACTCCAGCCTCGACGGGGTGGCGGGCCCACGATGCACCCCGAGAGTGGCGGGGAACGGCGATGGCCACAGTACCGGCCAGAGCGACGACGCCAAAGCGACCCGGATCCGATGACCGGGGAGCCATCGATACCCCGCGGTCCGAAGCGGCACCCTGACCTCCTCGACGCGCCCGGGTCGCATCGGCTCCGGCTGCGCGTGCGACGCACGATGGGTCAGGTTCAGGACCCCGGCGCTTACCAAAGCTACGGTCCCGTCGGGTGACACATCCGCCAGGCGGACGGACAGCGTGGCGACGGGGGCGTCGACCTCCAAATGGACGACGACCTCGGGCACGCCGAGGATCTCGATCGCCTCGTTGAGGGGTCCGGACGTGTAGGTCGGGCCGGCATCCTCGTCTCGGCGCAGGTCGCGGGCGAGACCGTTCGGGGCGCCGCCGGCGCCCCATGACAACGCCCCGCGCGTGCCGGCGGTCGGTCGGTGCCGGAAGCGGTCGACCCCGTCGTCGGCCGATGCGGCGGCGGGCCTCGGAGCCGCCCCGTCCAGGTCGGCGAGACGGCCGACCAGCGGCGCGGCACCCCCGTCGAAGGCGAGGGCTCGCACGGTCACCTCGGGATGCGGACAGGCCGTGGCGGCCCGCCAGCGGCCAGCCGACGGGCCGGGGAACGCGGCTGGCGGCGTGAACTCGCGTTCGAACCACACGACCGGCGGCTCGGCATCCCATCCGTTGTCGATCTCGCGCAGATGGCGATCGAAGAAGCGCGCGATCTCATGCAGCTCGTCGATGTTCGGGCCGGGGCCGGCGTCATGCGGCCAGGAGTGGAACCAGTTGCCGATGAGCGCGTGCGACGGCGCCGGGCAGCGAGCCTGCATCCGGTATGCCGGGTCGACGTAGCTGTCGTGCCAACCCCCGATGTTGAAGATCGCCGCCTCGATCGCGCCGTAGTCGGGCGCCAGCGACCCCTGGCGGTAATACGGCCCGTCCGTCTGATGCCGCAGCCAGGCGAACAGCCAGGGCGGTGTCGCATCGAGCCGTGCGCGCCACTCGTCGCGCCAGGCCGCGCCGCGAAACCCCGCGTCGGGTGGCATCGCGTTCATCGCCACCTGGCTCACGGCGTACTGCGACAGCTCGCTGACCGTGACGCACCCGCCGCGGTAGTGGACGTCGTCGAGGTATCGATCATCGGTGGCCATCACGGGCACGATCGCACGCAGGTGTGGGGGTCGAAGGGCTGCAACCTGGATGGCGGTGAAGCCGCCATAGGAGATCCCCCACATCCCGACCCTGCCATCGCACCACGGTTGCAAGGCAAGCCACTCGACGACCTCGTAGCCGTCCTGCGTCTCGTCGGCCGTGTACTCATCGAGGGCGACGCCACGGGACGAACCGGTACCACGGACATCGATGCGACAGAGCGCGAAGCCCCGTGCCGCGAACCATTCGCCGCGGGTCACATCGGAGGCCCGACGCCAGTTGTCCTTGCCGTACGGGATCATCTCGAGGATCGCCGGGACGGGGCCACCGACGGGCCGCCAGATGTTGGCCGAGAGCTCGACGCCGTCTCGGACGGCGATGCGCACGTCCCAGTCGACCACGACCTCGAAGCGGGGCTGCGGGGCCGGTCGGGTGGTCCGGGTGGGCTGCGTGGTCACGTGCGGAGCATAGGCGGCCCTTGACGCCCGCCACGAGCGAGTCCACGCCGTGCGACGATGCGGCGATGGAGGGTCGCTTCACCCGGCACACGCGTCGAGTCGCCTACGAGAACGCCTGGATCACGGTCTGGCACGACGAGGTGACCCGACCGGACGGGAATCCCGGGATCTATGGCGTCGTGCATTTCGCGAACGTGGCCGTGGGCGTGGTGGCGATCGACGACGAGGATCGGATCGTGCTGGTCGGGCAACACCGCTACACGCTCGACCAGGGATCGTGGGAGATCCCCGAAGGAGGCGTCCCGAGCGACGAGTCGCCGCTGTTCGGTGCGGAACGTGAGCTGCGCGAGGAGACCGGCCTGACCGCGACGACCTGGACGGAGCTGTGCCGGATCGACCTCTCGAACTCGGTCACCGACGAGACCGCGATCCTCTTCGTCGCGAGGGGCCTGACCCAGGGCGAGCCGGCACCCGAGCCGACCGAATCCCTCGAGGTCCGTTGGGTGCCATTCGACGAGGCGCTCGCGATGACGCACGACGGACGCATCACCGACGCGATGAGCGTCGTCGCGATCCAGCGCGTGGCCCTGGAACGGATCGCCGGTGGCGGAGTGGCGTGAACGTCGTGGAGGGGAACGCGAACGTCGACCGGCGCGAATGGGATGTCATCGTCGTCGGGCTCGGGGCCATCGGATCGGCTGCCGCCTACTGGGCGTCGACCCGGGACGGGCTGCGAGTGCTGGGCCTGGAACGGTTCGAGCTGGGTCACGCGAACGGCGCATCCGCGGACCACAGCCGGATCATCCGTCTGTCCTACCACCGGCCCGACTACGTCCGGCTCGCGAAGCGCGCGTACGAGACGTGGGCCGCGGTCGAGGCGGAAGCCGATGAGCCGATCGTGACGACGACCGGCGGTCTGGACCTCTGGCCGGCGGACCCCGGCATCCCGATGGTCGATTACACCGAGAGCCTCGCCGCTGAAGCCGTCCCGTACGAGATCCTCGACGCCGCCGAGGTCATGCGCCGCTGGCCGCAGTGGCACCTCCCCGACGACGTGACCGCGATGTGGCAGTCGCGCGGAGGCCTCGCCGACCCGTACAAGGGCAACGCCGCACATCGCCGGTTGGCCGCGAACCGCGGCGCGTTGCTCCTCGAGCGAACGCCCGTGACCGCGATCCGGGCCGTAGGCGGGGGCTACGAGGTTGACGCGGCGGGCACGACCCATGTCGCAGACCGGGTCATCCTCGCCGCCGACGCGTGGACCAACGAGCTCCTCGCGCCGTTCGAGCGGCGCCTGCCGCTCACCGTCACGAAGGAACAGGTGACGTACTTCGCCGCGCCCGATCCGGCGGCCTTCGCACCGGAGCGGTTCCCGGTGTGGATCTGGATGGACGAGCCATCGTTCTACGGCATCCCGACCTACGGCGAGGCGGGCCCCAAGGTCGCCCAGGACGCCGGCGGCTGGCCCACGACGCCCGAGACCCGGACGTTCGAGCGCGATGACGATATGTACGAGCGTGTACGCGGCTTCGTCGAGAGGTACCTCCCCGACGCGGCGGGTCCGGAGCTGCTGACGAAGACCTGTCTGTACACACTGACCCCGGACCGGGACTTCGTGGTCGATCGCGTGCCGGAGGCGCCGGGCGTCGTCGTCGGTCTCGGCGCGGGCCACGGCTTCAAGTTCGCATCGGTCCTCGGCCGTGCCCTCGTCGAGACCGCGATCGATGGCCGGTCACCGTCCGACGGCGAGCTCGGCGCCTTCCGCATCGATCGCCCGATCCTGCTCGAGCCCGACCCGCCGACGAGCTGGCTCGTCTGAGACGCACGGGGCGGACCGATTTCTTGCGCGGCCCGGCGGCGTGTGCCACCGTACGGCCACTCGGCGGGGGAACCCGAGGAGCGATCCGAGGATCTCGGGTCGGCAGGAGGAGGCTTCGAATGCGTCAGTCCTTGCGCACCCGGACGGTCCGCGTGCTTGCCGCGGCCGGTCTGGTGGCGACCCTCGTGCTGCCGGCCGCCGGCCTGACCAGCGCCCAGGCGCAGAACGTGCTCCGCGTGGGCACCTCGCAGGACCTCGACGCCATGAATCCGTATCAGACGGCACTCGTCGTCGGATTCGAAGTCTTCACGCTCAACTACGAGCTCCTGGTCGGGTTCGGCCAGCAGCTGGAACCCGTCCCCGGCTTCGCCGAGTCGTGGACCGTCAACGATGCCGGGACCGAATACACGTTCAAGATCCCGGCCGGCAAGCTCTGGTCGGACGGCCAGCCGGCGACGTCGGAGGACGTCCGGTTCTCGTTGCAGATGCTGCTGGATGCGGTCGCCTCCGATGCCGAGGCGATGTGCCTCGGCTACCTGGACCCCTACCTCACGAATGCCGCCGTGACCGGCGTCGCGGCACCCGACCCGCAGACCGTGGTCGTCACGCTTGAACGAGCCAACGACCGGATCCTCAAGACGTACGTGCCCATCGTGCCGGCGCACATCTGGTCGTCGAAGGCCGAGACGATCTGCGACGACCAGTTCGATCCGCCGATCGTCGGCTCGGGCCCGTATCAGGCCCAGGAGTGGCAGACGGGGCAGTTCGTCCGCTTCACGAAGAACCCGGAATGGACAGCAGGCGAACTCGCGGCCGACGAGGTCGTGATCCAGTTCTTCGAGACCGAGGACACGATGGCGCAGGCACTGCGCAGCGGCGAGCTCGATTACGCCCAGAACGTGCTGTCCGACCAGTTCGACCAACTGACGGGCGTCGAAGACATCGTCACCGTCCAGGGCACGGCCAACGGATTCACCGAGCTCGGGTTCAACACATATGGCACGGGCACCGGGAAGTCGATCGAGGGTGGCGGCCCCTCGACGAAGGCACTGCTCGACCCGGCCTTCCGTGATGCCCTCGGCTACGCCGTCGACAAGGAGGAGCTGGTCGAGCGAGTGCTCGGCGGTTACGGCGAACCGGGCACGACCCAGGTGCCGCCGTTCCAGACGGCATGGCACAAGGAGCCGGACACGGTCCGGACGTTCGACCTCGCGATGGCGGGGCAGAAGCTCGAGGCGGCAGGCTACCTGCTCGACAGCCAGGATCGCCGGCTCGACAAGGAGGGCAACCCCATCGCCCTCGACCTCGTGTTCCCGGATTCCGACACGACATACGCGACCACCGCCGAGTTCATCCAGACCTGGTGGGGCGAGCTCGGGATCGCGGTCAATCCATCGCAGTACGACTCGGACACGCTCGTCGACCTGATGCTGCCGCCGGAAGCCGACCCGGCGGCCGACTACAAGGCCGACTACGACCTCTTCATCTGGGGCTGGGGCGGGGACGTCGACCCGAACTCGCTTCTCGAGATCTTCACCTGCGAGCAGATCGGCACGTCCAGCGACAGCATGTACTGCAACCCGGCATACGACGAGCTCTTCACCCAGCAGAACGAGGCCGCGGATCCGGCCCAGCGCAAGACGTACATGGACCAGATGCAGGAGATCATGTACAACGAGGCGCCGTATCACATCCTGTACTACGACTCGGCCCTGCATGCCTACCGTACGGACCGCTTCAGCGGCTGGGTGAACCAACCGGACAACGGGACGCCGTTCTTCGGCTACGGGCCGTACGGCTACACGCAGCTGAAGCTCGGTGCCGCGGAGCCGAGCGTCGCCCCAACCGCCAGTGGTGGCGCCGCAGCGACCGACACCGCGGCGCCCTCCCCCGGAGGCGGCACGACCGCGCCCTCGAATCCGCTGGCCGCGAACACCCCGTTGCTGGCCGCCGTCCTCGCCCTGGTGGCGATCGCGGTCGTCGCGCTCCTCCTGGTCCGACGTCGCCGTCCGACGACCGTGACGACCACGACGACGGAGGACGAGTGATCGAGCGGGCTCACGCCCGCTGGCCGCTGATGCACCGCCGGAGCCGCGTTCGCGCGGCCCCGGCGGTCTAGATCCCGGGTCCTCGTGGGCTCGCGGTTCCTCGCCAGGCGAGTCATCCAGGCGCTGCTGACGATCCTGTTCATCGTCCTGCTCAACTTCATCCTGTTCCGGATGATGCCCGGCTCACCGGAGCGGGTCCTGACGCGAAACCCGAACATCTCGGCCGAGGTCAAGACGCAGCTCCGGGCGAAGTGGGGCCTCGACAAGCCCCTCATCCCGGATCAGTTCGTCTCATTCATCGCGTCGACCGCGCAGGGCGACTTCGGGCTGTCGTACAAGTACCGCGGCCAGCCGGTCACCGAGGTGCTGGGCAGCCGCATCTGGCCGACGGTCATCCTGTTCGGCCTCGGCGAGATCATCGCCATCGTCGTGGGCATGGGTCTCGGCGCCTACGCCGGCTGGAAACGCGGCGGCACCGTGGATTACGTGGGGAACGGCGTCTCGCTGGTCCTGTACGCCACGCCCTATTTCGTGCTGGGCATGTTCCTGCTGGTGATCTTCGCCTCGAGCCTGGGCTGGTTCCCGACGAACGGCATGCTGTCGGCGGGCGCCCGGTTCGACTCGTTCGTCGATCAGCTCCTGGACTTCGGGCACCACCTCGTGCTGCCGCTCGCGACGGTCTCGCTCGGGCTGATCGGGCTGTACTCGATCCTGATGCGCTCATCGATCATCGCGACCCTGTCGGAGGATTACGTCCAGACCGCGCGGGCCAAGGGACTCCCGGACGGACATGTCCTGCGGGCGCACGCCCTGCCGAACGCGCTGCTGCCGGCCGTGACGATCGTGGCCATCCAGTTCGGCTACGTCATCGCGGGCGCCATCACGGCCGAGGTCGTCTTCAACTGGCCGGGGATCGGGACCCTCACGGTCGACGCGCTCTCCGCCCGTGATTACCCCGTACTGCAGGGCATCTTCCTGCTCCTCGCGGTGTCTGTCGTCGTCGCGAACCTCATCGCCGACCTCGTGTACGGCCTGCTCGATCCTCGGGTGCGGACGTGACCGCGGACGTCGGCGCCCTCGCCGAGGATGTCCGGCGAGCCCGGCTGCGGTTGCAGCTCCAGCGCCTGGGCGCGTTCGCCCGGCGGTTCATCGGCCGGCGCGATGGGGTCGTGGGCGGCGCGATCCTGCTGGTCTTCGCGCTCCTCGCGATCGCGCCGGACCTGCTGGTCGGGCCACTCGAGAGCGTCGTGACGGCCACGGGCGAGCGGTTCGACGCCCCGAGCGCGGCGCACCTGTTCGGCACGGACCGCCAGGGCCGCGACATGATCAACCTGACGGTCCACGGCACGCGCGTCTCGATGGTGATCGGGTTGCTGGCGACCGTGATCACCGTGTTCATCGGGGCCCTGATCGGGATCATCAGCGGCTTCATCGGCGGGAGGACCGACACGGTCCTGATGCGCATCACGGACTTCTTCCTGGTCCTGCCGACGTTCGTGCTGGCGCTGATCCTCGCGCCGATCCTGCTCGAGCTCATCGGCACGCAGGCGGAGTTGTTCGGCATGCGGATGACCCTCGTGGTGATCGTCGTCGTCATCGGCATCACGTCGTGGGCATCGACGGCCCGCATCATCCGCAGCCAGACGCTGTCGCTGCGCGAGCGTGCCTTCGTGGACCGGGCCCGGGTCATCGGCGCCGGCTCGGGCTGGATCATGCAACGCCACATCCTGCCCAACGTCATCAACCTGATCGTCGCGAACACGGTGCTCACGTTCGCGGGCGCCGTCCTGACCGAGACGACCCTGTCGTTCATCGGCCTGGGCGATCCATTCCAGCCGTCGTGGGGTCAGCTCCTCAACCAGGCCCAGGCCGACGGCGCGGCGGGACTTGGCGCCTGGTGGGTGATCGCCCCGCCCGGCATCGCGATCATCCTGGTCGTGCTCGCCTTCACGCTGGTCGGTGGCGCCCTCGACGACATCCTCAATCCCAGGCTGCGGGGTCGTCGGTGACGGCGGAGCGGGCGCCCGCGTCGCCGTCCGCGTCTCCGTCCGCGCCGCTTGCGTCACCGGGCGACCGGGCGTCCGGCGACCGAGCGGCCATCCGAGGCCGGCGCCTGTGGCCATTGCCCAAGCAGGCCGACCCCGCCGCGCCGCTGCTCGAGGTGCAGGACCTGACCGTCCATTTCGCCCTGCCGCACGGTCGCGTGGAGGCGGTCCGCGGCGTGAGCTTCGGGCTGGACGACGGTGAGGCACTCGGCATCGCCGGCGAGTCCGGCTGCGGCAAGACCACGACGGCCCTGTCCCTGGTCCGCCTCCTGCCGTCGAACGGGCGCATCGTCGACGGCAGCGTGAAGCTGTTCGGCATCGACCTCGTCCAGAAGACCGATCGCCAGCTTCAGCGCTATCGATGGCGGGAGATCGCGATCGTGTTCCAGGGCGCGATGAACGCCCTGAACCCGGTCATCCGCGTACGGGACCAGATCGGCGAACCGATCGAGCTGCGCCTGGGCCTCACCCGCGACGCCGCCCGGACCCGAGCGAGTGAGCTGCTCGAGCTCGTGGGTATCCCGCGTAAGCGCGGCGGGGCGTACCCGCACGAGCTGTCGGGCGGCATGCGCCAGCGCGCGATGATCGCGATGGCGCTCGCCTGCGACCCGGCACTCGTCCTGGGGGACGAACCCACGACCGCACTCGACGTCATGGTCCAGGCCCAGATCCTGGAATTGCTCGAGAACCTCCGCCACGAGCTCGGGTTGTCGCTCGTGCTCATCACGCACGACCTCTCGGTCATCGCGGAGACCTGCGATCGCGTGCTGGTGATGTACGCGGGCAAGGTCGCCGAGGAAGGCCCCGTGCATCGGGTCTTCACGGCACCACGGCACCCGTACACCCAGAAGCTGCTGTCGTCCTTCCCCAACATCCGCGCCGACCGACGGACCCTGGACGTCATCCCGGGCACGCCGCCGGACCTCCGCCACCCGCCGGTCGGCTGCCCGTTCGCGCCGCGCTGTCCCGCCGTGATGGCGATCTGCACCGAGGTCATGCCGTCGGAGGTCCACTTCGCCGATGGCGCGCGGGTGGCCTGTCACCTCTATCCGCCCGAGGCCGAGGGGCAGTTCGTCGCGCCGGTCCCCGTGGCCGAGCCGTTGCCGCTCGACGCCGCCCCGGTGCCCGAGGCCGGGCCGCCGGCCGGCGCCGGATCGAGCCCCGAGGACCCGGCTGCCCTCGAAGGGGGAGCGGCGTGACCGAGATGCTGCGGCTCGAGGGGCTCGAGGTGCATTTCCCGGTGCGTGGCGGCCTGCTCGATACGATCGCCCGGCGGCCGGCGGGTGTCGTGCGGGCCGTGGACGGCATCGATCTCACCCTCGAGAAGGGCGAGGTCCTCGCCCTGGTGGGCGAGTCGGGCAGCGGCAAGACGACGACCGGGCGGGTCATCGTGAAGCTCACGCCGCAGACGGCGGGGCGGGTGACGTTCGACGGGCAGGATGTCAGCGGGCTGTGGGGGACGCGGGCGCTGCGCGCCTACCGACGGCGCGTCCAGCCGATCTTCCAGGATCCGTACGAGACGCTGAATCCGCGCCAGACGATCTTCGACTTCGTGGACGAGCCGCTCGCCATCAACGAGCCGGGGCTCGGTCGTGCCGAGCGTGACCGTCGGGTGTTCGCGGCGCTCGATGCGGCGGGGCTGCGACCGGCGGCCGACTACGCGCTCCGCTACCCGCACGAACTGTCCGGCGGCCAGCGCCAGCGCGTCGTGATCGCCGGGGCCCTCGTCATCGGGCCGGAGCTCATCGTCGCCGACGAGCCCGTGTCGATGCTGGACGTCTCGATCCGGACGGAGCTGCTCCGTCTGATGCTGGAACTGCGTCGCGAGCGCGGGCTGACCTACCTGTTCATCACGCACGACCTTTCGCTCGCGTGGGTGATCGCCGACCGCATCGCGGTGATGTATCTCGGCAAGATCATGGAGATCGGGCCGGCCGAATCGGTCATCCGGAACCCACGGAACCCGTACACGCAGGCGCTCGTGTCGGTATCGCCGTCACCCGACCCACCGTCCGCGGGCGAGCGTGCCCGCCGCACGATCCTCAAGGGTGAGACGCCCGACGCTGCGCACATCCCGACCGGCTGCCGGTTCAACCCGCGCTGCCCGAAGGTGTTCGACCGCTGCCTCGTCGAAGAGCCGCCGCTGATCGATGTCGGCGGCGGTCAGGCGGCCGCCTGCTGGCTGGCCGAGCCGGCGATGGCCGATGGCGGACGCGGCCTGCCGATGGCCGAGACGATGCGACCCACCAAGGAGCCCACCGCATGACCGACCCGTTCGCCGCCGATGCCGATGCCCTCACCGCCCTGGATCTCTCGACGATCGCCGGACTGCTGACGGCGAGTTCGACGATCGTCTCGGGCGAGATCGCCGGCCTGGGGAGCGCGGCCGGCTGGCGGCCGGCGCCGGGGGAGTGGAGCGCCAATGAGTGCGTCGGGCATCTCATCGAGGCCGAGCGTCGGGGCTTCGCTGGACGGATCCGGCGGATCGTCGAGGCGGCGCACGGGGATCGGCCGGACCTTCCGCCCGACCTGGAATCGTGGGATCCGCCGGCCGTCGCGGAAGCGCGCCAGGACCACCTGCGCGAGCCGGCGGAGCTGGTCGACGAGTTCGTGGCGCTCCGGTCGGACGGGGTCGCGCTCGTCCGGAGCCTGGCGGTCGGTGACCTTTCCCGGTCCGGCGTCCATCCGGATGTCGGGCCGCTTCGCGTCGACGAGCTGCTTGGCGAGTGGGTCCATCACGACCGGAACCACATCCGCCAGCTGCTCGCCGTGACGCAGGCCCGGGTCTGGGGTCAGATGGGCAACGCCCGACGGTTCAGCCTCGATGAGGCCTGACCCCTAGCCGAGCGCCTCCTCGCCACCACCATCGACGACGCGGAACACCGCCCAGCCGACGACCGCCCCGACGATCGGCGCCACGATGTAGATCCACAGCCCTGCGAGGTCGCCGCCGACGAGCGCCGACCCGAGCGAGCGGACCGGATTGACCGACGCGCCCGACAACGGGGCGGACGCGAAGTGGATCGCCACCAGGGTCAGCGGGATCGCCAGTGGTGCCAGCAGCGGGGCGCGCTTCGTGGACGCCAGGATCACGGCGACGAACCCGGCGGTCAGCACGATCTCGAGGATCAGCGCACCGATCTCGGTGACCCCGCCGCCGGGCTTCGTCACGCCGGCGGTGACCGACGCCTGCCCCGCGACGACCAGGACGAGCGCGGCCGCGCCGATCGCGCCGATGGCCTGGGCGACGATGTAGCCCACGGCGTCCATCGGCAGCGTCCGCTTGTCGAGGACCATCGCAACGGTCACGGCCGGATTGAAGTGACCGCCCGAGATGTGGCCCACCGCAAAGATCGCCGCCAGCAGGCCGAGGCTGAACGAGAACGGCACGACGAGCAGGCCGCTCGCCTCGGCGGCACCGAACGCCGCCACCGATGCGTACCCGATCGTGAGGAACAGGAACGTGCCGAGCAACTCGGCCAGGTACTTGCGGGTCGACATCATCCCTCCTGTGGTCCGACGCCCTCGCGGCGACGGTCTGGGCCCGCCTCGATGCTACTCGCTCCGTCGAGCGCGGCGCGCGCCGCCCGCAGCAGGAGCGCGTCCCGCCACGCCCGAGAGAGGACCTCGATGAGCTCGAGTCGGTCGACGGCCGCGTCGAGGTCCGCGCCGACGGCGACCGCGCCGTGGCGCTCGAGGAGGACGGCGTGCGGGAGCCCCTCGGAACCCTGGGTCAGGGCGGCGACGATCCGGCCCGCGAGTTCCGTGCTGCCCATCTCGCCGTAGGCGACGAACGGTAGCCGCGGCAGCAGGAGCGCCGTCTCAGGCAGTGCCGATGGGTCGGGCACCTCGCCCGCGAGCGTCAACCCCATCGCGGCGGGCAGATGCGCGTGCGCCACCGCATCGATGTCCGGACGGGCGGTGTGCACAGCAAGGTGGATGGCCAGGTCCGAGGACGGCGCGAGCCCCGATCCGGATGGCGACGCTCGGGCGGCGGGCTCGAACAGCACCACGACGAGGTCGCGGGGCTCGAGCTCGTCCTTGCGGCGACCCGTCGGGGTGATCAACAGACGCTCCGCGTCCAGGCGGATCGACAGGTTGCCCTCGGCGGCCGAGATCAGGCCACGAGCCCCGAGCCGGCGACCCGCGCCAAGGATCGCCGCGGTCGCTCGCGTCTGGTCCACGTCACGATGCTACGGCAGCCGCACCCGGTCCGCGACGCCTCCCGTACCATCCGCCGGTGACCGCCGGCGAACCGCCCGAGTCCCCCGCGACGCCCCGTGACGAGCCCCTCGCCGCGAACCGCGACTTCCGGGTGTTGCTCGGATCGCAGGGTGTCTCGGCGCTCGGCGATGCCGTCAGTTTCACGGCCCTGCCGTTGCTCGTCCTGGCCCTGACCGGATCGGGTCTTGCCATGGGCATCGTCGGCGCGCTGCAGACGCTGCCGGACCTCGTCTTCGGGATGGTGGCGGGGGCCCTCGCCGACCGGAGCGACCGCAAGCGGATGATGTTCCTGGCCGATCTCGGGCGGGCAGTCCTGACCGCATCGATCCCGATCAGCGTGTTCCTGAACGGCCCCACGATGGTCGTGATCCTGATCGTCGCCGCACCCATGAGCATCCTGCGCGCCCTGTTCCTGGCCGGCTACACGTCGTCGGTGCCAGCGCTCGTGGGCCGGTCCCAGATCGCCCGGGCGAACTCCTATTTCGAGGCGATCTATTCGGTCGGGTACATCGTGGGGCCGGCGATCGCGGGCGTGCTGTCATCGACGATCGGTCCCGGTCCGACGCTCGCGATCGACGCCGTCTCGTTCGCGCTGTCGGGTCTGGCGCTCGCGTTCGTGCGGCGTGACCTTCGGGCCCCGGTCGACCGCCCGCGGGCAAGCCTTGCGACCGAGATCCGCGAAGGCATCGATTTCGTCGTGGGCCATCCGATGCTTCGAACGCTCATCGCCTTCTGGGGTCTCGTCGCGATCTCGACGGCGCCGCTCGTGTCGGCGTTGGCCGTCCACGTCACTCGCGACCTTGGCCAGGAGGACGCGATCCTTGGTCTGATCCTGACGGCCTATGGCGTGGGCACGGTGGTCGGCTCGCTGCTGACATCACGGGCCGGCCGACGGCCCGTGGCGCCGATCCTGCTTGGTGGCACCTTCGTGACGGGCTGCTGTCTCGTGGTCGTGGCCCTGGTCGACCAGGTGCCGGTGCTCCTGGCGGTGGCGCTCGCATCGGGCGTGGCCCAGTCGATGGTCCTCGTGACGTACATCACCGTGCGCACCGCGTACTCGCCCGACGCCATGCTCGGCCGAATCGGCAGCACGGCCCGGACGATCTCGCTCGGGTTGCAGCCGATCGGCCTGCTCGTCGGCGGTGCGCTCATCGACCTGACGAACGGCTCGACGACCATCGCCGTCATGGGCATCGGCCTCGTTGGCCTGAGCCTCTTGTTCGCACCGGTGCGTGCGCTTCGGACAGCGACGCTGCAGCCGCGGGTGTCCGGCTAGGCGACGGCGTCGAGCGCGACGACCGGATCCGGCGCGATCTCGGCGGCTGCCGCGCAGCCGTCGCACGTGACGAGCGTCAGGGCCTCGTCCGCAGTGGCCTCGCCCGCGCAGAGCGGGCAATCGACGGTGAACATCGGGGTGACTCCTTGCTGCCGGCCGGGGTGCTCGCCGGCTGGTCCTGGCCCGGAGTCTCGATGGCGTCCGTGACAGCTAGCGTGTCACGCCGTAGCGAAAACAACCCGGAACGTGGTCGTCGACGAGGCCAACGCTCTGCATGAAGGCGTAGACGATCGTCGAGCCGACGAACCGAAAGCCCCGCCGGCGCAGGTCCGTGGACAGGGCGTCCGAGGCCGGCGTGGTAGCGGGCACGTCGGCGCTCGTCGCCGAGGCCGGCAACCGAGCCGGCGGCGGGGGCACCATGCTCGCGAGGTACGCGTCGAACGAGCCGAACGCCTCGGCGGTCGCCAGGAACGCGGTGGCGTTCCCGATCGTGGCGTCGATCTTTGCCCGGTTGCGGACGATGCCGGCATCCGCCATCAGGCGCGCACGGTCGCCGTCGTCGAACCCCGCCACGACGCGCGGGACGAACCCGCGGAACGCCTCCCGGAACGCGCCGCGCTTGTTGAGGATCGTCGACCACGACAGGCCGGCCTGGAAGGACTCGAGCGCGAGCCGTTCGAACAGCTCCACGTCGTCGTGGCACGGCACGCCCCACTCGTCGTCGTGGTAGGCGACCATCCGTGGGTCGACTTGCGCGCCGGCAGGGCCGGACCACCAGCACCGAGCGAGCTCGTCGGTCATGCGCTGCCGACTACGGCACGGGCTTGAGGGCGAAGAGCGTGCTGCGCATCGACGGGTCGCCGGCCGGTCGGTTGGCGTTGAACACGGAGCGGAACACCTCGCCCGAGACCTTCTTCGTCCCTGCCGAGCCGATCAACGTCACGCTGATGAGCCGCCCCGAGACGCCGCGGTCGCGCAGGTCCAGGGCCGTGATCGTGCCGACCCGGGTCCGGCTGTCGCGCCCGAACCACGTCGAGAGCTGGGCGCGCGTGTAGGTCGCCGTCTTCCAGATCGCGTACGGCGACGACGAGTCGAAGGCCGTCCCGTCGGGTCGCCGGTCGCGCGAGCCGCGCAGGTAGCTGACGGGGCTCGCCACCTTCGTCCCCGCGGCGCTCACGTACACGTTCTCGTTGTGCTCGGTCGCGCCGCCGCCGGCCGAGTGGAACAGGGTGTTGGCGAAGGCGGAACCGCTCTTCAGCACGACACCGGCCGTGGCGCGGATCGCGGCCGTCGCCGCCGCCTTCTCGCCCTCGAGCCCGAGGTAGACCTGGCTGCTCGAGTCGTCCAGCACGTCGTAGTAGGACACCCCGGGTCGCAGGCGACGAGCGGCATACGAGCGTGCAGCGATCGACTGCGCCTTGAGCGCCTCGGTCGGCCAGGTCGACGGCATCTCGGCCGGCACGACGCCCCGCAGGTAGCGCTCGAGCGACAGCTCGTTGGTCACGCTGGCCTTCGGGGCGCCGCCCTGCAGGCCCACCCGCAGCACGCCCCGATACGTGTCATACGACGAGGTCCGCGAATCGACCTGGAAGACCGTCGATGCGCTGACGCCCCGAAGGCGGAACGTTTCGATGTTTCCGGCGCGGAGGCTCGCCCCGGTCGGACCGATGACCTTGACCCGCCACGTGACCTTGCTCCCGCTGCTCGTCGAGACGACCGTCGGCCGGACCTCGATCCGCGTGTCGCGGGGGTAAACCGTCTCGCTGCCGTCGAACCGCCATCCGTCGCGCCGGCCGATCAGGACGAGCGGGCGCGTCGCTGATGCCCGGAAATCGCCGAGCACACGCACGCGGATCGGCGTGTCCAGCGCGATCGACCCGAGCGTGGCGCCGCGGTAGTAGTGGGCCAGGATCGCGCTCGACGACGCCCCGGCCATGGCGCGGCCCCGCGCGCCATGCTGGCTCATGCCGACGCCGTGACCGTAGCCGCGGCCGTGGATCGTGACGGTCGCCCCGACCGGGGTCGCGCCTGCCGGCACCGGGTCTGCTGCACCAGCCGTGGCCGGTCGGGCCGCGGCAACCCCAGCGACGATCACCAGGGTCGCGACGAGGCCGACGAGCGCCCTCGGACGAACGGGTGAACGGCTCGGCACGAGTGTCATGCGGTCCTTCAGCTACGGGCTGGCGTCGTGCCGCCCGATGCGTGTGTCATCGACCCGCACCAACCGGCTCCGGCTCGGTAAGCACCCGGCCCACCAGGAGGGCTACGCTGTCGCGGTGGAACTCCGCTGTTTCCTGGGGCACGGGGCGTCTGGGTCGGCCGCCAGCATGACACCGTACGTCAACGGGCTCCAGTCCAGGGGGATCGTCGCGACCGCCATCGACCTGCCCAAGCGGCGCGCCGAGGATGCGGTCCCGGCCTTCCACGGGGTCGTGCCGCGCGAGCCGTGGGCCGTCGTCGGCGGGCAGTCCTACGGCGGCCGGGTCGCCAGTCTCGCGGCCGCCGAACCCGGCGCGCCATACGCGGCCCTGGTGCTCTTCTGCTACCCGCTGCATCCACCGGGGTCGCCGGACAAGGCGGATGCAAGGACCGCCCATTGGCCCCGGATCCGTTGTCCGGTCCTGCTCCTGTCCGGCGAGGCCGACCCATTCGCCAAGATCGACCTCCTGCGAGCGGCCGTCCAGCGGCTCGGCGGTGAGGCGGAGCTCGTGACGTACCCGAGGGTCGGACACGGGCTCCTGCCGGTGCTCGATGACGCCCTCGACCGGGTCGCTGCGTTCCTCGCGACCCACGCGACCGACACGACCAAAGTCCCCTTGCCCTGAGCGCCGTCTGGCCCTATCGTGGGCCGCCCCGGGAGGCCGGCGACCGACGGTCGCCAGCCCGGCCCGAAGCCCAGTCGCTGCCGGACGTCCCAGCCCGCGCGCCCCCAAGCACGCGGTGTCATCCGGCCCCGACCGAGCCGATGTTCGATGCGCTCACCGCCTCGACCCGGTAGGAAGGAGCCACATTGCGAGTTCTGTCAGGCCGCCGGAGCGCGGTCCTCGTCGCCGCACTCGGGGCGATCCTCGTCCTCACCGCGACGGGCTCGGCGGCATTCGCCGCCAAGGCACCGCCCGGTCTGTCCAAGTTCAAGGCCGCCATCGGCCGGATCGAGTCCGGCGGGAACTACACCGCCCACAACAAGACGTCGGGTGCCTACGGCAAGTACCAGATCATGCCGTCCAACTGGCCGGCGTGGGCGCGCCAGTACCTCGGGACCGCCAGTGCCCGCCAGACCCCGAAGAACCAGGAGAAGGTCGCGTCGGGCAAGATGTCCTCGCTCTATCGCTGGCTCGGCAGCTGGAAGCGCGTCGCCTACTGGTGGCTGACCGGCTCCTCGCGAACCTCGGGCTGGTCGAGCTACGCGAAGCGCTATGTCGCCAGGGTCATGCGCTACTACCGCGCGGCGGGCGGCAGCACCGCGAGCCCGAAGGCGGAGGCCCGCAGGACCGCCAGCGAACGCTCGAAGGCGATCGAATACACCGGACGCTGGCGGAGCGCCAAGCATCCGGGCTACGGCGGCGACCGCGTCGTCTACGCGAAGTCGGCGGGCGCCAGCGCGACGTTCACGTTCAGCGGGCGCAAGGTCTGGTGGAACGGCCCGACGGGCCCGACACGCGGCAGGGCCAAGGTCTACGTCGACGGGAAGTTCGTGCGGACCGTGAACCTGCACAACCGCTCGTTCGATGCGCGAGCGACGCTCTTCAAGATCGGCTGGAAGTCGGCCGGTGAGCACACGCTGCGGATCGTCGTCGTCGGGACCAGGGGCCACCCGATGGTTGCGATCGACGACTTCGTCGTCCTGAAGTAACCCCCCGCGGCGCGCGTCAGCGGGTGGCCAGGACCTCGATCTCGATGCGGTAGTCGGCGGCCAGGGCGGTGACACCCACCGTCGCGCGGGTCGGTGGCTCGCTCGGGAAGTACTCGCGGTAGACCGCGTTCATGGCCGCGTACTCGCTGAAGTCGCGCAGGTACACGGTGCACTTGACGACGTCCGCGAACCCGAGGCCGGCGGCCGACAGCAGGCGGCCGACGTTGTCCAGCATCGCCCGCGTCTCGGCCTCGATACCGCCCGCGACCGCGCCGTGGCGCCCGGGCTCGTCACCGACCTGCCCCGCGAGGAAGACGAACCCATTCGCCTCGACGATCTGGGAGAACGGATAGTCGCTCGGCGGGACGCCGGGAAGCTGGGGAACCTTCTTGGGCATGGGGGCACCTCCTTCGGTCGGAGTGTGGCGCACGGCGTGCCGCCCCGTCACAGTCGCCGCCCGGCCGCCTCCACCGCATGCGCGGACCACCAGGCCAGGTCGTCGGCCGCCGAGACCCGCGAGGGGAGCGTGACCCCGGCGTCCGCGTCGAGACCCTTGCGCCAGCCCCGTAGCAGCAGCCCGACGATCCAGGTCAGGTCCAGCTGGGCGTCCCAGTCGCCCGCGAGACCGGCGAAGTCGTGGGCGTCGCCCCCGAACCCCCACCGTCCGCTGTCCCACTCGAGCGCCTGGCGGTACTCGGCGACGATCGTGTCCGGTGTCGCGGGCAATGAACCACTGTTGGACACGAGGAACCAGCCGAGGTCGACGGCGACCGGCGCCTGCAAGGTCATCTGCCAGTCGATGAAGCCGACCCGGTCGTCCGGCAGGATAGCGACGTTGGCCAGCTTCAGGTCGCCGTGGAGCCCCACCGAGGGCAGGTGCGCGAGGGCCGAGACCAACGGGGCCGGGTTCGCGCCAAGGCCGTCGACCAGTGCTCGCGCGTCCGCCGGCGCTCGCCGATCGAACGCGTCCCAGCCCGCCAAGAATCGCTGCCCGACCGGGTTGCCATCGTCGGCGTATGCCGTGGCCGACGGCCGCGCGAGGAGCGTCAGCCGCTCCGCCAGCGGACACCACGGCGGTGGCGCCTCCCCCTCACGCTCCGCCGCGGCCTCGAGGACCCGGCTCCAGGGCATCGCGTGCAGGCGGGCGACGGCCTCGATCACCCGGCGGAACGTCGGGTCGTCGATCACCGGATCGTGGCCCGGTCGCTCCCAGGCGATCAGCTCGGTCGAGAGATCCGGCATGAGGATCGCGACCCCGTCGCCATCCGCCGCGGCGCCAAGGTACGCGATGGACGTGCGCGGCAGCCAGGCCAGCGCCCCGCTTGGCCGGGCGGCCAGCCAGCCCTCGCGCAGGTCGTCGTCCCGGGTGGCGCGGGCGATCCAGTCGGCGGCGATCGACGTCCGCTTCAGCACATAGCGACGACCCAGCGGATCGACGAGGCTCGTGAAGGTCGCCCCGGACCAGCCGTCCGTGGGGAACGCGTGCTCGGGGCTCAGCTCGAGGCCGTGCTCGGTGAGCAGCTCCAGCAGGGTCCGATCGCGCCAGCCGTCGGTCATGCGGTCAGCAGGGCGCCGGGACGTCGTCGCGGCCGTCCGGCCCGCCGTCGACGTAGACGACATGCGAATCGGGGCAGTTGCGGCTCAGCAGGACGACGAGCGGGTCGCTCGTGGAGGCGTTCTCCTCGACATGGATCTCGCCCGCCGGGATGTACACGACGTCGCCGGCGCCGGCCGTCATCTCGTGCTCGAGACCGGTCGGGCCCCAGGTGTAGCGCGCCGCCCCCGACACGATGTAGATCGACGTCTCGCAGTCTCCGTGGTGATGGATCCGCGTCCGATCGCCGGGGGCCGTCGAGACGATCGCCGTGTAGAGCCGGTCCGCCCCGACCGTCGGGCCGGAGATGGCGATCGATCGTTCCATGCCGGCGTGCTGGCCGACGGTGGTGTGGCGATCGACGGGGCTGATGCGGGTGGCCATCGGCCGATGATAGGCCGCTACCATCGGCTCCATGTCCCCGACTGCGCCGGATCTCCCGCGCTTCCGCCTGTTCGCCGAACCGTCCCCGTTCCACCCGCTGCCACGCCTCTCCGCCGCGCTGGGCGGTCGCGCAGAGATCTGGGTCAAACGCGAGGACCTCCTGCCGCTGGCATTCGGGGGGAACAAGCTGCGCAACCTCGAGTTCCTCGTGGGCGCGGCGCTCGCAGAGGGTGCGGACACGCTGGTCACGAGCGGACGGCGCTGGTCGAACCACTGTCGATTGACGGCGGTGGCCGGGGCACAGGCAGGGCTGGCCGTGGAGCTCGTGCTGTCGGGGCCCCCGGCGTCACCACCTGGACCCGGGGTGCGGCTGATGACGGCGTTCGGGGCGATCGTCCATCAGCTCCCGACGGCCGACCGTGCGGCCCGCGAGACCGAGGTCGAGCAGGTCACGGCCGCGATCGCCGCGCGCGGCGGGCGCCCGTACGTGATCGGGGTCGGTGGATCGGGTGCCGTCGGCGCGTGGGGCCAGGTGCTCGCCGGCAACGAAACCTTCGACCAGGCCGAGACCGAGGGCGTCACCATCGACGCGATCGTCGTGCCGTCGGCGACGGGCGGGACCCAGGCCGGGCTGATCTGCGCGGCCACGACTCGCTCGCCCCGGACGCGCGTCGTGGGCGTGGTCGTGGCCCGACCTGCGCCGGAGCTTCGGCCGGCGATCGCGGCGATGGTCGGTGGCCTCGGGGCGATCCGGGACAGCGCCCGCGGCGCCGGCCGCGCCGGCCGTGGTGCCGCCGGACCAGCGACGGTCGCGCCGGTGGAGCTCGACGAGACCCAGCTCGGCGACGGCTACGGTCGCCCGACCGAGGCGGCCACCGACGCGGCGACCATGCTGGCCCGCAGCGAGGCGATCCTGGTCGACCCCATCTACACCGCCAAGGCGCTGGCCTCGCTCGTCGCGGGCGTGCGGGCGGGCGCGTGGGACGGTCAGAGGGTCGTCTTCTGGCACGCCGGCGGCCTGCCGGGCATCTTCGAACCGCTCGACTGAGGGACCCGTCAGGAACGGGTCCCCCGAGCATTCCGGGACGAGAAGGGACCCCGGTCTGTGCAGCAGGCCGGGGTCCAGGCGGCGGTCGAAGGAAACGGTGCTATCCGGCGGTCAGCGTGCCCGTCATCTCAGGATGGACTTCGCACCAGAACGTGTATGCGCCGGCTGCGAGGGCCGGGACGTCGTACGTGATCTTGGTCTGGGTGACGATCTCACCCTTGAACTTCTCGGCGCCGGCAGCGTCCTTGATGGCGATGTTGTGCGGCGCCGACTCCTGGTTGTCGAGGGTGATCTGGAACGCCTCGTCCGCGGTTGCCGTGATCGACGTCGGCGAGAACGCGAGGTCCTTTGCGACGATGACGGTGCCGTCGCCGGCACCGGCGGACGCCGGGGGAGCGGACGCGGCGGGGCTGGACGTCGTGCCGCCCCCGGAACAGGCGGCGGCGATGACGGCGAGGGCCACGAGGCCCAGGCCAAGGACGAGGCGCTTCATCTGATCGGACTCCTTGTCGCGGTGTCGCGCGGCCGGGAAGGATCCCGGCCGCGTCTTGGCGTCAGGCGCCGGCACCCGCGGCGCGGCGGCCGGTGACGAGGGCGGCGAAGCTCGCCAGCTCACGCTTGACCACGGCGATCGGATTGCCGTCCATCCGGGCGAAGTCGACGGCGACCAGGACGATCAGCGCGACCTCGATGGCCTTGGCGATGTAGGCCGTCTGATAGTACGGACCCTGGATCGCCCAGCCGATGATGGTCGTCAAAGCGTAGCCGATGAGGCCGAGACGCACCACCCAGCGGAAGCGGACCGCCAGGGCGAGCGGGACGATCATCGCGATAGCGGCGACGACGTAGCCGACCGCGTTCAGGGTGAACAGCAGACCGCCCAGCGTCGAGTGGATGTAGCCGGTCGCCAGGGCCAGGCCGACGATCGCGGCGCGGATGACGATGTCGGAGGCGCGGAGCGGCGTTCGGGAAGCGAACATCACGGTGTCGGGACCTCTCTCTGCAGGGACCGGTCAGGTGTGCCGGTGTCTGTGCAGCCATGGTCCCGCCGGGTACCCGGGGAGCGCGCCCGTCAAGGGACGCCGATGCACCCGGACGCTCGCCAGCGCCCGGCTGCCGACGATCGTCGACCCCGTCTCGGCCGGATGACGTAGGTCCCGTGGGCAACGGGCGATGCCCATGCTGGGCGGACCCGTCGTATCCTCGCGCGGATGACCGCCACGACCCGACCGCACGCGCCGACCCCGCCCGATCCCGATGGCGGCACGGGGCGGGTCCACGAGCTACTCAAAGTCGCCGTTGAGGAGGCGGCGCGGCTGCTCGATGCGGACGGCGCGATGGTCTACCTGGTCGACCCGGCGACCGGCAACCTCCGGTTCGCCCACGACGCCGGGATCCGCAGCGACCGCAGTCGCGAATGGGTCCGGGGGCTGGAGCTCGCGCCGGGGACGGGGATGTTCGGTCGGGCGCTGGTCGAGCGCGCCGTCGTCGTCACCGACGACTACCAGAACGACCCGTCGTTCCGGCACGCCCCCCAGACGGACCGTGTCGTCGCCGACATCGGCATCTGCTCGATGGTCGTCGCGCCGCTCGTCGCCGGCGACCAGGTATTCGGTGCCCTGGGGACGTTCTCCACGCGCGCGAGCGCGTTCGACCAGGCCCAGATCGCGCTCGTGCGGGCGCTGGCGGATCACGCGGCCGCGGCCATGGCGAACACGCGCCTCGTCGAGGAGCTCGACCGCTCGCGCGTGGCGCTCGCGCGGCGGGCCGACGCGGAACAGGCCCTGCGCGAGATCGCTGCGCGCATCACCGCGCTGCGCGACCCGTCCGAGATCCTGCAACAGGTCGTCGAGCACGCCAGCCGGCTCGTGCACGCGGAGGGCGCGATCCTCGACATCCTCGAACCGGGCACAGGCAACCTGCGCTGGGCCTTCGACGACGGTCTGCGCCGGCTGTTCACCGAGGAAGAGCGGGCCCAGCTGTGGATCTCGGTCGGGGTCGGGGCGACCGGGACGGCGGTGGCCGAGGCTCAGGTCGTCGTCGCCGGGGACGACCTCGCCGAGCTGTTCCCGCCGAGCCCGGAATCGACCGAGTTCTACGAGCGGACCGGCTTCCGGTCCATGATCGCGGCGCCCATCACCGGCGAGGACGGTCCGCTCGGCGTCATCGAGGTCTACTCGGCCGCGCCGCATGCCTTCGATGACGAGGATGCGGGGCTCATCCGGGCACTCGCCGGCCAGGCGGCCATCGCGATCACGAACGCGCGCCTGATCGACGAGCTCGCGACCTCCAGGACCGCCCTGGCCCGGACGGCCGACGCCGAACGCACGCTCCGCGAGATCGCGACGCGGGTCAGCGCGATGCACGACAAGGAAGAGATCCTGCAGGCGGTGGTCGAGGCGGCCAGCCGGCTGTTGCGCGGGACCGGCGCCATGATCGACCTGCTGGACATGACCGCGACGAGCGGCGACTGGACCTACCGCCAGACCGACGACGCGATCATGTCGAATACGGCGCTGCTCGACGAGGTCGACCTCGAGCCCAACGCCGGCGTGTCGGGGACGGCCCTCGCCAGCCGCAGGGTCGAATGGACCGGCGACTACCTCGAGGACGCTCGCTTCGACCACAGCCCCGAACGGGATGCTTTCGTCCGCGCCGGTGGGATCCATTCGGTCATCGCCGCGCCGGTGCTCCAGCGTGGCGAGGTGCTGGGGGCGATCACCGTCTACTCGGACCGTCGTGACGCATTCGACGAGCAGGACGGGGCGGTCCTCGCCGGCCTCGCCGCCCAGGCCTCTGTCGCGATCGCCAACGTCCAGTTGATCGGCGAGCTGGAACGCTCGCGCGAGGAGAACGCCCAGCGGGCCGACGCGGAGCGGACATTGCGCGAGATCGCGGTCCGCGTCTCGTCGATCCTGGATCCGGCCACCGTGCTGACCCGCATCGTCGCGGAGTCGGCCCGGCTGCTCGGGTCGGACGGCGCCCGGATCGACCTCTGGGATGAGGACCTCGGCGCCCTGCGCTGGGCGTATTCCGCGGGCGAGGCGATGGCCGATGTCCCGGATTGGGGCCGGACTGGCGGACTGAAGCCGCGCCAGGCGGTGGCCGGCCTGGCCTACGCCGAGCAGCGGCCGATCATGACCGAGGATTTCCTCCAGGACGAACGATTCGAGACCACGCCCGAGATCGAGGCGTTCGTCCGCAAGGCCGGCATCCGCGCCGTCATCTCGGCACCGCTGACCGGCGAGGGCGACGCGCCCCTCGGCGTGCTCTCGGTCGTCTCACGCGAGCCGGGCGCCTACACCGACACGGAGCTCGAGGTGCTGACCGCCCTCGCGACCCACGCGTCGATCGCGATCACCAACGCCAACCTCATGGAGCAGCTCGCTCGCTCGCGGGAGGACATCGAACGGCGGGCCGACGCCGAGGCCAGCCTTCGCCAGATCGCGGCCCGGATCACGGCCCTGCGCGAGCCCGACGAGGTGCTCCAGCACGTCGTCGACGAGGCGCGGCGGCTGCTGCGCGCCGACGGCGCGCTCATCGACCAGTACGACGTCGAGAGTGGGACCCTCCAGTGGGCCTACGACGCCGGGCTGGAGGGCGACCAGCGTGAGGCGGTCAAGATGACCAACCTGCGGCTTGGTGAGGGCGTGTCGGGCAAGGCCGTGGCGGAGGAGCGGGTCATCCACGTCGGGGACTACCTATCGGCCGAGTTCCGGCACGACGCGCTGGCGGACTCACTGGTCGAGCGGGCAGGGGTCCGCGACCTGATCGCCGCACCGATCATCGGCGAATCGGGCCCGCTCGGGGCCATCGAGGTCATGAGCCGGCGACCCCACGCGTTCGACGAGTTCGACGCGACGGTGCTCGGCGGCCTGGCCGAGCAGGCCGCCATCGCGATCACGAACGCCCGCCTGATCGACGAGCTGGAACGCTCGCGCCTGGCCCTCGCGCGACGGGCCGAGACCGAACGCTCCCTGCGCGACATCACCGCCCGGATCGCGGCACTGACCGACCCGGACGAGGTGCTGTCGCGCGTCGTCGAGGACGCGAAGCGGCTCCTGGCCACGGACGGCGCGCACCTGACCCGGATGGGCCCGACCGGCACGTATCTCGTCCCGGTCGTCGTCGCCGGGACCGGCGATGACGTCGCCAGCCACGACTGGCTGTTGGGCAAGCAGTTCCCGCTTGGCGCGGGGATCAACGGCCTCGCGGCACAGGAGCGTGCCGCGGTCTGGACGTTCGACTACCTCGTCGATCCCCGCATCCCGCACGAGCCGGACGACCAGGCGGTCGCTGACCGGCTCGGGTTGCGTGGCATGGCGGCCGCCCCGCTGCGAGCGCCCGGTGGCGAGGTCATCGGCACGCTGGCCATCTCCAGCGCCGAGCCGCGCATCTTCGAGGCGGACGACCTGGACCTCCTGCAGGGGCTCGCCGACCAGGCCGCCATCGCGCTGACCAACTCGCGCCTCCTCTCGCGGGTGACCCGCGAGGAGGCCCGCTTCCGCGGCCTCGTGCAGACCACCCCGGACGTCATCTGGCGTGCCGACGCGGATGGGGTGTTCACGTTCATGGCCGACACCGGCGAGGCGTTGTTCGGATGGCCGATCGCCGACATCATCGGCAAGCAGTTCGGGTTCCTGACGGACCCGGGATCCATGCCACTGGCCCTCGAGAAGTTCCAGGGCGTGGGCGCGGACCCGGATCTCGTCGAGCGGGTACCCCTCCTCCTGGTCCGGCGCGACGGCTCGACGTTCGCCGCCGAGGTCACCACGACCGGCGTCTTCGAGGACGGGGCGTGGGTCGGGGCGCAGGGGACCGTCCGCGACGTCAGTGAGCGCGAACGTCTCGAGCTGGAGCTGCGCCTGTCGGAGGAGCGTTACCGGTTCCTCGTGCAGAACGCGCCCGACCTCGTCTGGTCGATCGGCCCGGACGCGCGCATCACGTTCCTGTCGGACGCCGTGGAGCGGTTGACGGGGTTCCATCCCGACGAGCTGATCGGCCAGCACTTCGGGGCGATCGTCCATGCGTCCTCGCGCGACGTCGCCGAGATCGACTGGACGGCCGCCATGAACGCGCCCTCGCAGGAAGTGCGAGGGCGAATCAACCTCCAGCATCGCGACGGGTCGGCGGTCCCGGCCGAGTTCATCGCCGTGGCGACGCTCGGTGACGACGGCATGTTCGCTGGCGCGAACGGCTCGGTCCGCGACATGCGCGAACGCGAACGGCTCGAGCGCGAGCTGCGCGCATCGGAGGACCGTTACCGGACCCTGGCCTCCTCGTCCCCGGACCTCGTCTTCGCCACGGACGCCGAGGGCCGTTACACGTTCCTGTCGGACCGGGCGCAGACAGTCCTCGGGTGGGACCGTGACGCCTCGCTTGGCCGCTCCTTCATGGACTTCGTGGCGCCCGGATTCGAGGACGCCGCCGGGGCGAGTTACGCGGCGGTCGTGGCGGACCCTGAGCGTGTCCATTCGAGCCGGATGGACTTCCTCGATGGGTCCGGCCAGCCGATCCAGCTCGAGATCAACGTCGTCGGCAAGGTCGAGGATGGCCAGCTGGTCGGCATCAATGGCGTCGCCCGCGACGTGTCCGAACGGGAACGCCTCGAACGCGAGCTGATGCGCTCCGAGGAGCGCTACCGCTTCCTCGTCCAGAACTCACCGGACGTCGTCTTCTCGACCGACGCCGCGGGCGCCTTCACGTTCATCTCGGTGGCGATCGAGCGCCTCACCGGGATCCCCGCGAGCGAGCTCATCGGCAAACATTTCGGGACGATCGTCGAATTGGAGGACATCCAGGTGGCGGGCGGCCGCTGGGAGACCCTCTCGACCGAGCCGGACCAGGAGGTCCAGGCTGCGCAGGTCCTGGGTGGTCGCGATGGTCGCCGGACCCCGGTCGACGTCCGCGCGGTCGGGGTCTGGGTGGATGGCGAGTTCGCGGGCATGCAGGGCGCCGCCCGCGATGTGAGCGACCAGGTCCGTCTCGAGCGCGAGCTGCGGCGCCAGGCGGGCGAACTGGCGGCCGGCGAGGAGCGGGCCCACCTCGCCCGCGAGCTGCACGACTCGGTCACCCAGGCGCTATTCTCCATGACGCTCGTGGCGCGCTCGGTCGAGATGCTGTTGGAGTCGGACCCGGACGCCGCACGGACCCACCTCACGCAGCTTCGCGAGCTCCAGCGCGAGGCGCTCGCCGAGATGCGGGCGCTCATCTTCGAGTTGCGTCCCGGCAACCTCGAGCAGGACGGCCTCGTGCGCGCGGTGAAGACCCACAGCGCCGCCCTGCAGGGCCGACTGGGCCTGCCCGTCGTGGTGGAGAGTGACCTCGCCGACCGCTTGCCGCTGGCCGCGGAAGAGGTCCTCTATCGGATCGCCCAGGAGGCGCTCCATAACGTCGTGAAGCATGCCGCCGCCCGGCAAGTCCGGGTCGACATCCGGCAGCATGAGGGCGGCGTCCGCTTGCGCGTCGAGGACGACGGCAAGGGGTTCGACCCGGCGAGCGTGCCGGACGGACACCTCGGGCTGGCCGGGATGCGGGCGCGTGCCGACCGGGTCGGCGCCACCTTCGTGTGCCAGAGCCGACCGGCGGCCGGGACCTCCATCGAGGTCACGCTCGGGCCCCTCGCGCTCGACGAGTTGCGGGCTGCCGCGGCGGCGGGCGATGCCGCGGCGCGGGCGGCGACCCCGTTGGAGACGCCGTCGATCCGCGACGGATGACGTAGCGAGGGTCGGTCGTTCGGCCGGTCCACCCTCGGTCGAAGGTCCCTTTCGTCTCGCCCGGTTCGGGCCGCATCCTGCCCATATGCCCCAAACATCAGCCCGGACCGACGGGCCCCTCCGCATCCTGATCGTCGATGCCGACGACCGGGTGCGCGAGAGCCTGACCGGGCTGCTGGCCATCGGCGAGCGGGTGCTCGTCGTCGGTACGGCGGGGGGGGCCGAAGCCGCACTCGCCCTCGCCACCGAACATCGACCCGACGTCATCGTCCTGGACCCGCGACTGCCTGAGGTCGACGGCGGCCTGGCGTTCATCACCCGCGTCGGTGCCTGCTGTCCCGACGTCCGGATCCTGGCGATGAGCTGGTCGGACGCCCTGGAACGCCCGGCGTTGGAGGGCGGAGCCCACGGCTTCGTGCGCAAGACCTTCCGACCCGGCGACCTGATCGCCGCGATCGTCGCGACGGCCCGACCCGCTGCCTGAGCGGCCCGCTTTGCTAGACTCGACGACGCCTCCCACGACTTCCCGACCACCCATGGCGCGAACGCGCCAGGAGTTGACGTGAACGAGACAGCCCCGATCCGCGTGCTCATCGTTGACGACCACTCCGTCGTGCGGACCGGTCTGAAGGTGTTCCTCGACCTGCAGTCCGACATGGAGGTCGTGGGCGAGGCCGCCGACGGGTCCGAGGGCGTCGCGATGGCGCGCCGCCTCGAGCCCGATGTGGTGCTCATGGACCTGCTCATGCCGAACATGGACGGCGTCACGGCGATCGGCCGGATCAAAGCCGAGCTGCCCGAGATCGAGATCGTCACGATGACCTCGTTCATCGAGGAGGAGAAGGTGACGTCGGCCCTCGAGGCCGGGGCGTCGGGCTACGTGCTCAAGGACGCCGACGCGGAGGAGGTGGCGGCCGCCGTCCGTGCCGCGTACGCCGGCGAGGTCCACCTCGACCCGGCGGTCGCCCGTCTGCTGGCCCAGCGCATGCGCGACCGCAAGTCGCCCAAGGACGAGCTGGCCGAGCCGCTGACCGAACGCGAGAAGGACGTGCTCCGCCTGCTGGGGCAGGGGATGAGCAACAAGGAGATCGGGGCCACGCTCTTCATCACGGAACGAACCGCCCGGACGTACGTCTCGAACATCCTGGGCAAGCTCGGGCTGGCGTCGCGGACCCAGGCCGCGCTCTATGCGGTGGAGCACAAGCTGGTCGACGCCACCGGCGGCTGACCCGACCGCGACCCAGTCCGTCGTTAGTCGACCGACATCACCCGGTAGGTCACTGCACCGCGCGGCGTCGTGACCGCGACCTCGTCGCCCGCAACGGCTCCGAGCAACGCACGACCGACCGGCGACGCGACGGACAGGCGTCCCGAGGAGGGATCCGCCTCGGCCGTGCCCACGAGCGTATAGGTGTCGGTCGTGCCGTCGACGGCCACCACGATCCGCGATCCCAGGTCGGCACCCGCACCCGCCTTGGGGACGACGGCGATGACCGCGTCACGTAGCCGCGCCTCGAGCGCCTGGACACGGCCCTCGAGGAACGACTGCTCCTCCCGAGCGGAGCTGTAGTCGGCATTCTCCTTGAGGTCGCCGAGCTCCTTGGCGGCACGGATCCGGCCGATGACCTCAGGGCGGCGCACCCCGGTCAACTCGGCCAGCTCGGCCCGCAGGCGTTCGGCGCCCTCGGCCGTCAACGTCGCGGCGGGGCCGCCGAGGGTGGCCGTCGGTGGCGCCGTCGCTCGTCGCGCCGACCCCGGCGCAGGGCTGCCTCCACCACCGGCGAGCGAGGACGTCGGGGAAGGGGAGGACGATGTCGTCCGGGCCGTGCGCCGCCGCGGGACGGGCGGTTCGCCTCGGGCGCCATCGGCATCGCCGTCGGGGATGTCGACCACGCGCGTCGGCGGCGGGGCGGGCTCGACGGCATCGGCCAGGAGGGTGCCGGTCAGCCCGGTCGCCTTGCGCTCCCCGGTCGGGCGTCGCAGGTTGGCGAAGGGGAGGACCACGACGGGGTCGCGGAGCCCAGCACGGTCGGCCTCGGGCACGGCGGCCGCAAAGGCGGCCAGGAGGGCGTCCTCGTATTCCTCCACGGCCTCGGTCGCGGTCCACCACACACGCGTCGAGGGCAACGTCCGCAGGGTCATCAGCCAGTGCCCGCCGGACTGCGGGCGTCGGTCTCCGAGCGTCGTCCGGCCCATGGCGGCGAGCCGGCCGCTGATCGTCGCCTCGGTCGCGCCGATGTACAGGACGGTCTGGGACGGTAGCCAGAAGGCCCCGATCCGCGCGGCCAGCGCGCGCGATGTGGGCCGGGCGCCGTCCAGCAGCAGCCCCGGGACATGCTCGAGCCACTTGCCCACCCGGGTCAGCTCGATCGGTGCGGTCGGCGCGGGCTCCGGGAGCTCCACCACGAACACGCCCGGGGACCGCCCGGGGATCGGGCGCCCCCACGGCAGCGGCCCGTCCGGCAGGAGCCCGACCTCGCGCAGGAGACCCGGGGCGGAGAGCGGCGTAGCGGTGTCGCGCATCCGGGGGATGGTACCCGGGACGGACTCGGGGTACCGTGCACTGCGCATGGCCACTGTTCGGCCGCGTCGGACGCGGGTCCGGCAGGCCCTCCTGATCCTCGCCTGCGTCGTCGCCACGAGCATCGGTTCGGTGGCGCTCGGGCCGCTGGTCGGTGCGCCGCGGATCGCTGACCCGATCGCCGCGGCGCGGCCGACCGACACCCCGGAGCCGATCGTCGAGGAAGGGATCGAAGGGGTCGGGACCGGTCTCGGGCCGGCGAGCCCGGCGCCCGCCAGTCCGCTGCCGGCGCCCCCGGTCGTGGTGCGCCCGTTGGTCGCCACGATCGCCGTGCGACCGGCGCAGCGAGGCGGCCTCACCGCGACGGCTGCGACTCGCAGCTCGCTGCAGGCACGCCTCGACCGACTCCGCGAGCGGTATGGCGTGCCGGGCATCGCGGTGACGATCCTGTTCCCCGACGGGAGCTCGTGGGTCGGGGTCAGCGGCGTCGCCGACGTGGCGGCCAAGACCCCGGTGACCACATCGACGTCCTTCGCGATCGCCAGTGTCAGCAAGACGTTCACGGCGGCGCTCGTGCTTGCGCTCGCGCAGGAGGGAGCCATCGAGCTGGACGAGCCGGTCCGCACGTACCTGCCGGACCTGCGCGTCAACGCCCGGATCACGGTACGCCAGCTCCTCGACCACACGAGCGGGCTGCGTGACTACTTCTTCCATCCTGCGATCGACCGCAAGCTGCTGAGCGAACCCGGGCGGCGCTGGAGCACGGCCGACGCGCTCAAGCATGTCGGGAAGGCCTACTTCAAGCCCGGGACGGGCTGGCACTACTCGAACACGAACTACCTCGTCCTTGGGATGCTCGCCGAGCGCGTCGGGGAGGCGCCGCTTGCCCAGCAGATCCGGGATCGATTCCTGGGGCCGCTCGGGCTGCGCCACACCTGGTACCAGCCCACCGAGGATGCGCCCGCCGACCGCGCCCGGGGCTACCGCTTTGCGTCTGCGGGGAAGAACGCGCCGGCCATCGACCTCTCGGACGGCAGCCCCTTCATGCCGTTCACGTCCGTCGTCACGGCCGCCGCGGCTGCTGGCGGGCTCGCCTCCAACTCGACCGACCTCGCCCGTTGGGTCCGCGCCCTGTATGCCGGTGTGGTGCTGGCCCCGGAGTCGGTCGATGCGATGCTCGGGGACATCAGCCGTACCGAGCCGTACAAGCCACGGGTGCCCTACGGGCTCGGGGTCCAGCGCCTCGAGATCGACGGCGCGCCCTCGCTCGGTCATTCAGGACGGCTGCTCGGGTTCCGCTCGGCGGTGCGCTGGCTGCCCGACGAGGACATCGCGATCGCGGTCCTGACCAACCAGAGCCGGACCGACCCGGGCATCTTCGTCCGGGCCCTGCTCAAGACCGCGCGCGCCCAGGCGGCGTGCGTGCATTGCACGAGCCAGCGCTGACGCGCCCCAGGATGGGCCCTGGGACCATCGCACCAGCGGGCGACGGTACACATGGCTGTTGACCTCTGACACGGAGTGGCGCAGCCTGTCGCCACGCTCGCGGGGGCAGGTTTGTCCATGCACGTTGACGCATATACGGTCGGGGGGAAGGCAACCGGCATCCTCACGCGCCCAGGACACCTGCGCGAGACCCTGGAGCAGACCGGTGAGCTGGCCCTCCACGAGGTCCGCTGGCAACCACTCGGCTCGTTCCAGGCAGGCCCGGCCGCCGACCTCACGATCGCCATCGACGACGTCCTGGTGGCCGTCGCCGACGGCGAGTCCGCGATCCCGGTCCACGCCAGCTGGCACGCCCTCCGGATCGAAGTCGGGCCCTACGTGGTCGAGGGCGAGCTGCCCACGCTCCCCGGCTACGACCCGGACCGGGCACTGGCCCGTCCGAACGGCGAGTTCGTCCTCCTGCGCGACCCCCGCCTCGGGCTGCTGGAGGGGACCCTCGCCACGATCGGCACGGAGGCCCTCGTGAATCGCTACGCGGTCGAGCGGGTCGAGGCCGACATCATGCTCGGCTTCTTCTTCCCGGGTGCCACGATGCCCGACGCCGCGGAGACCGATGCGCTGGAGCGGCAGCCACCGCCCGTGTCCGATCCAGAGCCCGTCGCCGTGCCGATGACCGAGCCCGAGACGAGCGCAACCTAGAACGCGTCGTCTATCGGGCGCCCCGGTCGTCTATCGGGCGCCCCGGCTGCCCGCGCCCGTGCGGCGCCGGACGGGCTTGCGATGGGCGTGATGCTCCTGGCTGACACGGGCGTGGCCGCTGCGCATCCCGAGCGGACGCGGTTCCGCCTCGCGGTCGGGCACGAACCCCTCCGCGACGGTCCACGGGATGGCGTGCTTGAGCATGCGCTGGACGCCGCGCAACAGGTCCACCTCGTCGATGCAGACGAGGCTGAGTGCCTCGCCCGATGCCCCGGCTCGGCCGGTCCGGCCGATGCGGTGGATGTAGTCCTGCGGGTTCCACGGCAGCTCGAAGTTCACGACGACCGGCAGGTCCTCGATGTCGAGGCCGCGGGCGGCCACGTCTGTCGCGACGAGTACCCGGATGTCCCCGGTCTTGAAGCCCTCGAGGGCGCGGGTTCGCTCCGGTTGCGACCGATCGCTGTGGATGGCGACCGCGTCGATTCCGTCCCGGTCGAGACGCGACGCGAGTCGCGACGCGGCGAGCTTGGTGCGGGTGAACACCAGGACCTGGTGCAGGTCGCTTGACCGGATCAGATGGGCGAGCAGGGCCTCTTTGCGGTCGCGGTCGACCGGATACACCAGCTGGCGGATGCCCTCGACGGTCGTGTTGCGCGGCGCGACCTCGACCGTCTCAGGATCACGCAGGATCGTCCCGGACAGGCGCCGGATGTCGTCGGAGAAGGTGGCCGAGAACATGAGGTTCTGGCGGCGCTTCGGCAGCAGTTCGATGATCCGCTGGATGTCCGGCAGGAAGCCCATGTCGAGCATCCGGTCGGCCTCGTCGAGCACGAGGATCTCGACCTGCCCGAGGTTCGCGACCTTCTGGCCGACGAGATCGAGCAGCCGGCCCGGGGTGGCGACGAGGATCTCGACCCCGGCGCGCAGCGCCCTGATCTGGGGGTCCATCGGGATGCCGCCGTAAACCACGGTCGATCGGAGCGGGACGGTCCGGCCGTAGGTGCGGACGCTCTCGTCGACCTGCATCGCGAGCTCGCGGGTGGGGACGAGGATCAGGGAGCGTACGGGGTGGCGCGCCGGCGAGAAGGACGTGTTCGCATGCGGGCGAAGGCGGTCCAGGATCGGCAGGGTGAAGGCCGCGGTCTTGCCGGTGCCCGTTTGCGCGGCGGCGAGCACGTCACGCCCGGCGAGCACGAGGGGGATGGCGGCTGCCTGGACGGGTGTGGGCTCTGTGTAACCCTCCTCGATGACGGTCTTGAGGAGATCGGCCGACAGGCCGAGCGTGTCGAAGGTCAAGCGTGGCTCCTGCAGGGACCCTGGCCGTCGCGGACGGGTGTCCGTGGGCGCGCGACGGTGGCGTCGGTCGGCGCGTTGGGTGCAGCCGTCCATGGGCCGCCCGGAGCATAGCCGAAATCGGCTGGTTTGGAGCCCGGATGCACCGGCCCTAAGGACGAGTCGGCGCCCGTACATATGGCGCACTGACAGGTGTTGTGTCGCGCTGCCATACTGGCGCCAGCCCCCCAGGCTTGCAGATACCCGACAGACAGGCACAACCAAAGACTCGCCGCCCCAACGGCAGGACCCTGTCGATCTCGTTGGGTGTCCCCTCACCCGACGGCCACGGTTCGGCTCACCCGGACCGCGTCACCCCTTCGTTCGCGCTCACCGCGAATGGATGGTCGTCCGTCGTGCGTGCCTACGCTCCTGCCCCGTGGCGGCTCCACCACCGTCGTCGCGCCTCACGGCGCGATGTTCCGGAAGAAGGAGGCAAGGATCTTGCCGGTACCCACGAACGGCGTCCAGCGGGCGTCCAGCCACCGGTCACTTCGCCTGGCCGCACTCGCCCTGATGGCCGCGCTGGTCGTGAGCCTCGGCGCGATGGCGAACCCCCAGCAGTCCAACGCCGCGACCATCAAGGTCGTCGTCGTCGTCGGACCGGTCGGGTCCAGTACGGCGGACTACCGCAGCAGTGCCAAGTCGTACGCGGCGATCGCCCGGTCGTATGGGGCTTCGGTGAAGGAGATCTACAGCCCCTACGCGACGTGGTCCAGGGTCAAGGCAGCCGCCCAGGGCGCCAACCTCCTGATCTACCTCGGCCACGGCAACGGCTATCCCAGCCCGTACGGCGCCTTCCAGCGCTACACGAAGGACGGGATGGGACTGAACGCGACGTATGGCAACGGCAACTCCAACGTCAAGTACTTCGGCGAGTACTACATCGACCGCGACATCCAGATGGCGAAGAACGCGGTGGTGATCCTGAACCGACTCTGCTACGCCTCGGGCAACTCGGAATGGGGCAGCGCCAATCCGACGAAGTCGACGGCGATGAAGCGGGTCGACAACTACGGTGCGGGGTTCCTGCGAGCCGGCGCCAAGGCCGTGTTCGCCGAGGCGATCTCGAGCGTGTCGTTCACGATCCGATCCCTGTTCAAGTCCTCACGGACGATGAACTCCATCTTCACGAACCATCCGTCCGCGAGCGGCGCCCGCGACTTCTACTTCACGTCGAGCCGGACCAGCTGGGCACGTGTCCACATGGATCCACCGAGGGCCGGCAAGTACTGGCGATCGCTGATCGGCAGCCTGACCCTGACCTCCGCACAGTGGCGCGCCGGCGGCTGAGCCGCCCCGCTCCGACCCAGATCGAGGCCCGGCGTCGAGCCGGGCCTCGGCATGTCAGGCACCTGGTGCCGTCGCCCGGGGGGGCCGGCCGCCGTACCATGGCGCGATGACCACGACGACCGACCGACTCCCGTTCACCGGCGACGACGAGGCCGACCGGCTGCTCGTCTCGGAGCCCCTGGCGCTGCTCATCGGGTTCGCCCTCGACCAGCAGGTCACCGTGCAGAAGGCGTTCAGCGGACCGCTCGAGCTGCAGCGCCGCGTCGGCCACCTCGATGCCGCGAAGCTGGCGGCGACCGATTCCGCCGAGCTGGACGCCGTTTTCCGCAAGCCACCGGCCCTCCACCGGTTTCCGGGCTCCATGGCCGGCAAGGTCCAGCAGCTCGCCGCCGCGATCGCGACCACCTACGACAACGATCCCGCCAGGATCTGGACGGAGGCGACCGACGGCGCCGACCTCAAGCGGCGGCTGCTCGCCCTGCCTGGCATCGGGGAGATGAAGGCCGCCGCGATCGTCGCGATCCTCGGCAAGCGCCTGGGCCTCGAACTCCCGGGGCTCGATGCGGCCATGCCCACGCACCCCACACTCGGGGATGTCGACTCGCCTGAGGCGCTTGCGTCCTATCAGGCGGGCAAGCGCGCGATGAAGGCGGAGCAGCGGGCGGCCGCCAAGAGCTGACCTCGGCCGCCGCGGGTGCGCATCCGGTGCCCGGCTTCGGCGCGACCCAGCCGGACACGAAACGACCCCGGCACCCGAAGCCGGGGTCGTCCGTCTGCGCGGGGTAGCTACCTCAGCGGCTCGGTACGAGCCAGGGACGCCGATCCGGGTCGTCGATGCCGGGACGGGAGTCGACGCCGAAACGGAACGCCGCGACCGCAAACGCCACGAGCAGTGCGATGAACAAGGCGGCCACAGCGACGGCGGCCACGACCTGATCGAGCATCATGTCTTTCGCCGTTCCTTTCCAGTCCAATGGCGTCAGTTGAGATTCGGCGCCTTGACATTGGACTGTTGACTCCCGCATGATGCGCCGCATGGAAGACCAGTCCAATAGCCAATCCATCGCAAGTGGACTGAAAAGGCAATCGACAGTCTCTGCGGCCAGCCTCGTGGACCTCATCGGCCCGTGGGCGGATGGGGCCGACCCGCTGAACGAGCAGCTGGCGGAGGCCCTCGCCCGCGCGATCGATCTGGGTCTGCTCCCACCCGGGACCCGCTTGCCGGCGGAGCGCGAGCTCGCTCGCGAACTCGCCCTGAGCCGCACGACGATCGTTGCCGCCTACGACCGTCTCCGCCTTGCCGGTCTCGCTCGCAGCCGCCAGGGCAGCGGCACGCGTGTGGCCGCCCGACGGCCCGGCCTGACACAGGCCTATCTCGCGCCGCTGGACGCCACGGATTCGGACGCGGTCCTCATGCCGACGGCCACGGCCGCCCCCGCTGTCGGGCTGCTGACCCCGCTCGTCGACGACGCGATCGAGCTGACCGTCGGCGCACTCCCCGCGGGATCGATCGTGGCGGACGCGATGGCCGCGGCCGTGCGTGACGACCTGCCGGCCCTGCTGCTCGACACCGGCTACGACCCGTTCGGCCTGCCGGCCCTGCGCGATCGCATCGCCGGCTATCTCACGCGCCTCGGCGTGCCGACCGATCCGGACCAGGTCCTGGTCACGAGCGGGGCCCAACAGGCGCTCCACCTCATCGGTTCGCAGCTCGGTGGACCCGGGACGTCCGTCGTCATGGAGAACCCAAGCTACATCGGGGCCATCGACGCCTTCCGCACGACCGGCAACCGCCTCATCCCGATCCCGGTCGACGACGATGGAGGGCGGGTCGAGGTGATCGGCCTCCTCGGGACGAGCACGCCGGTCCGTCTCGTCTACGTGATCCCCACATTCCAGAACCCGACCGGCGCCGTCATGCCCGAGACCCGCCGACGCGAGCTTGCCCGAATGGCCGGGGAAGCGGACTTCCTGGTCGTCGAGGATCTCACCCCCGACCTGACGCTCGGTGTCGACAGTCCGCCGCCGATCGCCGCCTTCGATCCCGGCGAGCGGGTCATCACGGTGGGCTCGCTGAGCAAGCTCGCCTGGGGTGGCCTGCGGGTCGGTTGGGTCCGGGCGCCGCGCGCCGTCATCGACCGCCTCGTTGCGGGCAAGATCGTGGCGGACCACTCGTCGAGCCTGGTCACGCAGGCGATCGGGGCGCGCGTGTTCGAACGGCTCGACGAGGTCGCGGCACGCAGCCGGGGGGCCGGCGCCGAGCGGCGCCGCGTGTTGATGACGGCACTGGCCGAGCGGCTGCCGGACTGGACGTGGAAGGAGCCCAGGGGCGGTCTCTCGCTCTGGGTCCGGTTGCCCGGCGCGGATGCCGTCGCATTCAGTCGGTTGGCCGCGACACTCGGCGTCGTCGTGCGACCGGGACCGCTCGCCTCGCCGGACGGCGGCTTCCGCGATCACATCCGGATCGCCTACGGCTCGGAGCCCGACCGGCTCATCGACGGGGTCGAGCGGCTGGCCGCGGCATGGGCGGCCTACACGCCGGCGACCCGGTCCAGCCGTCCCTCACTCGCCGTCAGCGTCTGATCCGGACCCCCGCATCGGCGCCCGTCGGCCTGAACCGGCCGACCCGGCTAGACTGGCCGACCGTGTCCGAACTTCCCGTAGGCTCGCCGCCGCCCGATCGCCCGAATGCCCGACCGGCGCGACGCCCCCGCTTCGTCCTGCCCGACGATCCTCATGACGAACGGGTCGGCGAGCACATCGAAGCGTTCCTCCAGGGCCCGTCTGTCCGCGCTCGGCGGGGCCGTCGCGCACGACACCTTCGCTCCGAGGGCCTCCGACCGGCGCGCCGCGTCCCGCCCCTGGACACGCGCACCGACTGGGAGATCGCGCTCCGACTCGAGGACGCGCGCGTGGCTCGCTACGGCCGTCCGGCGGCCGTGATGGCCGTCCGGCTGATGACCGTCGGCTCGGGCGCCATCGACCGGTACGCATCGCGGATCGGCGGCGCTATCCGGGGGCAGGCACGCGAGACCGACCGCGTGGCCCGCGTCGCACCGGACCGGTTCCACCTGTTGCTTCCGGAGACCCTGTCGAACGAGGCCAGCGTCCTCGCCGAGCGGGTACGCATGGCGTGCGTCGCCGTGCTCCCGGGCGTGCCCGGCTCCGAGATGGAGATCCTGGTGGCGGCGGCGTGCACGTCCGGCAGCGGCACGCTCGCAGAGGCGCTCCGCGCGATCCAGGCGCGGCTCGAGGTCTAGCGCACCAACGTCTCGAACAGGTGCTCGAGCTCGGCGGCCGGATCGTCGGTCAGCCCGGTGTGGACCGGGGAGGGCTGGATGATGGTGCTGGCCGGCGACACCAGCCAGTGGAACCGCTCGGGCATCGTGAGCGCCGCGATCGGTCCGCCCTCCGGGTCGCCTCGCGCGACTCGCTCGATCGCGACCAGGTGCGGCCGAACGGTCGCCGGGTCCGTGTCGGGCGCGAGGGCTGCCAGCCGCTGCTCGTTGAGCTCCGTGCGCGCGCCGATGAACGGCGTCGAGCGGCACAGCAGCACCACCCCGACGTTGAGGCTCTCACCGCGGTCCACGCGCGGGACGACGCGGATGATGGCGTACTGGTAGGGGCTACGCGGCTCGTCGGGCACGCTCGGCCTCCTCCACGAATGGTCGTCGTCGGGTGAGCCGTCGCTCCAGGTAACGCACGTATGCCGCCCGCTGGGCCTCGGCGTCGCCGGCGATCGCGTCGTCGGGCAGCCACTGATCGGGGATCGCGCCAACCAGCCGCTCGAACAGCCCCCGATCGAGCGCCTGCGCCAGGCGCTCGTCGGCCTCGTCGATCCGTCCGGCGAAGGGCAGCAGCACATGGTCCCGGCTGCGCTCGAACGGCCGCTCCGCGTGCGTGTCGGGGTCGCGCCAGGTGTGGTGGACGTACAGCGCCGCGCCGTGGTCGATCAACCAGGTTCGGCCGTGCCAGATCAGCAGGTTCGGGTTGCCGGCCGTGCGATCAGGGTTGGTCGTGAATGCGTCGAGCCAGACGACCGCCGCGGCGGCCTCGGGATCGACCTGCGGGGAGGCGCCCGGGTTGAACGTGAGGGCGCCGGGCAGGAAATCGAGCCCGAGGTTCAGGCCGTCGCTGCGGTGGACGAGGTCCTGGAGCTCCTCGTCGGGTTCCGCGTCACCAAGGCTGCCGTCGACCTCGACCGTCACGATCTCCGGGACCGGGAGCCCGAGCGCCCGGCCGATCTCGCCGGCGAGCCACTCCGCGACGAGCGCCCGCGGCCCCTGGCCGGCGCCCCGGAACTTCACGACGTACAGGCCATCGTCGTCGGCCTCGACGAGACCCGGGAGCGAGCCGCCCTCGCGCAGGGGCGTGACATAGCGGGTGGCGGTCACGTGACGCGGATGGGGCATCGCGCCGGAGTCTAGCGCCCCTCGACCCGTGCAGGTGCGCACGGGTCTGGCGGCGGTTTCGGCGATCCCGGCTAGTCTTGGACACATCTTTCGTCGCTTCGAGCCTGGCACTGGCCGAGCAACGTCGACCAGGAGACCGTATGACCGACACAGCGCGCCGGCTCGAGCCCGGCGAGGAGCTCGATGCCGCCGAGGCGCTCGCCCTGGACCAGGCCCTCCTCGTGGAGCTGGAACCCGAGGCCGGCCGCCTCTATGACCGCCACGCCAGGGTCGCCCAGGAGTGGTTCCCCCACGACTACATCCCGTATCGACTTGGGCGCGACTTCGACAAGGAGCCCTGGACGCCCGACCAGCCGCGCCTGACCGGCGTCGCCCAGACCGCGTTCGAGATCGGCCTTCTGACCGAGGACAACCTGCCCTCGTACCACCGGCTCATCCACGGCATGTTCGGTCGGGGCGACGGCGCCTGGATCAACTGGGTCGGCCGCTGGACGGCCGAGGAGGGGCGGCACGCGATCGTCCTGCGCGACTACCTCACGGTCACCCGCAACATCGACCCCATCATGCTCGAGCGCGGGCGGATGACCCAGCTCCAGCAGGGCTACGATCACTCCTCCCCGACGACCCTGCGCGGCCTCGCCTACGTCGCCTTCCAGGAGCTCGCGACGCGCATCGCGCATCGCAACACGGGCCGCTACTCGGACGATCCGGTCGCCGACAAGATCATGATCAGGATCGCGGCGGACGAGAACCTGCACATGGTCTTCTACCGGGACATCCTCGCGGCCGCCCTGAAGGTCCAGCCGTCGGCGGCCGTGCGCGCCATCGTGGACGAGGTTCTGGCGTTCGAGATGCCGGGCGCCGGCATCCCGGGCTTCATCCGCAAGGCCGCCCAGATCGCCAAGGCAGGGATCTACGACCTGCGGGTCCACCACGACGAGGTCCTGCTGCCGATCCTGCGCCACTGGCGCATCTTCGAGCTCGAGGGACTGGACGCTGCCGCTGAGGAAGCACGCCGGCGGCTCGCGGAACACCTCGCGTCGTTGGACGCGGCGGCCACGCGCTTCGAGGCGAAGGTCGCTGGTTCCGGGGTCCCGCGGATCGCGTCGGCGGGCTAGGGCGGCTCGCCGGCCGGGGGTTCGTGCCTCAGAGCTCGGTCTGGAGGACCCCCCAGACCGCCCCGACCGCCATCAGGAGCAGCCAGACCACGCCGACCACCAGCAACAGCAGGCCGACGAAGAACGCCTGCTCGCCGCGGGTGGACGCGCCGGGCTCCAGCGCGTGGCGACGGAACAACTCGAGGTTCCGCGAGTTCGAGCGGAACGCGACGTCGTAGAGGTCGCCCAATAAGGGGATCGCCCCGATCGCCAGGTCCACGACGAGGTTGACGACCATCCGCCCGAGGACGAGCCGCGGGACCCCGAACCGTGCAGCCTCGCCGATGACCCAGGCGCCCACGATCCCGGCCACGGCATCGCCGACGACCGGGATGAGCCCGATGATCGGATCGAGCCCGACACGGATCGGCGTGCCAGGCACGGCGACCAGCTCGTCGAGTGCATGCGTCACCCGTCCGATCCGTCGCTCCGCAGCCCGGAAGCGTTCCGCGCGACTGACGCCGATGACGTCGCCTTCCACCGGCCTGTCCATGTGGCGAGTGTACGGCGCCGCCCTGCCATGCCCGTGGGACATGGACGGATGTCCATGTCGAGTTCATGACGGACGCCGAGTGGCGCTGGGGCGATCGGCTCCTACCTTGACCTCAGCACGAAAACGGACCGCCGGACAACGAGACCTTCGACCGGCGGCGCGTCGACCCTCCGGCGGGATGCCGGGCGGCGGCGGAGCCGGCAATCCTGACCGGACGGTGGTCCGAACGGTGCTCACAACTGAAGAACAACTGAAGAACAACTGCATACACGATCGAATCGCCGCTGGCCGCTCGGATGTTTGGGGACGTCGCGCGGTCAGGCGGTGATTCGGCCTGTCCTCCACATCGACCTGCCCCCTCCACATACATGACGGGAATTGGCATGTACGGCTGTCACAGTGCAGGCATGGACCTGATCGAGTTGACCCGCACCATCCAGGCAGATCGAGATCGCGAGATCGAGTCGGCGATGCGGACACGTCGCCTCCTCGGATCATCCACGAGCCCGGTTCGGTCGAGCTGGCGCCAGCGCTGGCTCGAACCCAGCCCGACGCCTCAGCGACCGGCGTCGAGCGGTACGTCCTCGCGGTAGCGCTCGGCGATCCGCCCGGCCGTCGCGCTCACTCGATCGCGAACCTCGGGCGGATGGATCACCTCCAGGCTCGACCCGACCGAGAGCAGCTTGCCCGGCACCTCTTCGGGCCAGCCCAGCGTCAATCGGAGGCGGATCCAGCCCTCGGGATCGGGCTCGTCCACCCGTTGGGCCGCATCCAGCGTCGCCCGGCCGAACACATCGGCGATGCGCCAGGCTCGATCCTCGGGCGTGCGGACGACGACCTGGACGGTCGGGACGTCGCGTTCGTAGGCGGCACTCGATTCGGCCCAGTAGGCGGCAAGATCGAAGTCGTCGGGTCTCGCGACCCGGTCCTCGAGCAGCGACACCTCCAGCACCCGCGAGGCCCGATAGGTGCGGATCTGCCCCTCCGCTTCCCCGATCACGTACCACATACCGCCCTTGAGCACGAGACCCAGTGGGCCGACCGTGCGGTCCACCGGCTCGCCACCGGTGCCACGTTCGTAGGAGATCCGGATCAAGCGCCCATCCCACACCGCCGCGGACAGGGTCGCGAGGTGGGGGACGGCCTCATCCGTGTGGAACCACCCCGCGACGTCGAGATGGAATCGCTCGACGAGCCGCGAGGCGCGCGATCGCAGCTCCGGAGGCAGCGCCGCCATCACCTTGAGCTGCGCGGCTGCGACGACCGTGCCGAGTCCCAGTTGCGCCGCGGGGCCAGGCAGGCCGGCCAGGAACAGGGCCTCGGCCTCGTCGGCGGTCATGCCGGTCAGGCGTGTCCGGTAACCGTCCACCAGCCTGATGCCGCCGAGCGGACCGCGCTCCGCGAAGATCGGGACCCCGGCAGCACTGAGTTCCTCGACGTCGCGATGGACGGTGCGGATGGATACCTCGAGTTCGCGCGCGAGCTCCGCGGCGGTCATTCCGCCTCGGCTCTGGAGCAGGAGGAGCAGGTTCACGAGGCGTGATGCGCGCACCGAGCAAGGATACGCGCCGGAACTTGACAGAAGCTGTCATGTTCCACCTGGTTCAGCTCTGCGGACGTCCCTCAGTGCCGCCCTCGCGCAGGAAGCGCTCGATCTCCCCGATCAGGTCATCGCCCGATGGCAGGCGTTCCTCGTCGACCATGCTCTCCAGGCGCTCGATGTACTCCCTCGTCGTGTCCTCGAGCGCGGTCGCCGTGTCGAGCCGCGTGCGCAGCTGGCGCGCCTCGTCCGCCAGGTGGCCGGGCGGCAGGTCCACGCCGAGATGACGCCCCAGGGCGACGAGCAGCTCGACCGACGCCGCCGGGTACGGCCCCGAGATGTAGTGGGGCACCTGGGCGAAGTACCCGACGGCGGGGATGCCGCCTTCGACCATGGCCATCTCAAGCACGCTGACCGCCGCGGCCGGGACGCGCAACAAGCCGGCCGGTCCCGGGCGGACGTCGCCGCGCAGGCGGCCCGGCTCCGAGGTCGTGCCCAAAACCGGCACGGAACGGGTATGTGGCACGGCTGCCGGGATCGCCCCGAGGCTGACCCACTCCACCACGCCCAGCCGGTGGGCGATCTCGACGACCGCGGACCCGAATGCCTGCCAGCGATCGTCGGGCTCGGGGCCGGCCAGCACCAGCAGGTCCCGCTCCGCGACCCGCAGGCGCCGAAGGACGAGCTCCGGCCAAGTCAACTCAGCCAGTCGCCCGTCGACGATCTGCAGGGTCGGGCGGCGTGCGCGGTAGTCGAAGAGGGAGTCGGCGTCGAAGGTCGCGACGACCGGCGCATCCTCGACGAGCTGACCGAGGGCCGTCGTCGCGGCGCTGCCGGCATCGACCCAACCGTCGAACGCGCCCACCATCGTCGGCGCGATGAGGTCGCCCGGATCGCCCGGACCACCAGGCCCGCTCAGCACGTACAGGCTCACGCTCCAAGGATACGCGGGGCCTGGACTCGCGCCGGTGGGGTCCCGCGTCACCGCCGGCGGGCAGCGGCCCGCCATGGCACGATCGTGCCGAACCGCGACCAGTGACCGAGGAGGCGGACGTTCCCATGACCGACCGTATACCGACTGCTGACCGGCCCCGGATGCCGCGGGAATACGGGGTTCCATCGTCCACGAAAGGCCTGCTCGACTGGGCCCAGATCGACGAGCGACTCAGGACCGCGACCGCGTACTGGATCGCGACGTCTGGCCCCGACGGATCGCCCCGCGTACGCCCGCTCGACGGTTTGTGGCACGCCGGGGTGCTGTACGTGGGTGGCAGTCCCGAGACCCGTTGGGCCCGTGATCTCGTGGCGAACCCGAAGGTCGCCGTCCACCTCGACGGGGTCGCGGACGTCGTGATCCTCGAGGGCGAGGCTGAGTTGCTCGAGCATGGCGTCGGGTCCGAGCTGGCGGTCACGCTGGCGGCGCTCTCGAACGCCAAATACCCGCAATACGGCATGACGCCGGAGAGCTATGCGGGCCCGGGTCCATTCGCCATCCGCCCGGCCATGGGGTTCGGATGGACGAGCTTCCCGAAGGACGTGACGCGGTTCCGATTCGCGCGCTGACGCTTGAGGCGGACGGGTCGAGTACGCTCCGGGTGGCCAACGGAGGATTTAGGAAACACAATCGACTTTCGATGGAACCTGGGTTGCGAGGAATCAACGTGTTTGGCAGATTCCCTGCGGTCCCACCCCGGCAGCTGCATGCATCGGGTTACGAGGAGGAATCAGCCTTGCGGAGAAGCATCGCGCGGTCCGAGCGCGTCACGACTCGCGTCACGACCGCGCTCGTCATGTCGACTCTTGTCCTGTGGGCGATCGCCCCGGCGGTCTCCGCGGACGACGGCCTCGAGGTCACGACGCCCTACCCGGCGGTCGCGGTCGCTCCGGGCACGAAGGTCAGCTTCGACCTGACGGTGGACTTCACGCGAACCGCCAATGTGTCTCTCGCATTGAGCGGCGTCCCCGAGGGCTGGGATGCCAGCCTGCTCGGCGGCGGCTTCGTCGTCGACGGGGTGGCCGTGACCGGCGGGACGGCGGCGGAGGTGCGGCTCGATGTCGACGTCCCCGCCGACGCGGCTGCGGGCAGCTCCACGATCCGGGTCACCGCGCGGGGTGGTGGAGCACAGGACGTGCTCTCGATCGGGATCCGGGTCAACGCCGAGGCAGCCGGCGACATCACCCTCACGACGTCGACGCCGACGCTGACCGGCGCGTCCGATGCGACGTTCACGTTCGACCTGCAGCTGCAGAACGACACGGCCCAGGACGTGACCGTGTCGGTCGCCGCCTCGGGACCCGAGGGCTGGGACGTGGAGGCCACGCTGACCGGCGAGACCCAGGCGGCCTCGACGGTCGTCGAGGCCGGTGCCACCCAAAACATCGGCGTGACCGCAAACGCCCCTGATGACGTCCCGGCCGGCGCGTACCCCATCGCGGTCGAGGCCCGTGCCGGCGAGCGGACGATCCCGGCGGAGCTCGGCATCGAGGTCACGGGCTCCTACTCGATGTCGCTGTCGACGCCGAACGACGTGCTGTCGGCGAGCGGATCGGCCGGGTCGCCCACGACCCAGGCGTTCGAGATCACCAACACGGGGACCGCGCCGCTGACGGAGGTCGCCCTCACGGCGACGCCGCCGACGAACTGGGAGGTCACGACGGACCCGCCCGCGGTGGCCACCATCGCCCCCGGTGCCACGGAGACCATCACGGCGACCATCACGCCATCGGGTGAGGCGGTCGCGGGCGACTACGTGATCACGTTCGAGACGGCCGCTGCCGAGGAAGGCGCTCAGGCCGAGAGCCAGGTCCGCTTCACCGTCGAGACGTCACCCATCTGGGCGCTCGTCGGCCTCGGCCTGATCGCGCTCATCGTGGCCGGCCTGTTCTACGTGTTCCGGACCTACGGCCGCCGATGAGTTCCAGCCCCGGGCGGATCGCGCCCAAGAAGCGCCCCGGCCGCCGGCTCGCCGCCGCGCCCGATTCACCGGCCGGCGGCGCGACCGGGATCGATGCCCCGTCGGACAGCATCCGCATCCGCACGCGCGGCCTGACCAAGCGCTACGACAATCTCGTGGCGGTCGATCATCTCGACCTCGACATCCATGCGGGCGAGATCTTCGGGCTGCTGGGGCAAAACGGGGCCGGCAAGACGACCACGATCCTCATGCTGCTCGGGCTGACGGAGCCCTCGGGTGGCTCGGCGAGGGTCGTCGGCCTCGACCCGTCGCGCGGTCCGCTCGAGGTCAAGCGACGGGTCGGCTACATGCCCGACAGCGTCGGCTTCTACGGCGACCTGACGGGCCGCGAGAACCTGCGCTACACCGCCCGGCTGAACCGCCTGCCGCGCGACACGACGGAGGGCACGATCGACGATGTCCTCGACCAGGTCGGGTTGTCCGACCGGGCCGACGACAAGACCGACACCTACTCGCGCGGCATGCTCCAGCGTCTCGGCATCGCCGATGCGCTCGTGAAGGACCCCGACGTCCTGATCCTCGACGAACCGACGACGGCCATCGACCCGCTCGGCGTGACCGAGGTCCTCGATCTCCTTCGGCGGCTGGTGCGCGAGCGCGGCATGGCGATCCTGCTGTCGAGCCATCTGCTCAACCAGGTCCAGAGCGTCTGCGACCGGATCGGGATCTTCGCGTCGGGTCGGCTGATCGGGCAGGGAACGATGGAGCAGCTCGCGACCCGGTTCGGTGATGGGCGACGCGAGGTGGAGGTCGGCCTCGACCTGCCCGAGGGTACCGACGACACGCACGCTCGGGGGGTGCTCGCGGCCGTGCCCGGTGTTGAAACCCTGACCGATGGACCGCGCCCGGGTGACCCGTGGACCCTCGCCGTCGCGCCGGGCAGCGATCCGGCCGCCGTCCGGTCGGCCGTTCTGGCCGTGGTCGCAGCCGAGGGGCTGCCGCTCGCGTCTATCCGGGTCGTGCTCCCCTCGCTCGAGGATGTGTATCGACGCGCGGTCGCGCGGCCGGGGGCTGCGCGGACGGCGGTGGCCGAAACCCGGTCCGCCGATCAGCCGACGACCGAGGGCGCGACTCCGATCACGCGTCCCGACGCGGCCCCGCCACGCGCGAGGAGGACCGGCGTCCCGGCCGTGGAGCCCGTCGAGCCCGTCGAGCCGGTCACGCTGCCGACTGGGCGGCCGCCGGAGGAGGAGCAGTGAGCGCAACGACCGCGCCGCGGGCCAGGTCCGTTCCCGGTTCCGGCTGGACGGTCGTGGCCGCCAAGGAATTCGGCGACCACCTGTTGTCGGCCCGGTTCTTCGTGCTCGTCGCCGTGCTCGGCCTTGCCGCGGCCATTCCCCTCTACTTCGCGGCCGCCGCGATCCGCGAGGTCGCATCCGGAGTGACCGACGCCCAGGCCATCTTCATCGCGCTGTTCTGGCTCGCCCCGGATGTCGGCGGGCAGTTCACGTTGCCGTCGGTGACGGGGTTCCTGGCTTATGTGGCGCCCTTGCTCGGGTTGGCCTTCGCATTCGACGCGATCAACGGCGAGCGGTCCGAAGGCACGCTGCCGCGCCTCCTGTCCCAGCCGATCCACCGCGACGATGTCATCAACGGCAAGTTCGTGGCCGGACTCGCCGTGATCGGCCTCGTGCTCGTGACGGTGGTCGGTGCGATCGCCGCCTTCGGGATCATCCGGCTGGGCATCGTGCCTGCACCGTCCGAGATCCTGCGGATCGTGCTGTGGCTGCTCCTGACCTTCGTGTACGTGTCGCTTTGGCTGGCGTTCGGGATGCTGCTGTCCGTCGCCGTGCGGCGGGCCGCGACGTCGGCCCTGGTTGGCTTCGGGGCGTGGCTGCTGCTCACGTTCTTCGGCGGGCTGATCGTGTCGCTGATCGGCGGCGTCATCGCGCCCGTGGCCGGGTCGGCGGAGGAGGTCCTGCGCAACAACGGCATCCAGGAGGGCCTGCGCCGGCTGCTCCCGGACACGCTGTACCGGGAGGCGTCGTTGACGCTGCTCAACCCCCAGGTGACCTCGGTCTCGACGCCGGCGACCATCGGCAGCTACGAACAGGCCCAGCAGCGGATCCCGTCCCTGCTGTCGCTTGACCAGAGCTTCCTCCTCGTCTGGCCGCAGGTCGTGGGCCTCGTGGCGATGATGGTCGCGTGCTTCGCCGTGGCCTACGTGCTCTTCATGCGCCAGGAAGTCCGGGCGTAGACTCAGCTTGCGAAGCCGCAAGGAGGGTCCCGATGATGGCGGAAGGGTTCCTTGGGCCGGTGGTCGTCATGAGCGTGCCCGCGGCCATCCTGTTCACGTTGTTCGCAGGCTTGCAGCGCATCCCGTGGCGGTACGCCGTCGTGATCGGCATCGGCAGCGCCGTCGTCCTCGGGATGGCCTCCTTCGCGTCGAGTCCTGGTGGCAGGTCGGTCGACGGCGGCACCTGGGTGCTCCTGGGAGCGATCGTCGGGGGAGTCGTGCTCCGCGCCTACGATCGAGGCAGGGCGCAACGTCGAGCCATCATCGACCGCATCCTCCAGGTGCCGGGGACTCCCGGCGGCTGAGCGGCGGCAGGTAGGTCCCGACGGCATCGATCGCGACCGCACCACCGGCCCCGACGCCTACGCGAGCGCCCCGACCCGTAACCCGAGCTCGCGCTCGGCGGCACCCGTCGCCCACGCGACGACCTCGTCCCGGCTGATGGTGGTCCCGTGCGCCACCACCTGGAGCGCCAAGCCGTCGAGCAAGGACAGGATCCGCCACGCTGCGGCACCCGGGGCCTCGCACGTGAGCGTCCCCGCGGCGATCCCTGCGGTGATCGTCCGCTCCAACAGGCCCTGCCACTCCAGGTTGAGCCGCCGCGACGTGGCCTGGACTGCCGGCCGGCGGGCGGCCTCGGCCCACGCATCCAGCCACAGCTGGAACGCCCAATCCTTGTCGGCCGGCGTGTATGTCCGGAAGAAGATGCGCAGCGCGTCGATCGGCGTCGCCGCGTCGGCCATCGCGCTTGCCGAGAGTGCCAGGTCCTGGCGCGCGACCCGTTCGAAGGCCGCGGCGAGGACCTCATCCATCGACTCGAAGTAGTGGTGGATCAGCCCCGACGACGTCCCCATCGCCGCGGCCACATCGCGCACCGTCGTGGATGCGAGGCCCTTGTGCACGGCGACGCCGAGCGCCGCGGCCACGATCGCTTCGCGTCGCCCCTCAGGCGTCATGCGCTTCATGGTCGCGCAGCCTAGAACGATATTGCGCACGCGTCCAATAGCGACTATCGTGCCGTGACCACCAGCAGGAGCGAGGGCCCGTCACGGCATGATCCGCACCACGCCGTTCCACGAGCGCACGAACGCGCTCAACGAGACACAGCTCTGGAGCCACTGGTCCGGGCACCTGGCGGCCGATCGCTACCAGATGTCGGACAAGATGGAGTACTTCGCGGTCCGCAACGCGGCCGGTCTGTTCGATTCCAGCCCGCTCTACAAGTACCGGATCACGGGCAAGGACGCGGAGGCCTTCCTGGCCGGCATCCTCGCCCGCGACATCCGGGCGTGCCCGCCGGGCCAGGCCCAGTACACGTGCTGGCTCGACGACCGCGGCTTCGTCATCGAGGACGGCGTCATCCTGCACACCGCCAGGAACGAGTACCTCCTGACCAGCGCGGAACCCAATCTTCGCATACTTCGAGGATCGGATCGGCCGCCACGACGTGGCGATCGAGGAGGTGAGTGACGACATCGGGACCCTCGCTCTCCAGGGTCCGCGCTCGCGCGACCTGCTCAAGCGACTCGTGCCGCAGATGGAGAAGATCCCGTACTTCGGCGTCGCCAAGGGCGAGATCGGCGGCGCGGGCGTGACCGTCAGCCGGACGGGCTACAGCGGCGACCTGGGCTACGAGGTCTGGGTCGACACGCCGGACGCGCTGCACGTCTGGGACACCCTCTGGGATTCGATGGAGGGCCACGGCGTCCTGCCGTTCGGGCTGGCCGCCCTGTACATGCTTCGGATCGAGGCGGGCCTCCTGCTGCTCGAGGCGGACTTCGACTCGAGCCGCTTCGCCTGGAACGACTCGCATCGCTCGACCCCGATCGAGCTCGGCTGGTCGTGGATGTTCAAGGACCTCAAGGGCGACGACCGGGCGTTCATCGGTCGCCGGGCTCTCGAACGCGAGATCGCCGACAAGACGTCGCGCTGGGCGATGCGCGGCCTCATCGTCGACTGGCGGGACTACGATCGGGTCTACAACGACGCCGGCCTGATCCCGCCGAAGGACCACGCACCGGTCGTCGAGGACTGGATGCTGTACGACGACGACTACCAGCGCGTGGGCTACGCGACGAGCTTCATGTACTCACCGATGCTCCAGCGCCACATCGCCATCGCCCGTGTGCGCCCGGACCTCGCCAAGCTCGGCACGAAGGTGAACCTCGAGTTCACGGTCGACCACCATTACGAGCAGGTCGCCGCCAGCGTCGCGCGGCTGCCGCTCTACAACCCTGAGCGAAAGACGGCCTGACATGACGATGACCGCACCCAAGCCGACCCGGAAGACCGCCAAGCCCGCCTCGGGCACGAAGCCGGCGTCGACCGCGAGATCCGGTACGCGGTCGACGAAGACGACCTCGCGCGCCGACCGCACCTACGACGCCATCGTCGTCGGTGGCGGCCACAACGGCCTGGTCAACGGTGCCTACCTGGCCAAGGCCGGGCTCAAGACGCTCATCCTCGAGCGGCGGCACCTCGTCGGCGGCGCCGCCATCACGGAGGAGCTCCGTCCCGGCTTCTGGTTCACGACGTTCTCGTACGCGCTGAGCCTGCTGCGACCCGACATCATCCACGACCTGGAGCTGACCAAGCACGGGTTCATGCCGTTGCTCATGGCGACGACGTTCGCGCCCGGCGAGGACGGCGATCACCTGCTGTTCACCCAGGATCACGGCCAGAACCAGAAGGAGATCGCGCGGCACTCGAAGCACGACGCCGACGCGTACGACCAGTACAGCCACGACATCGAGATGGTCTGCCAGGCCATCAAGCCGCTGCTCGACATGGTCCCGCCGGACATCTTCAGCGACGACCCGGAGGAGCTGCTCGCGCTCGCCGGCATCGGGTCGCGCCTGAGGAAGCTCGACAAGCGGGTGCTTCACAACGCCGTCCGGTTGCTCACCGGCAGTGCGGCCGACTTCCTCGACGACTATTTCGACTCCGAGCTGCTCAAGGGCTACCTCGCCTCGTCGAGCATCATCGGCACGAAGGTCGGGCCGCGGTCACAGGGCTCCGGCCTCGTGCTGCTCTACCACACGATCGGCGAGCACGACGGCGAGTTCGGCGCGTGGGCGTTCCACAAGAAGGGCAACGGCGGGTTCACCCAGGTGCTGGCCCGTGCCGCCCAGGCGTATGGCGCGGAGATCGTGCTGGAGTCGCCGGTCGAGGCGGTCATCACCAGGGACGGCCGGACGACGGGCGTCGCCCTCGCCGACGGGACCGAGTACTACGCCGACACCGTCGTCAGCGCGCTCGACCCGCGGCGCACCTTCCTCGAGCTCGTCAACCCGCGCGAGCTTCCGGACGACCTGGTCGAGAACATCCAGCGGTTCCGGTTCCAGGGCACGAGCTCCAAGGTGAACTTCGCGCTCGACGGCCTGCCGACCTTCCCCGCGCTCGGCCCGAAACCCGACCATTTCCGCGGCTTCACGAACATCGGCCCCTCGATGGACTACCTCGAGCGCGCGTTCGACGACGCGAAGTACGGCTGGTACAGCCAGCACCCGTATATCGACATGGCCATCCAGTCGACGATCGACCCGGACATGGCGCCACCCGGCAAGCACGTGATGAGCTGCTTCATCCAGTACACGCCCTACAAGCTGCGCGAGAGCGACTGGGATACCGAGAAGGAGAACCTGGGCGACACGGTCCAGCGGACGCTCGAGACGTTCTTTCCGGGCTTCGGCGATCTCGTCCTGCAGCGCGAGGTCCGCACACCCCTCGACATCGAGCGGACCGTGGGCCTCTCCGAGGGCAACATCTTCGCCGGCGAGTTCTTCGCGCCGCAGATGTTCTTCTTCCGACCTGCGCCCGGCTGGAGCCAGTACCGCACGCCGATCGACGGCTACTACCAGTGCGGCTCGGGGACCCACCCCGGTGGCTGCGTGATGGGCGCGCCCGGCAAGCTTGCCGCGGGCCAGATCCTCAAGGATCGGGCGAGGGCCCGCGTGTAGTCGGGACGGCGGCCCGGTCTCCGAGCTGCGCGCGCAAGAAAACGCCCGCCCGACGCGAACGTCGAGCGGGCGTTCCTCCTCCCGGGGGTTGTGCGGCGCTACTGGCCGATGAGCTCTCCGGCCGCGTCGACCACATACCACTTCGTCGCGAGGCCCTGGCCGTTGGTGTCCCCGGCAGCGGCATCATTGGCGAAGTAGTAGAGCGGCCAATCGCCGTACTTGACCTGCTTGGTCCCATCCGTCCGGTCGACGGTGGTCAGCTTCGCGGCGTCAAGACCGGTTCCGGCAGAGAGGGCCGCGGCATCCGTGACGAGCAGAGGTGGCCAGGCGGTCGCGCAGTCGTCGTAGCACGTCGATTCGCCGGCGGTGTCGGGCGTGAATGCATACAGGGTCATGCCATCGGCGTCGACGATGATCTCGCCGAGCGGATTCGTCGCGATGTCGATGGTGGCGTCGGCGGCCACCGACGGCGGCGCCTCGGACGGGGCTTCCGACGGCGCCTCGGAGGGTGCTGCCTGGGACGGTGCGTCGGTCGGGGCGATGGTTGCCGGCGCCGCCGACGTCCCGCCGCCGCTCGTGCACGCGGCCAGGAGGGCGACGAGCCCGAGCAACAGGAGCGAACGAATGGTGGTCTGCATCGACATGGATCTCCGTAGCGTGGGTTCGGTTCACTTATGTCTACGCCTGCCGGAGCAACCCCGGTTTCGCCGGGCGGGGGCGTCACGCACTCATTCGGGCGTCGGTATCGTTGCGACGTGACGTCCAGCAAGCCGCGCTCCGCCCCGTCGAGTGGGCCGACCGGAACGCTCTTCTTCGTTCATGGCGCCAATGAGACATCCGAGGGCCTCGCGACGAACCTGTCCCGGCTCGAGGACCAGGTCGGCCAGCGCGGCTGGGACGTGCGCGTGGTCGCCCCGGAATGGCGTCGGCATTCCGGTCTGCGTCTCGGGAACTGGCGCAAGGCGCTCTACCGGCGAGGGAAGCCGGCCCCGATCGCGCTGTCGTCGTTGCCGACGGGGGTCGGCAAGGCCGCGGTCATGAAGCTCGTGACGAACTACTTCGAGGACCGCCGGGAGTCGATGCTCGACGCGCTCGGCGCCCAGCTCCTCGCCGATGTCATCGGCTACCAGCAGCACCGGGCCTCCGTCCATGACGTGCTCCGGGCTGAACTCGCGAAGGCGGCGACGGCGTCCCGCGGTCGTCCGGTCCTGCCGGTCGGCCTGAGTCTCGGGGGCATCGCCCTGGTCGACCTCCTGGCGAGCTGGCCGGAGGCGCCGGTGGAGGCGTGCGTCACGGTGGGCTCGCAGGCGCCGCTGCTGTACACCTTCGACGCGATCCCATCGCTCCCGTACGACGAGGCCGACCCGCCCCACCTGCCCGTTCCGTGGCTCAACGTCTACGACAGCCGCGACTTCCTGTCGTTCGTGGCGGAGCCGCTCTTCCGGCGGACCGACGGCCTTGCCAGCGTCGTTGACCTGCGGGTTCGGTCCGGCAAGGACTTCCCGAAGTCGCACAGCGCATACTGGGAGCTCGCGCCGGTCTGGGACGCCATCGGCACGGCGTTCTCGTGGAAACGGACAGAGCCGCTGACCGTGAAGGAAGCGCGCGACCTGGGCTTCGAGGCCCGCAAGCGGCCGGCGCCCAGGACCTGACACCCGAGGATCTTTGATGATGCTGCAACACCGCGCCAAGCAGCGATCGACCGACCGGCAGCTCGCCATCGGCCAGGATCGGACCGATGCTTCGTTCCCTCGCCGTCGTCGTGGTCGTCGGTACCGTCGTGGCCGGCTGTTCGAGCCCCGGCGGCTCGTCATCCAGCTGGTCCTTCGGCCCGAGCCTGCCACCCTCGTCGGGCGAGGCATCCGCCGAACCGCCGGCATCCCAGGCAGCGTCGCCGTCGGTGGGCGCATCGCCCGCGGGGTCGCCCCCGCCGCTCGCCGCGCCATCTGGCGCCGCCGGTCCGGCCGGATCGCCCGCAGCCTCCGGCGCACCGGGGGCGTCCGCGCCCGCCGGCGCGTCGGCCGCGCCGAGCTGAGCGGTCCTTCGATCGTCCGACGGTCGCCGTTCGCCGAGCGCATATCGAACATCTGTTCTATCATCCGGAGATGCGGCCGGTCTACCGCGAGGAACCCTGTCGAACGGCGCTGAACCGCGTCCGGAAGATGACGTTCTCCTGGTCGCTCAACCCATACATGGGTTGCGTCCATCAGTGCACGTTCTGCTTCGTGCGAGCGTTCGAGCTGATGGCCGACCGCCCATCCGATGCCCGCTACGGCACGTCCATCCGGGTCAAGACCAACCTCGTCGAGGTGCTCCGACGGGAGCTCGGGCGGAAGTCCTGGAAGCGCGAACAGGTGGTCGTCGGGACGGCGACGGACCCGTACCAGCCTGCCGAAGGCCGCTACCGCCTCACGCGCGGCGCGATCGTAGCGCTCGCCGAGGCCAGCACACCGATCGGATTGATCACCCGAGGCCCGCTCATCGTCCGCGACGTCGACGTGCTGGCGGAGGCGTCGCGCCGCGCGAAGGTGGGCGTGACGTTCTCGATCCCGACGCTCGACCCCGATATCTGGCGCCGGACCGAGCCCGGGACCGCACCGCCGGGCCAGCGCCTGCGCGCGATCCGGGCGCTCATCGACGCCGGCATCGATGCGAGCGTCGGCATGGCACCGATCCTGCCGGGCCTGTCGGACGACCCGGCGAAGATGGCCGATGTCGTTCGCGCGGCCCGCGACGCGGGCGCGACCTCGGTCTGGACGAACGTCTTGTACCTGCGACCCGGCACGCGCGAGCACTTCCTCGACAGCCTCGCCCGCGACTGGCCGGACCTGCTGCCGATGTACGAGCAGCTGTACGAGGACCGCGTTTACGTCACGAAAGAGACCCAGGAACCCGTGCGACGCCAGGTGCGCGAGCTGGCCCGCCAGCACGGCCTTGCCGACCGGCGACGGCGGCCCATCACGCCACGGCCCGAGCCTGCCGCCGAGCAGCTCCCGTTGACGGCGTTCCTGCAGGCGCCGGGCGTCCCGCCACGGTGACGGCCTGCGCCTGCGCTCAGCGGCCGCGACGCCGGCGCCGGCCTCAGCCTGGCCGTGCTCAACCCGGGGCTGGCCAGCGTGCGGGGCGCGGGGCGGAGCGGGGAAGCGCGTCCCAGTCCGCCCGGACCGGCGAGAAGATGTCCACGACGACCGCCCCGTCGGGGCCCGCAACGGCATCGTGCGGTCGATCGGACGGGATCCGCCACGTGCCGCCGGGGCCGAGCTCGCGCCGCTCCCCGTCGACGGTGAATGTGATGCTGCCCTCGACGCACATGCCCAGCTGCTCGTGGGCGTGACGGTGTTCGGGCACGACCGCCCCGGGCGCCAGCTCCACCAACGCCAGGCTCGCGTTCGACCCGGCCACCACGCGGGCCTGGACCGTCTCGCCCCAGACGTCGAGGGCCGGGACGTCTCCGATGTCGACCAGGTTCGGCATGTCTCCTCACCACTACGAACGTCGTCGCGCCAAGCGTATCGCCCAGCGGCGGTGGGGCGCGGGATGGCATCGTGGCGACCATGACCGCCACCATCACGCTCCGAACGGCGCGGCGCTTCATCCTCGGACGGCAGGGGTTATGGCCGGGCCGGCGTTGGACGGGGCTGCGCGGAACGGAGCAGGCGATGCGCTCGATGGAGCACCTGCAACTCGACCCCCTCGTGGTCATCGCCCGGGCGCACGACCTGATGCTCCAGTCCCGGGTGATCGACTATCGGCTCGAGGACTGGGCGACGCTGACCTACGACAAGCGCCGGTTCTTCGACTGGGGCGGCTGGCTGGCGGTGCGCCCGATGGACGAGCTGCCGCATTGGCGCGTGCTGATGCGGCGGGAGCGCGCAAGCCCACGCTGGCAGGCCTTCGCCCGCGAGCACGCCACCGCGATCGCCGAGATGCGTGAGGTGCTGCGAGCGCGCGGGACGGTCTCGAACCGGGACTTCACGATGAGTGCCCGGACACGGGTCGACAGCTATCGTGGTCGGAAGGACAGCGCGGTCGCGCTGTACTACCTGTGGCGCATGGGCGAGGCCATGGTCAGCCGGCGAGAGCGCTTCGAGCGGGTCTACGCCCCGACGGAAGCGGTCGCTCCCCAGGACCTGATCCGCGAGAGCTCGGACGCCGAGGCAGACGATTTCCTGCTGCGCAAGATGGTGGCGGCACAGGGGCTGACGAAGTTCGCCGGGGTCAAGGCCACGCTCCAGCGCGACATCGCGCCCGCGGAGTTCAAGGCCTGGCGGGACGAGCGAGTGGCGGACGGCCACCTCATCGAGGTCCGCGTGGAGGGTTGGCGGAGCCCGCATTGGGCGCTCGGGAGCGACACCCCGACGCTCGAGGCGCTGGAGGCCGGGCGTGTGCCGAAGGGCTGGAAGCCACGGGACACGACGACCGGCGAGGAAGCCACCTTCCTGTCACCGTTGGATCCGGTGCGTGGTCGCGCCGAGGAACTGTTCGACTTCCACTATCGATGGGAGGTCTACACGCCCGCGCCGAAGCGCAAGTACGGCTACTACGTACTGCCCGTGCTCTGGGGGGACACCCTCGTCGCCCGTTTCGACGCCAAGCTGGACCGCACCGACCGGACGCTCCGGATCCTCGGCCTCTGGGTCGAGGACGAGGCCCTCGAACGGGACGAAGCATTCGCCGACGCGATGGCGAGGGCGATGAAGCGGTTCCTCGCGTTCCTCGAAGCCGAGCGTCTGGACGTGCGTGGCATCCCTCAGCCGGTGCTTCGCCAGCGTCTCTCGGCCGTGGAAGCCACGCACGCTCCCAGAATCGAAACGACCCGGATCGACTGACGATCCGGGTCGGTCTTGGTGCTTCGTCAGGAGGCCGCGGAACGGCCTCCTGCGAGGGATCGGGTGCGTTAGCCCCGCTGGCTGCGGAAGCAGTCGCTGCAGTAGACGGGCTTGCCGCTCGTGGGACGGAACGGGACCTGGGCTTCCTTGCCACAGGACGAGCACGTCGCCTCGAACATCTCGCGGGGGGCACGCTCGTAGCCGCCACCACCGCCGCCGCCGCCGTAGCTGCCGGCGCCGCTGGAATACCCGCCACCGTACGAGCTGCCGCCGTACGAGGAGCCGCCACCCTCTGCGTTGCGCGCAGCCTTGCGGCTGGCACGGCAGGAGGGACAGCGGCGCGGCTCGGTGAAGCCGCGCTGGGCGTAGAAATCCTGCTCGGAGGCGGTGAACACGAATTCCTGTCCACAGTCCGCGCAGGTCAGATTCTTGTCGTTATACAAAAGAAAGACTCCTTCTCGATAGCCGGCGCGTTCCCGTCGGGTTCTCGCGCCAGTCGTGAGAGGAGTCCGCGTTGCGTCGTGCTATGTGTTGGTCACGGCTATGTCCATGACCGGCAGACATCATAACCCATGACCTCCACGCACGTCACTACCCCAAATCCGCTCCTGACCGACCTTCCGGCATCATGTCCTGATGCGTGACGTGCTCCCAGCCGAGGCGTTCCTAACCGGGTATCCGGCCGGCATCCGCGACGCCGCCGAGATCCTGCGCGCGGTGGTCAGACGCGCCGTGCCCGAGGCGATCGAGCGCGTGCGCGGCGGCTGGCGTCTCATCGGGTACGAGGTACCCAGCGGTCGGCGTTCGCGGTACTTCGCCTATGTCGCTCCCGAGCCGATCCACGTCCATCTCGGGTTCGAGTACGGCGCCTGGATGGCAGATCCGGACGGTCTCCTGGAGGGGGCACACCTTGGCCTCCGACAGGTCCGGTTCACGACGTTCGTCGAGGGCCAGCCGATCCCCACCGACGCCCTGGAGCGCCTCACCCGTGACGCGGCCCGAGTGGCCCTGCTGTCGCGTGCCGAGCGGCTGGCGCGAGACTTCGACCGGGAGTGGGAACCGCCCGCCTAGAGGTCTGATCCAGGGGCGTGCTCCGTCGATGGCTCGCCGCCCTCCTCCTCCGGCGCCACCGTCGGGGTCTCCGTGGCCGGGCGGCCGGACCCCAGGTCGTCCGTCCCCGCGGTCGCGGGTCGGCCGTCGCGACGCTGATCGTCGGGCCCGTCGATCTCGTGCGGTCGCTCCAGTGGTTCGCCGGTGTCTCGTCGGTCGGTCATGTCAGCGTCCTCCACGTGCCACCTCGGTGGGGTGTGTTCCGTGATCCTCGCTGGCGACTCGTTGCGACGGGGCTGCGCACCGGTGGGCGGTCCTTGCGGCTACGCGTCGATCGGTGCAGCCTGCGGCGTCGAGCGGTAAGGTCCTCTGGCGCGCCCCAGTGAGGAGGAGTCAACCGTGTTCAAGGACAGCAAGGCATTCTCGGGTTTCGCGGTGAAGGACATCGACGCAGCGAGATCCTTCTATGGCGAGACGCTCGGACTGGACGCGCGAGACGGGCCGATGGGCATGCTCGAGCTGCACCTCGGCAGCGGCGCGGTCGTCCTCGTCTATCCGAAGGACGACCACCAGCCGGCGACCTACACGATCCTGAACTTCCCGGTCAAGGACGTCGACGCCGCGGTCGATCGGCTCACGGCGGCCGGGGTCCGGATGGAGCATTACGGACCGGACTTCGGGCAGGACGACAAGGGCATCAGCCGCGGCAACGGTCCGACGATCGCCTGGTTCACCGATCCATCGGGCAACATCGTGGCCGTCCTGGACGAGGCACCGGCCTGACCGATCGCCGATCCGACCGGCGAACGGGGTTCACCAAAGGAGACGTCGCGTGACGACCCGCACCGCCACCCTGTCCATCCCCGAGATCCGCGCCGGAGTCAACGGCCGCGTGATCGGACCCGATGATCCGGGCTACGACGAGACGCGGACCGTCGTCGCCGGCGGCATCGACCGCCGGCCCGCCGTCATCGTGCGCGTCGCCGACGTGGCCGACGTCCAGTACGTGGTCGGCCTGGCCCGCGACACCGGCCTCCAGCTCGCGGTTCGCAGCGGAGGGCACAGTGGCGCCGGCCACAGCGTGACCGAGGGTGGGATCGTGCTTGACCTTCGGGACATGAAGGGTCTCGAGATCGATGTCGGTGGGCGGACGGCGTGGGCCGAGGCAGGCCTGACCGCCGCGGAGTACACGACCGCGGCTGGCGCGCACGGCCTGGCCACGGGGTTCGGCGACACGGGATCGGTCGGGCTCGGCGGGATCACGCTCGGTGGCGGCGTCGGCTACCTCGTGCGGAAGCACGGACTCACGATCGATTCGCTCCTGGCGGTCGATATCGTGACCGCCGATGGCGAGCTCCTGCGCGCCGACGCCGAGCACCATCCAGACCTGTTCTGGGCGATCCGTGGAGGCGGCGGCAACTTCGGCGTCGCGACGAGGTTCCGGTTCCGGCTCCATCCACTCGAGTCGACGATCGGCGGCATGCTGATCCTGCCCGCGACGGCCGACACCATCTCCGCGTTCATCGCGGCCGCCGAGGCGGCGCCCGACGAGTTGTCGACGATCGCCAACGTCATGCCTTGCCCACCCATGCCGTTCGTGCCGGAGGAGCACCACGGGACGCTCGTGAACATGGCCCTGATGACGTACGCCGGCGAGGCCGAGACCGGTCATGGGGCGCTCGCCCCGTTCCGCGCGATCGCCGAGCCCATCGTCGACATGTTGCAGGTCCAGCCGTACGCCGACATGTACCCGCCGGATGACGACTCGTACCACCCCACCGCCGTGGCACGCACGATGTTCATCGACACCGTCGATCGGCGCGTCGCCGAGACGATCATGGAGTTCCTCGGTGCCTCGGATGCGTCGATGCGGGTGGCGCAATTGCGCGTCCTCGGCGGAGAAGCGGCGCGGGTGCCGGACGACGCCACGGCCTACGCGCACCGGACCAGCCGGATCATGGTGAACGTGGCCGCGTTCTACGACGGGCCCGACGACAAGCCAACCCGCGAGGCCTGGGTGGCCGAGTTCACCGCCGCCCTGCACCAGGGCGACAGCGGCGCGTACGTCAACTTCCTTGTGGACGAGGGTGAGGCGCGCATCCGAGCGGCGTATCCGGGGACCACCTGGGACCGGCTCGCCGAGATCAAGCGGCGCTACGACCCGACCAACCTGTTCCGCCTGAACCAGAACATCCCGCCCGCAGCGGGCGCGTGATGGGCGATCCTGGACCCGCCGCGGAGCTGGACCGCGGTTCAGCAGCGACGGAGCGACCGCGACACCATGGGCGGAGGCGCGTCAGCAGCCGGTGGATGCCGATGCCTCGAGCGCAACGGTGATCGTCCAGCGTCTCGCCGACGCCTAGAGGGGACACCGCCATGCGATTTCGGACGACGATCCTGCAAGGCGACAAGACGGCGACAGGCATCCGTGTCCCCGACGAGATCGTCGAGGCGCTCGGCTCGGGCAAGCGTCCGGCCATTACGGTGACGATCAACGGCTTCACGTACCGCAGCACGATCGCGGTCCTGGGCGGCCAGTACATGGTCGGAGTCAGCGCGGAGAACCGGGCGGGTGCCGGTGTCGCGGGGGGCGACGTGGTCGACGTCGACATCGCGCTCGACACGGTACCGCGCGAGGTGATCGTCCCCGACGATCTTGCCGCGGCGCTGGCGGCCGAGCCCGACGCCCGCCGCACGTTCGACGGTCTGTCGAACAGCAACAAGGGTTGGCACGTGCTCCAGGTCACGGGCGCGAAGACGGATGAGACGCGCCAGCGACGGATCGCCAGGTCGGTCGAGGCGCTCAAGGCGGGCCGGGTCCGGTGATCCCGCTCGGCTCGACCTAGGAGAGCTCCACCCCCGCTGCACGGGCATCTTCGACCAGCGCCTCGAGCGCCTCGTCGGTTCGCGCCGAGTCGCGGACGAGGCCGATCGCTCGGCTGACGCCGAGCTCCCGATAGCTCGCCAATCGCTCGACCCGCTGCGCGCCGCGCCCGGTGATGTCCTCGCCCCACACGTGGACCGACACGGCCAGCGTGGCGGGGTCCCGTCCGATCTCCTCGCACCGGCTCCGGATCACCGGGAGCGCCTCCGCGAGCTCCTCGGGTGACAGGCCGTCGACATTGAGCTCGTCGGCGTGGCGGGCCGCCAGCCGCCACGTCACGTTCGGGCCGTTCCCGCCGACCATGATCGGCACGCGTGGCCGCTGGATCGGTTTGGGCACGTTGATCGCGCCGCGGACCCGCGAGACCTTGCCCTCGTAGGTCGCGTGCTGGTGGCGGTCGCCATCGAGCATCCGCGTGATGACCTCCAGGTCATCTGCCAGCCGGTCCAGTCGCTCCCTGGTCCCGGGAAACCCGTAGCCGTAGGCCAGCCACTCGTCCTTCTTCCAGCCGGCCCCGATGCCGAGCTCCATCCGGCCGCCGCTGATGGAGTCCATCGTCGAAATCATCTTCGCCGTCAGTGCCGGGTTGCGGAACGCCGTGCAGATGACGATGTGGCCCAACCGAATGCGCTCGGTCACCGCGGCCAGGGCCGACAACGAGGTGAACGACTCGAAGGTGATCTCGTCGGTCGGACGCGGGACCGTCTGGAAATGGTCGAACAGCCAGATCGATTCGAACCCGAGCCGCTCGGCTTGCTTGGCGACGTCCGTCGTGCGTCGCCATGCGTCGAGCGGGTCCCAGCCGTCGTACTCGCCGACCCAGCCTTGCGGGACGACCGCGCCCAGTCGCATCGCTTGTCGCCGCGCGGGGTCAGGCGTTGAGCGCGGCCAGCCCGGCCGGGGTGGCCACGCCAGCGACCGCGGCTGCGGTCCCGACACGCCGGAACAGGTCGCGGTACTGCGCGCCGACGTTCGACCAGACCATCCGGCGACTGTACTCATATGCACGACGTCCCAGGGCGGCCCGCAGGGCGTCGTCCGCCAGGATGTCATCGATCGCCGCCGCGAATCCGTCCGGCGAACCGGGCGGCACCAGGACGCCACGACGCTCGGCCAGGAGCTCCGTCGCGTAGGGGTACGGCGTCGAGACGATCGCGCGGCCGGCACCCATCGCATAGGACAGCGCGCCCGAGACCATCTGGTCCATGTCGGGATAGGGCGTGACGAAGACATCGGCCGCCTGGAGCCAGCGGGTCATCTCCACTCGGTGGGCGAACGTGTCGACGAACCGGACGTGATCGCCCATCTTGAGCGCCTTGACCCGGGCGACCAGCGCCTCCCGGTAGATCTCGCCGTCGGCCGTGAGCACGTCAGGGTGCGTTGCGCCGACGATCACGTAACAGACACGAGGGTGTGCCGCGACGATCGCCGGCAGCGCATCGAGCATGAGCTCGTGTCCCTTCGACGGGCCGAGGAGGCCGAAGCTCAGGATCACCTGGCGACCATCGAGTCCCAGCGCCGCCTTGATCACGGCGGGCTCGGCCAGGGGCAGGTCCGGGACGCCGTGCGGGATCACCTCGACGCGGCGTTTGTTCACGCCGTAGTCGGATATGAGGAGCTTCGCGGCGGCCTTGGACATCACGACCGTGGAGTCGACGCTTGCCACCAGGTCCGAGAGGATCGTTCGCTGGCGCGGGGTCGGTGACCGCAGGATCGTGTGGAGGGTGGCGACCGCCGGGACCTCGAGGGCGCCGACGAAGTCGAGGATGTACTCACCGTCCGGACCACCCCAGATCGCGTAGTCGTGCTGGATGGACACCATCTCGACACAGGCGCCAAGGGCGCGCGCGGTGTGGGCGTAATCGGCGCGTTCGTCACGCCGGATCCGGTGATGGACCTCGAGCGGGAACGGCGTGCCCCGCTCGGGCGGGAGCAGGACCGCGATCTCACGATCACCCGTCGCCGCCGCCAGGTCGCGCGTGAACGTGGCGATCCCACAACGACGCGGCGGGTAGCTGGAGACGAACGCGGTCCGAGTGATGACGTGGATCCTCTCGATCGGCGCCGCACCGGTCCCACGGCGACGGACGGGACGGGCGCGCCGTGTGTGGGGCTGTGCGGACGAGTGTGGCGACCGCCCTCAGGGCCGAGCCGCCGCGTTCGCGGGTCCGTTGGAGCGGCCCGTCCGGTGGGCGGGCCGCTCGGCTCGGGCTATGCGGAGCGCACGTTGTTGGCGCGCGGGCCCTTGGGGCTCTGCTCGACGTCGAAGACGACGGGCTCGCCGCCGACAAGGCGGTCGAAATCGAGCGAGGTGTCGAGTCCGCCACGATGGAAGAAGTATTCCTTCTCATCCTCGGCGGAGATGAAGCCGAAGCCGCGATCGGCGACGACCTTCTTGATGGTACCGGTGGCCATGAGGACCTCCAACACTTCCCGAACAGGGATTTCCGGCGCACGGTCCGTTCGAGAAGGGGGTCGACCACGCGGAGCATCGCCACGCAGTGCGGCGAGACCTCACCATACCACACGAATCCCGGCGGTTCCGGCCCCCGGGAGGCCCGCTCGCGTCTAGTTGGCCGTGACGAGCGCGTCGAGATCGATGCGTGGCCGCCCGGTCGTTCCGGCCACGCGGATCGTGACCGTGCGCGAGACCGAGGTCGACCAGCTGCCCACCCAGACGACCCGCTGGGCCCTCGTCGTGGGGGAATACAAGTCGACCGTTGCAACCTGGGTGCCGTTCACGAAGATCCCTGCCTTGCCCCGGTCGGGCCCGGTGCGTGCCACCCATGCGATGTGGCGCCCGGTGAAGGTCAGTGAGGCGCGGGCACCGGCCGTGCTCGACCGCCTCGCCGCGCCACCCCAGTAGGCCGGGTTCGCGTCGTTCGTCCACGAGCCGTTGTAGCGGATCGCGCTGTTGTGTTCGCTGTACCGCGAGATGCGGAATGGCTTTCCCGTCGCGACGCTCGTGTTGCCGGCCCCGTCGACGGCGCGGACCCGGAACTGGTAGTCCTGCTGCGTGGCCAGGAGCCGGGTGATCGACGGGCTGGTCAGCGTCGTCGAGACCATCGCCCAGACTCCGCCAGTGCTCTGCTCGAGCTCGTACCGCGCGATGCCGCTCTTGTCGTCCGACGCCGACCATGGGACACGGACGCTGATCCGGCCCGCGTCGATCCCGCTCCCGACCACGAAGCTCCGGAGCGGCACCGTCACGCTCGGCTTCACGGTGTCGAGCACGATCGTGTCCGTCTCGACCGCCGACCAATTGCCCGCGGCGTCCTTCCACTTCACGTGGACGGTCCGCGTGCCGTCGATGGCCTCGAGCGCCCAGTGGCGCATCGGCGCGTATCCCCCGGTCGTCCACGTGATCCCATCGTTCGACAGGGCCATCTCGGTCACGTGACCGCTATCGTCGGTCGCGGGGGTCGCGACCGTAACGAACCTCGTCCGGGTGTACGCGGCGCCCCCCGCGATCGAGATCGAACCGGTCGGCGGGGTGATGTCGGGCGGCGGCGTCGGCGTCGGGACCCCGAAGAAGATCGTGTCGGCACTGGCGGCCGATCGGTTGCCCGCCGCGTCCTTCCAGCGTGCGTAGACGGTCTTGGTGCCGACGCCCGTCGTCAGCGTCCAGGCTTGCGAGGCCGCGTACGCGCGGGTCGTCCACGTCGATCCGTTGTTCGACAGCTCGACCTGCGTGACGCCGCTCAGCGCGTCGCTCGCCGGCACCCCGACGGTGACCGCGGTCGTGAGCGTGTTGGCGGCGCCCCCGGCGATCGACACGGAGCCGGCCGGAGCGGTGGAGTCGATGGTGATCGACGTCGTGTGCGTGCTCCCTGCCAGCCGGTCGGTGCCGCCGAACGTGGTCGTGACGTCGTAGACCCCCTCCCGCCAGCCGGTGCTGTCGAACTCGACCGAGCCAGTTCCCGCGGCGTCGAGGTCGACCTCCACGAGCCAGTCCGCGAGCGTCGGATGGTCGACCGATACCGCGACCAGCGGCAGGTCCACCGGCGACGGCGCGACCGACACGCCGATCGTCGCGGTCTCACCGATCCGGATGGCCCTGGGATTGACGACCGCGGTCGTGGCGGTCGGGTCGATCACCACGTCGAGGTCCATCGCATCGCTCTGGCTCGGGTCGGTGTTGGGGCTGCCGGGGTAGAACGCGCTGAGCTCGTGGCTGCCGACACCGACCTCCGTGCGGACGATGAACGGATCCAGCGTCACTTCACCGACACCTGTGGCCGGATCGATCCCGACGAACCAACCGTCGAACGGCCCGACGCCGACGCGGGCCGAGACTTCGATCTCCGGGGGCGGGTCGACCGTCACGCGGAACATGACGGTCTCATCCTGGTAGATCTCGTCGGGCAGGATCACGAGGCTCGTCGTCGTGGCGTGGGCGAACACGGACTGGACGATGGTCGAGCTGCAGGCCTCCCCGAAGTCGACATTCCCGGAGAAGCAGGCGCGGAGCGGGTAGTCGAACGTGGCCGTCGGGGTCCAGGCGATGTCGGTGACGCCGCCCGGGCCGATGGGGACAGGAAGCGTGACGATGCCCCCGTCATCCGCCAGGACGATCTGCACGTTGCCGTCGCCCGGATCGGGCGACACCGTGACCCGAAGCCCGACGGGCTCCCCGCGGAGCGACGGGCTGCCGTCGCTTTCGAGGGTCACCGTCACCGGCGTCCGGTCGTCGACGACCTCGAGCACGAGGTCATCGCTTGTGGACGGCGCCGAAGAAGTGGTGCCGTTGAACACCGCGTTGAGGGTGTGCGTGCCCGCGGTCAGGCCGTTGGGCAGCGACAGGTTCGCCGCGCCGTTCGGGGTGATCTCGTCGTCGACGAGGCCGACGCCGTTCTCCACCAGCGTGACAGTGCCGCCGTCGTCGGGCGATGGACGAACCAGTGCCAGGAAGGAGAGTGGATCGAAGATCCCGATCGGCCCCGCGGGCGCCTGCAGCGTCGTCGTGGTCGGCGACTGCGCGGCGCTCGCCGCCGGCGGCACGACCCCCATGATCAGGGCCGCGACGACGACGGCGACGAGCGTGCGGAGCGGCGATGCCGGCATATTCCCCCAAATCGGTCCCACGCGGTCCCACGCGGTCCCCGCGTTCGTCGCGGGAACGTACCAGAGGCCGACGAGCGTGTATATGGGCCTGTCGGCTGCCAGTCAGGCCTGCTGGCGAGCTGGACTAGAATCGTCGCGCGGGACCGCGACGGCCCGCGACTGGTGGTCGCGATCTCCCGCCAAGCGGTGGCAGGGCATGACCAGACTCGTCCGCGATTTCGACTTCCTGACCAGCGTCGGCCTTCTGGCCAGCGCCCTCGTCACGGCGATGACCGGGATCGTCGCCGATCTCTGGGACCTCAACGACTTCTGGTATCACACCCTGTCCGGCTACGTGATGGGCGTGTTCGGCGTCGCCCACGTGTGGCTGAACCGCGATCGACTGATCGGGTACGCACGCTTCCGGTGGAGGTCGTTCCGTGCGGGCGGTTCGCCCGTCTCCGCGGCGCGGCCCGTGGCGGCCACTCGACGGATGGCGGACGAACGCGACCCTGAGCCGAAGCGCCCGATGGCGTGGCTCGGACGGGCGCTCGTGTCGCGACGAGGCCTGCTCGGGCTTGCGATCGGGGCAGCCGGCGGCACGCTCCTGGGTCGTGGCCTGCGGTCGGCGCCGCCCATCGAGGCCGGCTCCGACGTCGGCGTGATCTATCACCAGTGGAGCAAACCAGGGATCCTCGATGCGCTCGGGTCCGTCGCCGACTGGGGGCAGCCGATCGAGCTGTACAAGACGTATCCGGGCGCTCAGACGATCGCGCTCCCGACGCCCCCGTCGGGCAGCGATCTGGACACGGGGCTGCCGACCGGACGCGCGATCGCGATCCGGCGCTCGACCCGCGCCTACGCGCCCGCACCGATGACCCTCGACGAGCTCTCGCGACTGCTTTTCCTGACCGGTGGCATCACGGCCGGTCTCCACGGCAACGCCCGACGAGCGGCACCGTCGTCGGGCGCGCTGTACCCGATCGAGCTCTATCCGGTCGTCCATCACGTCGAGGGTCTCGAGCCCGGCGTCTACCACTACGCGTATCGGGAGCACGCCCTCGAACAGGTTCGCCGCGGCGACTTCCGCGCGGCGGTCGTGGAGCAGGGGATCGCCCAGGAGTTCCTCGGTGAATGCGGCATCGTCCTGTTCGTGACGATGATCCTCCAGCGGATGCGACCCAAATACCAGGATCGGAGCTACCGGTACGGCCTGCTTGAGGCCGGCCACGTCGGTGAGAACGCCTATCTGGCCGCGACATCGATGGGACTCGGCGCCTGCGGCATCGGGGCATTCATGGATGACGCCATCAACGACATGCTGGGCGTGGACGGTGTCGAGGAGGCGGCGGTCTACATGCTCGCTGCAGGCAAGGCCTCGGCCGCAGCCTGACGCCCGCCCCGGCGAGCGATGGACGGCACTCCCGAGACAGACGAGACTAGCCCGCATGCCTGTCGTCGCCGGAGGCTCCCGATCCCTGGCGCGGATCACGCTCACGATGACGCTCGCGGTGAGCGCGACCCTGGTGGTCGCCTGCGCCGGTCCCGCGGGCACGCCGTCCGCCCCCGCGTCGGCGGGCTCGGTGGCGCCAGCGCCGGCCGCCGCATCACCCGCCCCGTCGCCGTCGATGACCGGCCCGGAGGTGTCGACCGCGCCCCCAGGCCCGGTGTCGCTCGAGGTTCGCGAGTTCGACGTCCCGGCCGGCTCGCACCCGCACGACGTCGCGCCCGCCATGGACGGGGGGATCTGGTACACGGGGCAGCACAAGGGCGTCCTCGGTCATCTTGACCCGGCCAGCGGGGACATCCGCGAGATCCCGCTCGGGGCAGGCTCGGCCCCGCATGGTGTCATCCTCGGGCCGGACGGCGCCGCATGGATCACGGACAGCGGCCTCGACGCGCTCGTCCGCGTCGACGGCCAGACCGACGAGGTCCGTGCCTTCAAGCTTCCGGCCGGACGCGGGAGCGCCAACCTCAACACCGCCGTCTTCGATCCGTCCGGGATCCTGTGGTTCACCGGCCAGGCCGGCGTGTATGGCCGGTTGGATCCGGCGTCAGGCGAGATCGACGTCTACGACGATCCCGAGGGCCGGGGTCCCTACGGCATCACGGCCACGCCGGACGGCGACGTGTGGTACGCGTCCCTCGCCGGCAGCCACATCGCCCGGATCGATCCCGCGACGGGCGCAGCCACGATCGTGGAGCCGCCGACACCGGACCAGGGCGCCCGGCGCGTCTGGTCCGATACGACTGGCCGGATCTGGGTGAGCGAGTACGACGCCGGCCAGCTCGGCCGCTACGACCCCGCGACCGGCGAGTGGAAGGAGTGGCCGCTGCCGGGCGACCGGCCGCAGGCCTATGCCGTCTACGTCGACGAACGCGACGTCGTCTGGCTGACCGACTTCGGCGCGAATGCGATCGTCCGGTTCGACCCCGCAACGGAGGCATTCGACGCGATCGAACTCCCGAGTCCCACGGCGGCCGTGCGCCAGCTGCTGGGTCGACCCGGTGAGCTGTGGGGCGCCGAGTCCGCGGTCGACAAGCTGGTCCTCGTCATCGAGCGCTGAGCCGCGGCCGAGCACCCGGGCGCCGGACGACCGTTACCGGCGACGCACGATCGAGCCGGCCACGCGATCGTGGAGTCCCCGTTTCCGCGCGTCGCGGGCCGTCGTGATGAAGAGGACGGCGTAGTACAGCGCGATCACCACCCCGAGGATCGCGCCGGATCCCGGCCCCGGCAGGAGCAGCGCCGAGATCAGCCCGAACGGCGCGCCCAGCAGCAACCAGCGCGTGACCGCCGCGATGGGCCACAATCGACCGCCGTCGGCGGCCCGCTCGACCCGCGCCCGGATCACTCGCTGCGCCGGTGTCCGACCCCACGTCAGCCAGGACCCCACGAAGTACGCGGCGGACATCCCCGTCGCCACGAGCGTGTCGACGATGAACCGGACACGGTCGACCGAAAGACGCGGCACCCCATCGACGTCGGTGATCCGGACCGTCGGGCCGATGAACGTGTGGAGCAGCAACAGCACGACGTAGGTCGCGAGGGCGACGAGCAGCGCGTCGAGCACGTAGGCCACCAGTCGTGCCACGGCTCCGACGACCCGGACGTCCGCCGCTTCGGGCATCGCGGTGGGCTCGGTCATCGTCCTCCTCGTCGCGGGAAGCGCCGAGTATAGGCGGGGCGCCGGCGGTGCCGGGTACCCTGTGGCCGTGATCGTCGACGCCCAGGAGATCCCCGCCGAATCGGTCCTCGAAACCGACCTGTGCATCGTCGGTTGCGGCGCCGCCGGGATCACGATCGCTCGCGAGCTGGCCGGGTCGTCGGTGGGGGTCGTCGTGCTCGAGAGCGGCGGCCTCGACTTCGACGCCGCGACGAACGACCTCGACGCCGGTGCCAATATCGGGCTGCCGTACTTCCCACTGGAAGGCGCGCGGTTGCGGTACTTCGGCGGCTCGACGAACCATTGGGGCGGTGTATGCCGGCCGCTCACGGACGTCGATTTCGAGCCCCGCGACTGGATCCCGGGGAGTGGCTGGCCGATCACCCGCGCCGATCTCGATCCGTACTATCCGCGCGCCGCGACCATCTCGGGACTGTCGGTCGCCGACTGGTCGATCGATCGTTGGAGCGAGGACAGCGCATTCCCCGTCTGGCCGTTGTCCGGCGACCCGATCGAGTCGGTGGTGGTCCAGGTCGTCGAGGGCCGCCGGCGCAGCTTCGCCGATCGATACCGCGCCGATCTCGACAATGCCACCAACGTGACCGTCCACCTCAACGCGAACGCCATCGCGATCGACACCGATCCCAGCGGCGCCCATGTCGAACGGGTACGCGCCGGGACACTCGCCGGCGGCCGCTTCGCCGTCACGGCGCAGCGGTACGTCATCGCCACGGGCGGCATCGAGAACGCGCGCCTGCTGCTCGCGTCCGACGGCGTGCGGCCCGAGGGCGTCGGCAACGATCGAGACCAGGTCGGCCGCTACTTCATGGAGCACCCGCGGTTCCGTGGCGGGCTGATGCTGCCCGCCGACCCGGGGTTCCGGATCGGCTTCTACGGGACGCATCGTGTGGGCGACACGACGATCCAGGGCTACCTGACCCTCTCGGAGGAGGCGGCGCGGCAGGAGGGGCTGGCCGATGTCTACATGCGCCTCAGCCCGGTGTACGACCCGGCGGTCGAGGCGGCCCTCGAATTCGGCGGCGGCGGACGCCGCCAACGACCTCGTCGACCGACTGAAGGACCCGGGCGAGCTCGTCGCCGACATCGATGACGTCGGCAAGGACGTGGCGCTCCTGGCGGCCGACCTGATGAGCTGGCAGGAGGCGACGATCCCGGGCGGGCCGCTGGCCGTCCCGTTGCCGGAGGTGGTCGGCGAGGTGGCCCGACGTGTCGCCGCCGGCCAGGCCGAATCGGCCCTGCCGCTCGTCTTCGGGGACATCGCCACGGCCGGGGTCGACAAGCTCGCGGGTGGCCTGCCGCTCCTCGGGATCGGTCTCCTGACCGCCATCGAGCAGGTCCCGAACCCGGACAGCCGCGTCAGCCTCGCGAACGAGCGCGACGCGATGGGCATGCGCCGGGTCCAGCTGGATTGGCGACTCACGGACCTGGACAAGCACAGCGTCGTTCGGACGCTCGAGCTCCTCGGCGCCGAGCTCGGGCGGACCGGGCTCGGCCGGCTGCGGATCGACGTCGACGACGACTCGAACACGTGGCCGGAGGATTTGGCCGGCGGCTGGCACCACATGGGCACGACCCGCATGAGCGACGACCCGTCGCGCGGCGTCGTCGACCGCGATTGCCGTGTCCACGGGGTGGACAACCTGTACGTCGCGGGCAGTTCGGTCTTTACGACCGCGGGCACCGGGACGCCGACGATGACGCTCGTGGCGCTCTCGCTTCGTCTGACCGACCACCTGCGCGAGGCCCTGGGATGACGATGCCGCGGCGGACGTTCTCGCGGCGCGGGTTCTCGCGGCGCGGGTTCTTGCGGCTAGCGGCGTGGCTCGGCGTCGCGGGTGCCGGGTCGGCAGCGATCCGGCCGGCGACGCCGTTCGGGCTCGGCCGTGGGGCGGCGTTGGATCCCGGCGTGCGCCTGGTCGCCGCCATCGCCCACCCCGAGGGCGCGGCGCGGGTCGGGCGGACCGCGCTGGCGGCAGGACTCGTCGAACAGGACACGCATGCCTTGCTGGCGGCGCTGGCGGACACCGTTCCGGGCCTGGACAAGGTCCTGGGCGATGGGAGCGACAACGAGATCCGCCACGCGCTCGATGCGGCGCGGCGACGCGACTTCGCGGAGCACGGCGACGGGATCGTGCTCGTCCGGGGGTGGGTCGTAGCCCGCACCGAGGCCCGCGTCTGCGCGCTCGTGGCGCTGCACCAGCGGGCCTGAACAAAGAAAGCCCCCGGCCCTCCCCAAAGGGACCGGGGGCTTGCTTCGGGCAGAGCCGTCAGTCGACGGGGCCGAAGTAGTGCTTATCGACCCATTGCGCGACCTTCTTCCCGAGCCAGGCGCCCTGCTCGTCCGCGCTCCGGTAGTGGAAGCCGATGAGGATCCGGCCCTCGATGCCATCCTTGATGACGCCGGTGAACCGCGTGTAGCTCCGCGTCACCGGTTGCGGCAACGGCGCGGTTCCCGCGCTCGTGATCGAGAACGACTGCTTGTCGGTCCCGAAGTACTGCCTGGCGGCATAAAAGAAGCCAGCAGCGAAGCAGTTGAAGCCGGACGGATTGTCCGGGTATCCCGGGTTCTGGAACTGGGCGGTCCAGGTGGGGTCCGCCACGGTGTCCGGATTACCGTCCTGGTCCGCCAGGCGGATGGCCGTCTGCGGACGCCACTGCATCCAGTGTTCCTTGTTGTCCCAGCAGCCGATCAGGGCGTCGGCCGCTGAGATCGTCGTCCTGACAAAGAGCATCGCCTGCTCGGTCGTGGAGAGCCCGTTGGCCATGGCGATCTCGCGCATGGCCCGATTGAAGGCCGAGTACAGATTGGCGGAGACGAAGCTGGCGAGAAGGTTCTGCGCTTGGGTGCGGGTGCTCGGGTCATTGGATCCCAGCGCCTTCACTTCGTTGAACTCCGCCGTCCACTCGGGGCTCGCCAGGTCGTACGGCCCCTCCGTGCGGAACTGACCTGTGCTCGTCAGCGTGAACGGTTCGACATTGGCGACCCAGGCGAACACGTTCGCGTTGGCGGTTTCCACCGGGCGCCATTCACCCTTGAGCGTGCCGATCGGCCAGAGCAACGTGCCGACGAAGCGGCCGTCGTCGGCTCGCGCCGCGTTCATGGCGGTGGCCGCGGCCCGGCCGATCGCGATCCCCTGGGTCTTGGCCGTGCCGTCGGGGATCTGGAGCAGGTAGAGTCGGTACAGCTCATCCACACTCGCCCGCATCGGGGCGGGGTTCCCCGGTGCAGGTGCCGGGAGTGCCACCAGCACGTCATGGGCAGCCGTGGCAACGGCGGCCGCCATCGAAGCGCCAGGCGCCGAAGGCAGGCCGCTCAGATATGGTTCGTGCCCACCGTCGATGGCATTGACCGCGTCGTAGATGGCGCCGTGCACCATCGCCAGGTGGATGACCGCGATCGGTGGCGGCTGGCCGAGGCCCGGGATGGTGGCGGCCGGGGCATTGCCGATCGCATTGACCGTGTTGATGTTCCAGTCGAGCACCGGGTTAGGCTGTTCGGCTGCGGCTACGGACGCGGTCGGGATCAGCCCGGCGACGGCGATCAGAACCAGCGCCGTGACACTCGCGACCAACCGTTTGGCCCGTGATCGGTGACGGGATCGGACCATGACGTCCCTCCTTGCAAGGATCGGGCGCAGGGGTCCCTCGGCCGCTGTCGTTCGGTCCCTCGATGTATTGGCGTTCCGACGGGCCGAATCGGTTCATTCTTTTCGCGTCACTGTCGGATGGCCGACACAAAAGGAGCGAAACGTGGCGGAACTGGTGAAGTTCGATGACTTGTCCCACGGTCGGCACGCCCACGAGTTCGTCGGTGCCGAGCACGGTGATGTCCCGTTCTCGGTCATCCTCGTCCACTCGCGGCCGGGGGTGGGTCCCAAGCTCCATCGACATCCGTATACGGAGGTGTTCCTCGTCGAATCCGGACAGGCGACGTTCCAGATCGGCGAGGAGACGATCGTCGTCGCGGGTGGTCACATCGTCGTGAGTCCACCGGGCGAGGCGCATGGCTTCACGAACACGGGTCCGGGCGAGCTGCGCCTCGTCGCGATCCACGGCGCGGACCGGTTCGACACCGAATGGCTGGCCGGTCCGGACTCGGTCTGGACGTCGCCGACGAGTTAGCTCGGAGCCCGCCGGACGCGGACGTACTGGCGGAGCCCGAGGCGGGCGGCCAGAAACCGCACCCCCCGCGGGAGATACGCCTCGACCACGTCGCCACCGACCACGGTCGGTTCATCGATCTCGTACTCTCGACCGCCCTGCTGCAGGCGACCGCTGCCGGCGGCGAACAGGTTCTTCGCCCACTGGGTCGAGTCGCCGAAGGGCAGCGGGATGAGGAAGCCATCGGGGATTCGCAGCCCCACGACCGGTGTGGAGTAAGCCTTCCCGGAGGTCCGGCCCGTGTGGCGCAGGATCGAATAGAACGGCAACCACCGCTTGCCGGCGATCGGCAACGCGAGGGGTCCGAGCGGTCGGGCGATCCGTCGGATCGGCCCGCTCACGCGGGGTCGGCCGGCATCGAAGGTCGCGGGCCTGCTGTTCACAGGAGGCCTTCCGGACTCTCACCGAACCGGCCCACCTTGGCTGGATCGCCCATGAGGTCGATGGCCGCGATGCGGCCCTTTGCGACGGTGAAGCCGATGACGTACCGCGGTCGACCCCCTGCTCGGATCATGGCGCCGGGTGCGCCATTCACCATGACGCGCTCGGCGAGCGGTGCGAAGCGTCCGCCCCCGGAAAGGATCTCGCGGGCAGCCGCAGCCTGCGCCGACGATCGTGGGTCGTGCAAGCAGCCCCGCCCCGCCGCCGTCGAACCGGATGACGACATCGGGGTCGAGCACCCGCAGGAGCGCGTCGAAATCGCCGGATCGGGCCGCGGCGAGGAAGGCGTCCACGACGCGACGCTGGACGGCGAGATCGGCGTCCGGGCTGGGCGCCCCCTCACGGACCCGGCGGCGTGCCCGACTCGCCAGCTGACGTGCTGCGGCCGGCGACCGCCCGACGACCTCGGCGATCTCCTCGAACGGCACGGCGAAGATGTCGTGCAGCACGAAGGCAAGGCGCTCGGCGGGCGTCAGGGTCTCGAGCACGACAAGGAGCGCGAGCCCGACGGAGTCGGCGAGGACCGCCTCGTGTTCCGGGCTCTCGTCGGTCGGCGCGGTCACGACGGGCTCTGGAAGCCAGGTTCCGGCGTACGTCTCGCGGCGCGACCGACGGGTGCGCAGCACGTCGAGGCAGATCCGACCGACCACGACGGTGAGCCAGCCACGAAGGTCGTCGGTGCCTCCGGGGTCGCTGCGATCGAGGCGGACCCATGCCTCCTGGACCGCATCCTCGGCTTCGCTGATCGAGCCCAGCATCCGGTAGGCGACCGCCCGCAGGTGCGGTCGCTGGTGCTCGAACTCCGTGGTCAGGTATTCGCGTCGATCCACCGTTCGCGCCTCGCCGTATTGCTCGTGTCGAATGGGGAACGGAACTCGGATGGGAAATGTGACAAGGGCACGCATCCGGATGACCCGGTCACACGCGGTCGGTCCGATCCGTATCCAGTGTGACAAGCACCACACCAGTCGCCCATCGACGGCGATCGATCAGGAGCACATCTTTCATGACCACGCGCAGCGCCACCCCCGCCTTCCGTCCTAGCGACGCGGTCCTGCGAACCGCGATCGTCGCGCTCGCTCTCGCCACTGGGTACATCCATGCGACCCTGGGAGGGCCGCTGTTCACGCTCAACGCGATCGGGTACGTGGCGGCGGCTACCGCCATGGTCGCCCCGTTGTCCATCGCCAGTCGCTTCCGCTGGATCGTGCGGATCGGCCTCGCTGGCTACGCCGCCACGACCATCACGTCGTGGGCGATCCAAGGGCCGTTCTACAGCACCGCGTACGTCGCCAAAGCCATCGAACTGGCGCTGATCGTCCTCCTGGCGATCGACTTCGTGCGGTTCGACGGCAACCCTCTGACGTTCATCCGCCGCGAAGTTCGAGCCGGGTTGGGTCGACTCGCGCAGGCTCGCATCGTCACGCCATGACATGGTCACTTGCGAATAGCAAGTGACGAGAGTACGGTGGACGCCCACGCACCGGATCATCGGCCAGGAGCCCGCGACACCATGAACGACCAGATCCGCAGGGCGCTTGCCCGCGGTCACCGCATCGATATCACCACGACCGGGCGCCGAACCGGCGAACCGCGACGCATCGAGATCGTCTTCCACAACATGGACGGTCGACTCATCATCACCGGCTCACCCCGCGCCGAGCGCAAGCGCGCATGGCTGCTCAACCTCGAGTCGGACCCGCACCTCACCTTCCACCTCAAGGGCGCGGCGACCAAGGCCGACCTTCCGGCCACCGCCCGAGTCATCGAGGACGGGGCGGAGCGCCGGTCGATCGCCGAATGGGTCGTGGCGAACGCCTGGCCCGGGATGGACGTCGAGGCGATGGCCGCGTACGCGCCGATGATCGAGGTCACGCTCGCCGACATCGCCGCCTGACGCGCCGGGCGGGCCGACCGCTCGTCGAGGTCAACCGGCGGCCACTCCCCGCAGCCGCTCGATCACGGGCGCGAATCCCTCGACACCCGCGAGGGAGTTCGGGCGGAGCTGCACCTGGAGATGGTCGAGCCCAAGGTCGGCGTACGCCTGGAGCCGGGAGGCGATCGCCTCGGGCTCGCCGCGGATCTCGTGCGCCCCGGGCGGGACGCCCGCCGGCGCGATGATCGTCCGCACCAGGACCTCCGCTGACCGGGTCAGCGTCGCGGGATCCCGGCCCACGGCGCGGCAGACCTCGTCCATCTCCTCGAGCATCCCGGGCACCTCGTCAAGGCCCGGCATGCCGCCATTCCAGTGGTCCGCGAGCTCGGCTGTCAGGCGCAGCATCCGCGGGCCGTTCGCGCCGACCATCACCGGCGGGCCGTTCGGGCGCGGGCCGCGCGGCTGCACACGGGCGTTGCGGGTCCGGATCGTCCGGCCCTCATGGGTCGACGATCCGTCGCGAAGCATCTGCGTGATGATCCGGAGGCCGTCCTCGAATCGTCGGAATCGATCGTCGTACGGGACGCCGTAGCTCGAGAACTCCGGCTCGTTCCAGCCCGCGCCGAGGCCAAGGATCACACGTCCGCCGCTGATCTCGTCGAGTGTTTCCGCCATCTTGGCCAGCAGCGGCGGGTTCCGGAACGGGACCGCGAGGACGTAGTTGCCGAGTGCCACGCGACGGGTCGACGCGGCGAGCGCCGAAAGCAACGTCCACGACTCCCAGGCGCCCTGCCACTCGCCGGCGGGATCCCCGAATCCGACGTGGTCCGAGATCCAGATCGCATCGAAGCCGATCGACTCCGCCGTCTGCGCCATCGCCAGGATGTCCACCCAGCGCGGCGTGCGGCCGTCCATGGCGCCTTCGACGTAGGGGATGTTGAGCCCCAGCTCGAACATTCGCCCGGGCTGCTCGTATTTGGGTCTTGACATGTTGGTCCGACCCTACCAGCCTGACCAGGTCGGTCGGGGGAGCGCACCCCGTACGCCCACGGTGTGCTTGCTACGGTGCTTGAGGGAGCACCAGGAGGGGAGGACCGTCATGTCCCGAAAGCTGGCGATGGTCGCCGTCGTCGTTGCCGTGTACCTGGCATCCCTGCCGGGCGCCGCCCTTGGGGCGCCACCGTCACAGTTCCCGGCGGGCTCGTCGGGGATCGGCGATCCGTACTTCCCGCTCGACGGAAACGGCGGCTACGACGTCCAGCACTACGGCCTGAAGGTGTCCTACGACCCTGCGACCGATCGCCTGATCGGTGAGGCGACCATCCGCGCTCGCGCGACCCAGAACCTGTCCGCGTTCAACCTGGACTTCGTCGGGCTGCGACTCCGCTCGCTCACGGTCAACGGCACATCCGCGACGACGACCCGCAAGGGCCAGGAGCTGACGGTCAAGCCGAAGACCGGTCTCGCGAATGGCTCAACCTTCACGGTCGTCGCCCGGTATGACGGCGTGCCGCAGACACTCGAGGAGTTCGGGCTTTCCGGCTTCATCCATACCGAGGACGGCGCCATCGTCATCGGCGAGCCGCACGTCGCAGCGACCTGGTTCCCGGCGAACGATCACCCGCGTGATAAGGCGGCATTCACGTTCGCCATCACGGTCCCCAGCGGCGTCGAGGCCATCTCCAATGGCGTCCTGATCGGGCAGCAGACCAGCGGCTCCTCGACGACCTGGACATGGGACGCCGTCGAGCCCATGACCACCTACCTCGCGATGATGGCGATCGGCCAGTTCGATGTGCGCGCCTACCAGACGGCCGGCATCAAGTACTGGGACGCCATCGATTCGGCGTTCATGGTCGACCTGGCTCCGCCGGTCACGCCCGAGGCGGGTTCGCAGTTCCTCTACTCGCAGATCGGCGAGCCGGCGTACAAGCGGCTCAGCCATCTCGTGGATGTCCCCGTGGGTGGCGGGCAACTTTCGTTCCGGGTGAACCGCGATACGGAGCCCGGCTGGGACTTCCTGTTCGTCGAGTCGCGAACGGCTGGCGGCGATGACTGGACGACGATCGCCGATGCGAACGGGCATACCACCCAGGATGTCGGGGCCTGCCCCGGGTTCGTGGACTTCAACCCGTTCCTTGCGCATTACCTGACCCCGGTGCTGGTCGATGGTGGCGACCCGACCACGCCCGAAGACGACTTCTTCTCCTGCGACCCGGCCGGCACCACGGGTGCCTGGCACGCAGCCAGCGGCACGAGCGACGGCTGGGAGACCTGGACGATCCCGCTTGCGAATGCCGGGACCGCCACGAGACAGGTCGAGGTGTCGATCACGTATGCCAGCGACGGGTTCGTCCAGGGGCGAGGTGTCGTCATCGACGAGGTCGTCGTTTCGACCGGGCAGGGCACGACCTCGTTCGAGGCCGACGGTAGCCCGCTGGACGGCTGGACGACGCCCGCCGCACCGGCTGGAAGCGAGCCCAACCCGAATACCTGGATCACGTCCTCGTTCGTGGCCGCCGTACCCGGCCTCGGCGCCTCGGCGCTGAAGTCCTTCGACCGGCAGCCCGAGATCCTCGAGTTCCAGGCGAGCACCTTCGGCCCGTACCCGTTCTCCGCGTCCGGCGGGATCGTGGATGACGCGTCCGTCGGGTTCGCCCTCGAGAACCAGACACGGCCGACCTACTCACCGTTCTTCTTCGGTGGCCCGGAGGGCAACGACTTCGTCGTCGTCCACGAGCTCGCGCACCAGTGGTACGGCGACAGCCTGGCCGTGGACAGCTGGCAGCACATCTGGTTGAACGAAGGCTTCGCGACGTACGCCGAGTGGCTGTGGAGTGAGGAGCAGGGCTTCGACACGACCGAGCAGATCTTCGACTCCTTCGCGGAGATCCCTGCCGAGGAGGAGTTCTTCTGGGGGCTCGCCATCGGCGATCCGGGTCCGAACGCACTGTTCGAGTTCCCCGTGTACGCGCGTGGAGCGATGACGCTCGAGGCGCTCCGCCAGGAGATCGGTGACCGCAACTTCTTCCGGACGCTCAAGGAGTGGTCGAGGACCCAGGCCGGTGGGAACGTCACGACCCGTGAGTTCATCGATCTCGCGGAATCGTTCCACCGCAAGGATCTGGACCCGCTGTTCGCGGTGTGGCTCGCGGCCGGCAAGCCAGATCTTGACTCGGGACCCGGCGGACCGAAGCGCCTCACCGTCAAGACCCTGCCGCCTGCGGCCCGGAGCCTCGTCGAGCGACTCCACGACCGCAAGGGACAGCCCTTCAAGGACGCGACCGGGCGAATGCACTGAGGTTTCGGCGCCCGGGCTTAACGCAGAGGCTTCGGCAGTTCGCGGACGGCAGCCACGGCTTGTTCGATCTGATCGGGCAGCACCATGGCTCCGAGGTCGTCGTCGACCTGGTGCGCGCGCGGACCGCCCAGCGCCACCGCCGGACGTCGTGATGACGCGCGTAGCGCTCGGACCACGTCCGAGGCAGCCGTGACGTCCGTGACGTTCACCACGCCGATGACGGCGACGCGCGCTCGACTCCGGTCGGCCGCGGTCACCCAGCTGGCCAGAGGTACGTCCGCGCCCAGATAGAGCACGTCGAGGTGTCGGCGACGGGCGGCGATGGCGAATGCGAGCGCCCCGATGTCGTGCTGACCGCCCGGTGGCAGCCCGACGATGACGTCGGGGTCACCCGACGCCTCGATCGCGTCGTAGAACCGCGCCAGGCGTCGGCGGACCGTCTCGCTCGCCGCATGCTCCATGGCGACGTCGATCGTTCCGGCGGCCCACGCGTCGCCGACCGCCCGCAGTGCCGGGAACACGACATCCTCGACAGCGGTCTCGAAACGCTGACTCGCGAACGTATCGTCGAGGATGTCCTCCATCGTCGCCACGCGGAGGCTCCGAGCTGCCTCGACGAAGGCGCCGGCGAGGTCGCTGCCACGGGACGCGGTAGGTGACGCCGTCGCCGCAGCGGGCGTCGAGTCGCGCCACCTTCTCGCCCGGGCGACGAGATCGGCGACGTCCGCGCCGCTTGCTCGAAGCTGGTCTGCGGCCTGACTGGGTCGGATGCCCTCGATCTCGACCAGGTGACGCATCGCCATGAGGCGATCGATGGCCTCGTCGTCGTAGAGCCGGTAGCCACTGGCTGTCCGCTTTGGATGGACGATCCCATAGCGCCGCTCCCACGCGCGAGCCGTGCTCACGCTCAGCCCGCTCCGTGCCGCCGCTTGTTTGATCGTGTACATGGTTTGTGCAGCATACCTAATCCACCAACCCTTGACAAGACCTGGACATAGCGCGTACCTTCTGCCTGTCACCTTAGACAAAGGGTGCACAACACAGGAGCCCGCACAAGCGGGCCCCAGCAGAAGGAGAACCATCGGTGAACCGACGAATCCAGCCACTGCTCCGTGTCCTCGCGGCAGGGATGCTGACGCTCTCGATCGCGGGCGTCGCGAGCGCCGCCGACACCGCGATGGTGCGCGTCCTGCACGCCTCGCCCGACGCCCCCGCCGTCGACGTCTACCTCGACGACACGATCGTCGACCCCCTCACGAACGTGCCCTTCGGCACGTTGTCCGACTACCTGGAGATCCCGGCCGGCGACCACAACGTCAAGGTCTACGCGACCGGCAGCACGACCGATCCGGTCATTGACGCCGACGTGACCGTCGCGACCGGTGCCAAGTACACCATCGCCGCCACGGACGCCGTCGCGTCGATCACCGCACAGGTCCTCGAGGACGAGCCCGCGCCCGACTGCGACAACGCATCGGTCCGTGTCGTCCACTTCAGCGCCGATGCGCCCGCCGTCGATGTCGCGCCCGCCGGCGCCGCTGCCGCCGATGCGGTCGTGAAGAACCTCGAGTACCCGAACGCGACCGACTACGTCGCGCTCCCGGCCGGCACGTACGACCTGGAGGTCCGACTGGCCGGGACGACGACCGTCGCGCTCGCGCTGCCGGACGTCGCGGTCGAGGCGTGCAACGCCTACAGCGTCTTCGCGATCGGTTCGGCCGCCACCCCGCCACTCGGGGAGAACGCGCTCCAGGTGGCCGTGGGCGTCGATGCCACCGTGTCCGATGAGTCGGGGCCGGCCCTGCCGGCGACCGACACCCTCGCCCCCGAGGCGTCCACGACGAGCGACTGGTTCGGCCCGGCTGCCGCGCTGCTCGCCGTGAGCGGTCTCGCGAGCGTCGCCCTCTTCGGTCGACGCGGGGCCACCCGCCGCGTGCGGGAGGACCAGGGCTAGTCGAAGGACTTCCGCGGACCCGGCTGGCCTCCTCCGGCCGGGTCCCGGCAGCCCCCGAGCTCACCATGAACATCCAGCAGCTGATCGACGACGCGCTCGAGATCGCCGTCGTCCCGAGTTTCTCGCGCATCGGGTACGCGGTTCGGCGCCGCCTGTACGACTGGACGCCGCCGCCCGCGGACTCGCTCCGGGGCCGGACCGTCCTGGTCACGGGCCCCACGTCGGGCCTCGGTCGCGCCGCGACCGACCGGCTCGCCGACCTCGGGGCGCGGATCGTCCTCGTCGGCCGGAGCGAGGAGCGGCTCGTCGCCGTTCGGGACGAGCTCATCCGCGTCCACGGCGAGGATCGCTTTCGGACCGTGGTGGCGGACATGTCGTCGCTGGCATCGGTCCGGGCAGCCGTCACTCGCATCCTGGACGGTGAACCCCGACTCGACGTCGTGATCGACAACGCGGGCGCCATCTTCCCGGAACGCCGAGAAAGCGCGGACGGCCTCGAGGCGACGTTCGCGACCATGGTCGTCGGTCCCTTCGCGATGGTCGGAGGGTTGCTGCCCCTGCTCCGCCGGACGGGCGGGGCGCGTGTCGTCGCCGTGACCTCCGGTGGCATGTATGCCCAGGAGCTCCGGCTGGACGATCTGCAGTGGGAGCGCAGGCCCTTCGACGGAGCGCGCGTCTACGCCCACGCCAAGCGAGCCCAGGTCTCGCTGATGCGCGAGTGGGCACGCCGCGTGACGCCGGACGAGGTCGCCTTCAGCGCGATGCACCCGGGGTGGGCGGACACCCCCGGCATCTCGGCTGCACTCCCTCGCTTCTACGGCGTGATGGGACCGATCCTGCGCACGCCCGGCGAGGGAGCCGACACCGCCGTGTGGCTTGCCGCCGATCCGGGCGCGAGCGGTGCGGCCGTCTCCGGACGCCTCTTCCTGGACCGCCGCGAACGCCTCTTCGACCGCCTGCCCACGACCCGCGTGTCCGCGGCCGACCGCCGCGAGCTCTGGGACGTCGTCGTCGAGTTGGCCGGCGTGACCGATCCGGCGCCGACGCCTGACCCACGACCAACCACCGAACGCCCGACCAATGGAGCAACCGCATGACCCGCATCCACGAACGCATCGAGACGACCCTGCCGGCCGAGACCGCCTTCGACTACATCGCCGACTTCGCCAATGCCCAGGAGTGGGACCCGGGCACGGTCTCCTCCCAGCGGCTGGACGATGGCCCGATCGGACCAGGCTCGCGCTACGCGCTGCAGGTTCGGATGGGTGGCCGGATCGCGCCCATGGAGTACCGGATCCACCGCTACGAGCGACCCCAGCGGGTCGTGCTCGTCGGTTCCGGCTCCAACGTGGAGGCCATCGACGACATCCGCATCGAGCGGGTCGGCGACCGAACCGTGATCGACTACACCGCGAACATCCACCTCGGCGGGCTGCTCCGGTTCGTCGAGCCGTTCCTCGGTCGAAGCTTCGAGCGGATCGGGCGCCAGGCCGCGGCCGGGATGGCAGCGGCCCTCGGGGCCCAGACCGTGGACCGCGAAGAGGCGGCTCGATGATGCGCGTCGCGATCGTCGGCGGCGGCATCAGCGGCCTGAGCGCCGCCTACGCCCTGCATCGGGAGCACGAGGTTCGTCTGTATGACGCCGAGTCCCCGGTCGGTGGACACGTCAAGACCGTGTCCGTGGACTCCGCCGAGGGACCGATCCCGGTCGACATGGGGTTCATCGTCCACAACGACGTCACGTACCCGACATTCCTGCGGATGATGGGTGAGCTGGGCGTCACGACACAGGCCAGCGACATGTCACTGGGTTCGAACTGCCGCGCGTGCGGCGTCGAGTTCAGCTCACGCGGCGCGCGCGGCTGGTTCGCCCGTCCGACCGCCGCACTCAGCCCCGGCCACTGGCGGATGTTCGCGGACATCCTTCGGTTCTATCGGGATGCGCGGGAGCGGCTCGATGGCGACGAGACGTCATTCGCGACGCTCGGCGACTATCTCGACGACGAGGGGTTCGGCCCCGGGTTCCGCGACCACTTCATCGTCCCGATCACTTCGGCCGTGTGGTCGACCGCGTCCGACCGGATCCTCGAGTTCCCGCTCGACTACCTGATGCGCTTCCTCGACCATCACGGGCTGATCGGCGTGGGTCGAGCCCTGCGATGGCGCACGATCACGGGTGGATCGATGACGTACGTCGAACGGATCCTCGACCGGCTCGGACGCGACGCGGTCCGCGCCGGCGATCCGGTCGTGGACATCGACCGGTCAGGCGACGAGGTGACCGTCCGCACGGCGGCCGGCACGAGCGACACCTTCGATGCGGTCGTCCTGGCCACGCACGCCGGCGACGCCCTCACCCTCCTTGGCGACGCTGATGTGCGGGAGCGCTCCGCCCTTGGCGGGTTCGACTACTCCACGAACAGGGTCGTGCTCCATACTGACCCGGCTGTGATGCCGGGGCGCCGCGCGGCATGGGCATCGTGGAACGTCGACCAGCATGATCATCGGCGGCCCAGCGCCGCCCTTTCGATGACCTACCACATGAATCGCCTGCAAGCCCTCCCCGGGCCAGTCCAGTTCTTCGTGTCGGTCAACCCGGACGAGCGGCTGGACCCGGCTCGAGTCATCGTGGATCGCGCGATGGAGCACCCGCTCTACACGTTCGACACCCTCGCGGCGCAGGCTCGGCTGTCGGATCTCCAGGGGTGGCGGCGCACGTTCTACGCCGGGGCGCACCTCGGCTACGGGTTCCATGAGGACGGCTGTCGATCGGGCTTCGAGGCCGCTGCCCGGCTCGCTGCCGCCGAATCGGCGCTTCTCGGCCCGACCCAGGAGGTTGCGGCATGAGGTCCCACCATCTCGAAGGCGTGGTCCGCCACCGCCGTGCCCGGCCTTTTGCGTACGCGCTCGAGCATGCGGTCCACTACATCGCATTCGACCTGGACGAGCTCGACGACGTCGATCGGTCCTCTCGACTGATCGGCCGCAACCGACGCAGCGTCCTGGAGCTGCGCGACCGAGACCATCTCGTGCCGCCGGCGGCGGACCTGCGGACCTCGTTCCTGGACCACCTGCGCACCGAGGGCGAAGACCCGACCGGCTGGCAGATCACGCTCGTGACCAATCCCCGGGTCCTTGGCTACGTGTTCAATCCGGCCAGCTTCTACCTCTGCCGCGATGGGGCAGGGGAGCTCCGCGTCGTGGTCGTCGAGGTCCACAACACCCACGGCGAACGGCATCTCTACACCCTTCGGTCCGCGGACCGGGCGCCCGCGTTCGTCGCGTCGATGGGCAAGGCGTTCTACGTCTCGCCGTTCATCGAGGCGGACGGCCGGTACACGGTCCGCGTCACGGACGAGGCGTCGCGCCTCCGCATCACGATCAATCACGCCCTGCCCGACGGCTTGGTGCTGCATACGAGCCTGGATCTGATCCGGCGATCCCTGACCGATCGGAGCCTCCTCGGAGCTCTGCTGCGGATCCCGCTCGTGACGCACAAGACCACCTTGATGATCCATTGGCACGCGCTGCGGCTCTGGCTTCGCGGCGCACGATTCCACCGACACAGAGAGGTCACCCGATGACGGTCCGCACGATCACCACGCGTCCCCCGGCCCTCGTCGGGTCATTGCTCGAGCGGGCCGCCTGGCGCGTCGGTCTGGCCGCTGCCGCCCGGATCCGCGTCGGCAGCCTGACCGTCGTCCTGCCCGACGGCGATCGCCGGGTGTACGGCGACGACGGCTCTTCCGAGCGGGCCGAGATCCACATCCACGATCGCGAGGCGCTCGTCCGCATGCTCGTCCACGGTGAGACTGGCGGCGGCGAGGCGTACATGGACGGCCTGTGGTCGAGCCCCGACCTTGCGGCCCTGCTGCGTCTGGCGGCGCGCAACCGTGAGGCGCTGGCGCTGTCCGCCGGCTGGTTCCGGGTCCCGGCGCAGGTGCTGCGGACGGTCGCCCACCGAATCCGGCGCAACACCCGCGCCGGCAGCCAGCGGAACATCGCGGCCCACTACGACCTGGGGAATGACTTCTACCGGCTGTTCCTCGACGAGACCATGACCTACTCGAGCGCGGTCTTTGCCACGCCGGATCAGGACCTCGGCGACGCGCAACGTAACAAGTACGCGATCATCGCCGCCAACGCGGGACTGGAGCCCGGACAGCATGTGCTGGAGATCGGGACCGGATGGGGCGGGTTCGCACTCTACGCGGCCGGCGAGCTCGGCTGCCGGGTGACGTCCGTCACGATCTCGCGCGAGCAGTACGACCTCGCTCGCGAGCGGGTCCGAGCTGCCGGCCTGGATGACCGGGTGGACGTCCAGCTCCGCGACTATCGCGATATCGACGGCACGTACGACGCGATCGTCTCGATCGAGATGCTCGAGGCGGTCGGCGCCGAGTACTTCGAAACCTTCTTCGAGGTGTGTGACCGGGCCCTCCGCCCTGGAGGCCGGATGAGCCTCCAGACGATCACCTTCCCGGACGTGGCCTACGAGCGCCAGCGGCGCGGCGCCAACTGGATCCAGACGTACATCTTCCCGGGTGGCCTGTGCCCGTCCCTGGCGGTCATCGAACGCTCGATCCACGACACGCGCTTCCTGATCTCCGGTGTCACCGACATCGCGGACTCGTATGCACTGACCCTGCGGGCGTGGCGCCAGCGGTTCATGGCGCGGCTCGACGAGGTCCGGTCGATGGGCTTCGATGAGCGCTTCGTCCGGATGTGGGAGTACTACCTCGCGCTCAGCGAGGCAGGCTTCGCGACCGGGATCAGCCAGGATCTCCAGCTCGTGCTGGAGAAGCGGCGCGGGATCGGCTGAGGTCGGCGTCGAGCACGAAGGCCTCGATCACCGGCCAGTACTGTTCCGGGGCGTCCAGCCACGGGAAGTGGCCGGCACCTTCGATGACCCGGAGGAGCCCAGCGCCCTGCGGCAGGGCGTCGACGATCTCTCGTGCCGCGTCCACCGGGGTCACGGGATCGAGATCACCCACGCACACCAGCGTCGCGCAGTCGATGCGGGCGAGCTGGTCGATGACATCGAACGCGCGCACCAGGTCCAGCCCGTGCGCCCCGAGGTCCGGATTGCTGACCCTGCGCGCGAGCTGTTGCTCGTCGGGAACGTGTGGACCGAAGGCGGCGGAGACCCGCGCGGATTCCACGTCCGTCACCGCGTCGCCCCCGAAGTCGCGTCGGGCCAGCTCGGCCACGTCGTCACCGGCGACGCGCCGAAAGCCCTCGACGAGCCGCTCGAGGTCGAAGCGGGCCATGGTGGACTGCAGCACGAGGGCGCCAACATGAGCCGGGTGGCGGGTCCCGTACAGCATCGCCACGAAGCCGCCCATGGAATGGCCGTACACGATCGGCCTCGCGATCTCCAGGACGTCGCAGAAAGCGCGGACGTCATCGGCGCATGCCTCGAAGCTCCAGTCGCTGCCCGGGTCGTGCCAGGTCGATCGGCCGTGATCGCGCAGGTCCAGATAGACGACTTGCGCGTATCGGGCCAGCCGCCCGAAGTCGGGCTTGAAGTACGAGTGGTCGTAGCTGCCGGGCCCGCCGTGGAGCAGGACGACAGTCGGCCGCTGACGCATCGATGGGCCATCGGGCACGAGTGCCGGTCCGTCGATGTCGAACCACAACCGGGACCCGTTCACCTCGACCTGCATCGGGTTCCTCGTGACGTGCTCCGGGCGCCGGGCGACCACTGCTGACGATATCTTGCTCGCGGCTTGGTCGTTTCAGCCCGATGCTGCAATGCGCCTTTGAGGTCGCCGAGCAGACGATGGCGTCCCCCGTCAGAAGGAGACCAGGCGTGTTTGAGCGATCTCCCAAGTCATCGTTCCCGCTGACCATTGGCCGGCGGCGGAGTGTGCGCTTCGCGGCTGGTGGCTTGGTGCTGATCTCAGCACTGGCGCTCGGAGGCTGCTCTGGCACCCCCGGAGCCTCGACGGCGCCGAGCCCTGCCTCCGCAGCCCCAAGTGCAAGCACCGCGCCTCAGAGCTCGGCGCCCGCCGCGTCCGCTTCAGCCGCACCGTCGGCCTCGGCCGCCACCGCCCAGGACCTAACCATCACCGGTACCGACTTCGCGTTCCAGGCCCCGGCCACGATCCCGGCCGGACCCACGAAGATCACTCTGACCAACTCGGGCCAGGAGGAACATCAGGCCCAGGTCGCGGGTATCGCGGCAGGTAAGACATTCCAGGACCTGACGGCCGCGCTCCAAGCCAACGACGAAGTCGCCGCGCTCGGCATGCTTGCCTTGTCGGGCGGACCGACCGGCGTGCTGCCCGGGGCGAGCGGTTCGACGACCGGCAACCTCGGGCCAGGCCAGTACGTGTTCCTGTGCTTCGTCCGCAGCCCTGACGGGATCCCGCACTTCGCGAAGGGCATGATCGCCCCGATCGAGGTCACCGAGCCGGCATCGACCGCTGCGCTGCCGCCCGGCGACGCCGAGCTCGCCTTGCAGGACTTCGCCTTCGTTGGCCTCGAGACCCTGAGTGCCGGTGAGCACACGGTCACGGTCACCAACAACGGACCCCAGCCGCACGAGGCGACCATCGTGAAGCTGGCCGACGGCATCGCAGCCGCCGACCTCGTCCCGATGTTCACCTCGACCGAGCCGCCGACGGGACCGCCGCCGTTCACGAGCGCTGGCGGGGTCGCGGGCATCGCGAACGGCATGACCGTGGCGATGGACGTCGATCTCGAGCCGGGGAACTACGCCTTCCTCTGCTTCGTGCCGGATCCGGCATCAGGTCAGCCGCATGCGGCCCTCGGGATGGTGGGGGCCCTCACCGTCGAATAGGGAAGACCGCCGGGGCGGCGAAGGTCAGCGTTCGGTCAGCGCCAGCTTCAGGCCCAGCCCGACGAAGGCCGCCGCGAAGGCCCGCCGCATCCACGCGAGGACGCGGGGGCGGCTGACGATGTGCTGTCGGACGGCCGCCGCGAATACCCCGTAGATCGCGAAGATCACGAACGTCACCAGCATGAACACCGCACTCAGCCACAGCATCTGCGGCAGGGCGTCGCCCGCCGTGGTGCTGACGAACTGGGGAAGGAACGCGAAGAAGAAGATCGACAGCTTCGGATTGAGGATGTTGATCAGGATGCCGGACACGATCACCTGTCGAGCCGATCGCGGGGCGTCGTCCGCGTCGACGCGCAGCGCGCCATGCTCGCGCAGGGTCATCCAAGCCATGTACAGCAGGTAGGCCACGCCGAGGTACTTGATGACTTCGAACGCCAGGGCGCTCGTGTGCAGCAGCGCCGCCAGGCCGGTGATGGCCGCGGCCATGTGCGGGATGATCCCGAGCGTGCACGCGAAGGCGGCCAGGATGCTCGCCCGGGCACCGCGAGACAGGCCGGCGGCGAGGGTATAGATCACGCCCGTGCCGGGCGAGGCGACCACCACGAGCGTGGTGATCAGGAACTCGATGCTCACGGTCGATGGCCTCCTTGGCGATCCCTGCGCGGATGCGCGCGAAGGCCTAGCCGGCCTCCCGCCGCTACGCCGGATTCATCGGGCTCATGAGCTGGAAGTAGTTCTCGTCGGGGTCGGCGAACGTCGCGACCTGGCCGGGCACGTCGCCGAATCCGTACGGCTCAGCGACGACGATCCCGCCGGCGGCCTTGAACTTGTCGAATTGACCCTGCACATCGGCGGTCTCGATGTTCCAGAGGATGCGCCCCGGATGTGCGTTCTTGCCCTTGACCTGGTCGTGCGCCCCGATCGACATCCAGCCCGAGCCGATCTGCCAGGTGGTGTACCCGCCGTCCGACATGGTCGGCTCACCGAGGAGCTTCGTGTAGTAGTCGACCAGGCGGGCCGGGTCCTCCGACCCGATGAGGATGCTGTTGAAGTCCATGGCGTTCTCCTCCGATCTGTGGTGGCTGGGTCACGCGCTCGGCGCGTCGAGGAATGACAGTGTGACCGTCGCGAACAGCGGCGATCCGCCGAGGTTGTAGTGCGTCAGGCCCGGCAGGATCGCGAGCGCGTGACCTCCCTTCGGCCGGTTCTCGCCCATCCAGCCTCCGTCGCGCAGGCCGCCGTCGAGCAGCTTGAAGATCTCGACCGCGTGGCTCGGCGGGGCCATGTCGGCATCGGCGTGGACGATGAGCGTCGGCACCTTCAGCGACCGGACCACGTCGGTGTGGTCGTAGTCCTCCTTCATCATCTCGCCGATCTTGTCCAGCAGCTGCCCGAAGTCTTCGGGCCGCGGCGCGACCTTCATGTAGAGCTGGTACATCGGCGTGTCCTTCATGAACTCGGCCGCCGCGGCGTTCACCACGACCTGCTGCGCTCGAAGCGCCGGGTCGAGGGCGTCCGGAGTGAGATTCTGCGAGGCCGCAACAAGCTTGCCGACCTTGTCGGGATATTTCGCGGCGGTCCGCATCGCGACACCGCCGCCGAGCGAGTAGCCGACGACGTCGGGCTTGTCGAGCCCGAGGTGGTCGATCAGCGCCGCGATGTCATCGGCCATGAGCTCGATGTCGAGGGGCCGATCGATGTCGGCCGTGCGCCCATGTCCCTGGAGGTCCACGGCGATGACCTGATGGTTCTCGGCCAGCATGGGGATGATCGGACCGAACATCTCGCTCGACGCGAGGCCGCCGTGCAGCAGGATCAGGGGCTTTCCCGTCCCGTGGGTTTCGTAGTAGAGGTGCAGGCCGTTGATATCGGCGTATTCGCCGGTGCCCATGGTGTCACTGGTCCAGTCGAGGGTCGTCATCGCAGTCCTCCTCGAGTCGTTCGGCTGAGCATCACGATACCCATTAGACCCGGACCGGTCGTCGGACTCATCGGTCGGCGTCCACCGGGCTCCGATACGATCGCCCCCGGGACCGATGAGTTTTGCCGCGAGTCGTCGTTACACCTCCCAGATCGGCCATTTTCCGACCGGTCACGCAAAGGAGGCTCGAACCATGGATTACACCCTCGAACTCATCGTCATCCCCGTCAGCGACGTCGATCGCGCAAAGGCCTTCTACACCGAGCAGGCGGGCTTCAACCTGCTGGTCGACACCAGCGCCGGCCCGGACTTCCGCGTCGTCCAGCTCGTTCCACCCGGGTCCGCCTGCGCGATCGCGATCGGGACCGGGATCGGCTCGATGGCTCCGGGCTCGCTGCACGGGCTGCACCTGTGCGTGAGCGACATCGAGGCGGCCCGTGAGGAGCTGTCCGGTCGTGGTGTCGAGCTGGCCGACACGTTCCACTACGGCGAGGCCGGCCAGACGCCCGGCGTCGACCCCGAGCGGCGCAGCTACGCGACGTTCATGCCGTTCCAGGATCCCGATGGCAACACCTGGCTCGTCCAGGAAGTCAAGCGCGACTGGAAGCTCCTCGAGGTCAAGCTCGACGAGGTCGCCGCGTGACCGATCAGGCCGCGGCCGCGTTCGCCGGTGGGGAGCCCGCATTCGCGGCCCTCACCGAGCGATACCGGCGTGAGCTCCACGTCCACTGCTACCGGATGCTGGCCTCGTTCGACGAGGCCGAGGACGCGGTGCAGGAGACGTTCCTTCGGGCGTGGCGGGCACGCGACACCTTCCAGGGCGGTGGGCTGGTCCGGGCGTGGCTCTACAAGATCGCCACGAACGTCTGCCTGGATGCGATCCGGCGGACGGGACGACGGCTGGCATCGTTGGAGTCCATGCGCGAGGTGCCATGGATCCAGCCCTATCCCGATCGACTGCTCGACGAGATGGCACCTCCCGAGGACGAGCCGGACGCCGTCGTCGTCACGCGCGAGACGATCGAGCTCGCATTCCTCGCGGCGCTCCAGGTCCTGCCACCACGCCAGCGCGCGACGCTGATCGCCCGCGATGTGCTGGGCTGGCCGGCGAGCGAGACGGCATCGGCCCTCGACACGTCCGTGGCCTCGGTGAACAGCGCGTTGCAGCGTGCGCGGGCGACCCTGCAGGCGCACATGCCCGCGCGACGGACGGACTGGTCGGCCGGCGAGCCGAGCGAGGCGGAGCGGGCGCTGCTGGCCAGCTTCATCGAGGCCCACGAGCGCGGCGATGCGGCGCTGGCCATCTCGATCGCGTCGCAGGACCTGCGCGTCACGATGCCGCCGGCACCGATGCTGTTCGAAGGGATCCGCGTCATCCGGCCGCTGCTGGAGAACGCGTTCGCCGACGGCAGCTCGTGGCGGCTCGTGCCCACGGTTGCCAACCGGATGCCGACGGCCGCGAGCTACCTCAAGGCACCCGGCGACGACACCTATCGCGCCTTCAAGTTCGATGTCCTCCGCGTCGTCGACGGCCGCATCGCCGAGATCACGACGTTCGGGTCGCACCTGTTCCCGCACTTCGGGCTGCCGGAGGTGCTCCCGGCATGACGTCCTGATGACGTCCTTCCTCGTCAGCTTGACCCGCCCCCTCGATCAGCACGATCGCCAGCAGCGCCACCGCCACCACGCCCAGCGGCCAGACGGGTGGCATCGACCCCACGAGGGCGATCAGGACGAGCATCACGGGGAGGATCAGGAGCCGGGGCACGAGGATCCGGCCGCCGAGCAATCGGTACGACAGCGCCGAGCACGCGACGAACAGCGCCACGCCGATGCCGAGCGAGGCCAGCACGGCGGCCGGGGCAGGTTCGTCGGGATGTGCCGCGATCTCTTCGATCGCCACCGCAAACCCGACGATGCCACCGATCAGCGGAAAGTGAGCGAGGCTGAAAGCATCGCGCGCCAGGGGACCCAGCCGCTCGGTCGGGGCTGCCGCGTACAGATGCTCGAGCGCCTCCTTCAACCAGCCGAAGTAGGTCCACCAGAGCAGGCTGGCGACCACGATCGTGACGACGGCGGCCGACCCCAGGGCGAACGTGCGCTCGTCATTGGCCACCGCGGTTCCCGCCACGATGAGGGACTCGCCGATCGCGATGATCACGAATAGGCCATGCCGTTCGGCCAGGTGCGATGGGTTGAGGTCCCAGCTCGCGCCCCTGCCGGCCCACGCCGCGGCGACCACGTCGGCGATGATCGCGAGGAGCCAGAACCAGGGCCGCAGGGATGGATCGACGACAGCCCCGGCCAGCACGAGCGCGAGCCCGATCACCGAGAGGGCGGTCCAGACGACGACGACTCTGTGGCTGGCGTCGACCCGCTCGCGATCGACGCGCACCTGGAGGCCGAGCCCCAGCACACGGACGACGACGTACGGCAGGGCGAACCACAGTGCGTCATCGGCGAAGGCGCGTGTGACGGAGGCCGCCATCACGAGCGCGACGCCAGTCGCCGCAAGGGTCACGACGCGGACCCCCGGATGGGTCGTGTCGGCCGGATTCAGCGTCCACGTGAACTGGGTCCAGGCCCACCAGATCAGCCACCCCAGCAGGATCGACCGTAGGATGCCCTCGGGTGTCAGGTCATGGGCCGTCAGCGCCGTGAGCTGCGTGATCGCAAAGACGAAGACAAGGTCAAAGAACAGCTCGACGAATGTCACCGCCTGTGGGTCGGATGTCCGGATGCTGGTCCGCAGTTGCGCACGCATCGCGGCAGCGTAGCGGACGCCAGGGCCGCGTCACAGCCGGCCCGGCCTATGCTGGGATGACCGGCCGCCCTGCAACCGGCCTGCTAAGCCCGCGAGGAGGCATGCCTCATGACCGCAGCGCAACCCAACTCCCCGCGGCTCCCGCCGCGATGGTTCGTTCGCACCGCCTGGGTGGTGCACCGCGCCATCCACCGGGTGACCGGCGGCCGCCGCGGACTCTGGAAGCCGCGACCCGGCAAGTGGGGGACGATGCGCCTCACGACGGTTGGCCGCCGTTCCGGCAAGGAGCGCAGCGCGATCCTCGGCTATTACGAGGACGGGCCTAACCTCGTGACCATGGCGATGAACGGATGGGCGGAACCCGAGCCCGCCTGGTGGCTCAACCTGCAGGCCCAACCCGACGTGACCGTCGAGCTGAAGGACGGCATGCGAGCGGTCAAGGGTCGGGCGGCCGAGGGCGAGGAGCGCGAGCGCCTGTGGGCGAGGTGGCGCGAGTTCGGCGATTCCCCCGACGGCTACGCGACCCGACGCCCGACCGAGACGGCGGTCGTGGTCCTCGAGCCGCGGACCGAGAGTCGGTAGCCGATCGCGATCGGCCTCGCGATGATCCTCCCCAAGATCCGGGATCCGCGGTTCATCACCGTCCGTCGCGGCGGCACCCTCCAGGACGACGATCATCGTCTTCTCGCGATGTGGGCGGCCGACTGCGCGGAGCACGCGCTGCCCCACTTCGAGCGGGCACGGCCGAAGGACGACCGACCACGTCGGGCGATCGCGCTCGCGCGCGCCTGGGCGCGGGGTGAGATCACGTGGTGGGAGGCACGCACGGCGGCTGGCCATGCAAACGCCGCGGCCAGGGACCTGCGTGGGGCAGCACGGCATGCCGCGTACGCCGCCGGCCAGGCCGGGGCGGTGGGCCATGTGGCGGCCCACGAGCTGGGTGCTGCCGCCTACGCGATCAGGGCGGCGCGGGCGGCAGCCGCCGAAGACGATAGCGCGGCGGCCGGCCGACTTGGAGTGCCAGTGGCAGCGCGCCCGACTACCGCAACGAGATCCGAGAGCTCGTGCTCGACGATCAGCGGCTGCGCAACGAGTTGTGCTGGTTCGCGTTCGACTGCTGACGGTGGGCCTCAGTCCAGCGGCGCGCTTCGTTCTCCCTCCCCGGGCTTCCACGTCGTGATCGTCAGCTGGCCGTCCCGGATCTCGACCGATGACGCGCCGGCGAGGTCGGCGACGAAGAACGGATCGAACTTCTGCCCGCGAAGGTCGAACCCCGACTCCTTGAACAGGTCATCGGCAAACCGCGCGTGCAGCTCCTGATCCTGGACGTTCCTGGCCTCGCCCCAGACCTTCGCGTCACCGTCGCCGAGGTGCGGGTCGACCGTGGCCGTGTGCAGGGAGAACCGCGGGTCGCGAGCCAGGTCTCGGAACTTCGTCGTGTTCGGCATGCCGACGAGCACCAGCCGACCCTCGACGATGCGCGGCTCCATCGGGCTGATGCGTGGCGAACCATCGGAGCGGAGCGTAGCCAGGAAACACAGGTTGCCCGTGGCCTTGTGCCGGCGGACGAAGACCTCGGCGACCCGCGGCGCTTCGCGGGCGAATTCGTGCCATTCGACCATCCGCTAAGCCTACGATGGGCGCGTGACGGACGAGCGTTCGGGCCGGATGGAGGAAGGGCGCGCCGCGCTCGCCGCATATCAGTGGGCGCCGGCCCTCGCGGCCTTCGACGATGTGCTCGCCGCCGCCGAGGATCCTGACGCGCGATTCAGCCGGGGCATCGCGGCTTGGTGGCTCGATGACGTGCAGGCCGCGATGGGGGACTGGGAGCGCGCCTATCTCACGTACCGTCGTGCCGGCGCCTTCGAGCCGGCGGTCATCGCCGCGGTCTACCTTGCGCTCTCGGCCTCGATGAGCCTCGGCAACCAGGCAACCGCCCGCGGCTGGACCGCGAGGGCCGAACGGCTCGTGCGTGACCACGACCTCGAGGCCGTCCGCGGCTGGGTCGGCTTGTGTCAGGCCCACTTCGCGACGGACGACGGTCATCCCGAGGCCGGGCGCAGGCATGCCACGGAAGCCCTCGAAGCAGCCCGCGCGGCCGGCACCCTCGATGCCGACCTCGAACTCTGCCTCGTTGCTGAGATCGGGATGGCGCTCGTCGAGCTCGGTCACGTGGACGAGGGTGCCCGGCTCCTCGACGAGGCGATGGCCGGGGCCATGTCCGGCGAAGCCCGCGATCCCGACTCCGTGGTCCTCATCGCCTGCCGGTCGATCTCGGGGTCGACGCGCAGCGGTAACGTCCGGCGAGCGACCTCCTGGATCCGTCAAGCGGACGACTACCACGAGCGACACGGGGCGGTGCACCTCTACGCGACCTGTCGGCTCGAGTACGGAAGCCTGCTGTTCGCGACCGGTGGCTGGGAGCGCGCGGAACGAGAGCTCGAGCTCGCCCGACAGGCGCGGGGCTCGGTCGAGCCGGCGCTCCAGGCGGCGGCCGCGGCGACTCTCGCGGAACTGCGTGTCGCTCAAGGTCGGCTCGAGGAGGCGACGCGGCTGGTGGCCGGCCTCGACGACTTCGGCGCGGCCATCCCGGCGATCGCGCTCGTTCGCCTCCGCCGCGGCGAGCCGAGTCCGGCCGCCAGTCTCCTCCGCCGCCGGCTACGCGAGATCGACGACGGGACACTCCACGCGTCCGGCCTGCAGGAGCTGCTGGCCGAGGCCGAGGTCGCCGGCGGCCACCCAGACACCGCGCGATCGCTCGGGGAGCGTCTGCTGGAGATCGGGGAGGGGACCGGCAACGCCGCCATCCTCGCGCGAGCGCATCGAACGCTCGGGAGGGCCCAGATGGCGATCGGCGGGGATGCGGGCGCGATCGACCACATGGATCTGGCCGTGGCCGGCTTCGCGCGTTTGGGGTTCCCGTATGACGCAGCTCGCAGCCGGGCGCTCCTGGCGCGAGCAGCGGCCGCCGTCGATCCGTCGCTCGCCGTGGCCGAGGCACGAACTGCCCTCGCCGCCTTCGAGGACCTCGGCGCGCCCCGCGATGCCGACGCCATGGCGGCTCTCCTTCGCACGCTCGGGGTCCGCTCGTCGCCGCGCGGCCGGCGTGCGGCCGGCACCTTGACATACCGCGAGCAGGAGGTCCTGGCCCTGCTCGGCGAGGGGCTATCGAATCGGGAGATCGGCGATCGCCTGTTCATCACACGGAAGACCGTCGAGCATCACGTCGCGAATGTCCTGGACAAGCTCGGCCTCGGCGGCCGCACCGAAGCGGCCGCCTTCGCGGTCCGCAGTCAGGTGGAGGATCGCGCCGCGAAATAGGTGAACTCACCGATGCGCCGCCGCAGGCGGTGGCCGACGCTCGGCACAGATACCTGCACGGAGGCCGTATCGGATGAGCCACTACGACGTCATCGTCGTCGGTGCCCGCGTCGCCGGCGCACCGACCGCCATGCTGCTGGCGAACCTGGGCTATCGAGTCTTGCTGGTCGATCGGGCGACATTCCCGAGTGACACCGTCTCGACCCACCTCGTCCATCCGCCCGGGATGGCCGCACTGGGCCGCTGGGGCCTGGCCGACGCGGTCGTCGCGACGGGGTGTCCGCCGGTGACGACATACCGCCTGGACCTGGGGCCGTTCGCCATCGCCGGGACGCCACGCGGTCTGGCGACGGCGCCACGGTCCTACGCCCCGCGGCGGTTCGCGATCGACGCCATCCTCGTCGAGGCCGCCGCCGCGGCCGGCGCCGAAGTCCGACCGGGTTTCGCGGCCGACGACCTCGTCGTCGAGGACGGGGTCGTGCGAGGGATCCGTGGTCGGTCGGCGGGCGCGCCCTTGACGGAACGGTCGACCGTCGTGATCGGTGCTGACGGCGTCCGCTCGTTCGTCGCCGAGGCCGTCGGGGCGACGGTCTATCACGAGACCCCGACGCAGTCGGTGCTGTACTACGCCTACTGGAGCGGGTTGCCCTTCACCGGGGATTTCAACCTCTGTTCGCGGGGGCAGCGTGGTATCGGCGTCATCACCACAACGGATGGACTGAACGTCGTCGTCGCGGCATGGCCCATGGCGGAGTTCGAGGCGAACCGACACGACCTGGCGGGCAACTACCGGAAGACATTCGCGACCGATCCGGAGCTTGACGCGCTGCTGGACGAGGGGCGCATGGAGAGTCGGATCCTTGGTGCGACGATGCCGAACAGGTATCGGCAGTCCTTCGGCCCGGGTTGGGCGCTGGTGGGGGACGCTGGCTATGTCAAGGACGCGACGACGGCCCACGGCATGAGCGACGCCTTCATCGACGCCGAATCGCTCGTCAGCGCCCTCGACGACGCCCTGAGCGGCCGCCGCTCATTCGAGGAGGCGATGTCCGACCACCAGCGCGCCCGAGACGAGCGCACCCGCTCCATGTTCGATCTCACCGGCCAGCTCGCCGGCTTCGAGCCACCGAGCGAGGAGGATGCCGCGCTCTTCGCGGCGATCGCGGCCGACCCACGGGCGTCCGAGGACTTCGCCAGCGTCATGGCCGGCACGATGCGAGTGGAGGCGTTCTTCGACCCGGCGAACCTCGGCCGGCTGCTCGGTGAACCCGCCGCGTAGGGCTCCGCCCGTGTCGCGGGTCATGTGGCCAGCGCGAACACCTCGATCGGCTGCTCCAGGCCCTTGACCTTCTGGCGCCCGCGTTCCTCGAAGCGGAGTCCGCTTCCCTCGACCAGCCCGCGCGTGACCGACGAGACGATGATCTCCGATGCTCGCCCCAATGCCATGATCCGTGACGCCGCATGGACGGCGATTCCGCCGATGTCGTTCCGCAGCACCTCTACTTCGCCGGTATGTACGCCGATCCGGAGCTCGATCCCCAGACCTCGCACTGTGTCGCGCATCGCGACGGCGGATCGGATGGCGCCGGCGGCGCTGCCGAACGTGGCCAGGAAGCCATCCCCCGTGGTGTTCACCTCACGGCCTCGGAAGCGATCGAGCTGCGTGCGGATGAGGCGGTTGTGCTCGGCGAGCACCTGTTTCCAGGCCGTGTCTCCCAGCCTCGTCGCGGTGAGGGTCGAGTCGACGATGTCGGACATGAGGAGGGTCGTGACGAGGCGCTCGTGCTCGCCGGGCACGCCGAGCGCGCCGATATTGCCGAACACGTCGACCACGACCACCGGCTCATCCCCGACGACCCACACGTCATGCCCGGGCGGGACGTTCATGATGTCGCCCGGCCCGAACTCGACGGCTTGGCCGTCGTCCATCTCGACGTGGAAGCGCCCCTGCAGCATCAACTGAAGATGGTGGATCTGGCACGACGCGGTTCCCTGGATCGGCCTCAAGGACGTCGACCAGCGGAAGCCCGGCTCCAGGATGCCGCGCCCCAGCGTCACGGAGCCTACGTGCACAAGGTGGACGATCCCCTTGGGAAACCGGCGCACCTCATCCGGCGCATCGAAGCTCTTTTGCTGGATGGCGGCGCGTGCAAGATCCCTCCCGCTCGAGCATCCCTGGCCCTCCCACAACCGGCACGCAGGCATTCTCGCACCGCCCGATCGCTTCCCGTTGGCCCGCCCCTCAACGACGTTCGACGATGCGGCGCAGGCGCCGGAGATCCGCGCCGACCGAACGGCGGACCATTGGTCCGAGCAGGAAGCCCGGCAAGCCGTACATGCCGTTGCCGCCGGCGCCACGGATGCGAATCGCGGCGCGGGTTCGGCGACCGCCGTCGAGCGGCTCGAGCATGTAATCGACCTGCATCGGGAACGGGCTCTTCTCGGCTCGCATGGCGATTAGCCGGTGCGGCTCGAACGCCTCGACCAGCATGATCCATTCGATCGGCCGGCCCATGAAGCCGCCGAGGCGGCGAACCCTGGACCCGACCCGGATCGGCGGGGGACTGAGCGCCTCGACCGTGTCGACGCCGCCGATCCATTCCGGGTCGCGGGCCGGATCGAATTCGACGGCAGCCACCTGCTGTGGCGTGGCATCGACCTCCTGGGTCGCGGTCACATCGAAGCTCACGGGGCGCCTCCTCTCACGGGCTCGTGTCGCGACCGGGGTCGCCGCCCTCGGCGACGGTCGCGAGGCGCGGCAGGTAGTGCCGCCAACCGGTCTCGTGGATCGCGACGTCGTCCGGCGGAAGGCCACGGTGGGTCAGGGTCAGGCGGGTGGCGTTGCCGTCCTCGACGAGCTCGATCTCGACCGTGGACGACCCCGGCGGCACCGTCGGGTGGCCGGTCCAGCCCCACGTGAACCGGACTCGCCGATCCGGCACCAGCTCCAGGAATCGGCCTTCGGCCACCTGTCCGCCGGCCATCGTCATCCGGAAGGTGCCATCGACGCTGGCCTCGATCTCCGCGCTGGCACCCTGCCAGCGAGCCCACTTGACGGAGTCCGTGAGGTAGGCGTAGACGGCGGCCGGTCGGGCGTTGATCCGGCGCTCGACGCGGATGATCGGAGCCTCGACGTCGGTCATCGAGTGTCGGGATCGGATTCGACCGCGTCCGCCAGCCGATCGAGCGTCGATGCCCACATCGCCTCCAGAACCGTCGCGAGCGGGCCGAGCCGCTCGCGGTCGGCCTGGTACAGGCGCCGGTTGCCGTCGCGCCGCACGCGCACGAATCCGGCGTCGCGCAGGACGCCGAGATGTTGGGAGACCGCCCCGAACGTCAGGTCGAAGCGCGCGGCGATCTCGCCCGAGGCAAGCTCCCGGTCCCATACGAGGCGGAGGATCTCGCGCCGTCGCGGCTCGCCGACGATCTGCAGGCCGTCCATCGGGCTACTTTAGTCCCTATTGAATTAGATTGCGACCTCCGGTACTGTAGCGCCGACTAAAACAGAAGCGCGACAGGAGCCACGGCCATGGGCGACTACCACATCCTCCAGCAATTCGACATCGACGCCGACCGATCGTCGGTTCGCGCAGCGCTCACGGGCGCCGAGTCGATCGGCAGTTGGTGGTCGAACCACACGGAGCAGACCGACGGCACCGATCCGCAACTCCGGGTCGGCTTCCCGGACGTGCCCCAGCCGTTCGAGTTCGCCATCCGCGACCGGGGCGCCGATCGGATCGAGTGGGTGACCGGCGGTTTCCCGCCGTGGTGGGCCGGCACGACGATCCGCTGGGACCTCATGGACCGCGACGACGGCAAGCCCGGCACGCGACTCCTCTTCAGCCACCGCGACTACGACGCCGGCAACCCCGTGATCCCCATCGTGACGCCGGCCTGGGCGCAGATCATCCTGCGGCTCAAGGGGTACGCCGAAACAGGAGAGCCGCAGCCGTTCTTCGACTTCTGAAGGGGGCGAGTGCGGTTCCCGCCTGGCCGATCGGCGCGTTCCGAGGCTGCGATCACCATGGCACCGTCGTGGGGCCCGCCTCGATCGATCCGCTGGCGACTCCCTCCACCAGCCCGACGAGGACGGCCACGACCTGGACATCGGTAAGACCGCCACCGGCCAGCGATCGCCAGGTGGTGAAGGCGAGGGCGTGGCCCACAACGGCCTCGAGTGTCGACCGGCGGTCCGGCTCGATCTGCCAGCCGGTCAGCAACGTGTCGACCAGCGCGACCATCCGAACCTCGAAGGGGTCTGGCGTCGTCGGTGGCGGCGCCTCCGGGTCGACGTCGAAGAGGACGTTGCCGAGCATCTGCTCGTTCGCTCGGTACCAGGCGATCATCTCGGTCAGTCCATGCCGCAGCCGATCCAGCACGGCCGGCGATCGTCCGCCACCCGTCCGGCTCGGGCATGCCGGTCGAGCGGATCCCGTGCACGGTGCACGCTTCGTAGAGCGAATCGAGGTCGGGGAAGTGGGCGTAGACCGTGTGCCGTTGCAGGCCGGCGCGGTCCGCGATCGCGCGGATCGTGGTGCGCGACGGGCCGATCGTCGCATGGAGCTCGAAGGTGGCGGCGACGATCCGCTCGCGCGTTTGCTCGACCGCAGCCTGCCGGCGGCCCATCCGATATGGCCGGCGCGCCGCCGGCGTGCGATCAGGTTTCGTCTGCCCAGCCATGTGCACCGAAAGTATTGACCACGGCCGTCGTGGGCGCTATGGTCTGCCGCACATGATTGCACATGGATGTGCATCGAATATTGGAGGCGAGCTGATGACGGTCGTCGAGCGGACGCGATACCTGGTGGAGCCCGGGGCAGGGGAGCTGATCTGGGACGGACCGATCGACACCACCGTCAAGGTGCCGACGGAGACCACGCTCGGCGCACTGTCGATCACGGAGATGGCCGTCAAGCCCGGATTCATGGTGCCGCCACACGTCCACCGCGACACCGACGAGTGGTCGTACGTGCTCCATGGCCGGATCGGTGCGCGGATCGGCGACGACGAGTTCACCGCCGAACCCGGCAGCTGGATCCTCAAGCCGCGCGGCCTGATGCACACCTTCTGGAATGCTGGACCCGACCCGGCCCGCATCATCGAACTGCTGACGCCCGGCGCGTTCGAGCACATGTTCCGCCGGATGGCCGACCTCGCGGCGCGCGACGAACTGACCGACGAGCGGATGGACGGCCTGGGCGTCGAGTTCGGGACGACCATGGACATGACCTGGGTGCCCGACCTGGCTGCCCGATACGGGCTCGAGGTCGCGCTCTGACTTCCGCGAGGTCGTGACACGAGTCGACGCCGGTTGGTACATCTGTCCATAGGTCCGACCAGCTCGAGCATCCGGCGCATAGGCCGTGGGGTCGACCCGATATGCGAACTAGCCAACGAACCGGGCGATCACGGCCGCGGTCTCGTCCGGCTGCTCGAGCTGGGGGAGATCCCCGGCGCGCTCGATGGTGATCCGTTCCAGGTGGCCGTTCGCGGCGACGAGCGCTTCCGCGGCCGCGGGGTCGGTGAAGCGCGGATGATCCCCGAAGAGGAGGAGCGTCGGGTTCGAGAGCCGCTGGTAGGCGCCCTCCGCTCGAGGATCATTGAGCAGCCCGGAAACGAACGCCAGCGGAGCCCGGTAGGCGCCTGGCTGCTGGCAGGTCCGCCAGCAGTACCGCTCGTACTCCCGCGGGACCTGCTCCGGATCCGCGAAGGTCTGCCGGAGGAACCAGCGGATCACCTGGCGCCGAGCGAGGACCGCGAAGAGCAGCCGACCGATCCCCGTCCGGCGCAGGAACCGGTAGATGTTCCGGGAGGTTCGGCCGGCGCTGCCCTTGAAGCGGCCGAATCCGGTCGGACTGATGAGGACGATGCGGCCGAAACGCTCCGGATGCTCCGCGGCGGCGACGACGACATACTGCCCCGGAAGCGAGAGCGCGACGACATCGACGGAGGTCTCGCCCGGCTGCAGGGCGGCCACCCGGATGCGCTCGAGCTGCTCGCCGTAGAGTTCCCAGCCATAGGGCGCGTCGGGCCGATCCGATGTGCCGAACCCGAGCCAGTCGACCAGCACGACCCGTCGGTGCTCGGCCAGCCGTGATCGCCAGCGGAGCGAGCTCGATCCCGGAACCGGCTGCGTTGAAGCTATGCAGGAGCAGGACCGTCCGACCCTCGCCCAGCCGGTAGCCGCGCGACCCGGCCGGCGGCGGTCTCCAGATCAAACGGGACACCCGCTACGGGAGGCGGCAGGGGGATCGTCACGCCCGTGCCCTCAGCGCTTCGATCAGGTCGCCGAGCCCTCGCGGATCCGCGACCCACCCGTCCGCACCGAGATCGAGCGCCACGCGTTCGTCCGGGACCGCGTTTCCGCCGACCAGGCGGGGAACCGACGGTCGTTCCCGACGGGCGGCGGCCAGGAGGCGTCCGGCTGCCGGACGACGCTCGGTGTCGACGACACTCACGACGACCGCGGCGAGAGATCCCGCATCGCGCATGGCAGCGGCGAGCGACGCGGTCGGCGTGTCGGGGCCCAGGTTGAGGACCCCGTAACCGGCGTCCGGTCAGGATGTCGGCGAGCATCGCGACCCCGAGTCCGTGACGCTCGCCGGGCGGCATCGCGACGATGACGACGCCCTTCTTGCGGCCCGGGTGCACGAACCGAGGGCCCAGACGTCCGATCAGCGTCGTGGCCACGCTGCTCGCGAGATGCTCCTGATCGATGGTGACCGCGCCGTCCTGCCATGACGCCCCGATGGCGTGCAGCGACGGCGCGAGGACGCGGACATAGATCTCGCCCGGCTCGAGGCCCGAGGCCATGGCAGCCTCGATGACTTGCCAGCTACCGGCGACGTCCCCGCTGAGCATCCGCGCCTGGAGTCGCTCCTGCCAGATCGATACCCGCGGATGGCTACGCCCGCGGCGGCGGCGACCACGGTCGGGCGTTGTCGTCGCCCGCTCGAGATCGGCACGGATCGATCATCCACGTGCCGCCGATCTTCCGGGCCGGCAGGATCCCCAGCCGGACTCGACGGTAGATCGTCATGTAGTGGACGCCGAGAAGATCGGCCGCCTCGTGCAGGCTGAGATGGCGTGCAGGGTCCGACGGCATCAGCCCGCCAGCGTCCCCGCGAACACCTGCCAGGCGAGCGCCGACTTCGCGACCAGGCTGAGCACGAAATAGGCCCTCTCGCCGAAGACGTACGACTTCCACCGACCGACCCGCCGGTACTGGAGCCACATGTTAAGCGCGAAGATGTTGAAGAAGACGAAGAGCGAGACGAAGATCGCGTAGACGAAGGCGGGCGGCTCGGCGGCACTACCGGGCGACCAAAGGTAGACGCCCACGGCCAACCACGGCGCGATGCCCGACGACGCATCCGAGCCAGAACGGCCACAGCGAACCGCCCGGTCGCTCGTATCGTTCCTGGACCGCACCGAAGAAGATCATGGCCGCATTGGCCGCGAAGATGCCGATCAGCGCCGCGACATCGCTGATCCCGGTGAGCATCGCGATGAGCACGATCATCACCGACGATGAGAGCGAGTACTCGGCCCAGCGAAAGTAGTTGTGCTGCGCCGCCAGGCCGGAGGTGTAGCGCCCGAAGACGCCGGGCAGCACCACGAGCCAGTGGAAGACGGCCGACAGCAGGAGGAAGAGGGCGACGCCCCACGCCACGGAGACTTCGAACAGGGTGGTCGGCGCGCCTGCCGGAGTTCCGGGCGGCCCCTCCATGAACGTCGCCGTGACCGGCAGCGCGAAGGCGGTGGCGAGCGCCAGGACGGCGACGGCCTGGACGGCATGGACGAGGCCGAGCCCGATGTTCCAGCGCCGCAGCGACGCGGCCCGCGAGCGCGGGGAGCTCGACGGTCGGCGTGGACATGAGTCGGTCGGTGGCGATCACGAGGTAGTCCTTCGTGGGACGAGGGTGGGGCCCGGAGGAGACAGGCCCCACCCTCGGGTGGGATGGGTGGTCCGCAGGATCAGTCGGCCGGCGGCAGGATGACCTGGTCGATGACGTGGATGACGCCGTTCGACGCCATCACGTCGGGAGTCACGAACTTGGCGCTGTCGTTCAGATAGACCGATTCCGTCCTTGACGGCGATGGCGATCGGCGAGCCCTCGACCGAATCGGCGGAGGTGAGCCCGACGACCTGATCGGATGACACGGCCCCCGAGACGACGTGGTAGAGCAGGACCTTCTTGAGCGCCTCCGGTGTCGGCGAGCAGCCCGTCGAGCGTGCCGGCGGGCAGCGCCGCAAAGGCCTCGTCGGTCGGCGCGAACACGGTGTAGGGACCCTCGCCCTGGAGCGTCTCCACGAGCCCGGCGGCCTCGACCGCGGTCAAGAGGGTGGAGAACGAGCCCGCCTCGGTGGCGGTCTGGACGATGTCCTTGGCCATGGCGGCGGCCGAAGCCGAAGGCGCGGCGCTTGGGGTCGCGGCGGCGGTGGATGCCGGGCTCGGGCGTGCGATGCGGCCGGTGGCGTCGACGCGCTCGGCGATGCGCGCGGCGGAGCAGGCCGCGATCGCGATCGCGAGCGCTGGCACGAGGAGGGCGATGGATCGTTTCATGACTGATGACTTCCCTTCAGACTTCGGATTGGATGTGGTGTCGGGTCTGGATCGACTCGACCTGGCGTAGTATTTAGCACTAAATCTGGATTGTCAAGCAAGGATCGGCACGACGCCAGGATCAGGGGGTTGATGGGGCCCCGAAGCGACCATGGACATGACCTGGGTGCCGACCTGGCTGCCCGTTACGGGCTCGAGGTCGCGCTCTGACTTCCGCGGGGTCGCGACAGCAGTCGACGCTGGTCCGTACGTCTGTCCATTAGGTCCGACCGCGGCGACACCTGACAGTTCGCTACGCAACTACTAGCTATCGAGGATCTGTCACCACATGCGTACAGCACTCGCTGTCGCTTGGCGAGGACATGACGTTCGTGAGCCACACGAGCGCGCACGATCGCTACCGGGCGGGCGACGAGGCGTGCCAGACGACAATCCTGTGGCAGGTCGTGGACAACGAACTCCTCATGCAGCACTTCAAGAGCGTCTGCCCGTAGCGGACGACCTGGCCGGGGAGGGCCGGCGAACCGATCCTCCCCTAAGTCGTCACGTGAGCGGGAACCGGCGGCCCGAGCCGTCGACTGGTACATTCCCGCCGGCATGAAACGTTTCCTGGCCAGCCTGCGGCCGGATCGCGACTTCGAGGCGGCCCGTACCGCCCTCGACGAAGGTCGATTGGACGACGCGGAGTCGGGCTTTCGAGCCGAGATCGAGGCCGGCAGGGGGACACCGGCGACCTGGTTCAACCTTGGACTGGTCTACAAGTTCCGGCACGACTGGGCGAACGCACGGGAGGCGAATCTGCGATGCCTGGAGCTTCGACCGGGGAACCATGAAGCGACCTGGAACCTCGGCGTCGCCGCGACGGCGCTGCGCGACTGGTCGACGGCACGGGACGCCTGGCGCGGCCTGGCGATCGATGTCGGCGACGGCGAGGGCGAGCCGATCACCGATCTCGGACCAGCGCCGATCCGGCTCAACGCCGGTCCGGACGGGGAGGGTGAGGTGGTCTGGGGAACGCGGATCGATCCGTGCCGCTCGCGCATCGAGTCGATCCCGCTGCCCGGAATCGGGCCATCGATGGCACGACGTCGTCCTGCATGACGTCGTCCCACGCGGCGAGCGGATGATCCAGGGGTACAAGCGATCGGTCTTCGACGAGCTCGAGCGGATGGACCCGTCCTCCGCGCCGACCCATGTCGCCGAGATCGCCTGGTCGACCGACGCAGATGAGGAGGCTCTCCAGGCCGAGATCCTGGATCGAGACCTGGGCGGCGAGGACTGGAGCCAGAACCTCCAGATGATCTGCGCGGCGTGCAGCCTCGCCAGCGTCCACGAACACGACGGCGTCGAAGCGCCGCAAGTGGCCGTCCACCGGTTCGCCTTCGCCGGCGACACCCAGCAGATCACCGACGCGCTGCGCGCCTGGGCGTCGAACGGCGAGGGCAAGCGTGTCGTGCTGACCGAGCCCGAGGTCGTCGGCTAGCGTCGTCGGAACGCATCTGCTGTTTCGATATCCTGTGCACCCGATGCAGAGGAGTCGACGATGGCGACACAGGGACCGGCCACGACCGGCGCGCGCCTCAAGGTGGTCCAGCCCGGCGACGGTCGCACCGGCGTCCTCCTCCCAGGCGTGGGAGTGATCTTCAAGATCGACAGCGAGGACACCGGCGGAGCCCTCTCGATCGTCGAGCATCCGTTCGCGGTCGGAGCGCTCGTGCCGCCGCACATCCACACGCGCGAGGACGAATACTCGATCGTGCTCGAGGGCGAGATCGGCTTCCGCTCGGAGGACCAGGAGGTGGTCCTCGGCGCCGGGGGATACATCATCAAGCCGCGCAATCAGGTCCACGCGATGTGGAATGCCGGGTCGACGCCTGCGCGCATGATCGAGGTGATCTCGCCGCCGGGCTTCGAGCGGTTCTTCGGTGAGTTGGTCGACATGACGTCGGTCGGCGAACCCGATTCCGACGAGGTGGAGCGCCTTGGCGACCGCTACGGCGTCCCGTCGGCCGAGCCTGGTTGGCTTGCGGACGTCATCGCCAGGTACAACCTCACGCCCCTGTCGGACGCCTAGGGGCACCGCCCGGATGCCCACCGGGACCCGTCTGCCCATAGCGAAGGACCGGGACGGGGGAGGACCGGCGAACCGATCCTCCCCGTTGGCTGAGACGGAGCCTCAGCCCTTGACCACACCCAGCGGGGTGAGCCGCTTGGTCGGGCGGACCAGGGACGTCGAGGCGGCCATGACCGACTCGATGTCCTTGTAGGCGAAGGCGGCCTCCTCGGCGACACCCTTCGGCTCCGAGGAGCGAAGCGCGGATGGTCGCCGGCCCGGCGGGCCGGCGACTCCATCAGGGATCCCGGCGGTGACCCGTGGGGTCGGGTCCTAGCCGAGCTGCGCTCGCATGACGCCGGCGGGGTGCTGCTGATTGTGCAAGTTGATGTAGTACGCGCTCGGGTCACGCAGGATCGCGAGGAGGACGTCGCGCTCACCGTGGACGCAGGTCGTTCCGGTCGGATACGAACCCGGCGCCGGTGCCGCCCCGGTGCCGCCGAAGATGTCGACCACGACGGGCCCGGCGATCCCCGCGGGCGCGCGGTGGATGTGTGCCACGTGCGGCAGCGCGTCGCCCGCCGTCAGCGTGATCGGACCAAAGCTCCAACAGACCTCTTCCTGGCCCGGGTTGATGGTGAGCACGGCGCTGCCACGGTCGTTGTCGCCGTGCGGATTGATGGGCGCACCCGCGGCGTTGAATTCGTTCGCGCCGCTTAGCGCGAGGCTGAACGGTCGACCGCCGTTGTCGGCGAGCGCCGTCCCGACGGAGAGTGCCATTGCCAGCATGAGCGCCGGCAGGAGCAACGCCAACGACCTGAGTCCACGCATGTCCGTCCTCCAAAGCTATGGCCCCGGTGGTGTTGGGTAGGGTACCTGCAGCTGGGGCGCAGCGGCACAGGGAACGAGGTCGCCGCAAGTGTTGATCGGTCCCGTACGACGTCACGGAGGTGGCGCCCCCGGATAGGCTAGCTTCGGCGTGACCCAGCGTCGACGACCGAGAGAGGGACCGGTCCTTGCCCGGCACATATTGGAACGAGGCGATCGAGACGATGTCGCCCGGCGAGATGCGGCGGCTCGAGACCGAGCGCCTCGCCGAACAGATCGACTACAACTACGCGACCAGTCCGTTCTATCGCGCCAAACTCGACTCGGCCGGCGTCAGCCCCGAAGAGATCCGCGACCGCCGAGGATCTCGCCCGCATCCCCTTCATGGAGAAGAGCGAAATCGCGGATTCGCAGGCTGATGGCACGCTCCTGGGCATCAATCAATGTGCGCCACTCGAGGAGGTCGTCCGTATCCAGGCGACCGGGGGCACGACGGGCCAGCCGATCCGGATCGGCATGACGCGTCGAGACATCGCGGATTACGGCGAAATGGGCGCGCAGGCGCTGTGGACGATGGGCTGCCGCCCGGGCGACATCGTCTTCGAGTGCATGAACTTCAACCTGTATTCCGGTGGCCTCAGCGACCACCTGACCTTCGAGACCCTGGGCGCAGCCACCATCCCCTTCGGCGTCGGTCACACCGAACGGCTCCTCACGATGATGGCCGGACTGAGGGACCCGGTCGGCATCTGGGCGACCCCGTCCTATGCGATCCGACTTGCCGAGGTGGCCCGGGATCTCGATCTGGAGCCGCGGTCGGTCGGCCTGCGGCGGGGCTATTTCTCGGGGGAGGCGGGGCTGCAGGTGCCGGGCTACCGCGAGAGGATCGAGGACACGTGGGGCATGGTCGCGCGAGACCAGTACGGGACCGGCGAGCTCGGGCTTCATTCCGGCGAGTGCGACTACCAGAACGGCGTCCATTTCGGGGCGACGGGCATCGCCGTCGCAGAGCTGATCGACCCGGACACCGGCGACAGCCTCCCATTCACGGACGGGCAGGAAGGGGAGGTGGTCTACACCTCGATCCGCCGGGAGGCGAGCCCACTGATGCGGATGCGTTCGCACGACTTGATGCGGGTGTTTACGGAGCCCTGTGCGCTGCGGCCGGACGACGTTCCGCTTCCGCATCCTCGGTCGGTCGGATGACATGTTCATCGTCAAGGGCGTGAACGTCTTTCCGCTGTCGATCCAGGCGGTGCTGATGAAGCTCGCGCCGCGCGTCACCGGGGAGTTCCGGGTCGTCATCGACCGGCCGCCGCCGATCGATTATCCGGTGCCGCTCACCGTCGAGGTCGGGCGTGAGATGCCAGTCGATCGACACGAGGAGGTCGCACGCGAGATCGTCGGGCGGCTGCAGACGGAACTCAACTTCACGGCGGCGGTGATGCTGGTCGAGCCGGGCACCATCGCGACCGAGGGGAAGACCCGCCGCGTCGTCCGCAGCTTTCGGGGGGAGGTGGCGTAGTGGCCATCGTCGAGGTCGAGACCAGGGACGATGTTGCGCTCGTCACGCTCAACCGACCGGAGAAGCTGAACGCCATCAACGACGAGATGCTGACGGGCCTCCTGGATGCGGTCGAGGCGATCGGCCACTCCGATGCGATCGGCGCGGCCGTACTGACCGGCCGCGGCCGGGCGTTCTCCACGGGTGGCGACATCACGGCCATGGCCGCCATGGACGAGCGCGCCTTCGCCCACACGATCTCGCTCTACATGCGGGTCTCGGCGACGTTCCGCGCCTGCCCGAAGCCGATCATCGCCGCCGTCCACGGCTATGCGCTGGCCGGCGGGTTCGAGCTGGCGCTAGCCTGCGACGTCCGGTTCGCTGCACCGGCACGAAGTTCGGCCTGCCCGATACGCCCTGGGCCTGAGCCCGACAAGCGGCATGACCTATCTGCTGCCGCGGGTCATCGGCCTCGGCCGAGCGATGTACCTCACGCTCACGGCCGAGAACATCGACGCGGACGAAGCCGAGCGGATCGGCCTCGTCAGTCGGGTGGTCGGACCGGATGCGCTGTTGGCCGAGGCCGAGGCGTTCGCGCGTCGCGTCGCTCGTATCCGCGGGTCGGCGTCGCGTGGACAAGCAGGCGTTCCACGGCGCATCGGAAGGTGACTTCGCCAGTGCGACGCGCACCGAGGAGGAGGCCGAGCTCGACTGCTTCAGGTCACCCGACACACGCGAGCGACTGCGCAACTTCGCAAATCGACCGCGGAGCTGATGAAGCACTCCAGTCGTGTGGGAGGACCGGCGAACCGATCCTCCCCGTTGGCTGAGACGGAGCCTCAGCCCTTGACCACACCCAGCGGCGTGAGCCGCTTGGTCGGCCGGACCAGGGACGCCGAGGCGGCCATGACCGACTCGATGTCCTTGTAGGCGAAGGCGGCCTCCTCGGCGACACCCTTCGGCTCCGAGGAGCGAAGGACGACACCCAGCTCGGCCATCTCGTCGTAGACCTGGCGCGACGTCTTGGCCTTGCGCGCGGCGGTCCGGCTCATCGCCCGACCGGCCCCGTGCTGGCACGTCTCGAACGACTCGGCGTTGCCGAGCCCCTCGCCGACGTACGACGCGGTGCCCATCGACCCCGGGATGAGCACGATCTCGCCCGCGCGAGCGCGCACGGCGCCCTTGCGGTGCACGATCCCGTTCACCCCGACGTGGTGCTCCCACGCGGCGTAGTTGTGGTGGATGTCCACTCAGCCGGTCGATGCGGCCGACCGACGTGTGCCGCTCGAAGGCGGCCTCCACGACGTCGAGCATCCGCGAGCGGTTCACCTCCGCGAACCGGAGCGCGAACTCCATCGCCGACCAGTAGCCGGCGAAGTCGTCCGTGCCGACGGGCAGGTACGCGAGCTCCCGGTGGGGGAGCTGCGCGTGCCAGGCCAGGTTCTGCGCGAGTGCCCGCTTGTGGTACTCGTCGCAGATCGTCTTGCCCAGGCTCCGCGAACCGGAGTGGAGCATGACGAACACCTGGCCGGCCTCGTCCCGCTGGACCTCGAGGAAGTGATTGCCACCACCAAGACTGCCCAGCTGCCAGAGCGCGTTGGTCAGCCACTGCTCCTTGACCGACGCCGGCCGCTCCAGACCCATGGCCTCGGCGGCGACCTCGCGGTCGACCGGGGCGGCCAGCTTCTGGAAGCCGGTCGGGACGCCCGCATCGATGGCCTCGAGCACCCGATCGAGCTCGCCGGGCGCCAGCGTCTCGACGGTCAGGTCCGTCTCGACGAGCGCCACGCCGCAGCCGATGTCGACGCCGATGGCGTACGGCACGACCGCACGATCGGCGAAGAGCACCCCACCGATCGGCATGCCGTAGCCGGTGTGCGCGTCGGGCATGAGCGCGACGTGATCGATGGCGAACGGCAGGTTCGACAGGTTGGTCGCCTGCTCGAGCGCCGAGCCCTCGAGCGGCACGGCCCACGACATGATCGGGACGCGGCCGGGCTTGCGGACCCACGGGCAGAGCGTCGACTCCGTGTCGGTCACGCCGAGCGTGGCGGCTGTCTTGGTCTTGGTGGACATGGCTGCTGGACCTCCGGCCAGCGTACTGGTGGCGTCTCAGGATGACTCCGGGGCGATGAACGAGGCGGTGGGGTGGTCGGAGGGGGTCGAACCCTCGTTGTCGGATCCACAATCCGGTGTCCTGCCGTTGGACGACGACCACCACGGAAAACGAAAACCGGCCCCTCGGATGAGGAGCCGGTCGAAGGCAACCAGGGCGCGGGACATGCCTATCCCGGTCTGGTGCTCCGATCGGACTCCGCCCGATGACCGCGCGACTTCGCGGACACGACGAGCGAACCGAACGCCAACATGGCGTTTCGGTCGATCGCGTCGTATCGCCTTTGCTGCGGTTTCATCGGAACCTCGATCGTTAGATGGTCGTCCTGCGACGGCGGCACAGGAAAGGGAAGAGTACCCGCACGTGTCAAGCCGCCCGGATTCACTTGTGCGCCATGCCCGGTTGGTAAGCCACAGGTCGTGTCAGAGATGTTGCGCCCGGAAACGGAATCGCCCATCTTCAGGGCATGAGAACGCTTCTGAAGGTCTCCGCCCTGATGTTGGTCGCGTCCTGTTTCGCCGGCTGCGCGATGCTGGAGTCGCCGGCGACCGATCCGCTCGTGACCATCGAGGCTCGAAGTGGCTTGTGCCCCCAGGTCCCCTGTGGCGAGACGACCGTGATCGAGCGCGATGGCACGATCCATCTGCTGGGGTCCCAGACGGACGGCCGGGGTCCGGCGTCGCAGGCCGCGATGACGGCGCTCGAAGCGACGATTCTGACTACCGACTTCGCAGCGATCAAGGCAAAACGGTTCACCGGGGATTGCCCCGTGAACTTCGGCGGTCAGGAGTTCATCTACGACTTCGCGACGCCATCCGGGCCGCAACGGATCGCGTCGTGCGAGGCCGAGATCGACCCCGCCCATCCGCTCTTCGCCTCGCTACGGGCGGCCCTTATGAGCTCGCACTGATCTTCATGTCCCACTGACCCGCGGTGCGAGAGGTGGGTCCAGCGCGACGGCGAGCGCGGTCAGGACTTTACCAGCCGTCCTTGGCGCACAAGCGGATTCAGGGGCTTGATATGGGGTCGTATCGTCGCCGTTCTGGCGATTGGCCATCGGTCTGACCGGCGGCATTCTCTCGCATTCGCGACCCAAGGAGGAGGAAGCACGATGCTCCTTGCCGAGGCACTCGCGTCGAAGAAGGACGCGCTAAAGGAGGTCAACGACCTCCGCGAGCGACTTGCCGCCGCGGCGGTCCGCTACGAGGACCAGGAAGCCGCGCACGAGACTCCGAAAGCCCTCCACCTAAATCCAATTTCGTTCATAGACGATATTGGATCCTCAATCCGTCGACGGAGTTCAGCTGCAGCCGGACGTGCTCCCGCAGTTGAGGCACTTGTAGCAGCTGCCGTTGCGGACCATGATCGAGCCGCAGTCGGCGCAGCTGGGGGCGTCGGCCTGGGTCTGGAAGCTCACCTTCGTGGCCCCCAGGTTCAGCGTGATGGCCGACGTGCCGCCACCGTTCCCGTTGCCCGTCTTGCCGTCCGTCGTGTGGCCGTTGCCGTTGGTCGCGATGACCGCCAGCTCGTCCCGGGGAGCCGCAGTCGGCCGCGACGGCCGTCGCCTTGGGGGCATCCGAGTCGATAGGATTGGGCCTCCGAGGCGGCAGGAGGAGGCGCCGCCTCGGAGGTCTCGGAAATTGCCCCCTCACCTTTGAGTCGAGTCAGGCGCGGGCGCAGCGGCGGGTCGTAGGTGTCCGCCACAGGCCGGGATACCGGGTCAGGGCTCGGCGCAGCAGAGCGCTGGGCGCCGAAGGCGGTTGTGCTCTGCGGAGCCGAGTCCTGGCCCGACACCTCAACCACCGCAGACCGATCGATCAACCCCAGTGATGCCTTGTCGTCAGTGTCCAGGAACCGCGACCCCAGCCACCGGAAGATGTAGTCCACGATGCTCTTCGCGATCGGGATCTCCTGGTTGCCGGTGAACCCGCTCGGCTCGAACCGAACGTGCGCGAACTTGTTGACGAGGTCCTTCAAGCGGCACGCCGTACTGGAGCGCCACCGAGACCGTCGTCGCGAAGGAGTCCATCAACCCCGAGACCGTGGACCCCTCCTTGGCCATCTTCAGGAAGATCTCGCCCGGCTGTCCGTCCGGATAGAGCCCGACGGTGATGTAGCCCTCGTGGCCCGAGATCTCGAACTTGTGCGTGACCGCGGTCCGCTCGGACGGCAGGCGCCGGCGATGGGGGAGGGCGGCCTCCGCCTGGGCCTTGGCGAGCTGCGCCTTGAGATCGGTCACGACCGCCGTGTCGACGACGTCGCCGCCGTTCTTCGAGGTCATCAGCGGCTGCGACCGCTTCGAGTTGTCGCGGTAGACCGCGATCGCCTTGAGGCCGAGCTTCCAGCCCTCGAGGTAGACCTGCTCGATCTCCTTGGCCGTCGCCGCCTCGGGCATGTTCACGGTCTTGGAGATCGCGCCCGAGATGAACGGCTGGATGGCGCCCATCATCCGGACGTGGCCCATGTAGTGGATGGACCGCGTGCCGTTGGCCGGCTTGAAGGCGCAGTCGAAGACCGACAGGTGCTCGGCCTTGATGTGCGGGGCGCCTTCGATCGTCTCGCGCTCCGTCAGGTAGTCGAGGATCTCGCCGACCTGGTCCGCGGTGTAGCCGAGCTTCTTGAGCGCGGCCGGGACCGTCTGGTTGACGATCTTGAGGAAGCCCTCGCCGACCAGCTTCTTGTACTTGATGAGCGCGATGTCCGGCTCAACCCCGGTCGTGTCGCAATCCATCATGAAGGCGATCGTGCCGGTGGGCGCGAGCACGGTGACCTGCGCGTTGCGATAGCCGTGCTTCTTGCCGAGTTCGAGCGCCTCGTCGTAGACGACCTTGGCGTGGTTGATCAGGTCCGCGGGCACGCCCTGGGTGGGGATGCGGTACGCGGCGTCGCGGTGCTTGCCGATGACGCGCAGGAACGGCGCCTCGTTGACCTTGTACTCGGCGAACGGGCCGCCGTGGTCGCGGGCGATGATGGCCGACTGCTTGTACGCCTCGCCGTGCATGATCGCGGTCAGGGCCGCGGCGTAGTTGCGCCCCTCGTCCGAGTCGTAGGCGAGGCCGCGGCTCATCAGCAGCGCGCCGAGGTTGGCGTAGCCGAGGCCGAGCGGGCGGAACTTGTGCGAGTTCTCCTCGATCTTGGGCGTCGGGTAGGAGGCGTTGTCGACCAGGATCTCCTGGGCCGTCAGCGTCACCTTGGCCGCGAATCGATAGGCCTCGGGGTCGAACTCGCCGTCCGCGTCGACGAACTTCATGAGGTTGAGTGAGGCCAGGTTGCAGGCCGTGTCGTTGAGGAACATGTACTCGGAGCACGGGTTGCTCGCGTGGATGCGATCCGTGTTCGCGGACGTGTGCCAGTCGTTGATCGTCGTGTCGTACTGGATGCCCGGGTCGCCGCAGAGGTGCGCGGCCTCGGCCATCTTGCGGAAGATGTCGCGGGCCTTGTAGGTGTCCATCGGCTCGCCGCCGACGACGGCGTGGGTCGTCCACTCCTGGTCCTGCTCGACCGCGCGCATGAAGTCGTCCGTGACGCGGACGCTGTGGTTGGCGTTCTGGAAGAAGACGCGAGCCGTAGGCCTCGCCCGTGAAGGACGGGTCGTAGCCGGCTTCGATCAGCGCCCAGGCCTTCTGCTCTTCGTGCGCCTTCGAATCGATGAACTCGAGGACGTCCGGATGGCCGGCGTCCAGGATCACCATCTTGGCCGCGCGGCGGGTCTTGCCGCCCGACTTCACGACGCCGGCGAAGGCGTCATAGCCCTTCATGAAGGAGACCGGGCCCGCTGGCCGTGCCGCCGCCGGCCATCTTCTCCTTGGAGGAGCGGATCGTGGAGAGGTTGCTGCCCGCGCCCGAGCCGAACTTGAAGAGCATCGCCTCGGTCTTGGCGAGGTCCATGATGCTGCTCATCGTGTCCTGGACCGAGTTGATGAAGCACGCGGAGCACTGCGGCTGCTTCTCGATCCCGACGTTGAACCAGACCGGCGAGTTGAAGGCCATCTTCTGGTGGACGATGAGGTGGGTCAGCTCGGCCTTGAAGGTGGCCAGGTCCTCGTCGCTCGCGAAGTAGCGCTGGGTCTCGGCCCAGGACGCGATCGTGTTGACGACGCGATCGATGAGCTGCTTGACGCTGGTCTCGCGCTCCGGGGTGTTGAGGTGGCCGCGGAAGTACTTGGACTGACGACGACGTTCGTGGCGAGCTGGGACCAGAAGCTCGGGACCTCGACGTCCTTCTGCTCGAAGACGCTCTTGCCCGATTCGTTGGCGATGCCGGCGGTCCGGTACTCCCAGGTGATCTCGTCGTAGGGATGGACGCCCGGGCGGGTCCAGCGGCGCTCGAACGTCAGGCCCTTGGCGGGCTTGCCGTTCTCGTCGTGCCATCGAAGCTCGCGCCGTACGGGCCGGCGTGGCGGCGGGTGGAGGCCTGGCGGGGGCGTGGCCGGCGCCGGGCGCGCCTTGCCGGTCGCCTCCGACTTGGGCTGCTTCGTGTCGTGCTCGGCGACGCCGCTGGTCGTGGCTCGGGCCATCTGATGCTCCTCCGTATCCATCCCTGCGCGGTAGCTGCCGCGTTTCCGTTGTCGTCTCTGTTCCGAGGCTCCTGCGTGCCGGGCCCCGGGCCGGCGGATCGTGCCGATTGCGGGGCGGGGTTTCGGGGTCTCGGTAGGGCGAGTGACCTCAAGAACGATACGCCGATGGGTGGCGGTAGTCAAGGCCAAAACCACAAGATGTAGTGGTTGCTTCGCGAAGGTTACCGCTAGATGTGGTGGTTTGCGCTGTGTTCGTGCTCGTCCACGCTCGCGGGCCGTTCTTCCACATCGGGGAGCGGCTTTTCCACGGGCCGATCTGGGGATGTCCACGCGGGCCTGGGCGGTTCTCAACGGCATATCCACGGATCGTACACCGAACGGATGTGCGGTTTGTGCGGTGGCCGGTCTCGCCGGCGTCGTGCGCTGAACGCCAGACCGCCGACGCGGGGCAGTGCCCCTGGTCGGCGGTCGGCTATTCAGTTGTGGAGCGGCGTCTTCAGTTGTGGGAGCGCGGTCGGTTCGCGGAGCCGAGCCAAGGAGGTTCATCGCCAGGATCACCGCGAGAGCCATGACCAGCATTGCCATCGGGTCCATCTCTGTTCATCCTCGAGCTCCGTTTCCGATGTCCGAATCGGGCTGCGGTGTCGGCAGTCATCGCGGCAGCCGTAATCCGACTGGGGGCTAGCCGGCACACGTTCAAGTCACCGAGCCTGCCGCAGCCCGCCAACTCCGCCAAATGTCCACCGGAACACAGGCGGACATCCCGCGACGGGAGGGCTCTTGATGGCTGGGCGCCCGTTGGACCGAGCGTGACGTGCGGACAGGTCGCGAAATCGGCGTCGACGGCTCAGCGAGGTCGGGTTGGGCGCCTAACGTTCCGGCAGCGATACAAATGGCGGACTATCGCGCGACCGGGTCGATCGGCCGCCACGGTCGAGCGCCACCGGATAAGTGGCAGTGCAGCGTTGGTGGCCATGATCGTGGGATGGAGGATTTGCGTGTCGGCTCGGTCATCCGGGCTGCGCGTCTGAGACGGGGCTGGCGACAGCAGGACCTTGCGACGAAGGGGCGCGTCTCGCGGGCCACGATCTCGCGCGTCGAGCGCGGGCACATCGGATCGTTGTCCCTGGACTCGATCCGGGCGATCTGCGGAGCCGCTGGACATTCGGCTGCAGCTCCAGCCGAGGTGGCGAGGCGGCGACCTCGATCGGATGATGAGCCGGCGCCATTCGGCTCTGCACGAGTCGGTAACGCGAACGATCGCCGCGGCATTCCCGGATTGGGAGATCGCACCCGAAGTCTCGTTCTCGATCTATGGCGAGCGCGGCGTGATCGATCTGCTGCTGTGGCATCCGAGCCGTCGCGCCTTGCTGGTCATCGAGCTCAAGACTGACATCGTGGATGTTGGCGAGATGCTCGGGACCCTCGATCGAAAGCGGCGTCTGGCATGGAAGATCGCTGCGGAGAGAGGCTGGTCGCCGCGCACGGTTTCCGCTTGGATCGTCGTTGCTGGATCGAGGACCAACGAGCGACGCGTATCGGAGTTCCAGACGATGCTGCGGTCGGCATATCCGGCGGATGGCCGTCAGATGCGCGCGTGGCTGCGGGATCCGAACGGTTCGATTGCCGCGCTCTCAGCTTGGCCAGTCACCGCAGTCGGAGGTCGAGTTGTCTCCGCGCGTCGCCGTGTCCGGAAGCGAGAGTCGCAGGCCGCCTAGCCGAGGCGCCGTGTGTCGTCGCGCGGCCGTAACGGGAGCCGACCGCCCGCCGCGCGGCGCGGTCGAGTCGCCCGTGGCCGTGGGCACGCTCGCGTGATGGCGCTTCTCGTCGGCACGTCGGGGTTCGACTACAAGGATTGGCGCGGGTCGTTCTACCCGCGGTTCCTGAAGTCGGGCGACCGGTTGGCGTTCTATGCCGAGCATTTCGACACGGTAGAGCTCAACGTCACGTTCTATCGGATGCCCAAGGCGGAGGCGTTCCGCGGTTGGCGCGACGCGGTGCCGGACGAGTTCCGGTTCGCGGTCAAGGCGAGTCGATACCTGACGCACATCAAGCGGCTCGAGGATCCGCAGGGGCCGGTCGAGTTCCTGATGGAGCGCGCGGCGAGCTCGGCGACAACTCGGGGTCGTGCTGCTGCAGCTGCCGCCCAGCCTGCCGATCGACCTGGACCGACTGGACGGACGCTCGAGGCGTTCCGGGGAGCGGTGCCGGTCGCGGTGGAGCCGCGGCACAAGAGCTGGTTCGTGCCGGAGCTGTGCGAGCTGCTCCGCGCAGCACGACGCGGCGTTCGTGCTGGCCGACCGACGGACGGGCCGATCACGCCGCTCTGGGCGACACCGACTGGACGTACCTGCGGCTCCACCAGGGGAGAGCCACGCCACGGCCGTGCTACGGCGCAAGCGCGCTGCGGGCTGGGTGGACCGGCTCGCGGCCCTCCCGGGCCGCCGCGCGAGGATACGTGTACTTCAACAACGACCATCGAGCGTGCGCGGTCGCCAAGCGCGCGGTTCGAGCGGATCTGGAGCGAGGCGGCTAGCGTTCGGCCCCCGCGTTGCGACTCAATTCCCGGCAGCGCGCGGAGCTGTAACGCCAAACCGACGGCGATATTCCACCAGTATCGTGCGGCCGCCGTATTCCCGGGCGAATGCGTGCGCGTCGTCGCGGCACTCGGCCGCTCACGCGGGACTTTGTCCTAGGTATTGACAAAGTGGCGGCCGCCGCCACAATGCGCTTCGTCAACTCTCTGGACGAAGTGGCGAGGGGCCGTCACACCCACCCGTGGCACGCACCGAATTCCCGTCCAAGGCGACCCATGCCCAGACCCGCGCCCACAACGCGGCCCTCGTGCTCCGCGCGCTCTACGACCTGGGCCGTCAGCCGCGCGGACATCGCCCGCCTGACGGGCCTGACGAGGACCAGCGTCGGCGAGCTCGTCGCGGACCTGGAGCGCGACGGCCTGGCCAGGACGTCGGCCGCGGCCCGAGCACCGGCGGCAAGCAGCCGACCCTCGTCGCCCTGAAGGACGACGCGCGGACCGTCATCACGCTCGACCTCGGCGAGCGCACCTTCACCGCCGCCCTCGCGAACCTGCGCGGCGAGCTCACCACGAAACGCACCCGCGAGCTCGAGGGCCGTGACGGCCAGCAGGCCGTCCAGCTCGTCCACGAGCTCATCGACGACGTCCGGCGTGAGGCCACGAGCCCCCTCCTCGGCATCGGGGTCGGTACCCCGGGCGTGGTCGACGCGGACGGCACGATCCGCTGGGCGGTCAGCCTCGACTGGCAGGACCTGCCGCTCGGCCCGCTCCTCGAGGAACGCCACGGCCTGCCGGCGGTCGTCGCCAACGACTCGCGCGCCGCGGCCCTCGCGACGTACCTGTTCGGTGGCGACGAGCGGCCGCAGAACCTCGTCGTCATCAAGGTCGGTCGAGGCGTCGGCGCGGGATCATCCTGCGCGACCAGCTGTTCGGTGGCGACGGTGAGGCGCCGGCGAGATCGGTCATGTCGTCGTCGACCCCGACGGCGTCGAATGCCACTGCGGCCGCTTCGGCTGCCTCGAGACCGTGGCCAGCGCCCCGGCCGTCGTCCCGCCGCCGGCGTCGACTACGCTCCAGGAACTCGTCGATCGCACCACCGCCGGCGATGACCGCGTCCTCCCC
>CAVVAV010000003.1:0-1568495 GCA_963746405.1 uncultured Chloroflexia bacterium
GGGCGGTCCTCCGTGGGGAGCATCGAAGCGACTCGGACGTATGATGCGACCGTACCGCATCGCCCCTCGCAGGAGCGCTCCGAATGACCGTCGTCGGCACCAAGCCGCATCCCATCTTCCTCGCCGGCCGCTGGGTCGAGTCGCCGGACGTGCTCGAGGTCGCCAACCCGGCAAATGCCGCGGAGCCGGCCGGCGCCACGTACAACGCGACACCGGAGCAGTACGACGAGGCGGTCGAGGCCGCGGTCGCGGCATTCGAGGTCACCCGTCACCTGCCGGCCTACGAGCGAGGCCGCATCCTGCGCGACATCAGCGCCGGGATCAAGGCCCGCCGCGAGGAGCTCGGTCGCCTCATCTCGCTCGAGGCCGGGAAGCCCATCCGAGACGCGCTCGTCGAGGTCGATCGGGCGATCCTCACGTTCCGGCTTGGCGGCGAGGAGGCGGAGCGGATGACGGGCGAGCTCATCCCGCTCGACCTGATGCCCGCCTCGAAGGACCGGGTGGGCATCACACGCCGGTTCCCGATCGGCCCGATCGCCGCGATCAGCCCGTTCAACTTCCCCCTGAACCTCGCGGCGCACAAGCTCTCGCCGGCCATCGCGTCGGGCAACCCGATCGTCCTCAAGCCACCCTCCAAGGACCCCCTCACGATGCTGACGGTGGCCGAGATCGTCGAGGCCGCCGGTGCGCCGGCCGGCTCGGTGAGCATCCTGCCGATGACCCGGGAGCTGGGCGACCGGATGGTCGCCGACGAGCGGTTCAAGCTCCTGACCTTCACCGGCAGCCCGTCGGTCGGCTGGCGGATGAAGGAGCGGGCGGGCAAGAAGAAGGTCGTTTTGGAGCTCGGGGGCAACGCCGGCGTCATCGTGGATGCGACCGCGGATCTGGACTGGGCCGTGAAGCGCGTGCTCGTCGGGGCATTCGCGTACGCCGGTCAGGTCTGCATCAGCGTCCAGCGGATGTTCGTCCACGAGGCGATCTGGGACGAGTTCATGGCGAAGTTCCTGGACGGGGTCGGCAAGCTCAAGCTCGGCGACCCGCTCGATCCGACGACCGACGTCGGGCCGATGGTCGACGAGCACCAGGCGTCGCGGACCCAGCGATGGGTCGACGAGGCGGTAGCCATGGGCGGCACGATCTTGGCCGGTGGCAAGGCCGACGGCACGTTCTTCCCGCCGACGGTCCTGACCGACGTGCCAATCGCCGCGCAGGTCTGCTCGAACGAGGCCTTCGCGCCGCTCGTCGTCGCCTTCAGGTTCAGCGACCTCGACGACGCGATCGCCCGGGTCAACGACTCGATGTTCGGGCTCCAGACCGGCGTCTTCACGAACGACCTGACCGGGGCCTGGCGCTCCTTCAACGAGCTCGAGGTCGGCGGCGTCATCGTGAACGACGTCCCGACCTACCGGATCGATCACATGCCCTACGGCGGGGTCAAGGACTCGGGCCTCGGGCGTGAGGGCATCCGCTGGGCGATCGAGGACATGACGGAGATCCGCATCATGGTGCTCGCCCAGCCAGGCTGACGGGCGTTCCGGGGCGTCCCGGGGGCGTCTCGCGTCGGGCGTTGGGCGTCGGCCGTTGCCGACCGACGCCGGAAGGGGCTGCTACCTCGGGCCGGTGACCTCGAAGGCGTCGATCGCGATCACGGGTCGGCCCGTCGTTCCGAGCGCGACGACCCGGATGGTGTGCCGGCCGGCCGCGAGCGACTTGGAATAGAGCACCCGGCGGGCCTGGAAGCTCGACGAGTACGTGTCAATGATGACGCTCCGACCGTCGACGTAGACACGGGCCTTCCCGCGGGTCGGACCGCTCGGCCCGATCCAGCGGATGCGGGTGCCATTGAACACGAGGGTCGCTTGCGATCCGGCGGTCTTGGTCCAGTGGACGGAGTCGCCGTAATACGACGAGTGGGCGGCCAGCGCCCAGCGACCCTGCCACGCGATCGATCCCGAGCTGTCCGCGATGCGGGTCGTGACGAGCTGCGTATCCGGCGGCTTCGTCGGAGTGGGTTCGGGCTCATCGGTCGGCTCGGGACGCTCCGTCGGCTCGGGCTCATCGGTGGGTGCAGGAGTCCGCGTGGGCGCAGGGGTCCGTGTCGGGGCGGGGGTCGGCGCGGCTGTCCGCGTGGGCTCCGGCTCCGGCGGTTCGGTCGGCGCTGGACCGGTCCCCTGGATGAACGGGACGACCAGGACACCGGCGTTCTGGCCGTCGCTCGAGACCAGCACCAGCCGGTGCGGTCCGGGCGCGACGTTTGGCATCCGGACCGAACCCCTGAACTCGCCCGACCATTCGCGCACGACGGTCCCGGCATTGCCGGCGTGCATGTCCGGGTCGATGTAGATCCCGGCGAACCGGGTCGGCGCGCCGCCCGACCCTGGGGCGAAGTTCACCGCGATGAGCCCCCCGGCGCGGATATTCCCGGGGCTCGTGTCGAGACGTGCATTCTGATAGTCCGTCCCCTCGTACCAGCCCCGCGCCTCGATGTGGACACCGCCGTCGCGATAGGAAGGTGAGCACGAGCGGACGCAGATCTGGTAGCCGGTCGACTGGAACATCCGCTGCTCACCGGCCAGGTCGGGATCCTCGTCGGGGTTGTTGGCCGTCATCCGAAACTCGTGTCGCCCGGTCGAGACCTCGGACAGGTCGACCGTCGCCACGAACGACACCGAGCAGTCATGGCATGGCCCGATGCGAAGGGCACGCTGGAACAGCTCGCGGCCTTCCGTCCCGATCCGGAACCAGTTCGTCGACCCCCGGGCGTCGTGCAACGTCACGGTGACGGGGATCTGGAGGACACCGGTCACCGGGTGGCCGTCGGCAGGCACGGTCGCCTTGGTGTGGATGTGCGCGCCGACGCGGGCGGGAACGCTGATGCCGGCCCGTCGCCACCATGCCTGTGATTCCAAGGTGACGGTCGGTGTCGCCGCCGCGGCAGTGAACGCCGCGCCGGCGAGACTCGTGAGCAGGACGAGTCCTGCCGCGATCGTCAGCAGGGACCTGACCGGCCCACGTGGTCGGGTGGCCCGCCGGCGATCCGCCGGCGACTGGGCGTGCCGAGGTCCCGGGACGGGGGATGGTTCCTGCGCGTCACCGGCTGCTCCGGTGATTACCCGAGACGCCTCCTGGGCGCCGCTCCGGACCTTCGACATCATGCTCCCTCCTCGAGGATCGGCACGACGTGACGCACCGTGATACTGGGCGGTGCGGGTTTCGCTGCTCGGCCAGGGCGACAGGGGGCCGTATGGGGTGCTGGGGAGCGCGTCGCTCGCGATGCGGTAGCGGGGTCCCAAACCCCTCTTGTGTCCACCTATTGTGCCCGAACTGGCAGATGCCGTCACGGCGGAGCCGAACAGGGCGCATTTTCACGAGGGAGTCGCCTCGTGGGACGCGGGAGGGCCGTGGTGGGATAGGGGTCGTCCCGCGGCCCGCGACGGTCGCGCAGGCCTGTGCGTCTCGTGCGCCATGCTTGGGGCGATGGACTTCACGCTGAGTCGTTCGCAGTCCGACCTCCAGGCGCGGGCGGAACGGTTCGTGCGCGAGGTGCTCCAGCCGCTGGAGACCGAGTTCGAGGCCGCCGGAGGCCGGCTGCCGGACGAGTCGCGGGCCCGGATCCGGCAGGAATCGGTCGAGGCCGGGCTGGTCGGGGGGTCGCTGCCACGCGAGGTCGGTGGCCAGGGCTGGACGATGCTCGAGCAGGTGATCGTGCACGAGGAGCTGGGGCAGTCGACCGGCGGTCTCTGGTCGTACATCCCGGGTGCCTACAACGCGCTCATCCATTGCTCCCCGGAGCAGCGGGCACGCTACCTGGACCCGAGTCTTCGTGGCGAGCGGTTCGGCAGCTACGCCGTGACCGAGCCCGGGGCCGGATCCGACGCCCGAGCACTCGCGGCCACCGCCGTCCGCGACGAGGCCACCGGGGAGTACGTGCTCAATGGCGAGAAGTGGTTCGTGACGGGGCCGCCGGACGAGACCGACTTCATGATCTTCCACTGCCTGGTCGTCGATGGCTCCGAGCGATCACCCACCCTCTTCTTGGTCGACTACGACACGCCCGGGGTGACCATGTCCCACGACCCCGACTACATGCACACCTTCGCGGATCGCCATCCACAGTTCACCCTCTCGGACGTCCGGGTGCCCGCGACGGCGGTCCTGGGCGGCGTCGGGCGCGCGGACGAGTTGACCAACGAGTGGTTCGTCGAGGAGCGCATCCACATCGGCGCGCGGTGCACCGGCGCCATGGCCCGACTGCTGTCCCTCGCCGTCGACTGGGCCGGTGAGCGAGTGCAATTCGGCCAGCGGCTGCTCGACTTCCAGGGTGTGTCCTTTCCGTTGGCCGATTCGGCCGCCGACGCGGCCGCCGCGCGGTTGCTCACCCGGGAGGCGGCCTGGCTCGCGGACGGCGGCGCCGACCCGAAGGTCGTCCACGCGAAGGCCTCGATCGCCAAGCTCTTCGCCTCGGAGGCGGCGTTCCGCTGCGCCGACCGCGTGGTCCAGGTGTTCGGCGGTCGCGGGTACATGCGCGAGAACCCAGCCGAACGCTTCTTCCGGGAGCTTCGGGTCGATCGGATCTGGGAGGGCACCTCGGAGATCCAGCGACTGATCATCGCGCGGGCGCTCGAGAAGCGCGGCGTCGGCCGGGTCGTCGGGTGAGTGGCCGCGGGTCGTCCGGCACGATCGATCTGCGGCCGCTGTTCGCGCCCCGCTCGATCGCGGTCGTGGGGGCGTCGCCGCGAAGCTGGATCGCCGAGACCGTGCGCGACAACCTGCGCGTCACCGGCAGTGCGACGCGGTGCCATTTCGTGAACCCGCGCTACGACGAGCTGCACGGCCAGCCCTGTTATCCCTCGCTCGACGCCCTGCCGGAGCGACCGGACGTGGCGCTCGTTGCGCTCAACCCACTCCGCGCCGGGATGGTGACGCGCGACGCCGCCGCGGCAGGCATCCCAGCGGTGATCATCCCGGGCGGCGGCGTCGTCGAGGGTGGCGAGGCCGCAGCGGCCATGCAGCGCGAGGTCGCGGACATCGCACGCGAGCATGGGATCGCGCTGGTCGGCCCCAATTGCATGGGGGTCATGGACCTGACGGTGAACTCGTCGGCGTACATCGGCGACGTCTCGCCCTATCTGCCGCGCGGCGGCGTCGCGGGCATCGCCCAGTCGGGTTCGGTCACGGATGCGTTCATCCACTCGGGCTCGCGCGTCGGGTTCACCCGGATCATCAGCTGCGGGACGGAGGTCGTCCTCGACGTCTGCGATTACCTCGCCTATTGCCTCGACGACCCCGAAACGACCTCGGTCATCCTGTTCCTCGAGGGCTTCAAGCGGCCGGAGCGTTTCCTCGCCCTGGCCGATCGCGCGTTGGAGCTCGGCAAGCCGATCATGGCCGTCAAGGTCGGTCGGAGCGATCAGGCGCAGGCGTCGGCCGTCGCCCACACGGGCTCGCTCGCCGGCGAGGCGCGCGTGACCGATGCCGCGCTCGAAGCCGCCGGCGTCATCCGTTGCGACGACCTCGATGAGCTGCTCGAGACCGCCGAGCTCGTCGAGGGCATGCGCCGGACCCGACGTTCGGTCGGTCGCGGCCGGACGGGCGTGGTCACCGTGAGCACCGGTGAGGCTTCGCTCATCGCCGATCTCGCGCCGCGGACCGGCATCGACCTGCCGCCGCTCCCCGAGACCGCGCGCACGCGGATCCTGGAGCACCTGCCGACGATGGGATACGTGGGAAACCCCATGGATCCGTGGGGTGCCGCGGACCCACCGATCGCGTACGGAGCCGTGTTCGAATCGATGGCCGCGTCGGACGCCTACGACGTACTGGTGCTGGTCCACGACTTCCCGTACAGGTCGATGCCGGCGGAGGTCGCGACCGCGAACGACGTGACGCTGCAGCTGCTCGCCGCGACTCGCGACCGGCCCCACCTGCTGCCCGTGTACGTGTCGTTGACCTCGGGCGAGCCGCCGCCGGAGACGAAGGCCGTGCTCGATGAGCAGGGCGACGGCGCACCGCTTCTGCGTGGCGCGCTGGAGGCCTTCAGCGCGATCGCGTCTGTGGCCGGCTGGGAGCGTGCCCGGGCACGACGGCTCGACAAGGGTGCGTGGCGCGCCCGATGGCCGGCGCTCGCGCGCGACCGGACCGCCAACGGGCTGGAGCCCCCGCCCTCCGATGTCGCGGTGGACGGCGCAACCTCCGGTCCCGACGGCGCGCCGATGACGCCGCAGGCCCTGTCCGAACACGAGAGCCTGGAGCTGCTCCGCGCGGCCGGGGTGACCGTGACCCAGGCGCTGACGGCGCCCGACCCCGTCGCCGCGGTCTCTGCGGCCGGCTCCTTCGACGGTCGCCCGGTCGTCCTGAAGATCGACGCAGCCGATCTTGCCCACAAGAGCGATCTCGGCCTCGTCCGCCTCGGGCTGCGCGGCGAGGAGCAGGTCAGGGCGGCGGCCGACGATCTCCTCGCGAGCGCTCGACAGGGGGGCGTGGCCGTCCGCGGGCTGCTCGTCGAGCCGATGGCGGACCCGGGTGTGGAGCTCATCGTCGGTCTGCGCCGCGACGTGTCATTCGGTGGTGCGGTGATCGTCGGACTCGGCGGCGTGTTCACGGAATTGCTCGATGACGTGGCGATCCGGCTGGCGCCGGTCGAGCGGGACGTGGCCCTCGGCATGCTTGCCGGGTTGCGTGGCGCGCGGATTCTCGATGGCGTACGTGGCGGCGCGCCGGTCGATCGGGGCGCCATCGCCGATCTCATCGTGGCGCTCTCGCGGCTGGCCGATGCGCGCCCCGACATCCTCGAGGTCGACCTGAACCCGGTCATCGCCACGGCCACCGGCGCCCTGGCGGTCGACGCGCTGGTGGTGCTCGCCCCGCCCGTCACGACGGCGTCGGCGACTGCCGCGATCGATGCCTGACGAACCGGTCCTCCTCCGGGCGGGAACGCCGTGGGGCGTTCGGCTCACGCTGAACCGGCCGGACAAGCTCAACGCCCTGAACGGCGCGCTGGTCGAGGCGCTCACCTCCGCCCTCGACGACGCCGAATCCGACAGCGAGGTGCGGGTCATCGTCCTCGAGGGTGCCGGTCGGGCCTTCTCGGCGGGCTACGACCTGACCGAGGAGGCGGAGGGGGAGATCGGCGGCCCAGTGAGGTGGCGCGAGCTGCTTGCGGCCGACGTCGCCGCCACCCTTCGCTTGCTCGATTCGCCGAAGCCGGTCATCGCCCAGGTCCACGGCTATGCGCTGGCCGGGGGGCTGGAACTGGCCATGGCCTGTGACCTCGTCGTGGCGGCCGAGGGGACCAAGCTCGGCGAGCCGGAGATCCGCTACGGGTCGGCGCCGGTGACGCTCCTGATGCCCTACCTGATCGGCCAGAAGAAGACCCGGGAGCTGTTGCTCACCGGCGACCTCATCGATGCGCTCGAGGCGGAGCGGATCGGGCTCGTCAATCGGGTGGTGCCGACAGACCAGCTCGCGGCGGAGGTCGACGCCCTCGCCGACCGCCTGGCGCGCACCCCGCCCGAGGTCATGGGGCCGACGAAGCGGATGCTCAACCGGGCGATGGACGCGGCCGGGTTCCGCCTGGCCGTCGAGGCCGGCCTCGATCTCGGGGCGATCATCAATGCCGCCGACACCCCGGAGCAGCGTGAATGGGACGCGATCGTCCGCCGCGACGGCCTCAAGGCGGCGCTCGCCTGGCGCGATCGCCGGTACGACGAGCGCCTCGCCGACGCGCGCCGCGGGGACGACGCCGAGGCGGGACCGGGCCGCCGGAGCTGACGCCGGGGTCGGCCGGACCTGCGCCATGGCCCCCCGGATGGCACGGTCCCGCCCCGCGGGACGCCCCGTTCCACGGTGGGCCGCGAGCAGGCGGGGATCCGTGCGTGGAGGGCCACCCGATCCGGGTCGGGCTTGGCACCGGTGGTAAGGTGCTTGTCCGGGCGCCCCCCAAGCCCGCCGCGAAGCCACAGACGTCACCAGTCAGGCACTCGGTTCAACGGCTCCCCCAATGAGGACTCGTCGTGGGCCTCGGATGGCGTCCGAGGGAGGTCTTCCATGAGTCCTGTCCGTCGAACAGGCACGCCGTCACCCATCGAAACGCCCATCCACGACGCACCGTCGCGCCGTCGGATCCGTCGGCGGCGTCCACTGCCGGGACTGATCGTCGCGTTCCTGATCGTCGCCGCCGTGGTCCCCTGGGCCGCCTCGACCGCGTCGGCGGCCATCGATCGGCAGGCTTGCACCGGCTACCCGACGAAGCGGATCTTCCTCGAATCCCAAGCGTGGTGGTATCGCACCCCCGGCCAGAGTGGCACCGATCACGGCCACATCCACGTCGGGACGTGCTTCCCGCACGGGCAGAAGATCGCCGGCATCGTCCGGTTCGACGTGCGGGTCATCATGCACAACAACCCGGGCACGCTGACGCACGTCAACATCGGCATCGTCGGTGAGTCCTTCGAGATCCGGTCGGTCGCGCTCACCCCGAGCATGAAGTGCGCGCAGGCGACGTGCACGCAGTGGTTCACGACCTACGTCGACACCAGGAAGGCCGCTCGCGACGGCCGCCAGGAATTCCGGTTCCGGGCGCAGGTCAAGGAACCGGACGGCAAGGAGATGATCGCGAGCACCGGGTGGCTCGCGTACCTGAAGAACGGCAAGACGATCGAGCACTATCGCGACGCGTGGTCCTCGGAGGCGCGTGGCTGGTATACGGGCACCGGCTACGCGAACGCCAGCATCGGAGCCGTCCCGATGACGTCCGTGAGCGGGACCTGGTCACCGGTGGTCCGGATGACGGCCGGGTCGGGCGGGATCCGGGTCACGGCGCACCGTGCGATCCTCGATGCGGACTTCCATGCCGGAAAGGCAGGCACGAGCATCCGCTCGGGAGCGGGCTCCTTCTGGGGCACCATCAGGATCGACACGACACGCCTGCGGAACGGCAACCACAAGCTGGTCCTCATCGCCGACGCGAATGCGCCGGTCGGTTCGGTCAATCGCGGCCTGCTGGTCATCCCGTTCACCGTTCGTAACTGACGCGAACGGACGACGGCCCCGAACCGGCGCGTCGGTTCGGGGCCGTCCATCGATGGAGGCAGGTCAGTCGATGGTGACCCGGAGCTGCGGTGACGTGGCGGTCCCGGCCTCGCGCGATGCGAAGACCGCGGAGTTCGTGCCGCCGTCGGTGAGCAGGAAGGACACGATCCCGCGGTCCCTGACCGCCTTGGTCACGTCGAACTCGACGTAGTCGCCCAGCTGGACCTTGCCACTCGTGGCGAGGGCCGCACCGGTGACGGCCGGCCGCGCGTTCCACGTGACGCTCGATTCGGCCCAGTCCGTCGACGTCGGGTAGAGCGTGCCGCCCATGTTCGATGGGTCGAGGACGTAGACCCGGACGATTGCCTCGGTGACGGTGCCTGCCGGCAAACCGGCCAGGTCGAACTTCAGCAGCGCGGCGCGTTCCGTGCCCTTGACCCACAGGTCGGCGGAGCCGTACACGCCGTCGGGCGAGGTCGACTTGATCTTGCTGTCGGCGACGGGCTCCAGCACCGATCGATCGCCCGGCGCCGCCGCGGGTGGCGCGGCCGTGGGCGCGGCGGTCGGTGCGGCCGTCGGCGCGGGGGTCGGGATCGCCGTCGCCGCGGCCGTCGGCGCCGCGGTCGGTCTGGTGGTCGGCACCGGGGTCGGGCCGGGTGCGCCGGTGGGCACGGTCGTCGGCGCCGCCGTCGGGGCGGTAGTCGGAGCGGCCGTCGGCCCCGGCGTGGGCGTCGCGGCCGGCGCGGCGCCCGGGACGTCGACGTAGCTGCTCGAGGTGGTGGGCCGATGGGTCCAGTCGACGCCGATCACCGAACGGCCTCGGCTGTGGGCCGTCAGCCCCCACGTCGTGGCCGATGACCTCGTCGCGATGATCCGGTACACGAGCTGTTCCGGTTCCCACCAGTCGCCATTGGTCGCCGCGAAGCGCCGGATCGCTGCGGCGGCGCGCCGCAAGCCCTGGTTCCCCCACTGGAAGACCTGGGTGTATCCGGCCCGGAACAGGATCTCCGCCTGGATCGTGCGGCCGTTGAGGTTCTCCCTGGCGTAGGCGGTGTAGGCCGGCGGCCACTGGAAGGCGCCCGCGCGGGCCATGTCCTGGGCCTGGACGCCGTCGAGGTTCCGGCCATCCTTGGTGCATGGCGCATTGATGGCCGTGTAGCCGCTGGCATCCGGGTAGCTGCACTGCCAGGACATGTCGTGCTTGTCCGGCCGGAACATCCACCGGCCGTCGGGAACTGAGCTCACGAACGACTTGAGCGCGGCGGCGCTGCGCGCCAGGTCGGCGCTGTCCCCGAGGTAGGCGGCGATGGCCGCACGGGCGGCCCCATCGTAGGCCCCCCAGTTCGCGGGGTCGTGCTCGTCCGAGTTGACGATCGATCGGAACGTTCCCAGGAACTGCCTGCTGCGCATGCCGCTGATCCACGTTCGGAAGGACGCGTCGAAGGCCGGATCGAACGTGCGCAGACCGATCAGGTCCGCGGCGATCACGTAGCCGGGCATGTTGCGACCCAGCTGCAGAAGGCGATTGCTCGCGAGCTCGGTGCCCTCCTCCGTGCCCTTGACGAGCTTGAGGGCGTTGCGGACCTTGGCCCGCATGACGTTCGAGTCGAGCCGCGCGGCGACGAGGGCGGTCGCCATCGTGTTCCGGCTGTGGGTGGAATCCTGGTCGATCAGGGTCGCGTTGCCGGGGATGGTCGAGGCGGACGCGACGTCGACGAGCGCTTGCCACGCCGCACCGGACGTGGGCAGGCTCAGCAGCCTGGCCTGGCTGATCCAGATCCCGGTCGAGCCCGCCTGGGCCGGCACGATGCCCTGACCCACGAGGACGACGGCGACCCCCAGGATGAGCGCACTCAGGCCTTGCTTGATGTCGCGCAATCGGGGCTCCCTTCGTTCGGTCGCGCCGGGCTCGACGGGGTCGCCGATGGGGGGCCGCGCGACGATGGGGACGAGACGGGTGACGGCGGCGTCCTGACGGCGGACGGGGCAACAGCGTCGGTTTCGAAGGTAGAGGCGGGCCGGCCGGGTGAACATCACCCGACCGGTCAGAACCGCGTGTGACCTTCGGGGCTGGCTGTCGTCGCGGGGCGCCCGGGTATCCGGCCGCGGTCATGCGGGCGGGACGGGACCCTCCTGCACCAGACTCCCCGCGACTCGCCCGCGGGACCCTGGTGCCGAGGCGCACCGCCTGTTCGGGCGAGCGCCGGCCCGATGCTCAGCGCTGGTCGGCGCGCACCGGGTTGGAGGGGATGGGCCAGCGGCGGGGCCGGCCACGGGCCGGGTTCGCGACCGGGCCGGCGGACGCCGGGTCGGTCAGCTCGGGCCCGGCTTCCTGGCGGACGACTGCCGCGGCCACGGCACTCAAGGCGAGCAGCATCCAGAAGTAGCGCTCGTACGAAAGGTGCAGGAACACGCCGGTGTAGAGATACGCCAAAACGCTCAGGAAGAACCCCGCGGCGATGTTGGCGAGGTCCGGCCGGGTCTCCGCCAGACGACGCCGGAGCCGCCATAGCGGCACGATCGTGGCCCCGATCACGGCCAGGAACATCGAGAGGCCGAAGATGCCGAGATCGGCGGCCGTCTCGAGATAGAGGTTGTGGGCGCGCCGGTCCCCGTCGAAGTGACGGAGCCCGAGGTCGTTGCCGTATTCCTGGGAGAAACGCCGGAAGTATTGCCCCGGCCCGACACCCACGAGCGGGTGATCGATGAACGCGTTCAGGGCAGCGAGGTTCGACGTCGCGCGCCCGACGATCGCCCCGTCTGCATCCTCCTGGTTCACGCCGATCAGCGCCCCGACCCCAGCCAGCGAATCCAGGCGGATCAGCACCTGCGGGGCGACAAGCCCGACGAGGATCGCGGTCGCGAGGCTCACGACCAGCAGGTCTCGGACGCGGATGTAGCGGAGGGCGACCATCGTCAGGAACAGGGCGGCCAGACCGACCGCCGCGCCACGCGAGAAGGTCAACAGGATGCCGCTCAGGATGAACAACGTGCACACGCCGGCGAGGGCACGGAGCGCCATACGCCGTTCGCCCCAGAATCGGAAGAGGCCCAACGGCACGAGGACGAGGAGCATCTGCGCATAGCGGTTCTGCTCCCCGATCGGGCCCGCGAGGCGGGGCCGGACGATCCGTCCGCCGATGTCATCACCGACACCGAAACCGACCTCGTGGACCTGGGCCAGGCCGCCCAGGGTATTGCCGTAGCTCTGCGTGAGCTCCTGCCAGACCGACAGCGCGCCCATGACCGCACCGGCGATCAACAGCGCCCAGATGACCTGGCGCAACGTCTCCGACGAGCGGATGACATTGACCACGAGGATGTACAGGAGGAGCCCTTCCGACACGAAGAGGCTGAGCGCGATCGCCGAGGACTCCACGTCCGCCGACAGCAGGGTCGAGGTGAGCGCCGCCGCGAGGTACGCGAACATCAGGCCGTATGGCACCGGGAAGACGATCGGTCGACGCTCGACGAGCACGTACTTGAGTGCCGGCACGACCAGGATCAGCCCGAACAGCACGGCGACCTCCGCCGGCACGCCGTGGAAGCGGGTCGCGATCGTCGGCAGGTTGACATAGAAGACGAAGGCGAAGATGGGGGTGGCGATCTCGGGCCGGCCCAGGACGGCGATGGTGGCAGCACCGACCAACACGAGGATCAGGGGCACGGGCCCCCCGATGACGGCGCTCGCGACGGCCACGATGAGGGCGACCGCGACGATCAACACCGAGGTGACGTTGTCACGACCGCGGTCGCTCGTGACGACGGGTCCGCCACGTTCGACGAGGGTCCCCAAGCTGGCCTGCGCTCGCTGTTGCGGTGTGGTCATTGCAGCTCGTTGTCGATGAAGGTTCGGTCGCGGTCGCGGACCCGGCCGGTGTACCGAGCGGCGTCCGTCCGGACGGGCAGGACCCGGCGGTTGTACCGCCACCGATACCCAAGATAGCGGGCCAGCTTCCGCCACCCGCCGCGGAACATGCGGCCGCTGGTCAGCACGACATGCCGTCGATCGCCTGAGTATGCGACGTCCAGGCCCGTGTGACGTAGTGCTGGTCCGACGTTCATGTCGTCCGCGAGCAGGCCCCCGTCGTACAGCTCGAGCAGCACGTCGCGGTGGATCCCGTAGTTGCTGCCCCGGATGGTCGGGATCCCGAGGACGTTCCGCTTCATCCAGCGAGCTCCGTGGTGCGCGGCGATGCGGGCCCGGATCGAGAGGCCGGGTCGCAGGTCGCGGTACCCGACGGGCGAATAGGCCCCGCCCGCGCCCGACGTGAAGGCGCGCACGTACCAGTCGAGGAGGCTGGTCGCGTCCGGGACTCGGCAGTCCGCGTCGAACGAGACGATCCACGGGCTCGTCGCCGCCCGAGCGCCGGGGATCCGAGCGGTGAACCCGATGGCTTCTCCGGGCTTGCGCAGGCTGGGATACGTCAGGACGCGCGCCCCGCGGCGTTCCAGGTCGGCCTGGGCTTCCGCGGGCGGCGATCCGGGTGGGAAGTTGTTGACCACGAGGATCGTCTCGAGCCCGTTCGGCCCGCGGTACGCGTCGAGATCGTCGAGCAGGGCATGGACGTTGTCGAGGTCGCCCTGGGCGTTGACCGGGACCACGATCGAGAGGCGCGGGCCACCGACCGCGGGGCCCTCCAGCCGTGTGCCAGCCTCGGGCCCGGTCGCCGGCGTCGCCGGCGTGGCGGCCTGGGAACGGGACGCCATCGGGTCCCACCGGTCGATCCGCCGGCCACGAACGAGATTGGCGACCGCGTGCATGGCCGCGACGTTGGCCGTGACGAAGAACGCCGGGATGGCCAGCGACTTGTGCCGCCCGATCGGCCGGTCGGCCAGCAGCAGCCCCATGGCGGCCAGGCCGTAGGCAGCGCCCTGCGCGACGGCGGCCAGCCGGTAGATCGGTCCGGCGTTCCAGAGCGTCGGCGTCAGCACGGCCAGCGCGAGCAGCGGGAACGCCACGAGCCGGCGCAGGAGCTTGTGCGTCGCGAGCTGGACGGCGTAGAAGCCCGAGCGTCGCGGATCGAGGAGCGCCCGCCGCATCAGGACACCCTGCAGGCCCCTCGTCATGATCCGGACCTTGCGGCCGAACTCCGCACGCTCGTCGCGGGCAACGGGTTCATACGCGATGGCGTCGTCCGCGAACACAAGGCGCCGCCCCTGGGCCACGACCGCCGTGGACGTGATGAAGTCGTCGGTCGCGCCCGTCGCGACCTCCTCGAACAGCTCCCGGCGGATCGCGTAGATCGCCCCGGTCGCCGAGATGACGCTACCCGAGGCACTCTCCGCGCGCTTCAGCCACCGATCGATGTCCCAGTACTGGCGCTCGCCGGCGCCGCGGGCCGCGTCGCCGTCGTCGGACCGGTAGCGCTGGTCGCCGGCGACGCCACCGACCGCGGGATCGGCGAAGGGCCGCACGAGACGGCGGAGCGCATCGGTCGCGAACTCGCTGTTGGCATCCGAGAAGACGAGGATCTCGCCCGTGGCCTCGGCCACCGCGGCGTTGAGGGCGGCGGCCTTGCCGACGCGCTCGAGGTCGAGGACACGCACGCGGCCCGCCCCCGCTCCCGAGGCCACCGCGACCGTCGCGTCGGTGGAACCGTCCGAGGCCACGATGATCTCGACCAGTTCGGGCGGGTAGTCGAGGCCGAGCAGGTTCGTGACCCGCTCGCCGATCGCGTGGGCCTCGTTGTGCGCCGCGATCACGATGGTGAGCCGCGGTGTGATGTCGGCCGCGTCGATGGCTCGACGGCTCCAGCGCCCGCGGGCCAGGACGAGGAGCGGGAACCCGACGTAGGTCCACGCGACGATCCCGTTGAGGAGCCAGAACGCGATCCGCCTCATGCGGCGGCCCGGATGGTCTGGATGAGCCGCCGCGCGTTCACGTCGACGTCGAAGTCGCGCAGCACCGTCTCGCGGGCTGCCCGCCCGAGCCGCTCGCGCAGGGCCCGGTCGCCGGCAAGGTCCGTGAGCGCATCGGCGAGCGCGCCGGGATCACCCGGCGGGAACAGCCGACCGTTCTCGCCGTCGTGGACGATCTCGGGGATGCCGGAGAGCCGGCTCGCCACCACCGGCACGCCGCTGGCCATGGCCTCCATCAGGACGACCGGGATACCTTCCCGCTTGCCCGCCTTCGTCGGCACGCTGGGAGCGACGAGGACGTCGGTCGACCCGAGGAGCTCGACGATCTGGTCCCGGGTCCGGGTGCCAAGGAGTTGGACGCGACCGTCGAGACCGGCGCTGGCGATCCGGTCCTCGAGCATCGATCGGTCGGCACCCTCCCCGACCAGGCGCGCCCGCGCCGCGACGCCGCGCTCCTGCAGGACCCGGACCGAATCCACCAGGACCGACTGGCCCTTGACCTCGTGGAGGGTGCCGATCGCGAGGATCTCGAGCGGCCGATCCTGCGCGTCCCCCGTCGCCTCCGGGACCGCGTCGGCCTCCAGGCGATCGGCCGGCTGGAACACGGCCGTATCGACGCCGCAGTGGATGACCTCGACCCGTCCGCCCGCCCCGGGACAGGTCGCTTCGATGACCCGCCGGTTGTCGTCGGAGATCGCGACGACGAACTGGGCCGCCGCGACCTTCTCGCAGAGCATGTGGCGGTCGACATGGAGGTCGGAGCCATGGGCCGTGAAGCTGAACGGCAGGCCCACGAGGCGGTGGATGATGTAGCCCGCCATCGCGGGGTGGTTGGCGAAGTGGCAATGGACGTGGTCGACGCCCTGCGCTCGCATCAACCTCGCAGCATGGGCGACCTTGGGGAGGATGCCCAACCCGCCGATGAGGAAGTTCGGGCTGCTCCACGTGCCCCGGACGATGGCGGCGATCGTCCCGACGTAGCGGCGTGGGCGATGCCGAAGGAACCACAGCTGGGACTTGACGATCGACCACGACAGGAAGGGCAGGTACCGCGCGCGGGCGACGAGCGGGGCGGCCTCGGGGTGCATCGTCGTCGTGCGCTCGCGCAGCAACGGATACAGCTCGATCGCGACGCCCGCCCGCTCGACCGCGAGCATCTCGAACAGCACGAACGTCTCGGTCAGCTTCGGGAACCGGGACATGACGTAGGCGACCCGGAGCCCCGCGCCCTCGGCGGGTGGCGTGGCGGTGCGTTCAGGCACCGGCCCGCATCCGTACGTGGCCTTCGGGATGGGCCTGATGCCAGCGCCACGCGGTTTCCAGCATCGCCTTGAGGTCGCGTCGAGGCGTCCAGCCCATGATGTCGGCGGCAAGACGCGAATCGGCCCAGACCGCCGGTGGATCGCCTGCCCGGCGGCCGGCTTCGACGACCGGGATGCGATGACCGACGACCGCCTCTGCGGCGGCGATCACCTCGCGGACCGACGACCCGCGGCCCGTGCCGATGTTCAGGGTCACCGACGGGCCACCGGCCGAGAGGTGATCGAGGGCGCGGGCATGCGCCTCGGCCAGGTCGAGCACGTGGACGTAGTCGCGGATGGCGGTCCCATCCGGGGTCGGGAAGTCCGTGCCGAAGATCCGCACGACCGGCTCCCGCGCCGCGGCGACGCGCAGCACCGAGGGGACGAGGTTCACGGCCCCGGACCAGTCCTCGCCGGTGGAGCCGTCCTCGGACGCGCCGGCGGCGTTGAAGTATCGAAGGGCGACGGTCCGCATGCCCGACGCCGTCTCGAGGGACGTCAGGAGCCCCTCGGCCGCGAGCTTCGTGTGGCCGTACGGGTTCTCCGGCGCCACCCGGCACCGCTCGTCGACGGGCAGCCGGTCCGGTTCCCCGTAGACGGCGCACGACGACGAGAAGACGAACCGCTCGACCCCGCCGGCGATCGCCGCACGGGCCAGGGCCATGGTGCCCCCGACGTTGACGTCGAAGTAGCCGAACGGGTCGTGCACCGACGCTTCGACCGACTTCAGCGCGGCAAAATGCACGACGGCCTCGATGTGCCGCTCACGCACGATCGACTCGACGAGCTCGGCGTCACGGATGTCCCCCACGACGATCGGCATGTCGCCGACTGCCGCTCGATGCCCCGTCGCCAGCGAATCGAGCACGACGACATCGTCGCCGCGCGACCGCAGGTGACGGGCCGTATGGGAGCCGATATAGCCCGCCCCCCCAGTGACCAGGACGCGCACGGCGATCAGCCGGGGCGGCGGGGGCGTCGCGTGGAGGTGACCGTGACGGGCCGTTCGACCGCTGGTCGGATGAACCCGGCCGTCGTCACGGGATCCTCCGGCTGGACCCCGGCCGCCCGGACGCGGCTGGCCCGGTCGCCTGGCACCAGCAGCAGCGAGCCGGCGAGCGGAGCGCCGATGAGATGCAGGGTCTCGGTCATCCGCCGGAGCTCCGCCCGGTGGGTGCGGTCGCGGACGGCGACGACGATCACGGCATCCGCGCTGGCCGCCGGGACGATGCCCGCGGGCGTGGTGTCGAGCGAGCCACCGGCGAAGATGAGCGACGAGCTCTGATCGTCGGACTGCAGCTCCTTGAGTCGCTGGACCTGGTAGGCGGTGATGGCCTCGATGGCGCCACCGGCACCGGCCGGGATGACCGAGACGTTCCGGGTCAGCGGCACGTGCAGGGCGTCGAGCGAGCGCGACGGATCGAGCAGCCAGTCCCGCAGCCCGGCGGCCTGGGTCAACCCGAGCCGTGCCGACAGCTCGCCCCCGATATCGACGATCACGACCCGGTCCGAGACCTCCGCGATGGCCACCGCCTGCGCGACGACGGCGTCCGACACCGCCGGCTGCCCGGCGGGCCCGAACATGGCGAGCATCGATGCCGGGCGGCCACTCGACCGCTCGATCTTGGCGAGTGCCTGGCGATACGTCGCCGCCGATTGGCCCTCCGCGGGCAGGCGCCGGTGTGTCCGGGCCGTGGCCGTCTCCTCCAACGTGGCCTCGCCGAGGAACGGCGCCGGGATGAGGCGCTCGAGATCTTCGCGACCGCGCAACGAGTCGGACAGGTACTCCACGAGCAGGATCACGACGAGTGCCGCCACGAGACCGCCGAGCCCGGCCAGGAGGACGATCAGCGACATCTGGGGCGCGACCGGGTCAGTCGGCGTCTCCGGGAAGTCGACCGTCATGAGCTCGCCCTCGGGCCGGGTCGTGCCCCCGGCGGCCAGCTGGATCAGCTCATCGCCCAGCGTCGAGGCGATCGCGACGGCCCGCTCTGGGTCCTCGTCGACGACGCGGATCGTCAGCAGTCGGGTGACGTCATCCGCGGTCGATCGAACCCGGCTGCGCAGCTCCGTGGTCGTCAGCGGAAGCCCCAGCTCGCGGGTCACCGACTCGAGCAGCGGCTGGCTGGTGGTCAGCTCCGAATAGGTCTGGACGAGCTGGCCCGCGGCGCGCAGGGTCTCGATATCGGTGTTGATCGGGCCGACCAGCAGGCGGGTGCGCGTCTCGTAGGTCGGGGCCACCTGGGAACCGAGCACGAAGCCCGCGAGACCGGCGACCCAGATCGCGACGATGAGCGTCCACCACCAGCGCCGGAGGACCGCGAAATACCCTGACAGTTCCAACGGTGGGACCCTCGCGCGTGGGCTGATCCAGCGACCCATCGCATCGCTCGGGCAAGCGTGCGAGGTCGTTCCCGCCGGAATGCCCCGATCCGGCGACGAGTCGGTCGGTAGTGTAGCCCGTCTGGGACTTCAGTCCCGTTCGAACGCTGCGAGTGGTGCGCCGACGCCACGGATGAGTTGCAGGCGAAGCGCCGCGATGGATGTCCCGCCCCCGACGTTGATGCGGCGAAGCCGGAAGGGTTCGGCGTGCCGGAGGTCGGTCAGCCCGCGCTCGGTCGTGAATGCCGCCTCGAACCCGAGCGCGGCGACGGCATCCACCACGGTGTCGTCGTGATCGCCCGACGGGTAGGCGAAGACCGGGGCCACCGGGCCGAGCTCCCGCTCGAGGTCCTCGCGTGACCCGTCGATCTCGCCTGCGAGCGCTGCGGCATCCACGCGCGTCAGCAGCGGGTGGGTCCGCGAGTGCGGGGCCATCGTCACGCCGTCCGCCGCGAGGTCGCGAAGCATCGCCCAGTCGAGGATGCCGGACGGCGCGTCGGGGAGCCCCAGCGTGGCGCACCAGTCCTCGACCATCGTCATGGCGCGCTCGTGGGGCGACGTCTTGACGTTCGTGCGCAGGCGGCCGAACGTCGCCAGCCGCGAGCGCTCGTCGTCCAGGTCGTGGCGGACGCCATCCACCTCGAGGGCCGTCTTCGGGCTCGTCCGCAGGGCGTGCGACAGCCGGTCCCACCAGAACCGACGGGCCGGGTCGCCCGGGTAGGCCGTCGGCACGAACAGCGTCGCCGGGATGCCGAGCCGGCGCAGGCGCGGCCAGGCGTGCTCCGCGAAATCCTCGTAGGCGTCATCGACCGTGACCAGCACCGGCCGGGGCGGGAGTCGGCGCTCTCCCCGCATCGCGGCGCGGAGGTCGGCAAGCCCGATCGGGTTCGCCCGGCGGGCCAGCTCCGCGAGCTGCGCCTCGAAGACGTCCGGCGTGGCGCTGATGAGCCCCGGATGGAGGTAGGGGCGGGCGCCGGGCTCGTCCACGCGGTGATAGGTCAGGATCGCCACCTCGCTCGGGCCGCGCCGGCCGGCCGGCTCCAGCACCGTCGCCACGGCCGCGAGGACCGGTTGTGCCAGCGGGGAGCGGGCGAGGCGGCGGAGAACGGCGCGCACCATCAGGACCGGGCCTTGGCTGCCATCTTGCCGACGATGCGGACGAGCTCGGCGGCGCCCGGGGCCGGGTCCCTCCACGAGAGGATGTCGTCGCGGACCCGGGGATCCACCAGTCCCGCCAGCGCGCCCAGCGCGGCCCGACGGCCGGGCCGTGGCGCGATCGACGGTCGGCGCGAGCCGCGCAGGACCGACCCGATCCAGACGAGGTCGAGCTCCAGGTTCCGTGACCGCACACCGATCGCGTAGTCGGTCGTCGGGGGACCGGTTGTCTCGTCCGGCCGGTCGCCGGCGTAGAGCGCCGCCAGACGGGCGGGGAAGTCCATCCCCGCCGCGACCGCGAGCGGCATCGACCCCCAGACGCGGCCGTTGACCTCCATCAGTGCGGGCCCATCCGGTCCGACCCGGAACTCGACCATCGCCAGCCCGTGGAAGGACAGCGCCCCGAGCAACTTCGTCGCATGGTCGAGCATCCCCGGGTCGAGCTCCATGCTCTCGCGCAGCGAGCTCGCACCACCCGTCACCGGCACCTCGCGGAGCCGCCGGTGCTGGAACGCGGCGAGCGGGCGTCCATGGTCAAGCAGGAGCTCGACGCCCTGGCCCTCGCCCTCCCAGAACCGCTGGACGAGGACATTGGCATCGGCGAGCGACACGATCGCGAGCTCGAGACCCTCGGGGTCGCGGGCATAGGTGACGGCGTGCTGGACGACCGTCCCATCCGCGCCGTGGGTCCGCGACGCCGTGGGCTTGATGACGACCGGGAAGCCGATCTGCTCGGCGGCGGCGCGGATGTCCTCGTGCGATGTCGCCGGCACCGATCCGGGCACGGGGATGCCGAGCGAGACGGCCAGGTCGAGCGTCGCGCGCTTGTCGCCGACGACGCCGGCGGCGTCGCGGTCGGGGATCGCCACCTGGGTCTCCGGGGGCAGGTCGGCGAGTCGGTCGACCAGGCTCATGATCACCTCGTCGGTGATCGGGACGATCAGCGCGATCCGGTGGGTGTGCGCCGCCCGGACCAGCGCCTCACCGGCCGCGACCGGGTCGTCGAGTGGCGGGGGGTATCGGACGCGGGCCGCGGCGAAGCGCGACCGCATCCCGGCGCTCGGGCTGGCGGAATCGGCCGCCACGACATGGTGGCCGGTGCGACCGAGCGAGCGGATGAAGGCGAGCGCGCTTCCCCGCCGGGCATCCGTGACGAGGATCCGCGTCACGAGGGTCGCGCGCGGCCCTTCCGCGGTCGTCGCGCGAAGGCGACGATCGCCTCGATGACGTCCGACGTCACGTCCTCGAGCGGGCGGTTCGCGTCGACGACCGCGAAGTGCTCGACCTCCTCGGCGAGCGCGAGATAGTCGGCCTGCCGCCGGGCGATCGACTCGAGCGTGCCTTCCCCCTTGCGAGCGAGGAGCACATCTGCCGGCGCGTCGAGGTAGACGACCAGGTCCGGGCGCGGGTACAGGTGCTGCAGCATCCAGCCGTGGAAGCGGCGCCGGCCGGATGTCGGCTCGCCGGCGATGTCGGCGGCGTGATAGTCGATGTAGAAGTGGCGATCGAAGAGCACCACCTCCCCGCGCGCCTGGTGGCCCCAGGCGAGGGCCTGCCGGTACCACTCCTCGGCCAGGCGATTGCCGAGTCGGAGCCCTCCCCCGGCGGCTCTCGCCGCGCTCTTCAGCGGGTTCCGACGACGTCGCGGACGCGCCGCCGGGAACGTCGCACCGGCATCGGCGGATGCGACATCTGACGCGGCGTCCGAGCCGTCCCGTTGGGCCCCCGACGTCCTGCCCGCGCGACGCCGCGCCTTGATGGCTTCGATGACACGGGTCGTCGGAAGGAGCCTGTTGCTCGACTCCGCGGCGACACCCATGTACAGGTACGTCGTGCGCATCGGCAGGAGCTCGGGAAGCATCCGCGCGATCGTCGTCTTGCCGGCGCCGTCGGGCCCGATCAACGCGACCGAGAACGTGCGCCGTCGGTACCCGGGCGTCACGGGCGGGTCGCCGCGTCCGACCGCGTGGCGGCCGGGACCGGCGGCGTGCTCGCGGCGACCGAGCGGAGGATCTCGGCCAGCCGCCGTCCACTCGACTCCCAGCGAAACGACGCCTGGACGTAGGCGCGGCCGGCGGCATTCGGGGGTGCGGCCGGGTCCCGCCTGACCGCCTCGAGCGCCTCGACGATGCGGTCGGCCATGACGGCCGGGTCATCCGCGACGACCGCTGGCGGTGCCTCGTGGCCGACCCGCAGGCCGTCGATGGCCAGCGTCGACGCGACCACGGGCAGCTCCATGGCGAGCGCCTCCAGGAGCTTGTTCTGGATCCCGGCGCCGAACCGCAGCGGGGCGGCGAACACCGACGCACCGTCGAGGTAGGGACGCACATCGGGGACGAACCCCGTGACCCGGACACCCGGTCGACCGGCGATCGCGAGGAGGGCAGGGGCAGGATCGCGGCCGACGATGTCGAGCGCTGCCTCGGGGATCCGACGCCGGACCAGGGGCAGCACGTCCTCGGCGAGGACCAGTGCGGCATCGACGTTCGGCGGGTAGTGCATCGCCCCGGTGAAGACGATCCGGTCGCGGCCCAGCGTCGGGCTCGTCCGTGTCCAGAAGTCGAGGTCCACGCCGTTGGGGACGATGGATGCCTCGGGCGTGCGGGCCGTCCCCATGATCAGCTGTCGATCCCGCTCCGACGCGAACATCACGTGCGCGGCGCGACGCACGATGCGCGCCTCGATCCGGCGCATCGCCTGCAGGTCGAGCCAGAGGACCGGCCGACGCGCTGGTCGAGCGAACTGGATCGCGCCCGCCAGGCGGCTCGAGGTCGCGTCGCACAGGTCGGCGGCCACGGGGAGCCCCGGGAGCCGGTCCAGAACGGGGTGCGTCGACTTGCCGCTGTGCACGACCACGTCGAACGGCCGGTCCGCGTGCAGCTCCGCGGCCCTCGCGGCCATCGCCGTCACCGCCGGGGTCTCGGCGCCGCCGCCGAACGCCCGCAACCGACGGGTGACCTTGCCGATCGGCGAGCCCCGCTCGTGGGTGAAGGCCTCGACCCGCTCGACCAAGGGCCGCAGCGCCTCGGCGTCCTCGATGCGGTAGCCGCCACCGGCCAGCGACAGCAGCGTGATCTGGTGGTCGGCCGCCAACTCGCGGATGAGGTGGAAGTGCCGCAGGTAGCCGCTCGTCAGTGGATACGGGAAGCCGTTGGTCAGGTACAGGACGCGCATTCGCACTCGTTTCGGGGGTCGTGGGTCTCGGCATGGTACCCAACCGCGGTCACCCGGCCCCGGTCGCGGCCTCAGCCGCCGCCCTCCAGCCGGCCGATCGCGGCGTCCCACGACCGAACGTGGCGGGCCGGGAGCCGCTCCCCGAGCGGCGTCGAGGCATCCGTGAAGCGTTCCAGCTGCCGATCGGCCCAGCGAGCCCACATGGCCAGGGTCAGCGCGGGGACGAGCGACGCGTCGATGCCCAGGAAGGCGGCCTGTCGTGCGACGGCTGGCTCGGCCAGGGTGAGCGAGGCGGCCTGGGCAGCGTCGTCGGCGCCGGCCGCAAGACTGCTCGCGGTGAACGCGGCGAAGAACAACAGGTCGCCCAGGGGGAGCCCATCGATATCGGCCACCTCCCAGTCCACAGCGCCCAGACCACCGGCGGCGAGTCGCAGGAGGTTCGGCGGGGCCAGGTCGCCATGCTCGAGGACCGGCGGGAGGGCGACGTCACCGATGGTGTCGAGGACTGCGGCCGTGCGGGTCAGCAGGCTTCCGATCGACGCATCGGCGCCGCCCGCGGCCGCGATCCGTTCGAGCGCGGGGGCATACAGCGCCCGGAACGGCACGCGGCGACGATCCGGCCCTCCGGCCAGCGTGCGCGTCCACGCCTCGACCTCATCGAGGAGTTGCGCCGGCCCGGCCCGGACCTCGCGGGCACCGATGACGACGCCGTCGAGCGCCGACTCGACAAGGACCGGCCCGGGCGGGCCGGACAGCGCGATGACCGCCGGCACGCCGCGCACACCTTCTGCGGCCGCCTGCCATAGCGCGGCACCCTCGCGCCGGATCCCACCATCGTCGTCGGGGAGTCGCGGCAACTTGACCACGGCGGCGAGCCCGTCGCCATCGGGTCGGAGGGCCAGCCCGATGACGTGGCGCGATGCCCGGAAGCGCGGCGTCAGGAGCACGACCCCAGCCGCCGATGCGCCAGGAAGGTTCGCGCGGACCGGATCGATCATGGCGCGGGCGGATTCCTCGTCGCGCCCGCCACCGGCCGGCCGGCGGGCGACCACGCTCCAGCCGGGCACGATCGCGTCCAGCACCCCGACCCCGCGCGCGATCATCGCGATCCCGGCCTTCAGCCGCGCCGCCCGATCGCTGCGCCGCCGGTCGAGGGCGAGCCGGATCGCGCGGACATCGTCGAGGGGCGCGATCTCCAGGGCGGACGGCTCAGTGGGCCAGTGCCACGACCGGCGGATGTCAACGAGCCCGCCGTCCTCGGCGGCCCGGGCGGCCCGTCGCAGCGACACTCGCCGCCCGGCCCGCCCGGCCCGCCCGGCCCCCCTGGCGCGACCGGCCCGCACGGCGCCCGAACCGACATAGAGCCAGCCACCGTGCGGCACCTGCCCGATCCCGGCGCGAAGCGCACGGTCGTCCGGGCCGATGGCCACGACGAGGTCGGGTCGAGCGGGCGCGCCCTCATCGCCGGTCGTCGTGACGCTTCGGGCCACCAGCCCGAGCGCGGCGAGCAGGCCCGGCTCGGCCGGTTCGACAACGAGGACCGTGCCGAGCGCCGACTCCGGCAGCAGGAACCGCCAGTCGACCCTGCGGATCGCCTCGAGCCGCCCCGGGGGACCGACCGCCACGCCCATCGGCGTCAGCCGAGGTGGGGTCGGATCGCGTCGAACAGGTCGGGGATGTCGACCGGATGCGGGTGGAGGACCTCTATCGCCGTCTTGCCCGCGAACAGTTGGCGCAGCAGCCCGCGCTCGATGCTCTCGATCTCGTCGACGAGCCGATTCGGGCGATCCGGGAAGGCGAACCGGTATTGCCAGTAGTAGTCGAGGAAGCCCAGGCGGTGATGGACGTGCGAGAAGGTCATCCGTTCGGCGACGTCCAGCGGATCGACGGGCTCGACCCGGATGCCATCGATCTTCGCGTTCCCGAGGAACACCAGGCGGTCGAAGGGCGCCTTCTCGACCCATCGATCACGACCGAACAGCTGCTCGGCGGGCGGGTCGACGTGGCGCTGGCCCTCGAGCAGCGTCATCACGCGGTCGAAGGCATGGACGCCCGGCACCCGCCGGCGCGCGTTCCTCGGCAGGCCGCGATGGACGGACGCGACTGCCCCGATGGTCGACAGCTTCATCCGGTCCTTGCGCGACACGTGCCCGCGGTACTCGGGGATCTGGGCAAGGTGCCAGTCCCACAGCCGGATCGGCTCGGGGATGCCATGGAGCCACTTCCCGTCCGCCGTCACGTAGACCCATTCGTCCCCGACGTACTGGGCCCCCTGGCGCATGAACGACAGGAGCGTCTCGGTCTTGCCGCCCTTGGACCACCCGCACGCGGCGACACCGATGCCGTCGATGACGAACGCCGAGGAATGGAGCGGCAGCGCGCCGTGCGCGAGCACGGTCAGGTTGAGGATCGGGATCAGCTGCGGCACCGCGGCGGCGCCACGCTCGCAGAGGATCTCGAACCGCCCGCCGACCTCGTCGAGCGGGACCCGCACGCGACCCTGCGCCTTGTGCTTGCTGCGCAGCACGAGGAACGAATCGTCCGTGTAGCCGCCCTGGTCCAACCCGACCACGCGCAGGGTCCCGTTGACGGGGACGTCGTCGACGAACCGGATCGTGATGTCGGCCTCGCCCGTGACCGGGGCCTGGATCGGCCCGACCTGGCGGGCGACCGTCCGGATGTCCTTCGTCGTCGCCTCGATGAGCCGGATCCGCGCGAGGCCGTGCAGGTCGAAGTCGACCGTCTGGCGGACCTCGGTGTCCGAATCCCCCGGACGTTTCTCGAGCGTGGCATCGGTCATGTGCGGTTCCCCCTGGACGAGCGGTTGCGATGCGCTTGATGGCGGCGTGAACAGTAGCGCCTTACGCTGCGGTCGATGAACGAGGGGGCGGGGAGCAGGGTCGCGCCGAGGCCCACAAGACTGCTTCCGGTAGCATCAGCGAACCATCCGATAGACGGAGCCGAGCAGCAGGAGCAGCGTGACGCCACCGATGAGGATGGGCTCGATGGGACCTTGCCACCAGTCGGGCACGACATCGACCTGGGGGGCAAGGATCACGACAGCACCCAGCAGCCCGATCACCGATCCGATCATGGCCCGTGTCGCGGGCCCGTGATCCGTACCGCGCCCGACCCGTCTTGAGGCGATGAAGACGACCGCGGCGACGACCAGGAAGACGATGGCCGCGATCTCCAACCGTTGCATCCCGCGATGATACCGGCGGCCCCCGGAGCCCCCATCGGCGAACGGCCCCCGTCTGGGGGACCGCCGTGAGCGTCCGCGCGCGCCTGGTGGTGCTGGCCGCGGTCGCGCTCGTGTCGGTCGTCGCCGTCGTGCTGCTCCGGATCGAGACGCCCACGCCGTCGGCGTCGCGCGCCCCGGGCCGTACGCTGTCGCCGCCAGTGGAGCGGCCGCGGCTGCCCGATGCGTTGACGTATCGCGATTTCCAGTTCGACGCCGGTGTCGTCGACTCGCCGACCGCCAGCAAGTCGCAGTCGAAGCTGTGGTACGCGCACGGCGCCTGGTGGGGAATGCTGCACGAGCCGGATTCGGACGAGCTGCACATCTACCAGCTGGATCCGTCCCGTTCGGCCTGGGTCGACACCGGCACCCTCGTCGACGAACGACCGAGCGCGCGGGCCGACGCCCTTTCGGTCGACGACAAGCTGTACGTCGCCACGGCCGGCACGCGCGATCGAGCCACCGACGCGGTCCGCGTCACCCGGTTCACCTTCCGCGACGGCCTCTACCGCCTGGATCCCGATTTTCCGATCAGGCTGAGCGAGACAGGGATGGAATCGGTCGTCCTGGCGCGTGACGGGACGGACCGCCTGTGGATCGCGTTCACCCTCGGGCGGCGAGTGTGGGTCCGAGCGTCCGAAGGGGACGATCATCACTGGGGTCCGGCGTTCACGCCGAGCGTCGAAGGCACCGCCGTTTCCGACGACGACATCGCTTCGGTGGTGAGCTTCGGCGATTCGATGGGGCTGATGTGGAGCAACCAGAACGAGGACCGGGTGCTGTTCTCGGTCCACCGCGATGGCGACCCGAATGACGCATGGAGCCCGGTCGAGGTCGTCTCGCGGGGGGAGAAGCAGCCCGACGACCACGTCAACATCAAGGCCGACGCGGACGGTCGCGTGTATGCAGCGCTCAAGACGTCGCTCGATCAGCTCCCCAACCCCAATCCGCTCTCGCCGCAGATCATCCTCGCCGTCCGCGATCGTGAGGGTGTCTGGCGCGAGAACGTCGTCGCCAGGATCAAGGACCGGCACACCAGGCCGATCGTCCTCATCGACGAGCAGCGCCGCGAGGTGTACGTCATCGCGTCGGCGCCGTTCGGCGGCGGCTCGATCTACTACAAGCGCAGCTCGCTGGACGACGTGTCGTTCGAGACCGGTCAGGGCTCCCTGCTCATCAGCAACGCCGAGGATCCAAAGATCAGCAATGCGAGCTCGACGAAGCAGTCGCTGACGTTCGAGAGCGGGTTGCTCGTCATCGCGTCCGACAACACGACCGCGCGGTATCTCCACGGCGTGCTCAAGACCGGCGAGTCCGTGCCGATCCCGTCGCTCCCGCCCGTGCCCGCCGGACGGCCGGAGGTGCTCGTCAACGACACGTTCGACAATTGGCGGGATCGCGAGCGGCTCCCCGCCGGGTGGAGCGGTCGGGCGCTCGATGAGGGCGCCGCGACCGTCAGGATCCGTGGCAGCCGGGGCGGGGTGGCCCAGGTCATCGCGGTCTCGGATGGGCCGGCGCCCAGGGTCTGCCGCAGTTACGCCGAGGTCAAGGCCGGCCACGCTCGCCTTACCTTCGACGTGCGCTCGCGCGGCGACGGACGCTCGGAGCCCGTGCTCGCCCTCGTGCGCGGGGACGGTGGCGACGCGGCCGAGGTCCGGTTCGACTCGCGTGGGACGTTCAGCTACTTCGACGGCCGACAGAGCCGTGGTCACTCCGGCGCGCTGGCTGGCGGACGCCTGGTACGCGGTGACGATCGACATCGACCTCTCGACCCGCACGATGGCGCTGGCGATCGACGACGATGGGGGCGCGACCGTCCTACGGCAGCGGGGCGTCGCGTTCCCGGGCCGGACGACATCGGTCGACCAGGTCTGCTTCCGGGGCGCCGCGGGCGCGCAGCGTCCATCGATCGAGCTTGGACGACCTCGTCGTCGCGCGAACGCCTCCCGACTGACCCGTCGGCGGCGCGAGCCTCAGTGGCAGTTCGCGCTGCCCGTGTCCGTGAACGTCTGCCCGGCGATCGGGAACGAACTGCCACGAGTAGCTCGTCGCGCTCAGGGTCAGCTGGAGGACACCGTACGTCGCGTCGTTGCGGACCTGGCTGTTGGCGACCGCGGCCCCGTGGTTAGACAGGCTCCTGCCGCCCGTCCCGACGATGAACTGGCGAATCCCATTCGGATCCGCGACCGCGGTCGGCGACTGCGGCGCGAACCGTTCGTAGACGTGCGCATGGCCGTTGAGGATGAGCTCCGCGCCTTCGGCGTACAGCGCGTTCCACAGCGCCAAGCGTGTTCGAGGTCGTCTGCCCGGCCGATGAGAAGCGGGGATGGTGCCAGTAGGCGAGGGTGCACGTGTCGTTGTTGGCCGCGAGGTCGGCGCGCAGCCACGTTTCCTGGGCGGACCCTGCCTCGACAACCACCGACCTCGCCGCACTCGCTGTTCAGGACGACGATGTGCCAGTCGCCCAGGTCGTAGCTGTAGTAGCCCTTGTCGTTATCGCCGGCAGAGGCCCCGAAGTAGGCGTAGTACGGCGCCGGACGCTCAATCAAGTCGTACTCGTGATTGCCGACCGATGGCCGGGTCCGGGCCTTGTGCCGGCCCCACGTCGGCTCGTAGCAGTTTGCGAACTCGGCCGCAGTCCCGGTCTCGTACACGTTGTCACCCAGCGTGTAGACCTGGCCAGGGATGTCGTCGATCAGCGCTGCCGTCGCCTCGTCGAAGATCCTCGACGGCCCGCACTCGGCGATGTCACCGGCCCCGACGAAGGTCACCGTGCTGCCGGTTGGAGCCCCGACGGTGATGTACGACGTTCGCAGGAGCGAGTTGCTGCCCGCCGGGTTCGAGACCGTCAGCCGGACCGAATACGTGCCCTGTGCCGCGTAGGTGAATGACGGGTTCTGGAGGGCGGAGTCGACGATGCCGTCGTCCTGGAAGTCCCAGGCCCAGGCCGTCGGCGTGCCGCCGGTCGAGGCGTCCGTGAACTGGACCGTCAGAGGGACCGAGCCACTGGTCGGCGTGCCGCTGAAGCTCGCCACGGGCGCGGGCTCTCCTGTCGCCCCGTTCAGGATCAGCTGTGGCGGGCTCGCGCCCTCCTTGCTCGAGAACAGCACGCTGTCCGACGCGGAATTCAGGATGCCGAAGCTGAACGTGCCGTTGCCGGTCACGGCCGCGGTGACATCGAATTCGATGAACGTCCCGGTCACGACCGCTCCGACCTGCGACAGCTGCGTGCCGCCGATCGCCGGCGCGTTGTTCCAGTTGATCGTCGGCTCCGTCCAGCTGTTCGCCACGGAGTGGATGCGTCCGCCGTCCGGTCCACCGTCGGCCACGAACAGCCGGACGCGCGCACTGGTCGGCGGCGCGGTCAGCCCGGCGACGTCGAACTTCAGGTACGTCCGGTAGATCTCCGTGGCGGTGAAGCGCAGGCGCACCGAGTTCAGCGATCCGTAGTTTCCGGTCGGGCTCGTGGACTTGACCTGCGCATCGGCGACGACGGGGTAGGTCAGGGGCCCGCTCGGGGGCGTGGGGGTCGGCGTCGGCGTCGGCGTGGGGGTCGGAGTCGGCGTCGGCGTGGGGGTCGGGGTCGGCGTCGGCGTGGGGGTCGGCGTCGGCGTGGGCGTCGGGGTCGGCGTCGGCTCGGGTGTCGGCTCCGGCGTGGGCTCGGGTGTCGGCTCCGGCGTGGGCTCGGGTGTCGGCTCCGGCGTGGGCTCGGGTGTCGGCTCCGGCGTCGGCGTCGGCGTGGGCGTCGGCGTGGGCGTGGGCGTGGGTGTGGGCGTCGGCGTGGGTGTGGGCGTGGGTGTGGGCGTCGGCGTGGGCGTGGGCGTCGGCGTGGGTGTGCGGCGTCGGCGTGGGTGTGGGCGTCGGCGTGGGTGTGGGCGTCGGCGTGGGTGTGGGCGTCGGCGTGGGTGTGGGCGTCGGCGTGGGTGTGGGCGTGGGCGTGGGTGTGGGCGTGGGCGTGGGCGTGGGCGTCGGCGTGGGTGTGGGCGTCGGTGTCGGCGTCGGCGTCGCCGCCCCGACCACGATCAGCTGTGGCGGGCTCGCGCCCTCCTTGCTCGAGAACAGCACGCTGTCCGACGCGGAATTCAGGATGCCGAAGCTGAACGTGCCGTTGCCGGTCACGGCCGCGGTGACATCGAATTCGATGAACGTCCCGGTCACGACCGCTCCGACCTGCGACAGCTGCGTGCCGCCGATCGCCGGCGCGTTGTTCCAGTTGATCGTCGGCTCCGTCCAGCTGTTCGCCACGGAGTGGATGCGTCCGCCGTCCGGTCCACCGTCGGCCACGAACAGCCGGACGCGCGCACTGGTCGGCGGCGCGGTCAGCCCGGCGACGTCGAACTTCAGGTACGTCCGGTAGATCTCCGTGGCGGTGAAGCGCAGGCGCACCGAGTTCAGCGATCCGTAGTTTCCGGTCGGGCTCGTGGACTTGACCTGCGAATCGGCGACGACGGGGTAGGTCAGGGGCCCGCTCGGGGGCGTGGGGGTCGGCGTCGGCGTCGGCGTGGGGGTCGGGGTCGGCGTCGGCGTGGGGGTCGGGGTCGGCGTCGGCGTGGGGGTCGGCGTCGGCGTGGGCGTGGGTGTCGGCGTGGGTGTCGGGGTCGGAGTGGGAGTGGGCGTGGGCGTCGGCGTGGGCGTCGGGGTCGGGGTCGGAGTGGGAGTGGGCGTGGGCGTCGGCGTGGGCGTCGGGGTCGGCCCCGGGCCGCCCGTCGTGACGATCAAGGTCGGGATGGCGTTCGCGATCGTCGACTCTTTCGTGGAGTAGAGCGTGCTGTTCGAGTTCGTCGACTGGATCCCGAGGTTGACCTCGCCGTTACCCGTGACGGCACTCGTGACGTCGAGCTCGATCCACGTGCCGGCGACGACGTTGCCGGCCGTTGCCAGGACGGTGCTGTCGAGCGCAGGAGCATTGCTCCAATTGATGACGTCCTCCGCCCATCCGCCCGCCGTCCGGTGGACGGTGCCGCCCTGTGGCGAGGCATCCGCGACGTGCAACCGGAGCTTCGCGGACGACACCGCTCCGTCCAGGCCACTGACGTTGAAGCGGACGTAGGAGCGATTGATCGTCGTCCCGCCCCGCACACGCATGGTCGCCTGCGTGCCGTAGTTGCCGGAGACACTCGAGGACTGGGTGTGCGAGTCGGCGGTCGACGTGAACGTGTGGGTCGCCGCGAAGACGGGGACGGCGGCGGGAAGGCTGCCCGCCAGGAGGGCGACGGACAGCACGACCAAGGGCACCAGGCGGCGCTCAGCGCGCGGGCGCGTAGGCAACTTGGGCGTCCGCCGACCATACATGCTGATAAGTGCCTCCCCCACTTGAAGGTGACGATAGTACCCCTAGTACCAGTTAGGTGCGTTCGGAGGGTGCTCGGGGGCGGTGCGCGCACGCACCAGAGAAGCGCGCCACGACTCGCGACGCAGCCCCTGGCTAGGGCGAGCCGGCGTGTGTCCAGTCGGTTCCGGCGATCATCCGACCGACGACCGGGCCCTCGGCCTCGAACCCGGCGTCCTGGTAGTGACCCCGAAGGATCCACATCGGCGCCTGCTCGGCCTCGTACCAGTCGTCGCCCGTCTCGGCCTCCAGCGCCACGAGTCGGTCGGCGGCTCGCCGCAGTCCCTCGTCGCCCCAGGAGAAGGGATCCATGCCGAGGCGATCGAGGAGCTCGGCTTGGATGACGCGCCCCGACAGGGCCTCCCGGGGATAGGTGGTCGGATCGGGCGGCCACTCGAAGCGCTGGCTGCCGCGGCGCATGTCGGCGACGAGAACGCCGTCGACGTCGTGCCCATCGATCCTCGCACCGGGCGGGTTGACGGGCGGGATGGGCCCGCTTCGATCGGCAGCCGTCGACCAGCCTCGCTCGTCGCGTGAGATCGCCCATGTCTCGCGGTAGTGGAACCCTTCGCCCGTCGTGAGGAATCGCTCCAGCGACCGGCGAGCCAGCTCGAGCTGGGCCGGATCGCGGAGGTACGCGGCGATCGCTGTGTGCGATGCGCCGCTCCACGCCCCCCAGTTCCCGGGATCGGTCGAGTCGCCCCCCGGAATCGAGTAGAGATCCGCGGCGCCCTCGACGCTCGAGACAGTCAGCATCGTCCGCAGCCAGGCACGGAACCGCGTGTCGAGCGCCGGGTCGACGCGGGCGAGGCCGATCAGGTCGGCCGCGAGGACGTACGCCCCGACGTTGCGACCCCAGGCCAGCGCCCGGTTCGCCGGACCATGCCCGCCGTCGTCGCCGAATTCCGTGCCAATCACGCCGTCGATCGCATCCCGCACCTCGTCGACGTATGCGCCGCCGACACGAGCCGCGACGAGGGCTGTGGCGAACGTCCGCGTCGTGTGCCGGCTTTCCTGGTCGCTGACGTCGACGGGAGCGCCCGGCCCCTCGTCCGCCGCGGCCACGAGCGCGGTCCAGGCGGGGCCGCTCGTCGCCAGGGCCGCGAGGTCCGCGCGTGACCGCCACAGACCGTCCACGGCCGGGACCGGCGGGGGCGTCGGAGAGGGCGACGGGCTGGCGATGGGCGCGAGTGGCGTGTCCGATGACGTCGTGACGCCGACGGCGACGAGGACCGCTGCGAGGAACAGGATGGGGAGGTTCCCCCGGCGCCGCCACATGTCGTGAGTCTATTTCACGCTGGGGGTTCGTCCCGATGGCCGTTGCCCACCAGGAGCCGCGCGAATGGCAGGCGCATGAGCTCCGGGAAGGTCTCGGCCATCCGCAGCTGGTCGCGGCTCACAAGCAGGACGACGAGCGAGCAGCCGGCCGCGACCAGCAGGCCGATCGGGAGGGGAGGCCGGACGATCGTCTGGAACGCGTAGCACGCGACGCTGGCGAGCACGATGACCACGTACACCCGCAGGTAGCGCGGTTCGAACGCCGGCAACGCCGTCGACCGTGCCAGCGCCACCTGCTTGGCGATGTTGTAGAGCACGAGGGTCGAGGCCGTGCCGACGGCCGCCCCGAGGGCGCCGAAGCGGGGGATGAGGAGCAGATTCAGGCCAAGGTTGGCCGCAGCGGCGAACAGGTTCACGGCGACGAGGACCCGGACGTTCCCGAACACGCTCAGCGTCAGCCCGTTGAAGCCCAGCACGACGTCCACGTACCGCCCGATGGCCAGCAGGCTCAGATAGATCCCGGCCGACGCGTAGCGCTCTTCGTAGAGCGCCACGGTCACGGGCTCCGCGAGGGCGAACGTGACCAGGAAGATCGGGAACGTCGAGACCGCCATCCAGATCGCCGTCTGCCAGTACAGGCCGCGCATCTCCCCGATCGCGCCGCGGACGAACAGGCGCGACGCCGCCGGCACGAACAGGAGCGCGAAGCTGGACAGCACCAGCTGGTTGAGGCCGCCGAGCGGCTGCACGACCCGCCAGGCGCCGACCTCGTCGACGCCGTGGTAGGCACCCAGCAGCACGGCGTCGGTGGTGTTCATGAGCAGGAAGACGAGGTCCGTGCTGAGCAGTGGGATCGAGTAGGTGAACATCTCGCGGGCCGGCAGCTGCAGGCGACGGACATCGAGGTGCCGGAGGAGCCCCTGCTGCGAGAGGACCCGGATCAGCAGGTAGGCGTAGACGGCGACACCGATGGCTCCGGTGACCACGTACCCGATCGCCAGGAACTGGACGTCGAACCGTCCGAAGACGAGCAGGCCGACCACGACCAGGCGCAGCACCGGCGACAGCACGAACCGCCGGACGAAGATCGCCCGAGGGCTGGCGAACACGGCGAGGGTGTTCGCGAACATCGTGTCGGCGGCCTGGATCGGAGCCAGCACCACGAGGATCACGAGGAGCGACACCGCGAGTTCGTCGTCGACCAGTGACGGACCGACGGTCCCCGCCAGGCCCACCACGAGGACGATGAGGACGAGACCGAGCGACACGATCGTTCCGACGACCAGTGCGATCGTCCCGAACAGCTTCGGCCACTCCTCCCGCGCCTGGTAGATGGGCAGGAAGCGCGCGACCGCGCGATGGACGCCGAGCGTCACCAGCGTCTCGCCGAGTGTCACCAGCGACAGCGCATAGGCGAATGCCCCGAACGCCGTGGTGGAGAGGTACCGGACGATGAGCACCTGGACCACGAAGTTCGTCGCCATCGCGATGATCCGGCCGAGCAGCAGCAGGCTGGAGCCTCGGACGTGGCGGCTGGAGGCGCTCAGATCGGCGGGCTCGGGGACGCTCGCGGTCGGGATCGAACCGGTCGGGGTGGCGAGGTCGCCTTCGTCACTCATGCTCGTGGGATCGAGGCATCGGGATGCGGCATGACGCTCCAGGTCGTCCCGCGGTCGCCCGGGGCGCGCTGATCGGTCGGGAGGGACTGCACGATACAATGCGCGACTCATCCATGGACGCCGACGTGCCGCACCGACGGGCCGCACCGACGGGCGCCGTGGAACCCGCGAGCTCGAGGAGGGCGACTCATCGCGCCCACGATGCCGATGCCTGACGGTCTGCTGCGATGAGTGGCCGTGCGCCCGTGGGGCTCATCCGGCGTCACCGATCCATGCTCGTGGTGCTGGCTGGCGCCGGTGCCCTCGCCCTGGTCACCGTGGCCCTGGTCGTCGCGGTCGCGCCCGCACCCAGGCCGGCCGCGAGCGCGCCACCGCCCGTCGCTCGAGCCACGCTCATCGACGTCAACGACCTGACTGCCAACGGCCTGCTCGGCCGGATCGGGACCCAGCCCTACGAGTCCCTGATGGAGGATGTCCGGGCACAGGCCCGGCGCGCGCTGCAGCGCGATCCGCGCCCGGGCCCGCTCCCCGAGGCGGTGGGTGACCTCCGCGACGACGGCAAGGCCGTCCTCGCCCTGGCGGTGTCGGCCGTGCTCGAAGGCGACCCGCGGCACCTGCGCGGGACGGCGACCTACCTGGACGCCTGGGCGACGGGGGCGGCGCTCGATCCGGGCTGCAGCCCCACGACGTGCGATCGGCTGTGGCGCGTCGCACGCGACCTGCCGGCGTTCGTCTTCGCGGCGGACCTCATCCGCGGCTCCTCGACCCTGACGACCGAGGAGGCGGACCAGTTCGCGGCATGGTTGCGCGACATGCGCCCGGACCCGTCCGGATCGAACGACATGCGCGGCGATGCCGCCGTGCTGGCTCGCGTGGCCGTGAGCGCCTACCTCGAGGACGGGGCCGGGCTGGGGACCGCGATCGAGGAGTGGCGGGATCGGCTCGACCTCCTGCTGGCCGACGGCCGGCTGCGACTTGACCCGGACGAACCAGCGCCGAGGAGCGCCACGCAGGAAGCCCTGACGTATCGGCTGCTCGCGGCACGGATCGCGCGCCACAACGGGCGCGACATCCTGAACGAGCCTGGCGCCACCGGCGCCACCGTGCGCATGGCCGTCGAGCACCTGGCGATCCATTGGGGCGACCCCAGCGCCTGGCCCGGCGCGACCGAAGCGAGTCGCCCACCAGCCGGCCCGCTCTGGGAGCTCGCGTACGGCCTGTGGCCGGAGCGGCGATTCCTCCCGCTGCGTGACGAATACCGCGCGAGCAACGGGGGCGATCTGGCCGCGCTCAGGTGGTCGGCCCTGTTCCAGCCGGCCGCCACGACGGCCATGGCGTCGGCGAGCCCGACCGGGACCGACGTGGCGACGCCCGCTGCGTCGGGTCCTCGGCCCACACCCGCACCGACGCCCGCCCCGACGCCGGTGCCCACCCCGAGCCCCACGCCCGCCCCGTCCGCCAGGCCGACGCCACGACCGGGACCGCGCGTGGCACCGCCGGACATCGAGTTCCTGCGTGGCCAGGTTCGCCCGGACCGGGCGCTCGTCCGGGTCTCGTGGGGCCGCGGCGTGCGGGCCGAGGGTGACAAATCGGCCCTCACGTATCGACTCCAGGCGGCCGTCGACGACGGTCGCTACCGCGAGGTCGCCGACGGGTCGGGTCGACGGGTGGACCTGAGCCTCCCCCCGGCCACCGTCATCGGTTCCGGCTTCGCGGCGTCACCGAGGGAGCAGGAGCCGGGGCGTGGAACGAGGGCCTGTCGGTCAGGCTCCGCCGCTTCCAGGACGGCAACCGCGCCGTCCGCCTGGCCGGATCGTGGTCGACCGCCTCGTCCGACGCCTACTCCGACGGCCGCGTCCGGTACTCGACACGACGTGGGGCGACCCTGACGCTGCGGTTCCGCGGCCGAGCCGTGGCCGTCCGCGCGCCGATCGGGCCCACCCGCGGTCAGGTCGACGTGATCGTCGATGGTGCGACCGTCGGCCGGATCGATCTCGGCGCGGCGGATTTCGTCGGTTCCGTCGTCGTCTACGAGCGGTCGTGGGCCCGTGATGGCGACCATTCGATCCGGCTCCGTGTCGTCGGCACACCCGGGCGCGCCATCGTGGCGGTCGACGCCATCGACATCCTCGACGGAGGCGAGTGACGCCCGCGCGCATGCGATGCCAGCCTGCACCAGAATCTGCGCTCCCGACGCCCCTCGGGACGCCGAGCGGTTGTCCGCCGAAACGGTGCTCGCGTATGTTGAGTCCGCTCGCCAGCCGCCGGAGGTCCTCGTGCCGTTCAGACCGCCACCAAGTCGCGCCGCAGTGAGGCGCTGACCTGTGCGCGTGATGGTCACGGGGGCGGCCGGGTTCATCGGCTCGCACCTTTCTGAGGCGCTCATCGCGGCCGGGCACCAGGTCGTGGGGGTGGATGCCTTCATCCCGTACTACCCGCGGGCGTCCAAGGAAGACAACCTCGTGGACCTGTGCCGGACAGCAGGGTTCACGTTCCACGAGGCCGACCTCCGCACGGCGCCCATCGAGCCGCTCCTCGATGGTGTCGATGTCGTCGCACACCTCGCGGCCATGCCGGGTCTGACCCGCAGCTGGACCGACTTCGAGCTGTACCTGACGTGCAACGTGGCCGCCACGAGCCGGCTGCTCGATGCATCCCGGGCGCGCGAGGTCGAGCGCTTCATCTACATCTCGACGTCGTCCGTCTACGGCCTCGATGCGATGGGCGACGAGGACATGCCAACGACCCCGATCTCCCCGTATGGCGTCACCAAGCTCGCGGCGGAGCAGCTGGTGACCGCGTACGTGCGGACCTTCGGGTTCCCCGCCGCGATCCTGCGCTACTTCTCGATCTACGGGCCGCGCCAGCGGCCCGATATGGCGTACCGGATCTTCGTCGAGGCCCTTGCCGCGGGGCGCCCCATCACGGTCTTCGGCGACGGCTCCCAGAGTCGATCGAGCACGTACGTGTCGGACGCCGTGGCCGGCACGATCGCGGCCATCACCGGTGCCCGCGTCGGCGGGGTCTACAACATCGGCGGCGGTCGCCGGATCACCCTGAACGAGGCCATCGCGACGATCGCCGACGAGCTTGGCGTCACGCCCGTCATCGAGCGAGGTGCTCCGCGTGGCGGCGATCAACGCCATACGGAGGCCGATACGACGCGGGCACGTGAGACGTTCGGCTACCAGCCTACGATCGACCCCGACGACGGGCTGCGCCGACAGGTGCGCTGGTTCGTCAGAGGCCTGGAGCGTCCATGATCTGGACGGCGTCCACCCAGCCGGTCGCCGTCGACCGTCCGAAGTCGATCTCGATGACGGCCGCGGGGTCCTCCACGAAGGCGCCGAATTCGAACTCCACGATCGCCCAGGTCGGCCCCACGGTGACGAGGCGCGTGCCGTAGGTCGCACCCGCTGACGAGGCCACGCGAACCCGGACGTCGCGTTCGGTGGCGGCCCGCAACGCGAGACGACACAGGTAGCGTCGGCCCTGCGCGACCGCGATGCCGCCCTGGCGCAGGGAGATCGCCGAGCGGGCCTCGGATGCCGCCGGGATGTCGATCCTGGCCGATCTCGAGCCTTCGTATGCCGGCGCCGCGTCGTCGATGGTGAGCGTCGCCGTCCATGGGGCCTCGACGACCAGCGTCCAGGGGCTCGCGGTGTCGGCCTCGAAGCCGGGATTGCCGACCTCGCCGTTCAGCGGCAACGGTGACGCGGCCGTGGGCGCGGGCGTCGCGACCGGGGCGGGCGTCCGTGTCGGGGGCACCGCGGTGGGCGTGGGTGTCGGCGGGGGCGTGGCCGGGGCCGGGGTCGGGGCGGGGGTCGCCGGAGGGGTGCCACTCGGCTGCCGACTGGGTGTCGGGGCGGGTGTCGCACGCGCCACCGCGATGAGCGCTTCCAGCTGCTCCTGGAGCGTGTCGATCGGCTCGAGTGCGGCGAGCAGCCGTTCTGCCCCGGCGCGATACCCGGCTTCGTCCGCCAGCGAGATGCCGAGGGTCGCGTCCGCCTCCTTGGCGACGGACGTGTAGAACTCGAGCAGGGCCTCGCCGACTTCGCGCGACCCCGGGACCTCCACGAGCGTTCTCGCGATGGCCACGTTGACGCTCACGCTCGCGTTGATCTTGCGCACCGCCGTGACGACCCCGGCCGCATCGAAGCCGGACTTGGCAAGCGCCGCCTCGAGCAGATCCCGCTCCGCGGCGAGTCGCTCGTGGAGGTCCAGGGCCGACCGCGCCCTGGACAGGAACGGATGCGGTGTCGGCGTGGGAGCGAGGCTCGCCTGCGGGCCGGTCGGGCGCCTCGCGTTCCCGTCCGATGCGCCGATGGCCGAAGCGACGCCAAGGCCGCCAAGGACGAGGACGGCCGACATGATCGCGGCGACGTGTTCGGGGCCGACGCGGCGGCGCCAGCTGTTGGCACGCGGCTCGGTCACGCGGGGCCACCCGGGGCTGGCGATGGGCGGACGGCGAGGACGGGCACGATCAACAGCGTTCCATGTGGGTGGCGGTGGCGCTGCATCGTAGCCGAGTTCCGTCGGTTGCTTCCATGCCGCACCGCGGCGAGCCGATCAGGCCCCCGATCGGCGGAACACGGCGAGTGCGGTCATGGCCATCAGCTTGAGATCCAGCAGGATCGTCCGGTGCTCCATGTACTCGATGTCGAGGCGCAGGCGCTCGTCGAACGTCATCGTCCCGCGGCCCTTGACCTGCCACAGACCGGTGATCCCGGGAGGGACCTCGAGTCGCTCGGAATGCCACAGGTCGTAGGTGCTGGCGGAGAAGGATGTCGGGCGCGGCCCGACGATCGACATCTCGCCACGCAGCACGTTGATCAGCTGCGGCAGCTCGTCGAGGCTCGTCTTGCGGAGGAACCCACCAACGCGCGTGATGCGCGGGTCGTCGGGGATCTTGAAGTCGGGCGCGGGCAGGATGTTCAGGTGCTGCAGGGACGCCTTGAGCTCGTCCGCGTTTTGCACCATCGTGCGGAACTTGTACATCGGGAAGCGGACACCGTGCTGGCCGGTCCGCATCTGGCTGAACATGATCGGGCCACGCGAGTCGAGCCTGATCAGCAGGGCGATGAGCAGCCCGACCGGCACGACGATCGGGATGAGCACGACGCAAATGGCGAGATCGAGGCTCCGCTTCATGGCGAGGTAGTGCGCCGGGGTCCGGTCGAGGCCGGGCGGCTGGGTCATGTCCGGGCCGCGTCGCCGACGGCCAGCTCGTCGATGGCGAAGGCCGCACCCTCACCCGTGTCGACGACGACGGGTCGCTCCACGACGACGCGGCGCTCGCCGAGATCGGCCTGATCGGCGTGATCGGCCAGTCGCTGGTGGATCGGGATGGGCACGGAGTCCAGGGCGCCATCGTGGACCGCCGCGATGATGGCGCCGCCCGTCAGTCCGTCCTCCGGGAAGGACGCGACGCGCACCTGGTCGGGCAGCTCACCGGGTGCCTGCGCGCGGATCCGCTCGATGAGGACGTTCGCGGCGTCGCGGGAGGACTCCGGCAGGAGCACATAGATGCTGCCGTCGTCGACCCAGGTGCGATCGACGAGGCGCAGGTGCTGCCCGAGCCGGCGGGAACGCGCGGCGAGATCGCCTCCGACGCCGTGCACCTGGTCGCCGGAGATCCGCAGCAGCGTCAGCGGCCGGATGCCACGGCGCGAACGGCGGAGCTCACGCCGGAATTCGGTCCAACCGACGTCTTCCGTCGAGACCGAGGAGTCCTCGGACGCACGAGGGCCAGCCACCAGCGTGGCGACGAGGGCGCCCAGACCGAGCACCGTGATCGAGATGTCGAGCCCCGGAGCGAGGCCCGGCCCGAACTGGCCGACGAGGAGCCCCAGCCCAAGACCGGCGATCGCGGCTGACGCGCTGATCGCCACCCATCGGCGTCGCGAGGCGCTCACCCCTCGCCCCAGCGAAGCGCGCCCTGCCGGAGGCCCGCAAGGAGCCCATCCCCCGTGGCGTCCCCGGGCAGCAGGCTGCCTCTCCCGAACGATGCGTAGGTGAACCCGGCCGCCGCCAACTGCTCGCCGGACAGGACGTTGCGTCCATCGATGACGACGCGTCGTCGCATCGTGGCCCCGGCGGCGCCCCAGTCGAGGTCCACGAACTCGGGCCATTCGGTGACCAGGACGGCCAGATCGGCCCCGGCGATGGCATCACCGGCGTTCTCGACGACCCGGAGGCCCGGGACGATCGCACCGGCTCGCTCCCTGGCGGTCGGCATCGGGTCGTACGCGACGACCTCTGCTCCACCATCGATGAACCCCTTCGCGATCGTGAGCGCGGGGGCGTCGCGCAGGTCGTCGGTATCCGGCTTGAACGTCAGGCCCAGCAGGGCGATTCGCCGATGGCGGACGGTCCCGTCGAGGAGCGCAGCCGCCCGCTCGACCACCTGGACTCGACGACGGTGGTTGACCTCGTCGACCGCGGTCAGGAGCGGGGTCGGGACGCCGACCTGCGCCGCGGTCCGGATGGTCATGGAGACCTGGTTGGGCAGGCACGAGCCGCCGAACCCGACGCCGGCTTTCAGGAAGGCGCCGCCGATCCGCGCGTCGTACGACATGCCGTCCACGACGGTGGCGACATCGGCCCCGAACGCATCGCAGATCTCGGCCAGTTCGTTGGCGAAGCTGATCTTCGTCGCAAGGAACAGGTTGGCGCCGAGTTTCGTGATGGCCGCGTCGATCGCGCCCATGACGACGATCGGGGCACCCGCCTCCTTGTAAAGGTGACGCAGCGCCGCCTCGCCGGATCCGGCGAAGTCGGAGACGATGCCCAGCACGACTCGATCGGGCGTCTGGAAGTCGTGGACGGCCCGGCCCTCGCGCGTGAACTCCGGATTGAGTAGCACGGCCAACGGTCCGCGTTCTGCCGCTGTGCGCCGGCCAGTGACGAGGCTCGGGAGCTGCCGGATGAAGTCCGGCGGCAGCGTCGAGCGGATGACGAGGGTCGCCCCCTCCGCCATGGCGGGCACGAGCTCGGCCAGGCAGCCGCGGACGGTGTCCGTCTGCCAGCCGCCGTTGCCGTCGTGGGTGCCGACGGCAACGATCACGAGATCGGCGTCAGCAGCAGCGGCGGCCAGGTCGCTGGCGAATGACAGACGGCCACTGACGACGCCATCGGCGACGAGCTCCGGGAGCCGCGGCTCGTGGAACGGCATCCGTCCGTCCCGCAGGGCATCGAGCCTCTGCGGGTTGGCATCGATTCCCACGACATCGTGGTCCCATTCGGCGAGGCATGCGGCCGTTACCAGGCCGACATACCCCAAACCGACCACCGTGACACGCATCTCATCTCCCCCATGGCCGCAGCGAGCCCCTGCTGCGACGTCACACGAAGTTCTCCCTTCCCCCGGGCAGATCCTCGATCGCGATGCTTGGCCCCGTGAACCGGGACCTTGATAAGTGCTTTCGGCCACCGGCGATAAGTACCGACGTCCGATGAGATTTTAGTCCGACCGACCTAGCATTTACACTTGCTAACTCATACCAAATCCCTCGTTATTGTCAGCCATCGGCCCTCACGGAGCGACTTCCGGTGCACCGCCGCACCGAATCGGGCCTGGCTGGGGCTGCTGACGCCAGGCACCCGACCCGCGGCGCTTCGCCCGACCGCGAAGTAGGATGGTCCGCCGAGTCGTCAGCGGAGGCAGCGTGCAGCTCCTTCTGGACAACCTTCCCCTCCTGCTCGTGGCAAGTGTCTTCGCGCCGCTCACCGCCTGGTTCGCTGCGCAACGCTCGCGTCACCCGGGAATCTGGTTCGTGTTCGGCGCGCTCCTCGGCCCGCTCGCGATGGCCGTGCTCGCGCTTGCACCACCCGGACGGTGCCCGGCCTGCGGGGCACCCGTCCAGGGCTGGGTCACCGAATGTGTGGCGTGCGGCCGCGCCCTGGGCCCCATCGGGGAACCGGCCATGACCGAGGGGATGATCCTGCCGGCCGCGCCGTCCCTCGCCGGTGGCAACGGCACGCGCCGTCCACCCCGGCGGGCGGGCAAGCGCGTGCGACCGGGGGCGGACGCCGTCGGCGATCAGATGGCACCGGATACGCAGGTCCTGTCGACGGGCATCTACCTGTCCGGAAGCGCGGGACTCGAGATCGGCGCCTGCTACGCCCTGGCACGGCTGCCTTCCCCGGAAGGGGATCGGTTTCGGGTCTTCGGGCCGGTCGACACGGGCCAGATCACCGTCCGACATGAGCGCCCGCTGCGCGACGTCGAGGTCACGGTCATGAACGACCGGGTGATCATCTCGGGGCGCAGCGACCGCTCGTCCCCGACCTTCGTCTTCCAGGCCATCGGTGGGATGCGCGGGGAGGATCTCGAGCGGGCGTTCGGATCGGCCCCCGTCAGGCGGCCCTGACCGTCTCGCCCGGGGCGGGCGCGTGGACGGTCACGTCGCCGAGCCCACGCGCCGACAGGGCCGCCCGCCACTGGTCGGGCGTGCCGGCGAGGATCGGGAACGTGCCGTAGTGGAGCGGCATCGCGTCCTTGACGCCCAGCAGCTCGACGGCCAGGGCTGCGGCGGTCGGATCCATCGTGAAGTGCCCGCCGATCGGCAGCATCGCCAGGTCCGGATGGTGGAGGTCGCGGATCAGGGCCATGTCGCCGAACACCTGCGTGTCGCCCGCGTGGTACACGCGATAGCCGTCCTCGAGCTCGATCACGAAGCCCGCGGGCTCGCCGAGATACAGGGTCGTCTCGCCACCCGGGTTCCAGTCACCGGCCGAGTGATCGGCGCCGACCATCGTGACCCGCAGGCCCGCCGCCTCCACCGTGCCCCCCTTGTTCATGCCGATGGCCGCGTCGCCGCCACCGGGCAACCGGCGCGCGAGCCACAGGCTCATCTCGTGCATGCACGGCCATGCCGGTCGGAGGCGGCTCGCCAGCGCGACGGCGTCGCCCATGTGATCGAAGTGACCGTGCGTCACGAGGAGCAAGTCGCAGCGGTCGACCGCGTCCGCGGACATCGGGCTCGAGGGGTTGCCGAACCACGGATCGATGAGCACGGTCTTGCCGCCGGCCGTGTCGAGCCGCATGCAGGCGTGGCCATACCAGGTGATCGTCGTGCCGGCCGGGAGTCCCATGTCCGCAATCCCTCCTGTCCGTGTCGATGCTAGCGACGCGGCTACACTCGCGCCGTGGCCGCAGCGCAGATCGCCCAGAACCTGGCCTTCATCAATTGGACCGTTCTCACCGGTCTCGCCCTGGGCACGTACGCGGCCGTGACTTTGCTTCGGCGGCGCTCGACGGTGACTCGAGGCTACCTCGGCTTCGCCACCGCCTGTGCGGTCGCCTTCGGGCTGCTCGCGTGGCTGAGTGACGGGGCCCTTCCCTCGTCACTGGGGGCCTCACCCGTCGCCCTCGACCCGAGCTGGGACGGGCCGCGTCGCGCGGTCCTGCTGGCGTTCTGTGCCCTTGCCGGGCTGGCCCTGGTCACCCGCCGGATCCGGCCCAGCCTGGCGGGCGCCATCGAGGTGCTCGCGGTCGTCGCCGGGCTGCTGACGATCGTCGGTGGAGCGCTCGCCTGGGGTGGGGGCTCGCTCGGCACGCTGCTGCTGCTCATCGAACTCGCGGTGTTGTCCGCGGCGACCGGCGGGGTCTTCGCGGCGATGATCCTTGGCCACTGGTACCTCGTGACCCCGAAGCTGCCCGAGGCGCCCCTCATCCTGCTGTCCCGCGCCCTGCTCACGGTCGTCGGGTTGCAGCTTCTCCTCTTCGTGGCGTGGGTCGCGACGGGTGCCGGACCCGCTGACGGCGCGCCATTCAGCGCGCTCACCGGCGACTGGGCGCTGTTCGTCTGGTTGCGCCTGATCGTCGGGTTGCTCTTCCCGCTGGTCGTCTGCTGGGCTGCCCTCAAGACCGCGCAGACCCGCTCGATGGAGTCCGCGACCGGGCTGCTCTACATCAATGTCGGCACGATCGCGGCCGGCACGATCCTCGCTGCCGGCCTCTACTTCGGCGCCGGGCTGCTCGTCTGACGGAGGCGCTCGATGAAGAACGACCGCGACTGGGTCCCGGACGCGACGGATCTGGACTGGATCGAGTCGATCGGTGCTCCGCCCGCCGCAGCGCTCGTCGCCATCGAGACGGCCGCCGAGCCGCTCGGCATCCCCATCGTCGATCGCCATAGCGGCCGTGTGCTGACGGTCCTGGCCGGCGACCGGCGGCGGATCGTGGAGGTCGGCACGGCGTACGGCTACTCGACCCTGTGGATGGCCCTCGGCCAGCCGGCGGACGGCACGATCGTGACCATCGACCCCGACCAGGAACGGACGGACCTCGCCCGCGGCTGGTGGCGAGAGGCGGGCATCCCCGATGGCCACATCACGGTCCTCACCGCAAAGGCGCTCGAGGCGTTCGAGGCGGCCGACCCCGCGCTCGCCGGTCCGTTCGATCTGGCGTTCATCGACGCCCTCAAACCGGAATACGAGGCCTACCTCGACGCCCTCGTCGACGGACGGCTGGCTCCGGGCGCGCTGGTCGTCGCCGACAACGTCCTCTGGAGCGGGCGAGTCGCGGGGTCCCGCCCGGCCGACCCGAACGACGCCGATACCGCCGCGCTGCGGCGGTTCTGCGAGCGGGTGCTCGGCGACGAGCGGTTCAGCGCCACGATCCTGCCGCTGGGCGACGGCCTCCTCATCGCGACGTGGCGCGGCTAGCCCGATGCGGGTCCGGGTCCGCCTCTTCGCGGTCCAGCGCGAGCTGGCGGGTACACGCGAGGTGAGCCTCGACCTGCCCGACGACGCGAGCGTCACGGATGCCTGGGACGCGCTGGTCACTCGTTATCCGGCCCTCGAGCCAGGACGGGACTACGTCCGATTCGCGCGGAACGGCGCCTATGCCGACGGGGCGATGACGCTCCAGGACGGCGACGAGGTCGCTATGATCCCGCCGGTCTCGGGCGGTGAGGGATCGTCCGGCGGGCCGGCACGCATCCTGGAGCTTCGGGCGGACCCGTTCGACGCGTCGGTCCTCGCCGAGCTGACCGATCGCCTCGCCACGCCCGAGGATGGCGCGGTGGTCGGGTTCCTGGGCCGGACGCGGGCGACGCCGGGCACGCCCGCCCCAGGACAGGAGGCGGAAGCCGCGCGCCACGCCGGCCGCTCGGTCGAGTCGCTCGAGTACGAGGCCCACGAATCGATGGCCCTCGCCGTCCTCACCGAGATCGCCGATGAGATCGCGGCACGCTTCGGCGTGCAGCGGCTCGCCATCGTCCACCGGACCGGGTCGGTCCCCCTGGGCGAGACGTCCATCGCGGTCGTGGCCGTCGCCCCGCATCGCGACGCGGCGTTCAGCGCCGCCCGCTACGCGATCGACGAGACGAAGGCACGCGCGCCGATCTGGAAGGCCGAACAGTTCACCGACGGCCACGTCTGGATCGGCGAGCGCGCACGGCCGGGCGCGGAGACGGCGGGATGAGGGTCTACATCAGCGTCGACATGGAAGGCATCGCCGGGATCAGCCACCCGGCGCCGACCGGCTCCAAGGACGCCAAGTACCCGGCCGCCGTGGACCTGATGGTCGCGGAGACCAACGCGGCGATCGAGGGCGCGCTGGCCGGCGGTGCGACAACGATCCTCGTGAACGACAGCCATGGCGGGATGTTCAACCTGACCGCCGTCGATATCCATCGCGCGGCAACGGTCCTTCAGGGCCAGAAGGCGTGGTCCATGGTTGCCGGCGCACAACCGGGCCCGGACGGCGCCCCGAGCTTCGAGGTGGCCCTGTTCGTGGGCTATCACGCCCGGGCGGGCCACCCGCGCGGCACGATCGCGCACACCTACTCGGGCGCGCCGGTCGAATCACGGCTCGACGGGCGACCGACCGGGGAGTACGGACTCAACGCCCTCGCGCTGGGTGCGTGGGGGATCCCCGTCGGCCTCGTTACCGGCGACGACGCGCTCGCCGAGGAGGTGCCCGACTGGCTCCCCTGGACGGAGCGGGTGATCGTCAAGACCGCGGACGGCGGGCATTCGGCCGCCTCGGTCCACCCGTCGGTGGCGGCCGACCGCATCCGCGACGGTGCCGAGCGCGCCGTTCGTCGGGCCGCAGCCGGTGAGCTCCAGACGCTCCAGGTCGGCCCGCCGGTCGTCGTCGAGATCGATTTCGACCGGGGTGTGCTGGCCGATCATGCCGCCATCGTCCCGGGCAGCGAGCGGGTCGGCGACCGGACCGTCCGGTTCAGCGCCGACGACCCGCTCGTGGCGTTCCGCGCCTTCCTCGCGATGAATCGGCTGGCCGTGGCCGTCGGTGACTGAGCCCGCGCCCCTATCCTTGGCGACGTGAGCCAACCGACCCCGGCCCTCGACGCGATCGACCGACTGGCCGAGCGAGCGGAAACGCTGGCGGGGGCGTGGGGGGCGCGGGCTCGCGCCTCGACGACCCTCGGCCAGGAGCGTGCGGTGTTGCGCCTGTTCGGCGTGGCGGGCGTCGACCGCTCGGGCCGGCCGCTCGCCGGTGCGGCGGTGGATCGCTGGATGGCGAGCACGCGCGACGGTCTGGGCGGCGGGATCGCCCTGCCGTTCGCGATCGCCCTCCTCGAGTACGACCTGGATCCGCAGCAGCTGGCCATGGACGTCGCATCCGGCGCCGTCGATCTCGACCTGGAGGCCGAGCTGTTGCGCGAGCCCGATCGACGGGCGGTCGCCGAGGCCGAGGCGGCCCGCCTGGCCGGGGCCGCGATCGAGCGGATGGACAGCGACCGCGTCGCCCGCCGCGAGCTGCTCGACCTGCTCGGCGAGGCGCGCCGGCCATGGCTCGGGACGACCGTCGCCGCGCCCGACCTCGACGATGCGCTCGACGAGGTGGCCGACCTCGCGGCGGCCGGCTACGACCTGCTCCGTGTCGAGGTCCCGATCGGGCGCGAGCTGGCGGACCGGCTGCACGACGCCGGGCTGGACGTGCCGGAATGGCATCCGCGTGAACGGCCGCCGCTCCGAAATGGCCGCGCGGCATCCGGCGGGGGTCAACGGACCGGGGCTCCGGCGACCGACGCAGACGACCCCGCGGCGAGCGAGCCCGCCCCGTCGGGCAGCCAGCGCGCCCTTGCCCGTCTCCGCCGTGTGGCCGACGGGGTCGCCGCCGAGCGGCGCGGGTACGTCCGGCTCGGGATGGCGATCCCGCCGCTCGGCGTCCCGGAAGGCGCGGTCGTCGCCGCGTTCGAGCGGGTCGATCTCGTCGAGGCGGATCCGGTGGCCGAGATCGTGGCAGGCGGCGTCGACCCCGACCGTGCCCTCGCGGACCATGCGTTCGCCCGCCGGCTGCACCGCCGCGCGGACACGCTCGTCTCGATCGGTCCGGGGCCGCTCGTGGTGGCGCCGGATCTCGCCTCGGGCGTGCCCTCGGATGTCGCCACCCGGTCAGGCCGGGCGCTCGCGCTCCAGTTGGTCGGCGTCGCGCTCGCCCGTGCGGACGGCATCGCCGCCGAACGGATCGTCGTTGGTGCCTACCCAAGCTGGCTGGCGGATGAGCCCGCAGCGACCGCCCGGGTGCTCGCCGAGGTCGTCGTCCGTCGACGCGCGTTCCCGAACCAGGTGATGCGGTTCGATGAGCCCTCGGGTCCGGAGCAGGAGTCAGCCGCCGCAGGCGCCTGGCCCTACCTCCTCGCGGCGGCGCTGGCCAGGGCGGGCACCGAGTCCCTGGTCATGCGCCGGAGCCACCCGGACGCGCGACGGGCCGCGGCGGAAGGACGTGCCGCGGCTGCGACGGCCGCCGACGTCGCTGGGGTATCGAACCCCGGACCATTGAGCGGCCCGGCCGAGGCCCACGCGGCGGCGATGGTCACGGCGGCCATGGCCACGCTCGAGCGTCTCGCCGATCTCGGTTGGCGGGCCGTCGTCGGCGAGCCTCCCAGGCGCGGTGACCACGGCGAGGGTGCCGTGGCCCGCCGCGCCATCGGCGGGGACGCGGTGGCCGAGCGGACCGAGAGCTTCGATCCGCTGGCCGGGCTCGATACCGGGCGCTGACCGGGTCGCCGGGGTCAGCCGGCTGGACGAGACGAGGTCAGATCGCGCCGGGGTCGCCCTCCGGAACGGTGCTCGTGCGCGCCGTGCGCGGCGAACGCGAGGCGGTCGCGGGCGTGTCGTCCGCGGCGCTGGCCGCTTCGAGGACCTTCTCCGTGGCGCTGCTCATGCCCTCGTACCAGTCCTGGGTGATCCGGGCGGCGACCTCGCGGCCGCCGAGGCCGAAGGCAAGTCCGAATGCCAGCGACACCGCAGCGACGACGCCGATGAACAGGATGTTGATCAGGTCGGCGGCGATGCCGAGCTGGTTGATGGCGACAAGGACCGAGAACGCCACGATGGCGATCTCCGCGATGCGCCCGAGCAGGGCCGCGTTCGAGAAGCCCATCTGGCCGGCACCGACCTCGATGGCGCCACGAACGAAGCGCGCGAGCAACGGCGCGACCAGCAGGATGACCGCTGCGACCAGCAGGTTCGGGATCCAGAGCAGGACCTGGTTGAGCAGCAGGCTGACCTGCGGCATGCCCAGGACATTGGCGGCCGCGACGAGGAAGATGAAGCGGACGATCCACTTCACGATCTCCGACGCGACGAGGCTCGGCTGGAAGGCGCTCGAGCGGGTGCCGTAGACGGCGCCCCCGTGCTTGGCGAACAGCCGGTCGGCGCCGCCACGCTCCAGCAGCTCGCGCACGATGCGGGCCAGCAGGTTCGAGATCACCCAGCCGATGATGATGATCAGCAGGGCGCCGATCACCTGCGGGATGGCCGCCAGGAATGTGTTCAACGCGTTGGTGAGCGACAGGAACAGGGCGTCGCCCCAGTCGGTGACTCCGGTCATTCGGGTCCTCCCTCGGATCGAGCATCGGCCGATCTGGCCGCATTCGCCGAGCGTGCGCCACCGCGGACTGCAACCGTGGCGGCCGTCCTCGCGTTCACGGTAACAGGCCCGTTGCGCCCCTGGCTGCGCGTCTCGCGTCTAGTCGACGACCGGCGCCGACGCGTTGAACGTCGCGAATCCCCCGCCGCGTCGATCAACGACGCCGACTGCCCGCACCAGGGGATCGAAGCCCGTCGCCTCGAGGATGACGTGGCCGGCCGTGAGCACCTGCACGTTCGTCGCGCCGCCGCCGGCCGGATACGTCTCGCTCGTCCCGGCCAGCAGGTCGCGGACCTCGACCGACCGGAGCGCGCCGTCGTCGCCGACGACCGCCCAGGCTACGGTCCCGGAGCCGGGAGCGGCGAGCGGATCGCTCTCCGGCGGCGCGAGATCGACCATCCGATCCCCCTCGAGCAGGTAGGCCTCGCCGGCCCGGCCCGTGACGGCGACGAGGCGGCCATCGTCCGCGACGACGAGCGGCGCACCGACGTCGCGAAGGCTGGCGGGAGCCGGGCCGACGACCTCCACCGGTCCACCGACCCAGCCTGCGGCGATCGTCCCCCCGTCGGGTGAGAGCGCGAAGCCGAACGGCCCGACCTGTGGCCCGTGATCGGGCACGCCGAGCTCGGCGATGACCGCCGGGGACCCCGAGCCGAGCGGCACCCGCACGATCGACCGCCGATCGCCGACATCCCGGACCGCCAGGACCTCCAGCTCTCCGTCCTCGACGACGGACACCACGCGATCCAGCAGCAACCTGGGCGGGGCGGTCTCCGAGAGCAACCAGAGCTCGGTCGTCGTGGGGGTATCGCGCAGGATCACGACGTCATCGCCGACAGGTCGAGGTTCACGCAACGATGTCCCGGCCTCGTCCGGCCCGGCAGCGAAGGTGCGGACGTCTCCTCCCGCCAGGTCGGTCGTCCACACGCCGAACCGCCCGGTGCTGTCCGCCAGCCAGACGAGACGCCCCACACCGGCATCCATCGCCGCGGACGCGGAGGCCTCGCTCGGCCCCGCCGAACCCGGGAGCGACGTCCCGGGCGACTCGCCTGACCCGGAAGGCGGTGGCGAGGTCGGGCTGACGGTCGCGCAGCCGGTCGTGACCGCGACCACGGCAGCGAGCGCGACGGCTGCGACGCTCCTTACGGCGTCGAGAAGCTGACCCACGACCAGCCCACCGGCTCGGTCGTGACGCTGCAGCCCCAGCGGACGGGCGTCACGACCGCCGTGTACTTGCCGGCACCGTGCGTCGCCCCGCTGAAATCGACCCATTCGACGTTCGACGCGCTTCGGCTCGACCTGCCGACCACCGTGGAGCCCTTGCGGATCGTGAGGTTGAAGTCGGCGTAGCGGTGCGAGAAGGTCGAGCCCGAACGCGGGTCGGCCGCGCGCGTGTGGGCCAGCCAGTCGATGACGAACCGGACCTTGCGCGTTGTGTACGGCACCCTGAAGACGATCGACTGGGCGGCCGGCGCCCGGTGGCATTCGCCCCGCTGGTCGGCCCGGAACGTCATTCCCCCATAACTCCCGGTGTCGAGGCGAGTGTCGCGCTCCACCACGCGACTCGCCCACTTCGCGGACACGGTCCCGAGCCCCTCGGCGCTGACGCTCTGGCTGCCGCCCGGGGTCAGCGCGTGCTTCGCCTCCGCCCCGGCGAGCAGGATCGCCTTCATCTGTTCGGGATAGTTGAGCAGCGACGGCCGCTGGTCGAGCAGCGCCGCGGCGATCCCCGCCACGATCGGCGTCGATGCCGAGACCCCGCTCCCGCTGAAGAACCCGGAACTGACGGTCTGGGCCGGGGCGACGAGCTCGGGCTTCACCCGGTCGTTGACATCGCCGCTGTGCCCGGGCGGATCCTCCCAGCAGTACGACGGCTCGGAGCGGTCGGCGCGGTACCAAAGGCGCGTGCCGCCATTCGACGTTCCGCCGACGGCCAACACGTTCCACGCGGATCCGGGACTCCGGACGCGCTCCGTCGAGCCCGGGCAGTGCGTGTTCGACTCCGAATAGTTGTTCCCGCCGTTCCCCACGATCAGCCGATGGTGGTCCCAGACGACCGCGTCGAAATAGGCGTTCGAGGTCGAGAACCGGCTCGAGTCGTTCTGGACGAGCGACATCGTGATCAGGTGCGCGCCACCTTCCAGGATCGCGCAGTCGACCGCCTTGAGGATGCGCGGGTCGGCAGCATCGGCCGCCGGGTTGAAGTCGGCCGAGACGTCGACCAACCGCGCGCCGTTGGCGATGCCCTTGTAGGTGGACCCACGCCCGACCGCGATGGCGGCGGCCCAGCTGACGTGGCTGATCGCGGCCGAATTGTTGTACGTCCCCCGTGTGTTCGAGCAGGACTGGCCGGTCGAACTCACGCGATAGCTGTTGCGCCGGGTCCCGGACAGCCCGGACCGGGAGTAGTCGACACGGGCGTACTCGACGATGCCGATGACCACCCCGCCGCCGGTGTACCCGCGCTGGTCGGTCCAGTTCGCGCCGACGGCGTCGTGGGCCACGTTCATCGTGGGCGCCCAGCCGGCCGGCGCGCGGACCTGGCGGACGGACGTGTGTTCGGCGAGCGCGTCGACCTGGCCGGCAGGGACGCGGGCGTAGACCATCGGGGCGAGGTCGAGCGGAGTGACATCGCGGGCACCGCGGCGGCGCGCATCCGCGACGAACAATTCGCGGTGCTTCGCGACGAGACTGGCCTTGGCCCGAATCAGCTCGTGGCTGACCGAGCTCAGGACGACGAGGTCGTCGCCGTAAGGCCGATCGCCGTCCCAATTCACCTCCGGGTGGGCCCGCTTCACGGCGTCGACCGCGGGGGTGTAGTCGACCGGGGCCAGGACGTAGGCCAGGAGCGGCGACGCCCCGGTCCGTTTCGCGTCGTCGACGCGCTGCCGGGCCGGCGGCGTCACGCGCGGTTCGCGATCGATGGCCCGCTCGACGTTGCGCTGGTACGACGCCGCGTCAAGCGTCTCACCGGTCTGGAGATCGACGGCGACGAAGGCCTGTTGCTCCGCCGTTCCGCCGAAGACGCCGGTCCAGTACCGTCGACCGCCGACGGACGTCACCGGCTCGCCGTAGGGAAGGGTACGCACCTCGTCGGCGCCGCGGCCGAGGATCTTTGCGGCTCGGGTCCTGCCCAGGTTCGACGCGTCCCGTTCTCGGATCTCGGTGGGGTCGGCGCCAAGGGCGACCGAGCCTGTCGAGAAGATGAGAACGGCGGCGATCGCGAACGACGGCAGGCGGCGCAAGGGCAGCTCCTGGTGCGTCATTTTGTGCTTGCCCGCGATCGCGGGAGCCGTCCTACCTTAGCCCAGACCCCCGATCCGACGCATCTCGACCCGGATGGCGTCGACCGCAGCGGCATCGTCGAGGGCGGAGAGATCACCTGGATCGTGGCCGAGCCAGGCCGCCCGGATCACCCGCCGCATGACCTTGCCGGAACGGGTCTTCGGCAGCGCCCGGACCACGGCGACGGTCTCGGGCTTGAGCGGCTTGCCGAGCTCGGTGGCGACGGTCGCGCCGATCGCGGCCCGAAGGTCGTCGCCGTCCGATTCGCCAGGGTGGAGGACGCACAGGACGACGATGGCCTCGCCCTTGATCGCGTGCGGGACGCCGATGGCCGCGGCTTCGAGGACCGACGGATGGGACACGGCCGCGCTCTCCACCTCGGCCGGGCCGACGCGCTTGCCGGCGACCTTGAGCGTGTCGTCCGACCGTCCGTGGATGAACCAGAAGCCGTCGGCATCGACCGACGCCCAGTCCCCGTGGGCCCAGATGCCCGGCCAGCGCGACCAGTACGCCTCCTCGTAGCGGGCCCGGTCGTTCCAGAAGCCCCGGGTCATGCCCGGGAGCGGGGCGCGGATGACCAGCTCACCGACGGTGCCGCGAACGGGCGCGCCGGTCTCGTCCACGACGTCGGCCGCGGTCCCGATGCACGGGCCGGAGAAGCTCGCGGGCTTGATCGGGCCGATCACGTTCCCGCCCACGATGCCGCCGGAGACCTCGGTCCCGCCCGAGTAGTTGATGATCGGGCAGCGACCCTCGCCGACCTCGCGGAAGTACCACCACCAGGGCTCGGGGTTCCACGGCTCACCGGTCGAGCCGAGGACGCGGAGCGACGAGCGGTCGTGGCTCCGGACAGGCTCCTCGCCGTGGGCCATGACCGCCCGGATGACCGTCGGCGAGAGCCCGAGGTGGGTGACCCGGTGGCGCGCCACGATGTCCCACAGCCGGTCCGGGCCGGGGAAGTCCGGGGCGCCCTCGTAGATCACGAGATGGGCTCCCAGGAGCAGCGCGCCGGCGATCGCCCACGGGCCCATCATCCAGCCGAGGTCGGTGAACCAGAACAGGGTGTCGCGCTCGGTCAGGTCGAAGGTGTGGGCGAGATCCTGCGCTGCCTTGATCGGGAAGCCGCCATGGACGTGGACCGCGCCCTTGGGCCGGCCGGTCGTCCCGGACGTGTAGATGATCATGTACGGGGTCTCGGGGTCCCGGCCGACGAGTCCCGGGCCGTCAGGTTCGTCGTCCAGCGCGGACGGCATGCCCCACCACTCGTCCCGTCCTGCCGTCCATGGGACCGCGAGCGCCTCGCCGGCCCGGGGGACGACGATCACTCGCTTGACCGATGGCGCCGCGGCGACCGCCGCGTCGGCCACGCTCTTGAGATCCACCCACGCGCCGCGCCGCAGGAAGCCGTCCGCGGTGATCAGCAGCGTCGCCCCGCAGTCGACCAGGCGGGCGGCGATCGCCGGGGCGGCGTAGCCCGAGAAGATCGGGGTGAAGATCGCGCCGAGCCGGGAGACAGCAAGGACCGCCACGACCGTCTCGGGCAGCATGGGGAGGAGGATGCCGACCCGGTCGCCGGGGGCGACCCCGAGCTCCGTGAGCCGCCGTGCGGCGGCCGCCACATCGGCGGCGAGCTCGGCATTGGTGAGCTCGCGGACGGTGCCGTCCTCGCCCTCCCAGCTGATCGCCCGCCCCGTGGGATCATGCGCCGCCCGGGGGCCCGTCGCGGCCCACGACCAATCGAACGATCCGCCGACCCACCAGCGGGCCCAGGCGGTGCCGTCGGCAAGGTCCAGCACGGTGGCGGGGTGACGGGCCCACGCGACACCGATGTCGTCGGCGGCGGCGCCCCAGAACCAGCCCGGATCGACCGCCGCTCGAGCCTGCAGTGCCTCGAGGGAGGGTTCGCCAGTCGCGCGCAGGAAGCGGGCGAGCCGGGAAGCCTCGGCCGCCGCGGGGTCGGGTCGCCACGCAACGCCGTCGCCGTCCCGGCCGAAGATGGGCCAGCGGGTGTCGGCCACCTTCGATGTCGACCTCACGGTCGAGAAGTCTAGGTGGTCGCCGCCAGTCGAGCGATCGGCAGGCGGACCGTGAACCGCGCGCCGCCCCCGTCCCGATTCGCCGCCTCGACACGGCCGTCATGGCGCTCCGCGATCCATGCGGCGATGGCCAGGCCGAGACCCGTCCCGCCGCCAGGCGCACCGGCCGCCCGGTAGAACCGGTCGAAGACGCGCGGCAGATCCTCGGGCCGGATCCCCGGCCCGTCGTCCTCGACGATGAGCGTCGCCTGGCCCCCTTCGACGCGGACCTGCACGGCCACCCGGCCGCCGCCGGGCGAGTGCCGGATGGCGTTGTCGATGAGGATCATCACCAGCTGGCGGAGGCGCGCCGGGTCCCCGAGTAACTCGGCCGGGGTCGGGTCGACGAGCACCGCCACGCCTCGCTCCTTGGCCGGCCGGGACAGCGCCGCTGCGGCGGTCGAGGCCACGTCACCAAGGTCGACGGCCACCCGCTCGAGCTCGACCGCGCCCGAATCCGAGCGCGCCAGGAGCAGCAGGTCGTCGACCATGGAGGTGAGATGGTCGACCTCGTCGCGGATGTCGGTGAGTGCGCTGCCCACGTTCGCGACGGGCTCGGAGGCGTGACGTCCGAGATCGTCGACGCTCGCGCGGATGACGGTCAGCGGCGTGCGCAGCTCGTGCGAGGCGTCGGCCGCGAACTCGCGCTGGCGGCGCAGCGCCTCGCGCTGGTCGATGAGCGAGCGCCGGATCGGGACCAGCGCTCGCCGCGCGTACGCCGCCCCGACACCGGACGCGACGATCAGGGCGACGAGTCCGCCGACCACGAGCACGATGACGAGGATCCGGAGCGTCCGCTCCTCCGTGGTCCGGTCGCCGATCAGCTGGAGGTAGAAGGATCGCCCCCGGAACTGCACGGGATCGGTGAGGACGCGGACAGGTGTCGCGGCGTCCGTCGCCGCCTCCACACCGACCGGTGCGACGTTCCCCGGCCGATCGCCGAAGGACCCGACGCTGACCACGGTCGTGGTGATCGTGGCGTTCCTGATGTCGCGCGCGCCCGTCGTCCTGGCGGCATCCACGGATTCGGTGACCGGCAGACCCGCTGGAACCGGCGTGATCGGCACCCCGCCGTCGTCGACGACCAACCGGAAGACGCCCGAGTTCGGGCCGCCGAAGACGAATCCGCCTTCGGGTGGCTCGCCGCCGGGAGCTCGCCGCCCGCCCGTGATCTGGTTGGCCTGGGCAACCAATTGCGCGGTGCCCGTCGCCGCCAAAGAGCGCTCGACCGCGAGGTAGAGGACCGTCCCCAGGACGAGCAGCACGGCCAGGGTGATGCCTCCGCTCCAGAGCGCGAGATTGATGCGGACGCCCCGGAGGAGCCGGGCCTCCGAGGGGGTCACCTCGGACCGCGGATCGGCATCGGCCGCCTGGGGCACCCGGCCGTCAGGCATCGGCAAGGCGGTACCCCACGCCACGGACCGTCTGGATGAACCGGCCGGCGGACCCGAGCTTGTCGCGCAGGTAGTGGATGTACGCATCGACCGCGTTCGGGGTCACGGCGACACCGAACGGCCAGGCCTGGTCGAGCAGCTGGTCGCGCGAGAGGGTCTGCCCCGGATGCCGCAGCAGGCATTCGAGCAGCGAGAACTCGCGCGGGCTCAGATCGACGCTCGCGCCCTCGACCGTCACGCGGCGCGCCGTCTCATCGAGCGTGATCGGCCCGACGACGAGCCTGGGAGCGGTCCGTCGACCCGTCGGCATGCCACGACGCGAGAGCGCGCGAAGGCGGGCCGACAACTCTTCGAACGCGAACGGCTTGACCAGGTAGTCATCCGCTCCGGCATCGAGCCCGGTCACCCGGTCGCCGACCGTGTCACGAGCGGTCAGCATCAGGATCGTCACCGCGGAGCCCGCCGCGCGCAGCCGCTTCGCGACCTCGAGACCGCTCATGTCGGGCAAGCCGACATCGAGGATCACGCATTCGATGCCAGGCCCGTCCTCGGCGATCTCGAGCGCGCTCTGTCCGTCGGTCGCGAGCTCCACCACGTGCCGATCGTCCTCGAGCAACCGCTTGAGGAGTCGGCCCAGGCGTGGATCGTCCTCGATGACGAGCAGGTGCATATCGGTCAGCCTAGCAACTGGTCGAGCGCTACCGGGCGACCGTGACCTCGCCGGCCGTGAGCTCCGGGTCGGTCGACGCTCCGTTGCTGCCCTGGATCCGGCCGACACCGTCGACCTTGACGGAGACGTCGTCGCCGACCGCCACGTCCGTGGCCGTAGCGTCGGTCGCCGCGTGATAGGTCGTGTCCCCATCGAGGACGAACGTCATCTGCTCACCGTTCTCCAGCGTGAGCGTGATGCTGTCGGCATCGACGGCGGTCACCGTCCCGTCGATCGCCAGGCCGGCATCGGAGAGGAATCCGCGAGGTCCCCCGGCGCCTGGAGCGAAACTGCCGTCGGGGCGCACGACGGGTCCATCAGTGATGCTACCGACACCCTGGAACGCACCAGCCTGGGCGGTCGACCGTCCGATCGCAAATGCCACGCCTCCGATCGCCAGGATCGCAGCCCCGATCAGCAGCACGTTGAGGATGCCGCCCGACTTCGCCCGCGGAGCGACGGCCAAGACCGGGGCGACCGGAGCGACGGGCCTGCTCGGTGCGGGTGACGGGCCAGATACCGGCGCGACCGGCTGGGTCGGATCCATGCTCATGACGGGTCTCCTTACTCGTAGCGCAGGGCGCTGATGGGATCCAGGCGGGCCGCCTGGCGGGCGGGCCAGACGCCGAAGACGACGCCGACCAGCAGGCTGAACAGGACGGCCGCGAGGAGCGTCGAAGGATTGAAGGCAAAGCCCCAGCCAGCGATCTGGCCGATGAGCGCGGAGACACCGAGGCCCACACCGATGCCGATCAGGCCGCCCAGCAGGGAGAGCGTCAGCGCCTCGACGAGGAACTGGGCAAGGATGTCGCGGCCGCGCGCGCCGATCGCCTTACGGATGCCGATCTCGCGGGTCCGCTCGCGGACCGACACGAGCATGATGTTCATGATCCCGATGCCGCCCACGACGAGCGAGATCGAGGCAATGCCGCCGAGCAGGAGGGTAAGGGTGCCGCTGATCGAGGACGCGGCCTCCAGCAGCTGGGTCTGGTCGAAGATGTCGAAGTCGGCATCATCGGCCACGGCGAGCTCGTGCCGGTCGCGCAGGAGCGTCGTGATCTCCGCGTTCGTGGCGGTCATGTCGGCCGATGGCGCGACGCTGACCCCGATGCTCCGGACGCTGTCGCCGCCGACGAAGTACTTCTGCACCGCGCCGATCGGGACCACGACCTGGTCGTCGGGATCCTGGAAGGACGCGCCACCCTTGGGCTGGAGGATGCCGATCAGCGTGAACGGGATGCCGTCGATCGAGATCTCCGTCCCGAGGTCGTCGGCATCGAGCTCCAGGGTCTCGGCGGTCGAGGCCCCAAGGACCGCCACGCGCAGCTCGCGGTCCACGCTGACGTCGGTCAGGAAGGTGCCCTGCCAGACGTCATAGGCGCGCACGGTCGCGTAGTCGGCCGTGGTCCCGACGATGGTCGTGTCGGTCGATTCGCCGGCGGCAGCGACCGTCAGGCTGGTCGAGGCCTCGGGCGCGACCCCGACGACCGACCCCAGCTCGCCGATCGCCTCCGCGTCGTCGAGGCTCAGGCTCGTCGAGCCGTCGGAGTTCTGGGTCGTCGGGCTGATCGTGAGCAGGTTCGTGCCGAGGCTCGCGAGGCTCGAGGTGATGTTCGACGTCGTGCCCTGGCCGACCCCGACGAGTGCCACGACCGAGGCGACGCCGATGATGACCCCGAGCATGGTCAGCGCGGCCCGCATCCGGCTCGTGCGCAGGCGGGAGAGCGCGAGGCGGAGCAGCTCGATGAGGCTCATGCCGCGATCCGTCCGTCCAGCAGGTGGACCTGGCGGTCGGCCGATGCCGCGACGTCCGGGTCGTGGGTGATGAGCACGATCGTCCGGCCCGCCCGGTGGAGCTCTCGAAGCAATGTGATGACCTCGGCGCCGGTGTGGCTGTCGAGGTTGCCTGTCGGCTCGTCAGCGAGGATCAGCGCGGGTTCCGTGACGAGCGCGCGGGCGACGGCGACGCGCTGCTGCTGTCCGCCGGACAGTTCCGTCGGCTCGTGGTCGGCGCGGTCGCCGAGGCCGAGCCGCTCGAGGGCAGCGCCGGCGCGGCGGACACGCTCCGCTCGTCCGACACCCTGATAGAGGAGTGGCGCCGCGACGTTGTCCATGGCCGTCGTCCGCGGCAACAGGTTGTACGACTGGAAGATGAAGCCGATCGACCGGCTGCGCAGCCGTGCCAGGCCGTCGTCGTCGAGCTCCGCGACGGGCGTGCCCGCCAGCCGATACGCCCCATGGGTCGGCCGGTCCAGGCAGCCGAGGATGTTCATCATCGTGCTCTTGCCGGAGCCCGACGGCCCGACGATCGCCAGGAACTCCCCGGGCTGGACACCCAGGCTCACGTCGTCGAGGGCGGGCACCGCGACCCGGCCCATGTCGTACACGCGGCTGACCCGCTCGAGCGAGATGATGGGCGTGGTCATGGCCTGGGGGCCTCTTCGACCACGACGTTGCGGGGGCCGCCCGGGCCGCCAGGGATCGCGACGCCGCCATTGCCGAACCGGCCGTTACCCTGGTCCACCGTGCCGATCAGGTCGGACGCCGTGCCGGTCACGACGGCCGTACCCTCGGCCAGCCCGGAGGTGATCTCGGCCGTCGTGCTCGTCAGGAGCCCGACCTCCACCGGCTGGCGCTGCGGCGTGCCGTCGGCGCCGAGGGTCATGACGGCGTAGTCGCCGTCGCCACCCTGGAGTGCGCTGCTCGGCACTGTGAGGACACCGGTGGCGCTGGCGATCGTGATCGTCACGTCGGCGCTCATGCCCGCTCGGGCGTCGGCGGGCGCCTTGGTCAGGGTGACGGTGACGGGGAACGCCACGACACCGCTGGATCCATCGCCGGCCATCGGTGAGATGGCCGTGACCGTGCCCTCGGCCTCCGTGTCGAGCGCGTCGACCGTGACGGAAGCCTTCTGCCCGAGCTCGATCCCGGCGAGGTCGCTCTCGACGACGTCGGTCGTCACCTGGTAGGTCGTGGAGGCGATCACGATGGCCGCGCCGGCAGGAGCGTCGAAGCCCGCGCGGATGTTGACCTCGGTCACGATGCCGGCGATCGGGGCTTTGAGCGAGGCCGCATTGATCTGCTGCCGGATCGTCCGCCGCGCCTCGAACGCCTGGGAGTGCTGGTTCTGGGCGCTGTAGAGCGCGAGCTGTGCTTGGCGCTCGGCGTCGGTGTCGTCGGCGTCCTGGGCGTTCCCGAGAGACTCTTTGGCGATCTGGACATTGATGCTGGCAACGCGGACATCGACCGTCGCTCGCTCGAGGTCAGTCTCGAGGTCGGCCGTGTCGGCGGTCGCGAGCGTGTCCCCCTCGGCGACGGTGTCGCCGACCTTGACGGTCACGTCGGTCACGGGCCATGTGCCCTCCGCGGTCGGGGCCGATTCGTCGTCCCCGACGAGGTACGGGTCGGCCCCGAAAAGGAGGCCGTACGACTCCGCGGCGGCCAGAGTCCCGGTAGCGGCCACGTCGTCGGTGACGTCGCCGACGGTCGCAGGGGACAAGAGGTACTGCGTGCTGGCCGCCGCGTTCGCCCCAAGACCAGCGAACGTCACGGCCAGTGCACCGACGCCGACCGCCACGAGCACGACCAGCACGACAAGCTTGACCTTCATGTCGATCCCTTCCCAAACCGGATCCTGCGTTCCACCGGCGCCGCGGAATGCGTCACCCGACCGCCATGGAAGCGGCGGCCTCTGAGACGGGCGTGAGAACGGGCCTGGCGGCGCGTAGCATCAGCCGCCATGACCACGCCCGAGGCCTCCCGGCGTCGACCGCGTCGCACGATCGCTGGCGTCCGCCAGCTGCCCTGGCGCCGGCTCGTCAACCCGTACCGCCCGATCGAGATCCTCTCGGCGGACCAGGTCGAGGCGATCCATGTCGCGTCCCTGCGGGTCCTCGCCGAGATCGGGATGGAAGTCCTCGGCGAGCGGGCGCTCGATGCCCTCGCAGGGGCAGGGGCGCTGGTGGATCGGGCGTCACGGATGGTCCGGCTCGATCCGGCGCACGTGGAGTCGCTCGTCGAGAAGGCGCCCCGCGGGTTCCGGTTGCATGCCCGCAACCCGGAACGCGACGTCCTGTTCGGCGGCGACAACCTCGTCTTCTGCGCGGTCGGTGGGCCGGCGTTCGTCAGCGACCTCGACCGCGGCCGCCGTCCCGGGAACTTCGCCGACTTCGTCGACTACGTCCGGCTGATCGGCGCGCTCGACGTGCTGCACCAGGAGGGCGGCGGGCCGCTCGAGCCGACCGACCTGCCGGTCCAGACCCGCCACCTCGACCAGTACCGGACCTTCGCGACAGAGCTCGACAAGACGTGGCATTGCCTGGGGACGGGAGCCACCGTGGTCGACGACGCGATCGAGGTCGCGACGCTCATCCGCGGCGTCGACCGGGACGTCCTCGCGCGCGAGCCGTCACTCATCACGATCATCAACACGAATTCGCCGCTGCGCCTGGACGGACCCATGAGCGACGGGCTCATCGAGATGGCGCTCCACGGGCAGCCGGTGGTCGCGACGCCGTTCACACTCGCGGGCGCCATGAGCCCGGTCTCGCTGGCCGGCGCGATCGCCCAGCAGAACGCCGAGGCGCTCTTCCTCGTGGCACTGGCCCAGATCGTGCGGCCGGGCACCCCGATGGTCTACGGGGCCTTCACCTCGAATGTCGACATGCGCACGGGATCGCCGGCGTTCGGGACGCCGGAATCGGTGAAGTCGCAGTTCGCCAGCGGCCAGATGGCGCGGCGCTACGGCCTGCCCTGGCGGTCGTCGAACGCGACCGCCTCGAACGTCGTGGATGCGCAGGCCGCCTACGAGGCCGAGATGGCGGTGTGGGGCGCGGTGATGGGCGGCGTCAACCTGCTGTACCAGGGTGCCGGCTGGCTGGAGGGCGGGCTCACGGCGTCGTACGAGAAGCTCATCGTGGACGCGGAGATCCTGCAGATGATCTCCGAGGTGCTCCAGCCGATGGTCGTGGACGAGGGGTCGCTGGGATTCGCCGCGATGGTCGAGGCCGGGCCCGGCGGGCACTTCTTCGGGACGGCCCACACGCTCGAGCGGTTCGAGACCGCGTTCTACGAACCGATGGTCTCGGACTGGCGCAACTTCGAGACCTGGCAGGCGGATGGATCGCGCACGGCGACGGAGCGGGCGAACGGCATCTGGAAGCGCCTCCTGGCCGAGGCCGTGCCGCCGGCGCTGGACCCGGCGGTCGCGGAGGCGCTGGACGCCTTCGTGGCCCGGCGCAAGCGCGAGATCGGGGCCGGGGCCGCCTAGACCCGCGGGTCCGTGGTACAACCGGGACCACGCACGGAGGCACTCCCGACCATGACCACTGCGCCGCGTTGGTTCGACCGCCTGGACCGGCGCATCACCGAGTGGATGGCCGACCACGGGCTGACCCTGCTGCGCCTCGCCCTCGGCGTCGTCTTCTTCTGGTTCGGTGCCCTCAAGCTGTTCCCGGATGCGAGCCCGGCGGAGGACCTCGCCGCCCGCACGATCGAGGCGTTGACCCTGGGCGTCGTCCAGCCGGCCGTCGCGCTGCCCGTCCTCGCCGTCTGGGAGATGGCGATCGGCATCGGGCTGTTCATCAATCGCTGGATGCGGTTGACGTTGCTGCTCCTATTCGTGCAGATGCTCGGCACGATCACGCCGCTGTTCCTCTTCCCGGCGGAGACGTTCACGACGTTCCCGGTCGCGCCGACGCTCGAAGGCCAGTACATCATCAAGAACGTCGTGCTGGTCGCCGCGGCGATCGTGCTCGGCGCCACGGTCCGCGGCGGCGAGCTCGTCCCGGAACCGGTGAGCGAGCCGCAGCCTCGCGATTCCGATCCAGCACGTTGACCGCGGCGACCCCGGACCCATACGAGAAGATCCGCGCGATCTGCGTCGCGTTGCCCGAAGTGCTCGAGCGTGACAGCCACGGCGAGGCCACCTGGTTTGTCGGCAAGCGGGTCTTCGTGACCTCGGCCGACCGGCACCACGATGACCGACGAGCAGTCTGGATCGCGGCCGCCGAGGGCGTTCAGGAGACACTCGTCGAGGCCGACCCGGTCCGCTTCTTCCGGCCGCCATACGTCGGCGGCCGCGGTTGGGTCGGCGTGTATCTCGACGTGCCGGTCGATTGGGACGAGCTCGAGGCGTTGCTCGTCGACGCCTACCGGCTGATCGCCCCGCGACGGCTGGCGGCGGGGGCCTGACGCGGGCGTCAGCCGCCGCGCTCCAGGTCGTCGCGCACGAAGGAATAGGTGACGAGGTCGTGATGCGCCCCCGCGCGATACTGCGCCCGCCGGATCACGCCTTCCCGCGTGAACCCGGCCTTGTCGAGCGAGCGCTGCTCCGGGAGGTTGTCCACATCGGTGCTCGCCTCGACGCGCTCGATCGAAAAGTGCTCAAGCAGCAACTCGGCGAGCAGCCGTTGTGCCTCGGTACCGAAGCCACGACCGCGCGCGTCCGGGTAGATCGCGATCCCGACATTGAGGGCGCGCGACTGCTCGTTGGGCCCGTACTGGACGGGGTGCCAGCTCACGTCACCGATGACCGCCGCGTCCTCGATGCGCTCGACGAGCAGACGTCCTCGCTCCGCGCTCACCATCCGCTTGCCGTTCGCGAGCCGCTCCGCGAGGGGCTGGGGCGACGGTTGGCCCAGATCGTTGAATTCCCCGGCCATCGCCGGATCCGCGTCTCGCGCGTCGAGCACGGGGGCGTCGGCCAGCGACGCCTCTCGGAGGCGGACGAGGCGTCCGTCACGACCGATCGGATCCCGGGGGACCGGGTCCGATGGCGCGGACGGTGATCCGTTGGCGGCCTCCTGCGACGGATCTGTTCGCAACGCCGGGTCAGCCGCCGCGACGCGGGTTCCGCCGGCGCACTGGCCCGGCCTGGTGGGCGAGTGCGGCCGCCGTCGGCTCGGCTGCGGGCGGGACGAAAGGCAGCTCTGTCTGCGACTCGAGACCCGAGGCGATGATCCGCCGCAGCTCGGCATCGATCGCGGGGTCGGTCTCGATCGGCCGGTAGGCCGCAAGCCGGTGCGCGACCTCCTCGATGGCGCGCTGGTCGGTGTCCTTGCCGCCGGCCTTCAGCCAGTTCTCACGGTTGTCGCGATCGACGATGGCCGACGGCAGGTACAGCTCGCTGGGCCAGTGGGCCATCGTGTGCTCGGCCATGATCAGGTGCTGGTCGGCCATCAGCTGCTCGATCAGCCCGTCCACGGGCAGATCGTCGAGCGGCTTGATCTCGCGAACGAAGCGCAGGGCCTGGCCGCACATCTCGTTGTCGAACACGAGCTTCGGCAGGCTGAACACCAGCAGGAAATCGAGCATGCCGGGACCGCTGACGGAGTTGACCCCGGCGAGCGCCGCGATGAGCGCACTGCCGAACGTCTCCGCGCCGGCCTGGGCGTCGAGGATCGGCCCGTCGGACAGGGCCATGTACGACTGGCAGGGCAGGTCGAGCGATTTCGCGACGGCGACATAGGCGGCATCGAGCTGGAGCGCCTCGATCGCCGACATCGGCGAGCTCGCGACCTTCATGTGGAACGTGGCCGGTGCCCCGCCGAACAGGACCGGAGCGCCTGGCCGGATGACCTGGGCCATCGTGATGCCGGCCAGCACGTCGATCGTGTGGAAGACCGTCGCCCCGACGGTCGTGACCGGCGCGATGAGGCCCATGAGCGTGACGGGCACGATCTCGACGGGCACCCCCGCCTCGACACAGTCGATGAGGTTCTGGCAGGAGTCCTCGCTGTAGCGGAAGTTGCCGGTGGCGGTGATCGTGAAGATCGACATCGGGCGGGCGATGAGATCGGCCCGGTCGGCCCGGAAGAGCTGCATCATCTCGACCATCCGGTCGACGCCATGCTCGGTGAAGGCGCCCGACACGACCGGCTTCTTCGAGTTGGTGAGCGTCATGTACAGGCGCCAGGCATCGGAGACCTGGGCCTCGATGTCGGCGTTGGTCGAGAACGCCGTCGCGAGGTAGGCGATGTGCTCCAGCCCGTCGGCCAGCCGAACGTATTCGACGAAGTCGGTCGAATCGGCGAGACGGACCTGGCCCGTCCGATGGTCGAGGGTCTTGAGGCCGGAGGAGCCCGGGACGAAGTGCACCCGATCCTCGCCCAGGTCGGCGTGCGGCTTGCCGTCGCGGTCGTACAGGGTGAAGGCGCTCGGCGCCGTGGCGATCGCCCCCTCGACGACGGCCCTCGGGAACAGCACACGGTCGCCCGCAGCGTTCGCCGGGAGGCCCGCATCGAGCAACCGCCGGCGCATCTCGGGCCCGCGCACCTCCATCCCGACGTCGGCCAGCACACGCTTGGCCTCATCGACGATCTGGTCGATGAGCGGCGGGGGCATCATCTGCAGGCTCGGGCGCACGCTTCCTCCTTCTTGGCTCGCGAGCGTACCGCAGCCCCCTCGCGCAGGAGGCGTCGTCATGCCTGACGGGCGCCGGGTGCGGACCACGCGCGCGACGCTGGCGCGACGCTGGCGTGACGGCGGTGCGGTATCCATGTGGAGAACACGGAGGTCTTTCTGGCATGAATTTCGCACTGGGGCGGTTTGTGGTCGCCCAGGACATGATCGATAACGCGCGCCGTCGCGATGACGAGGAGTGGGAGGCGATGCATCGCCGACCCGACGCGCTGCCGCTACCCGATGAGCCCGGTCGCCGGATCGTGCCGGCCGGTTCGGCCGTGCTGCGCTTCATCCGGCTCCTGACGGGGCGCGATGCGGAACCGATGCGCGGGCGGCCGCCCGCCGGGCCGCGAAGGTCGCAGCGCCGGCCGACCGGCTGAGGACTCGCACCGGCGGGCATCGTCCGCGTGCCGTCTGGCCTACGCTTGGGGGCATGCCCGAACCACTGCTCTCCGGTCAGACGCGCCGCGCGGCCGACCTCCTCGTCGACTGTCTCGCCGCGGAGGAGTGCGATTACGTCTTCTCCGTGCCGGGCGAGGAGACGATGGACATCCTCGACGCGCTCTCGCGCCACGAGCGGGTCCGGCACGTCACGACCCGCCACGAGCAGGGCGCGGCCTTCATGGCGGACGTCCACGGGCGGCTGACGGGACGCGCCGCGGTCGCGATGGGGACGCTCGGGCCTGGCGCGACGAACCTCGTGACGGGCGTGGCCGACGCGTTCCTGGACCGTGCCCCGATGGTCGCGATCACCGGACAGGCGGCATCGTCGAAGCTCCACAAGGAAGCGCACCAGGTCGTCGATATCGTCCGGATGCTCGAGCCGGTGACGAAATGGAATACGCGGGTGGAGCAGGCCGGGGGCATCCCGGAGATCGTGCGCAAGGCCTTCCGCGTGGCCATGCTCGAGAAGCCGGGACCGACCCACATCGAGCTGCCCGAAGACATCGCCGCAGCCACCTTCGGGCCGGATGACCCGGCGATCGCGCCGCTGCGGCACGGCCGTGCGTACTTCCCCGAGCCCACCGACGAGGCGATCGATCACGCCGCGCGTCTCGTCGCGGCCTCGGAGCGGCCGATCATCCTGGCCGGCAACGGCATCCTGCGACGCGGCGCCGCCCCGGAGCTCCGAGCCCTGGCCCGCGGCCTGCACGTGCCGGTCGCGGCGACCTTCATGGGCAAGGGCGCCATCGACGACCGCTCGCATCTCTCGCTCATGGCGGTGGGGCTGCAGGCACGCGACCACGTCCTGTCGGGCTTCGACCGGGCCGACCTCGTCATCTGCGTGGGGTACGACCTGGTCGAATACGCGCCCTCGTCGTGGGATCCCGACGGCTCCAAGCGGGTGATCCACATCGACACCCAGCCGGCCGAGATCGACGCCGCGTACCGTCCCGAGGTCGAGCTCATCGGCGACATCGATGGCTCACTCCGGCGGCTGCTGGAGGCCGTGCTGCCGCATGGCGTTGGTGGGCGCGATGCATCCGCGCGGCACGCGTCGCGCGAGATCCTCGTCCACGCCGACCTGCGCACGCAGCTGCTCGACGAGCTTCGCGCCCATGAGTCGACCGACGCCTGGCCGATCACGCCGCAGCGGGCGATCGGGGACCTGCGCCGCGCCATGGGCCCGTCCGACATCGTCGTGTCGGACGTCGGCGCCCACAAGGTCTGGGTCGCCCGGCTGTACCAGGCCTACGAGCCGAACACCGTGATCATCTCGAATGGCTTCGCCGCCATGGGCATCGCCATCCCGGGGGCCATCGCCGCCAAGCTCGTGCACCCGGACCGCAAGGTAGTGGCGCTGTGTGGGGACGGCGGGTTCCTCATGAACAGCCAGGAGCTCGAGACCGCCAAGCGCATCGGCGCGAACATCTGCGTCGTCGTCTGGCGAGACGACGGCTACGGCCTCATCGACTGGAAGCAGCGCAACGAGTTCGGACGGCCGTTCGGCGTGGAGTTCGGGAACCCCGACTTCGTGGCGTACGCGGAGTCGTTCGGGATCGCCGGTTTCCGGCCGTCGTCGGCCGGGGATCTCTACCCGACCCTCGAGCGCGCGCTGGCGGTCGATGGGCCGTCGCTCGTCGAGATCCCCATCGACTACGCCGAGAACCTGCGGCTGACGGAGCGCCTCGGGGAGCTGTCGCGGCGCGCGTGACCGACCGTCGGCGCCGGCACGAACCCGGCGATGGGTGCACGCTGTCCGACATGCTGTGCAACAGGAGCAGGATCTGGCGACCGCTGATGGTGATGTTGGCCGTCAGCGTGCTCGGCCTTGTCCCCGCTTCGACCGCCGCCCGGTCGACATCTGTCGCGGCCTTGCCCGACATGCGAGCGGCCGCCCTGCTGCCCGCGTGGGACGGCAGCATCGATCTTTATCGCGACGGCGTCTTCACCACACAGAAGACGTGGTTGTGGTGCACCGCCGCCGGCGTCCAGATCGTGCGCAACATCGTGAAGCGCGACGACGACCATTCCACCAGCCGCCAGCGCCGGTACTTCGACTGGATGCGCTCCCGAAACCGCTACGACCTGCCCAAATCGGCCGGCGTCGACCCGCAGGGATGGACCGCCGGGCTGCACCACTTCGTGGACGATCGCTACCGCCTCGTCGCGAGCCGCTCCTTCGCTGCCGGTCTTCGGTCGGCCGTGGCCAACCTGCGCCGAACCGGCTTGCCGGTGGCGCTTACCGTGTCGAACGGCGGCCATGGCTGGATCCTCACGGGCTTCGAAGCGACCGCCGACCCGTTGCTGACCGACGAATTCCGGGTCCGGAGCGTTCGTGTGGTCGGCCCATTGTTTGGCCGCCAGAGCAAGAATGGCTACGACATGCCGCCGGACACGAAGCTCAGCACCGACCGGTTACGCCGCTTCTTCACGCCCTGGCGCTATGCCCCGCTGCCGATGGTCTGGGACGGCAAGTTCGTCTCGATCCAACCGGTCGTGAAGGACCATGAACCGCCGGTTGCCTGGGTCGCGCGCGCCGCACGGTTCGCGGCGGACCTGCACGCGATCCGCGCGACCAGGGGTTAGCAAGAGGGGGAGTGGAGCGGGAGACGGGATTCGAACCCGCGACATTCTGCTTGGGAAGCAGACACTCTGCCAGCTGAGTTACTCCCGCCCGGGCGACCGGCCCATGCTCGGTTCGGGCGTGCACGAGATTACCCCAAGGGGTGACGTGTAGCCAAGCGTCCGATGCGAAGGCGGGCCATTCGGCCCGTTCGGCCCGGGCTCCCGTCCGTCGTTTTGTGCCTGACGGCACCTAGAGCCCAGGCACACGAACCCCCACCGTTGGACGGGATGCATCCGATGGACGACCGGACCACCTCAGTGGCGCCCGGTCCTGCGATCTCGGGCACTGGCCAGATGGCCACGCGCTTGCGTGCCGTGCCGGCCACGATGCGGCGCATCCTCCTCGCCACCGACCTCACTCGGGCCTCCGAGGTCGCCACCGACTGGGCTTTCGCACTCGCCGAGCGGAATCGCGCCGACCTGCTGGTCGTGAGCGTGATCGACCCGCACGAGCTGCGGCACCAGTCACAGCGCACCGGTATGCGCTGGGACCAGGTCCGCGATCGTCGGGAGTCGGCGGCGCAGGAGCTCGTGGCGCGAGGCCACCCGACTGGTCTCAGCGTCCGCGTCCTGGTGTGGACAGGGGACCCTGGGGAGTCGATCGTGTCGGCAGCCGCGGCTGAGGCGGCAGAGCTGATCGTCGTGGGGACGCACGGACGTGGACCGATCGGCCGCCTATTGCTTGGCTCGGTATCGGAGCATGTCGTGCGCAACGCGCCGTGCCCGGTGCTCGTCGCCCGGCCGGAACGAGCGCACGAGCTCTGACCGTTAGTCCGATCCGTGGCCCTTCATGCGGGCGACATACGCGGCGGCCTGCGCACGTCGTTCCAGGTTGAGCTTGGCGAGGATCGAGCTGACGTAGTTCTTGACGGTCTTGTCCGACAGGAAGACGTCGGCTGCGATCTCCTTGTTCGTCTTGCCCTCGGCCACGAGCGCCAGGATCTTGCGTTCCTGCCGCGTCAATGCCGCGAGTTCGTCGTCGTCGGTCGCGATCCGACGCATGCGATCGAGGACCTTTCCGGTGACCGCCGGGTCGAGGAGCGAGCCGCCGCCTGCTACGGTCTCGAGCGCGGCCACCAGGTCTCGTGCCCGTACCTGCTTGAGGAGGTAGCCACTGGCTCCGGCGACGATCGCTGCCAGCACCGCGTCTTCGTCCGGATAGCTCGTCAGCATCACGATGCGCGTGTCCGGCAGCTCCGAGCGGATCTCGCGGCACGCCTCGATGCCTGATCCATCGGGTAGCCGGACGTCCATCACGACCAGATCCGGCTGGAAACGACGCGCCTGCTCCACCGCTTCAGCGGCCGTCCCTGCCTCGGCCACGACCTGGAACCCCGCGCGACGGTCGAGCAGCGCCACGAGCCCCTGGCGCACGACCTCATGGTCGTCGACCACGAGGAGGGTTCGCGGCGGAGGCCCTTCGGTCGGTGTCGTCACCCGGCTGCTCCCGTCAGTCCGTCCAGCTCGAGCTGGACCCGGATCTCGGTGCCCTGTTCCTGTGTGCTGGTGATGTCCATGATGGCGCCGACGTCCGCCGCGCGCGACCGCATGTTGCGCAGACCCTGGTGGCCAAGCGCCGCACCGGCGGTGGGGTCGAACCCGTGGCCGTTGTCGCGGATCACGACGGTCAAGGACGGATCCTCGGCGATCACGTCGATCCAGGCACGGGTGGCTCCCGAATGACGGGCGATATTGCTCAGTGCCTCGTTGACGATGCCCAGCAGGTGGCTCGTCACGGCCTCGGGTGGCTCCCGCTGGATCTCGCCGACCGCCAGCTCCACATCCACGATCGCGTTGTGGCGAAAATCCTCAACGAGCGCGGCGAGGCCTCCGGGCAGGGTGGTCCCGCCGAGGAGCTCGGGGCGCAACCCCAGGATGAAGTTGCGGATGTCCCGGATCGTCAGGTGGAGCGTGTCGATGGCTCGCTCGACCCGTTGGACGACCTCGTCGGGATCATCGGCGATCAGGTCGGGCACGTCCTCGAGCGACAGACCGACGGCATAGATGCTCTGGATGATCCCGTCGTGGAGGTCCTTGCCGATGCGCTCACGTTCATCGAAGATCGCCAGGCGGTGGACCTGCTCGTGGAGCCGGGCATTGTCGATGGCGATCCCGGCATGGCGGGCGAACGACTCGACGATTCCCTGGTCGGCCTCTGTGAACTCGAGGGCACCGCGTTTGTCCGTCAGGTACAGGTTGCCGACCGATCGACCCTTCACGGTGACGGGCACGCCGAGGAAGCTCGTCATCGGCGGGTGATTCGGCGGGAAACCGTAGCGCCGCGGGTCGGTGTTGATATCGGGGATCCGGAACGAGCGGTTCTCATGCATGATCAGCCCGAGGAATCCGTAACCACGTGGCAGGTCGCCGATGCGGGCACGGCCTTCGTCGGACAGCCCGCTCGTGATGAAGCGCTCGATGACGCCGCGGGTATCGACGATGCCGAGGGCCGCGTATCGCGCGCCCACGAGTGGGCGGACCTGGTCGACGATGACCTGGAGTACTTCGTCGACCGACAGGACGCTGGCGACGGCGCGCGTCGCCGCGTCGACGGCCACCAGCAGGTCTGCCGCGACCTGCGCTGCCGCAAGGTCGTTCGTGCGGAGGTCGCTCATCGCGCCGAGCGTAGCATCTGGTCCCCGCCGCAGGGACCGGTGCCCCGATGGCTCCGGCGGCGCGTCGCCCGCTCCACAGGGCGGGGGCCATTCGGCCCCCGGCGAGAGTCCATTTGCCCCGCAGATGGGTCGGCATGGCCCATGGTGCGGTTGCAACCCATCACCGACGCTGACGCCAGACAACCAAACGGAACAAGACAGGAAGGATGAAGATCATGAACGGTCGGTTGAAGGTTCTCGGCGTCATGCTCGCGGTCCTCGGGCTCGCGTTCATCGCGGGCGGCGGATTCGCTTACTACAAGACCAATCAGGGCGCCCAGGCCCTCCAGGCATTCAGCGCGGCGCAGGACGTCAAGCTGAGCTACAACGAAGCCGGGCAGCTCGTCGACCGCGGCGAGGTCGAAGGCGCCCAGGCGATCATGTCCCTGCTGGTCAACGACTGGGGCTATGCGGTCGACCAGGCGGAGCTCAACCCGAATGACCCGCTGGTCAACACGGCGAGCGAGTACATGTACCAGCTGGCCGTGATCTCGTATCACACCTTGCATGGGTCCGCGACCGTCGTGCTCGACAAGGACGTCACTGCCGAGGACGGCACGGTCTACAAGGCTGGAACGTACGAGTTCCAGAATGACGGCCGCTACTGGACCGGCTTCGACCGCTCGAACCCGATCGAGGCTGCAGCCCGCGAGCAGATCTGGACTCCCACCGCACACGCCCTGATCGGCGAGCTTGGTGTCGGGAGCGTCACCGCCTCGACCCTCCAGGTCGGCCTGGGCATGGCCGCACTCTTCGCCGGCATCGGCTTCACGGTGCTCCTCACGGGCCTCGGCCTTGTGTGGGCCACGCGAGCCCAGACCGAAACCGTCAAGGTTCCAGCACTGCGTTCGGCGACCGCTTCCGCCTAGCAACCGCGCACGGGCGCCGAGGTGCGCCCGAGCCGACCATTGCGCCGGGCCTCCAGGCCCGGCGCATCAACGTTGGAGGTCCCGTGTTCTCGACCGACAGCTCGCCCGGCACCGCGATCAAAGAACCTCTCGAGCAGGCGCCCGACGCTCCGGCGAACCCGTCCGACCTGACCCGTCGCGGGTTCCTCCGCGCTGCGGCTGTCACCGGCACCGGGCTGGTGGCCGTCGGGGTCGCCGCGTGCGCACCAGCGGCCACGGGTCCCGCGTGGTCTTTCGGCCCGTCCATGCCCCCCGCCGGTGCCGCGAGCCCGTCGCTTGGGGCTCCGTCGCCCGCCCCCTCCATGGACCACGCGTCCGCCGCGCCCTCGACGGCGCCTTCCGGTGCTCCGGCTATAAATCACGACGCGAACGCCCTCGCGGTCGTGCAGCGGTTCCTCGACGGCGAGGGTGCCGACCTCCCGGGGCAGGGCAACGTCGAGCTCCAGCCGCGTGTCGAGGGCGGGGTCAAGATCTTCGACCTGACGATCGAGGAGATGGAGCACCCGATCGATGCCCTGAAGGATCCGGTCCAGGCGCTCGGCTTCAACGGCACCTGGCCGGGCCCACGCCTGACCGTGGTCGAGGGCGACCGCGTGCGCGCGACCTTCAGGAACAACATGAGGGAGAGCACGGGCATCCACTTCCACGGCCAGAAGCTGCCGAACAACATGGATGGCGTGCCGCACCTGACCCAAGATCCGATCCTGCCCGGCGAGTCCTTCACCTACGAGTTCGTCGCGCGGACGCCGGGCTCGCACATGTACCACTCACACCACAACGCGACCGATCAGGTGGGACGTGGCCTGCTCGGCGCGTTCATCGTCCAGCCCAGGGACCCGGCTGATCGTTATGACCAGCTCTACGGTGCGACCCAGGACATCATCTGGGTGAGCAACGATTCACTCGGCGGCTTCACGATCAACGGTCGCGGGTTTCCCGCAACCTCACCGATCGTCGCGACCCTCGGCGAGAGCATCGTCATCCGCTTCATGAACGAGGGGAACATGATGCATCCGTGGCACCTGCACGGGATGCCGATGCGGGTCGTTGCGCGTGACGGCTATTCGCTCGGGCCGGCGGCCTTCACCTGCGATACGCTGGGCGTCAACCCGGGCGAGCGCTGGGACGTCGTGATCGACTGCTCCGAGTCTGGCGCCTGGGCCTTCCACTGCCACATCCTGCAGCACGCCGAGGGTCAGGACGGCATGTTCGGGATGGTCACGGCGCTCGTCGTCCAGGAGCCTGGGGCGGCGCGGCTGTATCCGAGCGAGAGCTCCGTCGTGACGGCGGCCCGGGCCACCGGATCCACGGCGCTCGTCTGCCGCATCCCAGTCGCGACCTGATGCGACTCGTCAGCGGAGAGGAGGCCGTTGCAGGCATCCGCTCGGGCGAGCAGGTATACGTCCACTGCGCGGCGGCGGCCCCATCCGTCCTGCTCGACGCACTCGTGGCCAGGGCCGCGGAGTTGCGCGATGTCGGTATGGTCCACCTTCACATCGAGGGCCCTGGGCCTCACTTGGCGCCCGAGATGGACGGTCACTTCCGGCACCGAGCGCTGTTCATCGGACCCAATGCGCGTGCGGCTGTGAACGAGGGCCGCGCCGACTACGTGCCGGTCTTCCTGTCCGACGTGCCCCACCTCTTCGAGAGAGGTGCGGTGCCCCTCGACGTCGTGCTCGTCAACGCCACGCCGCCCGATGTCCACGGCTTCTGCTCGCTCGGTACGTCGGTCGAGGCGATGCACGCCGCGATCCGGGCCGCAAGGACGGTCATCGTCCAGTTCAACCGCGCGATGCCACGGACGCTTGGCGACAGCTTCGTCCACGTGAACGATATCGATCTCGCGGTCGAGGTGGACATCCCGCCATACGAGCGGCCGATCGGCGCGATCGGGGAGATCGAGCGTCAGATCGGCGCCCATGTCGCAGAGCTCGTGCCGGACGGAGCCACGCTGCAGCTTGGCATCGGCGCGATCCCCGCAGCGACAGCCCTGTTCCTGCGCGAGAAGCGCGACCTTGGGATCCACACGGAGATGTTTACCGACTCGGTGGTGGACCTGGTAGAAGCCGGGGCGATCACCGGGGCGGCCAAGGAGCGGAACCGCGGCAAGATCGTGACCGCCTTCGTGATGGGCTCGCATCGACTCTATGACTTCGTCGATGACAACCCGATGGTCGAGATGCGTCCGGTCGACTTCACGAACGACACCTCGATCATCCGGACCTTCCGCAAGATGGTGGCCATCAACTCGGCGATCGAGATCGACCTGACGGGTCAGGTCGTGGCCGACTCGATCGGCCCGCGGCCCTACTCGGGTGTGGGTGGGCAGATGGACTTCATCCGCGGGGCGGCGCTGGCCGAGGAGGGCCGGGCGATCATCGCCCTGCCGTCGACTGCGGCCGGTGGCACCGTCTCGAGGATCACACCGACGCTCAAGGAGGGCGCTGGCGTCGTCACCACCCGCGCCCACGTCCGGACCGTCGTGACCGAGTACGGGGTGACCGACCTCCTGGGACGCAGCCTTCGGGAACGGGCGGAGGCGCTCATCGCGATCGCGCACCCCGATTTCCGCGACGAGCTGCGCCGACACTCGGGCCTCTAGCGCGACCCGATGCGACGCCGCCTGGCCGAACGGAGTTCGTCGTGCCCACGCGGGACTGGATGTCCCCTGAGGAACAGGCGGTCTGGCAGCCTCCTCCCGGGTCCATCGGCACTGGTCCGGCGACCTCGTCCGTCGTTTCCTAGGACCAACATCTGAAACTACTGAGGTGGACGTCATGAATGCTCTCGTGGTCTATGAGTCTCACTGGGGAAACACCTCGGCGATCGCGCGAGCCGTCGCCGAGGGCCTTGGGCCCGAGGCGCGTGCGCTGACCACCGAGGAGGCGTCGACGGCCGCCGTCGCGGGCGCCGACCTCATCGTCGCCGGTGCCCCGGTGATCGGCTTCAGCCTTGCGTCGGACAAGATGCGAGACAACATGGCGAATGACTCGGCGAAAGCGCCGTCCCCGCCCGACCTGGCGCACCCGTCGATGCGTACTTGGCTCGCGGGCCTCCCAGCGGGCAAGGCCCGTTCGGCAGCCTTCGAGACACGGATCTGGTGGTCTCCGCGAGGCGCCACCGGGGACATCGAGCGGGGCTTGCGCAGCGCCGGGCACCGCCCAGTCGCCAAGGCCGCCCGGTTCGTCGTGGAAGGGACCTATGGCCCCCTGCGTGATGGCGAGCTGGAGCGAGCGCGTCGCTGGGGCGCCGAGCTCCGGGAACTGATCAGTACGTGAGCGAGCGACGCGATCCTGCGGCTGTCGCTGCGCTGAAGTCGATCCACACGCTCATCTTTGCGGGCGAACTCGTCGCGATCCTCTGGCTGGTCGTCTCAGGGCTGCTCGGCAGACAGGACCGCACCGTCGGGATCGCAGCCATGGCGGTCGCCGCCGAGGCCGCCGTATTCCTCGCCAATGACGGGGTCTGTCCGATCACGCCGCTGACCGAGCGCCTGGGAGCAGCCCATGGTTCGGTGTCCGACATCTTCCTTCCAGACGCAGTCGCGCGAACCATCCCGATCTGGTCCACCGGCCTGCTCGCGATCGCTGGGCTGCTCCACATCCGCGCGGTCGTGGTGTCGCGGTGCGGGCCCCGGGGGACGCACCGGCTGACGCGCCGAGCCGTCCGGACATGACCATCGGCCTCCCGTCGATGGGCCGACCGGCTCTGCGCTCAACGGTCTCCGCGAGGGTACGCTCCGAGGACGAGGTCGAAGTTCGAGGAGGCTGCCACATGATCGGGACGCCGCCCCCGGTGCGCCGCCGGCTCATCGCCCAGCACATCGCCAGCGATCATGCCCGGGACAAGGTCGCGACGGCGCTCTACGAGGCCGTCGTCCAGGGGCTGGAATTCGGACCGCGCGACCTGCCGCGCGCCGAGGACCAGGAATGGATCCGCGCCAACATCGCGATCCCCCTGCAGGATGCCACCGATGCGGCGTTGCAGACCCTCGTTCGCTCGGTCAGCCGGACGCTGGAGACGGCGCCTGACGGGCTGCTCGACCGGTTCGAGAAGAGCCACCACCTCGAGGACCTCGGCATCGAGTGATGCCGACCGGTCGCCACGTTCGCGCGGCGTCGGTTCGTGATCAGGTCGTCCCGTAGCTCGCCCCAACTAGACTTCGGCGGTGACCCCGCCGCGTCCCGTCCTCCGCGTCGTCTGGTTCCTCCACCAGGCCTTGCGCCGGGTCACCGGCGGCCGGATGGGGACGCGGCCGCCACGCGGCGAACGGGTCGGGACGCTGTACCTGCACACCACCGGGCGGAAGAGCGGCAAGCCCCGAGTCAACGGCCTGTACTACATCGTCGACGGCTCGAACCTCGTCGTCGCCGCATCGAACGCCGGAGCTGCCACCGACCCTGCATGGTGGCTGAACCTGCAAGGCAAACCCGACGCCCAGGTCGAGATCGGCGGCTCACCGCTATCGGTCCGGGCTCGAGCGGCGACCGTCGAGGAGGCGGCCCGACTCTGGCCGCATCTCGACGTCGGGAACCCCGAATTCGTCGCCTACCGCGCGTCGGCCGGTCGGCCGATCGCTGTCGTCATCCTCGAGCCCCGCGCCCCGGGAGGACAGGTCAGCGACGGCGGGCAGCCACCGGAACGAGCGTGAGGACGATCACCGGTTCATGCTCACGCTCGCTGGCGCGTCGTACCGTGGCGACCGCCTCGCGGACAAGGCTTGGGACATGCAGCCGCGTGGGGGATGGCGCGGGTGGGAGGTCGACCACGGCCGAGCGAGCGAGCTCGGGATCGGCGATGGACGAACGGGGGCGGACGCGGGCAGAGATCATCGACGAGTGCCTACCTGATGGCTGGTCTGTTATGGGCCTGTAATGTACTGCCCGCCGCTGATTCCCGCATACGGCCCGAGGGTTACCGGGGACTGGTACCAATGGGCCACCGGACGGTCCCGAGCGGGCTCCCTGCTATCGTGCGGGGGTGGAGGCCGCACTGATCGATCCCCGGTCGGACGCGCCCGCCGGGGAGCCGTCCGGTGGGGCCGCGCCGTTGCACGCCCGGTGGCTAGGTCGGGTCGACTATCCCGCGGCGCACGCGCTCCAGAAGCGGTTGGTCGAGCAACGAGCCGCCGGCGCGATCGAGGACCAACTGCTGCTCCTGGAGCATCCGGCGGTCCTGACACTGGGCCGTCAGTCGGATCCCACGCACATCCTCGCGGATGGGGCTGAGCTCGCCGCGCGCGGCATCGCCGTCGAACGGACGGAGCGGGGTGGCGAGGTCACCTACCACGGCCCGGGCCAGCTCGTGGCCTATCCCATCATCCGGCTCCATGAGCGTGGGTTGCTGGTCCGCCCGCTGGTCCGGGCCCTCGAGTCCGCGCTCGTCGAGACATGCGCCGCCCACGATGTCGCGGCCGGGCGCCGGGATGGTCATCCCGGCTGCTGGTGCGACCCCGACGGTCCGGCTCCGCGCAAGATCGGTGCCCTCGGCCTGCGCGTCGAACGCGGTGTCAGCTATCACGGCATCGCGCTCAACGTGACGGTCGACCTCGCGGACTTCGAGCTCATCGATCCGTGCGGCTTGCCGGGGGTCGCCTCGACCTCGATCGCAGCCGAGCTCGGCGGTCCCATCCGTCCCCCGTCGACTGCCTCGGTCGAGCGGGCCGCCCGCATCTTCGCCGGGGCGTTCGCGTCGTCGATCGGCGCGCCGCTGGCGATGGCGGACTGAACGGCTGTGGCGAGTGGGCTGTTCGAGCTTCGCAAGGATCCGATCACGGGCTGGTGGGTGGCGACGATCGTCGATCGTGCGTTCCATCGCGACCGGTTCGCCCGTGCGGCGGAACCCGTGGACGATCGCATGTTCGGGTGTGCCAACTGCTCCAGCCCGGCCGGGGACGGGGTCCGCACGCGGATGCTGAAGGACTTCGCCTTCCACGTCGTCGGGACGGATGTCGAGGCGCGTGAGCTCGATCGGGATCACGGGCTCGCCCAGGTCTCGCTCGCCCAGGCGCGCGCCACGGGGAGCTGGCGCACGGTCATCGCGCCGCCCGGCGAGCACCGCCCCCTGCACGCCGTCGGCACCGAGCTCATCGAGGCGCTCGTGACCGGCGCCCGCGACGCACTGGCAGAGTCGCGGACGACCAGCCAGACGGAGTACCTCACCGTCGTCCAGAACTGGGGCGCCCAGGCCGGCGCCCGGACCAACCACCTCTGCCTGGACCTGTACGACCTCCCCCAGATCCCGCACCGGATCGCCGAAGAGCTGGGCGGGGCCGCGCGTTTCGTCATCCGTGAGGGAGAGTGCCCGTTCTGCCGGCTCGTTCGCGACGAGACACGCCGGCCCGATCGCCTCGTCTGGGAGGATGCCGACAGCGTCGCGTTCGCGCCGTACGCCTCGCGCTCCTCGTTCGAGATCTGGATCGTGCCGCGTCGCCACGAGGCCGACTTCGGACGGGCCACCGGGCCGGATGTCCGCGCCACGGCCGAGGCCCTGCGAAACGTCCTCGGGCGGCTCGCCGGCGCCCTCGACGGGCCGCCCTACAACCTGGTGCTGCACACCGCGCCACTGCGCGAGCAGGTCGATGGCACCTACCACTGGCACTGGGAGATCCATCCCCGTCTGCGGGAGATCGCCGGGCTGGAGCTGGGAACCGGATTGCCGGTCAATCCCGTCTCGCCCGAGGACGCCGTGGAGGAATTGCTGGGCCGCAGCGGTCCGGAGGGAGGTGGGTCCGCTTGATTCGCGCCGTGCCCGAGCGCAACGGGCGTCACATCGGGGGAGGGCGCCACGTCTTTGGCCCATCGAGCGCGCGCCCCCCATCGGCCGTGTGCCCCGACCTCACCCGCACGGAGTCCTCGTGGTATCCGACGCAACCGCCCGTCTGCGCGACCCGCTCGGCCGCACCATCGACGTCCCCGCCGTCTGGGGCCGCCCGATGAGTGGTACCTGGGATCGCGACGAGGCGGGCGTCTTCGTCGAGACCCTGTTCGCCAAGCACCACGGCGAGATCTACGCCTACCTGATGCGCATGATGCGCGACCCCGAGATGGCCGCGGACATGACCCAGGACGCCTTCGTGAAGGCGTACAAGAACTACGCGACGCTCGAGAAGCCCGAGAACGCACGCGCGTGGCTGTACCAGATCGCCCACCGGGTAGCGCTCGATGAGATCCGCCGCCGCAAGATCATCCGGTTCCTGCCGTGGACCGGTGAATCGAAGGGGTCGGCACCGTCGGCTGAGCACCTGGCTCTCGAGGGCCGGCTGTCGGGCGAGATGCAGCGGGCCCTGGCGCGGATCCCGGAACGCCAGCGCGCCGCGTTGTTGCTCGCCGAGCTGCACGACCTGACCGGCCTCGAGCTGGCTTCTGCGCTCGGTGTCAGCCATGTGGCCGCCCGGGCGCTCCTGACCCGCGCCCGTGAGAGCCTGCGCCAGGCGCTCGCCGCGGAGCGCGAGACCGAGGCCGCCGCCGAGGCAGCCCGGGAGCGCGGGACGACCGCCCGGGTGGACCCATGAGTCGCTTCGGGCGTGTCGCACGCCGACCAGATCACTGGCGCTCACCCCACCAGCGGGCCCGCGTGGGTCTGGCCGAGCGGATGGCCGGCGAGCTCGGCCCGGACGAGGCGACCTGGCTGGACGAGCATGTCGCCGATTGTTCTCCTTGCGCGAGTGTGGCCACGCAGTACGCGGCCGACCGGCTCGCCCTCCGTGGGCTTCGCGACACTCGGCCCCAGCCCCCGCGCGACCTCTGGGCACGGACGTCGGCGGCGATCGAACAGGAGGCGGGGAACCGACACGCGGCCGGCGGGCTTGCGTTCCTCGGCGGATCCCGCATCCCGATCGGCGCCCTGTCGGGGATCGCGGTCGTCGCCCTCGTGATCGGTGTCAGCACGCTGTCGAGCAGGATCGTCACCCCGCCGCCGGCTGGTCCCGGTGGGACGAACGAGCAGGCCGCAGCTCCCAGCGACGCCGCGGGCGGCGGACCGGACGGTGCCCAGGCCACGCCATTCGCCGTCGGTGCGGGCTCGGTGCAGTGGGTGGACAAGACGGCCAATGGCACGCTCGCGTTCAACAACGCGTCCGTCGACGAGGTCTGCCCGGCCAACGGGACCTCGCGATGCCCGGCCCTCAAGCTTGAGGCACAGCAGCGGCTGGCCGTGGAGTCGACCCCGCATACGATCATCGGATCCCCGACCGACGGACAGGCGGTGATGATCGCCGACGACGGCTCCGGTGGCGATCAGCTGGTCCTCGTCGATCTGCCCGAGCCCGCCCGGACGGCGGCTCCATCGTCCGCGACGCCGGCGCCCACAGAGGACGCGGGACCATCCCTCGAGCCGGCCGCGACCGGCTCGGCCGAAGCCACCACTGCCCCCTCGTCGACACCGGGACCGTCCGAGGCGACGCCGTCGGAGGAGCCCACGGAGAGTCCCGGGACCGACACGAGCGGGCCGACGCCCACGGCGACCGCGGCCATCCCGTCGCCGAGCCTCTCGCCCGAGCCGACCGTCGCCGCGAGCCTCGCGATCGCCAGCGATATCGAGCTCGTCGGCAAATCGGCCGCCTTCTCGGCGAGTGGCTCGTGGTTCGCGTTCACCGCACGGCCGGCCGACGGATCACGTGGGGCTGACGTGTATCTCTGGCGCGTGGGCGACGAGGCGGCCCGGGCGATCACCACCGACGGCGAAAGCGTGTTCGCGTCGTGGGACGGCGACCAGATCGTCGCAAGCAGGCCGTACACGGCACGCCTGGAGGGCGAAGCCGTAGCGCCGGCCAGCGTCCGGATCGATCCGGCCACGGGCGAGGAGTCGCCGGCCGGCGACGTCTGGCGCCCGGTCGTCGACCCCACGAGCCGTCGCGCGATCGGTTGGTCCGGGTCGATCACCCGGGCGGATGACCTGGCCACGTGGACCCCGGACGTTGGTCGGCTGGAGCTTCGCCGCTGGACCGAGCGTGGCGCGAGCGACGCCGAGGGCGGCGTCACGTCTGATGCGCTGGTCCTTGCCGACGCGGCCCCGGCCGGCTTCGACGTCCGGTGGGACGAGCGTGGTGAGTGGGTCGCGGTGTGGGTCGCCGACGCCGCCGATCCCCGCGTCGGCCGGCTCACCCTGTACCGAGTCGATGGGGACGGCGAACTGGAGATCGCCGACGACGCACCGACCGGGGTGCCGGCACTGCCTGGGTTCTCGATCGGCGAGGGACGCCTCGCATGGGCCACCCCGCCCGGCCAGGACGGCGAGGGCAGTCGGATCCAGATCGTCGCCTGGGGTGGCGATGGCGTCGGCTCCGTCGAGAGCGCACCCGGTGAGGATCTCGTCGTCATCCGCTGATCCCCGTTTCGACTGACGCCGACAGGCGTGCAATCCGCGGCCCGCCGTCGTATCGTTCCCGGCCTATCGTGCGACCCAGATGGTTGGTCGTGGGGTCGGTGCTCACTGCCGCCCTCGCCCTGGCCGCGTTGCCGGGTCTCGCAGGCTCCCGCGCCCCCAGCGCCATGGAGCCCGTGCCGGCCGCCGCGTTCCAGTCGCTCTCGATCCCCGCGTCTTCGACCTCGGCCCTCAAGATCGCCGGGCTCGACGGCGGCTACCTCTCCGCGGGCGTCGTCCACGAGCGCGCCCCCTTCATCGAGCCGGGCTCCGCGGCGGTGTCCGGCCCGACCCGACGGGCGAACCTGCGCCAGGCCGACCCGGGTCCGCAGTCCAGCCGCAAGCCGGCGAAGTACACGCTCCGCGGCGAGGCGACGTTCTACGACAACGGCACCACGGCGATGCGACTGCCCCGCGGCACGATCGTCGTCATCTGCGGCGCGGGCGGCTGCATCGAGCGGGTCGTCAACGATTACGGCCCACAGCAACCGTCGCGGATCGTGGACCTGTACCGGCCCGATTTCTTCGAGATCTGCGGCTGCCCGTCGTGGAGCGGGATCGTCGACGTCACCGTCCACGTCTACTGAACGCTCGCCCCCCGCGGTATCCTTCGCACTGACCCTTCGGCCGCGGCCCCGCGAGGCCGCCCGTGTGGCCCCGAGAGGCCGGGAAGGAGCGAGTGACCGGACGCCGGATCATGACCGCCGACGAGATCCGTCGAGCGACGATCCGCCTCTCCCATGAGATCGTCGAGAAGCAGGCGGGCACCGATGGCCTGCTGCTCATCGGCATCCAGCGTCGCGGCGTCCCGCTTGCCCGACGGATCGCGGCGGCCATCCTGGAGAACGAGGGTGTCCAGGTCCCGGTCGGAGCGCTCGATATCACGTTCTATCGCGACGACCTCTCACTGGTCGCCCAGCAGCCCGTCGTGAAGGGCACGGAACTGCCATCCGGCATCGATGGCCGGACGGTCATCCTCGTCGACGACGTGCTGTACACCGGCCGGACGATCCGGGCTGCCATGGACGCCCTGGTCGATTTCGGTCGACCGCAGGCGATCCGCCTCGCGGTCCTCGTCGACCGCGGGCATCGCGAGCTGCCGATCCGGGCCGATCACGTCGGCAAGAACGTCCCCACGTCGCGCGAGGAGCTGGTCCGGGTCCACCTCGAAGAGACCGATGGCGAGGACGGGGTCGAGATCGAGCGGATCGTCGACGTGCCCGAGCCCGTCGGGGCGGGCGAGCCCGTCGGGTGAGCGCCGTGATCGACGGACCCGCGGCGACCGAGGTGGTCGTTCCGTCCGTCGACGTGGCGCCGGAGAGCCAGCCGGTCGGTTGGCGGCATCGCCACCTCCTCGACGTCGATGGCCTGACCGCAGTCGACCTCGACCTCGTGATGCGCACCGCGGACGCCATGCGTGAGATCCTCGCGCGACCGATCACCAAGGTGCCGGCATTGCGCGGGCGGAACGTGACGATCCTGTTCTACGAGGCGTCGACCCGGACGCGTGTCTCGTTCGAGGTCGCCGCGAAGAATCTCTCCGCCGACGTCGTCAACATCGCCGCAGGGACGTCCTCGGTGGCGAAGGGCGAATCGCTGGTCGACACCGTGCGGACGGTCGAGGCGCTCGGTGCGCAGATGCTGGTCATCCGCCACGCCGTGTCCGGTGCGCCGTATCTCGCCGCCGAGATCTTCGGCGGCTCGGTGCTCAATGCCGGCGATGGCTGGCACGCCCACCCGACGCAGGCGCTGCTCGACCTGTACACGATGCGAGCCCGGCTGCCGGGTGGGTCCGTCGCGGGCCGCAAAGTGACGATCCTGGGCGACGTGCTGCATTCGCGCGTCGCCCGGTCGAACATCTGGGCGCTGACGGCGGCGGGCGCGGACCTGTGGCTGTGCGGGCCGCCCACGGTGCTGCGCGGGTTCGAGGCGTGGGCCGGGCGCGGGGCTGCGGCGGGGCGGAGGTTCCACGTCACCGCGAACGTCGAGGAGGCGCTGCGCGACGCGGACGTCGTCATGGCCCTGCGGATCCAGCGCGAGCGGATGGCGTCGGGGCTGCTGCCGTCGATACGGGAATACGCAGCACGGTACGGGCTGACCGCCACGCGGCTGGCGCTCGCATCGCCCGGAGCGCTCGTGATGCACCCGGGCCCGATGAACGAGGGTGTCGAGATCGCCGCCGACGTGGCCGCCGGCGCTCAGTCGGTCATCACGGATCAAGTGACCAACGGCGTCGCGATCAGGATGGCGCTGCTGTATCTGCTCGCGGGCGTGGCCGGGGCGGACCCGAGCGCCTCGCCCGCCGCATGACCGATCTCGATATCGGACGCGTCTGGCTGGTGGACCCCGCTGCGGGGCGGGAAGGGCCCGGGGAGATCGTCGTCCGCGACGGCATCCTCGAGGCCGTGACGTGGCTCGACGGTGCGGAAGCCGACGGCATCGATCCCGATGGCGTCGTCGTGACACCCGGGTTCATCGATCTGCACGCGCACCTGCGCGAGCCCGGTAACGAAGACGCCGAGACCGTGGCCTCCGGGCTGGCGGCCGCAGCGCACGGCGGATTCACGACGGTCTGCGCGATGCCGAACACGACCCCGGCCCTCGACGAGCCGGGCGTGCTCGCCCGGATGCAAGCCGCCGCTGTCGCATCCGGTTCACCCGTGGAGCTGCTCGCCCACGGCGCGGTGACGACCGGCCGCGCGGGTGAGACCCTGGCAGCCCTCGGAGAGCTGGCCGACGCCGGCGTCGTCGGCTTCTCGGACGACGGGTCGCCCGTCCGGTCCGCGTCCATCCTGCGCAATGCGCTGGCCTACGCCGGCGCGCTCGGACTCCCGATCGTCGATCACCCCGAAGACGCGGCGTTGACCGACGGCGCGGAGGCGCACGACGGGCTCGTCGCGACCGTGCTGGGGCTTCGAGGCTGGCCTGCCGCGGCCGAGGAGGCCGCCGTCGGGCGTGATCTCGCCATCCTCGCCGACGTCCGCCGCGATGTGCCGCGCGCGCGGCTGCACCTGACCCACGTCTCCACGGCGGGCGCCCTTGATCTCGTCCGGCGGGCCAAGGCCGCCGGCCTGCCCGTGACCTGCGACGTCACGCCCCATCACCTCGCGCTGACGGACGAGTGGGTCGCGGGCGCCCGTCGGTTCGCCTGGGAGGCCGGCGAAGACGGCGACGCCTGGCGGGATGGCGCCCTGACGGCGACCCCATACGCGTCCTCCCTGCGGGTCAACCCGCCACTCCGTTCGCCGGCCGATGCCCTGGCGTGTCTCGCCGCGTTGGCCGATGGCACGGCCGACGCCATCGCGACCGACCACGCCCCGCACACCGAGGTCGACAAGGCGGTCGAGTTCGGCCTTGCCGCGAATGGGATCAGCGGGATCGAGACCGCGCTCGGGCTTGTCCTGGCCGCGGTGGACACCGGTCGCCTGACACTGATGCAGGCGGTCGCGGCACTCACCGTGGGTCCCGCCGGGGTCATCGGCGGCCGGTCGCGACGCGACGGCTCGGTCGGTCTGGTGGAGGGTGCCGCCGCCGATCTGGTCGTGTTCGATCGCTCGGAGCGATGGACCGTGACACCGGGCTCGCTACGCTCGCTCGGCAAGAACTCGCCCCTGCTCGGGATGGACCTCCCGGGCAGCGTGCTCCTCACGATGGCGGCCGGCCGGCTCGCCTACGAGTCGCCGACCGCCTGACGGGGACCCGTCGCGGTGTCGGCTTGCCGACGTTCTGGTTCGCGGATGCAACGAAATCGTTCCATGGAGCGTCACCCTGGTACTTCGGACAGCGCACATTCATGGTGAGCATCCGGGGTCGAGCCAGGACTCGGCGCAGGAGATCAGGACATGGACGTCAGCGATACGAGGCCAAGGTCGGGAGCGGGTCCGTCACGTCCATCCGGCTGCCTCGCGCCCGGTTGTCCCTGCCAGGACGCACGCATCGTCTCGCACCGGCGTGCCCGGTTCTTCCACCACCTCGCGGTCGCCAACGGCGAGACTGCGGACCGCGTCATCGCGCCCGAGCCCGATTGGCTCCTGCCCACGCTGCTCGATCCGGAGTCGGGTCGCTAAGACCCACCGATCGCTGGCTCAGTCGCGGCGGCTGTCGAGGTGCGCCTCGGCGTCCCGGACGGCGCGCCGCAGTTCGTCGCTGCTGGTCGGGGCCGCCCAGCCCACGATAAGGCGCACGGGCCACTGACTTCCCGCAAGCCACCGCTCGGCGGCGACCGCGATCCGCGCGGCGAACCGCGCGGCGCCGTCGATGTCCGTCTCGAGCAACAGCAGGCCGAACCGGGCATCGGTCAACCGGGCGACCCGGTCCGAGTCGCGGACCATGGACACGAGGATCTCGGCGCACGGGGGCACCAGGCGGTTCATCGCGGCCTGGCCCATCCGCTCGACCATCGCCTCGAGGCCGTCGAGCTCGGCCAGGACCACCGCGGTCGGACGCCCATATCGGCGCTGCCGCACGGCCTCCTCGGCGATGAGCGACTCCCAGAGCAGTCGATCGATGAGACCCGGCAGCGGCCCGCGCGCGGTCGGTGACCAGGCCCAGCCGGTGGCCGGCGGTCGGGACGGTCCGACGGGAAGCTCGGCCGAGACCGGGGGTAACTCCGTCCCGGGGTCGGGCTGGATCTGGGTCCACAAGGGAGGCGCCGGCGGTTCCTTTCCGACCCCCGGCGTTCGCGGTGCCGCGGCGACGGTGTCGGACCCGGCGAGCGCGTCGTCCGTCGCGGCTTGCTCCCCGGGCGCGTCGACCGGCCGCTCGGGCGCGTCGACCCGCGGCTCGGGCTCGTCCTTGCGGATCGGCGGCGCCTCCACGTCTGCGGCGGGGCGCGTGCTGGGGCCCTGCGCCTCCTTGGCTTCGATCGAGCGGACCAACGCCTCGACCGCGGCGGCGGTCGGCTTTCGGTCGGATGGCGAGCCGGTCATCGGTTGCCCGACAAGGCGGATAGTGGCGACTTCCACCATGAGGTGCTGCCCTTGGCGGCTGGCACGTCGTAGGTGAGCAGCTCCCGCGCGAAGGCCCGGTAGTCGCTGCTGGCCACGCTGTCAGGGGCGAACTCCGTGATCGGCTGCCGGGCCTCGGCCGCCTCCGCGAGCTTGATGGTCTCGCGGATCCGCGAGGTGGCGATCTCGTTCGGGTACTCGGCCTCGAGGAGCTCGATGACCGCCCGAGCATGGCGTGTCCGGCTCACCCGGCAGGGGAGCAGGCAGACCGATCCGAGGTTCGGATTCAACGAGCGCACGGACGGGAGCTCGTCGATGACCGCAACGGCCCCGGTCATCGCCATCGAATGCGCCTCGACCGGGATGACGAGCTCCGAGACACCCATGAGCACACCGATCGACAGGTACGAGAGCGACGGCGGGCAGTCGATGATGACGAACGCCCAGCGCGGGGGGAGCCGCTGGATGGCCCGCGAGATGCCCAGGCTGAGGTCGCCATGCATCGACTTCTCGGCACTGACCAGCCACGGGGTCGATGGCACCATCTCGAGGCTGGGCGTGCCGGTCGGAGTGGCGAGCCGGGCGAGGTCGCCGGTGACCGTGAAGGCCTCGCGCATGCCCCGATCGGTGCCCTCGCGATCCAGCCAATCCGACGCACTTCCCTGCGGATCGACGTCGATCAGCAGGACCGGTTGCTGCAGTCCGGCGAGTGCAGCGGCCGTGTTGACGGCCGTCGTCGTCTTGCCGCTGCCACCCTTGCGATTCATGACCGCGATCGTTCGCATCCGTCCCCAGCCCGGTCGGTCGACTGATCCCGGCGACCCGGCCGGGATAGCCAACCGATCGTAGCCGACAGCCTCGTTTCGTGTTCCCCTGATTTTCGGGCCATGCCTGGCGCACCGGACGGGCTCGTCGATCCGTGCATCCGGCACTCGGCTACGCTCCGCTCGATGGCACCCCGAGTCGAACTGAATCCGGACTACGAGCGCCGCCCGTACTGGCACGCGTCGATGACGCCACTGCCGGATCGGTCCGGACGGGACCTCCCCGATACGGCCGACGTGGTCGTGATCGGCGGCGGGTACGCCGGCATCAACGCCGCCCGCGAGCTGGCCCGCCGGGGCGTGGCGGTCACACTCGTCGAGGCCAACACCCTCGGTTGGGGGGCCTCGATGCGCAACGGCGGCATCGTCCATGCCGGGTACAAGTGGAGTGCCCGCCAGCTCATCGGGCGCTACGGCCAGGAGACCGGAGCGGCGCTCTACCGCGAGACCCTGGATTCGTACGACCTCGTGAAACGCCTCATCGACGAGGAGGCGATCGACTGCGATTTCCGCGAGGGTGGCCACCTCGAGCTCGCCTACGCGCCGTCGCACGTCCCCGAGCTCGAGCACGCACGCGTCAGCCTCGCGTCGGTCGGGGTCACCTCCACGGTCGTGCCCCGCGAACGGATCCGAGAGGAGATCGGCACCGACGCCTACTACGGCGCGCTGGCGGTCGAGGGGAGTGGCCTGCTCCACCCCGGTCGCTACTTCGCGGGCCTGGCCTCGGCCGCGGCGCGAGCCGGCGCGGACCTGCACGAGGGCGTCCGGGCGCGATCGATCCGACGGGGGGCCGACGGGCGGTTCATGGTCGAAACGACGCGTGGAGGGATCCTTGCGGGCGACGTCTTCGTTGCGACGAACGGTTACACCGACGGCGTCGTGCCGTCGCTGCGCCGCCGGATCATCCCCATCGGCTCGTACATCATCGCGAGCGAGCCACTCCCCGAGGCGCTGGCACGCGAGCTCTCCCCGAAGGGCCGCGCGTTCTTCGACACGAAGAACTTCCTGTACTACTGGCACGTGTCGGCCGACCGGCGGGTGATCTTCGGCGGCAGGGCGTCCTTCCTGCCCACCTCGATCGACCACACCGCGGAGATCCTCCACCGTGGGCTGCTCGAGGTCCATCCGCAGCTGGCCGATCACCGGATCGAGTACGCATGGGGCGGGAATGTCGGGTTCACCTTCGACCGGATGCCGCACGTCGGGCGGACGCGGGACGGGGTGGCCTATGCGATGGGCTGCTGTGGGACCGGCGTGGCCCTGATGACCCACCTCGGCACGCGGGTCGGACAGTGGCTGGCGGGTGGCGAGGCACCGGCCCTGACGCGCCTGAAGTTCCCGCTGGTCCCGGCCCCGTTCGAGGGGCGGCCATGGTTCCTGCCATTCGCGGGCGAGTGGTTCCGGCTGCAGGACTGGCTGGCGGCGCGCTCTCGGCCGCGGGACTAGACCGTCGGTCGGGCAGCGAGTCGCCGGAGGGCTTCGAGGAGGTGGTCGATGTCGGCTTCGGTGGCGAGGTAGTTGACGATCCCGGCCCGGAGCCAGGTCGAGCCACGAAGGCGGGTGGTCGTAAGCCAGCCATCGCCGGACGCCTCGAGCGCCGCCTGGAGTCGATCCTGGTGGGCGTCGAGGTCGGGGCCCGCGAGCCCGGGCGGCCGATGCCGGAAGCACACGACGGAGAGCTCCGGTCTCGCCGGGACGGCCTCGAAGTCATCTGACGCCGCGCAGCGCGCGGCGAGATGCGCCGCGAGGTCGTCGTTGGCCTCGATGAGTCGGCCGAAGCCGGTGGTACCCACGTGCTTCCAGGTCATCCACAGCTTCAGCGCGCGCCAGCGACGGGTGCCCTCGAAGCTCAGCTTGTAGAAGTTGAGCTGGTCGTCGTGCCCACCGTGGTCGTCGTGCCCGCCGTGGTCGCCGTCGCGGCCCGTGCTGTCCTGGGTTTCGCCGCCGCGGTAATACTCGGGCGCCCTGCCGCCGAAGACCGCTCCGAGCGCCCGCCTGTCGCGGACGAGCAGGCCCCCGATGTCGTAGGCCTGGAAGAACCACTTGTGTGGATCCACCGTCACGGAGTCGGCCCGCTGCAGGTCGGGGACGCGCCCCTTGTCGCGGTCGGAGAGCCGGGCGCCGCCACCGTAGGCCGCGTCCACATGCAGCCACAGGTCCTCGGCGGCCGCGACATCGGCGAGCTCCCCGATGGAATCGACCGATCCGGTGTTCGTCGAGCCCGCGACAGCTGCGATGGCGAACGGGGTCAGCCCGGCCGCCCGGTCGCGAACGACCGCGGCAGCCACAGCGGCGCCGCGCAGGTGGAACTCGTCGTCGGCGGGCAGCACGGCAAGCGTGTCCGATGGGAACCCGAGCTCATCGAGGGCGCGTGCGATCGAGAAATGGGTCTGGTCGCTCGTATAGACGCGGGCGCCGTCGAGCGCGCCTCCCCGGGGCGGCCCGTCCAGGTCCCTGAGCTTGGCGAGGTGCAGGTCACGGGCGAGGGTCATGCCCATGAAGTTGGCCATCACGCCGCCGCTCGTGAGCAGCCCGAAGCTCGCGGGTCCATATCCGACGAGGTCGCACAGCCAGCGCACGACCTCCTCCTCCACGAACGCCGCGAACGGGCCGGCATGCCACACGTCGACGCCCTGGTTCGCCACCTGGGCCAGCAGCTCGCCCATGATGGACATCGGCAGCGGAGGCGGCGTGAAGTAGCCGAATTGGCGGGGATGTTGCGCGTTCATCAGGCCGCCGGCGAGGCGGTCGGTGAACTCGGCGATGACCTCGGCCGCCGGCGTGGGCGTTGTCGGCGCGGGACCCGGGCCGGTCATGTCGTTTCCGTAGTACCGGCGCCGCGCCTCGGCATAGGCCGAGGGAGCGCCCATGGCGCGGATCATCGCCGTGCCGTACAGGAACTCGAGCGCAGCGGCCCAGGTCCGCTCGCCGAGCTCGCTCAACGCCGCGCGGGAGGCGCCCTCGTCCCGGAAGCCGATGAGCTCGGGTTCCGGGTGCCAGTCGAAACGAGCGAGGTACGCGTCGATGTCGGGCGGTGCGGTCGGATGCTGGATGGTCGATCGGTCGGGCATCGCGCTCGATGGTAGCCGCCCGTCGGTCGTGGAGCGGCCGCCGTCCGTCGTCGGGTGGTCGCCGCCCGTCGTCTGTTCGTCGCGCATCGTAGGCTTCCGGTCATGACCGACGCGCACGACCCCGCCGGCCGCGCCCGTCTCATCGACGCGGTCGATCCCCTCGGACTGGACTACGAACTGTTCGCTTGCGATCCGGCGCTCGCTGATACGACCGCCTTCTGCGCTGCATACGGGTTCGCGCCCGAGGACGCCGCGAACACGATTCTCGTCATCGGCAAGGGTCAGCCACCGCGCTATGCCGCGTGCGTGGTGCTGGCGCCAAACCGCCTCGACGTGAATCGGATCGTCCGCGATCGGCTCGGGACAAGGAAGGCCTCCTTCGCGCCGGCAGAGGCCACGCGCGAGATCACGGGGATGGAGATCGGGGGCGTGACCGTCTTCGGCTTGCCACCGGAGCTGCCGATCTGGGTCGATGCGCGTGTGATGGACCGGGAGCGCATCGTGCTCGGGGGCGGTTCGCGGTCGTGGAAGGTCATCGCGGCGCCGAGCATCCTCCTAACCCTGCCCGGTGTGGAGATGGTCGACGGACTCGCGACAGACCCTCTTGCCCTCTAAGCCGTATCGTTCCCGCTCGTGACCGACGCCGAGCCGTCCCCTCCGAGCCCGCCAACGTCGGCCGAGCGGCCTGCCGAGCCGACGGTTGATCCGTCCCCTCCGAGCCCGCCACCGCCCGCGGGCCGCGTCCGCTACAAGGGCGAGGAGCTCGATGCCGAGCGCGGCCCGGGGCTCGGGTGCTTCCGGTTCCAGCTGGTCGTCCTCGTGCTGTTCATCGTGCTGACGCCACTCAGCGTGGTGTGGCGGTGGCCGGAGGCGGTGAGTGCCGCGCTGCTGTTCAGCGTCATCCTGCTGCTCCTCGTCGCGGGCCAGACGATCATCTTCCTGCTCCGGCTGGTGGCGGCCGACCGGCGCAACCGGCGGCGGCCGTTGGGGAGTGCCACGAAGACCGTCGGCGAGCTCGAGGACGAGGGCGCGGCTGCTGAGCCGGACACAGAGAGCAACGACCGGGCCTGAGCGCGGTTCGGCCCCGGCGAGGTCGGATTGGTCGTCAGCGCCTCCCGATGTCGATCTTGCCACCCCGCCGTGGTGCGGAACGGAACGTCGCGCCCGGGCCCCGTGCGACAATGGCCGCCGCCCAGTCAGCCAGGAGGACCGCACCGCCCGTGCCCGTGCTCGCGACCTACTTCTCCGTTCGCCGCGGCCGCGACCCGTTCTTCAAATTCTTCATGAAGACCATCTTCCCGCGCCAGGTGAGGGAGTACGAAGCGCGCTTCGGGATCCGGTTCATCGGCTGGTACAACGTCGCGCATGGCTGGGACTTCGACAACGTCATCCTGCTCGACCTCCCCGACTACGCCACCCTCGACAAGCTCGAGAGCGACGAAGCCACCCGCGCACTGGGCCACCGGGCAGGCGAGTGGATCTTCGAGCGCCACCATTCGATGTTCCTGCGCGAGCGAATGGGTCCTGACCTCGAATACCATCGCTGACCCGACGACCGAGAGCGAGACATGAGTATCCGACGCGAAGCACGACCACCTGGCGACGAACCGAACGGGAGGCAACCCATGGATACGGGCCGCAACGACCTGCTCGGGGAGATCGCGGCGGACGCCGCCCTCGAGCGTTCCGACTTTCTCGTGCAGAGCACCGACCAGTTGCGCCGGTTCCTCGATCGCCACAAGGAGCGCCTGGCGGCGTATGGCGGTTTGACCCTCATCGACGAGGAGCCCGACTACCTGTCGATCGCGCCCGACCTCTCCTTCCGCAGCCGAAGCCGGTTCCAGGACGAATTGAGTGGCGAGTGGGTCAGCGAGACCGAGGTCATCGAATCGGCGGCGGAGCTCGTGGAGCTGTACAACCCGGCCGACATCTACGCCGCGTTCGCCGACGCCGCGAAGGAGGCGGCGGGCTATGGCGAGGCCCCGACCGCGGCGGACGACCTGCTCGATGCGGCTGGCATCGCGCCGGAGGAGACCGTCACCCTCGGCGAGGATCCCTACGCGGCCGCGGCCGATTCATGGGCGGCCGGCCAGGGCGAATCCCCCGCGCTCGAGGACGACGAGGCGGCCGCTCGGCGGCTGTACGACCTCGCGCTCGAGTACCAGGAACGCAGCCAACGCAGCGAGTCGCGACTGCTGGACGAGTTCGAGGTGGCGGCCGCCGGTGCATCGGGCCTGCTCGGTGACCTGGTGATCGTCGACGACGACGACGAGCGGCTGGTGCTCACGGCGGCGGGCGAGTTCCGTGCCGAGGTCATCCCCGAGGAGGCCGACGGCTCGTGGCGCACGTTGACGGGACCGGACGAGCTCGTCGAGTTCTACGACCCGACCGACGTCTTCGGCGACCTGGCCGACGCGCTGGCCGAGGCCTACCCGGCCGTCGCCCCCGAGTACGCCGGTGCGGCCGCCGATGTGGCCGAGACCGGGAACGGGGAGCCGGCGATCGCCGATGCCGCGGATACGGAGGACTCGGCGGATGTCGAAGACGTCGAGGACGTGGTCGACGTCGAGGACGTGGTCGACGTCGAGGACGAACCGCCGGACCGGGAGGACCGCCCCAGCGCGTGACGATGCGGCTCGCCGCGGCGGAGCTCGTGGAGAGCCGCGAGATCCTGCCCGGTCAGTGGCTCCAGGCGTACCACGCGCCGACGATCGCAAGCAGCGCGCGGGCGGGCCAGTTCGTGCATGCGCGGACGGGCGACTATTCCGGCATGGTGCTGCGCCGCCCCTTCTCGGTCAACACCGCCGACGTCGCGACCGGCGTCATCACCATCCACTTCCGGGTGATCGGGCGCGGCACGGAGTGGTTCACGCGGCTGCGCCCGGGCGATGCGGTCGACCTGCTGGGCCCGCTGGGCCGCCCATTCGAGGTGGATCCCCGGAGTCGCCACCTCCTCCTGATCGCCGGCGGTCTCGGCATGGCCGGGGTCCGGATGCTCGCCGACGAGGCCATCCGCGACGGCCGCCAGGTGACGTTGCTGTTCGGCGCGGCAGGCTCGCGAGAGGTGTATCCGTCGAGCCTCCTCCCCGACGAGATCGAGTACGTGGTCGCCACCGACGACGGGTCACTCGGTCGCCTGGGGTTCGTCACCGACCTCGTCCCCGAGTACGAGGCCTGGGCAGATCAGGCGTTCGCCTGTGGCCCGTCCGGGATGCTTGCCGCGCTCGCGAGACAGGCTGAGGGTCGCCGCGGTCGACTCGGCGTCGCCAGCCTCGGCCGGAAGCGTGGCGGGGGTCGCGCCGATCCGGTCGGCTCCGCTGCCGCGCGACGCAAGGCGTTCCTGCAGGTGTCGATGGAGCAGAACATGGGCTGTGCCGTCGGTGCGTGCCTCGGCTGCGTCGTGATGAGCACGACCGGTGTCCCGCAACGGGTCTGCCGTGAGGGCCCGGTCTTCGCCGCCGAGGAGCTGGTCTGGGAGGGAGCCTGGTCGTGAAGGCGAAGCGCCGGGTCGTGACATCCTCGGGCCGGCCTGCCGGCTCGAGCCGCACGCCGCTCCCCCGACGCAGCCGTCCGACGCTACCGACCGCCACCCCGCGAGCGGGGTCGGAGCCGCGTGTCGCGCCACCCCGGGCGAAATCCCACACGGCCGACGACGCCCACACGGCCGACGACGCCCGCGCCGTCGAGATCGACCTGTCGGTCGACCTGGGGCGTGGGCTCGTGTTGCCGAACCCGATCCTCGTCGCGTCCGGGACGTTCGGCTATGGGGTCGAGTACGGCGATGTCGTGGAGGTCGATCTGCTCGGCGCGATCTGCTGCAAGGGGACCACGCTCAAGCCCCGCATCGGCAACCCGACGCCGCGCGTGACCGAGACCCCGGGCGGGATGCTGAATTCGATCGGCCTCCAGAATCCGGGCGTCGACGCGGTGATCGAGAAGTACGCGAAGACCTGGGCCGGCTGGAAGGTGCCGGTCATCGTGAACGTGGCCGGTGAATCGGTCGGGGACTACGTCGAGGTCACCCGCCGCCTCGAGGGCGTGCCCGGGGTCGCCGCGATCGAGCTGAACATCTCGTGTCCGAACGTCGGCAAGGGCGGCCTGCAGTTCGCCATCGATGCCGGTGCCGCGGGCGAGGTGACCGCCGCTGTCCGGCGCGCCACCGATCTGCCGTTGCTCGTGAAGCTGTCGCCGAACGTCGCCGACATCCGGCCCATCGCCCGGGCCATCGCCGACGCCGGCGCCGACGCCCTGACCGCGATCAACACGCTGTCGGGGATCGCCGTCGCGCCGGGGCGTCGCCGCCCGTTGCTCGGCAACATCTACGGCGGTCTGAGCGGGCCGGCGGTCAAGCCCGTAGCCCTGCGCGTCGTCTACGAGGCGGCCCAGGCCGTGCGGATCCCGGTCGTCGCCATCGGCGGCGTGACGGAGCTCGTCGACGTCCTCGATTTCCTCGCGGTCGGCGCCGTGGCGGTCCAGGTTGGCACCGCGATCTTCGCCGACCCGACCCTGCCTGTGCGGCTGGTGGACGAGCTGGCAGCGGAGTGCCGGCGCGCTGGCGTCGCCACCTACCTCGCCCTGGTCGGCACGGCGCTGCCGGAACGGGCGGGAACGCCCTCGGCGAAGGGCGTCGAATACCGGCCATGACGAGGGCCGCCGGCGCGAGCCGCTAGGATTCACGACGTGACCACCATCAAGCCGGTGCTCGACCAGGCGGCTCGTGCCGGCATCGCGCAGCGAACCGAGGCCTTGTTTCGGGCGTCCGGCGCGTTCCGCGAGGGGCATTTCCAGCTCAAGAGCGGCCGACACGCCGATGCCTATGTCGAGAAGTTCGCGGTCCTGTCCGACCCGGCCGCCACGAGTGAGCTGTGCGGGTTCTGGGCGGCACGGATGCGCGGTGGTGACGACGCGACGGGTCCACTCGTCGATCTCGTGGCCGGCCCGACGACTGGCGGTGTGATCCTCGCCTTCGAGACGGCGCGCCAGCTGGGGCTCCGCAGCATCTTCGCCGAGGAGGTCCGCGACCCGGACGGCACGGCGCGTCGGGAGTTCCGACGCGGATTCGTGATCCTGCCCGGCGAGCGCGTCCTGCTCGTCGATGACATCCTCACGACCGGCGGATCGCTCCTCGCGATGATCCCGGCCGTGGAGGCGATGGGCGGCGAGATCGTCGAGTGCGTCGTGCTCGTGGATCGCAGCGGCGGGCGCGCGACCCTCACATCGCCGGCGACCGGCCGCACGTACCCGCTGCGTTCTCTCTGGCAGCTGGACCTGCCGACCTACGAACCCGGCGAGGCCACGTGTCCCCGGTGCGCTGCCGGGGAACCCATCGCTGCACCGGGCAGCACGGGGACCACTGCCGGCGCCGGGATCACGGGCGGCACCGGCATCACGGACGGCGCCTGAGCACGAGTGGATCGCCGGACCCGAAACCTGTTCGCGCTCGTGCTGATCGTGGTCATCGCCGTCACCGGCGGGGCGGCGCTGCTGTTGAGCGACACGTCGTTGCTCGATCCGGATGGCGGTCCCGGGGCGGTTTCCGTCGAGGGCGTCATCGTGGCCGTCGACAGCGCCGGTCTGGCCGACGTGCGCGGGTTCACGCTGCGCCGCGTGGGTGGCGAGACCATCGAGTTCCGCCTGGGCGAGCTCGAGAACGCGAACGAGTTCCCGCCCGGGCACCTCGCCGAACACCAGGCGACCGCGGAGCCGGTCCGCGTCTTCTATCGGTCGGAGGGCGGTGAGCGGTTCGCGGTGCGTCTGGAGGACGCCGGCGGCTGACCGCCGGCGCCGCTACTCGACGGCGGAGACGGCCGCCTCGAGCTCCTCGTCGCTGAAGATGAGCATGAACGACGCGATCACGATGCCATCGCGGTCCACGACGAATGCCCAGGGCTCGGTCGGCAGGCGCCACTCGGCGGTCGAGGCGGCCGGCGTCAGCTGGGCCGGATCCCCGCTCAGGACCGGTTGCAGCTGCCCATCGACGAGCTGGAGCTCGTACGGCTCGACGTTGATGAACGTCACCCCGGGGTGCGCCGCGGCGATCGGCTTGACCCGGTCGAGCGTGGGTCCGCACTGGGCCGTGGCACAGAACTTGGGCGTCGCGAAGACCACCACGAACGGCTGCTTCGCCGCGAGCGCGTCGGCCACGGAGGTCTCGTAGAAGGCCTCGACCGGCTCCGGATCGGTCGAGATCCTGCGCACGTCGCCTCCGACGTCGTCCAGCGTCGGCGTGTCCGAGGCGGGCGCCGGATCGCCGACGCCGATGACGGTCGATTCGGGTTGCACGTCGAACCCGGCACGAATGACCTCCGGCTGGCTGTCGCCGACGGTCAAGGTGAATTGCGCGCCCCACGTGCCCGCCGTCGGGAGATCGGCATCGAACACGTAGACGCCGACGGTCGGTTCGATCGCCCAGATGAAGGTGGCGATGCCCGCCAGGACCGGGCTGGCCGGATCCGTCCCGAGATCGAACAGGGCGACCTCGACGGTCTGGTCGGGATTCGCGACCGGGACGTTCTGATCGTCGAGGAACGAGAACATCAGCCGGGTCCGGCCGCAGGCGATCGAGCCGCTCGGGTTGATGATCTGGGGGAACACCGATGGCTGCTGGGCGGCCACATTCCAACCCTCGGGGATGCCGCTCGGCGGAGCGGTGGTCGCACAGGCGCCCGACGCCGTCGGCGACGCGTCCCCCGACGGTGGCACTGCCGCCGAGGCGGACGGCAAGGAGCCCCGATCGGCGGGCCCGCACGCAACCAGCAGCAGGACGAGCGCGGCCAGGGCCGTCAGTCGGGAGCGGGGGGTCATGCCCACAGCCTAGCCGAGGCCGCCCGACGGTGCCCCCGGGGCACCTCGGCGGACCTCAACGCATCGCATCGGTGCCGACGAGGTGCGGCGGTAGAATGCGAACGGCGTCCGCCCGACTCTCGACCATCGCGCTATCGCGCGCACCCGTCCCGCGCGCCAGGAGACCCGTTGAGCCGCTTCCAAAAGCTCGCCGCAGCGACCCTCGGGACCACGATCCTGCTGGTCGTCGTCGGCGTCATCGTGCGCGCCACCGATGCGGGCCTTGGTTGCCCGGACTGGCCGTTCTGTCACGGCCAGTTGCTGCCGCCCGTGGACGACCCGAAGGCGTGGATCGAGTGGACGCACCGGACGATCGCGGCCGTCATCGGGTTCGAGATCCTGGGCCTCGCGGCTCTTGCCATCCGCGACCACCGCGACCGGCCCTCGCTGCTGTGGCCATCGATCGCGTCGGTCGCGCTCGTCGGGTTCCAGGCGTGGCTCGGCCGCGAAACCGTCCGCCTCGGCAACAGCGGGGAGTCGGTCACGGCGCACCTGACGGCCGCCCTCCTGCTGGTCGCGCTCCTCGTCTTCGTGACGGTTCGGGCCGGCGTGCCGGCCCGCCTCGGTCGCGGCGGCAGCCAGCGCTTCACGCTGCTGGCCGCGTTCACGACCATCGCGACGTTCGCCCTGCTGTTGTTCGGGTCACAGGTCACCGCGACGGATTCCGCGCTCGTCTTCCCGGACTGGCCGCTGATGGGAGGAACGCTCCTCCCGACCCTGACCGATGCGACATCGGCCCACGTCCTGCATCGCTGGGTCGGCGCGGTGGTGGGACTGTTCGTGGCCGCGGTCGCGATCGTCGCCTGGCGCACGCAGCGCGATCGACCCACCATCATCCGTCTCGCCATCGGCGCCGCCGTGCTGTACGCGATCCAGGTCGTCGTGGGTGGGCTGCAGGTCCTGACGGGCCTGGCTGGCTGGTCGCAGACGCTCCACCTCGCGCTCGGCGCGCTGATCTTCGCGTCGTACGTGGGGTTGTCGGTGACGAGCTTCTACGCGGCCCGGACGACCCTTGTCGGCGCGGGTGAGGGCGCGGACGGCGAGCGGACCGACCCGGCTGCGGAACCGGGCACGACGCCTGCTTCGGGTCACACCACGGGCGACTCGATCCGCGCCTACATCGCGCTCACGAAGCCGCGGATCATCGAGCTGTTGCTCGTCACGACCGTGCCGGCGATGGTGCTCGCAACGCGTTGGGTGCCGGGCGTCGATTGGGGCGACTGGGGCGTGCTCGTCGTCTGGACGCTGGTCGGCGGGACGCTTGCCGCGGGCAGCGCCAACGCCATCAACTGCTACCTAGATCGCGACATCGACGGGCTCATGACGCGCACCCGACGCCGGCCGCTGCCGGCCCACGAGGTCGAGCCCGAGCGTGCCGTCGTCTTCGGCCTGGTCCTGGGTGTCGTGTCCTTCGTCGTGATGGCCTGGTTCGTGAACCTGCTCGCCGCCTTCCTGACGCTGCTCGCCATCGGCTTCTATGTCGTCGTCTACACGATGCTGCTCAAGCGCTCGACACCACAAAACATCGTCATCGGTGGCGCGGCCGGCGCCCTGCCGCCGGTCATCGGCTGGGCCGCGGTGACCGGTGACGTGGGAATCCCTGCGCTCATCCTCTTCGCACTCGTCTTCTACTGGACCCCGCCCCACTTCTGGGCGCTGTCGCTGCGGATCCGGAAGGATTACGCGGCAGCCGGCGTGCCCATGCTGCCGGTCGTCCGCGGCATCCCAGAGACGACCCGCCAGATCGGCCTGTACACGCTGCTCATGGTCGCGATCTCCTTGGTCCTGTGGCCCGTGGCCAAGATGGGACCGCTGTACCTGGGGGCCGCCGTCGGACTCGGTGCGATGTTCATCTGGCAGGCCTACGGACTGTGGCGGCGGGGCGCGTCGGAGGAGGCCTCCACGCAGGGAGCCATCCGCCTCTACCGGTTCTCCATCAGCTATCTGTCGCTGCTCTTCCTGGCGATCGCGGTCGACACGCTGGTCGTCGCCGTCTGACGCCGGCGCGGCGGCGCACGCCGCTCGTGAGGGCGCTGTCATCTCCGGCGTCCACGGCGATACCCGCACGGCACGGCGGGCTGTCACCATGGCCCGCATGCAGATCCGCTTCCTGGGTGGTGCCACCACCGTCACCGGCTCCCAATTCCTGGTCGAGACCGAGCGCGCCCGCGTCCTGATCGATTGCGGGATGTTCCAGGGCAGCCCGAACGAGTCGATCCGGAACAGGATCCCGTTCGGGTTCGAGCCCGGCGAGCTCGATGCCGTCGTCCTCACCCATGCCCACCTCGATCACTGCGGGCTGCTGCCGCTGCTGGTCAACGGCGGGTTCAACGGCCCGATCCACGCGACGGCCGGCACGGTCGAGCTGGCCAAGCTCGTGCTGCTCGACTCGGGGCATCTCCATGAGGAATTCGCCAAGCGCGAGGCCCGCTGGGAGAAGCGCCATCCCGACGAGGTCCAGGCGGACGACCGCAAGGAGTCCGAGGTGTACCAGGCCGCCGTCGACCTTGCCGCCGCCGCGGGTTCGGACGAGGAGGTCGCGGTCGAGACGGCCGGCGCGCCGCGGGGCTCGGTGGCCCGGCCGGCGGCGATCGCGACAGCCGTCGCGCCGGGTATGGGCGAGCACGTCGAGACGAGCGTGGAGCCCATGCCATCCGGGTCGTGGCCACGCGATCCCGAGGCGGAGCTGCGGAGCCAGCCGCCCGCCCTCGACATCGACCTCGATGCCCCGCTCTACACCGTCAAGGATGCGGAGCGGGCGATCGAGCATTTCCGGTCCATCGACTACGACGAGGAACGCGAGGTCGCGCCCGGCGTGTGGGCCACCTTCCTCGATGCCGGCCACATCCTCGGCTCGGCGATCATCCGCCTCGTCGTGCAGGATCGCGAGGGCGGCGAAAAGCGGGTCATCGTCTGCTCCGGGGACCTCGGACGACCCGGCACGCCCATCCTGCGTGACCCCACCGTGATGACCGCCGCGGACTACGTCCTGGTCGAGTCGACGTACGGCGGCCGCGAACACGAGCCCCAGGACGAGGCCATCCGGATCCTGGTCGAGACCATCCATCTCGTGGCCGAGGCGAACGGCGTCCTCCTCGTGCCGTCCTTCGCGATCGGCCGCACCCAGGAGGTCGTCTGGGAGCTGGACCGACTCATCGAGCGCGGCGACATCCCGCTGCTGCCGCTCTACCTGGACTCGCCGATGGCATCGAAGGCGTCCGACATCTATCGGCGCCACCCCGATTACTACGACGAGGAAACGGCACGGCTGCTGCGGGAAGGCGAATCCCCGCTCGACTACCCGGAGCAGATCGTGACCAACGACGTTCGTGCGTCGCAGGCGATCGAGCGGGCCAAGCGGCCGTACATGATCGTCGCCTCGAACGGGATGCTGACCGGTGGGCGGGTCGTCGGCCATCTCAGCCGGCTGGTCGACGACCCGGATGCCACGATCCTCTTCGTCGGCTACCAGGGCGAGGGCACCCTCGGCGCGCACCTCCAGGCGGGTGCGACGGAGGTTCGTCTCAACGGGCAGCCGCGGAAGGTTCGCTGTCAGGTCCGCTCGATCAGCGGGTTCTCGGCGCATGCCGACGAGACCGAGCTCCTGGCGTGGCTGCGCGCGTTCACAAAGGGCAAGCGTCCGGGCGACCAGGGCTATCCGCGGCGCGTGTTCCTGGTCCACGGCGATCCGGACGCGCAGATCGCGCTGGAGCCCAAGGTCCGGGCGCTCGGTCTGGCGACCCACGTTCCGCACTGGCACGAGCGGGTCGTGCTCGAGTGACGGCGAGCGTCCCGTCTAACAGCGAGCGGCGTCGCGTCCGATGAGACAGGCAGCGCATCAGGCGGAACGCGAGAGGCAATAGACCGTGGATGGCTGACCATCCAGACCAGAGGCCCGCAAGGAGGATCCGATGGTCAGCCCGATGGCGACGCCTGCGACGAGCGATTCCTCGACCCTGTACTTCGGGCCGTGGTACCGGCGCTCGCCCTTCTTCGAGAAGACCCTCGAGGCTGGTTGTAGCGCCTACGACATCTACAACCACATGTATCTGCCGGGCTACTACGGGGACCCGGTCGAGGAGTACTGGGCGCTGCTCAACGGCGTGACGCTGTGGGATGTCGCGGTGGAGCGCATCGTCGAGATCACGGGGTCGGACGCCTCCGCGTTCGTCAATACGCTCACCTGCCGGGACCTGACGAAATGCGCCGTGGGCCAGGGCAAGTACGTCCTGATCACGGCCGAGGACGGCGGCATCGTCAACGATCCGGTCCTGCTGCGGGTGGAGGCCGACCGCTGGTGGCTCGCGCTCGCCGACAGCGACGCCGGGCTGTGGGCTCGCGGCGTGGCCGTCCACAGCGGCATGGACGTGAAGGTTCGGGAGCCCGAGGTCTACCCGGTCCAGGTCCAGGGCCCCAAGTCGAAGGACGTCATGGCGACGTTGTTCGGACCGCAGATCCACGACATCAAGTACTACTGGACGCTCCAGACCGAGCTCGACGGCATCCCGGTGGTCATCAGCCGCACGGGCTGGACCGGCGAGGTCGGCTACGAGGTCTATCTCCGCGACCCGACGCGCGGCGCGGAGTTGTGGGACCGGATCATGGACGCGGGCCGCCCCCACGACATCCGACCGATCGCCCCGTGCGAGGCGCGCCGAATCGAGGCCGGCATCTTCAACTACGGCTCGGATATCACCATCGAGAACAACCCGTTCGAGGTCATGGGGCTCGAGCGCCTGGTCGAGCCGCAGGCGGCCGACTACATCGGCAAGGCGGCGCTCGAGGAGATCCGGGCCCGCGGTGTCGAGCGCAAGCTGGTCGGCATCGAGGTCGACGGCGACGCGCTTCCGTTCGAGCTGTCGCGCAAGTGTGTCGCGCGCCACGACGGCGATGCCGTCGGGACCGTCACGGACCTCATCTGGTCGCCACGGCTCGAGCGCAACATCGGCTACGTGTGGGTCCCCATCGGGCTGGCCGGCCCCGGGACGCCGCTCGAGATCGAGGCGCCCGACGGCGGGCGATGGCCGGCGCGCACGGCCGCCATCCCGTTCATCGATCCGAAGAAGGACGTCCCCAAGTCATGACCGACAGCATCCTCACGGCCGACGAGGTCGCGAGCGTCCGCCGCGAGTATCGCGGCGCTTCGCTCCTGCCCAAGCGCGTCTACCACGACGCGGCCATCTACGACTGGGAGCGGGCGAACATCCTGCGGCGCGACTGGGTCATGGTCGCCCGTGAGGAGGACGTCCCGGATCCCGGCACATACATGCTCGTGGAGCTCGACGACGACCCGCTCATGATCGTGCGCGACCGCGGGGGCGTCCTTCGCGCATTCCACAACGTGTGCCGCCATCGCGGGACCGCGGTGGCCGAGGAGCCGTGCGGCAAGGTCGTCCGCTTCCAGTGCCCGTACCACGCCTGGATCTACGACCTCGACGGGTCGCTCGTTCGGGCCAAGCACACCGAGGATCTCGAGGACTTCAGCCTCGACGGGTTCGGGCTCGCCGGTGTGCGGCTCGAGACGTGGCAGGGCTTCATCTTCCTCAACCTGGACCCCGAAGCCGCTCCGTTGACGGCGCAGCTCGGCGACCTGGTGGAGCGCTGGAGCCGCTTCGACTTCGGCGCGCTCCGGTCGGCCAAGCACGTGGAGTACGACGTCGCGGCGAACTGGAAGTTCATCGCCGAGAACTACAGCGAGTGCTACCACTGCCCGGGCCTGCATCCGCACCTCAACCACTTGACCCCATATGACCTGGGCGAGGAGCACGACCCGGACGGCGCGTGGCAGGGTGGCTGGATGGAGCTCGCCGACGGCGTCGAGACGATGGCCCTCGATGGCGGCCAGGGCTCGCGCCGGGGTCGGCCGGCGATGGCCGGCATGACCGTGCAGGACGAGCGACGGATCGACTACTACATCCTGTGGCCCATGACGTTCGTCTCGATCCATCCCGATTACCTGCTCGTGCATCGGATGGTCCCGCAGGGCCCGGCTCGGACGCTCGTGACGTGCGACTGGCTGTTCGAGCCCTCGACGATGGCGATGCCCGGCTTCGATCCGTCGGACGCCGTGGCCTTCTGGGACCTCACGAACACGCAGGATTGGCACGTGTGCGAGCTCCAGCAGCGGGGTACGCGCTCGTCGTCGTGGGTGGCGGGCCGCTACTCGAACCAGGAGTTCCCGGTCCACAACTTCGACCGGATGGTCGTGGATCGCTACGTCGGGGACCCGTTCCTGACGTCGCGGATCAAGGGAACGCGCGGCGGCGAGCCGATCCCCATCGTCCGCGCCGCCTCCGATGGAACGAACGGAACCAACGGCCACGACCGCACCGGCGCCGACGCGCCGGACGCCACGGCCCGCAAAGCCGCGCGTTCCAGGGCGACCACCCGGCGCTGATCGAAGCCGTCGAGGTCCCTCAGCCCGCGGGCTCCTCCATCCTGGTCAGTCGACCGGCCCGTCGCCGACCGATGCGCCACGCGGCCAGGACCGCGACCGCGGTGACCGCCACGATGATCGTCGAGATGGCGTTGATCTCCGGGGTGACCCCGAACTTGACCTTGCCGTAGATGTACAGCGGCAACGTGGAGGAGCCAACACCCGCGTTGAAGGTGCTGACTACGTAATCGTCGAACGACAGCGCGAACGCGAGCAGCGCTCCCGACAGCACTGCGGGCATGACCAACGGCAGCGTCACGTAGCGGAACGCGCCCAGCGCCGACGCCCCGAGGTCGCGCGCGGCCTCCTCCAGCCGCGGGTCCATGCCGGCCGCCCGGGCCCGTACGACGATGGCGACGTAGCTGATGCAGAAGGTGATGTGCGCCAGCGCCAGCTGCGTGAAGGACCCTCGTGAGCCGAACAGCTGGTAGAAGAACACCAGCAACGACAGCCCCATGACGATCTCGGGCGTGACCATCGGCACGAGCAGCAGCGTCTCCGTCGCCCCGCGGCCGCGGAACCGCAGGCGGGCCAGCGCCAGCCCCAGGAGCGTCCCGAGGACCGTCGAGACGATGACCGCCACGCCCGCGACGCGGAGCGTGACGAACAGGGCGTCGAGCAATTCGTCGTTGGAGAGCAGGGTCGGGTACCAGTCGAGCGTGAACCCGCGCCACTGGAAGTTGCGCCGCGAATCGTTGAACGAGAAGATGATCAGGACGACGATCGGCCCGAACAGGAATGCGTAGCCCAGTAGCGCATAGGCGGTCAGCCACCGGTTGCGGCCGGTCATCGGGAGCGCCTCACGTCCCGACGATCTCCCGCCGCAGCGGCCGGAGCGCGATCGCGGTGCCGCCCAGGGTCACCACCATGAGCACGAACCCGAGCGCGGCGCCGTAGGGCCAATCCCGGCCTTCGAGGAACAGCTCCTGGACGACCTTCGCGATCGTCGTCGTCTGCGCGCCACCGAGCAGGTCCGGCGTCACGAAGTCGCCGATGGCCGGGATGAACGTCAGGACCGTGGCCGCGACGATGCCCGGCGCGGTGAGCGGCAGCGTGACGCGGAGGAAGGCCTGTCGTCCATTCGCGTACAGGTCGCGCGCGGCGGCGACGAGTGCCGGGTCCAGCCGGTCGATCGAGACGTACAGCGGCAGGATCGCGAACGGCAGGAAGCCGTAGGTCATACCGAGGATCACGGAGAAGTCGGTATTGAGCAGGATGAGCGGCTGTGAGGTCAGCCCGACCAGCTGGAGCAGGGAGTTCGCCACGCCGTTGTCGCGCAGGATGATCATCCAGGCGTAGGTCCGGATCAGGTAGCTCGTCCAGAAGGGGAGCATGACGAGGACCAGGAGCAGGGCCTTGTGCCGGCCGCCGTAGCGGCTGATCCAGTACGCGATCGGGTAGCCGATGGCGAGGGACAGGATCGTCGTCGCCGCCGCGTACCGCAGGGAGTTGAGGAACGTCGGGAGGAACCGCGGATCGAACGCCCGGGCGTAATTGTCGAGCGACAGGTGGTCCAGCACGATCCGGTCGACCTCGTCGCGGGTGCCCAGGCTGACCAGGAAGATCATCGCCAGCGGCACGACGAAGAACAGGATCAGCCAGGCCACCCCCGGGACGAGCAGCACGCTCGACGCCAGCCGGGCGCCCAGCGTGGGTCGGTCGTCGATGGTCGCCGCACCCGCGGCGGCGGCCGGATCGAGGCGGCGCGCGTCGGCCGCCTCACCCACCGCGGAGCGTCTGCCAGCGGGTCAGGTACTCGTCACGCACGTCCTGCCCCAGGTCCAGAAGCTCCTGGAGCTTGGCGACGAGGGCCTGCTCGGGATTGACCGCCGGGTCCGCGAGGATCGCCGGGTCGATGAACTCCTTTGCGGCGGCATTGGGGCCCATGTAGCCGATGTAGTTCGTGTTCGCCGCGCTGACCTCGGCGTCGAGGAGGTGGTTGATGAACAGGTGCGCGGCGATGGGATGCTCCGCCCCAGAGAAGATCGCGATCGTGTCCGAACCGCGGACACCGCCCTCTTCGGGGATGTAGTACACGACGTTCTCGTTCTCCTGGTTGATCTGGTACAGGTCCGCGCCCCAGATCTGGCCGATCCACACGTCTCCCGAGCTCATCGTCGTGATGGTGTCCGTGCTGTACAGCCGCACGAGCGGCTTCTGCGACTGGAGGAGTGCGAGTGCCTCGTCCAGCTCCGCGGTATTCGTGGTGTTGGCGCTGTAGCCCAGCTGGATGAGCGCCGTCGCGAAGGTCTCCTGGAAGTCGTCGAGCATGGCGATGTGCTGCGCCCAGCGCTCGTCCCACAGGGCCTTGCTGCTGGTCAGCGTGTCGCTGATCTTGGTCGTGTCGTACGCGACGCCCGTCGTCCACCACATGTACGGCACCGAGTGGGTGTTCCCCGGGTCGTAGCCGGGATCCGACCATTCCTGGCCGAGGTTCACGACGTTCGGGATCAACGACTTGTCGAGTGGCAGCAGCGCGTTCTTGGCCACGAAGGCCGGGATGTCGACCGAGATCGGGAATGACACGTCATACCCGCCGCCGTCGCTGGCGAGCTTCGCGTATGCCTCATCGGTGTTCGAGAAGAAGTCGTACTTGACCTTGACCTTGTACTTCTCCTCGAAGGACGGGATCGCGTCCTCGCCGATGTAATCGGTCCAGTTGTAGACGAACAATTCGCCCTCCGGCGAGGGGACCGGGGTCGGTTCGATGCTCGCCGATGGGGTCGTGGAGGCCGGTGCCTGGCTGGCGGCCGTGGATGCCGAAGGCGATGCCGTGCCCCCGCCCGACGTGCACGCCGCGATCACCGGGGCGAGTGCCGCCGCGGCGCCCATGCGCGCGATGCGCTCCAGCAGGTCACGCCGGGACAGCCGCTCCTGGACCATGTACCGGACCAGCGCCTGCTCGAGGTCGATCGTCGACCCATCGTGCCGTTCGCTCATGATCGCTCCTCCTCAGGGGATGGACCCACGGGTGGGACGCCGAGGACCAGCGCCTCGGATGGGGCCCAGGACACGCCCACATCGCTGCCGACCGGGAGGCGGCGCCCGGTCTTCGGTGCCAGGACGGACAGGACCAGGCCATCCGCCGTGCGGACCTGGTAGCTCAGGTTCGTGCCGAGGTAGGCGGCCTGCTCCACCTGACCCCGCAGGCTCCCCGCGACGTCGGCCTCGACGAGGTCGATCGACTCGGGGCGGATGCTGATCTCGACCTCGGCGCCGGCGCCGAGGCCGTCGTGGGCGGCCCGGACCAGCTCGCCCGTCGTCAGGCGGATGGACCCATTCGCTTCGACGACGCCGCGCAGCAGGTTGGTCGACCCGATGAAGTCGGCGACGAACCGGCTCGACGGGCGCTCGTAGAGCTCCTCGGGCGTGCCCACCTGCTCGACGCGCCCGGCATGCATGACGGCGATCCGGTCGCTCATGGTCAGGGCCTCTTCCTGGTCGTGGGTCACGTAGACGAACGTGATCCCGACCTCGGCCTGGATGCGCTTGAGCTCGAGCTGGAGCTGGCGGCGCAGCTTGAGATCGAGCGCGCCGAGCGGTTCGTCGAGCAGGAGCACGGTCGGGCGGTTGACCAGCGCGCGGGCCAGGGCCACCCGCTGCTGCTGGCCACCGGACAGCTGGTCGGGCTTGCGCCGCTCGTACCCCTCGAGGCGGACGAGCTCCAGGATCTCGCCGACGCGCCGGCCGATCTCGGCCCTTGCGACCTTCCGGCGCTGTAGTCCGAACGCGATGTTCGAGGCCACGTCGAGGTGCGGGAACAGGGCGTACTGCTGGAAGACCATGTTGACGGGGCGCTTGTCGGGCGGGTCCCTGGTGATGTCGCGGTCGCGAAGGACGATCCGCCCGGCAGTCGGCAGCTCGAAGCCGCCGATCATGCGCAGGGTCGTGGTCTTGCCGCAGCCCGACGGGCCCAGGAGCGAGAAGAACTCGCCGGGACGAACATCCAGCGAGATCCCATCGACCGCCCGGACGGCGCCGAAGCGCTTCTCCAGGTCGATGAGGCGGATCTCCGTCGTGGCGACGTCGCTGGGGGCCATCATCGGACGGCCGAGCCTACGTTCGGCACATGAGACGCGGTGTACGTCGTCCCGCCCTCCGCAACGTCAGCGCGTGCGCTTGGCGATGCGTGCGAGCGCCCCCGCCCAGTCCGGGTCGTATGGCTTGCCGGGCTCGTCCAGGTCGATCGTCAGCGGCGCGTGATCGGACGGCACCGGGGGGCCCTTGCGTGCCTGCCGGTCGATCTCGGCATCCACCACGCGCTCGGCGACGGACGCGCCGGCCAGCAGCAGGTCGATGCGCATCCCGAAGTTCTTGTGGAACATGCCCGCCCGGTAGTCCCACCACGTGTAGCGTCCGGGTTCGTCATGGCGGGAGCGGTAGGTGTCGATCAGGCCCCGGTCGATCAGGGCGCGCACCGCGGCCCGTTCGGGTCCGCTGACGTGGGTACCGCCATGGGCAGCGGCCGGGTCCCAGACATCGATGTCGGCCGGGGCGACGTTGAAGTCGCCGCCGACGAGGAGTCGGTCGCCGCGGCCCGCGGCGCGCTCATCGTCCAGCCACCGGCCGACGCGCTCGAACCAGGCGAGCTTGCCCTCGTAGAAGGGCGAGCCCACGACACGACCGTTGGGGGCGTACAGCGCGACGATCCGCAGCCCGTCCACCGTCGCCGCCAGCATCCGGGCCTCGTCGAAGGGGTCGAAGTCGTCCTCGGAGCCAGCCGTGCCACCGGGCCCGGAGTCGCGCACCGGACCGTCGCCGAAATTCGTGACGATGTCGTCGATCGACAGGCCGTCGCGGGCGGCGATCGCGACGCCGTTCCAGCGGCCCTCGCCGTGGTGGACGAGCTGATAGCCGACCATCCCGAAGGCCATGACTGGCGCATCCGCGTCGCCGAGCTTGGTCTCCTGCATCAGCAGGATGTCGGGATCCGCCCGCCGCAGCCATTGCTCGACCGCCTCCTGGCGGGCCTTGAGCGAGTTCACGTTCCAGGTCGCGATGCGCATCCCGAGACCCGCGCTCAGTACCGACGACCGCGCTGGCGGTCCAGGTCGAAGGTCGCCGTGTCGGCGACGGCCATGACGGCCATCGTGCCCGCCTGCACCGGGTCGGACACCACGAGGTCGACGTGGTCGGTGATCGAACCGACCATGTTCAAGGCGATGATCGGGATGCCGACCGCGCGCAGTTCGTCGGCCGCCGTGCTGATGTCGCCGCCCATGATCGAGCCGGCCAGCACGAGCAACCGGGCGCGCGGCAGGTCTGCCACCGCCCGCACGGCCGCGGCGATGCTCGGCTCGCCGACGAGCGGGATCGTGTCGACCGAGATCCGTTCACCCCGGAGGTTGTGCCGGTCCGCCTCGCTCACGGCGCCGAGGGCGACCTGCGCCACCTGGGCACCCCCGCCGACGACGATGATCCGCTTCCCGAAGACCGTGCCGAGGGCTTGCGTCCGGTGGATGCTCCGGACGTCCTCGACCGCCTCGAGTGCCGCCACCAGGTCGTCCTCACTGACCCCCTCGACCTCGAGCTCGATCTCGACCAGTGGCGGATCCCCGACGATCGGTCGGACGGTCGCGAGCGTGCGGATGCGCCCGCCGATCGCGGCCGTGGTCGCCGCGATCGCCGAGATCGCCTCGACGCGGTCGACGATGTCGAACCGGATCGCGGCGGTCTCGACCGCCGATCGACGGGGCACGCCCGGTGGACCGTCGCTCAGGGGAGCGAGCCGCGACCGGCCGCCCCGGGTCGCAGATCGCCGACCGTCATCGCCTCGGGCTCCATGCCGCCCGTGGGATCATGCTCCTCGAACGCCAGTCCCAGCGCCCCGAAGGCCTCGCGCGTCGCCGCCGCATCCGACGTCGTGAGCATGAGCGCGCCATCGGTGTCCTCCGCGACGCCGACGATTCCGGTGATGTTCACCCCGCGCTCCCCGAGCGCCGTCGCGACGCGGGCGAGCGAGCCGGGCGCATCGGTGAGCTGGACCGTGAACCAGACCGTCACGCGGGTACCTCCTGTGATGTCGGTCGATGGTACCCGGTCGTCACGCTACGCTACGGCCGTGCCCGCCCCCCTCGGCAAGGTCCCGACGCGGAAGATGCCGCAGATCCAGGTGTTCGGGCGCGACGACTCGCCGGCCACTCGTGCGGCCCTGCGCTTCTTCCGCGAGCGGCGCATCGTCGTGCACGTCGTGGACCTCAAGAAACGGCCGATCGCGGCCGCCGAGCTGCGGCGCTTCGCCGAGCGGCTCGGGGCGCGGACGCTGCTCGACGAGACGTCGAAACCGTACCGAGACGGCGGCCTCGCGCACCTGACGATGCGCGATGCGGAGATCGCGGAACGTCTCGTGGCCGATCCGCGGCTGCTCCGTCTTCCCCTGGTCCGCCACGGCAACGAGGTAACGGCTGGCCAGGCCGAGGCCACGTGGGCCGCCTGGCTCAGCGCTGGCGGGGGCCCGACCGCCAGGCGCTGACCGCGACGACGGCCCCGATGGCGACAGCGATGGCGCCCGCCGCGGCCCAGCGAAGGTCGTCGACCATGAAGCTCGATCCGCGCAGGAGCCCGAACCCCTGGCCGATCCACACGACGCCGACCGCCACGAGCAGCACGGCCGTGATCAGCCGTCCACGCATCGAAACCCCGGCGACATGTCCACGGTGGCATCCTACCGGGGTGCCTGAGCGAACGAACGACGACAAACGAGCCGGCCGACGGCGGAGTGGTCGGCTCACGATCCGCACCGGTGCCCCTGGCCGGGCGGTCCGGCGTGCCAGTCGGATGGAGGACGCGGCACTCCTCCAGCGCCCGACCCGCCCCGAGTTCCTCGATACGGACCCGTGGCGGTCGCTGCGGATCCTGTCCGAGTTCGTCGAAGGCTTCGATGCCCTCGCGGCGGTCGGCCCCGCGGTCAGCGTGTTCGGGTCAGCGCGAACCAAGCCCGACCATCGGTACTATGGGATTGCCCGGGAGCTTGGCGCGATGCTGGGGAAGCAGGGTTATGCCGTCATCACCGGCGGCGGTCCGGGGATCATGGCGGCGGCGAATCGGGGGGCACAGGAGGGTGGCGGGCTGTCGGTCGGCTGCAACATCGAGCTGCCGATGGAGCAGGGGCTCAACCCGTACGTCGACCTCGGAGTCGAGTTCCACTACTTCTTCGCGCGCAAGGTGATGTTCCTGAAGTACGCCGACGCGTTTGTGATCTTCCCCGGCGGCTACGGCACGCTCGACGAGTTATTCGAGGCCCTGACCCTGATCCAGACCAAGAAGGTGCAGGACTTCCCCGTGATCCTCATGGGCACCGACTACTGGACCGGGATGATCGACTGGATCCGCTCGTCACTGCTCGGGGAAGCGGCCATCACGGCCGAGGATGTCGACCTGCTCCGCCTCACGGACGACCCCGCCGAGGCGTGCCAGATCATCAACGCATACGTGGCGCAACGGCGCAGCCAAGCGGCGGGGACGGCGGAGTCGACCAAGCCGATCGAGCCCACCGACGTCAAGGAGCCGGCAAGGCCCGACCAGGGCCAGAGCTAGGGGACGTCAGACGGGGATCGCGACCTCGATCCGGCCGTCCACGATGCGGACCGGGTAGTAGCGGAAGCGGCGGACGCGCGTCAGGCGGCGCGCCTCGGCCTTCGTGCCGGGCGGATCCACCTTGGGATCGCGGCCGGCCGGTGACCAGGTCGGGTGGTAGACGCCGTCCGGGTCGAGCCCCCCGGTGGTCGGCATCTGGGCGGGGTCGCCACTTTCGAGGTCGAAGCGTCCTTCGTGGAGCGGACACTGGACGATGCACCCATCGAGGACGCCGATGGACAGCGGCGCGCTCATGTGCGGGCAGCGGTCGTTCGTCGCGAAGACGCCGCGGTCGGTGTGCACGAGGAGCAGGTCCAGGTCGCCCCGGCTGACGCGGCGCATGGTGCCGGGCGGCAGGTCGTCAACGGTCAGCATGACCTCGAACGGCGCATCCGCCGTCCCGGGCGCTTGCAGCCGCGGTCGAAAGGGCGCGGGTGTCACCGGCATCGCCCCATGCTACGCGTGAACGAGCGACGACCCCGGGGCGTTCGCCGCCGGGGTCGTCGAGCGAGAAGGAGGAGCGGAGTCAGTCGGCAGGGGTGCCGGTCGGCTTCAGCGATCGGGCCCCGTCGGGAGCAGCCTTGGCGGCCGCTGCCGCGACCGCGGGCGATCCCTCGCGCAGCGGGTGCTCGATCATGAACATGGCCGCCGCGGCCGAGACGATCGCAGCGGCGACGCCGATCCAGAACGTCTGGGCGACGGCCAGGCTGAATGCCTGCTGGATGCCGACCACGATGTTCCCGATGAACGGCTCGACCGCACCCCGGAAGGCTTCGGGGATGCCGGCCAAAATGGCCGTGCCGAGATCGCCCGTGCCGGTCAGGGCGTTGAAGTCGAGAGCTCCACTGCCGGTGGCCTGGCCGAACCCGGCCGCGACCGCCCCCGGCACGCCGGCGGCGGTGAGCTGCGGGCCGATCTGCTCGAGGAAGGTCGACCCGAAGATCGTCCCGACGATCGCGAGCGCGACCGAGCCACCGATCTGGCGGAAGAAGGTGAGGTTCGAGGTCGCCACGCCGAGCTGGTGGAACGGCACGGCGTTCTGCACGATGATCGTGAAGACCGAGAATGTGGGCCCGACGCCCAGGCCCGCCAGGAACATCCAGCCCCACACGATCACGAGCGGCGTGTCGGCGGTCAGCTGGGTCATGAGCGCGGTCGAGATGGCCATCACGACGATCGCCCCGACGACGAGCCTCTTGTACCGGCCGGTCCGCGCCACGATGAGCCCGGACACGATCGAGCTGAAGATCAGCCCGACCATCAGGGGCAACGCCGCGAGCCCCGAGTCCGTCGGCGTGAAGCCGTGCACGAACTGGAACCAGCGGGGCAGGAAGATGATCGCCGCGAAGAACGCGAAGCTCGCGAAGAACGTCGAGATCATCGAGCTCGTGTACGTCCGGTTGCGGAACATCCCGAGCGGGATGATCGGCTCCCTGGCACGCGCCTCGGCCGCGATGAAGAGGACGGTCCCGAGGAGGCCGGCGAGGATGAACCCGCCGACGGTCGGATCGGTCCATTCGCCGAACTGCTTGTTCGTCAGACCAACCAGCAGGAAGCTGATGGCCACTGTGAAGATCGCGCCGCCGAGGATGTCGAAGTTGCGGGTCGCCTTCGCCGTCTTGACGTTCGGCAAGAGCCGCGAGATGACGAACAGGGCGATGAGCCCGATCGGGATGTTGACGTAGAAGATCCAGTGCCAGCTGACCTGCTCGGTCAGGAAACCGCCGACCAGCGGGCCGACGACGAAGGCGACGCCGAACACCGCCCCGAACAGCCCCTGGTACTTGCCACGCTCGGCGGGCGTGAACATGTCGCCGATGATCGCGAGCGCCACCGGGAAGAGTGAACCCGCTCCGATGCCCTGGATCCCTCGGAACAGGATCAGCATCGCCATGTTCTGGCTGAGCCCCGACAACGCCGAGCCGATGAGGAAGATCACGATGCCGACCATGAAGACCGGCTTGCGGCCGTACAGGTCCGACAGCTTGCCCCAGAAGGGCACGGTGATGGTGCTCGTGAGCAGGTAGATCGTGATCGACCAGACGTACAGGTCGTTGCCGGCGAGGTCGGTCGCGATGGTCGGCAGGGCCGGGCTCACGATCGTCTGATCGAGTGCGCCCAGGAAGAGCCCGAGCATGACCGCGAACAGGATCTCCAACTTCTGGCGATGGCTCAGGCCAAGGGCGGGATCCTCCGCAAGGGACGGCGCGCGGCCGCTCGGATCGGTGGGGAAGCTCTCCATCGGTCAGTCCTTCTGTGATGCCGACGCGACCGGACGGTCGGGGTGGGCGGGTGGGTGGGCGCGTTCCGCACCGCGGATGGTCGAGCCGGATCGTGGAGTCGGGATGGAGGGCGCGTGGCGATCCTTCGGGCGATCCACGTGCACGTCGGTCGACTCCTCGAGGCCGCGACGGAGTGCGGCCAGCGCCCGCCCCACGCCGGCGATCTGGGAGCGTCCGATACGATCGAAGACGGATCGAAGGAGCTCGTCGCTGATGGCATCGACCTCGTCGAGCATCCGGCGGCCCGCGTCCGTGACGCGGATGAGCACGACGCGACGGTCCTCCGGGACCCGGGTCCGTTCGACGAAGCCGCGTTCCTCGATCCGGTCGATCAGACCGGTCGCGTTCGAGAGGGACACGTTGAGCACCTCCGCAAGACGGCTCATCGGCATCTCACCGGTCCGCTGGAGCGTGTACAGGATGTGGAGCTGGGCCATGCTGATGCCGAGCTGGAGGAGTCGCTCGCTCGAGGCGCACTTCAGCTGCCCCATCGAGGCGCGGAAGTCGGCGATGATGGGACCGTACGAGTCGTCCGCTGGCAGGCCGCTCGCGCTCGCGGCGGATGACCGCAGATTAGTTCGTGTCACGTGAACAATCTAAGCGGACTTGATCATCATGTCAATCTCAACGGTTGATGTCCCATGCAGGAGTACGGCATGCGCTATGTCCTGATGACCGAGCCCCAGCAGGGCATGAGCTACGCCGACCAGCTGGCCGCCGCCAAACGGGCGGAGGCGAACGGCTTCGACGCGTACTTTCGGGCCGACCACTTCGCGAGCTTTCCCGGGCCGGCCGGTCAGCCGACCACGGATGCCTGGACGATCGTCGCCGGGCTCGCGCGGGAGACACAGCGCATCGGTCTGGGCGTGCTCGTGTCCCCGGCCACGTTTCGCCACCCGGGTGTCTTCGCCAAGGTCGTGACGACCGTCGATGAGATGAGCGGCGGACGCATCGAGGTCGGCGTGGGCGCGGGCTGGAACGCCATCGAGCACGAACAGCTCGGTCTCCCATTCCCGCCGATCAAGGAGCGGGCGGACCTCATGGAGGACCAGCTTGCGATCCTCCATGGCCTGTGGGGCGAACCGGACGGCTGGTCATACGAGGGAATCACGGGCGTCCGGGTCAGCGATGCGCTCTTTCGCCCACGACCGGTCGACGTCGCTGGGCGGCCACGGACCCCGGTCGGCGGGGCGCGGCCGCGGATCATCGTGGGTGGCCAGGGCTCGCCCCGGTCCTACCGGCTCGCGGCTCGCTACGCCGACGAGTTCAACCTGAGCTCCTCATCGCCCGACAAGGCGGTCGAGGTGAACGAGGCACTCGACGAGGCGTGCCGCGTGATCGATCGCGCACCGGCGTCGCTGGCGCGTTCGACGATGGCCGGCGTGCTGGTCGGGCGGGACCGGGCCGAGGTCGAAGCGCGCGAACGGGCGCTGTTCGAGCTGTTCGGGCCGGACGAGTTCGCCGATGCCGAGGCCTGGCTCGACGAGCGTCGCAAGCGGTGGGTCTACGGGACGCCCGACGAGGCGCGTGCACAGCTCGAGCGGTTCGCGGCGGCGGGCCTCGAGCGGATCATGCTCCAGGATTTCCTCCCCTGGGACCTCGACATGATCGACGTCATGGGGGAGGAGCTCGTCGGTCGTGCCTGAGCAAGCGGGGCTGTGGACTTCCGCGCCACCTGACGGCGCAGGCGTGCGTTGCTCGCTGCGCGCGTCGCTCACGCACCTGAGGGTGCGCTCGCTTCCGTGCTCACTCGCGCCTTCGCCTGCACCGCCATGCGGCGCGCTTCGCTAGACCGATCCTTAGTCCGCTGCGTCGGCGGCTTCGCGGTACTTGGCGACGTCGCGATGTATCGCGTCCGGGTCCACGCCACGCGCGCGGGCGAGGCGCTCGGTGAGGATCTGGAGTGGCGTGGCCGTCCCCAACATGGCCGCGACCGGGGAGGGGAGGGCGGGCGCTTCGGGGACGACGACGCGCCCGGCGGGCGTGAGCTCGGTCGGCAGCTCTGCGGCGATGTCGGCGGCGACGATGGCGGCCGTTTCCATGCCGATCACCCGGGCGGCACGCAGGGCGCCACGGGCCCGCTCCACCCGCTCGGCGCGGCGATCCCGGTCGGTGAGCACCAGGACGAGGCCGGTCGATTCGTCGGTCGCAGCGAGATGGCCGTGCAGGAACGTCTCGAGGTCGCGGTACGCGGCCGGGATCCAGGTGCCCTCCTCGATCTTGAGCACCAGCTCCCGGCCGGCCGGCCGGTCCGCTCCGGACGCCACGACGAGGATCGTTCGGAGGACGCCCAGGCGGGCCGCGACCGCCTCCGCGATCGAGGCACGATCGACACCGGCCTGGAGCAGGTCCTGGACGCCGGTCCGAAGGTCCGTGTCGACCGGTCGGCGCGCGATGTGCGCGGCGATGGCGACCGCCGCGACCAGCGGGCTCAAGTACCCGACCGTATGGCACCAGCCCTGGTCGAGCTCCTCGGTCTCGACGACGACGTGCGCGTGCTCGGCGCCGGGTGAGCGGCTCGTCACCGTGATCAGCGCGGTACGGGCGCCCGCGGCCCGGGCCGCTGCGAGCGCCGCGTTCGTGGCCGTTGTCGCACCCTCGTGGGAGACGCCGATGACGAGGCCGGTGGCCGGCGGATCCAGGGACAGCTCGAGGGCCTGCTCGGTGACGGGCTCGCGCGCCGGGATGCCTCCCGGGCCGGTCAGTCCGGCCGCGCGAACCGCCTCGCGGAGGATGGCGACAACGCCCTGGGCGGCGTGCTCTGACGTGCCGCAGCCAGTCACGACGACCTGACCGCCGGCCCTGATCGCTCGCGTGATCGCGCCGGCCAAGGCTCCGGCCGAACTCGACGCATCCTCATGCCGTTGGAGGATCCGCGCGGCCAGCGCCGGCTCCGCCTCGATCATGTCCGTCATGTGGAATGGCGGCGACCCGCGACGGCTCGGCTGTGTGGTCGACCGCCATGGATCGGGTGCGCCGGGCAGCGGGGCGGCCGGGTCGAAGGTGGTCGTGCTCATGACGGGAGCATAGGCGGCCGGGTGGTCCGGGCGCCCGACGACCCGCGCGACGCGACGCGGAGAACCATCGGAGCCGTCACCATTGCGACGTCGAGGATGACGCGTACGGAGGCACGGATGCAGGTCGGTCTCATGGCACCGCAGGGCTGGAAGGGCGAATACGACGGCTGGCGACCGCAGGACGCCTGGGCTCGCACGATCGAGCTCGCCGAGGGGGCCGAATCCCTCGGCTTCGAGTCGCTCTGGGTGTTCGATCACTTCCATACCGTCCCCGAGCCGATCGACGAGATGACCCTGGAGTCGTTCGCGGTCCTGGCCGCCCTGGCGATCGCTACGAAGCGTGTGCGCCTCGGGCACATGGTCATCTGCACCGGCTTTCGCAACCCCGCGTTGACGGCGAAACAGTCATCCACCATCGATGTCATCAGCGGGGGCCGCTTCGAGCTCGGGATCGGCGCGGGCTGGAAGGAGGACGAGTGGCGGGCCTACGGCTACGGCTTCCCGCCCCTGGCCGAACGGCTCGCGGTCCTCGGCGACCACCTGGCCGTGATCACCGAGATGCTGGCCCCCGGACGCGCCACGTTCGAGGGTCGCTACGCGTACGTGCGTGGCGCGATCAACGAGCCACGCGGCCTCCAGGAACCGCGCATCCCGATCATCGTCGGCGGCAACGGCCGGCGCGTGACGGCCGGGTATGCGATCCGTTACGCGGATGAGCTGAACTACGTCTTCATCGAGCCCGATGAGATCGCGGACCGGATGCGGGGGGTGCGAGAACGCTGCGAGGTCGAGGGCCGCGATCCAGGCTCGTTGCGCTTCTCGCTGTACGCCCGCGACGAGCACATGCGCGACGCCGGTCAGGCCCGTGTGGACCTCATCGGGCGGCTCGCCTCGATCGGGCTGGACCGCCTGGTCGCGTTCCCGACCCGCTGGTCGCCCACGCTCGAGGCGCAGGCGTCATTCGCGTCCGACTGCGAGGCGGCGGGCGTCGCACTCGGAGATGCGGTTCGCGCCTAGTCGAGAACCTCGATCGAGTTCGCGATCGCCAGCGCATCGGCTTCCGAGCCATTGGACACGGAAACGACGAGCTGCTTGTCGCCCGCGATCACCAGGTACTGGTCGACCGACGCCCCGCTCGGCAGGCCGGCGGCCGCGATCTCGTAGCGGTAATGGATGGCCTCGCCGACGGGCAGCGTGACCCGCTCGACCGTGACATCGTCACCGGCGATCGCCTCGATCTGGGCGGTGTTGAGCTGCTCGAGCAGGTCCAGGCTGAGCCCGGCGCCGGGCAGGGCGAGGACGTTGAGGTTCGTGCCGCTCGCCGGGTCCGGCCCGAAGGCGAAGATCGCGAGACCGGCCGCCATCATGGCCTGGATCTGACCGGCGTACTGCTGGGCCAGCGCGGGGTCGACCTCGCCCGCCGCGGCGATGATCGCGTCGAGGTCGCCCTCACTGAGGTCGACCCGGGTCCAGCCAGCGGGGAGCGTCAGCGCGAAGCCGTGCTCCGCGACCTCGATGCGTCCGGTCGTGGCCATGCTCGCGCCGGACGTCGCGGTCGCCGATGCGTCCGGCGAGGTCGTCGGCTCGGCCGAGGCCGGTGCCGGGGTCGCCACGGTGGTCGGAGCGCCGACACGGCTGCAGATGGCGCCGTGCCGCCGCATGCGGCGAGGCTGAGCGCGACGAGCGCGATCGAGATGGCGCCGCCAAAGCGGCGCGACATGATGGTCATGAGCGTGGGGTTCCCCCTGGAGTGACGGTGGTCGCGTGAAGCCTAGGGCACCCCGCAGTGGGCGTCCACCGGCCCACGGTCAGGGGTTCGACGGTCGCCCGAAACGCCGCCACGGCCCATAGCGCCACCAGACGCGGCCGACGAGGAGCGCCACCGGCACCGGTCCATAGCGGCGCGAGTCGATCGGTGGCCCGAACCCGGCTTCCGACGCGCGCTCCGCCGTGGCGTCCGCCAGGAGCCACGCTTCGTCGTCCGCCAGCTCGAGGTATCCCCCTTCGAACGGCACCCGGTCGCCCGGGCCCCCCGCCACCCGCTTCACCGAGAGCGCGCCGCCGTCGGGTTCGTGGAACGCAACGATCGTGCCACGCCGCGGCCAGCGGACGGTCGTCGGATCCACGAGCAGCCAGTCGCCAGGCTGGATCGCGGGCTCCATGCTCGCCCCTGCGATCGCCAGGCGCCATGGCCCACGCAGGCGGCGGGCCAGGCGCTCGGTGCGACGAGGCCCCGCCGGTCGACGGGGCCTCGGGATGCGTCGGAGACGTTGCGCGAGGATCAGGCCGGGCGGCCCGCGACGCGCGTCTTGTCGAGGCCGCCGGTCGCCTTCCAGGCCGCATCGATCTCATCGATCATCTCGAGCAGCTTCTTCGAATCGGCGGTCTCGGTCGAGGCCTTCACCTTCGAGACCTGCTTGTTCGCGTTCCAGAACAGCTCGTGCAGGTTCGGCACGGTCGCCAGGTGCTCCGGCTTGAAGTAGTCGTGCCACAGGACGTCGAGGTGGTGCTTGACGAGGTCCGCCTGGCGCTCCTTGATCGCGATGGCGCGTGTCCGGAACGTGGCGTCCTCGTTGGCCGCGTACTTCTCGTTGATCTTGTGGCAGGACTCGGCCTCGATGCGCGCCTGCTCGGGATCGTAGACGCCGCAGGGCAGGTCGCAGTGGGCGCGGGCGGTGGTGGTCGGGGCGAGCCGACGGGTCAAGCGAGACATGGGACTCCTTCGCACTGGGGATGCGGCCACACGGTACCGTCTCGGGGGATCACTCGAAGTGTCCGAGCCGCTGCCGGGCATGTCAAACGTGCAGCGCCTCGGGGTTCGCCACTCACCGCACACGGGTCCGACGGGTATCATCGCGGCGATGACGGAGCGAGGGCTGCCCAGCGCTGACGCTTCGCCGGCCTGCCCCTTCGTGGCCTTCGAGGACGAGCGGGACGAGCGGGCGGATCGACCGGACCACCGCCACCGCTGTTACGCCGAACCGGAGCCCGCCCCACGCGCCCTGGCGCACCAGGAGGCGTACTGCCTCTCGAGCGCGTTCCCGGTGTGCCCGACGTTCCAGGAATGGGCCCGGCGCGAGGCGGCCCACGCTCGGGCCGGTGGCACACCCACACCCACGCCGGAGGGCGCGACGGTCGCGGCGGCCGGTCCCGAGAGCCCTGATGCCGCCGACGAGGGCGCCGACGGCGAGGACGATCCCTGGGTACCCGGGCGCGACGAGCGGCCCGTCGAGGAACGACCACGACGGAATCCGCCGCGTGACTGGGCGGCACCGCCACCATGGGCGTCGGGCGCGGCGGCCGGTGCGGCGGGCGTGGCCGGGTCGACCGGTCCCGGGGCAGGCGCGGGCGCCGGCGCGGGCCGCGCCCATGGCGACACGACCGACTACCTCGGGCCTGCCCGCGACGAAGGTCGTGGTCTCGCCGGAAGCGCCGCCGATCGACTGGCACGCGGGGTGGGCGCCGCCGCCGACGCGGACGTCGACGACGAGCCGTCCGTCCGTCCGTCCCTGGACCCTCCCTCGGCGGTGGCCGACCCGGAGCTCGCCGGCCTCGTCGGCGGTGCCGGCCGTAGCGGTCCGCGCGCGGCTCGCGACGGCCTGCCCCCGGTCGCCCGCTCGGGCCGTCCACCGAGTGTGAGCTCGACCCGCGACCGGGATCGAGAGCGCGAACGGGAGCGCGAACGAGAACGTGAGCGTGGACGCGTCGACGGCCCGGCGTGGGAAGGCCAGCGGCGCTACGAGGCTTACCCGCAGATCCGCCCGGGTCGATCGATGCCGGCGATGCCCGGCCTTCCGCGGCTTGCCGTGCTGGCCGGGGCGCTCGCCGTCGCCGCGTTGGTGCTGTTCTTCCTGCCCGCGCTGCTGGGCGTGGGCGGCGACGACGATCCCGGCACGACACCCAGGCCGACGACGGCCGCCGCGACACCGACGCCCCTCCCCACTCCGGTACCGGCACCGACCCCGCAGGTCTACGTGATCAAGGAAGGCGACACGCTTTCGAGGGTCGCCCGAGCCTTCGGCTTGACGCTCGACCAGCTGCTCGCCGCGAACGAGGACACCATCGAGAATCCCAACCTGATCAAGGTGGGTGACGAGATCATCATCCCGGTGCCGGGCTCCGACGAGGTCGACGGGGGGGCATCGGAGTCCCCGGCGCCCTGACTCGACGGCCTACCTGGGCGCGATGTTGATGGCCGTGATGCGGCCGGCCTCCACGCGGAAGGTCGCATCGATGTGCTGTGTCGGGGCGCCGGGGCGCACGACCAGGAGGTCCGCCTCGTAGGTGTTTCCCGTGTCGCGGATCCCGCCCGGGATCATGCGCAGGCCGGCGTCACCGCGCAGGAACCAGCCTCCGACCCGCTCGACGCCGCGCAGCGTCTGGACGCTGTCTCCGACGTGCACGCGCATCTCGGTCTTCTCGTCCATCAACGCGACCGCGCCCTCGCGGTCGCCCCCGTTGAGCTTCTCGAAGAAGTCTTCCATCGTCTCGACAGCACCCATGGCCTGAGTGTACCGTCGGCCGCCCATGGACGCCGACGCCCCGCATCCGACGACGCTCGAAGCGGCCTGGCCACTGTTCGGACTTCGCATCCGCAGCGAGCATCTGGTGCTGCGACTGCCGACGGATGACGAGATCCTGGCCCTGATCGACCTCTCCCGTGACGGCATCCATCCGCCCGACGAGATGCCGTTCGGCATCGCCTGGTCCGTGCTCCCGAGCCCGGAGTTCGAGCGCAGCTCCATGCAGCATCACTGGCTGATGCGCGCGACCTGGACGGCCGATGACTGGAACCTGAACCTGATGGTCGAATCGGGCGGGCTGCCGATCGGCGCCCAGTCCCTCCACGGCAAGGCGTTCCGGCTGTATCGCACCGTCGGGACGGGATCGTGGCTCTCGCGCGACTGGCAGGGCCGGGGCCTGGGCAAGGAGATGCGCCAGGCGGTGCTCGCCTTCGCGTTCGACGGCCTGGGTGCGCGGGTCGCGGAGTCCGAGGCGTTCCTCGACAACGTCGCATCCAGCGGCGTGTCCCGGTCGATCGGCTACGAGGACAACGGACGGGGCGCGCTGGCGCCGCAGGGGGTGGTTCGCGAGACGCAGCGATTTCGAATGACCGTCGACGGCTGGCGGGCGCGGCCCCGACCGGCCGTCGAGATCGAGGGGCTGGACGCCTGCCGCGAGATGTTCGGGGCGTAAGATGCCTCGAGGGGACCCGGTAGCGTGGAGGTCGAGATGGCAGTCGCGCAGCGGATGGGACGGCCCGTTCCGCCACTGATCCTCCTGGCGCTCGTCGTGGTCGCGCTGGTGGTCGGCACGGCCGTACTCATGTTCAACTGGATCACCTCGTCGAGCCCCGTGACGGTCTCCTACAGCCAGTTCCTCGCGGATGTGGAGCATGGCAGCGTCAGCAGCGTGACCCAGATCGGGGAGACCCTCACGGTCGTCGGACCGGGCGGCACGTACGAGGTGACGCTCCCGTCGTTGCTGACCGACGTCTACGCCGACGTCGAGCAGGCGGCCGGCGATGGCGGCGCCCGGGTCCCGACGTTCCAGGCTCAGCCGGCGCCCGATACGGGCTGGATCGGCATCGGGCTGACGGCTCTCCTGCCGCTCGCGGTGGTCCTCGTCGTGTTCGTTCTCGTCCTGATGCTGATCGTCCGACCTGCCCGGCTGGGAGATCGCCGCAGCCTCACGGACCGGTTGCGCGAGCTCGATGAGGCGCATCGCGCGGGGCTCATCTCCGACGACGAACGTGCCCGCCAGCGTGCTCGGATGCTGGACGAGGCATAGCAGGGCCACCGAGGAAGCTCGCTAGAACCCGCCGCCCGAGCCGCCGCCGCCACCACCCGACGACCCGCCGCTGAACCCGCCGCCGCCACTCCCTGACGACGAGGGCGAATTCCCGATCGTGCCGAGTGCGGACATCATCCCGCCGAGGTCGGGGACGGCCGAGGCCGAGAAGATGCTCCCGCCGCTCCCCGCCGCGGCGCCGCTCGCGAACGACGAGCCGTCCGAGGTTCGATACCACGCCGGGAAGTACGTCGCGTTCGCCGTCGCGCGTTGATCTCGTACGTCGTCGAGGCTCCGTTCGAGCACCTTTTCGATCTCACCTTGCAGGCCCAGGGCCGTGCCCCAGACGACGGCCTGATCGGGCGTCTCGAGCCAGTCCAGCCCGGACTCGTCGACGACCTGCTGCATCGAGCGTGCCTGCTCCATCGTCTTCTGCAGCGTGCGCCGGTAGGCAGCCAGCATCGCCCGGATCATCGCGCCGGGCATCGTCACCGACGGCATGCCCCGGGCGAATCCGATGATCACCAGGCCGCCGGCGATCGTCGCGGCGCCGATCATCACGAGTCCCGCCATCGGGACGTTGATGCCGGCGAAGACGGCGATCGCCCCGGCCACGATCACGAGCACGCCTTTCCCGCTCCAGCGAGCCATGACCTTGCTCGGCTTCTCGACCATCCAGCCCTTCCCCACGACATGCGACTCGAGCTTGGCGTCGAATCGGGAGACCGACGAACCGAACTTGGGCAGCTCGTCGGCGTCGATGAAGCCGTCCTCCTCGCCCGCCGAGAGGTCGCGCAGCTCCGTGAGTGCCAGTTCCTCGGCCGGCCCGATCGGCCGACGGGCGTTGAGCGCGCGTCGCGCCTCCTCGACGGGATCGAGCGTCGGCGGCCCGACATCGATGCCCACCTTGTTCGACAGCCCCAGCAGGCCGCGGTCCTCGCGGAACCCGATGAGGCCGCGCGACGCGAGGTCGAGCATCGCGGTCGTCAGCGCCCGGCGCGAGGTCCGGCCGTCCATCACGAACGCGCCCGATGCCGCCGTGAGGTCGGGCGGCGGGGCCGGCATCAGGATGGAGGCGTCGTCGAGGTAGACGGGATCCTTGCCGAAGCGGCGCCACGACATGAACGCCCAGCCGGCCAGGCCCATGAACGCGATCGGGGCCCCGACCAGCCCCAGGACCGCGTTGATCTGGCGGCCGGTCTCGAGCCGCGCCGCGTTCTCCGGGGTCGCCGCCGCGTCGATCCGGTCCAGGGCGACCCCGAGCGCCCCATCGAAGTCCGCGTTCCGCAGGAACGGCAGCATGTCATCCTCGAAGATCGCCTGGCGCTCGCTGTTCGTGAGGAACGTGGCCTCGAAGCCGGGCGCCGCGTACAGCTGGACCTGGCCGTGTTCGCGGGAGGGGTCGATGTCGAAGAAGATCGCCAGGCCATCGTCGAACCCACGCCGGCCGACACCCCACTGGTCGATGAGCGCGCGGGCGCGCGCTTCGGTCTCCTCGGTCGTCACGCCGTAGTCGACGAGCTGGCTGTACACGACGATCTCCGCCGCGGTCCGGGTCTCGATCGCGTCGATCGTCGCCTCCGCGTCCGCGATCGCCCCCTCCGACAGGATGCCCGCGGTGTCGTACACGGCCTGGCCGTCGACGGGATCCGGGAATGGCGGACCGGCGGCCGCTGCGACCACCGGCAGGAGCAGCGTGATCGCGGTTGCGACCGGCAGCAGGAACGCGCTGGCGTGACGGCGCATCAGACGGAGACCCTCGTGGCGGCGTGACGGGCACGGAGGCGACGGACGAGCTCGGCCGCCTGCTCGTAGCGCCCGAATGATGGCATGACATAGGTGCCTGCGACGCGGTCGTCGACGGCCGCGAGCAGCTCCAGCGCCATCTGCAGGCCGATCTCGGCGCCGTGCTCGCCGGCCTCATGGAGCGCCGTTCGCGCCGCCCCGGGGATCGTGATGCCCGGGACCTCGTTGTGGAGGAATTCGGCGTGGCGCGCGCTCTGGAGCGGCAGCACGCCGAGCAGCACCGGCACCGGGATGCCCCCGGGCCCGAAGCGCCGCTGCGCCTCCGCGAACATGGCCTCGACCTGCTCGACGCTGTACAGCGGCTGCGTCATCACGAGGTGCGCGCCCGCGGCCAGTTTCCGCTCCAGCCGGTCCCATTCGGTGCCGGCGTCGACCGCGGTCGGGTCGAGCGCGCAGGCGATCGTGAAGCCGGCTCGCTGGCCGATGGGGGAGCCCGCGGCGTCCTCGCCACGGTTGAGTCGCGTGAGGATCTCGACGAGGCCGATCGAGTCGACGTCCCAGACGCCGGTCGCGCCCGGCAGGTCGCCGATCCGTGGCGGATCGCCGGTGAGGGCGAGGATGTCCCGGACGCCAAGTGCGTGGGCCCCGAGCAGCTCGGATTCGAGGGCCATGAGGTTTCGGTCGCGGGTGGTGACATGGACGACGCACTCGAGATCCAGGTCGTGCTGGACGCCGAAGGCGACCGCGAGCGCGCCCATGCGAACCCGCGCCATCGCGGAATCGCTGATGTTCACGACATCGACACCGGATGCCTGGAGGAGTCGGGCAGCCTCGATCGTCCGCTCGATCCGGACGGAGCGCGGCGGATCGATCTCCACGGAGATGAGGAAGCGGCCCTCGGCGAGGGCTCGTGCGAGACCCGTCGGCGGGGGCACGTCCCCGGCGCCGCCGGTGGCAGCGCCCTGGCCCGGGGCGGCGATCGGGGTGCGCGCCCGTCGTTCCGGGCTCGGCGCCCCTGCCCCGGGGGGCCGCGGCACGCTGGCCCGGCCGTCGATCGCAGCGCGCATCGCAGCGACGTGCTCCGGGGTCGTCCCACAGCACCCGCCCACGATCGCGGCGCCGGCGGCCACCATGTCATCGACCATCTGGCCGAAGTAGTCCGGGCCGGCGGCGTAGACGAACTGGCCCTCGATCCGCTGCGGCAGCCCGGCATTGGGCAGGATCGCGCGCCCGGCCGCACCGGGACCCATCGCGACGAGAGCGTCGAGGCAGCCGACCGGGCCGGCGCCGCAGTTCACGCCCAGCACATCCGCACCCGCGTCGGCCAGGCCCGCGGCGGCGGCCTCGGGGGTCGTCCCGTCCGGCAGCGCGATGTCCTCACCGAAGGTGAGCAGCGCGACGATCGGCTGATCGGATGCCGCTCCGCGCGCCTCCTCGATGGCGATGCGGAGGTGGTCGATCAGCGAGAACGTCTCGAACCAGAAGAGATCGACCCCGCCCTCCAGCAGGCCGTCGATGGTCTCGCGGAGCGCGTCCCGTACGGTCGCGTCGTCGAGGTGGAGCAGGTCCCGCGCGGGCGGGCCGAGCGGACCGATGGAACCCGCCACCAGCACATCGCGCCCGGCCACGTCACGAGCCTCGCGGGCGAGCTGGCCACCGCGACGCGCCAGGCGACCGGCCTCATCTCCGAGGCCGAACGGGGCGAGCCTCGGCCGGTTCGCCCCGAACGTGGCCGTGGTGATGACGTCGGCGCCCGCGGCCAGATACTCACGGTGGATCGCCCCGATGAGGTCGGGTCGGGTGGCGACCAGCTCGTCGAGGACGGCGCGCTGCGGCACGCCGCGGGCGAAGAGGAGAGTGCCCATCGCCCCGTCGGCCAGCAGCGGGCCGGCCGTGAGGCGTTCCGCGAATCGGCTGCGCGCATCCATCTGCAGCGAAGCCTAGCGGAGCACGCGCCGGGATCCGCCCAGGACGATCAGCCGATCGATCGGAGGGTGCCGCGCCGGCGGCCGACGGTGAGCGTGCCGTCCATCCCGAGCATGATCTGTGGAGGCCGCGGCCGACCGTTGTAGGTCGAGCCCAGGGAGGCCCCGTACGCCCCCGCGTCGGCGATGGCGACGAGGTCGCCGCGGCGCAGCGGCGGAAGGTCGTGGCTGCCCAAGGAGTCCGTCGACTCGCAGATGGGGCCTTCCACGCGCGCGGGCCCGACGCCGCGAGGGCCGGCGGCGGTAGCGCGCCGGCCGGCTTCGGGATCGAACGCCCTGCCCAGCGACGTGAGCGCCACGATCGGGTGATAGGCCCCATAGAGCGCGGGCCGGATCAACTCCGTCATGCCGGCGTCGAGCACCACCTGGCGACCGGCCCGGTCGCGCACGTGCAGGACCCGCGCGACCAGCCAACCGGCTCGTGCAACGAGGGCGCGTCCGGGCTCGATGGCGAGGCGGGTCGGCCGGCGTTCGGCCGGCACCGTCTCGAGCGCCGCGGGGAGCTCGCGCGCGAAGCGCTCGGGAGTCGGGAATGGCTGGCCCGCCGGCAAGACCGGGAAGCCCCCACCGAAGTCGACCGTATCGAAGGTCTCGATCGACCCACGCCACAGGGCGGCCATCGCGAGCGCCTTCCGGAGCGCATCGCGCCAGGCGTCGACCGCCCCGAGCTGGGAGCCGACATGGAAATGGATGCCGCGCGGGCGAAGCGGCCCGTCGGGACCGCCACCCGCCTCGATGGCCTCGCCGATCTCGGTCTCGGTCATGCCGAATTTCGCGGCGCCGGATCCCACTGCCAGCCCGGCATGGGTCTCGGGTGCGACGTCCGGATTGAGCCGATACAGGACGTCGAGGCGGAGCGCGGGCGTCGTCGTCTGCCGCACGGCCGTGGCCAATTCCCGGGCCTCCTCCGGGGATTCGAGGGCGATCCAACGCAGCGGCGATCCTGCAGCGGCGGCCCGCGCCGCATCGCGCAGGTCGGCGGGTGTCTTGCCGACGCCCTCGAGCGTGATCCGCTCGTTCGGGACGCCCCCTCGCCGTGCGAGCGCCCACTCGCCGCGCGAGACGACGTTCGCGCCGAAGCCGCGCGCCGTGACCTCCGCGATGACCGCCGGCACGTCGTTCGCCTTGACCGAGTACTGGCGGAGGATCGGGTCGGGGAACGCCGCCCGGACGGCCGTGCACGCGCCATCGATGGCGGCCACGTCCGTGACGAAGAGCGGCGTCCCGAAGCGCCTCGCGGCGGCGCGTAACGATGCCTGGACCGCGACCTCAGTCGGGGACGACAAGCCGGATGACGGTCGAGATCAGGCTCAGGACGACGGCCCCCACGACCGCGGCGACCAGCGTGTCGGCCGTGAGCAGGTCCGGCGGGAAGTCGCCGACCGTGAGCGGGAAGCCGACGAGGTCCGAGACGAAGGCCGTCACGAGCAGGAGTGCCCCATTCACGACGAACCCGACAAGACCCATGGTCATGAACGAGATCGGCAGCGTCGCGGCCTTGACGATCGGCCCCAGCAGTCCGTTGATGACCCCGAAGATCACGGCGATGACGAGCAGGCCGACGATCCCGCCGTCGTATCCGAACATCCCGGGCAGCAGCGTGACGAGGATGTAGAACGCGACGGCCGTCACGACCGTACCGATGACGAAGCCTCTCACGACACGTCCTCCTGGGTGGGCGATGGATCGGTGTGCAGCGAGGATAGTCCCTCAGCGGAGCAGGAATCCCGTGCCCAGCGGGTCGCGCTCGTCGAGCGTGAACGTGTGCTCGCCCGTCCGGAACGCGCTCCCCTCGACCTCGGTGATCACGCTGGCATGGCCGCCGACCGCCGGACCGGGCCCGACGACGCGGCCATCGAACACGGAATCGACGATCGACCGATGACGGAGCGCCCCTCCGATCTCGAGCTCGCCGCGCTCGTGCAGGATCGCGAGGCGTGCCGATGTTCCCGACCCGCACGGCGATCGGTCGACCTCGCCGTCGGCGAAGACCGTCACGTTGCGCTGGGTCGGGACCGAGTCCTCGATGAGCTGCCAGAAGATCACGCCGTAGATGCCGGTGAGATCCGGTTGCTCCGGATGGACGACCTCCACCGCGTGCTCGATCGCCGGGCGGAGCTCACGCTGCAGCGCGATCAACTCCGGAAGGGCGCGCGGTTCGACCTGCAGCCCCAGGTCGCGAACGTCCGCCGACGCGTAGAAGGCGCCACCGAACGCGATGTCGAGCGTGATCGGACCCAAAGCTGTCTCGAGACGCACGTCGCGCGCGAGGACGAAGGCGGGCACGTTCCGGAACGAGACAGCATCGACCCGGCCGCTCGCATCGAGCCGGGCCGTGCAGGGGAGGCGGCCCGAGGGGACATCGACCGTGACGCCGACCGCGTGAGCGCCCGGCGCGACAGGGACCCGTCCGCTGTCGATCGCCCAGGTCACCAGTGCGATGGTGCCGTGGCCGCAGGCCGTCGAGTAGCCCTCGTTGTGGAAGAAGACGACGCCCAGGTCACCGTCCGCGTCGTCGGGTGGGGTCACGAACCCGCCGTACATGTCGGCGTGGCCGCGCGGCTCGTTGACCAGCAGCCGGCGCACCGGCTCGAGGTTCGCCGCCGCCCAGCGGCGCCGCTCCGGGACCGACCGCCCTTCGAGCGGGGGCACGCCACCGGTGACGATGCGGAACGGCTCGCCGCCGGTGTGGTAGTCGGTCGTGGTGATGGCGGTCACCGAGCGAGCAGACGCTGCAGGTGGGCCTTGACGGCCGGCCACTCCGAGGCGAGCACGCTGTAGAACGCCGAGTCGCGGTTCGAGCCGTCGGGCATGATCGTGTGGTGGCGCAGGACCCCCTCGAACGTCGCGCCGATGCCCAGGAGCGCGCCACGGGATCGTTCGTTGCGGGCGTGGGTCTTGAACTCGACCCGCTCGGCGTCCAGTGTCTCGAAGGCATGGGTCAGCTGGAGCAGCTTCGCCTCGCGGTTGGCGCCGGTGCGCTGGTGCTCGGTGCCGACCCAGGTCCAGCCGATCTCGAGCCGGCGGTGCTCGGGCGTGATCGTCATGAACCGGGTGCTGCCGATGGCTCGCCCACTCGCCGCGTCGACGGTCGCGAACGGGACCTCGGTGCCAGCCGCGGCGTTGGCGCGGGCCTGATCGAACCAGGCACGGAGCCCGGGTTCGTCGATGGGACGAGCGATGGTCCAGCGCCAGATCGCGTCGTCGAAGGCGACGCGTGCCAGGTCGTCGAGGTGCGCATCCTCGAGCGGCTCCAAGCGGACTCTCGCTCCGCGGAGCGTAACCGGCGTGACCCAGCGTGGGTGCGTCATCCGCCGATCGTAACCGGCTTGTCTGCCGCCTAGCCCCCCGGACGCGCCGGCCGCCGCGCCCCGGCTAGTCCCGTGTCAGTCCCTGGCGGATGGCGTACCGGGTGAGCGCGTTCGTCCCATGGATGCCGAGCTTGTCGGAGAGGTTCGCGATGTGCCGGCGGACGGTGTGGATGCTGATGTCGAGCGACTTGGCGATCTGGGCGGGTGCCTGCCCGGAGGCGAGCATGCTCAGGACCTCGCGTTCGCGCGGGCTGATGGCGCCTGTCTCGAACCAGCGGATCGAGTCGTCCACGACCGTGCCCGTGACGCTGCTGTGCAGGTACCGCTCGCCTCGTGCGACTGCCCGGATGGCCTCGACGAGCTCCATCGACCGCGCGCCCTTGACGAGGTAGCCGGCGGCGCCGGCCGCCAGCGCCTGGCGGACCGTCTCGGGGTCGCCGTGCATCGTCAGCACGATCATCCGAAGCGCCGGGTACTGGGAACGCAGGCTGCGCAGCAGCGGGAGGGCATCACCTTCCGGGAAGGTCAGGTCCAAGAGGAGCACATCGGGTCGTTCGGTCGCGACGAGCTCCCGTGCCGACGCATGATCCTCCGCGTCGCCGACGATCTCGAAACGATCGACATTTTGGAGAACGAGCCGGAGGCCCTCACGGATCAGGTGATGGTCATCCACCAGACCGATGCGGATCGTCTGGCCGATGGCCATCCTCGGGAGCGGAGGAGGGGCCGGTTCGATGGACCGCGCCACCACCTTGGGATGTGCCTCCCGGTCCGTCCCGGAGGCTTCGGATGAGCGATCCATCAGCGGACCACGTCCAGGGCGGGACGAGCGGTCGGGGACGTCTCCACGGCGGGCTTCGTGACCGGGACGACGACATCGACGCGGGTCCCATCCCCGGCCTTGGAGCGCACGTCGACCGTGCCGCCGTGGATCGCCGCACGCTCGAGCATCCCGTCGAGCCCGAGACCCCGTTCGCGGTCGGCGCTCGCGAACCCGACCCCATCGTCGCCCACCACGAGACGCACGGTCCCGTCCACGATCCTCGCCCCGATCCAGATGCGGTTGGCCCGACTGTGGCGAGCGGCATTGCCGACCGCTTCCTGCACGATTCGGTACAGGTCGATCTCCACCTCGGGCTCGAGGAGGCCGGGCGGGAGCATGTCCGGGTCGAAGCGAAGCTCGACGGACGTGCCTGCGGAGCCCGCCAGATTTCGCAAGGCGGCCCCGAGACCGATCTCATGGACCCGGGTCGGCCGCAGCTTCGCCGCCACGTCTCGTGTTTCTGCGAGGGCGGTGGCTGCGAGCGTGCGCGCGCGATGGAGCGATGTTCGCGTGGCCCCGGTCACCACGGCTTCGTCAGCGGTGAATTCGCGATCGACCGCGTCGAGCGTCAGCATCACCGCCGTGAGGGTCTGGCCCACGCCGTCGTGCAGATCGCGCGCGAGACGCGCCCGTTCGTCCTCGTGGGCCGTGACCAGCCGCTCGCTCGCCTGCCGGTAGAGCGATGCGTAGTGGCGGGCGGAGCTCGACACGCGATCCGCAAGGACCGCGACGATCCCGGCGATCGTGACCATCAACGGCCATTCGGTGAACTCGAGCTGCTCTTCCGACGGCGGCACGCCGACCGCCATGGCGATCCAGAGGAATGCGACCATGACGCCCGTCGCGATCACGATCCGGGCGAGGGCGGCGCGAAGACCGTAGACGAATGCGCCGATCGCGACGGTCAGCCACAGCGCCTGCAGGACGATCTCGGGATCTCCGATCCCGAGAAACAGTGCGACCGCGAGCAATGCGCACACCACGTCCACAGCGCGACGCGATACCGCTGGTTCCAGCCGGGCCGCTTCGCGTATCCGAACGTCCCAGTGCGAGCCGCCGATGGTCATCCGTTACCCCCCAATTGATGCGATTTGAGTATAGGCGGGGAGTGCTGTTGGCTACAACGATGTAGTCGCAGAATCGGCGCTCGATCACGGTTCGTGGTGATTCCGGTCAACGCGGGAACCCCGCGCGACACGAGATCACGTTTGGGGAGGGCGCCGGTACCGAGATCCGCCATGAGTACGGCGTGATCCGGCTGGGTGCTGTCGTGGGGGAGGCCAACATGTTGCGCGCACTTGTCGGCACGAGCGTCCGGTTCCGGCTGCTCATCATCGGTATCGCCGGAGCGCTGCTCCTGATCGGAGCGACGCAGGTCCAGAACGCACGGGTGGACGTCCTGCCCGAGTTCACGCCTCCCTACGTCGAGGTCCAGACCGAGGCGCTCGGCCTGTCGGCCGAGGAGGTCGAGGAGCTCGTGACGGTCCCCCTGGAGGCGGACCTGCTGCACGGCGTCGCCTTCCTGGACGAGATCCGATCCGAGTCGATCCCCGGGATGTCCTCGATCGTGCTGATCTTCGAGCCGGGAACGGACATCTTCAAGGCTCGACAGGTCGTCGCCGAACGGCTGACCCAGGCCCATGCGCTGCCGAACGTCGCCAAGGCCCCGGTGATGCTCCAGCCGTTGTCGTCGCTCAGCCGGTTCATGGTCATCGGCCTGAGCTCGCAGGAAAAGTCGCTCATCGACATGTCGGTCCTCGCGCGCTGGACGGTCCGACCTCGACTGATGGGCGTCCCGGGTGTCGCCAACGTCTCGATCTTCGGACAGCGGGAGCGCCAGCTCCAGGTCCTCGTCGACCCGGCCAAGCTCGATGCCAACAACGTCTCGCTCGAGCACATCGTGTCGACCGCGGGCAACGCGCTGTGGTTCTCACCGCTGACCTTCCTTGAAGCCTCGACGCCGGGGACGGGAGGGTTCATCGACACGCCACAGCAGCGGCTGGGCATCCAGCACATCCTGCCGATCCAGAATGCCGAGGACCTCGCGCAGGTGGCCATCGAGCCCGAGGACGGCGCCGCCCCGCTGAAGCTGGGTGACGTTGCGACCGTGGTCGAGGATCACCAGCAGCTCATCGGCGACGGGCTCGTCAACGACGGGGCCGGCCTCATCCTCGTCGTCGAGAAGTTCCCCGACGTCAACACGCTCGACGTGACCCGCGACGTCGAGGCAGCGATGGCGGCCCTCCAGCCGGGCCTGCCCGGCATCGCGGTCGACACGACCCTCTACCGCGAGGCGACCTTCATCGACGCCTCGCTCGGCAACGTGTCGCTCGCGATCCTGATCGGTTTCCTCCTCATCGCGGTCATCCTGGGCGCGCTCCTCTTCGACTGGCGGGCCGCGCTGATCAGCCTCGTCACGATCCCCCTGTCGATCGCGGCCGCCGCGATCGTGCTGCACCTGGCCGGCGCGTCGCTCAACGCGATCACCCTGGCCGGCTTGCTGGTCGCCATCAGCGTCGTCATCGACGATGCCGCCGGCGTGGTCGACGACGTCCTCACGCGGCTGCACACACCCAAAGAAGGCGATGGCGAACTCTCCAAGGGCGACGTCGTCACGGCCGCCGTCGTCGAGAGCCGTTCGCCGCTCGTGTACGGCACCCTGATCATCCTTGGTGCCCTCGTCCCGCTGTTGTTCGTCGTCGGCGGGGTGAGCGCGTTCCTGCCATCGCTGGCCATCGCGTATGGGGCAGCGATCCTCGCCGCGATGTTCGTGTCGCTGACCGTGGCACCGGCCCTCGCCGTGCTGGTCCTCACGCGCGATCCGGGCACCCGACGCGAGTCGCCCGTCCTGCGGCGCGCGCGCGGCTGGTACCGAAACACCTTGTCGGGCATCGCCGCCCGGCTCCGCCCGGTGGCCCTGACAGCGGGGCTTGCGGTCGTCGCAGCCGTGATCGTCCTGGGCGCTGCGGTCCTGCCCGCCGCGGGCGACTCCGCGTTGCCGACCTTCCGTCAGCGTGAACTGCTGATCAATTGGGACGGCGCGCCCGGCACCGGGCGACCCGAAATGGCGCGTGTCATCTCGCGCGCCACGGCCGAGCTGCGCGCGATCCCCGGCGTCCAGAACGTCGGCGCCCACGTCGGGCGGGCGATCATGTCCGATGAGCGTGGAAGCGTGAACCTCGGCGAGATCTGGTTGACCATGTCCCCGTCGGCTGATTACGACGCCACGCTGGCCGCCATCGAGGACACCGTCGCCGGTTATCCCGGCCTGGAGCGTGCCGTGTCGACGTACGCGTCGGAGCGGATCGCCGAGGTGCTCGGCACGAGCGAACGCGATGTGTCGGTACGCCTCTACGGGCAGGACCTCGACATCCTCCAAGCCAAGGCGGACGAGGTTCGCACGGCGATCACCGATGTCGCTGGGGTCAGCGCCCCGGCGGTCCAGACCGTCGTCATGGAGCCGACCGTCGAGATCGAGGTGGATCTCGAGGCCGCCGCCAGATACGAGATCAAGGCCGGCGACGTGCGGCGCGCCGTGACGTCGCTCATGTCGGGCATCGAGGTCGGCAACCTGTTCGAGGACCAGAAGGTCTTCGAGGTGGTCGTCTGGGGTGACCCGTCGATCCGGAACAGCATCTCCGACGTGGAGAACCTCCTGATGGAGACGCCCAACCAGGGTCTCGTCCGGTTGGGTCAGGTCGCCGACGTGCGCGTCGCCCCGTCGCCGAGCGTCGTCAACCGCGAGGGCGTGATGCGCTACGTGGATGTCACGGCCGATGTGGTCGGACGTGATGTCGGCGCCGTCGTCGCGGACGTCAAGAGCCGCATCGCGGCGATCCCATTCGAGATCGAATATCACGCCGAGGTCAGCAGTGCCGCGCTCGTCCAGCAGGACGCGCAGATGCGCCTGATGGCGGTCCTCATCGGCACCGTGCTCCTCGCCTTCCTGCTCCTGCAGGCGGCGTTCGGGGCCTGGCGCCTGGCCTTCCTCGTGCTCCTCGCGATCCCGGCCGCCGCGATCGGTGGCGTCGTCGCGACCTTCATGACCGGAGACCTCGTCACGATCGGTTCGCTCGCGGGCCTGATCACCGTCGTCGCCCTGACCGTCCGCCATGCCGTCGCGCTCGTCGACCGCTGCCAGCGGCTGGAGCGGGCAGCTGACGCCAAGCATGGATTGGAGCTCGCCATCGCCGGGGCGCAGTCGCGGCTCGGGCCGATCCTGATCACCGCCCTGGGGACGGCCGCCTTCGCCCTTCCGTTCATCGCCCTCGGCGACGTGGCGGGGCTGGAGGTCATGCGCCCGATGGCGGTCTTCGTCCTCGGCGGGCTCGTCTCGTCGACCCTGGTCCTCCTCTTCATCCTCCCGAGCATCTACCTGCGGTCCGGCCCCAAGCCAGCGTCCGAGACCGAGTCCCTATTGAGCGAACAGCCGGCCTTCGAGCCGACGCTGGCATAAGGGGGAGTACAGCGATGAACCGAACCACGCGGACCTTGATGTCCCTGGCACTCGTCGGGGTGGTGCTCGGTGGCTGCAACCAGGCAGCCACCTCAGCCCCGAAGGAGGAGGCCATCCATCTGGAGGAACAGGACTCTGGGCTGAAGCAACTCACGCTGTCGGCCAAGGCGGCCGAGCGGCTCGGTCTCGAGACGGCCCCGGTGGCCGGATCCGGCTCCGCACTGTCCGTGCCGTACGCAGCGGTCATCTACGACGCCCAGGGCGACACCTGGTCTTACGTGAACACCGAGCCGCTCGTGTTCCTGCGCGCCCAGATCACCGTGGAGGAGATCGATGGGAACACCGCCGTCCTGTCGGCGGGGCCCGAGGTCGGCACGCCTGTCGTGACCACGGGTGCCGCAGAACTGTACGGCGCCGAGATCGGCGTCGGCGGCGGGCACTGATCGTCCGCCGCCGAGCACCAGGGGGGAGTCTGCAGTCATGATGCGCCGGATCATCGCCGCGAGCCTTCGGTTCCGATTCCTCGTCCTTGCCGTCGCGGCCGGGTTGATGATCTTCGGTACGTCCCAAGTACGGGCGATGCCGGTCGACGTCTTTCCGGAGTTCGCGCCGCCGAAGGTCGAGATCCAGACCATCTGCATCGGCCTGTCGGCCGAGGAGGTGGAGAACCTCGTCACCGTACCGCTCGAGCAGGCCCTTGCGGGCGTCGAGGGGCTGGACATCATCCGCTCGAAGTCGGTCATCCAGCTCTCGCAGATCGAGATGATCTTCAAGCCGGGTACGGATCTGCTACGGGCCCGCCAGCTCGTGGCCGAACGGGTGGCCGAGATCACCCCGACCCTGCCGACATGGGCGGCGCCGCCGTTCATGATCCAGCCGCTGTCGGCGACCAGCCGGTTCCTCAAGGTGGGCATGTCGTCCGAAGAGGTCTCGCTCATCGACATGTCGATGATCTCGTACTGGACGATCCGACCACGGCTCCTGAGCGTGCCCGGCGTCGCGAACGTGCAGATCTGGGGCGAGCGTCTCGACATGCCGCAGGTCCGTGTCGTCCCGGCCAAGCTTGCCGAGCACGGCGTCGCGATGAACGACGTCATGGACGCCGTGTCGGAAGCGCTCGACGAAGGCATCCTGCGGTTCAATGCCGGCAATTTCACCGGCACCGGCGGATACGTCGATACGCCCAACCAGCGGCTCAACGTCCATCACGTCCCACCGATCATCGATGTCGACGACCTCGCGCACGTGACTGTCACCGGGCGTGGGGGCAACGAGATCCCCATCTCCGAGGTGGCCGAACTCGTCCGAGACCACCAGCCGATGATCGGCGATGCCGTCATCAACGATGACCGCGGCATCCTCCTCATCATCGAGAAGTTCCCGTGGGCGAACACGCTCGACGTGACGCGTGGGGTCGACGAGGCCTTCAAGGAGCTTGAGCCTGGCCTCCAGGGCATCACCATCGATCGGGCGATCTTCCGGCCGGCCAGCTTCATCGATCAGGCGCTGGGCAACCTCTCGAACGCGCTGCTCCTTGGCAGCATCCTCGTCTTCGCCGTGCTCATCGTGTTCCTGTTCGAGTGGCGGACCGCGCTGATCAGCCTCGTGGCGATCCCCCTGTCGCTCATGGCGGCAGCCATGGTGCTGTACGTCCGGGACGTGACGATCAATACGATGATCCTGGCGGGCTTCGTCATCTCGGTGGGTGTCGTCGTCGACGATGCGATCATCGATGTCGAGAACATCACGCGCCGGCTGCGGCAGCACCGCCTCGCCGGCAGCGACCGATCGACCGCGTCGATCATCCTCGAGTCGTCGCTCGAGGTCCGCAGCGCGATCGTCTACGCGACGCTCATCGACGTGGTCGCGGTCGCGCCGGTCTTCTTCATCGAGGGCTTGTCGGGTGCGTTCTTCCAGCCGCTCGTGGTGTCGTACGGGCTGGCCGTGCTGGCGTCGCTCGTGGTCGCCCTGACAGTCACTCCGGCGTTGGCCTACCTCCTCCTGCGCAACGCGCCCATCGAGAGCAGCCGGTCGCCGATCTCACGGCGGCTCCAGGACGCGTACGCGCGGCTCATCGCGCGCATCCTGCGGACCACCCGGCCCGCATTCCTCACGGTCGGCCTGATCAGCATGGCCGGCATCGGGATCTGGCCGCAGCTCGGCCAGTCACTGCTGCCGGACTTCAAGGAACGCGACTTCCTCATGCACTGGGTCACGGCGCCGGGGACATCCCTGGCCGAGGAGACGCGCATCTCGATCGACGCCTGCAAGGAGCTCCGGGAGATCCCCGGGGTCCGCAACTGTGGCTCGCATATCGGCCAGGCATTCCAGGCCGATGAGCCGTACGGCGTCGAGTTCGGCGAGAACTGGATCAGTGTCGACCCGGCTGTCGACTACGACAAGACGCTTGCCGCCGTCCAGGAAGTGGTCGACGGCTATCCCGGCCTGCGCCGCGATGTGCAGACCTATCTCAAGGAGCGGATCCGTGAGGTCCTGACCGGCTCGAGCGATGCCATCGTCATCCGCATCTACGGTGAGGATCTCGGGACGCTGCGCGAGCTGGCCGAGACCGTCGAGGGCAAGCTCGACGTGATCCCGGGCATCATCGACCTGCACTCCGAGCAACTCGTCAACATCCCGCAGATCCAGGTCAAGCTCGACCTCGCGGCTGCGGAGCGTCACGGCGTCAAGCCGGGCGACGTCCGGCGAACGGCCTCGGCCTATATGGCCGGCGAGGAGGTCGGCGATGTCTTCCACGGTGGCAAGGCGTACGACATCCAGGTCTGGAGCGTCCCCGAAGTGCGTCAGAGTCTGACCGACGTCGGGAACCTGCTGATGGACACCGCGTCGGGCGGCAAGGTTCCGCTCAAGGAGATCGCGGACGTCTCGATCCAGCCGTCGCCGGGCCACATCAACCATGAGAAGACCGCCCGCCGCATCGACGTCGAGGCCAACGTCCAGGGCCGTGATCTCGGCTCGGTCATCACCGACGTCACGGCCGCGCTGGCCAGCACCGAGTTCCCGGAGGGCTACCACCCCGAGATGCTCGGGGAATACCAGGAGCGTCAGGCGGCGGAGAATCGGTTGCTGCTGTTCGCGCTCGCCGCTTCCATCGGCGTGTTCCTGCTCCTGCAGGCGGCGTTCGGCAGCACCAGGCTCGCGATCCTCTCGTTCCTGACGTTGCCATCGGCGCTCGTCGGCGGGATCCTCGCCGCGTGGCTGGGAACCGGCGTGATCTCGCTCGGCGCGCTCGTCGGGTTCTTCACGGTCCTGGGCATCGCCGCCCGCAACGGGATCATGATGATCAACCACTTCCAGCACCTCGAGAAGTTCGAGGGCGAGAAGTTCGGCGTAGACCTCGTCATCCGCGGTGCCCGGGAACGCCTCTCGCCGATCCTCATGACCGCCCTGGCGACGGGTCTCGCGCTCGTCCCGCTGGCGATCGCGGGAGACCTGCCGGGCCACGAGATCGAGCACCCGATGGCCATCGTGATCCTGGGCGGGCTCGTCACCTCGACCCTGCTCAACCTGTTCGTGGTCCCGTCCCTGTACCTCCGCTTCGGACAGGGCCGCAAGGAGCGCGAGGCCGCAGCCGCCGAGGCCGTCGGGGCCCCCGCCTGACGGTGGACCGGCCCCGCCGAGCCTCGGCGGGGCCGGTCTTCACCTAGACTCCGGCCATGTCCGACTTCGCGCGCCGCTTCGCGGCGTTCTTCGACGAGTTCGTCGAGTTCCAGCCGGTCGCTGCGACGGCATTCGGTGATCACCGCTACGACCATCGCTGGCCGGACGCGACGGAGGCCGGCCGAGGAGCCCGCCTCGCGTTCATCGATCGGTGGCTGTCCGAGTTCCGCGGCCTCCCCACCGGAGAGCTCACGGTCGGTGACGCCATCGACCGCGACCTCCTCGTCCTCGAGCTCGAGGCCGAGCGATTTGCCGAGATCGAGCTGCGTGAGGAGACCTGGGACCCGCTGCAATGGGTGTACCTGGCGGGCGACGGCATCTTCCCGCTGATCGCCCGGGATTTCGCGCCCCTGGCCGAAAGACTCGCCTCGGTCGCGGGCCGGCTCGAGGGGCTGACGGTCCTGCTCGACGGAGCCAGGACGGCGCTCGAGGGACCTGGCGACGGCCGACCGGTCGGCCGGTTCCAGACGGAGAAGGCGCTCGAGCAGCTGCCCGGCATCGGCGAGCTCATCGACGACGCCCTGGTCGAGGCGGAGCGGGCTGCCCCGGAGGATGCCGTGGTGGCGGCGCTTCGTGGCCGGCTGCACGCCGCGGCGACGACGGCGAAGGGGGCGCTCGCCGGCTTCGAGGCGCACCTGCGTGACGAGGTCCTGCCGCGCAGCGAAGGCGAGGGCCGGCTCGGGGCGGAACTCTTCGCCCGCAAGATGCGGCACACGATGCGTTCGGAGACGTTGACCGACGAGCGCATCCTGTCCGCTGCCGAACGCGAGTTCGAGGCGGTCCGGGCGGAGATGGTCCGGCTGGCCCGGGAGCTGTGGCCACGCTGGCGACGGGGTGCGCCACTCCCCGATGACGACGGCGCGACCGTGCGCGAGGTGCTCGACGCGATCGCCGCGGAACATCCGGAGGCCCACGAACTGCTCGACTTCTGTCGAGCCGAGAACCACCGGATCGAGTCGTTCTGTCGCGAGCGCGACCTCATCGGCCTCTCGGACGAACCACTCGATATCCGCTGGACGCCGACCTTCCTTCGGGCGTTCGGCGGTGCCATGCTGATCCCGCCCGGCCCGCTGGACAAGGGTCAGAAGGCGTTCTTCGCCATCACGCCGATGCCCGACGATTGGCCGCCCGAGCGAAAGGAGTCCTACCTGCGCGAGGACAACGCGCGGATGCTGCGGCTTCTCACCATCCACGAGGCGGTGCCCGGCCATTACCTCCAGGGCGTCTATGCCAATCGGTCGCCGTCGCTGCCGCGGGCCGTCTTCTCGAGCGGGCTCTTTGCCGAGGGCTGGGCCGTGTACGTGACCCAGGTGATGATGGACGCGGGCTACGGCGCGGACGACGGCGCGCTGCTGCTGACCCACTGGAAGTTCTACCTGCGCTCGACCACGAACGCGATCATCGATGCCCGGATCCACACCCGCGGGATGACCGAGGACGAGGCCGTCACGCTGATGGTCGAGGGCGGTTTCCAGGAAGAGGCGGAGGCTCGCGCCAAGTACGACCGGGCCCGCCTGTCGTCGACCCAGCTCTCGACCTACTTCGCGGGTTCCATGGAGATGTGGGACATCGAGCTCGAAGCGCGTCGACGGGCGGCCGGGGCCGCGGGCAAGGACCCCGCGTCGATCCAGCCGGGCGGGTTGCCGGGCGGGTTCGGTGAGACGCCGGGCTTCCGGTACCGCCCGCACCTCGAGGCGGTCATCGGGCATGGGGCCCCGCCCACCTCCCTGCTGCGGAGGATCCTGCTGGACTGACCGCCCTATCGAGCGCGCCCCGGCACGTTCCCGCCAGGGCGTGTCTCCCGGTCACCACCAGCGGGTCCAGGCCGTGGATCTGCGCTCCTCGACCCGAATTCGTGTTTGGCAGTCACGGCCGCCGGCGGTGCGGTCATCCGCCAGCCTGTGCAAGGCCCTGGTGTTGACTGGCAGTCACGAACCGGGAGGATCGGCCCGGCGCGGCGGACGTTTGGCGGGCGACGGCTTCGGCGAGCGCGGTGGGCGCGTTGATCGCGTCGTGTCCGGCTCGGCGAGCGCCGATCTGACGCCGTCGAGCCGGTCGCCAGCCTCATTCGCGGCCGTCAGGAGGCGGATCCGGCGCGCCGGACCCGCCGGTGTGCCTGTTTCGATCGCATCGAGGCGCCAGACCCAGGCGAGCAACGACGCGAACCTGTCGCGGTCGAGCCACTCCTCGCCGTGCCACGCGTGGACGCCCATCGCCTCGCGGATGGGCTGGCTCGCCAGCCAGCGTTCCAGCAACCGGAGCTCGGGCTGGCGCCCGCGACCGCGCAGTCCGGATGGGCGCGGCAGGGCCAGCAGTGCACGCACGGTCCCGGCCACCGCCGACGCTGCGGTGTCGTCCAGCCCCGCGGACCGCAGGCCGGCCGCCACGACCGGCGCCAGTCGCAGCTCGTCGTACCAGGCCAGGCTCGTGGCGGCCGCGTCGGCACCCGTCGCCAGGGCACCGAAACGCGACAGGGCCAGATAGAACAGCAGCGCTGCGCGGTCGTCGCGACCCAACAATTCGGTGTCGGCGGCCTCCCTCGTGGACGGGAACGCGTCAACGACCAGGTCGCGGATCTCCCTGGCCACGGCATTCGGGTCACCGCCTACCCCGGTCGCGCCGGCCACCGCGGCCAGCAGCCTGCCCAGACGCTCCTCCAGCACATCGACGTTACCGCGACCAGCAAAGCCATCGATGAATGCCGCCACGTGGCCGCCCTCGAACAGCGCGCGGAGCGGCGCGTGGATCGGCTCGAGCTGTTGCTCGAGCAATGCGCCTTCGAGCGAGGGCACGCCCGCGCCCCCGAGACGCTCGGCCAACCGCCGCCACTGGCTCGCCGTCCCATCGCGGACCTCGGCGAACTCCCAGAAGACGTGGCCCTGGTAGGCGTCGAGCGCCAGCCACAGCCCCCGTTCCCAGAGCTCGCGAGACGCACGGATGTACTCGAGGCCCGTCCGCGCGTCCCGGAACGTCACGAACACCGCGGGATCGTCGGTGAGACCCAGGCCCTCGGCCAGCGACCGCCGGTCGAGGCGCTTCGCGCCGCGTGCCGATCGGCGCGCGAACGGCACCGACTCGCGGATCGTTCCGGCGATCGACCCGAACCTGGTGTGATAGATGACCAGCGAGCGGGTGGGACCCGATCCGTTCGAGTAGGCCAGGACGCTCTCGTCGACGCCCCCGCCGTCGGTGACCAGGTCGTACAGCAGGAAGTCGTGCGCCTCGGCGAACCACGCGCGCCGGTGGAACAGCGGGAACACCTCCCGCTCATGCCGCTCGACCAGCCAGGGATCGGGTGCCTCCTCGAGCCGGGCCTTCCGGAACTCCATGCCGTACTTCTCGGCAAAGCCCTCGACCTGGCCGTGACCCAGCATCGGCAGCCCGGGCAGCGTCGCCATCACGGTCGCGACCCCGAAGTACTTGTCGCCCGTGCCGAACTGCTCGAGCGCCGTCTCCTCGTCCGGGTTGCTCATGAAGTTGACGTAGCGCTTGAGGATCTCGGGATCGAACTCGAGGGTCTCGCGGATCAGCTTGCGATAGCCCGCGCCGTTCTCGTCACGCAGCATGTGCATGAAGGCGCTGTTGTAGACGCGGTGCATCCCGAGCGTCCGGACGAAGTACCCCTCGAGCATCCAGAACGCCTCGGCCAGCAGGAGCGTGCCCGGCACCTCCGCCGCCACCCGATCGACGACCTCGCGCCAGAACTCCTTCGGCATCCGCCGGTCGAATTCCTCCTGGGGGATGGCGTACTGGGCGCGCGATGGGATCCCATCGCCGGACCCGGGCAGCGGCCACCACAGCCGCTGGATGTGCTTGCGTGCGAGGACCATGGCCGCGTCGAACCGGATGATCGGGAACCGCCGCGCGACGTCGAGGATCACGCCGATGACGTGCTCGCGGAGCTCTGCCGACAGGAAGTCGAGCTGGGCCGTGTCGTTCCAGGGGAAGCTCGTGCCGTCGTTGCCGTGGTAGACGAAGCGCTCGTCCGCGGTCTCCCGGTCGGTGCGCTTGAACACGACGGCCGCGTCGCTGTCGTCCCAGTAGTGGTCCTCCAGCCCGATCCCGACCCGTGGGTCCGGCGACAGGTCGGCACCGGTGTAGGTGTAGGCCGGGAAGGGCGGCTCGGGCAGCGACAGGAACCACTCCGGATGTTCGATGACCCAGCGCGAGTCGATGCCCATGTGGTTTGGCACCATGTCGCTGGCCAGCCGGATCCCGCGTTCCCAGGCGCGGTCACGAAGGTTCGCATAGGCGGCTTCGCCGCCGAGGTCGTCGGCGATCCGGTAGTCGTCGAGGGAATAGGCCGAAGCGACCGCGTCGGGGTTGCCGCGCATGCGCTTGATCCGCTCGGACGCGACCGAGCGCTGCCAGAGCCCGATCAGCCACAGGCCGGTGACACCCCAGGCGGCGAGGGCGTCGAGCTCCTCGTCGGGGATCGCGTCGAGCGTCCGCATCTCGCGGCCGTAGCGCCTCGACAGCTGGTCCAGCCACACGTAGGTGCTCTTGGCCATGAGCACGACACGCGGCATCCAGGCCGAATCGCTCGAGAACGCCTCGGGCTCGTCGGCGACGGCTGCCGTGAACGACGGCACGTCGGGTGGTCGGTCCTTGGCGTCACCCGCTCCGCCGCCGAACCGCTGGTGCAGGCCGCGTTCCTCCTCCGCAAGGATCCCGACCGCGATGTCGAGCCGGCCGATGAGCGCGTCGAGGTCGGCGCCGAGCAGGGCGCTCCAGTGGTCCCGCACATAACGCAGCTGGCCCGCCAGGGACGTCGGCACATGCCGGGCCGGGGCGCGCAGGAGCTCCATGAGTGAGGCCCGCGACCCGTCGGGCTGCTCCAGCCCGCGTCCGGCGGCGAACGAGCGCTCCAGCACGCCGATGACATCGTCATAGCGGGTGCCCTCCCGGAGGGTCGTGTCGTCGACAAGCTCGCGCAGGGGCCCGAGGGCCGGGTTCTCGTTCGCGACGCGGGTTAGCAGCAGCTCTTCCAGCCGGACGTGGGCGGGCTCAGGGGTCGACCCGATACCCGGGAAGGCCGCGGCGAATCGGTCCAGAACGAGCTCGGCGTCCTCACCGAGTTCGCGGCGGACGTCGCGCAGCGCGCGAGCCACCGCCCCCTGGTCGAGGGCCTCGAGACGTGCCGTGAGCAGATGCGCGACCTCATGGAGGATCCCCAGCGCCACGATCTCGCCGGCACCGACCGACTGGGCGCCGGCCGCACGGACCGAGTTCATCCGGGCGGCGAGGTGGCGGATGGCTGCGAGGTCGGCGACCGCGAGGTCGCCACGCTCCCCGAGCAGGGCGTCATCGATGCCGTGGCGCTCGCGCGCCGTGCGGCGCACATGGAAGTCGCGCATCGAGCCGAAGGATGGCACGCGGTTCGCGCGTGCGTCAGACCCCGATCGGCTCCGGGCGCCCGGCGGCTGCATGCTCGATCGCGCGGCGGAGCAGCTCCAACCCGGACGGATCGAACTCGTACGTCCACGACCGCACGCGATCGGGCTTGCTCAGTCCCCGATCCAGTCCGGCCGCCAGGGCGTCGCGCGACATCAGGATCAGGTCGGCGGTCGCATCGACCTGCATGAGTGCCTCGGGCTCGCTCGTAAGGGCGGTGACGATCTCGATCCCGGTCGTGCCGGACAGCCGGAGGACGTCGAGCATGTTGTCCGCCCCGCGTTCCGATGCGCACACGAGACCGACGGTCGAACCTGGCTTGAGGCCCGCGATCTCGTGGACCAGTTCCAGGTACCCGGGTCCCACGAGCATCGCCACGACCGGCACACGACCTGCTGCGAGCACCTGGCATTCATCGGCATGGAAGGTCGTCGTCGCGACAAGGTCGTAATGGAACCGATCGAGCCGGTCGGGCAGGTCGTCGATGAGCGCTCCCTCGGCCTCGATCTCGGGGAAGGCATCGACCAGGCGTTCCGCGTCGTAGCCCGCGTCGGCGCTGGTGCATTCCGCGAAGAGGACACGGACGAGGGGTCCCGGTCGCTTGCGTTCTGAAGCGGCCGCGAACGTGGCGGCGGCGACTTCGTCCGCCGTGAATCCGGCGTGTGCCGCACGACGCAGCATCTCGGCGACCACGCCGGCCAGCGCCTCGGCCCCACGTCGTTGCGGCGGTCGATCGGCGACGTGGGTACCGGCGCCATGGCGGCTCGTGACGTACCCCGCGTCGGCCAGGCGGCGGTAGACCGCGCGGATCGTGTTGGGATTGACGCGCAGCGCGGCCCCGAGCTCCCGGACGGGGGGCAGGCGTGAGCCTGGCAGGAGGCGGCCCGAATCGATCTGGTAGGCGAGCTGCCAGTAGATCTGGGTGGAGATCGGGACATCCGAGCCACGCTCGACATCGAGGCTGTCGCCGGGGCTGCCGGCCGGGGCGTTGAGGCTCCCCGCGTCATCCATTGACATAGTCGAATAGTCCAAACTAGACTCGCGTTGGCCTACTCAACTATAGCAATCGCGAACCGCCGCCCTTCGATCGTTCTTCTCCTCAGCCCGTGGCGCGCAGGCCGCGGGCTGACGGATTCACCGGGAGCCCGCGGCGGCGACCAGCTCCGACGCGCCGCCGACGATCGGATCGCCGTGGCCGACGAGCAGCGTCTCGAACTGCAAGGCGCCGAGCTTGGCGACCGAGGCCATCGCCGCATCCATGTCCGCGGTGAACTGCGGGTTCGAGCCCTGGACCGCGCCGCCCGACGTCCCGAGGGCGTCGCCCGCCACGAGGATGCCGCCGGCCTCATCGAGGACGGAGATGGAGCCCGGCGTGTGGCCGGGGGTCGCGACGATCGTGAGGCCGAAGACGTCGTCGCCGTCCGCGACGGCGACCAGCGGCCGTGGCGACGTGATCCCGGCGAGGTCCTCGGCCCCGGCGTACCCCGTGGCATCCGCGGCCGCTTCGAGCACGGCGGGCAGGCTGCCGATGTGGTCCCCGTGCAGATGGGTGGCGATCACGTGCCCCACCGCGTCCCAGCCGAGGCCGATCCGCTCGAGCGCCGCGGCGATATCGCCCTCGCTCCCCGCCGTCCCGGTATCCACGACGGCCGCCTCGCCGCCGCGCGCGAGGATATAGGCCGACACGAACCCAAGGTCGATGCGTTCCCAGGCCGTGCCGCCGCCCGCGGCGGATGACCCTGCGGTCGGGGCGGCCGAGGCCACAGGAGGTTCCGCCGACGGCGGCACGGATATAGCCGTCGACGGGCTGACGGGCGCTCCGGTCGCGGTCGAGCCGGCCGGGGTGCAACCGGCGATCCCGACGACCGCGAGGGCGACCGTGCCGCGGCCCAGGTCGGCGAGGAACAGTCGGCGCGAGAAGCGCAGGTCGAGTGCGCGGTGCGTGTCGGGGGTCATGTGGCGATGGTACGAGCCTTCGGCATCGGGCGGTTTTCCCCGCGAGGTCTCGCGCGTGACGCGCTGACCGCGGCGAGGGCCGCGTCCAGGAGCCCGATGCCGTCGGCGGAGACGAGGGCGAGATCAGCGACCAGTCGGTCCTCGAGCGCCGTGTCCGCGAGCCCATCGATGAGCCTCGCCGCCCGTACCGCGGCACGGAGCGTCCCGGCCGTCTCGGTTCGGGCCGGCTCGTCCCAGAACCAGCCGCAGCTCGCGAACATCGCGAGACGCCAGCGCTGCGCCTCCATGACGGCCGCGAAGGTCGTGCGGTCGATCGCCGCGGCCGCCGGCGCGAGCCACGCATCGGCGAAGGCCGCCGGTGTCCGCAGGCCGAGCAGCACATCCACCGAGGCGTCGCGTGCGGCCCACGGGTCCGGTCGGCCGGGGAGGGCCCCGAGCAGCTGCTCGGAGGCCGCATCGACGCCGCCGGCGAGACGGTCGAGGGCGCTGCGCAGCGGCCCTTTCCAGGCGCCGTCGGGCACGCATTCGCAACTCGCGCCCCAGCGGGCGACGCCGTGATGGCAGCTCCACGACGTCCGATCTCGAAGCCGCGCGACCGGAAGCCCCGCCGCCGCCGCGCTCTCGACGGCCGCGGTCAGGCTGGGAGTCGCGTACGGCCGGTCCGCCGGTGCCGTCCGACCGACCAGCCGAGCCAGGAAATGGTCCCGCAGCGGCTGGTGATGACCGTAGAGCTCGCCATCCGTGGCGATCACCACGAGCGGTGGCGAGTCCCCGAGGAGTGGCTCCTGCGTCAGCCTGGGCACGAGCCGATCGCGGACGAACCAGTCGGCGTCGACCGTCGCCGCCGGATCGAAGGACACGGCGGCCGACAGCAACCCGTCGTACACCACCGCCACGATGGACCGGCCGTCACCCACCTCGACGCGAACCGGACGGCGCGTGTCGAGCTCCGCCCCGTCGACGCCCACCACCTGCCATGGCGCGAGCACCGTGTACCGGATGCCGTGGTCAACGAGGACCAACAGGGTGGCCTGGTCCACCGCCGTCTCGGGCAGCCACATCCCGCTGGGGCGACGGCCGAACCGGACCTCGAAGTCGCGGATCCCCCAGCGGACCTCGGTCAGCTGATCGGCCGCGGACGCCAATGGCAGGATCGCGTGATGGAAAGGCTGGGCCATGCCGTTCGTGCCCCGGTCACCCTCGAGGAAGCCGCGGTACGCGACCGGGTCGCCGTGCTGCAGCCAGCCCGCGAGCGTCGGCCCCAGGTCCCACGAGATGGCGCCGAGATTGCCAAGCTCGGCATTCGGTCGGTAGCAGTCGGCGCTGATCCGCGCGTTCCAGTCCCGGGCCGGCGCGGCGCTCGGGTCGAGCGGCATGGCCCCGCTGAACGGGTCGAGCCGGGGCGGTTGATAGAAATGCCCGTGGACGACGAGCGCCGGGCCACTCACGCGACGTGCCTCACTCCGCGCTCCGATCGCGGGCCGTGGCGGCGACGTTGCGGACCGTGCGCGACCAGCGCTCGCCGGCCTGAAGCCGCACGGGCCACGAGAGCAACAGCCCGCTGCCCTGGTAGACCCGCTCGAACCCGTTCTCGGAATTCGAGATCGTTTCGATGGGCGCCCACCATGCGTCCGCAGGTTCGTCGGACGACGTCGTCAGGGTCAGGCCGATGTGATCGTTGCCCTGCGCCAACGAGGTCACGGCCGTGGCCGTCCCGGCCGTGTCGTGGCGGGTGCGTTCGCCGTCGGCCTCCCACCATGCCTCCGGATTGCCGCCGCCCCCGAGCATCGTCGTCGACCACTCGAGGCCGATGCGGGCATCGAGGCCGGGGCCATCCTGATGATCGAGGTCGACGGTCAGGTCGAGCGTGGGCGCGCGCCGGTCTCCACCGAGCCGCAGGGTCCGGGTCACCACGACGGAGGCATCGCAGATCGTGGCGTCGCGACGCGTCACGAGCCGGCCGGGCCCGAGGTCCACCAGCTCGAACGCGCCATCCACCGCATCCCCGAGGTCGATGGCGAGGGCGCGCGCCCAGTCGTCCGCTGTTACCTCGTGCCCGAGGGCGCGCACGAGCCCCGAACGGCGTTCGTAGCGGTCGTAGACCAGTCGCGCTGCGAGGCCGGGCTCCTTCACCCGAACCACGCCGTGGATAGAGGCCGGCGTCTCGTCCCCCGGGGCGCCGATCTCGAAGCCGTCCGCGCCGACCCGCGCGCCCGCCGCCTCGAACTGGCGCAGCGTCTCGTGATATGCCTCCGGTCGGCGCCGCATGACCGCGGTGAGCGCGTGCCGGACCGCGCGGATGTCCCAGCCGCCGATGCCACCACCGCCATCCAGGTCGACGGTCACGACCTGCCCCGCGTCCGCCAGGCGGATCTCGTCGACGCCGTCCATGTCGAGGTCGCGGGACTCGGCGGCGACGAGGGTCCCGTTCGCGGTCTCGGCCAGGTCCTCGGCAGCGATGAGGTGCTCGTACGTCGCCAGCCGCATGTGGCTGATGTAGATCCCGCCGAACAGGCCGTGCCAGTAGCAGTCGTTCGATTGACCCTGGTACAGGTGGTCGGTCGCGCGCTCCCGGTCCGGTCCATCGGGCATCGCGGCCACGGCATCGGAGGCACGCAGCATCTGCTTGTGCAGGTCGTTGATCTCGCGGTATCTGACCTGGAAGTTGCGCCAGAACGCGCCGCGCAGCCAGCGAGCCTCGGGCCGCCCACCTTCCTGCGCGTCGTGGAGCAGTCTCGAGAACACCAGGCTCTCGTCGGCCGGCAGCGCCCACTCGCCCATCTCGGCGTAGCTGCCGGTCGGGACGTAGACGCGACCGATCGGCGGATGGTCGGCGAGCCAGGCCGACGGGGTCGTCGTCGTCAACCAGTCGGCGTTCGCCTCCAGGGCCCCAAAGAATCGCTCGACCCAACGGCCCTCGCCCCAGCAGTGCTCCCAGGTGGTCGGCCACGCGCCGAACTTCTCGCCGTCGTCGCCCATCATCCCGACGCGATCGCCCGACTCGGTCGCGTGCCGCCGAAGGTAGTCGATGACCTCGTCGACCTCCCGGAACGGGATCCGGTACCGCAGCCCCTGCTCCGTCCCGAATACCCGGAGGAGGTGCCCCTGGTCCTCCGTCGTATACGGGCCCCAGAGATCCTCCTCGGGGATGGCGGCGGCGCGGAAGTGGGCGTCGTCAAGGATCGTCCAGGCGTAGCCCGAGGCCACCAGCGAGGTCGGCAGGTCGGGCTCCCAGACGCGTTCGGCCAGCCAGGCGCCACGCGGGCGCCGTCCGAACATCGATTCCAGCTCGTCGGCCATCCGGGTCAGCTGGCCGACCCGGTCGCGCTCGGGGAGCGAGGCGAGCACCGGCTCGTAGAAGCCGCCACCCAGGATCTCGACCTGACCGCCGGAGACGAGCGCGCGCAGACGCTCGATGGCAGCGGGCCGCTCCGTGACCAGCCAGCGCAGCAACGGCCCGCTGTAGTGGAGCGACAGCCGCACCCCCCGATGTCGCTCGAGCGCGTCGATCATCGGGGCGTAGGCCGCCTCGAAGACCTCGGCGTAGACCCATCCGAAATTGCCGACGGGCTGGTGGTTATGCAGGGCGAGCGCCAGCGAGATGCGCGGCGGCAAGGTCGTCAACCGGCCTCTGTCACGAGCGGTTGCGCCACCGTTCTGGGCACCTCGATGCCAGCGGCCGGCAGATACAGGAGCTCGGCGTAGTCCTGCAGCATCCGCGTGGTCGAGAACCGCCACAGCGAGCTCGCCATCGAGCGACGCATGACGTTCGTCCAGCGGGTCGGGACGCCGGTCGCCTCGCGCTCGTAATAGGCCGGGATCAACTCTTCCTCGAGCAGGCGATAGAGGTCCTGGGCATCGGACCAGTCCTGCGCGGCCTCATCGGGCGATTGCTCGCGACCACCGATCGCCCAGCCGTTGTCGCCCTCGTACCCCTCGTCCCACCAACCGTCGAGCACGCTGATGTTCGGGACGCCGTTCTGGGCGCCCTTCATGCCCGATGTGCCCGACGCCTCCAGCGGCCGGCGCGGGTTGTTCAGCCACGCGTCGACCCCCTGGACGAGGAACCGCGCGACGCGCATGTCGTAGTCCTCGAGGATGAAGACCCGTCCGCGCAGCTGCGCCGAGCGCGAGCGCTGGAAGATCTCCTGGATGACGCCCTGTCCGGGACGGTCGGCCGGATGTGCCTTGCCGGCGAAGATCACCTGGATCGGCCGGTCCGGGTCCCACAGGAGTCGCGCTAAGCGGTCCAGGTCGGTGAACAGCAGCGCCGCGCGCTTGTACGTTGCGAAGCGGCGGGCGAACCCGATCGTCATGATCCCGGGGTCCAGGGCCGTGCCGGCCTCCGCGAGGATCGACGGCGCCTCGCCGTGGCGGGCGAACTGGCTGCGCAGCCGGCCATGGACGAAGATCGAGAGCTCGCGCTTCTGGCGAAGGTGCGCCTCCCACAGATCGGCGCGGGGGATCCGATCGAGCCGCTCCCAGAACTCGTCCTGCCCGCTCCCGGCGTCGAGGGCGCTGAGGTCGGCGTCGAGGTGACGCGAGATCAACTCGTCGACCGGCGAGCCGACCCAGCTCGGTGGGTGGACGCCGTTGGTGATCGCCAGGATCTCGTGGTCGATGACGTCTTTCCACGTCGCGTTCGCCGTCGCCGCGTGGAGCTTGCTGACCGCATTGGCCCCGTTGGTCAGGCGAAGGCTGAAGGCCGTCATGTCGAACTGGGTGGGATCGCCGTCCGTGCCGAGCCCGAGCTCGAGGACGTTCGTGAGCGGCACACCGCCGGCATCGAGCAGGGGCCCGGCGACGCGCCGAACCAGCTCCCCGTCGAACCGTTCGTTGCCGGCCGAGACCGGCGTGTGGATCGTGAACACGCTGTCCCGCCGGACGCGAGTCCAGGCGTCGTCGAGCGCGGCTCCGGCGGCGACGTACTCACGAGCCCGCTCGGTCAGCAGGAACGCGGAGTGGCCCTCGTTGAGATGCCAGACCGCGGGCGTCAGCTCGAGGGCACGGATGGCGCGCACGCCGCCGATACCGAGGACCAGCTCCTGGTGGAGCCGCATCTCGCGACCCCGGACGTACAGGATGTGGGTGATCGGCCGATCCTCGACCGCGTTCTCGGCCACGTCCGTGTCAAGCAGCATCACCGGAACCCGCCCGACCTGCACGAGCCAGACGGCCACCGCCAGCACGCGGCCCGGCAGTTCGACCCTGACCGTCAGCGGTAGGCCGTTCTCGTCCTGGACTCGCGAGATCGGCAGGCGGGTGAGGTCGTAGTCCGGGTAGTTGTGCTCCTGGTGCCCGTCGGCGTCGATGGACTGGCGGAAGTAGCCTTTCCGGTAGAGGAGCCCGACGCCCAGGAACGGCATCGCCATGTCGCTGGCGGACTTCATGTGGTCACCGGCGAGTACCCCGAGGCCTCCGGAATAGATCCCGAGCGACTCATGGATGCCGTACTCGGCGCAGAAATACGCGATCGGGCCGTCGAGCTTGTCGCCGTGCCGGCGCTGGAACCAGTGGCCCGAGCCGTCGGCCACGTACTTGTCGAATCCCGCGAGGACGTCGTGGTACTCGGCGAGGAACTTCTCGTCGTCCAGGAGACGGGACCACTCCGTCGGACCGCTGATGACCGGGATGGGGTTGCGGTAGCGATTCCAGGCGGACCGGTCGATCAGGCTCCAGAGGTTTCGCGTCCGCGGATCCCAGGCCCAGCGGAGGTTGTAGGCGAGTCGCCGAAGGCCTTCGAGACGGGGCGGCAGGGGAAAGCTGGCCGCCGGGATCGACGGGACGGAGACGGGGTCCATGGCCGCGCATGATAGCGGTTCGCCGAGGTCATGTGAACCGGTTTAGTCGCACGGTGGTCCGGCGCCGCCGGCCATGTCCGGCGGGCTACCATGGGCAGGATGGGACTGCGCCTGGCGTTCCTGGCCGCCGAATGCGAGCCGTGGGCGAAGACCGGTGGCCTGGCGGACGTGGTGGACGCCCTGGCGCGGGCGCTCGGCGACCCGACCGTGGAGGGCGTCGACGGACCCGTCGACGTGTTCCTGCCACGCTACCGCGGGGTTCCCGACCCGGATCCGTCCGCCCACCTTCAGACGACGACGCTCGCTGTGCCGGACCCGCGGGCGCGCACCGGCTCGTCGGAGGTGACGATCGTCGACGTGGCGGCCGACGGGTATCGTCTGCGACTCGTGGACCACCCGCCGGCATTCGACCGCGAGGGCTTCTACGAGGGCGATTCCGGGGACTACGCCGACAATGCCTGGCGGTTCGGGCTGTACTGCCGGGCGGCGATCGAGGCGCTGCGCGCGGACGGTCGCCCGGTCGACGTGCTCCATCTGCACGACTGGCAGGCCGGGCCGACCGGCATCTTCCGCGACGGGCTCTACGCGGATGACCCGATCGTGGGCGGGGCCGCGGTGGTCATGACGATCCACAACCTGGCCTACCACGGCTGGACGGCGAATGCGGCGCTTCCCCAGCTCGGCCTGCGCCCGGGTGGCGACGCGCCGGGCCAGAACGCGGATGGCGTCGACCTGCTGGCCGCCGGGATCGAGGCGGCCGAGATCGTCAATACCGTGTCACCAGGGTTCGCCCGGGAGGCGCTGACACCGGAGTTCGGGATGGGCCTGGATCGTCTGCTCCGGTCACGAGGCGACCGGTTCATCGGGATCTTGAACGGGCTCGACAACGCGGTCTGGGACCCGGCGACCGACCCGGACCTGGCTGCGCCGTTCGCTCGCGGTGACCTCGCCGGGAAGCGGGCATGCCGGGCGGACCTCCTGGGGCAGGTCGGCTTCGATCCGGACGACGATGGCCCGGTCATCGGGATGATCGGGCGCCTGGATCCCCAGAAAGGCTTCGACCTCCTGGCCGATGCGACCCCCGACCTCCTCGCCCTCGGCGGCCGCGTCATCGTCCAGGGCAGCGGCCACCCGTCGCTCGCCGACCCGTTCCGCGCCCTCGCCGAGGCGTCGCCTCGACGCGTGGCGTTCATCGAGCGGTTCGATCGTGCCATGGCCCGCAGGATCTACGCCGGCACCGACTTCTTCGCGATGCCGTCGCGGTTCGAGCCATGCGGCCAGGGCCAGATGATCGCGTTGCGCTACGGGACGCCGCCGATCGTGCACCGCACGGGCGGTCTGGCCGACACCGTGATCGATGTGACGACCAGCCCGGGGGAGGGCACAGGGTTCGTCTTCGAGCGTCCGACCCCCGACGCCCTACTGGCGGCCTGCGAACGGGCCTTCTCGCTGCGCGCCGCGAGCGACCCGGACTGGGATGCCCTCCTCGAGCGGGGGATGGCCGTCGACTTCGGCTGGACGACGGGATCCGCGCCGAGATACGTCGAGGCATACCGCCGCGCCGTCGCGATCCGGGACGAGGAGCGGGCAACCCTGGCGTGACGGGCTGGTCGCACGGACCCAACCGAACGGCTCTCGGGAGCCGTATACAGGTGTGGAGTTCGTGATGTCCGTCCCGGAACCGGCCGCGGACGCCCCGGACACGGCCGAGGCGTACGCGGATTGGCTGCGTCCGCACCTGCCGGCGATGGCGCGCCTTGCCGCCCGGCTGGCACCGGACGCCGACCGTGACGACATCGTCCAGGAAGCGCTGGCCCGTGCCTGGCGCAAGCGCGGCCAGTACGACCCGCGCCGGGGAACGCCCGCGGCATGGCTCCTGGCCATCACCGCGGACCAGGCCAGACAGGCTCGGCGGCGACGTCGCCCGCTCGCATTGCTGGCCGACGTGGCCGCACGGGTCAGATCGGTCGATGAGCACGTGGACGTCGAATACGCCGTGGCGCGACTCGCCCCGCGCCAGCGGCTGGCCATCGACTGCTTCTACTTCGTCGGCCTGTCCCTGGCCGAGACGGCCGCGGTGATGGGCTGCTCCGAGGGCACGGTCAAATCGACCTTGTCGGACGCGCGCCTGCGGCTCCGGCCCCTGCTCGAGGTGAGTGATGGATGACGTTGACAGCCTGCTCAAGGGGGCCGGCGAACGATGGCGCGCGGCGCAGCCGGCTCCCCCCGACGTGGATGGACGGATGCTCACGGCCGCCCGCCCACGACTCGTGCCGGCGAACCGATCCGTGCTCGGCGCTCTGCGCCTCGCCGCGATCGGCGTCGCGGCAGCGCTCGTCATCGCCCTCGCCGCAACGGAGTTCCGGCTCGATCGGAACGTCGGGGGTCCTTCCGGGGCCGCGTCGGCGCCGGGATCGGCGGGGCCGGCAGGGTTGGCCAGCTGCGCCGTCACGCGACCCGCGCCGCCCTTCGTGCCGCCGCGGCCATACCCCTCGGCGCCGCCCGATCTGTACGCGTCGGACTGGTTCGGGTCGAGCGGACTCTGGACGATGCTCGACCGGGACGGCGAGATCTGGGCCGGGGCCGATCTGCCGCAGGACGCGGATGGGTTCAGCCAGAAGACCTTCTGGTGGAGCGCTGCCTGGACGCCTGGCGCCGAACCGGAGCCTGCGATCACGGTCGTGGGCACCCGTCTGGACGGGACCGGCACATTCGAGGTGAGCGGCGGCACGAACGCCAGCGCCGATTTCGGCACGGCGATGCTCGTCGGCGTGGTCTTCCCGACCGCCGGCTGCTGGCAGGTGACGGGGCGGTATCGGGACGCGACCCTCTCGTACGTCGTCTCGATCAGGGACTAGAAGGCGGCGCCCGTCAGCGGTCGACGCCCAGTGCGCGAAGCAGCGAGGTGACCGTCTCGACCGGGTGCGTCCGGTGGGGCGAGTGCGGCCCGCCCGCGATCGTGATGATGTGGTCGGCGCCGATGAGGGCCGCGAAGGCTGGTAGATGCTCGTCGCCGAGGTACCCGCCGGTCGCCGGCTCCCCGCGCACGAGCCAGGTCGGGATCCCAGCCGCGGCGGGGTTGGCCAGGTCTGCGAGCCCGCCGTCCCAGTCGCCGTTGTCGAGGAGCACCGAACGTGCAGCAGCCTCGTCCAGCTGAGTCAGGGCCTCGGCCTTGGCGTGGACGTCACCGTCCTCCCAGGCAGGATCGGCCGCACGGATCGCCGCCGTGGCCTCCCCGATGTCGGTGAACGTCTGCTGCGCAGGGTCCGACGCCTCCCGGGAGATGGCCGCGTGGGCGAGGGCGGGTGGATCGATGAGAACGAGGGTGGCGGGTCGCAGGCCGGCGGCCGGGAGTGCCGCCGCCGTCACGGCACCCCAACTGTGCCCGACGACCTGCAGCCCCTCCCGTTCGAGGCCGGCGGCCCGCACGAAGGCCGCGACATCGGCGGCGTTGTCGCGGAACCGATGATGACCCTGCCAGTGGCCGGTCGCCCCGTGCCCGGGGAGATCGACGGCGACCACCCGCCGATCCGTCGCCGCGAGGGCCGGCCCGATCCGCCACCAGGTCGCCGCGGACGACGTCACGCCGTGGATCAACAACAGCGGCCGCGCCGCCGGATCGCCCCACGTCAGCGCGGACCACGGGATATTGGCGGCGTGGACGGCGACGCGCTCGCCCTCGGTCGGCGCGTGGAGGGCGGTCGCCACGTCGGGGGGCAGGTCGGTATCGGGCACGGTCGGACCGTAGCATCCGCGAGGGCATAGAATCAGCGCTCCCGGATCTGCCCGCCAGAGGACCGTCACCACCATGGCCAACCAGTTCGTGGTCCAGTTGAAGAACGAGCCGGGCGCCATGGCGACCCTCGCCGAGGCGTTGGCGGCGCGCGGCGTCGACCTGCGCGCGATCGGTGGGGGGAGCATCGGCGACTCCGGGCACGTGATCATGACGACGGCGGATGACGCCACCACCAAGGCCGTCCTCGACGAGCAGGGCTACACCTACATCGAAGGCGAGTCCCTCGTGACCGAGGTCGACGACAAGCCCGGTGGCATGGCACGCCTCTCGCGGTCCCTCGCCGATGCTGGCGTGAACATCTACGGCCACCTGTTCCTCGGTCGATGGGGCGACCGCGCCATGTTCGCATTCGTCGTCGACAAGCCGGAGATCGCCCGCCCGATCCTCGAACGCAAGGGCTGACCGCGCCTCCGCGACCGCCGATCTGCAACAGGGAACCCGAACGCGCGTCACCTTGACGTCGGGCCATGGGGCGCCGACGTCAAGGACGGAGGCGATCCGAGATGCGCGTTTCCCTCGCCGATGCGGTCCGCCGCATCGTCTTCCAGCGATCGATCAGGGACCGATCATGCGCCCACGCCGCTGACGACGCGGACGTCACGGACATGCGCCCGCAGTCCGCATCGTGTCTGTCGTGCGAGGCACAGGGGATCACGCCGGTGAAGCTCCGGATGTGCCTGACCTGTGGAACCGTCGGCTGCTGCGACAGCTCGCCCGAGCACCACGCTCGCACGCACTTCGAAGCGACCGGTCACCCGGTCATGCGCTCGATCGAGCCGGGCGAAGCGTGGGCATGGTGCTATCCCGATCAGGCCTACCTGGGATCGGCCCCGACCCCAGCCTAAGGTGTGGGGTCGGGTGTCGGCTCGGGCTCGGGGGTCGGATCCGGCGTCGGATCTGGTGTCGGGTCGGGCTCGGGGGTCGGATCCGGTGTCGGGTCGGGGGTCGGATCCGGTGTCGGGTCTGGCGTCCGGTCAGGGGTCGGATCTGGTGTGGGATCGCCCGGTGTCGGGTCCGGTGTCGGTTCGGGTGTGGGATCGCCCGGATCACCCGGCGTCGGGTCGGGCGTCGGATTGCCCGGCGTCGGGTCGGGCGTCGGATCGCCCGGTGTCGGATCGCCGGGGCGCCCGGGCAGCCAGTCCGGCCAGGGCAGCCGGAGTTGGACCCCGATCGGCAGATGTGGCGCGATCCCGAGCCATGCGTTCAGGTCCATCGCGCCGCGCAACGAGACGTCGAAGAAGCGGACGATGCTGACCAGGTTGTCGCCGGCCCGGACCACGTAGATGACGCAGTCGGCGCCGGCGGCGCACGGTTCGAGCAACGTCGCCCGGTCGATCTCCGCGCCACGGCCGAACTCGCGGCTGGGGTCTGTCGGGTCAACGGAGCCCGGGAGGCTCGGCGCCTGCCTGCCCTCGCCGGGTGCGTCGGTGTCGACATCGGCCTCGGCCTCGGCCTCAGGGGCAGCTTCCGCGCCTGGCTCGCAGCGGAGGATGACGTTGGGGCCGCTGCCGCCGTCGCACGAGTCGGTGCCATCGCCGCCGTCGATGTGGTCGGGGCCGCCGCCACCACTCACCGTGTCATCGCCTGGTCCCCCGAACAAGCGGTCCGGTCCGTTGTCCCCATCGATGGTGTCGTGACTGTCTCCGCCGATGAGGACATCCTCGCCGTTGCCGCCGCGCAGGACGTCCGCGCCGTCACCACCGACGAGGCAGTCCTTGCCGTTGCCGCCGGCGATGGCGTCGTCGCCGCCGAGACCGAAGATCAGTGCGCCACCGTTGCCGGCTGCGATGACGTCGTTGCCCGCAGTCCCGACGATCGTCTCGCCGAACGTCATGCCCGCACATTCCGCGGGCAGGTCAGGTCCGGTCGCCCACGTGCCGCTGGAGATCTGGCCGATCGCCTCCTGGACGTCAACGAAGACGGCACGGGTCCCGGGGAGCCACGTCATCGTGTAGAGGCTGCAGAGCGCGGCCGTCATGAGGATCGCGATCCGGCGGCGGCCGAATGTCATGCGGCGACCGAATGTCATGCGCCGGCTCGTTTCTGACGCATCTTGCGGAGCTCCCGGCCGATCGCGCCGAGCTCTCCGAGGATGATCACGATGGCGGGCACGACCAGCACGAGCAGGTATCCGGCCGGGGTGCGAAGGAACTGGGCGGCATGACCCAGATAGGGGACGGTGACAGCCACCTCGCCCTTGACCGAGGACGCCGGTGTTCGCCACGTATCAGGCTCGTCGTTCGCGTCGCCCTTCGTGAGCAATACCGGCTTTCCCGCGACCCGCTCGACGGCGGTGACTCGATGCGAAACGAGCGCGCCGGGATGGCCGGGTACCGGGAATGTCACGACGTCCCCGACCCGGATCGCGGCCGGATCGACGGGCTCGACGAACGCGAGGCCGCCAGTGGGCATGCTCGGTTCCATGCTCCCGGAGAGCACGACGAGCACCGTCCAGTTGGCCAGCCGCGGGACCACGACGAGGCCGACCGCGGTCATCACGATCACCACCACGGCTGCCGTGGCGATACCGCCCAGGATTCGGAAAAGGATCTTGCTCAAGTGGTGCGTTCAGGAGGGTTCCGCGCCGGGCCGAGGGCCCGGCGCGGTACGCGACCCTCGGTCAGTGCTGGGTGACGTTGAATGTCGCCTTCACGTTCCAGACCACGCCCTGGCACTCGTTGCCAACGGTGCTCGGGAGCGTCGCGATCACGTCGCCTTCGCCGGTGGCGCCGGGCGCCACATGAAGCGTCGAGCCATGGTCGTCGCCATCGTTGTTGGGATCCCACGTCAGGACCAGGGGGGTCCCGCAGTCATTGCCCGGATCGCTCACGACGGTCTGCGACAGGATCACGGTCCCGTCGGTCTGATCCCATGCCCCGGTGCCGCGGTTCTGGAGCCGCATCGTCCACGACACGCTGTTGCCCGGAAGCAGGTTCTCGATGTCTTCGAAGATGAACTCGTTCTCGCCGTTGTCGTCGCCCCGTCCGTCGGACAGGTACAGATCGATCGTGCCGGCATTGATGTCGCCGGTTCCGAACTGGGTGTCAGTGAAGAGTGCGAAGGTGCCGGCTCCGACCACGAGGGCCAGAACGGCGCCGATCACGAAGAGACTGGAGACGATTCGTCGCATTGGATAAACCCCGATGATGCATGTGGTGATTGGGCGGTTCACGACCGCGAGGTCGCGCCACTTGGGCTAGGGGCGGCGTCTCGAGTTGTGCCCTACGCCCACCTCCTCCGCCGGGCCTGGGCACCCGGCCTTGGGCGAAGGCACGCGGGTGTCCATCGCTCCCTCCCCGTCGCGCGCAACGGCAGCGGGCAGGTCGAAACGGGAACGCGGGTCGGCGCGAAGCGCGGCGCGCTAGGCCTCATATCTCCCCCCCGATCGCAACGCGATCGAGACCCCCTGCCTCGCAGTGGAGTGGCTATGGTCGCGGCATTGGGGGCCGCGGCGGCACTCCAGGACTACGTGCGCAGGTGTCCGAGGGTACGTCGGAACCGCCCTGATGTCCACCTATCCGCACATATCCGCCCATCGGCGGGCAGCCGCAGCGGACGGCCGATGTCGGGTTTCGGTGGTTCGTCGCCGCGGGTCGACGCTACGCGTGCTGCGGGATCGGCTTCCTGATCAGTTCGGCGAGGGAATCCGCCTCGGGCCGGACCAGCTCGCCGACGCGCTCGCGGTCGACGTCCGCGACGATGATCTGGCCGATCTCGGTCCGCACGACCGTGAAGATGCCCAGATCCTGCATCCGCTGCGCCTGCGACCGGTTGTCGTCAGTGGGCGTGAGGTAGTGCAGCGAGCCGGCGCGGTAGCGATGGATCAGGAAGAGCTGGACGAGCGTCATCAGTCGCCTTCTGCGGATCGATGGCGCCGTGTTCTGATCACGGATCGAGAGGATGCTCCGGCCCCGGCGGTCCACGATGCTTGCGAAGATCACGTTCGCGAGTGGCTCGTCCGAGTCGTCGATGACTCGAAGCTCGAGGAGGTCGGAACCCGCCGTGTGCGGCCGCAACTCGACCCGGATGGTCGCCGGCCACTCCCAACGGGTCGCCCATGCCGAGAGCCATCCCTCGAGCAGCCTGGTCGGCACCTCGGTCTGGACGAGGTGCTGATGCTGGGTCGAGCCCTTGCCCATCGCCTTCGTCGCTGCGGTACGCCCCGAAGCGGCCATCAACGCCGCGTCCAGTCGGTCGCCGCCCACGAGTGATTGCGGGGTCCGATAGGGAGACTCGAGCAGCCGGAACTTCCGCTGGAGTCGGGCCAGAGCGAGCATCCCATCCTCTCGCAACGCCGTCGCGAACTCCTCGGCCGCGAGGCCGTCGATCTGGTGGCCTCCGTACGTGATGAAGTTGAAGACGAAGCCAAGCTTGCCGAGGTCTTCGGGGAAGCGCCGCATCTCGTCGTCGGTCAACCCGGTGGTGTCCCAGTTGAACGATGGGGAGAGGTTGTAGGCCAGCATCTTGTCGGGATATTCGGCATGGATCGCCTCCGCGAATCGTCGCGCGTCCCCGAGATCCGCTGTCTTGGTCTCCATCCAGAGCAGGTCGGCGAACGGCGCCGCAGCAAGCGACTTGGCGATGGCGTAGTCGATCCCTCCCTGGACCTGGTAGTAGCCGTCCGGCGTCCTCGGGAGCTCGGGGTCCCAGGTGACCCGGATGTCGAGCGCGTCCGCCTTGTCGCGGATCTCGGAGAAGGACGCACGGCTCGCGAAGGCACGCCACTCCTCGAGCGTGATGGCGAACGCCTCACCATCGGCCGTCCGGAACTCGAGGATCTCCGCGACCGCCTCGCCATAGGTCTTGAGACCCGCTGCCTCCTGCCAGAGCTCGGCGTACCTGGTGTCGATGGCGTCGAGGAGCTCCTCGGTCGAAGCCCCGACCTCGGCCTCGCGAACGCCCTGGGCGTTTTGCTCGATCAGCGGCATCAGCCCGACGTGCACGAGCCAGGCGGCTGCCTTGCGCAGGTCGTCCTCCGGCACCGCGTACAGGAGGTGACCCCGGATCTCGTCCAACCCGCGGTCGTGCAGCGCCCTGAGGATCGCCAGGAAACCCACCCGATAGCTCGGGAGGTCGAGGTTCGTCGCCCCGAGGACGAACGGCTGGTCACGCTCGTCGCTGCGGTTGTCGAGGAAGGTCGCCGACTCGGCATCGGTTCGAGCGACGATGATGCCCGGCACTCGCATGATGTCCAGCTGCAGGCGCGCCGCATTGAGCCGCTTGTTCTGCTCGTCCTGGGCGACGAGGACCTTGCCGCTCTGGTGACCGCACTTCTTGGCGCCCGGCTTCTGGTCCTCGATGTGGTAGCCGGGCACCCCGATCTCGACGAAGCGACGGACGAGATTTCGAACGTGCGCATCGCCCCCATGCCCCGTATCGGCGTCCGCGATGATGAACGGCCGGAAGTCGACCTCCTTCGTGGTTCGTCGCTGTTGGTCGTTCATCTGCGCCCGGGCGAAGTGCTGGTTCTTGTCGGCGGCGAGGAGGGCGCGAACCAGGCCGGCCGCTTCGTCCGGGACCTGGCCGAGCGGGTAGCTGGCAAGGTCCGGACCGGGGTCCTCTGTCTTCGACCCCTTTGCCGAGGTTGCCCAGCCGCCGAGATAGATGGCTTCGATCCCCATCCGCTTCATCACCACCGCCTGGCCGGGTGAATACGGACCGAAGGTGGTGATCTGCTCGCCGCTGGAGAACAGGTCGCGCAGTCGGGCATAGAACGCGTCCGCCGCGGTGCGGGCGACGGTGTAGTCGGGCTGGATGGTGCCTTGCTGAGCGGCGACGTCCCGGGCGGTGTGGAGACGAACGATGCCATCGAACCGGGACCGGGCGAACCACTCGCGGGCGGCCACGACTTGCGTCTCGAAGTCGTTGTTCGCGATCCCCACCCGTTCAGCGTCGAGCCGCGTCGCGGTCCGTCCGTTCGTCGGCGTCATTCGTTCTCGTGGTCCCTGAGGCAATCGGCGGGGCATTCGCACTCGGACGTGTAGCTGTACGGGCGCAGAGCGGGCTCGACTCGGGGGCCGTCGTCGACCAGGCCGAGGATCCAAGGATGCGACGGCTCCGCTGCGCCCCCGCTCACCTGGACGGGCTGTCCCATATCGATATCGAGTTTCATCCGAACCCCTCGTCGTACTGGTGAAGGCGACTGTACGACCAGGTCGCTCATCAGTCCAATCGAACCTTTGGTAGAGTTCCATCAGCAATACTGATCGTCCGCTCGGAGCCGAATCCATGCAGCTCGCACAGATCGAGGGGTTCGTCGAGATCGCCCGGCTGGGGAACATGCGCCGCGCAGCGGATGCCCTGTCCATCAGCCAGCCGGCGCTCACGGCGAGGCTCCAGGCGCTCGAAGCGGAGCTCGCCGCGACGCTGTTCCGGCGGACCCACTCGGGGATGCATTTGACCCCCGCCGGCCGCGCCTTCCTTCCCCACGCGGACCGCGCGATCGAAGCGATCAGGAGCGGCAGTTCGCTCGTCCGGGAGGTGGAACACGGCATCGTCGGTGAGCTCGCGCTCGCGGTCGCTCCGGCGGTCAGCGCCTACGTCCTGCCTGAGGTCCTGGTTCGCTTCACGCAGCGACACCCGGACGTTCGCCTGCGTGTGCGGACCGGGCACTCGGAGGAGATCGTCGATCTCGTGGCTCGCGGTGAGGTCGAACTCGGGATCGTCCGCCAGCTCCGCGACGCGCGCGTCCGGAGCCGCCCGCTCTACGAGGACGAGCTCGTCCTCATCGCCCGGCCGGACCATCCGTTCGCCCTGGCGGGCAGGGTCGACGTATCGGAGATCAAGCACGCCCAGCTGATCCTGTTCGACCGGACATCGAGTTACTACGAGCTGACGAACGCCCTCTTCCGTGTCGCCGGCGTCGTCCCCCGCGGCGTTACCGAGGTGGACAATATCGAGGCGGCGAAGCGGATGGTCGAGCGAGGGCTCGGCGTTGCCCTGCTCCCCGGGACGGCAGTCGCGGATGCCCTGGCGGCCGGCTCGGTTCGGGAGGTCGGGCTCGGCGGCGCGGCCACGATCCGGCGGCAGATCGTGGCGGTCGATCGGCCGGGGACCCGTCCCACGCCTCCGTTCTCGACGAGCCTGTGGGACCTCCTCGAGCGGATCCCCGAGTTCATCCCCCGGGCGCTGTCGATCGCCGCGACCGAGTGACTCGCGAGCCGCGATGACCGGGGTGACCCGATGCAGCCGGCATCGTGATAGCGTCTTGCGCACGCGGGAGTAGCTCAGTTGGTAGAGCGGCAGCCTTCCAAGCTGCATGTCGCGAGTTCGAGCCTCGTCTCCCGCTCCACTTCTCCCCAAGCTGCAGCCCCGTCGGCGCGTTCGGGCCAGGTCGGCTATGCTTCGAACTTCTCGTGCTCGATGAGGCGCTCCGGTCGGCGCCCCGGTTCATCCCGTCTCGATCCCGAACCAACCAAGCGCCCTGACCGGGCCCCGCGATCGACGCGGGTGGGCCCCGTCAGGAGTCCTTTCTCCCCATGTCCTTCGATACCCTTGGGCTTGCGCCCGAATTCCTCCGCGCCGTCGCGGACCAGGGCTACACCGAGCCTACCCCGGTCCAGGCCGCGGCGATCCCGCTCGTCCTCGACGGCCGGGACCTCATGGCCAATGCCCAGACGGGCACCGGCAAGACGGCCGCATTCGTCCTCCCGATGCTCCAGAACATGGGGCCGCCGAACATCGATCCGCGCTCGGGTCGGCGTCCCATCCGCGCCCTCGTCCTCGCCCCGACCCGTGAGCTCGCGCTCCAGGTCGAGGAGAGCGTTCGGGTCTACGGTCGCCACTGGGGCGTCCGCTCCGCCGCCATCTACGGCGGCGTCGGGTTCGCCCCGCAGGCCAACGCCCTCCGCCGCGGCGTCGACGTCGTCGTCGCGACACCAGGCCGCCTGCTCGACCACCTGGGTCAGCGCACGATCGACCTCTCGACCATCGAGATCCTCGTCCTCGACGAGGCGGACCGCATGCTCGACATGGGCTTCATCCGCGACATCCGTCGCGTGCTCGAAGTCCTGCCGGCCAAACGCCAGAACCTGCTGTTCTCCGCCACCTTCTCGGACGACATCCGCTCGCTCGCAGGTGGTTTCCTCCACGAGCCGGCGTCCGTCCAGGTCACCCCGCGCAACTCCGCCACGCCGCTCGTGACCCAGGTCGTCCATCCGGTCGACCGTGAGCGCAAGCGCGAGCTGCTCAGCCACCTCATCCGCACCGGCGCCATCGACCAGGCGCTCGTGTTCACCCGCACGAAGCACGGTGCGAACCGGCTTGCGGAGCAGCTCGGCCGCGACGGGATCGCCGCGGTCGCCATCCACGGCAACAAGAGCCAGGGGCAGCGCGTCCGCGCCCTGGCCGACTTCAAGACGGGTCGGACGCCCATCCTCGTTGCCACCGAGATCGCCGCGCGCGGGCTGGATATCGACGGGCTTCCGCACGTCGTCAACTTCGAGCTGCCGATGGTTCCCGAGGATTATGTCCACCGCATCGGTCGCACCGGACGCGCAGGGTCGCCGGGCCATGCCGTCTCGCTGGTCTGCGTCGATGAGCTGAAGCTCCTCGGCGAGATCCAGCGCGTCCTCGGAGCGCCGATCCCGCAGGAGGTCATCGCCGGGTTCGAGCCGGACCGCTCCGTCCGCCCCGAGCCGATCCTGCGCGGCGGGCTTGGTCGTGGCCGGCCCGATCCGCGAGGCCCGCGGGGTCCGCGCGCCGGCGGTGGATCCGATCGTGGCGGCTACGCCGGACCGCGGCGCTCGTCGACAGGCTTCGACCAGGGACACGGGAGTCCCGCCCACGGACGGCCGGGCCAGGCCGCCCACGGACGACCCGCCCCGACGCATGCCGCCCAGGGGCGACCGTCCAACGGCCGCCCAGCCCAGGGTCGACCCGGCCACGGCCGACCGGTCCACGGTCGCCCGGCCCAGCACCGTCCCGGTCAGGGGATCGGCAACGGCGGCCCCGGCGCTCGGCCGGGCGGCAACCCCGGCCGGCCGCAGTCGATCCCGGGCGAACGGTTCGCCCGCTCGGAGCGCCGCGGCTAGTCCGCCTCAGTCGATCCAGACGCGGTCCTGGTTGTCCGGATCGTCGATCGGGGACGAGATGAACAGGACCTGCGGCGCGTCCTCGAACCGGCCGCCGTGTGGCGTGTTCGCCGGGATGACCCAGACGTCGCCTTGCTTGACCGGTCGGGTCACGCCACCGACCGTCACCTCGCCCGTACCCGCCAGGACGTAGCCGATCTCGTCATGGGTGACATGGACGTGCGTCTTGAACGGACCGGGATGGCCCTGGAACACGAAGACGCTCGACTGCGTGCCGTGACCGAGATACGTCCGCTTGAACACGTCGCCCTCGGTGAGCTTGTCTGCCTCGACGGCCGCCGCGACGTCGATCACGTCGATCCTGGCGTGGCGAACGGGCTGTTGGCAGGTGGGGCAGATATGCTGCATCTCGCCGGCGTGGTCGTGGGCTCCGCTCATCTACGTGCGCTCCTTCTGGCGGCCGCGCCGTGCGACCACCGCTTCGAAGAGGAAGTGATAGACCTCGGTGTGGCGCTTGGCTTCCCACACGTCGTCGCCCCAGATGTACGCGCCGTGATCCGCGACGACCACGGCGAAGCTGTCGTCGAACCGCCGATCGCCCAGCACCCGAGCCAGCTGCTCGGTCAGTTCCGCTTCGCGGGGCGTGTTCCGGATGACGGGCAGCAGGTGGACATCGCGGTTGCCGACCCCGCGGATGCCCTTGAGCATCTCGAGATCGCGGATCGCGACGTGATCGGCGTCACCCGCGACGTCTCCGGCGAGGACCGCCGAGAGCGCATGCGAGTGGACGACGCTCCGGGCACCGCGCTCGCGGGCGGCGAGCGCGAAGATGGCCTTGCACTCGCTCGGTCGGAGGCTCGCGTCGTCCGGCTTGCGCACGACCCGCTCGTCGGTCGGGTCGATCGTGAAGAACTCGTCGGTCCGGATCCGCTCCTTGTGCACACCGCTCGGGGCGAGCAACAGGCCGCCGCCGTCCGCCGGGCCGCAGATGCCGCCGCCAGTGCCGGACACCCAGTTCTTGGCATAGAACACGCCGAGCAACTCGACGAGCAGTTGGCGGGTCGCCTGTTCGCTCTCGCTCATGCCGCCAGCGTAGCCTGACGGGTCCGGCCCGGGCACGCCGGACGGGCGTTCGGCGCACCTGGGCTATCGTCCGGGCGTGACCGATGCGCGGGACCCGGCCGCCACGCACGCCACCGAGCGCCTGCTCGGTGGGCGCTACCGACTCGGGCCGGTCATCGGTCGCGGCGGCATGGCGACGATCCACCGCGCCATGGACCTGCGCCTCGAACGACAAGTCGCGGTCAAGATCCTTCGGCCGGAGGTCGCGACCGACCCCGATCTTGCCCACCGATTCCGCCGCGAGGCACTCGCGGCGACGGTGCTGCGCCATCCCAACATCGTCGCTTGCCTGGACACGGGCACGGACGGCGACCGGGCCTACCTCGTCATGGCCCTGGTCGAGGGCGAAGACCTGTCGGCACGTCTCCGCCGCGGTGGTCGTCTGGCGCCGCGCGAGGCGGCCCGGATCGGGCTCGACGTCGCCCGTGCGCTCGGCGTCGCGCACACGCGCGGCATCGTCCACCGCGACATCAAGCCCGGCAACATCCTGCTCGCCGCGGACGGCCGCGCCATGGTCACCGACTTCGGGATCGCTCGCCTGGCGGCCGACGCGGAGGCCGCGCTGCCGGGGACGACGCTCGGGTCGGTCCACTACTTCAGCCCCGAACAAGCCCGTGGCCTGACGACGACCCCGGCCTCGGACATCTACGGCCTGGGCCTGGTGCTGTTCGAGGCGCTGACCGGCACCCGAGCCTGGACCGGCGAGACCACCGATGCCATCGCCCTCGCCCGCGTCGGGGCCCCGGCCCCCTCGCCACGGGCCGTCCGTCCCGAGGTGCCCGCGCCGCTCGAGGCGGTGGTGCGTCGCGCGCTCGCGCCCGATGCCGGTGATCGGTACCCGAACGGGACCGCGATGGCGGCGGCCCTCGAGCCGATCGTGGATGCGCCGGAGCTGGCAAGCGAGACGAGCGTCGTCGCGATCTCCGACGGCTACCCGAGCACTGGCGTTCGAAAGCGCGGAGCGCGTGCGTCACGAACGGCCGCACCGGGCCCCCGGCTGGCGTCGCCCGCTCCCCGACGACGGTCCGCGGAGCGGCGGCCGTTCGCGTTGCCGCGGACCCTGTTGGCGGGTGGCCCGAACGCCGTCCTCGCGGCGCTGGCCCTCGTGGGTGTCCTCGGCGGTGCGCTGCTCCTGGCCGCCTTGCCCGGAGACGGGGCCACGGTCCCCACCGATCCGGCTCGCGCCACGGACGTCGCGGGGGTCGACCCGACCATCGAGCCCGATCCCGACCCCACGGCCGAGCCGACCCCGGAGCCCACGCCGGAGCCTCCGAGCCCGACACCTGCCCCGCCCGAGGAGGAGCCGACGGCGGTACCCGCGGGCGACGTCGCCGACCTGTGCGAGATCTTCTTCGACCTGCCGTGCGGGCTCGGGCCCGGTCGATACGCACCCTCTCGCTTCGCGCCGGCGTTCGACATCGAGCTCGGCGACGGCTGGTCGACCGCCGCGCACACGGCCGATACCGTCGCGCTCCGCCGGGACGAGGGCGTGATGACGTTCGCCGGGCGGATCGTCGAGGTCTATCCGGAGGATGGCCCGCGCGAGCCGCGCGAACGAGCCCGCGATCTCATCGAGGCGTTCATCACGACCGAGGGAGTCAGCGCCACGCGGCCGGCGAACGTCCGCATCGATGGTCGCCGCGGCCTGTCGTCCGACCTGACCCCGATCGATTCGGCACGCATCCAGCTGTTCGCGACGGACGGCACGACCTACTTCCTGGAGCCCGATCGCACGACGCGCGTCGTGGTGATGGACCTGCGCCGCGCGACCCTCCTCCTGGCGATCGAGCCCCATGAGGGCTTCGAGCTCGCCGAGATCCTCGAGTCGGCGGATGACGCGGCCGGCACCCTCAACTGGCGCTGAAGGCGAGCGATCCCGAGCGTCGGCGCTGCCAGATGGATAGCCCCATATGCCCCAATCGTGTGGTCGACGCGGGGTACCCGAGGGGCCAGAGTCGGGCGTGATGGAATCCATGCGTCCCGTGTGGCGGCAAGCCACGACCCGCCTGGCGGCGGACCCGCACGTCCTGCTGGCGATCGCGGTGGTCTTCTCCGCGCTCGTGATCGAGCTCATCGCCGGTGCGGACGCGGCGGGACTCATCGCGCCGTCCGCGATCTATCTCGCCGTCCAGTTCACGCTCGCGCTCCGCGTCCCGGTGGGCCGGTCGCCCGCCGTCGATACGGTCCGCCTGCTCATCGCGCTGGCGGTCGTCTTCTGGATGAGCCTTCGAGCCGACGATCTTTCGACGCTGCCGCTGGCCTGCCTGTACCTGCCCATCGTCGCGCTGGCAGCCGTCCTGGGGACCCGCCAGGCGGTCATCCTCGGCGGCGCGGCCATGGCCGCGTTCCTGTTCGCGGGTGTCACGGCCGGGACGTTCGTCCCCGGTGTCCTGCACCGTGGCGTCGCGCTCGCCGTCACGATGGTCGTGCTGACGATCGGGACGCGGCGAACGGTCCTGTCGATGGAGCGCGCGGTCGCAACGGCCCGAGCCGCGTCGGCCGGGCAACGCCGGCGCGCCAGCCAGATGGCCGCGGTCGAGGCCGTCGGCCGGGCACTCACGGCGAGGGGCCCGAACCGCGCCGCCCTCGAGGACGTCATGGACCTCCTCGTGGCCCACTTCGGCTATCGCTACGTCTCGATCTACACCGTCGATGGGTCGCTCATGCGCCTTGGCGCCCAGCGCGGCTACGACGACGTCATCGAAAGCTTCGATGGGTCGATCGGCGTGGTCGGCCGCGTCATGCGGACAGGCCAGCCCGAGCTCGTCGCTGACGTGTCGCTCGATCCCGACTATGCCGCGGCCAACCAGAACGTCCGGAGCGAGGTCAGCGTCCCGCTCGCGGTCGACGGCACGATGCTCGGCGTCCTCAACATCGAGAGTCCCGGGGACGCGCCGCTCGACGAGGGCGACCTGGACACGATGACCGTGGTCGGCGATCGCGTCGCCGTCGCGCTGGCCCTGGGACGCGAGCGGCAGGCCCTCCAGGAACGGGCCGCGCTGTTCGGCCGGCTGGCCAGGTTCGGCAGCTCGATCAACGCCAGCCTCGAGCCCGTGACCGCGCACGAGTCGATCATCGGCGCCGTCGCCGACGTCCTCGAGGTCGACATCACGACCCTGATCCTGCGCGATCCCACCAGCGGCGAGGACCGCATCGTGGCGATCCGCGGTGGCGACGAGCGCTACGTCGGGGCACGCATCCGGGCGGGCGAAGGCACCGCCGGCCAGACGCTCGCGGACGGCACGGTGGTCTCCCAGGACATCGTCCAGCGGTCGGAGTTCCCGGCCACGCTGCGCGGAGCGCGCGTCCCGGACACGCTCGTGTGCGCCTCGTTCCCGCTGCTGCGTGGCGAGGTCGTGATCGGCGCGGTCGCGGTCACGCGTCTCGATCTGACCCGCCGGTTCTCCGCGCTGGAGCTCGAGGCGATGTCGCTCATCGGCTCGCACATCTCGCTGGCGCTCAACAACGTCGAGCTCCACGCGCAGATGGCCGATGCGGCCATCCGCGATCCGCTCACCGGGCTCTGGAACCGGCGTCACCTGGACGTGTCGCTGGCCCGGCTCTTTGCCGCACGGGCGCGCCTCGAGCCGGACCTGCGCCACCCCGTCGCGGCGATCCTGTTCGACCTCGACCATTTCGGGCAGTTCAACAAACGGTACGGCCACACGAAGGGCGACGCCGTGTTGCGGGTCTTCGGCTCCATCCTCACGCGCCGGCTTCGCTCGAGCGACCTCGTCGCGCGCTACGGCGGCGAAGAGTTCCTGGCGATCCTCGACGGCGCCAGCCTGGAGGAAGCGTCGCGCGTCGGCGACGAGATCCGACTCGAGCTCGAGGCCGTCGCGTTCCAGGGGAGCGAGGGCGAGGTCTTGCACGCGACGGTCTCGGCCGGCTGCGCATCGCTCGGACCCAACGTGTCGTCCCTCGAGACCCTCGTCGAGGTCGCGGACGTCGGGCTCCAGATGGCGAAGCGGGGCGGCCGCAACCAGGTCGTCGCCGCCTGACCGGCCGCCGGATCGCCCGGGTCCGGTAGGCTTCGCAGCCATGTCGCTCGTCGTCACCACGGCCCTGACCAAGCGTTACCCGGGCGGCATCGTGGCCCTCGACGGCCTCGACCTGGCGCTCGAACCCGGGATCATCGGCCTCGTCGGGGCGAACGGTGCGGGCAAGAGCACGCTGCTGCGTATCCTGCTGGGGCTGCTCCCGCCGACCGCCGGCGACGCCACGGTCCTCGGCCACGATGTGCGGACCGGCGGCACGACCCTTCGCCGCTTCGTGGGCTACATGCCGGAGTCCGACTCTCTGCCGCCGGACACGACGGCGACCGACTTCGTCGGCCAGATGGCCCGCCTGTCGGGTCTGCCCGCCGCCGGCGCGCGCGAACGTGCGGCCGAGGTCCTCCGCCATGTCGGGTTGTACGAGGAGCGCTATCGGCCCATCGGCGGTTACTCGACCGGGATGAAGCAGCGGGTCAAGCTCGCCCAGGCGCTCGTCCACGATCCGCAGCTGCTGCTCCTCGATGAGCCGACGAACGGCCTCGACCCGGCCGGCCGCGACGAGATGCTTGCGCTCGTGCGGCGGACCGGCACCGAGTTCGGGATCGCCGTCATCGTCGCCAGCCATCTGCTCGGTGAGATCGAGCGGGTGTGCGACTTCCTCGTCGCCATCGACGCCGGCAAGCTCATCCGGGCCGCGCCCCTGCACGAGTTCACCGAACGCACCGGGACGCTCGCCGTCGAGGTCGAGGAGGGTGCCGACGGCCTTGCTGCGGCGCTGGTGGCATCCGGCGTCAGCGCCACGGTGGACGGCCGGACCGTGCTCGTGGAGCTCGCCGACGAGCGGCCCTGGGACCTCGTGCGCGACACCGTCGCTGACCTGGACCTGCCGCTCGTGCGGATGGAGCAGCGCCGCCGCGGGCTCGAGGAGCTGTTCCGATGACCGAGGCACGGGGCCGCGCGAGCAGCATCTACGACCTGGGCTACCAGGGCTATCACGGTCCCCGCCTCGGGCGACCCAGGGTGGCGCTCGGGCTGCTCGTCCAAAGCCTGCGCGCGGCCTACGGGATCGGTCGGGGCGGGCGGGCGAAGATCGTCCCGTTCCTCCTGCTGGCGCTGTCCGTGGGACCGGCGGTCCTCGCGGTCGGGATCAGGGCGCTGGCTGCACAGGCCGGGGCGGGAGACGCCTTGGACGAGGCCTCCCCGATCCGCCACGACACCTACCAGAACCTGACCTCGACACTCGTGATGCTGTTCTGTGCTGCGCAGGCGCCGGAGCTGTTCGGGCGTGACCAGCGCCACGGCGTGCTGCCGCTGTACTTCTCGCGGGTGCTGACCCGCATCGACTACACCCTGGCCAGGGCCGGCGGGCTCTTCCTGGCGATCTTCGTGATCTCGATCGTGCCGCAGGTCGTCCTCTCCGTCGGCGCCATCCTCGCGGCCCCTGACCCGCTGACAGGGTTGCGGGACGACCTCCCGGACGTGCCGCGCTATGTGCTCGTGGCGCTCCTCGCGTCGGCGCTCCTGGGTGGCGTCGCGACCGTCATCGCGGCCTGGACCCCGCGGCGCGCGTACGCGACGGCCGCGATCATCGCCGTGTTCATCATCCCGCCGATCGTCGTCGCGCTGATGGCCGAGCTGGCCGTCGGGGACCTGGCTCGGGTGCTGGTGCTGGCCAGCCCCGGCGACATCATGGATGGCGTCAACGCGGCGGTCTTCGATGCCATCTCCCCCAACCCGACGATCGTCGCGGCGAACCTGCCCGGGTGGACGTACCTCGTTGCGGCCGTCGGCGGGACGCTCGCGTGCGTCCTGCTCGTGGTGCGCCGCTACCTCGGAATCACCGCGTGAGCGATCCCGCGAGGGGCCCGGCGGTTCCGCCGGTCGTGGCGTCGGGGCCTCCCGTTCCCGCCATCGAGCTCGAGCACGTGTCGAGGTGGTACGGCAACGTCGTGGCGGTCAACGACATCTCGTTCGCGCTCGGGCCTGGCGTGACCGGCCTGCTCGGCCCGAACGGGGCCGGCAAGTCGACCCTGCTGCATCTCCTGTCCGGACTGCTGGCACCGTCCGCAGGTGCGGCGCGGATCGATGGCCGGCCTGCCTTCGGGGATCCCTCGGTCTATCGAGAGGTGGGGCTCGTCCCGGAGCGCGAGGCGGTCCCCGGCTACCTCACGGGCCGCGGGTTCGTTCGGCTCAACGCCGACCTCCAGGGCATGCCGGACGGGGAGGTCGCCACGGAACGGGCGATCGCCACGGTCGATCTGATCGACGCGGCGGACCGGCAACTGCGGACCTACTCCAAGGGGATGCGCCAGCGGGCGAAGCTCGCCGCCGCGCTCGTCCACGACCCGCGGATCCTCCTGCTCGACGAGCCGTTCAACGGCATGGATCCTCGGCAGCGACTGCACATGATGGAGCTGCTTCGGGAGATGGCGGCCGCCGGTCGGGTGATCCTGTTCTCGTCGCACATCCTCGAAGAAGTGGAGCGGCTGGCCGACGCCGTCCTCGTCGTCTACGCGGGCCGGCTCGCGGCGTCGGGTGACTTCCGCTCGATCCGGAGGTTGATGACCGATCGCCCGCACCGGTTCACCATCCGCTCGTCCGATGACCGCGCGCTGGCGGCGGCGCTGCTGACCCAACCCGCCGTCTTCGGCGCCGAGCTCGTCGACGGCCTGCTGGCCGTCCGTACGTCCGACTACGGCGCGTTCACCCGCATCGTCGCCCCGACCGCGCGAGTAGCGGGGATCCGGTTGCACGAGGTGACGCCGACCGACGATTCGCTCGAAAGCGTGTTCGGCTACCTGGTGCGCCGGTGACCGCGTTCGGCGCCTTGCTCGAGGTCACGCTGCGCGGGCTGCTAGGCCGGCGCCGGACCCTGCTCATGCTGCTGCTCGCCCTCCTGCCGGTCCTCGTCGGACTCCTCATCCGGATCGGGGGCGGCCGCAGCGATGCGCCCGAGATCCTCGACACGCTCGTGGTCCGGACCGTCCTGCCGCTCATCGCGCTGGTCTTCGGGACGGCGACGATCGGCTCGGAGATCGAGGACGGCACGGCGGTCTTCCTACTCGCCAAGCCGATCCCACGCTGGCGGATCGCCCTGGCCAAGCTCGCCGTGGCTGCCGCGCTGACCGCCGCGCTCGTGGTCCCGCCGCTGATCGTCACGGGGCTGCTGGTCGGCGGCTTCGGTGGCGAGTCGGTGTCGACCGCGCTCGGCTTCGCGCTCGCGGCGATCGCGGGGGGCACCGCATACGCCGTCGCGTTCTCGGCGCTGGGCGTGGTGACCTCTCGGGCGCTCGTCGTCGGTCTTGGCTACACGCTGCTATGGGAGGGCGTGCTGGCTGGGCTGCTCGACGGGACCCGGTTCATGTCGATCCGGCAGGCGACCCTCGGCGTCGCCGCGGCCGTGACCGGCGAGGACGTCGGCGTCGACGTGCTCGAGCCCGTCGTGGCGGTGGCGATCCTCGTGGTCGTGATCGTCGGCGGCTTCCTGCTCACGACACGGGCGCTGTCCCGGTTCCAGGTGCGCTCGGCGGACTGAGGGCCGGGGGTTCGGCCTCTGGATCCTCGCGCCGGTAGGGCACGTTGACGATGACGGTGTGGCGACGCCCGAGCAGGACCTTGCGCACCCGCTTCGCCGACTGGTTGTAGAGGGTCCGCTCCCACCAGCTTCGAGCCACGTACTCGGGGATGACCACGAACGTGATCGGATCGGGCTTGTCAGGCGGCCAGGCTGCATCGAGCACGTCGAGGTACGCGAGGAGGGGGCCGGCCAGGGCTCGATACGGCGACTCCACGACGACGAGCGGGACGCCGGGCACCTGGCGCTCGAAGGCTCGTCGGATGGCGGCCGCTCCCTCCGGATCGGTCGAGATGTAGACCGCGCGGACGTCGTCGTCGATCGAGCGTCCGACGTTGACCGCTTGGATCGACGCCCGGTCGATCCCGGAGATGGGGACGACCACGCGTTCCTCGCGGTGCGGCGGCGACACGACGAGGCCGGGGTCGACGGCAAGCTGGCGGGCCGAGCGCGTGTACTGGCGACTGATGAACAGCATCATGCCGACGAGGAACGGCACGAGGATCACGACCAGGTAGGCCCCATCGACGAACTTCTCGAAGACGACGATGCCGAGCACGACGCCGGTCAGCACGCCGCCCGCGGCATTCACGCTCAGGCGCCAGCGCCAGCCCGGCTCCCTCACTCGCAACCAGTGCTTGACCATCCCGACCTGACTGAGGGTGAAGCATAGGAACACCCCGACCGAGTACAACGGGATGAGCGCATGCGTGTCGCCGCCGAAGAGCCAGAGCAGGCCGAAGGCCACGGCCGCCAGCAGGGCGATCCCCCACGAGTATGCCAACCGGTCGCCGCGGAAGGAGAACTGGCGCGGCATGTAGCCGTCCTCGGACAGGATCGCGGCGAGACGCGGGAAGGCGTTGAAGCTCGTGTTCGCGGCGAGGAACAGGATGAGCGCAGTGCTGGTGGCGAAGGTGTAGAAGAGCGGCGAGCCCTCGCCGAACGCCGTCCGCGCCGCGAGCGCGACGATGGACGGTCCGCCGCCGCCCGTCGGTCGCAGGCCGAACGCAACGGCGAACACGGTGATGCCGACGAAGAGGATGGCCAGCAGGATGGCCATGGCCGTCATCGTGTTCGCCGCGTTCTTCGACTCGGGTGGCTTGAAGGCGGGCACGCCATTGGCGATCGCCTCGACGCCGGTCAGCGCGACCGAGCCACCCGCGAAGGCCTTGAGCAGCAGCAGGACACCGAGCTGCTCTGTTCCGAACGGCAGCGCCGTGGGCTCCGGCGGGACCGGGCCAGCACTCCCGGATGCGATCCGGACGGCTCCGATCCCGACGATCGCGAGCGCCAGCCCCACGAAGAGATAGGTCGGCACCGCGAAGATGTTCCCGGATTCACGGAGGCCGCGAAGGTTGCCGACGGTGATGAGCGCGATCGCGACGAACGCGATCTGGATGCGCACGTCGTAGGCGGCCGGGATGACCGACTGGATCTGGGCGATCGCCGCCGCCGTCGAGACCGCGACGGTCATGACGTAGTCGATGAGCAGGGCGGCCGCGGCGATGAGTCCGAAGATCGGTGCCAGGTTCGTGCGCGCGACGACGTACGCGCCGCCGCCGTTCGGGTATGCCCGGCAGACCTGCCGGTATGACACGGACACGACGGCCAGGAGGATCGCGATCGCGATGGCCGCCTGGACAGACAGCAGCAGGGCGCCGACGCCGGCGACGATCAGGACGCGGAGGATCTCTTCGGTCGCATAGGCCGACGAGCTGATGGCATCGGAGCTGAAGATCGCGAGCGCCTTCTTCTTCGACAATCGCTCGCCGATCTCCTCCTCGTTCGCGAGCGGCCGGCCGAAGACGACCTGACGGACCCGCGCCACGGCGCGCCCGGTGGGGGTGCGGGGCGCGGACGCGGCCTCGCGCGCGACGAGCGCGCCGGGACCCGCGTATCGGAAGTACGGAGAGTGCGGGCGTTCGACCCTGACTCGACGATCGCCGGACCTGCGCCCCTTGATCTGCCGTCGCCCGCCGATCACGAGCCGTCTCGCGGGCGGGCTGGGGGTGATGCCTCGCCCCCTTCCAGCGGTCCGATGCGCAGGCTGACGGTGCTGGGCGAACCACCGGATCGATGGAGCTCGAAGCGCACGCCCGCTGCCTGGGCCAGGGCCAGCCCAAGGGCGGCGGCACGCTCAGCGGCCTCGAGACCCGACAACTGGACGACCCTGGCAAGGCCGGAGAGGACGAGCTCGATGGCGACGTCGATCTCCCGGAGGGCAACGTCGAGTGGATCCGGCCGTGATCCGGGCGCGGCCTTCGCGCCGACTTCGTGCATATCTCGAACGTATGCCGGGCCACCAAGAGGAAACCGGGCCGACGGGCCGGATTCCCGCTCAACAACCCCTCAACAAGCGTCTCGCGGCAGAGGCGGTCAGGGCTCGCGGATCCGGTAGCCGACTCCAGGTTCCGCCGTGATGAGGTCGTGCATCGTGCCGGTCGGATCGGCTGCCGCGAGCTTGCGCCGCAGCCGGCTCACGTAGACATGGAGGTAGTGGTCCTCCTCGACATATGGGCGTCCCCAGACGGCGCGCAGGAGCGTCCCGCGGGTGATCAGTCGCCCGGGCTGGCCCATCAGGACCTTGAGAAGCTCGTATTCGCGCGGGGTCAGCTCGACCGGTGTGTCACCGACGTGGACACTCCGGTCCGCGATATCCAGCACGAGCGGACCGAGCGCGATCGAGCCGGTCGTATCCGCGGCCGGGCCTGCCGCGCGCCGCAGGAGCGCGGCGACTCGCGCCCGCAGCTCCTCGAGGCCGAATGGCTTGGTCACGTAGTCGTCGGCGCCCGCTTCCAGGGCCGCCACCTTGTCGGGTTCGTCGTCGCGCGCGGACAGGATGAGGATCGGGGTGGTGCCGTCCCGCCGGACCCGTCGGATGACCGTCATGCCGTCGGCATCGGGGAGGCCGAGATCGAGGACCACCAGGTCCGGCCGCTGCGCGTCCCAGGCGCGCGCCGCGCCGGCGGCTGTTTCCGCCTCGCGAACCCGGTAGCCGTGCGCCTCAAGGTTCGCTGCGATCAGTGACCGTGTCGAGCCGTCGTCCTCGACGAGCAGGACGTGGGGTCCACGCTGGATGTCCGCTTTCACGCTGGCCTCTCGGCCCCGAGCTCGCCAGCCTGGCCCGTCTCGCCGGTCTCGCCCGTCTCGCCCGTCTCGCCAGGCGGCTCCGGTGCCGAGTCGAGGAAGACGTCAACGGCCAGACCGCCGAGCGAGCTGACGCCCGCGGCCACCTCGCCGCCCATCGCCTCGGCGAGGCCCTTGACGACGCCGAGCCCGATCCCGAGTCCCCGCCGCGCTCCCTCGCCCTGGCGCTGGACACGGTAGAACTTGTCGAACAGGCGCGGCAGGGATGCCGCCGGGACACCGGGACCAGCGTCCTCGACCCGGACCCGCACCCGGCCGTCGTCGCAGGCGGTCACGCTGACCCGCGTCACGGCCCCCGGGGCGTAGCGGGCGGCATTTTCCAGCAGGTTGGCGAGCATCTCGTCGAACAGGCTGGCGTCGGCGCGGATCGGCGGGAGGTCCGGGCCGAACGCGACCTGGACCGGGGGCTGGTCGAGCGCGCGCGTCACCCGCTCGACGACCGGGCCGATCAGGCCTTCGGCATCGAGCGCCTCGAGGCTCGGGCGGAGCTCGCCGGCCTCGATCCGGCTCATGTCGAGGAGGTTCCGCACGAGCACGTTGAGTCGCTCGGCTTCGGCGTCGATCGTGCGCGCGGCCGCGCGTCGCTCCTCGTCCGACCACGCCACCTGTGGGTCGAGGAGGCTCCCGGCCGCGGCCCGGATGCTCCCGAGCGGCGTGCGGAACCCGTGCGAGACCGAGTCGAGCAGGGCACCCTTGAGCGCTTCGCCCTGACGCGCGATCTCTGCGGCGTTCGCGGCTTCGACCAGCCGCTCCCGGCGGACGGCCAGCCCGACCTGGTCGGCAGCGAGACTCAGGAGCCGCGTCTCCTCACGGTCCGGTAGCCCGTTCGCCCGCTTGCGAGTCGCCCAGATCGACCCGACGGCTTCATCCCCCATCGAGATCGTCATCCGGAACAGGCGGACGTCGGGATCCGGCTGGGCAGCGCCCGGGCCGCCCTGCGGGTGGTGCTCCTGGACCCAGCGCGCCGGCAGATCGCCGGGCGCCCGGGTCAGCACGACGTGGATCCTGTGCCACGGCCGTCCGCCGGCGCCGGAGTCGGCGATCACCACTTCGCGTCCCGCATCCTGCCTGGTCAGCCAGATGCGGTCCATCCTTGTTTCGGCCAACAGGTCGCCCAGGATGACGGGCAGTGCGTCCGCCACGCTTGTCGTGATCGCGAGCGTTCGGCTGATCCGGAAGAGCGCACGGGACTCGTTGGCGCGCCGGAGCGCATCGTTGGCACGCTCGGCCTGGAGCGCCGCGAGGTGACCGATGACGACGCCGACGAACAGGAACAGCAGCAGATCGAGCCACTCGGTCGGGTCGTCCACCTGCAATGTGAAGCGCGGCTCGACGAAGAGCACGTCGTAGAGCAGGAACGACGCGACGGCGGCGGCGATCGCGGCACCGGTCCCGAGGACGACGGCGATGCCGACCACGGCGACGAGGTAGAGCGGTGACGCGTCCGGGAGCCGAAGCGGCGGGCCTTCGACGAGCGCGATCAGCACCGTCGCGAGCGGCAGCAGGGCGATGGCGGCCAGGCGGACGGCCAAGCGCCGAGGCTCGGCCCCGGGCGTGCCGAGCCGCCCGGTCAGGAGGGATCGAATCGAGTCCCTGGCCACGCGTCGATGCTACCCGAGCGGCGCCGTGGCACCGCCACGCGGCCTCGTCTCGTCGAGCAGCGCCGCGGCGATCAACCCCGATGCCGCGGTCAGGACGGCGACCAGCCAGATCGCCGCGGGAATGCCTGCTGCGTCGGCGATGACGCCGCTGACGATGGCGCCGATCGCGAACCCGAGGTCTCGCCACAGGCGATAGACGCCGATCGCGGACGCCCGCCACGAGGGTGCGGCGACGTCGGCGACGACCGCGATGAGGGTCGGATAGACCAGCGCCGTCCCCACCCCAAGGGCCATCGCCGCCACCAACCACGTCGTGAACCCATCGCCGGCCGCGATCGCCCCGATCGCAGCCGCCTGGACGACCATCCCGACCACGATCGGCAGCCGTCGTCCGACCCGGTCGGACAGCGCGCCCGTGCCGACCTGGAGGATCCCCCAGACAGCCGGGTACGCCGCGGCGAGGATCGCGATCTCGATGACCGGAAGTCCCCGGGTCGCGAAGAAGAGGGGCAAGAGGCCCCATGCCATGCCGTCGTTGAGGTTGTTGACCAGGCCGGCCTGGCAGGCGGCGAACAGGCGTCGGTCGCCGAAGGAGGTACGCCGGACGACGGCCGACCATCCCGCGGGCGCGAGCGCGAGCGCGGGCGCCGGCGCGGACGTGGGCGCGGGCGCGGGCGTGGCGTGTGGCCGCCCGCGTCGGACTCGAAGGTCGCGTGCCCTCGCGTCTCCGCCACGACCAACGCCGAAAGCCCGAGCCCGAGGCCAGCCACGACCAGCCCGAGCAGGAACGGCGCCGGCCGCAGCCCGGCCTCTTCCGCGATCAGTCCGGTGGTGAAGGCCGCCACGGCCACGGCGACGTAGCCCGCCGCCTCGTTCAATCCGAGCGCCAGCCCGCGCCGGGCGGGGCCGACGAGGTCGATCTTCATGATCACCGTCGTCGACCACGTCAGGCCCTGGTTGATCCCGAGCAGCACGTTCGCCAGCACGATCCAGGACCAGTCCGGCGCCGCGATGATGAGGATCGGGACCGGCAGCGCGACGACCCAGCCAGCGACGAGGACGGGCTTGCGCCCATGCCGGTCGGCGAGGACGCCGGCGGCAAGGTTCGCGAACGCCTTGGACAGTCCGAACGCCACGAGGAACGTCAGCGTCGCCGACGCGGATGCCAGTCCGAACTCGCGCTCGGCCAGCAGTGGCAGGACAGTCCGCTCCTGCCCGACCATCGCCCCGACGAGCGCGTTGACGCCGACGAGGAGGGCGAACTGCCCCGCGTTCGCGCCCAGGCCAAACCGGATGTCCTGCGCCACGGGCGAAGGGTACGACCTAGAAGGGCAGCATCGACTCCAGGTCAGGCAGCACGCCATCGAGGCCGAACAGGAACACCGAGCCGATGATCAGGCTGAAGACACCGGCGACCGCGCCGACCACCACATAGATCAGCTCGCGTGTCTGGCTCGCCACGAACCCGACCGAGCTGACGACGACGATCGCGAAGTTCGAGATCAGCAGGCCGAGTACGAACGCCAGCAGCATCGGTACGCCCAGGCCCGCGCTCGCCGCGCCGCCGACGGCCGCGATCAGCAGGACCTGCGTGCCGGTCTCGGCTCCGATGCCGTGGATCATCCCGACACCGAGCGCGGTCCGTGTCCCGTACGAGCTCATCTCCAGCGGCTCGACATGCTCGTGGCCGTGCAGGCGCGCCTGCAGCCGACGCCAGCCGTAGCGGGCGCCGTCGAAGACGAGCATCCAGCGGCTCCGCAGCCGGAACGCCTCTCCGCTGCGCGCGTAGCGGTAGACGGAGTAGAGGACCCATAGCCCGAGGCCGACCAGGGTCAGCCCGACGACGCGGCCCATGATCGGGTCGAGCCAGTCCGGCAAGAGCGCCCCGAACGCCAGTGCCGCGATCCCGAGCGCGATGACGACGATGCCATGACCAACGGCATAGAGCGTCCCGAGTCGAATGGCCTCGAGCTGGTCGGCCCCGAGCCCGCGGCGGTCGAGCGCGCCGGCGACACCCGCGCCTGCCCCGGCGGCTCCGGGGCCGGCCACCGCGGCTGGGCGGGGGAGCGCTGCGGGTGCGGTCCCGTGCGCCTGCAGCTCGGTCCTCCCGCCGTGCCCGTGCTGGTGCGTCGGGGCGCCTCGATGCTCCCGGGCATGGGCAGCCTCCGCGGCCGTCGCCGCAGCGGTCGTGCTGGTGATGTCGGTGATCGCAGCGATGTGATCCCAGTCGATGCCGTGTCGGATCCCCAGGAGGAGCCCGGTGATGAGGACCCCGAGCCCGGCCGGGCTGGCGTCGATCTGGGCGATCAGGTGCAGCATCGGTGCCTTTCAGTGTGGCGCGCGGGGCAGAATCCTAGCCGAGGGCGAGCACTTATCGCAAGCCGTTGCATCTGCGGCAGGTTGCGTCGACCCTCCTATACTTCGCGCCATGGCTGGTCCCGGATCGATGGCGCCGCCCGGCTCGGATGCGAGCCGATCTGCCGGCGCGTCCGCCGGCTCGGACGCGGGCCCGTCCGCCGGCTCATCTGCGACGTGGTCGGGCATCCCCGATCGACTTCGCGCGCGCGGGCTGCGCTGGACCCCGCAACGCCGCGTGCTCGTCGAGGTGCTGTCCAGGACAGACGGCCACGTCACCGGGGCCGAGCTGGTCGAACGGTGCCGGGAGCTCGATCCGGGCACGATCCCGTCGACGGTCTACCGGACGCTCGACGTCCTCGAGGAGCTGGGCGTCCTCAGCCACAGCCATGGGGCGGATGGCCGAGAGGAATTCCACGTGCTGCCGGACAGCGAGCACGGCCACCTGTACTGCCAGCGTTGCGGGGCGCAGTGGGAGCTGACGGCGGACGATCCGGCAGTCATCGCGGCCGTCGACGCGTTCGCCAGCGAGCGCGGCTTCGCCGTGGACGTCTCGCACCTCACGATGATCGGCCGCTGCGCGTCCTGCCGATCGGCGGGCGAGCCGGACGAGCCGGCCTGACCGAATCGGCCACACCCAGCGGCCGCCCGGACGGCCGCGAGCTCCGGGCCCGGACGGCCGCGGAGCTGCCGCCCGGACGAAACGCTCGGGTCTAGCCCTGGACCGGCTGCGACGTCGCGGCAGGGGCCGGAGCCGGCACCCGTCGGACCGGACGCAGGAACAGGGCAAGCACGATGACGATGTAGCCGGCCCACGCCACGAACGTGATGACCTCGGGGTTGGCCGAGTACCCGAACAGCGCGCGCAGGAACTGCCCGATCCCGTCCTCGTGCGACAGGACGCCGCTGATGTCGAAGGCGGTCTGTGTCCCCACCGTGATGACCCCCACCTCGATGAACTCGTGGATGGCGTGGCTCAGCAGGCCTGCGGCGATGAAGATCAATGCCACGCCCGTCCAGCGGAAGAAGGAGGCGAGGTTGATACGCCGGCTGCCCTGGTAGAACACGTAGCCGATCCCGACCGCGATGGCGAGGCCGATGACGGCGCCGATCAGCACACTCGCTGCCGCGTCATCGGCCGAGTTGACCTGTCCGACGAGGAAGAGCGATGTCTCGATGCCTTCGCGGATCACGGCGGTGAAGGCGAGGAAGGCCAGGCCCCAGATGCTGCCCTCGGTCAACGCGCGGTCGACCGCTGCCTGCAATTCGCCCTTGACGCTGGCCGCCTGGCGTCGCATCCAGAACAGCATCCACGTGACCACGGCTGCGGCGACGAGCATCGTGATGCCCTCGAAGATCTGCTCGTAGGGTTCCTGGAACCCGCCGACCGTCTGGAACAGCACGATGCCCACGACGAGGCTCGTGGCGATCGCGGCCCCGGCGCCCAGCCAGACTCGACCCGCGTGCCGCGCGTTCCCGGTCTTCGCGAGGTAGGCGAGGACGATCGCGACGATGAGGGCCGCTTCGACCCCTTCGCGAAGTCCGGTCAGCAGACCGCTCGAAAATGCGCCAAGTTCCACGTGCACGCTCCTGAGGATGGGTATCGACGGCGAGATGGTAAGCGGACCCGCACGTCCTGGTCAAGCGCCCTTGTCACCCAGCAGCAACCCGCCCTGCGACGATTGCGTAGGGCCGCCGCCCGGTGACGCCCGACGCTCAGTCGCCCGTCGGCACGCCCACGATGTTGAAGCCGCCGTCGACGTAGTGGATCTCGCCGGTCACGGCGCTCGCGAGGTCGGAGGCAAGGTAGACCGCGCTCTTCCCGACGTCCTCGGGCGTGATGTTCTTGCGCAACGGCGCAACTTCCGCGAACGAGCCGTACATCTTGCGGAACCCGGCGATCCCGCTGGCGGCAAGGGTCCGGACCGGGCCTGCGCTGATCGCATTCACGCGAACCCCGTCCGGCCCGAGGTCCGCGGCGAGATAGCGGACCGAGGCCTCCAGCGCGGCCTTCGCGACACCCATGACGTTGTACGCCGGCACGACCTTCTCCGAGCCGTGGTAGGTCAGCGTCAGGATGGAGGACCCCGCCCGCAGGTAAGGCCGAGCGGCGCGCGCGAGCGCGACCAGCGAGTACGCCGAGACGTCGAGCGCGAGCGCAAACCCGTCACGGGACGTGTCCACGAAATTCCCCGCCAGGTCCTCGCGCTTCGCGAACGCCAGCGCGTGGACGAGCACATCGAGTCGATCATGGCGCTCGCCCCAGCGCTCGAAGACGCGGGCGATGTCCTCGTCTGACTGCACGTCGGCGGGTTCCACGAACGTCGACCCGATCGACGACGCCAGCGGGCGCACGCGCTTCTCGATGAGACTCTCGATCGAGGAAAAGCCGACCTCCGCGCCCTCGGCGTGGAGCGCCCGCGCGATGCCCCAGGCGATCGAATGGTCGTTCGCGACCCCGAAGATCAGCGCGTTCTTGCCCTCGAGCAGGCCCATCTCGTCCTCCGCTTCGCGGCCCGAGCATAGTCGGTACGCTTCGCCGATGACGACCCTGAAGCCGACCCTCGCCACGGCCGGCCTGCGCAAGGCGCTCGAGGGCGTGCGGGCGCTCCTGCTCGACCTCGACGGCGTGATCGTGGTGGCCGGGGAGGCCGTCCCCGGCGCGCCCGAGGCGATCGCGACGCTCGAGAAGCGCGGCTTCCCGTACCGAATCGTGACGAACACGTCGGCCGTCAGCCGGGCGACCCTGGCGCGCTGGTCGGGCAAGATCGGCGCGCCGATCCCTGCGGCGCGGTTCCAGTCGGCGCTGTCGGCCTCGGCGGCATGGACGGCGCGGCAATTCCCGGGGGCGCCGCTCTACGTCCTCGCGTCCGAAGACGCCCAGGGTGAGTTCGCCGGCCAGCGGCTGCTCACGCACGAAGAGGCCGGCCTGCGTGGGGCGACGGTGGCGGCCGTCGTGATCGGCGATTCCCCGGAAGAGGTGACGTTCGACAACATGAACCGCGCGTTCCGGCTCGTCCGTGGCGGCGCGGTCCTGGTCGGCATGCACCAGAACCCGTGGTGGCTGACGCCGGAAGGACCCACGCTCGACTCCGGCGCTTTCGTCGCTGGCCTCGAATTCGCCACTGAAACCCGAGCCAGGATCGTCGGCAAGCCCCATCCCGAGTTCTTCTCGGTCGCCATCGCCGATCTCCGCCGCGACGTCGGACGCGACCTCGCCCGAGCCGATATCGCGATGGTCGGCGACGACGTTCGGACCGACGTGCGAGCAGCACAGCGTGTCGGTCTGCGTGGCATCCTCGTCCTGTCGGGCAAACATGGCTCCGCGGACGTCGAGGCCGCAGCAGCGGAACGCGGTGGCCGACGGCCCGATGCGATCGCACCGGATCTGGCGACCGTCGTGGCGCACCTGCCCGGGGGTTGACACCGGGTTCCGCTCCTCGGGCCGCAAGATGGAAGGCAGGGATCCGAGTGTTCTCGTTCGGCTTCGATACTCGGCCGATGTGGCTATCGGCGTTGCTTGGCGCGGCATTCGGGGCAGCCGCCGAGATCGTGATCCTCGCCCTCGGCCAAGCAGGCATGACAGGGCCCCTAGTCACGCTGCTGCTGCCCGCCATCGTCGGCCTGCTCGCGGCCATGGTCGTCCGTGCTGGCTGGGGAGCTGCAGGCCTCGCGGTCGGCGTGATCGTGGCCGCCCAGGTCGCGGCGCCTCTGATCGCCGCGGAGGTGCCGCCGATGATGGATCTCGTGGTGAGCCTCGTGAGCGCCCTGCTCGGCTACGCACTCGGCTACGGGTCGGCGCAACAGGCTGACCTGGGGGACTTCCGCCCCGCGGCGGCGGATGTCGCGCGCGTGGAGGCCGACGTGCGGCGGCAACTCCGTTCCATCGACCCGCTGGCGCCCGGTGCGTTCGAGCGGGCGACCGTCCTGCTCCGTAAGGTCAACGAACAGGCCGGGATGTTCGCCATCTGGGCCGGGCCCAGACCCGCCAACGAGGACGTCGGGCCGCCGAATGCCCTGCTCGAACTGCAGGCCGAGCTGATCGAGACGGCGCGGCTCGCCGCGATGGCGGCCGGCGCCCGACGAGTGACGATCACCTCGACCGGGATGGGCGGTGGCATCGATGTCCAGGCCGTGTTCGGCGACCCCATCGCCCCGGACGAGCACCTGCCATCCGCCACGCCCGACGTAGACTGACCGCAACACGTTCGGGCGCGCCTCGTGCGCGCGTGAGACACCAGTCGACACGAGGTTCCATCGACCATGACGTCCGAGGCCAAGCCGCGCATCAAGATCACGTACGCGACGCTGCGCGCCGACAACGAGGAGATGCACAGCGGCTTCGAGGAGGCCGTGAATCGGGTCCGCGCCGGGCTCGGTGCTCACCACCGCAACTACGTCGCGGGGGATTGGCGCGACGCCGAGGCGAGCTTCGACGTTCGTTCCCCGATCGACCGTGACGTGGTCCTCGGCACGTTCGCGACCGGCACGACCGCCGACATCGACGCCGCCGTCGCCGCGGCACGCCAGGCGCAGCCCGCCTGGGCCGCCACGCCGTGGAAGGAGCGGCTGGCGATCCTGCGCCGTGCCGCCGACCTCATCAGCGACCGGCTCATGGACTACTCGGCCTCGATGGCGATCGAAGTCGGCAAGAACCGCATCGAGGCGCTTGGCGAGGTCGAGGAATTGGCCGACCTCATCCGTTACTACGCCCAGACGATGGAGGACAACGACGGCTACGACCACCCGATGGACAACCTGGGTGACCGCGCCGTCCATACCCGCTCGATCCTGCGACCGCACGGCGTGTTCGCCGTCGTGTCACCGTTCAACTTCCCGATGGCGCTCGCGACCGGTCCGTCGAGCGCGGCGATGATGGCCGGCAATACCGTGGTCATCAAGCCGGCGAGTGCGTCGCCGCTGTCGGCGATCCGGATGCTGGAGGCGTACATCGACGCGGGCGTGCCCGCTGGCGTCGTCAACCTCGTGATGGGCCCGGGCGATTCGGTCGGGCAGGCGCTCCAGGACCACACCGGCATCGACGGCATCGTCTTCACCGGCTCGTACGACGTCGGGATGAAGCTCTTCCACTCGTTCTCGAAGGACTGGCCGCGCCCGTGCATCGTCGAGATGGGCGGCAAGAACCCGGCCATCGTCTCGCGTCACGCCGACCTCGATGAGGCGGCCGAGGGGATCATGCGCTCGGCATTCGGGTTCGGCGGCCAGAAATGCTCGGCGAACTCGCGCGTCTACGTCGAGCGGCCGGTCCACGACGAGCTCGTCCAGCGGCTGGTCGAGAAGACGGAACAGATCACGATCGGCGACCCGCTCCTACGGGCGAACTGGCTCGGCCCGATCATCGACCAGAAGGCGGTCGACCGCCACCAGGCAGCGGTCTCCGAGGCGCGCCGCGATGGCCAGGTCTTCACCGGTGGCGAGCACCTCAGCGACGGCGACCTGTCGCGCGGCTTCTATGTGGAGCCGACGGTCGTCGGCGGGCTGCCCGCGAACCATCGGGTGTTCCGTGACGAGTTCTTTGCGCCGCTGACCGCTGTCCACGCCGTCGACTCGCTCGACGAGGCGCTGACCCTGGCGAACGACACGATCTACGGCCTGACCGCCGGGATCTTCTCGGACGACAAGGCCGAGGTCCAGACCTTCCTCGACCGGATCCAGGCCGGCACCGTGTACGTCAATCGCCGGGCCGGCGCGACGACCGGGGCGTGGCCGGGCGTACAGGCGTTCGGTGGCTGGAAGGGCAGCGGCTCGACCGGCAAGGCCGGCCTCTCGATGTATTACGTCGCGCAGTTCCTGCGCGAGCAGAGTCACACCGTCGTCGATTAGGGACCACGCGCCCGGACGAGGTCCCCACCCGCCCGAGCCAACGCATTGGCTCGCAGCCATCGATTTCGATGGCTCGATCGCCCATCGGGTCACGAACACCATCGACTCGGCTGTCTCGGCGCCAACTGTTGGCTGACGGCCGGCGTTCGCCCTGGAGGATAGCCTCGACCGCCTCCTGAGCTCGTGGCGCTCGGTCGTTCACGCCAGGATCGATGGCTCAATGCCAACGATCGCCGGGCGCGGTGGGGCTCGGGCCCATTGGCGTCCGCTATACTCCGCGCCACCATCCAGTCTGCATACTCCCTATGCATTTCCGCCCGATTTCACGAACGTCCAGAGGTGCCCCTTGTCATCGGCCGCGTCGCGTCTCGCCGGCGATCGTCCCGTCCCGCACATCGTCACCGAGCTGCCTGGCCCGAAGGCCCGAGCACACGTGGCGTTCGACGAGACCTGGACCTCCCCGAGCCTGCCGCGCGCGTACCCGATCGTCCCCGTTCGCGGTGAGGGCCTGACGGTCGAGGACATCGACGGCAACCTCTTCCTCGACTTCGCGGCCGGGATCGCCGTGACCTCGACCGGCCACTCGCACCCGCAGGTCGTCGCGGCGATCAAGGAACAGGCCGCCGACCTGATCCACTTCTCGGCGTCGGACTTCTACCTGCCGATCTACGCCGACGTCTGCCGTCGCCTGGCCGAGACCGCCCCCATCGCCGGCAAGGCGCGGGCCTATCTCGGCAACTCGGGCGCCGAAGCGGTCGAGGCGTCCATCAAGCTCGCCCGCTTCGCGACCAAGCGCCCGTACGTCGTGGCGTTCCTGGGCGCTTTCCACGGCCGCACCTACGGCGCCGTGAGCCTGACCGCCTCGAAGTCGAAGTACCACGCCGGTTTCGGGCCCTTGCTGCCCGGGGTCTTCCACGCGCCGTACGGCCGCGTCGAGGACCTCAAGTGGTTCGACGATGTCCTGTTCGACAAGCTCGCCCCGGCCAACGAGGTCGCGGCGATCATCGTCGAGCCGATCCAGGGGGAGGGCGGCTACATCGTCCCTGAGGACGGGTTCCTCGAGGGCCTGCGGGCCATCTGCGACGAGCACGGCATCCTGCTCATCGCCGACGAGATCCAGTCCGGCGCCGGCCGAACGGGCACGATGTGGGCGGTCGAGCACTGGGGCGTCAAGCCCGACATCATCCTCACGGCCAAGGGCATCGCATCGGGCATGCCACTCGGAGCATTGATCGCCCGGGCCGATCTCCTCGAGGCCTGGGGTCCCGGCGCACACGGCTCGACCTATGGCGGCAACCCGGTCGCGTGTGCGGCCGCCCTCGTCACCATGGACCTGCTCAACGGTGGGCTCATCGACAACGCCGCAGCCCGTGGCGACCAGGCGCTCGCCGGCCTCCGGCCGCTCATCGATCGCTTCGATGGGCTCGTGACCGATGTTCGTGGCAAGGGCCTGATGCTCGGGGTCGAATTCGATACGGCGGAGCATGCCGAGGCGGTCCAGTGGGCCTGCTTCGAGCGTGGGCTCCTGGTGCTCGAATGCGGCAAGACGAGCGTCCGGATGTCGCCGGCACTCATCGTCCGCGATGACGAGATGGCGACGGCGCTTCGGATCTTCAGCGAAGCGGTCGCAGCCGTGGCCGGTGGCGGCCGATCGATCCTCGATGCAGCCGAGGCGGCGGGGGCGTTCACCGAGGTCGAGGCCGCCGGCTAGCGCGGCCGCCGGCCGTGACGCCGAGACCGACGGACCCATGACGACCTCCAAGGTCGCGTCGATGCGCGACGCGATCGCCGAGCTCGTGCGCGACGGCGACACCGTCGCCATCGAAGGCTTCACCCACCTCATCTCGTTCGCGGCCGGCCACGAGATCATCCGCCAGCGAAAGCGTGACCTGACGCTGGCACGGCTCACGCCGGATCTCGTCTACGACCAGATGATCGCCGGCGGCGTCGCGTCGAAGCTCGTGTTCTCGTGGCTCGGCAACCCGGGGGTCGGAGGGCTGGGCGCCATCCGCCGTCGCATCGAGGGCGATCTCCCCGACGAACCGCTCGAGATCGAGGAGTACAGCCACTTCGGGATGGTCGCGCGTTACACGGCGGGCGCGATGAACCTGCCGTTCTTCCCGCTGCGCAGCTACTTCGAGACCGACCTGCCGATCGCCAACCCGCTCATCCGGCCGATCGAGTCGCCATACGGTGATGAGCGCATCTACGCGGTGCCGCCCCTCAAGCCGGACATCGCGATCGTCCACGCGCAACGCGCCTCGGCCGGTGGTGATACCCAGGTGTGGGGCCTGCTCGGCTGCCAGAAGGAGGCGGCCTTCGCGGCCGAGCGTGTCATCGTCGTGGTCGAGGATCTCGTCGACGAGGCCGTGATCCGTGCCGACCCCAACCGGACGATCATCCCGGGCCTCATCGTGGATGCCGTCGTCGTGGAACCCTGGGGCGCCCATCCCTCGTATGTCCAGGGGGCCTACGACCGCGACAATCGCTTCTATCTCGACTGGGACCCGATCACCCGCGACGAGGACGCGGTCCAGGCCTGGCTGCGCGAGTGGGTGTACGACCTGGATGGCCGGCCCGGGTATCTCGAGAAGCTCGGCGCCGTACGCGTGGAATCGCTGAAGCCCGGCCCCGCGCCGTCGGGCTCGGTCGATTACGGGGCGTACCGATGAGCGGCCGCCCTGGATCGGTGCATGTGGCGCACCTATCGGCGGAGGCGGTCCCATGACCGAGGCGACCTTCTCGAAGTCCGAGATGATGATCGTCGCCGCCGCTCGGGCGCTCGAGGGCCAGGGCGTCTGTTTCGTCGGCGTCGGTCTCCCGAACATCGCGGTCAACCTGGCCCAGCGGACCGTTGCGCCCGAGCTCGAGATGGTCTACGAGGCCGGCGTCTTCGGGGCCAGGCCGTCGCGCCTGCCGCTGTCCATCGGCGACCCCACGATCGTGACCGGCTCCACGGCCGTCGTCAGCATGCTCGAGCTGTTTGGCTACTACCTGCAGGGCGGGCTCATCGACGTCGGGTTCCTCGGGGCCGCCCAGATCGATCGGTTCGGGAACATCAACACCACGGTGATCGGCGACTACGCTCACCCGGAGACGCGACTGCCCGGCAGCGGTGGCGCGTGCGAGATCGCGATCAACGCCCGCGAGGTGTTCGTGATCATGCGTCAGAGCCGGCGCAGCTTCGTCGAGACCATCGACTTCCGGACGAGTCCCGGCAACCTCGGCGGGGCCGAGCAGGCCGAGCGGATCCGACGCGAGGGCGGCTGGAAGGGTCGAGGCCCGACCGTCGTCGTGACCGATCTCGGCATCTACCACTTCGATGAGACCGGAGAGATGCGCCTCGACTCGCTGCATCCGGGCGCGACACTCGAGGCCGTCCGCGACACGATCGGCTGGGAGATCAAGGTCGCGCCCGATCTCGCCGAAACGCCTCCGCCGACGGCCGAGGAGCTGCGGCTGGTCCGCGAGGAACTCGATCCTGGCGGCGTCTACGCGAAGTAGTCGGTCGCGCCCGAACCTACGACCGGGCGAACGTCACCAGGAATTCGAGCATGCCCTCGTCGGCGATCGACACGATGAACCCGCCGACATTGGGGGCGGTGATGTCGAAGTCCGCGAGCTGGAACGGCAGGCTCCCGGCGACCTGGATCGTGCCGTCCGATAGGAGCGCCTGGGCGGGGATCTCGACTGAGCGCGTCACGCCGTGGAGGGTCAGGTCGCCGACCAGCGTCAGGTCGGTGGCCGTCCCGTTCGCCGCGGAAGCCGGCACGTCGATGGGCTGCGTGATGGTGAACGTGGCCGTCGGGAACGCATCGGTCTCGAGGCCCTCACGCCGCAATCGATCGTCGCGGCGATTCTCGTCGGACGCGATCGTCGTCGTGTCGACCACGATCTCTCCCGCGGTCAGCTGCGCGCCGGCGTCAGCGTCCACGATCGTGATGCTCCCGGTGACCTCATTCGTCCGGCCGACGGCATCGGATTCGGCGGGGAGCGTCGGCCCGGTCGATGAGAACCGGCTGAGAAGCCGCTGCCACCGTGGCGGTCTCGGCCGGCCGGTTCGGGGGTCGCAGTCGGCCGCGTTGGAGGGGGCGGCCGGCCCGACCTCATTCGAGCGAGCGGGCGATCTCCATCGTCGCGTCGCGGCCGAGGCCGCTCTCGATGCGATAGGTCGTGCTGCCCTTCGCCCAGATCAGCGCATCGCCGACCCAGCGTCGCTCCTCATGGATCCTCGTGCCGTCGTTGTGGACGTAGAAGAAGAAGTGCGCACCCGAGATCCAGAACCCGCGCTCGCCGTCCACCGAGACGGTCTCGATCTCGACGCCGGAACCGATCAGCTTCTCGCGGTAGCCCTCGTCTGCCAGCCCGTCGAACTGCATGAGGATGAGCCCGACGCCCCGCTCGGACGTCTCCGGCAGCGTGTCACTCGCGGCCCAGACATACGCCACCTGGTCTCCGAGCTCGGGGCGGATGTAGACGGCGTCGGGCGGACCAAGGGCCGAATCGGCCGGTAGGTTCGGCGCGACGCCGGTCAACCGCTCGATCTCCTCGAGGGCCACGGGGTCGCCGAGGCCCATCCTGCCGCCGAGCGGTCCGGGCGGCGTGGTCCGGCTGGGGGAGGGGGACGGGGGTGCGCTGACACCCGGCTCACTGAGGATCAGGCGCAGTCCCGGCAGGCCGAGCCCGACCGCGCCGGCGATGGCCGCCAGCGCGAGCAGGGCGGCGAGGGCCAGCACGAGGCCACGACGCATCGGTCGCCACGCCGTCCAGGGGCGACTCGGCGCCGGCGGCGCTGCGACGAGGCGGGCGCGAACACGGGTCGCGACGTCGGGTGCCCCGAGGGGGCTCGCCGAAGGCCAGTCGATGGCTGGGGCGCTCGCCCGGAGCAGCGCCTCGAGACCGGCGTCATCGCGAGCCGCGAGGCCCACCCGCTGCTCGCTCATCGTGCCAACCCCGTGGCGGTCAGGGCGTCGCGCAGCCGGGCCAGCGCCCGAGACGTGCGGGACTTGACGGTCCCACGAGGGAGGCCGAGCGTCTCCGCCGTTTCGGCCTCACTCAGGTCGAGCAGGAACCTGGCACCCAGGACCTCGCGATCCTCGTCGCGCAGGGTCCCGAGGGCCGCGATCAGCTCAGCGCTCGACTCGGCGGCGATCACCACGGCCTCCGGGCCGGGCGCGGCGTCGCCACGTGGCTCCACCGCGGCCGCGCGCAGCGCGAGGCCATGCCGCCGCCCGGCCGAGCGGCGCCGGTTCCGAGCCTCGTTGGCGACGATCCGCAGCAGCCAAGGACGCAGGGGTGCGCCGTCTCGAAAGCGTGGGAGCGCGGCGAAGGCCTTGAGGAAGGACTCCTGGACAGCATCGTCGGCATCGGCCTCCGGGCATACGAGATAGGCGGTCCTGATGGCCACGTCCTGATACCGGCGCACGAGCTCCTCGTACGCCGTGACGTCGCCGGTGCGGGCGCGTGCGATCAGATCGGCGTCTTCGATGTGGACGGCCCTCCACCTTCAACCGTACCCCGTACACCGGCGGGCCCGCGATGGTTCCCCGGGGCGGTCCGCCGGGTACCATCGCGCCGATGTCAACCGGCCGGGTCTTCCGCCGCGCTACGATGCCCGATCCACCCGTCGCCATCTCGGCGAGCGGGTCGATGATCCGGGCCGCGAACGGACACGAGTACCTCGATGCCGCGGGCGGGGCGATCGTCGTCAATGTCGGGCACGGCCGACGTGAGATCGCGGCCGTGATGGCCGACCAGGCCGAGCGGCTCTCGTATGCGCACGGCAGCGTCTTCACGACCGAGCCACTGGAGCTGTACGCGGCCGACGTGGCAGGCGTGCTGCCGGTCGACGACCCCGCGATCTACCCCGTCTCGGGCGGATCGGAGGCCATCGAGACGGCGCTCAAGCTGGCGCGCGCCTATCACCTCGCACGCGGGGAACCCGGGCGCGACATCCTCGTGGCGCGGCATGGCAGCTACCACGGGAACACGCTGGGCGCGCTCGATCTCTCGGGTCGACCACCGCTACGTCGGCCCTACGAGCCGTGGTTGGGCCGGGTCCGACACGTCTCGTCGGCGTATCCATATCGGGCGGGTCTGCCCGGCGCGCACGCCCTCGGGGACACCGAGGCGCTGGCGGACGAGCTCGAGCGCACCTTCGCGGAGCTCGGACCGGGCCGCGTCGCGGCGTTCGTCGCGGAGCCCATCGTCGGAGCCACGCTCGCTGCCGTCTCCCCGCCGGACGGGTACTGGCGGGCGGTCGCGGAGATCTGCGACCGTCATGGTGTCCTGCTCATCGGCGACGAGGTGATGACCGGCTTCGGGCGTACCGGGCGCTGGTTCGGCCTCGACCATTGGGACGTGCGGCCCGACCTGCTCGTCGCGGCCAAGGGGGCCACATCGGGCTATTGGCCGTTCGGGTTCGTCGCCGCTGCCGGCCGTGTCTACGAGGCGGTCACGACGGCGAGTGGCGGGTTCGTCCATGGCTTCACGTTCTCCCATGCCCCGGTCGGGGCGGCGGTGGCGCGCGAGGTGCTGCGCATCCTCCGCGAGGAGGACCTGGTCGCAGCGAGCGCCACGAAAGGGGATCGCCTGCTGGGCCTCCTGCGCGACCGGCTCGCGGATCACCCGGTCGTCGGGGATATCCGGGGCCGCGGCCTGCTGGTCGGACTCGAGCTCGTGGCGGAACGGGAGACCCGCCGGCCGTACCCGCGCGCCGCGCGCGTCACCGAGGCGGTCGTCGCCGCCGCCCGCCGGCGTGGTGTCCTGGTCTACTCAGGCACCGGCAATGCGGACGGCACCGATGGCGACACGCTCCTGCTCGGGCCGCCGTTCGTCGTCACCGACGACGAGCTGGTCCGGATCGCCGACGTCCTGACGGACGCGATCACGGAAGCCGTCGAGGGCACGACGGTCGCTCCCGCCGCTCCCGCCCCGTAGGCCAGGCGGCCCGCGCTCAGCCCCGACGATCCCGCCGGAACGCGCCGCCGAAGACCAACACGGCTCCGAGGGCCACGAGCACCACCGGGACGACCAGCCCGCCGACCTGCGGCGAGAGCAGGTTCACGCCGCCGAGCAGCGCGAGCAGTCCGCCGAACCAGGCCTGCCAGCCGAGCCCGCCACCGGACGACGCACGAACCGCGGCGATGAACAGGAAGGCGACGCCGAAGCAGAAGGTCCCCAGGCCCTCCAAAGCCAGACCCGCGTCGGTGAGCACGCCCGGCACGGCCAGGGCCGTGATGATCGCTCCGGCGTATAGCGAGCCCGTGCCTCGGTCGATCGCCCACTTGATGAGGAACGCGATCCCGACGGCGAGAACGACGAGCGACCCCAGCGAGCGCGCCTCCGGGAACAGCTCCCGCGCGAGGAGCAGGCCGCCGAACACGAGCAGGAAGACCCCGATCCAGGGCAGACCCGGTCGGCGCGTCTGGTCCGGGCCCCATTCCCACGCGTAGACGCGACCGCCGCCTGTGCCCGGGGCACCGCCGCTGGCGCCCGGCACCCGACCGCCGCTCTCGGGCGGCAGGCGGGTCACGTTCGGGTCTGGTCGGTCATCCATCATGCGCCAGCCTACCCGGCCGGCGCCGGTGCCGCGCCGTGCGTCCCCGCCGGCGCATCGACATCGACATCCTCGTCCTCGACGTGGCTGAACCCGAGTCGCTCGGCCAGGCGCCCGAGTGGACCCGGCGCCCACCAGTTCCAGCGGCCCATCAGCCGCATCGTGGCCGGGACGAGGAGGACCCGGATGATCGTCGCGTCGACGAGGACGGCGATCGCCATGCCCACGCCGATGCTCTTGATCGTGATGACCTCGGCCAGGGCGAACGCGGCGAAGACCGTGACCATGATGAGCGCCGCGCCGGTGATCACGCCCGCCGTCCGGGACAGCCCCTCCGCCACCGAGGCCGTGTTGTCGCCGGTCCGGCGATAGGCCTCCTGGACACGCGAGAGGAGCAGGACCTCGTAATCCATCGACAGCCCGAAGATCACGCTGAACATGATGATCGGGTTGCCGGCGATGGTGTACCCGAGCGGGTCGAAGGCGAGCAATCCCGAGAGGTTGCCCTCCTGGAAGATCCAGACCAGCGCCCCGAAGCTGGCGCTGATCGAGAGCAGCGTCATGACGACGGCCTTGATCGGGATGACGATCGAGCCGAACAACAGGAACAGGATCACGGCGCTCGCGATGAGCGTGAGTCCGACGGCCAGGGGTGCGCGCTGGCTCTGCGAGACCAGGAAGTCGTGCCCGGTCGCGGCGCTGCCGCCGACCTGCGTCGTGATGCCGTGCCCCGGCTCGAGCGCGCGGATGGTGGGGATCATGTCGGTCGCGGCCGGCTGCGACGGCGACATGGGGCTGATGGCGTCGAGCCGCACGGTCGAGCCGTGGACATAGCGGGCCAGGAGCGCATCGAGGCCCGGTGGCCGCTGCCCGTCGGGCAGGGCGTACAGCGCGGCGACCTCGTCTGCGCTCAGCTCCGCCCCGGTCTGCGGATCGCGGATGGCGAACGGGCCCTCGACCCGATCGATGCCCTCGAGCGCGTCGATCGATGTGGCGAGACCGGCGATCGCGGCGACGTTGGCGGCGTCGGTCGGGTCACCCTGGACGTCGGCCAGGACGACGATCGGGGTCGTCTCACCGGCGGCGAACTCCTCCTGCAGTGCGACGTAGGCATCACGGCTCTCGACGCCCTCCGGGTAGATCTCCGCGCCGGGCACGCCCTGCTCCAGGCGGAGGAATGGGGTGCCGGCGATGAGCAGGACGGCGAGGGTCGGTACGAGGACCGCGATGGGTCGGCGCATGACCGCGTGGGCGACGCGCTCCCACCTGGACGGACGGGCGGGTGCACTCGCATCGGCCGTGGGACGGAAGCGCCCGATCAGCCCGCGCAAGGAGAGCGCGTTGACGCGGTGCCCGAGCATGCCGAGGATCGCCGGCAGGAAGGTCAGGGCGTACACGACCGAGCAGAGCACGACCAACGACCCGCTGATCCCGATCGATCGGATGGCCGGCGCCTCGAACAGCAGGAGTCCGGACAGCCCGATCGCCACCGCGATGCCGCTGAAGGCGACCGCCTTGCCGGCAGTGGCGACGCTCCGCTCGACCGCTTCCGCCACCGTCCGTCCGCGTCGCAGCTCCTCGCGGAAGCGGCTGACGATGAACAGGGAATAGTCGATCGCGAGCGCCAGCCCGAGCATCGTCGCGATGTTGAGGACGAAGATGCTCATCTCGACCTGCTGGGCGACGAGGTAGATGAGCGCGAGGCTCGATGGGATGGCGAGGCCGGCGACGAGCAGCGGCATCCCCGCCGCCACGACCGAGGCGAATACCAGGACGAGGATGATCGCGAGGATCGGGAACGAGACGGTCTCGGCTCGGACGAGATCCTTCTCCGACTGCTCGGCGGAATCGAGCGTGATCGGTCCGTAGCCCGTCATCTGGTACGTGTACCCGGCCGGCGGCACGATCGCTTCGCGCAGTTCCTCCACGATGGCGACCGATTCCTCTTCGCTCATGTCGAGCTCGATCACCACGTAGGCGGCGTCGCCGGCGCGGCTGATGAACCGCCGGTCCCCGGTCTCGGTATAGCCCACGATGCCGCTGACCCGCTCGTCCGTCGCGACCTCGTCGAGTGCGTCGGCGACGGCGGACTGGAACTCGGTCGAGGTGGCGTCCGCCCCTCCTGTCTCGGCGCGGAAGAGCGCGATGACCGAGCTCCGTCCAGCGCCGAACTCCGCGTCGAGGCGTTCCGCGACGTCGGCCGATTCCGCATCGGCGTCGAGCCAGCCGCCAGAGCTGAGCGATTCGGCCGTCTGCGACGCCAGCGTCATCGAGCCGACGGCCAGGACGACGGCGAGGATGGCCACGGGACGGCGGAAGCGATAGACGAAGGCTCCCCAGCGAGTGAACATCGTGATGGTCTCCAGGACGTAGGCTGGCCGAATGCAGGGTCACCATAGAGAATGAATATTCTCCTTGTCAACCCTTGACGGTTGATTCGTGCGGGACCATGCGCTACGGTTGAGGGAGCCACCGTTCCTCTCAGGAGTCATCGTGCCCCGTATCTCCGCCGCCCACGAGCAACAGGTCCGCGATCGCATCATCCGCGCGGCCGTCGAGGTGTTCTCCGAGAAGGGCTATCACCGCGCCACCATCGCCGACGTCGTCCGGAGATCCGGTCTGTCGGTGGGGGCCATCTACACGCACTTCAAGGGCAAGGACGCGCTCTTCCTCCAGAGCTGCGACCTGATCTCGGGGCAGGGCCTTGACGAACTGGCGATCCGCCTCGCGCCGCTGACCTCGACGGCCGACAAGCTGCTGGCCGCCGCGGCCTACTACGTTGAGACGATCGACACATTCGAGGACGCGCCCGGCCAAGTCGGTCTGGTCCGCGCCTGGGCGGAGGCGCCGGATGAGCCGGACGTGCGCGAGATGCTCGCACGGCGTCGTGAGCAGCTGGTCGGGGCGGCACTGATGCTGCTCCATGAAGGCGTGGCCAGGGGCGAGCTCCCGGGTTGGCTCGACGTGGATGGCTTCGCCCGCGGCTTCCTGGGCCTCCTGGATGGCCTGCTCCTCCAGCGCATCGAGGCCGGCGACGGCTACCGGCCGGAGGAATCCGTGCGGCGGGCGCGTGCCGTCCTCGACGTCCTCCTCGCCGCAGCACGAGTCGAGCAGCCAGCGGGCGCGACGGCGTAGCATCGCGGGCCATGGCCCACGTCGAGACGGTCCTCGGTCCCATCGATCCCGCCGAGCTCGGGTTCACGCTGCCGCACGAGCACACCCAGATCGCCCTGTGGCACATCCCGGACCGCTGGGACTACTGGCAGCTGGCGCGGGACGAGCCGCTGATCCTCGAGGAGCTGGCTGCATACAAGGCGTCTGGTGGCAGCGGCCTGGTGGATCTGACGCTGCCCGGCGTCGGGCGCGATCCCGGCTGGCTGGCGGGCATCGCGCGCGCGAGCGGGCTCCACATCGTGATGGGCTGTGGCTGGTATCGCGGCGCGTACTACCCGGCGGAGGTGCGCATCGATCGCCGGACCGTGGACGACCTGGCAGATGAGCTCGTGCGAGAGGCGGCCGTCGGGGTGGGGGAGACCGGCACCCGACCCGGGATCATCGGCGAGATCGGCACGGACAAGCCCTGGGTCTCCGCCATGGAGGAACGCGTCCACCGCGCCGCCGCTCGAGCCGCCAAACGGACCGGTCTGGCGATCACGACCCACGCCGTCCTGTCGCCGGTCGGGCTCGACCAGCTCAGGATCTTCGAGGACGAGGGCGCGGACCCGACGCGGGTCGTCATCGGTCATGCGGACTCGTACCCGCAGCTCGACTACCACCTGGCGATCGTCGAGCGCGGCGCGAGCGTCGAGTTCGACTTCCTCGGGATGTCGTTCACGCCCGCGGAGCGACATGGCGAGGCCGGCGCAGTGGCGTTGCTGTGCGAGCTCCTCGCCCGCGGTCACGCCGAGCGGATCCTGCTGTCCCAGGACGTGTGCCACGACTCGCAGCTGACCCGCTACGAAGGCAATGGCTACACCTACCTCCTCCGGTCGTTCCTGCCGCGCCTCAGAGAGGCGGGCGTCAGTCCGGCTGAGATCGAGACGATGACGGTCGCCAACCCGCGTCGACTGCTGACCGTGGGCTAGGCCCCGGCCGACCGCGGGCCGCGGTCAACTCTCCAGGGTGGCGTCCACGCTCAGCTCGACGTTGCCCTTGAGCGCCTGGCTGATCGGGCAGCCGTCCTTTGCCGCCTCGGCCGCGGCGACGAAGTCCTCGGCCGACATGCCCGGCACGACGCCGCGCACCGCCAGCGCGCTCGAGACGACCCGCCAGCCGGCGTCGAGCTTGTCGAAGGTGACCTCGGCGGAGACATCCAGGCGCTCGGGCGGCGTCCCGGCTCGCCCGAGCCCACCGGAAAAGGCCATCGCAAAACATGACGCGTGGGCTGCGGCTACGAGCTCCTCGGGGCTGGTCTTGCCGTCGGACGACTCCGTCCGGGCGGCCCAGCTGACCGGCAACGAGTCGAACGCCCCGCTCGAGATGGCGCTGACCGTGCCGCTGCCGGACGTCAGATCGCCCGACCATGTGACCTCGGCCCGACGGATGGCGGACATGACGACTCCTTGTCTGTGCTGTTGCTCGGATGCGCCATGGTCCCACATCGTCGGAGGAGCCCTCCGGTGCCGGCGGTGAGACGACCGGTGCGCACGGATGCAGAGGCGGGCGGTCCGTGGGACAGGGGTGCGGTCCGGACCATGACCATCCGCCCCGCACCCTTGGGACAGCTGGTTCGTATCGGCCGCGCGACCATGCGACGACAGTCGGGGCATGCCATCCCCTGCCCGCCGTCTCCGTCCACTTGCCCTGGCCCTCCTCCTGCTGGCGGGCCTCGTCCCCGCATCCGTCGCCGCCGACAGCTCCCCGTCAGATGCGGCCGTGGCCACGGCCGAGAAGTCGGTGCTGACCTTGACGAATCGTCGTCGGACCGCGGCCGGTCTCGTGCCGCTCCGATGGGACAGCCGGCTGGCCGAGCTCGCGGGTGACCGGGCCGTGTACATGGCCAATACGGGCCGGTTCAGCCACACCCAGTCCAACGGCACGGACGTGTTCGACATGATCGCCGGCGCCGACATCACGTGGTACGGGGCGGGCGAGATCATCGCGTGGAACACCGCGGCGGCACTCGATTACTCGGCGGCCTTCGCGGTCAAGGGCTGGATGGGCTCGCCAAGTCACAAGGCCATCGTCATGTCGAAGGGCTACAACTACGTGGGGTTCGGGCTCGCGATCGCACCCTCCGGCAAGCGTTACTGGGCCGGCGTGTACATGAAGGGACCCGACCGCACGGGCGCCTGGTCGAAGGTCCTCCAGACGGCGCAGCGAACCCTCAGCAGTCGATACGTCCGGGTCTGGGTCAAGTGGGCGGGGGGCGATACCCGGCTGCAGGTCCTGACGTCCGGCTTCCGGTACTTCCAGGTCCAGCGCCGCCGCAACGGCGGCTCGTGGGTCAGTTACCCGGTCACGACGTCGACCACGATGGCCAAGGAGTGGAGCCGCAACAGCACCTACGACGTCCGGGTCCGCTCGCGTGACAAGGCCGGCAACTGGGGAGCGTGGGCGACGCTGCGGATCAAGACCTGACCCACGCATCCGATCGCTCGACCCTTCCGGGCCAGCCGTCACGTGGACGCAACCCGGCGCGCGTAGTGGCCTGCGGGCGCGAAAGGCCACACGGCGTACCCTGACCCTCCACACCCGAACGCAGGAGGGCGAGCGATGCCTGAGCTACACCTGAGAGAGCGACTGCCCGAGTTGCGGCTGCCCGAGATGTCCCGTGACGACATCGCCAAGGCCCTTGGCGAGGCCCGCAAGGAGCTGGTCGAGGTCCGCAAGGACCTGAACGAATTCCGGAAGGATCTCGAGGTCCCGCGCATGGATCTCTCCAAGGTCGATCCGTCGAAGTTCGAGATGCCGAACATCGATGTCGCCAAGGAGATCCGCGACGCCGGGAAGGACCTTCGCGAGGCGCGCAAGCACATCGCGAAGAACGCCAAGTCCGCGGCCCAGGACGCCGGTCTCGTGAAGCGACCGTCGCGCCTGCCGTTCATCATCGCCGGTGCGGTCACGCTCGGCCTCGTCGGCTGGGCGCTTGCCAATTCCCCGAGCATCAAGGCCCGCATCCGGCTGGCCGCGCAGCAGATCCAGGACAAGATGGCCGAGCGGCGCGCCGCGTGGGACGAGGACGAGCCGCACGCGTTCGACGCCGCGGTCCCGGCGCCGGTCATGTCGTCGGCCTTTGCCGACTCGACGAACGACGCGAACAGCCCGTTCGCCGAGCCTCCGAGCGACACGCCTGACGGCTTCGGCAAGACCAATGGCAAGCGCACGAACCAGAGCACGAGCGACGAGCCGGCCCGCACCTGACCGGTACACGCCTCGCCCAGCCGCTTCCACCCCTTCGACACCGCCCCGCCTTCGGGGCGGTGTCTTCGTGCTCGAGCGGGCGGAACAGGGGTCCTCGTTGACGCTTCGAGCACTAATCCCGATAATCTAGGTCGGAATTACTGAGCGGCTGAGGACGGCCGTCCCCCGGCGCATGGACGCCGCATCCGACGAGGACCGAGGATCGAATGACCGCAACCCGCGAGATCGTCACCGACCAGCGCGACCAGTTCGCCTTCCACGACGACATCGCCTACTTGCGCGAGACCAAGCGCGGCTTGACGCGCGAGACCGTCGAGGAGATCAGCGGCTTCAAGGAAGAGCCCGACTGGATGCTCCAGTTCCGGCTGCGCGCCTACGAGCACTTCCTCAAGCGCCCCATGCCGACCTGGACCGACGGCCTCGACAAGATCGACTTCGACAAGATCGTCTACTACCGAAAGCCGTCCGAGCGCGAGGAGAAGTCGTGGGACGACGTTCCGGAGCAGATCAAGGCGACGTTCGAGAAGCTCGGGATCCCCGAGGCGGAGCGCAAGTTCCTGGCCGGCGTCGGCGCGCAGTACGACTCCGAGGTCGTCTATCACAGCGTTCGTGAGGAGCTGACGAAGATCGGCGTCGTGTTCATGGGCACCGACCAGGCGCTCAAGGAATACCCGGACATCTTCCGAAAGCACTTCGGCACGATCGTCCCGCCCGAGGACAACAAGTTCGCGGCACTCAACAGCGCGGTCTGGTCGGGTGGCTCGTTCGTGTACGTCCCCAAGGGCGTCGAGGTCCCGCTCCCGCTGCAGGCCTACTTCCGGATCAACGGCGAGAACACCGGTCAGTTCGAGCGCACGCTGATCGTCGTGGACGAGGGCGCCAAGGTCCACTACATCGAGGGCTGCACGGCGCCGATCTACGCGACCGACTCACTCCACGCGGCGGTCGTGGAGGTCGTCGCGCTGCCGGGCTCCAAGGTCCGCTACACGACCATCCAGAACTGGTCGAACGACGTGTACAACCTCGTGACCAAGCGCGCGCATGCGCACACGAACTCGACGGTCGAGTGGATCGACGCGAATACCGGCTCCCGCAAGACCGTGAAATTCCCCGCGATCTACCTTCGCGGTGAGGGCGCGACCGCCGACATCATCTCGGTCGCGGTCGCTGGTAAGGGGCAGCACCAGGACACGGGCGCCAAGGCGATCCACCTCGCTCCGAACACCCGCTCGCGGATCGTCAGCAAGTCGGTGTCGAAGGACGGCGGCCGGGCGACGTATCGCGGCCAGCTCAAGGTCGCCCCGGGCGCGACGAACGTCGTGGCCAGCGTCCGCTGCGATGCGCTCATGCTCGATGACCAGAGCCGGAGCGATACCTACCCGTACATCGACATCCAGGAAGACGACACCACGATGAGCCACGAGGCCACCGTCGGGAAGGTCTCGGCCGACCAGGTCTTCTACCTGATGGCCCGCGGGCTCACGGAGAACGAAGCGACCAACCTCATCGTGCAGGGCTTCCTGGAGGTCTTCACCAAGGAACTGCCGATGGAGTACGCCATCGAGTTCAACCGGCTCGTGAAGCTGGAGATGGAGGGGTCGCTCGGATGACCGCCCCGGCCTCACCGAGGCCGGCGCGCCGGGCCCTCGACGAGCTCTCGCTGCCGGTCGACGAGAGCGCGCTGGCGAACGCGCTCGCCGATTCGCCCGACTGGCTGGCGGCCGACCGTCGCGAGGCGTTCGCCGTCTGGGCAACCTTGCCGGGTGAGTCCAACCTCCTCTACACGCCGTACATCGACCTGCGCGCCGCGAAGCTGGAAGCAGTCGAATTCGTGACCGATCACGGCACGGAACGCGGTGTGGGCACGCTCCCCGACGACGCCGACGGTCTCATCGAGATCAGCGAGGGCCGAGTGACCACCGCCGGAGTCTCCGATGCGGCCCACGAGGCCGGCGTCGCGATCCGCTCCCTGCTCGACGACGTGGAGGCCATCCGCGACCTGATCGAGGGCGGCCCGTCGCTGCCCGCGGACGACAAGTTCGCCCAGGTCACCCGGGCCCTGTGGTCGCAGGGCGTCCTCGTCGACGTGCCGGCCGGTGTCCGGCTGGCCAAGCCGATCATCGTGCGCTGGGCGGTCGGGGCAGCGGACCGCGCGCTGCTGACCCGGACCCTCATCCGGCTCGGGGACGGCGCGGAGGCATCGATCGTGGAAGAGCTCGTGGCGTCCGACGGCGCCGGCTCCTCGACCGGCGGCCAGGCGTTCTTCGCGGGCACGACCGAGGTGACCCTGGGGGCTGGGGCCTCGCTCCAGGTCGCGAGCCTCCAGGAGCTCGACGGGAACACGGTCGCCTTCCAGCATCGGCACGCGACCATCGGCGAGGGCGCCACGCTCCAATGGGCGCTCGCGCAGCTGGGCGGTCGGCTCGTCCGCAGCCGCGTCGAGAACCGATTGGTCGGTGACCGAAGCTCGGTCGAGCAGGTCGAGATCGTGTTCGGCGCCGAGGAGCAGCTGTTCGACCTCACGTCGTTCACGACGCACATCGGCCGCGACACGACCGGCGACCTGTTGTCGAAGGCGGCCCTGCTCGAGAAGGCGCGAACCTATCTCAAGGGTCTCATCACGATCGAAAAGAGCGCCATCGGGACGGACAGCTTCCTGGGCGAGTTCGGCATGAACCTCTCGAAGGCGGCTCGCTCCGTCGCTATCCCGTCGCTCGAGATCGACCAGCCGGACTGCCGCCGGGCGATGCACTCGAGCTCGGTCGGGCCGGTCGACGAGCTGCAGCTCTTCTACCTCGAATCGCGCGGGATCCCGCCCGACGAGGCGCGCAAGTTCATCGTGCTCGGCTACCTCGAGCCGGTCGTCGCGCGCGTCCCGCTCGCGTCCGCGCAGGCTCGGCTGCGCGAGTTGCTCGAGGCCAAGTGGACTGCCGGCACGGACGGCGCGACGGGCGCCGCCGCCGCCTGATGCCTCCACAACGTTGCTCGCTCCGCCCCTCGTCCGGTGGCCAGCGATGAGGCGGATCGACCTCCTGGGCGTCGACGAGGTCGGCGACGGCGAGATGAAGATGGCCTGGGTCGACGGCACCGACCAGGTCCTGGTCATCAACATCGGCGGAGAGCTCACCGCGGTCCAGGGCGTCTGCTCGCACGAGTACTTCGAGCTCGACAAGGGCTTCTTGACGAACGGCACGCTGACCTGCGCGCTGCACCTGTCGCGCTTCGACCTCGTGAGCGGTGAGCCGCTCGACCCGCCCGCCGAGGAGCCGCTGGCCGTCTACCCTGTGGTGGTCGAGGACGGCCGGATCCTCATCGAGGTCCCGGACGGGCCGCTCGAGATCAGCGAGTAGCGCCGGTCCACGAGCGGCGTGCCGGCCGCTCCTCGGGCGGCGGCCGCTCCTCGGGCGGCGGCGTCGTTGATGCACATGCCCGGCCTCGGCCAGACACTTTTCTAGGCGATGCACCTCGGCGGCATCGGGGGTCGCCGGATCGCGGCTGGGGGGCGCATCGTCCCGTCGGGAACTCGCGTCCGTCGCCGACGGCAAGGCCGTGATCGTCGCCCGCGCAACCGGGTTACCGGTCCTCACGGTTTGATGCAGCGGAGGTGCATCGGCGAGTGACCGTCGCCGCTGTCGCGCTCCGTGTGCATCACCATCAGCGACCCGAAGCACAGCCGCGACCCCGCTGATTGGTACCGGCCCGTACCAAGGTTCTGTGGCGCGTCAGCGCCCCCCGACGTACGGTCGGGCCATCATGCAGGGTGTCGAGTTCCAGGGCTTCGCGGGCGATTGCACCATCTCCGGCAAGATCACGATGTTCGGCGAGCGCCTGACCGATTTCCTCAACGGCCAGGAGCGGTTCCGTCTCCACAAGGTCGAATTCCAGAGCCTCGACGACGGCCACATCGTGGCCCAGGACTCGGTCAGCGTGGAGCGCAACGACCTCCTCGCCGTGGCCGGTACGGGCCCGCGCGGCGACGAGAAGCAGCGGGTCTCGCTCGAGGAAGCGCGCATGCAGCTGTCGATCGGGCCGTACATCATCCTGGGCCGCCTGCACATCCCGCCGGGCCACGACCCCATGCGCAACGTCCTGCAGCGCGAGCCGATGATCCCGTTCACCGGTGTGACGATGGCCTACAGCGTGGCGGGGACCGTCGTCGCCCGAGACCTCGGGACGATCATCGTGAACCGCCACCTCGTGGAATGGATCACGGAGCCCGGTGAGGACGCCGTGTTGTTCCCGGAGGCGACGATCCGCTCACCGTTCTCGATGAACCTGCGCAAGGACTTCACCGGTCCCTTGACGCTCTAGCCCTCGAGCGGGCTCTCCGCGCCGGTGCGCAGGTTCTGGCGGAACTCGCGGACCCTGCTGATCGAGAAGCGATCCTCGTCGGAGCCCGCCGGTGCCCCGGCGATGCGCGACACCACATAGCTCCCGATGACGGGTCCGTGCTTGAACCCATGGCCGGAACCGCCCCCGACCAGCCAGACATTGTCGAAGTCGGGATGGCGATCGATCACGAAGTCGGTGTCGGGCGTCGTCTCGTACTGGCAGACCCGGGTCTCGACGACCGGTGCGCCGGCCATCGCCGGGAATCGGCGGGCGAGGTAGCGCCGCGCCAGCCGGACCGACTCGGGATCCACCTGGCGGTCGCCATCGGTCGGGTCGAACAGCGGGCCGTAGCGGTCCGGCGCGAGCTTCATGCCGCGACCGGCGATCGCCGGCAGGCCGTACGTCGCGGCCTCGTAGTCGACCCAGCACGGAAGCCACTCCGCGTTGAACCGGCCATCGCCGGGCGGCGGCCCGAAGAACATGACGTCCTGCTTGGTCACGCGGATGAGCGCGCCCGCGACGTCGGGGAAGAGACGCGGCAACCAGGGCCCGGCCGCGAACACGAACGTGCCGCCGGGATAGCGCGTGCCGTCGCCGGTGACGACGTCGACGAGGCGCCGACCGTCCGTGGCGCCAGGGACCGCCCACCCGAGCTCGAACCGGCCGCCGTCGCGGGCGAATGTCCGGGCCACGGCGGCCACGCCGTTGCGTGCCATGAGGAGACCCGCATCCGGTTCGTACACGGCGAAGGCCAGGTCGTCGGTCGCGATCTGGGGCCAGCCGTCGGCGAGATCCGCCGGCGATAGGCGCCGCACCGGGATGTCGAGCGAGGTCAGCGCCGCAAGCGAGTGCCCCTCGAACCCGTCCTCGCGACGGGCGAACCACAGCATCCCAACCTGGACGAAGAACCGCTCGCCGACCTCGGCCTCGAACGCCTGCCAGGCCGACCGTGCCTCGCGGGACCAGCGCGTGTAGAAGGTGTCAGCCCCATGCGCCGCGCGCAGGATGCGTGTCTCGTCCCCGGACGTGGCGCGCGGGTGGCCGGCACCGAAGGCGTCGATGAGCGTCGTCGTCCAGCCGGCCCGCCGCGATCGAAGGGCGGTCCAGGCACCCATCGTGCCGGCCCCGATGACCACGACGTCCGCGCCCGGCGGGCTCATGGGGCGAGCGTCAGTCGGGCGGTCGACGCCGCGGCAACGGCCTCCCGGCTGAATGGCAACGGGATCGTGTCCCCGTTGCGCCAGGCGTCGATCTGGTCGTTGTAATGGCCCGCGAACGGGTGGCCCGACTGGCCGGTGGTGATGACGATGCGCGCCCCGTCCAGGTCCGTGAGGTCCACGACCAGCCGGTACGACGGCAGGTTGGTGACCGTGAACAGCTGATCGATCGCGAGCGGCTGAGACTCGGGGTCCAGGGGGTCCGGGTAGGCGCGTTCCAGGCGGTAGTACGAGTTGTTGATCGTGCCCGCCGCGCCAGGGACGGAGACCGGTCCCTCGTTGAAGTACCACTCCAACGGCCCGATCCCGCTGCCCGTCCCGATCGTCGCCTCCCTGAATGTGGCGGTGTGCAGCCGCCCCCAGTCCCACAGGTCCGGGTCCCCGAGGGCGGCGCGTAGCTCGGCCCCGGCCTCGTCCATCGCCCGCAGGGCGATCTCGTCGGCGGTCTCGACGGCCGGCGTGCTCGTGTCGTCCCACCAGGGCGACCCGGGATCCTGGATGAGCTGCTCGAGGGCGACCCAGCTCCATGGGCTGCCGACGTAGTCGCGTGCCAGCGGCCCGAGCTCGTCGTCGAACAGGTCGCGCAGGACTCGGTATTCCCAGGCCATGTACGCGGCGCACCCATAGCTGTCGAGATCGCAACGCCCATCCCAGGTCGCGATCCGGTCGGCGATGGTGATGCCATCGGGCGTGGGAGGCAGGGCCTCGTCCAGCCACAGGACGACGCCCTCCGCGCGGGGTGGCGACGTGTCGTTCTGGATGCGGCGCATCTCCTCCACCGTCAGGCCGTCCTGCCCGTAGTCATTGACGAGATCGATGATGCGGTCGGCTCGATACCCGGGGTCCCACTCCCGCCCGAGGAAGTGCGGGTACCCGTCGTCCACGACCGCGTTGTTGGCGGTCACGATCACGCCGTCGACCGGATCGAGCGCCCACGGCAGCTCCTCGTACGGGACAGGGTCGAGCCACTCCCCGTTGCCGGTGGAGCCGTCGACCGGCCGATCGCCGCGATCGTCCGGATCGGAGCGCACGGGCAGGTAGCCCGGTAGCTGATAGCCGATGTGGCCGTCGACATCGGCATAGACGAAGTTCTGGGACGGCGCGCCGTACAGCGAAAGCGCCGCACGGAACTCGTCGAAGCTGGCGGCCGTGTTGAGCCCCAGGATGGCCTCGTAGGTGCGATCGGGTGCGGCGGCTGGATGGATCGCCGACCAGCGAAGCGCCATGAGCGGGGCGTCCGCCAGTCGCTCGTCGACGTCGTTGAGGATCGGTCCGTGCACGGTCTCGCGGACCACGATGCTGACCGGATCCCCGTCGGACACGCGGATCTCCTCGGTCCGGGTCGTGAACGGCAACGCGCTGCCGTCCGGGCCGACGTAGCGGCTCTGATCGGTCGGATCCAGCCGCTCGATCACGAGGTCCTGGACGTCCGGGTCGGCGTTCGTCGCGCCCCACGCGATCCGCGCATTGTGGCCCAGGACGACGCCGGGCACGCCCGGGAAGCTGACGCCGGCGACGTCGAACGGACACTCCTCGCCGACCGTCGCGCAGTGCAGTCCGTTCACGAACCAGATCGACGGCATCGAGATGCCGAGATGCGGGTCGTTGGCCAGCAAGGCGCCGCCGGTCGACGACATCGATGGCCCGACGACCCACTCATTGGAGCCGATGCCGTGGTCCGACGCCAGCCCACCGCCAGCGCCGTCCAGACCGGCCAGTCGAAGGAGGTCGTCGCCGATGGCCGCGACGTCTCGCCAGGCGGCGGCGTCTGCGTCGGTCAGCGACAGCGTCGCTGCCCTCGGCGGACCGGGCTCCGGCGTGTTTGCCGGGCGGGGCACGGTGGCGCGGCCCACGTTCGGCTCTCCGCTCGCCCCGATGGGCTCGACGTCCGGCGACGGGACGATCACCGGCCCGAACTCACGCGTCGCAAACAATTCGTCAGTCCGCCCGGGGTCACCGAGCCGCGCATCGGCGAGGAATCGGAACAGCTCGCTGTCCATGTTGCCGCCGAGGTTCCAGGCCTGGACCTTGCCCCAGGTCAGCGTGTCCAGGACGGTCCAGGGCTCGGGCTCGATACCGGTGACGACGAACGCGAGACCGAGGTCGCCGCGATGGGTGTCGAGCCAGGCGTTCACCCCCGCGACGTAGGCGTCGAGGATGTCGCGCGCGCCGGCCGACAACGCGGGGAGATCCCGTTCCGCGGCCCCCCGCCAGCCGAGGGTCCGGATGAACCGGTCGTCGTCCAGCGATCCCACACCGAAGACCTCGGACAGCCGCCCGGCGGAGATCCTTCGCCACACCTCCATCTGCCACATCCGTTCCTGGGCATGGACGAAGCCCTGGGCGAGGAACAGGTCGTGCGGCGTGGTCGCGGTGATGTGGGCGATGCCGTGGACGTCGCGGTCGACGGTCACGGCGGCATCGAGACCGGGGACACGAAGCGTGCCAGTGGTCTGGGGCGTCGCCCGGCCCGTGATCCAGACCACGGCCCCGGCTCCAGCCGCGAGGCCGACGACGATGACGACCAGCAGCACGACCACCAGCCGTTTCGCGAACCGCACCTGCCCCTCCCGTGCCGTCACCCCGCGAGCGCCGTGCCCAGTCCGGCTGCCTCGGCTCGCCGGACGATGGCGTCGGCGAAGATCACGTCGGCCAGCCCGACACCGAGGTGGGTGACGACGACACGCCCGCCGGCCGGCCGGGCCGTGCCGCCGAGGATCGCCTCGCCGAGCGTCGCGGTCGGGTCAGGGTAGCCGTCGAACTGCCCGGCCTCCCGGTTCGCGACGAATTGCCCGCGGTCGTCCACGAGGAACAGCGCTGCGTCGCGGGCGACGTCGGCCGCGCACATGGTCGCGTAGTCGACCGGGATCACGAGGGCGTCCGGAGCCAGCCAGTCGCCGGTCATGGTCTGGCGACGCTCGGGGCCCGTGAACGAGACCGCGGTGATGACGACGTCGGCGTCCCGGGTGGCGTCGCGGGCGGAGCTCGACGTGTTCGCGGTCGCGATCCCCAGCGTGTCCTGGGCGGTTCGTGCCAGCGCGGCGGCACGATCGGGATGGCGGTCGTGGATGGCGAGCGCCACGCCTGGGAGCACATGGCCGAGTACATCGAGGTGGCTGCGGCCCTGGACGCCCGCCCCGATGATCGCCGCCCGTGGGGCGCGATCGAGCCCGCCCGGACCGAACCGGGCCAGGGCGACCCCCGACACCGCCGCGGTCCGCTGTGCCGTGATCGGACCACCGTCGAGGATGGCCGTGGGCACCCCGCTCGAGGGATCGGTCAGGATCACGATCGCGTGGATCGCCGGGAGGCCGCTCGCCCGGTTGTCCGGAAACCCCGCCACCCATTTCATGCCGAGGAGATCGTCGCCGCGCGGGTCGCGCAACGCAGCCGGCATCGCGTGGGCGAACGATCCCGGCGGGCGCGGATGGACGCCGATCTTCGGCGGCAGCTCAGCATCGGCGACGAGGGCGGTCATCGTCCGCTCGGCCAGGGCCAGCCGTTCCTCGACCGGCGGCATCGCCGCGGTCACGTCAGCCGCAGACAGGTACCGGGTCATGACGGGCTCCATGAGACCGCGAGTCTAGGCGGCGGGCCAGCTCCCCGTGCGCCCGGTCGCATCGCCGCCAGAACGCGCGCGCACGGGTACGATGCGCCGCGTGGCGCCCATCGATCTCGCGACAAGCCTCGAGAACCTGAAGCTCGAACGCGACGCGATCGTCCTGTACGACTCGCTCGCGGATATCGAGAAGGACCCGACGCGGGCCGAGGCGTTCCGCCGGATCGCGGGGAACGAACGACGACATGCCGAGATCTGGGCCCGCAAGCTGACCGAGTTCGGCGCGACGGTGCCGCCACAGGACGGTCCGCGGCCGCGGGTGCGCTTCATCATGCTGGTCGCTCGGCTGTTCGGGACACGGTCGGTCGCGGACCTGGTCAAGGCCCTCGAGGGGGACGAAGAGGACGCCTACGTCGCCCAGGGCGCGTCCCCAGAGGTCGAATCGATCGCCGCGGACGAGCGCGAGCACGCCCAGATCTGGGAGCGCCTGGCGACGGGCAGCGCGATCGCGGTGGACCGCGACGGGGTCGGCGCCGCTCGGCGAGCGAGGTCGGCCGCCGACATCGGCCGGCGCGAGACGTGGCACCGAACAAGCGCCAGATCCGGCACGCTGCGGGCCGTCATCTTCGGCGTCAGCGACGGGCTCGTGAGCAACCTGTCGCTGGTCATGGGTGTCGCCGGCGCGTCGGCGGCCGATCCCAGCTTCGTCATCCTGGCCGGCATCGCCGGCCTGCTGGCCGGCGCCTTCAGCATGGCTGCCGGCGAGTACATCAGCATGCAGAGCCAGCGCGAGCTGTTCGAGCGCCAGATCGCCCTCGAGCGCGCCGAGATGGAGGCGATGCCCGAGGAGGAGGAGGCCGAGCTCGCCGCGGCCTACCGTGCCAAGGGGTTCGCGCGTGACGAGGCGGCCCGCATCGCCCACCGCCTCTTCCAGGATCCCGACGCAGCGCTCGACATCCTGGTTCGGGAGGAGCTCGGCCTCGATCCGGACGAGCTCGGCTCGCCGTGGGGCGCGGCCATCGGCTCGATGATCTCGTTCGCCGTGGGGGCGTCGGTGCCGGTCATCCCGTTCCTGTTCGGCGGTGGACAGCTGATCACCGTGATCAGCCTGGCTGCGAGCCTCGCCGCGCTGTTCGCCGTCGGTGCCGGGGTTAGCGTGCTGACCGGCCGCGGCCTCGTGTTCAGCGGGCTGCGTCAGCTCGGCATCGGCCTGGGTGCCGCTACGATCACGTTCCTGATCGGCTCGATCATCGGCGTGGGCATCGGGGTCTGATCTGATGGGCGACGCGACGGCACTGCGCGAGCGGCTGGTGGGGGAGGGCCTGGACCCGGGGGCTTGGTCGAACGACGCGGGCGACCGATACTCCGCACACGATCACGCCTACGACAAGGTCATCGTGGTCTCGTCGGGTTCGATCACGTTCGGTCTGGGGGAGGAACGGGCCGATCTGGGCACGGGCGATCGCCTGGAGCTTCCGGCGGGGACGGCCCACGATGCCGTCGTCGGGCCGGATGGCGTGATCTGCCTGGAGGCGCACCTGCCGGCCGGCACGTTGCCGGTCGTCAAGCATCGGGCGGCCGGTGCGTGGTGACCACGCCGATCCGAAACCGCCGAGCCGCCCCCGGACGTATCCGATGACAGGGAACGGTCAGGGTCCGGGCATCGATGTCGCGCTCGTCCTCGAGGTCGCGGCGGGATCGCACGACGCCCTGGCCGAGCTCTATGACCGTCATGCCGATGCGGTCTTCGCAGCGGCCTATCGACTCACGACTGACCGGGGACTCGCCGAAGAAGTCGTACAGGAGACGTTCCTGGCGCTCTGGAACCGCGCGGAGACATTCGATCCGACGGTCGGGTCGCTCGCGGCCTGGCTGCATACCATCGCGCGCAATCGGACGGTCGACCGACTTCGTGCGGCCGGCCGACGGCCGCGGCTGGTGCCCTTGTCATCTGCCGCGGCATCGGGTTCGGCGTTCGGTGGCGGCGAGGAGCCGGACGCCGACGCGCTCGAGCGAGTCCTGGCGAGCGGCGCCATCGTCGCCGGTTCCGCGCCCGTGAAGTCGCCGGAAATGGAAGTCGCGTTGCACGAGCTACGCCGGGCGCTGCAGGCGGCACTCGCCGAGATGCCCGAGGCGGAACGGGTGGTGATCGTCCTGGCCTACGGAGAAGACCTGTCGCAGACCGAGATCGCCGCCCGACTCGGTTGGCCGCTCGGCACGGTCAAGACACGGACCCGGCGGGCGCTCCTGCGGCTGCGGGGGGTCCTCGGTAGCGGGGTGGGCCCCGAATTCACTCGCCACCTGGCGCCGGCCCCGATGGCCGGACCGGATCGCTGAACGGCACACGGAGCGAGATGGATCACGACGACGTCCTCGAGCAGCTGGAGCTGGCGGCCGTCGAGCCCGACGGGCTCGATCGGCTGATGGCCGGCGACACGGCGATCGCGGCCGCGATCGCCGGTCACCTCGCGGGCTGCGAGGCGTGTTCCCGTGAATTCCAGCGCCTCGGCCGGGCCGCGCCCCTGCTGCGCGACGTCGTTCGGACCACACCGGCGCCCGAGTTGCGGGATCGGACCCTCGCCTTCGTCCGCGAGTACGGCGTGCTCCGGGGCGAGGCCGCCGCGGCCGTCGCGACCGCCGGCGAACCCGGGTCCGGGCACGCGGGATCCGCTCCGGCGGCTCGCCAGGGCTCCGGGCGCCTGCTTCCGTGGGTCGCCGGGCTGGCCGCGGTCGTCGCGCTCACGGTGGCGGGCCTGTCGTTGTTCGTCGCCCAGGGCACCGCTCAGCGGGTGGCCGACCAGGAGCGGGCGATCCGAGGGCTCGAGGCGGTGACGAGCGCAACCATCGAGATCAGCGCCCAGCCCGACCACGAGCGGGTGACCCTGGCCGCGACCGGCGGTGCCAGCTCCGGGTCGCTCCTGTTCTCGGCGGCGACGACGGAGCTCGTCGTCGTGGCCAGGGGCCTGGACCGACCACCGGCGGGCAAGGAATACCGCTGTTGGGTGGAGCTGGCCGGGAAGCGGGAGAACGTGGGGCGGATGTTCTTCGGTGACGAGCTCGCGTTCTGGGTGGGCGACACGCCCGCGATCAGGGGCGCGACGCCGGGGACGTGGTTCGGCGTGTCACTCGCCGATCTCGACAGCCCCGCGATCGACGCGCCGCCGGTCATCGCCGGCGAGCTCTGAGACCGAGCCGTCTGGCGGCGGCGGATCATCGGGCGGCGGCGCCTCCAGGTAGGCCCGGTGGAGGGCCAGCAATCGCTCTGCCGTCTCGGGCGGGACGTGATGTCCTTCGTCCTCGAGGCTGGCCGATAGCCAGAGCGCCTCGCGCGCACGTTCCTCGGTGTCGATGTCGACGTCGCGCCGGCGCTGATCGGCGAACACGAACCAGACCAGCCCCGCGCCCGCGACGAGCCCGACCATGAGCACCCACCAGTTGAACTCGGCGTTCACCGTGGCTGAGTATAGGGACGGATCGGCCGGGCAGCCGTCGGCGGCTACACTCCGCGGATGTTCGACATGCCGCCCGATCCCATCGCCTTCCAGCTCGGACCCATCGACGTCGGCTGGTACGGGCTGTGCTACGCCATCGGGCTCGCCGTCGCCTACGTCGTCCTGGTCCGGCTCGCGCGGGCGGCCGGCGAGGACCCCGACGTCGTCGGCAACGGGATCGTCATCGTGGCGATCGCCGCCCTCATCGGTGGCCGCCTGTACCACGTGATCGACCAGTGGGCGCTTTACGCGAACGACCCGCTCAAGATCGTCCTGCCGCCGTACTCCGGGCTGGGCGTGTACGGGGGGATCGTCACGGGCACGCTCGCCGGGTGGTGGTACGCGCGACGCCGTCGCGTCTCGTTCACGCGTTGGGCCGACATCGTCGCGCCGGCGCTCTTCGTGATGCAGGCGATCGGGCGGTGGGGGAACTACTTCAACCAGGAGCTGTACGGCCCGCCGACCGACGCGGCGTGGGGCATCCCGATCGACTGCGCACACCGTCTCGCCGCGTACGCCTGCGACACCCTGCCCGAGACCACGCGATTCCACCCGCTGTTCCTGTACGAATCGATCTCCGGATTAGTCGGGGCGGTCGTGCTCATCTTCCTGGGCTACCGGCTCCGGTCGTGGCTGCGGCCCGGTGACCTGCTGCTGGTCTTCTTCGCCTGGTACGGCGCCACTCGGTTCGCGCTGGAAACCCTGCGCGAGGACAACTGGACGTTCTTCGGCGTGCCGACCGCGCAGATCGTGTCGCTCGTGTTCATCGCCGTCGGTGTCGTCGGGCTGGTCCTGCGTCACCGCGCCAGCCGGATGGGTGACCGGCCACCGCCCCATCCCCAATCGGCGACCTGGGGTGCGCTCGGTGCGGCATGGATGACGAAGCCGATCGACGAGCCGTGGGCGAACCTGGCCGGCCCCGACGCTGGCCCCGACCGGTCCGATGCGCCCGAACCCCACACGGCCCCCGACGCCGACGTGGCCCCGGACGCCGACACGAACCGCGACGCCGACATGACTCCGGCGGACACGAATCGCGATTCCGCCACGAACCGCCCCGCCGACGAGGCCGGCCCGACACCGAACCCGTGACCGAGGGTGGCGAGCGGCCGGCGGACGCGCCCAGCCCCGGGCCGGCGCGGCCCGCGCCGGCCCGCCGGCGCCCGCCCCCAGGCCGCATCTCGCCCGAGGCGATGGCGGCGGCCCGCGGCGGCGTGTCGGAAGGGCTCGCCTGGCTCGGCCGACCGCCCGAAGCCAAGGCATCGCTGCTGTACCGCGCCGTCCGGCTGCTCGTCCGGCTCGTCTGTTTCGGGCTCTTCCGCTTCCGCATCCACACCTCCGGGCAGGAGCACATCCCGGCCGGCGGCTACCTGCTCGTGGCGGGCGCGCATCGTGGCTGGATGGACCCGCTCGTCGTGATGCATGCCCTTCCCGTGGAGCCGCGCAGCTGGATCCTGGGGAGCGGCCCATCGACGTTCACGTCCCCCTGGCGCGAGTCGCTGGTGCGTCGGCTCGGTGGTCTGCTGCCCGTCTGGCGCGGCGGCGTCGGTGTCGACACACACGTCGCATCGGCACGAGCCGTCCTCGCCGCCGGCGCGGTCTTCGTCCAGATGCCCGAGGGGACCGTGAGCGGCCCGCCCGGGCGGTTGGGCTCGATGCGCACCGGCTGGGCGATCATCGCCCTCCGCACGGACGCGACGATCCTGCCGCTGGCGATGGCCGGGACCGAAGAGCTCTACGTGGGTCGGCGCATCGCGTCCCGCATCCTGCCCAGCACGACCGCGCGGGAGCTGGCGGGCCTCGGGGCCGGGGCGCCGTTGCCGGTGCCCGGGACGCGTGAGGAGTTGACCACGGCCCGGATCATGACGGAACGGCTGGGCACGCTCCTTGGACCGGTGGTCGAGATGCTCCACCCGACGACCATCGATCCCCCCGACCACCCGCGCCGGTTTCGTCGCCGGCTCACGTGGCTCCTGCTCCGACCCGGACGCCTCGACCGCGACGGCTGACGGGCCGCTGACCGCGGGTCCGGTCCGCCTATACTCGCCCGCGATGCAATACGCGGAGACCATCCTCGACCTGGTGGGAAACACCCCGCTCGTCCGGATCAGCCGGGTGACCAGGGATCTCGGCCCCCAGGACCGCCAGCCACTCCTCCTGGCCAAGATGGAGATGCTCAACCCCGGCGGTTCGGTCAAGGACCGGATCGGGCTGCCGATGATCGAGGCGGCCGAGCGCGACGGCCTCCTCAAGCCAGGCGGCACGATCATCGAGCCGACCAGCGGCAACACCGGCCACGGGCTGGCGATCGCGGCCGCACTCAAGGGCTACCGCTGCATCTTCGTCATGGCCGACAAGCAGTCGACCGAGAAGCAGGCGCTTCTCCGCGCGTACGGCGCCCAGGTCGTGCTGTGCCCCACGAACGTTTCGCCCGAGTCGCCGGAGAGCTACTACAGCGTGGCCGCCCGGCTGGCGCGCGACATCCCGGGCGCCTTCAAGCCGGACCAGTACTGGAACAAGGAAAACCCGGCGGCCCACGAGCAGACGACCGGCCCGGAGCTCTGGGACCAGACGGAAGGACGGATCACCCATTTCGTGGCGAGCGTGGGCACGGGCGGGACGATCTCGGGGGCGGCACATGTGCTGAAGCAGCGCAACCCCGCCATCCAGGTCATCGGGGCCGATCCGGAGGGTTCGATCCTGTCGGGCGACACCGCGCGGCCATACCTGACCGAGGGGGTCGGCGAGGATTTCCTGCCGGGCACGTACGACCCGTCCGTGGTCGATCGCTGGGTGCGCGTCAGCGACCGCGACGCCTTCGCGATGGCGCGCCGGTTGACACGCGAGGAGGGGATCCTCGCCGGCGGATCGTGCGGCACGGCGATGGTGGCCGCCCGCGAGGTGCTCCGCGATCTGATTACCACCGACGCCTGGGCGGATGCGCTCGTCGTGGTCCTGCTGCCGGACGGCGGCCGGAACTACCTCTCGAAGCTCTACAACGACGAGTGGATGCGGATCAACGGCCTGATGGCCACGACCGGGGCGGCCACCCGGATCGCGGTGCTGCTCGCCGATCGCCACCACGCGACCGACCGACCGCCGGTCGTCGTGGCGCGCACGACGGAGCGAGTCGGCGACGCCATCTCCACCCTGCAGGCCTACGGCATCAGCCAGCTACCGGTGTCGGAGGAGCCCGAGGGCGACGACGTCGTCGGCCTCGTGGGCTCGATCAGCGAGAAGGGCCTGCTCGATCGGGCCTATCGCGACCCGACGGTCGTCGAGCGCACGGTCGGCGAGATCATGGACCCGCCCCTCCCGCTGGTCGAGGCGTCGGCGACACTCGACGAGGCGTTCGCGCTACTGAGCGGCAACGCGTCTGCCCTCGTCGCGGTTCGCGGCGAGCGCCCGGCCGGCGTCGTCACCAAGCTCGACCTGCTGGAGTACCTGGCCCACCACCCGAGCTCCGGTAGCTGATGCGCGCCCATCTGCCGGATCGACGGTAGACACGGCCGAATCCGATCCCATGCACAGTACCTGGGGAGCCTTCCGTGAATGATTGAGCTCGATCAGACCCAGGGCAGCCCGATCGGCACCAACGCGTTGAGCAGCAGGCCCAGCGTCAGCAGCCCGCCCGCGCGGCGCGTGTGCACGAACGCCCAGCCGACGAACCACAGCGGCCACGTCGGGTAATCGGGCGGTGGCGCGGCCGGCTTCGGGGCGCGGAACGTCCGGAGCACGGCGAGCAGCCGCGGCACGCCGAGCACCACGAGCAACACCCACGGCCCGATGAGGCCGACGGCCGCCGACAGGATCGTCAGCGGGTAGAAGGCGATCATCAGCCAGCGACCGACCGCGCGCGCCCGCTCCTCGCCGAGGATCACCGGGAGCGTTCGCACGCCGAGCGCGCCGTCCGCCTCGATCTTGTCGATGTGCTTGCCGAACAGCACGCTCGTCACGAGCAACGCATAGGGCACGGACACGAGCAGCACCCACGGGGCGATCGTCCCGGTGGCCGCCAGAAAGGTCCCGCCGACCATCAGCGGTCCCCAGGTCAGGAACACGCCGGGCTCGCCCAGGCCGTGGTGCTTGAGCCGGATCGGCGGCGCCACGTAGAAGACGGAGATGAACAGCCCGGCCAACGCGAACACGATGATCAGCGGCCCGCGCACCGCCGCGAGGTACAGCATGATCGCGGCACCGACGGTGTTGACCGCGAGGATGGCGAACCCGAGCTGACGCTTGGTGACCCAGCCCGACAGGATCGGGTGCGGCGCATAGAGGGCGCGGACGTAGCCCTCCGTGTCGACCCCTCCCGTCGTGTCGAAGTAGTCGTTGATCATGTTGTTCGCGGCGTGCGCCAGGACCAGCCCGACGACGGCGACGGCGAAGAGGCCCCAGTCGACCGGCGGGCCGCCCGCGACGCGGTTTGCCTCGACGGCGAGCAACCCTCCGATGAGGCCCGACCAGATCGTCATCGGGAACACGGCGGCCCGCGTGATGACCAGCCACTTGCCGACGGTGTCGAGCGGCCGCGTCCTTGGAGGATTCGCGGTCTCGAGGATCTCCTTCCAGGCGAGCAGCCGCTCCCGCGGCGGGATCGGAGCCGAAGCGGCGTCGTGAACGGGAGTTGGGGTGGCGGCGGTGCTCATCTGGTCCTCGATCGATCGGGAAACGTGCGATAAGAACGTATCACGTTCTCGCGATGAGTTCGCTGCCTCATCATGGCGCCGTGACCGACATCCCAGCCATCCGCACCCCCCGATTCGAGCTCGTCTCGATGTCGATGCCGTTCATGCAGTCGTTGCTGGCCGGGGACCTGACGACGGCGGCGGCCGAGATCGGCGCCGGCATCCCGTCCGACCTTCCGGAGCAGCTCGATCACTTCCTGCAGTTCCGCATCGCCGACCTCACGGTCGACCCGGCGGCGCAGCCATGGCTCGGGCGCGCGATCGTTCGCACCGAGGCCGACGGGACGCGGCGGGTCGTCGGGACGTGTGGATTCCACAGTCCGCCCGACGAGACGGGTCGAGTCGAGATCGGCTATCGGGTCGAGGCGGCGGAGCGGCGCCAGGGCATCGCGACCGAGGTCGTCCGAGCGCTGTTCGACTGGGCCGCCACCGAGCACGGGATCCACCACTTCCGGGCGTCCATCGCGCCCGACAACGTCGCATCGCTGGCGATCGCGGCCCGGTTCGGCTTCCGCCAGGTTGGTGTCCAGATCGACGACATCGACGGGAAAGAGCTCGTGTTCGACCTCGATGGATGGGTCGCCACGAGCTGATCGCGCGGGTGCCATGATGGCCGTGATGCGCGACACCGACGACGATGGGGCCCACTCCTTCGATACCCTCGCGGTCCATGCCGGCGCCGAGCCGGACGAGCTGACCGGGGCGGTCGCGCCGCCGATCTACCAGACCTCGACCTACCAGCAGGACGGCGTCGGCAAGCCCCGCCGGGGCTACGAATACGCCCGATCGCAGAACCCGACGCGCGAGCGACTCGAACGCGCGATCGCCGTGCTGGAGGGTGGTCGTCACGGGTTCGCCTTCGCGTCCGGATCAGCGGCGACGGCCGCGATCGCCGAGCTCGCCGGGCCCGACGATGAGGTGGTCGTCGGGGACGACGTGTACGGCGGCACGTATCGCTACCTGGAGCGCGTCCGCAAGGGGGCTGGCGTCGCGACCTCCTATGTCGATCTGGCCGCCGGTCCGGACGTGCTCTGGGAGGCGCTCTCGGAGCGGACCCGGCTCGTCTGGTTCGAGACCCCGACCAACCCACTGCTCAAGACCGTCGACATCGCCGCCGTCGCGGCGACGGTCGAGCGCCGGGCGTCCGAGGGTGGCCGGCGACCCCTGATCGTCGTCGACAACACGTTCGCATCGCCGGCCATCCAGCGGCCGCTCGCGATGGGCGCCGACATCGTCTTCCACTCCGCGACGAAGTACCTGGCCGGCCACTCCGACACGATCCTGGGTCTCGCCGTCACCTCGGACGACGAGGTCGCGGAGCGGCTGCGCTTCCTCCAGAACGCGATGGGCGGGGTGCCCGGTCCGCAGGACTGCTTCCTCGTGCTGCGGGGCCTACGGACCCTGCACCTGCGGGTCGAGCGCCATCAGTCGAACGCGGCTGCCATCGCCGCGTTCCTGCGCGGGCGACCGGACGTGGCCGAGGTGCGCTACCCGGGCATGGGCGGGATGGTCTCGTTCCTGCCGGCGGCGCGGGATCCCCAATCCGCTGCGGAGCGTGCGATCGTCATCGCCGAGGGAACGCGGCTGTTCACGCTGGCCGAATCGCTCGGCGGCGTGGAATCCCTGATCGAGGTTCCCGCCGCGATGACCCACATGTCCGTCGCGGGCTCACCGCTCGAGGTCGATCCGGCGCTCGTCCGCCTCTCGGTCGGGATCGAGGGCGTCGACGACCTCATCGCCGACCTGGCGACCGCCCTCGACCGCGCCTGACCGTCCGGGATCAGCCGCCGGCCATCGCCGGTAGCAGCACCAGCGTGTCCGCCTCGCCGACGGGGGTGTCGAGCGCCTGGAGGTGACGCACGTCGGTGTCGTTGAGGAACGCGTTCACGAATCGGTTGAGATCGCCGTCGGGGGCGATCAGCTGCGATTCGAGCCCGGGATGGGCGGCGACCAGCCCCGCGATCACCTCGCGGACGGTCCCGCCCGGGACCTCGATGAGCTTCGCGCCAGCGGTCGCCGTCCGGAGGGTCGGCGGGATGCGGACGGTGCTCACGACGCGTCCTCCAACCAGGCTTCGAAGGCGGACAGGCTGGGCCGCATGATCGGGGCGAGCCCGGGTTGGCCGGGTCGGGCCGGTGCCGTGCCGCCGTCCGCGAGCCCCACCAGCCGCGCGTCGGGGGTCTTGAGGCCGTTGCCGGTCAGGAGCGCGACGACGTCGTCCCCGTCGCGGATGACGCCGCGTCGCCGGGCGGCGGCGACGGCGCCCAGGGTCACGCCGCCGGCCGTTTCCGGATAGATGCCCTCCAGGCGGGCCACGTCGCGGATCGCCGCTGCCGTCACGTCGTCGGAGATGGCCTCGATGGAGCCGTCGCTCTCACGCGCGACCTCGACCGCGTAGCGCCCGTCGGCGGGGTTGCCGATCGCCAGCGAGCGGACGATCGTGTCCGGCTCGCGGACCGGCAGGATCACGTCCGTGTCCGCCTCCCAGGCCGCTGCCACGGGGGCGCACCCGGCCGCCTGTGCACCGACGAACCGGATCGGGCGGTGCTCGACCAGGCCGAGCTCGGCGAGTTCCTCGAAGCCGCGCGCGACGCGCGTGAACATCGCGCCCGACGCGACCGGTCCGACGATCACGTCCGGCGTGCGCCAGCCGAGCGCCTCGGCGATCTCATAGGCGAGGGTCTTGGATCCCTCCGCGTAGAACGGCCGCAGGTTGATGTTCACGAAGCCCCAGCCGGTCTCGTCGGCCACCTCCAGGCAGAGGCGGTTGACGTCGTCGTACGTGCCCTCGATGGGCACGACCGTGGCGCCGTAGGCGAGCGCGTGGTCGACCTTCGCGGGCTCGAGATCGGCCGGGATGAAGACGTACGCCGGGAGCCCGACCGCGGCGGCTGCGGCAGCCGTCGCGCCGGCGAGGTTGCCGGTCGACGCGCACGCGAGGGCCGGCACGCCGAACTCGACCGCGCGGGCTGCGGCGATCGCGACCGCCCGGTCCTTGAAGCTCAGTGAGGGGTTGCGCGTGTCGTCCTTCAGCCAGAGTCGATCGACGCCGAGGGTCGGCGCAAGGCGCGCGGCATCGAGCAGCGGCGTCGACCCGACCGGCAGCGCCCGCGCCGGCGCCGCGTCGACGGGGAGCAACTCCAAGTAGCGCCAGATGCCCGGCGCCCGGCGTGCGATCGTTTCGCGCGTGAGCGTGGCCCCGACGACGGCCATGTCGTAGGTCACCTCGAGCGGCCCGAAGCAGGCCGGACAGACGTAGGCCAGCGCCAGCGGCTCGGACAGGCCGCAGTTGCGACACGCCATGCCGGTCAGGCGGGCCGGAGACGGTGCGGGCGCGGCGTGCGCCTCGGCACCGCTGGGAGTGCTCGTCGTGGGTGGTGACAGGATCTCGGTCGTCATCGTCGGGGTCTCCGGGCTGGCACACGGGGGCGGCGCGGAGACCGGTACGGACGGGACGACCCTGATCGCTTCGAGGGGGCTCCGAAGAGTTCCCTTATCTCGCAGGAGACCTGCCCGGAATTGGCACCTTGCCGGCGTCGCGCCGGTAGGTTGTCGTGGCTTCAACGGGCCGGTCCCTCTGCCACTCTTGATAAGCGCTCTTCAGTTGTGCGGGGATGCTACGGGCGCCCAGCCGTGCCGTCAACTTTGCGGCGCCCGGCCGCCTCGACCGCCGATCTGCCACACATCTGATTCACAACCTTCCCGCGACCGTATCGCAACTTGGGCCCGCCGCGACGTGTACAATCCGGCCCAACGCGACTGTGGAAGCCGACTCCTGTGAGCCCGTACGGGCCTGCATCACGCGCGGCCGGTCGATCCGACGTGATCGCCTGCGCGCAAGGAGTCCGACGCCTGATGGCCACCACGCATCCCGCCCGCCCCGATCATCCGCCGACACCCGGCGCTGGCCGAGTCCGTCCGCCGCTGGGCCGCCGCCTGCGAGTGAACCGCTCATCGGCCGAGCTCGTGGAGGACGCGATCCGAGCCGGCGAGGGCCTCATCGCCGCAGAGGGTCCGCTGGTCGTGCGCACCGGCAAGCACACCGGTCGCTCGCCGGAAGACAAGTTCATCGTGGACGAGCCCACCACCCGCGACAAGATCTGGTGGGGCGAGGTCAACCGGCCGATCACCCAGGCGAACTACGACCGCCTCCGCGCCCGGCTCGTCGCGTACTGCAGCGAGAAGGACCTCTACGCGCAGGACCTGCACATCGGGGCGGATCCGTCCCACCAGCGACGGCTGCGGGTCTACACCGAGACGGCCTGGGCCAGCGTGTTCGCCAGGAACCTGTTCCGCCGACCGACCGCCGACGAACTCGGCGGGTTCGAACCGAATTTCACGATCATCTGCGTCCCCTCCTTCAAGGCCGACCCGGCGACCGAAGGGACCCGCACCGAGACGGCGATCCTTGTCCACCTCGAGCGGATGGAGATCCTCATCGTCGGCACGGAATACGCCGGCGAGATCAAGAAGTCGGCGTTCACGGTCATGAACTACCTCATGCCCGATGAGGGCGTCCTGCCGATGCACTCGTCGGTCAACGTCGGCAGGGCGGGCGATTCGGTCGTCTTCTTCGGACTCAGCGGAACGGGCAAGACGACGCTGTCCGCGGACCCGGAGCGAAGCCTCATCGGTGACGACGAGCATGGCTGGGGTCCCGAGGGCCTGTTCAACTTCGAGGGTGGCTGCTACGCCAAGACGATCCGCCTCTCGCCCATGTACGAGCCCGACATCTTCCAGACGACCCGGCGTTTCGGGACGGTCCTCGAGAACGTCGACCTCGATCCGGACACGCGCGAGCTGGACCTCGACTCGGAGCGGTTCACCGAGAACACGCGTGGGGCGTACCCCCTCCACTTCATCGGCAACGCCGACCCGACCGGCATGACCGGTCACCCGCGGACGGTCGTCCTGCTCACGGCCGATGCCTTCGGCGTGCTGCCACCGATCTCACGGCTGACCCATGCCCAGGCCGCCTACCACTTCATCAGCGGCTACACCGCGAAGCTCGCGGGCACGGAGGTCGGCGTCAAGGAGCCCAACGCGACGTTCAGCGCATGCTTCGGGGCGCCGTTCATGCCACGGCACCCGGGCGAGTACGCGGCGATGCTGACCGAGCGCCTGGCCACGCATGACGCGACGGTCTGGCTCGTCAACACCGGCTGGACAGGCGGACCGTACGGCACGGGCAAGCGCATGGATATCGCCCACACGAGGGCCATGGTCCGTGCGGCGCTCGGTGGCGCGCTCGGGTCGGTCAAGATGCGGGTGGACCCGGTCTTCGGCATCGAGGTCCCGCTGACCTGCCCTGACGTGCCGTCATCGTTCCTGGATCCGCGCAGCACGTGGGCGGACAAGGATGCGTACGACCGGCAAGCGCTGGCCCTCGCAGGGATGTTCGACGCGAACTTCGCCGCCTATGCGGAGGGCGTGACCGATGACATCCGCGCCGGCGGGCCGCTTGTGAGCGGTCCGTCCACGGCGACGTCCACCGTGACGTCAACCGACGACGGGGTCGCCGCCGGCTGAGATCGGGCATCCCTGGGCTGGGGCGACATGACCAGGCCCTGCCCGTCGAGATCGGACACGGCGGCGATGCCGAGGGTGAGGATGGCGAGCGGGCCGAGGCCGACCACCGCCGGGAGCACGATGAGCACCACGAGCACGAGGAGATCGCTCACGGCCGGGTGGCCCGGATGGCCAGCACGTCCAGGAGGCCGGCGCCGAACACGGCGACGAGGCCGAGGCCGACCATGACGACGTTGCCCGCGACGAACAGGCCTAGGACGGCGATGACCGCGCCCAGGACAGCAAGGATCGCGACGGGGGTGGACTTGGCCATCAAGGTTGCTCCGATACGGATGTGTCGGCCTCGATCGTCCGGCCGGCGCACCGCCGCCACCATCGACGAGCGTCCACCTCGGCGCACCACGAACGACGACCCGCCGACTAGGCGGGCATAGAATCGACCGCCCGCAGACCCCGGAAGGAGACTCCGACCCAATGACCCGCAACAAGGTCACCGTCATCGGCGCCGGGAACGTGGGCGCCACCACCGCCCAGCGCGTCGCCGAGGCCGGCCTGGCCGACGTCGTCCTCGTCGACATCGTGGAGGGGCTGCCGCAGGGCAAGGGCCTCGACCTGGCAGAGGCGGCTCCCGTCGTCGGTCACGATGCCCGGATCACGGGCACGAACGACTACGCCGATACCGCCGGGAGCGACATCGTCGTGGTCACGTCGGGGCTGGCCCGGCAGCCGGGCATGAGCCGCGACGACCTGCTGACGAAGAACGCGGGGATCGTCCGCTCAGTCGTGGAACAGGCGGCCAGGCACTCCCCGGACGCGATCCTCATCGTGGTCACCAACCCGCTCGATGCGATGTGCCACGTGGCGCTCGACGCATCCGGCTTCCCGCGCGAGCGGGTGCTGGGCATGGCCGGCGTGCTCGACTCGGCCCGCTTCCGGGCGTTCATCGCCATGGAGCTGGGTGTCAGCGTCGAGGACACCCATGCCTTCGTCCTGGGTGGTCACGGGGACACGATGGTGCCGCTCTCCCGCTACTCCACGGTGGCCGGTGTCCCGATCACGGAGCTGCTCCCACCCGACCGCGTGACGGCGCTCGAGGAACGCACGGCCAATGGCGGTGCCGAGATCGTCGCCCTGCTCAAGAGCGGGTCCGCCTACTACGCCCCGGCAGCCGGCGCCTTCGAGATGGTCGAGGCGATCCTGCTGGACCGCAAGCGCGTGCTGCCTTGCGCCGTGCTCCTCCAGGGCGAGTTCAAGACCCGCGACCTCTTCGTCGGCGTGCCCGTCGTCCTCGGAGCCGGCGGCATGGATCGGGTGTTCGAGATCGAGCTGACCGCCGATGAGCAGGCAGCATTCGATCGCTCGGCGGGCGCTGTCAAGGAGCTGGTGGAGGTCCTCGGGCGCGGGACGCCCGAATGATGTTGCGCACGGGCAACGCCTTGTCGAGGGTGGCAGACCCGCCCGAGTTGACCCGGCAGGACGGCGAGGCGTAGGGTCCTTCTACACAACCGTCCGAGCCTTGGGGAGCACCATCCCCGGCCTCGGACCGAGATCGCCGTGTCTGAAGTTGGAGGCTCAGACGCCGGCTGGATCCTGCCCTGCCACGCGTTCCCTGCGCGAGGCTCGCCCCGCTTGCGCACCTATCACCCCCACGCACGGAGGCACCGACTCTTGAAGATCAGGCGTTCACTGACGCTGTTCATCGCAGCATCGCTCGCGTTGTCCCTGTCCGGGACCGCCCTCGCGGCCCAGCCGAGGGACAAGGCGGACAACCGCGCGCACAAGTCCGACAACCTTCCCGGCGTCCTTGCCAAGAAGCAGATCGCCCTCAAACAGGCCGCCCAGGAGAAGGTCCTGTCGGGCGAGGCCAAGCCAACCGGCAAGAACAAGGTCGTCAAGCTGGCCAAGGGCCAGTACGTCGAGCTCGCGTTCGAGGGCGAAGACCAGATCTTCACCTTGCTCGGCGAATTCGGCCCGAACCAGGCAAATGCCCACCCCGCACACCCGCCGCATGGCGGCACCCCCGGGCCCCTCCATAACCAGATCCCGGAGCCTGACCGGAACGTAGACAACACGACGATCTGGGTAGACGACTTCAGCCAGGCGCATTACGACGACCTGCTGTATTCGAAGGGCACGAACCCGTCCATGGCCAATTACTACCTGGAGCAGTCGTCCGGCGCGTACAGCGTCGATGGCTACGTCAGTGACTGGGTCCAGGTCCCCAACAATGCGGCCGCCTATGGCAGCAACTACTGCGGCAGCATCGTCTGCACCCGGGATATCGGTCGCTTCCTGGTGGACCAGGCGAATGCCTGGTATGCCGACCAGGTCGCCGACGGAAAGACCGCCGCGCAGATCGACGCGATGCTCTCGACGTTCGATGTCTGGGACCGCTACGACTACAACGGGAACGGCGATTTCGATGAGCCGGACGGCTACATCGACCACTTCCAGTCGGTCCATGCCGGCGAAGGTGAGGAGACCGGTGGTGGGGCCCAGGGCACTGATGCCATATGGAGCCACCGCTCGTACGCGAACGCCGGATCGCCCCCGGGAACTGGCCCGACCGTGAACGGCACCCTCGTCCCGTTCCAGGGCCTGCGCATCGGCCAGAGCAGCTACTGGGTCGGCGACTACACCATCGAGCCAGAGAACGGCGGCGTGGGCGTGTTTGCACACGAGTTCGCGCACGATCTCAACATCCCCGACCTCTACGACACGAGCGGGAACACCGGCGGTGCCGAGAACTCGACGGCCTGGTGGACCATCATGTCGCAGGGCTCGTATGGCTCAGTGAACGGCGAGGATCTGGGATCCGCTCCGACGCACTTCGGCGCGTGGGAGAAGTTCCAGTTGGGCTTCCTGAGGAACTTCGAAGTGGCCGGGCACGACCAGTCAGGTACCTTCAACCTCGGGCCGGCCGAATTCAACACCAAGAAAGCGCAGGCGATGTTCGTCGTCCTGCCCGACAAGCTCATCGAGAGCGATATCGGCGATCCCTACGCCGGCAGCTGGTTCTACCACTCCGGGTCGGGCAATGACCTGAACAACACGATGACCAAGCCGATCACCCTCGGCGCCGGTCCGATCAACCTGTCCTTCCAGGGCAAGTGGCATATCGAGACCTGCTGGGACTACGCGTACCTCCAGGTGTCGACCAACGGCGGCACCTCCTGGACGAACATCCAGACGTCGGCATCGACGACCGATGACGAGAATGGCCAGAACAACGGCTTTGGCATCACTGGTGTGTCCGGTCAGCCCAAGGTCTGCGACAGCCTCTCAGGCGCCCCGCAATGGGTGAACGTCACCGCGAACCTGAGCGCATACGCGAACTCGACGGTCCAGCTGCAATTCCACTACGAGACCGACCCGGCCGTCGTCGGTGATGGTTTCGGATTCGACGAGCTGGCGATCACGGGTCTGCCGACCGACGGCGCCGAGACCGACACAGGCTGGACCTTCGCCGGTTTCAGCCGCACCACCGGTACCACCATCACCCCCTTCTTCAACGCCTATGTCCTGGAAAACCGCCAGTACATCGGTTACGACAAGGCGCTCCAGGTGGGCCCGTACAACTTCGGGTTCCCCGCGACGCCGAACCTCGTCGAGCACTTCCCGTATCAGGACGGTCTTCTGATCTCGTACTGGGACTCGTCGTACCACGACAACAACGTGGGCGACCATCCGGGCGAGGGGTTGATCCTGCCGGTCGACTCGCATCCGCAGATCGAGACGTGGACGAACGGGTCGCAGATGCGTCCGCGCATCCAGTCGTACGACTCGACGTTCACGACCACCAGGACCGACGCGGTCACGCTCCACGACCCGGTCGCCGGCGTCGCGAAGACCATCGCGTCGAAGCCCGGGGTCAACGTGTTCGACGACAGCAGGAGTTACTGGAATTCGGGACATCCTTCGGATGCGCCCGGCAACACCCCGTACCAGGCTGAGTGGAACAGCGTCAAGGTGCCGAATCACGGTGTCGATGTGCGCGTCAAGAGCATCAGCAACACGGGCGGGGTGGTCCTCGACCTCAACAAGTAACCCCAGCGGCGCGGCCGCGCCCTGACACCTCGAACGAAGGCCCGCCGGTCCCCGGCGGGCCTTCGTCGTATCCTCACAAGGTGGTTCGATTCGTCGCGTTCGCGGCGCTGGCGTGGGGGCTGCTCTCCTGCCAGCCCGATTGGTTTTTGCCGGACCCGTCGGGCGGGCCCAGGACGCTACCCGCACCATCCTTCAGCCCCGGACGGCCGGACCCCACCATCGAGATCCCGCCGCCGATCTAGCCCATAGGGTTCAAGGGGCGTCGGTCAGGGGTTCTCGCAGATCCGGAACTGGCCCCGCTCGTTGCCCCGGTAGTCGAGCTGTGTTCCGTTGGCCTCCACGATGACGTGGTACCCCTCGACCACGGCCTGGGTATACATCTCGTCCGGCCGTGGGCATCCGAGGGCGCCGTCGGGGAAGGTCTCGGCGCGGGCCAGGACGATCCTCACCTGCGAGCGATCCACGGCCAGGCGGATCGCGGCATCGGCGACGACAGGATCGGTGGTGGACGACGGGAGCGAGACCTCCGCGCTCGGTGCCGGGCCGCCAGTCGACCCCGTGGCTCCCAACCCGGATGCGCCGCCGCCGCTACACGCCGCGACGAGGATGAGCACAGCGACGGGACCGCCCGCGACACGGGCGATGGCACGGGACATCACCCGATGCTACGCCGGTCAGGAGCCGTGGATCAGCTGACCGCGGCGAGACTCGTGATCGACGGTCGCTCCATGGCATTCGCTCGCTCGAGTGACCGCTCGACCGTGCGGGAGAGGGCGAGTCGATAGGTGGCGTCGGTCTCCGGCAACGGGCGCTCCGCGAGCTCGCGCGCGAGCACCTCGCGGACGCGCCGGTACTGGCGGACGACCTGCGAGCGCGTGCCGATGAGGCCGTGTGCGGCGATCAGGACCTCGTGGGCCTCTTCCCTGAGGGGATCGCGGCCGATGAGTCGCTCGGCGGCCTGGCGAGCACCCTCGATGTCCCCGGCCGTCAGCCGTTGCGCCGCGACGGTCGCCAGCGCGTCCTCGTACCGGTCGGCCAGCCGCTCGCGCTCGGCGGCGAAGCAGTCGTGGCCCAGCCCTTCGGCCAGATCGCCGGCATAGAGGCTGACCGCCATCTCGGCACGACACGCCGGGTCTGCGATACAGGCCTCGAAGCGGTCCGTGTCAAGGCTGCTGATGGCTTCCGGACGGATGCCAAGGGTCTCGGCGTCGCCTTCGAGCATGGTGTCCGGGTCCAGCCCCGCGCTCGACAGGGCGGTACGCAACTGATACAACGCCTGGCGCAGCGGCCCGGTCGCGGTGATCATCGACTCCGGCCAGAGGTCGGTCGCGATGGCCTCGCGGGTCCGCGGGCGGCGGGTGAGGACGAGCAGGGTGAACAGCGCCTGCGCATGGCGGGCGACGATCCGGACGTCCTGCCCGGTGGTGGTACGGATCGAGAAGCGGCCCAGGAGCGTGATCTCCAGGGTCGCTGGCGCGACGGAGCGATGCGACACGGGTTGTCCCTCACAGGTGTCGCGACGTCCGGCCCGTCCCCCGAGGACCGGACGTCGGACTCTGACCGGCACCGCCCCCAGGCTTGGCCGATCCCTTCCCCCCAGTCACGGTCACTCGCGCTTGGCGCAACCGACCGGATGCCCGGCATGGTCGCGCCTGATCGATCCGAGCGCCACGCAGGGGATGACAGCCTTGGTGTCGGCCAGCCGACATGCGATGCCCGGGTACACTGCCGGGATCGTGCCGATCGCCGTCATCGCGTTCGACTTCGACCCCATTCTGCGTCTCGGCGACGGCTTCGTCGTTCGATGGCAGACCGTCGCGCTCGCCCTCGTGATCGCCGCCACCCTGGTCATCGCCGGGCTGCTCGCCCGCCGCGCGTCGCTGCGCGCCGACGACCTCCTCTACATCGCGGTCGGGGCGGTTCCCGGCGCGGTCATCGGCGGACGCCTCGGTCAGCTGGCGGCCGTTCCCGAGGCGTTCGGCTCGGATCCGCTCAGCGTGCTCGACCCGGCCATCGGCGGGCTCGAGCTCGGGCTGGGCGTGGTGGGTGGCGTCATCACCGGGACCTACGTCGGCAAGCTGCTCGGTGCCCCGGTCGCGCGCTGGGCGCAGGTCCTCACCGTGCCGCTGCTCCTCGTCCTCGGCGGGGGCAAGATCGCGACGGCGGTCGGCGGCAGCGGACAAGGCTCCTTGCTCGACGCGGCGTGGTCCACCGCGTACCTGGGTCCCGGTCCGTGGGGGTCGCTGGCCCCCCAGCTGCCCTCGCATCCCGCGCAGGTGTACGAAGGGATCGCGAGTCTCGTCCTGGCGCTCGTCGTGGCCGCGCTGGGGCGCACCGGGGCCGCCGGAGCCGCGAAGGACGGACGCGTGCTGCTGGTGGCCGTGGCGGTGTGGGCCGCCGCGCGTGCCGCGATCTCGGTCACGTGGCGCGATCCGAGCGTGCTCGGGCCACTGCCCGCCGGGGGTGTCCTCGCTGGGTGCATCGCCCTCGGGTCGGTGGTCGCGCTCGTGGCCCTCGTGGCGTGGTCGCGTCGGCGGCACACCCAGGCGGCACGGGCCATCGGCGACGATGAGCCTGCCTGGCCAGATCCCGAGACGCGACCGCAGTTCTGACGGGACCGAGCCGGGCAGTGGCCCGATTTCGAGACACAGCGGCGCGACGGAGTATCGTGCGCGGTATCTACCCCGCGCCCGCAGTCGAACTGCCGGGCACCCGTACCGCCGCATGAGGACCGTCACCATGACCCAGGTCGCCGAACCCGAGACCCCCAAGACCACCGCCCCCGGTCGGGTCAGCCACTGGATCGGCGGGCGCACCGTGCCGGGAGCATCCGGTCGTGAAGGAGCGGTCTACGACCCCGCGACCGGGGTGCTGACCCGACACGTCGACTTCGCCTCGGTCCAGGAGGTGGCGGCGGCCGTCGAGGCGGCCAAGGCGGCTTTCCCGGCGTGGCGTGCGACCTCGATCTCGAAGCGCACCGACATCATGTTCAAGATCCGCAACCTCGTCGATCAACGACGTCACGAGCTCGCGGCGCACCTGACGGCGGAACATGGCAAGGTTCCCTCGGACGCGCTCGGCGAGATCGCCCGGGGCCTCGAGAACCTCGAGTTCGCGACCGGCATCCCGAACCTGCTCAAGGGCGGGTTCAGCGAGCAGGTCAGCACCGGCGTCGACGTGTACCAGATCCGCCAGCCTCTCGGCGTCGTGGCGGGCATCACCCCGTTCAACTTCCCGGCGATGGTCCCGATGTGGATGTTCGCCACCGCGATCGCGGCGGGCAATACGTTCATCCTCAAGCCGTCCGAGAAGGATCCCTCGGCCGCCAATTTCCTGGCGCAGCTCCTGCACGACGCGGGCGTCCCGGACGGCGTCTTCAACGTCATCCACGGTGACAAGGTCGCGGTCGATGCGATCCTCGGGCACCCGGACATCGCGGCGATCTCCTTCGTGGGCAGCACGCCGATCGCTCGCTACATCTACGAGACCGGCACGAAGAACGGCAAGCGTGTCCAGGCGCTGGGCGGCGCCAAGAACCACATGATCGTCCTGCCGGACGCGGACATCGACATGGCGGCCGATGCGGCTGTCTCGGCAGCCTATGGCTCGGCGGGCGAACGGTGCATGGCGATCAGCGTCGTCGTGGCCGTCGGGGACATCGCCGATCCGCTGGTGGACGCCCTGAAGGAGCGGCTGCCGAAGATCAAGGTCGGGCCGGGCACGGACCCGGAGGCCGAGATGGGCCCCCTCGTGACCCGCGAGCACCGGGACAAGGTGGCGAGCTACCTCGACTCGGGTCCCGCGCAGGGGGCCGAGCTCGTCGTCGATGGGCGGGAGCACGTTCTCTACCAGGAAGGGAAGGGCTTCTTCCTGGGTGTCTCGCTGCTCGACCGGGTCAGCCCCGAGATGGAGTGCTATCGCAACGAGATCTTCGGCCCGGTCCTCGAGATCGTCCGCGTCCCGACCTACACCGAGGCGGTCGGCCTGATCAACGACAACCCCTACGGCAACGGAACGGCGATCTTCACTCGCGATGGTGGCGCGGCCCGGCAGTTCCAGTTCGAGGTGAACACCGGCATGGTCGGCATCAATGTCCCGATCCCGGTGCCCGTCGCGTACTACAGCTTCGGCGGCTGGAAGGCTTCGCTGTTCGGCGACCTGCACATGTACGGACCCGAGGGGGTCCAGTTCTACACGCGAGCCAAGATCGTGACGTCCCGCTGGCCGGACCCCGGGACCTCGAAGGTCGACCTGGGGTTCCCAAGGACCCGCTAACGCTTTTCTGAAGGCTCGCCGCGACCGCGAGGAGTGGTGCCAACAGGCACCACTCCTCCCATCGACGCTTGCATCTGCGTGCTCCGCCTAGTACTTTCGGCGGGCCCGTCACCAAGGACTTCCGGCATCTCAGATGCCGACTAACGGAGCCGGTTGACGAAGCGAATGACCCGAGGGGTTCGGGGAGGCCTTGGGGGGCGTGGCGGAAACGAGCGCGCGCAGGATCGCTGTTTGGCTGGCCGTGCTTCAGGTCGGCCTCCTCAGCGCGTCCCTGATCGGGCCGGTGGTCGGACCGATCCCGGTCCCGATCGCGGACGTACGCGCCGCGGCAGGCCAGGGGCTCGATCTCAATGGGAGCAATCAGCACGTCACATTCGGTGCCGCGCCTGGACTGGGCGCGACGGCATTCACGCTCGAGATCTGGTTCAAGCGGACCGGCCCCGGGGTTGGCACGGGTACCGGCGCAGGAGGAGTCGCGTCGGCGATCCCCCTGCTAACGAAAGGGCGCGCCGAGGCGGATAGCCCCGCGAATCTCAACGTCAACTACTTCCTCGGGATCGATGCAGGGACCGGCGTCCTCGTCGCGGACTTCGAGGACACTGCGAACGGCGGCAACCATCCCGTCACCGCGACCACGGTCGTCACCAATGACGTGTGGCATCACGCGGCGGCGACCTACAGCGGTTCGACCTGGAACATCTATCTCGACGGGGTCCTGGACCGGACAGTCAATCTGGGCACCGCCTTCATCCCGCAATCGGCAAGCATCCAGCACGCGGCGCTCGGCACGGCGATCGGGTCCAGCGGCGCAGTCCCCGCCGCCGGCTTCTTCGACGGCGAGATCGACGAGGCGCGAGTCTGGAACGCTGCCCGAAGCCTGGCCCAGATCCAGGCAGCCAAGGACGTCGAGATCGGTGACGACCCGGCGTTGCTCGGCCTCTGGCACCTCAACGAACTCACGGGGACGACAACGGCCGACAGCTCCGGCTCGGGTCACACGGGCACGCTCGTCAATGCACCAGCTCGGGTCGAGGGTTTCACCCCGCCGGTCCATCCGTCCGACAACGGGCTGGAGCTTCGTCAGCTCGCGACGCCGGCCACAGTGTCGAATGCCACCTACGTCGCGTTGGGTGATCCCGCTGAGCTCGATCTCGCGCAGTTCACGATCGAGACCTGGTTCAAACGCACCGCGCCGGGCACCGCGGGCTCCACCGGGACAGGCGGGATCGCCAGCTTCATCCCATTGGTGACGCATGGGGGCCCCGAGGCCGAAAACTCGGTCGTCGACGCCAACTGGCTCCTCGGGATCGATGACGCGACCGACGTCATCGCGGCCGACTCCGAAGCCATGGCCGGCGGTGCCAACCAACCGGTCCGCGGCACCTCCGTCATCGCGATGAACACCTGGTATCACGCCGCGGCAACGTATGACGGAACGAACTGGCGCCTTTATCTGAATGGACAGCTCGAAGCCACGCAGGCGGCGCCGCCACCGCGGTCAGACACCACCCAGCACGCGGCCCTGGGTGCGATGCTCACCTCGGGCGGCGTGATGAACGCCGGTAACCTGGCCCGCTTCCACGGCGTCCTCGACGAGGTCCGGGTCTGGAACAGCGCCCGAAACCAGACCCAGATCCGCGCCGAGATCAACAGCCAACTGGCAAGCGCGCCAGTTGGCCTCGTCGCCCGGTGGCCGATGAGCGAGACGAGCGGTATCGCCGTCCCCGATACGGCGAGCACCCCCAGTGCCTCGAACGGGTCGATCGTGGGAAGCCCGGTGGCCAGGATCGCGGGCGCGCCGTTCAACCTGGTGTTCACACAGCCGCCGAACGCGCCCGTCCTGGTGGCACCGACCAACGGCGCCACCGGGGTGACTCCCTCGCCGACGCTCGACGTCACCGTCAGCGACCCCGATGGCGGCACGCTCAGCGTCGAGTTCTTCGGCAGGCCGCTGTCGAGCGGGACCTTCCGATCGATCGGGACGGTCCCCGGCATCGCGTCTGGGGCCCACGCCACGCTGACCTGGGCCGGCCTGGGCGGTGGTCAGACCTATGAGTGGCGCGCAGCGGTCGATGATGGGACGACGACGACGACGGGCCCGACATGGACCTTCCATACAGCGGCCGAACCCGGCACGCAGGTCGTCGTGGTGGGCGACATCGCGTCCTGCACAAGCACCGGAGACGAGGCCACCGCGGCGGTCATGGCCGGCCTCGACGGCCCGGTCATCACGACCGGCGACAACGTCTACGAACTCGGCAATGCCGCGGAGTTCCTTGCCTGCTTCGATCCCAGCTGGGGCCCCTTCAAGTCGCGGATCCGGCCGACGCCCGGCAACCACGACTGGGGCAACGGGTCGCGATCGCCAAGCCTTACCGACTATTTCGCATACTTCGGCCCGAACGCGACGGACTCCGACGGCCAGAGCTACTACAGCTACGACCTCGACGCCGATTGGCACGTCGTCAATCTCGATTCCGAATGCGGCTTCGTCGCGGGCGGCTGTGGCGTCGGTTCCTCGCAGCACACGTGGCTCGTTGCGGACCTCGCCGCGAACGCGGACAAGAACGTCATCGCCGTCTGGCACAAGCCTCGGTTCAGCTCGGGCGTGACGAACAACACCCTGCTCCAGCCGTTCATCGATGAGCTGTACGACGCCGGAGTCGATCTGGCGTTCGTTGGGCACGACCACATCTACGAGCGCTTCAAGGCGCTCGACAAGACCGGGGCCGCAGATCCGACGCACGGGTTCCGCCACTTCACGGTCGGGACCGGCGGCGCGAGCCACCAGGCTGCGGGGACCCAGCTCGCAACCAGCGACGCCCTCGACGACGACACCTTCGGGGTGTTGAAGCTGGTGTTGCATCCGACGTCCTATGACTGGAAGTTCCTTCCGGTCAGCGGAGCCACATTCACCGATTCGGGTACGGACGTCGTCCACGATCCGCCCATCGCCGGCGAGAACGCGCTGAACCTCGGCAACTCGGGCGCCTACGTCACGTTCGGCGATCCGGCGAAGCTCGACCTCCCGCAGTTCACGATCGAGACATGGTTCATGCGGACGGGAGCCGGCGTGCCTGGCACGACCGGGAACCTCGGCATCCCCAGCTTCCTGCCGTTGGTGACCCACGGTGGTCCCGAGGCGGAGAACTCGGTCGTCGACGCCAACTGGATGCTCGGGATCAACGATGGCCCCACGACCGACGTGATCGCGGCGGACTTCGAGGTCGAGGACGGTGGCGCGAACCAGCCCCTCTCGGGCACGACCCCGATCACGCTCAACACTTGGCACCACGCGGCCGTCACCTACGACGGCACGACGATGACGCTGTATCTCGACGGCCAGTTCGAGGCGTCACGCGCCGCGGCACCGCCGCGCGACGATACGACCCAGCATGCCGGTCTGGGCGTGATGCTCAGGTCGAACGGGCAACCCGAGATCAGCGGCCTGGCCCGGTTCGCCGGCACACTGGACGAGGTTCGCGTCTGGAACAGCTCCCGCTCGCAAGCGCAGATCCGCGCGTCGATCAACGGCAATCCGCCCGCCAGCACGACAGGTCTGGTCGCGCGCTGGCCGATGAGCGAAGGTGGCGGTGCGAGCGTCGGTGACACGACGACGCCGTCCGCGGATGGCGCGATCATCGGCACCGGTGCGACACGCGTCGCGAGCGCGCCGTTCGACATCGTGTTCGACACCACGCCGCCGGCGGCGCCGACCGGGCTGGTCGCGACGGCCGGCGATGCGACGGTCAACCTCGACTGGAACGCCAACACCGAGACCGACCTCGCCGGCTATCACGTGTACCGTGCGACCTCGCCGAATGTCGCCACGACGGGGACGCCCCTGAGCGGCACGACACCGCTGGCCGGCCCCGGCTACAACGACGCGACCGCCGCCAACGGGGTCACCTACCACTACGTGGTCGTCGCGGTCGACGACTCGGGCAACCCGTCGACGGCCTCGAACGAGGCGAGCGCGACGCCGCAGCCTGGCCCGGGGAGTAACGCGCTCGACCTCGGTACGGCGGGGGCGTACGTGTCCTTCGGGAACGCCACGGAGCTGGACCTCGGCCAGTTCACGATCGAGACCTGGTTCAAGCGCACCGGCGAGGGCACGGGCGGCACGACCGGAACGGGTGGATTCACGAACTTCCTTCCGCTCGTGGCCAATGGAGGCCCGGAGGTCGACGCCGCCGGCGGATCCAACCTCGACGCCAACTGGATGCTGGGCATCGACAACGCGACGGACGTCCTGGCGGCCGACTTCGAGGAGGGTTCCGGCGCGACGAGCCCCGGCCTCAACCATCCCGTCAGCGGCATGACCCCGATCACCAACGGCGTCTGGCATCACGCCGCGGCCACATACGACGGCGATACATGGCGTCTCTACCTCGATGGCCGCCTGGAGGCCACGCTGTTCGTGGGCGAGCCCCCTCGCTCGGACACGATCCAGCACGCCGCGATCGGGACGCTGCTCCAGTCGAACGGGACCCCGAACAACGCCGCCCGCTTCCAGGGCGTCCTCGACGAGGTCCGCGTCTGGAGTTCCGCGCGCAGCCAGGCAGAGATACGCGGCGACATCAACGACGAGTTGGCGACACCGCCCACGGGGCTCGTCGCCCGCTGGCCCATGAGCGAGGGTGGCGGAACGACCGTGGGCGACGCCGTGACCAGCCCGGCCGCCACGAACGGCTCGATCATCGGCGCCGGTGCCGCCCGCGCCTCCGGTGCACCGTTCAACGTCATCCTCGACACGACCGCGCCAGCCGCCCCGACCGGGTTGACGGCCACGGCCGGCGATGCCTCCGTTGGGTTGTCATGGACGGCCAGCACCGCGACCGATCTGGCGGGATATCGCGTCTATCGGGCCACCTCGGCCGGCGTGTCGACGTCGGGTGCCGCCCTGAGCGGACCCGACCCGATCGGTGGCACCGCCTACACCGATGGCTCGGCCGTCAACGACACGACCTACTACTACGTCGTCGTCGCGGTCGACACATCGGGCAATCCATCTGTGGCATCGAACGAGGTGGACGCGACGCCACAGCCGGCTGCCGCGGTCAGCCAGGCGCTCGATCTCGGTGGCGGGTATGTGACCTTCGGTCCGGCGAGCGGCCTGGGGACGTCCACCTTCACCATCGAGACGTGGTTCCGCCGCGACGGCGCGGGGACACCCGCCGCTACGAGTGGCGGCGTCGGTGGCGTCAGCGCGATCCCGCTCGTGGCCAAGGGCCGCGGCGAAGTGGATGACCCGCCGAACCAGAACATGAACTGGTTCCTCGGCATCGAGGCGGGCACCGGCGTCCTCGCGGCCGACTTCGAGGACACCGCAGCCGGTGCGAACCACCCGATCCTCGGAACGACCGAGATCTCCGCGGGATGGCACCACGCGGCCGCCACGTACGACGGGACCACCTGGCGGCTCTATCTCGACGGCGTGCTCGAGGCGGAGGAAACGGAGAGCGCCACGCCCGAGGCGACGAGCATCCAGCACGCCTCGCTCGGCACCGCGCTGGATTCGACCGGACTCGACCAAGGACGGTTCGATGGCGCGCTGGACGAGGTGCGTGTCTGGAACGTCGCTCGCTCAGCCGCCCAGATCGATTCGACGAAGAACGTCGAGCTGACCTCCGGGACAGGCCTGCTCGCGCGCTGGGGGATGAACGAGACGTCCACCAGCGTCCCGAGCTCGGTGGGGTCCGTGCACGGAACGATCGTCGGGGCGGCGACCAGGATCGCCGGGGCGCCGATGCCGGCCGATCCCGTCCTCGTCGGGGCTGGTGACATCGCCGTCTGCGGCCAGAACGACGATGAGGCGACGGCGGCCCTGCTCGACGCCATCCCGGGAACGGTCTTCACCGCCGGTGACAACGTGTATGAGAGCGGCACCGCTGCCGAATTCATGAACTGCTACGAGCCGTCCTGGGGTCGCCACAAGGCGCGGACGATGCCGTCGCCCGGGAACCATGACTATGCGACCGCCGGGGCGGCCGGCTACTTCGGATACTTCGGTGCCGCGGCGGGCGATCCGTCGCTCGGCTATTACGCGTACGACCGAGGCACGTGGCGCATCTACTCGCTGAACACCGAGATCAACGGTGCGGCCATGGCGGCCCAGGCCACGTGGCTGCGCTCGGACCTCGAGTCGAACCCGGGCATGAACGTCATGGCTTATTTCCACAAGCCGCTCTTCAGCTCCGCGGTCGTCCACGGCAACGATCCCGTCTCCCGCCCGCTGTGGGACGTGCTCTACGAGTTCGGTGCCGAGATCATCGTCGTGGGCCACGACCACAGCTATGAGCGGTTCGCCCCGCAGTCGCCGACCGGCGTCGCCGATCCGAACGGGATCCGGCAGTTCGTGGCCGGGACGGGCGGCCGCAGCCATTACGCCCTGGGCACGTTGAAGCCCAACAGCCAGGTGTTCGACAGCACCAGGTTCGGTGTCCTCAAGTTCACGCTGCACGAACACAGCTACAGCTGGGAGTTCATCCCGACGACGGCGGGCTTCACGGACAGCGGCGTCGCCTCGACGGTCGATCCGGTCGGAGACCCGGCCCCGGCCGCTCCGACGGGTTTCGCCGGGGCCGCCTCCGACGACAGCGCAGCATTGACGTGGGACCCGAACGGCGAGGCCGATCTCGCCGGGTACAACCTCTACCGCGGGCTGACGACGCCGAACCCGGCCACCGACACGCCGCTCAACGGCGGGACGCTGCTCACGACCACGGCGTACAGCGATGTCGGGCTGGTGAACGGCACGACGTACCACTACATCGTGACTGCCGTCGACGCGGCCGAACAGGAATCGGTGCCCTCCGGCGAGGTCGTCGTCACGCCGTTCGAGCCGACCCCCCACGCCATCGACTTCGACGGGACGAACGATCACGTCACGTTCGGTGCCGCGCCTGAGCTGGGTCTGAACACATTCACGATCGAAGCCTGGGTCCGGCGTGACGGCACGGGCGTCGGGATCGCGGATGTCAGCGGCGGACTCCCCGACTCCGTGCCGCTGATCACCAAGGGACGGACGGAGGGCGAGACGCCCGCCACGAACATGAACTGGTTCGTCGGCCTCGACGAGGCGACCGGCGTCCTGCAAGCCGACTTCGAGGACAAGGCCGCCAGCGCCGCCCATCCCATCAGCGGCACCACGCCCCTGGCGATCGGCAGCTGGTACCACATCGCCGTCACGTACAACGGAACGGCCTGGAGCCTGTATGTCAACGGCACCCTCGACAAGACGGAGGTCGAGAACGCCACCCCGGAGAACGCGAGCACCCAGCACGCGAGTCTCGCGACCGCGAGCAATACGACCGGCGCAGCCCTCGGCCGCTTCGCTGGCGTTCTCGACGAGGTCCGGATCTGGAACGCGGCGCGGAGCCAAGCGCAGATCCAGGCGACGATGGGCAACGAGATCGAGTCCGCGAGTGGCCTCGTCGCCCGCTGGGGCATGAACGAGGGGACCGGCACGGAGGTCGGCAACAGCATCGCGAGCGGGTCGGATGGGACGACATCGGGTGGGCCGGCCTGGGTCCCGGGCACCCCGTTCGTCTCGGATGCGAACGCGGCTCCATCGGCGCCGACCTCACCATCGCCCGCCGATGGTTCCACGGGCGTGTCGGTCTCGCCCGGTCTCAGGGTCAACGTGTCGGATCCTGACGGCGACCCGGTGACGACGAGCTTCTTCGGTCGCCCAGTCGTCGCCTCCCCGGGCGAGGACTTCACCATCGTCGTCATCCCGGACACGCAGCACTATGTCGACAGCGCCAACTTCCCGACCTTCACCCGGCAGACCGAGTGGATCCGGGACAACGTCGACGACCTCAACGTCGTCTTCGTCAGCCACCTGGGCGACATCACGGAGAACTTCAACACCATCGAGCTCGAGTGGCAGCGCGCGAACACGTCCATGTTGGTCCTGGACGACGCCGGGGTCCCCAACAACCTGGCCCCGGGGAACCACGACATGAGCACCAGCGGTGAGAACTTCTCGTACTACGACCAGTACTTCCCGCCATCCCGCTACAACATGCCGTCGAAGCCGTGGTATGGCGGCTGGCTGGGCGAGGAGGCGGGCCAGACGCAGCGACTGAACAAGGACAACTACGAGCTGTTCTCCGCGGGTGGCATCGACTTCCTGGTCGTCCACCTCGAGATCGACATGCCGACGTACGCCACGGCGTGGGCGAACGACATCATCGATCGGTATCCGGATCGCACGGTCATCATCAGCACGCACGCGTTCCTCAACACGTCGAACGCCCGCGGGACCGGCACGATCACCGGTCGATCGAGCGGCCAGTCGGCCTCGACGGTCTGGAACAACCTCGTCGCGCCGAACTGCAACGTCCGCTTCGTCGTCAACGGCCACTACCCGGGTGAGGGTCGGCTCACCTCGAACAACTCGTGCGGTCAGCCCGTCCATCAGCTGCTGACCGACTACCAGAGCCGACCGGCGGGCGGCAACGGCTGGCTCCGCTACTACACGTTCAAGCCGTCGGAGAACAGGGTCTACGCGTACACATACTCGCCGACGCTCGGGACGTTCGAGACCGACGCGTCGAGCCAGTTCACGGTCGACTTCCCGATGGCTGGCACCACGCCGTTCCAGCCGCTCGGGAGCGTGACGGGTCCATCCGGCTCGATCGCGGCCATCACATGGCCGGGTCGCGCGCCGGCCACGCAGTACGAGTGGTATGCGTCGGTCACCGACGGCTCGCTGACGACGATCGGACCGACATCGACCTTCACGACCGGGACCCCGACGTCCAACAATCCACCCGTGGTCACCAGCCCGGGTGATCAGACCCACCCTGAGGGTAGCGTCGTCGACGTCTCGGTTGGCGCGACGGATCCGGACGGCGATGGGCTGACCTGGAGCGCGTCCGGTCTGCCGGCGGGCCTCTCGATCAACCAGTTCACCGGTCACATCACGGGGACCATCGCCTTGACCGCCGCAGCCGGCAGTCCGTACAACGTGATCGTCAATGTCAGCGACGCCAGGGGGCCCGCGGTTCCGTCGTCCTTCACATGGACCGTCACCAACGTCAACGGTGAGCCGACCTTCGACCAGGACGTGCTCGACCGTACGAACCCCGAGGGCACGCTCGTCAGCCTCGACGCCGGGGCAACCGACCCAGACGGTGACCCGCTGACGTATGCCGCCAGCAACCTGCCAGCCGGTCTGTCGATCAACACGAGCACGGGGCTGATCACGGGCACCATCGCGTTCACCGCCGCGGCGTCGAGCCCATACGCGGTCAGTGTGACCGTGCGCGACGGAGCCGCCGTCGACGCGACCGACACCTTCACGTGGACGGTCACCAACGTCAACGGCCCGCCGACGTTCGACCAGGATGTGCCCAACCGGACCGACGCCGAGAACGCAGGCATCAACCTCGACGCTGGGGCCACCGACCCCGACGGCGACCCGCTGACCTATGCCGCCAGCAACCTGCCGCCGGGCCTGTCGATCAACACGACCACGGGTCTCATCACCGGCACGATCGCCTTCACCGCCGCGCCAGGTCCCTATGCCGTGTCGGTCACGGTCACCGACAGCATCGGCCCGGGCACGGATGCCACCGACACGTTCACGTGGACCGTGACCAACGTGAATCGCGAGCCGACCTTCGACCAGGACCTGGCCAACCGGACCGACGCCGAGGGCACGGCCATCAACCTCGACGCGGGGGCGACCGACCCCGACGGCGACCCGCTGACCTACGCCGCCAGCAACCTGCCGGCCGGCCTCAGCATCAACGTCTCGACCGGTCTCATCAGCGGCACCATCGCCTTCACCGCCGCGCCCGGCCCGTACGCCGTCAGCATCACCGTGCGCGACGGCGCGACCGTCGATGCGACCGACACGTTCAGCTGGACCGTGACCGACGCCACGCCGAGCGCCGCGCCGGTGTTCAAGTCGGCGTCCTATGCGACCAACAACGCGATCGTCACGACGCTCGTCGTGCCGCGCCCGGCGACGTACGCCACGGGCGACCTGCTGCTCGCCTCGGTCGCCATCCGGGGCAGCTCGGCGGGCACCCCGCCGGCCGGCTGGACGCTCATCCGCGACGATGCCAACGGGGCCAACCTGCGCCACGTCACGTGGTGGAAGATCGCCACCGCCGCGGAGCCCGCCACGTACACCTTCACGTTCTCGGCCGGCCGCCTGGCGGCGGGCGCCATCCACGCCTACGGCGGGGTCGACCCGACCAACCCGATCGACGTCTCGTCGGGCAGCGTCAACGCGAGCTCGACCAGCCTGACCGCGCTCGGCGTCACGACGACCGCCGCCAACGACCGCCTGGTGGCCTTCTACAGCACGGCCATCAGCCCCACGGTGACCCCGCCCGCGGGCATGACCGAGCGCGGCGAGCAGGCCGGCACGGCGCCCTCCCGGCTGACCGTCATCGAGGGCTCCGACCAGGCGCTCGGCGCCGCCGGCGCGACCGGCAACCGGGTGGCCACCGCGTCGGCCGCCACCATCAGCCTCGGCCAGCTGATCGCGCTGCGGGCGTCCGGTGGCGGCCCGCCCGTCAACAACGAGCCGACGTTCGACCAGGACCTGGCCAACCGGACCGACGCCGAGGGCACGGCCATCAACCTCGACGCGGGGGCGACCGACCCCGACGGCGACCCGCTGACCTACGCCGCCAGCAACCTGCCGGGGGGCCTGTCGATCAACACGACCACGGGTCTCATCACGGGCACCATCAACTCGAGCGCGGCGGCGAGCAGCCCGTACGCCGTCAGCATCACCGTGCGCGACGGCGCGACCGTCGACGCGACCGACACCTTCAGCTGGACCGTGACCGACGTGCCGGCGCCCAACCAGCCCCCGACCTTCGACCAGGACCTGGCCAACCGGACCGACGCCGAGGGCACGGCCATCAACCTCGACGCGGGGGCGACCGACCCCGACGGCGACCCGCTGACCTACGCCGCCAGCAACCTGCCGGGGGGCCTGTCGATCAACACGACCACGGGTCTCATCACGGGCACCATCAACTCGAGCGCGGCGGCGAGCAGCCCGTACGCCGTCAGCATCACCGTGCGCGACGGCGCGACCGTCGACGCGACCGACACCTTCAGCTGGACCGTGACCGACGTGCCGGCGCCCAACCAGCCCCCGACCTTCGACCAGGACCTGGCCAACCGGACCGACGCCGAGGGCACGGCCATCAACCTCGACGCGGGGGCGACCGACCCCGACGGCGACCCGCTGACCTACGCCGCCAGCAACCTGCCGGCCGGCCTCAGCATCAACGTCTCGACCGGTCTCATCAGCGGCACCATCGCCTTCACCGCCGCGCCCGGCCCGTACGCCGTCAGCATCACCGTGCGCGACGGCGCGACCGTCGATGCGACCGACACGTTCAGCTGGACCGTGACCGACGCCACGCCGAGCGCCGCGCCGGTGTTCAAGTCGGCGTCCTATGCGACCAACAACGCGATCGTCACGACGCTCGTCGTGCCGCGCCCGGCGACGTACGCCACGGGCGACCTGCTGCTCGCCTCGGTCGCCATCCGGGGCAGCTCGGCGGGCACCCCGCCGGCCGGCTGGACGCTCATCCGCGACGATGCCAACGGGGCCAACCTGCGCCACGTCACGTGGTGGAAGATCGCCACCGCCGCGGAGCCCGCCACGTACACCTTCACGTTCTCGGCCGGCCGCCTGGCGGCGGGCGCCATCCACGCCTACGGCGGGGTCGACCCGACCAACCCGATCGACGTCTCGTCGGGCAGCGTCAACGCGAGCTCGACCAGCCTGACCGCGCTCGGCGTCACGACGACCGCCGCCAACGACCGCCTGGTGGCCTTCTACAGCACGGCCATCAGCCCCACGGTGACCCCGCCCGCGGGCATGACCGAGCGCGGCGAGCAGGCCGGCACGGCGCCCTCCCGGCTGACCGTCATCGAGGGCTCCGACCAGGCGCTCGGCGCCGCCGGCGCGACCGGCAACCGGGTGGCCACCGCGTCGGCCGCCACCATCAGCCTCGGCCAGCTGATCGCGCTGCGGGCGTCCGGTGGCGGCCCGCCCGTCAACAACGAGCCGACGTTCGACCAGGACCTGGCCAACCGGACCGACGCCGAGGGCACGGCCATCAACCTCGACGCGGGGGCGACCGACCCCGACGGCGACCCGCTGACCTACGCCGCCAGCAACCTGCCGGGGGGCCTGTCGATCAACACGACCACGGGTCTCATCACGGGCACCATCAACTCGAGCGCGGCGGCGAGCAGCCCGTACGCCGTCAGCATCACCGTGCGCGACGGCGCGACCGTCGACGCGACCGACACCTTCAGCTGGACCGTGACCGACGTGCCGGCGCCCAACCAGCCCCCGACCTTCGACCAGGACCTGGCCAACCGGACCGACGCCGAGGGCACGGCCATCAACCTCGACGCGGGGGCGACCGACCCCGACGGCGACCCGCTGACCTACGCCGCCAGCAACCTGCCGGCCGGCCTCAGCATCAACGTCTCGACCGGTCTCATCAGCGGCACCATCGCCTTCACCGCCGCGCCCGGCCCGTACGCCGTCAGCATCACCGTGCGCGACGGCGCGACCGTCGATGCGACCGACACGTTCAGCTGGACCGTGACCGACGCCACGCCGAGCGCCGCGCCGGTGTTCAAGTCGGCGTCCTATGCGACCAACAACGCGATCGTCACGACGCTCGTCGTGCCGCGCCCGGCGACGTACGCCACGGGCGACCTGCTGCTCGCCTCGGTCGCCATCCGGGGCAGCTCGGCGGGCACCCCGCCGGCCGGCTGGACGCTCATCCGCGACGATGCCAACGGGGCCAACCTGCGCCACGTCACGTGGTGGAAGATCGCCACCGCCGCGGAGCCCGCCACGTACACCTTCACGTTCTCGGCCGGCCGCCTGGCGGCGGGCGCCATCCACGCCTACGGCGGGGTCGACCCGACCAACCCGATCGACGTCTCGTCGGGCAGCGTCAACGCGAGCTCGACCAGCCTGACCGCGCTCGGCGTCACGACGACCGCCGCCAACGACCGCCTGGTGGCCTTCTACAGCACGGCCATCAGCCCCACGGTGACCCCGCCCGCGGGCATGACCGAGCGCGGCGAGCAGGCCGGCACGGCGCCCTCCCGGCTGACCGTCATCGAGGGCTCCGACCAGGCGCTCGGCGCCGCCGGCGCGACCGGCAACCGGGTGGCCACCGCGTCGGCCGCCACCATCAGCCTCGGCCAGCTGATCGCGCTGCGGGCGGCGCCATAGCCGATCTCGACCTCGCGGTCGAACGTGGAAAGGTCGCGGACGAGCTACAGGCGGTGGAGCGGGTCGTCGTCGTGGACCCTCCGCGCGATCCGAATCGGACCGACGGCTGACATGTCGATGCAACTGGCCCGCGCGGGCGCTGCGAGGTGTGGCAGGGCGCTGGCGGCCCATGCTGCGGGGGTAAGCCCGTCCCAGGGAGGCCCAACCATGACCGACTACGAACGAACGACGACACGCGAGACCACGACGGTCGACCCGACCGTCGTCTCGCCCAACGCGGTCGCTCCGCCTGCGCAGGCGGCCGCGGTGCGAACCACCGAGCGTGCCTACGTCCCGGCCGGCCCGAGCGGCGTTACCACGCTGTCACGGCTCGTCACGTTCATCTTCGGCGTGCTCCAGGCGGCGCTGATCCTGCGGATCATCCTCCTGCTGCTCGTCGCCAACGTGGGCAACGACGTCGTCTCGATGATCCTCAGCATCACTGACCCATTCGTCGAGCCATTCCGCGGCATGTTCGCCATCGATCGCGTGACCGCTGATCAAGGGTCGCGCTTCGACATCGCGGCGCTCGTCGCGTTGATCGGCTGGACCCTGGTCGAGATCCTCATCCTGGCGCTGCTTCGAATCTTCAACCGCAGACCGGCCGACGCCGCCTAGTCGTCACCGTCCCACCCCTCCTTGCGGACCCGCCGGACCCGTTCCGGCGGGTCCGTTCGTTTGACGGCGCCGTCCTGCCCGATCGGCCGGGGTGGCGACCCAGGGGTCAGGCCATCCGCGCGTGATCGGCCGTGGCGCGCTTGATGAAGCGGCCGTGACCCTTGCGACCGGTGAACTGGCCGTCACGGACGATGACCGAGCCGCGCGACAACACGACGTCGCTGGCGCCCTGGACCGCGCGTCCCTCGTAGCACGAGTAGTCGACGTCCATGTGGTGCGTCTTCGCGGAGATCGTGCGCCGCCGGTTGGGATCGTAGACGACGAGGTCCGCGTCGGCGCCGACGCTGATCGAGCCCTTCTTCGGATACATGCCGAACAGCTTGGCCGGCGCCGTCGAGATGACTTCCACCCAGCGCTCCCGCGTGATGCGGCCGCCGACCACGCCGCCATCGTGCAGGAGGTCGACTCGGTCCTCGACGCCCGGCAGCCCATTGGGGATCTTCCGGAAGTCACCCCGCCCGAGCTCCTTCTGCCCCTCGAAGTCGAATGGGCAATGATCCGTCGAGACGACCTGGAGGTCGTCCTTCACGAGGCCCGTCCAGAGGTCATCCCAGTGGTCCTTGGGGCGGAGCGGGGGTGAGCACACGTACTTGGCGCCCTCGAACCCATGGCCGAGGTCGTCGAGTGACAGGAACAGGTACTGGGGGCATGTCTCGGCAAACGCCGCGGTCCCCCGATCACGCGCGTCGCGCACGGCCTCGAGGGCCTCCTTCGCCGAAAGGTGGACGATGTACACGGGCACCTCGGCCGCCTCGGCAAGACGGATCACGCGGTTAGTCGCCTCGCCCTCGAAGACCGCCTTGCGGGCGAGGCCGTGCCCGATCGGATCCGTCGTACCGGCGGCAACGGTCTGTTCAGCGACCACGTCGATGGCCATCCCGTTCTCGGCGTGCATCATGATCAGCCCGCCGTTCTTCGCGGTCTGCTGCATCGCCCGAAAGATCGCGCCGTCGTCGCTGTAGAAGACGCCCGGATACGCGGTGAACAGCTTGAAGTCCGGCACGCCTTCCGCGACGAGCTTGTCCATCTCCGCGAGCGTCCCGTCGTTCACGTCGCTCATGATCATGTGGAAGCCGTAGTCGGCGACAGCGTTGCCTTCGGCCTTGGCGTGCCAGGCGTCCAGGCCCTCGCGCAGGCTCGCACCGCGTGACTGCACCGCGAAGTCGACGATCGACGTCGTCCCGCCGAACGCGGCCGCCCGTGTGCCGCTCTCGAACGTGTCCTTGGCGAACGTCCCGCCGAATGGCAGCTCCATGTGGGTGTGTACATCGATGGCGCCCGGGATGACGTACTTATCGGCCGCGTCGATCGACTCGTCCGCCGTCATACCCGCGTCCGCGAGCCCCGCGCCGATGGCGACGATCGTCTCGCCATCGATGAGCACGTCGGCGGCCTGCGAGCCGTCGGCGGTGACGATGGTGCCGTTGGTGATGAGCGTGCGCATCGATCCCTCCTGGGCGACGGACGGCGGCCGGTCAGGAGGCAGATGGTAGGGGATGCGCCGGGGCCGGACCTCGGCGTTTCCGGAGACCGCGGGACGCCCTCGGCGCCGTCAGCCCAGGCCGAGCTTCTGGACCAGGACCGGCAGGAGGACTCGCAGCCACGCGGCGGCCGTCAACCCGCAGGCGACGACGGCGAGCGCGAAGGCCAGGTCGGCGACGAGCTTGTGGCGGATGCGCGATCGCTTCGCGCCCCGACCCTCGAGGTCCCACCACGGGTCGTGGCTGCGCCGGAGGACGTTCATTCGATGCGACTCCTCGGCGCTGGGTCAGCGCCATCGGGGCGCGAGACCGGGGCCCGCGCGAGCTGAGACAGCCTGCACCTGCCGCGTCCGTTTGAGAAGCCTGACGATGGGGCCAGCCGGCCGCCGAGCGGACCGGACCGAAAGGCTATGCGCGGAACGCCGGGATCACGTCGCGGCCGTACGCCTCGAGCTGGGCCTCCTCGTCGCCATTCATGAGATAGAGATTGAACTGGTCGACGCCGGCGTCCGCGAGCTCATGCAGCTTCGCGATGTGCTCGTCGGCCGATCCAAGGACCGCGAAGCGGTCCGTCACCTCGTCCCCGACGAAGGCCGCGTTGGAGGACCCCACTTCGGCGTGATGCCGGTAGTCGTAGCCCTCACGGTCGGTGATGTAGCCCGTCAGGCTCTCCGGCAGCTGCTCCCGTGGGTACTTGTTGACGAGATCCACGACGTGGTTCGACACGAGTGCGGGGAACCAGCGGGTCCGCTCACGACCGACGTCGCGGGATGCCACGTGGGCCGGGGCCGCAGCCTGGATCCGGATGCTCGCAGGATCGCGTCCGGCGGCACGTGCTGCATCGCGCACATGGCCGACGAACCAGCGGATGAGGTCCGGGTCGGCGAGCTGCAGGATCAGGCCATCCGCGACCCGGCCGGTCATCGCGAGCGCCATCGGGCCGTAGCCCGCGACCCACACGGGGAGCGTCCAGCCGCTCGTCCACGGGAACTGCAGGTCCGTGCCTTCATAGGCGATGCTCTCGCCGGCCACCAGCGCCCGGATGACCCGGATCGCCTCCTCCGTGTGGGCGAGCGTGATCGGGGGCTTGCCCAGGACACGTCGCGCCGAATCGCCACGGCCGATCCCAAGGTCCATGCGGCCGCCCGATAGCTCGTTCAGGGTCGCCAGCGACGAGGCCGTCACGGTCGGTTCACGGGTCCCGGGGTTGGTCACGCAGGTTCCCAACCGCAGGCGCTCCGTCGCGCCGGCCATCAGCGTGAGCAGCGGGTACGGGTCGCGCCACAGCACGTGGCTGTCGAACAGCCAGCCGTACTCGAACCCGGCCCCCTCGGCCTGGCGGGTCAGGGCGAGCGTGCGCTCGATCGAGTGCTCAGGCTTGAGCGTGAAGCCGAACTGCATCCCCGGTCGTCAGGGTGCGACGAGGTCGCTGTACGCGTCCGGTCGGCGGTCGCGATAGAACTGCCAGGTGTTGCGGACCTCCTGGATCTTCTCGAGATCGAGGTCCCGGACGATCAGCTCCTCGTCGTGCGCCGAGCCCACGTCGCCGATGAACTGGCCACGCGGGTCGACGAAGTAGCTCTGCCCGTAGAAATCGTCGTCGCCGATGTCCTTCTCGATGCCGACCCGATTGATGGTGCCCACGAAATAGCCGTTGGCGACGGCGTGCGACACCTGCTCGATGCGCCACAGGTACTCGGACAGTCCGCGCGACGTCGCGGACGGGATCAGCACGATCTCGGCGCCGTTGAGCCCGAGCGCGCGCGCCCCTTCCGGGAAGTGGCGGTCATAGCAGATGTAGACGCCGATTTTGCCGACCGCGGTCTCGAACACGGGATAGCCCAGGTTGCCCGGCCGGAAGTAGAACTTCTCCCAGAACCCCTTGACGTGGGGGATGTGGGTCTTGCGGTACTTGCCCAGGTACGTCCCGTCCGAATCGATGACCGCGGCCGTGTTGTAGTAGATGCCCGAAGCCTTCTCATCCTCCTCGTACATCGGCGCCACGACGACCATGCCGGTCTCCTTGGCGAGGTCCTGCATCCGTTTCGTCGTGGGTCCGTCCGGGATCAGCTCGGTGTAGCTGTAATACTGCGCGTCCTGCACCTGGCAGAAATACGGGCCGTAGAACAGCTCCTGGAACAGGATGAACTGGGCGCCCTGTTTGGCGGCCTCGTGCGCCCGCTCCTCGTGCTTCTGGATCATCGATTCCTTGTCGCCGGTCCAGCTGGCCTGGACGAGCGCGCCGCGGACGTTCCGGGACATCGGGTCTCCCCTCGAGCGTGTGCGGGTGGGTGAGAAGTGGAGAGGGTACACCGCACCCCGTTGGCCCGTCCCCGAGTTGCAACGTGGCTGCCACGGGCCGCCGACTCGCCCGGCATCGGCCCGCAGGCGGTACCCGCCATGCTGGCGGACGTGCAGCCCGCCCGTGCCGCGATCGATCTGCTCCCGACGGAGCTCCCGACACTCCCGCCGCCTCCCGACGCCGTAGTCGCGCCTCGGGTCGCCGTCCGTCGTGGCAGGACGGCGCGGCTCGTCGCCTGGGCGTCGATGGCCGGCTTCGCTGCGCTGTTCGGGCTGGTCCGAGCGCGAAGGAGCGACGCACTCGACCTTGCCATCACGCTCAAGCTGCAGCGCCGGAACCATCCCGCGCTGCAGCCCGCGATGCGGGCGGTCTCGTGGCCGGGCTTTCCCCCGCAGAGCCATCTCATCCCTGCCGCGATCGCGGCGGGATTGCTCGTGCTGCGCCTGCCGCTCGAAGCGGCCTTCGCGATCGGGGCATGGGGGACGGCCCTCCTGGCGAGCGTCGTGAAGGCGGTCATGCGCCGGCCCCGGCCGGTCGCGGGCGTCGACCTGCGGGTGGTGACGGCGCCGCTGGGCGGCTCGAGCTTCCCGAGCGGGCACACGATCACGTACGTCGGTGTCTACGGCTTCCTCGCGTACCTTGTCGCGACGCTCGTTCGACCGGCGACCTGGCGCGCGATCTTCCTGACGCCACTCATCGCGCTCGTCGCGCTGGTCGGTCCGAGCCGCGTGCACCAGGGCCACCACTGGTTCACGGACGTGACGGCGTCGTACCTGCTCGGCCTTGCCTACCTGATCGGGTTGGCGGGCCTGTACCGGCGCATCAAGGCGGCGCGGGCGGGGGTCAGGCCGTGACCGCCCAGGAGGCTCCGCCGGTGGCTCGGCGGTATCGCATCGTCCGCAACCCGACCGCAGGCTCCAAGGGCGGGATCACGACCAACGCCTGCACGCCCGCGGACCTGTGCGCCCTCGCCGAGCGGCATGGGCTCGGCGACGATGTGCTCGAACCCGATTCCGAGGAGGCCACGCACGAGGCGGTCCGATCGGCCGTCGCCGACGGCATCGACGTCGTCGTGGCGGCCGGTGGTGACGGCACGGCCGGCTTGGTGGCCGAGGACCTGCTCGGCACGGACACCGCCCTCGCCGTTCTGCCGCTCGGGAGCGTCATGAATATCGCGCGAGCGCTGGGCGTCCCGCGCGAGCTCGAGCCGGCGGCTGCGTTGATCGCGGGCGGCGAGGTCGTCAGCATCGACGTCGGGGAAGCGACGACGACGGACGGCCCTCGGGTCCGGTTCTTCGAATCAGGCTCCGTCGGGATGAATGCCGCGATGTTCCGCGAGGCGGCCCGGTTCGACGACGGCGACTGGGGTTCGATCGTCCGCACGATGTGGGTCGCCCTGCGCTACCGCCCCGCGCGGATGCGCCTCGAGCTGGACGACGGTCAGGTGCGGACGCGGGCGCTCATGGTGACCGTGTCCAACGGTCCGTACACCGGCGTCGGCATGACGGTCGCGCCGAACGCACGACTCGACGACGGCAAGTTCGATATCCGCGTCTTTCGCGGGTTCTCGAAGTGGGAGCTCCTGCGCCACCTGGCGACGATCGCGTTCGGTCGCCGACGCTATGCGCCGCACGTCTCGACCTACCGTTCGGCGTCGGTCAGGATCACTAGCGCTCACCCGTTGCCGGCACGCGCCGATGGGACCGACCTCCGCACGACGCCGGTCACGTTCCGGACGCTCCCTGGCGCCTTACGGGTCGTGCGGGCGGCCAGAACGGACCCTTCGGCGGGCTGACCGGGCCCGGCCAGCGGCGGAGGCTCAGCCCGCGGCGGGCGGTTCGTCGGAGGCCACGTCCGGTCGCCGGCGCATGTAGTACTCGGTGAACTCGCGACAGCGGCCCTCGCCGTCAAACCGGCAGACGAAGATATTGGCGAACTCGCGATCGACCTCCCGACGGTCGTCGGTCAGGTAGCGGGTCCGGCCGTGAGCGACGAACACGTCGCCATCGATCGCGAGGACGTCATAGTCCGCCTGCCACGACCCCGGCTCGTCGGGATCATCGAGCCACGACGCGACGAGCGGTGCGCGACCCACGACAGCCTCATCGAACGGGTCGTACGCATATCGAACATCGGGACTGAACAGGTCGCCGATAGCCACCGGATCGTTGAGCCGCCACGCGTCGTTGTAGCGCTGGAGCCAGTCGCGGAACCCGGCGCGATCCATGGAGGCCTCCCAGTCGGGTGGGTGATGCCCGAACCGTAGCACCGGAGCACGAACTGGCATGATGCCGCCGTGCGCATCCCCACCCGCCTCCGCCGCGTCGCCGGCCGTGCCGCTCGCCGCGTCGCACCCGACCGGGCGGTCGTGGGCTGGCCCCCGGAGATCGGGCGCCCCGGACGCCGCGCCAACGCCCGACCGCGGGTCGGCCTCGTCGGGTTCTACGGACCGGGCAACTACGGGGACGAGCTGTTCCTGGACGTGTTCGAACGGTATCTCGGCCCGGTCGCCGACATCGATGTGGTCTTCGATTCTGCGACCCGCCCGTACTTCGCTCGACCGGTCCGCGACGTCGTCCGCGACCACGATGCCATCGTCATCGGCGGCGGCGATCTGCTGATCTCGTGGGCCACGAGCGACCGCTACTGGCTCGCCGACTACCTCCGCCGGCCGGTCCACGTGATCGGCGTCGGGGTCCCGACCTGGCGACCCGCCAAGCCCAGGGTCGTCGAGGAGCTCGGTGACTTCCTGCGCCATCGCAACGTTCGCTCCATCACCGCGCGCGACGAGGAGAGCGCGGCGTGGATCCGCAATCACCTCCGGCCGAGGGTCGAGGTCCTGTCGTCGGCCGACCTCGTCTTCGCCCTCCCGTTGCCGGCCGTCGAGCGGCCTACCGATCCGCCGATCCTCGGGATCGCCGTTCGGTGGCGCGAGGGTGGTGACGACTACACATCGGTCCGCGCGCTCGCGGCGCGCGGTCGTGACCTCGGCTATCGATTGCGCACCATCGTGCTCTCGACGGGTGACGTCCGGACGCGCGACGAGCGGGCCCTCGACGAGCTCGGCCTGGACGACGTCGAGCGGATCGCCTCGGACGACCTGGCAGTCCTCACGCGCGCGATCGGGGAGTGCTCGATGCTGGCGAGCCACAAGTTCCACGGCACGGTCGTGGCGGTGAGCTACGGCATCCCCTCGATCTCGATGAGCACGACCGACAAGAACCGCAACCTGCTGCGCCGGCTGGGTCGCCCGGAGCTCGTGCGTGCGTTCGACGATCCAAGTCTCCCCGATCTCGTGGTGCGCCCGCCGGCCGCCATCGACCTCGGCGTGCGGGACACGATGGCCGCCGAGGCGACCGCCAGCATGGAGCGCCTCCGCGAGCGGATCCTCGCGGGCTGACGCAATCGTTGCGCCTGGGTCTACAGCTGGCCCCGGATGTGCTGTAATCCGGTTTCGCGCTCGCGGGCGCAGAGGAGGACCCATGGGCATCGGCACGGCTTCGGGGGCGCTGACGACCGACGAGATCGTCGCCCTCACGCGGGAGCACACCTTCTTCTCGTGGTCGGTGCAGGGCGCCATCGACCCCATCGCGATCGATCGTGCCGAGGGCGTCTGGCTGTACACCCCGGATGGCACCCGGATCCTCGACTTCAACAGCCAGCTGATGTCCGTGAACATCGGCCACGGCGACCGGCGGGTGATCGACGCCATCACCGAGCAGGCGACCAAGCTGCAATACGTCCAGCCGGCCTTCGCCACCGAGATCCGCGCGCGCCTCGGGGCGAAGCTTGCGGAGATCCTGCCGGGGGACCTCGACAAGGTGTTCTTCACGCTCGGCGGGGCCGAGGCGATCGAGAACGCGATCAAGCTCGCCCGGCACTACACCGGTCGATACAAACTGCTGGCCCGCTACCGCTCGTACCACGGCGCGACGATGGGGGCGATGACGCTCACCGGCGACCCACGCCGGCTCGCGAACGAGCCGGGCCTCGTCGGCGTCGTGCGCTACCCCGACACGCATCGCTGGGGAGAAGCGGAGCCTCGTCCCGTGGCGGAATCGCTGCAGGGTCTCGAGGACGTCATCCGCTACGAGGGCGCCCACACGATCGCGGCCGTATTCCTCGAGACGATCGTCGGCACGAACGGCATCCTCATCCCGCCCGACGGGTATCTCCAGGGCGTGCGCGAGATCTGCGACCGCAACGGCATCCTGATGGTCTGCGATGAAGTCATGGCCGGCTTCGGGCGGACGGGTCGCTGGTTCGCGGTCGATCACTGGGACGTGGTCCCCGACCTGATGACGATGGCCAAGGGGCTGACATCGTCGTACCTGCCCCTTGGCGGCGTCGCGATGCGCCACCACATCGCCGAGGCCTTCAACGACAAGATGTTCTACGGCGGGCTGACCTACTCGTCGCACCCGGTCTCGCTGGCGGCCTCGCTGGCCACCATCGGGGTGTACGAAGAGGACGGCCTGATCGACAACGCCGCCCGCCTCGGCGCGCGGATGCGCGAGCATCACGAGCGTCTCGCTGCCCGGCATCCGTCGGTCGGGGCGCACCGGAGCCTTGGGCTGTTCGGCATCCTGGACCTCGTCCGGACGCGCGACCCGTGGACCCCGATGACGCCCTTCAATGGCACGTCGGACGAGATGAAGGCCATCGGCAAGTATTTCCGCGACCACGGGCTGTACACGATGCTCGCCAACAACTCGATCCACACGAACCCCCCGCTGTGCATCAACGAGGACGAGCTGGCGACCGGCTTCGAGATCATCGATGCCGCGCTCGACATCGCCGACGCGGCGGTGACGGGCTAGCCGGATGGCGCGGATCGCGGGCTCGAGCATCGGATGACGGTCGCCGCCACGACGGCATCGCCTCGGGGCCGCTCGAGGCGCCGTCAAGCGGTGCTGTTCGGGTCCTTCGCGCTGGCCGTCCTCGTGCTCTGGGAAGCGGTCAAGTGGGTCGGCGGCGTGCCGTGGCGGTTCCCGAACGCGCTGGGCCTCGGGATCGACGTCTTCCACACCCCGCCATTTCGATGGTCGTTCGCGAACGACCTCAACCTGCCCCACTGGTTCAACATCCTGAACGTCCTGGGGCAGCCGGTGCAGCGCGGAGCGGACGAGAGTCTGGGCACCTTCCTGGCCGGGGCCGCGTTCTACACGTGGCGCGAGGCGGCCATCGGGTTCATCGTCGGGGCGCTGCTCGGCCTGGTCCTCGCGACCCTCTTCGTGCACTCGCGCCTCGCCGAGCGTGCGTTCGTGCCGTACGTCGTCGCAAGCCAGACGATCCCGATCGTGGCGCTGGCGCCGATGGTCGTGTACGCGTTCGGTCCGAGCGTCGCCTCGGTCGTCATCATCGCGACCTACCTGACCTTCTTTCCCGTGACCATCGCGATGATCCGCGGGCTCCGCTCGCCCGACCCGCGAGCCCTGGAGCTCATGCGGTCGTACGCCTCGTCGGCCTGGGACATCTACCGCAAGGTGCGCCTCCCCGCATCGCTGCCATACCTCTTCACCGCGTTGAAGATCGCGGCCACTGCCTCTATCGTCGGCGCGATCATCGGCGAGGGTCCTGGCGGCATCCCGGACGGTCTCGGGCGGGCGATCATCAACTTCAACCAGGCGTACATCACCAGTCCGGAGAAACTGTGGGGGGCCATCCTGGTCTCGTCGCTGCTCGGGGTCTCGTTCTTCGCGCTCATCCGCCTGCTCGAGATGTTCGTCCTGCGCGGCCGTACTGCGGTTTCCGAGCTGTGACGCGCACGTTCAGGGTCCGTCCATGACCGACACCGCACGGTCCGACACCGCACGGGCCGACGCCGCTCCCCCCGCGGACACCGTCGTCCGCATCACGGGCGTCGACAAGACGTTCGCGCGGGACGGCGTCGTGGTCACCACAGCGCTCTCCGGCATCGACCTCGCCATCCGCCGTGGCGAGTTCGTCTCGCTCATCGGTCCGTCGGGCTGTGGCAAGTCGACCCTGCTCCGTGTCATCGGCGACCTCGTCGCTCCGACCGCCGGTTCCGTCGAGGTCAACGGGAAGCCGGCCGCGCGGGCGCGCCGGGACCGGGACTACGGCATGGTCTTCCAGGCTCCCGTCCTGTTCGACTGGCGGACGGTCGAGGACAACGTGAAGCTCCCGCTCGAGCTGATGGGGTATGACGGTCCACGGCGGACCGCGCGGGCCAAGGAGATGCTCGACCTCGTCGAGCTCGGCGACTTCCTCAAGCACCACCCCTACCAGCTGTCGGGTGGGATGCAGCAGCGCGTCGCGATCGCCCGTGCGCTGGCATTCGAGCCCGCCATCCTGCTGATGGACGAGCCGTTCGGCGCCCTCGACGAGATGACGCGCGAACGGATGAACCAGGAGGTCCTCCGGATCTGGGAGGCCACGGGGACGACGATCGTGTTCGTGACCCACTCGATCCCGGAGGCCGTCTTCCTGTCCTCACGCGTGGTCGTCATGAGTGCGCGGCCCGGGCGCATCACCGATGTCATCGAGATCGACCTGGCGCGACCTCGGGGTGTCGCGACGCGTGAGGAGCCACGCTACTTCCAGCTCGTGACGGCGGTTCGCGAGGCCCTGCGTCGTGGATCGGGTGACGAGATCGGCGAGGAGCCGATCGACGACGGAGTTGCTGCCTCCGCCGATCGAGCCGCCGCGGAGGGAGGCATCGGGTGAGCGTCGCGACCGCGCGACCCGCGATGCAAGGACGGATGGGTGCGGCTGCATGGCTGCGTCGGATCCGCTGGTACCTGCCGGCGGTGCTCGTGTTCGTCGGGACCATCGGGCTGTGGGAACTCGTCGTCCAGAACATCGACCTGCGTGGGCTGCCGCTGCCGGCGCCGTCGGAGATCGTCAGTGCCCTGATCGGATCATGGGGCGCGGGTCGGTGGCCGATCGGCAAGGCGGCTGCGGCGACGCTGTTCGAGGCGCTCGGTGGCCTGGCGATCGGCACTGTCGCGGGAGTCGTGATGGCGGGCTTGACCGCGCGCTTCGTCACGGCCCGCGAGGTGCTGCTGCCATTGGCCATCGGCGCGAGCGCGGTGCCGATCATCGCGTTCGCGCCACTCATGAACAACTGGTTCGGCGTCCTCAACCCGTTGTCCAAGATGATGATCGTGGCCGTCCTCGTGTTCTTCCCGGTCGTCGTCAACGTCACCCGCGGGCTCACCTCCGTGGAACCCGCCGCGCTCGAGCTCATGCGCTCGTACGCAGCGTCCGATTGGTCCATCCTGTGGCGGGTGCGCGTGCCGAACGCGCTCCCCTATTTCTTCACGGCACTCAAGGTGGGCTCGACACTCAGCCTGATCGGTGCCATCGTCGGGGAGTACTTCGGTGGCTCCAGCGACGTGCTGGGACGGGTCATCGTGCAGAGTGCGAGCGCGCTACGGTTCGACGTGACGTGGGCCGCGATCGTCGTCGGTGCGGTCTCGGGGATCGTTTCCTATCTTGCGATCGCAGCCGTGGAACGGGTCGTGATCCCGTGGCACGCATCATTGCGGGCCGGGGAACCATGAGGAGGCAGCCGTCCATCGGGGAGGCCGAGGGCGAGCCGACAAGCGTCCGCGCAGCGCGCGGACGGACGAGCGTCCGCGCATGGCGCGGCATCCATTGGAGGAGGAGTTACGACATGCGAAGGAACCAGTTCCTCGCGCTGGCGGCGACCGCCAGCATCCTGCTCACGGCGTGTACGTCGGGCGGCGGGACGAGCGCCGCACCGTCGGCTGCTTCGACGGCACCCAGCACCGCCCCGAGCGCGGCGCCGGGGTCCGAGGCGCCGGCTTCGGCAGCGGTCCGGCTGCAGCTGCAGTGGGCGCCGCAGGCGCAGTTCGCCGGCTATTTCGCGGCCGTCGAGCAGGGCTTCTATGAGGCGGCCGGCATCGACCTGACGATCGTTCCGGGCGGTCCCGATGTCATCCCGCAGGCGGCAGGCTCAGCGGCCGACGGGCCCGAGTTCACGATCAGCTGGGTGCCCAAAGTGCTCGAGGCGCGCATCGGCAATCCCGCGTCCGATCTCGTCAACATCGCCCAGGTGTTCCAGCGATCCGGCACGCTCTCGGTGTCCTGGAAGGAATCGAACATCACCGGACCCGCGGACTTCGCCGGCAAGAAGGTCGGTGTCTGGGATTTCGGCAATGAGTTCGAGGTCACGGCCGCTGCCAAGAAGGCCGGCCTGGAAGCGGGCACGGACTACGAGAAGGTCATCCAGCCATTCGACATGACACTGCTGCTCTCGAAGCAGATCGACGTCGCCGAGGCGATGATCTACAACGAGTACGCCCAGGTCCTCGAGGCGACGAACCCGGACACCGGCGCGCTGTACCAGCCGACGGACCTGAACGTGATCAACTACAACGACGAGGGTACGGCGATGCTCCAGGACGCCATCTTCGCGCGAGCCTCGTGGCTGGGCGAGGCCGGCAACGAGGACATCGCCAAGAACTTCCTCAAGGCATCGTTCCAGGGCTGGATCTACTGCCGGGAGAACCCCGCCGACTGCATCCAGTACACCGTCGACCAGGGTTCGACCCTGGGCGCGGGTCACCAGGCCTGGATGATGAATGAGATCAACCCGCTGGTCTGGCCGTCGCCGAACGGGATCGGGATCATCGATCCCGCCCAGTGGCAGCAGACCGTCGATGTCTCGATCGGTGCGGGGATCATCACGGAGGCGCCCCCTGCGGACGCCTACCGGACGGACCTCGCTGAAGCCGCTCTTGGCGAGCTGGCCGACGCCGACACGAAGGGCGCATCCTTCGTGAAGGGCACGGTCGAGGTCACACCGGGCGGCAACTGATCCCTCGGTAGTTCGCAGAAGCGTGACGGCCGGCCCTCGGTGGGCCGGCCGTTTCGTTTGGTCGTGGGCGCGGCCGACGCGTCGCGTACTCCAGCCGGCCGTTTCGTTCGTGGCGCTCCGTCGCGTACTCCAGCCCGTGTTTGTTCCGGTCGATATGCGCCCCATGGCTAGGACTGGCACATCGGCGAGCACATCACCGAATCGGAGTCGGTCGTGGGCGCGACGGGGCCGGCGCCCACGCACGAATCGACCGGCTCCGGGACACCAAGGGATCGAATCCCGCAGTTGTGGCGCTCGATGCTCAATTCCTAGCAATGGCACGCATCGAGGGCCCGATAAGGTGTGGCAAACCGCGTTTGCCCATCATCGACGGATGGCCACTCGTCAGCGATCGACCGAGCTCGAGCGCGAGATCGCACGCCGTGCGACCGCGATGTCCCTGTCGCTCGGTCGGGACGTCCGTGATGGGCGAATCGGCCACTCGGTGACCCAGCGCGTTGTCGCGGAGAAGGTGGGAATCAGCCAGACCGCGTGGAGCCGGATCGAACGCGGGCTTGGTGGTCAGGTCCCGCTCCGGACGTGGGTCGCCATCGGCATCGCCCTGGAGCGGCCGCTTGCCGTCAGCTTTTCCAGGCCGCTGCATGCCGCGCGGAGCCCCGCCGACGCAGGCCACCTCGAGATCCAGGAGCATGTGCTCCGGCTCGCTCGCGCCACCAATCGGCACGGGACCTTCGAGCTTCCGACCCGTCCCACTGACCCCATCCGCTCCACGGATGTCGGCATTCGCGACGACCGCCATCGGGTGCTGATCCAGACGGAGTGTTGGAACACGTTCGGTGATTTCGGGGCGTCCATTCGGGCCACCAATCGCAAGACCGCCGAGGCCGCGAACCACGCGATCGCGGCCACCGCCGGCGATGCCGAGCCGTACCGCGTCGCCACGATCTGGGTCGTCCGCGCCAGCGCCGCCAATCGCGCGGTCCTCGCGAGCTATCCGCACATCATCGACGCGGCCTTCCCCGGATCTTCGCGCCGATGGGTCGTCGCGCTCACCCTGGGCACGCAACCCCCGACGGAGCCCGGCCTCGTGTGGTTCGAGCCCGGCACGCGCCGCCTCACCGAGTACCGGCGCGCTACGATGCGGGGGTGACGGACGTAGCCCCGACCGACGCCGACGCGCCCGACCCCGCCGACGCGCCCGACCCCGCCGACGCTCCCGCGCACGCCGACACGCCCGAGCCCACCGGCGCTCCCGCGCTCGCCCCAGCGACCCTCCACGTCTCGACCCACCCGGCGGTCCTGCACAAGCTCGCCGTCCTGCGCGACGTGGACACGGAGCCCAAGAAGTTCCGCGAGGTCGTCAGGGAGCTGAGCTGGTTGCTCGGCTACGAGGCCCTCAAGGACGCGACGACCAGACCGCTCAAGATCCGCACCCCGATGGAGGAGATGGAGGCCAGCGAGCTCGGCGAGCGCATCGGCCTGATCCCGATCCTGCGCGCCGGCCTCGGCATGGTTGACGCGATGCTCGAGCTGATGCCGACCGCACAGGTCTGGCACCTGGGCCTGTTCCGCGACGAGCGCACGCTCCGCCCCGTCGAGTACTACAACAAGCTGCCCGACTCGGCGTCGGTCGACCTGTGCCTCATCCTCGACCCGATGCTCGCGACCGGCGGCTCGGCCGCCGCCGCGATCGATGTCCTCAAGCGCTGGGGCGCGGTCAAGCCCGTGCGGATCAAGCTGATCAACCTCATCGCCGCGCCAGAAGGCGTCGCCGCTGTGCAGGCGGCGCACCCGGACGTGGAGATCCACTGCGCCGCGCTCGATCGAGGCCTCAACGAGAAGGGCTACATCGTGCCCGGGCTCGGGGACGCGGGCGATCGCCAGTTCGGGACCGGCAACAGCGACTGAGGCGCCGAACGGGCGAGACCTCTCGCACCTGCCAAGGCATCAGGCCCTGGTCGCCATAGGTGCGTTTCCGTTTGGCCAAGCGTCGCATGCGTGCGCGTGCTCCGATCCCGGCTGGCGCGGGTCGCCGGCTCGAGCGCGGCCGGGATGCGCAAATCTTCGGGGGTTGACATCCTCGCCGGATGGCCTACAGTACCTGTAGGTTATATAACCATTCGGTGATTTGCATGGACCCAGACGAGACCCGCAAACACGACCACGACCACGACCCAGACCCGCTCAGTACGACGTTCGCCGCCCTGGCCGACCCGACCCGGCGGGCGATCCTGGCCCGCCTCGCCCACGGGGAGGCGTCGGTCAAGGACCTGTCCGCTCCGTTCGAGATGAGCCAGCCCGCGATCTCCAAGCATCTCCGGGTGCTGGAGCGCGCCGGACTGATCGAGCAGGGACGGCAGGCACAGTGGCGACCACGTCGACTGCGCGCAGGCCCGCTGCGTGACGTCGCCGACTGGGTCGGCGAGTACCGACGGCACTGGGAGGAAAGCTTCGAACGGCTGGATGCGTTCCTCCGCGATCTCAACGACAGCCAGGACCAACGACAGCCAGGACCAAGGAAAGCAGGAACAAGGAAAGGGAGACGACGATGACCGCGACCCGAATCGACCGGGGTAGCACCGATACCACGACGATCTACTCCGATGGCGGCGACCTCGTGTTCGAGCGAACGTTCGACGCGTCCCGCGAGCAGGTCTGGAAGGCCCTGACGGATCCGGACCTCATCCCACGCTGGTGGGGCAAGCACGACTCGACGACCACGGTCGTCGAGATGGATGTCCGGCCGGGCGGGAAGTGGCGCTACATCAGCAGCGCCCCCGACCGCGACGACGTCGTCTTCTACGGCGAGTACCTCGAGGTCACGCCGCCCTCGGGCTACAAGTGGACCTTCATGTTCGACGTCGAGGGCGTCGGCCCGATGGGTGGGCCGGAGACCCACATCCTCGAGGAGGTCGACGGCAAGACGAAGATCACCTCCATCGGACACATGGGTTCGCCCGAGGCGATCGACGGCGCCCTGGCGACCGGCATGGTGGGTGGTGCGATCGAGACCTGGGACCGCCTGGAGGCCCTGCTGGCCACGGGCTGATGAATCGCTGGAGCCGGGCATCCCACCGATGGGCTGCCCGGCTTCGTCATGTCCGGCGGCTGCTGCGGCCAGCCGTGAATCGGACCCGGGTCGCGCCTATCATCGGAGGTCCACACATGACGCTGGAGTCACGGGATGCTGATCGCGGTCACGGGCGGAAGCGGCAAGCTCGGACGTGCGGTCGTCGCCGATCTGCTCGCCAATGACGAGGAGGTCCTGGTCCTCGATCTCCAGGCGCCGAGGGATCCAGGGGTCGCGTTCACGCGTGTCGACTTCACGGACTTCGGCCAGACGCTGGAGGCCCTGACCAGGATCGACGATCGCCACGATGGCCTCGATGCGGTCGTCCACCTGGCCGCCATCCCGGGCCCTGGCATGGTCCCCGATGCGGCCATCTTCGCCAACAATCTCATCGGCAGCTACAACGTCTTTTCGGCCGCGCGGCACGCGCGGATCCGCAACGTGGTCTGGGCATCCAGCGAGACGGTCCTTGGGCTCCCATTCGACACACCGCCGCCATATCTGCCGGTGGACGAGGAGGTCCCCCTCCGACCCGCGACGTCCTATTCGCTCGGCAAGGACCTCGAGGAGGAGATGGCACGCCAGTTCTGTCGCTGGGACCCGCGGCTCAAGATGATCGGGCTGCGGTTCTCGAACGTGATGGTTCCGGGCGACTACGCGGCATTCCCCGGCTTCGATGCAGACCCTGATCTGCGCCGCTGGAACCTCTGGTCATACATCGACGCACGCGATGGCGCGCAGGCGGTTCGTCTGGCGCTTCGGCATGAGGCGACCGGGATGGACGTGTTCGTGATCGCCAATGCCGACACCGTCATGACCCGTCCGACCGCCGATCTGGTCGCCGCACGGTTTCCCGGCGTGCCCGTCCGCAAGGAACTGAACGGGAACGAGACACTGCTCTCCATCGACAAGGCCCGCCGCGTCCTCGGCTACGAGCCGGCCCACAGCTGGCGCGACGAGGGTGTGACGGCCCCGGACTGAGTGCCGGAACCCGGCGCTGGGCCGGCTCCGGCGATCCCGTCGGCCGCGGACTGACCTCGGCGTCAGGGCCGCGTGATCGACAGCTTGTCTCCGACCTTCGAGAACTGCAGGTCGAGGTCGTATTCGATCCGCTGGAGCTGGCCGCTCTGCCCGACCCGTGCCTGCGCCTTGAGGTGCCAGGCCCCCCGTCGCGGGCGGCCCTTGTCGTCGATCACCAGCTCCAGGGTCGACCCGTCGACCTTCTCCTGCCGGACCAGACCCGGGATGGTGGTCGGGTGGATCAGCACGGCCTTGGGGATCGAGACCTTGTGGTATTCGGTCCCATCGATGATGGTCGGTCCCAGGTACGTGACGTCCTCCGCCGTCGCGACCGCCTTGAACGGCGCGTAGGTGTCGGTCGCGACGTTGAAGCCCTTCATCGCCGTCCACGCGCCGCCGTCGCTCCGGATGTAGCCCTTGCCCTTCACGGCCCGAACCTCGACACGGATCTTGCCCGCCCCCGGGTAGTCGCGGCTCAGGTCATAGGTCCAGGAGGACGCGAAGTCGGCGCCCGACACGTCCATCCGACCGACGGTCGCGAGCGTGTCCGCGGACAGCGCGGTCTTGCCCTCGAAGGCGATCCTGTAGCTCAGCTTCTTGCTGGCGATCGTCTTCACGAATGCCGCGATCGCGAGGACGTACGGTTTCGGGGCGCGGCTCGGTTTCGGGGACGCGACGACGGCCGTGGACGGTCCGGCCCCGATCGACGGCGTGGCGGTCTGCCCCGGGGCGAGCGAGGGGACCAACGCGGACAGATCCCTCGAGCAGCCGGCCAGGACAAGGAGCGCCACGACTGCCATCGCGGGCGCACGCCAGGGCCGACCGTGGACGCGGATCCCCTGGACCGGGCGCACTGGGGCGGCGTGTCGGATCGGTCGTGCCAATGGATCTCCAGCGACAGGGGTAACTGCGGGGCGGGTGCATCCCCGGACGAAGGCACCGTACCAGCCTCCGACGATGCCTGGTCTGGCTCGGAGGGACCATCCCCCACCCGTACCACCCGGGCGCGCCCCGGCGACCTCAGCGCGGTATCCTCGCGGCTGTGACCGCCACCACCGAGCGCGCGACGCCCAGGAACGGCCGGCCGCGCGTGAAGCCTCGCGCCCGGACCGAGACACCGGTCCTGGTGCGCCAGCTACGGAACGGCATCGAAGAGAGCGTCCACCGCGGCGACATCGTCGAAGCGGACGTCAGCGGACGACTCATCCACCAGCTCGGCGACCCTGATCGCCTGGTCACCCTGCGGTCCACCGTCAAGCCGTTCGGCGTGGTCGCCCTCATCGAGGCCGGTGGCGTGGAGGCGTTCGACCTGGAACCAGCCGAGCTCGCGATCATGGCCAGCTCACACAGCGGCGAGGACTTCCACGTCCGGACGATCCAGGGCGCCTTCCGCCGAGCGGGGGTCAGCCAGGCCCTGCTCGCCTGTGGGAACGAGGGCATGCCCCTGGACGCCCTGACCGCCGCGCGGCTCGCACGCGACGGCGAGAAGGCGAGTCCCATCCGCCACATGTGCTCGGGCCAGCACGCCGTCACGTTGTTGCTCTCGCGGCTCAAGGGCTGGGATCTGGACACTTACTGGGAGCCGCAGCACCCCGCCCAAGCCGCGTACCGCAGCGCGGTCGCGCGGGCCTACGGGACGACCCCGGAGCGGCTGCGAACAGCCATCGACGGCTGCGGTGTCGAGACCTATGCCTTCCCGCTGCGCCAGGTGGCCCAGGCGTACGCACTCCTGGCCGACCCCGGCGCGGTGCCGGCCAGGGATCCGCGGCGCGCCCTTGCGCCCGCACTGACCCAGGTCCGTGACGCGATGCTCGCCAACCCGGAGATGATCGGCGGCCGCCACGATCGCCTCGATACCTCCCTGATGAAGGCCGTGGAGGGGCGGGTGATCAGCAAGGCCGGGATGGAGGCCCTGCGCGGCCTGGCCATCCTGCCCGGTCCGCGTGCCGGGACGGCCGGGACGGGCGCCTCTGGGATGGCCGTCAAGATCGAGGACGGCGACGGCTACGACCGCGGGACCTGGGCGGCATCGGTCGAGGCGCTCAGCCAGGCGGGCGTGCTGGACGGCCAGGCGCTGCGGGTCCTGGCCCGCTATCACAAGCCGACCATCCTCGATCCGCACGGCCGAGTCGGCGCGGAGTCGATCGCCGACTTCCAGCTCGTGCCGGTGGGGGAACTGATCGGCTGAACGGCCCGCCGGCGTCCGCCCCACCCTTCGGACGGATCCGCCGCAAGATAGTCCCACCATGGCCCCCGACAGCGATCCCTACCGAACGCTCGGCCTGACACGCGACGCTACGCTCGATGAGGTGCGCCGGGCATATCGACGCCTGGCCAAGGCGAACCATCCGGACGCGGCGGGTGAGGCGGCGCTTCCTCGGTTCCTGTCCATCCAGGCGGCCTATGACGCGATCGCCGGACCCGACGCCCGAACACGTCGATCGGGGGCGCCCAGGCCGGCGAGTCCGCGGCGGGCCTGGGACGCCGAGCGCGACCGGACGGACGCGACCTATCGGGCCTACGGCGGCCGTTCGCGCCGGACACGACCCGGCGGCGCGCCCGGGTCGGGAGCGAGCGCGGGTCAGGGCCGGGGAACGTCGACGGGCCGCCCGGCCGGTAGTCGTCCCTCCGCGGAACGGCCGCCGAGCGGCCGCCCGCCTCGACCGGAGCGACCGCCCAACAAGGCCACACTCGGCTCGACCTCGTACGACGGTGCAGACGCGGAGCCATTCGAGCCCGACTGGGGCGGCGCGTCGTGGTACGGCACGACGTCGGGAACGTACTGGACGCTGAATCCGAAGGAGTACGCCGACCCCCGAAAGCACGGACCGGAGTACCAGGCACGGGCGCGCCGCAAGCTGGCCGGGCAGGGGAGCGCCGACGAACGAGACCAGGCCGGGCCCGCGAAGGCGGCGCATGCGGCGCCGCCCGAAGCAGCGCCGCCGGAAGCAGCGGAATCGCCGGATGCCTCGCCCGCGGGCGCCCCTGCGACCGCCCCCGAGAGTCCCCCGCCCCCCGACGGCACGGCGCCGGGAGCCGAAACGGTCGGGCCGACCGGCCATCGCTTCGACGGGCGCGCGACCGGCGAACAGCCGAGCGCGACGCATACCGCCGCGTCCTGGTGGGAGGCGACGGCGGGTCGCCCGCCACGCTCCGAGACGGCGTCCACACGGCCGCCCGGCGGGACCCCTGGACGCCGCCCGACCGGCGAGCGGCGGGGGACGCGCACGGCGCCGTACGACGGCTCGTCGGCCTGGACCGGTGAGGACTCGCCGGGCGGTGGCGCGCGTGCGTCGGGCGGCGACGCCGGTCATGCGCGGTTCCCGGACGCCGGTCCCCCGCGCCTCACGACCGACGGTGTCCTCGAGGCCATCCGCTCATGGCTGGACGACGATCGGCCCGGCGCGATCGGTCGTGTGGCACGGGCGGTCATCGGCTGGGCCCCGATCGCGCTCGGCATCGGCTGGGTGGCTGGCGAGATCTCCGGTTGCGGGCGCTTCGCCGCGGGCTGCGACGAGACGGTGGCGTCGTCAACGTGGCTGGCGCAGATCGCGCTCCTCGTGGTGTTGCTCGCGGCCGGGCGATTGGCCAGGATCGCCGCGGTCGCCACGCTCGCGACGCTGGCCGCAGCCATCCCCGCCGCGCTGCTGCTCTCCGCCACCGGCAACCCGGACGACACCGCCGCCGGCCGTCTGGCGCTGAGCGGGTTGCTCGTGATCGCCTGGGTCGTGGGCCTCCTGTCGGGCGTGGCGCGCGAGGTTCGCACGACCGGCCGCAGCTAGGCCGGACCACCGCGGTCCCGAGCCGTAGCCGTCCCGTATCCTTCGGCCATGCCCCGCCGCCACGACCAGCGCGATCTGTCCGCCGCGGCCCAGGAGTACCTCCTCGCCCTGCGCGTGACGGCTGGCGCCGACGACGGGACCCGCGCGACCGCCGCGCAGGTGGCGCGGCATCTGGGGGTCACCACGCAGGCGGCCAGCGAGATGTTCCGCAGGCTCGTGGCCGACGGACTCGTCGATCATGCCGACGATCGCGAGCTCCGGTTGACGACCGCAGGGCGCGCCGTGGCCGATGCGATCTTCCGTCGCCACGCGCTGCTGGAGTGGCTGCTGACGAGTGTCATCGGGCTCGGCTGGGCGGAATCGGACGAGGAGGCCATGCGTCTCCAGGGCGCGATCTCCCCACGGGTCGAGGCGCGCCTCGACGAGATGCTCGGTTATCCGGAGACGTGCCCGCACGGCAACCCCATCGATGCCGCGATCGCGAAGCGAAGGCCGGCGGGCCTCCGCCTGTCCGAGATCGAGGCCGGCGCGCGCGCGACCGTCTATCGCATCACCGAGGAGGCCGAGGAGGACGCCGGGCTCCTCTCCTACCTTGAGGCCCGCGCACTCAAGCCCGGTGCGCCGATCACGATCCTCGCGCGCTCCGAGTCGCTCAATTCCCTGACGCTGGATGGCCCGCTCGGGCGGGCGACGCTGGGACTGCGGCCAGCGGCGCTTGTCCGCGTCCTGCCGGGCGACGCCGATCCGTCGCTCTTCCACCGGGTGCCGGCGACCGCGGCCGGCGGGAACTGAGCCGACCCCGCCGCCGCCCGTCCCCGGAAAACGTCAGGCGCCCCGGCCCCCGCCCGACCTCGCTGCTACGATCGGTCGATGCCCGACCCCATCACGAGAGTCCGGATCGCCCCCAGCCCGACCGGCCCCCTCCACATCGGTACGGCCCGCACGGCGCTGTTCAACTATCTGCACGCTCGCCACGTCGGGGGCGCGTTCATCCTCCGTCTCGAGGACACCGACGTCGCGCGGAGCACGATCGAGCACGAGAAGGACATCCTCGATGGGCTGCACTGGCTCGGCCTGACGTGGGACGAGGGCCCCGAGGTCGCCGGCGAGCCGGCGCGCGGTCCCCACGCGCCGTACCGCCAGATGGAGCGACTCCCGAGCTATGCCGCCGCGGCCCAGCGCCTCCTGGGCGATGACCTCGCGTATCCGTGCTACTGCACACCCGAGGAGCTCGACGCCGACCGCCAGGCCCAGGAGGCGGCCAAGCAGGCGCCCCGCTACGTCGGTCGGTGCGCGGCGCTGACCCCCGACGAGCGCGAGGCGCGCGAGGCTGCGGGCCGCCGCGGGGCGCTACGCTTCCGTGTCGGCGAAGGCGTCGTCGGCTTCGATGACATCGTCCGCGGGCACGTCGAGTTCGACGTCAGCAATCTCGGCGGCGACTTCGTGATCGTGCGGAGCGACGGTTCGCCGCTGTACCACTTCGCGGTCGTCGTCGACGATGCGACGATGGAGATCACGGACGTCATTCGAGGCGAGGACCACATCTCGAACACCCCGAAGCACATCCTGCTGTTCCGCGCGCTCGGGTACCAGGTGCCGCGCTTCGCCCACCTGCCGCTCATCCTCAATGCCGACCGGACGAAGATGAGCAAGCGCAAGAGCCAGACGTCGGTCGACGCCTACATCAACGAGGGGTTCATCCCCGAGGCCTTCGTCAACTATCTCGCACTGCTCGGCTGGGCGACCGGGACCGAGGAGGAGGTCCTCTCGCTCGATGAGATCGTCGAGCGATTCGACATCCGCGAGGTGCACAAAGGGGGAGCGGTCTTCGACCGCGAGCGGCTCGAGTGGCTCAACGGCCAGTGGATCCGACGGCTGTCAGCGGACGACCTCATCGATCGACTCCGGCCGTTCGTCCAGAAGGAGCTCGATGCGGGACGGATCGAGCGGATGCCGACCGACGAGGAGCTGCGTGCGCTGCTGCCCGTCATCCAGGAGCGCCTCCCGACGCTCAGCGCGATCGGCGCGCTGGTCGGGTTCCTGTGGGTCGATGCGCTCGATCTCGATCCCGAGGTGCTCGTGCCCAGACGCTGGGACGCAGCGACCACCATCGAGGGCCTGGGCGCCGCACGCGAGACGATCGCCGCGGTGGGCGACGTCGCCTTCGAGGCCGACGAGCTCGAGCCACCGTTGCGGGCCCTGGCCGAGCGCCGTGGCTGGAAGGCCGGCGACCTGTTCATGGCCATCCGCGTCGCGGTCACCGGCCGCACGGCGACGCCACCGCTGTTCGACACGCTCGTGGCCCTCCGACGCGAGCGGGTGCTCGAGCGGCTGGATCGGGCGATCGCCGTCCTGGCCGATACCTGACGTAGGAGGAGACCCAGGTGAGCGTGACGCACGAGGGGGTGCAAGGCTGGCTCGATCGGTACGTCGATGCGTGGCGGACGTACGACCCACAGGCGATCGGCGACCTGTTCGCCGAGAACGCCACCTACAGATACCACCCCTACGACCCGGAGGCCGTCACCGGACGCGAGGCCATCGTCCAGGCATGGACCGAGCCGTCCGGCGACGCGAGCAGCCGCGACGACCCCGGCAGCTGGACCGCGCAGTACGAGCCGTACGCGATCGACGGCGACCGGGCTGTCGCGATCGGCGAGAGTCGCTACACGAACCCGGACGGCTCGCTGCGCGACCTGTACTTCAACCTGTGGACGCTCCGGTTCGACGACGAGGGCCGCTGTACCGAGTTCGTCGAGTACTTCATGGAGCTCCCCGAGCGGCTCAAGGCATCCCGTTGACGGCGTCATAACGCCGCGTTAACACGCGCCGCTATGCTCAGCCTCGGATGGCACGCACGATCCTCGTAGTCGAGGACGAACCGACCTTGCGCGAGACGCTCGTGGAGGCGCTCGAGTCCGACGGATTCCGGGTGGTGGCGGCGGCCGACGGCCGCGAGGCCCTGACGCAGTTTCGGGGGGAGCGTCCCGACCTCGTCCTGCTCGACCTGATGCTGCCCGAGCTGTCGGGCATCGAGGTCATGCGCATCATCCGAGCCGAATCCGGGACCCCCATCGTGCTGCTGACTGCGAAGGACTCCGAGCTGGACAAGGTCCTGGGACTCGAGCTCGGCGCAGACGACTACGTCACGAAGCCATTCTCGTTGCGCGAGCTGACGGCACGGATCCGGGCGCTCTTCCGCCGATCCGAGACGAATCTCGCCACCGGATCGGCGCCGGCGATCGTGGACCTGGGTCGGGTGCAGGCCGACCTCGCGGGTCATCGGCTCCTGCGCGACGGAGCGACGCTGCCGGTCAAGCCCAAGGCGTTCGAGCTGCTGTCGTTCCTCCTGCGCAACCCCGGTCAGGTCTTCACACGCGACCAGCTCCTCGAGAAGGTGTGGGGCTACGACTATGCGGGCGAGACCCGCACGGTCGACGTGCATGTCCACTCGCTGCGCAGCCAGATCGAAGAGGACCCGGGCAATCCCGAATTCATCCATACGGTCCGTGGCGTCGGCTACGTGTTCCGACGGCCGTCCTAGGCGGCACGCTGGCGACAGGCGGACTGCTCGCTGGATCGCCCGCGGCTCAGGTCGCCTTGTGGAACATCCGCTCGATCGCTTCGGCCGCGTCCTCGGCCGCATCGATCGCGTTCTCGAGCTCGCGGTACAGGTCGCGCCACTTGATGACCTCGAGCGCCTCGGTGCCGTCGCGGAACAGGCGCCCGATCGCCGCCCGTGAGAGGCCGTCGGCCTCGTGCTCGAGCTCGTGAACCATCTCCAGGTGCGAATCCATGTCCTTGAGCCCATCGAGCTTGCGGAGTGCCGCGAGCAGTTCGACGGACTGTTCGGACAGGATCCGGGTGAGGCCGCGGGCCTCCTCGGTCGGCTCTCGAATGTCGTAGATGACGAATGTCTCGGCCACCGCCTGGATGCCATCGACGACATCGTCGAGGCGGACGGTGAGCTCATGGATGTCTTCGCGGTCGAACGGCGTGATGAACGCGTCCTCGAGTCGTCGGTTGATCTCCCGGTCGATCGTGTCGCCGGCCTTCTCGAGACGCTGGATCTCGACCACGTGTTCGTCGATGTTCTGGTAGGTCGACACCATCTCGTGGAGACGCGTCGCCGCCGCATGAAGGTTCTCGCCGTCCTCCACAAACAGCTCGAAGAACCGCACGTCCTTGGGAAGCAGACGGAACGTCATCGGTATCTCCTCATTCAGCCGAAGCCGATGGTATGCAGGACGAACCACGACAGCGCGGCGACCGTGCCCGCCGCCGGGATGGTGATGACCCAGGCAGCCAGGATCCGGCGGGCAACGCCCCAGCGGACACCCTTGGGTCCCCGCGCTGATCCGACGCCGATGATCGCGCTCGAGATGACGTGCGTTGTCGAGACGGGCATCCCCAGGTGTGCCGTACCCAGAAGAATCGTCGCCGCGGTCGTCTCGGCGGCGAAGCCGTGGACGGGCTCCAGTTCCGCGACGCGCTGGCCCATCGTGTGCATGATCCGCCAGCCGCCCACGGCCGTCCCGAGCGACATCGCAGTGGCTGCGACGACGATCACCCAGAGGGGTACGTCGTTCGTCGGGATGACCCCCTGGGCGAACAAGGCGAGCGTGATGATGCCCATCGTCTTCTGCGCATCGTTCGATCCGTGGCTGAACGCCATGTAGCCGGCCGACAGCAATTGCAGGCGCCGAAAGATCCTGGCCATCGGCTTGCGCTTCGCGTTCCGGAAGATCCAATACAACGCGAGCATCAGCGCGAGCGCGATCGTAAACCCGAGAAACGGCGATATCACCATCGGCAACAGCACTTTGCCGGTGATGCCATCGAATTTCAGGGCCCCAGATCCGGCCGCGACGAGGGTGGCGCCGAGCAAGCCACCGATCAGCGCGTGCGAGCTCGAGCTCGGCAGTCCCTTGTACCAGGTGATCAGGTTCCAGGTGATCGCCCCGACGAGGGCCGCCGCGACGACTGCCTGCGTCGTGGTGACCTCGTCGACCAGGCCGCTTCCGATGGTCTTGGCGACCGCTGTGCCGGCGAACGCACCGATGAAATTGAACGATGCGGCCATCAGGATCGCGTGCCGTGGGCTGAGGGCCCTCGTCGCCACGGACGTCGCGATGGCGTTCGCCGTGTCGTGGAATCCGTTGATGTAGTCGAAGGCGATCGCCAGGACGATGACCACGACGAGCGCGAACGTGACGCCTTCCAACGTGGTCGATGGGCCTCCGCGGCTGGGATCGGGGATCGGGCAGGGTCGGGCGACCGCACGACCATCGGTCGAATTGGCGCCGGGCGATTGTTAACGGGATGGTAACGCCGAGTCATCGCCATGACGGAGCCGAATCGCCGACGCCGGGGCTCGCCGCTATCCTTACCCGGCCATGCGACTGTCCCACCTCTTCTTCGCCACGCTCCGCGACGACCCGGTCGAAGCCGAGATGCCCTCGCACCGCCTGCTCCTGCGAGCCGGCTTCGTCCGCCAGCTCGGCTCCGGTATCTACTCGCTGCTGCCGCTCGGCAAGAAGGTCAGCGACCGGGTCGAGCAGATCATCCGCGAGGAGCAGGACCGGATCGGCGGCCAGGAGATGGAGATGCCGGTCGTCCACCCTGCGGACATCTGGCGAGCGAGTGGTCGGTATGACGCCATCGGTGTCGAGATGGGCCGGTTCAAGGACCGTAACGGCCGGGACCTGGTCCTCGCGATGACCCACGAGGAAGTGGTCGGCATCCTGCTCGCCGACATCGTCAAGTCGTACCGCCAGCTGCCGATGCAGGTCTATCACTTCCAGACGAAGTGGCGCGACGAGCCACGCGCCCGCGGTGGGCTCATCCGCGTGCGCGAATTCGTCATGAAGGACGCGTACAGCTGCGATCGTGACGAGGCAGGGCTGGATGCCAGCTACGAGGCGCAATACGGGGCATATGTCCGCACCTTCGAACGGCTGGGCCTCGAGACCGTCGCCGTGTCGTCCGACGTCGGGATCATGGGTGGCTCAGGGGCGCACGAGTTCATGGTCCTCAACCCGGCCGGCGAGGACGTCCTGGTCCTGTGCGAGGCGTGCGGGTACGCCGCGAACCGGCAGGTCGCCGCGGCGCCGAAGCCGGATTCCGCGCCAGAGGACCCGCTGCCCCTCGAGGAGGTGGCGACGCCCGGGACGACCACCATCGCGTCCCTTGCGGCGTTCCTGGGTATCGGCCCCGAGCGCACGGCCAAGGCTGCGTTCTTCACGACCGGCGACGGCCGCCTCGTCACCGCCATCGTGCGCGGGGACTACGAGGTCAACGAGACCAAGCTCGGGAATGCCGCCAAGGCCATCGGTGGCATGCGGCCGGCGACCGTCGAAGAGATCAAGGCAGCCGGGATGGAGCCCGGATACGGGTCGCCGATCGGAGCCCAAAATACCGTCGTGGTCGTGGACGACCTCGCCGCGCGGTCGGCCAACCTGGTCGCGGGCGCCAACCGCGAGGGGTTCCACTACCGCAACGTGAACGTCGGGCGGGACTTCACCGCAGACGTGGTCGCCGACATCACGAACGCCCAGGAGGGCGATCCGTGCCCGACCTGCGGCAAGCCAGTGATCCTGCGCAACGGCATCGAAGTCGGGAACATCTTCAAGCTCGGCACCAAGTTCACCGACGCGGCCGGCGCAACGTACCTCGGCGAAGACGGCCAGGCTCACTCCATCGTCATGGGCTCGTATGGCATCGGTGTCGGGCGGAACGTCGCATGCATCGTGGAGGCCCACCACGACGACAAGGGGATCGCCTGGCCGGCCGAGGTGGCGCCGTACGCCGCCCACCTGGTCTCGATCGGGGCGAACAAGGAGCCGCGCGTCCAGGAGATCGCGGAACGGTTGCACGAGCTTGCCAAGGAGGCCGGACCGCGGCACGAGATCCTGTGGGACGATCGCGAGGAGTCACCGGGCGTCAAGTTCACCGACGCCGAGCTGCTCGGCATGCCCTGGATCCTGACCGTCTCGCCACGATCGCTGGCTGCCGGCGGCATCGAGGTGACCGAACGAGCCACGGGCGAACGCGCGACCCTGCCGCTCGACGAGGTCGAGGCGAAGCTGGTGAACGGCTTCTGAGTCGCCGCCGGACGGCCGCTAGGCGCTAGTCGCTCGAGATCGAGCTCGGGGGCATCGCTCCCGGCGGTGTGTCGACCGGATGAGGCTCGACCGCGGCCGGATCCACGGTCGTGCCGTCCAGGGCGAGCACCAGGTCCCCGCTCTCGACGATCTGCTCCACGAGGTCGCTCGAGGACACGATCGCTCCGTCGACCAATTCGGGCTCATCGTCCAGCCGCTGGATCGCGAAGCTCACAGCAGGTGGGATCGACGCCGAGATCGAGATCTCGGAGATCCTGTAGGGGGAGCCCTTCTTGCGCAGCGCCTTGTTGGTCATCTCCTGGAGGGCCGTCGCCTTGATGATCAACTCGGCGAGCGTCCCAGGATCGATCTTCTCGATGACGGTGGTGACACCGCGCTTGGCCATGCCGATGGCCTCGCGGGCGCCGGCGCCAGCCCCGGACAGGCTCTTGCCGATCATGTCCTGCGTGGCCGGGTCGCCGGCGGTCCGGCCGGCGGCATTCGCCGCTTCCTGGGCCCGCAGACGGGCACCCTCGGCGGCCTGTGCGGCCGCCTCCTGGGCCTTCTTGATGAAGCTCACGTCGATCCCCTTCTCGACACGCGCGACCGTCGGCCGCTGCCGCCGCGAGCATAGCGAGCCGACCCTCCCGCGACCACTACGATGTCGAGCGTCATGCCGCCACGCCCGACGCTCCCGAGCGACGACCTCTACGCGCGGCTGGGCGTCCCCCGTGACGCCAGCGCCGAGGCGATCGAGCTCGCGTGGCGGGGACTCCTGCGCAAGCACCATCCCGATATCGCGGGACCCGACGCGCTCGAGCTCGCGAAGCGGATCAACGTCGCCCATGACTGGCTGAGCGACCCGGACCTGCGGCGCCGCTACGACGGCGAGCACGGCGGCGGGATCCGGACTGGGCGTCCGCCCCGGGGACCCGCCTGGTCCGACCGAGGGGATCGAGGCGATCGGTCCCCAGCGTGGCGCCCGGCGCGGCGTCCGCCCACGACGGCCGAGCGCGTGACCGCCGTCGTCGAACGAGTCGGTCGCCTCACGCGCGACGAGCTGGATCGGCTGGCCCTCGCCGAGCCTGCCCCGATCGCCTTCTTGGCCACGCTCCGACGTTTCGTCCCGCCCGAGCTCGACGCGGTCATCGACCGGGCCGAGCGCGCCGCCATCGCCAACCTGCCCGGTGCGGCCCGGCGGGACCTTGCAACGCGCGACGCGGTCGTCGGCCAGCTGGCCGACATCGTCCTGGGCGACGTCCTCGAGGCGCTGCTCGGCGATCCGGCCGGCCCGCGTGCCCGAGAGCGTCTGACGCGGGGCTGGGAGGCAGCCGTCGGGCAGCCACGCTACGGGCCGGCGACCGCGGCGGTCGGCGACCTCCTGGAGCGCCTGCGTGCCCTCAGCGCCGACGACGTCCGGGCACTCGCCACGACCGGCACGCGAGAACGGCTGGGAACCGCGCCCTGGCCACGCGCGACGTCGCCGGAGGAAGACGACGCCCTCCGGGTCTCGAGCGAACTCGGCTCGGCCGACGCCGCTGCAGCGATCGAGGCCGTCGCGCGCGTCGGCGAACGTCACGGCGCCCCGGCACGGCGCGCCGCCGCACGCATCGCGCACCTGCTCGTGCTCCGCCACGCATTCCCGGCGCGCGAATTCGATCGGCACGCGGCCCCGTGGCTGGGAACGCTGATCCCGCGCCTGGCCCCTTGGGGGACGCGCGTCGGCCGGCGCGCCGGGAGCTGACACCGGGACCGTGGGCCGCGCCTGTGCGATGCTCGACCCGTGGACCCGTGGATCGTCATCAGCCTGGGCCTGACCGTCGTCACCCTCGTCGTCGCGGCCATCGCGATCCGCGATGGCCGGGCACGAGCGAACGCGTTGGCGACCGTTCGCCGGCTGCGCGCCGACCTGGCCGGCCGGGACGAGGAGATCGCCCAGGCCGCCGCGGAGCAGGCGGGCCTGTTGCAGGCGCTCGGCTCGGGGATCCTGCGCGTGGATCCGGGCATGCGGGTCATCGCAGCCAATACCGCGGCGCACACGCTGCTGGACCTCGCGCCGGGGGCCCTGGTGGGTCGATCGCTGATGGAGGCGTTCCTCGACGCGAGCGTGGAATCCCTGGCCCAGGTCGCCCTCACCCAAGGGACCGCTCGCAACGAGATCCGCCGAGCCGACGCGGACGGGCCGACGTTGACGGTGCTCGCGCGACGCGCCCATGGCGGCGGTGTCTGGCTGGTCGTGGACGACGTGTCCGAGCTGCGCCGTCTCCAGCGGATCCGAACTGAATTCATCGACAACCTGTCACACGAGCTGCGCACCCCGCTCACGACGGTGAGCCTGCTGTCCGAGACCCTGTCACGCGACGCGGAATCGGCCGAGGTCACGCTGCCGCCCAAGATGCGCGAGCGGATCGCCAAGATCGACGTCGAGACCGGGCACCTGGTCCAGATGGTCAGCGAGCTCCTCGACCTGTCACGGATCGAGAGTGGCGGGACACTGGACATGGTCGACGGGGTCGACATGGCGGGCCTGGCCGCGCAGTCCGCCGAGCGGCTTCGATCGTTCGCCGATCGCCAGGGGGCGACCCTGCGGATCGACGCGCCGACCGGGATCCCCGCCATACGCGGCGACGCTGCTCGGCTCGGGCAGGTCGTGCTGAACCTCGTCCACAACGCCGTCAAGTTCAGCCCCGACGGCGGCGAGATCGTCGTGGCCGTTCGGCTCGTGGGCCACGAGGTGGTGACTTCGGTCGAGGATCACGGGCTGGGCATCCCGCGCGATGCCCAGGGTCGCGTCTTCGAGCGGTTCTACAAGGTCGATCGGTCGCGGCTCCGGGCCGGGGCGGGCGGGGGGACGGGACTGGGCCTGGCGATCGCCCGTCACGTCGTCGAGCAGCACGGTGGGCGGATCTGGGTGGACTCGGTCGAGGGATCCGGGTCCACGTTCTCGTTCGCCCTCCCTGCGACGCCGGACGGGACGGGCTAGCCGGTGGCGAAAATGCTCAGACTGGCCCACCGCGGCGACTGGCGCCACGCCCCCGAGAACACGCTGCCCGCGCTCCTTGCCGCGCTCAAGGCGCCTGCGTGCGACGGTGTCGAGTTCGACGTCCGCCTGGCTGCCGACGGAGTCCCGGTGCTCCTCCACGATGAGACGCTCGCCCGTGTGCAGGGACGGCCCGAGGCGGTCGGGACGGTGCGGGCACGCGCGCTCGAGGAGCTGGGCGTGCCGCCGCTGGAGGACGTCCTCGCCGCCCTGCCGCACAGGGCATTCCTCGACGTCGAGTTGAAAGGCCGGCACGATCGGGCGGTCGTGGAGGTCCTGGCGGCCGGTCGCGGTCCGGGCCTCGTGAACGCTGTGGTCTCGTCGTTTTGGCCGGATACCCTCGAACGCATCGCCGGCCTCGTCCCGACGTGGCCACGCTGGTTGAATGCCCGGGACCTCGAACCCGCGACGATCGCGGCCGCGGTCGAGCTCGAGTGCCGAGCGATCTCCGTCGAATGGCATGCGATCGATCCGGGCTCGCTGGCCCGGGCGAGGGCCGGCGGCCTCGACGTCGCGGCGTGGACCCTGCGCCGGCGCCCGACGGCAGCCCGGCTGGAGCGGCTGGGGGTCATCGCGAGCTCCGTGGAGGCGACGGTCCTCGACGGGTGACCGCGCCGCGCGACGGGCACCGACCGGGGAGCCGGCACGGCCTATCCTCGCGCCACGCGACCATCAGGAGGCGGCATGACGGACCGGGCGGATCTCGTGATCGTTGGCGCGGGGACGGTCGGGGGCTGGGCATCGGTCTTCGCGGCCGCCGACCGCGTCGGGCGCGTGATCGTGCTCGAGCGCGGGCTGGCCGGGATGGGCGCCTCCTCGCGAGCGGCGGGCATCGTCCGTGCGCAGGGCGGGACGCCCGCGACCGTCGCGCTCGGGCGCTGGTCGATCGATTTCTACCGCGGCCAGCTGGTCGCGTATGGCACCGATTCCGGGTTCCGCGAGCTCGGCTACCTGATCCTCGCCGTGACCGAGGAGGACGAACGGCTGGGGCGTGAACGCGTGGCCATGCAGCACCGGGCGGGCCTCACCGACGTTCGCTGGCTGGACGCGGAGGCCGCGACGGCGATGGTCGGGACGTTGGCGCGCGACGGTCACCGTGGTGGCAGCTACCGCGACGGCGACGGCCACATCGATCCACTACGCAACGTCCGCGCCTACTCGCTCGCGATGCAGGCGGCCGGTGTCGAGATTCGCGAGCGGACCGCATTCACCGGTCTGCGCCTGTCCGCTGACGGCCGAACGGTCACCGCGGTCGACACGAGCGGCGGGACGATCGAGACGGAGCGCGTGCTGCTGACGGGCGGGCCGTCGCTCCGGTCGGTCGGTGAGATCGCCGGGCTCCGCATCCCGGCCGGCGCCGCCCGCCACACGGTCGCCGTGCTCGAGCCGCACGACGCCTTCGCCGTCGAGCGGATGCCGATGGTGTTCGACCTCGCGGCGGGCCTCTACTGGCGGCTCGAGGAGGGCGGGCTGCTCTTCGGCTGGAGCGACCCCGACGAGATGCCCGGCGAGGCCCGGGCGATCGACTGGGCCGCATACGAGCGATACCGCGTGCGCCTGGCCGGGTACGTGCCGCTGACTCGCGACCTCGGACTGCGCCGCATCTGGGCGGCGACGATCGACTACACGCCGGACCATCTGCCGATCCTCGGGCCGGCACGCCGCCCGGACGGATCGACGATCGGCGGCGTCACGGTCGCCTCGGCAGCGGGTCACGGGATGATGTGGGGGCCCGCGGTCGCGCGGGTGGCGGCGGATCTGGTTGTGCAGGGCTCGACGTCGTTGACCGACGTCACGGACTTCGGGCTGGATCGGTTCGACGAGCACGGTCGCAGCCGCCTGGCGCCGGACGCGGTGGCGCTGCCATTCCCGGTCAGCGCCGACTGATCGTCAGCCGCAGCCGCACCCATCCCCGCAACAGCCGCCCGCGTCGGCGAGCACGGTCAGGGCGGCCTTCGACGGCTTGGGGAGGTCGACCGGACGGATGTCGTCCGCGCTCCACGACGCCGGCTTGGTCGCCCGCACGATCGCGCCGTACAGCCCGTCGCTGACCGCGTGCGTCGGTTCGACGGAGACCTCGCCGAGACCCACCGCCTCGAGCCCGGCGCGGTACTCGGAGAAGGACAACGCGCCGGCGATACAGCCGACGAAGCTGCCCCGGTCGGCGCGATCCTCGGGCGCAAGGGAATCGTCGGCGACGACGTCGCTGATCCCGACCCGACCGCCCGGTCGCAGCACCCTGGCCACCTCGGCCAGGACGGCCGCCTTGTCCGTCGACAGGTTGACGACGCAGTTGCTGATGACGACGTCGACCGATGCATCGTCAAGGGGGATCGACTCGATCCGGCCCTTGCGAAACTCCACGTTCGTGGCGCCCGCTTCCGCCGCGTTCCGCCGGGCGAGCTCGAGCATCTCGTCGGTCATGTCGAGGCCGTACGCGAACCCGGTCGGACCCACGCGCGACGCCGACAGCAGGACGTCGATACCGCCGCCCGAGCCAAGATCGAGGACCACGTCGCCGGAACGCAACTCGGCCACAGCGGTCGGGTTCCCGCAGCCGAGGCTGGCGAGGACCGCGGCGTCCGGCAGGGCGGCGCGCTCCGCCTCGTCGTAGAGCAGCCGCCCCCACGCGGGGTCGGCGGGATCGGTCATCACAGATGGGCCGCAACAGCTGACGGCGGGGTCCACGCCCGTATCCCGGTCGAGCACCGCCCGTGCCGCGTCTGCGTATCGCGCCCGTACCTCGTCCCTGATGCCGTCGGGGCTCGAGCTGTCAGTCGGTGTGGCCTGCGTCGCGGTCATCGGTCGTCCTCGCGAGGTGTATATCGACATTGGTCAATATGACCGCGCTTCCGAGGGTTGTCAATATCGAAATCGACCGATATGCTGCCGGCATGGCACGCACCGCACGAACGACTCGAATGCCCACCCGGGATCCCGACGTGCGGCTGTTGTCCGCACTCGCGGATCCGACCCGTCTCGCCATCGTCCGCCAGCTCGCGGAATCGAACGAGACCTGCGCCTGCGACTTCACCGCGACCTGCGGCGTGGGCCAGCCGACGGTCTCTCATCACCTGCGCGTCCTGCGCGAGGCCGGGGTCGTCACCTCGGACCGGCGCGGGCAGTGGATCTACTACCGGCTCGCGCCTGATGTGGCCGTCCGGCTCGCGACCATCGCCCGGGGCATGATCCCGGGTGGTCTCATCCCGGTCAGCGACCTGGTGGCACGCGGTCGTCGCGGCGCGGCCGGTGCAGCCACGGCCGGTCGAGCCAGGGTCGGCGCCGAGGCACGACTCGCGGTCAGCGCTCCGGTCTGAGCGCGTCCGGGGGGACCAGCCAGCGCAGGGTCCCGCCGCCCGGGTGCAGCGGCCGATCCGCCTCGATGCGCGCGAGCGCGCCCTTGCGCAGCGGCACATTCGGTGCGTCGCACAGGAGCGCCAGGAGCTCGCTGAAGTCGGGGTCGTGACCCACGATGACCGGTCGTTCCGGCTCCTGGGCGTCGGCGAGCACGGCCTTGAGCCCATCGAGGTCGAGCGGCGCCCCGAGACGGTCGTCGACCTCGACCTCGACACCCAGGTGTGCGGCGACGAGCTCCGCCGTCTGGGCGGCTCGGAGCTTCGGCGACGTGATGAGCGCGTCCGTCAGGAAGCGGATGCCGGCGAGGTACGTCCCGAGTCGCTCGGCCTGGTCCCGCCCTTTCTCGCTCAGCGGTCGGGCCGCATCCGGACCATCCCACGCGTCCGGGTCGCCGGCATGGGCGTGGCGAAGCAGGTGGAGCAGCATCAGGCCGGCTGCCGGCTGGTGACGGTCGCGAACTGGCGGACCCGCTCGCCGATCTGGATGAAGACCCTGCGGAAGACCGCAAGGCGTTGGTCATCGGTGCCTTCGGCAGCGGCCGGGTCCTCGTAGCCCCAGTGGAGCGACTCGTGGACGCCAGGGAAGACCGGGCAGACCTGCCTGGCCTGATCGCACACGGTCACGACGTAGTCGAACGTCTGGCCGAGGTACTCCTCGACCGACGTCGAGCGCGCCCACGTCGCATCGATACCCGCCTCCTCGAGGACACGAAGCGTGAGCGGGTTGATTCCGCGCGGCTCGGTGCCCGCGCTGTAAACCTCGAACGCGTGACCGCCGTGCTGGCGGAGCAGCGCCTCGGCCATGATGCTCCGGGCCGAGTTCCCCGTGCACACGAACAGCACGCGGATCGGGTCGGAGCCGGTCACGGGTTGAGGTCCTCCACGTCGCCCGTCACGAGGTACACGATGTCCTCGGCGATATTGGTCGAGCGATCGCCGATGCGCTCGAGATAGTGCGACGCGATGATGATCCGCGTCCCTCGTTCGACATTGGCCGGGTCCTGCCGCATGAGTTCAACGACCTCGTCGAAGGTCGCGTGGTAGAGCCGATCGATGTCGTCGTCCAGCACGGCCACTTCCCGCGCCGCGACCGCGTCCGCGTCGACGAGCGCGCGCAGGACCCCGTGGACGAGGACGGCCGAGCGTTCCGCCATCTCGGGCAGCCGCACGTAATCGGCGAGCGGCGGTTCGGGCGCCAGCTTGATCACCTGCTTCGCGACCGATGACGCGTGGTCGCCGATCCGTTCGAGTTCGTAGGTCACGTGATCGAGCGTCAGCAGGTAACGGAGGTCGCGCGCGACGGGCTGCTGCGTGGCAATGGTCACACTGATGAGCCGCGACACCTCCCGTTGGGCGTCGTTGATCCGGGCGTCCGCCTTGACGATGTCGAGGGCCAGGTCGGCGTCGTGAGCGGTGAGAGCCTGGCTCGCCCGCCGGATCGCCTCCTCCACGAGCGAGCCCATCCGCAGGACCGCGTCCTTGATCTCCTGCTCCTGGAGGTCGAGGGAATCGCGGCGCGCCGGGAGTCCGCTCGGCGTGATGCCGACCGCGGCGGCATCGAGCAGGCGTTCGACCTGCTCGTCCACGGCGGTCTGGTCCGTTCGGTCCGTTCGCTCCGTCATATCATCGTGCCCTATCCGAACCGACCCGAGACGTAGTCCTCGGTCAGCTGGTTCTTCGGATTCGTGAAGATCTCGACGGTCGGCGCCTCCTCGACGAGGAAGCCGGCCCGATCGTCGCCCATGGTCATGAACACCGTCGTGTCCGACGCACGGGCGGCCTGCTGCATGTTGTGGGTCACGATGATGATGGTGTAGTCCCGCTTCAGCTCGGCCATGAGCTCTTCGATCTGGAGGGTACTCCGGGGGTCGAGGGCGGAGCAGGGCTCGTCCATGAGGATCACCTCCGGGTTCACGGCGATCGTCCGGGCGATGCACAGGCGCTGTTGCTGGCCACCGGACAGCGCCATGCCGGATTGTGTCAGCTTGTCCTTCACGTCATCCCAGAGCGCAGCGCGGCGGAGGCTCCGCTCGACGAGCTCGTCCAGATCGCCCTTGTAGCCGTTGATCTTCGGCCCGAACGCGACGTTCTCCCAGACCGTCTTGGGGAACGGGTTCGGCTTCTGGAACACCATGCCGACACGACGGCGCACGGCGACGGGGTCGACCTCCTTCGCATAGAGGTCCTGGCCATCGAGGAGGAGATGGCCCTCGGTCCGGTAGGTCGGGATGAGGTCGTTCATCCGGTTGATGGTGCGAAGCAGCGTGGATTTCCCGCAGCCGGAGGGTCCGATGAGGGCGGTGATCCGCTGCCGTGCGACCTTCAGGTCGATGTTGCGGACCGCCCGGAAGGACCCATAGAAGCAGGACACGTCCTGCAGCTCGATGACGGTACTGTGATCGACACCGGGCTCTTCGGCCGCGCGCTCGACCGTGGTGATCCGGATGGCCGGACCGTTGGCGCCAGCCGTGGCCTCCTGCACCGGCGGCTCGGACAGCTGGGCGTTCACGGGATCCTCCATCACCACTGGATGTGCCTCGAGAGACGTGCTCGCACGAGCAGCGCCAGGGCGTTCAGGACGAAGATCAGGGCGAGGATCACGATGATCGCCGCCGCCGAGATCCCCTGGAAATCGGCCTGCGGACGTGTCGCCCACTGCAGCACCTGGATCGGCATCACCGTGTAGCTGCCCTCGAAGGGGCTCGGCAGGAAGGTGACGAAGACGGACGCCCCGATCAACAGGAGTGGCGCCGCCTCGCCGAGGGCTCGAGCCATGGCAAGGATGAGGCCGGTCATGATGCCGGGGGCAGCTGCCGGGAAGACCGACCGGCTGACCATCTGCCAGCGCGTGGCGCCGAGCGCGAGCGCGCCTTCACGCTGGGCGTCGGGAACGGCTTTCAACGCCTCGATCGACGCGATGATCACGACCGGCAGGATCAGCAGGGTCATCGTCAGGCCCGCCGCCAGGGACGTGGGGCCCAGCCCCAGCAGCCGCACGAAGAGCGCGAGACCGAGGATCCCGTAGATGATCGACGGCACGCCCGCGAGGTTGCTGATGTTCGACTGGAGCAGGCGGTTGATCCAGCTGTCGCGGGCGTATTCCGTCAGGTACATCGCGGCTGCCACGCCGGTCGGGAAGCTGAACAGGGCGACGAAGACGCCCACCTGGAAGGACCCCACGAGCGCCGGCAATAAGCCGGCACGTTCGGGCCGCCGTGACGGCACACCGGTCAGGAACTGCGTGTCGAGCCACGGCAATCCGCGCGAGAAGACGTCGAACAGGAGGAGGATCAGGGCCACGAGCAGGATCCCGATCGCCGCCAGGCAGGCGCCGTAGAACAGCGTCCCGGTCAGCTTCCGTCGCATCAAGGCGGGTTCGAACCGGTCGATCACGGCCGGCGTCGGCGAGCTTGCGGGTGTCGCGGCGGCCATCAGTACGCCGTCCGGAACTTGCGCACGAACCAGCTACTGATGAGGTTCAGCACGAGCGTCATCGCGAACAGGGTTGCCCCGACGGCGAACAACGATTTGAACTCGATCGATCCCTGCGCCGTTTCGCCGAGGCTGATCGAGGCGATGAACGCGGTCATCGTCTGGACGCTCTCGGTGGGGTCGAACGTGAACTGGGGTTTCGACCCGACCGCGAGCAGGACGGCCATGGTCTCGCCGATCGCCCGGCTCATCGCCAAAATGATCGACGCCATGATCCCCGAGATCGCCGCCGGGAAGACGACCTTTCGAACCACCTCGAACTTGGTCGCCCCCATCGCGTACGCACCCTCGCGCATGCCCCGGGGCACGGCGCGCATCGCGTCCTCGGAGATCGACGCGATGAGCGGCGTGATGAGCAGTCCAACGACGATCCCGCCAGCGAGCGCCGAGACGCCGCCGATGGCGTTCCTGCCGAGCAGCGGGATGAGCAGTTGGGGCGACACGACGTTGACCGCAAAGAACCCGAGCACGATGGTGGGGATGCCCGCGAGCGTTTCGAGGATCGGCTTGACCACCGTGCGGATGCGTGTGGACGCATAGTCCGCCAGGAGCACCGCCGAGAGCAGACCGAGCGGGACCGCGATGATCAGCGCGATCCCCGCCACGAGGATCGTGCCGGAGACCAGCGCGAGGACGCCCCACGCCCGTGGCTGGATGGACGCCGACCAGAACGTCCCGGTGAAGAAGTCGATCGGATTGACTTCCCAGAAGAACTCGATGGTCTCAAACACGAGGACGAGCACGATGCCGACGGTCGTGAGCACGCTCAGCGCGGCCGCCATGAACAGCAGGGACTCGATGACCCGCTCGGTCACGGGCCGCTGGCGGGTCAGGGGTCGTGCTTGGCTCGTCATTCGATGCGGATGCTCCTCGTCGGGGGCCTAGCCTACGTCAGGGACTCGTGCGGTGAGAGCGACGAACCGGCTCGATCCGAGCATCGAGCCGGTTCGCATTGGAGGGAATGGGGAGGCGATCGTCAGCTACCGGCGGCCGCCGCCCACTCGTCTTTCTCGGTCTGGAGCGCGGCGTCCGGCATCGGGATGTAGCCGACTTCCGCCGAGAGGGCGCTCGTGTTCTCGAGGTAGAAGTCGACGAACGCCTTGAGCTCCGGACGCTCCTTTGCCTTGCCGACATCGGGATAGATGAACAAGGGCCGGCTCAGGGGCGCGTACGAGCCGTCGTTGATGGTCGTTTCCGTCGGTGCGACGCAGCCGGCGCCGCCATCGACTTCGACGGCCTTGAGCTTGTCTGTGTTCTCTACGAAGTAGGCGTACCCGAAGAACGAGATCGCGTTGACGTCATTCGCGACGCCGCTCACCAGGACGTTGTCGTCCTCGGACACCTGCGCGTGCTGGGTGGCGGCGTCGACATCGCCGTTGATCTCCTCGGTGAAGTAGTCGAACGTCCCCGAATCGGCGCCGGGCATGAAGCGGTTCACGGGCTGCGCGGGGAAGTCCGCGCGGACGTCGCTCCACTGCAGGTCCTGGGGCGAGTCCGGACCGTAGATCCTGGCCAGCTCCTCGACCGTCAGACACGTCGCGAAGGCGTTGGCCGGGTTGACCACGACAGTCAGGCCGTCGATCGCGACCTGCAGCTCGACGTACTCGATGCCGTTCGCCTCGCAGGCCAGCGCCTTCACCCTCGTCATCCGCCTTGATCGGACGGGAGGCATCGTTGATGTCGGTCTCGCCGACGCAGAACTTCTTGAACCCGCCGCCGGTCCCGGACAGCGACGTCGGGACCCGGACACCGCTGTTGGCCAGCTGGAACTCTTCGGCGACGGCCTCGGTGATCGGGTAGACCGTGCTCGAACCATCGATAGTGACGGTGCCCGACAGGTCGGCGGGAGCCACCGACCCCGGAGTGCCGGTCTCCGCGGCGGTGCTGCCGCCCGGGGTCGGGGCTCCGGATGTTCCGGCTCCTCCTCCACCGCACGCCCCGATGACGAGGGCGGTCGTGAGCGCAAGCATGACGAGGCGCCTGGGGCTGGTGATGGTCACTCGATGCTCCTCCTGTAGACGATCCACCGGCGCACGCCGGACGGCCGGTGATCCGGTTGAAACCGTCCTCACGGTCCCGGCCCGGCATCAACCGGCGCTTTGCGTGCCGTTAAGGCTGTGTTAACGCGACGGCGCTGGGGTGTACGCGGCGTCGTTCAGGCGTACTCTCCGCCTGATAGCGTTTCGTGCCGCCCTTGCATCGGGCGCAGACGAGGAGTGGGAGAACGAACCATGGCAAAGTCCACGAGCGGGTCGCGCAAGACCCGGGTCGCGAGCATCCCGGCTGATGTGCTTGGGGCCGTGGGAGACCTCATCCAATCCGCGCAGCACGCGTCTGCGCCGGTGACCAGGAAGGCGGCCCAGGAGCTCCGGGACCTCGGGAGGCAGCTGGACGCAGCGCGGGCGACCGAGACAAAGCGCCTTGGCCAACTCGCGAAGGCCGAGGCAAGCAAGGGTCGCAAGCAGGTCGCCAAGCGTCAGCGTCAGGCCGGTGAGGCCGCTGCCGACGTCGCGGGTCTGGTGGCGCGCATCGGCGAGCGGGCACTGGCCGCTGCAGGGAACGCCGCCGCCGTGCTGGGTGACGCCGCCATGGACGTCGGATCCGCGGCGGCGACCGCCGCGACGGCCGTGTCTCCGATCAAGCCTGGAACGCGCATTCGCGCCTTGCGTGCGGCCGCACCGAGGCGGCGGACGACGCGGCGGAAGGCATCCACGACGCGCACGGGCACGAGGACGGCCCCCACCGCGCGGACGACGGCCGCGACCAGCGCAGCGGCGACAGCCCGCTCGGCGCCCAAGTCGGGGGCGAAGTCGATCGCGGCCAAGAGGCCCAGGAAGTCGGCGAGGACGAGGTCGACAGCGCCGAAGGCGTCGACCGCCGCGAAGGCGTCGACCAGGCGGACCGCCGCGAGCGCGGCCACGACATCGACGGCCCCGAAGGCGACCACCAGGAAGTCGACCGCCCGCAAGGCGACCGCCAAGTCGACGGCGGCACGGTCCGCCAACAAGCCGACGGCACGATCCGCCGCTAGCCGGTCGAGCGCGCCGAGCGCCGCCACGCCGGCGACAGCCCGGTCCACGACCGCGAAGACGGCGGCCAAGCGCTCGACGGCCAAAGCGGCGACGACCAAGCGCTCGACGACCAAGGCCGCGACGACCAAGGCCGCGACGACCAAGCGCTCGACGACCAAGGCCGCGACGACCAAGCGCTCGACGACCAAGGCCGCGACGACCAAGCGCTCGACGACCAAGGCCGCGACGCCCAAGCGCTCGACGACCAAGGCCGCGACGCCCAAGGCCGCAACGGCGAAGCCGGCGGCCACGACGTCCACGGGCACGGCCGCGAGCGCACGGCGGTCCCCGGCGCGGCGAACGGGCACGACACGCAAGGCATCGGGCAGCACAAACACGCCGCGCGGCCGTCGCGCCACCCGCCCGTCCACCCGCCCGTCCAGCCAGCCGTCGGCCAGTACGGACACCGGCACGGGCGCGTGATGGACGCTCCGGGGCATCGCCAGCGGCGCTGGTGAGCCAGCGCCGCACGGTCGGCGCGTCGGTCGATCTCGGCTCCAACTCGGTCCATGTCCTTGTCGCCGAAACGGATGGGCACGACCTTCGGCCCCTGGTCGACGAGTCGGCGTTCCTCGGCCTCGGCGCCGCGGTCGACCGGGGGGCACATCTCGGTCCCGCGCGGCGGGACGAGCTGGTCGCCGCGCTCGCCCGCTATGCCGCGACCGCTCGAGGGCTGGGGGCAACGGCGATCACCTTCATGGGCACGGAGCCCATCCGCCGCGCGGCCGACGCCGCGCGGATCGTCGCCGACGTCGAGCGTGCCACCGGCGTCCCGCTCCACGTGCTGTCACACGAGGAAGAGGCCTACCTCACGCTCGTGGGGGTGACTCGAGGCCAACCGGTCGCGCACGAGACCCTCGTCGTGGACATCGGGGGCGGCAGCTCGGAGTTCTGTGCCGTCGCGGCTGGGGGTCTGGCGCGCGCCGCGGGCCTGCGCCTCGGCTCCGATCGACTCACGACGCGATCCGTTCGTCATGACCCGCCGACCACCGACGAGTTCGCTTCGATGGCATCCGCCGCGGACACGATCCTCCGTGACGCGCTGCCGGCCGAGCCGACCGACCTGGTCGCGGTCGGTGGGACGGCGTCGAATCTCCTCAAGGTGACCGCCGCCGGGACCGCGGATCGCCGGCTGACCCGGACCCGCCTCGCGGAGGCCGTCAAGACGCTGACGTCCCTACCTGCGGCCGAGACATCGGACCGCTACGCCGTCAACCCGACGCGTGCGCGCCTCCTGCCCGCTGGCGCGGTGATCGTCGAAGCCGTCATGCGCCGCTACGGGGTGGACGAGGTGCGCGTGTCCGAGGAAGGGATGCGTGAGGGCGCGATCCTCGTCGCCCGGCACGCGGGACCGGAGTGGCGCGACCGCCTCGCCGAGCTCGCGCACGGCTGGTCGCGCTAGCCCCCAGGCTCAGAGTTCTGCGGTGACGCGACCGAGCGCCCGCCGGAACCGCACACCGGCAACACCGCGCCAGGTCGCCCCGACCGTGCGGCGCAGCCGCGCGACTTCCTTCTCCCTGTCGACGAGGTAGCGCCCGATCGCGGCGCTCTCTTGCGCACTCAGGTCGCCGGCATGCTCCAGGAGGAACGTGCGGGTCATCGATGCGGTCACGTCGGCGTCGTTCATCAGCCCGAGGTGGTCCTGGAGGGTTGTCACGCGGGCGATGAGCGGGTCCGCCCCGCGGCCGAGGGCCTCGCGTACGAACTCCATCGAGTAGCGCAGCCACTTGCCGGCGATGCGCAGCTCGTGGAGCGTGGTGACATCGGCCCAGCGAAGCGCGGTCTCGTACCCCCGGACACCTTCGTACGCGCCCCAGATCCGCGACGGTGCCGTGTCGCGGACCCGATGCGGCTGGACCGCCCCGACCCCCCGAACCGCGGCCCCCTCGGTGCGCACGAACTCGACGTAATCGTCGACCCAGCGCCGGTACCCGGCCGAATCGAGCTCCTCAAGCAGCAGTGCCCGCGCGTCGTCGCGCTGCCGTCGCCAGGCGGCGGGGAGCGGCTCGATCGCCCGCTGCTCGGCGACCGGCATGTCGGCGCGGTACAGGTCTACCGCCTCGAGCTGGACGTCGAGGTCCCGCACTGCGCCGAGTCGGCGGGCCGTCTCACGGAGGCCGTCCCGGAACCGCTTGGTGCGGCGCTTGGTGAACGCCTCGCCGAAGACCCGCCAGGCGGCACGTTGGCGGCGGGTCGCGACGCGCATCTTGTGGACCGCCTCGGCCTCGATCCCCGCCCGCACGCCAGGCTCGTGATCGAGCATCCGTGCGAGGTGGAACGCCATGACCTTGCGACCCGCCTCGGCGACGTGGTCGTCGGCGGTCACGCCCGGGGTCTTGCCGACGACCAGACGCGGGGTGATCGGCTCCGGGTCGCGCGTGGCGGCGGGTTGCATCGCCCCGGGTTCATTGGCGGCCGCGCCGTCGACCGCCGCAAGCGCGGCTTCGAACTTGCTCGTCAGCGCCCGCTGGAGCCCGGGCTCGACGTCGAGGGCGGCGGCGAGTGCTTCGAGCGCATCCTCATCGCCCTTCGTCAGCTCCGCCTCGAGCTCGACGAAGCGCTCGACGATCCGGCCCCGGCTCACGACGTCGACTTCGTCGAGGCTAAGCTCGATGCGGCTCCGGCCCGAGCGCAGCTCTCGCTTGCGCCGCAGCTGTCGGATCGTCACGAGCTCGACGAGCGGCGCATCGCCGGCATGCTCGAGGACGAGCGCGCGGGCGTCCGACGCGGGCCAATCGAGGGCGGCCGAGACGCGGTCCGCCGGCCCTTCGAGCTCTTCGCGGCGCACGGCGCCACCGGGTCCGCTGGTCCGAGTCAGGGACTTGACCGAGACGATCGTGTCACCACCCATCTGCCGGAGGCGGACCGCGAAACCGGCACGACCCAGGGCGCCGTCGGCGGTATCGACATAGCGATCCTCGAGTTGCGTGGACCGTGCCGCCCCGCCGCTCACGACGAACGGCCCGACCTGTTCTGCGGTCAGGATACGCTCGGCGGCGGCCAGCTCACCGACCCGGTACTTGAGCTCGACCTCGACGGGCCGCGTGCCCTCTGCGGTCACGCCCGCGGATCCATCGAACCGGCGCCCGAACCCGGGCGGCGCGGGACCGCCGCGACCTGCCCGGACGACAGGGCCCGTTCCTTGAGCGTCTCGAAGGTGTCGATCGTGCCCGGCCGGCCCTCCAGGACCTCCGTGCGGACCCACGACGCGTCGGGCTGGAGCTGCCACGAGCGTCGATCGTCGGCGAGCAGCAGTTCGATGATCTCGGCGATGCGCATCTTGGCCTCGCCGTCCTCGACGGGGACGACGGCTTCGACCCGGCGGTCGAGGTTGCGGTCCATGAGGTCGGCCGAGCCGATGTACCACTCGCGGTCACCACCGTTCTCGAATCCCCAGATCCGGGAATGCTCCAGGAACTCGCCGATGATCGAGCGGACGCGGATGCGGTCCGAGATCCCGGGCACGCCAGGTTGGAGCGAGCACGCGCCGCGGATGATCAGGTCGATGTCGACGCCGGCGCTCGATGCGTGGTAGAGGGCCTCGATGACCGGCGTGTCGACGATCGCGTTGAGCTTGAGCACGATCCGCGCCGGTCGCCCGGCCGCGGCGTGCGCGACCTCGCGGTCGACGAGCGACAGGAACCCCGAGCGCAGGCTGTGTGGGGCCACGAGGAGCCGCCGGAACGTGCGCTGGCGGGACAGGCCGGTCAGCACGTTGAAGAGGTCGGTCACGTCCGCGCCGACCTCGGGACGGGCGGTCAGCAGGCCCAGGTCCACGTACTGGCGGGCGGTCTTCGGGTTGTAGTTGCCCGTACCGATATGGACGTACCGGCGCAGACCCGAGCCTTCGCGGCGCACGACGAGCGCCGTCTTCGAGTGCGTCTTGAGCCCGACCAGGCCGTACACGACGTGTGCCCCGGCCCGCTCCAGCTTGCGGGCCCAGATGATGTTGGCCTCCTCGTCGAAGCGGGCCTTGATCTCGACGAGCACCACGACCTGCTTGCCCCGCTCGGCGGCACGGATCAACGACTGGACGATCGGCGAGTCGCCCGACGTCCGGTAGAGGGTCATCTTGATCGTCAGCACGTCCGGGTCGTCGGCGGCCTGCGTGATGAAGCGCTCGACCGAGGCCGCGAACGAGTCGTACGGGTGGTGGACGAGGATGTCGCCCGCCCGGACGGCGGCGAACACGTCGGCGGGCTCATCCTCGTCGGGCGGGATCAGGCGCGGCGGCGTGACCGGGGTCCATGGTTTGGCGCGCAGCTCGGGTCGATCGAGATCGGCGATGTGCCACAGCGCGGTCATGTCGAGCATGCCCGCGATCTCGTAGCTGTCGTCGGCTTCGAGGCCCAGGCCGCGTTGCAGGAGCGTCCGCGTCGCAGCGGGCATCGTGCGCTCCACCTCGAGCCGGACGGCCTCACCAAAGCGCCGTCGGCGCAACTCCTCCTCGATGGCCATCAACAGGTCGTCGGCCTCGTCCTCCTCGACCGTGAAGTCGGCGTTGCGGGTGACCCGGAAGAGGTGCGACTCGACGACCTCCATCCCGGTGAACAGGTCCTGCAGGTTGGCCTCGATGACCTGGTCGATCGGCACGAAGTGATCGAGCTCGACCTCGATCAGGCGCGGCAGGATCTGGGGGACCTTGACCCGCGCGAACACGCGCTCGCCCGTCTCCGGGTCGCGCAGGCCGACCGCGATCGAGAGGCTCAGCGTCGAGATGTACGGGAAGGGGTGGCCGGGATCGACCGCGAGCGGCGTCAGGACGGGGAAGATCTCGTCCAGGAACCGCTGGCGAAGCACCGCGTGGTGCTCGGGGATGTCGGCGTAGTCGACGATCTCGACGCCTTCGGCCGCCAGCGCTCGACGCACATCCACGAAGATCGACGACTGATCGGCCACGAGCGTGAGGACCCGTTCGCGGGCCGCGGCGACCTGCTCGCCCGGCGTGCGCCCATCGGGGGAGCGGGTGACCGCACCGGCCTCGATCTGCTGGCGCAGCCCGGCGACCCGGACCTGGAAGAACTCATCGAGGTTCCCCGCGAAGATCGACAGGAACTTGACCCGCTCGAGCAGGGGGTTCCGCTCGTCCTGGGCCTCGTGCAGCACACGGGCGTTGAATTCGAGCCAGGACAGCTCGCGATTCAGGTACGGCAGCTCCGCCGACGGCTCGCGCCCGGCGGCCCGTCGACCGCGCGGGGCGATCGATGCGGCGCGGGTTCCGGGTTCGACGGCGGCCATCTCGGGGGTCGGGCTCCGGGTGCGTGGCGTGCGCGCAGGCGTCCCTGTGGCGGCACGAGACTGGCCGGCGAGGATAGCACGGCGGGGTGAACGCTCTAGCGATGCTCCTCGTGCGTGCCTGCGGCGGGCACGGGCCCGGCGGCGGGCGGTCCCGCACGACGCGCGGTGCACTCCGGGCACGGACAACGATCCCGCAACAGCACGTAGGGGTAGTAGCCCGTCCGGTGGCCGTCCGCCCAGTGCGGCGACACCGCGTAGTTGCCGACCGCATGGAGGTCGGTCAGGCTCGTCTGCTCCGCAGTCAGGGTCGGGGCGCTGTCGAGCCAGCCGGGCATCCCGGCCTCGCCTCGGCAGTGGGCACATGGGCACAGCCAGCGGAGCGCCTCGAAGTCGTACGTCGTCCGGTGACCGTCGCTCCACTCGATCGTGAGCGTACGGTCGGCCTTTTCGGCGTGGATGCTCACGGCAGTGGTTTCGGGGGTGGCGGGCGCGAACGCGGGTGAAGGCGTGGTCACGCGTTCGATCGTCGCACACCCCGGACCTTCGGACCAGCGGCGGCATCGCCCCCTCACGGCTATGCTCGCGACCGTGACTCTTGTGATCGACCGCATCACCAAGCGGTTCGGACAGACCCTGGCGCTCGACGAGCTCAGCTTCAGCGTGCCCAAGGGCCGGATCTTCGGCTTCCTCGGTGCGAACGGGGCCGGCAAGACGACCACGATGCGGGTCTGCCTCGGCATCGTGCAGCCGGAGAGCGGTGAGGTCCGCTGGGAGGGCGCGAGCAGCGTCGACGTCCCGCGGCGGACATGGGGCTACCTGCCCGAGGAGCGCGGTCTGTATCCGCGCATGGGCGTCCTGGACCAGCTGGTGTACTTCGCGTCGCTCTACGGCGTGCCCCCGGCCGAGGCGAGGCGCCAGGCGGAGCACTGGCTGGCGCGGTTCCACATCCCGGACTATGCCGACCGCCGCGCCGAGGAGCTGAGCAAGGGCAACCAGCAGAAGGTCCAGTTCATCGCCGCGATCCTCCACAGGCCGGACGTCCTGCTCATGGACGAGCCGTTCACCGGTCTCGATCCGGTCAATCTCGCGCTGCTGCGGGAGGCGTTCGTGGAGCTCCGCGATGAAGGCCGGACGATCGTGTTCTCGACCCACCAGATGGAGGCGGCCGAGGCGCTCTGCGAGTCGCTCGCCATCGTGGACCACGGCCGGGTGGTCGCGTCCGGCACGCTCGCTGAGCTGAAGCGGAGCAGCCTGGCGCGGACGGTGCGTCTCGGGGTCGAGGGCGAGATCCTGCCGACCTGGCTGACCTCGATCGATGGCGTGGCCGCGGTCCGGCCGGCGGCCGGCTTCACCGAGCTCGAGCTCACGCCCGGTACCGAGCCGCGCGAGGTCCTTGCCGCCGCGCTCGCCCGGGGCGCGCTCGTCACCCACTTCGAGGTCGCCGAACCGTCGCTGGAGGCCATCTTCATCGAGTACGTCGGGCACCCGGCCGGTGACGACGCCACGCTCGAGCCCACGCTCGAGCATTCGATCGACGAGGACGCCGCCTGATGGCGCGACGCGATCCGCTCCTGCCGAACGCGGCGATCGTCGCCCGTCGCGAGTACCGCGACCGTGTGCGCAGCCCGCTCTTCCTCGTCTCGACCGTGATCCTCATGGCGTTGGCGCTGGGTGTCGCGCTGACGCCGATCGCGATCCGCTATTTCGACCAGCAACGGATCGACCGGATCGTGATCGTCTCGGACGACGACCTCCTGGCCAGCGCGACGATGGCCACGGCCGAGGGGATCATGAACATTGCGCCGGTCGGGGCGGACCCCGACACGTGGACGGCGCCGTTCGTGTTCGAGCGTGCGTCCGATCTGGAGTCCGCGGAGGCCGAGCTCGCCCGACAGCGCATCGACGCGATCATCCACGTCGTCCGGGACCGCGACGACCGGCTCGACGTCACGTATGTCACCAACGGACCCGCCGACGCCGTGGCGAGCCAGCTCGCGGGCTTCACCGCCCTGTCCGTCGGCATCATCGACTGGACGAGCTCGCTGCCACCTGGCTCGGAGCTCGGGAGGTTCGAGACGCCCGACTTCCGGAACCGCTCGCTCAACGGGCCGATCGAGGGCGGTGAGCAGGTCGATGCGATCGAGGCCGCGAGCCGGAGCTTCCTCGGAACCGTGTTCGTGATCCTCATGTTCATCACGATCCTGATCTACGGGATGTGGGTGGCGACGGGCGTCGCCACGGAGAAGAGCAGCCGGGTCATGGAGCTGATGATCAGCGCCGCGTCACCGCGCCAGCTCGTGTTCGGCAAGGTCGTCGGGATCGGGGGTGCTGGACTCACCCAGTACACCGCGATCGCGATCCCGGTCGTGCTGGTGCTCGCCTTCCAGGACCAGATCGCTCGGTCGGTGCTGGGCGCCGGCGGTGCGGGTCTGCCGATCGGGGGCCTGACCGTCGGATTGCTCCTCGCCTACGGTGCGTTCTTCCTCATGGGCTTCACGCTGTTCGCGTTCGTGTACGCCGCGGTTGGCTCGTTCGTCAGCCGACCCGACGACCTCCAGACCCTGTCCCTGCCGCTCAGCCTCGTCGCCATGGGCGGGTATCTCTCCGCGCTGGTCGTGTTGCTGGGCGGCGGCGGCTTCATCGGCAGGATCGCCTCTTTCGTTCCGCCGTTCAGCCCGTTCGCGATGCTCGCGCGTCTCATGGTGAGCACCGTCCAGCCCTGGGAAGTGGCGCTGTCGGTCGGCCTCCTGCTCCTGACGATCACCGTCGTGGCGCTGGCCACGGTCCGCATCTACGCGACCGGGGTCCTGCTCTACGGCCAGCGCCCGGGGCTGCGCCGGTTCATCGCCGCCGCCCGACACGCGGGCTAGGCGGCGTCGTCGCCAGCAGGGCCGTTCCGGCGCCCGCCCGGCGGGGCCCATCCGGCGCCCGTCACGACTCCTCGTCCAGTGGCAACCGGCTGAGCATCGCGAGCACGGGCGCCGTCGCCGAGGTCGCCGCGGGCTCGGCCGGTGCGTCGGCAAGGTCCGCCGCGGCGATCGAGCCGGCCTCGGCCGGGATCAGGCGCCAGAGGCGGCTGCGGACGCCCGCGAGATAGGGACCCTGACGCTGGCGCGCCATCATCCCGGCCAGGCCCTGGGCGACGATGGCCTCGAACAGCGCACGACCCTCGGTGGCGATCGCGGGAACCGCGACGACCTCATCGCCCGGCCGCAGGATGCGACGGAGCGCCGCCCGCCGCTTGACGAGCGGCTGATTGAGCAGGGACACGCCGTCCAGATGGAGCAGGTCGAAGGCGAGGAACGCCGCAACGCGCCCGGAGCCGCCCTCGAGGCGCGCCGCCAGCGCCGCCGCATCGGCCCGGCCGTCTGCATCGACCACGACCAGCTCCCCGTCGAGCACCGCTGAACGAGCCGCGACTCGCACGGCCGTGCCCGCGAGCTCGGGGAGTGCCGCGGTCCGATCCGTTCCATCTGCGTCCACGACCCGCACGTCGCCCGAGCCGGCCTCGTCGGCCGGGCCCACGAACACGAGCACCCGGGTCCCACCCCACCACGGCTCGAACAGGTGCTGCTCCGAATCGAACGGTTCCGGCAACGGCCGCGCGAGCATGGGCCGCAGGTCGGGCAGGTCGGGGAGTCGATCGGCGGTCGCATCGAGCGGGAGCGCGAGCTGGTCGGCCATCGTGGTCTCGATGGTAGCCCTCGCGGCCAGCCCGGACCCGGCCGGAGGCAGGAACGCGACCTGAGTCAGGGACGTGGTTACGTGCGGAGTCCTGGACAACCTGCATGACTCGTCCCGTGGGCATGCAATGGTCGATCGTGACCGTTGCACCCGTCGTACCTTGCTCGGCGCACCTGTTACGGAGCGTCAGCGCTCGATTCGGGACCCTTGGGCGCGTTCCGGTCGGCCATGACGTGGCCCGTGTCGACCATACCGTGGCCCGTGTGCATGTTCGTCAGGCTTCCCTGATCGCACGAGGTGACCAGCGGCGCGTTGCAGCCTCGCGTTGGCTAGCTGCGCGTCCGAAAACGCCGGTCCGCGATGAGCGTGCAGAGGATCATCACGGCTAGACCGCCGACCGCCGCCAGAAGTTGCGTGCGCGCGTCGGTGGTCCCATTGCCGTCGGCTACGGCCGTCGCCGTGTTCGGTGGGACGAGGGTGCCCGCCGCTCGGACGACCACCGTCCCTGTCATCTGCGGGTGCGGCGTGCACAGGAAGCGATACGTCCCTGCGGACGTGAACCTGACCGAGCCTGACTCGCCTTCCGCCAGCGACCCTGTGTCGAAGGAACCGTTCGGCGCCGTGGCGGTGTGCGCCACGCCGTCGCGGTTCGTCCAGGTGACGGTGTCGCCGACGCGGATCTCGACGGTCCGCGGAGAGAAGGCGAAGTCCCTGATCGCGACGCCTCGCGAGGCGGCGAGGACGGTCGGCACGGCAAGGCCGAGCGCGAGCGCCAGGACCGCGACAGCCAGGCACAGGCGGAGGGGAGCGCGTGGTCGTCTGGGCATGGCTACACGATAGCGGTATCCTCACCGTCCCATGACCGCTACCAAGCGCCCCGACACGCTCGCCCGCCAGCGCGCGAACGAGCTCATCCGCGCCTGGGACGGTCGTTCGCGCTCCATCGGCGATCCGCTCGGCAGCCTGCTCGGGCGGGTCAGCACGGTCGACCAGGTCGGGGTCGAGGAGCGCGTCGACGCCCTCAAGCGTCGGTCGATCAAGAAGGAATTGAAGCTGTGGGCGCTCGACCTCGCGATCCGGATGATGGATCTCACGACGCTCGAGGGGAAGGACACGGCCGGCAAGGTCCGGGCGATGTGCGTCAAGGCGATGCACCCGAAGCCCGGTGACCCGACGATCCCGTCCGTGGCCGCGGTGTGTATCTACCCCGCCCTGATCGCCGAGGCGAAGGACGCGCTCAAGGGCAGTGGCGTGAAGGTCGCCAGCGTCGCGACCGGGTTCCCCAGTGGCCAGACGTTCCGTGACATCAAGCTCGCTGAGACGCGCGCGGCCGTGGAAGCCGGCGCCGACGAGGTCGACATGGTCATCGATCGCGGGGCGTTCCTGATGGGCGACTACGCGACGGTGTTCGAGGAGATCGTCGAGGTGAAGGAAGCGGCCGGCGACGCGCACCTCAAGGTCATCCTCGAGACCGGCGAGCTCGAGACCTACGACAACGTGCGGCGCGCCTCGATCCTGGCGATGGCGGCCGGCGCGGACTTCATCAAGACCTCGACCGGCAAGGTGGAGCCGGCGGCGACCATGCCTGTCACGCTCGTGATGCTGGAGGCGATCCGCGACTTCGAGCGGGCGACCGGCCGCCAGGTCGGGATGAAGCCCGCGGGCGGCATCCGGACCGCCAAGGAGGCGATCCAGTACCTCGTGATCCTGTACGAGACCCTCGGCCCGCGCTGGATGTCACCGGACTGGTTCCGCTTCGGGGCGTCGTCGCTGCTCAACGACGTGCTGATGCAGATCGAGTTCCAGCGGACCGGCCGCTACCAGGACCCGGACCACTTCACGCTCGACTGAGCCGCGGCACGACACCCCCGCGACGCACACGTCGACCTTCACGTGAACGTTAAGGTTGTGGTATCGTTGACAGGATGCCCACCAAGACTCCCGAGACCCCCGCCGAGCCAGCCCTCCTTCGGATCCAGGACGTCGCCGCCGAGACCGGACTGACCACACGCGCCATCCGCTACTACGAGGAGATGGGCCTCCTGGAACCCGCGGCCCGGTCCGACGGCGCCTACCGGCTGTACGACCCGTCCGACCTCGAGCGCCTCCGGTTCATCCGAAGCCTGCGCGACGACGCCGGATTCTCGCTCGCCCAGATCGGGCAGCTGCTCGAGGACGAGGCGGCACGCGAGCGGAATTGGGTGCGCTTCCGCACGACCGGCGACGTGGCCGAGCGCCGCGCACTCCTGCTGGATGCGAGTGCCCGGGTCGATCGCCAGATCGAGACCCTCGTGACCAAGCGCGCCCGACTCGATTCGATGATCGCCGACGCGCGGGCTCGACGGCGTCACCTCGATGAGCATCTCGCGAACCTCGACGGCGGGCCCGATCCGCATCCCGGCGACGGACCGCACCCCGCCTCGAAGAGCCGCCGATGACCGGACCGTCCGCGTTCGCGCCGCGTCGCATCGTGCGCACCAAGGCGATGACCGCGTTCCGGCACCGCAACTACCGGCTGTTCTTCGCCGGCCAGGCCATCTCGCTCATCGGGACGTGGATGCAGCAGGTCGCGCAGGCGTGGCTGGTCCTCACGATCACGGATGGCGATCCGTTGTGGCTCGGCGTCGTGGCCGCCGCGCAGTTCCTGCCCGTCATGATCCTGGGCCTGTTCGCTGGGATCCTCGCCGATGTCCTGCCGAAGCGCCAGACCCTCCTGGCCGCCCAGGTCGTGATGATGATCCTCGCGGCCATCCTCGCGGTCCTGACCGCCACGGGACTCGTCGAGGTCTGGATGATCGTCCTGCTCGCCATCCTGCTCGGCTGCGCCAATGCCGTCGACATGCCGGCCCGCCAGTCGTTCGCGTACGAGATGGTCGGCCCCCGCGATGTCGGGAACGCCGTCGCACTCAACTCCGCGATGTTCAACGGTGCCCGCGTGGTCGGGCCTGCGGTGGCCGGGCTGACCATCGGCCTGTTCGGCATCGCGACGGCGTTCGCGATCAACGCGTTGAGCTTCGTCGCTGTCATCGTGGGCCTGCGGATGATGCGCGACAACGAGCTGGAGATGGCTCGCCTGCTGCCGCGTCCGGAGTCGGTGCGCGCTGTCTTCGACAACCTGTTCGAGGGGCTCCGGTTCGTCCGGGACACGCCGGTCGTGCTGCTCGCGGTAACGGTCGTCGGGCTGGTCGCGACCGTGGCCATGAACTTCACCGTCCTGATCCCGCCGCTTGCCGCGAACGTCCTCCACAGCGACGCCGCGGGCTATGGGTTCCTCATGACGGCGTCGGGGCTCGGCGCCCTCGGTGCTGCGGTCGCCCTCGTCGTCGGCGGACGGCCACGGCCGGTACGGATCGCCACCGGAGCCCTGGTGCTCGGCGTGGCCTCCGTGGCGCTGGCCCTGTCCACCTCGTTCCCGCTCTCTCTCGCGTTGATGATTCCCGTCGGTGCAGGTGGCATCACAATGGCCGCGACCGCCAATGCCACGATCCAGCTGTCGGTGCCCGACGGCCTGCGAGGACGCGTGATGAGCGTCTATACGACGGTCTTCTCGGCGTCGATGCCGATCGGCGGAATCGCGGCCGGGGCGCTCGCCTCGTTCGCCGGGATCCCCACGACCGTGGCCGTCGGCGGCCTGCTCTCCCTCGCGATCGGTGGCGGCGCCTATGTCTGGTGGCGCCGCATCGGCGCACCGTCGCCGACCGCCATCGGGCCTCGTGTCTCGACGGCGGCCGTCGAGATCGCCACGGAGAGCGCCGCGGCTCAGTCGACGGCGCCAAGCACGAGGGCGGCATTCAAGCCGCCGAAACCGAACGAGGTGCTCAGTACGCGTCGGTAGGTCCCGGGCCGAGCGTCGCGCAGCAGGCCCGGGAGCAGGGCTGCCGAGTCGGGATCCGCTTCCACGAGGTTGACCGAAGCCGGCGCCCACCCGTCGCGGATCGCCAGCGCGCAGATGGCCGCCTCGATGGCGCCCGACGCACCGAGCGGATGCCCGTACAGGGCCTTCGTGCCGCTCACCGGGACCGTCGCCGCCCGCTCACCGAGCGCGGTCACGATCGCCCGGGCCTCGGCGACGTCGCCGATCGGGGTCGACGAGGCGTGGGCGTTCACGTAGTCGATGGCCCCGGGCTCGGTCGAGGCGTCGTCGAGCGCGATGGCCGCGGCGCGCGCCGCCTCGCGCCCGTCGGCACGCGGCTGGACCATGTGGTGGGCGTCCGACGTCGCGCCGTATCCGCGGAGCTCCGCGTAGGGCCTCGCGCCCCGACGTTCCGCGGCGTCGGCATCCTCCAGCACGAGCAGCGCCGCGCCCTCGCCCATGACGAAGCCGTCCCGACCCGAGTCGAAGGGACGCGCGGCATGTCCCGGGTCGTCGTTGTGTCCGGCCGACAGCGCCCGGATGATGTCGAACGCGCCGAACGCGAGGGGCGACAGGGGGATCTCGCAGCCACCGGCGATCGCGGCATCGACCCGACCTTCGCGCAGGTCCCCGAGCGCCTCGCCAAGCGCGACCGCGCCGGACGCACAGGAATTCGCCGTCGACAGGATGGGGCCGCGGACGTCGAGTGCGATGCCGAGATTGGCCGGGGCCGCGCCGCCGAATACGGCGAGGGCGAGGTTGGGAGCCACCTGGCGGATGCCCTTCTCGAGATACCGCGCGTGTTGTTCCTCGGCATAGGCGATGCCACCAAGCGCCGAGCCGAGGTAGATGCCGATGCGATCCGGGCTGGCCGCGCCGTCCGCGCCTGGGGTCAGCCGCGCATCGTCGAGCGCGAGACGGCCGGCAACCATCCCGAACTGGCTGAACCGGTCGAGCTGGCGCGCGGTCTTGGGCGGCATCCAGGCGAGCGGGTCGAAGTCGTCGACCTGTGCCGCGACGTGCGACCGGAATGGCGACGGGTCGAATCGGTCGATCTGCCTGACGGGAGAGCGGGCCGCACGCAGGCCGGCACGAAACGCATCGACGCCGGTGCCGATGGGCGTCACGACACCGATGCCAGTGATCCAGACCCGCCGTCGAGCGCTCATCGATCAGGATTCGTCGCTGGCGGGACGTCGGACTGCAGGGCTTCGGCGAGGGCCTTGAAGGTCGCCAGGGTGCGGCCGGCGATCGGGCGGGTGAAGAACCGGTCCACGAACGCCGCGAAGCCGGGCAGGCGCGGCGCGAAGTCGTGCTCGATCGTCACGGTACAGGCGGCGCGTCCGGCGGCCGCGCCCTCGCCGGCCGGCGCGGGCTCGATGCGCCAGGTCACGTCCATGCCCCGCGTCGCGCCCGCCACGTGCACGAACCGCAGCCGCCGGGACTCCGCCTCCGACCAGGTCCGCGAGCGCCAGGCGACCGGCAGCCCCAACCCGAGTGGTCCGATGAACGCCCGACGCGCGATGAAGTCCGCGACCAGACTCCCGTCCGCCCGTCGCTCGACGGCCCTCGATCGCGCGTAGTGGGGCAGCAGCACGGACCAGCGCTCGATGTCGCGCGCGAGGCTGAAGACAAGATCGGGCGGGGCGGCGATGCGGATGGCGATCTCGCTGTGCATCGTGCGGGGCCGCCGGCGTCAGCTGGCGCGTTTCGCGAGCAGGTCGAGCGCGTGCCGGGCGAGCTCGCCCAACCGCAGGGTGCGAGCCTCCGACGGGGCGAACCATCGACACGTGTCGGTGGAACCGTCCGGCTCGTCACGCAGCTCACCCCCGACGATCGCCACGCGGTAGAGGATCCGGATGGCGTGGAGTCGCTCCGTGCCGTCCACACCGTGGAAAACGCGATCGCTCACGCCGAGCAGGCCGTCGAGCTCGCCCGTGTAACCCGTCTCCTCGGTCAGCTCGCGCAGGACCGCGACCTGTGGGGGCTCGCCGAACTCCAGGCCACCGCCGGGCAGCGTCCAGATGTCGCCGACACCGACCGAAGGGGCGATGTGGCAGAGCAGGAAGCGGCCGTCATCGTCGCAGCTGACGGCGTACGCGGCCACGCGGGTCCGGCCGGTGGCGGCGTCGGCGGCGTCGGCCGTGCCCACCCCGTCCTCGTCGTTCACGGCGCGAGCAGCGACGCGAGGTAGCGCGGGTCCAGACCGCGGGACGCCGGCACGAGGTCACCCATCACGAGACCCATCGTCGCACGGACATCGGGCCGGGTCGCAAGCCGCCGCGCGGCGTATTCGAAGAGCACGGGTCGACTGAGGAACGATTGGACCAGCCACGAGACGGCGTCCTTCGCGGCGAACCGGTGGCGCATGGCCCGGTCGTACGCCGCCGCGGCGGCGTCCGCCCGTCGCGTGGCATGCAATGCGGCGCGGATCGCGGCTGCGGCGAGCTCGGTCGAGACGAGGGCCCGATGGAGGCCCTCCCCGGTGAACGGGTCGAGGAACCCGACGGCATCCCCGACCAGGAACCAGCCCCGTCCGGCACGTCGCGTCACCCGGCCACCCAGCGGGACCACGCCGGCAAGGTGGTCGTACCGCTCGGCGTTCGGCCATGCAGCCGGGTCGTCGTAGGCCGGCGGGACGGCGGCCACGATCGCCTGGGACGTCGCGACGGCGCCGTCGCGGGCGAGCCGTCCGCGCCACGACCGACCGAGCACGATCCCGATGTTGACCCGCTCGCCGGGCACCGGGGCGATCCCGATGTAGCCGTCGGCGAACACCCGGAGGCGCGCCTCGTGTGGCGCGTCGGCGCGCGTGTCGGCCAGGTGGTAGCTCAGCCCGACCCGTTCGGGGAGCCGGGTCCGCCGCGCCACGCCGGCCGCTCGGGCGACCATCGAATGGGCGCCGTCTGCCCCCACGACGACCCGGCACGAGAGCCTGCCCGGCCCGGTCGCAGTACGGACCGTGAGGAGCGGTCGAGCGCCACTCAGGTCGACCGACTCGGCCGCGACACCGCGTCGGACGATCGCGCCGGTTTCCACCGCGAGCGCCTCCAGGGCCGGATCCAGCGTCGATCGGTCGAACCCGACAGCCGGCGGCCCGCCGGCCTCCGCGCCGTAGGTCAGGCGCACCTCGGTCCCGCCCGGCGTCTCGAGGCGCATGGCCGGGATGGGTCGGGCAATCTCTGCCTTGGCCGGTTCGCGGATGCCCACGCGACGCAGGACCTCGAGCGTGACCGGCGAGCTGAACACGCCGCCGGCCCGCCAGCGCCATGCCGGCTGTCGCTCCAGAACGACGACGTCGATGCCATGGCGCGCCAGGGCGGTCGCAAGGGCGCACCCCGCCAGCCCGCCACCGACGATCGCGACGTCGACCGCATCCGCCGGTCCGAGCCTCATCACGACAAGTCCCGCCCGCCCACGGGCGGCGGCGCAGCCGTGGCCGCGAGCACGACCCGATGCCCGATCGGCCCAACGACCGCCGACGCCTCGACGCGGAGGCCCGCTGCCGCGATCAGGGCCGTGAGCTCGGCGACGGTATAGGCGCGGCGCACCGACATCGGCGCATCGTGGCGGGTGTAGCGGTTCGTGGTGAGGAGGTGGCTCAACAACCATGCCCCGATCCAGGCGAGGCGCGAGCGCACGAGGTCGTTGACGACGATCCCGCGCCGAGCCACGCGCCCCATCTCGCGCAGGACCTCGACCGCCGCAGTCGGTTCGAGGTGATGCAGGAGGAGCGACGAGTGCGCGATGTCGAACGTCCGATCCGCGAAGGGGAGGGAGGCTCCGTCGGCCACGCACAGGGTCAGATCCGTCATCGCGCCCAGTCGCGGTTCGAGGCGCCGCGCGGCATCCAGGATCTCGGGTCGATCGTCGGTCGCGGTCACCACCAGGCGGCGGCCGGTCGCACGGGCCTCGTCGAGGAGCGCGACGGGGATGTCGGCGCCGCCCGTGCCGACGTCGATGACGGTCACCGGCATCCCGCCCGGGGCCAACGCCGCCAGGCCCTTCGAGGACAGCGCGCGTCCACCGAGCCAGCGGTTCGCCCGGGCGAGGTCGCGCAGGTTGCCGACGAGAGCCCGGTCGTCATCCAGGGGTCCGTCGAGCAGTTCCCGGACACCGGTCAGGCGCTGCATCCGAGCAGGCTACACGCCGACTACCATCGGGCCATGATCGTCGTCGCCGGCGAGGCCCTGATCGATCTCATCGTCGGTTCGGACGGACGCTTCGAGGCGCGGCCGGGCGGCGGTCCCTACAACACCGCTCGGGCCATCGGCCGTCTCGGCGGGGCGGTCATGTTCGTGGGACGTATCTCGACGGATCGGTTCGGGCGGGACCTCCGTGCCACCCTCGTGCGCGACGGGGTCGCCGACGGCGGCGTCGCCGCGACGGACGACCCGACGACGCTGGCCATCGTCGAGCTCGACGAGCCCGGCGCCCCGACGTACAGGTTCTATGTCGATGGCACCTCGGCCGCGGGCCTGGCGGCGAGCGACGTGGCCGCGCTCGCGATCGGTCCTGGCGATGCTCTCCACGTCGGGACACTCGGGCTGGTGATGCAGCCTCTCGCGACCACGATCGAGCGCCTCGTCCACGAGGCGGATCCGGCGGCGCTCGTGATGCTCGACCCGAACTGCCGTCCGTCGGCGACCCGGGATCCAGCGGCCTTGCGCGCACGCATCGACCGGGTCGCCCGCCGCGCGGACGTGGTCAAGGTGAGCCACGACGACCTGCGGTTCCTGGGACCGGACCGCCCGGACGCGACGATCGACCACCTGCTGGAGCTCGGCGCGCGAGTCGTGCTGCGTACCCATGGCGCGGAGGACGTGGAGATCCGGACAGCCTCGGAATGCGTGTCGGTGCCCGTCCCGCAGGTGGATGTGGTCGACACGGTCGGGGCCGGCGACGCGTTCGGCGGTGGGTTCCTCGCATCCTGGGTCGGCGCCGGCCGAACGCGAGACGATCTCGCGTCCATCGACCTCGTGTGCGATTCGGTCCAGGTGGCGATCCGTGTCGCCGCGCTGACCTGTGTGTGGCCGGGAGCGGATCCACCGACCCGAGCCGACCTTGAAGCGTTCGAGGCCTGAAGCCGCATCGCCCACCTCCCGTGCGGGGTGGCTCGCGCGCCCGGTGCCATAATGGGTCCATGGCCGGTCGGAGCAGCACGAGCGTGATCCCCGCGCCCGAGGGCGCCCCCAACAGCTGGGGCCTCGGCGACGGCCAGGCCATCCCATGGGAATACGCGCCGGCGCCGGAGGCGCGCGACATCGTCACGCTCCGTGAGGAGTACGGGCTGTTCATCAACGGCCGGTTCGTGCCGGCCACCGGCGGTGCCACGTTCGTTTCCATCGATCCGGCCACGGAGCAGCCACTCGCGAAGGTCGCGCGCGCGACCGAAGCCGATGTCGACAAGGCGGTCAATGCCGCGCGGCGTGCTCAGCGGCAGTCGTGGGGCCAGCTGTCCGGTCGCGAACGCGCGAAGTACCTGTTCCGCATCTCGCGCATCCTCCAGGAGCGCTCCCGCGAGTTCGCGGTGCTCGAGTCGATGGATTCCGGTAAGCCGATCAAGGAGTCCCGGGACGTGGACGTGCCGCTCGCCGCGAGCCACTTCTGGTACTACGCGGGCTGGGCCGACAAGCTCGACTACGCGTTCCCGGGGCGGGTCGCCCGGCCGCTCGGGGTCGCGGCCCAGATCATCCCGTGGAACTTCCCGCTGCTGATGCTCGCCTGGAAGATCGCCCCGGCACTTGCCGCCGGCAACACGGTCGTCCTCAAGCCCGCGTCCACGACACCGCTGTCGGCGATGCTCTTCGCGGAGGTCTGCGTCCAGGCGGACCTGCCGCCGGGCACCGTGAACATCATCACCGGCCCCGGCGAGATCGGGATGGCCCTCGCGACGCACGACCGCGTGGACAAGGTCGCGTTCACGGGGTCCACGGAGATCGGCAAGAAGATCGGCCGGGCCGTGGCCGGGACGGACAAGGCGTTGACCCTGGAGCTCGGCGGCAAGGCGGCGAACATCGTGTTCGACGATGCGCCACTCGACCAGGCGATCGAGGGCATCGTCAACGGCATCTATTTCAACCAGGGCGAGGTGTGCTGCGCGGGCTCGCGCCTGCTCGTCCAGGAGTCGATCGCGGAGACCGTCGTCGACAAGCTCAAGGACCGGCTCTCGACGATCCGGGTCGGCGACCCGCTCGACAAGAACACGGATGTCGGAGCCATCAACTCGAAGGCGCAGCTCGAGAAGATCACCGAGCTCGTCGCATCGGGTGTCGCCGAGGGCGCCGACCTCTACCAGCCCGCCTGTGACCTGCCGGACCGGGGCTACTTCTTCCGCCCGACGCTCTTCACCAATGTCGCGCAGAGCCACCGCATCGCCCGCGAGGAGATCTTCGGACCGGTGCTGTCCGTGCTGACGTTCCGCACGCCCGATGAGGCGGTCGAGAAGGCCAACAACACTGCCTACGGCCTGTCGGCCGGGGTGTGGACCGACAAGGGCTCGCGGATCCTCGCCATGGCATCGCGCCTGAAGGCGGGTGTCGTCTGGGCCAACACGTTCAACCGGTTTGACCCGACGTCGCCGTTCGGTGGATACAAGGAATCCGGGTTCGGGCGCGAGGGCGGGATGCACGGGCTGCACGCCTACGTGCGCCTGGAGGACCGCTGATGGCGTCCGACGGCCGCCGAGCGGTCACCCGTCGGGAGTCGTCGAACGGGGTCACCGACCGGATCGAGGTCCGCAAGACCTACAAGCTATATATCGGCGGCGCGTTCCCCCGCTCGGAGAGCGGGCGGTCGTACCTCGTCTCCGCCGCGGACGACACGCCGCTGGCCAATGCCTGCCGTGCCTCGCGCAAGGACGTTCGGGACGCCGTCCGGGCCGCCCGCAAGGCGTTCCCGGGCTGGTCGGCCAAGACGGCCATGAACCGCGGCCAGGTCCTCTACCGGGTCGCTGAGCTGATGGAGGGCCGGCGCGACCAGTTCGTCACGGAGGTGGCCGCCGCAGAGGGCCTGCGCGAGCCGCGCGCCCGCGAGGCGGTCGATCGTGCCATCGACCGCTGGGTCTGGTACGCGGGCTGGGCGGACAAGATCGCCCAGATCCTGGGCTCGTCCAACCCGGTCGGCGCCCCGTACTTCAACTTCACGATCCCGGAACCGACGGGCGTGGTCGGGGTCGTGGCGCCCGAGACGTCCTCGCTCCTGGGACTCGTCTCGCGTCTGGCGGCGCCGCTCGTGAGCGGCAACACGGTCGTGCTGCTTCCCTCGGAGGCCCGGCCGCTGCCGGCCGTCACGCTGAGCGAGGTCCTTGCGACATCGGACGTGCCCGGTGGCGTGGTCAACATCCTCACCGGCCTCCGTAAGGAGCTCGTCCCGGTCCTCGCCGCGCACGTCGACGTCGACGCCCTCGATACCTGGGGTGTCCCCGAGTCGATGCGTGTCGAGGCCGAGCAGCTGGCGGCCGACGACGTCAAGCGCCTGTCGCGCCGTCCCACGACCGTGAACGAGACGCGGTTCGACTGGCTGGACGACCGCGCCGCCGAGCGCCCCGAATGGATCGCCGCCTTCCTCGAGATGAAGACGGTCTGGCACCCGATCGGGACCTGAGCGATGGCCGTGCGTCCTGACCCCGAGGTCGGCTTCCGCCGTCCGGGCGACCACCTGCGCGCGGATCGCCTGGTCGAGCGGCGGGTCTTCATCCAGGCGTCGCCGCGGACGGTGTGGGCGAGCCTGCACGATCCCGCCGCGTCCGCGCTCCTCTTCCCGGAGCTGCGGCTGGGGCCGGCGGCACCCTCGTGGCCGGCCGCCGCCACGACCCGCACGGCTCGTGCCCGCCTGGGGCTCCTGCGCGAGCGTGCCCACGTCGAGAGCCTCGAGGCGCGACCGGAATCGGTCTTCCGCCTGCGCGTGACCGGTTCGGGCTTCGAGAGCGAGTGGGGCTGGCGCCTGGAGCCGGTCGCGGGCGGGACCCGGGTCATCCACGCGGCCACGTTCGAGCCCGTGGATCGCTGGACGATCATCCTCGTGCGCCTGGGCAGGCACTCCCTGGAGGCGCGCGTGGAGGCGCACCTGCGAGCGCTCAAGGAACGCGCGGAGCGCGCCGACAGACCGTCCTCGCCGGCGGCATGACGGCGGTCATCCACACCGAGCGACTGACCAAGCGCTACGGCCCGCATCGCGGGATCAACGAGGTCGACCTCGACGTGCTCGAGGGTGAGATCTTCGGCTTCCTCGGCCCCAATGGCGCGGGCAAGACCACGACGATGCGCGTGCTGCTCGACCTGATTCGTCCGACGTCGGGGAGGGCCGAGGTGTTCGGCATCGAGTCCACGGTGAACCCGGTGGCCATCCACCGGCGGCTGGGCTACCTGCCCGGCGAGTTCGACCTGTACGACCGGCTGACCGGCGCCGACAACATCGCCTACTTCGGCAACCTGCGGGGCGGCGTGGACCCGGCCTACGTGGGCGGGCTCATCGAACGCCTGGACCTCGACCCGAGCCGCCGCTTCCGCGAGTACTCGAAGGGCAACAAGCAGAAGGTCGGCCTCGTCGTGGCGCTGCAGCACCGACCCGACCTGCTGATCCTCGACGAGCCGACGGCCGGACTCGATCCGCTGGTCCAGCAGACGTTCTTCGAGATCGTCCGCGAGGCTCGTCGGGAAGGCCGGACGATCTTCCTGAGCTCGCACATCATCGACGAGGTCGATCGGACCTGCGATCGGGTGGCCATCATCCGCGAGGGCCGGATCGTGCAGGTCGACACCATCGACGCGATCCGTCGCCTGGCGTTCCACCACGTCGAGCTGACGTTCGAAGGGCCGGTCGCGCCCGGGATCTTCACCGCGATCCCCGGTGTCTCGGACGTGGAGGTCGCCGGTTCGACCATCCGGATGCGTGTCGCCGGACCGATCGGGAGCGTGCTCGGGGCGGCGGCGCCACACGGCATCGTCGACGTCGTCAGCCGCGAGCCAAACCTGGAGGACGTCTTCCTGGCCCAGTACGGCCAGCACGGCGGCGCGACCGGAACCAGCGCATCGGCGGGCGATGGGCGCTGACGCGAAGGTCGTCGCCTGGCGGGCGCCGCACCCGAGGCCCTGGTCGCGACTCATGGGCCTTCGCTCGGTCTATTCGAAGACGGTTCGCGACAGCCGTCGGGCGGCGCTCGGGGTCGGACTCGTCGCCGGCCTGTTCATGCTGGGCACGGGTGCGCCGTACGGCGTGGCGCCGGAATTCGCGACGATCGAGCTGCGCCAGCAGTTCATCGCCGGGATCACCGCGCTGCCACAGGCGCTGCGCGGCCTCCTCGGCGATCCGATCCGCATCGAGACGCTCGGCGGGTTCCTGTCCTGGCGTGTCGGCAATGTGCTCCCGGTCGTGTTCGGGATGTGGTCGGTGCTGGCCCTGTCGGGAACGCTGGCCGGCGAGGCCGGCAGGGGCAGTCTCGACCTGCTGGCGTCCACGCCGCATTCGCGGCGATCGATCGCGCTCCAGAAGCTCGCCGGCCACCTGACGGCGCTCGTCGCCGCGATGCTCATCTTCGCGCTCATCACGTACTTCGTCGGCGAGGCGTTCGGGTCGCTTCCCGGCGACGAGATCGCGCTGTCCGCGGCGCTCGGCCAAGCGCTGCTGTATGGCCTGCTGATGCTCGCCGCAGGGTCCGTGGCTTTCGCGACGTCGCCGTTCGTCGGCCGTACACGGGCGCTTGCCTTCGGGCTCATCACGCTGTTCGGCGGCTATCTCATCTCGTCGTACGCCTCGCTGTCGCCGTTGATCGCGTCGCTGGAACCGCTCTCCTGGTATGCGTGGACGGCCGGTCACCGGCCGCTCGCTGGCGTCACCGACTGGCCCTCGCTCGGGCTCCTCGCCGCGGTCATCGTCATCCTGCTCACGGTCGGCGTGCTCGCGTTCGAGCGGCGCGACCTCGGCGACTCCGGGGCGTTGCGCTGGCTTCGGCTGCCATCGCTGCCGGCCGGAGTCGGCGGGCCGTTCACGCGCCAGCTCGCCGACCGAGCCGCGACGGCGATCGCGTGGGGAGTCGGCATCGGGATCTACGCCACGCTGATCGTCGCCTCGGCGCAGGCCTTCGCGGAGAGCATCGCCTCGATCCCCCAGATCGCCGCCCTGATCAGGATCATCTATCCCGACGTGGACATCTCGCAGCCGTCGGGCGTGCTGCAGCTCGCGTTCTTCAACTTCGGCTCACTGCTCATGGGGCTGGCGGGCGCCTCGTTCGTGGCCGCCTGGTCGGGCGACGAGACCGGTGGTCGGCTGGCGGTCGTGATGTCGGCTCCCATCGGCCGGATCGGGTGGATGCTCCGGAGCGGCCTCGGCGTGCTGGCTGCGATCGGGCTCGCGACGGTCGTCCTCGGGGCGATCGTCATCGTCGCCGTCGCATCGCAGGGCGGATCGATCGCGGAGCCGATCGCCGGGATCGGAGTGCTCGGGCTGGCCGCAGCAGCGTTCGCCGGGATCGGGCTGGCGGTGGGCGGGCTGGTCAGGGCGTCGTGGGCGGCCCCAGCCGTGGGATACGTGGTCCTTGCCACATTCCTGCTGGACACGCTCGGCGCCGCGCTCGACTTGCCGGAGTTCGTGCTGGATCTTTCCCTCTATCGCCATCTCGGTCAGCCCATCGCCGGGGTCTTCGAGCCGGTCGGCATGATCGCGGCCGCGATCCTCGCCTTCGGCGGGCTCGTTCTCGGCGCCATCGGCCTGCAGCGGCGGGACCTCGACAGGTAACGTCCGGGGCGTGGACCCCTTCGTCATCGCGATCGTCGCGCTCAGCGCCCTCCTGCACGTCGCCTGGAACGTGAGGCTCAAGACCGCAGGTGAGCCGCTGCGCGCCGCGACCGTGGGCATGCTGGCGGCCACGGTCGGGATCGTCCCGATCGGCGTCGCTGCGTGGTGGGTCGCCGGGGCGCCAGCCCTGCCCGTCGCCGGCATCGCGCTGGGCCTGACCTCCGGGCTCATCGAGGCCGGCTACTTCGTCCTCCTGTCCGCGGCCTACCGGCGCGGCGACCTGTCGGTCGTGTACCCGATCGCCCGGGGGACGGCCCCGTTGCTGGCCGTGGCGATCGGCGTGGGACTGTTCGGGGAGCGGCTCGGCCTCGCCGGAACGATCGGGGTCGTGGCCCTGCTGGCCGGCTTCCTCGTGCTCCAGCGGCCGTGGCGCGCCTTGCAGGGCAGGGGCCTGGCCGACGGTCCGACCGGCGCGCGCCTCGATCCTGCGATCGCGTTCGCGCTCGCCACCGGGGTGACCATCGCGACCTACACGGCCCTCGACCGGCTGGGAACGCGGCTGATCGACCCGCTCCCGTATGCGGCGATCCTGTGGGTCACGACGTCCGTCGCCCTCGTCGTCTGGGTCCGCCTCGTCGCGGGCGGTGACGTCTTCGCGGGCGGCCGGGGGGAGGTCCGGAGCGCGGCGATCGGCGGCTGGCTGACGCTGGGCGCCTACGTCCTCATCCTGTGGGCGCTGAGCGTCGCGCCGCTGTCCGGGGTCGCGCCGTTGCGCGAGTCGGCGACCGTGTTCGCCGCGGCCTGGGGCTCGGTCCGCCTCGGCGAGGCGGTCGGCCGTCGCGAGAGCGTCCGTCGCATCGGTGCGTCACTGCTCATCGTGGTCGGCGCGATCCTGCTGGCGGTCGCGGGCCGGTAGCGCCGCGGACGTGGCCGGCGAAGCCGCTAGGCCGGTTCCGTCGGACGGGCCGCCCCGAACAACCGGCGCTGGCCCCAGGGACCGTTGACGAGCGCCACACCCGCGATGATCAGCGCCGTCCCGACGATCAGCGTGAGATCGACGCGTTCGTCGAGCACGAGGAAGCCGAGCACGATGCCGTACACCGGCAGGATGTAGGCGACCAGTGCCGTCCGCGTCGCGCCCCACCGACCGAGCAGCCGGAAGTAGAGCACGTACGCCATCCCGGACCCGAACACCCCCAGCCAGACCACGGCGAACCAGTCGCTGACGTCGGCCCGGACCGTCTCCCACGGTCGTTCCAGCACGAGTGCCAGCACCGACACGATGACCAGTGCGAACGTGACCTGGAAGACGGCAGGGACGAGCGAGGGCAGGCCGCGCACGTTCCGGCGGCTGTACACGTTGCCGAGCGCATACGCCAGCGACGATCCGAGCAGGGCGATGCTCCCGGGAAGGTCCCCGCTCGCGTTCATGAGGCCGGGCGACACGAGCAGCACGATGCCGATGAAGCCGACGGCCAGCCCCACGATTCCGTTGAGGCGGATTGGCTCGTCGGGCAGGAACAGTGGCGCGATCACGATGACGAACAACGGGACCGTGGCGTTCAGGATCGCGGCCAGGGCGCTGTCGACCGACTGTTCGGCCCAGGTGATCAGCGCGAACGGGATCGTGATGTTGACGATGGCCATGACGATCAGGTGGCCGTAGATCCGCGGCACGCGCGGCAGTGATGTGCCATTCAGCCGGAAGGCGACCCACAGGAACGCTGCGCCGATCAGCAGGCGCAGGGCGATCAGCGTGAACGTCCCGAAGGCGTCGACGGCGATCTTGATGAACAGGTACGACGACCCCCACATGAAGCCGAGTGCCAGGAACAGCACCCACTCGACGGGGGTGGCGCGGACGTTCATCCGAGCATCATAGGTCCGTTGGCCTACCACGGTATGTCAAGTTTCCGGCCGTCCGAGCGCCTCACCGCCAGCGCGTCAGGATGGCCTCCCGATCGAACAGTCGCACGCCGATACGCAGGCCGGCGAGCGACACGAGCAGCACGACCGCCGCCAGAAGCACGTACCCGCTGGGACCGACGAGCAGGGTGCCGGTGGCCTGCACGAGCACGAGTGCCACGACCGGGATGATGACGACGCCGCCGATCTGCTGGGCGACCCGCGGGTCGTTCACGCGCGCGCTGACGATGACCCCGGCTACGACCGACGACAGGCCGACCGCCGGCCCCAGCAGGAACACGCCGGCCAGCCACGATCCGTCGGTCACGACGCCAAGCAGCGCCGGCCCGTAGACGACCGACGCGAGGGCGACGAAGGCCACGTACGTCACCCAGCCGGCCAGCACGCCCGGCACGAGGGCCGCGATGGCCTTGCCGGCCAGCAGCTCGACCGTCCGGATCGGCGCGGCGAGCACGGGCTCAAGGGAACGAGCCTGCTTCTCACCGATGATCGAGAACGTCGCGATCGACAGCGGGATGTAGGCGGGCATGAGCAGGAAGAACACGAGGAACTGCTGGACGGCGAAGGCTCCCGCCAGCTCGCCAGGAGTGAACGACGCCCACTCGGGTTTCTGGGTCAGGATCTGCGCAGCCAGCTCCGGGGGCAGCGCCTCCTCGCCGATGGCGCCGGCCAGGAGGATGGGTGCGACGGTGAGGAGCACCGGCGGCAGCAGGATCGTCGCGAGCAGCAGGCGGTTCCTGAGCATCTCCATCCACTCGCGTCGAAGGATCGTCCAGACGATCGATGCGCGCATCAGTCGGGTGTCTCGATGCCGTCGGCGACCGGCTGGACGCCCATGACCTCGAAGTAGATCTGTTCGAGCGACGTCCGCTCGATCCGGACTTCGACGACGTCGGAACCGGATCCGACGAGCGTCCGAACGATCGCCGGAGCGACCGACTCGGGGGCGTCTGCGCCGATGCGGAGCACGCCATCGACCGCCTCGACGGCCGCGATGCCGTCGAGCGCACGCAGTGCATCGATCGCGGCTGCGGATGGGCTCGCAGCCAGCCGGATGGCGAGCCTCCTCGTCCCGAGCGCGCCACGCAGGGCGGCCGGCGAGTCGACCCGAACCAGCCCCGCGCGGACGAACGCGATGCGGTCGCACAGCCGGTCCGCCTCATCGAGGTTGTGGGTCGCGAGGACGATGGTCCGTCCCGCCCGCCGCAGCGTCTCGATGGCCTCGCGCACGATGAAGGCGGCTTCGGGATCGAGTGCCGCGGTGGGCTCGTCGAGGAACACGACGGTGGGGTCGTGGAGCAACGCGCGTGCGATGGCGAGCTTCTGCTTCATTCCCTTGCTGAACGTGCCGGTCACCTCGTGCCGGCGCTCCCACAGGCCGAACAGGCGGAGATAGGCCTCGATCCGGTCCGCGCGACGCTCGGCGTCGAGCCCGTAGAGGCGCCCGAAGAAGTCGAGATTGGTCGTGGCGGATAGCTTGTCGTAGAGACCCGGCGTCTCGGTGAGGATCCCGACCCGCGCGCGGACGTCGTCGGCCTGCGTCCGGACATCGAATCCGTCGACGGCGGCCGTGCCCTCGGTCGGCTCGATGAGCGCGGTGAGCAGGCGCACGGTCGTCGTCTTGCCGGCGCCATTGGGTCCGAGCAGCCCCAGCACCTCGCCTCGCTGGACCTCGAGGTCGATACCCCGCACGGCCCAGCGATCGCCGAATCGGCGGCCCAACCCGACGGCGCGCAGCGCGACCGGCGGCTCGGGTCGGGGCGACGTCATGCCGAGAGTCTGCAACAACGGCGATACCATCGGCCCTGTGATCGCCGTCCGCCTCCTCGTCCTTGCGGTCGGCGTGGCCCTCGGGGTCTTCTACCCGTTCATCTCCGTGATCCTCGGGGGCTTCGGGTTCAGCGCCGGCGAGATCGGGGCCATCTCGTCGATCGGCGCTATCGGGTTCACGATCGCCGTGCCGGCCTGGGGGCACCTCGCAGACGTTCGGCTCGGCCGGTCGCGGACGCTCCAGATCTGCTCGATCGGTGCGGGGCTCGCGATCGTCGCGCTGCTGCTGCCGTGGCCCGCCCTGGTGATCGCGGTGCTGTTCGCGATCTTCTGGATCTTCGAGTCGTCGTGGCAGCCGCTCGCCGACGCGGTCACGGTCAACGCGTTGCGCGGCCGCGACTACGGCCGTGTCCGGTTGCTCACGAGCCTGTCGTTCTCGATCGGCACGATCGCCGCGGGCTTCATCTACAACGTGACCGGGTACGGCGCCGCATTCGTGCTGCTGGGCGTAGCCGCACTGGCCATCGCGATCATCGCCGGCTGGGTCCCGGATGTGGGGCGCGCCGACCTGGCCGCCCACACACGCCGAGCCGGGGCCTCTCCGGGCGAGTTTGGACGTGCCTCACGATCGGGCTCGGTCGGTGTCGCGTTGCGGGTCGCCCCACGGCTCCCCCTCGTGCTGACCGCGGCGAGCCTGCTGTTCGTCGGGATCATCGTCGGGTTCACGTTCCTGCCCTTGCGCCTCGAGACCCTGGGTGGCTCGCCATCCGATGTCGCCCTGTCCGCGGGCACGGCCGCCGCGGCCGAGATCCCGACGATGCTCGTGGCAGCCGCCGTGGGCCGCCGGATCGGATTGCGTGGCATGTTCGTCGGCAGCGCCCTGATCTACGCGGTCTGCCTGCTGTCGTGGACCGTGCTGGAGTCGCCCCTGGCGATCATCGCGACCCGCGCGTTCAGCGGCATCGGCTTTGCCGGTGTCATCGTCGCGGTCGTGCTGACGATCGCGGCGCTCCTGCCGGCCGATCTCCAGGCGACCGGTCAGTCGCTGTTCCAGACGACGGCATTCGGGATCGCGGCCATCGTCTCGAACGTCGTCGGCGGGATCCTGTACGACTCGCTCGGTCACGTGGCGGTCTTCGGGGCCGGGGCGGCGATGGCCCTGGCGGCGGCCGCGCTCGGCTGGTTCGTGATCCCGAGCGCCCGTGGGCCACAGAGTCCCACGCGGACCGGCGACCTCGCCACGGCTCGGTCAGACGGCGGTGTCGTGGCGTAGTCGCCGGTTCGCTGCGTCCCGTCAGGCGTCGAAGGGCATGGCTCGGGCGGTCGTCCGTGTCGTGCGACCGCTCGACGCGAGCAGGCCGCCCATCAGGACCGCGACGGTCAGCCCGGCGACGAGCGGGATCAGCAGCGCGGCCCCGAGGCCCACGGCGTCAGCGGCCAGGCCGACCAGGGTCGGAGCGATGACGAACCCGCCGCGGGCGAGCCACGACACCAGGGCCACGCCCTGCCCGGCAGGGACGCCGGGCACTGTCCCGGCGGCCGAGATCATGACCGGGAAGAGCGGCGACGTGCCGAGACCGACCAGGCCGAACGCGACCGCCGCCAACGGCACCGCGGCCCACGCGCCGGCGAGGACCACGAGCACGAGGCCGAGGCTCGCGAGCAGGGCGCCACCCCGCGCGACGGCGGTGTCACCCCAGCGATCGATCCAGCGGTCGTTCGACAGCCGCCCGATCGTCATCCCGGCCGTGTACAGGACGACGGCCAGGGCGGCCAGACCGACGGCCGCCCCCAGGACGTCCGTGAGATAGATCGTGCTCCAGGTCGAGGCGGCGTCCTCCAGCATCACGCCGAGGATGCCGATCAGTGCGAACGGCGCCACCAGCCGTAGCAGTCGCAGCCCCCGCCGGGCGGCACCGGATGGGGCGCCTGATCCGGATCCGACTCCCGGTTCGGGGACGTCCACGGCCCGGTCGCGCAGCAGGAAGGGCAACGCGGCCAAAGAGACACCCGCAAGGGCGGTCCCCACGACGGCGAGGTGGACCGCGAGCGGCACGTCCAGTGCCGCCGCAAGGGCGCCGCTCGCGGCACCCAGGAGCGTCCCGGCACTCCACCAGCCGTGGAATCCGTGCAGGATGGAGCGCCCGTAGCCCCGCTGGACGGCGATGCCATGCGCGTTCATCGCCGCGTCCATGATCGCGTCGAGCACGCCCAGGGCGAGGAACGCCGCGGCGAGCGCCAGCCAGCTGGGCGCGAGGCCGATCGAGCCGAGGAGCAGACCGAAGACGACGCCCGTGCCGACCGTCACCCGCCGGCTCGAGAACCGCACGATCAGCGCTCCGGCGGCGGCGCCCGCGAGCAGCCCGCCGACCGGCATCGCCGCGACGGCCGTCCCGAGGGCGGCGTTGGTGAGCTCGAGCTGGGCCTTGAGCGCCGGCAGACGAGGCAGGACGTTGGCGATCAGCGCGCCGTTCACCAGGAAGAGTGCGCTCACCGCGACCCGAGCCCGGCGGGCGTCGCGCCCGTCGAGGGTCGACACAGCGTGCAAGGGTACACGGGCGACCCGCTAGCATGGCCGCCACACGATCGGAGGCGGCATGCGACTGTGGGGCGGACGGTTCGGCGAGGAGAATGACCAGCGCGTCGCCGACTTCACGCGCTCGATCGAGCTCGACCGGGAGCTGGCCGCCGACGACATCGCGGGCTCCATCGCCCATGTCCACGGTCTCGGCCGGGCCGGGCTCCTCACGGACGACGAGGTCCAGGAGCTCGTCGGCGGGCTGCGCGGGCTCGCCGAGGAGGTAGCCGCCGGCGGCATCGACTGGGACCCAGCGCTCGAGGACGTCCATCTCAATCTCGAATCGGCCCTGGCCGACCGGGTCGGGTCGGTCGCCGGCAAGCTGCAGACCGGTCGCTCGCGCAACGACCAGGTCGCCACGGACCTGCGGCTATGGCTCAGGCGGGCGATCGATTCGCTCGACGCGGGCCTGCTCGCTTACGAGCGTGCGCTGGTCGCGCTCGCCGAGCGTGAGGGCACCGCCGTCCTGCCGGGGACGACCCACATCCAGCCCGCCCAGCCCGTGCTGTTCGCGCATCACCTGCTCGCCTACGTCGAGATGGCCGAGCGCGACCGGGGACGTCTGGCCGACGCCCGGCGTCGCGCCAACGTCTCGCCGCTGGGGGCAGGCGCGCTGGCCGGGGCAGGCTATCCGCTCGACCGCGAGGCGACGGCCACGGAGCTCGGGTTCGATGGCGTGACCGCGAACTCGCTCGACGCCGTGAGTGACCGCGATTTCGTCGTCGAGGCCCTGGGGGCCGTGGCGCTCGGCATGGTCCACCTGAGCCGGCTGGCCGAGGAGATCACGTGGTGGTCGAACCCCGGCTTCGGGTTCGTGCGTGCCAGCGACGCCTTCTCGACGGGCTCGTCGATCATGCCCAACAAGAAGAACCCGGACCCGGCCGAGCTCGTTCGTGGCCGGGCCGCCCGCGTCATCGGCGCGCTGACCGGGGTGCTGGCCCTGCTCAAGGGCCTGCCGCTCGGCTACCAGCGCGACCTGCAGGAGGACAAGGCTCCGCTGTTCGACGCGGTGGCCGTGTTCGGGGCCAGCCTCGGGGTGCTGGCCGGGATGCTGGACACCCTCACCGTCGACCGGGACCGGATGCGCGCGGCCGCGGACGTGGGCTACACGACCGCGACCGCCGTCGCCGATGCGCTGGTCCGTCGCGGCATCCCGTTCCGTGTCGCGCACCACGTCGTGGGCTCCCTCGTGGCGCAGGCCGAGGAGGCCGGCGTGGGACTGGACGAGGTGCCCGATTCGATGATCGGCCTCGCCCTGGGGGCGAGCGGCGACGAGGGGGCACGAACGCTCGCCGCGGAGGAGGCCATCGGTGACAGCCTGCGCGGGGCCGCGTCGGTGGACGGCGCCCTGGCCTCGTGCGACGTGATCGGCGGTACCGCGCCCACCCGCGTGGCGGAGGCGCTGCGGGCAGCCCGTACGCGCCTGGATGCAGAGCCCGCCAGACCCGGATCGTAACAACCGATTCGCTGGCAGTGAACGTATCCACGCCCTAGCGTCGCCGGGTCGATCCCTGACCGCGTCGTGGCGCCCCTTCAGCTCCGACGTTCACGGAGGGCGAACGATCGGTCGATTGGGGCAGACGATGTCGACCCAGCGGTCCTCCGCCTCCCTTCTGTTCACCGCCGGTGAATCGGATCAGCCTGTTGGGGCCCCAGCGAGCCACCCCAGCGGGGCGCCCCGGCCTTGTACCATCCGAGCACGATGCTCCGGACCGAGACGATCCAACGGGCACCCAAGGCCCTCCTCCATGACCACTTGGACGGTGGCCTGCGGCCGGCGACGATCATCGACCTCGCCGCGGAATACGGCTACGACGGGCTGCCGACGAGTGACCCGGAGGAGCTCGCGACCCACATCCGGCGCGGGGCCGACCGCAAGTCCCTGGAGCTGTACCTCGAGACGTTCGCCCACACCGTCGGGGTCATGCAGGAGCGCGACGCGATCATCAGGGTCGCGGCCGAGTGCGCCGAGGATCTGGCCGCGGACGGGGTCGCCTACGCCGAGGTGCGCTACGCCCCGGAGCTGTCCACGGAGCGCGGCATGACCCTCGATGAGGTCGTGGCTGCGAACCTGGAGGGCTTCAAGATCGGCGCCGAACGGGCCGCCACCGCCGGCCGGCCGATCGTGATGAAGATGCTCGTGACGGCCATGCGCCAAGCCGCCCGCTCCGTGGAGGTCGCCGAGTGCGCGGTCCGCTGGCGCGACGCGGGTGTCGTCGGGTTCGATGTCGCAGGACCGGAGAAGGGTTACCCGCCGACGCGCTATCTCGATGCGTTCGAGTACATCCGCCGGGAGAACTTCCACATCACGATCCACGCGGGCGAGTCGTTCGGGCTCCCGTCGATCTGGGAGGCGCTGCAGTTCGCCGGCGCCGAGCGGCTCGGCCACGGCGTTCGGATCGTGGACGACATCACGGTGCGCGACGACGGCTCGGTCGAGCTCGGGCGGCTCGCGACGTTCGTGCGTGACCGGCGCGTGCCACTCGAGATGTGCCCGACCTCGAACGTCCATACCGGCGCGGCGGCGTCGGTCGCCGACCATCCGATCGATCTCCTGCGCCGGCTGCGCTTCCGGGTCACGGTCAACACGGACAACCGGCTGATGAGCGGCGTCTCGATGAGCAGCGAATTCGCCGCGCTCGACGAGGCCTTCGGGATCGGACTGGGCGAGATGGAGTGGCTGACCATCAACGCGCTGAAGTCCGCGTTCGCGCCGTTCGACGAACGCCTGCGACTGATCAACGAGGTCGTGAAGCCGGGGTATGCCCACCTGCGATCGGAGGAGTCGCGGGTCGTCGCCGGGTGACCGGGCCGGTCCTGGCAGCCGGCACGAGCCCGATCCGGCGACCGGACCAGGGGCACGGAGCGTCGCGCCCGAACAAGAACGGGCCGGCCTCTCGGGCCGGCCCGTCACTGGTGCGTGGCGTCAGGAGTTGGTAGACGTCGTCACCAGCCTGCGCACGGTCTGCTCCACCGCTTCGCGACCCTGTCCGGTCTTCCGGCTGATCGTGTCGATCAGCGTGTCGGGGTCCGTCCGACCGGCATCGAGGTCCTGATCCGTCAGGCCGCTGAACTGACCCTTGAGCTGCGGCTTGATCTGCTGGAACTTGGACTGGAGCTGTTGGCGCGTCTGCTGGTCAAGCATGACTCTCCTCGCGTTGCGTGTTCCGGGGGTACCCCCATGAAACCGCACATGACGACAAGGTCGCGGCCCCCGTCCGGGCCCTCGCCTTGCGGGGGGCTTGCAGGGGCATTGCACTATTCGTGGTGACGTTCCGCAGCCGCGGAGTCGGCCGCTGGCGAGGACGCCACGAGGGGTACGCATGACGGACGACGACTGGGCCGCACTCGAACCTGGCGAACGAGACTTCGCGGTGCGCTGGCTGGGGTTGACGGAACCCGAGCGCGACGACTTCTGCCGCCAGCTGCTGGCGGCGATCGAGGTCCTGCAGCGCCTCCGGGTGCTCGAGGGCGGGACCGAGGGGTCGGCGACCGCCTGATGGCGGACGTCTTCGCCGCCCTCAGACCGCGGCCGGCTCCGGGTCGGTGACCGAGGTCGGGAGCCCATCCAGCAGGGGTTCCGTCCAGCTCCAGGCCGCACCATGGCGGGTCCCCACCGCGCCGTGCCGCGCGGCCTCGACCCGCAACGGCAGCCCGAAGATCTCGATGAACCCGACCGCCGACGCGTGATCGAAGGCGTCGCCCGCGTCGTACGTCGCAAGGCTCTTGTCGTACAGCGATAGCGGCGACCGGCGCCCCTCAACCACGGCCTGGCCGTGATCGAGCCGGACCCGCACCTCCCCCGACACGACCCGCTGGGAGGACGCCACGTAGCCGCGCAGGTCGCGTGACAGGGCGCTGAACCACAGGCCGTCGTAGATGAGGCGAGCCAGCTCGTCGGCCACGAACCGGTTGAACCGCAGCGTGTCGCGCGACAACGTCAGCCCCTCCAGCGCGTGGTGGGCCCCGTGCAGGATCGTCGCGGCGGGGGTCTCGTAGATCTCGCGGCTCTTGATGCCGACGAGGCGGTCCTCGACATGATCGACCCGGCCGACACCGTGCGCGCCGCCGAGGTCATGCAGGCGCTCCACGAGCGCGACGGGCGCCAGCCGCTCCCCGTCGAGCGCGACCGGGATCCCGCCCTCGAATTCGATCGTGACCTCGATGGGGTCCGGCGCCTGGGACGGCGGCACGGTCCACTCGTAGGCATCGGGCGGCGGCGTGACCCACGGGTCCTCGAGGACACCGGTCTCGCACGACCGCCCCCAGAGGTTCACGTCGATCGAATACGGCGACTCCTTGGTGATCGGGATCTCGATCCCACGGTCGTTCGCGTAGTCGATCTCCTGATCGCGGGTCAGCCCCATCCCGACGCGCATCGGCGCCACGACTTCGAGCCCCGGGTCGAGGGCGTGTGTCGCGACGTCGAAGCGGACCTGGTCGTTGCCCTTCCCGGTACAGCCGTGCGCGACGGCATCGGCGCCCTCGCGCTTGGCGACCTCGACGAGCAGCTGGGCGATGAGCGGCCGGGCGAGCGCGGTGGCGAGCGGGTACGCGCCCTGGTACAGAGCGTTGGCCTGCAGGTGCGGCCACACGAAATCGGTGACGAAGCGATCGCGAGCATCGACGACGTAGGCGCGTGATGCGCCGGCGGACATCGCCCGCGCCTCGACCCCCTCGCGCAGGGAACCGCCGCCGAGATCGACGGTCAGGGTCACGACCTCCACCCCGTATTGCTCGCGGAGCCAGGCGACGGCGACCGACGTATCGAGTCCGCCGGAGTAGGCGAGGACGACCTTGTTCATGGCGGACGATGCGCCTCCCGAGCTCAGTTCGTGGATGTGGCGGTCACGGCGAGCGAGTCCTGCAAGGCCCAGAAGCGCCCGAGCCAGCGCTCCAGACGCGACTCGTCGGCGAACAGCACGAGCAGCGTATTGTCGCCCGCCAGCGTGCCTTCCTGTTCGTGCAGCGTCGATTCGTCGATCGCCTGGGCGACCACGCTGGCCGTTCCCGGCGTGCCCGTCAGGACGAGGATCAGGCCGCTGCGCCCGACCGTGACCGGCACGTCGATGAGGATGCGCCGCAGGCGCTCGTCCGACGCCGCCGGTGGGGGAGCCGCGACATCTTCGCGGGAGACGTAGGCGTGGCCGTTCGCGCGCGGTGCCTTCAGGAGCCCGAGCTCCGTAATGTCGCGGCTGACCGTCGCCTGGGTGACGTCGAAGCCCTGTTCGAGCAGCGCATCGACGAGCTCGCGCTGGCTGCCCACCGGACGCGAGGCGACGAGCTGGCGGATCGCCCGCTGGCGGAGCCGCTTGAGCTCCTGGCTTGGCGTCATGCGGCCCCGACCGGTGCGGCGCGGGCGGCCGTGATGCGGGTGCCGAAGGCCTGGTCGTCGAGGGCGCGCGCCAGGGCGCCGTCGGCCGACGAGTCCGCGATGATCGCCTCCGATCCCTCCCAACCGAGTGCGGACAGGGCGGCCCGGACCTTGGGGACCATGCCGCCGGCGATGACCCCGCTGTCGATCAGGTGCTCGGCCTCGGCCACGGTCAGGGTCTCGAGCTTGTGTCCGTCCGCGTCGCGCACGCCGTCGACGTCGGTCAGCAGGACCAGCTGACGCGCGCCGAGCCCGGCGGCGATGCCGGCTGCCGCGTCGTCGGCGTTGACGTTGCACACGATGCCGTCGGCATCGCGGGCGAGCGGCGCCACGACCGGGACCTGGCCGCCCACCAGGATCGCATCGAGCAGGTCCCGACGGAGGTCCGTGACGCGGGCCACGAGCCCGAGCTCCGGGATGCGCTCGGCGACGAGCAGCCCGCCGTCGACGCCGCTGAGACCGACGGCGTCGACGCCCAGGTCGCGCAGCGCGGCGACGAGCTCGCTGTTGACGACACCACGCAGGACGGCGGCGGCGACCTCCAGGCTCTGTGCGTCCGTCACGCGGAGGCCACCCTCGAACCGGCTCGGCACCCCGAGGCGCTCGAGCCACTCGGTGATGCGCTTGCCACCGCCGTGGACGAGGACCACGGGACGGCGGCGCGCGACCGCGGCCACGTCGGCAAGCACGTGCGACTGATCCGCGATCGTCGTCCCACCCAGCTTGACGACGAGAATCTCAGACATCAGGCACCACCTCGACGGGCCATGCGCGCGTTGTCGCCTCCGGGCGCTCACTCACGCACCCCAGGGTGCGCTCGTTCGCGTCCTCGGCTCCGCCTTCGCCTGACCTCGCCGAGCCGGCGCCGAGGCAGGACTTCACGTCGTGTACTCGCTGTTCTCGATGACGTACTGCTCGGTGAGGTCGCAGCCGAAGGCTTCGCCCATGCCGCCGCCAAGGCCCAGGTCGAGCTCGATCAGGAGCTCCGGCGCCTCCATCGAAGCGCGCGCCGCGGCTCGATCGAAGTCGAGCGGACCGCGCTCCGGCCCGTCGAAGACGGGGTGGCCGGCGATCCAGATCCGGAGCCGGTCCGGGTCGAGCATCGCGGGCTGTCCGGCGCGCTCGGCAGCCGCTTCCGGGCCCATCCCCCCGGCTTCGAGGACGGCCCGGCTCGCGACGGTCGCGTTGCCCGCGGCTCCGGCGATGCGACCCCAGTTGGGGTCCTTGCCGTGCGCGGCGGCCTTGACCAGGCTGCTCGATACGATCGCGCGAGCAACGGCCCGGGCGTCCGCGTCGTCGCGAGCCCCTCGGACGGCGGCCGTGATCAGGATGGTCGCGCCCTCGCCGTCCGCGGCCTGCTGACGGGCGAGGTCACGCGCCACGGCCTCGATCGCCCGGCCGAGGGCGGTCGCGGCCGGACTCCCGTCGGTCACCGGGGCGCTGGGTGTCGCGCCCGACGCCAGGACGAAGACCGTGTCGTTCGTGCTCGTGTCGCCGTCGACCGACAGCTGGTTCCACGTTCTCGTCGCGGCCGGCCGGAGGAGGCTCCACAGGACCGCCGGCTCCACGCTCGCGTCGGTCAGGACGATCGACAGCATCGTGGCCATGTTGGGATGGATCATCCCGACCCCTTTTGCGATGCCGCTGACCGTGACGCCGACCGTCGAGCCGCCGCCGTCCGGCCCGGGCAGCTCCACGGTCGTGGTGGCCACCTTCGCGACCGAATTGGTCGTGCGCAGGGCGTCGGCCGCTGCCCGGAGGCCGGCGTCGTCCGTGGCGAGGTCGGGCACGAGCGCCCCGACCCCCGCCGCCACTCGGTCGAGCGGCAGTCGCGTGCCGATGATGCCGGTCGAGAGGTGGAGGACGTGGTCCGGTTCGATGCCGAGTGCGTCGGCGACCAGCCGCCCGACTTCGGCCTGGTCGGTGTCGCCGGCCGCGCCCGTCGCGGCATTCGCGCACCCGCTCGTCGAGACGACGGCTCGCGCCCAGCCGAACCCGCCGCGCGGGTCCCCCGACGTCGCCGCGAGATTGGCGCGCGACAGCGACACGGGCGCGGCCGCGAACGCGTTCGGGGTGTAGACCGCCGCGACCGCGGCCGGACCGTCGATCGTGACGGCGAGGGCCAGGTCCGGTCGACCCGAGGCCTTGATCCCGACGGCCATGCCGCCGGCACGGAAGCCGGCCGGCAGCCCGGCACGGCGCTCGACCGGTGGGAGATCGGACGAGGCCATTGGCGTCGAAGTCCCGTGCAGGGTGGTGGTCATGGCTGACGGCACATCACGCGGCGTTATGGGGCCATCGGGAGCTGCTCGAGACCCGCGGTCTCGGGCAGGCCGTGGACGAGATTGAACGCCTGGATGGCCTGGCCCGCGGCGCCCTTCACGAGGTTGTCCTCGACCCCGATGGCGATGATCCGCCCGGTGCGCTCATCGAGTCGGACATGCACGAGCACATGGTTGCTTCCGGTCGTGTGCTTGGTCGAAGGCGGCGCGGGCACGACCCGGACGAACGGCTCGCCCTGGTAGGCGGCGGCATACAGCGCATCGAGCTCGACCTGCGTGATCGGGCGGGTCGGGCGGACATGGCTCGTCGAGTGGATGCCGCGCGTCATCGGGACCAGGTGCGGGACGAAATCGACCGTGATGGCGCCCGGGTTCGCGCCGGGATCCACGCCCTCGCGTGCGGCGACGGCCGCCAGCTCCTGCTCGATCTCGGCGACGTGGCGATGGCCACCCAGGCCGTAGGCCTTCACGTTCTCGTTGACCTCCCCGAACATCATCTCCGGCTTCGCCTCGCGGCCGGCTCCGGAGACGCCACTCTTGGCGTCGACGACGAGGTCGCCGATGAGGCCGGCACGGGCGAGCGGCGCGAGGGCCAGGAGTGTCGCCGTGGGATAACAGCCCGGCGCCCCGACGAGGGCGACCGGTGCATCGGCGAGGGCCGCGAGCTCGGCGCGGTGCAGCTCGGGCAGGCCGTAGACCGCGACGTCGAGGAGCTCGGGGGCGGGATGCTCGAAGCCGTACCAGCGGGGATAGTCGCCGGCGTCGCGCAACCGGAAGTCCGGCCCAAGATCGATGACCGCAGCGCCAGTCGCCAGCAGCTCCGGCACGAGCTTCGCGGCGGCCCCGTGGGGGAGGGCCAGGAAGGCCGCATCCACCTCCGGGAGATCGGTCCCCACGGTCAGGTCCGTCAAGGCCAAGTGTGCGTGATGCGCCCCGATCGGGTCGTCCTGGCGGTCACGACCGGCCAGGCCCACGATCTGCACGTTCGGGTGGCGCGACAGGAGGCGGATGAGCTCACCGCCGCCGTAGCCGGTCGCCCCGACGATCCCGACGCGGATCCGACGCGGTCCGCCGTCGTGCGGGACGCCGCGTGCGGAGCGCGGAACGAACCCCGACGGACGGTCCGTCGCGACCGCCGCGGGCGACCCGAGTCCTGCGCTCACGGGCGCACGGAGCCTCTCACGGAAGGCTGGCTCGGATGGCTGGCCGGGATCGGATGGACCGTCGTCATGGGGCGTATGACGATACAGCAGCTGTGCATAAAGATGCAAGTGTGGCTGGCTGCCTTGGGAACCTTTTGAGTCCGTGCGGTGTACGGACCATGCCAGGAGGAACCGATGCGTCGCTCGTCGAGATCGTTGCACCTGCTGCGGGCCGCTTCGTTGGCGGGCATCATCGGCGCGTCGGTCGTCACCCCGGTCGCGGCCAAGATGCCGTATTTCTCGATCGAGGTCAGCCCGGCGGCACCGGTGGCCGACGAGCCGATCCGGATCGTGGTCCGCACGTGGGTCGACGTGGCCCACACGAGCCCTGCTGGTTTCGAGGCGCCGGGGGTGATGGAGGGGATCCTCGTCATTCGCGACGCCAGGATGGGCGGCGCCGACGTTCCCGAGATCCCCGAGATCGCCGTGTCGTTGCGATCGCAGGCGCCCGATCTCTACGCGGGCACGGTGACACTGCCAGCGGGCGACTGGAGGATCGTCGCCTTCCCCGACCGGGCTGGCTGGGGTCTCGCGTCGGTACCGGTCGGCTACCCGGACGAGATCGCCTTGACGGTACGCCCTGCGGGACCGCGTCCCCTTGGCTTCCCCGGCCCCCTCGTGGGTGTCGGCGCGGTCTTGGCGGCGGGATCGTTGCGCCTTGCGCCCGATCTCGCGAGTCGCCTCAGTCGATGATGTCGGGCCGCTGATACGGGCCGGTCGAGATCACGAGCCCCGACGTCTCGAACGGCCGGACGCCGCGCGATTCGATCTCGTAGCGGTGATGGATGATGGTCGCCCCGGCCGACAGCATCGCGTTGACCGGGCAGTACTTCGTCGCGGACAGCTCGATCGACCGGCGGAGCGCCGCCTCCGACAGGCCATCGCCCCGGAAGACGTGCAGCAGGTCGATCTCGGTGTAGACCTGCGGATACTCGTCGCGCTGCGTGCCGCTCGCCTCGACCTCGTAGGACGTGAGCGCCTGCCGCTTCTTGAACGCGATCGAGATGACGTCCATCGCCGTGCAGGCGGCAAGTGCGGCGAGGACCGTCTCCACCGGACTCGCGCCCTGGTTCGACTTCCGTTCGTCGAACTCCATTGCGTGACCCGAGCTCGGCTCGGCGGCGAAGAGCAGCCCACCCCGGTGCTCGAGGCGGACCGTCTTGCGGGTCGGCATCCCGCTCAGTCGGCCGCGGCAGGCGCCGCCGCGTCGGCCGGCCGATCGGACAGGAACTGCTCGCGGTACAGCCGCGCGTAGAGGCCGCCCTGGGCAAGCAGCTCGGCATGCGTGCCCCGCTCGACGATCCGCCCGCGGTCGTACACGAGGATCCTGTCGGCGCGGAGGATCGTGGACAGCCGGTGCGCGATGGCGATCGTCGTGCGGCCCTCCATCAACCGCTCGAAGGCCGCCTGGATGAGCCGTTCCGACACGGTGTCGAGGGCCGATGTCGCCTCGTCGAGGATCAGGATGCGCGGATCCTTGAGCAGGACCCGCGCGATCGCGATGCGCTGCTTCTCGCCGCCGGACAGCTTGTAGCCGCGCTCGCCGACGATCGTGTCGTAGCCCTTGGGCAGCTCCGTGATCCGGTCGTGGATGGCAGCGGCGCGCGTCGCAGCCTCGAGCTCCTCCTGGGACGCCTCGGGTTTCGCGTACATCAGGTTGTCGCGGACGGTGTTGTGAAACAGGTAGGTCTCCTGCGTCACGACGCCGATCAGCGCACCGAGCGACGCGAGCTTGATCCGCCGCACGTCGATGCCGTCGATCTCCACGGCACCCGTATCGACGTCGTACAACCGCGGGATCAGGTAGGTCGTCGTCGTCTTGCCCGATCCCGATGGGCCGACGAGCGCCACGAGCTCGCCGGGCGCTGCCTCGAAGTCCACGTCCTCGAGGGCGAACTGCGGCACGATCTCGATGGCGGGGACGGCCAGGGCGTCATGTCCATCGCCATCCATGGCGTCCACGATGGCCGCCAGCGCCGGCGCGTCGACGGCTGCCGCCGCGAGGGCGGGTTCGATCTCGACCTCGTCATCGTGATCGTGGCCGCGGGCCACCGCTTCCATCGCCCGTGCCGATGGCACCGCCTCGGTCGGGTAGCCGAACGACACGTCGTGGAAGCGGACCGCCCCCCGGACCGACGCCGGGTCGAGCGCGATCGCATCGGGCGCGTCGACGATCTCGGGATCCATCTCGAGGTACTCGAAGATCCGGTCGAAGAGGGCCAGTGCACCCTGGATCTCGACCTGCACGTTGAGCAGCTGACCGAGCGGGAAGAACAGCCGGCTCTGCAGCGTCGTGAACGCGACGATGTCCCCGATGGTCGGCGCGGTCGGGTCGTTCTGGATGGTCAGGTACCCGGCGAGCCAGTACACGAAGGCCGGCGTGATGCTGAAGATCGTGCCGATGATCATGAAGAACCAGCGACCGACCATGGCCTGCCGGATCTGGAGCGCGGCGAGCTGAGCGTTGAGGCCGCGGAAGCGACGGTTGGACGCCTCCTGCTGGCCGAACGTCTTGGACAGGAGGATGCCGCTGACACTGAGCGTCTCCTCGGTCAGCGCGCTCATCTCGGCGAGCGACTTCTGGGTCTCGGTCGAGACGTCGCGGCGGACCTTCCCGACCCGGAACGTGAGGTACATGAAGAACGGCAACAGGCCGAGCGACAGCAGCGTCAGCCGGTAGTCGATCAGCCACATCGCGACCACCGTGCTGAGCGCCACGGCCAGGTTGCTCGTGACGCTGCTGGCGGTGTCGGTCACGACCGACTGCACGCCCCCGACGTCGTTGGCGAGCCGGCTCTGGATCTCGCCGGTCCTCGTCTCGGTGAAGAAGCGCAGGGGCATGCGCTGGAGGTGGGCGTACAGCGCGCCACGCAGGTCCTGCATGACGTTCTGGCCGATGACGTTGTTCAGGTACGCCTGCCCGACGCCGATGAGGCCAGTGAGGATGGGCAGCACGATCATCAGCCCGACGAACAGGTTGAGCTTGCCGAAGTCCCGCTCCGGGATGGCCTCGTCGATGAGGAGCTTCAGGAGGTACGGGTTGGCGAGACCGATGAGGCTCGTGGCGAGGATCGCGATGAGCACGACGCCGATCTGCGGCCGGTACGGCCGGAAGAAGGCGAGGATGCGGCGGATGGTCCGGCCACGCCGCTCCTTCGGGACCGGCTCGAAGTCGGCGTTCGGCATCCCGAACGGGCCACCGCCACCGAACGGGCCGCCACGACCGCCTCCGCCGCTGCCGCGGCCGCCGCGTCCGACACCGCCGGTCACGGCGCGGGTCCCTCCCCGGGGAAAGCCCATTACCAGGCGGTCGCGGTCGCGGCTTCGGTGATCCCCTGGGCCTCGAGCCAGCGTTCGGCGTCGATGGCCGCCTTGCACCCGTCGCCGGCCGCGGTCACGGCCTGGCGGTAGCGGTGATCGTGGACGTCGCCGGCGATGAACACGCCCTCGATGTTGGAACCGGTCTCGTCGCGCACGACGAGGTAGCCCTTCGAGTCGACGTCCAGCCATTCGCGGAAGGGCGCGGTGTTCGGGACGTAGCCGATCGCGATGAACACGCCATCGACCGACATCTCGGACGTCTCGCCCGTGGCGGTGTCGCGGAGCTTGAGACCCTCCACCTTGGCGTCCCCGAGGACCTCGTCGACCGCGACGTTGGGGTGGATCTCGATCTTGGGATGCGCGTACGCGCGGTCGATCATGATCTTGCTCGCCCGGAAGGTGTCCCGCCGATGGAGGAGATGGACCTTGTTCGCGAAGCGGGTGAGGTACGTGGCTTCCTCGAACGCGGTGTCGCCCCCGCCGACGACGGCGATCTCGCGGTCACGGAAGAAGAACCCGTCGCAGGTCGCGCAGGCGGACACGCCGCGTCCGCGCAGCTTCGTCTCGCTCTCCAGGCCGAGCCACAGCGCGGACGCACCCGTTGCCACGACGACCGACTGGGCCCGGTACTCGATGCCGCGCGCCCACACCCGGAAAGGTCGTTCGGACAGGTCGACCCGGTCGATATCGACATCGACGAGGCGGGTCCCGAACCGCTCGGCCTGGGCGCGCATCGCGGCCATCAGATCAGGGCCCTGGATGCCCTCGGGGAAGCCCGGGTAGTTCTCCACGTCGCTCGTCAGCATCAGCTGGCCGCCCGGCGCCGAACCCGCGATGACGACGGGTTCGAGGCCCGCTCGCGCCGCGTAGACCGCGGCGGTCAGGCCGGCCGGGCCGGAGCCGATGATGAGGATCTTGGTGTCGACCCGCCTCTCGCCGCTCGCGACGGTGCTCGGCCCACCGGTCGCGGTGGTCGGGTCGTCCGGAGCGATCGCGATGGGGGTCGCAACCGGCGCCGACGCCCCGGTGTCACCGCTGAGGTCGATGCTGAGACCGCCGAATGGGTCCTTGTCACTCATGAGCGATATCGTAGCACTTTCAGATACCCCCCTAGAGTATGCGGCCCTGACCGAGGCCAGGGGCTACAACGCCCGGAGCGCGGGGATCACCGGCGCCAGAGCCTCGATCCGGCGGGGGTCGTGGACGTCGGGCATGTTGAAGATGATGTGCTCGGCACCGGCGTCGGCGAGGTCGCCGAAACGGTCCACCAGCTGCGCCGCGGTCTCTGCTCGTCGGCCGCCGTCGGGCGAGAGGTTCACGCCCTGGAGCGTCGAGCGCTCGATCTCGGCCGGATCGCGCCCGACCGCCGCACAGTGCTCATCGAGGATGCGGTATTTGCGGGCGATCCCCTCTGGGGATCCGAAGACGTTGCACGCATCCGCGTACTGGGCCACGAGCCGGAGCGTCTTCTTCTCGCCGCCCCCGCCGACCATGATCGGCACACGCGGCCGCGACAGGGACTGCGGGGAGTTGAGGAGTCGACCGGCGTGGAAGCGGCGACCCTCAATCGAGCCTTCCGTGCCGCGTTCGCCCGACCACATGCCGTGCGCCATGCGCAGGGTGTCCTCGAGCATCTCGAAGCGTTCACCGAGTGGCGGGAACGGGAAGCCGAGCGCCCGCGACTCCTGCTCGTTCCAGGCGGCGCCGATGCCGAGCCAGGCCCGACCACCGGACAGCACGTCCAGCGTGGTCGCCGCCTTGATCCAGAGACCCGGCTGCCGGTAATGGACGCCACCGACCATCAGGCCCAGGCGGGCGCGGGTCGAGTGGGCGGCCATGAAGCCGAGCGTCGTCCAGCCCTCGAGCATCGGCTCCTCGGGCGAGCCGACGCCGCGGATCTGGAAGAAATGGTCCATCACCCAGATGGAGTCGAGGCCCGCGTCGTCGGCGTCGCGCACGACGCGGGCGAGCGTCGGGCCGATGGCCTCGGGTCCACCCGGCCACGTGAACGAGTCGATCTGGAGGCCGAGCTTCATCGCAAGCTTCCCGGGTGCATCGCGGGAGCCTAGCGTACAGGCCCGCTCAGGGCGCGGTCCGGCCTAGCGGAAGAGGTCCATCTCGGCCGGCAGCAGCGCGTCCGCGATGCGCCCCTCGCCGCGGCGGAAGGACGCCCCGCGCACGAGCGCCAGGGGTCGGCCGGCGGTCTTGCCCAGGACGAGCTCCGCCGCGGAGGCCAGCTCGTCGGCCACTGCGCGGACCGTCGAGCGCATGATCCGCCCGTCGGCGTCCGGCTCGCCCCGCAGGTCGTCGAGCGGCAGGAGCCCGGACACGCCGATCGCGACATCGACGATGCCGAGCCGCCACGGCCGTCCGAAGCTGTCCGACACGACGACCGGCACGTCGTGGCCCATGCGCTCACGGACCGCCGCCCGGATCCGGTCCGCCGACGCGTCGGGATCGCGCGGAAGCAGGGTCACGACCGATCCAGACGCCGGGCCCACATTGGACGCGTCGATCCCGCCGTTGGCGCACACGAACCCATGGTGGGTCTCGGTGATGATCACGCCGTTCGCCATCCGCACGACCCGCCGCGCTTCGCGTAGCACGACCTCGACCTGGCGCGCGTCGCGGTCGTAGCGCCTGGCGAACTCCTGGGCGACCGGGCTCGGCTCGACCGTCGTGAGGTCGACGATGGCGCCCTCGGCTTTCGAGACGATCTTCTGGGTCACGCAGAGCGCGTCGTCATCGCGGAGCGGGCCGATGTCGGTCGCCGTCGCGAGCGCCTCGGCGATGAGCGCCGGCAGATCGTCGCCCGGCACGATCTCGCCCAGGCCCGGGATCGCGACGGCTTCGATCCGCTCAGCCATCGACGGCGTCCTCATCGGCCGTCTGGACCGCCAGCAGGTCCTCGGGCGTGTCGAGGTCCTGGCGCAGCGGACCCTCGAGCTGGACCACCCTGGCGCCGGCCGCCTCCGCTGCGGCGACGTGGGCCGCCCGGCTGTCGCCACCGAAGTGCACGTCGATGACGTCGGGCGGGGCAAGAAGCAGCGCGTTGGTGCCACGCCCGTGACGGTCGGCGACGATGGCGACGAGCGGGCCGTCCTCGCCGGCCAGCGTGTCGACGACCGCCGAGATCGCGCCCGGGGAGATCCGTGGCAGGTCGATGGGCAGGATCAGCACGGCCGTCGCCCCCGCGGCCACCGCCTCCTCGCGAGCCTCGCGCAGCCCGGCGTTCAGGCCCCGGCTACGCTGGCGGAGGGGTCGCGCGCCGGCGGCGAGCGCCAGCTCCCGGACCGCGTCGTCGGGCGTGATCACGAGCGTCTCGGCGATGTCCGGCGTCGTCACGGCGGCGCGGATCGTCGCGTCGGCCAGGCGGACCACGAGGTCGTGACGCTCTTCGGCATCCAGGACCGCGCCGAGCCGGGATTTCGCCCCGTTCATGGCGCCGACGGGGATGACGGCGTAGATCGTGGGCGCGGTCATCGTCGGCGTCATGCCACGGTCGTGGCTGCCGCCCGCAGGACGACGGCAGCAACGCGTGCGCGTGCGGCGTCGTCCGTCATGATCGTGTCGGTGACCACCGGTCGAAGGCCGAGGTCCGCGATGGACGACGCCGAATCCGTGTCCGTCTCGTCCAGCACGAAGGCCGTGGCGTGGTCGGCGTACAGCCGCGCGACGCCGAGTGCACTCGACTCGTGGCCCAGCGACGTCAGCATGCGATCGGCCGGGCCCTTCAGCGCCCGGCCGCCGATGATGCCGCTCACCGCGACGATCGGAACGCCCCGGGCGCGTGCCTCCGCCAGGGCCGCCGCCATCCCGGGCAGGGCGAGGATCGGCCCGATCGACACGATCGGGTTCGAGGGCGCGATGACGATCACCTCGGCCGCAGCGAGGGCGGCAAGGACCTCCGGCGATGGGCGGGCGGCGTCGATGCCCACGAAGCGGACCTCCGCGACCTCGGGTGCCTGGTGGCGGTGGACGAAGTACTCCTGGAATTCCAGCCAGCCGTCGTCGGTCAGCACCTCGGTCTGGACGGGCTGGTCGGTCATGGGCAGGATCGTCGGCGCGATCCCGAGCGCGACGGACAGACCGCGCGCGACGTCGGTCGGGCGGACACCCGCCCGCAGTCGGTCCGTGCGCCAGTGGTGCGTCGCGAGGTCTCGATCGCCGAGCCGGAACCACTGCTCCTCACCCAGGGCCGCGAGCCCGTCCATGACGGCCCAGGTCTCATCGCGCAGGCCCCACCCGCGCTCTTCGTCGTCGAGCCCGGCCAGGGTATAGGCCACCGTGTCGTGGTCCGGCCAGATCGCCAGGCCGTGCAGCTCCAGGTCGTCGCCCGTGTTCACCACCACCGTCAGGTCCGCCCCCAGGTGCGCCGCGAGGCCCTCGGCCAGCTTCGCCCCACCGACCCCGCCGGCGAGGAGGACGACGTTCATCCCCGGAGGAGCGCGCCGACCTCGGGCATGCGCTCGATGGTCTCGCGGTCGTAGGGCGCGGGCATCCGCACGATGAACGTCCTGAATCCAAGCTCGATGTACGGCCGGAGCTCGTCCGCGATGTCCGCCGGCGGCCCGGCGAGGTACGTCCCGAACCGCTCGGCCGAGACGCCGTTGTGGGCGATCAGCTCCTCCGTCCGAACCCGTGCCAATTCGGCCGTGTCCCGCACGATGATATGGAAGCTCACGGTCCGATCGATGGTCGCCGGGTCTCGGCCGACGTCGGCGCAATGGCGCTCCAGCGTCTCGACGGCATCGCGGAGCTCCTCGAACGACCCCGAGTTGTTCCAGGCGTCGGCCCGGCGCGCCACCGTTCGAAGGGTCTTGGTGCGTCCGCCACCGCCGATGAGGATCGGAAGGTGAGCCTGGACCGGCCGCGGTTCGCACACCGCGTCCCGCATCGGGTACGTGGGACCGCCGTGGTCGACACGCTCGCCGTCCAGCAAGCGACGCAGGAGCATGACCGACTCGTCCAGCCAGTCCAGCCGTTCGCCCGGGCTTTTCCCGAACTCGATCCCGAACGCCTCGTGTTCGCGCTCGAACCACGCGCCGCCGATGCCGAGCACAGCTCGTCCGCCGGAGACGTGGTCGAGCGTGGTGGCGAGCTTGGCGGTGTGTCCGGGGTTGCGGAAGGTGTTCGCACCGACCATCAGGCCAAGGCGGACGTTCGTCGTCAACGCCCCGAGCGCCGTCATCGCCGACCAGCCCTCGAAGATCGGCTGTTCCCATGGCCCGAAGATGGCCAGCAGGTGGTCCCACGTCCAGACCGAATCCCAGCCGGCCGCGTCTGCGGCGAGCGCAGAATCGCGGAACGACGGCCAGTCCGTGGCCTGCGACCAGAGCTGGAGCCCGAAGCGGATCGGCGCGCTGTCCATGCCGGTCAGTCGAGGTGGTCGTGCACGGCGTCGATGACGATCCGGAAGCTCACCCGGCGTTGACGCTCGAACTGGTCGCGTACGAGCCGCTCCGCTTTGGCCGGGTCGGCCGCGTGGTAGCGGCGGGCCATCTCGGCGATATCGGCCTGGGCGGTCGGCTGGTCGTCGACGATCGTGACCCGGCCGGTCAGCCCGATCCACCGATACCCGTCGGCCGCGTCGCTGACGGCCACCGAGATGCGCTGGTCACGATCGAGATTCGACGGCCAGCGCCGGCCCGCCCGACTGTTGAGGACCAGTTCGTCACCGTCGAGCCGGTACCAGATGACGGCTTGACGCGGGCTCCCGTCCGGATCGACGGTGGCGATCGTCGCGAAGCGGGTCGCGGCCAGGAACGCGCGGACGTGCTCGGGAAGGGTGGTGCGGGTCGGCGACGTGGTCGACGTCGCCGGTGTCGGTGTCGGCATGACCGCGATGGTACGCGGCCCGCCCCGGAGCGTCCTGGGGAGGGACCGATGTCAGTCGGCGGCGCGTGCGCTCCGCCCCGTCCTGCCCGGCGGGGCGATCATGGCGTGCGATGCCGCGACCCGGGCGACACGGCGCGCAGCCGCGACGCGCAGCTTCTCCATGTTGCGCGGCGGCGTGGGTTCCGCCGCCGGCCGGCCCAGCAGGTAGCCCTGGCCGAAGTGCACGCCGAGTTCGGTCACCATCGCGAGGTCCGATCGCTTCTCGATGCCCTCGGCCAGAAGTCGAGCGCCGATCCGAGCCCCGAAGGACACGAACGCCTCGACGAGGGCCTGTTTCGCGTCGTCCCGGGCGATGCCCGCGATGATGTCCCGGTCGATCTTGATGACGGTCGGCTTGAGGGCGGCGATGAGCGAGAAGCTGGCGTAGCCCGCCCCGGCGTCGTCCACCGCGAACCCGAAGCCGACCCGACGGAGGGCCTTGACCGCCTTCTGGAGCCGGACGACGTCGGCCACGGCCTGCTGCTCCGTGCACTCGAGCGTGATCTTGCGCGGATCGAGCCCGGCGCCGCGGACCAGGGTCGCGAACGCGGCCGCCTCGAAGCGCGGGTCGAGCAGGCTGGCGGGCGTGACGTTGAGCGCCATCCGCAGCGAGCTCGCGCCGTCCGCCCGGCGGCGCTGGTCGACCCCCCCGGCTCGTTCGAGGATCGTGGAGATCAGGAACACGTCGAGCTCGATCGATCGGTCCGTGTCGATCGCGGCCTGCACGATCGAGGCGATCGACTGCGGGAGCATGGGCATGTTCGGGCGGAACAGGCACTCGTGCTCGTACAGGGCCCCCGTCGCCAGTTCGACGATGGGCTGGAAGTTGACGGCGTGGAGCTTGCGCAGGCTGAAGAAGTAGTCGAGCGTCTTGGTCTGGATGACCTGCGTGGTCTGGGCCATGCCGATCCGCTCGGCCAGGCCCGACATCTGCACGGCGGCCGAGAGGGCCATCAGGTAGCGATCGGCTTCGGGCAGCTCGGCGTCGACCGTCACGATGCCGTACTCCGGTCCGCGCGCCTCGCGCGCGATGGAGTTCGCGACGAGCTCGGTGAGCTCGCTGGAGGGAGCGATGACGATGGCGCCCGAGTCGAGTTCGAGCACGCGGGCGCCCGCCACGAACGACGCGAGCCGGTGCACGTACCGGGTATCGCGCGACCAGAGCAGCCGCTCGTCGACGGGGCGGCGGGGATTCACGAAGAGGCGCACGGGACTCCACAGCGAGACGATCGGCGTCGGCGCCACCGAGAGGCGGCGCCGTGCCCATGCATCATGCCCTTGGAGGATCGCCCCCGGACCACAGCCGGGGGTCCGGCCGCGACCCGGTACGTTCGTTCAGCACCGGCCGTCGGGGGCTCAGCGGGTCGCCCGAAGCGCCTCCAGCGCGGCTGCCTCCCCCTCGTGGATCTCCTCCACCCGCGTCGCAAGATCGTCGACCAGGGAGCGGGTCGCACCGTCGTCGAGCGGGAAGCCGTCGGCCATGTCGGCGCGGATCGCGGCCGTCTCGGCCCACGCGGCCGCGAGGTCGGCCGTCGCGTCGGCACCGCGCTCCGCGTACAGCCGCGCGCGCCGGTCCTGGAGCTCGCGTGCGCGCCGAAGCGGCGCCACGTCGTCGGGGAGCGCCGCACGCGCGAGCGCCGTCCACATCGCGGCGAGCTCCTGGTAGCGTGCCGCGACGTCGGCCAGGTCCGGATCGGGGATCCGCGCCGCTGCCTCGCGCAGGCCGGCGGCGATCATCGGGCGCAGGAGGCCGCCGCCGCTGCCGTAGTGCTCGACGTATTCGTGGATCGCCGCCAATCCGGACCACAGGCGCGCCCCGGGGGGGAAGACCGTGGACCAGGCGTCCTTGCCCGACCCACGCAGCCGCGCCGACCAATCGACCAGCGCATCGAGGCTGAAGTTGCGGGTCCGTGGCTGCTCGAATCCCTCGACGGACGCATCCAGGCCGGCCCGGATCGCCGTGCCGATGCGGTCGTCGTCCGGCGGACGAGCGTTCGCCGGCAGCCGTAGCAGACGGTGGCGGAACTTGCCGATCCTGGCGCGTGCGCGGGCGAGGGTCTCGATCGACACCTCGACCGGACTTCCGGCCAGGTCGTCGAGGACGGCGACGCCGCGGCTGTCGTCGAGCGACCGGACGACCACCACGTGATAGGCGCCACCCCTGAACTCGGGCGGGTAACCGCGGGTCCCGAGCTCGGCGGCATCGACCCATGCCACGGCCGGTCGTTCATCCGCCAGCGCCTCGCGCAACTGTCGATCCGCCGTCCGCGCCGAACCCGTCTCGGCGACCATCGGGTCCAGGCCGAGACGGCGCAGGGCGCCGTCGATGAAGCGGAGGTCGTCGTCCCACGCATGCCGTCCCGCAAGGAACAGGCTCGAGAAGTCCTCCTTGGCGTAGTGGAACTGGAAGACCCCGATCCCGGCCCCACCGCCGATCGTCAGGGCCAGCGGTTCGCCGATCTCGAGACCCAGGTCGGCGAGGACGACCCGGAGCGCGTTCGCGCCTGGATTCGTCCCACCGGGTGCGGACTTCGCGGCTGAGGCGATCGCAGCGGGGGCGTCTGGGATCACGTGGGGGCGCGCGGCTGCGTAGCGCTCACCGGTGTGCGCCATGCGTGCTCGGACGCGCGCCTTGAGGTGCTTTCGCTGTGTCATCGTTCTTGCCTCGTTCCCGGCCGGCAACCCATGTCCCACGCACCCTGGGTGCCACGGCCGTGCTGGAACGGACGAGATGGCACGAGCATCCCCGCCCGAGGACATGATCCCCTTTGCCTCCGCGGGGCCGGTCGCGTGGGGACCGGCGAGGAGGTTCGGCGCGGGCGGGCGCCAAGCCGGATGCTACGCTCCGCCGGCCGCGGCGTCCAGCCCGGATCCGGCCGCGGCCTCGTGCCCGGATCAGGCCAGGCGTTCGCCCGCCCGGATCGGGAGATCGAGCCTGTTCTCGGGCGGGGCGAGGGGGCACGCCCAGCGCGGATCGAATGCGCATGAGGGCTGGGTGGCGAAATTGAAATCGAGGATCAGTGCCCAGCTGGACGGGTCTGGACCCGGCGCGGCGCCGAGGTCCGCGCTCTTCGCGGTGTCGAGGAGATAGCGGCCGGCGCCGTACGTCATGTCCCCGTTCGTCGCATCGCGGAACGGCACGAAGATCCCGCCCGCATAGCCCGCCATCCAGAACACCGACAGGGTCCGCTCGCCATCGGGGAGTGGGAGTGCGACACGGCCGATCCTGCTGAACGAGGGGCTGTCTGCCCCGCTGTTGGGCAGCTCCAGCGCGAGTGCGCCGGGTTGCGCTGGCGGCGCCGGCTCCAGGACGGCATGGAAGCGGAGGGACGGGTCGTGGTCGAAATGGATGGCCCGGAAATGGGCTCGGGTCGCGGCCGGGACGGGCGACTGGGGATGCTCGCGGAACAGGCGCTCACGAACGGCACGCCAGTGCGCGAGGGCAGCCGCCGGGTCCGTGGCGGCCATCGCGCGGACCTCGGCGTAGAGGGCCGAGATCCGGCGCCGCCAATCCGTCAGGCTGAGCCGGTCGGGGGCCGAGCCGTCGCCCGCGACCCAGTCGGTCACTTCGATCCGCGGCGCATCGACCCCAGCACGACCCACAGGCCGATGACGACCAGGAAGAGTGGCCAGATCTGGCTCCAGCGGATGCGCGGCAGCTCGATTCCTAGGGTGTGCTCGGCGAAGAACCACACCCCGACCCCCAGGATCACCAGGCCGAACAGGATCGACGCCGTCCGACCGTGGTCCCGGTCGTCGCGCCGCGCGACCGGCACGACCGGCGGCGGCCCGGCGGGCACGTCCGATGTCGCCGCGAGCGGCGGCGCAGCGGACCAGGCCGGGTCGGTCGTTCCGTCGCTCGCCGTCGTCCCGGGCCAGCCCTCGGTCGGGGCATCCGAGGGGGCGTCGGGCTGGGGGTCCGGCGTTGCGTCGGGGACCGGCATGCGCGTCGTCGGGCTCGGGGTCTCGTCGGTCATGGGCGACTCCATGGCACCGCGGAGCGCGGCTGTCACCATCCTAGTCCCGGCCGCCTAGAATTGGGGGGCCCGGGAGGGCAGACGTGTCGCACTTCGCGACGCGGACGATCGACGGAAGGAGTGGATGTGGCGGACACCGCGGAGATCGGCGTCTTCGGGGGCTCGGGGTTCTACGCGCTGCTCGACGAGGTCCGTGAGGTCAAGGTCGACACGCCCTATGGCCCGCCGTCGGATTCCATCTTCCTCGCCGACATCGCCGGCCGCCGGGTGGCGTTCCTGCCGCGCCACGGCCGGCGGCATACCATCCCGCCGCACCGGATCAACTACCGGGCGAACGTCTGGGCGATGAAGGCGCTTGGCGTGAAGGCGGCCATCTCGCCGTGCGCCGCGGGCTCGCTCCAGCTGCCGGTCGAGCCAGGCCACTTCGTGGTGTGCGACCAGTTCGTCGATCGGACGAGCGGCCGCGCCGACACCTTCTACGACGGTCCCGTCGTCACGCACCTCTCCTCAGCCGAGACGTACGACCCGACGCTGCGGCGGCTCGCGATCGAGACGATCCGGGACCACGGCATCGAGGTCCACGAGCGCGGCACCGTCGTCGTCATCCAGGGGCCGCGGTTCTCAACCAAGAGCGAGTCGAAATGGTTCAGCGATGCCGGCTGGGAGGTCATCAACATGACCCAGTACCCCGAGGCATGGCTCTGTCGTGAGCTCGGGATCGCGGTCGTGAACATCAGCCTCATCACCGACTACGACGCCGGGGTCCACGAGGGCACGGAGGCCGTCAACGCCGCCGATGTGCTCGAGGTCTTCCAGGCCAACGCGGAGCGGATCCAGAAGGTCGTGCTCGACCTGATCGGGCGATTCCCGGTGGACCTCGATGCTCTCGGCGCCGGCGCCGCGCTCGGGCCGACGCGGGGCGACGGGCACGCCATCGCCGCGGAGGACGTCCGGCTGTTCGAGACCGGGCTCTAGGCGTGGCCCGCCTCCCGATCGGCGTGTGCATCCGCGCGATCGGCGCCGAGCCCGTCTGGTGGCTCGAGAGCGCCCGCAGGCTCGACGAGGCGGGCTACGCGGGGCTGTGGTGCTGGGATCATTTCATCGGGCGCGGCGACCGGACGGTGCCCGTCGTGGAGTGCTGGACGATCTTGGCCATGGCCGCCGCGCGGACGTCGGGCGCCACGATCGGACCGTTCGTGATGAACGTCATGAACCGCCATCCTGCGCTCGTGGCCCGGATGGCCTCGACGATCCAGATCGCCAGCGGGGGGCGGCTGATCCTCGGGATCGGGATCGGCGGCGCCCCGAAGGAGCACGCCGCGTACGGGATGGACTTTCCCGAGGCGCCCGAGCGGGTGGAGCGCCTCGAGGAGGCCGTGGCGGTGATGCGGGCGCTGTGGACGGGCGGACCGGTGACCAGGGCCTCGCCGTTCTATCCGTTGACCGAGGCTGTCGCGCATCCGGTCCCGGATCCATCGCCGCGGATCGTGATCGGTGGGGAGACGGCGCCGGGTGCGCGGCTGGCGGCCCGGATCGGCGATGGCTGGTCCACGTTCGACGACAACTTCGAGCGGCACCTGCCCCTCTACCTCGAGGAGCTCGCGGCGACCGAGAAGCGACGAGAGGACCAGACCGTGCTCGTCGGCTTCCAGGGCGATTGGCTGGCGAACGAGCCGATCCGCGGCACCCCCTGGATCGACGCACCGCGCGAGACATGGGAACGGTGGCGCGAGGCCGGGGCGGATGGGGCGATCGTGCTCGCGAGGTCGACCGACGATGTCGACGCGCTCGTGGAGGCGGTCGACCGCTGGTGACCGATGTTCGTGGCACCATCCACGGGTGACCCCGAACGATCCCGGTCTCCCGGTCCCAACGAGCTCGGCGTCGCCGCTCGGAGCGCCCAAGCCGCCTGGTTCGCCCTCGCCGGCCGAGCATACCCACCCGTGCGCGCGCTGCGGAGCGCCCGTCGGTCCGGGGATCGGCCTGTGCGAGCGCTGCAACCCGCTCGGGCTGCGCGACGCCTCGGCATCCCAAGTGCACGGGACCGTCTTCGTGGCCGTGGCGATCGCCATCGTGCTGCTGCTGGTCGCGGCGCGCTTCTCGATCGCCGGCAGCGGGCCGTTCCCCGCGACCATCTCCGCCGCGACCCCGACGGCGAACGGCCTGGCCGCGACGGTCACCGTGACCAATGAGGGGACGGCCGCCGGCCAGACGACGTGCCGGATCGTCGATGCCGCGGACCGCGGCGTGAGCCGCAGCGCCTTCGTCCTGAGCCCCAGGCTCGAGGCCGGTGAGACGCAGCAGTTCCCGGCGGTCGTGACCGAGTTCGGGACCGAGCCGCGGCAGCTCGCGGTCACGTGCCGAACGCCGTGACCCGGGCGGCGGCCCGTCCGCTCCCCGCCAGCGCGGACGACCTGGCGTTCGGCCTGGCCCTGGCCGCCCGGGCCGGGGAAGTGTTGATGGATCGCTACGAGCGCCTCGAGCGCATCGACCACAAGAGCGCTCGCGATGTCGTGACCGAGGCGGACCACCTGTCCGAGGAGCTCGTCATCGATGCCATCCGCCGGCGCCATCCCGGCGACGCGATCCTGGCCGAGGAGAGTGGCGAGCACCGGGCCGTCGCGGGGGAGGCCCCCACGTCGGGGCGTGGTCGGCTGTGGATCATCGATCCGCTCGATGGGACCGTGAACTACGCGAACGGCATCCCGTTCTTCTGCGTATCGATCGCGCTCATCGTCGATGGGCTCCCAGCCGTCGGGATCGTCCACGACCCGACCCGCGGCGAGACATTCGCCGCCACCGCCGACGGTCCGGCGCTGCTCGCCGCCTCCCTCGGTTCGCCCAGCCATCGGATCACCGCGTCCGACAAGGACAAGGTGTCCGACTTCGTCGTGTCCCTGGCGCTCAGTGGGAGGTCGGCCGTCGGTCGGTCGCGGTCCGTGCGCAGGGTCATCCGGATCTCCCGCTCGATGGGTTCGGCGGCCTTGGCGCTCGCCTATGTCGGCAACGGCCGATTTGACGCATTCATCCAGCAGGGCGGGCTCTCGGCGTGGGACATCGCGGCCGCCGGGCTCATCGCCGAGCGGGGCGGGGCGCGGGTGACGGCGATGGACGGCGGCCGGTGGTTCGACCTGGCCCACGCGCCGTCGTCGATCGGCATGCTCGCCGCGCCGGTGGCGCATCACGGGACGCTGCTCGAGCTCGTGAGGTAGGTCGCCGTCTGCGCGCGTCGCACAGCGGGCTTAATGCGCCGGGCACTCCGGTTCACTCGTGGTGAACGTTGGGGACATCGTAGGGATCGCTTTGCCCACGGGCGAACCCATCCAGCCGTGTGTGCGTCGCTTCAAAAGCGATCATTCACCGTCGATGAACGGCTGGCGGTTCCACGCCCGGCATCGGCGCTTGGGCGTGCATGCGTTCACTAGCGGTGAATCGCGCGGCCGGGGACGTTTCGAGGGCTGCGGGTCCTAGCCGGCCCGGTCCTCGTCGAGCCAGCGGTGTGGCCGGCTCCGCAGGCGGTCGAGGCCCCATTCTTCACAGAAGGCTTCCCAGGCCGCACGAGGGACCCCGTCCCAGCGCAGCTCGTCGGGCGTCCGCTGGCGGATCGGCACGCCGTCCGCGTCGGTGCGCAGCCGGGCGAGGTCGCGGTAGAGGAGCGCCTCCGCCCAGTGCTCTCGCAGGGCCGCTGCAAGGCCGACCGCCCGGCCTCCCCCGACCCCCGGCACCTCCCAGGCCGAGGCGCGCTCAGGGATATCCTCGAAGTGCCCGTAGCGGGCCAGGACCGCTGCCGCGCCCTTGGCGCCCCAGCCGGGCAGGCCCGGATACCCGTCCGACAAATCGCCGACGAGGGCGAGCCAGTCCGGGATGGAGGCCGGTGGCACGCCCCACTTCGCGCGAACGCCGGCGTCGTCGTAGGTGATTCCCCTGCGCCGATCCCAGAGCACGACCCGGTCGTCCCGCACGAGCTGGGCCATGTCCTTGTCCGGGGTGCAGATCAGGATCCGGTCGACCGCATCGTCGTCGGCGAAGCGCACGGCCGCCGCGGCGATGGCGTCGTCCGCCTCGAAATCGACCATCGGCCACAGGACGATCCCAAGCGCCTCGATGGCGGCCTCGGCGATGGGAAACTGCGCGAGTAGCTCGGGTGGCATTCCGGCCGACGACTTGTAGCCCGCGAACAGGTCGTTACGGAACAATTCGATCACGCGGTCCGTGGCGCAGCCGACGTGCGTCGCGCCCTCTTCGCGCAGCAGGTAGAGCAGCTGGTCGCAGAGGCCCGAGACACCGGAGAGGATGATCCCGTCTCGGCCGACCACGTCAGGCCGCGGCGCATAGTGCGCCCGGAAGAGCTCGTAGGTCGCATCGACGAGGTGGAGCTCCATCGCTAGCCGTGCTCACGGAATCGGCGCTCCGCAAGAGACGGACACCCGCCGCGGCCATCTCTTCGATCGCGCGCGTGCCGTCGTCCGGCGCGAGGTCGACGGCGGCGATGGCGTCGGTAAGTAGGCTCGTTTCATAGCCGAGCCGGACCGCATCGATCGCCGTCGCCTTGACGCAGTAGTCGGTGGCCAAGCCGACGACGACGACGCGCTCGATTCCGCCGTCGCGCAGCAGGGCGTCGAGCTCGGTCGAGGTCTCCTCGCCGGTCGTCGGATCGCGCATCGTGAACCCCGAGTAGCCGTCCTCGCCGTTCGAACCCTTACGGATGCGCCGCGCGCCCATCGCCGTGACGAGGTCCGGGTGGAGGGCGGCGCCCCACGTGTCGGCGATGCAGTGGACGGGCCAGATGCCGCCGTCCTTGGCGAAATGCGGCGTGACCTTGGGGTGCCAATCCTGGGTGAATACCACCAAGCCCCCAGCAACGGTCGCCTTCGCGACCTCGCCATCGATCGTCGGGACGACGCCCTCGCCGCCCGCTATGGACAGGCTACCCGCCGGATCGGCGAAGTCGTTCTGCACGTCGACGACGATCAGGGCCGTGGCCGGGTCATACCGCCGCATCGCCCGAGCCTATCAGGGGTTCGTGGCATCGGCCCGCGCGCCCAAGCTGACTTAGCAGCCTTAGACCACTCGGCTCGCGGCAGCATCGTCATCCGGGGACGACTATGGCGATCTGGCCCTCGCATCCCGGCAGGATCGACATCCGAGGACGGTTACGACAGCGAATCGTGTGGTTTCGGTGCCCGAACGGCGAGCGTATCGGCCATAAGCGTCCGGGGATGTCGATCTCGCCACGAGCCATGGAGGTCGGGCCGGACGCGAAGAAGCGGCGCCGTGGGCGCCGCTTCGGTCTCAGGGCTGCGGAGATCTAGCCGATCATGGCCGATCGCTCGTCCGGGGCCGGCTCCGGCGCCACCGTCTCCGGTGCCACCGGCGGTTCGACATCGAGCAGGTAGCCGATGCCCTGGAACGTCTTGATCCGACCGGGCTCACCGGGCTCCGCGCCCAGCTTGCGACGGACGCGCGAGACCCACACCCGCAGGTACTGGAGATCGTCGCGGTACTCGGGTCCCCAGACCTTCGTCAGGAGCTCGGTATGGAGGACGACCTTGCCGGCGTTGGCGGCCAGGTGCTGGAGCAGCAGCCACTCGGTTCGGGACAGCTGGACCAGCTCGCCCTCACGGGTGACCATTCGACGCTCGAGGTCGATCTCGATGTCGTCGAACGCGAGGACCCCCGATCCGGGGCTCGCCCCGGACGAGCGGCGCAGGACCGCGCGCACACGAGCGGCCAGCTCGTCGGGGTGGAACGGCTTGGCGATGTAGTCGTCGGCGCCGAGATCGAGTCCCTTGGCCTTGTCGGCGGTCGAGCCCTTCGCCGTCAGGAGGATCACCGCGACCGGACGTCGCTCGCGAAGTTGCCGCATGACCTCGATGCCGTCGAGGTCAGGCATGACGATGTCGAGGAGCACGATATCGGGACGCACTTCCTCGGCCTTCTGGAGCGCCTCCTCGCCGCCGTTGGCGGTCACGACGCGGAAACCCTCCTCACCGAGGGCGATCGAGACGAGCTTGGTGATGCGCGGCTCGTCGTCCGCGACGAGGACGAGTGGCTGGGTACTCAAACCGGAACCTCCTGGGTCGGCGTCATGGTGACGGCCATGGCCCGATACGTCACGTCCGGCACGTCAGTCAACGTACCGGACGCTGTGGGGACGAATCAGGAGCCGGCGGGTGCCACGCTCGGGAGGGTGACGTCCACGTTCACGTCGGTGGGCGTCGAGGTCGTGTTTGCGCCGGGGCCGGCCAGAAAGTACCACGCGCCGGCCAGGACGATGATCACGGCGATGATGCCGAGGATCAGGCCGGTGCTGGAACCGCCGTCGCGGACGACGACCGTGTCGCGGTCATAGTGGGGATCGGACATGACTGGGACTCCTTCGTTCGATCGGTGGACGGTGTCCGGTGCCTCCCAGCTATTGCTGTGCGGACCGGTCGAGCGCGCACGCCCGAGCGAGCGCGGGGCTCGAAGTCCAAGGAGCATGGTCGCCGCGGCCTGACGGCCGATGCCGCCCGGCATTGCAATCCGGTTACATCGGCATTACAGGGCGCCTGGCCCGTTCGGTCGGCCTCCCGAACCGAGGCGATGGGCTACCCTTTCGAGCATGGGCTACAGTCAGGAGGAGCTCGATCTGATCGCCCGCACTGAGGAGGTCGAGATCGAGACCAGCGACGGCGTCGGCGCCGTGCACCGCACGATCATCTGGGCGGTCGTCGACGACGGAGCCGTCTTCGTTCGGTCGTACCGTGGGCCACACGCTCGCTGGTATCGCGAGGCCCAGTCGAACCCTGCGGTAGCGCTGCACATCGACGATCGCCGTCTGCCGGCGCGGGCCGTGCCCGCCGCGGATGCGGCATCCATCGAGCGGACATCGGCCGGTCTCCTGCGCAAGTATGTGGGCGATCCGGCGGCCAAGCGCATGGTCCGCCCCGAGGTGCTCGACCTTACGTTCCGCCTCGAGCGCGCATGACCGGCGGACATCGTCCCCCAGCCGCAACCCCCTGACGGCGGTTCGCCGCCGTACGATCTGCCGCGGACGCGCGGTCCAGGAGTCGCCTCGCATGTACTTCGACGAATTCAAGCATCAACTGCCCGACATCGACCCGGCCGAGACCGAGGACTGGATGGAGTCGCTCGACCAGGTCGTGGAGCAGGCTGGCGAGACGCGTGCTCGATTCCTGGTCTACAAGCTGCTCAAGCGCGCCCGCCAGCTCCAGATCGGACTCCCGCCGCTCACGCAGACCCGCTACATCAATACGATCAGCCCGGAGCAGGAGCCCGATTTCCCCGGTGACGAGGCGATGGAGCTTCGGATCCGGCGCATCGTCCGCTGGAACGCGGTGGCGATGGTCCTGCGTGCGAACACTCGCTTTCCGGGCATCGGCGGCCACCTGTCGACCTACGCGAGCTCGGCGAGCCTGTACGAGACCGGCTTCAACCACTTCTTCCGCGGCAAGGACGGGGAGGGGAGTGGCGACCAGATCTTCTACCAGGGCCACGCGGCGCCCGGCATCTATGCCCGCGCATTCCTCGAGGGACGTCTGACCGAAGACCAGCTCGACCATTTCCGCCGTGAGGGCCAGCCGGGCCAGGGCCTGAGCTCGTACCCGCACCCGCGCCTGATGCCCGACTTCTGGGAGTACCCGACGGTCTCGATGGGCCTTGGCCCGATCAGCGCCGTCTACCAGGCCCGCTTCAACCGCTACCTGCACAACCGGGGCCAGCTCGACACGTCCGGCTCACGGGTCTGGGCCTTCCTTGGCGACGGAGAAACGGACGAGCCCGAGTCGCTAGGCGCCCTCAACCTGGCCGCGCGAGAGGGTCTCGACAACCTGACATTCGTCATCAACTGCAACCTGCAGCGGCTCGATGGCCCGGTCCGTGGCAACGGCAAGATCATCCAGGAGCTCGAGGCCGTCTTCCGCGGCGCGGGCTGGAACGTCATCAAGGTCATCTGGGCCCGCGAATGGGATGAACTGCTGGCTCGCGACGTGGACGGGCTCCTCGTGCAGCAGATGAACGAGACCCTGGACGGCGAGTTCCAGAAGTTCAGCGTGGCCGGCGGCGCGTACATCCGGGAGCATTTCTTCGGGCCGGACCAGCGCTTGCGCAAGCTCGTCGAGCACCTGACCGACGACGATCTCGCGAGGCTGCGGCGGGGCGGCCACGACTACCGCAAGGTCTACGCCGCGTACAAGGCCGCCACGGAGTTCAAGGGCGCCCCCACGGTCATCCTGGCGAAGACGGTCAAGGGCTGGACGCTCGGCCCGGGAGTCGAGGCACGCAACATCACGCACCAGGCCAAGAAGCTGTCCGAGAAGGAGCTGCAGGTCTTCCGCGACCGCCTGCAGCTGCCGATCCCCGACGAGAAGCTCAAGGATGCGCCCTACTACCACCCGGGTCCCACGTCCGAGGAGGTCGAGTACCTGCGCGAGCGTCGCGCGGCGCTGGGTGGATCGATCCCCAAGCGTGTCGTTCGCTCGAAGCCCTTGCCCGCTCCGGGCCCCGAGGTCGACAAGGAGTTCGCTGCCGGCAGCAAGACCGAAGTCTCGACGACCATGGTCTTCACGAGGATCCTGCGGAACCTGCTTCGAGACAAGGAGCTCGGGCCGCGCATCGTGCCGATCATCCCCGACGAGGCCCGGACGTTCGGGATGGACCCCTTGTTCAAGGAGGTCGGCATCTACGCGGCGCTCGGCCAGCGCTACGAACCGGTCGATTCGGACCTCGTGCTGTCCTACCGGGAAGCCACCGACGGTCAGGTGCTCGAGGAAGGCATCACCGAGGCGGGCTCCATGGCCAGCTTCCAGGCAGCCGGCACCTCCTACGCCACCCACGGGCATGCCGTGATCCCGTTCTACATCTTCTACTCGATGTTCGGCTTCCAGCGGACGGGCGATCAGATGTGGGCCTTCGGCGACGCGCGTGGGCGCGGCTTCCTCATGGGCGCGACCGCGGGTCGCACGACGCTGGCGGGCGAGGGCCTCCAGCACGACGACGGTCACAGCCACATCCTCGCCTCGACGGTGCCGGTGGTCCGCGGCTACGACCCAGCGTTCGCCTACGAGCTCGCAGCGATCGTCCGCGACGGCATCGAGCGCATGTACGTCCAGGGCGAGGACGTCTACTACTACATCAGCATCTACAACGAGAACTACGCCCAGCCGGCGAAGCCCGAAGGCGTCGACGACGGGATCCTTCGTGGCATCTACCGGTTCGCCGAGGCCCCGCAGCTCGGGAAGGACGCGCATCCGGCCCGGCTGGTGGGGTCGGGCTCCATCCTCAATGGGGTCATCGCCGCGCGCGACCTGCTGGCCGAGCGGTTCGGCGTGGCCGCCGAGGTCTACAGCGCCCCGTCGTTCCCGCTCCTGCGGCGCGATGCCCTTGAGGCGGAGCGCTGGAACCGGCTGCACCCCGACGCCAAGGACACGCGCGTTCCGTACGTGACGACGGTCCTCCGCGGTGACGGCGGCCCCATCGTGGCCGCCACGGACTGGATGAAGGCGCTGCCCGACATGGTCGCGCGCTGGCTGCCGGCCCCGTATGTCTCGCTCGGCACGGACGGCTTCGGACGCAGCGGCACGCGCGAGGACCTGCGCGCCCTGTTCGAGATCGACCCGCCGCATATCGCCGCCGCCACCCTCGTCTCGCTGGCGCGCTGCGGCGATCTGACGCCGTCGAAGGCCGCGAAGGCCATCCGCGAGCTCGGCATCGACCCGGACAAGATCGACCCGCTCGCCGGCTGACCGCCGCCGCGATCGGTCAGTCTGCGGGTGCCGCTTCCGTGCTGACGCCCGCGGGGCGCGGCTCCAAAAGGAAGGCCGGCTTGCGCTCGACCAGTTCGTCGACGTCCAGGTCGTCCGCTTCGAGGACCCGCAGCGTGAACCCGAATTCCGACCCGCCCTCGGGCCGCCGGGTCGCCCACATCCGGCCGCCCATCGCTTCGACGAGGCTGCGGCAGACGAAGAGCCCGATCCCCGAGCCTGCAACCGACCGCGCGCTGTCGGGGTCGCGATAGAACAGGTCGAACACCCGTCGCAGCGACTCATCGGGGATGCCCGGCCCGTCGTCGCTGACCCGGACCTCGACCACCTGATCGTGCCGCTTGGCCTCAACGACAACGTGCGTCCCGACCGGGGTGTACTTCGCGGCATTGCCCAGGAGGTTGCGGACGATCTGTTCGACGTACGTGCCCTCCCCGGCCACGACGGGCAGGTCCGGGGCGAGCCTCGTTTCGATCTGGATGGATGGGAGCTCGGGGCTCTCGTGGGCCACGATCCGTTCGAGCAATCGGCGCGGCTGGAGGGGTTCGGCGTCGATGACGAGCCGTCCGCGCTCCGCGCGGCTGAGCACGAGGAGGTCCTCGACAAGGCGATGCAGCCGCTCGGACTCGGCCCGCACGTCCTCGAGCAGGGCGACCCGCGAGGCGGAGTCGTCGACGCGGCCGGGCCGGGACAGGATCTGCGTCAGGCCGAGGATCGTGGTGATCGGCGTCCGCAGCTCATGGCTGATCACGTCGATGAAGGCCTCCCGAAACTCACCGGCCCGGCGCTCCTCGACGAGCAACGCATCGCGCTGGTCCTCGACACGACGGCGCTCCGTGATGTCCTGGCCCGTGCCCAGCATCGTCACAGGCCTGCCGCTCTCGTCGCGCAGGAGTCGTCCGGCGCCGTGGGTCCAGTGGATGGATCCATCGGGCCACACGACGCGGTAGTCGAGCGCGAATGGCGCAAGACCGTCGAGGGCCGCGCCGATGCCGGTGCGGAAGGTCTCCCGATCATCGGGGTGGATCATGTCCAGGTAGGCCTCGAACGCGGGCGCCTCCGGCGCAGGTTCCAGGCCGTGCTGGCGGAAGATCGCGTCGGACCAGTTGAGGCTGCCGTCGGCGACGTCCCACTCCCAGAAGCCGGTCCCCGACGCCGCGAGCATGATCTCGAGACGCGCATCGCGCGCCTCGACGTCCTCGGCGAGCGCGGCGACCTCATCGAGCGCGTCGACGAGCCGGTCGCGCGCCGCTCGCCGCGAGCCCACCAGGATGACCGTGGCCGAGGCGGCCACGACATAGACGATCTGGCGCACGAGCTCGAGCCGTGGCGCAACGCTCGCGTCGCCACCCAGGAAGAGGATCCCGTTGACGATCACGGTGCTGACGATGGCGGTCATCCCGCCGATCACGCCTGCGAACCACGCGGCGAGCACCGCCGCGGCCATCAACACGATGTAGCCGATGTCGCCGCCGGCGAACTGGTTGAGGCCGGCCTTGCCCGCGACCGCCGCTCCGCCGATGAGCAACCCTGCGACGACGGCGTAGCCTCCGCCCAGCCGCACGTCGCGTGCGCGGGCGATCTCGCCCTTGGCCCGCCCAGCTGCTTGTGCCGCGGCTCCCGCCGTGTCCTGCGCCAAACGCGTCTCCCCTGGTCCGATGTCCCGGCGTCGGAAGTATGAACCACGCCTGCCGTGGCAGCCCCCGGACGACGGCGGCGGCTGTCACCCGCCCGTAACGGGCGGATGCCCTGGGTGGCGACCACGCGGGATGACGGTCCGCGCACGATCGGGGCCCCAACCCCAGGAGGCGAGCACCGAATGAGTTTCTCCGACGATCCACGACGCGCAGCCATGCCGCGACCGAAGGATCGGGTCCCGACCACGGAAACCGTGGGCGACCCTGACGCCGACGACCCGGAAGCGGCCGGTCATGAAGGCGCGGCCGCAGGCGCCGTGCTCGGAGCCGTGGTCGGCGGGCCGATCGGGGCCGTCGCCGGTGCCGCGATCGGTGGCGCGGCCGGGGGGGTCGGGGAGAAGGTCGACGCTCCGGCAGAGGAACGACGTCTCGACGACCCGCGCTCGACCAGCCACCAACCAGCGGCACAGACCCAGGAGGACGAGCCATGACGGGACAGCGCGCCAACAACGATCTGCAACAGGAAAGCCGGGGGACGCCCGCACCGACGGACGACGGGCAACGGACCGATCATCCGGACACCGAGCGCCACGACCCGGGCGCCTATGTTGGTCGCGAGCCCGAACGGCAGGCCGCGACGATCCCGGGCGGAGTCCGTCCGGACGACGAACGCATCGCCGCCCACAGCACGCAGTCCGGGCAGACGGTAGGCGATGACATGCCGGACGGTCACCGCGAGGGCCCGCAGGCCGATGACGACCAGGTCCGTGAGGCGGGTCAGTCCCGCTGATAGCCGCCTGATAGACGGCGCGACCGCGGCTTGACGTCGCGCCTCACTGACGGCACCTACCGTCTTGGCACGACGTCACCCGACGTCCCGTCGCCGGCGATCTGCCGGTCCAGTCGAGATACACACAAGGAGGCCCCCAGTGGACCACGACACGACGACGACCCCGCACGACCATCCACATGATGACGACCTGCTTAACGAGGGCCGTGGCACGGCCCCCGAGAACAAGGAAGGCGGCACCGAGGCCATGGGCGCCGGGGCCGGTGCCCTTGGCGGCGCGGCCGTCGGCATGGCCGTCGGAGGACCTCCGGGAGCTGTCGTCGGTGGCGCGATCGGCGCCGTCGGTGGCGCGATCGCCGGTGAGGCGGCCGAAGGCGACGACGAGGCCGGTGCGGGCACCGGAGCCCTGGGTGGCGGCGCTGCCGGCGCCCTGGTCGGTGGCGCGATCGCCGGGCCTCCCGGCGCGGTCGTCGGTGGTGCGGTCGGCGCGGCCGGCGGTGCCGGAGCCGGCGATCAGGCCGAGGAAGAGGTCGAGGAAACAGACCCGGCCCGCCCGTCGGAACGCCCTTACTGACCCGCTCCGCAACCCGGCATTAGTCCGGGAGTGAGACACTGGCCGCGAGAATCGCTTCGGCGGGCTCGCGGCCGCTCTTTGCTCCGAGGTATCCGGTCCCATGAATCGCCCCCTCCGCATCGCCCAGGTCGCGCCTCCGTTCGAGCGCGTGCCACCGCGGGCGTATGGCGGCACCGAACGGATCGTGCACGGCCTGGTGACCGAGCTCGACCGACGAGGCCACGAGGTGACGACCTTCGCCAGCGCCGATTCGGTCGTCCCCGGCCGCCACATCGCAACGGTTCCCGAGGCGCTCCGTCCGATCGGCTACGCCGGCGACTCGCTGCCGTACATGCAGCTGACGCTGCACATGGTCCTCGCCCACGCAACCGAATTCGACCTGATCCACGCCCACATGGAATGGGTGAGCCTGTTGCTCGCTCGAGTCAGTCCGGTCCCGGTCGTGACGACGTTCCACGGCCGCCTCGACCTGCCGTGGGCCGACGCCTTGCTGCACGAGCCGCCCCCAGGACTCGTGGCCATCAGCCAGAACCAGGCCGACACGCACCCCGACGTCCCGTGGGCCGCCGTTGTCCACAACGGCCTGCGACTGACCGAAGCGCCGTTCGGCGCGCGTCGCAGTGATGCGCTGTGCTTCGTCGGGCGGGTGGCCCCCGAGAAGGGCATCGTCGAGGCGATCGAGATCGCGCAGGCCGCCGATCGACCGCTGCGGATCGCAGCGAAGGCCGGCCCGACCACCGTGGAACGCGAGTACTTCGAGAATGTCTTCCGCCCGGCGCTCAAGGCCGCCGGCTCCTCGGTCGAGTTCCTCGGCGAGCTCGACCAGCCCGATCGCGACCAGCTCTTCGCGCAGAGCTACGCGTCGCTGATGCCGGGCTCGTGGCCGGAGCCGTTCGGCCTCGTCCTGATCGAGTCGCTGGCCTGCGGCACGCCGGTCATCGCCAAGCGGATCGGCGCCCTGCCCGAGATCCTGCGCGACGGCATCGACGGGTTCTTCGGGGACGACGTGACCGCGATGGCCTTCAAGGTCGACCGGGTCGACGAGCTCGATCGTCGGGCGATCCGCGAGTCCGTCATCGACCGCTTCTCGGTCGAGCGCATGACCGACCGCTACGAAGCGGTCTACCGCGCACGTCTGGAAGAGGCGCGCGGCGACTCGGGGGCGGTGCCGCACGAGGACGACGAGGCGACCGAGCCCGAGCTGTTGGCGGCGCACCGCTCCGACCGGATGGGGGCGCTCTCGGGGCGTTGAGCCGCCGACCCGGTTCGTGACTGCCACGTGTCTGCGACACCCGAGCGTCACCTGCCTGCGCGTCGCTGACACGCGCCGCGTCACGCTGCGGTCCCGCCCTCATGCGGGAACCCAACGGAGGACCGCGTCATGCCGCAGAAGGCCTGGACCGACAAGCGCGAGCGCCAGTACGAGCACATCAAGGACTCCTACCAGGAGCGCGGTGTCAGCACCGACGAGGCCGAGGAGCGTGCGGCCCGGACCGTGAACAAGGAGCGGGCGGAGGCCGGCGAGACGAAGGCGCAGCGGAAGGACCGCTCCCGGTGACGGCGATCGGCTACGCGCTCTCGAGCGAGGAGCACGGCCCGCGCGACCTCGTGGCGAACGCCCGAGCCGCCGAGGATGCCGGCTTCTCGTTCGCGCTCATCTCGGACCATTTCCACCCCTGGATCGAGCGGCACCCGCACAGCTCGTTCGTGTGGGGCGTGCTCGGAGCCATCGCCCAGGCCACCGAGAAGCTCGTCGTCGGGACCGGCGTGACGTGCCCGACGTTCCGGACGCATCCAGCGATCATCGCCCACGCCGCGGCGACGGCGGCCGACCTGATGCCGGGTCGCTTCTTCCTGGGCCTCGGGACGGGGGAGAACCTCAACGAGCACATCCTGGGTCAGGCCTGGCCCGAGTGGGAGGTCCGCGCCGAGATGCTGGAGGAAGCGGTCGAGATCATCCGCGACCTGTGGCGGGGCAAGGTGACCAGTCATCGCGGTCGGCACTACACGGTGCAGAACGCGAAGCTCTACACGCTGCCCAAGGAGCTACCGCGCATCCATCTCGCGGCCGGCGGCGAGCGCATGGCCGAGGTCGCCGGCCGGATCGGCGATGGGCTCATCGCCACCGGACCGGACAAGCAGCTGCTGCAGGTTTTCGAGAAAGCCGGCGGCGATGGTCCGCGGTTCGGCCAGGTGACACTATGCTGGGCGGCCTCGGAGCGCGAGGCGCGCAAGACGGCCCATGAATGGTGGCCGACAGCAGCGCTGCATGGCGAGGTGTCCCAGGAGCTGCCGAACCCGGCCCAGTTCACCGATCTCGTGCAGAGCGTCACCGAGGATCAGGTGGCCGAGGCGATCACCTGCGGACCCGACCCGGACGCCCACCTCGAGAAGATCCAGGCGTACATCGACGCCGGGTTCGACCACGTGTACCTGCACCAGGTCGGCCCGGACCAAACAGGCTTCTTCGAGTTCGCTCGCGAGGAGTTGCTGCCACGACTGGGGACCCGGACACCGGTCGCGGTCTAGTCCAGACTGGCCGCGGCCCGCGTCGAAACGGCCGAGGGCGACCTAGCGCTGCTCGGCCGGGTCCTCGATGTCGGCGGCGTCCGGTGCGTCGGCGCCCTCCTTGAGCCACGGGTTCGACTCCCCGGGCGGATCGGTCGCCTTGTCGCGCTCCGCCGACGAGTCGGTGTCGCGCTCGGTTTCGTCGGTGTCCTCACCGGGGACGGGTCGGGTTTCGTCGGTCACGGGGTCTCCTTTCGATCCACGAGGGGTTTGCCGGGTCAGGCGCGGGTCATCCCGCGCCGCAGCAGGAACCAGGCCAGCACGAGCGTGACCAGCGCGATGGCGCCAAGTGCAAGGAACTCCCACACCTGATTGGTGCCGCCGCGCAGCATGAAGTCCTGGAGGAGCCGGATCCCGTGGGTCACCGGCAGGGTGTAGGCGAGCGCACGTACGGGCTCGCTGAACTCGCTGATCGGGAGCACGAATCCGCTGAAGAAGACGGACGCAAGCAGGACGAGTAGCGAGAGCTGAACGGCCTGCCGCTCCGAATCGGAGACGACCGCGATCAGAAGACCCAGCCCGATCGACGCCACGAGGAGCAGCGCGATCGCCAGGGCCACGAACCCGACCTGTCCGATCAGGGGAACCCCCAGGCCCAGCACCAGCAGCGCCACGGTCAGGGCCGCGATGGCACCGCCGATCAGCCCATATGCGAGGAGCTTTCCGACGAGCACTTCCGAAGTACTCACGGGCGCGATCCGGAACAGCTCGATGACGCCGCTCGTGCGCTCGCGCACGAGCGACATCGCCACGAGTGTGACCGCGAGGTGCTGGAGGATCAGTGCCAGCACCGCCGGCGCGAAGTAGGAGATCACGTGTGGCGTCGATGCGGCCACGTTGCGGATCTCCGCGCGGGTGGGGGCGGCAACGACGTCTGGTGGGATCGCCTGGGCCTCCGTCTGGCCCGCGGCGACCGCGTAGCCCTGGCCCTCCGCCGCCACGCGCTCGATGACTTCGCAATTCACCGCGGACGCGAGGCCGGCGGCAAGGAACCCTGCGTAGTTCTCGGCGACCGGATCGACCACGTCGACCAGGACCTCGATGATCGATTGCTCGCCCGCCCGGAAGCTCGCGTCAGGGTCCTCGGGAGCGACGATGATGACGTCGGCCGTGCCGGCGCGGAGACGTGCCTCCGCTGCCGTGCGGTCCGTCGTCACCTCGCTGACGTGCAGGCCGCCTCCGGCGAGCTCCTGGTACGTGGCGACATCGGACGGCAGGCCGCTGCTGGGCGGCGCGACGATGACGGTCTCGAGCGGCCGCTTGAAGCCGCTGTACCCGAGGCCGAAGACGGCCATGATCAGGAACGGGCCCAGGACGAGACTAAGGATCGCACCGGGCCGGCGCAGCGTCTCGATGACCTCCTTCCCGACGAACGCCATCAGGCGGATGAGCACGGCGAGCATCGGCCGCATCAGGCGCCCTCGTCGGACAGATGATCACGAGCCATGCGGTCGCGCTGGACGAGGATCGCAAAGACCTCGTCGAACGACTGCCTGGCCTCCCGAGCCGAAGTCACGTCACCGCCACTCTGCGTGATCGACTCGACGACTTCCGGGATCGCCGTGGAGGCGTCGTCGACCGTGACCCGCAGGCCGTTCGGTCCGCGGCGCTCGACGCTCCGGACGACCGGCAGGGCAGAGAGGCTCGTGCTGTCGAATTGGTTGCTGACCTCGATCTCGACCGCATCTCCGCCCATCGCATCGCGACGCAGGTCGTCGGGAGGGGCCAGGGCGATCAGTCGGCCGTCCGAGATGAGCGCGACGGTGTCGCACTCCTCCGCCTCGTTGACGTATTGGGTCGTCACGAGCAGCGTCCGGCCGCCATCACGCAGGCGATGCAGTTCCTGCCAAACGCTAGCGCGCAGGAGCGGGTCGATCCCCGCAGTTGGTTCGTCGAGGAACATCAGGTCCGGATCGTGGACGAGGGCGGAGGCCAGCTCAAGGCGTCGCTGCATGCCACCCGATAGCCGGCCAGCACGCCGGCCGCGAACCTTCCACAGGTCCACGAGCTGCAGGACCTCCCGCGTTCGCCGGTATCGGGTCCGCCAGAGCATCCCGAAGAGGGAAGCGACAAAGTCGACGTTCTCGCGTGCCGAGAGGTCCGGGTACAGCGTGAACTGCTGGGGCATGTAGCCGATCCGCTCACGGGTCTGCCGCAGGAAGCTGCGCGGATCCTCGCCAAGGACACGGACGCTGCCCTCGGTCGGTTCGAGCGCGCCGGTCAGCAGGCGGATCGTGGTCGTCTTGCCGGAACCGGACGGGCCGATGATGCCGAGGATCGTGCCCGTCCGAACCGTCAGCGAGATGCCGTCGACGGCCGTGTCGTCCCCGAAGCGTTTCGTGGCCCCATCGATGACGACGGCGGCATCGGCGGCCGGCGCAGGATCCGCGGTCGCCTGGGCCGCCGCCACATCCGCCGACGGCGCAGCCGCGCGGCCATCGGCCGGCGCTTGTGAGGGTGGTGCGTCCGTCACTGGGGGTCTCCTTGGGATCGTCGGCGCGGGCATCGCCGTCGGGGGTTGTTCCCACCGCGGTTCCCCCACGGGCGCGGTGGGAATGAGCGAAGTATCGGGACCCGTGGGTATCGGCCTGCCGACGCGCGCCGACGGCGAAGTTTCATCGATATCACGAACGTCCTTGCGACGCGGCTGAGAGACGGGACCGGCCTGGCTGTGATGACGGGCGTCGGTCGGAGCCGCCATCGTGCGCTCGTGCCCGCTCGCCGACGCCCCGAACCGGACGCCGCTCCGACGGATCCACGCGCGGTCGCGCGCGAGGTCGGCCTGCGCTACGCGACGGACGCGCGGCCCGGGATCAGCCGGCGTCGCTCAGGCCGGGGTTTCAGCTACCGGGACCCCGATGGTGCGACGGTCCGCGACAAGGAGACGCTCGCGAGGATCCGCGCCCTCGCCATACCGCCCGCATGGACGGATGTGTGGATCTGCCCGTGGCCGAGCGGCCACCTCCAGGCCAGTGGCCGGGACGCTCGTGGCCGCAAGCAGTACCGCTATCACGCCGACTGGCACGAACGCCGCGGCACCGACAAGTTCGACCGCATGCTGGCATTCGCCGAGGCGCTGCCGCGGATCCGACGGCGCTGCGACGCGGATCTCGCGACGCGCGGCCTGTCGCGCGAGAAGGTCCTGGCGGCCGTGGTCCGGCTGCTGGAGCTGACACTGATCCGCGTGGGCAACGACGAGTACGCCCGATTGAACCGCTCGTTCGGGCTGACGACGCTCCGGGATCGGCACGCCAGCATCGAGGGCACCGCGGTCCGGTTCCGCTTCCGGGGCAAGTCGGGTCAGACCCACGAGGTCGGCCTTCGCGACCGGCGCCTTGCAGGGGTCGTTCGGCGTTGCCAGGAGCTGCCAGGCCAGGACCTGTTCCAGTTCGTCGATGACGACGGCGAGGTCCGGGACGTGGTCTCCGACGATGTCAACGCCTACCTCCGTGACGCCTCGGGGGGCGACTTCACCGCCAAGGACTTCAGGACCTGGGCCGGGACCGTCCTCGCCTACCGCGCCCTCCGAGCGCTCCAGCCCGGCGATGGTGAGCGCGCCGTGAAACGGAACGTCGTGGAGGCGATCCGTCGGACTGCCGATCGGCTCGGGAACACCCCGGCCGTCGCCCGCGGAAGCTATGTCCATCCCGCGATCCTCGACGCGTACCTGGACGGCGCGATCCGGGGAGCGCTGGTCGAGGTGGCGGAGGAACAGTCGACACCGCCGACCGGTGCGACGCCGAGCGAGGAACAGGCGGTCCGGGCCTTGCTTCGCCAGCGTCTCGAGGAGGATGCCGCGCGATCGCGCAACGGCGGCGCGGCCGCTCGGTCACCCGGTCGCGACGGGTCACCCCGTCGCAAACGGGATCGTCAGGCCGCCGACTCGTAATTCGGGAGCGAGAAACCGATCTCGACGGCGCCGCCCTCCGATTCGGTCACCCAGGTGCTGCCCCGCATCGCATCGATCAGCCGACCGGCCACGTACATCGCGATGCCCGGGCTGGGCGACCCAGGGGCCGGGTCGTGGGCCGGAAGGTCGAACAGGCTCGTGCGATCCTCGGCCGTCAGCGTGCCCGTCCGGTCCAGCAGCCGGCATGTCACCTGTCCGTCCTCGGCGCCGACGGCGATCTCGAGGTCGGTCCCCCCGGCCGCCCGCCAGCCCACGTTTGCGATCAGGTTGCGCAACGCATGTGCCAGCGCGCCTGGATCCGCGGCGACCGGGGGCGGCGTGCCATCCGATCGAACCAGGGTGCGAAGCCCTGGCCAGCGCGGAGCCTCGATCTGGGTGCCGGCGTCGACGGCACGGATCAGGGAGATCGGTTCGCGCGTGACGTTCACTGCGTTGTGTTCCAGGCGTGTCAGGACGAGGAGGTCCTCGACCGCTCGGAAAAGCCGCGCAGCCTCGTGATAGACATCGGCAGCGAGCTCGCGGCGCATGGCCGGCAGGAGATCCTCGTTGCGGGCGAGGACGGCGCTGCCGGCATAGATCGTCGTGATCGGTGTGCGCAACTCATGCGCGAGCACGCCGAGCAGCGCTTCGTGCTCCGAAGCGTGGGCGGACGCGATCTCCTCGGGCAGGGGCTGTGCGGCGTGGGACGGGGACATGATCCAAGCGTGCGCCACGCGCGGCCCCCCGAGTGTCGCGAGCCAGTCGTGTTGTCTTGCGAGCGCGTTGCGCGTTCATCGCAGCGTGGCGTTCGTGCGCGTGCTCAGGCCTCGCTGTCGTCCTCGAGCAGCGGAAGGGCGACCACGACCGTCGTGCCACGACCTGGCCCGTCGGAGTGCAGGACGATCGTTCCGTCATGTGCGGCGATGATCCCGCGGCAGGCGTACAGCCCGAGGCCCAGCCCCGGGATACCCTCGGTCCGGGCTCGATCGGCGCGAACGAACCGATCGAACACGGACGTCGCCTCCTCGCTCGAGAGACCCATGCCGCGGTCCCGGATCTCGAGCTGCGCGAGGTCATCCGCGCCGCGAGTGGTCTGGATCTCGACCCGAGCCCCTCGAGGCGAATACTTCACCGCGTTGCTGATGAGGTTCGAGACGACTCGCCTGAGCAGATGTGGGTCCCACATGCCGACCAGGTGGTCACCCGATGGCCGGTACGCGATCCGCCGGCGCGTGTCCTCGTCGACGAGGGCGAGGGCGTCCATGACGATCGCCTCCAGCTTGGCGGGCTCCGGATCCGGTTTCAGGGCTCCCATCGCCAGGCGGGAAGCGTCGCCGAGCGTGTCCAGCATGATGTTGATCTCGTTCGTGGCAACGACGGCGTCCTTGACGATGTCCGTTACCCGCGCGCGGTCGAGGTCGGGCTCACTGAGCCACCGCGAGGCCAAGTCGAGCGAGGCCGTCACGAGGGTGATCGGTTGCCGGATGTCGTGGACCGTGGTCGCGAGGAACTCCTCTCGGAGGGTCTCCACGCGGTCGGACAACGCGTTCAAGCCGACCGTCGCCGCACCATCGATGGCGTCGTCGACGACGGCTTGCCCGGCAAGGATGTCGGCCGCCGGCGCATCCTCGATGGACGCGATCAGGGCACGGCCGATCTCGTGCCGAAGCAGGCGAAACTCGGTCACGATCGCGACTGGCCCGAGACCCTGTTCGAACCGCACCTGGGCATGTGCCTTGGCCGCATCGATGACTGATGGATCGTCCATCGGCGGCTGGACATCGTCGTGATATGTGGACCGGCGCAGCACCGCGATGATGTTCTCGAGCAGAACCGGGATGTGGTCCGCAACCGCCGCCGCGGGGTTGTCGCGGTGGAATGGTTGCTCGAGCGCGGCCTTCAGCCACGCCGCCAGGATGGCGCCTCGTCGCCGGGACAGCGCATCCGCGATGGGCTGGAGATCGGCGTCGTCGACGACACCCTCGATGCGCTGGTCGATGTCGGATGCGGCCTGGTTCGTCTCGGACATGCCGCCCGTCCCTCCTCCCCTCGCAGGCCGCTAGCGGCCCGCAAGGACGTCCGAGCATAAACCCTCGCGCCCAGCCGCGCCCCGCACGCCCACGAAGGTCGCTGGACATGACGAGGCCCCGGCGTCGCCGCCGGGGCCTGTCTTGCCTAAGGGGTGGTCAGCGATCGCCGCGAAGCTCGTCACCCACGTTGCCGAGCTGCTCGCGGGCCTCGTCGCCGGCATTGCCGAGCTTGTCGGCAAGCGACTCGTCGCCGTCGGAGCGCCGCCAGGCGGCCTTCGCGTCGTTCTCGCTGTCGCGATAGTCGCGCTTCGCGCCCTGGGTGGTGTCGTCCGCGACATCGCGCATCTCGTCGCCGGCATTCCCGAGCTGCTCGCGCGCCTCATCGCCGGCATTGCCGATCTTGTCGCCGAGCGACTCTTCGCCGTCGGCCTTGCGCCATGCCTGCTTCGCGTCCGTCTGGACGTCGCGTGCACCCTTCTTGATGTCATCCATGGTGGGACTCCTTCACGCTGGTGGCGCTGCGATACGCCGTGACCAGAACCTACCGCCGCGACCTATCAGGGCGCCCGACGAGAACGATGGTCCGCTTGCGGTGACGTTGCAGGACGGACCTAGGGGAGCAGCGCTTCGGCGGGCCCGGAGGTCAGCGGGTCGTCGACGGGCGAGGACCGGGCTTCGTCGTCGACTGTCGGTCGAGGAGCGTCAGGCCCATCGCCGCCGCCGGTACGAGCGCCAGCAGCACGAGCAGCCGATTCGCTCCTCCGACGAGCAGGCCGAGGGCGAACCCGAACGCGACCAGCGTTCCGGCCGAGAGGGTCTCGTCCGAACCGGAGTCGATGGCGCGCCGTGCATCGGTGAGTGCGTCGCGAGTGGTTGCCGCGGCTTCAGGCAGACGGGCGACCGCCTCGTTGGCCACGTCACGGACCGTGTCGGCGACGTCGCGGACGGCCTCCTTGGCCTGCTGGGCGGTGGTCTCGTCGGCTCCCGCCGTCGATCGTGGTGTCGTGGCCATGCTCAAACTCCTTCGACGGTTGCCCGGAGCGGCGAGTCGCCGTGGGTCGGGCGATGCGACGGAAATGGCGACGGACGGCCCAGGGAGGGGACCCGGGCCGTCCGTGCGGTCCGAGAACGCCCCGTCACAAGCGCTCCCGGTTGGGGACTTTCGATGTCGTCGCGCGCCGGGCGGCTGGGACCTGGATCGGCGATTGACGTTGCTCACGGTAGGGTGCTGTTGCCAACGCGGCGATGACGCGAGCGGGATCGGGCCTTGCATCCCCATATCAGTGGGTTTTAGGTGACTCCCGGACCCCCAGTGGCACGGGAGCCACATCGCAAGTGTTGGCGCCGGAGCGTCACGGTCGCCCATGTCGCCGGACCCGGCGCGTTGCACTGGTCTCACGGCTGCGCCGGTGAGCCGGTCAGCCCGTGACGTCGTCCTGGCGGACTTCACCTCGCCAGGCGCCAGTCGCGACGCCGCGACTCTCGACGAATTGCTTGAACCGCTCGAGATCGCCCTTGGCCTGGCGCGTCACGAATCCGAGCGCGTCACCGACCGACTCGACCGGGCCCTCGGGCTCGACGTCGAGCTGGAGCGTGACCCGCGTCTTGCGGTCGTCCAGACGATGGAACGTCACCACGCCGGCGTTCTTGGCGCCCTCGATGGACGTCCAGGCGATGCGCTGGTCCGGCTCCTGCTGGGTGATCTTCGCCGTCCACGTCTTCGTCTTGCCGGCGATCTCGGCCGTCCAGCGCAGGGTGGTGTCGTTCAGCTGTTCCACCCGCTCGACGGCGTCCATGAACTCCGGGAACTCCTCGAACTGGGTCCACTGGTCGTAGGCGACGCGGACCGGGACGTCAACTTCGATGGTCTCGATGATTTCCGACATGTGATGCTGCTCCTCTTTGGGCTGCTGTGGAAGCGAAGAGGCCCACCCGTCTGGGTGGGCCTCCTCGCGTGCTGGGATGTTCCGGGCGCTGGGGCCCGGCTGTCGATCAGACGGGGCCGCGGCCCACGCGCGAGCGACCGGTCACCGCGCCGACCACGAGGACCGTGATCACGGCGCCGATCGTCGCGACGACGATCGAGCTGATGTCCAGCGCGCCGTCGATCGGATCGGTGTTGAACAGGACACCGGCCAGGAAGCCGCCGACGAGCGCGCCGACGATGCCAAGCACGATGTGTCCGATGATGCCGAGGCCCTCGTCACCCTTGACGAGGAAGCCGGCCAGGTACCCGGCGATGGCGCCGAGGACGATCCACGCGATAATGCTCATCCGTTACCTCCATCCCCAATGCGGGCCTCTCACCCGCCTGCTGGGGTTCCTTCGCTCGCAAGTCGGAGCTGTGGCTCACTGTCGCGCTCGCCGCGCGGCGCGCGGACTACGACTGGGCGCGACCACGTAACAACGGCATGAAGACGCCGGGCCCCAGTGAACGGGCCCGGCGTCGATTCGCCATCTGCTGGATATCAGGAAGCGGTCGGTGACGCGGCGTCGCTCGGGGACTCCATCGGCGCGGCGTCGCTCGGGGACGCCATCGGCGCGGCGTCGCTCGGCGCGGCCACGCTGGGTGCGACGGTCGCGGCCGGACTTGATCCGCCGGCCGGCGTGCAGGCGATCAGGGCGGCCCCCAGGGCCACAGAGAGCAGCAAACGCTTGAACATGTGAATTCCTCCCGGAAGTGCGTCCTTGCGCCGCCGCGCGTGGGGCGGCTCGGTCGGGTCAGTGCCAACCGACCAGGACCCCACCGTACGACCCCGGACCCCACGCCCGTCTCGCGCCCGGCCAGGGGGAGGTTGCAGGCGGCTCGCAGACGGTTGTCACGTTCGCGTGATGCGCAGCCGCCTCGCCGCGGTATCGGCGCAGGCCCGAGCGCCTGAGCATTCGAAGCACGTCGAGGCGCGTGCCATCGACATTCGAGGACCCACCATCGATGCTGACCGACCGGACCCATCCCCCATTCGCGATCGACCATCCCGAGCCCGCGTCCGATCGGGGGATGCTGGTCCTCCAGTACCTGGTCGCGGCGATCGCCGTTACCGCCGCGGCGTTGCTCGCCCTCGTCAACTGAGCCCCGTCGCCGCCAGGCTGTTCGACGCCGACGGGCACGACCGCCGGATCGACCTGGCCCATGTCAACGTCGGGGACCTGGGCGATCGCCAGTTGCTATGGCTCGATATCGATCGCCGTGACGACGACGACGGGCTCGCCGCCGTTGCCGAGCGTCTCGACCTCCCGGGGGTCGTCCTCGAGCGATTGTCGAAGGAGATCGACCGGGCCAACCTGGCGCGAACCCAGGAACGGCTCCATCTGACGCTCCAGGCGCTGGAGGCCGACGACAAGGACCCATCGCACTTGACTCGGCGGGAGATCGACTTTGTCGCGACACGGAACGTCGTCCTCACGGTGCATGTTGGCCCCGTGGCGGCATTGCAGCGGTTCACGGAGACCCTCGAAGGAGAGACGCGTCTCGGTGCGCTCGACGCCGCCGACCTCCTGTCCAGCCTGGTCGACGAGGTCATCATCGGCTACTACATGCTCGCCGAGACGTTCGAGCGCGAGATCGACGAGCTGGACCAGAGTGCTCTCCACGACCGCCGGTCGGACGACGTCCTGGGCGAGATCGTCTCGGTCCGGCGTCGGATCGGCCTGGTGCGTCGCACGCTCACACCGCATCGCGACGCTCTGGCTTCGCTTGCCCGGCCGGAGATGCGCGTCGAGGAGACAGTCGGTCAACCATGGCCGGGTCTGGTCGATCGTCTCGAAGGAGCGATCGCCGCCATCGACGGCGTCCGCGACAGCCTGCTGGGCACCTACGACATCCACATCGGGCGGGTGTCCCAACGGGCGAACCAAGTCATGAAGACACTGACCCTCCTCTCGGCGGTGCTGCTGCCGGCCGTGGTGCTGGCCGGGATCATGGGCATGAACTTCGCGATGCCGTTCTTCGAGGACACCGGAAACTTCGCGGTCGTCCTGGGCTCGATGGTCGCCCTCGCGGTGGGCATCCTCGCCGTCGCCCGCTGGCGGGACTGGATCTAGTTAGCGGAGTCGGGCAGCGATCGCTCGTAGCCCTCCGTCGTCGCCTCGTCCGGTGTTTCGATGGCGGCGGGGTCCTGCGCGACCGGCGTCTCGCGTGCCTGCAGCCGCGACAGCACGATCTCGACCGAGGCGGCCAGGGGCACGGCCAGGAAGGCGCCGAGCAGGCCGCCCACCTCCGCGCCCAGGAGCAGGCTGAAGAGCACGAGGAGCGGCGAGATCCCGATCGTGTTGCGCATGACCAGCGGGACCAGCACGTTGCCCTCGATGAGCTGCAGGACGAGGTAGATCAGCGCGACGACGAGCGCGAGCTCGGGCGACACGGTCGCGGCCACGAGGATGGCGGGGATCGCCCCCAGCAGCGGCCCGACGATCGGGATGGCCTCGGTCAGGGCAGCGATCAGGCCCAGCAGCAATGCCCCCGGCAACCCGAGGAGGGTGTAGGCGATAGACGTGGCGATGCCGATGGCGCCCATCAGGATGAGCTGGCCACGAACCCACAGGCCGAGTCGCGTCTCGATCTCGTTCCACGCGTTGCGGGCCCCCGCCCGCCGCCCCGCCGGCAGGAACGCCAGCGTGTAGCGCTGCAGACGAGCGTGCTCGACGAGCCAGAAGAACACGATCGCCAGCATCGTGAACAGGAAGACCGCCGCCTCGGCAACGGCCGTGCCGACCTCGACGACCTCGTTCGGGTTCGGCGGCGGGGCCGGGGCGAAGATCTCGGCCACGGAGTCGATGAGGGCCGTGACGGACGTCGAGAGGGCCATCGGCCGCAGGTTCTCCGCCCACAGCCGCACCTCCTCGAAGAACGGGGGAAGCGACGCGATGATGCGCTGGCCCTGGTTGACCGCCGCCGGCACGACGATGAAGGCCATCCCGATCGTCACGACGAAGAACGCGAGATAGACGATGAGGATCGTCCCGACTCGGCCGAACGGGAGTCGCTCCCGCAGCCAGCCGATCATGGGTTCGAGCGCCGACGCCAGCAGGACGGACAGGAACAGCAGCAGCAGGACGTTCGACGCGGCGATGCCAAGCTGGAGCAGGCCGTAGACGATCACGACGCCCACGGCAAGCCCCATGCCGCGGATCGCCCAGGTGGTCACATCGGAGCGCATGAGGGCGGACTCTGGCGTTAGGTCAGCGCCGTGTCAATCGCCGTCGGGCGGCGGCGGTGGCTCAGGGTCCTTGTCGTTTCCCCCGCCTCCGCCTCCGCCCCCGCCGCCACGGTCGGGATCCTTGTCCTTCTTCTCGCGACCCGAATCGTCGTCCCTGGGTGGCGGCTTCGGGCGTGCGCAGGCGCCGATCAACGGACCGCCCCACGTGCGCTCGCCCCAGAAGTAGGCCGTCGCCGAGTCGTAGCGGCCGGTCACGCCGGCACCACGATGCGCGCGCCTGAGCCAATCCTGGACGTCGGTCCGCCATGCCGATCGACCGAGCTCGGCCTTGACCGGATCGACCCGCCAGCCGCCGCACCCGATCCGGTACAGGAGGCCGTCCCGGTCGATCGCCTTGCGCGCACCCGGCTGCGTGCCACGAGTGAAGTACTCCGTCCTCGTGTCGCGTGTCCACGGACCCGGCCGGCCACCGGACCACGCATCGATCCTGGCCGAGACGACGTCCTTGGGCCGCCGGAACTTCGCGACCTTCCACTTCCGCGTGTAGTCGCGGACGAAGGCCCGCCACAGCGGCGCGGCCGCGGTCAGCGACGTCGCCGCGTCACCTCGGGCGCGGGGATACGAGTGGTCGCTGTTGCCCATCCAGATGCCGACGACGAGGCCGGCACCATCCTTGCCATTCGCGGGCAGATAGCCGTAGGTGCCAAGGTCGCGCGCGTCGTTCGTCGTGCCGGTCTTGGCCGCAGCGGGCCGGCGAGAGCCACCAGGACCGTTGCGCAGGGCCAGCTTCGCGGCCCAGATATCGTTCTGCTTCGGATCCGTATTCCCGGCCAGGATGTCACTGACCAGGAAGGCCGTCTGTGAGGAGATGGCGCGTTCCCCCTCCGCCTTGCCCGCCTTCCAGACGGCGCGGCCGTCGGCGCCGCGGATCTCGAGGATCATCCGTGGCGGCATGCGGACGCCACCGTTGGCGATCGTCCCGTAGGCGGACGTCAGATCGAGGGGCCGGACCTCCACCGTTCCGAGGGCGCCGGCCAGACCCGCCTGCAGGAACGCCTTGCGGCCGCCCGCAAAGCGGATCCCCATCGCCTCCGCGGTGTCCGCGACCCGCTCGCTGCCGACCCGCTCGAGGGCCCGGATCGCCGGGATGTTGAGCGAGTACTGGAGGGCCCGTCGGACGAGCACCGGACCGCGCTCACGCTGGTCGGCGTCGCGTGGCGCCCAGTCCTGGCGTCGATCGAATTCGGTCGTGACGTCGAGCAGCAGGCTGCCGGGGCTCAGCCGGTTGGCCTCGAATGCGGCGGCGTACAGGATGGGCTTGAACGCGGAGCCCGGCTGTCGGGCACCGTCGCCCGCTGCGTCGTACTTCGGCTCGAACGACTTGCTTGCGAGATCATCGCGAGCGTAGCCGGCGCTGCCGGCATAGGCCAGGACGTCGCCGTTCCGATAGTCGAGGGCGACGAGTGCGCCGTTGTGCAGGTCCTTGCCACGCAGCGCGCGGATCCATGTTCGGTCCCGGCTCGGGATCTTGAGTGTCTTGAGCATCGCGTTCGCGCGCTTGGGCGCGATGTTCGGCGCGATCACGGCCGCGCCAAGCCAGCGCTCGGCCAGGCGTTGGGCTCGCCAATCCAGCGTCGTGATCACCCGGTAGCCGCCACGTTCCAGGTCGGCGTCCGCGCCGAGGATCGCCAGAAGCTGGCGGCGTACCTGCCAGGTGAAATGCCCGCCCGGGACGCGCGCCGGTCGATCCCCGGCGAGCACGACCGGCTCTGCCATCGCGGCACGGAGCTCGGATGGCGTCAGCTTCGTCCAGCGTCCGGCCGTCTGGAGGCCGTGGAGGATCCAATCGCGTCGGACGATCGGTTCCGCATCCGCGGGCACGACGAGCCGGCCCTCCTCGTCCTCCACGGCGTACCGATACGGATCCAGCAGGGACGGCGCCTTGGGCAGGCCGGCCAGCAGGGCGGCCTGCGCCACCGTCAGTCGTTCGAGGTCCGTCACGCCGAAGTACACGTCAGCCGCGGCCGCGATCCCATAGGCCTCGTGGCCGTAGTAGATCTCGTTGAGATAGGCGCTGATCACCCGCTCCTTGCCGACGGTGCCCGGGTACTCGTCGGTCAGGCGCAGCGCCTGGACGATCTCCTTCGCCTTGCGCAGATAGCGGTCCGAGCCGTTGATGACGTCCTCCGGCAACAAGCGAGCCCGCACCAGCTGCTGCGTGATCGTCGAGGCGCCCCGCTCGCTCACGCCCGATGCGTTCTCGGCCACGGCCGAGATCAGCGCGGCCGGGTCGATGCCGGCGTTCTCCCAGAAGGAGCGGTCCTCGGCGGTCGTCGTCGCGTCGAGCACGAGCGCCGGGATCTCGTCGTAGTCGATGACGCGGCGGCGCTCGTCCTGGAATCGCCCGAGCTCGATCTTGCCCTCACGGTCGTAGACGATCGTCGGCTGGGCGAACGCCAGCTTGCCGAGGTCGCTCGGGTCGGGGAGGTCGGACGACAGGACGCCGAGCGCGGACACCGACACGACGCCGGCAAGCCCGACGACGACGAGGGCGGACGAGGTGACGACGGCGAGGACCGCCCACAGACCCCGCGACCGGGAACGGGGCGGCGGGCGACGCCGCGTCCCCTCGCCTCGCCGGATCGCGACGATCCGGGTGGTGCGGGTCACGGCCTGATGCCGGGCATGGAACGACCGACGGCGGTGAACACGAACCGATCGTGGGCTCGCGCACGTGACGGGCGCACTCGTGCGCGAAGCACCCCGGTTGCATGACCGTGACAGCGTGGAGCTCGCCGCGGCAGCTCACCTACCATGACTCCTCCATCAGGAGGATATGCCCCCGATGTCAGATGAGCGTCAGAGCCCGAACGCGGATCCCGGGACGATCACGGTCGGCGGCACCGGCCGTGTGTCGGTACAGCCCGATGTCGCCGACCTGCGCCTCGGTGTTTCGGTCGCCCGCCCGACGGTCGACGCCGCCCGGGCGGTGGCCACGGCGACGATGGATGCGATCCTGGCCGCCGTGGACGCGGCCGGGTTGGATCGGCGCGACGTACGGACGGCGGTGTTGTCCGTCCAGCCGCGTTACGACTACCGGGGGGACCACTCGCCGGTGCTCACCGGCTATGAGCTCGCCAATGTCGTCGAGGTGACCGTCCGCGACCTGGCTCGGCTCGGCGACGTGATCGACGGGGCCCTTGGTGCTGGCGCGACGAGCATGGACAGCCTCTCGTTCAGGCTGGCCGACCCGGTTCCCGCGGAACGCGAGGCAAGGATGCGGGCCATGGCGGCCGCGCGAGCCCATGCCGATGTCCTTGCAGAGGCCGCCGGTCTCACGATCGTGGGCGTGTCGGACATCGTCGAAGGCGGCGTCGCAACCCCGCCCGAGCCGCGCTACAAGGCCGCCAGGATGATGGTCTCCGAGGACGCGACGACGCCGGTCGAGGCGGGCTCCATGGAAATCGCCGTCGGCGTCACGGTCACGTACCGGGCGCGCTGACGGTCACCCGCCGTCGACGGCGACGCGCAGCAGGTCGCCGCCCGCGAGGTCGGTCGCGAACAGCTCGCCCGCAGCATCCTCGCCGATCGCGCTGATCGAACGTCCACTCTCGAGCGCCAGGATCGGTGCGCGCAACTCGTCGATGGCCGGGTCGATGACCCAGAAGCGGCCAGAGCAGTTGTCGGAGAGGACGTACCAGCCCCGCAGCCCGGGCTGGGCCGCACCGCGGTACACCGTCCCCCCGATCACGGAGCAGCCAAGGTCGTGCCCGTATTCGGTGACCGGGAGCGTGAGCTCGTCGGTCAGGCAGTCGGACCCGGGATCGCGGTAACAGATCGAGCCTTCCATCAGGTTCCAGCCGAAGTCCAGCCCGCCTACGCCGGCCCGGGCGACATCGATCTCCTCGCGCTGGCCCTGTCCCACGTCGCCGATCCACAGGTCGCCAGTGACCCGATCGAAACGGATGCGCCAAGGGTTGCGCAGGCCGGTCAGCCAGATCTCCGGCCGCGCCTGGTCGACGTCGAGGAACGGGTTGTCGGCGGGGATGCCGTAGGGCGGATCGCTCCCGGCCGCGACGTTCACATCGATGCGCAGGATCTTGGCAAGGAGGGTGTTCAGGTGCCGACCGGAGTCGAGCGGGTCGCCGCCGCCCCCACCGTCCCCGGTCGAGATGTAGAGATGGCCATCCGGCCCGAACGCCAGCCCACCGCCGTTGTGGTTGCCGAACCGGTCCTCCATCCGCAACAGGAGGACCGCGCTGTCCGGGTCCGCCCGGTCGCGGTCGTCCGGCATGGTCTCGTAGGATGCGACGACCTGCTTCCCGTCGAGGGCGGTGTAATAAACGAAGAATCGGCGATCGGCGGGGTCCGGGTGGAAGGCGAGGCCGAGCAGCCCGCGCTCGCCGCCGGCCGAGACCATCCCGCCGATGTCGAGGAGCGGCCGCTCGACTAGAGCCCCGTCGCGCACGATCCGGATCCGCCCGTCCTGCTCGACCACGAACAGGCCGGGATCGTCGGTCCGCCAGGCGATATCGAGGGGCGACTCGAGCCCGCCGACCACCGGCTCGAGGCTGAGACGCGGCGGCTGGCCGAGCGTGCCCGGGGAGGGGAGCGTCGGGATCGGCGACGTCGCCACGGACGCCGGCGCGGACACGACCGGTGAGGACCCCGGAGATCCCGTGGCTGGTGCGGAGCGTGTCCCCGAAGGGTCCGACACCCCGGCGCATGCCGCGACAAGCATCGTCGTCAACAGCGCACCGAGCGCGACCCGGAAGGGTCGTCGTTGGTCGTGCATGGTGACGAAGGGTACCGGGATGTCGATGGGAGGGCTGTGGACGGGGGCGGAGCCGCTGCGTGATATCCGGGATGCGTCGGCGATCACGGCTGCTACGCTCCGGCCATGGGAGGGTCGTGACCGATGGATGCGTGGGAGCTCGGCGAACTCGAGGCGGCACGGGCGGCAACGGCACGGCCGTATCACGAGTTCCTTTCCGTTCCGGACCTGTCCGGTGGGTTGTACGTTCTCGAGGCGGGAGCCACTGATGGCCAGAAGCCCCACACCGAGGACGAGCTGTATGTCGTGATGTCCGGGCGGGCGCGGATCACCGTCGGCGATGAGGTCCGCGACGTCCGCGAGGGCACGATCGTCTTCGTGGCTGCCGGCGTCACGCACCGGTTCCACGACATCGAGGAGCGGCTGGTGCTCTTCGTGGCCTTCGGTCCCGCGGAGGACTCGCGCGCCTGACCCTCGCCTGGCGCTCGTTGGGCCCGTTAGCCGGGATCACCGCCGCGACGCGAAGCGACCGCCGCCGTCAGCGCGAGGGCCAGTTCCGGCCCGCGTCCCACAGGGTCGTGGCGAAAGAAGACGTACGCGTCATCGCCGGCAACGAGAAAAGGGTCCAGTCGATCGGCCCAGGCCCCGATCTCGTCGCGCGTGTAGTCGTGGCGGCGGAGTCGCAGGTAGAGGAAGGGCGCGGTGCGGCGCAGCGTGGGTGGTTCGTCCTCGTCCGGGTCGTCGACGGCGCACAGCGCCGCTCCCGCCGAGGTCAGCGCCGATATGGTCTCGTCGACGTGCCAGGACGGGTCGCGGAATTCGACGGTCAGCGGCAGGTCGCGCGGCCAGGCAGCGAGGAATGCCGCGAGCCGTCCGTCGTCGCGCTTGACCGGGTCCGGGGCGCGGAAGAACACCGTCCCGAGCCGCTCGCCGAACGCGCGGTACGGATCCGTCAACCACGAGAGTCCCGCCTCGGGCTCGCCGCCGAATGCCCGCCATGAGCCGCCGCGCTGTGCCTTGACGCTGAACCGGAAGGTCGGCGGCGTGGCGTCGACCCAGGCGGCCACCTTGCTCGCCGAGGGTTGCTGGTAGAACGTGTTGTTCAGCTCCACCGCCGGGAGGCTGCCGGCGTAGTGACGGAGCAGGCCGTCGCCGCGGAGCCCGGGCGGGTAGAACCGCGGGCTCCAGTCCGGATACGCGAACCCGCTCGTGCCCGCGTACAGGCGACCGGGCGCGTGCGGTTCAGCCGTCGGTGTCGGTCCCGGCGCGTTCGGCCACGGCCCGCATCGTTCGGTCGATCACCGCAAGGTCGTCGAGGTCGAGGGCCGCGAGGAAGTGCTCGTCGATGCCGCGCAAGTGCGTCCGCGATGCCCGGCGCAGGCGCTCGAGCCCGGCGCTCGTGAGGACAGCCTCGGCACCGCGGGCGTCCGACAGGCACGCATCGCGCTGGACGAGGCCGTCGAGCACGAGCCGGTCGATGAGGCGGGTGACGCCGCTCTTGCTGAGGATGACCAGGTCGGCGAGCTGACGCATCCGGATGCGGCGACCCGGCGCATCCGCGATGGTCAGCAGCGCGTCGTACTCCGCGAGCGACAGGTCATGCTCGGCGCGGAGCTCCTCGTCCAGCCGTCGCGTGATGCGGGCATGCGCCTGCAGGAAGGCCCGCCAGGGTTCGATCCGCGGGTCACGCGCGGACAACTGCGCCTCGGGCTGGGCGCCCGGGCCCTCGGTGACGGTCATGGGCCCGATGCTACACCTCTCCGTTCCTGCGGTCCTCTGGTTGACAGCGCAACGATAGGGGCGATATGGTTGCAACGTCAACTAACAACGCGGAGGAACGAACCCCAACCCCCATGACCACCTGGAAGATCGACAACGCCCACACCCAGGTCAGCTTCTCGGCCAAGCACATGATGGTGACCAACGTCCGTGGCTCGTTCCACGACGTCCAAGGCACCATCGAGCTGGACGAGAATGACCCGACGCGATCGCGTGGCGAGTTCCGCGTCGCAGCCGCGAGCGTCGACACCAATTTCGGCGCCCGCGACACCCACCTGCGTTCGCCGGACTTCTTCGATGCCGAGCGGTTCCCCGACATCACCTTCATCTCGACCGACATCCGACGCAGCCGTGACGACGAGTACCAGGTCACCGGCGACCTGACGATCCGCGACATCACGAAGCCCCTGACCTTCGACGTCGCCCTCGAGGGCATCGTGCCCGGCATGAGCGGTGCCCGTCACGCGGGCCTGACGGCCACGGCCACGGTCGCCCGCGGCGACTGGGGCCTCAACTGGAACGTCGCCCTCGAGCAGGGCGGCTGGCTGGTCGGCAAGACCATCAAGCTCGACATCGCCATCGCGGCCGACGAGGTCGCCGTGGCCGAGCCTGCCGAGCTGGTGGGCGCCACGTCGTAACAGCGGACGTTCCGCAAACCATCAACGCGCCTCCTCCGCGTACAGGACGCCCCGGCCTCGGTCGGGGCGTCCGTGTACCCGCCTCCAGGTCGCCGCTCCGCGACATGCCATCATCGGCCACGATGAGCGGCTTGGGTTTGGCGGCGGTCGGTCGCGCGCCCGACGTCGTCGTCGTCGGCGGCGGGATCGTCGGCGTCGCCTCGGCGGCGCACCTCGCCGCCCTGGGACGGCGCGTCGTGCTGATCGAGCGTTCGCACCTCGCTGCGGGCGCCTCCGGGCGCAACTCGGGCGTCGTCCAGCATCCGCTGGACCCGGTGCTCATCGATCTCCATCTCGAGACACTTCGCCTGTATCGCGACCTCGCCGACCGCGAAGCGGGCCCGTTCACGCTGCCCGCTCACCCGGCTGGTCTGCTGCTGGTGACCAACGATCCGGCGGTGGCGCGGCGGGTCACCGATACGCTCGTGACATCGCACCCCGAGCTTGCCCCGACCTTCCTTGACCCCGAGACGACACAGGCTCTCGAGCCCGCGCTTGCCCGGGGCGTGGCCGCCTGTCGCCTCGAGATCGGCTTCCCCGTCGCGCCGGCCGCGGCCACGCACGCCTACGCCTCCTGGGCGGAAAGGCTCGGGGTGGCGGTCAGGGAAGGGCGGGCCGCGCGACCACGGGTCGTATCCGGTCGCGTCGCCGGCGTCGAGCTTGACGGCGGGGAAAGGCTCGCGGCCGAAGAGGTCGTCGTCGCGGCCGGTCCGTGGACGCCCGAGGTCATCGACCCAGGCGGGTCGTGGCGGCCGATCCAGGCATCATGGGGCCTGGTGGCCAGTATCACGCTGGCGGCGCCGCCGACCCACATCCTGGAAGAGGCCGAGATCGACATCGAGCCCGGCGACGCGTCGCGGAGCGCGGCCGTCGACGCGGGCCACGCATTCAGCCTGGTCCCGGCCGGGGCTGACAGCACGCTCGGGTCGACCTTCCTCGACGACGAACCGGATCCGGTCGGGGTCCTGCCATCCATCCTGGCGCGCGGTGCGAGATTCGTCCCGGCCGTCGCCATGGCCGGCGTCCGCGCGCATCGGGTCTGCGCCCGGCCGCTGAGTCGCGACGGTCGGCCGCTCGTCGGTCGCGTCCCCGGCATCGAGGGACTGTGGGTCGCCGCCGGCCATGGCCCGTGGGGCATCTCGACGGGACCCGCGAGCGGCCGCCTCATCGCGGATCTGCTGGACGCACGCGTGGCTGCGCCGCCGGCGGCATTGGATCCCGGGCGGTTCGGACGTCCGCCACTCGCCTAGCGGCCGGTCCTCGCATCGCGCCCTCGGTGGATCCTGGCGTCGCGTGCTCGGTCGGTCAGCGCCAGCCTTCGGCGTGGAACAGGTAGAACGTCGTCTGGGCCCAGGCCTCTCGCAGGCCGGTCCACCGCTCGGCGAGGATCGGGACGAGGGGACGACCCACGAGCTCGATCGCCTCGGGCGGTTCCACGGGCTCGGCACGCGGCCACGAGGGCGGGGGAGCGGGCGCCCGTCCGGCGAGATGCGGCTCGGCCCGGTCGATGCGAGCGATCACAGCATAGGCAGCCATGGCCCTACCAGCGTACTCCCCGCAGCGCCTCCCGACTATCCTTCCGGCATGACACTGACCCAGCGCCGATACGGTGCCCAGAGCATGACGTCGACCCTGCGCGACGTGCTGGTCAAGCGGCCCGGCGAGGCGTTCGGTCGGGCGTTCGACGATCCGGCACATGGTTTCCTGTCGCCGGTCGACCTCGAGGTCGCGCGTCGCGAGCACGACGCGTTCGTCGACGTGCTCGCCGGCCTCGGGCCGACGGTCCACATCCTCGACGCCGAGACCGACGACCCGGACCTCGTCTATCCCTTCGATCCGCTGCTCATCACCGATCGTGGCGCGATCCCGCTCCGCCCGGGCAAGCCGAATCGGGCCGACGAGCCCGCGCTCCTGGAGGCATGGACCGAGGCCGCGGGCATCCCGACCCTCGGACGGATCGACCCGCCGGGCACGATCGAGGGCGGCGACACGTTCTGGCTGCGACCGGACCTGTTCTGCCTTGGCCGCACGCTGCGTACGAACGCGAGCGGCGTGGCGCAGCTGGCCGACCTCGTCGGTGGAGACGTCCGCGTCTTCGACGTCCCGTACTGGAAGGGTCCCGCGGAGCTCATCCACCTGATGAGCGTCATCTCGCCGGTGGCCGACGACCTCGCCGTCGTCTTCCTGCCGCTGCTGCCCGCCGGGCTGTGGGAGCTCCTGGTCGACCTCGAGATCCGGCTGATCGAGGTGCCACAGGAGGAATTCCCGACGCTTGGCTGCAACGTGCTTGCCGTCCGGCCCGGCGTCGTGATCATCGCCGAGGGCAACCCCGTCACGTCGGCGGCTCTCACCGCGGCCGGTTGCGAGGTCCATACCTATCCGGCCACGCAGATTGGGATCAATGGCTCTGGCGGGCCCACCTGCATGACGCGACCGATCCTCCGTGACTGACGCGTCCGTCGCGCCGGACATCGATCGAGGACGGCTGATCGACGATCTCCAGGAGCTCGTCCGGATCCCGAGCATCACCGGTTCCGAGGAGCGTGTCGCCGCGTGGGCGGCGGCCGCGCTGGGCGAGCTCGGGATGCGGGTGCAGGTCGTTCGTCCGGATCCAGCGTCCATCCGCGGGGACCCGGCGTGGCCCGGCGAGGAGATGCCGCGCACGTCGTTGCCGGTCGTGATCGGACGCGCGGGGGCGGCCGACGTCGACGGCGCGGATGGCGCCGCTGGCGCGACCGGGATCCCGCGCCGCCGCATCCTGTCCGGCCACCTCGATGTCGTGCCGCCGGGCGATCCCACCACCTGGACGACGGACGCGTGGGGCGCCGAGATCCGCGACGGGCGGCTCTACGGCCGCGGCGCCTGCGACATGAAGGGTGGGGTCGCGTCGATCCTGGGCGCGGTCCGCGCCCTGCAGGCGAGCGGCGATCTCGATCGCCTCGGCGGGGAGCTGATGGTCGTGCTCGTGCCGTCCGAGGAGGACGGCGGCCAGGGCACGCTCGCCGCGATCCGGGCCGGGGCGACGGGTGGTCTGGCCATCATCACGGAGCCGTCGAACCTCGATGTCGTCGTCGCCCACGCGGGCGCCATCACGTTCCGGCTCACCGTTCCGGGCCGGGCGGCACACGCCTCGCAACGACGCGAGGGCGTGTCCGCGCTCGACAAGCTGTTCGTGCTCGCCGACGCGCTCCAGGCCGACGAGACCCGCCGCAACAGCGCCGAGACCGATCCCCTGATGACGGCGCTCGGCCTGCCGTATCCGACGATCATCGGCATCGTCTCGGGAGGGGAGTGGGCGTCGACCGTCCTCGATCGTGTGACGGCCGACGGCCGGTACGGCGTCCGGCTCGGGCAGACGTCCGCGGATGCGGAGGCCGACCTGCGGGGGGCCATCGCCGATGCGTGTGCCGCGGATGACTTCCTGCGCGACCATCCGGCGACGGTGGAGATCACCGGCGGCCGGTTCGGGTCGGCGCGCGTGCCGTCCGATCACGCACTCCCGACCGGGCTCGCGAACGTGATCGAGGATGTCACCGGCCGCCGTCCCACCCTGCTCGCCGAACCGTATGGCGCGGACATGCAGATGTTCGTCAATGTGGGCGCGACGCCGTGCGTGATCTTCGGTCCGGGCGACGTCCGCGTGGCGCACAGCGCCGACGAGCACGTGCCACTCGACGAGGTCGAGGCCTGCGCCCGCGTGCTCGCCGCCTGGGTCACGCGGGAGCTGCCGCCCGCATAATCGCGGTGCCGGAGGTCAGGGGCGAGCGGCGGCCACAGCGGAGCGTCGGGCGAGCACGATCGTGAACGGCACCACCACGAGTGCGGCTCCCAGCAGGCCGAGCGCCGCGAACGAGGCGAAGGCCAGGACCACCCCGGAGCCGAGGCTGGCCGCGGCGGCCGAACTCCAGATCAGGCCGTCGGTGACACCCTGGATGCGCGTCCGCTCCGCGAGGGACAGACCGCTGGTGAGGAGCGCGGAGCCCGCGACGTATCCGAGGTTCCATCCATAGCCGAGCAGGAACAGCGCGAAGAACAGCACCACACCGCCCGTCGGCGGGGCGACGGCGGCCAGGATCGCGGCCGTGGCGACCGTCGCGAGGCCGGCGAGGATGACTGGCACGCGTCCGTATCGGTCGCTCAATCGTCCCGACAGCGGCGACAGCCCGAACATGCCGAAGGTGTGGCCGCTGATGACCAGCCCGACCGCCGCGAGATCGTGGCCGTGATCGGCCATGTGCAGCGGGGTCATCGTCATGATCAGGACCATCACGAACTGGCCGGCGATGAGCGCGACGATGGCGACCGGGACGTTCGGACGCGCCAGCACGGTCGCGAGGGAGACCGCCGCCGACCGATCCGAGCCTTCGGGGTCCGAGGGCGCCGAGTAGGCGAGGGCGTACGGGTCGGGGCGCAGCAGGAAGAACGAGATCAGGGCAGCCGCACCGACGAACACCACCGGCACGAGGTAGGCACCACTGAGCTCGGGCAGGCCGAGGCTTTCGGCAACCACGCCGGCGGGCGCTGCGAGGTTCGGGCCGATGACCGCCCCGATCGTGGCTCCCCACACGACGATCCCGATGGCCGACGCATGGCGCGCAGGCGGGACGAGATCTGCGGCGGTGTAGCGCGATAGCTGGTTCGAGGCGTTGCCGAACCCGATGAGGAACGTCCCGACGAGCAGGAGCGGGAGGGACGCGAGGACGACCGCAGCGGTCCCGATGAACGCGCCGACGACACCGAGGGCATATCCCGAAACGAGGCCGAAGCGCCGTCCGCGCCGAACCATCGACTGCGAGAGCGCCACCGCGCCGACGGCCGCGCCGAGGACGACGGCCGCCCCCGGCGCGCCACTCCAGGCACTCGATCCGGCGATGGCCTTCGCGGCGATCGTGGCGACCGTGACGGCGGCGATGTGGCCGGTACTCCCCAGGGCGACGCCCGCCACGAGCGCCCACACGGTCCGCCGCCGGAGGCGTTCGAGCTCGGTTGGCGGCAACGCGGTAGTCATAGGCGGCGATGATAGCGGCCGGTCATACGAGGCCGAGCGTCAAGACCTCCATCCGGGGAGCGGGCAGTCGCGCCGGTTCCGGTGGCTTCGACGCGAGTTCCGCGAAGCGGCAGAACGCATTGGCGAGTCGCATCTGTTCCGGCGTTCGGGCACGGACGCGCAGCAGGTCGGGGGAGGCGACGACGACGGCAACACATCGTGCTCTCGACGTCGCGACGTTGAGCCGGTGGCGGCTGTAGAGGAAGTCCATCCCGCGTGGTGCGAGCTCCGGGCTGGATGTCGTCATCGAGTAAAAGCTGATGGGCGCCTCCTGGCCCTGGAACTTGTCGACGGTCCCGACCCGGGCCTCTTCTGGCAGGCGACGCTTGATCGCGCCGACCTGGGCGTTGTACGGGGCGACGATGAGTACATCATCCCAGCCCACGGGCCGACCGACGCCGTGCTCGTCGACCCATGTGGCGCCGCCCTCGACGAGCGACCGCGCCAGGCCGGCGACGACCTCGGCCTCCTCAGCCGACTCGTTGTCGGCGCCGGATGTCGGATGAGAGACGATCCGAGGCCCCACCCCGTCGAGAGCAGCGTCGGTCGCTTCGAGGCGCTGGATGTGCAGATGCGGCTCCGACTCCAGACGGTCGTCATAGAAGGCTTCTGACGTGAATTCGCACAAGGCCGGGTGCAGGCGCCATGTGGTCTCGAGGAACAGCCCTCGCTCACTCGGGATCGTCGCGTTGTCGCCGAGCACATGGCCGAGCGCCGAGCGATCCGCTCCGGGCGGATGCGACCCCTTGAGCGGCTGATCGAGCTGCTGCGGGTCGCCCAGCAGGACGATGCTATCGGCCGCCTGGGACATCGCGAGGACATTGGCCAGCGAGATCTGGCCGGCCTCGTCCACGAACAGGACGTCGACGCCGCCGCTCAACTTCGAGGACGCCCATAACCACGACGTCCCGGCGGCGAGATTCGCCCGGCCATCGTCGAGTCGGGAGCGCACGTCGTCAGCGTTCTTCGCGCGGACGACCCGCTCGTCCGCGAGCACCTGCTCCGCCGACCCGTGCTGGACCGGCCGGACATCGACGTCCTCGTCCGCGGCGGCAGCGAGCACCGCGCGGAGCAGGTTGCCGATGACCTTGTGGCTGGTGCCGGTGATCCCGACGCGCCTCCCGCTCGCGAGCAGCGTGCAGATCATCCGGGCGCCGCTGTAGGTCTTGCCCGAGCCCGGTGGTCCCTGGATGGCGAGCACCGTCTGGTCCAGCTTCGTGACGATGCGCCGCGCTGCGGCGAGGTCCAATTCGTCGTCGGTGGCAAGCGCAGTCCCCGGCGGTTGCCCGGCGCGCGGCAGCCGACCCATCAGGAGGTCGCGCGCCGCACGATGGGGACCCGCGGCGTCGATGTCGTGTTCGGCGACCCACTCGCCGATCTCGATGAGGCGCTCCTGGTGGGCCGCCGCCCGGAACCATGGGAGCGGCACGACGGCGCGCGGATGGGCCGACTCGAGCTCCCGGCGGATGTCGACCGTGAGGTTGGCTGCATCGATCGCCACGACCTCGCCGGCCAGCCAGTCCCAGGGGCTCGCGCCAGGGCGTTCCGCCTTCCGGTCCGGATCGAACGCGTCGCCTCGCCAGACGTCGAAGTCCTGGGCCGGGAAGGCGTAGCGCCAGATCTGCTTGCCCTTGCGCTCGTCGTCGACCGGGCCGACCGGCGTCAGCAGTCCGATGGGATCGTCCTCGTCGACCAGCTGCTCCGGGCTGAGGTCCAGCAGTCGATGGAACTCCCACCACATCGCCTTGTCCTCGCGCCGGTGCCATCCGAGGAGCTGGGCGAGCAGCCAGCGCGCGTGCTCTTCGGGGGATCGCTCGGCGGGATCCGTCGAGACCTCGGCGGGATCGGCGAGCCGCTGGACGAGCGCGGCCACGCGGGCCGCCATCGCGAACAGCTCGTCCGAGATCTGGGCCTCGCGCTCGGCCGGCCTCGGGACGTCGAGCCCGGTCCGCTCGGCCAGTTCGATCCGTCGATCCTCGAGCCAATCGCGCAGCCTGATGTTACTGACCACGTCGTCGCGGTTGTAGCGCTCGATCCGCTCGAGATGGGTCGACGCCGGCCGCTCGCCCTCGCCGAGTTCCAGCCATTCCTCGAACGCGACGATGCTGCTGCCAGCGTCGCGCAGGTCGATCTCGCGCTCGAAGCCATAGAACTGCTCCATCTTCTTGATCGAGTAGCTCTCGACCGAGGCGCGCAGGGACTGCCGGACCGCGCGCAGCAGGTCGACCAGGACGCCCTTGCGGAGGAGCTGGTCCACCTCGTCTTCGCGCGTGCCGTAGCGACCCATCAGCCGCTTCAGCGCGGTCGGCTCGTACGGGGCGTAGTGGTAGATGTGCATGTCGGGGTAGGCCGCGAGGCGTGCCATGAAAAGGTCCATCAGTTCCTCGAAGGCCCGCCGCTCGGCATCGAGCGTGAACTCGCCGGTCGCGTCGCGTGACCAGATCGCCACGAACCGGCCCTCGACATCGAGGACCCCGAACAGGTAGTCCAGCCCGTCGTCGAATGCGTAGGGATCGCCTTCGATGTCGAAGAAGAGATCGCCCGGCGATGGCGCCGGCAGGCTCGCCAGCCCTCGTTCCACCTCGAGCGGCTGACCCGCATCAGGGAAAAACAGTTCGTACCGCGGGCCGTCCCGGCGCCCCTCGAGCTGGATGCGGGCTTGCTCGCGGACGCGGCTGAGCGCACCAGGGCTCGTCCCCTCGAGGGGCGGCTCCATCGGCAGGGTCAGTTCGCCAAGGGACTCCAGCGTCGCGACGTCGCGACCCTGCAGGGCCCGACGTTGCCGACCGCTGATGCCGGCGACGAGGCTGAGGTGATCGTCGTCGCGGCGGCGCTTCACGCATTCGGCCGCCCAGCGGCAGACGTCGCAGTGGTCGACCGGCTCGGGATACGTCTCCGCCGGCGGGTACGTGGCCGGCATCTCGTCCGCCATCGTCGCCAGGAACCGGTCCCTGGCGCTTCGGTAGTACGCCATGTAGTCGTCGACACGCAGCCGCTCCACCGTGCGCGCCGAGCCGCCAAGGGCGACGTGCAACCACTCCGGGCTGACGCCCTGGATCCGTTCCAATTGATCGACATACGAGCAGATCTGCAGGATCGCGCTCGCCTTGACGTGTCGCGCGAGCTTGGTATCCGCGACCTCGTAGTGGTGGGCGCCCCACACCGATGGGCGCTCGGCGTCGTCGACGCGCAGGAGGAAATCCGCGTGTCCGCGCCAGGTCCCATCGAAGAACGTGGCCTGGTAGATCACGTCGGCGCCGGCGGCCATCGCCGCGACGGTTTCCGCGGCCGCAGCCCGCAACTGGTCCCCGCGATCCTCGATCGAACCGTCGAGGTCGACCTTGACCGTGGTCCGGCCGTCGGCCTCGAGGTCGGCCAGATATCGCGCCTCGTGCTGGAACCCACGCCTTCGGATGATGTCGAGCTCCGGGTCGTCGCGCATCGGCCGCTTCACGAGATCGGCCAGCGCGGCGCGTTCGAGCTGCGTCAGGTGCTCGCAGGCGAGGTACGCGACCAGGTCCGTGGCGGCGAACACCGGTCGTCCATCGATCAGCTGCACCCCGCAACGATAGTCGGAGGCCGCGCCACCTTGCCTGTCACGGCGATGGGATACGCTCGGGGTATGAGCGGGATCGGCAGGGATCCGGAGCAGCCGGACCCCGCCCGGCCGTCACGGGAAGGCGTGCGTGAGACGCTCGTCGAGCGGCAGATCCGCGAAGCGATCGAGGACGGCGCGTTCGACCGCTTGCCGCACCAGGGTGCCCGCTTGCCGCTCGAGGACGATTCGGCGGCGGGCGACTGGGCCCTCGCGCACCGGATGCTGCGCAATGCGGGCGCTGCGCCACCATGGATCGAATCCGACAAGGCCGCCAGAGCCATGCTCGACGAGCTCCTCCGTCTGTTCGCCCGCGCTCCGCGACTGGACGAGCACGGTCTTGCCCGGGCGCGGGACGAGCTGGCTCGGATCGTGACGGCGGCGAACGCCGCGATCGCGCGCCTGAACGCGGAGGCACCGACGTTTCGGCAGCACCGTCAGCCACTGGACCTCGCGGCGGAACTCGACCGGTTGGCGCGGGCCGCGCGGGGCGAGGACGCCGACGCCGCTAGCGGTTGAGGGCGCTCAACCGCCGAAGAGCTTCTTGATGCGATCGATCAGGCCGCCGCCGGCCTCCCCCGCGCTCTCGCCGGCACTGGCCGCGGCCGCGGCAGTCCTGGCCGCTGCGTCGGAGGCCGCGTCGCTGGCCGCTCTGGCCGTGTCGCCCGCCGTGTCCGCCGCTTCGCTCGCGGCATCGCCGACGGTGTCGGCCGCATCTTCCGCAGCGTTGGTTGGATCACGCGTCGGGTCGGTCATGGGGTCCTCTCCTCTGGGGGCAGGAATGGTTGTCGCCGATGCTGGCCCCGCCAGGACGTAGCGTCAAGGCCCCGCGATCGGACGCGACCCTCAGTCGAACAATGCGCTGACGGCCTCCTCGAAGACGTCGGTGTGACGATCGACGTCGCGTTCGGTGGTCATGGGCGACATGAGGGCCATGTTGTGGAACGGGGTCATGAGGATCTGCCGGTTCATCGCCCACAGGTGCAGGAACCGCTCCAGCTCGCGATCGCCGTTGGCTGCCTGCTCGGCACCGGTGCGTGGTGGCGCGGGCATGAAGTGATACTCGGCGCGCGCGCCAAGCCTCGTGACGTGCCACGGGACGTCGTGCGCGCGCAGCACTCGATCGACGCCGTCGGCCCAGCGCGCCCCGAGTGGCAGCATCCGCTCGAACGCCGCGTCGGTCAGGACGTCGCCGAGCGTGGCCCGGACGGCCGCAAGCGATAGGGCGTACCCCGCCAGCGTGCCGCCGATCCCGCCGACATCGGCGTCATCCACCGGGATCGAGGCGCTGACCCGGTCGGCGATCTCCCGGCTCATCCCGTAGGCGGCGGCGGGGATGCCACCCCCGATCGTCTTGCCGATGACCAGCATGTCGGGCCGCAGGCCCCAGGCTCCGGTCGCCCCGGCCGGGCCCGCGCAGATCGTGTGCGTTTCGTCGTTGATGAGCACGGTGCCCGTCTGTCGGGTCAAGTCGCGGACCGCATCGTGATAACCGGGTTCGGGCAGGACGATCCCGACATTCGTGAGTGCAGGCTCCATGAGCACTGCGGCGACGTCCCCGTCCTCGAGCGCGCGGGCGAGGCCGTCGACGTCATTGAAGTGGACCACGCGGGTTGTCTGTTCGACATCCACCTGCGGTCCGATGGAGGCGCCGACCGGGACGACCCGGCCGTCCTCGCCGAGCAGCGCGATGGCCTCATCCACCGAGCCGTGGTAGCAGTGGTCGTGGACGACGACCTTGCTGCGGCCGGTGATGTGGCGCGCCAGACGGAGTGCGAACCGGTTCGCGTCGGTGGCCGACAGGGTGAACTGCCAGGCGGGCAATCCGAATCGGCGGGCAAGCTCCTCGCCGGCCCAGATGGCGTCTTCCGTGGGAAGCATGTGGGTGATCCCGCGGCGCAGCTGGCGCTCGACGGCCGCGAGGGTCGGGGCCGGCCCGTGACCGGCCATCGCCCCGGTGTCGCCAAGGCAGAAGTCGGTGTACTCGTGGCCGTCGACGCAGCTGAACCGGGCGCCCGACGCCTCGTCCACGAACAGTGGAAAGGGGCTGGCCCACCGCACCATCCAGTTCATCGGGACGCCATCGAGCAGCGATCCCCGAGCACGCTCGTGGAGCGCCCCCGAACGCGGGTGGGCGGTGGCGAAGCGCGCCGTCTCGTCGGCGAGCAGGCGCGCGAGACGAGCGCGATCGAGCGGGCGGGTCTGGGTCATCTCCGCAGGATGGCGCGTCAGCGCGGGGCGGTGGCGATCATCCCGGCCGGCGCGACGTGGTCGCGGGGGGGTCGGTTGAGCGACGTCGTCGCGCGGATCAGCGGCACGAAGCCGCGGGTCAGTGCGTCCGCCGGGTGAAGCCGCAGATCGCACAGGTCGCGAGACCCGTGGTCGGATCGACCTCGAGGAAGCTTGGGCACCCGTTGGTGCCGCAGAAGATCCGCGAGCCGGTGTTGGCGACCGACGTGCGGCGCCGCAAGCGGCGCATGGAACTGGCTCGACCGGCAAGGGTCGTGGTGGTGGAACGGGACATCATGGTTCGGAAACTCGTGTTGCTTTCTGGCGCGCCACAGGCGATCTGGAGCCTGGGCCGCGGCCGATGGTTGCTCCGCTCTGGACAGCCCGAGATGGGGGCCGGAACGGTCTGGTGATCCGCGTTGCGTGCCGGGTGCGTCCGTGGTTCGAGGCGCTCGACCGGGTGTCGCCGCAGATCGGTGACTTGTGAACGATACCGCAGAACGGTGTCCTCGGTCAACGCGGACCATCGTCCGGGGGCGGCTCGTCCGCGCGGCTGACGATCGCGAGGATCTCCTCGCCATAGCGATCGAGCTTCGTCGGCCCGATGCCCGGCACGCGGCGCAGCTCCGGGATGGTCCTCGGGCGTCGGTCGGCGATGGCCTCGATGGCGCTGTCGTGGAAGACGATGAACGGTGCCACGGCGTCCGTTCGGGCGCGGGCCGTGCGCCATTCCCGGAGCGCGTTGGAGAGTGGCGAGCGGTCGCCCGCGGCGACCCGCTGTCTCGGCTCCGGCGCGATGACCCTGACATCCCGATGGAGCGCCGGCACGAGACCGTCCAGGAAGCGCGAGCGGCTGCGCCGGCCCTCTCGGCCGGTGGCCGCGGTCCGCCGTCGCGCCCATGACAGCCACAGGTGGCGGCGTGCCCGGGTGATCCCGACGTAGAGGAGCCGCCGTTCCTCGGCGAGTTCGCCCGGTTCCGTGGCCTGGCGGATCGGCAGAGTTCCCTCCTCGAGCGCGGGCAGGAAGACGGCCTCCCACTCGAGTCCCTTGGCGCGGTGGTATGTCAGGAGTTCGACGCCGTCGATCGCCCCGCCCGACTCCGCCGCGGCGCGGCGCTCGACCTCGGCGAGGTAGGTTCCGATATCGGCGTTCGGGTCGCGCCCGGCGAGATCACCGGCCAACTCGAGGAGCGTCACGACCGCTGCGTGTCGTTCCCGCGCGGCGTCGCCCTCGGGAATGTCCTCGCGCCGGACACCGAGCTGCCGCGCGAACGCCGCGGCCAACCGGGACGGCAAGCCGCCAACCGCTTCATCGTCTGGGTCGGCGGGCGATCGCAACGCGTCGCCGGTCTCGGCCACCCGACGGGCGGCGGCAGGCTCCCCCAGCGTCGCGGCGACCCGCATCGCGCGGCGGACCTCGGGTCGGGTGAAGAACCGCTCCCCACGGACGTGGAACGGGATCCCGGCCGCGCCGAGGCCCGCCTCGATTGCGGGCAGCTGCGCGTTGGTACGCACGAGGATCGCCATGGCGCCGTGGTCCGTGCCCTCGTGTGCGAGTCGGCGGATCTCGGTCGTCATGCCCGCCAGCTCCCGCTCGTCGGTCTCGAACCCGGCCACATGCGGGGATGGCCCGCTTTCGAGCGTGGGCAGGAGCCGCTTCTCGGGTCGCGCCACCACCCCAGGCGCGCGCTCGTCGCTCGCCGAGCGTCCCGCCGCCAGCACGCGATTCGCGAGGCCCAGCACCTGCGGCGTCGAGCGAAAATTGCTCTCCAGCCGAACGACCCTCGCATCCGGATATCGAGCCGGGAAGCCCGTCAGGTAATCGCTGGTGGCTCCAGTGAACGTGTAGATCGTCTGGTCCTCGTCGCCGACGACGGCGAGGTCATCGCGACCGCCCAGCCAGGCGTCGAGGAGCGCCTGCTGCAGCGGGTTCGTGTCCTGGTATTCGTCGACCGAGAACCATCGATAGCGTGCACGCACCTCGGCCGCGACGGCGTCGTCGCCCTCGATGAGCTCCACGGTCATCGCGAGCATGTCCTCGAAATCGATGAGGCCGGCCCGGTCGCGGGCCCTCTCGTAATCCCGATACAGCCGAGCCATGAGGTCCGGCGGCATGGGGCCGGCGTGCCCGACCTTGGCCACCCCGTCAACGTAGTCGGCCGCCGCGATGCGACGCGCCTTGGCCCACTCGATCTCGGCCGCGAGATCGCGGACGGCCAGGTAGCGATAGCCGCCGGGAAGCGAGCGTGCCAGTGGGACGAGGAGCGAGGCCTTGGACGAGAGGATCCCGGGCAGATCGCTACCGCGGATGCGGGGCCAGAAGTGCCTGAGCTGGCGCAGGGCCGCGGCATGGAACGTGAAGGCCGACACGCCCCTCCGCCCGAGGGCAGCCAGTCGCTCGCGCATCTCGGTCGCCGCCTTGTCCGTGAACGTGACGACCAGCACGTCCGACGGCCGAACCGCATCCGTGCCGAGCGCCCACGCCACGCGACGGGTGATCACGCGGGTCTTGCCCGTCCCAGCTCCCGCGAGGATGCAGAGTGGCCCGCGGATCGCGGTCACCGCCTCACGCTGGGCGGGCTCCAGGTCGGCGAGGAGCGCGTCCGCGTCGAAGGTGGGCATCGGACCGATCGTAGCGCCGCAGCCTGCACCCAGCCTGCACGGCCGATGACGAAATGCCGCTTGCGGCCTCGGACGAAGGGACTACGATGCGTCCATTCGCCGCCCGCCATACGTGCGGGTGGGAACGGAGAGGGAGGCACAGCACCAGATGACTGACCCGATCACCCCCCCGCCATCGAGCCCAGCCCCCAGGTCGGGCATGGCACGCCCCACGGGTATCACCATCCTCGCGGTCCTGTCGGCCATCGGTGGTGTCCTGAGCATCCTCGGAGGCATCGCCCTGGTGGGACTCGGCGGATTCGGAGCCGCGTCAACCGGGGAGGCGGCCCTGTTCGGAATGGGGGCCATCTTCGGCATCCTGCTGCTTGCGTCCGGCGTCGCCAGCCTGGCCTTTGCCTATGGCGCGTGGACGTTGCAGCCGTGGGCCTGGACCCTCGGCGTGGCCCTGCAGATCATCAGCCTCGTCCTTTCGGTGCTGACGATCGTCAGTGGCGGGGACATCTCCGGCCAGATCATCAGCATCGCGATCGCCGCGATCATCCTGTACTACCTGTGGCAGCCCAGCATCAAGGCGGTCTTCGGGAGGGCCTAGCTCGTCCGATGCTCAAACGGCGAGGTCCGATTCGCGGACCTCGCCGTCGACCGTCCACCGCCTAGAACGGCGGCCAAGGGATGGCCGGCCAGGTCGGTGAGGGGAGCGGGAAGCGCTCGCTCGCCAGCAACGCGTCGACACGCCGGATCGTGGCGCGCACCTCGGCCCGCCCGAGCAGCGTGCGCAGCGTCTCTCCGAGCTCCCCGTCGAGCCCCTCGCGGATCCGCCGGAGGCCATCGAGCTCATCGGGCGCCAGCGGCTGACCGCGCCAGGCCCACAGCACGGTCCGCAGCTTCGGCACCGGCGAGAAGCACACCCCGTGGTCGACCCCGTGGGTGTGACGGCCGCCGTCGACCGGCAGGATGTGGCCACCCTTGCGGTCGGTGTTGTTGACGGCCGCGTCGAACACCGCCATCCGCCGCAGCCTCGGATCGGCGCTCGTGATCAGCTCGACGACGTCCACGGTGGGGTCCGGCTCCACGTACGCCTGGAGCATCCCCTCGCCGAACGGCCCGTCCCGGAGCACGGTCGGCGGGACGATGTCCCAGCCCGTCGCCTCGGAGACGTACCACGCTGCGACCTCGCGCCGCGTCAGGGTGCCGTCGGGGAAGTCATCGAGCGGGCGCTCGCCGGCGGTCGGCTTGTAGATCGCCGCCAGCTCCTCGAGCGGCCCGGGTCCCGGACACGCCACCGTGACTAGCAGCGCGTTGTTACTCGAGCCGATGACCCGCCCGACGACATCGATCACGCCGTCGCGCAGCACCTCTAGGGTCGCGGCGCGATCCGTCACCTGACCTGCTTACCCGGCTAGTTGACGTAGTGGCCGTTGCGACGCGGGCAGATGTGGCCGCGCGGATCGAGCGGGGCGCCACACAGGGGGCACGGTGGCCGACCGCCCGCCACGACGCGAGCCGCACGAGCCACGAACGAGCGCGCGGCGTCCGCGGTAAGACGCACGCGGAGCAGGTCCGGACCGTCCTCGTCCTCGTCGTCGTCCTCGTCGGGGTCGATGGCCTCGCCGTCCTCGTCCTGGGCACGGGCCTCCAGGAGCACGCGCTCCGCGTCGGGGTCCCAGCCGAGGGTCAGGGAGCCCGCACGAAACGCCTCGACGAGCGGCTCGTCGAGCGGTGCGGCGTCGTCGTCGACGGCCGCCCCAGCGATCTCGTCGCGGGACATGGCCTCGACGCCGCCGTGCGGGACGCCACGTCGCTCGAGCTCGCCGAGCAGGTCGCCGAGCCGTTCGGCCAGCACCGCGACCTGGACCTTCTCGAGGGCGACGGAGACCACGCGTCCACCATCGCGCGCCTGAAGGAAGAACGTCCGATTGCCCGGATCGCCGATCGTGCCCGCGACGAATCGCTCGGGTGGATCGAAGACGTATCGGCGTCGCGGCATAGCAGGGACTCTATACCGATTTCTGGTCAGACCCGCCCGGCGGTCAGGACACCCCGACCTCGATGGTATGCCAGCCGCGGGCCCCGTCCGGGGCGGGCCGCGAGGAGATCTCTTCCTGGACCACGCCCGCCCCGTCGGTGGCCCGGACGCTGATCGTATGCCGGCCGGGGGCTGCGTCCCAGGCCGCGACCCACTGGACCCAGGTCGCATCGGAGATGGGGGTCGACAGATCGGCCTCGTGCCACACGCCGTCGATACCGACCTCGACCTTGGCGATGCCGCGATCCGGCGCCCAGGCGATGCCGGCGATCGGCACGCGCCCCGCCGCGACAGAGCCACGGGGCGTGTCGATGCGCGACTGGGTGAGGATCGGGGCTTCCTTGGACCAGCCGAGCGGGATCCAGTAGCCGTCGAAACCGTCGAGGGTCGTGAGCTCGAGCTCCGAGAGCCACTTCGTCGCCGACACGTAGCCGTACAGCCCCGGCACGATGAGCCGGGCCGGATAGCCGTGCGCCGGTGGCAGCGGCTCGTCGTTCATCTGGACGGCGATCATGGGCTCGCGCTCGGGGTCCATGATCCACGCCGTCGGCATCCCGGCCGTGAACCCGTCGACCGATCGGCCGACGAGCTGGGTGGCCGACGACGAGACACCCGCGATATCGAGCACGTCGCGCAGCCGGACCCCCGTCCACTTGGCGTTCCCGACGAGGTCGCCACCGACCTCGTTGCTGACGCACGCGATGGTCACGTACTGCTCGAACATCGGGAGCGCGAGCAGCTCCTCCCAGGTGAGCGTGGTCTCACGCTCCACGAGACCGTGGACGCGCAGGCTCCACATGGCGACATCGACGCTCGGGACCAGCAGTGCGGTGTCGATGCGGTAGAAGCGCTCGTTCGGGATGACGATCGGCGTCAGCCCGGGTGTCGCGGGCGAGAGGTCCGCCCCGACCGCGAGGGGCGGCACCGTGTCCGCTGCGGGTGGCAGCTCACCCGCCGTGATCGGGGCCGTCCGGGAGCGGTCGAGCAGGCTCCGCCCACCGACGCCCACGACGAGCGCGGACAGGCCGACCGCGCCCGTCCGTAGCAGGAATGAGCGCCGGGCCGGGTCCGATCGCTGTCCGGGGTCGAGCCCGGCGTCGGCCGTGGTCGGTGCATGCGCAAGGAGCCAGCTCAGGGTCTGGAGGGCGATCCCGACCGACACCGCCGCCTGGACCGCGACGATGGCGGGGTTCGCGAGCGGGTCGCCGAGGGCAGCCGCGAACCCGAGCACGCCGAAGGCGGCGTACCCCGATGCCGCGGCGATGAAGCGGCGGAGCGCGAGCACGCCGAGGCCCGCCCCGATGCCCAGCGCGGCCAGGACGACGATGATCTCGAGCGCCAGCTTGTCGTTCGTGCCGAACAGCGCGACGACGAAGTCCTTCGCGCCCGGTGGCTGGAGGTCGATGACCACCTGGCCGACGGCGGCGACGAGCGACGAGGCGCCGGCCAGCAGCGCGGCGATCGCCTCGGAGACACCGAGCGCGAGGCCCGCCGCGGCCGTGCCGGCGACGGCGGCGAGGAGGCGAAGGTTCGCGGGACGCGCGACGCGCGCCGGCGTGATGGCTGAGGCGGAGGTACTCACCCCCGCATCCTGCGCCGAACACGTGACATTCGCGTGTCGCCGTGTTTGCCGGGTCGCTCGGCCCGCCGCATCCGAGCCGTCCACCGGCCGTCGGTCCGCTCGACCGTGAGCGGCAGCCCGAAGGCGTCACCGAGGACCTGGTCGGACAGGACGGACTCGATCGGGCCGGCGGCGAGGGCACGACCCCCTGCGAGGACGAGCGCGTGCCCGAAGCCACGCGGGATCTCCTCGAGATGGTGAGAGACGAGGATCAGGACGCGCGGCCGAGACTCGCCCGCGAGTACTTCCAGATCGGCCAGCAGCCGCTCGCGCGCCGCGAGGTCGAGGCTCGCCATGGGCTCGTCGAGCACGAGCACGTCCGGGTCAGGCATGAGCGCCCGGGCGATCGAGGTTCGGCGTCGCTCGCCCGCGGACAAGGTCCCGAATGCCTGGTCGAGGTGGCCGGCGAGCCCCATCCGTTCGCCGAGCTCCCTGGCGCGGTCGCGGTCGGCACCCTCGAACACATGCCACCAGGGTTCGAACGCCCCGTGCCGTGCGGTCATGATCAGCGTCACGGGCGCCAGGTCCGGGCGCATCGCTGCCTCGATGGCGCTCCCGGCGAACCCGACCCGTCGGCGCAGCTCACGCGCGTCCGTGCGGCCGTACCGCTCGCCGAGGACGTCGACCGTCCCGGTCGTGGGCCACAGGTTCATTGACGCGACCGACAGGAGGGTGGTCTTGCCGCTGCCGTTCGGCCCGAGGACGACCCAACGCTCGCCGTCGCGGACCTGCCAATCGAGCGGTCCGAGGATCGTCCGACCAGCGCGGCGGACGCTCGCGTCGCGCAGCTCGATGATCACGGCGCCGGTCGGTGGCGAGGCGGCGGGCGACGTCAGGGTGGTGTCGAGGCGCCGGCTGGCTCGGCCGCGGCCGACGGCTCGGGCTCGGGTGTCGGATCGGGTGTCGGCTCCGGCTCCGGTGTCGGCTCGGGCTCGGGCGTCGGCTCCGGGTCGGGTGGCGGGGTCGGCTCCGGGGTGTCCTCGGGTGGCTCGGGCGTCACGCTGGGCTCCACCGATGGGCTCTCCGTCGGCGACGCCGTCGGGCACGGGATCGCCGCGATCTCGGAACCGCTCGGCGACGGTACGGCGAACGACGGGACGACGCCACTCGGATCGGGGGTCGGGACGACGAAGCACGAGGGCGACGGGGCCGGGGAACCGCAGCCGTTCCCCCCGACGATGACGCCCCACGTCCGCCCGTACGGGTTGAACTGGTTGTTGTAGAAGTACTGCGTCGGATTGTTATCGGGACCGCCGCGAGTGCCGGGGCCGCGCTCCGCACGCGCGATCCAGTCGCGGTCCGCCTCGAGCCAGTTGTCGAACTTGTCCTCGTGGCCGGCGACCGTCAGCACCTTCTCCCCACAGGTGTCGGCTTCGACCCGCGCGTCCGGCGCGCTGTCGCCGATGAACCATTCCTCGACGCTGTCGCCGCCCTCCGCCGGGAGTAGGCCGGTGAACGGGTCGATCGCGACCTGGGTGAGGCCCTCGGCAGGCCGCTCGAAGTTCGTGATCTCCCACTCGGCCGTCGCCTCCTGCAGGAAGCCCTGCCAGACGTACGTCGAGATATCGATGGAGAAGACCGGCGCGTCGGCGGTCGAGGCCGCCGTGTTGTCGCTGTTGCCGTTCCATGCCCCCACGGCGAGCGCATATGCCCCCGATTCTCGGCCGGCCTCTGTCGGTGGCGCGATGTAGCCGTAGGCATTGAGGTCCTTGGCGTCGTTGTTCGTGCCCGTCTTGAGCGTCGCGGGCCGCCGGTCGCCGCCCGGTCCCTCCAGGGCGAACTCGCCCCAGAACGGGTTGATGCGAGGGGCGGTGTTGCCGTTGAGGATGTCCGTGACGATCCACGCCGCCTGCGGGCTGACGACCTGGGTGCCTTCGGGCGGCGTGTACGGATCCGCGACATCGTTGCCCGCCCGGTCCTTCACCGCGAGGATCGTGGTCGGTGGGATCCGCCGGCCGCCGTTGCCCAAAGTCCCGTAGGCGGACACGAGATCGAGCGGCCGGGTCTCGGCAACGCCAAGCGCCAGGGCCAGACCGGCATCGGTCGTCTCGCGCTGGAAGGTCATGCCGAAGTCCTTCGACCTCGCGAAGACGTGGTCGGGCGTGTTGACGGCCATCGCCTTGACCGCCGGGATGTTGAGGGAGAACTGGAGGGCGCTGCGCAGACGGACGGGACCCCGCTCCCGATTGTCGGCGTCGTTCGGTGTGTAGCCCCCGCCGAAGTCGGTGCCGACGTCCATGAACATGTCGCCGGCGGTCATGACCCCGTCGTCGATCCCGACCACGTAGTTGAACGGCTTGAAGGCCGAGCCCGGCTGGCGGAAGCCCTGCCCGATCACGTCGTACTGCGGCTGGAACTCGGGACGACTCTGGCGGGCGTAATACTCGGCGGACCCGACATAGGCGATCAGCTCACCGGTCTGGTAGTCGACGGCCACGAGGGCGCCGTTGCGGACGTTCTTGTCCTCGAGGTTGCGCATCCACGGCCGATACCGCAGGTCGAGCGCCTCGGCGGCCGCCTCCGGATCCGCCCGGTGGGGGACGATCGTCGCGACCTTGACCCAGCGCTCGGCGATCGACTGGATGTCGAGGTCGACGGTCGTGGTCACGCGCAGCCCGCCCTGGTCGAGGACCTCGCAGGTCGGGTTCTCCTCACCGCACAGCTTGAGCGTCAGCTCGTCGCGAACGGCCCACACGAAGTGCGGTGCCTTCCAGCGCGGCACGGTCTGGCGAACGACCTCGACCTCCTTGCCGATGTCGGCGGTGAGCTCGGCGTCGCTGTACTCGTCCTTGGAGATCGGCGTCCGGTCGTCCTCGGCCATGAGCTCCAGGACTTGGTCGCGTCGCTGGAGGATGACCGTGTCCGGCGGCACGATGAGGTGGCTGGCCGCTGCCGGGCAGGGCTCGCCTTCGGGCGGCGATTCGTCGCACTGTTCGTTCGCGTTGCGCACCAGGTCGTAGTTCGAGGGCGACTTGGGCAGGGCCGCCAGGATCGCGGCCTCGCCGGGGGTAAGGTCCGCGAGCTCCTTCCCGAAGTACGAGCGGGCCGCGGCCTTCACGCCATAGCTCTGGTTGCCGTAGTAGATCTGGTTCAGGTAGGCGGTGATGATCGCCTCCTTGCCCTCGTCTCCCTGCGCCCCGAAGTGCTGCGTCACGCGGATCGACTGGATGATCTCCTTGAGCTTGCGCTCGATCGTGCGGTCCTCGTCCTGCAGCAACTCGTCGTCGAGCAGCCGCGCCCGAACCAGCTGCTGGGTGATCGTCGATGCGCCACGGCTGTTGCCACGCAAGGAGTCGAGCCCGGCCGAGATGATGGCCACGGGGTCGAAGCCCGCGTTCTCCCAGAAGGTCTTGTCCTCGATCGCGGTCGTCGCGTCCAGGAGGATCGGCGGAATCTCTTCGAAGGTCACGACGTCGCGCTTGAACTCGCCGAATCGGGCCAGTTCCACTTCGCCCGTGCGATCGAGGAGGACCGTCTCCTCGGGCAGGTCGTACTTGGTCAGCTTGGCCGGATCGAGGAGGTCCCTGGTCAGCGCGCCGTAGACCGCCAGCACCGCGACCGCCCCGAGGAGGCCGACGGCGGCGAGGAATCCGAACACGATGATCGCGATCCAGCCGGCCGTCGAGCGACGGGGCGGCGGACGGCGTTCGATGGGGTAGGCGTGGGACTGGTAGGAGGCGGACACGCGCCACAGCATGCCCCATCGCGCCGGATCACGCGGTCACGCGCTCGGCCCCGGTGCCTTGCACCTTCGTTTCGCGTCGGCGTCAGACCGTCGCGAAACGCACGAGGTGTTCGCGGTCACCCTCGAGGATCGCCTCGAGCAAGGGACGGGCGATCTCGGCGCCGACCAGCGGGTTCGCGCTGAGGGCCCGCTCGGCCAGCACACGATCACCCGTGCGTGCCGCGGCGACGGTCAGCTCCTCGTACGCCTTCACGACCTGGACCAGACCGCGCTGCTCGGGCGCCAGCGGCGTCAGGGGCACGGGATGCGCGCCGTCGCGATCGATCCGGGCGGGGATCTCGACCACGGCCGAGTCGGCAAGGTCCGGGATCGCACCATCGTTGCGGACGTCGACGACCTGGATGTCCCCGGCGCCGTCGTGCAACGACGCGATGAGCTGGGCGGCGGCCTCGCTGTAGAAGGCGCCCCCGCGGTCGTCGAGGAGCGCCGGCTTTTCGGCCAGGGATTGGTCGCGATACAGCTCGAGCAGGCGGGCCTCGATGTCCATGACGTCCCGGGCCCGGGTATGTCCCGCTTGCTGCTCCTGGAGCACCGTCTTCGTGAGGTAGTAGTAGCGCAGGTAGTAGGACGGGATGGCCCCGATCATCCGGATCATGTCCGCCGGCAGGCGGAGCTCGGCGGCGAGGAGCTCGGCGTGCGCGGAGAGCAGTTCGGGCAGCCGGTCGACGCCGTCCACCCGGACCGCGCGCTCCCAGGTCAGGTGATTGAGCCCGACGTGTTCCAGTTCGACCCGTTCGGGCGCGACCCCGAAGTGGGCCGCCATCCGGCGCTGCAGGGTGATGCCGACGTTGCACAGCCCGATGGCCCGATGACCCTCGTCGAGCAGGGCCTGGGTGACGATGCCGACAGGATTGGTGAAGTCGACGATCCAGGCATCGGGGGCGGAGCGCCGCCCGACGAGCTCGGCGAGCTCCAGCACGACCGGCACCGTCCGCATCGCCTTGGCGAAGCCGCCGGCACCCGTCGTCTCCTGCCCGATGACCCCGAACCGAAGCGGGAGCGTCTCGTCGACGAGCCGCGCCGCCTGACCGCCGACCCGTAACTGGAACAGGACGAAATCGGCGCCGTCGAGTGCGGCATCCCGATCGGCGGTCAGCAGCAGGCGACCCGTCCAGTCGAGCTTGTCCAGCATCCGCTGGGCGAGCCCGCCCACGACCTCCAGCCGGTCGGGGTCCGTGTCGAGCAGCACCAGCTCGTCGATCGGCAGGCGCGCCGCCCGGCGCGCGAAGCCCTCCACCAGCTCCGGGGTGTAGGTGCTGCCACCGCCGACGACCGTGATCCGTGTGCCCATCCGCCCTCCACGCCACCAGCCTGAGGGCCGGGGGCTTGACACCATTGCTTATAACGTTATCAGCAATCGCGGTTCGCGCAAGCCCGGTCGTCCGTCCGTCCCAGACACCGAGGAGCCGCCAGCAGCATGGCACGCTTCCGTCTCGAGCTCGGTCCCGTCCCGATGCACCACCAGGTCTATCTCGACCTGCGCGGCTCACTGGACGACGGGACCAGGCGACCGGGCGACCGCCTCCCGCCCGAGCGCGAGCTGGCCCGACACTACGGCGTCAGCCTGATCACCGTCCGCCGAGCGCTCGCGGAGCTGGCCCAGCAGGGACGGATCGAGCGCACGCGGGGACGCGGCACGTACGTCCTCCATCCCCGCATCGAGCGCGACTTCAGCGAGGCGCTCTCGTTCACGGCGGAGATGCAGCGGCGCGGCCTGGATCCCGAGACGCGGCTCCTGGCCGCCCGATCCGAGGCAGCCAGCGAGTCGGTCGCCTCCGCCCTCGACCTCGAGCTGGGTTCCCCGACGCTCTACCTGGAACGACTGCGGGTCGCCGGTGGCGAGCCCCTGCTGCTGGAACAGGTCCATCTTCCCGGCGAACGGTTCCCGGGCCTCCTGGCGAGCGACCTGGAGCACGAGTCCCTGTACGACCTGCTGACGCGCCGCTACGGCACCCCTATCGTCCGTGCCCGCGAAGCCCTCGAACCCGTCCTGCTCCGCGCCCGCGAGGCGCGCTTGCTCGACCAGCCGCGTCGAACGCCGGCACTCCGCATCGAAGGGATCGCGTACACGGCCGACGGCCGTCCGATCGAGTTCAGCCGCACCCTCGTTCGCGGGGACCGCAGCCGCTACTTCATCGAGCGGATCGTCGTGCGAGCCGACACCACCGTCGCCGGCGACATCGCACATGCCGAGGGCACGCGCGGTGGCGTGCTGGTCGATGCCCGCTAGACGGGCAGGAGAGGAGGAGGTCATCCGCGCGTCATCACGCACCGTGTCCGGCCACCCGAAGAGGAGGATCCCATGAGGCAACCCAGGCGTCTGTTCGCCCTGCTCTCCACCGCGACGTTGGTCGCCGCGGCGTGTGCCCAGGGCGGCACGGTCTCGAACCCACCCGCCAGCAACGCGACCGGTGCGCCGGCCACGGCCGGCGCCCCATCAGCCGCTGCCGAGCCGGTCGAGCTGCGCTGGTACTGCTGCCTGGGTACCGGCGAAGACCCCGCCCAGGTCCCGACGGAGGAGGAGGTCGCGGCCGCCGTCACCGAGGCGTTCCCGCACATCACGCTCAAGTTCGAGGTCGTCACCTACGACGCGGCCCGCGACACACTGGCGACCCAGATCGCGTCCGGCAACGGGCCGGACATCGTCGGGCCGGTCGGCGTCGGCGGCGCCGAAGCCTTCCACGGGCAGTGGCTCGACCTTGGTCCGCAGATCGCGGCCAGCGGCTACGACCTGTCGCAGTTCGACCAGGGCGCGGTCGACTTCTACAAGATCGGCGAGGTCCAGGAAGGCATCCCGTTCGCCATCTACCCATCGATGCTCTGGTACAAGGCCAGCCTCTTCGAGGAGGCGGGGCTCGCGCTGCCCCCGCACAAGTACGGCGACAAGTACACGATGCCCGACGGGACCCAGGTCGACTGGAACTACGACACCGTCAAGCAGCTCGCCCAGATCCTGACCGTCGATTCGGCGGGCAAGGACGCCACCCAGGCCGGGTTCGACCCCAAGAAGATCGTCCAGTACGGGTTCGACCCGCAGCGCGACGACCTGCGCGGCATGGGTGCCTACTTCGGTGCCGGCGCACTGTCGCCCGACGGCAGCACCACGGTGACCATCCCGGACGCCTGGAAGGACGCCTGGAAGTACTGGTATGACGGCATGTGGAAGGACAATTTCACGCTGACCCAGCCGGTCGCCGAGAGCGAGGACTTCAGTGGCGGCGGCTACACCTTCTTCTCGGGCCGCGTCGCCATGAGCAACAACTTCCTGTGGACCACGTACGGCGTCGCCGACGCCGGCGACGACTGGGACCTCGCGGCGATCCCTGCGCACAACGGCACGACGACCTCGCCGCTCAACGCTGACACGTTCCGCATCCTCAAGGGGACCAAGCACCCCGAGGCAGCGTTCCAGGCGCTGACCTATCTGCTGGGCGAGGGCTCCCAGAAGCTCCTGCAGCTGTACGGCGGCATGCCCGCGCGAACGGCCGATCAGGACGCCTTCTTCGAGGCGCTCGGTAAGAGCGAAGGATTCCCGGCCGAGGTCGACTGGCAGGTCGCCAAGGACAGCGTCCAGTTCGCCGACAACCCCAATTTCGAGGCGTTCATGCCGAAGTACAACGAGTCCCTCGAAGTCCTCGGCCAGTTCCGCACGAAGTGGGGCTCCACACCCGGACTCGACCTGGATGCGGAGATCGAAGCGCTCCGGGCCCAGTTGCAGGCGACCTGGGACCAGTAGGCTCTCGTCGTGACCGTCGATCCGGTGGGTCTCGTCGCCACCGCCACGCGCGGCCGGTCCGGCCTCCTCCGCCGGCCGCGTCTGTCGCCCCTGGCGCGCCGTGAGGCGCGCTGGGGGCTCATCTTCGTGTCGCCCTGGATCGTGGGCTTCCTGGCCTTTACGTTCCTGCCGATGGTGGCGACACTCGGGCTCACGTTCGTCAACTTCACCCTTGCCCAGGAGGAACCCCTCGCCTTCGTGGGGCTCGACAACTACGCGCGCCTACTCGAGGACCGCCAGGTCTGGTCGTCCCTGATCGTGACCTTCCGGTTCGCGCTGGTCTGGTTGCCGATCTCCATCATCGTCCCGTTCGGGATCGCGCTGCTCCTCAACAGCCGGTTCCTCATCGCCCCGGGGCTGTTCCGCGTCCTCTTCTTCATGCCATACGTCGTCCCGTTCGTGGCCGGTGTCCTGATCTGGCAGCTGATGCTGGGCGACCAGGGCTGGATCAACCAGCTCCTCATGCTCGTGGGGGTCGCGGATCCGCCGTCGTGGCTGTTCGACGCGAACTGGGTCTACCCGGCGCTGACCTTCGCCGGGATCTGGGGCATCGGTGCCGGCGTGATCATCAACCTTGCGGGGCTGCGCGGCATCCCGACCGAGTACTACGACGCGGCCAAGATCGACGGCGCCGGGGCTCTGGCCCAGCTTCGCCACGTGACCATCCCGATGATGTCGCCGGTCATCTTCTACTCGCTGATCCTCGGCGTCGTCGGGGTGATGCAGTACTTCCTCGTGCCGCTCGTCCTCTACAACGGCACCGGCGAACCGGGCGGATCGACCCTCTTCTACAACCTCTACATCTACAAGAACTTCTTCACGTTCCAGCAGATGTCGTACGGGGCGACGCTCGCCTGGCTGCTGTTCGGGGTCACCCTCGTCATCACGCTCGCGCTGTTCTGGAGCTCCCGCCGGTGGGTCTACTACGCGGGCGCGAGGTGATGCGGTGACCGCGGCCGGTCGCCTCGAGAACGCCGAGGACCCCGTCCTCGGACCGCTCATCGAGCGCCCCGGCCTGGATCGCCCGGAGGTGGCCCGGCGCGGCGCCCCATCGAAGCGGCGGCCGCGGTCCTTCGCGATCACGTTCCTCGCGACGGTGCTGGTGGCCGCGTTCCTGGCGCCGCTGCTGTCGTCGCTCCTGACGTCCCTGAAGTCCCCGGAGCAGACGAGCGCCCTGAACTCGCCGGTCTACCCGGCCGATCCCGCGACATACGACTACGAAGGCAAGACCTACGACGTCTACCTCGTGCCGATCGACGGGCAGGTCCGCGAGCTCGCCCTGATCCGCAAGGGCCGCCAGGACAGCGACTTCATCGATCCCGCCGATCCCGGCGCCGGACCGATCAACTGGGTCGGGGCGTGGCGGACGCTCGAGCAACCCTGGCAACTCGCCCCGCAGTGGAGCAACTACGGCGACGTCTGGAACCTGATCGACTTCCCGCTGCTGCTCCGCAACACCGTGCTGATCGCGGTCATCGGCATGACCGGGACCGTGGTCTCGTGCACGCTTGTCGCGTACGGGCTCGCTCGGTTCCGCTTCCCCGGCCGCAACCTGATGCTGCTGGTCCTGATCGCGACCATCTTCCTGCCCTCCGCCGTCACGCTCATCCCGACCTACACGCTCTTCGTGAAGCTCGGCTGGGTCGGCACGTGGCTGCCGCTGCTCGTCCCCACGTTCTTTGCCAACGCGTACGACGTGTTCCTGCTGCGCCAGTACCTGCTGACGATCCCGCCGGAGCTCGACGAGGCCGCCGCGATCGACGGCGCGGGTCCGTTCAAGACCCTGACGTCGGTGATCCTGCCGCAGGCCTGGCCGGCCGTGGTCGCGGTCGCGATCTTCCACTTCGTGTATTCGTGGAACGACTTCTTCGGGCCACTGATCTACCTCTCCGGGGAGCAGGACCTCCAGCCGTTGCAGGTCGCGCTGGCCCGGTTCGAGGGCATCCACTATCAGAACCCGGGCTTCATCCAGGCCGGCAACATCATGACGATGGTGGTCCCGATCGTGCTGTTCATCGTGTTCCAGCGGACCTTCACGCGCGGGATCGTCATCACCGGGGTCGAGAAGTGACGCTCCGCGTCGCGCTGACGTTCGACGCGGAACATCCGGATCGACGACACGAGCCTGGCGGCACGGAACGCGTGCTCGCCACGTTGGCCGCGACCGACACGACGGCCTCCTTCTTCGTGCAGGGACGCTGGGCGCAGGCCTTTCCGGCGATCGCCCGATCGATCGCGGATGGTGGCCATCTCGTCGGGAACCACTCGCACTACCATGCCCGGATGCCGTTGCTGAGCCCGAAGGGGATGGCGGACGACGTCCAGGCCGCGGAACGCGCGATCCGCCGGACGACGGGCCAGGATCCGCGGCCTTGGTTCCGCTGTCCGTTCGGGGCGGGCACGAACGATCCCGGCGTGCTGGGGAGGCTTCGGGGGTTGGGGTATCGCGAGACGCGGTGGGACGTGGACGCGGTCGACTGGCGGTCGGCGGCGACCGGCCGTGGCGTCGCGCGCGAGGCCGTCGATGCCGCATACGCGCACGGCGACGGCGCGGTGATCCTCCTCCATCCGTGGGCGAGGGCCACGGGCCTGGCGCTGCCCGCGCTCATCGACGGACTGCGTGCGAAGGGCGTGTCATTCGTGCGGCTGGACGCCTTGTCGTGACGACGGTCCTCGCCGTCGACGGCGGGAACTCGAAGACGGACGTGGCGTTGGTGACCGACGACGGCCGCCTGCTCGCCGCCGTTCGTGGTCTCACGAGCTCGCACCAGCAGGTCGGCCTCGACCGGGGGATGGAGCGGCTGGCGGCGTTGGTCGCGGACGCGCATGCCCGAGCCGGTCCCGCGACCGGTGAGCGAGCGGATGTCGGGGTGTACTGCCTCGCCGGCGCCGATACGCCCACCGACGTCCGTCTGCTGCGCGCGCAGCTCGAGGCACGCGGGTTCGCGCGCGAGGACCTCCTCCGCAACGACACGTTCGCCGCGCTGCGGGCGGGTTCGGACCGGGGTTGGGGCGTCGTCGTCATCTGCGGCCAGGGCGTGAACGCGGCCGGCGTCGCGCCCGATGGCCGGACCGCGCGACTCGACGCCCTGGGCGACATCTCCGGCGACTGGGGCGGCGCGACCGACGTCGGCTGGGACGGACTGGCAGCCGCCGTTCGGGGGCGGGATGGCCGGGGCCGACGAACGGCGCTCGAGCGGTCGGTGCCGGCACACTTCGGATGCAGGTCGCCCCACGCTCTCACGATGGCGATGTATGACGGCCGGGTCTCGCAGGGACGGATCGGGGAACTATCACCGGTGGTCTTCGCAGCGGCGATGGACGGGGATGCCGCCGCGCGGGCGATCGTCGACCGTCTGGCGGACGAGGTCGTGACGATGGCCGGGGCTATGCTTCGACGGCTGCGCTTGACACGGCTGGACCCCGAGGTGGTCCTGGGTGGCGGGGTCTTTCGAACACCGGATACGGCGTTTCGGGCACGGATCGAGGCTGGCGTGCAGGCGATCGCGCCGCGGGCCAGGCTCGTGCGCTCGGACGCGCCGCCCGTGGCCGGTGCGGCGCTCCTCGCCCTCGATGCTTCGGGCGGCCGGCCGGTCCGCGCGGCCGTCGGGGAGCACGTCCGGGCAAGCCTGACGGCGTGGGACGAACGGGCCGTGGCGTCGGGGAGTCCGCGCGCCTGAGGCCGATCAGCGGGAGCGTTCCGCTCGTGCCGTGGTCACGATTTCGACCAGCTGTCGCGCGCGGGAGGTGACACCCGCCGGCGGTGCATCCCCGATCAGCCAGCCGCCGACCCCGACGGCGACTGCGCCAGCACGCACGAGGTCGCCGGCGTTCTCGTCACTGACGCCGCCGCTCGGCACGAGCGGGATGTCCGGGAACGGGCCGCGGAGCTCCCGGATGAACGACGGTCCGAGGACGGATGCGGGGAAGACCTTCACCGCAGCCGCACCGGCTCGCCAGCCGGCGAGGACCTCGGTCGGCGTGGCCGCCCCGGAGAGCGCCGGGACGCCCGTTGCCGCCGCCCAGGCCACGAGGTCTGGGTCGGTATGGGGCATGACAAGGAACGTCGCGCCCGCATCGACGGCCCGCGTGGCTGCCTCGATCGAGAGGACCGTGCCGGCGCCGACGGCGAGCCCGGGCGATCGGCGGGCGACCGACTCGATGGCACGCAGGGCGACGCCGACCGGCTCGTTGAGGGTGATCTCGAACGCCGATACTCCGCCGGCGACCAGCGCATCGGCCACCCGCGGTGCGTCGTCGGCCGTGAGCCGCCGCGCGATGGCGACGATGCCGCTCGACACGAGGCCGGCGGGAAGTTGCGGCCGGGACGATGGGAGAGTCATGCGCCTCCCATCCCGGCGACGGTATCCATGGACTGCAGCGTAGCGTCGGGCCGACCGTTCACGCGACGCATCGGCGCGCGAGGAAGTCGGCGGCGTACCATCGAAATCGATGCCAGCATCGTTGCAACTGGAGGCCGTCGGGGTACGCCTGGCCGTGTGTCGACTCGACGCCGACACCGAGGTTCCGCTGTGGGTCGACCGATCCAGGGAGTTCACATCGGTCACGCGGACGAGCGACGAATTGTCGATTGTCTGTGCGCAGGACGATGTGCCCCCGGGCGTTCCGATGGAGGGTCCGTGGCGCACATTCCGCGTGCAGGGTCCGCTCGTCATGACCCTGATCGGGGTCGTGGCCGCCCTTGCGAACCCGCTCGCGGCCGCCGGCATCTCGATCTTCGCGATCTCCACGTTCGACACGGACTACGTTCTGGTCCACGAGCCCGACTTCGACGCCGCAGTCGACGCGTTGACACAAGCGGGCCATGTCGTCGTGTCGAGCCAGGAGCGGCAGCAACGCCGACCCACGCTCTAGGCGGGACGTGACCGCGGGGAGAAGCGCGAGATGGCGTCGCTGTCCCCGTTCCAGAAAACGGAACGGAGCCGAGACTGGGATCGCACGCCAGCCAGTGGGGCGGCCGCGCAACGCCGAACCACCGCCACAGCTCCTTAACCGCGGGTGGCTGACCACCGGTGCCGTCAGTCCACGTACTGCAGTGGCGTCACCACGAAGTCGTCCGGCAGCTTCGCGCCGGGTCGAATGGTTTGGCAGTAGCTGCGCGGGTTTCCTGCGGGACTGTTGCCGACGCGACGTGAGAGCGCCCCATCTAACATCCAGCCATGCCACTGTCGTTCGAAGACCGGACCGTTCGAAGCAAGTCGTGTCCCTCATGTTCTGAAGAGTTCCAACACGTGACCGGGTTCATCAACGACGAGGGTGGGGCCTACGCTGTGTACTTCGCCGCGTGTCACGGCCATCCAGAGCACGAAGCACAGATTGACGTGGTGCTTGGCAGTTGGGGCGTGGAGCCGCCTGTGGACGACCACCTCACCTTTTCATGCCACCTGCGTTCCGACAGCGCGATGGCCGCAGATGCGGCGCTGGCTACGACGAGCGATGACCCAATGCTTGGCGAGCGCCTGTCACGAGCCGAGGCACTGGCGCATCCAAGACTCCCAGAGTTCTGGGCGGTCGTTGATTTTCTTGCGGAGTCCGACCCGACTATCCACAGCACCGTGTACAGCTCGACCCCGACGAAGCCGGGCGGAGAGCACCTACGTCAGGTCTTACGCCTCTTCCGAAGTGCCGGGCAGAAGTAGTCAGTCCACGTACGCGAGCGGCGTCACCACAAAGTCGTCCGGCAACTTCACGCCCGTGCGGTGGTCCGGGCAGTAGCCGCGCGGGTTCTTGTCGAGGTACTGCTGGTGGTAGTCCTCGGCGTAGTAGAACGGGTTCGACGCGGCGTCGACGATCTCCGTCGTGATCGAGTCGTAGCCCGCCTTCGACAGCTGCTCCTGGTACATGGCCTTCGAGGCCTCGGCGACGGCCCGCTGCTCGTCGCCGGCGACGATGATGATCGAGCGGTAGCTGGTACCGATGTCGTTGCCCTGGCGCATGCCCTGGGTCGGGTCATGGTGCTCCCAGAAGCTCTTGAGCAGCTGCTCGTACGAGATCACTGACGGGTCGTACGCGACCAGCACCACCTCGGCGTGACCGGTCCGCTCGGAGCAGACCTCCTGATACGTCGGGTTCGGGGTGTGGCCACCCGCATAGCCGACGGCAGTCGTGACGACGCCGGGGAGCTGCCAGAAGTCCTTCTCGTCGCCCCAGAAGCATCCGAGGCCGAAGACCGCGGTCTTCGTGCCCTCGGGCCAGGGACCGGCGAGTGGTGTACCAAGGACGGCGTGGACGCCCGGCTGGACGATCGGCTCGGAACGACCCGGAAGGGCTTCGGCGGGGGAGGGAATGGACTGGGGCTTGGAGCGGAAGAACTGCATGGGCGAAGTGTAGGCCGAGCGTGCGTCGATCTCGTGACAACCGCGAACAGCGGGCAGTCGCCGACACCCTCAGATGCTTCTCAGGGCAGACCGGGACGCTTCGAGATGCCAGCGCTGGCACCGACCCCAAACCCGCACCAGGAGAACCTCCCATGGACCCTCTCGATCCCATCACGCGACTCAGCGGCATCCGCCGCGGCCTCGCGACGTTCGGTCTCGCGCTCGGTCTGCTGGCCGTCGGTGGGGCCGCGGTCGTCATGGCCGCCAGCCCGGAGCCGTCAGCGAGCACAGCGCCGGGGACCACCCCGAGCACCCAGCCATCGACCGACGACGATTCGACGGGGACCGATCGGCGCGACAAGGGCGACTGCCCCGAAGGCGCCGACGGCCAGGACCCGGCGGCCTCGCCGTCGACGGACACGTCCTCCAGCTAGGCCGCCCGACGGCCACCCATCCACGGCGGTTAGCATCAGCCGCCGTGGACCACCGCCTCGCAGCAGCCCTCGGCGCCATCGACGGATGGGGCGCCGACCACGCCTCCGCGGCCCTCGTCGGTCCCGACGGCGTGATCGCGAGCCACGGCGCACTCGATCACGTCGATCGCTGGGCGTCGGTGACGAAGCTCGCGACGGCCCTGGCGATCCTCGACGCCGTCGAGGACGGGGTGCTCGGGCTCGATGAGACCGCCGGACCCCCGGATTCTACGGTCCGACACTTGCTGGCACACGCGTCCGGCCTGCCGTTCGAAGGGGAGGCCGTGCTCGCCCGGCCCGGCACGCGCCGCATCTATTCCAACCCAGGTTTCGATGCCCTCGGAACCTTGCTCGGCGAACGCGACGGCGTCACGTTCGAGGTCGCCCTGGAGCGACGGATCCTGGGGCCGCTCGGTTTGGCGGACACGCACCTGGTCACGAGACCCTCCGAGGGCCTGCACGGCCCGCTTCGCGACCTGGCGGCACTCGCCGGGGAGCTCCTGCGGCCGACGCTCGTGACCCGGGCGACCCTCGAGGGGGCGACGACCACGGCATTCCCGGGCCTGACCGGGGTCCTGCCTGGCGTCGGGCGGTTCGAGCCGCTCGACTGGGGGCTTGGATTCGAGCTGCGCGACGGCAAGGTCCCGCATTGGACCGGGGAGCGAAACTCCCCCGCGACGTTCGGGCATTTCGGAGGGGCGGGCACGTTCCTGTGGGTCGACCCGGCGCTGGATCGCGCCCTTGTGTGCCTGACCGATCGCGAATACGGTCCATGGGCGCTCGAGGCCTGGCCGTCTCTCTCAGACGCGATGATCGGAGCCATCACCGGCTGATCGCGAGGACGTGGCTAGCAGGCTCCGCTCCCATGCGAAATCATCCATTCGCTGTACCCATGGCGGGACCTTTCACCGATGGTCCGCGGGGGGTCCGGGCCATTACGGTCGCATTGCAGCACTGATCGATCCACTGGAGCCGGGCCTTGCCGAACCTTCGTTCGCCGCGCGCCGTCGCGGTCCTCTTCGCGTTCGCCCTCACGGGCGCGGGGCTCGCACTCCTGCTCACGCTCGGCGTCGTGGGCCGCGCGGCTACGCCCGTACCGGTCACCGGCACACCGACGTTCACGACCGCCGGCGATCGATGGTCCCTGGACAAGCTGCTCGGTGCCGCACGCACTGGCGAGATCGACGCGATCAGCGCCATGACGCCGGCCGACGGGTCCTCCGTCGCCACGGCCGCGCCCGTGCTCATCGCGCGGACCCTCAGCGGCACGATCCATGTCGTTCGCCCAGAGGTCCCGCTCAGCGATGCCCTCGACGTGATCCGCGCCGCCGGCTACGCCCGCCTTCTGACCGACGAGGCCATCGCGCTCGATTCCGGCAACGGCGCGGGCGGGATGCCCTCGTTCGTCGGCCTCGCGATGTCCGGTGCCCTGCTCGTCCTCGCCGTGCTCATGTTCTTCCGGCTGCGGGGCGCGACCCGGGCCTGGCGACCGTCGCGCAGCGGTTTCCGCCGGCGTCGCACGGATGCCGCGCTGGTCGGTGAACGCCCGACCGTCACCCTCGCCGACGTGGCGGGTGCCGACGAAGCGAAGCTGGAGCTGACCGAGACCATCGAGTTCCTGCGCGATCCGGGCCGCTTCGTCCGGCTCGGCGCGACGGCCATCCGGGGTGTGATGCTGTACGGCCCGCCCGGTACCGGCAAGACCATGCTCGCGAAGGCGGTCGCCGCCGAAGCCGACGTCCCGTTCTTCTCCGTGTCGGGTTCCGAGTTCGTCGAGAAGTACGTCGGGGTCGGCGCCGGTCGCGTCCGCGAGCTGTTCGCGAGGGCGCGGGCCGCCGGTCGAGCCGTCATCTTCATCGACGAGATCGACGCGATGGCCAAGTCGCGGGGCGGGTCCGACAGCCACGAGGAACGCGAGCAGACCCTCAACCAGCTGCTCGTCGAGATGGATGGCTTCGGGACGAAGGACGGGGTCGTGGTGATCGGCGCCACGAACCGCCTCGACACGCTCGACCCCGCCGCCCTACGCCCCGGTCGCTTCACCCGCAAGATCCACGTCCCTCTGCCCGACCGCGACGGCCGGCTCGCCATCCTGGCCGTGCATGCGCGAGGCAAGCCCCTGACCGCCGACGTCGACCTCCCTGCCGTGGCGCGCCGGACCTACGGGTTCTCCGGTGCCATGCTCGCCGACCTGCTCAACGAGGCGGCCATCCTGGCGGCACGCACCGGCCTCGATGCGATCGGTCCGGTCGAGGTCCACAACGGCTGGCTCAAGACGGCCCTCGGCACGTCGCGCAAGCGCTCGATGGACGAGCGCGAGCGCAGCATCATCGCCGCCCATGAGGCCGGCCACGCCGTATGCGGCTTCGTCAACGGTGACAAGCGCCGGGTCGAGGAGATCAGCCTGTTCGCGCACGGCGAGGCCCTGGGGGTGACGGTCTCGAGCTCGGAGGACGACGACCTGCCGTCCGAGACGGACCTGCGCGCACGGCTCATCACGCTGATGGGCGGCCGCGTCGCCGAGGAACTGCTGTTCCACGAGATCACCGGCGGGGCCTCGAACGACTTCGAGAAGGCGACGAGCATCGCGACGACGATGGTCGTCCGGTTCGGGATGGGCCGCGATCCCGAGGCGATCGACGAGGGGCCGACGGGTCGGGGGATCCTCACGACGCTCGTCGGCGACGCGGCCGGCTTCAGCCGCGACGTGCGGGAGGCCCAGACCCGCGCGATCGGAAGCATCCTCGACGACGCCTATACCGCAGCTCGGCGGACGCTGATCGCCGAGATGCGCCGGTTGCGCGACATCGCCGCGTATCTCTACGAGCAGGAGCGCATCGATGGCACGGAGTTCGAGGCGGTCATGGAGGGTCGCCTCCGACCGACCGATGTCGAGGGCTGGCGGGCGGCGGCCGCCTCCCCGCGCCCCTGGGCGGCGATCCCGACGACGTTCCACGAGCGACCGGCGCGTCTCCCGACCGTCCCGGCGGCCGCCACCGCACCGCCCGCGCCCACGATCGAACCCGCCCCGATCCCCGCGTATGTGCCGATGCCCGAGCCGGCGGCGAGCGAGCCCACACCCGCGCCGCCCCGCCTGGCGACTCGTCGACTCGCCAATCGCCGCATCCCGGCGATGCCCGGCCGTCTGCGCCGTTCCGTGGCGGCGATCGTTCGAGACCTCGCGGCAGACGCGGAGCGCTGACCGGGCGCATCTGCCGCACGGGACCCGGTCAGTCGCCGCACGAAGGCGGCCCTTTTGGGCCATGGCGGTCAAACGCACCCGTTTCTACGCTCGACCGCACATGGCTACCCTTGATCGCCCCTTCCGGTCTCCGGCCGGCGACCCAGCGCAGGCGAGGCGTTCTCGTTCCACCGCCTGGACCGTCGGGATGTGGCTCGTCGCCGCGGTGGCGGTCGTGGCCGCTCTCCTCACGGCGCTCGACCTCGATGGTCGCGCGGTGCTCTGGGAGAACGTCCATTGGACCCTGTTCAGTGGGATCGCCCTCGCGCTCGCGATCCACGGCGCTCGGAGCACGACCGGGCAGGAGCACGGCGTGCGAGTCGCCATCTGCATCGCGACGACGATGTGGTTCGCTGGGCAGATCGTCTGGGACGTCCAGGGGATGCTCGGGCTGGTCGTCGTCCCGGCCCCGTCCGATTTCCTGTTCCTGGCGACGATCTTCCCGGCATTCGGCGCGCTGGACCTCGCCATCCGGCGCGGCGTGGATCGGCGCGAGCGACTGGGGCTGTACCTCGATAGCCTGATCACCTTCCTCGCCATCGCGACCGTCATGACGCTGCTGTTCGGGAGTCTCGTGACCGAGCACGACGCGATCAGCGGGGCGATGCTCCTCAGCCTGCCGATCTCGTTCCTGTCCCTCGGCGGGGCGGGCCTGATCGCGGCGCTCGCGACGCGGGCGCGGCCGAGCCAGGGCGGCCTGTTCCTGCTGCTCGTTGGCACGGTCCTGCTCGGTGCCGGGTACGTGCCGTGGGTCGCCCAGGCTCCGGCCGTGCCCGCACCTGGGACCTGGTCGAACTACCTGTTCTCCGTCGGGATCGTGACGCTCGGGCTCGCCGGGGTGACGTTCCGGCTTGGGTCGGAGGCGGCGGCGTACACAGTCCGCCTTGGCGGGTTCATCCGTGACGCCGTGCCGGTGATCGCCGTGGCGGTCGCCGTGGGGTGCCTGGTCACCGTGAGCGTCACGAACAACGACGGCACGCTCGTCCGGCCGCTCGGCTGGGGCGTGATCGTCAGCGCGGTCCTCCGCCAGGTCCAGCTCGTGCGCGAGCGTTCAGCGGCCATCCACGAGGCCGGGGAGGCCGCGTCCCACCTTGCGGCAGCCGAGGCGCGCCACCGGCGACTCATCGAGCGCATCCCCGCGGTGTTATATGTCGACGAGCGCGCCGCCGCCGACGACCCCCGCTCGCGGCTGACCTACGTCAGTCCGCAGGCCGCCACGCTCCTGTCGCACTCGATCGACGAGCTCATGGGCGACCCCGAACTCTGGTACCGGCTCATCCATCCGGACGATGCCGCGAACGTGGCAACGGCCGAGAACGAGCACTTCGGGAAAGGAACGCCGTTGCAGCACCGCTTCCGGCTGCGCGACCGCGACGGGCGGCAGATCTGGGTCCGCGACGAAGCGACGCTGCATCGGCTGCCTGACGGCCGCCTCCAATCGCATGGGGTGTTGATGGACATCACGGCCCAGGTCAACGCAGAGGAAGCCGTTCGCGCCAGCGAGGAACAGCAGCGCCAGATCGTCGACACGGCGAGCTCCGCCTACGTCGCCATCGATGGCGAGGGGTTCGTGACCGACTGGAACGAGCGTGCCATCGAGACGTTCGGGTGGTCGCGATCAGAGGCGATCGGACGACGGTTGAGCGAGCTGATCATCCCCGAGGAGCAGCGTGCCGCGCACGAAGCGGGCCTGCGCCGCTTCGCGGCTGTCGGCTCCGGGCCCCTCGTCGGCCGACGCATCGAGGTCACCGCCCTCGATCGGTCCGGCCGCCGCTTCCCGGTGGAGCTGTCCATCTGGCCGGTGAGGACCGGCGATGCGATCCACTACAGCGCGCTCATCCACGACATCACCGAGCGGCGCCGGCTCGAGGACGAGCTGCGTCACCAGGCCTTCCACGATTCCCTGACGGGGCTCGCGAACCGGGCGCTGTTCGCCGACCGCCTCGACCATGCCCTCCAGCGCCGGGCCACCGAGGACGTCGGGGTGCTGTTCTTCGACGTCGATGACTTCAAGTTGATCAACGACGGTCTCGGTCACTCCGCCGGCGATGGACTGCTGATCGAGGTCGCTCGGCGACTCGGCGAGGTGATCCGTGCCGAGGACACGGCCGCACGGCTCGGCGGCGACGAGTTCGCCATCCTGCTCGAGCAGACGAACGAGCTGGAAGCGGCCAAGGTCGCGGACCGGGTCATCCGCTCGTTCCAGGCTCCCTTCGACATCGCCGGTCATCACGTCAATGCCAAGGCGAGCATCGGCGTGGCGCTCGGTCGTGCCGGATCGGACGCCGCGACGGTCCTGCGAGAGGCCGATTCGGCGATGTACGCGGCCAAGCGCAACGGGAAGGGTGTCTGGCAGATGTTCGACGCCTCGATGGCTGGCGATGGCCTGCTCGAGATCGAGCTGCGCGCCGACCTCAAGCAGGCGATCGACACCGGCGGCCTGACCGTGGCGTTCCAGCCGATCGTCGATCTGGTGACACGGCGCACGGTCGGCGTCGAAGCCCTGGCCCGTTGGACCCACGCCACCCGTGGCGTGATCGAACCTTCGCAGTTCATCCCGCTCGCCGAGACGGCCAATCTCATCGTGCCACTCGGTCGATGGGTGCTCAAGGAGGCCTGCCGTACGGTCCAGGCCCAGCGGCTGTCGGTGGACGGGCCAGCCGACCTCCACCTCAGCGTCAACATCTCGCCGCGCCAGCTCCTCCACGGGACGATCGTGGACGATGTCCGCGCTGCCATCGCGGATTCTGGGCTCGCGCCGGCGAGCCTGACGCTCGAGATCACCGAAGGTGTCCTGGTCGAGGAGGCCGGCGCGAGCCTCGCGGCACTCGAAGGGCTGAAGTCACTCGGCGTCCGGATCGCCATCGACGACTTCGGGACCGGCTATTCCTCGCTCAGCTACCTGTCGCGGCTGCCGATCGACGTGCTCAAGATCGACCGCTCGTTCATCGCCGATATCGGCACGTCGCTGGAGGCCGCGGCGCTGGTTCGGTCGATCGTCTCGATCGGCCGGGCGCTCCATCTCGAGACCGTCGCCGAAGGCGTCGAGACCGACGAGCAACTCGACCGATTGGTGCGGCTCGGGGCCAAGTTCGGGCAGGGCTACCTGTTCGCACGACCGCTCGAGGCAACCGCGCTTGCCGCCCTGCTCGCACACGGGAGGTCGGACGCCGCCTAGGTCGGCCCCTTGTCCGGCGGGTGGTCGGCCTGTTACCGTAGCCGAAAGGTTACCGAACGAGGCGACCGACGATGGGGAGGACAGCGATGGCGACCAACAGCGGCACTGGAACGAAGGACGACCCATGGGTGCTGCGGACGCCGCCCGGGACGTCCGAGTACCAGATGTGGCGCGATGACGCGGCCGATCCGCCGGCGATCGTCTGCCAGGTCGGCGGGACCCGGCTCCTGTACGACGCTCGAGCCATCGACGAGCTCCACGCGATGCTCAAGGCCGCCGGCGATTGGGTGCCGCTCGGCGGCGCCGACGAGCAGAAGCCGGCGCCGGAGGGCAGCGTCGAGGCGTGGGGCCGATCATCCGACAATCCGCGTGGCGGCTGGTATGGCCTGAAGAAGGGACTTCGCGGCCGGTTCGGCGTGTACATGCCGCCGCTCATGGAGGCGCTTGGTCTTGCCGAGGTCACCCACGACCCCAAGAACAACCGGATGCGGGCGATCTAGTCCATGGCCGGTCGCCTCGGGGCGACGGCAGGCGACCCCTTCGACGCCCTCGGCGATCCGAACCGGAGGGCCATCGTCGAGCTGCTCGGGGCCGGCGGCCGCTCCGTCCAGGAGCTCGCCGATGCACTGCCGATCAGTCGACCGGCCGTGTCCCGCCACCTGCGGTTGTTGAAGGACGCCGGCCTGGTGCGCGAGGAGCCGGTCGGGACGCGGCGGATCTATCGGCTCCACGACGAGGGGATCGAGGCGGTCCGGGCGTACCTGACGGAGGTGTGGGGCGACGCCGCGGCGCGTTTCTCGCTGGTCGCCTCGAATACGGCGGCTTCCCGGCGGCGGCGATGATCGATCCCATCCGGCTGAGCTTCGAGGTCGCCTGCCCGGCGGACCATGCCTTCGAGGTCTGGACCGCGCGCATCGACCAGTGGTGGCCGGCGGACCACACCGCCTCGGGCGAGCCCGACACGACCGTGATCATCGAGCCTCGCCCGGGCGGTCGCATCTTCGAGCGGACGACCAGCGGCGTCGAGCATGACTGGGGTGAGGTCACGATCTGGGAACCGCCCGCCCGCCTGGGCTATCTCTGGCACCTTCGACGCGACCGGGCCGACGCGACCGAGGTGGAGATCCAGTTCATCGATCGCGGGGATGCGACGACCCGGGTCGAGATCGAGCACCGACGGTGGGAGGCACTCGGAGCCGATGGGCCGTCCTGGCGCGATCGCAATCGCGGCGGATGGGCGACCCTCCTGCCCCATTTCATCGACGCGGCGGGCTCGCCTCGCTGACCGGCCCCGATCGATGCGGGGAGGTAATGTGGGCTGGCCGGTCTCGGCGTCGAAGCACTCGGATCGTCATCGTGATGTTCCTTCCCGTCCGCCACCTCACGTTGCCGTTCACGTTCGCGGGCTCCGCCGCGCCGGCGGTCTGCAACGGAACCGATAGAGCCGTCTCGTCCGCTGCGGCACGCACACCCGCCAGCGGGTCCACCCTGTGAACGTGAACGACCGTGCCCAGGACGACGCTGCGGTCCCCGCGGCGAGCCTGCGCGACCTCGTCGACCGGCTCGAGACCCTTGCCGGCCGGCGTCTCCGGCTGCGCCCTGCGTCCGACGCCGCCCGGACCCGGGCCGCACGGCTGCGCGATCACCTCGCGGGACATGTCCGTGTCCGAGCACGGAGCCTGGACGCACCGCTCGTCGTGCTCCTTTTGGGGCCCACGGGAGCCGGCAAGAGCACGCTGTTCAATACGATCGCCGGCCGCGCCGCGAGCCCGACGGGCGTGCTGCGCCCGACCACAAGGACCGCGATCGTGCTGGCGCATCCCGACGACGCCGCCGTCCTGCGCGCCGGGACGCTCGCAGGGATCCCCCCGCAGCGGCTCCGGATCGATGTCGACCCGGAGGTGGCCCAGGGCCTCGCGCTCGTCGACGCACCCGATATCGATAGCGTGGAGCATGCGAACCGCGAACTCGCCGACCGGCTGGTGGAAGCCGCCGATCTGTGCCTGTTCGTGACGACCGCCACTCGCTACGCCGACCAGGTGCCGTGGCAGGTCCTCGGTCGTGTCCGCGAACGTGGGCTGCCGCTCCTCGTGGTCGTGAATCGCCTGCCGGCCGACGTCGACGACCGACGCGAGGTGCTCGACGATGTGGCCCGACTGTTCGCCGAGGCGGGGCTGGCCGGTCCGCCGGCCGATGGCGTGTCCGTGGCGGACGGCGCGATGGCGGAAGGCGAGGCCCCGGACGCCGGGAACCTCGACCTCGACGTTGTCGGGGTGACCGAAGGCGAGGTCGAGCTTGCGCGCGAGTCGCTCGTGGCGGCGGCGGTCGGGCCCGTGACCGCACGGATCGATCACCTGCGTGCCGACCGCGAGGCACGTGTCCAGCTCGCGGCGAGGGCACTCGCCGGTTCGCTCGCGGGACTGAGCCCGCTCGTCGACCAGATCGCCGACGACGCGGCGCACGAGGCGATCGATGCCGCGGCCTATCGCCGAGTCGCCGCGACCCACCACGAACGAGGCCTGGGCGCGGTCCGCGAGGCCGTCAGCCGTGGGACCTTTTTGCGTGAGGAGGCCCTTCGCCACTGGCAGGACTACGTCGGTGCCGACGACATCACGCGCATCTTCTCGAGGGGCATCGGCGCGGTGCGCGGCGCGATCGCGAGCATCTTCCGACCGACGCGTGCCCCGGTGGCCGAGATCCGCGAGGCGACGACCGATGACCTCATCGCGCTGGCCCGCCTGCACGCTGCCGAAGCCGCTCGCCGCACGGCCTCCGCCTGGTCGGAGGAGCGGGCGGTCGCCGACGCCGTGGCCGCGGATCCGACGCTGTGGGGTCCGTCGGCCAGCTTCGACGAGCGGCTCCGCACCAGGCTCGAGGAGTGGATCACGTCGATCGCGACGGACATCGCCGAGACCGGGGAGGGCAAGCGACGCCTCGCCCGTGGCGCCTCGATCGGGGTCAATGCCGTGGGGACCGGCGTGATGCTTGCCACGTTCATCCACACGGCCGGTCTGACGGGCACCGAGGTCGGCGTCGCGGCTGCCACCGCCTTCGTCAACCAGAAGCTGCTCGGCGCCCTGTTCGGCGAGGCGGCGATGGTCGAGTTGATCGCGAGAGCGCGCCAGCGGCTCGACGGAGCCCTCGTCGAGACATTCGAGGAAGAGCGTGGCCGCTTCGACAGCCTTGCGCCGGCACCCGACGAGCTGGATGCGCTGGCCGGCGACCTGCGGGGGACATCGGATGCGCTGCGCGGGCTGCCGAGCGTCGTCCCGATGGACGCGCTTCCGCTGTTCGACCCGCCGCGGGATGAGCACACAACCGCACCGTCGGGCTCCGCAGCGGGGGATGACGGGCGCGCGTCGTCGCCGGGATGACCGTCGCCGCGAGCTCCCCGGCGGACCCCGATCGCGTTCCCGCGCTCCCCGACTGGGCGGGCCCCACCCTGGGCGAGCACGGGATCGGCGCCTGTCTGCTGCGTCTGGATGAGGCGATCGACGCGGCGGAGACACTGGGGGTCCCGACCGATGACGCCCGCGCCGTGGCCCGAGAAGTGCACGAACGGCTGGGCTTCCCGGCGGAGACCTACGTCCTCGCCCTCGTCGGAGGCACCGGGGTCGGGAAGTCCAGCCTGCTCAATGCGCTCGCGGGATCACGGGTGAGCGATGCCTCGGCGCGCCGTCCGACGACGTCCCAGCCGCTGGCGTGGGTCCCGCGCTCGAGCCGGTCGGAGCTCGGCGGGCTGCTGGGCTGGCTCGGCATCGCCGACGGCGAGGTCCGCGATCACGACCAGGAGGCGCTGGGCAACGTCGCGATCCTCGACCTGCCCGATCTGGACTCCATCGAGGACTCGCACCGCGAGCGGGTCGAGGCCATCCTGCCACGCGTCGATGCCGTCGCCTGGATCACCGACCCCGAGAAGTACCACGACGCGATCCTGCATGACGACTTCCTGGCCGAGTGGGTGCCGCGGCTCGATCGACAGGTCGTGGTCCTGAACAAGACCGACCGCCTGTCGGCCGACGATGCCGACCGGATCCGGCGCGACCTCGAACGGGACCTCGTGCTTCGAGCGGGCCGCGGGAGCCGGGCGGCTGGAAGCTCGCCGATCCCCGTGCTGCCGACGTCGGCACAGGAGCCGGCCTCGGACGGCGTCGGAGCGTTGCGCGACTGGCTCGGCGCAGCGATCGAGGCGAAGCGGGTCGTCCGGGCCCACGTCGTGACGGCCATCGCCGCCGCCATCTCGGAGCTTGCTCGAGCCGCCGGCGTCGATCCCACGGCGCGGGCCACGCCCTTCGTCGACGGCCCGGTGCGGCGCGCCACGAGTGACCGCGTCACCGATGAGCTGCTTCGGGTCATCGACGTACCGGCTGTCGAACGTCAGGCTGTCGCCGCGACCCGTGCCCGCGCGCGTGCCCGCGGTGCCGGGCCGCTGGCCGGGATCACGTCGCGGATCTATCGCTGGTCAGGCCGGCAGGCGCGGGTTGCGGACCCGGCTGCCTTCATGCGTCGATGGCGCGAGCGGGGTTCGCTGGCCCCGGCACTGGAGGTGCTCCGCAGCGCGGTCGAGGCTCCGTTGCGCGCCGCTCCTCCGACGACCCGCGCGGCACTGGCCACGAGCATGGACCCCGGGGCCCTCGGGCCCGACCTCGCGCGCGCCGTCGATCGGGCGATCGCCGCGCGCGCCGGGAACGCGCCGACGAGCCGACTCTGGACGGTGATCGGCCTGCTCCAGACGGTCGCGACCCTGGTGCTGGTGTTCGCCGGGGTGTGGGTGGTCCTGTGGGTCCTCATCAAGTTCCCCACGGACACGGTGGTCGTGCCCGGTCTCGGCCACCTGCCGATCCCCTTCATCGTCCTCGTGGCCGCCCTGCTGGTCGGGTACCTCATCGCGCGAGCGCTGGGCTCCCACGCCGGGTGGGTCGGCCGGCGCTGGGCCCGCGGCCTGGCCCAGGAGGTTCGCGAGCGGGTCGGGCACGAGGTCGAGCTTTCGGCGATGGCCGGTCTCGACCGGCTGGAAGCGGCACGTCGCGCGCTGTGGACCGCGGCGCGGGGGGCCGGGGAGGACTGCTCGCCGACGCGTCGCTGACGCGCGCCGGGACGGTCCGTCGCGGTGACCGTCGTGTGATCGGGTGCTATTCCGCCGAGTGGTGGGCTGCCTTGACTTCGAGCATCGCGGCGTCGGCGCGCTCCATGGAGCGCGCCGCGCTCGGTCGATCTCGTGGGACAACGCCATCTCGCCCATCTCGCGCCGGTACGCGCCCGTCAGTTCATCGAGGTGGGCGAAGCGGAGCTCCGTCTCGAGTCGGGCGCGTTCGCGCGCGGCGTTGACTCGATCGGCCGCCGCGCGCTCTCGGTCGGCGGCCGCGCGTGCACGATCGGCCGCCGCCTGGGCGCGGACTTCCTCGAGCTGTCGCTCGAGCGACGCGTTCGGCTCGGACGAGGCGCGTTCGAACTTAGCGGCGCGGGCATCACGATCGCGCCCGGCCTTGTCGCGGGCTGCGGCGATCCGATCGCGGTCGACGGCCGTCAGGTCGCACTCTTCCGCGGCGCGTGCCCGACGGAGTCGCGTTCCCATCCGCTGGATGGACGTGGTCTCCCGGGCATCGCGCGTGGTGTCGTAAGCGGTGTCGACGGCCACCGTGTGGTGGCTGATGGCGGCGAATTCCCGATCGGCGGCGGCCTGGTCCCGGTCCGAAGCGAGCTGATCGGTCACGGCGTCCGCATCATCTGCGGCCGATGCGGTCTGGTCGGCGTCGGAGAGTGTCTGGTCGGCGTCGGCAGCCGTTTGATCCGCATCGGCAGCTGCCTGGTTGGCGTCGGCGGCCGTTCGATCGGTATCGTCCGATACGTGTCCGACGTTCAGCAACCGCAGGGCGCGCGGCTTCGCTCGCCCTGCCGGCTCGCCCATCGGGCCGTTCGACTCGGGTGCGTCCTTGCCGTGCTCGTCGGTTTCCATCCTGTCGCCCCGGACCCGAGCGCATGCGACCGAACGATGCGCGCTGTCGCACGTGCCCGTGGTGCGACCGTACACCGCGAATTTGCGGGCCACATCGATGAAAACCCTGCCTGCAGCCCGTACGGCTCGCGTCAGCTTCCGTCGCTCTCCACCGCGTTCCCGCAGTCCGTCGCGGCGTCCGCCCGCACCTCGAAGACCTGGCGGTTCACCGTCGCGCTCGGTCCGCCTTCGGCCACGAAGACCGACACGGACGGTTCGAGCCGGTAGACCGCCCGTGTGGGCTCCAGATCCGCATCCGCGAGCCGGAGGATGAAGACCGGGCGGTCACAGATCAGCGCAGCGATGCGGCGCTCGCGGGTGCCCCACCCCTCGTAGACGATGTTCGTGTCGTCGACGATCAGCACATCGGGACGCAGACCCAGGACATAGTGCGCGTGCCACAGGGGCGTGGACGTGTCCCATTCGGACAGGATCGCCGCGTCCTGGGGCAAGGCGTCCAGGACCGTGTCGACGAACGTGCCGGCGGTTCGATCCCCGCTCCGATCTGCCGCCCCCCAGTTCGTGACCGCGAGCCCGGCGGCGAACCCAAGCGCGGCCACGCCGACCAGCCGGCCGACGCCGAGGCCGCGGAACCTGGGCAGTGTGCGTTCGTCGAACGTCCGGGCGAGCCCCTCGAGCGCCGTCCCGGCACCGAGCGCAAGCAGGAGCCATGGGACGAGCAGGTAGTGCTCGAGTCGCAGGTACGTGGCCCAGACATAGAGGTTCGCGATGAGGATGCCGACGCACATCAGGCCGAACGCCGTGCTGCGGCGGACCAGCACGAGCAGGCCGACGACGCCGAGCAGGGGCAGGATCGGCGTGCCCCGCTGGGCAAGCACCTCCCAGAGCGCCGGGAGGGAGCGCACGAATTCGGTGAGCCCATCGGGTGACAGGAAGCCGAACTGCCCCCGGAACTGGCCGCCGCTCACGAGCCACAGGAAGGCATCGAGCGTGACCGGATGGTTGTAGGGGAGCGGCGGCGCCTGGGCCGCCGCGATCGGGATGTAGAGGTAGATCGCGAGCCCCACCAAGCCGGCGGCCGCGGCGGCGCCGATCGACCGGGGTCGTTCGGCGATCTCCCGACGTCCTACCCACAGCACGTACAGCGCCACGAACGGAGCCACGAACACGATGAGCAGGTGGTTGCCGATCGCCAAACCCAGAAGGAGACCACCGACCGCGAGATCCCGCGTCCGCCGGTGTTCCGCCCAGACCAGCGCGCGATGCAGGAGCGCAACCACGAACAAGAGGTGGAGCGGGTTGACCTCGGCGACGGTGGCTGCGGCCCACATGGTCCCGACGGCTCCCAGCGCCAGCGCGGTTGCGAGCGCGATCAGCGGACGGGTCCCGGACCGAATCAAGAGGGCGACGGTGACCGCGAGCGCTCCCGACACCAGCACGGCCGAGAGGAGGTTCGCCCGGAACGCGACCGATCCCACCGGAACGAGGTGGGCGACCCAGGACAGGACGATGTACGTCGGGTAACCCGTGGGATGGGCGATGCCCAGGACGTGGGGGACGGTCTGCATCTCGCCCCAGTCGCCGAACGCGAGACCTGGCAGCAGGGTCCGGGTATAGACGACGAGCGCGATCCCGGCGGCGAGGGCAGGCAGCACGCGCGCGAACTGCGGCAGGTCGATCCCCTTGCTTGCGGTGGTCATCCGGTCGCGTCGATGCCGTGGTGCACGGCAGCGACGTGCGAGTGTACGAGAACGGACCGGGCGGCCCGATGACGCGCCGGCAACACAAGCGTCGCCGGCGCGTTCGAATGTGGACAGGCCGTACGTCGCGGCCGACACAGGGGACCGTCCATGCGCTCACGTTTCAGACTCGCGGCTGCGATCGTCGCGCTCCTGTCCACCATCCTCGTCGCGAACCCGGTCGCGGCGGCCGGCCCGTGGACCGTCTTTCACCAATCGGGCACCAACGCGTACGCCTCCACGAGCGACTGCATCGAGCAATCGAATGGGACCGTTTCCTGTGAGGGCCGCTCGCTCGACGTCTTCGAAGGCAAGCTTCGTGCGGCGGGCGAGCCGAACCGAACCACCGAGCAGACGTGTTACAGCGAATTCCGAGAGACGTTCGACCCGGACAGCGGGGCGTTCCTCGAATACCACGCCCTGTTCGGCTGCGCGATCGGGGCCGGCACGCTGAGCCTGGACGGGTTGACCACGATCACGCTCGCTCCGACGACGATCCAGCTGACCGCGATCGATTGCGACGCGACCGATTGCACTGAGACGCCGGATGGGTCGGCCGTCGTGCACGGGACCTGGTCGGGAGTCGGGCCCACGTTCAGCCAGAAGGGCCGCAGCAAGTTCGACGACGGCAGTTGCCTGCAGATCAACGCTGATCGCAGCAAGTTCCGCTCGGCGTCCTTCGTGGGCTCGTTCGAGGCCATGGACGCCCAGATCCACGAAGGGACGTTCACGTTCCGCACGGACTGCTCGTTCGAGGGCTGACCAACCATGCGGGCGGGGTCAGGCGACCCCGCCCGTTCCATGCGAATCGGGGTTGTTCGACGCGCCGCCGAAGCGGCCGGGTTCAGCCTTGCGCGGCGGGAGCATCCACGATGCGTGCGTGGATGTGCGCGGGCGCCGTCACGGCGGCGATGACACGCTGGAGGAAGCCGTCACGCGGCTGGCTCAGGGACGCGCACTCCAGCCAGACGGCGCCATCGCGCCAGACCGGGGTGGTGTGACGCCCACAGGGGCAGACTGGCTCGGCATCGTTCGCGCGCTCGATCAGGTCGACGACCTGGCGGTTGTTGATCATTTGAGATCTCGTTCTCCATCCGATTGATACGGGACGTTCCGTATCATACCAGACACGTTGGCTGCGATGAAGACGTTCCGTATCGAAACCTGACCGCGACCCACAGCCCCTGTCCGGTGCAGCAGGAAGGTTGCGTTGATACGGTCCGTCTCGTATCATCCGGGGCCCATGACCAACCCGACAGCGCCCGACGTCCGAGGGGAGGCTTCGACCCCGGGGATCCTCACGCCATCCCGCGGCGGGAGGCCCAGGAGCGACGAGGTCCATCGCAAGATCCTCGAAGCGGCGCGCGATCTGCTCAGCCAGGATGGCTTCAACGATCTTCGGCTCGAGCATGTCGCGACGCGCGCCGGCGTCGGAAAGGCCACGATCTACCGGCGGTGGGGCTCCAAGGAGGCCCTCGCCCAGGAGTTGCTGGCCGAGCTCGCGGCGCCGCACATCGAGATCGTCGAAAGCGACGACACCCGGACCGAGCTACTCGCGGCCGTCGTCAATCCCATGCGTGCCGTCACGGACACCCCGTTCGGCCCCGTCATCCGGGCGCTCCTGTCACAGATCGCGGTGAACCCGACCCTCGGGGACCCGTTCCGCGCGACCGTCGTCCAGGCGCGTCGGGACGAGGTCGCTCGCGTGATCGCCCGGGGCATCGCACGCGGCGACCTCCGGCCAGACGCCGACCCCGAGATCGCCACCGAGCTCCTCGTCGGGCCTGTCTATTTCCGCTTGATGTTCGGCGGGGAGCTCACGCTCGCATTCGCGAACCGGGTCGTCGACAGCGTGCTCCGTGGGTACGGGCGCCAGGACCCGCCACGTGACGAGTAGCTTCGCGGGCGCCACCTTGTCACGGAATCCCGGCGGCCAGCAACGACTCTGCAAGGTTTCCGCGATCCACCAGCCGGTACATTCGAGGTCAGCCGATCCGACCCAGGCGGATGGAAGGGGCCACGATCCGGAGCCTGCAGCGCGTCACCCCGAGTGAACCGGCCGCCGAACAGCTCGAAGGGCTCGATCCGGCAGCTTTGCTGAGCGCGCTCCGCGCCATGCGGAACGGCGACCTGCGAGCGCGCCTGCCCGAGGGCGGCGAGGGCATGGCCGGCGCCATCGCTACGACGTTCAACGAGATCGTCGAGCTGAACCAGCGCACGGCCCAGGAGCTGCGCCGGGTCAGCCGCGCCGTCGGTCGAGAGGGCCGGATCAGCTACCGCGTGTCGATCGGTCCTGCCGGCAGCTGGGCACGGAACGAGGCCGCGATCAATCAGCTGGTCTTCGACCTGACCGAGCCGATGCTGGAGGTCAGCCGGGTCCTCGATGCCGTGGCCCGGGGCGATCTCTCGCAGCGGATGGCGTCCGACATCGAAGGACAGCCGCTCCGGGGCGAGTACAAGCGACTCGCGCACACGATCGACACCATGGTCGACCAGCTGAACGCGTTCGCCAGCGAAGTGACGAGGGTGGCGCGCGAAGTCGGTACCGAGGGCAGGCTCGGTGGCCAGGCGGATGTCCATGGCGTCGGAGGAACCTGGAAGGACCTGACCGATTCCGTGAACTCGATGGCCGGCAACCTCACCGCCCAGGTGCGCAATATCGCGGAAGTCACGACCGCGGTCGCGGGCGGCGATCTCAGCAAGAAGATCACGGTGGATGTCCGCGGCGAGATCCTCGAGCTCAAGAACACGATCAACACGATGGTCGACCAGCTCAACGCCCTCGCCGGTGAGGTGACACGCGTCGCCCACGAGGTCGGCACCGAGGGCAAGCTTGGCGGTCAGGCCGACGTTCGCGGCGTAGCGGGCACGTGGAAGGACCTCACCGACAACGTCAATGCGATGTCCCGCAATCTCACCGCCCGTGCCCGCAACATCGCCGACGTCACGACCGCGGTCGCGCGGGGCGACCTGAGCAAGAAGATCACGGTCGACGTGCTGGGCGAGTTCCTCGAGCAGAAGAACACCATCAACACGATGGTCGACCAGCTCAACGCGTTCGCGAGCGAGGTGACCCGGGTCGCCCGCGAGGTCGGCACCGAGGGCAAGCTCGGCGGCCAGGCCGACGTCCCGGGTGTGGCCGGCACCTGGAAGGACCTGACCGACAACGTGAACTCGATGGCGGGCAACCTGACGGGCCAGGTCCGCAACATCGCCGACGTGACGACGGCGGTCGCCCGGGGCGACCTGAGCAAGAAGATCACCGTCGATGTCCGCGGCGAGATCCTCGAGCTCAAGGACACGGTCAACACGATGGTCGATCAGCTCAATGCCTTCGCCAGCGAGGTGACTCGAGTCGCTCGTGAAGTAGGCACGGAGGGCAAGCTCGGCGGGCAAGCGGACGTTCGGGGGGTCGGCGGCACGTGGAAGGACCTGACCGATTCGGTGAACCAGCTCGCCGCGAACCTCACGACCCAGGTGCGTGCCATCGGCGAGGTCGCCACCGCCGTGACCCGTGGCGACCTGTCGCGATCCGTCCAGGTACAGGCCCAGGGCGAGGTCGCGCTCCTCAAGGACGACGTCAACGAGATGATCCGCAACCTGCGCGAGACGACGCAGCGCAACCGCGAGATCGACTGGCTCAAGACCAACATCGCCCGTTTCGGCCAGCTGCTCCAGGGCCAACGCGACCTGACCATGGTCGGGCGATTGATCCTCGCAGAGCTCGCACCGCTCATCGGCATCCAGCGCGGCGTCTTCTATCTGGCCGACCCCGAGGTCCAGCCGGCCGGACTGAGCCTGCTGGCGACGTACCCCCGCCGTCTGACACCGGAGCCGGCGGCCTCCATCGCTTTCGGGGAAGGGCTGCTCGGGCAGGCGGCGGAAGACCGCCGGCCCATCCACCTGCGTGACGTGCCGCCCGACTACGCCGCGATCACCTCGGCGCTGGGCAGCGCGACACCGCGGTCCGTGGTGCTCCTGCCGATCCTCTTCGAAGACGAGACGCGGGCTGTCCTGGAGCTCGCGTCCATCGAGGGCCTCAGCGATATCCACGTTGCCTTCCTCGATCAGTTGGGGGAGAGCATCGGGATCGTTCTGAGCACCATCACCGCCAACATGCGGGCCGGGGACCTCGTCCAGGAGCAGGCGGCGCGGGCCGAGGCGGAATACGGCCTGGCTCGCCTGCGCCAGGTCGTCGACGTCATGCCCGAGGCGATCCTCATCGCGGATGCGAATGGTCGGGTCTACCTGAGCAACGCCGCGGCGGCGGAGATCATGGGCACCGTGCCCGAATCGCTGATTCTCGCGACGGACGGCGCGGATGGCGCACGTCGCGTGGACGGCACGGGGTACGTCGCGGCGGATCACCCGCTGGCGCGTGCGGTCTTCCACAGCGAGGTCGTGCGCGGCGAGCAGCTCGTGATCACCAACGCGATCACCGGCCTCGAGGTGCCGATCCTCGTGAACAGCGCCCCGTTGAGCGATGGCCAGGGTCATCCGGCCGGAGGCGTCGCCGTGTTCCAGGACATCAGCCCCTTGCGCGATCTCGATCGGCAGAAGGACGAGTTCCTCGCGGCCATCTCGCATGACCTCAAGACCCCGGCCACGATCATCAAGGGCAATGCCAACCTGCTGCAGCGGGCGCTCGCGCGCGGTGACAGTGAGGGCTCCGGACAGATCTCCGAAGGCCTCGACGTCATCGACGAGAGCACCGGGCAGCTGGTTCGTCTCGTCGACGAGCTGCTCGACCTGACCCGTCTCCGGATGGGCCACGAGCTCGAGCTCGACGTGGGGCCCGCGGACCTGATCAAGATCGTCCGCCGGCTCGCCACCGAGTACCAGAAGATCAGTCCCCGCCACACCATCGAGATCGACGCGGAGAGTCCTCGCGTCGTCGGCGACTGGGACGAGGCCCGCATCGAGCGGATCGTCAGCAACCTCATCTCGAACGCCGTGAAGTACAGCCCCCGCGGCGGAGAGATCACGATCGTGGTGACACAGGAGGAACGCGAGGGCCAGGACTGGGCGAACCTCATCGTGCACGACAACGGCATCGGCATCCCGCCCTCGGAGCTTGACCGCGTCTTCGAGCCGTACTACCGGGCATCGAATACCGCGGGCACGGTAAGCGGCAGCGGCATCGGCCTGGCCGGGACGAGGCACATCGTGGAACAGCATGGGGGCCGGATCACAGTCGAGAGCCAGGTCGGCGACACCACGTTCACGGTGAGTCTTCCGCTGATCCAGGAGCCTTTCCAAGTCCTCGAGGCCTGATCCGACAAGACCGATGAGTTTCGGATCGATCGGCGGTCTAAGTAAGTGGCGCCCGACGAGATCACTCGTCGGCGCCTCCGAACCTCACATCCAGCAACCTGGAAGGAACGCCGCTGTTGGTCGCCCCCGAGGATTCGGCGCCGGTCCCGATCCGTGCCCTCGGACGGACGCCCGAGCCGAGCGCGATGGTCGTCGAGATCGCTGGTCGGATCGATCGCGCCGACATCCCTGCGCTCTGTGAACGCGTTCGCCTCGCCCTCGGGGTGAGCGCGGCCGGTATCGTGGTCTGCGACGTCCGCGCGCTGGTCGATCCGGACTGCGTCGCGGTGGATGCCCTGGCTCGGCTGCAGCTGACCGTCATGCGGCTCGGACGCCGCCTTGTGTTGCGCGATGTCTCGCCGGAGCTGTGGGCGCTGCTCTGCTTCGCTGGCCTGAGCGAGGTCGTCGCGCAGGGCGTGAGATCAGGCGTCGAGCCGCGGCGGGAGCCCGAATAGCGGGAAGAACGTCGGGGTGTCCAGGAAGAAGATGATCCCGCCGATCGCACCGTCCTTGATCTCCAGGACCTGGAGAGACCACGGCTCGAAGCCACCCCCCGGGCTCGGCTTGTACTGCCCGAACGCCGGTGAGCCGTTGGCCACCGTCGGGATCAGGCGCGAACCGCGGCAGCCGATGCCGGGGCCGAGGCACCACTTGCGGATGTCCAGATGGGTCTGCAGCCAGAGCTCGTACGGCGGCATCGACCAGGTCGCATCCTCATGCAGCAGCGCCGTGAGCGAGTCGAGGTCGTAGCGCTCGAACGCGTCGACGTAGCGGGCGAGGAGGGCGCGCTGCTCGTCATCCGTCGGCTGGGCCGGTGTGTCGCCGATCTCCTTGGTAGCGAGCGTCGCCCGCGCTCGTTGCAGGGCGCTGTTGACCGACGCGACGCTCGTGTCGAGCAGCTCGGCGACCTCGGTCGCCTGCCATTGCAGGACCTCGCGCAGGATCAGCACGGCTCGCTGGCGTGGCGGAAGGTGCTGCAACGCGGCGACGAAGGCAAGGCGGATCGACTCGCGCAAGACCATCACCTCGGCGGGATCGCCGCCGACGGGGACGACTCGGCTGTCGGGCATCGGCTCGACCCACGCCCCATCGGGGAGCGCCGCGCCGAGCGGCGCATCGGCCGTCTGCGCCGGGCCGAGGTCCATGGGGCGGGCCCGACGTGCCCGGCCACTGAGCATGTCGAGGCAGACGTTCGTCGCGATGCGGTAGAGCCACGACCGGAGGGCCGCCCGCCCTTCGAAGCGGTCGATCGCCCGCCATGCCCGCACCATCGTGTCCTGGACGGCGTCCTCCGCCTCGAACGCCGAGCCCAGCATCCGGTAGCAGTACGCGGTCAATTCGACGCGGTGCTGCTCTAACTGGAGGCCCAGCCCGTCCGCCGCGCCCGGCCGTGCGGTCTGGGCGACAGGCGACCCGGACGCGAGATCAGTCATCGGGCGATGATACCCGGCGCACGATCCCGGCCCCCCGGCGAGCGATCACGCCCCCGCCGCGGCAGACCCTGCGCCGGCGACCTCCGGACGCGCGTTGCAGGGATCGCTCTGTCGACCTTCCTCCGCGTCGCTGCTGGCACCGGGCTCGCCCGATGACATGTTGCGCAGGACGACGACCGCGAGGACGGCGACCGCGATGGCCATGACGGCGCTGATCCCGGCAGCCACCTGCATCCCCTGCACGAACGCCTCCCGCGCGACCTCGAGCACGGCCGCGCCGAGCTGACCGGGCAGCTGTCCCGCGACGCCGACCGCTCCCCCGAGCGTGTCGCGCGCGATCGCGGCGGTGTCCGCCGGGACGCCCGTGGGCAGACCGCTGGCCACGTCGCTTCGGTAGATGGCGATGCCGATGCTGCCCAGGATCGAGATCCCGAGCGCCCCGCCAAGCTCGGCGCCGGTCTCGGAGATGCCGGACGCGGCGCCGGCACGCTCCGGTGGTGCGGACCCGACGATCAGCTCCGTGGTCAAAGACAGGACCGGACCGAGTCCCAGGGAGATGACGACCGATCCGGCGACGACGATCGCGAGGCCGTCCGACCCACCCACCTGGGTCAGCACGCCGAGCCCGATGGCCGCGATCGCCAGCCCCGCGCCCATCACGTGGGCCGGTCGGACCTGGTGGACGATCCGCGGCGCCAGGTTGGACCCGACGATGAAGCCGATCGCGGACGGCACGGACCAGAGACCAGCCTCCAGCGGCGACAACCCGACCACGAGCTGCAGGTACTGGGCAACGAACAGGAAGTAGCCGATGGCCACGAAGATGGCCAGGAAGTTGATCACCAGCGACGCGCTGAAGGACGGGATCCGGAAGAGGCGCAGGTCGATCATCGGGTCGGCCAGCGTGAACTGCCGGCGGGCCCACACGACGCCGACCGTCAGGCCGACGAGGATGGACGAGATCGGGAGCAGCCCGGGGCCGTCCTGCGCGATCTGCTTGAGCCCGAAGATCACGGCGAGGACGGCCACGAGGGACATCACCGCGCTCGCGAGGTCCAACCGACCTGCGTCCGGGTCGCGGTATTCGGGGAGGACGATCGGCCCGAGGACGAGCAGCAGCACCATCACCGGCAGTGCAAGCAGGAAGACGGAACCCCACCAGAAGTGCTCGAGCATCACGCCGCCGAGCACCGGCCCGATCGCGCTACCGGCCGAGAACGCCGAGATCCAGATCCCGATCGCGACCGCGCGCTGCTTCGGGTCCGGGAACATGCTGAAGATGAGAGACAGCGTCGACGGCGCCAGGGTGGCCCCGGCGATCCCGAGCAGGGCCCGGCTGACGATCAGCATGTCGGCGCTCGTCGAGAATGCGGCCAGCAGCGACAGCACGCCGAACGCCGCGGCGCCGATGAGCAGCAGCTTGCGACGGCCGATCCGGTCGCCGAGCGTGCCCATCGTGATCAGGAAACCCGCAACCATGAAGCCGTAGATGTCGATGATCCAGAGCAGCTGCGCGCTGCTCGGCTTGAGGTCCTCGCTGATGGAGGGCACCGCGAGGTGCAGCACCGTCAGGTCCATCACGTACAGCAGGCACGCGAGCGCGAGGACCGCCAGCCCGATCCACTCGCGTCGGCCTGCCTGTCGGATCTCCGTCGTCGTCATCTCGGTCCGTCTCCCTGTGTTTCGATGCTCAGTTATGTAGACCGAGATCGGCGCGAAAACTCATCGGTCGAAAGGCACAAGGTGCCGGTCGCCAGCGTTGCGGCCTACCATGACCTGGATACCTGCCTGCGCCGGGCTCGAGGTGCCGCGGCGGCAGTCGACAAGCCGATCGGAAGGGATGAGCGATGGCGGCTGAGAAAGAGATCGACCCCGCGGTCCCACCGAGCGGACCGGGCTGTGTCGAGTGCCTCGCAACCGACGGCTGGTGGTTCCACCTCAGGCGATGCGCAGCCTGCGGCCACGTCGGGTGCTGCGACTCCTCGCCATCCCAGCACGCGAGCCACCACGCGGCGGCGGCCGGCCATGGCATCGTCCAGAGCTTCGAGCCTGGTGAGGACTGGTTCTGGAGCTACACAGTCGATCAGTACGGCGAGGGTCCGCCGCTGGCCCAGCCGGATTCCCACCCGCTCGACCAGCCCGTGCCGGGCCCGGCCGGGCGCGTACCCCCGGACTGGCAATCCCGATTGCACTGACGACCGCAGGTTCGGTCCACGGCGAGGCGCCATAATCGGGGGCCATGGACCAACCCCGTCTGCACGCAGCCCTGGGTCAGGAGCCAATTCGCACGATCGGGCGCGATGAGCTCAAGTCGAAGCTCGACATGGGCGACGACATCAAGCTGATCATGGCGCTGAACCGCTGGGCGTACGACGCGAAGCACATCCCAGGGTCGATCCACTTCGATACCCCCGACGAGCTGTACCGGGCGGTCGGGCCGGACGACGAGGTCGTCGTCTACTGCTCGCATGTCGACTGCCTCTCCAGCGTCGCGCTGTATCGCGATCTCGTCCGGCGCGGCTATCGCAACGTGCGGCGCTACTCCGGTGGCCTGCTCGACTGGGAGGATGCCGGGTTGCCGCTCGAGGGCGCATTCGCGGGCGAGCCATGACCCGACTGCGACCGGACGCCGGGGGGACGCCGGACCACCCCTATGCCGCCGAGCTCGAGGCCGAGCGTTCCGGCTGGTACGAGCTCGCGGGCCTGGCGCGCTCGCTGACACCGGAGGAGTGCCTGATCCCCGGCTACTATCGCGATCCGGACTGGACGGTGCGCGACCTCGTCGCCCATGTCGGCACTTGGCTGGCCGAGGCGGAGGTGCAGTTCGAGCGGATGAGCGCCGGCACCTACGAGGGTCACGAGATCGACGTGGATGCGCTCAACGCCATGTTCCTCGAGTCGATGGCGGGACAGCCCTGGGAGGTCACCTGGGTCCAGGCCAACGCCGGTCGCACGAGGATGGTCTGAGGAATGGAGGCTCCTGAAGCAGCCGGACGAAGAAGCGGCTTGGTGGATCCGAAAGTCGGGTGGCGAGCACTTCGCCGACCACCTCGGCCGGCTGCACGAGTGGACCGCCGAACTGATCGAGCGGCGGGATCGCGGACGATGACCGACCGCGACCGCATCGACGCCGTGAACGCGCTGCTCGTCCAGGCCGGGGAGGCACACCACGTGTTCGAGACGACTGAGTTGGGGGGCATCTTCGACCAGGACTGGCCGCGCTGGTACGCGGCCTATGCAGTGGGACAGGGGATCGGCGTACTGGTCGGCCATGCCGGTCACGATCGATCAGTTGGCGCGGCTGCTGACGAGCAGCAACATCGCGTTCGAGCGGATCGAGCCCAAGCCGACCGAACCATGGGCTGCCTACACCGCGCGCCGGATCGTGGCGGACCTGTCGCGACCAGGACCCGAGGTCCATACCGCCGACAGGTAAGGTTCGTGCGATGGACAGCGGCATGAACACCGCCGGCGCGACGATCGAATTCGACGGCGTCAGCAAGCACTACGACGTGCGAGCGAAGGGCACGCCGGGCGCGGTCAACGACCTCAGCCTGACGGTCCCCGCCGGCAAGATCTGCGTTCTGGTGGGGCCATCGGGCTGCGGCAAGACCACCTCGCTCAAGATGGTCAACCGCCTGATCGAGCCGACGAGCGGGCGGATCCTCATCAATGGCGAGGATGTGGCGCAGCGAAGCGTCACGGAGCTCCGGCGTGGGATCGGGTACGTGATCCAGCAGGTCGGCCTGTTCCCGCACCAGACCATCGGCGAGAACGTGGTCGTCGTGCCACGGCTCCTCGGGTGGCCGGCCGCCCGGCAACGCGAACGCGCGGAGGAGCTGCTGGACACGGTCGGCCTGGACCCGGCCCGCTATCGGGACCGCTATCCGAGCCAGCTGTCGGGCGGCGAGCGGCAGCGTGTCGGCGTCGCCCGGGCATTGGCCGCGGACCCGCCGATCATGCTCATGGACGAGCCGTTCGGCGCGGTCGACCCGATCGTTCGTGAACGCCTCCAGAACGAGTTCCTGCGGCTCCAGGAGGACCTCGCCAAGACCATCCTGTTCGTGACCCACGACATCGACGAGGCGATCAAGATGGGTGATCTCGTCGCGGTCATGAAGGTCGGCGGTCACCTTGCCCAGTTCGGGCCGCCCGACGAGATCCTGGCCGCCCCCGCCGACGACTTCGTGGCGCGCTTCGTGGGTGCCGACCGCGGCCTGAAGCGCCTGTCTCTGATCCGCCTTGGCGCGCTCGATCTTCGTCCGCCGGTCACGGCCAGGCCGGGTGACGACGCGGCAGGGGCGCGCCGGGAAGCGCTCGCCGACGAGTTCCCGTACCTGCTGCTGGTCGACGACGCGGATCGGCCGATCGGGTGGGTGCGTCCGAACGACATCCCGACGCCGGGCGCGCTGCGCGAGGACATCGCGGTGGCGACGTCACCGTTGCTCGATCGCCGCGCGACGCTGAAGGACGCGCTCTCTCTGCTGCTCGACGCCGACGTGCAGGCGGGCATCGTGGTGGACCGCAACCGGGCCGTCGTCGGGCTCGTGACCGCGGACATGATCGCGGACCGCATGCGCGATGGGCCCCACGTGGTGCCCGACGAACCGTTCCCGCCGGACGAACCGGAGTCGTGACGAGATGAACTGGGAGTGGATCCGTGGGAACCTCGGCTCGATCGCCGACGCGGCGATCGACCACGTGGTCCTGACCGTCATCGCGGTCGGGGTGGGCTTCCTCCTGAGCCTCGGGTTCGCGTTGCTGATCTACCGCGACCGGCGGTTCTACGGACCGGTCAGCGGGCTGACCGGTGTCCTGTACACGATCCCCAGCCTGGCCCTCTTCGCCCTGCTGGTGCCGATCACCGGGCTGTCGTTGCTCACCGCCGAGATCGGTCTGGTCAGTTACACGCTGTTGATCCTGACCCGCCACATCGTGGCGGGCCTCGATGCCGTCCCGCACGAGATCGTCGAAGCGGCCGACGGGATGGGCTTCACGCCGCGCCAGCGGTTGACCCGGGTGGACCTGCCGCTGGCGGTCCCCCTGGTCGTGGCCGGCTTGCGCATCGCGACGGTGACGACGATCGGCCTTGTGATGGTCACGGCCCTCATCGGCGAGGGCGGACTCGGCAACCTCATGCTGCGGGGCTTCAATTTCCGGAATTACACGGCCGTCTACGTCGGCGCCATCGTGACCGTCGGATTGGCGGTGGCCGCCGATGCCGCCATCCTGGCAGTCGGTCGCGTGGCGACGCCGTGGACGCGGCAGCGCTGACATGGAGGTCGGGCAGGTCGTCGCGTGGTTCACGGATCCGGCCAACTGGATGGGCACGAACGGGATCCCGAACCGGCTGTTCGAGCATGTCTGGCTGTCCGGGCTCGTGGTATTGGTCGGGTCGGCGATCGCGATCCCGGCGGGGCTCATCATCGGGCACACCGGGCGTGGGGCGTTCCTCACGGTGTCGATCGCCAACCTCGGGCGCGCGATCCCGTCGTACGCGCTGCTGCTGATCTTCTTCACGTTCTTCGGGATCGGCTTCGCGACGACGTTCCCGGCGCTGCTGGTCCTCACCATCCCGCCGATCCTCACGAGCACCTACGTCGGCATCCGCGAGGTGGATCGCGATACCGTCGAAGCCGGTCGGGCGATGGGCATGGCCGAGCTCGAGCTGCTCCGGGGGGTCGAGGTCCCGATCGCGCTCCCGGTCATCATCTCGGGCGTCCGCATCGCCGCCGTCCAGGTGGTCGCCACGGCCACGCTCGCCGCGCTCGTCGGGGGCGGGACGCTGGGGCGGTTCATCGTGGACGGGTTCGCGCTGCAGCAGTTCGACCAGCTCGTCGGCGGGGCCATCCTCGTGGCTATCCTCGCGCTGCTGACCGAGCGCGCGTTCACCTTCCTGGAGGGGGCGGTCGTGTCGCCGGGGCTCAGCGGTCGCGAGCGACCGATGGGCTCGGCGCCGTTGCCCGTGGGTCGACCCGGCGAGCCGGGACTGATCTGACCCGGCCGGCGTTCGACACCGGCAGGCGACCACATCGCTACCGGGCCGCCCCCGGCCGGATGCGGGGACCGCTGGTATCCTCCCCGGGCCTCGACGCGCCGATCGGCGCGGAGGCGACCAGCGAAGAGGAGGACCCATGCGGTACATCCGCACGGCCGCTCTCGGGGCGACGCTGCTGGCACTGCTCGTCGGTGCCTGCACGTCGGGTGGGAGCGGAGCCAGCCCGTCCACCGCACCGAGCGCCGCGCCCGCCACGACTGCCCCCAGTGACGGCGCGTCGACCGCCCCAAGCGGCCCGACCATCGCGTCCACGCTCGTGCTCGGCGGCCCGCCCGAGTGCCCGGAGCGTCCGTTCTGCCTGCTCGGCCTGCAGGAGAAGTACGGCCTCCAGTTCAAGGAGTTCGTGCCGCTCGACGCCGGCGGTCCGCTCACCGTCCAGGCCCTCACCGGTGGCCAGATCCAGGTCGGACTGCTGTTCACCTCGGACCCGGCGATCGCCGTCAACGGCTTCGTTCTGCTCGAGGACGACCAGCAGCTCCAGCTTGCCGACAACATCGTCCCGGTCGTCCGCAAGGAGATCGTGGATGCCAACCCCGGTGTGGCGACCGTGCTGAACACCGTGATCTCGCGCCTGACCCAGGAGGAGCTCACGACCCTGAACAAGGCCGTCACGGTCGATCTCAAGCCCGTGGCGGACGTCGCCCGGGACTGGATCACGGCGCAGAACTTCGACTCGATGAGCGCTGGGATCGAGGGCGACATCATCGTCGGCTCGACCAACTTCTATGAGCAGGAGATCCTCGGCGAGATCTTCGCTCAGACCCTGGCATCGAATGGAGCCACGGTCGAGCGCAAGTTCCAGCTCGGCAACCGCGAGATCGTGTTCCCGGCGCTCGAGTCCGGCGAGATCGACGTCCTCGTCGAGTACGCGGCGACCGCCCTCGAGTTTGCGAACGGCGGCGCCGGCGAGGCGACCACCGATCCCGCCGCGACCACCGCGGCGCTCAACGCGGCACTCGCGCCGAAGAGCCTCGTCGCGCTCGACTACGCGGCGGCGACCGACCAGAACGGGTTCGTCGTGACCAAGGCGACCGCCGACCAGTACGGCTTCGTCAAGATCAGCGACCTGGGCAAGCCGGCGCCGTAAGGCTCGGGCCTACAGTTCGGAAACCTCGAAGCCCCGGTCATCGACCGGGGCTTCACCCTGTGTCAGCCGGCGAGGGGGCGCAGGCGGCCCGTCTCGATCTCGTAGACGAGGCCGGTCACCTGGACCGTACTGAGCCACGGGTGGGAGCGGATCCGCTCGACTTGCGCCCTCAGGTTCGCCTCGAGGTCCGGGAACGGATGGAGCGGGAGGTCGATCCGTACTCCGGTCGCCTCGGCGATCGAAATCGCGGACGACGTCGTCCTCGAACGTCAGCATCCCGCAACCGGTGTGCTCGATCACGATGATCTCCCTGGTGCCCAGCAGGTGCTGGCTGATCACGAGCGAACGGATGGCATCGTCGGTCGCGAGACCGCCCGCGTTCCTGATGATGTTGGCGTCGCCCGTCCGAAGGCCCAGGACGTCCTCGACCGTCAGCCGGGCATCCATGCATGCCAGGACGGCCAGACCACGACCCGGCAGCAACGGGAGCTCGGCGAGGTCGAACTGCGCTGCATATCGGGCATTGTCCGCGAGTGCGCGATCCGCCTCGGCCGCCTGCGTTACCGCGGACTCGGGTTGCATGGTCATCGGTCGCGATCCTCGAAGAAGGCTGGGTGGAAATCGTGCGTGTCAGGAGCGCTCGAGTGCCACGCGGGCGCCGAGGCCGACCAGGATCGTGCCGGTCACCCAGCGCATGACTCGTCGCGCGCCGGGGCGAGCGAGTGCCGCCCCGACCGCGCCGAGCAGCGCCGTATACACGAAGAGCCAGGTGAGGCCGATCAGGTCGAAGACGACGGCCAGTTGCAGCGCTCGCACGGCCGGCTGATCCCCGGGTCCGATGAACTGGGGCAGCAGCGTCAGGAAGAACACACCGAGCTTTGGGTTGAGGAGGGCCGACAACACGCCCTGCAGCCACGACCGATGCCAGGGCATGCCCGGTCGGTCGCTGGGAGCGGCCACGTCCGTGACGTCGCCGGCGCGCAGGGTCGAGATCCCGAGGTAGATCAGGTAGATCGCGCCAGCCAGCTTGAGCACCGTGAAGGCGGCTGCCGATGTGGCCAGGAGCGTCGAGACGCCGAATGCCGCCGCGACTGCCCAGCCGAAGACGCCGGTGCAGATGCCCACGGAGGTGGCGAGACCCGCGGACCGGCCGTGGCGAACCACGTTGCGAGCGACGAGCGCCATGTCCGGTCCGGGGATGACGACGACGGCGATCGAAACGCCGACGAACGCGAGCAGTCGATCGTCCAAGGGCCCTCCAGACGCGAATCGTATCGCAGCGGGATGATGGCGCCACGCCGGCGGCCGCAATGCGCCCTACCCGGCATGACGCTCAGCATCTACTTGGTCATCGTCCGCGCCGCCTCATCGACGATGACGATCGTGTCTTCCGCCTTCGCTCCGGCGATCGACGGATTCCAGGCAAACGCCATCCCCAATTCGATCGGCATCGCGTCGCCAGGAACGGCGATCCGCTCGCGCGCCTGATAGCCGATCGAACCGCCCTGGTGATGATCGCGCCATTCATCGGGGAAGCCCACGTCGGCGTACGCGGACCGGGCGACGTCGAACACGTCCCCGAGCGTTGCCCCCGGCCGAGTCGCTTCGTGCATCGCGGCCTGGACGATGGCGACCGCCTCCATCCGTCGCGCGAGGTCCGCGCCCGGCTCATCGAGCTCACGGAACCGCGTCATCGCCACGTGCAAGCCCCATCGTTCGGCGACGACGACGAGCATCACCCTCGATCGGATCGGCGTGACGCCGGGTAGTGGGTGGCGGTAGCGCCCGATGCGCCCGTCCGCCGCGGCGAGCACCACCGGGACTCGGACGCCCGGGAGGTGACCCAGCAAGTCGGCGACCAGGTCGTGCTCGGTCATCCCGGGTCGAGCCGCAGCGAGACTGTCGCGCATCGCATCGTGAGCGGTCCGGCCGATGACTTCCATCCGGTCGAGTTCGAACGGGGAGAGCAAGCTGCGGATCCCGGACAGTTCGGGCTCGAGATCGCCATCCGTCGCCGGACGCTCGCCGGCCGGGAGACGACGGAGCACCTCGGCCTCGAGCGCCCCGGGTTCCCACCATGGAACAGGCACCACCTCCAGGCCCAGGCCGGCGATCTCCTCGTCGGCGAGCCGTGCGGCCTCGATGTTCTGCGTGACGATGACGGTCTCGGCACGCGTGACGAGCACTCCCGCCACCGCTGACTCGGACGACTGCAGCACGTGGCCCGTACCGCCCGCCGTCAGCCACGCGAAGTTCCTGCGCGACGTCAGCAGCGCCGCTGAGCGACCCCGCCGGTCGAGGATGGACCGAAGGCTGGCCAGACGCTCTCGTAGAAGTGCGTCACGTGCGCGATCCAGTGACACTTCCGATCGTTGCATCGGGCAAGCCTACTGTGGGTCCTTCGGAGCAGTGCGGCGGCCCATGGCCCGACCCCCGACGCCTCAGCATGGGGAGGGCTTGGACGCGTGCCTGGACGGCGGTCGCCGGCCGGAGCGTGATGGACGGGTGAGTCGGGATGTCCACTCGGGCCAGTTCGAATCGTCGTCGGCGCGCGATGGTCGCGAGAAGGAGCGTCGCCTCCATCATCGCGAACGACGAACCGATGCACTTGCGGGAGCCCATCCCGAACGGGATGAACGCCCCGCGCGGCAGGCGCTTCTCCAGGCCGTCGACCCAGCGGTCCGGACGGAACGCCTCGGGTTCCGGGAAGAACCTGGGGTCGCGATGGGTCGAGTACATCGAGATGAGGACGATGTGGCGCTTGGGGATCGGGATGCCCCCGATCACGGTGGCGCGGATCGCCTCGCGTCCGGTCACGTAGGCCGGCGGGTACAGGCGGAGCGTCTCGTTCACGACCGCCTGCGCGTATGGCAGAGCGGCGACATGCTCAGGCGTCGGCGGCCGGTTGCCGAGGACCGCATCGAGCTCAGCTTCGAGACGATCGCGAGCGGCCCGATTCCGATCGAGCAACATGAACGCCCAGGTAAGCGCGAGGGCCGTTGTCTCGTGACCGGCCAGGAGGAGGGTCATGACCTCGTCCCGGACCTGCCGTTCCGTCATCCCGGCGCCGCTGTCGTCCCGAGCAAGGAGCAGCAGCGACAGCAGGTCGCCGCGGTCCTCGCCGAGGCGTCGCTCCCTGATGATGCTGTACACGACCTCGTCTAGTCGCCGGATCGCGCGGGCCAGGGCGCGGTTGCCCGGCGTCGGCAGGGAGGTCGGGATGAGGAACCGCAGGCTCGCGAACCGGCCGTAATAGAACTCCTGGACCTCGGCGCCGACCCGGGCGACCTCCTCGATCCGCGGGGTGACGTCGGCGTCGAAGAGCGTCCGGGCGACGATCCGGAGGGTCAACGCGGTCATCTCCTCCCCGAGATCGATCGCCTCGCCGTCCCGCCATGTCTCTACGCTGTCCTCCGCGTATCGGGCCATGGTCCGGCCGTAGCCAGCGACTCGTTCGCGATGGAAGGCGGGTGACGCGAGTCGGCGATGACGGAGCCATTCGTCGCCTTCGGCGGTAAGCAAGCCTTGTCCAAGGAGCGGGATCAGCATCCGCGTGCCAAAGCTCTTGCGGAAGTCCGCGGCGCGTTCGACGAGGACCTCCTCGATCTCGGCGGGGCCATAGGCCATGTGCGCACGGAATGGCCCGAAGCGAATGGGGACGAGGTCACCGTGCGCGTCCCGCCAGCGAAGCATCGCGGCGACCGGGTCGGCCCCGTACTCGCGCATCGTCCCCGACACGAGCCGACCCTTTGGTCCGCTGCCGGTGTAGCGGCGTTCGTAGCCGAGCTGCCGCGGTCCCTGCGCTCGAGCTGTCGAGATGCGTCCCCGCGGCGACCCGGACTGACTGACCGGTGCCTCCGTGGCCATCAGTGCACTCTAGACCACGGTGTCGACCGACGCCACAGGGTCAGGCGGGCCCGCCGGCGCGACGGGGCCCGGGTCAGTACGTTGGGCGTCCCCGCGGCCTGTGCCCTCCGGAACGCAAGGTTGATGCAAGAACCGGACCGAGGACGTCCCCCGCAGCCGACCCGTGGCGTGGTTCACAGTGATGACACACACGGCAGCCGTCATCGAGAACCTCAGTGGTTTTCGCATCGACTGCGGATCGGTCTTCTGTTCGGACCGAACCAACGCTGGACGTGTCGTCCCCCAGCTGGTCGACGCACCGCTAGCCGTACGCGGCTGCCTCGATAACGGAGGACGCAACCATGCGTCGAATTCTTCCCGCTCCTCATCGGAGCACTCCTGTTGGCACTGGTACTGCCGGGTGCCGTCGCCGCCAAGAAGGCCAACTACACGACGGACATCACCGGCGTCACCGATATCGCGGGACAGACCTTCACGGGCACACTCGAGGTCAGCAAGATCGCCCAGCGCAACGGCGAGCTCGTGGCGCTCGGCACAGTCACCGGCACGGTCACCGACGCTCTCGGCGGCACCGTCGCAACGGCCAATCAGAGTGTCACGCTGCCGGTCAACATCGTCACCGCCACGTGCGACATCCTGGAATTGACCCTTGGGCCATTGGATCTCAACCTCCTTGGCCTGATCGTCCACCTCGATACCGTCCATCTCGAGATCGACGCAGAGTCGGGCCCCGGCAACCTGCTTGGCAACCTGCTGTGTGCGGTCGCCGGCCTGCTTGATGGGGCCGGTCCGCTTGGCGCGATCGCCAACCTCCTCAATCAGATCCTCGCCATCCTGCAGGGTCTGGGCCTCTAGCCCCGAGCTGTAGCCACTCGTCGGCGCCGGCACCCCCTCGAAGGGGCCGGCGCCTTCGAATGCCTCAAGTTCGGCGAAGCGGCGCCCCGATCACACTGTGTCTCGCATCGGTCGGATCAGCCTGGCGTATCGATCCCGGTCTGAATGATCCCGTCGACCTCATCGGCCGAGACCGCGCCATCGAACTCGAGGACCAGCACGCGGTCGAAGGCGATGGAATCTCCCGTGCACTCGGGTTGGACCACGGTCAGCAGGGACGCGGCCGCGTCGACGACGAGCAAGAGTTCCGTCGCGCACGGCGGGCCGGCCCATGTCAGCCGGAGTGCGGAGGGGCCTTCGTTCACGATCTCTACGGAGCCCATCGGCACAGACACCCCGTCGCCCGGCGTGCCCGAGGCGGCTCCGGTGAGGCGCCCAGACTCGTCGTTCACGTCGATCGATACGGGTCGCCCGGTAGCGGTCGCCAGGTCGACGTGGAACGTGGCACCTACTGATGGACCTGGGCTTGCCTCAGCCGTCGCGGGCGGGGCCGTGGAAGGAGCCGGCACCATCGTCGCCGCCTCGGAAGGCGTGGCGGGGCTCGCTGACACCGCCGCGCCGGGAGCGGCGGATGGACTCGAGGCTCCAGTTGCGCTGCACGCGAGGAGGAGCAGAGCGGCGGGCACGATGCCGAACGCGATCCACCAGGTGCGTCCAAGGCGTTCAAGCATGACTCATACCTCCTCCGTGGCGAGGACCCCAGCGCCCTCGCTTCGCGAGCAGGCTGCCGCGGTCACCGGAGTCGTCCATGAGTAGCGCCTACTCAATCTCGGTCGTCAGCGTGATCCGACACCCCGGTGCCCATCGCCGCCGGGAGGTCCCGGCGCGACGCGATGCCGAGTTTCTGATAGACGTGTTGCATGTGGTTGTCGACGGTCCTGACCGACACGAACAGCCGCTGCGCGATCGCGTCGCTGGTCAGCCCGGCCGCGGCAAGGCCGGCGACCTCGCGCTCGCGAGCGGTCAGCGGCGTCAGCTCAGCTGGCATGAGCAGGGCAGGCGTCTGCGCTCCCTCGCAGGCTGAGCCGAGTTCCGCGGCGCGCTGGAGCGACCGAGCGGCGCGACGCGCCTCACCGGCCCGGCGAGCGGCGCGCCCGGCGTCGGCGGCCGCCTCGGCAGCGAACAGCATCGCTCCGATGTCGGCGAATGCCTTCGACGCCTGCTCGAGCCGGTCGGCGTTTCCACGGACAAGGCCCTCGATGTGGAGATGCAGCGCAGCGGCGAGTGGCCCGTCGACGCGTTCGCCGACAAGGGCGAGTGCCTCACCAGCCTGGACCGTCCCGCCGATGCGGGCCATGTCGTGGGTGAGGTCGAGCGCGGTGCCCCACCACCCCGATGCGATGGCGCGGTCGATCGCCTCGCCGGCGGCTCGACGCGCATCGTGCGGGCGCCCGCGCGCGATCAGCGTCCAGATCCTCGCCTGATCAAGCATGGGGTTAGCCGTTCGGTGCTCGCGCCGCATCGAGGCCTCCGCCAGAGCCAACGCGCGTTCCGCGTCGGCTGCGCGCCCCGTCAGAGCGGCGGCCGTCGCCCGCATCGCCTCCAGGCTCGACGCGAGCGGGTCGGAGGCCTGCGGGCGCACTCGCTCGACGATCGACTCGGCCTCGCGCGGTCGTCCGCGAAGGATTGCCGCGATGACCGCGTGGTACGCGCGAAGCATCGCGATCGGCCGATTCGCCGGCATCGGCGCGGCGCCCCGCCCAGCATCCAGGGCATCCATCGCGTCGAGCTCTCCCAGGGCAACGCGCGCGCCATCGCCCGCGAGCTGCAGCAGCTCCGGGGGGATGATCACCAGGCCGTCGCCCCAGAGCCGGCGATGTTCGGGCAGGACTCGCTCGGCAAGGATGGTCGCGGCTCCGTAAGCGCCGTTCATGCGGTACGCGATCAGGGCCGCCATCGTGGCGACGACAAGGGCAGGGCCGCTACCTGCTGCGAGGATCGGTTCCGCCAGGGCAAGTGATCCGTTGACGTCACCGTGGAAGGCGAGGAGGTGCGCGCGCTGCGCCCGAAGTGCGGTCCGGGCCTGGTCCGACGTGACATGGTCGTCCGCCCCCACCAAGAGCTCGATCGCAGCGTCGGGCAAACCTAGTCCGGCCGACAGCACCGACGAATGCGATAGGACGAGGCGTGTGTATTCCTCGTCGTTCGTGGCGAGCTCGGTCGCGACCGTCAGGATCGCGTCGGCTTCGTCGTGACGGCCCATGAACCCGATGGCCGTCCCCAGCAGATATCCAGCCGTGGCGTCCGGCCGGGTATCCCAGGCTCCTGCAGCGAGGCGTGCCGTTCCGGCCATGTCTCGCGCGCGATAGGTCTCGTGCGCCGCGTCCAACAGGAGGTCCGCGTCGCCTTGGCCCGCCTCGAGCTGCCAGGTCGCGACCCGGATGCGGTCGACCCGCCGTCGCATACCCGTGACGTGGATCCCGGCAAGCTGCCCCTTGATGGACGCGGCGAGGAGCGGGCCGGCCGTGGCCCGGACGACATCGGCGTAGAACGGATGGCTCAGCCACACGTCGCGTCGGCGCCCATCCTCGCGCAGCACCAATAATCCGCGCCGTTCGAGTCCGAGCAGCGCCTGGGGGCTGACGAGTTCCTCGGCAAGGCGGAGGCCGAGGGGCTCGGCTTGGGCGACGACATCGAGAGCGTGTCGCTCCTCGTCGTCGAGGCCTTCCACCCGAGCGCCGACAAGCTCGATGACCCGAGCCGAGACACCGAGCGGGCCGACCAGGCTCCAGCGGCCATCGACTCGCTTGATCGCCCCGGATTCGAGGCCCGCGATGCACAGTTCGCGCGCCACCAGGGGATTGCCATCGGCGCGCGCGACGACGGTCTGGGCGATCTGCGCATCCGTCGGGCCGTCCAGGGCATTCGCGGCGATATCCTCGATCGAGCGGTCGTCGAGGGGGCCGACCTCGATCCGCTCGGCCAGGCCCTCCTTCCACAGGGCGACCACCGGATCTGGAACAGGCTCCCCGGTCCGCATGGTCGCCACGACGAATGAAGGCACCGCCATGGCCAGCTGGAGCACGAGGGCCGCGGAATGGTTGTCGAGCAGGTGAGCGTCGTCGACCGACATCATCAGCGGGCGATCACCGGCCCGCTCCATCAACGCCGTGCGGGCAGCAACGAGGACGTTGCCCGTGCCTGCGGCAAGATCCGGCAACAAATGGCTGAGGGCGCCGAGCGGGATGTTCGCCGCCGCTTGCGTCCCGACCGTGCTCGCCGTGGCGTACCCGCGTTCGGTGCCGAGCCGCAGGACTTCGCTGGCGATATGGCTCTTCCCGATGCCGCCCTCGCCGACCAGCACGATCCCGCCGGAACCGCTGTCCAACAGTCGTTCCGCTCGGTCGAGGATTCCCTCGCGACCGATGAGCGGCAACCGTGCCGCCATCATCCGCCCGGCGATTTTGAGCAGCCGCTACTCATCCGCATGGACGAACCCCTCGGCAGGATCGTACCAATCTACCCGAGAGGTCCAGTGCGTTCGAGCCAGAACAAAGCCGCCGACCCATCGTCTCCCGTCGATGGCCTGAGCCTGCTCGGCTACGTCGAGATCTGTCGGGCCCTCATTCGAACGGCGGGTGACTCGACGCGTCGCATCGAGCAGGTCCTCGCCGCGCACGACATGAGCCCGGAACAATGGGAGCGGGTGCGTCAGGCATGGTCCGAACGGATTCGCCTGGATCCGCGGGTCCGCTCCGAATTCCAGCGGCTCTACGTGCGCGCCGGCGACGCTGGGGGGACAAATGAGTAGGCACTGCTCATGACCCGGTGGGTCCTGCTCCCGACGATCGGCACGAGCGGCTCGCACGGGCCCAGGCGAAAGGAAGACGACGATGACGCCAGGAGCGATGAACCGAGACCCTTGGTTTGACCGGAGCACATCCGGCGCCGTCGGCGGGGTCCGGCCCCGAGCACGCGCACGAGCCCTGGCCCTGACGGCACTCACTGCGGCCGTCGCACTGTCCGCCGGGTGTGGCGTGAACCTCACGCGCGGGGAAGGCGCCGTCACGTCGGAGACGCGCGACGTCGGCGATTTCTCGCGAATCGAGGCGGGTGCCGGCACCACCGTTTCGCTTCGCATCGAACCCACGGCGACCCTGGAAGTGCGCGCCCAGGAAAACATCGTCCCGATCATCGTGACGGACGTCGCGAACGGGACGCTGCGGATCCATAGCAGCCAGGGCTACACGACCAACGAACCGGTCGAGGTCGTCGTCACCACCCCACAGCTGGACGGGATCGCCTTCAGCGGTGGCACCCACGGGACGGTGGATGGCCTGGCCTCGGACGTCATGGACATCGAGCTCAGCGGCGGATCCGAGCTTGCCGCAACCGGGACGGCCAGCACCATCACCCTCGAGATGAGCGGCGGCTCGAGCGCAGACCTGGAAGGCCTTTCGGCCGGCACGATCAGCGTGGACCTGTCCGGGGGTGGCGACGCCACGGTCACGGCCTCCGACCGTGTTCAGGGATCGGCCGCCGGTGGCACCAGGCTCACGGTCCTTGGCGGGGCGCAACTGAGTGTTGACACGTCAAGCGACGCGCAGGTGACGGGCGGATAGCCGGCCACATGGATCGACGGTCCCGCTCCCTCGAGAAGGAGCTCGCCTGGGTCGCTGCTCATCCCGGCTCGGCCCGCTCCTGGGGGGAGACCCGACGAATCTCGACGCTCTCGATGGCGACGACCTTTGCCCTTGGTCTCCTCGTGCATCTGGTGGGCTACGCGCTCGGGAAGGGCGAGATCGAGATCCCGGTCTGGGCGCCAGCCGACCTGCTCGCGACACTCATCTCCAACCTCGGGATCGTCCTGTGGACCTCCGTGATCCTGGTCGTCTTCCTCGAGGTGCTGCCCGCCCGCGCCCGAAGGCGGGCGACGCATTCGATGGCGCTGGCCGCGAGCCGTCTCCGCGAGGCTGGCCTGCCCGTGCCGGCGGAGCTCGCCGACGCCGAGGGGTCCGATGTGGGGGGTCGTAAGGGCAATTCGTCACTCGACACGATCCTCGTACGCCTCGCCGCGATCGAGCGACTCCTTGCCGACAGGGGCCGTCCTGGAAATGAGTAATCGCTGCTCATGTTCCTGAGCCGTCTGCCGGTCAGCGTTCCACCCGTCAATCCATCCAGGGAGGCACAGGTCATGGCAACCCGGACAACAGCGACATCCCAGCCCAAGGAACGCGAGCGTCACGTCGAGGGCATCCTCCCCGAGCGATCCGTCGCCGGGCTGGTCCTGATCGTGATCGGCGTCATCATCGTGATCTCCCGCCTCGTTCCAGGAACGGGCGAGTACGTCCTGCTCGCGGTCGGGCTGACCTGCCTGGTCGCGTTCTTCCTCACCCGGGAGTACGGCTGGGCCGTCGCCGCTGGGATCATCACAGGCCTTGGCGCTGGCGTGATCCTGTCGGCCCAGGTGGCCGACCCGAACGACGGTATGGTCTTCATGCTGTCGCTCGCCTGTGGTTTCGTGGCGGTCTGGGTGCTCGGCTTCTTTGCCGACCCACCAGAACGAAACGCGTGGCCGCTCATCCCCGCGGCGATCCTTGCCGCGGTCGGCATCTCGATCGCGACGGACTCCCCGGGGATGATCGACTGGCTGATCATCGCCGTCGCCATCACGCTGGTCCTCGCCGGGTTGCGAGCATTCCGGGCCGACCGCACAACGGACAAGGTCGCGGCCTGATCTGACGAGTCCACATCACCGCCGCGCGGGCCGGGGAACCCGCGCGGCAAGCCTGATGGCCGGACTGTGGCCCGCAGCGCGAGTCTGTAAGGAGGGACCAATACCGCTGCGGACACGCCACCGCCCAAGTGAACTTCGCGGCATGCAGCGACTTCGAGTGCGGGAGCGAGACCGTCGATCTCAGGGTCAGGCTTCGGCAGTAGCCGCCGGATTGCTACGCTGGCGTCATGACCGACGAGACTCGCCGGCGGTTCAAGCGGTGGCTCTTGAGCCCACCGCGCCCGCATGGTGAGGCCAGGCCAGACCGCAATGTCAGCTTCCTCGAGCTCTTCTACGACCTCGTCTACGTCGCTGTCATCGCGCAGGCGGCCCATCACCTCGCCGAGCATGTCACCGTCCGAGGGGTCGCCGAGTTCGTGGTCGTCTTTTCCCTGATCTGGGTCGCGTGGGTCAACGGATCCCTCTACGTCGAACTCCATGGCCGCGATGACGGACGAACGCGCAACCTCGTCTTCATCCAGATGGCCATCCTGGCATTGCTGGCGGTGTTCACGGCCGAAGCTCCGGGGGCTACGGGCCCAGCATTCGCGGTCGTGTACGCGGTCTTCCTGGTCGTCATGACGTGGCAATGGAATTCCGTCCGTCGTCAGGACCGACCGGAATTCATGGTGATCACCGGGCGGTACGAGGTGGGCCTGGTGGTATCCATCGTGGTGATCCTCGCGAGCGCGTTGCTTCCGCCAGAGCCGCGCCTGGTCGCCTGGGCGGCATTCACCACTATGTGGGTCGTTGTGATCGTCCTGGCCGGGCGTTCCGCGGTCGGGCTGAGCCCGGGGGTGACGCCGACCGAGTCGCTGGTCGAGAGGTTCGGCCTGTTCACGATCATCGTCCTGGGAGAAGTCATCTTCGGCGTCGTCGACGGATTGGCCCTGGCAGTACACGATGCAACGACGATCGCGACGGGGATGCTCGCGCTCGGGATCGGGTTCGGCTTCTGGTGGATCTACTTCGACGTCGTCGGCCGGCGACTGCCACGACAGGATGGGCGATCCCTGGCGAACTGGTTGCTGAGCCACTTCCCGATCACCCTGTCCATCGCCGCGGCCGGAGCCGGGATGACCAGCCTCATCGTCCACGCGCACGATGCCGCCACCCCCGATGGCACGGCGTGGCTGGTGTCGGGCTCCGTCGCGTTGGGCATGCTGGCCTTGATCGTGATCGAGCGGGCGCTGGTCGATGCCGAGCGCCTGGCCGGCGTCTATCGACCGCTGGGCACGGCCTTCGCCGCCGGAGCAGCGGGGGCCCTCGTCGTCGGCTGGCTGCGACCGGCACCGTGGCTCCTCGCCCTGTTGCTGGGGGCGATCCTTTCGAGTCTCTGGGTGTTCGCGGCCTACCGCTTCCTGGGCGCCGACGCCTGGGGCGAGGCTGCAACGCCCGATGGCGCCTGACGAGGGAGTGACGAGTGGCATCGCCGCAGACCGGCATCTTCGCCCTCGGCACCGCGGCTCATGCCTACCTTGAGTTCGACCTGCTCGCAGCCGCGGACGGGCTTGACGTCGTGGTCAGCGTGGCGCGTCTCCGGGAGCCCCGGACGACGATCGGCGGGGTCAACCTGGTGGCGGGGTTTCGGCCTGAACTGTGGGCGGTCGTCGCGCCCGACGCCGCACCGGCCGGCGTGGTCGGGTTCGAGGAGACGATCCACGGCGTCGCCGCCCACGACTTGCCCGCCACGCAACACGACGTCGTGCTTTGGTTGGCGGGCGCCTCCTACGACGTCGTGTTCGATACCTCTCGGTTGATCGTCACCGAGCTCATGGGACGGGCGGCGCTCGCGCATGAGATGGTCGGGTGGCAGTACCACCACGATCGGGACCTGACGGGTTTCGAGGACGGCAGCGAGAACCCGTCCGTCGTGGAGGCCACGTCGGTCGCGCTCGTGCCGTCCGGGCAGCCCGGGGAGGGCTCGTCCATCCTGCTCCTCCAGCAGTGGGAGCACGACGCGGTCGCCTGGGAAGCCCTGCCCGTCGAGGCACAGGAGGCGATCATCGGTCGCCGGAAGTCGGACAGCCTCGAGCTGGACCCGCGACCGCCGACCTCCCACGTCTCGCGCACCGATCAGGATCGGTTCGGCAAGATCTTCCGGCGGAACGTGGCCTACGGGACCATGTCCCAGCACGGGACCATCTTCGTCGGTTTTTGCGGGAGCCAGGGGCCACTCGTGCACATGCTCGAAAGCATGGTCGGCAACGAGTCCGAGCCACCCGACCACCTGACGAGCGTCGCTCGCGCGGTCACCGGCGCCTACTACGTCATCCCGACGGCCGACCGGCTGGCGGCGTTCGGCTCGGAGGAGCGCCTCTGACGGTCGGCCTCGTGACGATAGCGATGCCGAGCCGGCATCGCTCGGGACGACCAGTGTGTCGACTAGGGTCCGCCACGGGCGCGACGCGGGAGCGAGACAAGACAAGCTTGATGCCGTCACCGAGCCCATCAGGTCTCGCAAAAGGAGTTCCCATGAGCACCGCCGTCGCGACCCAGACCGAGATTCGGCCATTCCAGGTGGAGGTCCCAGAGGGGCAGATCGATGACTTGCGCCGGCGCATCGCGGCGACGCGCTGGCCCACCAAGGAGCTCGTCACAGACCGTTCACAGGGCGTGCAGCTGGCGACGACGCAGGCACTTGCCCGCTATTGGACGACCGAGTACGACTTCGGCCGGATCGGGGCGAGGCTGAACGCGCTGCCGCAATTCACGACAGAGATCGACGGGGTCGAGATCCACTTCATCCACGTCAGGTCGCGGCACGAGAACGCGCTGCCGCTGATCATGACCCATGGCTGGCCCGGCTCGGTCATCGAGCTGCTCGAGACCGTCGGCCCGCTCACCGACCCGACCGCGCACGGCGGCACCGCCGAGGATGCATTCCACCTGGTCCTGCCCTCCATGCCCGGCTACGGCTTCTCCGATGAGCCGGCCGAGCTGGGCTGGGAAGCCGCCCGCGTCGCACGCACGTGGGCGGAGCTGATGCGCCGCCTCGGCTACACCCGCTACGTCGCCCAGGGCGGCGACGTGGGTGCGCTCGTGACGGACCTGATGGGTCGCCAGGGGGTCGAGGGTCTGGCCGGCTACCACCTGAACCTGCTCACGGCGGTGCTCGCGATCGGCGATCACCTGCCCAGGGAAACCGAGCAGGAGCGCGCCGCGGCCGCGGCGGTCGCGATGTTCAAGCAGGACGGCTTCGGCTACTTCCTCGAGATGGCCACACGGCCGCAGACGATCGGCTACTCCCTGCTGGATTCACCGGTCGGGCTGGCGGCCTGGATGCTCGACCACGACACGGACAGCTACTACAAGATGTCCCGCGCGTTCGTCGACGGCAAGCCCGTGGGCAGGCTCACGCGGGACAGTATCGTCGACAACATCACGCTGTACTGGCTGACCGGCACCGCCGTGTCGGCGGCTCGGTCGTACTGGGAGGACGGACGAGCGCTGGCCGCAGCGCTTGCCAGCGGCCAGCCGCCTCCGGCGGTCACCGTGCCGGTCGGCTTCACGACGTTCCCGGGCGAGATCTGGGCATCCCCACGCAGCTGGGTCGAGGCGGTCTATCCGAGCCTCGCCTATTTCAACGAGGTCGACAAGGGCGGCCACTTCGCCGCCTGGGAAGAGCCGGAGCTCTTCTCCGCTGAGGTGCGGGCTGCGTTCCGCTCCCTGCGCTGATGCGCGAAAGGCCGGACGCCGCGGATCCCCGCGTCGTCCGGCCTTCACTTGTCCAGAGCTCCACCACGTTGAGACCCGTCAGCTCAGTCGCCGGCGTAGCGTTGCTCGAGCCAGGGATCGCCGTAGTTGTGGTACCCGTAGCCCTCCCAGAAACCGGGCTCATCCTCATCCCGCAGCTCGAGGCCACGGACCCATTTGGCGCTCTTCCAGAAGTACAGGTGCGGCACGAGCAGACGCGCCGGACCGCCGTGTTCGGGTTCGAGCGGTTCGCCGCCGAAGGAGTAGGCGATCCACGCCTTGCCGCCGGTCAGGTCCTCGAGCGGCAGGTTCGTCGCGTAACCGCCATACGAGTGAGCCATCACGAACTCGGCAGTGGTAGGGGCGTCCTTCAGGAGCATATCGACCGACACGCCCTTCCACGTCGTGTCGAGCTTGGACCACTTCGTGACGCAGTGGATGTCGGCCGTCACATCCTCGCTCGGCAAGGCCATGAACTCCTGCCACGTCCAGTCGCGGCGCTCATCCACCTGGCCGTTGATCTCGAACCGCCACTCGTCCAGCCGGACGTTCGGTGTCGGCCCGGCCGACAAGACCGGGAAATCCCCGGTCACGTACTGGCCTGGGGGGACTCGTCCTGACGCAGCATCTGCCGAACGTCGGCCCCGAAAACCCCGTGTGGTGAAGGCCATTAGCCCACCTCCTTGGATCCCTCCCCGCCTATGACGGCGGTCAGCCGGCGGTCGCGCCGACTGCCCCCTCGGTGTGTGTGGGCACGGCTCCGGTGACCTGGATGACGACCTTGCCCCGACGCCGGGCAGTCCGCCCGTAATCGTAGGCGGCCGCGAAGTCCTCAAGGGGGAACACGTGGGCCACGTCGACCCGTAGCTTGCCGTCATCCACGAGCCGGGCCAGCTCGATGAGCTGCGCCCGCTCCGGCTCGACGATGAAGAATCGAACGCTCAGGTTGCGTCCGTCCGGCACCGTCACTGTCGGCGGGCCGGGGAGGCTGATCACGGTGCCCCCGTCGTTGAGCACGGCGAGCGATGCCTCGGTGGTCCTCCCGCCGATCGGATCGAGCACGACGTCGACGTCGCTGACGACCTTCTCGAACGCGGTTGCCTTGTAATCGATCACCGAATCGGCACCCAGCCCGCGCACGTACTCGATGTCCCCGGCCGAGGCAGTAGCCGTTACGCGAGCGCCGAGCACCTTCGCGATCTGGACGGCGAAGGCGCCGACCGCGCCGGCTCCGCCATGCACGAGGACGTGCTGACCAGGACGGACGCGAGTCTGCTCCGTGAACGCCTGCCACCCCGTCAACGCCGACAAGGGCAACGCCGCTGTCCGACTGTGATCGAGTGTGGCGGGCTTCGGCGCGAGGTCCCGAGCGCGCACCGCCACGTAGTCGGCGGCCGCCCCGTCGTTATCGAACGGGACCAGTCCGCACACCGCTTCACCGGCGTCGACATGGGTGACGCCGTGCCCGAGCGCCTCGACGACGCCCGAGACCTCGTGGGATGGGATCACCGGGGTCCGGTCGTGCCCCTCCCGGTCGACCCAGGTCTCAGGCCATTCCAGCTCCGTGGGTGTGATCCCGGCCGCATGGACCCGGACCAGGGCCTCGCCGGCGCGGGGCTCCGGCTTCGGGACAGTTTCGAGCCGTAGCTGTTCCGCCCCGCCCCGCGCATGCGCCCGCACGGCACGCATCGTTCTCATGACCCACGTCCTTCCAAGCGGGTTGGAGGGTGCGGCTCACCGCATTTCAGCGCGTCGCCTTCAGCGGCGGTGCGTCGGTCAGTCATGTCGCCAACTCCATCGACGTCCGCCCGAGGCCTCTGGTGGAATGTCGGCACGTCTACACAAGCGTCGTTCGTCGCCGGGCCGGTCGCGCCCGTGGTCCCCACTGGTACGTCCACTGGTGACGGCGGCCCTTCGATCCAAAGCGCGTAGCTTCGGCCGATGCTGCCTGGCGCCAGGACGTTCGTAGTCTCCGCACAGCGCGGCTAGACGGCAACCTTCGTATGCGCGCTTTCGGGTAGCGCCGCGCCGAGTTCCTTGCGCGAGCCGACGCCGAGCTTCATGAACACGTGTCGAAGGTGCCACTCCACGGTCCGCGGGCTGAGGAACAGCTGTGCCCCGATCTCCGGGTTCGTCCGCCCGTCACCCGCGAGCCGGGCGATCTGCAGCTCCTGCGACGTAAGGTCGTCGAGGGTCTCGACCGAGCGCTTGCGGACGATCTCCCCCGTCGCCTGCAGCTCGTGACGCGCCCGCTCAGCGAACGCCTCCATGCCGATCGCGGCGAACAGGTCATAGGCGCTCCGAAGCTGGCCGCGGGCGTCGAGGCGTCGACCTTCGCGGCGCAGCCACTCTCCGTACAACAGGTACGCACGACCGAGCTCCGGACGGAGGCGTGTGCGACTCAGCCGATCGATCCCCTCGTGATACGCGTCCTCGGCGTCCTTGCCTGTGCTGAGCAGAGCCTTGGAGCGGGCCTGCAAACCAAGCGCCCAGTCGCCCTCAGCAGCTGAAGTCGCCTCCGTCAAGCGCACGAGAGCCTCAACGCCAGCTCGGAGTTTCCCGCTTCTGGCACTTGCCTCGATCAGCTCGGGCAGTGCCCACGCGGAGAGGAACAGCTCCGGTGACTCCTCGGTCGCTTGCTGCGCTCCGGCCAGCGCTTCTTCGTAGCGTCCAAGCCCGTTGTACAGGATCGAGGCGACCCAGTGGGCGTATTGGACACCGATTCCCTGGCCGCCGGCGGTCGCTCCCTTGATGGTTGCCTGGATCAGCCTGCCGGCTTCGGCTTCCCGTCCCCGGAACGCGGCGAGCAGCATCGCGGCAAACGGCGCCATCCTGGTGCCGGTGGCCTCGGTCACGGCGACGGCTTCCCCGATCGCGGCAGCCGCGCCGGCGAAGTCGCCTCGCCACGCGATCAAGATGGCCGATGCGGTCAGATCGATCGGGAGCCTGGCCAACGCGCCGGCGTCACGTGCGGCCTGGAGCTGACGGGCATTGATGGTGTGCCAGCTTTCCTCGTCCCAGAGGACGTTGGATGGAATCGTCGTCAACCAGCCCCAGCGGAAGTTCTCCTGGGTCGCGGCCTCGTCGCCGACGAACGCGCTCGTCGCTCGCCGCAGCGCGGGCGCTGCCGCGCTGCGTCCCTCAGTGATCAGCGTCGCCAAGCCGTCCAGGAGGAGATCGGACGGTCGCACTGGGTGTGTCAGCGGTGGAGCAGACTTTGCGGCCCGCGACACCTCCAGCAGATCGCCCGCTGTTGCCAGGCGTCCCGCGAACAACGCCGCGCCCCAGGCGTCGAGGTAGGTCTCGCGCGCAAGGTCAACATCGATCGATTCGAGGCGCTGGGCCGCCTTGAGCAGCCGAGGCGGAGCGTCGCTCCCCGCACTGGAGGCGAACGCGATGTGTCCGCGCAGCAGGTCCGCACGAGCTCTCCCGGCCTCATCGAGCCGTGCGGCATCTGCTGCCGCCAGTAGTGCCAGGGCCGCGTCGAACTCGCCCGCATGGAGACATGCTTGCGCCGCGGCGAGTGCCCGATCCGTTCGCCGGGCGGGCTCTCGAGTGAGCTCGAATGCGCGCTGGAGGAATGCAGCGGCGGCAGCGAGACCGCCCCGAGCCTGAGCACGACCGGCGGAGCGCTCGAGTTCGAGCGCGACCTCCTCGTCGGGACCTGCCGCCGCCGCGGCAAGGTGCCATGCTCGGCGATCGGGATCCACGGTGGGGTCCGTCGCGGCGGCCAGGGCGGCATGGGTCAGCCGGCGCTCGGACGGCGTGGCTTCCGCGTAGACCACCGACCGCACGAGCGGATGGCGGAACCGGAACCGCGCCCCGATGTCGAGCAGGCCCGCGGTCGTGGCGGGCCCGGCTGCCTCCCCCGGGATGCCGAGTCGTTCCGCAGCTGCCCAGATCCGGACGGGGTCTCCGACAGGTTCGGCTGCGGCCACGACCAGCAGACGTCTGCTGTGGTCAGGGAGCGGCATCAGGCGCTGGCGGAAGCTCTCCTCGATCCGACCGGACACCGACACCCCATCGGGCAGCCCGAAGCCGCCCGCGACGACGGCCGGCGTCCAGGCGCGAGGCAGCTCGAGCAGCGCGAGGGGATTGCCGCCCGCTTCGGTGAGGATCCGATCGCGCACGGATTCGTCCAGCCGGCCGGGGATCGCTGTCGCGAGGAGCTCGCGAGCGTCCGCGTCATGTAAGGGACCGACCTTGAGCTCCGGAAGGCCGGCAAGGTCCACGGTCGCGCTGGGCTCCCGAACGGCAAAGATGATGACGACGCCCTCGGCTGCGAGCCGGCGTGCGACGAAGCCGAGCACCTGCGCCGATGCCTGGTCGAGCCACTGCGCATCGTCGAGCAGGCACAACAGGGGCCGCTCCTCGGCGACTTCCGAAAGCAAGGTCAGCACGGCTAGTCCGACGAGGAACCGATCCGGTGCGCCGCCATTCCTCAGACCGAATGCGGTGCCCAGCGCGTCGCGCTGTGGGTCCGGCAGGCGGTCGAGTCGATCGAGAAACGGCATGCAGAGCTGATGCAGCGCGGCAAAAGCCAGCTCCATCTCGGACTCCACGCCCGCTGCTCGCACGACTCGGCTCTCCGAGGCGTGCGCGACGAGATCGTCCAGCAGCGCGGTCTTGCCCACGCCCGCGTCGCCGCGGAGCACGAGCGTGCCGCTCGTATCGGCTCGCGCATTCGCGATCAACCGATCGAGCGCCTCACGTTCGACACGCCGCCCCCGCAGCCGTGTTTCGGCGTCAGCCGTCCACCGCACGAGCGTTCCCATCACGCCCCGGGCCCTCTTCGCGACGCGAGCGACCTTCGCTCGCCTCCAACCGGGGACGCTGGGGCACTCTACGACGCCGATCGGTCGCGGGCAAGGGCAGTCGTACTGGATGGTCCGCTTGCAGCGGGCGTGTCGACGGTCGGCCTACGGTGGCCGGACCGAGATGCGCGCCCTGGCCGGCACCCGGGCATCAACCAGTAGGTTCCACGGGCGCCATCCGGGCCATATCCATGTGACCGTGGTACCTGTCCAACAGGCTGAGGGCGAGGTCCCTTCCCAGGAGGTTCCAGCGATGAGTGTCGCAACCAGCTTCGACGGTGCCGCAAAGGGGATCGCGTCGGCCGCTTCCGGCCAGGTCGTCGCCAGTTATCCGACATACGGGCAGGCCCAGCGCGCGGTGGATCACCTGTCCGACTCCGGGTTCCCGGTCGAGCAGGCGGCGATCGTCGGCAGGGACCTTCGTCTCGTCGAGCAGGTCGTGGGCCGATTGACGAAGACCAGGGCAACGCTGATGGGCGCCGGCTCGGGCGCATGGTTCGGTGTATTCGTCGGACTGCTCGTCACCCTCTTCGTGGTCGGCCCGGAGTGGATCGCCGTGACCATCACTGCAGCGGTCATCGGCGCCGTCTGGGGTGCGATCTTCGGCTTCGTCGCACACTGGGCGACACACGGCCAGCGCGACTTCGCCTCGACCAGTGCCGTGGTCGCGGACCGGTACGACGTCACAGTGACGGAGGCCTACTCCCAGCGCGCCACCCAGCTGATCTCGTCGCTGGGCTGACCCTCTTCTCAGCCCAGCAACCGGCGGCCGGCTCTTGGGGGCCGGCCGCCGGATGTGAACCTGCCGCCGCGAGAGCGGCGCTCGCAGGGCGTGAAGGGTGGGTACTTCGCCGCGTGGGAGGAGCCCGAGATCTTCTCCGCCGAGGTGCGCGCAGCGTTCCGGCCGCTTCGGTCGATCTGAATCACAGGAGGGCCCCGATGTCGCATGTCGCCACCGCCCCGGATCGCATCGCCGCCGACGCGGAGGCCATCCGGCCATTCCGTGTCGAGATCGGCCAGGCGGCGCTCGACGAGCTCCGCCGCCGCCTCCAGAGCACGCGCTGGCCCGAGAAGGAGACCGTCGCCGACCAGTCGCAGGGCGTGCCGCTCGCGATGGTCCAGAAGCTCGCGAGTTACTGGACGACGGAGTACGACTGGCGCACCTGCGAGGCGAACCTGAACGCGCTGCCGCAGTTCATCACCGAGATCGACGGGCTCGACATCCACCTCATCCACGCTCGTTCCCGACACGACGACGCGCTGCCCCTCATCGTTAATCACGGGTGGCCTGGGTCGATCATCGAGCAGCTGAAGATCATCGAGCGACTGACAGATCCCACGGCACATGGCGGGACTGCGGCGGACGCATTCCACGTCGTCATCCCGTCGATGCCGGGCTACGGGTTCTCGGGGAAGCCCACGAGCACCGGTTGGGGCCCCGAACGCATGGGCCGGGCCTGGGCAGAACTGATGAAGCGCCTCGGCTATGGCCGCTACGTGGCCCAGGGTGGCGACTGGGGTGCGTTCGTGGTGGACCAGATGGGCTTGCAGGCACCTGAGGGATTGCTTGCCATCCACACCAACATGCCCGCCACCGTTCCCGCGGACGTCAACGAAGCCGCCCTCGCCGGCGACCCGCCGCCCGTCGGTCTCTCAGCCGATGAACGACGGGCCTATGAGCAGCTGATCAGGACGTTCAAGCAGGTCGAGTACGCGCGGATGATGGCCGCGCGCCCGCAGACGTTGTACGGGATCGCGGATTCGCCCATCGGCTTGGCCGCCTGGCTGCTGGACCATAACGACGCTGATGGCCAGCCAGCCGCGTCCGTGGTCGCCGCGCTGGAGCGGACCACGAGCGCCACCGGCGAGCTCACCCGCGACGAGGTCCTCGACAACATCACGCTCTACTGGCTGACGAATACGGGCGTCTCCGCGTCCCGGCTCTACTGGGAATACAAGGGCGGCTTCTTCGACGCCAAGGGCGTCGCGATCCCCGTCGCCGTGACGGTCTTTCCCGGCGAGCAGTATCAGGCGCCGCGGAGCTGGGCAGAGCGGGCGTACCCGAACCTCATCTACTACAACCAGGTCGACCGGGGCGGCCATTTTGCCGCCTGGGAGCAGCCGCAGCTCTTCAGCGAGGAGCTCCGCGCCGCATTCCGGTCAGTTCGAAGCGCACGCTGACCGCCGATCAGCAAAGGAGGCCACAGTGATGATCGATGAGCGGAATACGACCGACGGCACCGACGGCGCGGCGACGCCGTCCGGGCCACCCTCCCGCCCTGGCCTGCTTCGCACGCTCGCCCACCGCCTCGCCGGCGACCCGGCCGAGCTGCCCATCGAGGGCCGGCTCGCGCAGTTCGAAGGTGCGACGGGTTGGCTCAACTCCGAGCCGCTGACGCCCGACGGACTCCGCGGGAGGGTCGTCCTCGTCGACTTCTGGACCTACACCTGTATCAACTGGATCCGCACCTTGCCATACGTCCGCGCGTGGGCCGCAAAATATGCAGACGCCGGCCTGACGATCGTCGGCGTGCATACGCCCGAGTTCGCCTTCGAGCGAGACCTCGACAACATCGTCGCGCATACACGCGACTTCGGCGTCGAGTATCCGGTCGCCATCGACAGCGACTACGGGGTCTGGCAGGCGTTCGCCAATCATTTCTGGCCCGCCGTGTACATCGCGGACCCGGAGGGCCGCATCCGCTTCCATCATTTCGGCGAGGGCGAGTACGCGATGACCGAGATGGTCATCCAGCGATTGCTGCTCGACGCCGGCGCGCATGACATCGATCAGGATCTGGTCGAGGTCGAGCCGCGCGGTCTCGAGGTCGCCGCCGACTGGGGGACGCTACGATCGCCCGAGACATACGTCGGATATGGCCAGAGCACCGGCTTCGCCTCGGACGACGTCGCGGTCTTTGACCAGCCCCACGTCTACGCCGCAGCCCCGCAACTGCCCCTCAACTACTGGGACCTCTCGGGGAACTGGACGGTAACCCGGCACGCCGCGATCCTGAACGACGCGGGCGGGCGGATCGCATTCCAGTTCCACGCCCGTGACGTCAATCTCGTCATGGGCCCGGCCTCCAAGGGGGCTTCCATCCCCTTCCGGGTCTACCTCGATGGCCAGGTGGCGGAAGATACCCACGGGACCGACGTGGGATCCGACGGCAGCGGGATCGTCACGGACCAGCGCACCTACCAGTTGGTCCGCCAGACAAGCCAGATCCAGGAGCGCCGGTTCGAGATCGAATTCCTGGAGCCTGGCGCGGAGGCCTATTGCTTCACCTTCGGCTGACGATGAGGACAGATGGCCGGGAGGCAGGACGATGACGTTCATCTCGAGGGCGTTTCGCGGGCGGCGCCAGGTCGATGTACCCCCGGGACGACTTCCGCCTGGTCAGTACGCCACCAATGACTTCCCGGTCCTGTCGGCTGGCCCGACACCGAGGATCCGCCCCGAGGACTGGCGATTCGAGCTCAGCGGGCGGCTGGCCGAACCCAGATCGTGGACATGGGACGAGTTTCGAAAGCTGCCGACCGAGGAGGTCACCGCCGACATCCACTGCGAGACGAAGTGGTCCAAGATCGATACTCCCTGGACCGGGGTCTCGATCGACACCCTGCTGCGCGACGTCGACACGGACGCGAAGTTCGTGCTCGCGCACTCGTACGGCGGCTACTCCTCCAACCTGCCGATCGAAGACATCACCGGGGGCAAGGCGTGGATCGCCTTCGCATTCGAGGGGAAGCCACTCGAGCTGGAGCACGGTGGCCCCGCCAGGCTTCTGGTCCCGCATCTCTACTTCTGGAAGAGTGCCAAGTGGGTGCGCGGCATCGAGTTGCGCGACACGGACAAGCCCGGCTTCTGGGAGACGTTCGGCTACCACAATTACGGTGATCCATGGCGCGAACAGCGATACGCCGGCGACTGAACTGGCAACTCGCCGCCGTCACCGGACTCGTGGACCAGACGCCGCGGATCCGGACGATCGAGCTCGAGGCGTCCGACTGGCCCGGGCACCTCCCGGGCCAGCACGTTGACGTTCGCTTGACGGCCGAGGACGGCTACCAGGCCGAGCGCAGCTACTCGATCGCAACGCCGACGGACGGGACCCGGCTCGCGATCACCGTCGAGCGGATCGAGGACGGCGAGGTCTCGCCGTATCTGGCCGGCGAACTTCGGCCCGGTGACAAGCTCGAGCTCCGGGGGCCGATCGGCGGCTTCTTCGTCTGGGAGCCAAGCCGTGGCGGACCGCTCCTGCTCGCGGCCGGCGGCAGCGGCATCGTGCCGCTGATGGCGATGGTTCGCGACCGTGTCGCGATGGGCAGCTGGGTATCCGTCCGGCTGATCGTGTCCTCGCGCTCGTGGGATGACGTCATCTACCGCTCGGAGCTGGAGGAGATCGATCGCGACGTGATGGGGGTCGAGATCGTCCACACGCTGACTCGCGCACAGCCGGCGGAGTGGGACGGGTACGACCGGCGAGTCGATCGCGAGATGCTCGCGGAGGTCGCCTGGCCTCCCGCTGACCGACCGCTCTGCTACGTATGCGGTCCGACCGGATTCGTCGAGACGGTGGCGTCAGCACTCGTCGAGCTCGGGCACGCTCCCGAGATGATCAGGACCGAGCGCTTCGGTCCGACAGGAGGTCCGTCATGACCAGCGAAACGCATGTCGACGGCAACGCTCTGGGCGGCGCGCTTATGGAGCTGTTCGGACGGGAGATGACGGATGCCCGTGGCTGCTGTGCCGGATGCGGCGCGATCAACCGCCTCGGGGCCCTCGTCGTCTATGACCGCGCACCGGGCGATGTGGTCCGCTGTCCCGGCTGCGACGGGGTCATCCTCGTCGCGGTCGAGCGGCCGACGGGACTCCGGTTCCATTTCGCTGGTCTCCGGTGGGTGGAGTCGGGTCGATGAATCGCTTGCCCGTATCAGTGACCCGAGGCGTCGACGTACCTGTGGGGTCGAGCCGGGACGCAGCGGCGGATCCGATCGTGGTCCCGAACACGTTGTGGACTGCGGCCGACCCCGAGGCCTATCGCGGAGGTCAGCAAAGCGACATCACCCACCTGGCGGAGTTCGAAGCGAGCGGCCTCGGCCGACGCGACGACGCCCGCTGGTCTGGCGCCCTCGAGATCATCCCGACCAAGGCCGATGTCGTCCTGGACCTGATCCGGATGAACAGCCTGTGGCCGCTCCTCTCGGGGCTCGCCTGCTGTGCCATCGAGATGATCTCCGCAGCGACCAGCAAGAACGACATGGACCGCTTGGGGTGGTTCCCGTTCCGGGCCAGCCCGCGCCAGGCCGACGTCCTGATCGTCGCCGGCACGTGCACGACCAAGATGGCCGGGCCATTGATCCGGTTATGGGACCAGATGCCGGAGCCCAAGTGGTGCATCGCCCTGGGCGACTGCACGTGCTCGGGGGGTCGTTACAAGCGGAGCTATTCGACGATCGAGGGGATCGATCGGATCATGCCCGTCGACGTCTACATCCCGGGCTGTCCGCCGCGGCCCGAGGCCCTGATCTTCGGCTTCCTGAAGCTGCAGCAGCTGATCAAGGACCGCCGCGGCCACTGGCCGGAGCGGGCCATCGGTCCGAATGTTCCGGACGGCATCTAATAGATAAGCGGTCGCATGGAATTCCTGGTCACCGTCCTCGCGGTCCTCCTCGCGATCGCCATCCTGTTCGAGATCTCGCGTCGGCTGAGCATTCCCTACCCGACCCTGTTCGTGGTCGGCGGCCTCGCCCTCGCAGCCGTTCCCGACCTGCCCGAGATCCACCTCGAGCCAGGGCTCGCGCTCCTTCTCTTCCTGCCGCCGCTACTCTTCGCGGCCGCCGTCGAGACGCCGACTCGCGAGCTCCGCACGAACCTCGTGCCATTGCTGCGGCTGTCGGTCGGCCTCGTGATCGTCACGACCACCCTTGTCGCCATCGTGGCCAATGCCGCCCTGCCCGGGTTGGGCTGGGGCGCGGCCTTCGCGCTCGGCGCGATCGTCGCCCCGACCAATGGTCTCGCCGCGACGGCCGTGTTCCGGCGCTTCGGAGCGCCACGGATCCTTTCGACGTTCGTCGAGGGCGAGTCCCTCCTCAACGACGCCACCGCGCTCATCCTCTACCGGGTCGCGGTGGTGGCCGCGGTGAGTGGCACGTTCGTCTTCTCCGACGCAGTCGTCGAGCTCGTGGGCGCCGCGATCGGAGGCGTGGCTCTCGGCCTCGGCCTCGGGATGGCGTCGGGCGCGATCCTGCGCCGACTCGATGACCCACCCGTCGAGGTCGTCATCTCCATCGTCGTGGCGTACGGCGCCTATCTCGCGGCTGAAGAGCTCGGGCTGTCGGGCGTCCTTGCGGTCGTGTCTGCCGGGCTCGTCATCGGCAGCCGGCTCGGCACGATCCTGACACCGGCAAGTCGGACGCTCTGGCTGAGCGGTTGGAGGCTGGTCGACTTCATCCTGAACGGCTTCGTCTTCGTCCTGATTGGGCTCGAGCTGCCCCGGGTCCTCGAAGGGCTGAGTGGCCGACCCATGGCCGACGTCCTCATCCTTCCGCTCGTGGTCTCGGCGATCGTCATCGCGACCCGCTTCGTGTGGGTGTTCGTCACGAGCCTGCTTCCGGACTCGCCTCGTCAAGTGATCGCGCGCCGCGACCCGGCGATGGCGACCCGGCTGACCGTCGTCGTGGGCTGGGCTGGTTTGCGCGGGGACGTCTCGCTCGCGGCGGCACTGGCCCTGCCGGAGGGGTTCCCGGAGCACGACCTCATCCTGCTGGTGACATTCGTCGTGATCCTCGTCACGCTGGTCGGACAGGGACTGACACTGCCCGCGATCCTGAGGAATGTCGCATGGGATACAGGCCTCGACGGCGACGAGCTGACCCTGGCGCGGACATCCGCGTACCAGGCTGGGCTGGAGGAGGTCGAGCGGGCTCGTCGGCTGTGGCCGGGGCATCAACCGCTACTGGAGAGGATGGAGTCAGGGCTTCTCGACCGCTCCCAGCATCTCGCGACCGAGGATGCCGACGAAACGGCCGAGCGTCGGCAGGAGCGGCTCGAGCACCAGGAGATCCAACGCAGCGTCATCTCGGCGGAACGTGCTGCCATCATCGCCCTTCGCGACCGACGTGAGATCAATGACCACACCCTCAGGACGATCGAACGCGAGCTCGACCTCGAGGAGCTCCGCATGGAGGGTTGACGGGGGCGGACGCGTCAGGCTTCGAGTCGCCGCCAGTTGGTCCGGCTGAGTTCCGCCGCAAGAACCGGGACTGCGGACTCTCCGTACTGCCGTGCCCACCGGTTCATTGACTCGTCGTTGTCGACGAAGAACTTCCAATCGCCGATGACTCCAAACCTTACGAACAAAAACGGCACCGGTGATTGGAACGGTCGGAACCTCGAGTTGTGGATCGCTGTCCCCTTGTTGCCCTCATAAAACGGGCCGAAGAGGATTAGGTGGTCCACATACGACGGGGCCGCAAGCTCCGTGAGGACCTCGTCAAAAACGCCTTGGGCGCGCTCCGCTGGCAGGTCGGGAAAGACGATCACGATCAACCTGTAGCCGGCGTCGTCGCCCTCGGTCGGCTGAGCATCCAGGAGCAGTCGCTGGTAGCCGCTCACGAGCTCGACCAATTGTGGCGCACTCCGGTTGGCGATTCGCTCGGCAGCGAGCCAGAGGGTCTCGCCTTCGAGTGAGCGAGGCACGTAGGGACAGACCGGCCCATCGCGGCCCAGATCCTTGTGGGGCCTGACCACGAACGACCGGATCCAGTCTGCGACGGACCGAAGGGCACGCAGATCCGTGTCGTCGAGGGTCTTCGTTCTGCTCGGGTCTTCGAGATACCTGCAGGAGATAGAGATCGGGGATCTGGACTGCCATCGAACCGCCTCCTCATTTGCATGTACGAACCATGCCTCCGGCGCTCATCGGTCGCACCCGGGGCACCCCCGGGTCGTTCACTGGTCCGAACTGGCCCGCTGTAGGATCGGCGCACGTTAGTCATAGAGCCGACGAGGAGTCCGACTCACGCGGTAGAGTCGCTTCTTCGAAGGTGCGACAGAGGGACCATCGTGCCGCCGGCGACCTTGTCCGAACGCCGACTCTGGAACAGGCTCACCGAGCGCCAGGAGCTTGATCGGCGTCTCGGGGCGGTGCTCGCCGGCATGAGCGGCGCGCTCGTGATCCGTGGCGAGGCCGGGATCGGCAAGACGGCCCTACTGGAGTACGTCGCGGGAACGCTCCAAAGGATGCCGAGTCGCGCGAGCCGCGGGCATCGAGTCGGAGATGGAGCTTCCGTTCGCCGGCCTGCATCAGCTCTGCGCGCCGCATCTCGCTCGACTTGATCGTCTGCCGGCTCCACAGCGTGATGCGCTCAGCGTTGCGTTCGGTCTCGGTTCCGGCCAGCCACCCGATCGATTCATCGTTGGACTGGCGGTGCTGAGCCTGCTGGCGGAGATCGCGGAGACGCAGCCTCTCGTGTGTCTCGTCGACGACGCCCAATGGCTGGATCAAGCCTCGGCTCAGATCCTGGAGTTCGTTGCGCGACGCCTGGCGGCAGAGTCCGTCTTGCTCGTCTTCGCCGTCAGGGAGCCCGGCGGGTCAACGGACATGGTCGGCCTGCCGGAGTTGCGGGTCGGCCCGTTGACCGACCCTGACGCCCGCTCCCTTCTCGACTCGGCCGTCGTCGGCAGGGCCGACGAATCGGTGCTCGAGCCGAATCGTCGCGGAAGCGCGAGGCAACCCACTGGCGTTGCTCGAGCTACCGCGTTCGTGGACGTCCTGCCGCGTTCGCGGGTGGCTTCGGCCTCGCGGATGACACATCCGTCTCACGCCTGATCGAGGAGACGTTCATTCAGCGTCTGCGTCCATTGCCGGAACACAGCAGGCGGTTGCTGCTGCTGGCGGCGGCGGAGCCCGTCGGCGATCCGGTTCTATTCTGGCGTGCCGCCGAACGGCTCGGGATCCTGCCCGAGGCGACTGGGCCTGTGACCGCCACGGGCCTGCTTGACGTCGGGGTCCAGCTTCGGTTCCGCCACCCGCTGGTACGCTCGGTCGTGTACCGGGAGGCCTCTCTCGACGACCGGCGCACCGTCCACCGGGCGCTCGCCGAGGAAAGCGATCCGCTGCTCGATTTGGACCGCCGGGTGTGGCACCTTGCGAACGCCGACAGCCGGTCCTGACGAGAGTGTCGCGCAGGCCCTGGAGCAGTCGGCCGTCCGGGCACAGGCACGGGGTGGGCTGGCGGCAGCCGCGGCGTTCCTCCAGCGAGCTGTCGCCCTGACCGGCGACCCAGCTCGCCGCACCGAACGCATTCTCGCCGCAGCCCAAGCGAGCCTACAAGCGGGCGAGTTCGACATCGCTCTCGAGCTGGCGTCAACGGTCGAGACGAGGACGCTCGATCGAGTTCCAGCACGCTCGGATCGATCTTCTTCACGCTCAGGTTGCCTACGCACAGGACCGAGGGAGCGAGGCTCCACCACTCCTCGTCAGGGCCGACGAAGACCCTCGCGCCGCTGGACGCCCAGCTTTCGCGCGATACCTACCTCGAGGCCTGGGGCGCGGCTCTATTCGCCGGCCGTCTCTGCGAGCGGCGGAGGGTTGTCGGAGGTATCCGCGCGCGGCGCTCACCGCCCCCGCCGCGACGGACCCGCCGCGCCGCTGCCGACCTGCTGCTGGACGGCTTGTCCTTGGTCTTCACCGGGGGGCGCGCTGCCGCAAGCCCCGTGCTGGAGCGTGCGACGGCGAGCTTCGCAGACAGCGACGTCCCGGTCGAGCAGGTCCTGCGTTGGGGTTGGCTGGCCACCGCGGCGGCGGTCTACCTCTGGGATTTCGACAGCTGTCTCGCGATCGCCACGCGCGGTGTCGAGTACGGCCGGCGCTCAGGGGCGCTCGAAGTCCTCGTGGTCAGCGTCAACGTGCTCGGCCAGGCGGTCGCCCTCGCCGGTGAGTTCGCGAAGTCCGAGCAGCTGATCGCCGAGGCGAATGCGATCAGGGATGCAACCGGCACCCGAGTGGGTCCATATAGCGCCCTGGTGCTGTCCGCACTCCGCGGCAACGCGCTCAAGGCCGCTGCGCTCATCGAAGGCACGATCCGGGACGCCACGGCCGGCGGCCAGGGGACTGCGGTCCAATACGCCACTGGGCCAACGCGGTCGTCATGAATGGACTCGGCCGCTATGACGAGGCAATCCCAGCGGCCGTCGCTGCCAGCGATGACACGCCGGAGCTGTTCGTGTCGATGTGGGCGCTCAGCGAGCTGATCGAGGCCGCCAGCAGGACGCATGACGCGACCGTGGCGTCGCGCGGATTGAGAACGACTCGACCGATCATGTGCGTGGCAGCTCGATCCGAGTGGGCGCTCGGTATCGAAGCCCGCTGCCGGGCACTCCTCGCCACCGGCGATGAGGCGGATCGACTCTATCGCGAAGCGATCGATCGTCTGGGCCGGACGCAACTGCGTCCGGAGCTGGCCCGCGCCCATCTGCTGTACGGAGAGTGGCTCCGACGTGACCGCAGGCGCGTCGACGCCCGTCAGGAGCTGCGGACTGCGCATGACCAGTTCGCCGACATCGGGATGGAGGCGTTCGCAGAGCGGGCTCGGCGGGAACTGGTCGCAACCGGCGAGACGGTGCGCAGGCGTTCGGTCGAGGTCCTCACCGAGCTCACGCCGCAGGAGTTGCAGATCGCCCGCCTCGCCCGCGACGGGCAGACCAACCAGGAGATCGGAGCCCACTTGTTCCTCAGCCCGCGGACGGTCGAGTGGCACCTGAGTAACGTGTTCTCCAAACTCGGTGTGGCGTCGCGCAAAGAACTCCGGGCCGCGGTGCCTTCGACGCCGCACGCGTGACGAGGAGGTCGACGATGAGGATGAAGAACATGCGCCCTGCGACCAGCACCATCACGATCCGCGAGGCGGACACGATCTGGCGCGAGGAGGGCGGCTGGTTCGACGCCCGCTGGCACTTCAGCTTCGACCGCTATCGCGATCCCGAGCAGATGGGCGTGGGTGCGCTCCGGGTGTTCAACGATGACAGGATCGTGGCCGGCGCCGAGTGGCCGCTCCACCCGCACCAGGACATCGAGTCGCTCACCTACGTCGTCGAAGGGGACTTCCTCCACGCCGATTCCCTCGGCAACAACGGGCGCCTGGAGCCTGGTGCGGCGCAGGTCATGACGTTCTCGCATCGTGGGGACCTGCACTCGGAGAAAAACGGCTCTCCGGACCAGGCGATGCGCTTCATCCAGTTCTGGATCCTGCCCAGCGTCCGCGGGCTCGAGACGCGCGTCCAGCAGCGGCAGTACGGGCTGGAGGAGCGGACCGATCGCTGGCTCCAGATCATGGGTCCGGCCGGTACCGACGGGCTGGACCTCGCGCAGGACGCGCGGGCCCTGGTCGCGCACCTCACGGGGCACGGGACGCTCGGGCACAGCTTCGGTCCGGGGCGCGGCGGCTACCTGTACGTGATCGATGGGCGGGTCTCGCTCGACGACGAGTCGCTGCGGACCGGTGACGCGGCCAAGATCACCGGGCAGGTCGAGCTCGGGTTGGTCACGGACGTCGCCGCGGAACTCATCCTGATCGACGTACCCCTCGAGTTCGAGCCGGTCGGCGTGTGGGCGGGGGGATGACCCGCTGAACTGAACGCTCCGGCCTGGTCCTCTGCGTCCGAGAGAAGCTCGCTGAACCAATGACGAATCGCCCGCGGTGAACGCGTCGATGCCGGCCTGACCGTAGCGGATCTCCAGCGCTGACTCTTCGAACCCGGCATCGATCAGGTCGCGGATCGCGGCATCGAATCCACCACGGTCATCGATCACGCCGGCAACGAAGTCCGTGGGATGCTGGTCAGGGGTTGCCTCCCCAGGCTCGTGCGCAACACCCACCCTCTCCTGACACGAATGCCTCCAGTCTCTCCGCGCTCATCGCCACACACACACGTCGACCCAGCGCGCGACACGGTCCACGAGAGCCTAGCATCGGACTACGAGCCCACGGGCCGCATCAGCGGCAGTGCCACCCCCCATCGACGATCAGCTCGACGCCATTGACGCCGGTGTTCTCGAGGAGGAACGCGGTCGCGTCGACGATCTCGGCCATCGTGACGAGGCGGCCGATCGGCGTCTCGGAGGAGTAGCGTTCCACGGCCGCAGGCTTCTCGGACCAGTACGGGCTATCGCCGACCACCCCTGGGTGGATCGAGTTGACCCGGATCGGCCGGAGCTCCTCGACAAGGGTGCGCGTCAGCCCGACCACCCCGCCGTTGACCGTCGATACGGTCGTCGATCCGGGATACGGGCGCTCCTTCGCCATCCCGCCGAAGAGCACTACCGATGAGTCGTCCGACAGCCGCGCGCGCAAGGCGGAAACCACCGCCGTGTAGCCGACGAGCTTGAGCGTCACCAGCCGGATCGCCCTGTCGATATCGTAGGAAGCGACAGAGTTCTGATCCCGGTCGATCGCCGCCAGGACCAGGTGCTTGACGGGACCGACCCCGTCGAGCGCGGTCGCGATCGAGTGTGGCTCCGACAGGTCGAACGTGACGCCGGTCGCCCGGTCGCCCACGGCGGCGACGGCGTCTGTGACGCTCGCGGTGGACTGCCCGGTCAGGACGACCTCGCGCCCGGCATCGAGATAGTGGCGGACGATCTCGAGCCCGATCGCGCGTGTCCCGCCGACCACGACCACGGCCCCGCTGTCGGTCATCCCTTGCCCTCCTGCGGTTGTTGTTGCTGCTCGTGGCGTTCCCATTGCCCGACCCAGCGGTACGACTGGCGGGCCGGTGGTTGGGGTGCCTGGGTCTCGATCCAGCGGACGCGCTCATCGCCAGTGTTGTAGAAGCCGTGGACCGAACCCACCGGGGCGAACACGACGTCGCCCGGCCCGAACGTGTAGTGCTGGCCGTCGAGCTCAGCCTCGATCCGGCCTGTGAGGAACACGTAGGCCTCCTCGAACGGGTGATCGTGGGCCTGCGCGGCGCCGCCGATCTCGTAGTCGACCGTGAACATCGTCACGTGGTCGGCACCGAACGTGCGGTCGACGAGCATCCGGACGGAGATCCCACTGTAGGCCAGGATCGCGGTGTCCATCCCGGCCGGCGCCCTACCACGGGCGGGGTCGCGGACCGCGAGGGCTTCGGCCTGTGGCGGCGTCCCGTCGTAGTGGCCGACGAGCCGCAACGTCGGGTCCCCGAAGGGCGGGAAGCGGGCCGCGGCGTCCATGGCGGCGAGATCCTGGGCCGGCTCGAAGAACGTGTCCTTGCGACCCGTGTCGGGCTCGAGGCGCTGCGGTGAGTTCAGCGACAAGAACCGGACCTGGGCGGCGCTCGTATTGCCGAGGGCATGGCGCAGGCCCGTCGGCATCAGGGCGTAGTCACCGCCAACGAGTCGGTGAACGCGACCAGCCAGATCGAGCAGCAGTTCCCCTTCGAGGATATACAGCGCCTCCTCGTAGGCATGGACATGCGGCGCGATCCAGCCACCCGGGTGCAGCGCTCCGACCGCAAGCTCCGTGTGCACGGCGCCCTGTGGCCTGCCGATGATCCGGAGCCGGGCGAGGCCCGCTGCGGTGGCCGATGGCGCTGCCGGTTGCTCGGTGAAGGCGTGATCGATGTGGCCGACGTAGTGCACGTGTTCCAACCTCTGGGGAGTCGTCGGGTGATTCGCCGGTCAGGACCGCCGCGACCAGGCGTCGGTCCCAACAGCAAGCAACAGGATGATCCCAAGCGTGATCTGCTGGTAGAACGGGTCCAGCCCCAGCAAATTGAAACCATTGGCGACGAGGGCTACGAACAGGCACCCGACGACGGTCCGCTGGACCGAGCCCTCACCCCCCATGATGCTCGTTCCACCCACGATGATCCCGGTAAGCACGGTGAATGTCAGGAACTGCCCGGCCGAGGCTTGGGCACTGAGCACCCGGGATGCATCGATGCTGCCCGCGAGTGCAGCCGCGGCCCCGCTGATTGCGAAGGTCGCGATGCGGATGGCGTTGATCCGGACACCGCCCAGGCGCGCCGCCTCCGCGTTGCCGCCTGTCGCGTAGACATAGCGACCGAACGTCGAGCGGCTGAGGACGACCGTGATCGCGATCGCGGTCGCGATCATCATCCACGCCGCGCTGGTCAGCCCCAGGATGCGGGTCGCCGCGAACGTCTGGAATTCGGGATGGTCGAAGACGACGATCAGATTGCCCTTCGTGACGATCGCCCCGATCCCGCTGACGACGAACGACATCGCGAGTGTGCCGATCAAAGCATTGATCCGGAAGCGCGTCACGATCACGCCATTGGCCAACCCGACGGCGAGTCCGACGGCGATCGCCGCGGCGATCCCGGCAGGCACCGAGACTGACGACGAGACCTGGGCCGCGGTCGCCCCGGCGAGCCCGTAGATCGCGCCGACGCTGAGGTCGATCCCGCCGGCGATCAGGACGAGCGTCCCGGCCGCCGCCACGATGATGATCCCGGCTTGCTGGTCAAGGATGTTGGCCAGGTTCTGGGACCGCAGGAACGACGGGCTGACGATGCTCAGCGCGATCAGCGTCAGGATGAACGGGATCCCGATCCCTCCCCGCCGCAGCGCCCACCGGCCCTGGTCGAGGAATGCCGACCGAGGCGTCGTCGTTCCTGCGCCAGGCGGTGGGGCGACCGGCCGGGCGGGTGTTGGGTCGATCACGACGCCGACGCGAGCGATCGCCCGAACGAGGCGGCGAGGATCGCCTCCTCGCTGATGTGCCCGCCTTCGAGCTCGGCCACGATCCGGCCGTGGCGGAGGATGAGGACCCGGTGGGCGAGGCCGAGGATCTCCTCGACCTCGTTCGAGATCAGGAGGATGGCCACGCCACGGCCGGCCAGTGCCACGAGCAGTTCGTAGAGGTCGCGCTTCGCGCCGACGTCCACGCCCCGGGTCGGCTCGTCGGCGATCAGCACCTTCGGCTCGGCAAGGAGCCCCCGAGCGAAGAGCAGCTTCTGCTGGTTGCCGCCGGACAGGGCCGCGGGTGTCGCGTCGAGGACGCGGACCGCGGTCGCCTGCTCGAGTGCATCGCCGACCCGCTTCGTCTCGATCCGGCGGCGAACGAATCCGAACCGGCCGAGCCGAGGGAGGCTCGCGAGGCTGACGTTCTCGCGGACCGGTCGACCCAGCATCAAACCGTCGTCCTTGCGCGATTCGGGGATCATCGCAACACCCGCTCGGATCGAGCCTCGCGGCCCTCCGGTGAGGTGGGTGGAGCCGGCCATGACCTGGCCGGACTCGACTGGGAGGGCGCCATAGATCGCCCGTGCAAGCTCGGAGCGACCGGAGCCGACGAGGCCGGCCAAAGCGACGATCTCGCCCGAGCGGATCGAGAGGGACGCACCGGCGACCCCGGCAGCACTGAGATCGTCAACGGTGAGTGCGACCGGGGCGTTCGCGGCCGGTGGTCGTTTCGCCGGATACGTCCGACCGACCGACCGGCCGAGCATGGCCGCCACGAGCGTGTCCTCGGTCTCACCGGCCGCCGGCCCGGTCCGGACGACGCGTCCGTCGCGGAGGACGGTGATCGTGTCCGCCAGGATGAGCACTTCGGTCAGGAAGTGGGAGACGAGAAGGACCGTCCGGCCGCGGGCCACCAGTCCACGGACGATCTCGTGGAACCGTTCCACCTCGGTGGCCGACAGTGACGCGGTCGGCTCATCGAAGACGATCAGCCCGGCCTCGCGGGCGAGCGCACGCAGGATCTCCACGAGTTGCTGCTTTGCGATGGGCAGCGAGCCGACGATCGCGTCCGCAGGGACCTCGAAGCCGGCGTCGCCGACCAGTCGCTCGAAGCGCTCGCGTAGGCGCCGGCGCCGAACGAAGCCGAGGCGGCGGGGTTCGGTTCCCAGGAAGACGTTTTCCGCGACCGTCCGCTGCGGGACGACCGCCACCTCCTGGGCGACGAGCGCGATCCCGCGCTGGAGGGCCTCGCGGGGCGAGCGAAATGAGACGACGTCGCCGTGGACCACGACCTCACCCTCATCGGGTGCGATCACTCCGGCGACGATCTTGCCGAGGGTCGACTTGCCGGCTCCGTTCTCGCCGACGAAAGCGTGAACGGAGCCGGAGCGCACCTGGATCGTCACGTCGTCGAGTGCTCGTGTCGCCCCGAACGACTTGCCGACACCGCGGACCTCGAGATGGACCTCCTCTGGTGCCATGCGGGCGATGCTCGGTGGTGGCGCGATCAGCCGGGCCACTCCGCGAGCGGCAGGAACGTCTGGACGTTGTCCTTGGTCGCGACTCCGCCGTCCGGGAGGTCGGCGAGGACATCGATACCCGGGGCCGGCGTTCCGCTCCGGATCGCGTCGATGAACATCTGGACTCCGAGCCGGCCTTCGGTCGCGGGCGCCTGCATGACGGTCCCGTAGCGCTCGCCGTTCGCGATGCCCTGGAATGCGACCGCGCCGCCGCCGTAACCCACAAGCTGGACCTTGCCCTGGAGGTTCGCGGCCGCCACGGCCTGCACCGCGCCGGTGATCGCCTGATCGGCGCCCGTGATCACGGTCAGATCGGGGTGCGCCTGGAGCATGTCCTGGGACGCCTTGAGACCCAGCGCCGTCGTATAAAAGGACTCGCCCTCGGCCACGACCTTGATGGCGGGGTTCACTGCGGTCGCGGTGTCGAACGCCTCCCGCAGCGTGGTGTCGAGGGCGGCCGCCTTGACCGAGTAGATATAGCCGACGTTGCACGGGTTCGCGCTCCCGCAGGCATCGACGACGAGCTCCCCGATCTTTCGCCCGAGCTCGCTCGGGACGAAGACCACGTTCACGAGCTGGCCCTCGATCTGGGACTCGGCAGTCGTGTTGTCGGTCCCGAGGATCTGATCGATATTGCCGATCGCGACCCCGGCCTTGATCGCGTCCTGGGCCCCGGTGACGAGGCCCGCGCCGAAGAGCGGTTGCAGCACGATCCCGTCGAACTTGCCCGACGCGACCGCGTCCTGGAGCTGCTTGGACTGAGTGGCAGGGTCGAGGTTCGCGTCGAACACGGTCAGTTTCGCGTTGCCTGCCGCCGCGGAAGCCTGGGCCGCGGCCAGCATCGGGGCGTCATAGCTGTTCGCAACGGCGAACGAGAGGTAGGCAAGTTCGAGCGTCTTCGCCGCTGCCGAGGGGCTGGCGGCACCTGGCGATGCCGCGGTCGACGGTGGCGGCGCCGTCCCAGCTGGCGCTGCGGGTGCGCTACAGGCCGTGAGCACCAGCGTGGCGGTCGCTGCCAGTCCGGCGAATCGGCCCATCCGGGATCGCGAGCGATGACTTGCGCGCATCTCGTTCTCCTCCTCGTCGTCGGTCGCGACGATGGACGGAGTGTGCAAACCCAGTGAACACATGTCAAGGCTGATTGCAGGATGGAGCGCCTTGTTGAACGGCCGGGCCCGACGCCGTCGCGGCGCGAGACGGCTCAGCGGCGGGCGATGTTCGGCGAGCCCCGACCGAGCACGAACCAAACGGCTGTGGCCGGCGTGTCCCCCGCATTGAACAATCGGTGTGGCGTGGCCGAGTCGAAGCTGATGGCATCTCCGGGCCGGAGGACGAACTCGTCGAAGCCGATCCGCACCGTCAAAACGCCGCTCAGCACATAGCCCCACTCCTGGCCCGTGTGGCGTTGAAAGGCATCTGATGGGCTGGACTCGCCGCCCGCCTCGTACGTCACGTGGAGGAAGTCGACATTTCGGATCGACTCCGTCGTGAGCCGTTCCCAGACTACGCCCGAGCCGAGCCGGATCGCGCTGCGCGACGCGGCTCGCTGCACCGGAGCGTGCGGGACCGTGACCTCGACTGGTTCGACGACCTCTGCGCCGTCGTCGGTGGCTCGGCTGAGCGTCGGCGGCTGCGTGTCCATGAAGAGCAGGACGTCGAGCGAGATGCCGAGCTCGTTGGCGAGAGCATAGAGCGTGTTCACGGACGGCTTGGCCCGACCGGTCTCGACCTGGGAGATCAGGCTCGGCGAGACACCGAGGACCTCGGCCAGGCCGCGTAGACTCAGGCCGCGAGCCTGGCGCGCCCGGCGGAGGCGATCGCCCATCGACGCGTATTCGGGTTCTGCCGATCCGTTCCGCCGTTCCCGGCTCACGCTCGCCTCCAGCTGATGTTCCACCCATGCTACGCGCCGTCGCTGAAAGAGTTGCGCGGACCGCCATGCTGTGTAGCATTAGTGAACGGTGATCGTACCGGGCCGGCCAAAAAGGATTGAGCCCCATGAGGACGTCGTTCGCTTCCCCAGGCTCGATGAACGTCGACTGGGAAGAGCGCTGGAACGTCGAGCGGTTGCGAGCGTATCGCGGCGAACGCGCTCGTGCCGCTCTTGCCGCCTCGGAAGCCGGCGCCCTCCTCTTATTCGACTTCAACAACATCCGCTACGTCACGAGCACCCACATCGGCGAATGGGCACGCGACAAGATGACCAGGTACGCCCTCTTGACGCGCGGCGGGTCACCCCACATCTGGGACTTCGGCAGCGCCGCGAAGCACCATCGTCAGAACTGCCCGTGGCTGCTGGAAGAGAACATCCACGCGGGGATGGTCGGCCTGCGCGGGGCCGTGGCTCCCGACGCCGGGCTGTTCCGCTCGGCGGCTCGTGAGATCCGCGACCTCTTACGGGCCGAGGGCGTCGCCGACATGCCCGTCGGCGTAGATATCGTCGAGCCACCGATGCTGGCGGCCCTCGAGGCCGAGGGCATCCGCGTCGTCGACGGGCAACAGGTGATGCTCGACGCTCGCGAGGTCAAGTCCCTCGACGAGATCATCCTGTTGAACACCGCGTGCGCGATGGTCGATGGCGCCTATCAGCGGATCGCCGAGAACCTGAAGCCCGGCATCCGCGAGAGCGAGCTCGTCGCCGACGTGACGAAGTTCCTGTTCGACCTCGGCTCAGAGCACGTCGACAACATCAATGCCGTTTCGGGCGAGCGATGCAGTCCCCATCCGCACGTCTTCAGCGATCGGATCATCCGGCCTGGCGACCAGGCGTTCTTCGACATCATCCACACGTTCCTCGGCTACAAGACCTGCTACTACCGGACCTTCAACGTCGGCAGCGCCAGCGATGCTCAGCGGGACGCTTACAAGCAGGCCCGCGAGTGGATCGACGCCTCGATCGAGCTGATGAGGCCAGGCGTGACGACCGACCGGGTCGCGAACGTCTGGCCGAAGGCCGAGGAGTTCGGTTTCAGCAACGAGATGGAGTGCTTCGGCCTCCAGTTCGGCCACAGCGTCGGGCTTTTCCTCCACGAGCGGCCGATTATCAGCCGCCTCAATTCGCTCGATCACCCGGTCGAGCTGAAGGAGGGCATGGTCATCGCGCTCGAGACGTACTGTCCGGCCAAGGATGGCTTCTCAGCTGCACGGATCGAGGAAGAGGTCGTCGTCACCGCCGACGGTCCGGTCGTCATCACGAAGTTCCCGTCCCAAGAGCTGTTCGTCGCCAACGCCTACTGAGGTCGAGCGCTGATGGTGAACGACACGACGTCCCAGGCCACCGTCGAGCGTGAGCTCGGCCTCCGCCTGTACCGGACGATGCAGGAGTGTCGTCTGTTCGAGACGCGGGCGCAGGAGCTCTTCTTTGAGGGCCTCGTTCGTGGGACGACCCATCTGGGGATCGGTCAGGAGGCTGTGGCGGCCGGCTTCGCCGGGGCGATGCGGAGCGACGACTGGACGTTCTGCACGTATCGGGGCCACAACCACACGCTCGCCAGGGGCGTGCCGATGGCGCCGATCTTCGCCGAGCTGTTCGGCCGGGCGACGGGCCTCCTCGGTGGCAAGGGCGGCTCGATGCACCTCACGTCGGTCGAGCATCGCGTGATGGGCTCGTACGCCATCGTCGGGGCGCACCTGCCGATCGCCCTCGGGGCCGCGTGGTCAGCCCAGTACCGCAGGTCCGGCCAGGTCGCGGTCTGCTTCTTCGGCGATGGCACCACGAACATCGGCGCGTTCCACGAGGCGCTGAACATGGCCGCCGTCTGGAAGGCGCCCGTCGTGTTCGTGTGCGAGAACAACCAGTACATGGAATACACCTCCATCGGGGACGTGACCGCAGTCGCCCGACCGGCGGCGGACCGCGCGAGCGCCTACGGGCTCGAGCCGATCGTCGTCGACGGCAACGACGTCGAGGCGTGCTACGCGGTCGCGACGACCGCCATGGGCCGAGCCCGGGCGGGGGAGGGACCCTCGCTGATCGAGGCCCTGACCTACCGCCATGGCGGCCACTCCCGGGCCGATCCCGGCAAGTACCGGCCCGATGACGAGGTCGCGGCGTGGAAGGCGCGCGATCCGATCCCGGCGTATCGCTCTCGCCTGCTAGCCGCCGGGGTCGTGGCGGCCGACCTCGATGCGATCGATGAGGCCGTCCGGGCGGCCGTCGCCGCCGCCGAGGCCGAGGCCCGTGGCGCGCCGGAGCCTGGCCTTGACGTCCTCGAGACGCAGGTCTGGGCGGATGGAGGCTCCGCGTGGCGGAACTGACCTACCGGGGAGCCATCGCCGCGGCGATCGCCCAGGAGATGGCGCGCGATAAGACGGTCGTCCTCATCGGCGAGGATGTCGGGGCGGCCGGCGGCGTGTTCAAGCTCACGGAGGGGCTGTTCGATCGGTTTGGTCCCGAGCGCGTCCGAGACACCCCCATCAGCGAGCAGGCGATCATCGGGGCGACGATGGGGGCCGCGATGACCGGCCTGCGCCCCATCGCGGAGCTGATGTTCAGCGACTTCTTCGCGGTGACCTGGGACATGGTCGTCAACCAGATCGCGAAGACCCGCTACATGACGGATGGCCAGGTCGCGCTGCCGCTGGTCATCCGCACCGCGAACGGCGCCGGCCTGCGGTTCGGGGCTCAGCACAGCCAGAGCATCGAGAACTGGGCGATGGCGATCCCTGGGCTGAAGGTCGTCGCACCGTCGAACCCGGCTGACATGCAGGGTCTCCTCGCCGCCGCGATCCGCGACCCCGACCCGGTGATCGTCTGCGAGCACAAGGCGTTGTTCGCGACGAAGGGCGAGGTCCCCGACGGCGACCACGTCACACCACTCGGTGTCGCCGCCGTCGTCCGGCCCGGCGCCGACGCCACGATCGTGGCTCTCGCGGCCATGGTTCCCAAGGCAGTCGAGGCGGCCGGCGTCCTGGCTGCGGAGCACGGGATCGACGCCGAGGTGATCGACCTTCGGACCCTCATCCCGCTCGACGCCCAGGCGATCCTCCGCTCGGTCGCGAAGACCAGCCGCTTGTTCACGATCGAGGAGAACCCGCGCGTCGGGGGCTGGGGCGCCGAGATCGTGTCCCTGGTCGCAGAGGAGGGGTTCTACAGCCTCGACGCCCCGATCGTCAGGATCACGACGCCGCACATCCCGCTACCGTCGGCTTCGGTCCTGGAGGACTTGGCGATCCCCGGCGTCGACCGGATCGTGGCAACGATCCGGCGCACGCTCGACGACGCGAAGTAATCGATGGCCTCCGTCGGGTTGCTCGGCACAGGACGCATGGGCTCGGGCATGGCCCGCGCCCTCCGCGGGGCCGGCCACGACCTGATCCTATGGAACCGCTCGGCCGAGGCCGCAGCGCGCCTGGCCGGCGAGCTGGGCGGGGTGGCCGTCGATCGACCGCGCGACGTGGCCGCGCACGCCGGCGTCTGCATCTCGATGCTCGCGGACGGCGCCGCAGTCGACCGCGTCTACGGTGGCCCAGACGGCCTGGTGGCGGGCGCGGGCCCGGCCAATGTTCTCGTCGATTCCTCGACCGTGTCACCAGCCACGATCCGGGCCCACGCAGCGGCCGCGCGAGTTGTTGGAGCGGGGATCCTCGACGCCCCTGTGTCTGGCAGCGTCGCTCTCGCCGAGGCCGGCAAGCTGACCCTGATGGTCGGCGGCGAGCGGGCCGACCTCGACCGAGCCCGGCCCGTCCTCGGTGCCATCGCCGCGACGGTCTTCCACCTCGGTCCGCTGGGGTCCGGGGCAGCGATGAAGCTCGCGGTCAACACCGTGATCTTCGGTTTGAACCAGGCCCTCGCCGAGGGCTTCGTCCTGGCCGAACGGGCGGGCGTCGCGCGGGAGCTGGCCTACGACGTCATCGCCGCAAGTGCGGTCGGGGCGCCGTACGTCGGCTACAAGCGTGCGGCCTTCCTGGATCCCGACGCGACACCGGTCAGCTTCGCCCTTGACCTCGCGGCCAAGGACCTGGGCCTGATCGCCGAGCTGGCGGCCGAGGTCGGAGTCCGGATGCCCCAGGCCGAGACCAATCTCGCGGCGATCCGATCGGCATCCGGCGGTGGCCATGGCGACCGCGACTTCTCGACCGTCGCCGCCGATCTCCGCAAGCCAGGTCAGCAGGAGGAGGAGGGCTCGAGCGGTTGAACCGATCCGGGCCGGACATGAGCATCGGTCCCGTCATCCAGCGTCACTCATCCCATCGGTACAGGAGGAGGATCTCGTGAGCGAGCGGACACTGATCAAGGGTGCGATCGTCCTGACCCAGGACCCCCAGCTCGGGGAGCTGCCGTCGGCCGACGTCCTGATCGAGGGCGACACGATCGCCGCCGTGGGGCCGAACCTCGACGCCGCAGACGCGAAGGTCATCGATGCTGCCGGCAATATCGTCATCCCAGGCTTCGTGGACACCCACCGCCACACCTGGGAGACCTCGATCCGTACCTCCGCGCCCGATTACACGCTCGGCGCGTACTTCGGCGCCATCCTCGACAAGTTCGCCCCGAACTACCGCCCCGAGGACGTTCTCGCGGCGAATCGCTGGGGCGCGCTCGAATGCCTCAATGGCGGCATCACGACCCTCGTCGACTGGTCGCACATCATGAACACGCCGGCCCACGCGGATGGCGCGCTTCAGGGCCTTGAGGACAGCGGCATCCGCTCGGTGTTCGCCTTTGGCTTTCCGAACACATCGATCCAGACGTGGTGGTTCGGCCCGGACTACGCGGGCAGCGTCGAGCGGATCGATGGAGACCTTGCCCGCAGCGTGCGGTCCAGGCTGAGCGATGACCGCGGTCTGATCACGATGGCCCTGGCGACGCGCGGGACGAACTTCTGCAAGCCCGAAATCGTGCGTTACGAGTGGGAGCTCGCGAAGGAGCTCGGGATCAACATCACGGTCCACGTCGCCATGGACCGCTTCGGGTACACGAAAGGCCAGCTCGCCGCGCTCAAGGAGCTCGACCTTCTTTATCCGAACACCACGTACATCCACGCCTCGCACCTGACCGACGACGAGTGGCTGATGGTTCGCGACTCCGGCGGCAACGTCTCACTCTCGCCGCAGATCGAACTGCAGATGGGTCACGGCTGGGCGCCCGCCCAGACGGCGGACAAGCTGGGCATCCCGGTCGGGCTCAGCTCCGACGTGGCCACGACGGCATCCGCCGACCAGTTCACGCAGATGCACTGCATCCTCGCGTCCGAGCGCGGGCGGCGTCACCAGGTGGCCTGGGACGAGGACCTCGACGGCAACACGGGCACCCCGGACCTCATCACCGCCCGGGACGCGCTGCGTTGGGCGACGATCGATGGTGCGCGGGTCGCCGGCGTCGCCGACTACACGGGGTCGATCACGCCTGGCAAGAAGGCCGACCTGGTCATCATCGACGGCTCGGCGGTCAACGTCGCGCCGATCATCGATCCCGTTGCGGCCGTGGTGTGCGCGGCGGACATCTCGAACGTCGAGACGGTGATCGTCGACGGGGTCATCCGCAAGCAGGGCTTCAAGCTGCTCGCCGATCTCGACGGGCCGCGCCGCGACGTGATGGCGTCGCGCGACTTCCTCGTCGCTCAGATCGCCGAGCCCGAGCCCGGTTGGCTTCCCACACTCGCACGAGCCTGACCGTGCGCGCAGTCGCCTTCGGATAACCCGACAACGGCTGCGGCCGCCTCCGCAACACGGGCCTTGACGTCAAGGCGGCTCCTCATCGTTGTACACTCGGGACGGCGCGCTCCCGCGCCCGACTGCCAGACCGAGCCCCCACGCGGCGCGGCGATGCGGCGGTAAAGGGGATTTGGATCCTCGGGACGAACCGGTCGACCATCCGACCGGCCGACGACGTGGCGGTGTGGGCGCGTGCGTCGACGGCCGTGACGGAGACCTGACCGATGACCACCGACAAGGCCTTCAAGCGGGTCGTGCGTGCGCGCATGGCCAAGACCGGCGAGCGATACGCCGCGGCCCGACGGACCCTGATCGCGGGCGCCACGGACGGACATCGCGCGGAGCCGACGGCCGACGCCGCCAACCCGTCGGGCTATCGGATGCGCGGCGGCCTGTACCCGGAGACGGCAACGCTTGCCAACGTCCTGGCGAACCAGGGCGTCGTCTCGGGCGTGACGGGCAAGCCGTTGACCGAGGCGGCGATCCTCGGCATCGGCGGCGGCCTTGGCGCCGGCTACATCCTCTGGCAGTTCAAGAGCCACGACGGGCCGACGCTCACCCTTGGGTTCCAGAACCAGTGGCAATACCCGTCGATCCCCGGCTGGACCGGCAAGACGCTCGATCGGCTCGGCATCGAGCCCGACCTGCACGAGACCGGCGGCGCGAAAGGGGCTCGCGAGGCGCTCGATGCACGCCTGGACGCCGGCGTGCCCGTCATCGCCTCGATCGACCTCCAGTCTATCGGGACCTGGGGCCGGCCCGACGCGCAGTCCGGGTACTTCGGCCTGGTCGTCGTCGTCTTCGGACGTGACGCCGATGGCTGGTACCTCGTGGATGATCGTGGCCGGAACCCATTCCGGGTATCACCGGCCGTGATGGCCGCCGCACGCGGACGGATCGGCTCATTCAAGCACCGGATCGTCGGGCTACGAACGACGCCCGGACCGATCCCGGCCGAACGGCTTCGCGCGGCGATGCGCGCGGGCCTCGACGACCAGGTGGATCACCTGCGATCCCCATCCGACTCCTTCTCGCTCCCGGCCTGGCGCAAGTGGGCCCGTCTGATGACCGACGAGCGGAACGCGAAGGCATGGCCGCGGGTCTTCGCCGACGGCCAAGGCCTGTTCGGCTCGCTGTCGGCCATCCACGAACTCGTCGACGGGGGGGTCGGGCCATGGGGTGGGCACTTGCGAGAGCTGTATGCCGCATCACTCGATGAAGCGGCCGTCGCCCTCGACAGCCCTGCGCTCGGCGACGCGGCGCGGGCATGGCGGGGCGTCGCCGACCGATGGGAGGAGCTGGCCGACGCGGCCGTACCGCCCGATCTCGACGGTGCAGCCGAGGCCGTCGAGGCCGTCGAGACATTGCACGAGGCGGTGATGGCCGGCGAAGGGGGTCGGTCGCGCGTGGGCGCGGCTACGGAGACGGTGTGGGCGATCCGGGATCGCTACGCCGACACCTTCCCCCTGCCACCAGACCGCATCGCGGCGATCCTCGAGGATCTCGGCGACCGGATCGGCGCGATCTATCAGGCCGAGGTCGACGCGCTCGCCGTGACCGCTCAGGCCATCGGCAGATGAGGCCTTAGCCGAGCAGGATCCGGCTCGGGGACCGCATCGGAACCGTGGCGCCGAGTAAACGGCGCCACGGACGACCGAGCGTTTGGCGAGTTGGAAGGCCCGGAGGCGAGCCCCGGGCTCCCGTCAGGCTGCTGGCGTCGCCGTTCCCGCTCCTGGCGGCGATCGGCGCCAGGACCAAGCACATCGAGATCGGGACATCGATGCGCAGACGAAGGCGATCTTCGGGCGCTCCTATGCGGCGGAGCCGGATGTGCTAATTCGGGAGCTCGCAAAGGACATGGCGATCGAGGCCGCGGACACGCTGCTGCTGACGGTCCCGAACCAGCTCGGTGTCGAGTACAACGCCCACGCCGTCGAGAGCATCCTCAAATGCGTCGCGCCGGAACTCGGCTGGCGGTAGCCGGTCCCGGTCTCTGTGCCTGTACCCAGCCGGGACCCAGGCGCAAGCCTCCTGGAAGACGTTCGGGGCTGGAGACACGAGAGGAGGTCCGGGACCTGCTCGTGTCGCTGGCCTCGTGGACGAGGCGGCTGCAGCGATACGGAGACGAGTCGGTCGCGAGTTGACGGCAGATCGAGCGCCGGCAGTGGATGCGAAGGCCGCTCGAGTGGGCCGTAGCTGTCCTTGATGCCAGTCCGAGATCGCCTACGAAGGTCAGGACGTGACGCTCTTACGTCGAGTGGCTACTCCGTTACGTCGCGGACGATGAGGACCGACGCGTCGCTGCCGGACAGGACGTTGCGAGCCACGCTGCCAAGCACAAGGCGGGTCAGTCCTGTGCGGCCACGGGAACCGAGGACGATCAGATCGGTACCTTGCTGCGCAGCCACCGCGACGATCTCCCCCGCGGCGTCGCCTACTCGCATCTCGGCGCTCACGACCCGTCCGCCATCCCGCAGTCGGGCTCCGGCTTCCGCTGCGAGCCGGTCGTGCGCCAGCTTGGCCTCCCGAAGGTCGGCCGCGTACGCATCGAGAGCCTGCTTGTACATCGTGGGGGCGATGCCGGTGGTCCAGGGGTGGGTCACTTCGGCGACGCTGATGACGCGGATCAACGTGTCGGCAAAGATGGGCCATCGTGCCAGGATCGCTTCGGCTGCCTGAGCCGTCGGCGACCCGTCTGTGGCGAACAGGATGTCGTGTAAGGCCGCCTTTCGAGCGACGAGTACGGGGCACGGCGCGTGGTCGACAACCTCGCTCGAGACGGATCCCAATAGCAGCGACGCGATCGCCCCATGACCTCGAGACCCAACGATGACGAGGTCGGCTTGGAAGTCCAGCGCGTCGTCGACGATCGCGCTGGCCGCCCGGCCGTGCAACACCTGGCTGTCGACTGACCGACCCGTGGATTCGAGACGCTCGACGACCTCGCGCAGCTCTTCCTTGGCGTTCGCCGTGATCGCCCCATCGAGCTCAGGCGTCGGGGCGCCGCCAGCTCCTGGACCGGAAATCGCAATCAGTACTGATTCCACGGCGGTCACCACGCGGATACGCGTGTCGGTCGGCCACGCGATTGCCTGGGCGAGCGCTACAGCTTCGGCCGCCCCGGACGAACCGTCATATGCGATCAAGACGCGCATCAGTTGGTACCTCGTGTGATCGGTCGCGCACCCTCGCTCGCCGTCGCAGCGAGGCGCACATCTGAACCGACCCGCCCAGGATGACGTCTGGCCTTGAAGGATCAGTCGAAACGAGCTGAATATCACATGAAAGCGCGGGTGGGCGGATCTGCGGATCCCGGTCGCACGTGGGTTCATGCGACGTCCACGTCCGTTCCCGCCGACGATCGCGATCGCACGTCATCATCGCCTTCCACTGCACGCAAGGTGCTACGCCATGACCGTCGAACATCAATACCCAGTTTTGGTCAGCGATCTTATGGCGGGCGAACCGATCACGGTCGGCCCGGAGGTCCCCGTCAACAAGGTCGCTGCAGTCCTCACGGACTACGACATCAGCGGCATGCCCGTGGTCGATCCAGCAGGGTCGTCGGATCAAGGCGAGCGCGCGCTGGGCATAGGTAACGGCAGATCGCCTACTCGAAGTAGTCAATCTGCATCGCTGCTCGGAGCCGCCGCAGTGTCGCGGCAGCTTCGCTACGTGCTCGTCTAGCGCCGGCCCGCAGCACGTCCTCGACGATGGATGGGTTGTCCGCGAGCAGGTCGCGCTGACGCTGACGGATCGGGTGGAGGAAGGCGTCAAGGGCGGTCACGAGTCGTTCCTTGACCTCAACGTCACCAACGCGCCCAGCGACGTACCGGGCGCGCAGGTCTGCGACCTCGTCGAGGTCAGGGTTGAACGCCTCGTGATAAGCGAACACCGGGTTCCCCTCGACATGCCCCGGGTCAGTCGCTCGCGATCGAGTCGGATCCGTGTACATCGACATCACCTTCGCTCGGACGGTCTCGGGATCGTCAAAGAGGTCGATCGTGTTCCCGACCGACCGGCTCATCTTGGGGGAACCATCCGTGCCCGGGAGGGTTCCTCCGATCGGTGCGAGGCCGGTCGGGACAGGAAACATCGGTGCGAAGCGCTGGTTAAATCCGCGTGCGATTTCCCGTGCGAGCTCGAGGTGCGACAGCTGGTCAGGGCCTACGGGAACGATCTCTCCCCTGAGCAGCAGGATGTCAGCGGCTTGAAGGATCGGGTACCCGAGAAGACCGTAGGTGGGCTGAGCGAGCTGGATCTCTCGCAGCTTGTCCTTCAGCGTCGGGATCCGCTGCACCCGAGAAACGGACACGAGCATGGCGAGGTAGAGGAACAGCTGGGCCGTCTCGGGTACCTGCGACTGGAGGTAGATCGTCGACTTGCCCGAATCCACCCCGACGGCGAGGTTGCCGAGGACATCCTGGCGGACGTTCGCCTCGATTTCGTCTAGTCGCTCCAAGCGTGTCGTGAGGATATGTTGGTCCGCCACGAGGATGAACGTGTCGTGTGAGTCCTGCAGGAGCACGCGGTTCTGGAGCGTGCCGACGAAATGACCGAGGTGGAGCGGGCCCGTCGGTCGGTCCCCAGTCAACAGTCTGGGCCGGCGGGTCCCTTGAGGCTCATGGCTGCTGGCCGTTCCGTTGCGTGGCATCGCCTGTCGGATAGCGCGAACGTCACGGACTACGGGTAGAGCCCGCGCAAGCGCGTGGCTTCGGCGACACGCTCCACCGCGATCGCCTGAGCGGCAAGTCGTGAGTCGATGTCGTCCGCGGCAGCGCGCGCCCAGACGGCGTCCGCAGCGGCCAGGATCTGTTGGCGCAAGCGCTCGTTGATCTCCTCGAGCGTCCACGCGAGCGCTGCTCGGTTCTGAGCCCACTCGAAGTAGCTGACGATGACGCCACCCGCGTTGCACAGGATGTCAGGCAGGACGATGACTCCGTTGCGACGGAGGATGGGGTCGGCGTCGGGCCGTACCGGGCCGTTTGCCGCCTCAGCGAGGATCCGCGCTCGGACGGTGTTGGCATTTGCCGCCGTGATCTGACCCTCGAGTGCGGCGAGGACGAGGACGTCGACGTCAAGTCCGAACAGTTCGTCGTTGTCGATGGGCCGGGTGCCCGGCGCGCCGGCGATCGTGCCGTGCTCGCCGAGGTGGCGCCGCAGGAACGGGACGTCGAGTCCGTCAGGATCCGCGACGCCTCCATGAACATCCGTGATCGCGACGACTCGCGCGCCAGCCTCAAAGAGCAGACGGGCAGTGGCCTCGCCGACGTTGCCGAAGCCCTGGACGGCCACACGGGAGCCGGCGAGCTCGAAGCCGCCGCGGCGAGCCGCGTCGGCGATGGTGTAGACGGCGCCCTGGCCGGTGGCGTCCGCTCGCCCGACCGAACCGCCGATGGCGATCGGCTTGCCGGTCACGACGCCCGGCACCGAGTAGCCTCGGTGCATCGAGACGGTGTCCATGATCCAGGCCATCGTCTGGGCGTTCGTGCCGACATCCGGTGCCGGGATATCCGAGTCGGGGCCGATGATCCCTTCGAGCTCGGTGGCGAACCGACGGGTCAGGGCTTCCAGCTCCTTCGAGCTCATGGAGCTGGGATCGCAGGTCACCCCGCCTTTGGCGCCCCCGAAGGGCACATCCACCAGGGCTGCCTTCCAGGTCATCCACATGGCGAGCGCACGAACGTCGTCAAGGTCGGTCCGAGGGTGGAAGCGGAGGCCGCCCTTGGCTGGCCCGCGCGCGACGTTGTGTTGGACGCGGTAACCCTGGAAGACCTCGACCGAGCCGTCATCTCGCTTGACGGGGAAATGCACCGTGAACTCGCGCTGCGGGACTCGGAGCACGGCTCGCAGGCCGGTTTCGAGTGCGATGTGGTCCGCCGCAGCGTCGAACTGGGCGAGCGCAGCAGCCAGTGCGCCGGCTCCCGCGGTCTTCGAGGTTCGCGTCGTGATCTCTTGCACCGATGTCTCCAAGCGTGCGTCTTCAGGGCTGATCCCCAAGGCTCGCGTGCGCGCACGAACGAAGCCGTGGACACACATGAACAACACATGAACGCCAACCCAGCGATGTGGCGTGTTCACGGTTTCTTCATCCAGGTTCCTGAGCAGCTTCAGGTGCCTTCGGTAGCGTCAACGACCACGTCCCTGGGACGAGCACGCGCGACGAGGCGCGGACCCGTCTCTCCAACGAGGTTCCCTGATGCGCCGTTCGAGCACCGAACACCCCTTTACCTGCGTTACCTGCGAAGTCGAGATCTTCGGGCACGCGGTCTTTCATATCGGTCTTCCGTTCTGCTGCTCTGGCTGCGTCGCCGGGGGACCGTGCAACTGTTCCTACGACCAGGAGGTCATTGACCATGAACGAGCTGGCGGTCCGACCGCCCTCAGCCAACCAGCGCTGGCCCATGACGGGAGAGGCCTGGCTCACGCTCGTCGATGAACTCGGCCAGCTCCGAATGGATGTCGCCGCGCTCGCTGGCGCCGGCGCTCAAAACGACGGCGTCGTCCATATCCCGGTCTTCAAGGCCGCTCGTCGACTGGACGTCCTCTCTGCGGTGCTCGATGCCTCTGAGAAGGTTCACGACCCGGATCGAGCCGTCATCGGGCGTCGAGTGACGCTCCTCGAGGAGGAAGGCGAATCGGTCACCTATTCCCTGGTGTTCCCAGGAGATGGCGATCCGGCCCAGGGCTGGATCTCCGCCGACTCGCCAATGGGATCCGCCGTCCTTGGTTGCGGGGCCGGCGATAGGGTCGAGGTCATAGCGCCGGCGGGACGGCGAGTCGTCACCGTCCTCTCGGTCGAGTAGCGGGTCGTATGCTCAGTTACATGACATCGACCGCCTCAGGCAGTTCGCCGTTGGCGGTCGCGGCCCTTGCCCTGGTGCAACGGGGCGCGACAGTATCGGACCTCGAGCGCCGGTTCTCCGAGAACGGCGCCGAGCTACGCCCTGGCGTCGTCGAGGGGCTGCTGACGGAGCTGGAAGCCCTTGGTCTTGTCCGGATCTCCAGGGGCTCCCCGGTTCGAGAGTACGTCCTCTCCAGTCTCGGACGACGCTTGGTCGAGCACGGCGCCTGGACTGATGCCGCCGTGCCGATGAAGGACCTCGAGCGAATGCGAACCGACTTCCTGTCGATCATCGCCCATGAGCTCCGGACGCCGATCACGGTAATGCGAACGCTCACCGGGCTGTTGCTCGACCCGGCGTCGGACCCATCGGCCGAGCAGCATCGCACGATGCTGGAGACGATGGAGCGAAACGCCGAGCGGATGCAGCACCTCATCGGCGAGATCCTCGACCTCGCTCGCTATCGAGCCGGCACGATCGGACTCCAGCTTCGCCAGTTCGACGCCGCCGAGCTGGCCGAGTCGGCGGTCGCAACGATCCGCCCACTCGCGGAACGCCGGAACCAGATCGTCGAGCTGCGCGTCCCGCGCGGTTCCTCGCCACGCGTGTTCGGCGACCGCCCGCGTCTCGATCGGGCGCTCCTGAACCTCGTCGCCAACGCGCAGCACTTCGCGCCCGACGGAGGGCGGATCACCGTGCGCCTCCATCGTCCGGTGGACGGCATGGTCCGCTGGTCAGTGACCGACGACGGCCCGGGCATCTCGATGGAAGATCAGGCGCACCTGTTCCAGCGTTTCTACGTCGGCACCCACGACCCAGGCGAGGCGCACGATGGCGTCGGGCTCGGGCTGCCGAGAGCGCTCGCCATCGCGCAAGCGCACGGCGGGACGATCGATGTTCGCAGCCGGCCGGGCCATGGGAGCACGTTCACCCTCGTGGTCCCAGCCGCCGGACCGCCGGAGGAGGCAGGATGAAGATCCTCGTCGTCGACGACGAGCCCGATGTCGTCGAGTCCGTCCGTCTTGGCTTCACGCTCCAGTGGCGCGAGGTCGACGTCTTGGGAGCCGTCGAGGGCGAGGCAGCCCTGGACATCGTCGAGCACGAGCATCCCGACATCGTCCTCCTCGACCTCGGACTCCCCGGCATCGACGGCTACGAGGTGCTCCGCCAGATCCGTGCGTTCTCCGACGTCCCCGTCGTCATGCTGACCGCGCGTGATGACGCGATGGACAAGGTCAAGGGCCTCGAGCTGGGGGCCGACGACTACGTGACCAAGCCATTCAACCACCTCGAACTGATGGCCCGCGTGAAGGCGGTCCTGCGCCGCCTCGAGATGCCGGCGCCTACAAGTCGTGCGCCGTCATTCAAATCAGGCGATCTCGAAGTCGACTTCGCGAAGCAGGAGGCGCGCTTGCGCGGAGAGCGTCTCGATCTGACACCGACCGAATACAAGCTCCTCTATCACCTGGTGCGCAATTCCGGCCACATCCTCGAACACGGCACCCTCTTGGCCAAGGTCTGGGGCCGCGAGTACGTCGACGAGGTCGACTACATCCGCGTCTACATTCGGAGGCTCCGGGACAAGCTTGGAGATTCCTCCGACGCGCCGCGATTTATCCAGACGGAGCGCGGCCTCGGCTACCGGTTCATCGCCCCAGCCTAGACAGCGACCAGCGCTCCGCGATCCCACGACGTCAGCCCACTTCGATGCGCCGAGCGATCCACCACGGCGCGCTAGCGGGCGCGCCGGCGGCGTCGGCTGAGTTCATCGGCGATCACTTGGGCCTGATTGTGCTCCTGATCCCGCGCCCCGTAGACGATCGTGACCCTGCCAGCTCGCGAGATCTCGGCGAGCTCGTCGAGCGCCTTTGCTCGCTTCGGGTCTGCCAGCTCCTCCCGGTAGCGAAGCTGGAACTCAGTCCACCGCGCGGGGTCGTGCCCGAACCACTTTCGAAGACTTGTGCTCGGGCCGAGGTCTCTCGCCCAAGCGTCCAGCCGTAGCTCGGCCCTCGTTCTGCCCCGGGGCCATACCCGGTCGACAAGCACCCGATGACCATCGTCTGGCTGCGGGTCGTCGTAGGCCCGCCGTAGTCGGATGCTGCTCGAAGTCATCGGATGATCCCGCGCCCGAAGCGGCGGCGATCTTGCCCGTGTTTCCTTGGGTACTCGTCTGGTTCCTGGGGCCCTGCCGAAGCAGTGGCCCGTCCCTCAGATGAGGCCGGCATCGTGTCGGACTTCCGCCTCCTGGAGGCGCCGAGCGACCCCCGGCGGTGCGGCGTCGAGTCGAGAATCGAGCACCTCGGCCAGTGCTGATAGCGAGGAGTCACAGATGCGAGCAACAGCGTCCTCCACGGTCGCCGCGAGCCACGCGGCGCAGTCGCCCGGGAGCTCGTCCGGCTGACAACGGCCGAGCAGGTCGACCGCTATCGCACGCAGCTCCGCATCGAGCCGCCCCCGTGCCCCGGTTCGCGCCAACGACCTGGCCATCCACGGCGAGACTCCTGGGCGCCCGTGGCTGGGCCGAGGCCGGTCGGGGAGTTCGCCTTGGCCGCGGCTGCTGGACTGCAGGGGTCGCTGCGACTGTTGCGGTTCCAATCGAAACACAGGCCGGGCACTCCTAGATTTTGGCTCCCAAGGGGCGACTGCAAACGTAGCCCGTGACGCCTGCACCTTCTGGCGAATACACGTGAATGCGACGTGAACACGAGCCCGAACGACTCGGGCGTGGAATACCTAAACCTCACGGCGACGGTCATTGCCTTGCGGCCGGGAACCTCGCGGGAGTCTCCGCCCGAGGCCGCACGGCACCTCGGTACTGATAGACGAGCTGAAGCGCGACAGTGACTAACGCGACGGCCACGGCAATCACGATCACGATCACGTCATCGAGCCCAGTGCGCAGCGCCAGGATCCCCACGAGAACCCCAGCGACGACACCGTCGACAACGGCGACCACGCCGGGGGTCGTCACGAGCTCGTGCACGAAGCCGCCCGGCCCGGGCCGGGCGGCGAAGGTCGTCATGATGCCGGCCTCGTCGTCGCTTGAACCGGTGACGAAGTATTGACGAAGGTCAGGGGCACCGGCCAGGTAAGCATGGCGGAGGAGGTTCATCCCGATCACCCAGTTCACGTCCTCACCGTTGATGGCCACGAGGCGAATGAACGTTGCGATACCGACGAACAGGACGACCGGGAGGACGAGGAGCGCGAACGTGGTGAACCCCTCGTTGAAGCCTCGAGCCTGCGCCACCAAGGCCAGTGCAAGGACGGCGCCCGAGAGGACGGCGAGGAACATGTTGGCCCGGCTGAAGGCTTCATTCCAGCTCATGGCGCGCGTGGACAGGAGACTCCAATGTTCTGTCGTCAGGATCTGAAGCCGGAGGGCCGGCGCCAGACTCGCTTCGCCCTGTTCCGCAAGGACATTCTCCTCGTCTGATGCGGTTCTGCCGTCAACGCGGTCGCTCTTCATCGCGGGTGTGCTCCTTCCTTGATCCATTGGCGGAGCTGGGCTCCTCGACCAGATCTGGCGCGCGTTCCGCCAAAATTCACGCGCTGTTCACCCTGATTTCGGTCCCGGTACAGCCCGCGCTCCTACGGTCCTCCAAGTAAGCCACGGGAAGTCGTGGCGGCCCATCCGGAGAACCGATGCAACGAGTCGCAGCCATCGACCGCGTGTCCGAGACAGCCCATCGGCTGCCGCTCGGTTCAAAGATCGGATTGGCAGTCATGGTCCTCGGGATCGTGGCCGATCTGATAGCCCACATGGACCCAGGTCTCGATCACGGCCACGGCGGCATGACCGGGCCGCAGCTGTCTGCGCATCTGGTCGTCTTCGTCGGCATGGCGCTGGTGCTCATAGGCGTCGTCGTTGACGGCGTCCGGTCAGGTCGCCGATCTGGCGGCCGCGCTACCCAACGGAGGTAATTCACATGCCTTTCGGTGATTTCATCAACCAGATCCCGGCTTTGGGCTTTCTGGCGATCCATGCGACCGCTTTCCTCGTCGGCGCCTACTTCGCCTGGCGATCGTTCGGCGCCGGGGCCAGCCTTCTCGGGTGGGGATTCAGCCTCTTCGCTCTTGCCGAGCTCAGCTACATGACCTACCACCTTGACTGGACGGTCTTCCTGTTCGCCCATACGGTCAGCGAAGTGCTCGACTTGCTTGCCTTCATCCTGATCTTCAGCTGGGCGACGCGTCGCGCGATGTCCGGCGCAGCGGTTCCCCGCTGACCACCATGCTTCCCCTCCTCCGCGCGAGTGTCGGGCATCCCCTCCGCCCGGCACTCGCCATCCTCTTCGCCGTCTTCCTCGCCGCCGCCTGCCAGGCCGCAGAGCCCAACGCTCCCGTGGCCACGAATCAGGTCGACCTGCCCAGGTCGTACCAGTTCGCACCCGAGGACATCACCGTCCCAGTCGGCACCACGGTCACTTGGACGAACAACGACAACTTCACGCACACGGTGCGCATGCTGGACACGGGCGAGGACCAGATGGTCCGACAGGGCGAGACCGTCACCCACGCATTCACACAGCCGGGTCTGTTCCGCTACGACTGCTCGCTGCACCCGAATGACATGCAGGGCAGCGTCCTGGTCGAAGGGGGTTCCGAGTAGGTGGAGGCTCGCGATTGATCACCCCGGAACTCGCAACGCCCCAGAACAACCCGGAGCGGAGGTCAGATCATGTTGGTAAGGATCGGCAAGGCGACGGATGTCGTCCATGGACAGATGCGCGTGTTCGACGTCGCGGGGACCAAGGTCAACGTTTCGAATGCGGACGGTCACCTGTACGGGTTCGATGACACGTGTACCCACGCGGGTTGCTCGCTGGCGAACGGCGAACTCGACGGGACCACGGTGACCTGTGCCTGCCACGGCAGCCAGTTCGACGTGACCTCGGGCGCCGTTCTCCGCGGACCAGCCCAGCGGCCGGTCCGGTCGCGCGCGGTGCAGGTCGAGGGCGACGAGCTTCTCGCCGAGGCGTGAGGAGTCCGCCATGAAGATCTTTCTGGACACCGCCGGGATCGATGAGATCCGCACGGCAGCCCGCTGGGGCGTCCTGGACGGCGTCACCACCAACCCCTCCCTCTTTGCCAAGGTGGGCGGTAGCTACGACGACGTCCTCAAGCAGATCTGCGAAATCACGCCCGGGCCGGTGAGCGCGGAAGTCGTGGCAGATGACGTCGACGGCATGCTCCGCGAGGGCCGCCACTTCGCCACGCTCGCTCCGAACATCTTCGTCAAGGTCCCCATGAGCGAGGACGGCCTCGAGGCGATGACCCGCCTTGCCAAAGAGGGGATCAAGACCAACTGCACGCTGATCTTCAGCGCCAACCAGGGACTGCTGGCCGCCAAGGCTGGAGCGTCGTTGTTGTCGCCGTTCGTCGGTCGTCTCGATGACATCAACCAGGACGGCATGGAGGTCGTGCGCGAGCTCGTATCCATGGTCGAAACCTACGATCTCGACGCCGAGGTGCTCGCGGCATCGATCCGCAGCCCGCGTCACATGACGGAGGCTGCGCTCGCCGGCTCCCACATCGCCACGGTGCCGCTCAAGGTCCTGACGCAGATGATCCGTCACCCGTTGACTGACAAGGGCATCCTGCAATTCCGCGCGGACTGGGAAGCTGCCCAGGCCGCAGGTCAAGGCCAGGCGCGGACGCGCTGATCGATCTGGAGCGATCGTCGCTGTGGTGACGCGACTCCTCGACGCTTGACCTTTACTCCAGTCAGTGGCTGTCCGGGATAGACGGCGTGTTCACGCGGTAAACCCCGAGTAGGTTCGGCGCAGAGCCCGGGGTAGCCGTCGAACTAACTAGGACGACGGTCGTCCCATCGGCGACGAGTCGCGTCTCGCCGAGCAGCCGATCCAGCTGTCCGATCCGATCCGACTCGTCGAGCGCGGGGCACAGGCGCGGGACGATGGCGTGGACCAGTGACAGCCCGGAGACGACCTCGGGTTCCGGCGAGAAGGCGATGACCGGTACGCGCGGCCGGAGCGATGACAGGATCCGGGCGGTGCGCCCCGTGCGCGTGTAACAGCCGATCGCCTCGATCCCTGGATGGGCCACTGTCAACGCGACCGCGGCATAGGCCAGCGCTTCGGCATCCGTGCCCGGAGGTCGTGACATTCCGTCGGGCAGATAGGCCGCGCCCTGGATTTCGCAGACGGAGGCGATCCGCGCGGCGGCCTCGGCAGCCTCCACCGGAAAGGCGCCGATCGCCGTCTCGCCGCTGAGCATGATCGCGTCCGCCCCGTCGAAGACGGCATTGGCCACGTCGCTGGCTTCGGCCCGCGTTGGTCGCGGAGCGGCGGTCATCGACTCGAGCATCTGGGTAGCGACGATCGACGGCACGCCGTGGTCGAGAGCCCGCCGGACGAGCTGCTTCTGGATCAGGGGCACCTCCTCGTATGGCATCTCGACGCCGAGGTCGCCGCGGGCGATCATCACCGCATCGGCGGCGTCGAGAATGGCGTCGAACGAGTCGACTGCCGGGCGTGTCTCGATCTTGGCTACGATCGCCGGACCATCCGCTCCGAGCAGGCGGCGAAGCTCGATGATGTCTTCGGCGCCGCGGATGAACGACAGGCCGACGTAGCTGGCGCCGAGAGCGACCGCCCGCGGGATATCGGACCGGTCCTTGGCCGTCAACGCCGGTGAAGACAGCCGGGCAGTCGGGATGGCCACACCGGCCCGGGATCGGATCGTCCCGCCACGAACGACCTCGGTTCGGACGTCGTCGTCGAGGCCGGTGACGCGCAGCTCGGCGGCGCCGTCGGCAAGGAAGATCGGGTCGCCGATCCGGACGTCGGCGGCCATCCTTCGGTACGAAACGTTCGCCGAGGACGCGTCGCCTTCGGCCACCCTCGCCCCGGATACGCGAAGCACGAACGGCCGCCCGGCCACGAGATCCGCGGAGCCACCTGCCAGGTCACCCAACCGGATCTTCGGGCCTGCCAGGTCGGTCAGGATGGCGAGCGGTCGGTGGCCGGTAGCCGCGGCGCGGCGCACGGCAAGCGCGGCAGCGGCGTGCGAGGCGGCGGTGCCGTGCGAGAAGTTGATCCGGGCGACATCCATCCCGGCGGCCGCGAGCGTCTCGATCCGTAGCGCGCTCGCCGGGCCGATCGTGCAGATCAGCTTCGTCCGGCGCTGTGCCTCCGTGTCGCCGGTCCGACTCATCGTCGGACTCTATCGAGCATCGCGCAGTCTCGTTGAGTGAGGCAGGCAACGCGAGCGTTTCCATGGCTCGTTCATGCAAATTCAGGCGACCTTGACCATCGTCGATCTACCGTCGTAAACGAAAGCGAGGGGAAGCCTCATGACAGTCCGCGTTGGGATCAACGGTTTCGGGCGGATCGGCCGCCAGTCGCTTAGGGCGCTCATCGAGCGCACCCCGGACGTCGAGGTGGTCGCGGTCAACGACCTGGTCGATGCCGAGATGAACGCGCTGCTGTTCAAGCATGACTCCACCTACGGAGCCTATCCGGGCGACGTCGCTCATACCGATGATGCGCTGATCGTGGACGGTCGCGAGATCAGGGTGTTCAAGGAATCCGAACCGGCGGCCTTGCCGTGGGGCGATCTTGGCGTCGACATCGTCCTCGAGTCGACCGGCAAGTTCCGCGACCTCGGCGAGTCACAGGCCCACCTCGACGCGGGCGCGAAGAAGGTCATCATCAGTGCCCCGGCCAACGGTGCCGACTTCACGGTCGTCCTTGGCGTCAACGAGGATGGCTACGATCCGGAGCGCCACCACGTCATCAGCAACGCCTCGTGCACGACGAACTGCCTCGTCCCGGCGGTCAAGGTCGTCCACGACCTCGTCACGATCGAGCGCGGTCTCATGAACACCGTGCACTCGTACACGACGTCGCAGCGACTGCTCGACACGGCCCACAAGGACCCGCGCCGGGCCCGCGCTGCCGCCCAGAACATCGTCCCGACCACGAGCGGCGCGACACGGAGCCTCGGCCAGGTCATGCCCGAGCTCGAGGGCAAATTCGACGGCTTCAGCCTGCGTGTCCCGACGCCGACGGTCAGCGTCGTCGACTTCACCGCCGACGTAGCCCGCCCGACCTCGGTCGACGAGCTCAACGCCGCCTTCCGCGCGGCCGAGGCCGGTCCGATGAAAGGCATCCTCGGGGTCAGCGATGAGCCGCTCGTGTCATCCGACTTCCGCGGCGACAGCCGCTCCTCGATCATCGATTCGTCGATGACGATGGTGATCGGCGGAACGCTGGTCAAGATCATCGCCTGGTACGACAACGAGTGGGGCTTCAGCTGCCGCGTCGCCGACCTGATCGGCCTCGTCGCCGCCCGGTTGCCGGCCACCAGCCGAGCCTAGATCGGAGCTGAGACCAATGACCGCAACTGTGGCCTGGCCCACCTTTGAGGCGGCTCTGATGAGTCGCGAACTGGTCGCGGAACGGACGATGTCGTTCCGGTTCGCCAAGCCCGCCGACTGGACATATCGCGCCGGCCAGTTCGTCGACATCACCCTCCTCGATCCACCGGAGACGGACGCCGAGGGCAACACCCGCGGTTTCTCGATCTCGAGCGCGCCGAGCGAGGACGCGATCATGATCACGACCCGCCTGCGCGACACGGCCTTCAAACGCGTCCTCCAGACGATGCCGCTGGGCACCCCGGTCAAGATCGAAGGGCCATTCGGGGACCTCCGACTACACCACGCGGACCGGCCCGCTGTCGTCCTCACCGGGGGGATCGGCATCACACCGTTCCGAAGCATCCTCCTCGAGACGATCCGTACCGGCGGGCTGCCGTACCCAGTCGTCGTGCTCTATGCCAATCGCCGGCCGCAGGACGCGGCTTTCCTCGACGAGCTCCGCGCGCTGGCGGGGCAGGACGAATACTTCCGCTTCGTTCCGACGATGTCGGGACTGGACGCTTCGGATACCTGGGACGGCGAACGGGGCCGTATCGATGCGTCGATGCTCGACCGTTATCTCGGAGGCATGACCGACGCGATCTACTACCTGACCGGCCCTCCCGGAATGGTCAATGGACTTCGCACGATGCTCGTCGAATTGGGCGTCGACGAGGACGACATCCGGACCGAAGAATTCACTGGGTATTGAAGGGCGGGGCAATGGGACTGGGCTACCTCATCGACGAATCGCATCATCATCCCGTGCCCGTCTGAGGCCACCGGAAAATGGCCAAGCCCGTCGACCGTGACATCTCGGCCCTGACATTCGTTGACCCGGCCACTCCACCCGGCCACCCATTCGACGCCGAGATCGAGGCGGAGCGGGCCGGATGGTACGAGCTGCTCGACCTGGTGCGGTCTCTCGATCTCGACGACATCTTCCGGCCCGGCTACTACCGCGACCCCGACTGGTCCGTGGCCGATCTCGTCGCTCACCTTGGAACATGGCTGGCCCAGGCGGGCGTCGAGCTCCGACGGATCGAAGCCGGCACGTACAAGCCGCGCGAACTGGACATCGAAGCGTTGAACGCCGAGTTTCGGGCCGCGATGAGCGGGCAGCCTTGGGATGTCATTCTGACCCAGGCGCAGGCGTCCCGCCATCGGATGCTCCAGGTCTGGTACTCGCTGCCGTCCCGGACCGATGCAGCGGCATGGTGGGTGGCCAAGGCAGGCGCGGAACACTATCGCGAGCATCTCGCGCGTCTGCGCGCATGGGTGTCGGCGTTGCAAGGCGGACCTCATGAGCGGCGGTGACCCGCGGTCCCTCCCGGCGAGGCCAGGGCTGCCGGCGTGCCTGAGCTGGCCGCCCGGCACGCTGTGGACCCAACGACTGGTACGCCGAATTCATCCCCTGTTCATACCCATTTCGCCGAGGGTACCGACCTCACGCATATGGTCCTTGATGGAGCCATCGGGATACCGAGGCCGAGCCATCGAGCTTTGCGCTGACCGGCGCTCGCTTCGCGGCGCGCCGAAAATGCGGCCACCGACATGTGGGAGAAGCCCCTATGCCCTTCGATACCTTCGTCTACCAGATCACGGCCGCCGGCTTCCAGGTGATCCACCTCGCGCCGTTCCTCATCGGTGCGTACATCGCCTGGCGCCGCCAGACCTCCCGACGAGGTGCGCCCGTCGTGGCGCAGGTCCGCTGATTCCGTGCTTTCCCTCGTGGACGCGAGTGCCGGGTACTTGGGGGTACCGGGCACTCGCGAACCACGCGTCAAGCGCCCTCGCTGTCAACACGCGTACTAATCGAGAAGGAGCAGTCGGACCATGCGATCGAAATATCTAGGGGCCCTTGTCGCACTGGGCATGGCACTGGGCGGCTGCTCCAGCCCTGATGCGTCCGGGAGCTGGTCGTACGGCCCGGGCCTTGGCTCGGCGGCTCCGAGCGGTTCCGCGGCGGCATCAGCGGCCCCTTCAGCGGGCGCTTCGGCAGCACCGACCGGCCCAGCGATGCGGGACGAGACTTTGGGCGTCGAACAAGTCGTCAGCGGCTTGACTGAGCCGACCGCGCTGGCCTTCCCGGCGCCGAGCGAATTCTTTGTAACCGAGAAGAGCACGGGCCAGGTGAAGCGAGTCGTCGATGGCCAGGTGAGTGAGGCGGTCCTTGATCTGGCCGTGAACTTCTTCGATGAACGCGGCCTGCTGGGCATCGCCCTGCATCCGGAATTCGCCACGAACGGCTACGTGTACCTGTACTGGACCGCAAGTGGCCTTGGAGACGGCGACGAGGGCCGGCTCGGCCCCGACACCGATGCCGAGCGTGAGCTGCCCGACCTCGGCAACCGCGTGGACCGCTTCGCCTGGGACGGCTCGACGCTTACCTGGGACCGAAACATCGTGAAACTGCGCAGCAACACGCTCGAGACGGATACCTCTGGCCGGATCCGCGGCAACCATGATGCCGGGCCGCTGGTCTTCGGCCAGGACGGCAAGCTGTACGTCATCAACGGCGATCAGAACCTGCGGGCGCAGCTCCAGAACCTGCCTGACGGGGCGGCACCGGACGACGCGAACTTCGCAGGTGTCGTCCTGCGGCTCAACGACGACGGGTCGGTCCCGGACGACAACCCATTCTTCGCCGCGGGGACGGCCATCGGTGGCGAGGCCGGCGAGAACGTCCAGTCGATCTGGGCCTACGGTGTGCGCAACAGCTTCGGCCTGGCGGTCCATCCGGACACGGGCGACCTGTGGCAGACCGAGAACGGCGACGACAGCTGGGATGAGGTCAACATCCTCCCGGCCGGCTCGAACTCGGGCTGGATCCAGCTCATCGGCCCCCCGGAGCGCTTCGCCGAGTTCAAGCAGCTCGAAAGCGACTCCGAGGATGGTCTGGATAACAAGGACTTCCCGCCCGATCAGCTGGCCGGCAGTGCAGAAGAAGCGCAGTCACGGATGTTCGTGATCGAGGGGAGCGAGTACGTCGCCCCGGTCTTCTCCTGGAAGTACCCGGTGGCCGTCACCTCGATCGCCTTCGTGGCAGATGAGAGCCTCGGCGCCTCGTCTACCAACACGGCTTGGCTGGGCACGGTCCTGACAGACAGTCTGTATCGATATCCGCTCGCGGCGGACGGGTCAGGCTTCGACTTCTCCGGCGACACCGGGCTCGGCGACCGCGTCGATGACAACACCGCGAAGGGAGACGTCGGCGAGAGCACCGAGTACGTCGCCGGGACGGGCTTCGGTGTCGTTACGGGCATCGTGCATGCGCCGGACGGCCTGCTGTACGTCGCCAGTATCACCGCAGGCGCCGTCTACCGGATCGGACCATCAGACACTGTGGGTGGCGCCAGTCCGGTGCCCACGTCGTCGGCGACGAGCAGCAGTGCGCCGTCCGGCGCAACCCTCGATGTCACGGTCGGGACGGATCCAGGCTCCGAGCTGAAGTTCGAGCCGGCCGAGGTGACCGTCACGGCAGGAGCCGACGTGCGCCTGACGTTCGAGAATCGATCGACGGTCCCGCACAACCTCACCTTCCAGGGCCCGCCCAGCGTCGCCACGTCGACGATCGTGGCGGCAGGAGCCTCCGAGACCCTGGAGTTCAAGGCTCCAGACCCGGGTGAGTACCCATTCGTGTGCACCCTCCATCCAGGGATGGATGGAACCCTGCTAGTAGACGGTGGCTGATGGGTGAACGATCGAAACCGAGTCCGTGACCTAGACGATCCGATTCCAGACACACGGAGGTCCCGATGAACCCCACCGTCGAGCAGATGTACACCTATACGCGTAAGGGAGACGGTGCGCTCGAGCTCCCGTTCGAGAAGCCCGTGATCCTGCCCAAGGCCGGTGACGCCGACCTGGCTCGGCACGCATGGGCGGACGTGAGGTTCGCCGCCGACATCATGGCAGAGCACGCGTTGTTCTTCGCGCTGTTGATGCCTGAGGAGCTCGCCGCAAAGGAACGGGCAGAGGCGCTGCAGTTCAGCAAGAGCTTTGGCGCATTGTTCGAACGCGTCGATGCTGGGCCTCCGCCCGAGCGCAGCGGCCTCAGGAAGTTCACCGACGAGATCGTCGAACAGATCAAGCCGTTCATCGAGTACAAGGCGCGCCTGGGCGAGGCGCAACGAACCGGGGAGCTCCGGAGCCTCGTATGGCCCCTCTTCTTCGACCATACCCGCCACGAGGCGGAGCGCTGGACGCGTCGGTTGATCGCGCTCGGCCAGGGGGAATCCGAATTCGAGCGGTCAGAGGTGGTCGCCTTCTGGGCGAACATCATGGAAGAGCATGCTCGTTTCGTTGCGCATCTCCTCGATCCTGACGAATTCGAGCTGATCGACAAGGCAACGAGCGCGAGCCGGGTCTTCGTGGAGCTGGGCAGCGGGCCGGGCGGAACGGTGCGAGCCCTGGCCGATGAGCCGGCCACCGTCCTTGACTCCCTCGTGAAGAACCCTGAGATCGATGCCGTGATGAGCGCCGCAGAGACGATCCTCGACTTCAAGACAGAAACCGCTCGCGGCATCGAGGCCGCTCGCATCAAGAGCATCATCGATCCGCGACTTTCCGATCACGTTCGGCGTGAAGCACAGAAGTTCGTGGACGAGCTGAAGCGGGCCGTCTAGCGGCGGGCTTACACCTGGCGCATTCGCTCGCGTCCTGAGCGGGTGCGCATTGACCGTATCGCGCACGACGACGGCTGGGAAGGGGAGTGGTTACTGGTGTTCAGGTGAACTTTGCGATCCGGCGAATGTGAACGCATACAAGTCGAATCAAGTGAAATTCGCGGCATATCGTGGCTCCTTCTTGGTCCACGCCTGCTCTTGCCGCACGAAACCAACAGAGGTGGTGTGGGAAGTCCCCTGAACCGCTACCCGTGGGGAGCTGGCTGGCGAGGAAGGATTCGAACCTTCGATCTCCTGATCCAGAGTCTGTAGATCGGAATCAGGCTCGCGAGCCGCCGTTTGAGCGTGCGGTGGGCCGCCATCGGCCACCGAATCGGGGTGAGTCAGGTGCCCATCCCGAAATGAGTCAGATGCTCATTCCGAAAACGGAAAGAGTCTGTTGCCCTATCTGGGCGACGCAGATTCTACCGCAAATCCCCGGCAGCCGGCCCACCTTCCGACGTCGGTACCCCCGCAGTGCTCCGGCCGATCGTCGAAGGCATTAGTTGGCGCGGCCGATCTCGATGTGCGCCTTGAAGGCCACCGACGAGAGTTCCCCGAGCAGGGTCAGAAGCGCGAGCTGCCCTGCATTGCGAAGGGATGTGCGGTAGAGCTCCGCGACGGCGACACCGGCGAAGACGACCCAGACCGGCAGACCTTATGACTGTCATTGCGCTCATCAGCAGCGATCGCAGCAACGCGGTTCAGTGATCGGCCCGCTCCTGCGCCGCTCGATCGAGCCAGCATCAGCCGGCTGTGATCACAACGACGTCGGTGGCCGCAGACTTGCCCCGCAGGTCGAGTTGTCGGTGCTCGAAACCCTGGACCGGGATAGCTGCGGCTTGGGCGGCCGCTTCCGTCACCAGCAGCTCACCGGGTCCAGCCACCGAGGCGAGCCGGGCCGTCACGTTCACCGCGTCCCCGAGCGCGGTGAACTCGACGTGCTCCGCGGTGCCAACCGCGCCGACGTAGGCGGTCCCGGTGTTCACGCCGATTCCGATCGGGACCGATGGCTTGCCCCCGTCATTGCCCGTGGCGCGAAGAAGGGCGATGCCGGCCTCGATCGCTCGCTGCGCGTGGGCCCCGCCCGTGAGGGCAGGCACGAAGATGCCCACCACCTCGTCGCCGACGAACTTGTCGACGACCGCCTCATGCGCGACCAGGACTTCGGCGGACGTCGCGTAGAAGCGGTCCAGGAGCGCCCGATACTCATTCGGTCGCATGGTCTCGGCGAGCCCCGTGGATCCCCGGATGTCGGCGAAGAAGAGCGTGCACTCGATCTCGGCGCCCTCCCGATGCGCGTACAGATCCTTGAAGCATCCGCCGCAGTACTTCGGGTTGCCGGGCCAGCGGCCCTTGCCGACGAGCCGCAGCACGGGACCGAAGGGTGGCTCGAACGGGGATGTGCAGATCTTGCAGCGCGGCCCGCTTGGAAGCATCCGCCACAACCGCCGGAGCCGACGCGCCCTCGCGTTCGACATGAGGCGGCTGCGCGCACCATCCTCGCCCGGGCGCATGCGCGAGTCAGGGTCGCGATCCGGTGACGCGCCTCCGTGGATCATTCGGGCTCAGTATCGGCCGCGCGACAACGCGTGATCACGCGCACCGGGACCCAGGAGGACCATGATGTCCGAACCGATCGTCTTCATCAGCCGGAACCTGATCCGCGAGGGCAGGCGTGCCGAATTCGCCTCGCTCTATGCGAACGCGGTGGACCTGATCTATGGGACGAAGCCGGAGACATCGCTGTTCGCCGCCTACGTCGACGAAGGGGGCACGGAGGTGGCCATCGTCCACGCCTTCGCTGGCGCCGCGGCGATGGCGCTCCATTTCGAGGGTTCCGACGAGCGCTCGGCAACTGTATCGGAGCTGATCGAGCCGGCCGGCTTCGAGATTTATGGGCGGGCCCGTGTTGCGGCTGTCGACCAGCTGCGACGGGAGGCGGAGTCAGCAGGCATCAGCCTCACCGTCTACCCGGACCCGATTGGAGGGTTCCTACGCCGGCCGGGCTGAGGTCATCGCCCCCCGTCGGGGCTCTGGCCATCGGACCGCGCCGATGTCTTCGTGACATTGGACCGCAGCCCGGCAAAGAACCGAAGTCCCGGGCTTGCACCGGCCAACGCGAGACCTGCCATCTCGACCGGAGGCGGAATAGATCGACCCCTCGGCCAAGTGTCAGATGCTCGAACGTATCAGGTGCCCATTGATTCGGTCGCCCAAATCAGGTGCCCAAAGATCAGTGGAGTCACGTGACGTTTGCATCGGATCGCCTCCTTGGCGACGGATTCCCGCACCCGCTCGAACTACGGGAACCGCCAAATAGCTGGGCAAACGGCCTAATCGGTACGGCGCGGCGGATTCTAGCGGCGGAGCGAGCATCTACCCGAGCGGGCGCACGTAAACTCGCGAGCGTGTCAGCCGCGGTGGGCGACGGTTCCGCGAACAGAATCTCATGCTCGGACTGCGAACAAGCTCCACTTGCCGGGGACGCCCTTCAACTCGTAGCTTCCGCGTTCGTCGAACGCCAGGCCGGAGCCGACGACGAGGTCCTTGACGGTGCTTGACACGAGCACCTCGCCCGCGCCGGCGAGGGCGGAGACCCGTGCTCCGATATGGACCGCGAGCCCGGCGATGTCGTCGGACAGCACCTCGATCTCGCCGACGTGAAGCCCGGCTCGAACGTCGAGGCCCAACTCATGGACGGCGTCGCGGATGCCGATCGCGCAGCGGGCGGCGCGGGCCGGGCCGTCGAACGTCGCGAGGAAGCCGTCGCCGACGACCTTGATCTCGTGACCGTCGAATCGATCGAGCTGCCGGCGGATGACCCGGTTGTGATCGGCCAACAGCCTCTGCCAAGGCCCGTCGCCCAATTGGGCGGCCAGTTGCGTGGAGCCGACGATATCGGTGAACAGGACCGTGGCGAGCACCCGTCGCGGATCTGGCGCCGGCCGGACCCCCGTCACGAAGCCGCTCTTTGGCCATGGCGGAGGCGAGCGCGTCGTACAGCAAACCCGCGTCTGATGTCCGGCCGCCGAGAGGTTCGAGCGGTGCGATGTCCCACGCGGTGATCCGGTACGAGTCGAACACTCGATGGAGCTCGGCATCAGAGCCGAATGCGATGACCCCGTCATTCCGTCGGTGGGCGACGGCCTTCGCGCCGGCCGACTCAACGGCCTTCTTAACGTCACCCGTGCCGCCGATGTCGCACTCAATGCGCCGGGCGGTCAGCGGGTACTGCTCGACCTCGAGCGCGTTGAGACGGATCACCGGGAAGCCGCTCCGGCTCGATGTGGGCATCCGAAACGGTGTGGTCCGGACCGGCGGGCGCATGGTTTCGAGGGACTTCGCAAGATCGGGCGGCAGCGTGATTGGCGTCAGCAGCACGCCGAACAACTCGTCGAAGGTCTCGAACCGGATCAGGTGGGCGTCCACCCCGCCGGCCTGGGCATCGGCGATGAACGTATTGACTGCAGGCAGTGGGCTATCCGATCCGCGGGCGAACCAGTACAGCCCGTGCGGATATGGACTCCGTCAATCCGTCGACCCCCTGATCAGACTCGAACTCGCGCCCGAGGCGGGCCAGGATCATCCGGTACCAGGTCGCCGTCTTGGGCGAGATGCCCTCGGCGGCTTTGGCCGCAAGGAACAGGTCGATCGCCTGAATAAGTGTCAGGTGCCCATTAGAGTCTGATGCCCACGCACGGCGACGCTCAGAGTCAGGTGCCCAAAGATCAGTAGAGTCAGGTGCCCATTGCATCGAAGTGCCTCCTTGCCAACGGAGGCCCGCACCCGCTCAAACCACAAGATGTCGTGGTTGGTCCTCAGATCGAGGCCCATATCTTGTGTGTTGGCTGGCGAGGAAGGATTCGAACCTTCGATCTCCTGATCCAGAGTCAAACGCCGGATTCAGGGCTCGCGAGCCATCGCGTGAGCGGCAGGACAGCGATCTCTGTCCGATTTCTGGGATGAGTCAAGCGCACATCCCGGCACTAGTTAGACGCACATCGCAATCCTTGTAAAGAGTCAAGCGCCATTGCTAGCAGCGGCCGTTTTGACTGGCGCGCCCGACAGGTGTTGGGCGCGGGTTAGCAACCTACGACGTGCCGATCTAGGGTCGCGATGAGTGGCTGGCCGCGGCGCGGCGGTTGGCGTGACCACTCGCCACGGCGCCGGACGCGCCACCGACCGAGAGGTACCAGTCGTGGCGGCCGTCCCTCGACGCCGGGTCGGAGAAGGCAGCTGCCCACCGCTTCGGGCTGTCGCACTCGACGGTGAAACACCATCTCGCGAACGCGCGGTCCAGGGTGGGGGCGACGACGACTGTGCAGCTCGTCTGGATTCTCGCTCCGCGGTTGAACGAGCCACAGGGCAACGCACGATCTGACCATTCGGGTCGGCCCGACAGTTCTGTCGTCGTTGGCCGGTCGTCCCATCTCGACAGCGTGGACCCGCGATGCCGGGTTCGGTGATCTCCCTTCGTCGGCGTCAGCGACTGGCCGTAGTCGTGCGGCGCCGCTCGAGCTCGCCGCGCAGCCCCTTGAGGGCCAGGCGGAGCCGGCTCCGCACGGTGCGCACGGCAACCCCCGTACGGGTGGCGATCTCGGACTCCGACAGGCCGTCGAAGTAGGCCATCTCCAGCGATCGACGCTGGTCGACCGGCAGGTGCGCCAGCGCGGCAACCACCGTCGCTCCGCCGGGTTGCACCCGGACCTCGTCCCAGGTCTCGAGGCTCACCAGTCGTCCGAGCGCCCGCACGCCCTCGAGCTTGTCCGCGGGGTCGCCCGCGGCCCGGCGCCGCCGAACTGCCTCGATCGCGTGATCGTGGATCATCGTGAGCAGCCACGCTCGGGCCGTCCGGCGGTCCGGTGCGAGGCTAGCAGCGGCGCGCCAGACCCCGAGGAATGCCGCCTCGAGCGCATCTGCGGCAAGGCCATCATCCGCTGTGATGCGGCGCGCTAATCCGTACGCCGTGGATCCGTAGCGCTCGTAAAGCGCGTCCAAAGCCTCAAGGCGGCCCGCGGCCAGCCCGGCGATCAGGGCCTCGTCCGACGGTCCCGACGAGGCGCCCGGCCCAGGAGCAGGTGCGCGGCGCCGATCCGTTTTCGTAGCCTGCGTGGGCGATGGCTGGATATTCACCGCCGGGTGCTCATGCGGGCCGCAGCGCGCCTCGGGAGCCGCATCTCGCGTTGACTCAACGCCCTGACGTCTGCGCCAGCTGCGCGAATAAGAGCGGCGCTGCTCCGGAGCACGACAGGAAGCCTGGGTTTCGCGGACCTATGCGCGGCGCTCGATGTTCTCACTGTGATCGTGGCTCACGTGCTTCCTCGTCTCGGAGCGCATGGCCCATGAGGAACAATGTCGGCGGCCAGAGACCCACGAAGATCGCGAGGCGTTCCGGCCTGCCCTTGTCCGAGTCGTCTCCTCGGCGAGGCATGAACCAGAGCGCGAGCGACGCGAGAATCGAGCCCAGCGAGGCGACGTAGAACATGTCGGACGTCAAGCCGACCGAGCGCATGAATGAAAGCATCGATTTTGCCAACTGATGGAGGTGGAGCATGGTGCTCGGGCCCACTCTTGAACCTCAGCGTTTCCACCCCGAGCCTTGCACCCGATAGACAGATCGGATATGAGATCTCTCGCGCGCATCGTCCCGGCCGATAATTCGTGAATGTCCGAACGAACTGGTCGATCGGTATGGCCCACGGCCGCCTGGCGGCTGGGACGAGCTCGCGGGGAGCCGAAAGATCGAGGCTCAGCTACTTGCGAGGTGGCTCGGTACGCTGGGGGTTCAGCGGCGTCGCGCCGAGCTAGCATGGGCTGGCGCTCGCGTTTGCGGGATGCTGCAATGGCGCAGCCGACAGGTCGGGTCAGCGCCTACGGCATGCCGATCGAGGGCCGCTACGAGTGGTTGGCCGCCCTCGCGAGGCTCCTGGCATGACGGACGGGGCGCCTGCGCGGCGCTTTCATCAAAGGCGACGCCGCGACAGATGGACGTGCTCGCCGCCTACGTATTTGCTGGCAGATCCGTCCACGACGCCGCCGAGCTCGTGGGCATCAGGCCGAGCACCGTCAAGCGTCATCTCGCTGACCTTCGGGCGCGATCGGGTCTGACCCTCGAGCAGTTGATCTACGCTGGAGGTGCCGCTGGCTGGCTCCTCGTCCCCGCCTTGGAGCCTCGCTGATTTCACGCGTCCTTCCGGAAGCGGCGGAGCGCGAGGATCCCTCCGCTCAGGCCGACGAGGAGCAGCGTTACCGACAGGCCGCCGCTCGACTGCGGGCTTGCCGTCCCCTCCACAAAGTCCGTGTCCTTTGGCGGAGCGGTCACCCCGGCGGCGAGGACCACAGCCTTGCCCACCATGTTAGGTGTGGATCGTGCAGTGGTAGGAGAACGGCCCGGTGGCGGCAAACGGCGGGGGGCGTGATCCGCACCCACCTGTCTAGGGCTCCGTGTCTGCGTCCGGGACGACGTCGACGTCGCTCGCTGCGTCCCGAAGGAGCATCCTGGCCTCCGCCGCCGTGAGAGCGGCCGCGACGCCCGAGTGCGTCAGATCCTGGTACGCGTCCCGGAGACGGCTGCAAATCCGTTGCGCGGCCTCGTGCTCGAGGCTGTCGGCGGGAAGCGTAGCCGTCAGCCGCTCGGCGCGGCGCCATGCCGCCATGATCTCGGCGACCAGTTTCTGCATCGGGGTCTCGATCTGTGACATCAATCGACCTGGGCCGACCCTGGCCCGATGGTACTCGGGCAATGCAAACTGGCCGAGTGCCTCGCCGGTTGGCCCGTCTTCATTCGTCATTTCTTTCGCGTCGATCCCCCTCCCGGCGCGGCCGATTGAGATCGGACCGCGGACCGGCGCGGCCTCGCAGGAGCTCGCCCGATGTCTCGCCGATCGACTCCCCAACGTCTCGACACGGCCCGCCGGGAAGCGACGCTGGCCCGCGTTGATCTCTGCCTGGCTCCGCGATCGCGGAGGCCAGCCCCAGTAACAAGACACATCCGGTGGGAACCCGGTGTCGACCGCCATCGGGCTGGCGCTGCTCGACGCTCGTCACCTATTCCGCAGACCCGGGCTCTCCCTCCGAGGCTGGGCTACGCGAACTCGCCGGGTGGAGCGCCACGCGCGACAAGCTCAACGCGGTCGAGGCCACTTCCGAGGCGACCTGATTCGCCACCAGCGGTTCGCTGCGCCGCCCGCGCGTGCCCGTCCGACCTCGACGCTGCGGAAGTCAGCGTTCCGGTGAGTCGATGCCTCGGCGGGACCCGCGGTGCCCAGAGGATGCGGACTGAGATCTGAGGAGTTCTGCTGGTACCCAACCGACCTCGCCAGATACGGAAAGAAACCGCGATCGTCGAGGTGGACGCCACAGCCCGGATCCGGCTTGGCGGACGAGACGAAAGGCCTCTGTTACGGAGCCTGGAAACGTCGATCTCAACTCGGAGTCAAGGTCATTTGTCCGGAAGAGTCAGGCGCACAAGCCGGGAAGAGTCAGGCGCACAAACGACCGTTTCGCGCTCAGAACCAGTGCGCCTGATTTTCAGGGACCGCCGTTCTTACCTCCACGCGGGCCCGGGGAAAACGGCTCTCCTCCGCAAGATGTTGTGGTCGTTTTTCCTCGACACCCCAACAGGTCGTGGTGTTGGCTGGCGAGGAAGGATTCGAACCTTCGATCTCCTGATCCAGAGTCAGGCGCCTTACCGCTTGGCCACTCGCCAGTGGAGCGGCCGAGATGATACCGCATCGCTCGATCCGGACCTCCCCGCGACAGGAGACGACGCCGCACGGACCTGTCCGCGGCAGGTACATTCGGGGGAGTGGACGCGGGAGGTGGCGCGCTGGCATCTTGAGGGTCATGGCCCGTCCCCCTGACCGACGCCCCCGCCTGCTCGCCCTGCTCGTCGTCGCATGCCTGCTCACCGGGCTTGCGGCCACGGTCTCGGTCTCGGCCGCACCGGCCCTGCCGTCATGCAAGGTGGCCGACACGCTGACGAAGTTGCGCTCGTACAGCGACTGGCATCGCTCCCTGCTCGACCCCAGGTATCGACTCGCGAGCAACTACAAGCCGCCGGATCTCCGGTCGACCTCCTACGCCGGCCTCAACTCCGGATTCTCGGTGCGCCGTCACGTGATCGCCGATCTCAAGGCGATGGCCGCGGCTGCTCGTAGCGCTGGCGCACGTCTCTCGGTGCAGTCCGCGTTCCGCAGCTACGCGACGCAGAAGTCGACATTCGACTACTGGGTCCGGGTCCACGGCTACGCCACGGCGCTCAAGGAAAGTGCTCGCGCCGGCCACAGCGAGCATCAACTCGCGACGACGGTCGACTTCCGCAGCTACGGCGGGTCTGCGCCGTGGAACTACACCGACTGGGGGACGACCAAGGCGGGGGCGTGGCTGAGGGCCAACGCCTGGAAGTACGGGTTCATCATGTCCTACCCGAAGGGCAAGACGTCGCTCACCTGCTACACGTACGAGCCCTGGCACTACCGCTATCTCGGTCGCAGCAAGGCCGCGAAGGTCCGGGCGAGCGGCCTGACGCTGCGTGAATACCTGTGGCGCGAGCAGAACACACCGGCCGCGACACCGACTCCTCGACCGACGCCGATCCCGACTCCGCGACCGACGCCAATTCCGACTCCGCGACCCACCCCGGCACCGACCCCTGTGCCGACACCCGTTCCGACCCCCGTCCCGACCCCGGTCCCCACGCCCACGCCCCCTGGCTGAACCGAGAAGATCGACCGTGGCGAAACGCTGGCAGCCCTTGGCAGCGCGCGGCCGTGGCGATAACATCTCCGTCCGACCCGGTCTCGGGGATCGGTTTCCGTCACCACAGGTCCATTCACCCAGCCCACGGGGGTCCGGATTGACAGTGGCAACGATGGTCATCAACGCCGATGGCACCACAGCAGACGCGAGCCCGGCGGCGCTCGAGCTCCTTGGGTTGACCCTGGAGCAGCTGCGCGCCTTGCCCCCTGGCGCCCTCTCGCCCGAGGCACCGGACCCCGAGGCGGACGCCGCCTTCCGCTACCAGTGGGAGGCTCAGGGCTCCCCCGATATCGGTGGCGAGGCCACCCTCCGCCGACCGGACGGCAGCAGCCTCCGGGTGAAGTTCGGGATCACCCCGACCGATGACGGCCGCTTCCTCGCGATGATCGAGCCCGCCGGCGGAGCGCCCGAACAGCCCACGACCGTCTATACCGCCGGCCAGGTCCTGGCGGAATGGCGCGCGACCGAGCGGCGGATGGTCGAGATCAAGCCCGGCAGCCCTGAATGGCACGAGGCCCAGGCGGAGATCGACACCTTCCGGGCCCGGTATCAGGAGTTCTTCGCGCGGGGTTAGCCCGCCGCCGGCGCGCCGTCGCCGCTGGATCGGGCTCGCGCTACCCTTGCCGGGATGACAGCCATCCCCAGGACCTTCCGTGCGTACGTGGCCGACAAGGTGGATGCGCCCGACGACACGACCCCGGCGCGGGTCGAGCGCGGCGTGCGCGAATTCCCGTCGGGCGACCTGCCCGCGGGCGACGTCGAGATCCGTGTCGGCTGGTCGAGCGTCAACTACAAGGACGGTCTTGCGACGAAGGTCGATGGCAAGGTCGCGCGGATCAACCCGCTGATCCCCGGCATCGACATGGCCGGCGAGGTGATCTCGTCGTCCGAGCCATCGATCACCGAGGGCTCGCCGGTGGTCGCACACGGCTACGACCTCGGCGTCTCCCGACACGGCGGCTACAGCGAGTTCCAGCGCGTGCCGGCGGGCTGGGTCGTGCCCCTCGCTCCGGGCCTGTCGGCACGTGACGCGATGGCGATCGGCACCGCCGGGTTCACGGCCGCCATGTCGGTGGTGGCACTCGAACAGCGCGGGCTCCAGCCTGACGACGGCCCGGTGCTCGTGACCGGTGCGAGCGGCGGGGTCGGTGGCACGGCCCTCGCGATCCTCGCCGATCGCGGGTACGAGGTGTGGGCCGCGACCGGGAAGCCGGATGAGGCTGCGAGGCTCCGGGCGCTCGGGGCGGCAGGGATCCTGACACGGGACGAGGTGACCGCACTCGGCAAGCCGCTCGAATCGGAACGGTGGGCGGGCGCGGTCGACGCGGTCGGCGCGGCCACGCTGCCCTACGTGTTGCGGACCCTGCGCAGCGGAGCGGCGGTCGCCGCCAGCGGGAACGCGTCCGGCCCCAAGCTCGACACCACGGTCTTCCCGTTCATCCTGCGTGGAGTCGCGCTCCTCGGCATGGATTCCTCCCAGCTCGCGATCTCCCGGCGCCGCGCCATCTGGGACCGGCTGGCGACCGACCTGCGACCGCGCTCCCTGGGCGAGCACGTCACCGAGGTCACGCTCGACACGCTCGACGACGCGCTCGATGGGATCCTCGCGGGCGAGGCGCGGGGCCGGTGGGTCGTCCGCGTCGGCGCCCCCGGCTAGCCCTCTAGGTCCGCCCCGCGGGCACGCCACCCTTGCGGACGAGGACGAACGCTTCAGGCCGTGTCAGGACGCCCAGGTCGACGTCGGGCGAGCCGTTGACGGCCACGAGGTCCGCCGGTCCGCCGATCGCGACGCGTCCCAGGTCGGGACGGCCCAGCGCCGCCGCGCTGCCGATCGTGGCGGCGCGCAGTGCGTCCATCGGCGACAGCCCGGCTTCCGCGAGGCGCAGCAGCTCGTTCGCAGAGGCGCCGGGTGGTCCGCTGTCGTACCCCACTGCCAGCGTCACGCCCGATGTCATTGCCGCGGTGACGGTCTCGAGCGCCTCTGCCAGCTGGCGCTTGGCCTGCTCCACCAGCGGCGGCGCGAAGTCGGAGGCGAAGCGCTCGGCGAGGTCGTGGAACGTGGACAAGGTCGGGACCAGCACCGTGCCGCGTGCAGCCATGGTCTCGAGGAGCGCAGGATCACGGTGGAGCGAGAGACCGTGTTCGATGGTGTCGGCGCCCGCCTCGATGGCCCAGCGTGCCCCGGCCAGGCCTTCGGCATGCGCGGCGACGCGCCGGCCCATCCGGTGCGCCTCGTCGACGATCGCCGTCATCTCCTCGAGGGTCATCTGCGGGGGCTCGGGATCCTCGGCGACGACCGAGCGGGCGCCCGTGGCCATGAACTTGATGTAGTCGGCACCGCGGCGGATCTGCTCGCGCACCGCCTTGCGCATCTCCCACGGACCATCGGCCTCGCGGTACATCGAGCCGAAGAGCACGCCTCCAGGTGCCGTGGCGGAGACGATGCGCCCGCAGGTGAGGATGCGCGGCCCGGGCACGACCCCGAGGTCTACAGCCAGCTTCAGGGCGCTCGCTTCATCGTCGAAACTGCCGACGTCCCGGACGGTCGTGAAGCCGGACTCGAGGATCCTGGCGGCCGAGGCAGCCAGGACGTAATGCCCGAGCGCCGCGGGTCGTGGGGCCTCGCCGTGGAGCGGCGCCGGCGGTCCGAAGCCCGGACTCCGATCCGTGTTCGATAGCACGTGACAGTGCGCGTCGATGAGACCCGGCAGGAGGGTCGCGCCGGCGAGATCGCGGGCGTCCGTTGGCGGCGACCCGTCGGCGGCGTCGATCGCGGTCACCAGTCCGTCGTCGATCGTGACGACCCGTCGCTCGGTCGCGGCCCGCGCTTCGAGGTCGAGCAGTCGGACGTTCCATAGCACCTCGCTCATGCGGGTGCCAGCTCGCCGCGGAGCTGCGCGACCGTCCGCAACAGCGGCCGTCGGGCATCTTCGGGCGGATGCTCCGGGAAGGGGTGGGCCGCGATCGCGTCCTCGAGCGTGATCTCGCCGGCCCACACCCTTGTGCCGAGCGTGGCGAGTGCCGCGATCGATGCGGCCTGCGCATCGGCGAAGGCCCGGCCGGCATGATCGCCGTGGCCGGGCACGACCACGCCCCGCTCCGGCGCGACCAGCTGAGCGAGTTGCCAGGCCGTCGCCGCCCACTCGATCGGGTACCCGTCGCCGTACCACGGCACCGCCCCGTTCTCCAGCAGGTCGCCCGCGAACAGCACGTCGGTGCCGGGCACTTCGATCACGATGTCGTGGTCGGTGTGGCCACGGCCGAGGAAGCGCAGCTCAACGGCCCGGCCACCCACCTCGGCGGTCGCGGTCGAGGCGAACGTCCGGTCGGGCGGGTCGATGACGACCTCGTCGAGCATGCCCGCAAGCTCGGGCGTATCGGTCTCGATGGTGGGCTTGCGTGCCTCGCCGGTCCGCTCCATGAACGTGACACAGCCCTCGTGGCCCCAGATCGTCGCGGGCCGGAACACCGCGTTCCCGAACGCGTGGTCGAAGTGCCCATGCGTGTCGACGACGACGGTCACGGGATCGGTCGTGAGCGAGCGCAGGTCCGCGAGGATCTCGCGCGCCTGCCCGTACGTGGCGCGTGTGTCGATCACCATTGCCTCACCGCCGCCCAGGATCACGCCGATGTTCTGGTCGTAGAACTCGTACCGGCGCACGAACACGCGATCCCCGATCTCGACCCAGCCATCGGCGACACCCATCGGCCGATGATATCGAGCCGAGCGCGCGCCGAAAGCCGCGTGCTAGGCTCTGCCGACAACCGAACACCGCCTCCGGGGAGCGCTCCGAGCGCTGAGAGTGTGGCATCCGCCACTTACCCGCTGAACCTGATCCGGCTCGTACCGGCGAAGGAAGCAGGCCGAACGTCATCCGATGACGCCTCCCCCCGAACCGGTGGCGGTGTCTCGCACTGGTTCGACCCGGAGGTTCGGAAGACGATATGACGACCACCTACGACGCCTCGGCGCCGACGTCCGCGCCCGATACGCACTGGCGCACCCGCGACATCGTCATCGCCGCCGTCATCGGCGTCGCGTTCGGCGTCGTCTTCTGGGCGTGGTTCATCGTGTGGGAGGGGCCATTGGCGGTCCTCTCCACGTTCGCCCTGCCGGTTCGCGACCTCGGCTACGCCGTCTGGCTCATCCCCGCTGTGCTTGCCCCGCTGATCATCCGCAAGCCGGGCGCGGCCCTCTTCGCCGAGATGGTGGCGGCCGGCGTATCGGCGCTGTTCGGGAATTCCTGGGGCGTCGACACGCTCCTGTCGGGCTTCGTGCAGGGCGCTGCCGCTGAGCTCGTGTTCGCGTTCACGCTGTACCGGCTCTGGTCCTTTCCGGTCCTCGCGCTCGCCGGGATCGCCAGCGCCGCGGCTGCATGGGTCCATGACTGGGTCCTGTACTTCGCTGCCGTGGACCCGACCATCCAGCTCGTCCGGCTCGTCTTCATGGCGATCTCCGCCGTCGTCATCGTCGCCGGGGGATCGGTGGCGCTCCACCGGGCGCTGCGGAACGCCGGCGTGCTCGAAGGGTTTCCCGCCTGACGACTGCCGACCGACACCCCGGGGCGCTGGCGGCTCAGGACCTCTCGGTCGGCCATCGAGGGTCGGATCGGCTGGCCCTCGACGGGGTCTCGTTCGAGTTGCCGGCCGGCCACACCATGCTCGTCGTCGGGCCGTCCGGCTCGGGCAAGAGCACGCTGGCGCTCGCGATCGGCGGCTTGATCCCGCGGGACATCCCGGCGTCCTTGGGCGGTCGCCTCGCGCTCGATGACCAGGAGATCCGTGTTCTCGAGCCGAGCCACGTGGCGGCGCGGGTCGGGATGGTCTGGCAGGACCCCGACACGCAACTGGTGATGGAGCGCGTCGAGGACGATGTCGCCTTCGGGCTCGAGAACCGCGCGTGGCCGCGCCAGGCGATGGTCGATCGCGTGCCGCAGGTCCTCGGGGACATGGGCCTCGCCGGCCTGGAGCGGGAACGCACGAGACGGCTGTCGGGCGGGCAGCAGCAGCGCCTGGCCCTCGGCGGGGCGCTCGCCCCGAGCCCCGACGTCCTCGTGCTCGACGAGCCGACGGCCAACCTCGACCCGGCCGGTGCCGTTTCCTTCATGGCCCGTCTGGCCCGACTGCGGGAAGAACGATCGACCACGATCGTGCTCATCGAGCACCTCGTCGAGGCGGCCTGGCCGATGGCCGATCTGGTCCTTGCGCTCGATGACGGGGGGCCGACCGATCGACGTCGGATCCCCCAAGGACGTCGCCCGCCGCTCGGGCGCGCGCATGCGAGATGCCGGCATCTGGCTGCCGGAGGCGGTCGAGGCCCGACTCCCCGGCGCCGACACGCGGCCGCAGCGGGAACGTTCGCGGGCCGACTCCCCGGCGAATCAGGCGCCGGTGATCATGGCCTCCAACCTCCGGTTCGGGTTCGACCGCCGCGATCCCGTGATTCGCGACGTGCACATGCGGATCGACCCGGGCGAACGCGTCGCGCTCGTCGGTCCGAATGGGAGCGGGAAGTCGACGCTCGCGCGACTGCTCGTCGGCCTCCTGCGACCCGACGCCGGGACGGTCCGACTGCTCGGTGACGATCCGGCCCGCCTGCGTCCCGCGGACCTCGCTCGGCGAGCCTCGTACGTCTTCCAGGACCCCGAGCGCCAGTTCCTTGCCCAGACCGTCGAGGAGGAGGTCCTGCTGGGGCTGCGCTTCGTGGAGCGGCCGGCCGCCCGGATCCTCATGGGACGGATGGGTCTGCCCCTGGAACGGTACGGGCGCCAGAGCCCGTACCGGCTCTCGGGTGGGGAGCAGCGCCGCCTGTCGCTGGCCTCCGCCCTGGTGCGGGAGCCGGCGGTTCTGGTCCTCGACGAGCCGACGTTCGGGCAGGATCGCCATGGCTATGAGGGCCTGCTCGAGATCCTGGACGAGCGGCTCGCCGCGGGCGCGACGCTCATCGCCGCGACACACGACCAGCGTTTCGTGACCGACGCCACCGACCGCTCGATCGAGCTCGACGGAGGCTGGATCGTGGCCGACGAGCGCGCGCCGTGATCTCCGGGCGCGCGCCGTGATCTCCGAGCGGCTCGAGCTCGACGACGCCCGACTGGCGAGCCCGCTCGCGCGAGTCAGCCCGGTGGTCAAGCTCGCGATCGCGATCGTCTGGCTGGCCGGACTCGCGTTCACGGTCCGGATCGGACCGCCGCTCATCCTCACGGTGGCGGCCCTCACCGCCGGCCTGTGGCTCGGTCGCATCCCGGGCGCGGTGCTCGTGCGGGCGATCGCCCCGCTCTGGCTCGCGGCCGTCCTTATCGGCCTGTCGAACATGCTGTTCGCGGCAGCGAACGGCGATCCGTCCGCGGCCGAACTGGTTCGGGTCGGGCCGGTACGGATCACGATGGCCGCGGCCATCGGTGGCCTGGGCCTGCTGTGCCGAGTGATCGCTATCGCATCGGTCGGGGCGGTCTTCTCCCTCACCACGGACGCCACCCGTCTCGTGGACGCACTGGTCCAGCAGGCGCGGGTCTCGCCACGCTTCGCGTATGGGGCGCTTGCTGCATACCAGTCGATCCCGCGGTTCGGCGAAGATCTCGCGACGCTGCGCCAGTCACGCCGTGTGCGTGGCCTGCGCGGCGGCTGGCATCCGGGCCTCCTGCTGGGTGTGCTCGTGCTGGCGATCCGCCACGGCGATCGGATGGCGTTGGCCATGGACGCGCGCGCGTTCGGGTCCGGGCTGCGGACGTTCTACCGGCCGATCCGCTGGCATTGGCTCGACCTGGTCGTGGCGGCGGGAGCCGTCGGCATCCTGGTGGTCGCCCTGCAGGCGCCCGCCTAGACTCGGCCTCGTGACGAAACAGACCGCGTTTCCGCTGGGTGCCGCGATCGCCCTCGAGGAGCTCGATACGGATCCGCACGGCCCGCTGGCCGTCCTCCGCGAGCATGAGCCGGTGTCCTGGGTCCCGGCCCTCGACGGGTGGCTGGTCACGCGCCGTGATCTGTGTATCGCCGTCATGCGTGACGCGGAGCGCTACACGGTCGACGACCCGCGCTTCTCGACGGCCCAGGTGGTCGGCCCGAGCATGCTCTCGCTCGACGGCGAGACGCATCGACGACATCGGGACCCGTTCGCAGAGGCCCTTCGCGGCCCCGACCTTCGGGAGCGCCTCGCCCGGCGGGTGGCGGACGAGGCCGCCCGGCTCGTGGCGACCCTGGCACCGGCTGGGACGGCCGAGATCCGGCGCGATCTCGCGGGACCTCTGGCCGTCAAGGTCGTCGCAGATGCGCTCGATCTGCTGGATGCCGCACCCGGGACGGTCCTCGGCTGGTATGACGAGATCGTCGCGGCGGTCGACCGGGTATCGGTCGGCGGAGAGATCGGTCCCGACGCCCAGAAGGCTGTGGATGCGCTGGGTCGCCATGTCGCAGCGACCATCGGGCTGGATCGTGGCGTGCTGGGGGCCGCGGCGCGCACCCTAGCCGAACGCGAGGTCGTCTCCAACGCCGCGGTGATGATGTTCGGCGGGATCGAGACCAGCGAGGGCATGACGACGTCGGTCTTCTGGCACCTGCTGAGCGAATCCGGACGGGCTGGCCGCCCTGCGGCAGGACCGCTCGCTCGGCGCGAACGCCATCGAGGAATCGCTTCGCCTGGAGCCCGCCGCCGGGCGTGTCGACCGATATGCCACGGTCGATACGGAGCTTGCCGGCGCCCCGATCCGGCGCGGCGACCTCGTCATCGTGTCGCTGACGGGCGCCAATCGCGACCCATCCACATTTCCCGACCCGGACCGGTTCGACCTTTCGAGGCCGAACTCGCGGTCGCACCTTGCCTTCGCCCAGGGTCCGCACGCGTGTATCGGCAGCCACCTCGCGAGGCTCGAGACCCAGGCCGCCCTGGACGCCGCGCTCGACGGGTGGCCAGGGATGCACCTCGCCGAGGGCGCCACGCCACCGACCGGGGTCGTGTTCCGGAAGCCGAAGTCGCTCCCCGTCCAGTGGGATGCATGACGCGGTGTCGGGGACGCTATCGTCCGGGTATCCAGCGATCCAGCGCTCCCTATCGCGGAGACCAGCGCTCCCTATCGCGGAGACCCACGTGACCGAACCGCGCACCATCGTCTTCTTCCCCGAGAGCGCCTTCGGACCGACCAACAACTGCGTCGGGATCGGGAACGTGCTGCGCGAGCGGGGCCACCGCGTGGTGTTCGTGCTCGAGGAGTCGTTCGCGGGGACCCTCGAGGCCAAGGGGTTCGAGGAGCGACTCATGCGGCTCGGTCCGGCACCGGCCGAGGCCGAGGTCCCGGGCCAGTTCTGGATCGACTTCATCAGGGACACGGCACCCGTCTTCCGCAAGAGCACGATCGAGCAGCTCGAAGGGTTCATCGGGCCGACCTGGCAGGCGTTGATCGATGGCGCGAAGTACGTGAACCCGCGACTGACCGAGATCTTCGAGGAGGTGCAGCCCGACGTCATCGTCGAGGACAACGTCGTGGCGTTCCCCGCCATCACAGCCAGCGGCCGGCCATGGGTCCGCATCGTGTCGTGCAACCCGATGGAGATGAAGGACCCGGCCATCGCGCCGTTCTCGAGCGGCTACCCCGTCGCGGACCGCAACGCCTGGCCCGAGTTCCTGCGCGAGGTCCGCCGCACGCACGCCGACATGTGGATGGACTTCGACGCGTTCTGCCGCGCGAACGGCGAGACCGGCCTGACCTACGGGAAGCTCGGGCCGGAGTTCATCGCCGAATCCCCGTTCCTCAATCTGTATTCGTACCCGGCCGAGGCCGACTACGAGCGCGAGGTCCCGCTCGGGCCGACCTGGCACCGCCTGGACTCGACGGTCCGGGCGCCCGAGACGGACTGGCAGCTGCCCGCGCACCTGGCCGAGCGGGATGGGGCGTTGATCTACCTCTCCCTGGGGTCGCTCGGCTCGGCGGACGTGACCCTCATGCAGCGTCTCGTCGACCTGCTGGCGACGACCGAGCACCGGGTCATCGTCTCGAAGGGTCCGCTGGCGGACCAGATCACGCTCCACGACAACCAGGTGGGCGAGGCGTTCCTGCCCCAGCCGGCGATCCTCCCGCAGGTCGACCTCGTCATCACGCACGGCGGCAACAACACGGTCACGGAGGCGTTCCACCACGGCAAGCCGATGATCGTGCTGCCGCTGTTCTGGGACCAGGTCGACAACGCGCAGCGCGTCGAGGAGACGGGCTTCGGGCGGCGGCTCTCGACGTATGGCTTCCGTGACGAGGAGCTGACCGATGCCATCGACGAGCTCCTGGCCGACAAGCCGCTGGCGAAGCGCCTGAAGGCGATGTCGAGGCGGGTCAAGGCCTCGTCCGGAACGAAGCGAGCCGCCGACTTGATCGAGCGCGTAGCTACCACGGGCGAGCCCGTCACGGTCACATGACCGGCGGTCTGGTGCTCGACTCAGACGGGTGGATGGGGGGTCGTAAACGCCGGTTGGAACCCGTCAACGTGCACGAACGAGGAAGCGGCCACAGAACAGAGGATCGTGGACGCCTTTCTGGCCGCGAACGAGTGGAGGGTCCTGAGCGACACCGATATCGAGCTTTTCAGGCCCCACGTCCTCACGCTGACGCGAGTCGGTGTGGAAGGGCCAGTCGACCCGTGACCACGTGGCGGGACGGACTTCCGGGTCCCGCACTACGATGTCCAGACTTCTCCAACGACCAGTCACGAAGGCCTGAGCATGTATGCGGTCGAAGACTCCACGGTCGTCAGCACGTGATGCTAGAGATCTGAGGACACGCGCGGAGGTCGAGGACGCCGTCGGGCGACTCGACCTCGAGTCCATCGCAGTCGCCCGCTGGTTCGGCGCGAAGGGCCGGGTCGTCATCGCGGCGACACTGGACGAGGCGTTCGTCCTGGACGACGCGGCGCCGCACGTGCTGGCGATCGTCACGCTGATGCTGGACGACCGTACGCGCCAGCGCTACACGCTGGGGCTCACCGGCTCATCGTTGCGCGAGGCCGTGCCTGGCGATGGCACTTGGCGTGCCCTCGGTGGCGCGATGGGGGAGGGGCGGATCGTCCCGGCTCTCGCGGCGTCGCCGGACGACGCGAGCGGGCCTGCCGGGGGTCGAGACGACGCGGCGACGACGACTCCCGAACCTGGATCTGTCCGCGCCGTCCTCGTATGCCGCCCGGCCCCGGCGTTCGGCGACTTGGTCCCCGACGGCGCGCGACAGATCGCAACCGGCCCGGAGCGGGATCTCGGCGCGGACCAGTCGAACACGTCCGTCGTCCTGGCCGACCGGATCATCCTCAAGGCCTACCGGCGGCTGCAGCCGGGGCTCAACCCTGACCTGGAGATGACCGCGTTCCTGAGCGAGGAGGCCGGGTTCCCGGCGGTGCCTCGTCTCGCCGGGTTCGCGGAGGTCGTGTCGGCTCGTGACGGCACGTCGACCGTGGCGATGGCGCAGGAGTACGTCGCGGACGGGGCGGACGCCTTCGAATGGCTGGCCGAAATGCTCACGGCGTGGCTCGTCGCGCCGGGCGAGGTCAGCGTGGAGTTCGCCACCGACATCGCCGCAGACCTGGGCACGTTGACCGCCGGTCTGCACGCCGCCCTTTCCGAGCCCCATGGATTGCCGGACATGGCGCCGCGTGAGGCGACGCGGGACGAGATCCGATCGTGGGCCAGCGATGCCCGTTCCCACCTGGAGACGGCCCTCGAGGTGACGACGGGAACCGCGCGTTCGACACTCCGCGAGCTGGCCCCGCGCATCGCCGAGGCCCTGACGGTGCTCGACGCGATCTCGACGACGCCCGAGGTCATCCGGGCCCATGGCGACCTCCACCTCGGGCAGCTCCTGGTCGCTCCTGACGGGTTCCGAGTCATCGACTTCGAGGGCGAGCCGCTCAGCCCACCGGAGGCTCGGCGCGCTCATCGCTCGCCCCTGCGCGACGTCGCGTCGATGCTTCGCTCGCTGGACCACGTCGCGCGCAGCGCTCGACACCGTGCCGAGACGACCAACGGTAGGCCGCTGGAGCATGTCGGGCTCGATCTGGACGGCTGGATCCGGCGGGCGCGCGAGCGTTTCCTCGAGGCGTACGAGACGGGTCTTCGCGAGCAGCATGTCTGGATCGACCGCGACCCGGCGCTGCTGCGCGCGTTCGAGATCGACAAGGAGCTCTACGAGTTCACCTACGCGACGACGTACCTGCCGACGTGGCTGTACGCGCCGATCGAGGGGATGCGTGCCCTGTTCGAGGAGGATGGGTGACCGATCGGGTCGAGATGCTGCTCGACGACATCCTGGCGGGCCCGGCCGCGCTCGCGCGGCTGCTTCGGGCGTATGACGCGCCGGGTTCGCCGCTCACCTCGGCGCTGTCGTCCTTGACGCCGGGCCGACGGTTCGCCTTCGCCGGTATGGGCAGCTCGCGGTACGCTGCGATGCTTGTCGCGTCGGAGCTGCGCGCGGGGGGAACGTCCGCGTGGGTCGAGTACGCGTCGACCGGCGTCCCCAGCGCTCCTGGCGCGGACCTCGTCTTCGTCGCCATCTCCGCGTCCGGTCGAACGGCCGAGGTCGTGGCTGCCGCCCGACGGCATCGCAACCACAGCCTGGTCGTCGCCGTGACGAACGACCCGTCATCGGCGCTGGCATCCGAAGCGGACCACGTCCTGCCGCTGTACGCAGGCGCGGAGGGGTCCGGCATCGCGACACGCACCTTCCGCGCCACGGTCGCCGTGTTGGCCATGCTCGGGGGACGCAGTCCCGGATCGTTGTCCTCGACCGCCGCCGACCTCGCGGTGGCGATCGAGTCGGCGGAGCCCTGGGTGACGGAGACGGCAGACGCCATCGACGGTGCGGCCGGGATCGACGTCCTGGCCGACGCGTCCTTCCTCGGGCTCGCAGAGCAGGCGGCATTGATGCTGCGTGAGGCCCCGAGGCTCCCCGCGACCGCCTACGACACCGGGGACTGGCTCCACACCGGCGTGTATCTCGCGTTTCCCGGCCATCGCGCCGTGCTGTTTCCGGGAGCCGCGGCCGATGCCGAGGTCATCGAGACCGTCGAGCGGCGGGGCGGGGGCGTCATTCACCTACCGAACCGCGCGGCCGACGACACGTACCGCCGAGCGATCGTCGAGTCCGTCATCCCCGAGTTGCTCGCTGCAGAGCTCTGGCGCCGGACGTCGGCCGAGGAGCGTTAGGCCGGCTGCGCGCTCCGATCGGCACCCAGCGTGCCAAGGAATCTGAAGACGGGGATCGCGGTCGCATAGGCGTCCGCGACGATGTCCGGCAGACCGGGCGACCCGATCTCGTCATCCGACATCCGGCGTCCGAACACCACGTTCTTGAACCGGAACATGTCGGCCATCGGATGGTCGGGGGGCAGACCCGTCGGCACGCGTTTGAGCGTGTCGTGGCTCCGGACCGGCCCGAGCTCAGCCAGGAACCGCGGGTCCTCGAAGGCGTTGCGGACGCGATCGGGCTCGTCCAGGATCGCCGCCCGGAAGGCATCGAGACGCTCCTTCTCCGGCCTCCACATCCCGCCTCCGACATAGCTTTCGCCCGGCATGACGTTGAAGTAGGCGCTCGCGGGGTGCGCGCTCTCAGCCGAGTCGTCGTGACCCGAGCCTGGCCCGACCCACGGGAACCGCGCGTAGATGTTCGTCTTGTACGGGGACTTGTCCTTGGCGAACCGCGTGTCGCGGTAGATGCGCGAGACGGACCGTTTCGGGTCCGCCTCGAACGGCAGCCCGCGTGCCTCGAAACGGTCGGCGAGGGCGACGACCAGCGCCTCCATCGGCGCCTTGAGCAGGCGCTCGTAGTCCGCCTTGCGCGGCTGGAACCAGTCGCGGTCATTGTTCTGGGCGAGCTCCGCCAGGAAATCGACTGCCTCGGGGCGGAATCCCGTGAATGTGCTGGTCTCGACGGCCATCCGGCACAACCTCGTGAGCGATCGCCTCGCATCCTACGCCCGTCGACTCACCTGGCCGTCAACCACGACTTCCGTGCCGCTATCCTCGCCGTGTGGCTCCCCCCGACAAGGTCGCATCCGGCATCCAGCCCGCCGCCCGCGACGCGATCCTCGCCTGGTACGCCGAGCACCGCCGGCCACTCGCCTTCCGGCAGACACGGGATCCGTACGCGATCCTGGTATCGGAGGCCATGGCCCAGCAGACCCAGGCTGCGCGAGCCGCCGAGCACTGGCAGCGTTTCATGGAACGATTTCCGACGGTCTTCGCACTGGCCGCCGCCACCCCGGCCGACGTGATCCGGGCATGGCAGGGACTCGGCTACGACCGCCGAGGCCTGGCGCTCTGGCGGACGGCCCGCGTCGTCGTCGGGCAGCACGACGGGCGGATCCCGACGTCGGTGGCCGAGCTTCAGGCGCTGCCCGGCGTCGGCCCCTACACGGCTCGGGCCGTGGCAGCACTCGCGTTCGAGCATCCGGTCGGTGCGGTCGATGTCAACGTCCGTCGCGTGCTCGGGCGGGTCGTCGCCGGAACGGCCGCCGACGCGCTGACGGCGCGGGACATGCAACGCCTCGCCGACGACGCCGTCCCACCGGATCGGCCCGGCGACTGGACGCACGCGCTCATGGACGTGGGTGCGACCCTGTGTCGTCCACGCGATCCCAGGTGCGGCGGTTGCCCGGCCCGGCCGTGGTGCCGGCTCGCCACACAGGCCGCCGATCTGGCGCCGGGAACCGCGCTGGCGCAGGCCCTGCGACCCCCACCGCGCGCCAGGCGTGTCAGGCACCTTCGGCAGGTTCCAGCGCCTCCCTTCACCTCCACCAACCGATGGCTGCGCGGGCGCATCCTCGATCGACTGCGCGCCGCTCCGGACGCGCGATGGGTCGTGTTCGGTGCCGCGATCGGGAGCCACGGACCCGACCGGGTGAAGGCGGCCGTCACCGCGCTGGCGGCCGACGGGCTCGCCGAGCTCAGGATCTCGGCAGGGTCGAGGGCTACGATCCGGGCTCGCCTGCCCATCGACTGACTTCGCTCACCTCTGGCGACCTCGTCTGACGTCGGCTGACCCCGCCAGCCCGGTCCGCTACGCTTGGTCGGCTATGCCTTCGACCTCGCTTCCCGCTGGCGACCGCACTACCGGCACGTCCGGGAACGCCGCGGCGATCGGCGAGGCGGGCACGGCCCCGTTGCCCGCCAACGACCCCGCCATCTTCGACATGGATCTCCGCTCGCTGCGCAGCCGCTGGGCGGATCGCGCGGCGATGCCGGCCATCGGCGCCGAAGCGATGACCGGCGCGGACCGCCGTGCCCAGGCGCTGGGCGTCCCAGAGGAGCGGTTGATGGAGCACGCCGGCACGGCCGTGGCGGCGGCCGTCCGCGCGCTGGCGGTCGACACCGGCCGATGGGGCACGGGGCCCATCGTCATCTTCTGCGGCCCCGGCAACAACGGCGGTGATGGGTTCGTCGCGGCCCGGCGGCTCGCGCTGGCAGGAGCGCAGGTCGTCGTCGCGGTCGTCGCGACCGATGCTCGGCCCCGGGGCGCGGCGGCGGCCCGCAACTGGGACCGGATCGCCCGGGACACGGGCATCGCCAAGGTCCACGTGCCCGTCGCACGCGACGTCGCGGTCTTCGGCCACGGCATCGAGCGAGCGGCCGTCATCGTCGATGCCCTACTCGGCACCGGCGTTCGCGGACCCTTGCGCGAGCCGATCCGATCCGCAGTCGAGCTCATCGATCGAAGCCGCAGCGGGGGCATCCCGGTGGTCGCGGTCGATACGCCCACGGCCGTTGACCTGTCCAGCGGCGAGCCGTCCGACCCGGCGGTGCGCGCCGACCTGACCGTGACCTTCCACCGGCCCAAGACGGGCCTGGCGACTCGACGAGGCGCCGCCCATGCCGGCAAGGTCCTGGTCGCTCCGATCGGGATCCCGCAGGAGGCCGACCGTGGTTGACGCCAGACCCGGACGGCCCCAGCCCGGCTGGCTCGAGGTCCTGTCCCTCGCCGCTGCCGTCGTCGTCGTGGTGGTCGGGGCAGCAGCCGTTACCGGCTTCCTTCCCACCCCGATCCAGCAGGCGATCTTCCACGGGCCTGTCCTGATCGGCGTGCTGATCGTCGGCACGGGCTGGCTGCTCTGGCGGATCTCGCGGGGTCGGCCCCTCGACGACGAACGTTGAGCGCGAACGCCTCGGGCCCGGCGACGGCATCCAACGGTGGGCCTGAGGGGGCCCCCATCGATCGCCACCGGCGCGACGTCGACCGCCTCAGCGAGAGGACCTGGGACGTCGTGATCGTCGGTGGCGGGATCGTCGGGGCGGGAGCGCTCCTGGACGCGGCGACCCGCGGACTCGACGCCGCCCTCATCGAGCAAGACGACATCGCGTCGGGCACCTCGTCGCGCTCGTCGCGCCTCATCCACGGGGGCCTGCGCTACCTCGAGCAACTCCAGATCGGGCTCGTTCGCGAGGCACTGAGGGAGCGGAGCCGGCTCCTGCGCAACGCTCCGCATCTGGTCTCGCTCCAGCCGTTGCTGTTCCCGATCCACGGGATCCCGTTCCTGAGCAAGGTGTTCTACGACGCGGGGCTGACCCTGTACGACATCCTCGGTGCCCGCCACGACGGCGGCTGGCATCGGCGCCTCTCGGTCGACGAGACCCTGGCGGTGGCTCCGGCCCTACGCCGGCGAGGCCTGCGCGGCGGGTTGCTCTACCACGACGGCATGGAGGACGACGCCCGCCTGGCGCTGGCCGTCGTACGCACGGCGCTCGAGGCCCAGACGCGGCCGATCGTCGCCACCAGGGTCAGGGCCACGGGTGTTCGGACGGATACGGCCGATCCCTCCCTCCGGATCCTTCGGGCCCGCGACCACCTGTCCGGAGCCGACCTCGACATCCGGACGCGTGCGATCGTCGACGCGACCGGCGTCTGGGCGGCCGACCCGGAGCACCCGTTCTCGGCCCGCTCGACCCGGCTCCTGCCGAGCCGCGGGGCGCACCTGGTCGTGCCTCGTGAGCGGATCCCGGCGACGGCCGGCCTGACCATCCGGGTCCCGGGCAAGGTCGTGTTCCTGGTCCCGTGGCCCGACCACTGGTTGATCGGGACGACGGACACTGCGTACGCGGGTCGATCCGCGCGCCCGGCTGCCGACGGCTGGGAGATCGATGAGCTGCTGCGGACCGTGAACGACACACTCGACGTCGGGCTGCAGCGGAGCGACGTCGTGGGCACGTATGCGGGCCTGCGGCCGCTGATCGCCCCGAGCGGCGGCTCAACCGTCAAGGCATCGCGCGAGCATCGTGTCACGGCCGAGATGGACGGCATCGTGCGGATCGCCGGCGGCAAGTACACGACCTACCGGGTGATGGCCCGCGACGCCATCGATGCCGTGCTCGGGCCCGAGGGAGCGCGCAAACGCCCGAGTGCAACCGCCGATCGCCACCTCATCGGCGCGGCCGACCGAGACGCGCTGGACGACCTGACGGCTCAGCTCGCCCGGAACCCCGCGATCGCCGCCGCCCACCCCGAGGCCCCCGCCCGCCTGGTCGCCCGACATGGCACGCAGGCACCGGACGTGGTCGCGCTCGGGACGCAGCTCGACCTGCTTCGTCCGCTCGTCGCCGGGCGGCCCTACCTCGAGGCCGAGGTCGCCTGGGCGGTCCGCAACGAGCTGGCCCTGTCCGTCGATGATGTCCTGTCGCGGCGGTTGCGGCTCAGTCCGGAGCTCGCCGACCGCGGCGCCACCGTCGCCCCCCGTGTCGCGCAGATCATGGCGGCCGAGCTCGACTGGAGCGACGCACGCCGCGACGAGGAGGCCGCGGTGTACCTCGCGACCGCCACTGCGGAGTACGGGATCGCGCCGTCGCCCTCCCCGCCCGAACCGGCACGTGAGCCGGCGCTCGCCGCTCCGCCGATCGCCGGCTGACCCGTCACACGGCGGTCACGGGAGGTCGCCACCATCGGGCCCATGCCATCGATCGGTGACATCGCCAACGACATCGCGCGAGCGCTCTACGAGCTTCGGATCCCGGTCGCCATCGCATCGATCGCGATCTTCGTTGGCGCCGTCGTCGTCGCTCGTCGCCTTGGCTGGTTCGCGGCCGCGCGCCGTCACCCGGGGCGCACCGCGATCGTCGCGGCCGCGCTGTTGGCCGTGATGGTCCCAGCAGGCTGGTACCTGGGATCGCCGATCTTCATCCGCACGTCGCTCGTCGAGCCCGGTCCGGCGGTGGTCCCGGTCACGGCGGAACCACCTGCGCCGTCCCCATCGAACCCTCCGGCGCCGTCGGTCGCGCCAACACGCGCGCCGACGGCGCCTCCGACACCGGCTCCGACGCCCTTCGCGGCCACCACCGTGGCGAGCGGCGAGTTCAGCGGCTCCGACGACTTCCATTTCGGCCGGGGGACTGCGTCCATCGTCGAGGTCGAGCCGGGTCGCTACCACCTGCGGCTCGAGGACTTCTCGGTCCGCAACGGTCCGGACCTGTTCGTCTATCTCTCGCCCAAGGCCGATGGCTACAGCGACGATGCCCTCGAATTGGGCAAGCTCAAGGCGACCGACGGATCGTTCGGCTACGACCTGCCGGACGGTGTCGATCCGACCCGATTCCGGAGCGCGCTCATCTGGTGCAAGCAGTTCAGTCACCTGTTCGCGGTCGCACCGTTCGACAGGTGATCCGATACCCCCAAATTCGGGGCTATACAAGCACGTTTCGAGCGCGTACCATCCCGCTCGCAAATGCCATGGAAGCGTCCGTGGCCAGAACGTAGCTCGACGCAAAAACTCGGACTCCTCTCACGGCTGACGCGAGAAACCCGATGGGATCGCGCCGGCTACCGAGAGGAGTTTCGTTTTCGTGTACAACGACAAGAACCTGACCTGTGCGGATTGTGGACAGGAGTTCGTGTTCACCGCGTCCGAGCAGGACTTCTACGCACAGCGCGGCTTCACGGAGCCGCGTCGCTGCCCCTCGTGTCGAGCCAGCCGCAAGGCGGCTCGGAACGCGGAGGGTGGCAGTAGCTCGTACGGTGGCTACGGCGCCGGCGGCGGGTACTCCGCCGGGGGCGGTGGTGGCTATGGCGGCGGTGGTGGCGGCGGCTACCGCGACCGCGGACCGCGCGAGATGTTCGAGGCGACGTGCTCGTCCTGCGGCAAGGAAGCCCAGGTCCCGTTCCGCCCGACCAGCGGCAAGCCGGTCTACTGCAGCGATTGCTTCCGCACCCAGCGCGGCGGCTGACCCACATCCTCTCGGCGCGGGTCGACCAACGGCCCGCCGAACCAGCGTAGATCCCCGACCCGGGCCGTCAGCCGACCCGGGTCGATCGATTCTTACGGTCAGCCGCCCGACGACCGCTTGCCGACCAGCAGGCCCAAGTCGAACTTGCGCTCGGTCCCGTGGATCAGCCGATCGATGTTGTCGGCGTGCGCGAGCCAGATGAGGGCCGCACCGACGGCCGAGTAGATGACGTACGGCAGCGGCGTCCCGGGCACCATCAACAGGAGCAGCAGCATCACCGGGAACATGACCGCCGAACCGAGCAACGAGCCCAGCGACACGTAGCGGGTCAGCAGGATCACGACGACGAAGACGGGCGCGGCCAGGACCACGGCCAGCGGCTGGATGACGAGCATCGTTCCCACGCCGGTACCCACGCCGCGTCCGCTGCGGAAGCCCGCGAACACGCTCCAGATCGCTCCGGCCACCGCGGCGCCCCCACAGAGCACCTCGACGAGTGGGTCGCCGGTGACGTACCGAGCGAGGAGGACGGGCAGCGCACCCTTGAGCAGGTCGCCCAGGACGACGACAGCGGCCCACTTGCGACCCAGAGCCCGCAACGCGTTCGTGCCGCCGGTCCGTCCCGAGCCGACGGACCGCAGGTCGGGCCCGCCGACCCGCTGCGCGACGATCGATCCGACGGGGATCGAGCCGGCGAGGTACGCCAGAGCGATGAGCAACCCCGTGCGGAACAGGATCGCTGGGTCCACGCTCGGCCACGACCTCGATCGCTGGCCGCCATCCGATGGGCGGCGCTCGGGCCGAACTCTAGCACCAGCCGCCGGGCCGCTCTCGGTTGCGCCTCGTGCGACCCCGGCCGTACGATTGCCCGCGATGACCCACCCGCCCGCGCAGCCCCTCGACGATCGCTCGATGGCGCCGGCGCCGAGGCGTCACGAGGCACCCTGACCCATGGCCGTCGGCTCGTCCAATGACTTCGATCTCGTCGTGCTCGGCGCCGGCACGGGCGGCTACGCCGCCGCATTCCGGGCCGGACAGCTCGGGCTGAAGGTCGCGCTCGTCGACGAGGACAAGATCGGCGGCACGTGCCTCCATCGGGGGTGCATCCCGACCAAGGCGCTCCTCGAATCGGCCGCATTCGCCCAGAAGGTTCGTCACGCGAAGGACTTCGGGTTGAAGCTTCCGGGTGAACCCGAGATCGACTACGCCCAGATGGCCGCTCGGCGTGACCAGGTCGTGAAACGGCTGTGGACCGGGCTCAAGACGCTGGTCGACAAGAACAAGGTCACCTGGGTCGCCGGCCGTGGCCGTCTCGAAGGCCCGCAGAAGGTCCGCGTGGTCCAACCGGCCGAGGACGGCACGCCCGGCAAGGGCGGCGAACGCGTGCTGCAGGCGACCGACGTCATCGTCGCGACCGGCTCACGGGTGAAGAGCCTCCCGGGGCTCGACCCCGACGGCAAGCGGATCGTCACCAGCGACGACGTCCTGCGGATGACCACGCTGCCGAAGGACATCGTCATCGTCGGAGCGGGTGCCGTCGGTGTCGAGTTCGCCAGCATGTTCGCCGACGTCGGGGTCAAGGTGACGCTCGTTGAGTACGCGCCATCGATCGTCCCGCTCGAGGACGCGGAGGTGGCCAAGCTCGTCCAACGCAGCTTCGAGAAGCGCGGCATGACCGTCATGACCAACGCCCGCTTCGACCCGGCTGCGGTCAACACGGAGAAGGACGGCATCTGCCTGATGGTCGGCCCCGAGGGCAAGGACCCCGAGGAGGTGCGAGCGGAGATGATGCTCGTCGCCACGGGCCGCGCCGCGAACATCGAGGACATCGGCCTCGAGACGACCAAGGTCGAGACCGATCGCGGGGTCATCAAGGTCAACGGTCGGATGCGCACGAAGGAGCCCCACGTCTACGCGATCGGCGACATCATCGGCGGGTTGTGGCTGGCCCACACCGCGGCCCATGAAGGGCTCATCGCCGCTCATGTCATCGCCGGTGAGGCCGACGTCCACGAGATGGACTACACGAAGCAGCCGCGCGCCACGTACTGCCGCCCGGAGATCGCCTCGATCGGACTGACCGAGGAGCAGGTCAAGACCGCCGGCACGCCCTACAAGGTCGGCAAGGTCCCATTCCAGGCGATCGCGAAGGCCCTGATCGGGGGGGAATACGAAGGATTCGCGAAGGTCATCTCGAACACGGACAACCAGGACACGCTCGGCGTCCACGTCGTCGGCCCGCACGCGACCGACCTCATCGCCGAGGCTTCGCTCGCCTTCGAGCTCGACGCGACAGCCTGGGAGATCGGCGGCTCCACCCACGCTCACCCGACCCTGTCCGAGATCATCGGCGAGGCGGCGATGGCGGTGGATGGCCGATCCATCAACTTCTGACCGACGCCGACGCGTTCGGCGATCCAGCAGTCAACGGAGGCCGATCCACACCGATGGCCGTGACCAAGGGCGACGCCGCCACGAGCGCCGCCGCCGGCAGCCTCGCCGCATCGGTCGGCCTGACCGATGCCGACCTGATCGAGATGTATCGCTACGTCGCGCTCGCACGGGCGCTCGACGAGCGGATGTGGATCCTGAACCGAGCTGGGCGGATCCCGTTCGTCATCTCCGGTCAGGGCCACGAGGGAGCACAGGTCGGCATCGCCTGGGCGTTCAAGCGCGGACACGACTGGATCGCGCCGTTCTACCGTTCGATCGCCACGTGTCTCACGTTCGGGATGAGCCCGCGCGACATCCTGACTGCCCAGTACGCGACCGCCAACGACCCGAGCTCCGGCGGCCGCCAGATGCCGGGCCACTACGGCTCGCACGAGCACAATCTCGTCAGCGTCTCGTCGCCGGTCGCGACCCAGCTCCTGCACGCCGTCGGCATCGCGCTCGCGGCGAAGGTCCGCAAGACCGGCCAGGTCGCGATGACCAGCATGGGGGAGGGAAGCAGCAACCAGGGCGACGTCCACGAGGGCCTGAACTTCGCCGCGATCCACAAGCTGCCGTTCATCTTCGTCGTCGAGAACAACGGCTACGCGATCAGCGTGCCGATGGCGCGCCAGGTCTCGATCGCCAACGTGGCCGATCGTGCCGCGGGCTACGGCATTCCCGGCGTGATCGTGGACGGCAATGACGTCCTGGCCTGCTACGCCGCCGCTCGCGACGCGGTCGCGCGCGCCCGCGCGGGTGACGGCCCGACCCTCATCGAGGCCAAGGTGACGCGGCTGACCGGCCATTCATCGGACGACCAGCAGACGAAGTACCGGACCGAGGAGGAGCTCGCCGCCGAGAAGGAGCGCGACCCCGTACCCGCCTTCCGCGCGCAGCTCCGCGATGCCGGCGTCCTGACGGAGGAGATCGAGGCACGTCTGGCCGCCGAGATCAAGGCTTCTGTGGAAGAGGCCACCGACTACGCCGAGGCGCAGCCCGACCCGGATCCGTCCACCGCGATGCGCTACGTGTTCGCGGAGGACACCGAGTAGATGCCGGCGAGGACGTTCATCGAGGCGATCCGCGAGACGCTCGCCGACGAGATGCGCCGGGACGAATCGATCATCGTGCTGGGCGAGGACGTCGGCAAGAAGGGCGGTGTCTTCCTAGCCACTGACGGGCTCTGGGCGGAGTTCGGCGACGACCGCGTGATCGACACGCCGCTGACGGAGTCGATGATCGTCGGCGCTTCGATCGGCGCCGCGGTCAACGGCCTCCGGCCGGTCGCCGAGATCCAGTTCGCCGACTTCATCTTCCCCGCGTTCAACCAGATCGTGTCCGAGGCGGCGCGGATGCGTTATCGGTCGAACAATGGCTACGGCGTCCCGATGGTGATCCGCGCCCCGTACGGCGGTGGCGTCCACGGCGCCCTGTACCACTCGCAGAGCGTCGAGGCGTTCTTCACCCACGTTCCGGGGCTCAAGGTCGTCATCCCATCGACCCCCTACGACGCGCGCGGGCTCCTCCGGTCATCCATCCGCGACGAGGACCCCGTCCTGTTCTTCGAGCACAAGAAGATGTATCGCTCCGTGCGTGGCGACGTGCCCGATACCGACTACACGATCCCGCTCGGCAAGGCGGCGGTCACACACCCGGGCTCGCAGGTATCGGTCATCGCCTACGGCCTCATGGCGCATTACGCGCTCGAGGCCGCGGACCGGGTCGCCGAGGACGGTATCAGCGTCGAGGTCGTGGACCTGCGCACGCTCCGACCGCTCGATACCGAGACCGTCCTCGAGTCGGTCCGCAAGACCGGCAAATGCCTCATCGTCTACGAGGACAACCGATTCGGTGGCTACGGCGCGGAGGTCGCGGCCATCGTCGCCGAAGAGGCGTTCGACTACCTGGACGGGCCGGTCACGCGGATCGCCGGACCTGACGTGCCAGGCGTGCCCTACAACCACGCCCTCGAGGATTGGTTCATGGTCAGCCCGGAGAAGATCGAAGCGGGGATCCGTGCGCTCGCGGCGTACTGACGGGGAGTGGCGGTATCGCAGCTGACGAATTCGGGCGCCTGTTCGATGACGTGGACTGTTTCAGAAGTCGCGGAACCGCCAGCTCCGCTCGCCGGCCTCCGGATCAGGGCGCGACAGCCGGATCATCCAGGCGAAGCCGACCAGGACGCCGACGACGGCTGCAATTGCAAGCAGCGTTTCCACGATTGCGTACATGCCGGTGCTCCTCCCACCCCAAAACGCCGGCGCCGCGACAAACAGGAAACCCGCCAAGATGGGAACGACGACGGCGAGCGCCAGTTCGGCCCGGATGAGGTGATGCGCGCGCCGCAGCCGGCGGCGTCGACGCTCGAGGTCGTCCATGGCAGCACCGTACGCCGTGCGTCAAGGGGAATCCGGGTACCCTCGGCTCCGTTCCGATCCAGGCGGCCGCGCCCGCCGCGAGCGGAACGAAAGACTCGCGCGAGGTTGGTCCCTTCGGGTCATGCGCTCGGACCCGTTCGTGCGTAGCCTCGGGTCAACGCACGCACGTCCCGCGCGAGGAGATGGCTCCATGGCTCGACGACCTCCGCCCCTAACGCCCCCGGACCTGGAGACGATCAGGATCGTCCTGGTGGAATCGAGGGCGCTGGCCGGTCTCGGGATACGTGGAGTCCTCGACCGCGAACCCGACCTCGAGGTCGTCGCCGAGGTTCGGTCCGCGGATGACGCCCTGGCAGTGAGCGAGAACGACGCACCGGACGTCTTCATCCTCGACGTCCAGCTGCAGGAACCGGCGACCAGCGCCGCGACGCACCGGCTGGCCGAGGAAGCCCCGACGGCGGCGATCGTGGTCGTCGGGCGTGAGGACGACGACGCCAGCATCCTCGAGGCCATCGAGATCGGCGCCACGGGCCATGTGGCTGCCGTCGCCGAGCCGGCCGAGCTGGTCGCCGTGATCCGAAAGGTCGCCGAAGGCGAGGATCCCTTGCGCGACGAGGTGATCGGCAGGCCCGATCTGATCGACAAGATCATGGAGGCGTTCCGCGAGAGCGCGAGACGCGCGGACGCACCGCCGGCCAATCCGCTGACCCCGCGCGAGCTGGACGTGCTCCGCCACGTCGCCGAGGGTATGCGTAACCGCGACGTCGGGCGGGTCATGGACGTCAGCGAGCAGACCGTCAAGAACCACGTGTCGACCATCCTGCACAAGCTCGGCGTGCCCAATCGCGTCCGCGCCGTCACCTTCGCGGTCCGCCAGGGCTGGCTCGTCCTCGATGAGGGGGCCGCGAGCGAGGACACCGAAGGGCACGGCGAAACGACCTCGGATCCGGCGCCGACCCCCTGAGTCTCCTCGCGGACTCGCAGGTCACGCGCCAGCCGAGCTCGGCAATCCGGTTTCGATCTCCACGATCAGGTCGATCGCGTCGTCTAGGCTGAGCCGTCGGCCCCGTTCGAGCGCTGCAGCGAGCACGTCGGGTTCCAGCAAGGCCGCGACCCGCTCGTCCGGACTTCGGGATTGGATCAACCAGGCGAGGCCGGCTGGTGGCGTGACCCCGTACCGCTCGCTCAGAGTCTCCGTCGCGCCCAGCAGCACCGCAGCGTCCTCCGGCCGTCCGGCCTCGAGCGCGACGATGGCGCCGATCTGCAGCGAAATGGCGGTCGTGCCGACGTCCCGCAGGGCATGGTACTCGGCGAGGGACTCCCCGAATTTGTGGCTCGCGCCGACCATGTCGCCCAGCGCGAACAGCGCCCATGCGATGCTGCCCGTCGCCATCGCGTGGTACCAGACATCACCGAGCTCCGCGAAGCGGTCCGCCGCCGCCTCGAACATCGGCAGAGCGTCCGCAGGTCGCCCCTCGCTGATCACGGCGGTCGCCCGGCTCCATTCGGTCCGAGCGGCGCCACGGGTGTCGCCGATGTCGACATACAGCTCCCTGGCAGCCTCCATCAGCTCGTAGGTGAGCTCGAGGTTGCCACGGATGAAGGCGCCATACGAGAGATTGAAGAATGCATCCGCCTCCGCCGCCCGATCCCCGAGCTCGCGGGCAAGGGCCAGCTGCTCCTCGTAGCAGACCACGGCTTCATCGGCTCGTCCCTGCCAGTACGCGATGCCGCCGGCCGCGGTGACGGCAGCGAGACGCGCCGGTGTCCGAAGCTCCGCGCCGGGCAACGCCATGGCGGCCTCGGCAAGCTCGACCCCTTCGGCGAGATGGCCGCCGAGCTGCCAGTAGCGCCACAGCGCCGCGAGGAGACGCAGCGCTACGTCCACGTCGCCGGCGTCGATCGACCAGCGCATCGCGGCCCGCAGGTTGGCGTGGTCCAGGCCGAGGCGATCGAGCCACGCTGGCTGCTCACCTCCCGGTAGGTGGGGGGCAGCGGTCTCGGCAAGCGCGAGGTATGCGAGTGCGTGGCTTCGCCGGAGCTCGGACAACCGCCCCTCGCTTTCGAGCTCGCCCAGCGCGAACGTCCCGATCGTCCGCAACATCCGGAATCGGATACCGCCGCCAGGATCGCGCATCAGGAGGCTCTGATCCACGAGGTCGAGCAGCCCATCGAGCACGTCGGCACCGTCCTGGATGGCGCTGACCTGCTCGAGGTCGAACCCGCCCTCGAAGATTGCCAGCGCCCGCAGCAGCCGCTGCCGTTCCGGCGACAACAGGGCGTAGCTCCAGCTGATCGCGCCGTCAAGGGTTCGCTGCCGATCCGGCACGTCGCGGAGGCCGGGTCCGGGAAGGGGCAACCGCGCCGCCAGCCGGTCGCGGATCGCGGACAGGGGCAGCAACGAGGTCCGCGCGGCCGCCAGTTCGATGCCCAACGGGAGCCCGTCGAGCATGTCGCAGATCTCCGTGATCGTGGAGGCTTCCGACCCTGGCTCGTATCCGGGCCGCACGCTCCGCGCGCGCTCCACGAAGAGGTCCACGGAGTCCCTGGCGCCAGACGTGGATGCCTCGAGCGGGCGGACCGGATACTCCTGCTCACCGGCGATCCGCAGCGGAGAGCGGCTGGTGACGACGACCCGCGTGCCGCTGGAGGAGCGGAGGATGGCGCTGACGTCGGTGGTCGCATCCACCAGGTGTTCGAAGTTGTCGAGGACCAACAGCGCGGAGCGGTCGGCGAGGTACGGAACCAGGGCGTCGGCCGCCGAACGCTCGGGCCCGTCGAACAAGCCCATGGAGCGCGCGATCGTGGACGGAACGAGCACCGGGTCCACGATCTCGTCGAGGGCGACGAACCAGGTGCCATCGACAGCGGTGCCGAGCCGTCGTCGGGCGACTTCCGTCGCCAAGCGCGTCTTGCCGATCCCGCCCGGGCCCGTGATCGTCACGAGCCGGTGGCTGTCGAGCAGCTCGCCGAGCTCGATCAGCTCGCGCTCGCGCCCGATGAAGCTCGTCAGCGGCGTCGGCAGGTTGCCGTCGGACGCCGTCATCGTCCGCAGCGGCGGAAACTCCGTGCGAAGGCCCGGCACGTCGAGCTGATAGAGCGTCTCGGCACCGGGAACATCGCGGAGCGTGTGCCGGCCGAGGCCACGGATCGACACGCCGGGAGGCAGCGCGTCGGCGATCAGGCTCCGGGTGGTTTCGGATATGACGATCTGGCCGCCATGGCCGGTCGCGGCGATGCGCGCAGCCCGGTTCACTTCGAAGCCCCCGTAGTCGTCGCCCGCAAGATGCGCCTCGCCGCTGTGGAGACCCATCCGGACCCGGACCGCAGCATCCTCGGGCCAGGCGTGACCCGCGATGGCTCGCTGGGCCGCGATCGCCGCCGACACCGCGGTCCGCGCCTCCGGGAAGACCGCGAACAGCGCATCTCCTTCCGTCCGCACGGTGCGCCCGCCGTGCGCCTCCGCCGCTTCGCGAACGATCGCCAGGTGCTCGACGTTGAAACGGTCCCACCGAACGCCGAGGTTTCGCGCCAGCGACACCGACCCCTCGACGTCGGTACGCAGGAACGTCACAGTGCCGGTCGGCAGGGCACGCTGGTCACGGGTGTCGGGCATCGGCGGAATCTGACTGTCTGCTGATGCGCTCGGCGAGGGTCCCGAGCATGGCCATCGCGGCCGCGGGTCGCTCGTACAGGATCGCCTTGAGGCCCTCGCCGTTGATGACCAGGCCCCGCACGCCGCCCTCCTCCGCCAGGACCGTCGCGGCCCGAGGCCCCTCGCGCAAGACTGCCAGTTCGCCGATGTGCTCGCCGGCATCGTAGCGACGGATGAAGCGCTCCGCGCCGTCGTCTCCGATCCGCATCACGCGCACTGCGCCCGTGACGATGACGATGAGCTCGTCGCCGGGGTCGCCCTCTCGGAGGATGGTCTCGCCGCCCGCGTAGACGCGCTCCTCGGATGTGACGGCGATGCGCTGGAGGTCCTCGGGGTCGAGGCCCTCGAACAACGGCACGGTCCGCAACAGGAGCATCGTGTCGAGGTCGCTCAGTGTCCGCTCGGATCGTGCCATCTCGGCGTCTCCTCCCGCAGCCCCAAGGCAGGACCGCGCCAGCGCCCGGATCCAGCCATCGTCATCTTGGGCCAGGCGCTCCAGGAAGTCATCGGCCGATCCTGCCGCCCCCGAGGCGTCGCCCTCCAGGAGGTTGACCAGCGCGCCCGCCACTCGCCGATCGCCCATCGAATCGAGTGCCTCGATCGCCTGCGCCCTGACCTCGACGTCGTCCGAGCGGAGACAGCGGCGGATGACGCCGCGTGCTTCGGGCGCGCCGAGGACCGCGAGCGCATCGAGGACCGTGCCCTCGATCTCACGCTGGCGGACGCCGAGGACGAATCCGAGAAAGCCGGCGACCGGATCGGCGGGCGGCCCGGTGGCAGCCAGCACGAGACGCGCGTCGCGCAGCCCGGTCGCGCGCACCAGGCGATGGTGGACCCAATCGGCGACGGCGGCAGCGACGCTGTCGTCTCGTTCGGCGAGACCGACGAGCGCGGCCAGGGCCGCTCGCTGCGCGCGAACGCTGTCGCCGTCGAGCAGACCCAGCACCTTCGAGGCGTCGATCGCCGACGTGGCCAACGCATCGGCCGCCGCCCGGCGGACGGGAGCGGCGGCGTCGTCGAGGGCGGCCATCACGACCGACGCAGCGTCCGGGCCAACTCGGGTCGCGGCGATCGCCGCGGCGCGCACCTCTGATGACGGATCGACGAGGAGGCTCGGATCGGGCCCCTCGCCGTGATGCGCCTTCGCCACGATGGCCGCGGCACGGACGAGCGGGCTGGGGTCGGTCGCGAGCGCCGCGTGGTCGGCGTCGGATGGCCATGCGTCCATCGCGGCGAGACCCCGGATCGCCGCTGCGCGGACGCGGGCGTCCTCGTCGCCGAGCGCCTCCCGGAGGGCCCGCTCCGCACCGGCGACACGCACCCTCGGGAGCAGTGCAGCCGCCATCTCGCGCGCGCCCGGTTCGGGGGTCTGCAGCGCAGCAAGCAGCGCCCGGCCCACGGCTGGGTCACTTGCGAGGGCGCCCACACCCGGACCGCCCTCCAGGACGGCCTCGCCGGCACCCGCGCGCAGGGCCGCGACGAGGCTCTCCGCGTAGCGCCGGCGGATCCCGATCACGACGACCGTGGCGACGAGCGCCGTCCCCGCCCCCAGCAGGAAGACCTGCTCCGGGCCGAGGATCCGTCCTGCCGCGAGGAGCAGGACGCCCGCGAGGATCGTCCCGATCGGCCCCGGCACGCCATCGTTGAAGGCCAGGACCTGCGCGCGACGCTCGGCGGGAACCGTCGTGTAGAAGGCACTCCAGGCCGCGTTGGAGATGCCGCGCTGGGTGACCTGCTGGGCGAACAGCACCAGCGCCGCGGTGGCGAACGAGAATTGCACGAGCCAGAGACCGAAACCGAGCAGGTACACGATCGGCAGCACCAGCGCCCCAACGGTCACGCCGAACCGGGCGTAGACCCGGTTGGCGAGCGTGAGCGAAACGATGAAGGACGTGCCGGTGACCGCTGCGGACAGTAGCCCGAGGGCCGTCGCGACCTCGACCGGACTGGCGAACGCCGCCGACGCCGCGAGTTTGAACGGGTAGTCGACCGAGAACATCAGGACGGCCAGCAGGACGTACGCGATGGCGACGCGCGACATGAGCGGTGAGCGGGCAACGAAGTCGAATCCGGCGCGCAACCCGGCCAGCGTCGAGCCATGCCGCGACGAACGCGCTCGGCTCGCGATCCGGCCGGGCAACCTCCAGAGGAGGAATGCCGCAACGACGAGCAGCACCCCGGTGATCAGGACGAGGTTCTCCACCCCGACCACGGCGGCCGCCGGCCCCGCCGCGAGGGTGCCCGCGAACGACCCGGCGATCGCGGCCGCCGTCACGAGTGGGAACAGCCGCCGCGCCTGCCGCGCATCGAACGATGCCGCCGCTACGGTCCAGTACACCGTCACAGCCAGCAATGCCCCCGCCTTGACCGCCAGCCACAGGAGCGACACCACCGTCGGGTCCCCATCGGCGATGGCGGCCCGCAGGCCGGCGATGGTCGCGGCGAACAACCCCAGGATCGCCACGAACAGGGGCACGCGGGGCAGGCGCGCGAGCGCGGCGCTGTAGCCCACGGCGATGATGAGCCCGAGCACGCCGAGGGCGATGAACAGGAAAGGCAGGACCCCAGGCAGGTCCTCCTGGCCGAAGCGGCTCAGCAGCAGCGTGTCGACGCCGACCTCGCCGAGCCCGCGCGCAGCCTCGACCACCGCGACCACGAGCGCCACCTGGACCACCAGGGCTCCCTCTCCTGGACGCACGCCCACGAGGCCGGCCAGGCGCGTCGTGCGGGAGCCCTCGATCATGCTGTCGTGCATGATGGCGTCCTGATGACGTGACCGGAACCCTCGGGCCACGGCTCGACCCGAAAACACCGGATGGGCGACACTAGGCGCCACGACCGTCGACGAGGACCCGCGAAGGAGCAACGAACGTGGCGAAGGTGACGATGCCCCAGCTCGGCGAGAGCGTCGCCGAGGGGACCATCGGCAAGTGGCTCAAGCAGCCTGGCGATACGGTCGCCAAGTACGAGCCCCTGCTCGAGGTCATCACCGACAAAGTCAACGCCGAGGTCCCCTCGCCGTTCGAGGGGGTCCTCAAGGAGATCCTGGCGGAGGAGGGAGCGACGGTCCCCAATAACGCCGAGATCGCCATCATCGAGACCGCCGACGAGGCCGGCGGGGATGCCCCTTCGTCGGCTGCACTCGAGAAGGAGGGCGGACCGGAGGCGGAAGGCACCGTCCAGGTCGAGCCGCGCGATCCCGCTTCCGCCGCCGAGCCGGTCACGGGCGCAGCCGCCCCGCCCGCGGGTCCGGCCGGGTCGGACGAGTCCGCGCCGACCGACAGCCAGCCCGCTGACGCGACTGAAGCGCCCGCCAGTGCACCGGCCGCTCCGGCCGCCGGGGCCGCCGCTCCGGCCACCGGGGCCGCCGCCGCGCAGACGGCACCGACCGCCCAGACCGCTCCGACCGCCACCGCCTCGGCGAGCCCCGCCACGGGCGATCCCGACGCGCGCATGACGCCGGCCGTTCGCCGTCTGTTGCGCGAGCACGCGTTGCGGCCCGATCAGATCGTCGGCACCGGTGGCGGCGGCAGGATCACGCGTGACGACGTGCTGGCCGTGGTCGAATCGATCCGCACCGGCGGCACCCCGCCAGTGCCGATGATGAGCCAGGGCAACGGCGCCAGCTCGCCGGCCGCTGCACCCGCAGGAGCCGCCGCGGCGGGCCAACCGCAAGCCGGGGCCCCCACATCGCTGCCGGCGGCGCCGCCCGCCCGCATGCCGGCCGGCGCCCCGATCGAGTTTCCCGACGGCGCCGACGAGGTCCTCCTACCGATGACCCAGATGCGCAAGGGCATCGCCGCGCAGATGACCCGGGCGCTCGCGGTCCCGCACGCGTACGTGCACATGGAGGTCGACGCGACCAACCTCGTCAAGGCCCGCGAGACGGCGAAGCGGGAGTACCAGGCTCGCGAGGGCATCTCCCTGAGCTACGTGCCGTTCGTCATCAAGGCAGCCACCGCGGCACTGCGCCAGTTCCCGGCCTTCAATGCGCATTGGACCGAGGACGGTCTGGTCGCGAAGCGCCGCGTCCACATGGGCGTCGCGGTGGCGGTGGACGACGGGCTGCTCGTGCCGGTCGTGCGCGACGTCGACCAGCTCAGCATCAGCGGCCTGAACCGTGCGATCGCCGATGTCGCCGCTCGCGCACGGGCCGGGCGATTGAAGCTCGACGATTATGGCGGCAGCACGTTCACGATCGACAACACGGGCTGGTTCGGGTCGAACCTGACGATGCCGATCATCAACGTGCCCGAGGTCGCGATCCTCACAATGGAGGCGATCACGAAGCGTCCCGTCGTGCTCGACACGCCCGATGGCGACGTCATCGCGATCCGCCCGGTCATGAACATGGTCCTCGCCATCGACCATCGAGCCAACGACGGCGCGGGGGCCGCGGCGCTCCTCAAGGCGATCAAGACCTGGCTCGAGGCGATCGGGCCGGAGACGCCTGTTTACTGAGACGGGGGGCGCCGATCCGGGCGCCGGCGGCGGCGCCGGCCCGTGATGCGCATCTTCGTCACCGGCGGCGCCGGCTTCGTCGGGCTGGCGGTCGTCCGACGGCTCGTCCAGCGCGGTGACCGCGTCGTCGCCGTCGTGCGCGACCCCGATCGCGCGACGGCCCTGACCGACCTCGGCGTCGAGACGCGGGCCGGTGACCTGTCGCGTACGGCGGCGATCGTTGACGCGATGCGCGGGACCGATGCCGCCATCCACATCGCGGGCATGTATCGCGTCGGCATCCCCGCGTCCATGCGTCCGGCCATGGTCGATGCCAACGTCGGGGTAACGCACAGGATGCTCGACGCCGTGGCCACGGCAGGACTCGATCGCCTGGTCTACATCTCGACCGTCAACGTCGCCGGCAACACCAAGGGCCGCATCATCGACGAGCGGTACCGCCGCGACATCTCCGAGGGGTTCCTGAGCTACTACGATGAGACCAAGTACCTGGCCCATCGCGCCGTTCGCGAGCGGATCGATTCGGGTGCCTCGATCGTGATCGCGATGCCGGGCGTGACGTATGGCCCGCGGGACCACACAGGGATCGGCGAGCAGCTGCGGGGCGCCCACGACGGGAGCCTCGGGTATATCGCCCTCGCCGACGTCGGGATCTCGGCGGTCTACGTCGAGGACGTGGCCGCGGGGATCGTAGCGGCGCTCGACCGTGGTCGGATCGGCGAGTCCTACATCCTGGCCGGCGAGAACACACGCCTGCGTGATGCGATGCGCGTCGCCGCGAGGATCGGGGGCCGGTCGTTGCCCCGGCTCGAGCTGCCGACCGCCCTGATCCGGTTCGGTGCGCATGCGCCGGAGGCCCTGGCACGCGCCGTGGGTCTTCCGGACGATCTTGGCGAGGTCCTCAGGGCGAGCCTGGGCGTCACGTACTGGGCGTCGTCGGCCAAGGCGGCCACCGAGCTCGGCTACGTACCGCGGGACCTCGGGACGGGTCTGCGGGCCACGTTCGACGACGCCTGACCGCCCTCACACCCCACGAACGGACGAGGCACTACACTCCGAACATGGCTCGCGACCTCCCCATGTTCGAACCGGCCTCGCCGGCGGGACACGCACCGCACGTTCGGCCGGCCCTGCCGATCTCGATCGGTGGCGGCCAGGCCGGGACTCCCGCCGCGGACGGCTCGCTCACGGCACGCCGCCATCCCGATTGGATCCGTGCCCGGATGCCATCCGGTGACAACTTCCACGAGCTGAAGGGCCTGCTCCGCGGCCTCGACCTGAACACGGTCTGCGAGGAGGCACGCTGCCCGAACATCGGGGAGTGCTGGGACCAGCGCACGGCGACGATCATGATCCTGGGCGATACATGCACGCGGGCCTGCGGGTTCTGCGCCGTCAAGACCGGTCGCCCGACCTGGTTCGACGACGACGAGCCGCGTCGCGTCGCCGAGGCAGTCGGCCAGCTCGGCCTGGAGCACGTCGTCGTGACGAGCGTGGCCCGGGACGACCTGCCCGACGGCGGATCGCGCATCTTCGCCGAGACGATCCTGGCGATGCGCGACACGTCGCCCGGCATGGGCATCGAGGTGCTGATCCCCGACTTCGACGGCTCAGACGACCGACTGCGCACGGTCATGGACGCCCGCCCGGACATCCTCAACCACAACCTCGAGACGGTGAAGCGTCTGCAGAAGCCCGTCCGCAAGCGTGCCCGCTGGGACCGCTCGCTGTACGTCCTGGCCCGGGCCAAGGAGATGGCGCGGGAGATCGGTTACCCGATCCACACCAAGAGCTCGCTGATGGTCGGGCTCGGTGAGACCCGCGCCGAGCTGACAGAGGCCTTCGAGGCGCTGCGCACCGCCGACGTCGACATCCTGACCGTCGGCCAGTACCTGCGTCCCTCCATCGAGCACCTTCCGCTCGAGCGGTACTACCACCCCGACGAGTTCGCCGACATGAAGGTGGAAGCCTTGGGCCTCGGCTTCAAGCACGTCGAGTCGGCGCCGCTCGTGCGCTCGAGCTATCACGCTCGTGACCAGGTGCCAGGCGCCGAGCTGAAGCGGCTCCGTCGTCAGGCCACGCTCGACGCTGAAGGACACGTCGTCCCGCTCGCCGGGTAGACGCCGCGACGTTCCCACCAGGAACGCGATCGCGCCAGGCGAACGTCGTCACCCGACCTGACTGCACGATCTCGTTGTTCGGGCACAGATCCACGAGGGACTCATCCCGATCGCGTTCCCCGGAAGAACAATAGAAACCGCCACGGCCTGCAGCGCGTCCGAGGGCCATGCAGCTCCCCAGCCACGGACCTTCGCGACGTTCCGCCGGCCCCGCGCTCATCCTCCTGGCCTGGGGCGCCATCGCCGTCGCGGCGTGCGCGAGCGCCCCGCCGTCCCCAAGCGCCCCGCCGTTCCAGACCGCGAGCACAGGGTCAGAGCCCTCGTCGTCCGCGCCTGCGGCCGCCGGCGCAAGCATCGATGGTGTGCCGACCGCCTGCGTCGGCCTCGGCGAGGGGGACTGCCGCCGGGTCGCGGCCCAGGTCGCGACGGCGCTCACCCCAGGGGATCCGTCCATCGGCTACGTCCAGGTCGGGCCCTTCGGTTGCCTCGATGGACCGGTCTGCCCCACGACACTGGCCGCGCGCTCGGAGGGCGACGTCACCCTCGAGTTCGCGGGTGGCGCCCTCGGCTTCCACGTCACGTCGACCGGTGGCGACCTCGATATCGAGCGGCAGGAGGCCGTCGGCGTCCAGGTCGCGCCGTCCTCGGCGCCCTCGGCGCTGGCCGGGCCCCAACCAGTCACCCTCGGCCACTGCGGCCTGTGGAGCGGGATCGATGTCGGCGGCAGCTGGTGGGACCCGGTCGGTCTCATCGACTACGACCACAGCGACGCCATCAACCCCGCGGAGGGTACGATCGCCCCGGTGGGTCCGGATCAGGCGATCTTCACCTCGAGGGCCGGCTTCACCGTCCAGCTCGTCCGGCACGCCGGACAGAAGTTCCTGCCGCTCTGCATGTGACGAGCGGCTGAGCCGGGCGGGTATCCTTCGCCCATGGTTCGTCAGCTTTCCCGCAAGATCCCGCTCGCGGAGCTGCACTGCCACCTCGGTGGCGCCGTCACCCCGGCCATCATGTGGGGGATCGCCCACTCCCAGGGCATCAAGCTACCGACGAAGGACTACTGGGAGTTTCGCGACATGATCACCGTGTCGCGACGGACCCAGAGCTTCGATGGCTACCTGCAGCTGTTCCACTGGACCGAGCTCATCCAGAGCTCCCCGCTGGCGGTCGAGCGCAGCGTGTACGAGGTCGTCGGGGGCGCGTACCGCAAGAACAACGTCACGACGATGGAGCTGCGCTTCAATCCCATGAAGCGCAACCGCGGCGGCGAGCAGGACCTGGACCACATCATCGCCGCCGCCGTGCGCGGCATGGACAAGGCGACGCTCGAGTACCCGATCAAGCCCGGGCTGATGTTCTGCCTCGACCGGGCATTCCCGTACGAGCTCAACGAGATCATCGCCGAGAAGGCCATCGCCTGGCGGGATCGCGGCGTCGTCGGTGTCGATATCGCCGGTCCCGAGGCATCGACCTTCAGGGTCGCCGACTACCGGCGCCTCATGCGGCGGGTCCGTCAGTTCGGCCTCGGGATCACGGTCCATACAGGCGAGGCCGGCCCTGTCGATGAGGTGGCCCGGGTCGTCGAGCTCCTCGAGCCCGATCGCATCGGGCACGGCGTCAAGGCGGCGTATGACCCGCGGGCGATGGAGATGATCCGGGACCGCGGCATCGTCCTCGAGATCTGCCCGACCTCGAACCTGAACACCAAGGTCGTCTCGGGATGGGAAGAGTTCCGCTGGATCTTCGACACGCTCCGCCGCAACGACATCCGGTTCACGATCAACACCGATGGGCCGGAGATGCTCAAGACGTACATCCGGGACGAGCTCGCCCAGCTCGGCAGGCTCGGCATCCTGTCCGTGGCCGACCAGGAGGCGGCCGTCGCGACCGCGCTCGCCGCCTCCTTCGTGCCGAATGTCTCGGATGTCCCGGCGCCACGCCTGGAACCGGCGCGCCGCGAGGTCGTGGAGCGCGAGGAGGCCTGAAGAGGCAGGCCCGGTCTCAGTCGCTGGCGCTCCCGATCCGGTACGTGCAGCAGCGGTCGCCGGCGGCGATGTGGGTCTCGCGTTCGACATCTGGCCCCAGGATCTCGCGGAACAGGTCCAGCTCGGCCTGGCAGGCGGCCCCGTTGTCGGCGGCGACACGGTGGATCGCGCAGTTGCGCTCGACCAGCCTGATGACCCCATCCGCGCCGATCAGGGCCTCCGCCAGGTAGCCCTGCTCATCCTGGATCACGGCCAGCTCCCGGGCCCGCTCGAGCAGGCGCGCCTGGGCCGGCAGCCGCTCGGCCATCCGCTGGCGGATGCGGTCGCGCGTCATCCGTCGGCGTTCGTCGAACACGCCGTTGACGAGATCCTCGCCACCGATCGCCCGGATGGCCGCCAGGAGCCCGCTCGCGAGGCCGTCGTAGTTGGTCGGAAAGAGATCCTGGGCGGCGGGCGTCACGTCGTAGACGTGGCGTGGTCGACCGACGCCGTGCCGGACGGCCTGGCGGCTCACGAGGCCGGCCTCCTCGAGCGCGTGCAACTGCTGCAGCACGCCCGTGCGGCTCACGCCGAGACCCGAGGCGAGTCCTTCTGGGGAGCTCGGTCCGTCGTGTCGCAGGCGCAGCAACAGCGCTCGGCGCAGACCGGACGAGCCACCAACGGCCTCGGCCGGTGAAGACACGGGGCGGCCGGTCTCGGTGGCCGAGGTGTGGACGGTGACGGACGCCTGGTGCTCGGCGCTCGACTCGCGCATCGTGGGCCGAAGGCTAGCACCGGGACCGTGGTCCTGCTGCGGTGGTAGGCTCGCCGCCGATGGACCTGGATCTGCCCGCCGAACATACGCTGCTCCGCGAGACGATCCGCGACTTCATGTTGACCGAGGTCGCACCCGTCCTGGAGGAGCACGAACGCGACCGTCGCTTTCCCGTCGAGATCGTCCGGCGCATCGGCGAGCTCGGTTGGCTGGGCATCCCGATCCCGGAGGACGAGGGCGGCGCCGGTCTCGACACACTCGCCTACGCCGTCGCGATCGAGGAGATCGGGCGGGTCTGGGGTTCGCTCGGCCTGATCGTCGCTGCCCACACGAGCCTGGGTTGCGGGCCGCTCCATCTCGCCGGTTCGGATGACCAGAAGCAGACCTATCTCGTACCGATGGCCCAGGGCCGCGTGCTGGGTGCCTACGGACTGACGGAACCCGGAGCCGGCTCCGACGCGGGCGGGACAAGGACCACGGCACGTTTCGAGGATGGTGCCGATGGCGGCCGGTGGATCCTCGACGGTGCCAAACGGTTCATCACGAACGCCGGCCAGGCGGGGACGTACATCATCACGGCCCGGACGGGCGAAACGGCCAAGGGCGACGCCGAGATCAGCGCCTTCATCGTGCCGGCGGACACGCCCGGATTCTCCGTCGGACGGCTCGAGGACAAGCTCGGCCTGCATGCCTCCGCCACCGGCGAGTTGCGGTTCGATGGTGCGGCGATCCCGGCCGCGAACCTGCTCGGCGAACAGGGCGAGGGGTTCCGGACGTTCCTCAAGATCCTCGATGGGGGACGCATCTCGATCGGAGCGCTGGCCGTCGGCCTGGCCCAGGCCGCGCTCGATGCCGCGATCCCGTATGCGCAGACGCGCGAGCAATTCGGCCGGCCGATCGGGTCGTTCCAGGGCGTGGCGTTCATGGTCGCCGACATGGCGACCGAGATCGAGGCCGCCCGGGCACTCGTCTGGAAGTCCGCCTGGCTCAAGGACCGGGGGCGCGACTACGGGTTGGTGGCGGCCGAGGCCAAGCTCTTTGCGTCGGAGGTCAGTGCGCGCGCGACCAATGCCGCCATCCAGATCCACGGAGGCTATGGCTACGTCACCGACTACCCGGTCGAACGCTTCATGCGTGACGCCAAGCTCACCGAGATCGGGGAGGGCACCAGCCAGGTCCAGCGCCTGGTGATCGCCCGGAACGTGCTCGGCCTGCGGGTCGTCTGAGGTCGGTCCGGCGGGCGGCGCCTACCCGACCTTGAGCAGGCGGACGATCAGGCGAAACTGGCTCCTGGATCCGACGCAGGTCTGGAGGGTGAGGCTCGGGCGGGACTGGCCGGCATAGGCCCACGCGCCCTTGTCGGGAGTGGTCACCTTCCACCAGGCCACCCCGTACGTGCTGACGACACCGTTGCCGTCGGCGTAAACGACCTTCATCCCCTTGGACAGGCGGCCACGAACGTACGCGTCATGGAGCGGCCTGAACACGCTGTGTGCGTGCCCGAAGAGGTAGATGTTCCTCGACCCGGCGCAGCCCCAGCGGTACACCCGGTTCCCGGGGTATGCCGATGACGAGCACGAGAAGAACGACACCGAGCGGTTGACGCCGAGAGCCGGGATCCAGACATGGTTGCGGCCCTTGTAGCTCGAGGCGTTCCCGCTCGAGCCGGTGGCGCCGCCCGCGGCCAGCTCAGCCTTGGAGATCGACCTGGGCTTGGGTTGGGGAACGTTCGGCCTGGCACGACTCACCCACGCGACACGGGCAACGATCGGGGCCCGGGCGGGCGCGACCGACGCGACGAGGGCCGTTGCACGCTCGTCATGGATGCGGATGATCGGGGCGCCAGCGCGGCCGTCACGGGCATCGGGACCGGGCCGAGGTCCGGCCGCGGGGGCTCCATCGGTCACCTCCGCCGCGGGCTGTCGCCCGAAAGCCGCACCGGGCGCAGCCGCGACGACCAGGCTGACGGTCAGGACGAGGGCAAGGAGGGACCGGGCCGAGCGCGGCTGGGTGGGCATGACCCGAGCATCCCCACCCGGACCTCACCGGACCGTGACCCGGTCGTCCCGTTCGCCATGGGAAGGTGGTGCGGGTCCCGGGTGGGGGACCATGACCTTCGTCACCGTGCCCCAGCGCCCCCGAGCCGTCAGTCCCCGGTGCCGGCGGCGACCTCCAGGGCATCGCGGAACGCGGCCTCGAACTGCGGGGCCCAGGGGCCCTGCGCGGCGACGACGAACGGGGACTGCTCGATGGTCTCGAAGGTCGCAGCGTCGGTCACGAAGGACCGGGCGCAGCCGTCGACGCTGCCCCGGAGCCGTTCGAACAAATTGCGGTTGCGAAAGATGTATAGGTAGATCCGCCCCGGTTCCTCCTGGTCGAGACCCGTGGCGGTCAAGCCGATGGCCGTCGGAATCAGGACGGGGTCCTGGCAGCCGGCGTCTCCCGAGACCAGCCGGTCGATGGCGATCCCGCGCTTCGTCAGCTCGCTCGCGATCCCCTGGAAATCGGCCGGGGTCGGCGCCGGGGCTGTGGTCGAGATCGTCCCGCACGCCGCTCCCAGCACCATGGCCAGGGCGATGAGCAACAGGGGGCTCAGTCGATCGGACATCCGCGCGAGGCTAGCACCGGTTCAAGCGCCGCACATCGGCGCGGGCTTTCAGCGCTCCCGCGCGCGTCGTTTCGCGTCCCGCAGACGGGCCATCGTGTCGGCTGGCGTGACGGCGGGTGCGATCGCCGGTGTGACCGGTGCGGGGTCCGAAGGCGCGGAGGTCGGTTCCGTGGCAGGCGCGGAGGCCGGTTCCGTGGCAGGCGCGGCTGGCACAACGGTCGGATCCGGCGTCGCGGTCACATCCGCCGGGTCACCCTGATGGCCGATCGCGGCTCGCAGGCCCCTCGATGTCGCGCGTTCGCGAGCGGCGAACAACCCTTCCCCGGCGGCCGTTCGCGCGGCCATCCGGCGCCGTCGCTTCGGGATCGCCCGGACCCATGCCCCGGCAGCTGCGAACTCGCGCCGTCCGATCGAGACGCGTCGAAGCGCGATATCCAGCGGCCACAGGAGCAGAGCCAGCACGAGCAGGACGGGCCACAGGTCCGTCGAGCGCGATGTCGTGATGAGGTCGTGGCGCCATGGGTCGAGCGGCGTCTCGATCACGCTGCCACCCGTGGCGGAGCGCAGCGAGGCCAGGAACGCCTCGTTCGGGCCCAGGACGCGGTACTCCGCCGCGGTCGGGGCGACCAGCCCGACCGTGCGCCCGAGCGGCGACGCTCCCGGCCGTGTCTGGGTGACCCGGATGGCGTAGGCGCCCGGGTCGATCTCGCCGAGTGGCGCCTCGTAGACCCCGGGTGCGACCTGGACGAGGGAGACGTCGCTCGGGACGAAGTCCGGGCCGACGATCACCGCGGTCGTGTCGTAGAAATCGCGCGGCGAGCCATCCTCCTCGACCAATTCCACGTGGAGCGTCGTCGTGCCCCCGCGCGTGTCGAAGCCCGCCTCGATGCCGCCCGTCTCCTCGCCCGGGAACGTCCACGACACGAGCTGGCTGAAGAAGCGTGAGAAGCCGTTCCAGCCCACCCAGTCGCGTGCCCAGCGGCCGGTCGTATCGGAAGTCCATGCCACTGACCGGCCGAGACCGTACTGCCACTGCGCCAGGAGCGGGTCATCGCGCGCCGTCACGAGCACGGTCTGGGCGGCGGCCTTGGCCGTCGTGCCGTTGTAGCCGCGCAGCCGGGGCAGTCCTTCGTCGAGGCCGCGCAGGATCGGCGAGGAGGACGTCAGGATCGGGAAGAACGGCTCCTCGACGATCTGCTGTCCGGACACCTGCTGGGTCTCCTTGAGGAAGATGTCCGGGATGCTCGATGGGTTCGCCGCGTCATAGAACCGGCCACCGCCGCGCGTGGCGAGGCCCTCGAGGAACGGGTTGGAGCCCCCGCCCGCCCCGACGGTCGAGAGCGTGATGCCCGCGGTCTTCATCCGCTCCAGGATCGCGTCGTACTGGCCGGAGCTCGACCAACCGTCGGTCAGCAGGATGATGTGGCGACGCGTGGCGACCGCATCCTCGAGCGACTCCACCGCCTGCTCCAGGCCGGCGAAGATGTTCGTCTGGCCGATCGGCTGCAGGCCGGCGATCTGGCCCTGCAGGTCGTCGACGCCGCCGAGCGGCTGGGTCCGCACCACCCAGTGGGCCTGCTCGTTGAACGACACGACACCCAGCTCGTCGCGTTCCGTCAGCGCCGCCGCGGCCCGCAGGATGGCCTCCTTGCCGATATCGACCTTGCGCACGCCGCCCACCCCGGTCCCGCCCTGGCCGCCCTCGAAGGTGTTGCAGTGGCAGGCGTCCATCGAACCCGACTGATCGATCACGACGACGAGCGCGACATCGGGCTGCTTCTGCCGGTCGCGCACGCCCATGTCGACCGGAAGGGTCTCCTCGAGGGGCGTCCGCTGGTAGCCGCCGGCCCCGTAGCTGTCCGGCCCGCCGACCATCACGAGCCCCTTGCCCAGGTCCCGGACATAGACCTGCAGGGCCGCGAGCTGGCGGTCGGACAGCCGCGCACGCGGCACGTCGACCAGGACGACGCTGTCGTATGTCGCGAGGGCGGCGAAATCGGTCGGGAGCGCTTCGGGGACCATGGTGTCGACCTTCTGTCGTTGCGCGATCAGCGCATCGACCAGCTCCGCCGCGACCGCCTCGTTGCCCGCGAGGACCAGGGTTCGCGGCTCCCCCTTGACGATCGTGTTCGAGTCGGCGCGATCGTTCTCGCTGAAGGTGTCGCGGGCCGCCTCGACCACGACCCGGAACGTGTGGAAGCCTGCCTCCGTCGGCTCGATGTCGAAGACGACCCGGGTGACTCCGGCCCCCAGCTCCATCCGCTGGGTGTCGGCGAGATCCCCATTCACGAACAACCGGACGGTCGCCGGCTGGGCGACGGACGAGCGGATCTCCGCGACTGCCTCCACCGAGTCGCCGAGGTTCGAGGTCGACGGCGTGATCAGCCGCTCGACGAGCACCTCGTCCGACGCGCCCAGCCCGATCAGACGCGTTTCGATCCGGATGTCGCGTGTCGCGGCGAGCGCGGCCTCGGCCTGTCCGCCGCCGGTCGTGTCGTTGCCGTCGGACAGGAGCACGATGCGTTTCTGGGCGTCGTCGGGGAACAGGGCCGTCGCCAGGCGCAGGGCGGATCCGACGTCGGTCGCGGAGCGGACGGGTGTCGAAGCCAGTCGATCGATCTCGTCGAGGTCCGACGGGAGGCGCTCGACGAGCGCCTCCTTGCCGAACGCCACGATGCCGGCCACGTCGCCTGGTGGGATGACGTCCAGCGTCTCACGCAGGAAGGCGAGCGCGTCTTCGCGCCCCTCGTTGCCGACCGAATCGGACAGGTCCACGACGAACACCGTGGCGAGCCTGTCCACCGGGAGAACGATCCTGAATCCAGCGAGCGCGAAGACGAGCGCGACCAGGAGCGCCGTTCGAACAAGAAGCGCGAGACGTCGGCGACCCGCCCCGAGACGTCGGCGTGCCCCGAGGTAGAGGGCGATCGTCAGCACCATCGCCGGGACGAGCAGGAGCAGCGCGAGCGGCGCTTCGAAGCTGACGCCCATCAGGCCGTCCCACCGGTGTCGCGCCGCAGGCGTGTCGTGAGGGAGCGCCTGATCCGGATCAGGCCGTCACGGTGGTAAAGCGCCCATTCGACGCACAGGAACGTCAGGACGAGCAGCACGATCGGGACCCACAGCTCGTCGCGGGTCGTGGGCCGCTCCGTCGCCGTCGGGTTGCCGGGCGCCGGACTGCTCCCGGGCGCCGGGGTCGTGGTCGTACCGAGCGCCTCGATCGCCGCCGCCGAGCCCGGGGCGATCGTCGACTCGTCGACATCGAAGAGGTCGACCGCGAAGCGCACCGGGGCCATCGGGTCCTGGGCCGGGCGTGGACTGGCCGATGCCCCCGCCGCCGAACCGGATGCGCCCGGCGACCCGCTCGCGCTCGGGCGTGGGGTGGCACCCGCGCCGGCACTCGCGGACGGCGCCGCCGATGCGGCCGGGTCGGCGATGGGGGTGACCGTGTACACCCCGAGCTGGTCCGTGGCGGCGAACGTGACCGCCGACCCGCCGGTCGTGCCCGGCACGAGCTCCGTCACCGCGCCGTCGGGGCCGCTGACGCTCAGGGCACGAGCGCCGCTCGGGACGACCAGCTCGACGGGGGTGCCCGGCTCGACGGCCTCGGTCGGCGCCGTGCTCGCCCCCAGGAGCTCGCCGGTCAGGTTCGCGAGCAGGATCGGGAACGCGACCTGGAGCGGGAGGTCGGAGCGGCGTGGCTCGAAGGCGAGGACCGCGGTCGGCCACCCGTCCCGGGTGCCGGCGTACAGCAGTGGCGCCCCGCGCGGGCCCGGGATGATCGTGCGTGCCCACTCGGGCGTCGTCAGGCGCGTCGCCTCGGCGATATGGGTCGTGGACAGGTCGACGTAGCGCAGCACCGGCTCATCCGGATCCAGCGTGCCGATGCCGGGGTTCGTGAGCCTCCCGCTCACCGCCCCGAGCTCGCTCGTGCGCGGCGGGGCGATGGCGAGGACGGGAGTGCGCGGCAGGGTCGTCGGGAGCGTGCCCTCGAAGATGATGAGGTCCCACTCGGTGCCGTCCGCACGAACGGCATCCGCCGGGTACCTGTCGGGCGTGAGGGTGAAGAGGAGCGTGTCGGGCAGGAACGACAGCGCGGTCTCGAGATACGGGTCGCCCGAGCCGACGATGAGGATCTCGCGCGTTCGATCGGGCGGGATGACGGCCCACGCCCGGTCGTCCACGGCCAGCTGGTCCGGGGCCGTGACGACGGCCGGATCACTCCCGACGAGCCGGACCTCGACGGTGCGGACCTGGCGGTCGATGTCGTCGATGATCACGTCGGCCCGGGCCTGCGCCTCGAGCGGCACGTCGCGGACCTCGAGCAGGCTGCCATCGCCCCACAGCTCCAGGCGCCGGCTCGCGCGCTCCAGGTCGACGTTCGCGACGCTCACGAACACCGACCGCGACACGGCCGATGGCGAGGTCCGAACGGCCAGGGCGACGATCGCCTGGTTCTTGCGGTCGCGCCCGACCGGCAGGACCTTGACCCTGGCCGCGACGCGCCCGGTGGTCGGCGTCGCGAGCGCCGCGTCCGTCGCGACGAGGACCTGGGCGTCGCCCGATCGGGCCGACAGCTTCGAGGCCAGCTCCAGCGCGTCGCCGAGGTCACCCGTGCCCTGACTGACCTCGACACCTTCGATCGCCTGGCGCACACGAGCGAGGTCCGTCGATTCATTGACGACGATCCGGGCGCTCCGGCCGGCGGCGATGAGGCTGACCTTGCCGCCGGTCGGCAGGTCGCGCAACGCCTCGATGGCGGCCCCCTTGGCGACCGTGAGCCGATCCGGGAGCACGTCGGTGGCGCCCATGCTGGCGGAGGTGTCCATGACGAGGACGATGTCGCGTGCCAGGCCGGCGGGCCGCTCGACGAATGGCCTCGCCGCCAGCATCGCCAGGATCACGACGAGCAGGAGCTGGAGGAGCAGCAACAGGCTTCGCTTGAGCTGCTGCCACGGCGCGTTCGCTTCGACGTCGGCGACGAGACGTGTCCAGAGCAGTGTCGAGGGCACGATCGCCTCGTCGCGGCGCAGCTTGAGCAGGTACATCGCGATGACGGCGGGCACGAACAGCAGGCCGAGCAGCGCGAGCGGCGTCGTGAACGGCACGGCCGGGCTAGCCCAGCACCCGGCGCCGGCGGAGCTCTGCGAACATCAGCTCGGCGAGGTTCACATCCGAGGCCAGGTCCACATAGCTGGCGCGGCGCTTGGCCGCAACGTCAGCGAAGCCGTCCTTCCATGCCGCAAGCCGGGCCTTGTATGCATCGATGGTCGCGAGATCGGCGGTGATATCGACACGGTCGCCCGTCTCGGTGTCGACCAGACGCAGGTCGCCCTCGAGAACCGGGTCGAGCTCGTCCGGCGATAGCACATGCAGGACGATCATCTCGGAGCCGGTCGCTGCCAGCTCTCTGATCACCCGATCGGCGCCCGCGTCGAGGAGATCGCTCAGCAGCACCACGACGCCCCGGCCGTGGAGCTGGGCGGCGGCGTGACGAGCGGCCGCGACGAGGTCGGTCGGTCCGTCGGCCGCCTGGATGGCGGACAGGTCGGCGAGCAGGCGGAAGACGCGTCCGGACCCACGCAGCGCCGGGCGTCGACGCGCCACGCGCCCGGTCAGGGCACTGACCGACACACGGTCCTCGCTCGCGAGTCCGATGTAGCCGAGGGCGGCGGCCGCGCGCTTGGCGAACGTGAGCTTGTCCGGGCGGCCGGTGGCCATCGACGCCGATGCGTCCACGAGGAGCGTGACCGTCACGTCCTCCTCTTCGACGAACAGCTTCACGAAGAGCTTTTCGAGCCGCGCATAGACATTCCAGTCCAGCTGGCGGAGATCGTCACCCAGGCTGTAGTCCCGGTAGTCGGCGAACTCCACCGACTGACCGCGCTTCACGCTCCGCCGACCACCCTTGAGGCCGCCCCGCACCGGCGAGCGCATGAGCAGGAGCAAGCGCTCGAGCTGGCGCAGGAACGCCTCGTCGAACACGGTCGGATCGACTTCGGAGGGCAGGAAGACGGGGCGCGCGCCGGTCGCGCCGGCCGCGGGCGATGGAGCCCCAGGCTCGAGGCCGGATCGCTCGGTCATGGCGAGCTCGTCGCTACTCGACGGTCGGGACGGCGACGGTGTCGAGAATGGCCCGAACGGTGGCCTCGGTGGTGATGCCCTCCGCCTCCCCCTCGAAGTTGAGGATGATGCGGTGCCGCAGGGACGGCATCGCGACCGCGCGGATGTCGTCGGTCGAGACGTTGAAGCGACCGTCGAGCAGCGCGTAGATCTTGCCGGCGGTCACGAGCGCCTGCGCGCCACGTGGGGAGCCGCCATAGCGGACGTACTCGCGGACGAGACCGGGCGCGCGCGGCTGGTCGGGATGGGAGGCCGCGAGGATGCTGACCGCGTAGGCGGTGACATGCGGGGCGATCGGGACGGCCCGCGCGAGTCGCTGCATCTCGACGATCTCGGCCGCCGTGCAGACCTTCGACGCCGTGACGCTCTCGGCCCCGGTCGTGCGGTCCATGATCGCGATCAGGTCCTCCTCCGACGGGAACGGCACCATGACCTTGAAGATGAAGCGGTCCAGCTGCGCCTCGGGCAGCGGGTAGGTGCCCTCCATCTCGAGCGGGTTCTGCGTCGCGAGCACGAAGAACGGCGGGTCGAGGGGAAACCGCTGGCGGGCCACCGTGACCTGGTGCTCCTGCATCGCCTCGAGCAGGCTCGACTGGGTCTTGGGCGTCGCTCGGTTGATCTCGTCGGCAAGCACGAGGTTCGCGAAGATGGGGCCGGGCTGGAACTTGAAGATCCGCTGGCCACCCTCCTCGATGAGGATGTTCGTGCCCGTGATGTCGGCCGGCATCAGGTCCGGTGTGAACTGGATCCTGTTGAAGGTACAGTCGATGACGTCGGCGATGGTCCGCACGAGCATCGTCTTGCCCAGACCGGGCACGCCCTCGAGGAGGACGTGCGAGTTTGCGAGCAGGCCCGTCAGCGTCTGACGGACGAGCTCCCGCTGGCCGACGATGACGCGACCGACCTCGCGCTCGATCGCCCCGGCGCGTTCGGCGAACGCCTCCGGCGCGAGGCGGGGGCCTGGATCGGTGACGGGCGCTTCCATTGAGCCTCCGGATGCTGTGCTCGCGACCGTCGCGACGGCCCGTGTCGGTTAGTTCGAGGGATCGAGTGAGCTGAAGTAGTCCCGCACGTAGTCCTTGACCGACAGGGGCACGTAGCCGCGGTCGAGGGACGTCTGGGCGTACCGCTCGAAGTCGGCGTAGACCTGCTGGTACGGGGTCAGCGTGCCGTTGTCCGTTCCGGTACCCACCTGGTTGCCCTGCTGGGTCTGGCCATCGCCACCGGTGCCGGCGACATACGAGGGATCACCCGGTCGACCGACACGGTCGAACGGCGCGAACACCGACGACGCGTCCTGCCCGAGCTCCGCGGCGCGGTTGGCGCCGCGCGGGGGCCCGAGTTGGGCGTTGCCGCTGTTCCCCCGACCGAGGCTTCGGGCGTTCGAGCCGCCGCCACCGACGGCGCCCTGGCCCTGACCCTGCCCTTGGCCTTGCCCCTGACCTTGCCCTTGCCCTTGGCCCTGACCCTGCCCTTGGCCCTGGCCCTGGCCTTGACCCTGCCCTTGACCCTGCCCTTGACCCTGCCCTTGGCCCTGACCCTGCCCTTGGCCCTGGCCTTGCCCTTGCCCTTGACCCTGCCCTTGGCCCGGGGCCGGAGAGCCCTGCCCTTGGCCCTGGCCCGGGGCCGGTGAGCCCTGCCCCTGGCCCTGCCCTTGGCCCTGGCCCTGCTGTCCCTGGCCCGGACGGCCGGCATCGGCAAGGTCGCGGCGAGCGTCCTGGAGTCGCGACGCAGCCTCGGCCAGGTCGCGGTTCGTCTCCGTGCGGGCCTGGGCCCCGCTCAGGGACTCGCCGAGCCGATCCAGCGCCGAACGCGCGCCCTGCGTATCGCCCTGGGCGAGACTCTGCGCGGCGTCTCGCAACGCGGTGGCCGCGCCGCCGTCCGCGCTCGACGCCGTCGAACCCATCTCGGCGAGCTCGCGGGCCAATTCGCGTTGCTCTTCGGGTGTGAGTCCTTCCAGCTCATCGCCGAGCTTTTCGAGGTCCTCGCGGGTCTTCTCTGGGTCGCCTTCCCGGTTGGCATCGGGGTTGCCGGTCGCGGCGCGCGACAGGGAACGGGCGAGTGATGTCATCGCGGACGCGCGTTGCTCGGTCGATGGATCGATCCGTGAGCGGACTTCGCTCTCGACCGCGCCCAGCTGACGCAGGTTGACGGCGAGCTCGTCCGGGCGCTCGCGCAGCTGGCGGGCGAGTTCGCGAAGCTCTTCGGCAAGCTCGGTCCGTGGATCGTCCGCTTCGCCACCCTTCGATTCGAGATCCTCGGCCAGGTCCTCGAGCCGGTCGGCCTGGCGGTCGGCGGCCTCGCGGACGTCGCGCTGCTGCGCGATGACCAGGTCCTGCGGGTTCGGGACGATGAGCACCGCCGCCAGCACGACACCCGAGGCTAGCGACGAGAGCGCGGGCGACCGCGAGAACCGCGGCCTGAACAGACTCGGCGCGACCCGCAGCGCGGCCAGTGCGTCGCGCCGCTGGCGCCGAACGAATCGATCGGTCTCGACGGCTTCGTCGAACGGGCCGCCGCTGGGGGCATCGATGTCATGCTCTTCGTCGGCCGGCGTCGCCGACGCCGGGAACCCGACGGCGAGCTCGAGCGCGCTCGACACCCGATCACCCAGGCCGCCCTCCGCGTCGACCGCAAGGGCCGTCTCGCCCAGTGACGGCCTGGCGTGCACGACCGCGGCCAGCAGCACGAGCGCCCCGAGGATCGGGATCGCGGCCGCAACGACCGGCGCCGCCTCGATCGGCACGAACCGCGCGACCGTCCACAGGACGGCCTCGGCGATCACGACGCCAGCCACGGCGATCCACGCGCGACGGACCATGCGTCGCAGCCAGAGACGGCGCCGATGGGGAGCGAGCGAGACACGAAGGGCGTCGAGCGCCGGGTCGAGATCACCGCTGAGCTGTTGTCGGGGATCCGGCGGGATGACGGCACCGCCGAACGATGGCGTCGAGTGCAGGCGGCGGATCCGCTCGAAGGGACGGCTCATGCGGCGGGATCCGGCTGCGCACGCCGGCCGCGGCGAAGACGCCATCGCCGTGTCGGCGAGACGGCCTGGACGGCGAGCAGCAAGAAGACGGCTGACAGGATCAGCCAGGTGGCGACACTCTTGGGCCAGAGGGCGTCCCGCTGGACGTCGAACGGCTGGACCTGGTCCGGCGCGATGCGGACGACCTCGGGCGCTGCCACGGCCACGGCCTCGACGTCCACGACATCCCCCTCGAAGCCCTTGCCGTCGATGATCGGCCCCGCGGGCATCGGCACGGGCATCGGCACCGGCTCCTCCATGAAGACGATCCCGTCGTTGGTCGGCACGAGACCGTTCACGGCCGTGCACCAGCCGCCACCGAAGCTCGTCTCCGTGCCGCACATCACGTCGGCCTGGGCGACGAACGGGTTGAGGTAACCGAGGATCACGGGCGAACGGATGCCGAAGAGCCCCTCGCGATTGCCGTTCTCATCGAACCGGCCCATCGCCTGCCAGAAACCCAGCACGAAGATCGTCCCGATCGTCACGGCCAGGACGCCGAAGATGGTGATCGCAGTCGCGGCCGTGGTGCGCTTGACCAGGCTCGAGCACAGCAGGCCGAACGACCCCAGGCCGATGGCCGTGACGACGAGGACGACGTAGCCACGCAGGACGTCCTCGGGCCCGACTCCGCCGTAGACGAAGACGACGGCCATCAGCGGGATCGAGGCGGCGATCAGCAGGAAGACGTACACGAGCGCCGACAGGAGCTTGCCCACGACGATCGCGAGGGAGCTGATGGGCGTGGCGATGAGAAGCTCGAGGGTCTGCTTCTCCCGTTCGAGGCTGATCGACCCGGCGGTCGAGGAGGCAGCCAGGAACACGACCTGCAACGTCATCAGCATCAGGACGGCCGCGAAGATGCCTTGCCCGATCGCCGCGCCGGCGAAGGCCGATGCACCGCCGAACCCGGTCACCGACTGGGACTCGACGAGCCGCTCGGCCATCAGCGCGAACCCGCCGAGCAGCACGAGGTAGATGGTGATGATCGCGAAGGCGCGGCGCCCGCGCATCCGTCCGCGCAGCTCCTTGACCCCGATCGCGGCGATGCCGCCGGCCGTCCGGCTGAAGGCATCGAACCGCTTGCCCGCCGGCAGGACCGCGGCCGGGCTCAGGTCGGCGGTCTCGGTCATCTCGGTCATCGCTGGGCTCCTATGCGGCTTCCTGCGGCTCGCGGTCGGGCGACGTGACCTGCAGGAAGAGCTCCTCGAGGTCGCTCGCTGCCCGCGCGAAGCTGACGATCGGCATCCCCGCCGCGACCGATTCGGCAAGCAGTCGAGCGGACGCAGCGTCGTCGCCTCGGAACCCGATCTCGATGGTGCCGTCCTCGTGCAGGACGGCGCTCGCGACTTCCGGATCCTGCGTGAACCGCGCCCGCGCGGCTTCGAGGTCCTCCCCCTCCAGCAGAAGGCGGACCCGCAGCACCGCGCCGAACCGCAATCGCCGCTCGATGTCCGCGACGCGGCCCTGGGCCAGCACCTGGCCGTGATCCACGATGGCGACGCTCGTGCACAGCTCCTCGAGCTCGGGGAGGATGTGACTGCTGATCAGGATGGTCTTGCCGAGGCTGCGCAGCTCTCGAAGCAGCTCTCGCAGTTCGACCCGCGCGCGCGGGTCCAGTCCCGATGCGGGCTCGTCGAGCAGGAGCACCTGTGGGTCGTGGACCAGGGCGTGAGCCAGGCACAGCCGCTGCTGCATGCCGCGCGAGAGTGTCTGGACGTAGTCGTCGCGCTTTCGCCCGAGATCGACCAGCTCGAGGAGGTCGCCGATCATCCGGCGCCGCTCGGCGGCGGCGATGCCGTAGCAGCGGGCGAAGAAGTCGAGGTATTCCCACACCTTCATGTCGTCGTATACCCCGAAAGAGTCCGGCATGAACCCGAGGACGCGGCGGACCTGGTCGGGGTTCCGGGTCACCGACATGCCGGCGATCTCCGCCGTGCCGGCGGACGGCAGCAGGAGCGTGGCCAGGATGCGCAGGGTCGTCGTCTTGCCGGCGCCGTTGGGTCCGACGAGTCCGAAGATCTCGCCCTGGTCGACCGACAGGTCGATGCCCGCCACCGCGAGCGTTCCGTCGTAACGCTTGACCAGGCCCTCGGTCCGGACGATCTCGGTCACTCGACCTCTCCCGTGATCGACAGGTCGAGGCTGAACCCCACGCCGTCGCTGTTCTCGTTCAGCAGCCGGATGAGCACGGTCCCCGTCGCCGGGTCGACGTAGCGCACCGGGTCGGCGATCGCGTAGCGCGCGCCGCTCTCGAGGTGCGGCAGGCGCTTCCAGCTGGCGGTCGTCAGGTCGTACAGCTCGACTTCCGGCAACCCGTCGAAGCTGGGGAGCTGACAACCCTCGACCTGTGCCTCCTCGCATGACGGAGGGATCGCAGGCAGCGGTTGGATCGGTTTGGGATCGACGAGGAAGCCTGGGTCGCCGAAGTTGAGGCCGATGGCCAGCTGGGTGGCAGCGATCGTCCCGTCGAACGCGATGGGCTGATAGGCGAGCTCGACGGTGCCCCGCCCGAAGCTCATGTTGAATGGCTCCTTGCTGAAGAACGCCGCATCCGATGAGACGACGGTCGAGCGCAGGAGATCCTGGCGGAATGTGGTGGTGCCGGTGATGGCGACATCGGTCGGCAGGAACCAGAGGACGTTGCCCATCCGCCGCGGGACGGCGCCGTCGATCTCGACCGGGAGAAGCTCGCGATCAGCCCACGCAAGGATGACCGGGCCGTCGGCGGGCAGCTGCCCCGTGAAGCCCATGTTCGGATCGAAGCTCAGTTGGTCCACGATCGTGTGACGAGCGTACATCCGGGCGGCATCCGGGCCTGTCTGGTTCGGCTCCCCGAAGAAGACCGGCCCGACGATCTTGTCCGACAACGGTTGGCCCATCTGGACCGGTTGGAGGGCCACGTCGACGGTGGCGGACGCGCCCGGCGCGAGATCGGCCAGCTTGGCGACCGTACCGCCGAGCACGACGGCAGGCTTGGACAGCACCTCGTTCGATGCGTTAGTGACGGTGCCCCTGAGGTGCCCATCCTCGAGGCGCAGCTCGGCCTGGACGAGTGGCACGCTGACAGCCGTCTCCGCGCGGACGGTGCGCAGGGACCCGAACCCGACGCCGAGGTCCCGAACCTGGGCCGGATCGCCCTGGAGCACATCGAGTGTCGTGGTCGTGAGGTTCCCGCCCATGAACTCGCCGTTGGTCGGCGACGACAGCAGCGCGCCTCCCGGGACACGCAGCTGGTAGGTCCCGCGCGAGGGTGAGAAGACGCCGAGGTAGACCTGTGCGGTGCCCTCCGTGGCGCCTGGGGATCCGCGGACGATGGCGACCTCGTTGACGATCAGATCCGCCCCACGCAGGAGCGAGCCGAAGCCGTAGGCGCCCGCGGCGAAGGCGATGATCAGGACTGGCATCGTGACCCACGCCCACTCACGGCGGTCCAGCCGCCGCAGGACGAGGTAGTTGATGGGGCCGATGAGCAGGATGTAGGCGCCGAGCAGCGCGATGAGCCCGCCGATCGGCGGCAGCGCGAGCGTGGGCAGCTGGGAGGCCGCGGCCACGATCTGACTGTCGTCGCCGAGGATCGGGCCTCCGGTCGAGCGCGTCGGTAGCAGCCGGCGCCACATGCCTTCCGCCTGGGTGGTCCCGGTGATCCACGACGCGGTCGGATCGAAGCCGACGATCGTGACCGATCCGCTGCCATAGGACCGATCGGCCGCGACCGTGCGGTCGCCGGCACTCGCCAGCACTCGGCCACCGCTGAGGTCACCCGACAGGGCCGGCAGCGCGGTCGCGCCGGCCGGCACCTCACCGAGGAGCGGGACGAGTGCTTCGGGTTCGACATCGGTCGTCGCCGTCGGGCGGTAGGGCAGGATGGCGTCGGGGAATGCGGACAGGCTGGCGGGCCCAGACGTGCCGCCGACGATGACCAGCCGGCCCCCACCCGCGACCCAACCGCGAAGCGCGGCGATCTGCTCGGTGGTGAGGCGCGCGGAATCGGTGTCCTGCCACACCAGCCGGTCGAGGAGGCCCCACGCCTCCACGCGCGGGGGGAGGTCTTCGACGTTCAGGGCGATCGTGAGCGGTGCCACGCTGTTCTGGTTGGGCAGCAGGTCCAGGTCGCCGACGATGTCACCCGGCTGCTCGGCGACGATGCCGACCACGAGCTGGGTCGGTTCGTGGACCGTGAAGGCGGCCTTGGTCGTGGCGATGACGGCCGATCCGTCGAAGAGGCTGATCTCGATCTCGCGCCCGAATGCCGGCGGCTGGGCGTACAGCCGGTAGACCTTGTCGGACTGCGTCGGCAGGTCGACTCGCGTCCCGAAGCGCGTGCGCCCCTGGGCACCGCCGGCGAGCCGCAGCTCCCCGCTGATCGCGGGCCCGGCATTGGCGACGCGGATGTCTATCGCCATCCACGATCCGACACGCGCGTGCCCATCCATCAGGACGCTGGCGTCCATGGTGAGACCGGCCGGCGCCTCGACCGCGGCGACGGGCGCGACGACGAGCCCGGCCAGCAGGGCGACCGCGAGCGATACACGGAGAAGCGGGGAGAGGATGACCGATGTCGGACGACGCACGCGAACTCCGATGGCGAACCGGTGGGAGGATCCCAGCAAGGACGCCCGGCCCCCCCGGAAAGTTGCGCTCCGGGCACGACCCGTCGCGACGTGAGGGGACGGGCCCTCACCGGTCGCAGCCGAAGCAGGACCTATCGTACGATGGGGCCGTCCCACGAGCCGACGGCCAGCGCGCCGCCACCCCTGAGGAACCTGTGCCCCAGATCAGACCGTTCCGCGCGCTTCGTTTCGACCGATCCGTCGTGGGCGATCCGGGACTCGTGGTGGCCCCGCCCTATGACGTGATCGGCCCCGAGCTCCGCGCCACCCTCGAGGCTCGCCATCCCGCGAACGTCGTGCGTCTCGACCTCCCCGTGGAGGACATCGGGGACGAGCCGGACGATCGCTACCGGCGCGCGGCCCGCACGCTGGCCGTCTGGCGGTCCGACGGGACCCTGCGCAAGGACCCGCATCCGTCGGTCTACGTCTACGAACAGACCTACCTCGTGCCGGGCACTGACGTCGAGCGGACCCAGCGCGGGTTCTTCGCTCGCCTCCGCCTCGAGACGTTCGGACCCGACGGAGGCGTCCTGAGGCACGAACGGACCCTCGCGGGCGCGAGGGAGGATCGCTACAAGCTGCTCCGTGCGACCGGCGTCAACACGAGCCCGGTCGTCGTTCTATACGAGGATGCGTCCGGAGCGAGCGAAAAGCGGCTGGCCTTCGCCGCCGCCGGCCCAGCCGACATCGAGGTGACCGACGATGACCGCGTGCGCCATCGCCTGTGGGCGGTGCCGGCCGACGGGGAAGGTGCCCCGGCCGAGGTCGCATCCGGCCTCATGACGGCTGCGTCCGCCGGTCCGATCACCATCGCCGATGGGCACCATCGCTACGAAACGGCCCTGCAGTACCGCGACGAGCGGCGGATGACCCGCTCGTGCGAAGAGGACCCGGCCTTCGACTACCTGCTGACGCTGTTCCTCGAGTCGACGGGGGAGCCTCTGACCGTTTTACCGACCCACCGGCTGTTACGCGGCATCGGGGACGATGCTGCGGCACGGATACTGGAGCGCGCTGGGGAGCTGTTCGCCGTGGAGCGCGTGGGCACCGCGGAGACCCTGGTCCGTCGATTCGAAGGGGCGGGCCTCGCGGATGGTGGCGGAGGCAGGTTCGGACTGTGGACACGCCGGGGCGGCGCGCTGCTGACCGCGAGGCGTGACGCCTTCGAGCCATACCTCGCACCCGGCGATTCGGCCCTCCGGGGGCTCGATGTGACGCTGCTCGGGGTCGCGCTCGAACAGCTGGCCGGGATCGATGCGGATGCCGTACAAGCGGGCGCCATCGGATACACGAAGTCGGCGGCGGAGGCCGTCGGCGCTGTCCGCGCCGCTGACGGGATCGATGCTGCGTTCTTACTCGAAGGGACCCCGGTGGCGTCGATCGCCGCTGTCGCTCGCGACGGGGACGTCATGCCCCAGAAATCGACCTACTTCTATCCGAAGGCCTTGAGCGGCCTCATCATCAATCCGCACGAGTGGTGAACCAGATGTCGAATCAGATCCCGGAACAGATCCTCTCGCGGGCCGTGGTCCCACCCGGCAACGGGCGACCGGTTCGCAAGGACGAGATCGAGCTGCATGACCGCGGGATCTACATCGAGTCGTGGCTGCCCGAACGCCGCTCACGGCGGAAGCCCCTCATGTTCATCCACGGCGAGCTGGCCGGCTCGTGGCTGTGGGAGCGCTACCTGGGGTACTTCGCTGGTCGTGGCTGGGAAGGACACGCCCTCAATCTGCGCAATCACTATTGGTCGCAGACCGCGGACCCGGCAACGCTGTCGTTCGACACGTATACGGAGGACGTCGTCGCCGGGCTGGACCGGCTAGGACCCACGACAGTCGCGATCGGGCACGGGATGGGCGCGCTGCTCGCGCTGAAGGCCGCCGAGCGGGTCGCGATTTCGGGCCTGATCCTGCTTGCGCCCCGACTGCCACGCGACCTGCGCGAACCGGCGCGGCCACACGAGCTGCGCGACATCGGCGAGGTCTACGGCCGCGGCATGATCGGTTGGGAGACGCTGCCCGAGAAGCTCCTGCGCGACGATCGCGACCTCACCCTGGCAGACATCCTGAAGATCCAGCACCTGCTGGGCCAGAAGCCCCACGAGGCCGGCGCCGCGCGGCGGCAGGTCCTGGCCGGCGTGCCCATCGATCGGCGAGTGGTTGCCCACGTGCCGCGGCTCGTGATCGCCGGCGGGCTCGATCGGACGATCAGCCTCGACGATGCCGAGCGACTCGCCGAATGGCTCGGCGCCGAGTTCGAGCCATTCGGCGCGCATTCGCACTTCGGCCTGGTGGCCGGCGAAGAGAGCCATGGGCAGGTGGCTGAGGCGATCCGGGTCTTCCTCGAGACACACAGGCTGTAGGCCCCCCAAGCCCCGGTCGCCCTACCGCGGCGGTTGAGGCTTCGCCGACTCGCTGGTATCCTTCGCCCGGCGACGGGGGTCTCCGACCACCTCGTGACTGCGCCGCATTCGTCTAGAGGCCCAGGACACCGCCCTCTCAAGGCGGAGATCACCGGTTCGAATCCGGTATGCGGTACCAATCCCGCCCTTCATCGGCCCGATCCGTAGAGCGAATGGGCAGCCTATCTGTTCGATCGCGAACGACCGGCACCGGGTAGCCACCCGGCGGGTGCTCGTCCTAGGCGAGTCCCCGGGCCGCCCAGGCTCGGGCCGTCAGCACGAACGGGGCGTCAGGGAGCAGAATGCGGCACTTCTCGCGGAGCCGGCGCCGCCGTTCAGCGTCCAGGCCGGCCACGTACGAACCCGCCGGGCCGACGCCGCGGGTGTACGGCTCCCACCACTCGTCGAAGCTCGGGTGCTCGAGTGCGGCCGAGACGGTCGACTGCTCGATATCGCGCAGCCCCGCCGACTCGAGCAACGCCGCAAGGTGGCCTTCGCGCGCGCCCGCGAGGCGTGATTCGTCGCGGACCGTCGGGTCGAGCTCGTGCGCGGCGCGCCAGAAAACGCTCAGCGGGCCGCCGCCACCGGCATGATCCCAGACGCAGGCGGCGACGACGCCATCGGGCCGAGTGACCCGCGCCATCTCCCGCAATCCCGCGACCGGGTCCGCCATGAAATGGACGACGAGCTGCGCGAGCGCAGCGTCGAAGGTCCGGTCGGCGAATGGCAGTCGCTCGGCCGACGCTTGAAGGACCTCCGCACCAGGATTCCGAGCCCGAGCGGCCGCGACGAACGGCTCGGATGGGTCCACGGCCGAGACGGCGGCGGCTCCGACGCGCGAAACCAGCTCGGACGTGAGTGACCCTGGGCCGCATCCGACGTCGAGCACGCGTCGGCCGTCTCGAACGCCGGCGAGATCCGCCATCTGCGGTGCGAGCTGGATCGAGTACCTGCCCATGAAGCGGTCATAGGCTTCTGCGGCGACGTCGAAGCTCACCGGCGCAACTCTACGCGCCATTTCACGATCGCGGCGACCTCCTCAATGACCGTAGACTCAGCGCGTGACAGCCAGACACCAGCCGCCGATGCCCGAGCGTCGCTTCGCGTCCGCACGATGCCTTGGAATGGTGCTCATGGCAATCCTGGTTGCCGGGTGTGGCGGGAGTGCCGCGAGCCCGACACCGGACCTCGTGGCCGCGAACCCACCGGTGGCGCCATCCACCGGCAACGCCACCTCGGCTTCGAGCAAACCGTCGCAGCCCGCGAGCCCGGTCCCCGCCGGCATCCAAGCGGAACTGGTCACTCCGGGTCGCCTGATCTACTGCGCCAACCTCCGGCCGGGGCGGATGGGTTTCATGGACGACGATGGCAAGCCTGCCGGCGTCAACATCGAGCTCGCGCAGGAGATCGCCGGCCGCGTCGGGCTCGCACCGGAGATTCGTGAGACGCCGTTCGAGGAACTCATCGACGCGGTGGCGACGGGCGCCTGCGATATGAGCATCTCGTCGCAGCACATCACCCAGACCCGCCTCGAGACGATCGACATGCTGCCCTACCTGCAGGGCGTGCAGCACGTGGTCGTGCGGAGAGGGAATCCGGCTGGGATCGTGCGACTGTCCGATCTCTGCGGCAAGGTCCTCGCCGTCCAGACTGGTTCGACCCATGTCGACCTGGTGCTTGGTCAGGGCGACCACAGCGGCGATGGCATCGATCGAGACTGCGCCGCGGCCGGTCAGCCCATGGTCGACCTGCGCGAGTTCGAGGCCGACGGTGAGGCAGCCGAGGCCCTTGCGACGGGCAACGCCGATGCCTACATCGGGAGCGACTTCGTGGCCACGGACCGACCGAACGATTTCGAGCTTTCGATCGCGTTGCCGCCCATCCGCAACGGCATCGGACTCGCCAAGGACCACCCGGTGCTCGGAGCGGCCGTGGACGAGGCCCTCCAGGCCATGATCGGGGACGGGACCTATCAGGCCATCCTCGATCGGTTCGACGTGGGGGCCCTTTCGATCGCGGACTGAATCCCGCCGCGACCCGTCGAGCCAGCTGCGGACGATTGACGATCTGGCGGTCGAGTGACGCCTCAGCTTGGCGGCGCGTCGACGATCCGTGGAGGCTTCTCGGCCTCGAGTGACGATGTCTCGATCCTCCCCACCCACAGGCTCTCACTCGGCCGTCGCGGGTCGTACCGGATCGAAACACGGTCGCCTTCGTTCCAGCTGGTTGCCTCCTCCCAGTCGAGGTACCCGCTGTCGCCCACATGCTCCTTGTCGTCCCGGTCGCGGTATCGGTAGCGAACGCGGAATTGTGGCCGCCTGTTGAACGTGACACTCGTCTGTTCGACGCCGGTCACGGTCCCCTCGGCATCGACACCGGAACGCAGCATGCGTCGAGCGCGTATCAGTCCCCGGACCGCGCGCAGGACCAGCACGCCGCCGATTCCACCCAGGACCACGCCGAAGACCAGGAAGATGGCCGGCCCGAGCAGTCCCGAACCGGGATCGAGGCGGGCCGAGGAGGGCGACGACGGGCGATAGTAGACCGTCACGGGACCCCGCTCGGTCAACCCCTCCCAGGTCTCGACCGCGACGGCCTGATCGCCTTCGGCGCTCGTCCCGTCATCGGTAGCAAAGCGAAAGCGGACTCGGTACTGCGTGCTCGAATCCGAGTCCGCCGGGACGATGTCCTTGGCCAGGACCATCCCGGTCGTCCGCACCGCTTCCGAGCTCCATGCCCGCTCCTCGAACGCCATGCCGGTCCCGACGACCAGCATCACGACGCCGACGAGGAGCCAGATCCCACCGAAGAACAGCCAGAACGAACGCTTCGCCAGTCCCGCGAGTGAAGGAAGCCTACGGTGCGACACGGGTGATGGAGATCGGATCGATCAGCGCGTTGTCGCCCTCGATCATCGGTCCGATGGTGCCGCCGGCGGCCACATACCCATCGGCCATGGCGAGGGCAGGGTAGGAGTCGCCGACGCTGAGACCGTGGGCCACGAACGCACCGTCGGCGCCGGTCTTCGCGAATGACACGATCTGGCCCTCCTGCGGGCTGTTGAACCACGTTTGCAGGTCGGTGCCCGGGGCAAGGAGGAACACCACGGCCCCCGGGACCGGCTTGCCGCTGTCGGCGTCGATGACCCGACCGCTGAGGGACGCCGAGCCGCTGGTGCCGACCGAGCCGATCGTCGTCTGCGCCGTCGTCATCGCCCGTAGCGTCGGGCCCGCAAAGACCTCCAGCAGGTAGGTCCCGTCAGGGAGCCCGCGGTCCGAGTAGACATAGCCGAACAGGCAGCCGCCGTTCTCGGCGCCCTGGCCCAGCCGGAACCCGCCACGAAGGACCACCTCGCCATTCAGTCGCCATTGACTGACGACATCCTCGCCACTCGCGAACCCGGTGTGCGTGAGCGAGGCGACCACGTTGGCGGTCCCCGACGGGTACGCCGTCACCCGGTTCGTGGCAGGGCAGTCGGTGTCGCTGTCCGTCCAGGCGTCCAGCGTGAGGCGTTCGCGTCCGGTGCCCGGAACGAGGTAGGCGCTGTCCACGGAGCGTCGGCCGCCCTGTGCCGCTTCGACGAGCGGCATCGCCAGGGCGATCGGCCGGACCCACGAGTAGCCTCCGGCGTCGTCCTGTGCCCGTGTCGGGATGCCGACCAGCTGGCCGGCCTCGTTCGCGGCCAGGCCGCCGGAGTTGCCGCTGCTGACGACCGCGTCTGTCTTGATCCACGCTCGATCCCCGATCCGCTCGTCGCCGAGGAACCCGCTCGCGCGGCCGGAGCTCAGGCTCACCGTGTTGCCACCGATGCCCGGGAACCCGACGACCGTGAGCGGATCGCCGACGCGGAGAGCGTCCGAGTCGCCGACGGGTACCGGCGCCAGGTCGAGACTGCCAGCCGGCAGCGGCCGGCCCTCGAGGTCGCGGTCGATCCGGATGACGGCTGCGTCGAGGTAGCCATCGGCCGTGACGACGGTCGCCCGATAGGTCGGCACCGGTGGCTGGTCCTCGGACTCGATGATCGCCACGATCAGGTCCTCGGGGTCGACGGCGGGCGTCGGATCTGCTTCGAACACGCCGAGTCCGGCTGCCGTCGGCATGGCGACGTGGGCATTCGTGAGGATCAGCCCGTCGGCGGACACGATGGTGCCCGAGCCCCAGCCGTAGACCTGCTCCTGGCCACCGATCGTCGCCACCATCAGGATCTGGACGGTCGCGTTGACGAGGTCCGCGATCGCCGCTGGCTGCGACGGGGCCGCGCCGAGGGCGCCCCCGATGGACGCGAGCCGAGGGCCCCCCGCCGCACGGGCGACCACGTGCTCCACCGCAGCGCCCGCCCCGGCTCGTTCCGCGAGGGCGCCTGCGAAGCGCTCGTAGTCCGCGACGGCGGCATCGAAATCGTCGGGCGGCGCTTCGAGGATCACCGCGAGGACACGGTCTTCCGCGGGGAACAGGGCGCCCGCCGGGAAGTAGTGCTCGATGGCCTCGATCGGCGTTGCCTCACCGGCCGCCTGATCGACGAACGCATAGCGGACCCAGTACGTCGGGACCGCCCCGAGGGTGCCCGGGCCCTCCTCGGAGATGGCGAAGCCCTCAAGCAATTGGCTCCGGTCGCGCAGACGGAGTGCGGCCGCGTCCTCCGGGGTGAGGGTCGTTCCCGGCGCGCCATCGACGGCGGCCTCGCCATCGATGGCCGCGACGCCGTAGCGAAGGTCGGGGTCCAGCGGGTCGAACGCGGTCATGAGCCGATCGCCTGCGGCTGGCAGGACGATCCAATCGGCTGGGAGCTCCACACCGAGGCCGGATTGGTCCACGCGCTGGACAGCGCCGACGACGTTCAGGCGCACGAGCATGCCGGCGATGAGCGCGATACCGACGAGGACGACGACCGCCGCGAACGATCGCGCTTCGTGCCGGTCCCGCGTGCCGGCGGGCGTGCCTGCCGCGGCGCTCATGACGAGGCCCCCGTCCCCGAGGCTGCCCCGTGGGCGAGGTCGCGCCGGATCAGGGCGGACAACGCGGCCGTGACGGCCGCCGCCACGATGGCGGCCATCACGAGTCCGATCCACGGCGCCACGGCGTCGAGTGGCCCCTCGATCGTGCCGCGGCCGACCGTGCTGCGTAGAAAGAAGAAGATCCCGTTCAGGGTGGCCGCGAGCGCGACACCGGCCGGCATCCACCACACCGGGCGCGGCTCGAGCTTCTGGCGGCCAAGGAAGTACCCGATCACGCCTCCGAAGCTTGCGTGGGCGAGGGACGTCAGGACGATTCGGATCGTGCCTGTCCCGAGGTCCACGCCACCCGATTCGACGACGAACGCGACATTGAGCGCTGTCGCGAAGCCGAGCCCGACGGCCGTGCCGTAGATGATGCCGTCCGTCCGTTCATCGAATTCTCGCGAGCCGTAGACCGACAGCCTGACCGTCAGGTACTTCAGCGCCTCCTGGGTCACGCCGACGATCAAGATGCCGCCGGCCAGGTGGACCAGCGGCGAGGCGAACAGCCAGCTGCCGACATCGAAGACCTGGTCGACGAGCGGGATGCCGATCGCCGTCGCGACGAGGAGACCCAGGACGAACTCGCCGAGCACCATCGTTCGCGGTTCCGGCTCGAGGCGATCTCGCCGGTAGAAGAACCCCAGCCAGATGGCCGCCGGCACGATGGCGAGCACGAGCCCGATCAAGGTCAGCGCCGGCCCGGAGAAGCGAGGCTGGAGGAACGCGTCGATGGCGTACACGACGATCACGAACCCGATGAGCAGGACGATCGAGGCGATATCGGCCTGCCATCCGCCCCGACGCTCGTGGTTGGCCCGTTCGAAGTGTCGATCGCAGAAGGCGTACGCGCCGATCGTCCTGGTGGCCGGCTCGTCACAGACCCTGCACGTCCCGCTCATGGCCCCCTCCCTCACCCGCGTCACGCTCCAGTGGCACGGGGCCCCGAGACCTCGGCTGACCGCATCCTAGCGTCGGGCGATGGGCTGTCAATGGCCGCGACGCGCGTCCGTCGCAGGTCGGTGACCCGGGGGCGTCCCCGGTTCCGTAGACTCCGAGCGTGTCAGAGCCAGCCACCCAGCCGCGCCGACTCGTCATCCTGACCGAGGGCCAGTTCGGCCTCCACGATGCCAAGACGGCCCTCGGGGTCATCCGGTACGGCCACGACCAGATCCTCGCGATCCTGGATTCCACGATGGCCGGGCGGAATTTGCATGAGCTGCTTTCCGGGTACGACGTGCCGTTCGTCGGCACGCTGGACGAGACGCTCCACGGCCGGGTGCGCCCCGACGGGCTGCTCATCGGGATCGCTCCCACGGGCGGGCGGTTGCCGGCGACGTGGCGAGCGACGATCCTCGAGGCCATCCGCGCGGGGCTCGACGTCCATTCCGGCCTGCACGAGTTCGTCGGCGACGACCCGGAGTTCGCCGCCGCGGCGCAGGCCGCCGGGGTTCGACTGATCGACTACCGGCGACCGCCCGACCGCATGGAGACGGCGATCGGTCGGCGACATGCGCCGGGCAAGCGCGTGATCCTGACCGTCGGGACGGACTGTGCGATCGGCAAGATGTCCGTCGCTTTGGAGCTGGTGGCCGCGGCCCGCCGCGACGGGGCCTCGGCAGCGATGGTGCCGACCGGCCAGACGGGGATCATGATCGAAGGCTGGGGTGTCGCCGTGGACCGGGTCATCAGCGATTTCACCAACGGGACGGTCGAGTGGCTGGTCGAGCAGGGCGAGGCGCGGGCTGACTGGGTGATCGTGGAGGGCCAGGGGTCCATCGACCATCCGGCCTATAGCGCCGTGACGATGGGCCTCATCCACGGCGCCACGCCCCACGCGATGATCCTCGTCCACAAGCCTGGGTTGACGGAGCACGACTTCACGCACCTCCCCGACGCCTCCTTCCCGATCGCGGACCTCGCGCCGTTCATCGAGATCCACGAGCGGATCGCGGGGCTGGTGGCACCATCGAGGGTCGTGGCGCTGGCGCTGAACACGTCGCTCTATCCGTCCGATGAGGAAGCCCGCACGATCGTCGATGCGATCGCGGCCGAGACCGGGTTGCCGGCCGACGACCCGGTCCGGTTCGGCGCCGAGCGGCTGTGGCCGGCCGTCCGTGATGCGGTCGAGGCGCTGCCGTGGATCTGACGCTCACGCACGAGGTCCTGTCGCTGGCCCTGCGCGACCCGTTCCGGATCGCGCGATCCGAGCACACCGAGGGGACACGGATCACGACGGTCGTCGTCGAGTTGCGTCACAGCGACTACCCCGATCTGGTCGGGGTGGGGGAAGGCTATCCCGACCGGTTCTACGGCGAGACCCCCGACACGATGGCGGCCGTGTTTCCGCTGCTGCTCGAGAAGCTCGACCAGCCGCGCGGATTCGAACCGACGAAGCACGGCCTGGTCATCGCCGGGGCCCTACTGCGGAGCGCGATCCGAGGCCACGGGGCGGCCAAGTGCGCGATCGACATCGCCCTCCACGACCTGGTCGGCAAGATCCTGGACCTGCCTGTCCACGTCATCCTCGAACTGCCGGCGGACCTGCCGCCGACCGATTTCACGATCGGGATCGATGAGCCGGCGGTGGTCGCCGAGCGAGCGGGCCGTGCGGCCGACTTCCCGGCGTTGAAGATCAAATGCGGCGGCCCGTCGGATCTGGCGACGCTTCGCGCGGTCCGCGAGGTCTTCTCCGGGCCGCTCCGGGTCGACGCCAACACGGGCTGGACGCGTGCGGACGCGGAGGCCTTGCTGCCCGAGCTGGTCGATCTCGGGGTCGAACTCATCGAGCAACCGTTCCGGGCGAGGGCCTACCGGGACCTCGCCTGGCTCCAGGAGCGGTCATCGCTGCCGATCGTCGCCGATGAGAGCTGTGTGTTTCCCGAGGATCTCGAGGCGCTCGTCGACGTGGTGGCAGGCGTCAATGTCAAGCTCGCGAAGTGCGGCGGCATCCAGGCGGCGGCCCACATGCTCGGGCGCGCGCGCGAGCTCGGCTTCCGGACGTTCCTGGGCTGCATGGAGGAGACGTCGGTCGGGATCGCCGCGTCGGCCGTCGTCGCGTCGCTCGCAGAATGGGTCGACCTCGACGGCAACCTGTTGCTGGCGGACGACCCGTTCGAGGGGCTGGGGCTGGGGCCCGACAAGCGCTGGCGCCTGGCCGACCGGCCCGGGCTCGGACTGAGGCGCCGGCCCGCGGCTGCCGATTGAAGGTCGTCACGATCCTCGGGACGAGACCCGAGATCATCCGCCTCAGCCGATTGATCCCGCTGCTCGACGCGCAGTGCGACCACGTGCTCGTCCACACCGGCCAGAACTTCGAGCCGCTGCTGAGCGACATCTTCTTCGACGAGCTGGGCGTGCGGGCCCCCGACCACGCCCTGGACTGTCGGGGCGCCACGACGATGGAGCAGGTCGCGCGCATCCTGGTCGCGACCGAGCGGGTGCTGGCCGCCGAGCGACCGGACAGTGTCCTCATCCTGGGCGACACCAACAGTGCCCTCGCCGCCCTCGTGGCCAAGCGGATGTCGATCCCCGTCTTTCACATGGAGGCCGGCAACCGCTGCTACGACGACCGGGTCCCTGAGGAGGTCAATCGACGCATCGTCGACCACAGCAGTGACGTGCTCCTTCCGTACACGGCGGGCAGCCGCGCCAACCTTCTGCGCGAGGGGATCCCGTCGGAACGCATCCGCGTGACCGGCAATCCGATCCGCGAGGTCCTCGACTTCTACGCCGACCGGATCGACCGCAGCGACGCGATCGCGCGGCTTGGGCTGGCGTCCGGCCGTTTCCTGCTCGTGTCGCTCCACCGGGCCGAGAACGTGGACGTGCCCCATCGGCTCGCGAGCTTCGTCGCTGCGTTCCGCCGGCTCCATCGTGAGCTGGAGCTACCGCTGGTGTGGAGCGTTCACCCTCGGACGAGGTCCCTGCTCGACGAGGCCGGGACCGCAGTCGGCGAGCGTGACGGGATCCTCGCGATCGATCCCGTCGGACTCTTCGACTTCGTGCACCTCGAGCGCACCGCGTCGTGCGTCCTGACCGATTCGGGCACCGTCCAGGAGGAGTGCTGTCTGCTCCAGGTCCCGTCCGTGATCCTGCGGGACGTCACGGAGCGACCCGAAACCATCGAGGTCGGCAGCACGCGGCTCAGCGGAGCCGAGCCCGACGCCATCGTGGGTGCGGTGCAGGTGGCGCTGGCCGCGCCACCTGACTGGACGCCGCCGCCCGAGTACCTGGTCCGTGACGTGAGCACCGTGGTCGCCGGGATCGTTACCGGACGGGGGTCCTGAAGCGAACGGGGTAGCGCTCGACCGCGTCCTCGAACATCGCGTCGACGAGGTCCGGCCAGGCGGGTGGTCGGTACCCGGTCGAGGCCCGGAGGCGCGTCGAATCCAGCGACCGGTCCAGCACCGGCTCGTCGACCGGCACGATCTCGAGGGGATGGTCGTAGCGGCGGGCGATGAGCTCCAAAAGCTGCAGCTTCGAGATGGGTGCCGAGGAAAGGTGGAGGACCCCGGCAAGCCCCGGGTCTGGGATGACGACCTTCGCCACGACGCGGGCCAGCTCGACCGACGGGAGGCCGGAGAAGACCGCCCGGCGAAAGCCGGGCACCGTCCCCTCCTGTGCGAGGAACCACTCGAGCAATCCGTGGCGGCTGCGCAGCTCGTGCCCGATGATCGAGGTTCGCAGCGTGAGCGCGCCGTCCCCGGGCTCACCCAGGAGCTTCGTCCGTCCGTACAGGTCGACCGGATCCGGTCGGGCATCCTCCGCGTAGTTCCCGATCGCGCCGGAAAACACACAGTCCGTCCCGATGTGGATGAGCCGGACGCCGGCGTTCGAGCACAGCCGGCTCAGCCGGTGTGGCAGCAGCGCATTGACTTCGATGGACACCAGCGGATCCCGGGCGGCCGGGACCTGGCGGACGATGCCGACGGCGTTGACGAGGACGGCAGGCCGGACTTCGGCGATGACTCGTTGGATCGTCTCCACGCGGGCCGCGTCCACGCCCGGATGGATCGAGCGTTGCCGGTCAGGCGAGATGTGCCCCTCCAGGGGCTCGGGGTCGCGGACCGTCGCGTGGACCTCGAGCTCCGCGTGATCCGACAGCCGCTCGAACAGGGTGTGGCCCAGCATGCCCGTGGCACCGAGGATCAGGACCCGCGTTCGTTCGGCGCTCACGTGTCGGAGGCCGGATCCGGCGATGGACGGGTGCCGGCCCGGGCTCCCGCCATGCGCGGGGACGCCGATCCATGGACTCGCGTCTCACGAAGGTGGAGCCGCTTCCACCAGTACATCGGCCGAAGGGCCGGGTTCGCGACGTGGTAGGCGGCCAGGGTGGCGAGTCGGACCGGGGAAAACCGCGCGAAGCGTGATCCATCGGCCACTCGAGACAGCTCGAGCGCACGGGCCGCGGCCTCCGCGTACCCGCGCACCTTGAAGCGGACGGCGGCCCGCAGGTAGACCGTCGAGGGGGACAGCTGCGTCGCCGCCTGCAGTTCGCTCGGAGCGATGTCCTCCAGGAAGCCGATCAGAAGCCGGTTGCCCTCCTCGATGCGCTTCGGGTTCGTCCAGCTCTCCTGCCGGCCGTGGATCCGGTACTTCAGCAGGATCTCCGGGACGCGGACGAAGCGATGGTGGCGCGCCAGGTGGAACCACATGTCGAAGTCCTGGGTGGTCGACAGGCGCTCGTCGAACAGCTTGCCGTCGAAACACGATCGTGGGACGAGGACGGTGCAGCCGTGCAGGGCGGAGTTCGTCATCAGCCAGAGGCGGAACGCCGCCGGTGCCAGGTCGGGCATGACCTTCGTCTTGATCCGGCGCAGGTCCGGGCCGACGAGTTCGTAGTCGCTGTAGACGATGGCGTCCGGTCCGTGCCGCTCGAGCGCCGCCACCTGCCGCGCGAGCTTGTGCGGATCGTAGATGTCGTCGTGGCTCAACCACGCGAAGTATTCGCCGGTCATGGCCGCGATCCCGGCATTGAGGGCCGCCGAAACACCGCGATGATCGGCGCTGAGGACCCGGATCCGATCGCCGTACGAGCGGGCGATCCGCATGGTCGCCCCGCCATCGTCGGATCCGTCGTCGACGACCAGGACCTCGGTATTCGGCCACGTCTGCGCGAGCGCGCTGTCGATCGCCCCCGCGAGGAAGTTCGAGCCGTTGTAGACCGGGATGACGACCGAGACCCTGGGTCCCATCGTCAACCTCGGGGACCGGAGCGGGAGCGCGACCGGGACCGCTTCAGCGGAAACTCGTTCGCCGGATCGGCTGGCCGCGGAACGCCATGACCATGCCGGGGATCTCGAGCAGGTGACGGTGGAACCCGACCGCGAATGCGACCGGCAATTCGTACCAGTGCACGCCCTGCGCAGCCCGCCTCGCGACGATGCGTCTTGAGGTGAGGAGGGTCTTTGCCGCCACGAAGATCGGGATGGACGCGTAGCGGAGTCGGACGAGCCAGGCGTGCGGGTGCTGCGGATCGACCAGGCGGCTCAGCACGATGGACAGCCCCATCTGGCGCCGGACGTCGCGCACTGCCGTCATGTCCATGTCGTCGTGGACGACGACCATCCCTGGGTCGAAATAGAGCCGGTGGCCCGCCCGCAGGAGGTCCTGGCTGTGCGCGGCAAACCCGCACGACCCGGCCACCGATGAGAGCGGATTCTGCAGGAAGACCGCTCGACGGTAGGCGATGTTGTTGAGCGCCACGTGACGGGTCGGTCCCGCCGATCCCTCGTCGCCCACCGCGCGACCGGCCAGAGACACGATCCTTGCCATGCGGGTCCGTCCGGGGGAGAGGCTCCGCCCGCTGACCGCACCGATTTCGGGGTGCGCTCGCAGGGTGTCCACGGCCGATCGAAGCCACCCGGGAGCCGGGTCGCAGTCCGCGTCCAGGATCGCCACGAGGGGCGCCTGCGCCCGGCGAACGCCTTCATTCTTCAGGTCGAACGACGTCCGCGCGTCCGAGAAGACGAACTGGAGCGACGGGAGCAACTGCTGGAGCTCCGCCGGTATCCGGTCGCGAAAGCCCTCCCATTCGGAGAGCAGGAACTCGACCGGTTCGTCGAAGTCCTGCGCGGCCAGCGCAGCGAGGCAGTGGCGGAAGTCGTCGAGTGAGCCTGGGGTGCCGCCGGCGTAGTCGGAGACGATGACGACGCTGACGACCGGTCCCGGCATGTTCCTCCCTCGCTGGCAGCGGACCCGCTGGACCCTAGCGTACCTTGCGTCGCACCGGAGGAGGCGAGCCCGGTGCGTTCGACAAGGGCGCCTGTCCAGCGCCGAGCACGTTCAGCACGCATGTTCGGTGAACGCGCGTTCGTGTGGACAAGTTGGTGGACGAAGTCGTGGACAAGCCCCCTTTCCGACGAGGGGCCGACAGGCATAGGATGGCCCGATACCGGTCGCCGACAAGCCCCAGCAAGAGATCGGCCGGTACCCGGGAAGCCTGGTCCGACCGTCCGTCGCCGCGTCCGACGACCAGCCGGCCTGATTTCCCGACGCCGAGAGGAACGAGCGCGCGGCGGAGACTGGGGCCCTCGCACGCCCAAGGATCGAAGGGAGGGCACGCCATCGATGGATCTTCGGACTGCCACCACGCGGGAACCCGACCCTGACGCGGTCGAATTCATCCGTTTCTGTTATCACCGCCGGCGCGTGGGTTGGCCAGAGCTCTACGACGAGATGTGCGCCGTCGCGGCGCGTGGACTCTTTCGCGGCCTTGTGGCCGATGACCTCGCCGCATATGGGATCGGCTTCAGTCTCTTCGACATGCCGGCGCTCGCGGCACTCTCGACCCGGATCGTGGTCGAGGAGCAGGCGGCGCGCCGGCCGATGACGGTCGTCATCGAGCCAGTCGCCGACGACGTCATCGACGCCCCAGCAGCGATCGCGGCGATCGTCGAGCCCGTGGTCGATGTCGTCATCCGATCTCCCGTGGAGCCCGCTCGAGGGAGTGAGCCAGCCGCTCGCTACGCCGTGGTGCCCGCCGGAGCCTGATTCGGTACCGCACTCATCCTTCGAAGAGCCTCGCCCGAGCCCCCGATCGGCGAGGCTTTTCGTTTGTCCCCGGATGCCTTGTCAGGCGCGGATCTTGCGCCTCGCCATCTCGCCCTCGATCTGGCGTTCCGCCTCGACATAGCGGTCGATCTGTTCGCGAAGCTCGTTCGCCTCGGGCGTGTACAGGTGGACCTGCTGCTGGAGGATGTACGAGAGCCGCCGGCTGGTCATCCGGACGTGGTCGAGGTTCTTCAGCAGGACGAGCGGGTCCATCGCGGCCAGGTCCGACGGGTGGTACATCTGCTCCATGGCGGCATTCTATGGGTCCAGCCCGAGACCGCGGCGCCCGCCGTGACCGCGGTCTCGACCGCGTCCCGACCGCGCCCCAGGGTGCCTGGTCTCAGCCGGCGGACTTGAGCTCCGCGAGCCGGGCCTCGACTTCCAGCTCATCCTCGTCGGAGTCGAGCGACGCGAACTGCTCTTCGAGCGACGACGCCGCGACCTCCTCACGACCCTCGGACCTGGGCCTCCTGGCGGCGGATGCGCTCCTCGAAGCGCGAGATCTCGCTGGTCGGATCCATGACCGAGACGCTCTGCAGTGACGACTGGACCTGGGACTGCGCCTGGGCCATCTTCGCCCTGCTGACGAGCTCATCGCGCTTGTTGACGAGGTCCTCGCGCTTCGCCCGCAGCTTGTTGAGGCCGTCCTTGAGCTTGTCGGCGAGCTCGGTCTGGGACGCGACCTGCGTCTCGAGCGTCGTGGCCGTGGCCTCGAAGCTCACCTGCCGACGAAGGGCGATCTTTGCGAGCTCGTCGAACCGGTCGGCCTCGGCGGTGTTGCCCTCGCCGCGCAGCTCGTCCGCGCGACGCGACGCGGCCTTGGCCTTGTCCAGCCACTCGGCCGACGCAGTGCGGGCCTCCCGGGCGTCGTCCTCGATCATCCGAAGGTTGCCGATGGTCTGCGCGACGGCCTCCTCGGCCTCGGCGATGTTGTTCGTGAAGTCGCGGACCAGCTGGTCCAGCATCCGCTCCGGATCCTCGGCGCTGTCGAGGATGGCGTTCACGTTGGCCCGGACGAGCTGTCCGATGCGGCCAAGGATCGAGGTCTGTGCCATCGGTCGTGTCTCCTTCAAGTCGATTCGTGTCGATACGGTACGGCGCGGGTGGCCGACCGCGCAAAGCGCGGATCCGCGTTACCAGCGACCGCCTCGTCCACGACCGCCACCGCCGCCTCCGCCACCACCGAATCCGCCGGAACCGAAGCCCCCGCCTCCGCCCCAGCCTCCGCCCAATCCACCGCCGAGGCCACCGAGCCCGCCGCCACCCCGACGAGGGCCGGAACCCCACGGCGAACCGCCCCAGCCACCACCGCCACCCCGGATGACCCCGCCGAGCACCCCGCCCAGGATCTGGCCGAGGATCTCTGCGGTCTGGTCGCCGCTCCCGGCCCGCTGTCCCCAGCCGGGTCCGCCGTGGTCCCAGTCGTCGAAATCGGTCTGGGCGAGGCGGTACGCCTCCTGGGCGAGCGCCCCCGCGCGGCGGGCCACCTCGAGCGCGTTCGTCGGGTCGGTCGCGGCCAAGGCCGACGCTTCCGTGACCAGACGGTCTGCCTCGGCGAGCCGGGTCCGGGCGGTGTCACCGACGCCCCGCCGACGCGAGGCGATGAACGTCGCGGCCCGGTCCACCTCCGCGGCGGCGGTCCGGATCGACGAGTCCACCGCGGACACCAGGCGAGCTCGGGCGTCGGCTGCGTCGCGGGCGGCCACGAGCAGCGCGTCGGCCCGGCGGTGCGCCTCGGTGGCCTGACGAAGCGCCTCGACGGGATCGAGCGGGACGGCGACGGCCGCACGCCGGGCGGCCTCCAGGGCGCCTTGCGCGTCGCCGATCCCGGTCTGGACCAGGGGTTCGACCGCACCGCCGGCTCCGTCGCCACCAACGGCCGTGTGTGCCTCCGCGAGATCCCGTTCTGCCTCGGCGAGCTCGCCCGGGATGCGCCGCTCGGCCTCCGTGATCTCGGCCGCGACCTTGTCGATCGCGTCCAGCAGGCCGGCGGCCCCGGTCACGCCCTCGAGCGCTTCGCGGGTCGCGATGGCGACCTCGGAACGGTCCGCACGGCTCATCGCCGCACTGCCGACGATGACGGCGTTCCGGGCGCCGGCCAGGCCTTTCTCGGCTTCCTCGAGGTGGCCGGCGACGGGCTGCCACGCGGTCGGCGCGTAGCGCTGCAGGCCGGCGACCACGGAGCGTGCCGCCGGCAGACGATCCTCGACCGACTCGATCCTGGCGGGCAGCTCGACGAGCGCATTCGGTGCGTCGCGTTCGAGATCGCGCAGCTGGCGGATGCGATCGGTCTCGCGGTCCAGGATGGCCTGCGCGCGCTCAGTCCGTTCGACGATCTCACGCCGCATCGCGTCCCGCGTCGCCTCATCCTCGGGCACATCGTCGTCGAGGCGCTGGCGGACGGTGAACGCGTCCCGCAGCTCCTCCTGGGCGCTCGCGACGGCGGCTCGCAGCGGCGTGACCTCGTCACGGCCGTACTGGGCCTCGGCGAAATCGACCTCCTGGCGAGCGTCGCGGATGCGTTCATCGGTCGCGATGAGGAGCGCATTGGCCCGGCGGGCGAGGTCCTCACCCGAGAGCGCGCCCGGGGCCGAGGCCGCCGTCGCGTTGGAAGGTGGGGGCGCTCCGACATCCGCCGAACGACTGTCGCGCCAGCGCCGGTAGAGGAGGAATCCACCCCCGCCGATGAGCGCGAGCGCCAGGATCGTACCGAGACCGACCCCGCCGGCATCGCCACTCGACCCGGGATCCGACGGTTCGGGTGTGATCACGGGACCCGGCACGATCGGCCCGGCCGTCGGTGCCGGCGATCCCGCAGCCTCGCCGAGCGCCTCCACCGTCGCGACGGCTGCCGTGACGAACGCGCCGTCCTGGAGCGCCGGCTCGAGGATGCCGGTGATGATCTCGTCGAGCTCGTCGTCGGTGATCTGGTCGAGGCTGTCGGACACCCAGATGTAGTCCGTTCGGTCCTCGATGGCGACCAGGAGCAGCGCGTCGTTGACGCCGAGCGAGTTGGTCGACGGCGGTCTCGGCGGCATAGTCGGCCGCAGGGACACCGTCCGTGCTGTTGACGAAGAGGACGAACACCTGGGCCGCGTGGTCCGCGAGGGTCCGTTCGACCGCATCGTCGATCTCGCCCTCGCTCCCCGCCAGGACGCCGCTGGTGTCCGTGACCGGACCGTCGAGCGTGAGGATGTCCTCGGCGAGGACGGTCGGGGCCATGGCGACCAGACCGGCGATGGCCAGGACCGCGGCGATGGGACGGGCGGCGCGGGCGCGTCGACGTCGGGTCAGCGGGCGGGGCAGGGCTGTCACCCGGCCATCGTATCGAGTCGGTCGGGTCGGGGCCTCAGATGGCGCGGAGCGCTCGGGGCGGCCAGGCCCAATCGATGTCGAGCGTCGCTCCGGCCAGCGCCCGACGACGGCCCGCTTCGGTGGCGCCCAGGACGAGGATCCGATCGGTCTTCGTGGCGCGACCCGCCTCCGATCCCCACAGCTTCGTCATCTTGCGCAGCGCGGCCACGTCGTCGAGGGCGACACCCGCGAGTCGATAGCCTTCGGGCTCCGCCGCCTGCTCCCACGCGCGTTCCGCGAGGCCCACCCCACTCTTGATCTGGCGGCCTCGATCGGTCTCGACGTCGCCGATCACGAGGACGACCACGGCGTCGTCGGCGAGGACCGGACGCAGGCCGGCGAGGACGTCGCGCAGGAAGGCGAGGTATGGCTCGCGGTGGTGGGCGTCGTCGAGGGTCGCATCGATCTCGCGGGCATCGAACCCCAGGAACCAGGTGCGCAGCCAGTTGTAGTAGCCGTACTTCACGACCCGCAGGTACGGCGGGGACGTCACGACGAGCCGGGCGCGGTCCGGGCGGCCGAGTTCACGCAGGGCGGCTCGGGCGCGCGGGGCCACCTCACGAGCATCGCCGAGCAGCGCGACGCCCTCGATCGGCGGTGGCGGCTGGCGGAAGAGCCGGTCGAGCTTCGCCGCCAGGCCGTCGAAGACGTCACGCCTGGGCGAGGCGAAGGACGTGCGCGCCGCGAACTCACGGACGTAACGCGGGGCCATGCTGAAGGTGTTCGGCATGAGCTCGGACAAGTAGCTGGCGCTCTTGCCGTGGAGGATGCCAGTGATGGCGGCGGCGAGGAAGCCGTCCGTCCGATCGGCAAGGCGCAGCGACGTCCGCACGAACAGGAGCTGGGCAAGGGTCTCCGGGTGGAACGCCAACGCGACTTCGCTGGGGACCGGCGCATCCTCCGATGATGCATCGCCCGAGCCCGCGCCCGGGACGGGGGTCCCGCCCGGATCGCCGATCACCCGCAGGGCGAGCGCCAGCCAGGTCGTCGCCTCCCCGTTCCAGGCCAGCCGGAGCTGCGTGAGACGTGTCGACGCCGCCGCCCTCGACGACGGGCGGACCTTGGCCGCGGTCAGCAGGTGGGCGAACGGGTTGAGATCGTTGCCGACGCCGATGCGGCCCTCCGCGCAGGCCTGGAGCGGTGTGGTGCCGCGGCCTGAGAACGGGTCGAGGACCACGTCACCCGGACGCGAGTACCGCGCGATGAAGGCGTGGGTCAGCGCAGCGGGGAAGCTCGCGAGGTACGAACACATCGGATGAAAGGAGTGGCCCCACAGGCGCTGCTGCGCCTTCCACTCGGGTGCGAGGGCGATCGCCGGCAGGTCGAGCGGGAGTTCCAGCGCGAGCTGACCCGCGGTGGCTGCGCGCGATGGCGCTCGGTTCGGTCCGGCCGACATCGGCGAGTCGAAACCTCCCTGTCCCGCCATGTCGACGTCACGTCGGCGCGATGGGGCGCGGAGTGTAGCACGGCCGAATCGTCATTCCGGGCTGGTCCCCGGGCGGTCGGCGCGGTAGTCTACGGACAGGCACGAGGTTCATGCGGAACCGGGTCGAAGTCCCGGGCTCCAGGGAGGCGGTCTCGGTCGACTCCGTGGGGTTCGGTCCCTCTCCTGGCCCCGTCCCCACCGTCCGGCCATCGCCGGCGGAGAGGCCACCTCGGACCTGCCAAGCCCGCCGCCTCCGGCTTGTCCGGGGTCACGGCGGGCTTCCTGTGGATGGGCGCGCCGGCTCGAGCGCCTAGTGCCCGGAAAACGCCGGTCAGACCTCGACGGGGACCGGATAGACCTCTGTTGCCGGATGGCCCGCACGCTCGTGGATCCGTTGCACGGCCTCGGCGCTCGGGGCTTCCGAGACGCACCAGACCATCCCGGAATCGGGATCGCCCCAGGCGCGCTGGAAATCCACCCCCTCCTCGCCCTGGATATCGAGATCGGCCTGATGCGCGGCCTTGAGCGCATCGGGCGTGATGCCGTGCATCCCGTGGTGGACGTCCATGAACTTCGGCATTCCATCCTCCTCACCAGTGATTCCCGGCGGGCCAATCGTACCCTGCAGCGTGGCGATGCGGAGTGGTCCGGCTTCGTGCGTACACTGACGCGCCTACCACGTCCCCGTAGCTCAGTGGACAGAGCAACCGCCTTCTAAGCGGAAGGTCGCAGGTTCGAATCCTGCCGGGGACGCCAGCTTTCGCTGGCAGAGCAGGCGGGGACCTCAGGCCGAGGCGAATCCGGCCTTGGCCTTCGGCGGCTTGAGATAGGGCGCGATCTGGGCCTCCAGCTGTTCCTTCGGCGCAGCGCCGACGATCCGGTTCACGACCGCGCCGTCGCGCAGGACGACGATCGTCGGGATGCTCATCGCCTCGTATCGGCGGGCCAATCCCTGATTCTCATCGACGTTGACCTTGACCACCTTCAGGCGACCCGCGTACTGGTGCGCGAGTTCGTCGAGGATCGGCGAGACGAACCGGCAGGGGCCGCACCACGGCGCCCACAAGTCGATGACAACGGTCGGCTGGGCGCGAGTCTCGACCTCGAAGTTCGATTCGTCGGCGTCCACGACCCAGGCCAGTGGCTTGCCGCACTTGCCACAGTGGGGGACACCACGCTCGCTCGCTCCGATGCGGTTGTGGGTGCCGCAGTTGGCGCAGGTGAGGTCGTGGACCGGTCTCGGGCTGCCCGCTCCCGACAGGGGAGTCCCTCCGGCGCCGGCGCGTCGGCCGCTTTCGCCCCCGGCGGGCTCATCGGACGTAGGCATCGTTGGTTCGTCTCCGCTACGAACCCAAGATTACCGCCGAACCGGTCGCGGGCAGTAGCAACGGGTGCACCGCGAACGCACCAAAGGGCTGGCGTGGCGGGCTCTCAGTCGAGCGCAGTGCTCCGGATTGTCCGTGGCACGAGCGCGGTCGCGCCTCCGGCATCGCGGGGAGCCACGGCGCCATCGGCCGCACCCGCCGGGCGTGTTTCGCGCCGTCCATCCATGATGGCCGCCGCGAGGAAGAAGAGCCCGCTGGCGACCAATGCGACTTCGACGAAGGCCTGGATCAGGTTCATAGCGGGCTCCCGATGGCTCGTGCGGCATGGGCCATGGGTCCACCGTATGCCCGGGCAACCCGGATTCAATCCCGCCCTTCGTACTGCCGACCATGGGAGATGCGGCACCCGCCCGCGCGTGTCAGCCCTCGAACAGGTCCACGTCGAGATCCGGGAGGCCGAGGCCGCCTGGACCGAGTGCCGGTTCCTCGACCCCGCCGAACCCGCCGCGCCCGCCGCGCCCGCCACGCTGGAAGTCCCGCCCGGCCCCGGCCGCGACGACATCCGCATCGATCGAGCCGTCTGCACGCGTCCGGCCGGATACGCCGATCGCCATGTCAACCGCGACGTCATCAAGGTCGGCAGTTTCGACGCCGGCGACCCGGTAGGACGTCTCGCCATCGACGTGGACGGTGACGGTCTCGCCACCGCGCGTCCGGATGGTGATGGAGTCAGCCGTCTTCGCGGTGACCGTGCCGATCGCCCGGTCCGCCTTCACCCGCACCGTCAACGCCATCAGCGCGTTGTCGCCGGTGCTGGTGCCCAGGACCACCACGATCGCACCGTTCGTGACGTCCGCCAGCGAGCCAACGCCCGTACCGAACTGGTAGTCCGTGGCGGCGTTGACCGCGATGGTCCAGACCGCGCCACCGCGTGCCGTCACCTTGAACCCGCTCGACGTCACGTCGCTGACCTCGCCGCGGACGCTCGGGACGATGACCGCGAGGGCATTGACCGTGTAGGACCCATCGGCGTTGCGGGTCTGGCCGAGCCGCACCTGGTCGCCGACGGCGAGGTCCGAGACGCCGATGTCCTGGCCGCCCTTGGTAACGTCGACCGTGTCGGTCACGGCGACGGTTCGTGTCCAGCCATCATCGGTCTCGAGGGTCACGTTCGAGCCGCTGATGGCGCTGATGGTGATCCCGCCGAAGCCGTGGCGGCCGAAGCGCCCGTGCTCCAGCTCCAGCTCGTCGCCGTCGAGGCCCGGAAGCGGCGCGAGGACGGTCCCCGAGACCGGGTCGTTCGGTGTCGCGGCGCCAGAGGGAGGTGGGGAGGCTGCTAGCGATGTCGCGACGGCTCCGGCCGCGAGGATGAGTCCCGCACCCGCCACGGCTGCGACCCGTAGCCTGCGGGGCCCGGGCGTCCGGGTGGAGAAGGCGACTTCGTCGGTCGCAGTGTCTGGTCGATCGGATGGCATCAGATGTCTCCGTTTGCGCTCGCGGGAAATCGATGGCGTGGACTGTCGTGCAGGCTGACGGTGGTTCCTGAGTGGGTCATGAGAATGCCGGAGGCAGCGATACTCTGGCGGTGTCGACGTCGCATGCGCCCATCCTCGCGCTGGTCGCGGCCTATGACGAGGGACCGCGGATCGGACCGGTCGTCGCTGGGGCCAGCGGGCACCTGCCGGTCGTCGTCATCGACGACGGGTCCCAGGACGACACCGCCGACCGCGCCCGGGCAGCCGGGGCGACGGTCCTGCAGCAGCGACCGAACGCCGGCAAGGGGGCCGCCTTGCGAACCGGGTTTCGCCATGCCCTCGATGCTGGCGCGGCGGCGGTCGTGACGCTCGATGCCGATGGCCAGCACGACCCTGCCGAGATCCCCGCCTTCCTCGACCGCTTCGAGGAACGCCGGCCGGAGCTCATCATCGGCCAGCGTGACCTGCAGTCGATGCCGGTGGCCCGACGGCTGTCGAACGTGGCCGGCGGGATCGCGCTGGCCGTGGCACTCGGCCGGTCCGTTCCTGACAACCAATCCGGCTACCGGCTGATCGGTCGGACGCTGATGGCGCGACTACTCGACAGCGACGAGACGGGCTTCGAATTCGAGGTCGAGATGATCGCGCGCTGCATCGCGCTCGGGCTGCCGATCGACGCCGTTCCCGTCCGGACGATCTATGGCGGCGAGCCGTCGCACATCCAGCCATGGCGCCACTTCACGGAGTTCCTGCGTGTGACCGCCAAGGCGCGCCGGATCGCCCACGGCGACTGACCGATCCTGCGCGTGGTACTGGCGGCTACCCCAAAGTACGGCTTGGAGGGGCACCCCCGCACTCCTACAGTCTGCCTCGAAGCGGGCCGAACCCTACCCTTGGCTACCCCAGGGGACCGGAGCCGCCGAGAAGCGTCAAGAACTGAGGCAACCCGAACCATGGCATCGATGGTCATGAACGAACTTGGGCCGATGCTCACCGCGACCGAAGTCGCCGAGATGCTCCACCTGCATGTCAACACGGTGAAGCGCCTGGGCGACCGGGGCGAGCTGCCCTTCTATCGCGTCTGCAAGCGGGGCGATCGACGCTTCCGTCTTGATGACGTGATGAAGTTCCTCCAGCAGAACCGCTAACCACTCCGTCGGCCGTGGCTCGGCCACCGCCGACGTTCCTTCGCGACGTTTCTCCGAGCGCCCGGTCCCTCCCCGGGCGCTCTTCACGTGCCCGGCGTGTCCCTCAGCCGTCGCGCCCGTCGCGCGGGATGCTCGCCAGCGTTTCTCCGAAGATCTCGACCGCTTCGCTGATCTCGGCGGCCGTCACGTCGAGTGGCGGGATCCAGCGCACGACCTCGTGCTGACCGCCGCAGGTGAGAAGCAGCAATCCGGCGTCCGCACATGCCGCCGATAGCCGGTCGGGGAGCGTCCCGTCGGGTTCCCGCGTCGCGCGATCCCGCACGAACTCAACGCCGACCATCAGGCCGGGCCCCCGCACATCGCCGATCCGATCATCCTCCGCAGCGATTCGCTCGAGACCCGCGCGCAGTTCCTCCCCGCGCTCGTTGACGTTGTCGAGCAATGCCTCGTCGCGGATCGTCTCGAGCACCGCCAGCCCGGCCGCACAGGCCACCGGGTTGCCCCCGAACGTGGAGCCATGCGCGCCACGGCCCCAGCGCTCCTGCAGCTCCCGCGACGACACGATCGCCGAGAGCGGCAGCCCGTTGGCGATCGCCTTGGCCAGGACCACGACGTCCGGGACGATCCCTGCGTGCTCGAACGCCCACATCCGACCGGTCCGCGCATAGCCGGACTGCACCTCGTCCGCGATCAAGAGGATCCCGTGCTCGTCGCAGAACGCCCGGAGCTCCCGGAGGAACGCTGGCGGCGCGGGCGTGAAGCCGCCCTCGCCCTGGACCGGCTCGATCAGCACGCAGGCCACCGATGACGCCGGGATCTCCGTGGAGGTGAGGGTGCGCAGGTCGCCCATCGCGCCGGCGACCGCCGCAGCCTCGTCACCCCCGAACCCCCGATAAGCGGCCGGGAACGTCGTCAGGTGGACGCCTGGGAGCAGCGGCTCGTAGCCCGTCCGGTAGTTGATGTTCGAGCTCGTGACGGATGTCGCACCCCACGTCCGACCGTGGAAGCCACCCCGGAAGGCCACGATGCCGGGCCGCCCGGTCACCCGACGCGCGAGCTTGAGCGCGCCGTCGATGGCCTCGGAGCCGGAGTTCAGGAACATCACCGAATCGAGCGACGCCGGGAAGGTGGCCGCGATCTCGTCGGCGAGCCTGGTGATCGGCTCGGTGAAGCCGATCGCGTTGATCGGGCCGATCAGCTTCTCGACTTGTTCGTGGATCGCCGCCGTGACCCGGGGATGGACGTGCCCGAGCGCGGTGACCGCGATCCCGTTGGCGAAATCCAGGTACGCGCGCCCCACGGTGTCGTACAGCCGATGACCCTGGCCGTGGCTCCAGTCGCGCTCGAAATAGCGGCCCAGGACCGGGGTCAGGTGCGGGGCGGGGGAGGTGGCGGTCTCCATCGACCGAGTGTATCGGGTCGCCCAGCTTGCCAACGAGCAGGGTTCCTGTGGGGAACGCTCTGAGCGTGAACGCCGCATGGATCGTGCCAAGAACGACGCTCCCTGCCGTCTGGGCGAGCGACCACGCTCGTCCATCGGGATCGTGTTCCCAGGTGGAACGCTGTGCGGACCGGCCGCGTACGATGCGATCCATGGTCGACTTCGCCCTCACCGACGAGAACCGGCTCGTCCAGGCCGCGGCCCGGGCCTTCGCCGAGGCCGAGATCCTGCCCCATATCCGCGACTGGGACACTGGCGATGGCTTCCCACGCGCCATGTTCGACAAGATGGCCGAGCAGGGGTTCCTGGGCGCGCCCATCCCGGAGGCGTACGGGGGCGGTGGGATGGATTACCTCAGCTTCGCGCTCCTGTGCGAGGAGCTCGAGCGTGCCGACACCTCTTTCCGCGTCGTGCAGAGCGTGCACGTCGGGCTGAACTCCCTGGCCCTCCTCCAGTGGGGCACCGACGACCAGCGCCAGCGCTGGCTCGTGCCCCAGGCGAAGGGTGACAAGATCGCCACGTTCGGTCTCACGGAGCCCGGGGTGGGGACCGACGCCGGGGCGCTCCAGACGACCGCCCGCCGCGACGGCGCGAGCTATCGATTGAACGGCCAGAAGATGTGGATCAGCCTCGGGGACATCGCCGATCACTTCCTGGTCTTCGCCACCGTCGACCGATCGAAGCAGCACAAGGGCGTGACCGCCTTCCTGCTCGAGCGAGGCATGGCCGGCCTCTCGACCGGCACGCTCCACGGTAAGCTCGGCATCCGGGCCGGCAATACCGGGCTCATCAACCTCGACGACGTCGTCGTGCCCGAGGAGCACCGCATCGGCGAGGAAGGCGAGGGCTTCCTGGTCGCGATGAGCGCCATCGACCAGGGCCGGTTCACGGTCGCGGCCGGGGCGGTCGGGCTCGCCCAGGCGTGTCTGGACGCGAGCGTCGACTACGCGCACGAGCGCCGCACGTTCGGCCAGGAGATCGGCGAGCACCAGCTGGTCAAGCAGATGATCGCCAGGATGGCGGCCGGGATCGAGATGGGGCGACTCCTCGTCTGGCGCGCAGGCTGGCTCAAGAACCAGGGCCTGCGCAACACGCGCGAGACGAGCCTCGCCAAGTGGCACGCCACCGAGCATGCCGTGCAGAGCGCGCTCGACGCCATCCAGATCCATGGCGCCAACGGCTACTCGAACGAGTTCCCGGTCGAGCGCTACCTGCGCAACTCGAAGGCGGCCGTCATCTACGAGGGGACGAGCCAGCTCCACACGCTCATCCAGGCCGACTACGCCCTCGGCTATCGCGAGGACCGGCCGCTCAGGTGCGAGCCGTGGCCGGCCCAGGGCTGGGAGCGCCCGACGACCTGAGGGCCGGGGCCGTCATCCGGCCGCGCGCGGTCACGATCAGCGCGACGGCGCCGATGATCACCGCACCCGCGACCAGCGTTCGAGGATCGATGGGCTCGCTGAGGATGACTGCGCCGAGGATGACCGCGACCACCGGGTTCACGTAGGCATAGGTCGCGATCAGTGGCAGGGGTGCCACGCGCAGCAGCCAGCCGTAGGCGGTGAACGCGAGCAGGCTGCCGATCACTGTCAGGTAGGCGAGCGCGGCGATCGAATCGCCCGACACCGCGGCGGGATCGAACCGCCCGAACTCGCCGGTGAGCCCGGCCATCACGGCCAGGACGGCGCCGCCGGCGAGCATCTGGGTCCCCGTCGCGACCAGCGGCTGGCGCGGCAGGATCGCTCGATGTGATGCATAGAGCGACCCGAGCGACCAGGCGATCGGCGAGATGATCAGGGCCGCCAGGCCGACCGGGTCGAGCGCACCCGTCTGACCCAGGATCGTCGGACCGACGAGGATCGTGACGCCGACGAAGCCGACGACGATACCGACGACGGCTAGGCGCGGCAGGGTCTCGCCAAGGAACCCGCGCCCGAAGATCGCGACCCAGACCGGCATCATGGCGATCAGCAGCGCCGCGATGCCAGAAGGGATCGTCTGCTCACCGTACGCGACCATGCCCATGCCACCGCCGAGCAGCAACGTGCCCACGATGACCGTGTCACGCCACTCCCTGCGACTCGGGGCCACGAACGACGCCCGCGCCCGAAGCAGCGACCAGGCCATGAGCACGGTCCCGGCGATCGCGAACCTGACGGCGGCCATCAGGAACGGCGGGATCGTCTCGACCGCGATCGCGATGCCGAGGTAGGTCGAACCCCAGACGACGTAGAGGACCAGCAGGCCGAGCCAGATCGCCCCGCGGTCGGGGGAACGAGCCGGCTCGGTTGGCATAGGCAGGTGGTCCAAGTGCCCAGCATACGATGCCGGGCTCGGCGGGCGCCGGTCAGGCCGCCAGCATCGCCCCCGAATCGGGCCGGCACACCTTGCATGGGCGATACCCGGCGTCCGCGGCGGCCCGCACCGAGCGGAATCCGACGCGGTGCACGTCGCTCGTCCGTCGGGCGTGGCGGCACGTCGGCAGGCACACGATCCCCGTCGTGTCCGATCCCGTGTAGCGGATGCCGGCCGCCGCCTGCGCTTCGAACCGGTCCGGGTCGAGGCCTTCGCTGCGCAGGATGGTCCGCTTGTTGTCGGGGCCGCCGAGCGAGTACTGGCCGATCGAACCGTCCGTCCGGACGACGCGGTGGCAGGGCACGATCAACGGGACCGGGTTGTGGCCGAGGGCCGTGCCCACGGCGCGCACGGCCCGCGGGCGGCCGATCTCCGCGGCGACCCAGCCATACGGACGGACCTCGCCGCGCGGGATCTCGAGCGCCTTGCGCCAGACGTCCTGCTCGAACGGGCTGTGGCCGCGCAGGTCCAGCTCGATCCGGACCCGGCGATCCCCGTTGAGACGCCGGGTGATCGCGTCTGCCAGACGCGGCGGCAGGGCATCGACCGCGAATGCCTCGCGCCCGGTGAGCGAACGATGCCGGGCCTCGAACGTCGCGTCGTCGTGGGCCGCGTCGACCGTCGCGACGCCGCGACCGTTCCAGGCAACGGTCAACGGCCCGATCGGCGAATCGATCCGGGCATAGGCGTCCGCCAGACCCACCTCGACCAGGACGCTGGGCCGGAGTCGGGGGGGCGCGGTCGCTGAAAGGTCGGCAAGAGCGGCCTCGACGCTCCCCCCGCTGGTGCCGGCCGCTGACAGGTGGTTCATGCGGTCATCTCCTCGAGTTCATGGCGGGCCTCCGCCTCGACCATCGTGCGTAACAGGCCGATCCCCCGGTGGACCTGGGCCTTGACCGTGCCCTCGGGACGACCGAGGGCGGCCGCCGCTTCGGGGTAGGACAGGCCGTCCACGTGGCGCAGGACGACGGCGGCCCGGTAGGCCGCTGGCAGGTCGGCCAGGCGTGCGGCCCAGCGCTCGCGCTCGGCGTGCCGCTCGGCGACCTCCGACGGGGCGTCGGTGGCCCGCGCCGTCGGCTCCATCGCCGGGGCCGCGTCGCCGTCGAGCGAGAGTGGCGGTGCGCCACGCCCGGCGCGTCGCAGACCGCGCGTCCGACAGAGGTTCAGCACGATCGTGGTCAGCCAGCCGCGGACCCGCAGCGCACGGATCCGGTCGGCGTCGTAGGTGGCCAGTGCGCGGTAGGCCCGGACGAGCGCGTCCTGGGCGGCTTCCTCCGCATCGCGAGCATCGCCGAGCATCCGAAACGCGATGGTGTAGAGCCGGTCCTGGTGTGCCAGGACGAGGGCATCGAAGCTTCGGTCAAGGTCGCGGGCGAGGTTGGTGGCGAGACGATCGTCCGTATCCATCAACCCCCGGAACCTCGCGCGGTCCGCAACCGTTGCATGTGGCTACGGTACCCGGGCCGCCCCGACTCGGGCCGCGGGCCCCATGCGACAATCCGGCCGATGGGCCACGACGACCGATACGACGAGCTGATCGCCAGCCTCGGGGGTTTCCACCGGTCCTGGCTCGTCTACCTTGGACTCGAGCTCGGCCTGTTCGCCGGGGTGCGAGGCGCGCGGGATGCCGGCCTGACGCCTGCCGAGCTCGCCTCCGCGACCGGGACCCAGCGCGAGGCCGTCGAGGCCTGGGCTTGGGCCTCGGATGCCCACGACCTGACGACCTTCGAGGACGGGCGGCTGGTGATGGACGAGGACGTGGCGGCCGTCCTCCTCGATGGCGACCGGGCCGACTTCCTGGGCGGCCAATTCGTCCACGCGGTCGTCGCCTCGATGGACTGGGGCGGCATGGCCGACTTCTTCCGGACCGGCACGCCGATCGGTCGACGCCCCGACCGCTATCGGGTGGCGATCGAGACGCTCACCCGCCAGGACGTCGCGGTGTTCTTCCAGGAGGCCCTGGCGTCGCTGCCCCAGCTCGTCGCCGACCTGTCGCGCGGGGGCCGGATCGTCGACATCCACAGCGGCGGCGGTCGCTGGCTCATCGCGATGGCACAGCGCTTCCCCGCCCTGGAGCTCGTCGGGGTCGAGTTCGAGGCCGATTCGGTCGCGCGGGCGCGGTCGGCCGTCGCGGAGGCGGGTCTGTCCGACCGGATCGAGATCCGCGAGGCCAAGGCGACGGAACCAGGGTCGGTCGGCGCCTACGACCTCGCCTACTTCCAGTACGCGCTCCACCAACTGCCGGACGCGCCAGGGGTCCTGCGCGCCGCCTGGGCGGCCCTGCGGCCCGGCGGGAGGCTGCTCGTGCTCGACTGGCCGCTCCCGTCGGGACCGGAGGAGTTCCGGACGCGGCACGGCGAGATCATCGCCGGGGTCCAGCTCGACGAGCTGTACCAGGGCACGGCGCTCGCGTCACGCGAGCGCTTCCTGGGTTGGTTCGCCGACGCGGGGCTGCCTGAGCCGGCGACGATCGACCTTCCGTCGGGCGCCGCGTTGTTCGTCGCGGAGCGACGGACCGACTAGCTCGTGACCTCGACGGTCCCGGACATGTCGGTGTGGATCTTGCAGAAGTACTCGTACGTGCCTGGGGCGCTGAACGTCAGGGCACCCGTCTCGCCGTTCCCGAGGTTCTCCGTCGTGCACGCCGGATCGTCGCGCAGCGTGGCGGTATGCGGGACGCCGTCGTTGTTGGTCCACGCGATCACGTCACCGACCTTGGCCGTGATCGTCGCCGGTGTGAACGCATTGCCCGACATCGCGGCCTCGACGCCGCCAGCGTCGGTGGAGGGCGCACACGCTCCGGCACCGGCACCGCCGGACGCCGCCGGAGCGGAAGCGGGAGCGGAAGCGGCTGGTTCCGGCGGGGCGGCGCTGGGCGTCGTGGTCGTGCCACCGCCCCCACAGGCAGCCAGCACGAGGGCGGCAGATGCCGCGAGACCGAGCACGAGGCGGGACATGGCTTCCTCCAGGGGTCGGGCACGACCGTTAGGCGCTGTCTCGGGCATCTACGTTGCCACGGCCGGTCCGGTTTCGGAAGAGGCCCTACCGTGACGCCACCGATCGACGCCGACACACTCCGACGGCTGCTTCGGCATGAAGCCGAGGTCCACGCGATCCCGGGACGCGTGTTGCGCGATCTTGGTGATTCGCTGCTGCTCCACGACCCTCTCGATCACGAGCCATTCTGGAATCGCCTCGAGGGCGTCGTCTGGCCGAGCGACCCGGCGGCCTTCGACCGGCGCCTCGGCGAGGCCGGGATCCTCTTCGCCTCGATCGGTCGCCAGCCGCATGTCTGGGCGTCGCCGCCGCACGACGAGCCACCGGACCTTGCCGCGAGGCTGGCGGCCAACGGGTTCGAGGACATGGGCAAGGGCCTCCTGATGATCGCGCGCGACGGCGAACCGGCACGGGCTGCGCTGGCGGCGCGGCAGGACGATGCGACAGTGCTCGAGCGCCTGTCGGACATCGATGGCCCGGCCGCCGAGCGGGCCGCCGAGGTCATCGTCGGGGTGCTGTTCGAGGCATTCGGGGTCGGGCTGGCACGGCGGGACGGGATCGTGGCCGAGACCATGGCCTCGCTCGGCGACCCGCGCTTCAGCTACTACCTGCTCCGGCACGCCCAGGAGCCGGTCGCCGTCGCCCGGCGGGCAACGTTCGGCGGGTTGAGCTACCTGTCGTCGATCGGCACGGTGGATCGCGCGCGCGGCCGCGGGTTCGGGCGGCTCGTCACGGCGAGCGCGGTCAGCGACGCGCTCGACGCCGGCAGCGAGTGGGTCCACTTGGGCGTCTTCGCGGATAATCCGCCCGCCATCGCGCTGTACGAGCGGCTCGGGTTCGTCATGAGCGGGGACCCGGGGCCCGACATGATGCTGGTCGGATGAGCGTCGGACTGCCCGACGACGTCGGCGACGCGCTGGCGGTCGGCTGGGCGACGGTCGAGCTGGACCGGGCGGCCCACGAGCTCGCACACCTGCTCCGGGCCGGCACCGGGTTCAGCGACGCGCCACGGTCCGACGCGCTCGGGGCACGCTGCCAGGTGGGCCTAGCGGCGGGAGCGTCGAGGCTGGCGATCATCCTGCTCGAGCCTGACACCGAGGGCCCGCTGGCCGGCACACTCGCCCGCTTCGGCGAGGGATGGGCGGCGACCTGGGCCAGGAGCCGCGCGCCGGCTGAGGCGGCGACGGCCGACTTGACGACCACCGGGGCGCGGATCGTGGCACGCCCCGGCCCCATCGGCCCCGAGCGGCTGCTGCCGGGCGAGGGGGCCGCCGGCGACCATCGTCTCGCAGTGGACGCCGTACCATCGCCACCATGACCGACACCGCCCCGACCATCCGACCGGCGGCCGCAAGCGACGCCGAGACCATCGCCGCGCTGTTCACGGACGAGGGCTACCCGGCCGGCCCCAGCGACATCGTCGAGCGGCTCACGCGGTTCGGCTCGGACCATTCGCGGGTCCTGGTCGCCGAGCACGAGGGTGAGCTGCTGGGGTTCATCGCCCTCCACGCGATGCCCCGCTTCGAGCACGACGACCGGATCCTGCGGGTGCTGGCGCTGGTCGTCGATGCAGGCGCCCGCGAACGTGGCGTCGGGCGGGCATTGATGGCCGAGGCGGAACGCATCGGCGCCGGCCTCGACGCCGCCTTCATCGAGATCACGGCCGGCCATCACCGCCCCGAAGCCCGCCGGCTGTACGAATCGCTGGGCTACGACGGGAACGTCGCCGCCTACCTGCGCAAGAAGCTCTGACCGACCCGCACGCGCCGGACCCTGGGAGCGCGCCGGGACGACCGGCCGCCACCGCGACAGCGCCCGATCCCCCGGCGCCGACCACGGCGGGCTTCCCCCGCCTGCGCCTTCGCGCAGGTGCCGCCGAGCTCCTCGACCTGCCGTGGGAGCGCCCGCTCGCCGACTGGCACGCCGACGAGGACGGCGCGATCGCGGGGATGCGCGTCCGTGAGCTGCCCGTGGGCCCATCGCGCCACCTCGTCCGCTTCCTCACGAGCGGCCGCCGGACCTACGCCCTCAAGGAAGAGCCGCTCGAGGTCGCCACCACCGAGTTCTCGGTCCTGCGCCACTTGCAGGGACGGGCACTCCCTGCCGTATCGCCGGTCGGGCTCGCCGCCGCCCCGGAGCGGGACACGGCCATCCTCGTGACCGAGTACCTGGAGTTCTCGATCCAGTACCGCCGGCTCCTCATGCGGTTCCCACTGGGCCCCGGACCCTACCGGGACCGTTTGCTCGACGCGATGGCGTGGTTGCTCGTGGATCTGCACCGGGCTGGTGTGTTCTGGGGCGACTGCTCGCTGGCCAACACGCTGTTTCGCCGTGACGGCGACAAGATCCAGGCCTTCCTCGTCGATGCCGAGACGAGCGAGATCCACCCCTCGCTCTCGCATGGTCAGCGCGACTACGACCTCGACATCCTCGTCGAAAACGTCGCCTTCGGCCTTGCCGACCTGGGCGCGATGCAGGGACGCGAGGGAGCCGCGGAGGACGCCGTCGAGGCCGCCGAGAGCGTCCGGGCGCGGTACGCCGCGGTCTGGGACGAATTGCACCTCGAGCCCGAGCTGTCTGCGGACGATCGCCACGCTGTGCGCGCCCGCATCCGGCGGCTCAACGAGCTCGGCTTCGCGGTCGACGAGATCACCCTGGAGCCGACCGGGGGAGGGGAGAACGTTGTCCGCCTCAAGGTGGCGGTCGCCAATCGCCGGTTCCACGTCCGTGAGCTCGAGCGGCTGACCGGCATCGTCGCCCTCGAGGGGCAGGCCCGCCTGCTGCTCAACGACCTGCACGAGCACCAGGCCTGGCTCGAGCACGAGGAGCAGCGAACGATCTCCGAGAAGGAAGCCGCTGAGCGCTGGCTGGTCAACGTCCTCGAGCCGAGCCTCCGGGCGCTCGCCCCTGCCATCGGGCCGGGACGCGACCCGCTCCAGGCGTACTGCGACGTGCTGGAGCAGAAGTGGATCCAGTCCGAGTTGATCGGCAAGGACGTCGGGCTGTCGGCGGCGATCGACGCGTACCTGGGACTCGGGGCGCCCGCGCCGGAGTCGGACGTCGCCGCGGATGAAGCCGGTCTCGCGCTCGACATCGACTGGTCGACCGGCTGGGAGACCGGCGCGAACACGATCCCCGACGAGACGGCTGACGATTGAGACACACGAGGCTGGCGCCCCCGGATGGCGCTGTGGCACCATCGAGGCCATGACCGTCGCGATCGGGGGGAGCCCGGTCATCCGTGTCCGTGACCTGACCAAGCGGTACGGCGATGTCCAGGCGGTGGCCGGCGTGGATTTCGAGGTCGCCGCTGGTGAGATCTTCGGGCTCCTGGGACCGAACGGCGCCGGCAAGACGACGACCGTCGAGATCCTCGAGGGTCTGCGCGCGCCCGACGGCGGCGAGGTGAGCGTGCTCGGGATCGATGTGACGCGGGGTGCCGACGCCCTCAAGCCGCGCATCGGGGTCAGCCTCCAGACCGCGGCCCTCTACCCGAAGCTCACCGTGACCGAGGTCCTGGACCTGTTCCGCAGCTTCTATGCGCGCTCCCGACCGACCGCGGAGCTCATCGACGCGCTCGATCTCGGCGAGCGTCGGAACGCCCAGACGCAGATCCTCTCCGGCGGCCAGCGCCAGCGCCTGGCCGTCGCGCTCGCGCTGGTCAACGACCCGGAGCTCGTCTTCCTCGATGAGCCCACGACCGGCCTGGACCCGGCCGCACGCCGGTCGTTGTGGGACCTGGTCCTCGGCCTCAAGGCCAAGGGTCGCTCGGTGCTCCTCACGACGCACTACATGGAGGAGGCCGAGGTCCTGTGCGACCGGCTGGCGATCATGGACCACGGCCGCATCCTCGAGATGGGCACCGTCGATGAGCTGGTCACGAAACGTTTCCAGGAACGTGCCGTGCGGTTCGATCGGCTGCCGGAGCTGGTCGGCGGCCGATCTCGAATCGCTGCCCGCGGTCGTGTCGGTCAAGGAGGACGGCGGGGAGATGCTCCTCTACACCCGCGACGTCGCCGCCACCATCGGTGCGCTCCTGGCGCTGACCGAGCGGCGCGGTCTCGAACCGCGAAATCTGGCGATCCGGCGAGCGACCCTCGAGGACGTCTTCCTGGACCTGACCGGCCGGGCGCTCCGTGACTGACCCGCGATGACGGCCCTCCTCGCTCTCACGATCGCGAACATCAAGAGCTACGTCCGCGATCGGGCGGCGCTGTTCTGGACGCTGGCCTTCCCGCTGATCTTCATCTTCCTGTTCGGGTTCATCTTCCAGGGCGGGGGTGGCGGGGCGCTGACGCTCGGCTGGGTCGACGAGGATGCCTCGCCCGAGTCGGGCCAGTTGCGCGCCACCTTCACCGCCGTCGGATCGAACGAGCTCATCGAAACGACCGAGGCGGACGGACTCGCGAGGATGCAGGAGGGTGAGGTCGACGCCGTGATCGTCGTACGCGACGGATACGGCGAAGGGATCGCCGCAGGCACGGCCGGCGGAAGCGCGGCACCGGTCGCGGTGACGGTCTACACGGACCCATCGCGGGCGAACCTCGCGGGTCTCGTCTACCAGGCGGTCGGCAACGCGCTGGGCGTCATCAACCTCGGCGGCCGACCACCGCTGGTCGTGCCCGACGCGCGGACGATCCAGACCGAGAACCTCAACTTCATCAGCTACTTCGTCCCGAGCATGCTCGGCCTGTCGGTCATGCAGGTCGGGATCTTCGCCGCGATCCCGCTCGTTGCCGATCGCGAGAAGCTGATCCTGAAACGGCTCGCGGCGACCCCGCTGCGGCGCTGGCAGCTGGTCGGCTCCAACGTCCTGATGCGGCTGCTCATCGCGCTCGTCCAGGCGGTGATCATCGTGTCGGTCGGCGCGATCGCCTTCGGCGTCCAGGTGACGGGCTCGATCGCGGCCGTCGTCGCCTTCGTCGTCCTCGGCGCGCTGGCGTTCCTCGCCCTCGGCTATGTGGTGGCCTCATTCGCCCGCACTGAGGATTCCGCCAACGGCATGACCAGCGTCATCCAGTTCCCCATGATGTTCCTGTCGGGGACCTTCTTCCCGATCAACGACATGCCGGACCTGCTCCAGGGCATCGCCCGCGTGATCCCCCTGACCTACCTGTCCGATGCGCTCCGCCAGGTCATGGTCGGCGGCGCGGCCTTCGCACCCTTATGGGTGTGCGCGGCGGTCCTCGTCGGCTGGCTGGTGGTGTGTTTCGGCATCGCGGCCCTCAAGTTCCGCTGGCAGTAGCCCGTCGCGGTGGGCGGCGACGCTACCAGCGCTCCCGGTGGACCAGGTCGTCGAGCGGTCGCCGGCCACCGGCCTTGAGCGGGCGCTCGAGGTCGGCCGGGTCGGCGGGGTAGCCGAACGTGAGCAGGAACTCGCAGTGCCGGCCGTCCGGATAGCCGAGCAGTCGTCGCGCCAGGTCTTGCTCGTAGACGGTCGCGGGGACGCTCCCGATCCCGAGCTCCCACGCCACGAGCATCATCGAATCGGCGGCCTGCCCGAGGTCGAACATCACCGACAGCGGCGCCTCCGCCGTGCGGGGATCGGGTGTCACGAGCGCGATGCCCACGGCCGCGCCGGCGAGGTGTCCCGCCCACGGCCCGACGGCCGAGAGCTCCTGCAGATGGGCGCGGTCCTGGCAGACGATGAACGCCCACCGCTGCTGATTCTTGGAGCTGTTCGCGCGGCGGCCGGCATGCAGGATCCGCTCCAGGTGGTCTGGCTCGAGCGGGCGGTCGTCGAAACGACGGATCACGCGCCGCGACCGGACCGCCCCCCAGACCGCGTCGCCGGCCATCAGCCGAGACCCGGCTCGTCGCCGCTGACATCAGCGGACGGAGCCCGGGTCGCCCCCGGCAGCGCCACCTGGGCGAGCGTTCGGAAGCCACCCGGCGTGGCCGCCACGGCCGTGAAGCGATCCTCCCCATCGGGGATGCGCTCGGACGAGGTCGCCGCCGCGATCCGCGCTGCCTCGTCCGGTTCCAGCGGACCACCGAGCGCCGTCGCCAGGAACCTGGCCACCGCAGATCGATAAGCCGGATCCTCGTAGAGCCACGAGTGCTGGCCACCTGGCACGGCGAGCGTCTCGACCACGGCCGGGTCGCCCCCCGCCCGGCTGGCTCGGGCGGCGGCGGCCAGCCGGCCCATGTGGGCGAACGGCACGACCTGGTCCGCATCGCCGTGCGCCAGCAGGATCGGGCCGCGGTATCGCGCGATCGCCCGGGTCGCGCTGATCTCCGCGACCGTGTGGCCGCGGGGCGCGAGGTACACCCTCGTGGTGAGCCACGCCAGCGGGTAGGCGATCACGTCCGGGATCGGCAGCCGGGCCAGGTGGAATGTCTGGCGCGTGAGCCGGTATGGATCGGCTGGGCCGGACGTCGCGACCACGGCCGCGACCCGTCGATCGGCGGCGCCCGCGAGGATCGCCCCGATCGCGCCCATCGAGTGTCCGGCGATGGCTCCGACGGTCACCTCGGGGCGTGCCACGAGGGCCTCGAAGGCGGCGACCGCATCGAGCCCGAACTCCCCCGCGCTGAGCGGCAGGGTCTCCGCCGCGTTGGCGCCATGGCCCCGCACGTCGATGGCCAGACAATGGAATCCGGCAGCGTGCAGGAAGACCGCGTTCGGGAGCGTCCGATCGCGCGCCGACTCCCAGCCGTGGACGAGGGCCACGCCCGGCCCCGGCCGACCACCGCGCGCCGGGATGAACCAGGCCGGCAGCTCGAGGTCGCCCGACCGGGCGGTCGTCTCCTCGAACGGCAGGCCGAGGTCCGCGGGCGTGACCTGCGGCGGGTGCTGGCGCGGATAGCCGGCGCGGGCGCGATACGCCAGTGCGAACCGGTAGGCGAGGCCCAGCGGGGCGGCCGCGACGGCCGCCGCCAGACCGGCACGGCGTACATATCCCATGGCCGTAGGGGACGGCACCGAACCGCGGACTGTCAAGCGCGGGTCCCGCTGGCGTGGCCGGTACACTGACGGGCGTGGCGAAACGCGATCCGCATGTCGTCCTTGGCGTCGAGCGTGGTGCCGCCCCCACTCAGATCAAGGCCGCCTGGCGGCGGCTGGCCCGGTCGAACCATCCCGACCTGACCGGGGATGACCCGACGGCCGTCCAGGCCGCGACACGACGGATGGCCGAGATCAACGACGCGTATGCGGCTCTGACCCGCGAGGCCGCGGCCGACCGCCGCGTACGTGATGGTGAGCGGGCCGATTTCGACGACACACCCGCGGCCCGTCGAGGCGGGCCTCCGCGGCCCCGACCGACGCGACCGGTCACGGGCCGCCTCGACATGACCGGCACGTTCCGTCAGCGCAACCAGACCACGGCCCGCGACGGGAGCGGGACCGCGACCGGGCGGCGCCCGCACGTCACGATGCAACCTCCGCTGCGTGGCGAGCGCGTCCGCGGTGAGCCGCCACGGGCGTCCACCCCGACGGGTCCGCTCGAACGGGGCCGGCTGCGCGACTTCCGCCGCCCCAAACCGCCGGCCCTGGAAGTCGCTCGCGAGCACCTGATGGAGTTCGGGAAGTTTCACGGCCACACGCTGGGCGAGATCGCCGCCTTCGAGCCGTCCTACATCGATTGGGTTGCGAGCACGGTCACACGCGACCCGGACCTCGTGGCGGCGGCGCGGGTGGTCCAGGCGGACCTCGATTCGCGCGGGGTCTCGCGGCGCTCACACCCTGCGCCCGTCCGCCCGGGTCGCACCGCCTGAGACGCGGGATCGCCCCCCGATACCGGGGGGCGATCGTTCCTGTGCGCGCGTGAGCGATGAGTGCTGCCGTCCCTGCGACCTTACGGGCCTGATGGCCGAAGTTCGGTTACTCGGCTCGTGACTGGGACCCGGGATCCCTCCCTCGAACCTCCTCGAGAAAGCGTCCGTTTCCCTGTCCGTGGCGCGACGCCCCAGGTGCTGATTCCCGGTTCGATCGCGGGTCGGCGTACGCAGAACACTACGTCCGATTACGTAGGACCGGCAATGGCACCTCCGTCCCGAAACACAGAGGTCGAAGGTCGGGCGCAGGCAGGCACCACCCGTGGGACGCCCGTACCAGGTGCACGCGCGCACCATCGGCGCCGCACCACGGGGTCGAGGACGTGCGATGGATGCGTGATCCCGGCCGCGGCGGTCCTGACCGACCTCCCGTACGCTGACCGGCGTGCGACGCGTCATCTGGCTCCTCATGCTGCTGCTTCTCCTTGTCGGGGCCTGCGCGGCGCCGCCGCCGGCGGCGTTCGATCCGAGCGGTCCGTGCGTCGCGGACGGCTCGGCGAAAGGGGCCTACCCGGAGCTGGAAGCCAGGGTCCCGACCCGGTTCGAGGACACGGCACCGGCCACCCTGGACTCGGGCCGCAAGTGCACACCCGAGGGCCTCGGCACCCTTGCCCGCGGCGGCGTCGAGGAGGTCCGGTTCGCCGGCGGGACGTGGGGGTTCGGCGGGACGCGCGCGGCGGCCCTCGTCGTGTTCAGCGCTCCGGGTCTCACGGCCGATGCGATGGCCGACTTCTACGCGGAGAGCGCGCGCGACGCCAACCGCACCCGGGTGACCGCCGAGAGCACGCCGACGTTGGCCGGCCGGCCGGGTCATCGCATCGACACGGTCACCGGCTCGCGACAGCAGACGGTCGTGGTATGGCCCGGAGCAGCGTCGGACATCGTCAATGTCGTCATCACGAACGACCTGCCGGACCCCAAGATCGCGGCCGCCGTCGAGGCGTTCGGTGGGAAGTGAGGGTCTGCGGCCGGTGCTAGAGTCGGCCCCATGACCGACTCGTCGACGTCGAAGCCGTCCGACGTCGCGTCCCGCCGCGCCGCCTGGGAGACCGAGCGCCTCGAGCCGGCGCTGCGCCGGGCGCCGGAGCGGAAGGAGCGCTTCTCGACGATCAGCGACATGCCGATCGAACGGCTCTACGGGCCATGGTCGCTGCCCGAGGACGCGGACGCGCGGATCGGGTTGCCAGGCGACGCGCCCTTCACCCGCGGCATCCATCCCACCGGCTACCGCAGCCGCCTCTGGACGATGCGGATGTTCGCCGGGTTCGGCGCGGCAGAGGACACGAACGCCCGCTTCCAGGGGTTGCTCTCGGCCGGCCAGACCGGCCTGTCGATCGCCTACGACATGCCGACCCTCTACGGCTACGACACCGATGACGCCGAGGCCGAGGGTGAGTTCGGGACCTGTGGCGTAGCGGTCAGCTCCCTTGCCGACATGGAGGTGCTGCTCGACGGCCTGCCGCTCGAACGCATCTCGACGTCGATGACGATCAACTCGCCGGCCGCGCCGATCTGGGCGATGTACATCGTCGCCGCCGAGAAGGCGGGCGTGCCGCGGGACCGCCTGGAGGGCACGACCCAGAACGACATCCTCAAGGAGTTCATCGCCCAGAAGGAGTTCCTGTTCCCGCCCGAGCCGTCGATGCGCCTGGTGACCGACACGATCGAGTTCGGGACGCGTGAGCTGCCGCGCTGGAACACCATCTCGATCTCGGGCTATCACATCCGCGAGGCAGGTTCGACCGCGGTCCAGGAGCTGGCGTTCACGATCGCCGACGGGATGGCCTACGTCGAGGCGGCGCTCGAGCGCGGGCTCCGGATCGACGACTTCGCGCCCCGGCTGTCGTTCTTCTTCAACTCGCACTCGGACTTCTTCGAGGAGATCGCGAAGTTCCGGGCGAGCCGTCGCATCTGGCACGACCTCATGACCGGGCGCTATCACGCCGAGAACGAGCGCAGCGCCTGGATGCGCTTCCACACCCAGACGGCCGGTGTGTCGCTGACCCCGCAGCAGCCCCTGAACAACCTGACCCGCGTGGCGCTGCAGGCGCTGGCCGGGGTGCTCGGCGGGACGCAGTCGCTCCACACCGATGCCTACGACGAGGCGCTGGCCGTCCCGACCGCCGAGGCCGCGCTGCTCGCCCTCCGCCAGCAGCAGATCATCGCCGAGGAGAGCGGGGTGGACGCGACCGTCGATCCGCTCGGAGGCTCCTGGTTCGTCGAGTCCCTGACCGACGAAACCGAACGGCAGGTCTGGCGCTACCTCGACGAGATCGACCGGCGCGGCGGGATGGTCGCGGCGGTCAAGGAGGGCTATCCCCAGCGCGAGATCGCCGATGCCGCGTACCGCTATCAACGCGAGTTCGACGCGGGGGAGCGACGGGTCGTCGGGGTCAACGCCCACGTCGACGCGAACGAGGAGACCCGCGTGCCCGTCCTGGCCGTGCCGCCGGGGTCGCTGGAGCGGCACCTCGCGCGCCTCGATCGGACCCGCCATGATCGAGACGCCTCGGCCGTCGAGGCGGCCCTGGGTGGGCTCCGCGAGGCGGCCTCCCGTCCCGGGACGAGCGACACGAACCTCATGCCCCATTTCCTGCGATGTGCCGAGGCGTACGCAACCCTCGGGGAGCAGTGCGCGGTGCTTCGCGGTGTCTTCGGGGAGTACCGGGAACCCGTCGCAGTCTGACCTCAGGCGGCCTGGCTGGGTTCGGGGGCTGCGTCCGACTCGTCCGGCGGGCGGAACGGGCGACCAGCCCGGATCAGCAGATTTGCCACGGCTCCGAGCAGGATCACGATCGCCGCCGGCGGACCGGCGCCCAGTGTCGCGAGGATCAGCCCCGCCAGCCCGGCCAACAGGAGGAGCGTGTCCCCGGCGGCTCGCGACCGGTCGGGCAGCTTCGGCTGTTCGGGATGCATCGCTCGTCGTTCGCGCCGATCCCAGTCGTGCCAGCGACCGATGCCGACCTTGGCCATCGCGAAGAACAGCACGAGCAGGAGGGCTACGGCCAGCAAGGGCGGGCCCAGGCCGGATAGGGCGATCCCGGCCTCCCCCAGCCCGATGACGCCAAGCAAGGTCCCGGCGATGCCCGCGATGGCCTCGAGCGGTCCGGTGATGATCTCGTGGCCGGGCACCGTCCCCCAGACCGCCGCGATCCTGTCGCCCGCCCTGGTCAGGTGCCGTTCCCCGACCGCCTCGGCCACGCCGAGCGCGACGGTCAGGACGATGGCGCTCAATGAGCACAGCCAGGCCCACGTGGCGAGGGCCGCGACACGCTCCCGGCGCCACAGGATGCGGCGCGCTCGCTCACCGTCGTCCCGGAAGAAACGCGATGCCGACGCGTCCCCGAGCGCGGCGTCGAGATGCCGGACGAGCGGGACCAGGAAGCCCTCCGGGTTCGCCCAGTACGCCCCATGGTCGGTCAGCACGTTCATCTCGTTGGTGACCGGCCGGCTTTCCACCGTGATCGTGGGGGCGGCCGGATCGAGGGCGGCCTCCTCGGCGAGCCCGACCATCGTCGGCGCCGGCGTGCCGACATTCGCACGAAGCAGCCACGCGCCCTCGTCGCCGGTCTGCACCACCGCGGCGACGGCCGGATCCACGGCCGGTTCCGGGCCCGGTGGGACCGGCGGCTGCGGCGCCCGATCCTCGGCGTCTGCTGCCTTGATGCCACCCCGGGCGGGCAAGGGACCGGCCGGGGCCGGGTCGTAGGACGCCCACACGTCGACCCAGCGAAGGCCCGGCCGCGCCTTCGCAAGGTTGCCGACCAGACGGTGCCCGGGCGTGATCTCCTGGACCTCGAGGTCGGCGGCCAGCCGCCAGGCCAGGCCGAGTCCCTGGCCGAGCGTGATCAGCTTGTCGACGCGGAGGTGCTCGTAGGCTGGGTCGAGCAGAGTCTCGAACGTCACGAGCGCGCCCCCTGAATGCGCGACGATGACGATCGCGTCGCAGTCGTCCTCCAGCATGAGCTCGATGCTCCGGGCGAGCCGCGCCCGGACGTTGGCCGACTGCACGGGCTCGTCGAGGAGCACGGGCAGGTCGCCGAACCATTCGACGAGGAAGCTGTCGAGCATCCGGCGAGCCGCGAAGTCGCGGACGACCGGGATGGGGACGCGGCGGAGCACGTCGTACCCGGCCAGGACGACGGCTCCGAGCCCGCCGACGAACCAGCCGACGAGGGGCGCACCGAACGTCTGGGACTGCACGTGATCGAGCTCCTCGATCAGCCGCCAGCGCAACGGCGGCGTTTCGGCGACGACGTTGCGGTCGCGCGCGAGTCCCAGCAGGTGTGGCGACCGTGACCGATAGCCCAGGGCGATGCCGGACACGACGGTCCGCATCCGGCGCCGGAGGTAGTCGATGACCCGTCCGAGGCTCGGAGCCCGCAGGTCGGCCGCCCACCACGCCTCGGTCACGACCCACGTCGTCTCCGCGATCCCGGCGTGCGAGGGGACGACGATCTCGAGGTAGGGCTGCGAGGTCGCCGCGAAGCTGAACTCCGCGCGCCAGACCGGGTCGTCGATGCGGTCGCCCGGCGCCGGATCGGGCGTCGTCGGCTCCGCGTGGACACCGGCGGGCTCATGCTCGTTCGCCGCATCGCCCGCCGCTTCGCGCGCTGCGCGCGCCTCGCGTTCCTTGCGGGTTTCGCGCTCGGCGCGCCAGTCGGCCAGCAGCTCGACGATCGGCGCCGACCAGTCGAGGAAGGTCTCGGCCGGCGGCTGGGTCCCGATCCCGTGCACGAACAGGATCCCCGTTCTGCGAGCGATCTCGGGCGGGAGGCGGAGCGCCCCGGCGTCCGCCGCCTGCTCAGACGGGGCGTCGAGCGCCGGATCGGTGCGATCGGTCTCGGCGGCGTCGATCTCGGAGAGGGCGGTTGGCTGGTGGTCGCCCGGCCGCTCGTTCATCGGTCGGGACTCTACCATCGCCCTGTCGTCCCGAGCCCACCCCGTCGCCGTCTACCATGGTGGACATGTATCTCGACGCGATGGAGTTCCTCGAGGAGGAGCGCGACGCCTGGGCGCCGTTCGAGGCGCTGGCTGCCCTCGACGACGACCAGCTCAGCCGGCCCTTGGCGAGTGCCCATGGCTGGTCGGGTCGCGACCTCATGGCGCACCTGCTCGCGTGGCAGGAGGTCGCGCTGCGAGCGGCCAAAGAGCTCGCGGTCAACGAGACGAGTGAGACCTTCGCCCGCACCAGCGCCGACTGGGATGCACGCGGTGGCGAGGCGGTCAACGCGGAGATCGATGCGACGTGGGCCGCGGTGCCGATGTCGGAGTTGCGGGATCGATTCGCCACGCAGCCCGGTGAGCTCCGGGGCTACCTGACGGTCGTGCCCGAGACGCGCTGGCTCAAGCATGCGAAGAACCTCGAATTGTTTCGCGAGGAGACGATCGAGCATTACGAGGAGCATGCCGACGACCTGCGGTCGATCCTCGCCGAGGCAGGCGGCGGGTGACCCTTCGCGAGGTCATCGAGGCCGCCGCCGCGCAGTACGGCCTGGAGGCGCGAGTCGAGCAAGCCGGTGACGGCTCCGTCACCTGGTCGCGCGGGGACCAGGTGTTCGCCGCCCTGTCGGCGGACGGGACGACGGCCGCGTTCCTGCTCGACCCGCTGGTCGCGGGGGCGGCCACTCGGACGCCGGACGTCCGCCCGTCGGCGCGCGGCCGTGGCTGGGTCGAGATGCAGCCGCGCTTCGTCGACGGTCACGCCGCCGATCGGGCCGGGGCCTGGTTCCTGTCCGCCCACCGCCGGCTGAGGGGTCCGGGCGCATAGGGTCGGCCGGCCCAGGTCGGACCGGACTGGCGTGGCCGGCCCAGGTCGGACCGGACTGGCGTGGCCGGCCCAGGTCGGACCGGACTGGCGTGGCCGGCCCAGGTCAACCGGACTGGCGTGGCCGGCCCAGGTCAACCGGACTGGCGTGGCCGGCCCAGGATTCCCGCCAGCTCCGGGATTCCCTGCCAGTGAATGACCGCAGGCCAAGAACGTGATCGCCGATGCCTCACGGCACGGTATTCACGGTGAGTGAACCGTCACGGCCCACGGGCACAACTCCGGCGGCGATCGATCGCGTTGGCGAGGTTATCCCTCGCGAACGTTCACTGTGGCTGAACCTGCGCGCAGGGTTGGTCCACCGTGGCGGATTCCCAGGACGCTGGCGAATCGCCCCAAAGGCTCAGCCAGAATCGAACGACCCCGGCCGAAGCCGGGGTCGTCGCTGGCGCGAGGTGGCGGATCAGTCGGCGGTGATGCTCTCGGGCTTCGCGGTCTCGGCTGCGGGGGTCCCGGGCTGGCCGTTGCTCGCCGTCTGATACTCGGCCAGGCCGAACTGCACTTCGAGCTGCTCGAGCGGTCGGAAGCCGACCACGCCCTGCGGCGTCGAGCCCGGCTTGAAGAACGCGATCGTCGGGATGCTCATGATGTTGAACGCCTGCGACAGCCGCGGGTTGGCATCGACGTCGACCTTGACGACGTCGACCTGACCGTCGTACTTCGCAGCGAGCTTTTCCATCTCGGGGGCGACCATCTTGCAGGGTCCGCACCACACGGCCCAGAAGTCGACGACGGTCGGACGTTCCGACTTGAGGACGAGCTCTTCGAAGTTCTCGTCGGTGACGTGCTTGATCTCCGCCATGTGGTTGCCTCCTCCCGCCTAGCGGGCGATGTCCTGGATGAGTCGGTACGCCTCGAGGACACGGTGGTCCGTGAGGCGGTAGAGGATGGTGTTGCCGTCGCGCCGGCTGGTCACGAGACCGGCCCGGCGGAGCACCGCGAGGTGCTGGCTCATGTTGGGGACCTGGCAGCCGACCCGGATGCTGAGGTCGCTGACGGACAACTCGCCGATGGCGAGTGACTCGAGGACGCACAGGCGCTTGGGATCCGCCAGGGCGCGACCGACGGCGGCGTAGCGCTCACGATCGGGCTCGGCGGAGACTGGCAGGTAGTCCAACACTGCGGTGAGGATATCAGTGTTTGCGCAAACACGCAATTAGCCTGTGCTGGCCAGCGTCAGAGGAAGAACGGTGGGGAGGTCAGCACGTAGCGGTCCATGCCGTCGACCGGGCCGTCGCTGAAGAACAGCATCAGGAACGGATCGACCCGGAAGCCGCGTGACAGCAGGTGGTCGACGCCGGTGCGGGCGATGAGGGGCAGGTCGAACGTGATGAGGTCGTGGCCGGCAGCGGCGGCGGCCGACTCGGCGTCCGCGAGCAGGACCGGCAGGTCCGCCGGGTCAAGAGCGGCGATCGGGCCGCCCCATGACGGCGCCGACGGGTGGTATCCGTAGGCCACAGGGACGCCGTCCCGGCGGTACAGCCACCCCGCTCGCTGACCCGCAAGCCAGCGGTGGTCCTCGTCGCGGCGGAGGTCGAGCAGGGCGCGGTCGATGGTGGCCAGGTCGGGGAGGGGCGGGCTGGCCGCGTCGATCGGCTCGCGGGTGAGGTCGGTCGCAAGCGAAACCGACCGCGGCACGGCCTCGAGCCCGCCCATCGCGAGACGCGGGACTAGCCCGGCACGCAGGTAGCGCGCCAACGCGCGGTTGTCGGTGGTCGCGATGATCGATCGATGGCGGGCGCCCTCGGCCGGGAACGTGCGAGCCAGCAGCTCGCGCCCGATCCCCCCGGTCTGCGCCCTCGGGTGGACGAAGAACTCGGTCAGCTCGCGCACGCCGTCGCGCAGGATCGTCCTGGCGTACCCGACCGGCCGATCCGTCTCGTCGTCCTCGGCGACCCACCACGACTCGCCGGTCGCCGCGAGGTGCTCGAACAACGCCCGGCGCGTGTCCCAGGCAGCGGGGTCCCCGAACGTATCGTTGGCGATCGTGCCCGTGCGCCGCCCGAAGTCGTCGATCGACGCCTCCATCACCTCGAAGCAGGCCTGTGAATCGGCGTCCTTGCCCGGGCGATAGCGGGTCATGAGCCGAGCGTACGCCGTGCGATACTCCGCCGCATGCCCGAGGTCGACGCGCACGCCGAGCCTGAACTCGACGTCTCCCTCGGAGACATCCGGGCTGCCGCCGACCGTCTGTCGGGCCTCGTCCACCGCACGCCGGTCCTGTCCTCGGCGACGGCTGCAACGTGGATCCGCGCGGCCACAGGCGTCACGTTGCGCGACGAGCGCCTGTATCTCAAGGCAGAGCACCTGCAGAAGACCGGCTCGTTCAAGGCGCGCGGCATGACCAACCGGATCGCGACGCTGACGCCCGAGGCGCGCGACCGCGGGGCGATCACGCTGTCGGCGGGGAACGCCGGCCAGGCCTACGCCTGGGCCGGCCGAGCCGCGGGAGTGCCGGTCACCGTCGTGATGCCGGCGGGTGCGGTCCGCTCGAAGGTCGATGCGTGCCTGGGTTACGGGGCGCGGGTCGTGCTGCACGGCGAGCACGTCGGGGAGACATTCGCGGAGATGGAGCGGATCCGCGACGCCGAGGGGCTGACGTTCGTGCACCCGTTCAACGACCCGGTCGTGATCGCCGGGCACGGGACCGCCGGCCTCGAGCTGCTCGAAGACGTGCCCGATCTCGACCTGCTCGTGGTCGGCGTCGGTGGCGGCGGGTTGATCTCCGGTGTCGCGGCCGCGGCCAAGGGGATACGGCCGTCGATCCGGGTGATCGGCGTGGAACCGGAAGGGTCCAATGCGGTCTCGCTGGCCCTCGAGCGCGACGAGATCGTCACGATCCAGCCGCAGTCGGTCGCCGATGGCCTGGGTGCACCGTTCGCTGGCGTCTGGACGCTCGCGATGGTGCGCCGGTATGTGGACGAGATCGTCCTGCTCGACGATCCCACCATCCTCGCGGGGCTGCGGTTCGGCCTGGAACGGCTCAAGCAGGTCCTCGAGCCGGCCGGCGCGGCCGCCCTGGCCGCGGTCCTCGCTGGTCGGGTGGAGATCCGGGAGGGCGAGCGCGTGGCGGTGTTGCTGTCGGGTGGGAACGTGGAGGTCGGTCGGATCGGCGAGCTGTTGGCCGCGGCCGCAACGTTGCCGGGCGCAGCGGCATGACGAATGAGGGCCCGCCGCCCGAGCCGCCGTGGGCGAGCCCGCCCGCACCGATGCCGCCTCCGCCCGCACCGACGCCGCCGCCGGTCGAGCCGACGCCGCCGCCGGTCGCGCCGACACCGCCGCCGGTCGCACCGCAGGCGTCCGTGCCGGGCGTCGCCCCGCCCCCAGCGATCCCTCTCGTCCCGACCAGTCGACTCCTCGCCGCCAGCTTCGACCTGCTGGCCCGCTCCGGGACCGACATGCGCCGCGCGTCCTTCTACATCGGCCTGATCGTGCTGGGCACCGTCGGCCCGCTGGCACTCGCGTCGTGGGGCCTCCTGGCGATCGAGGCCGAGCGTGGCTTCATCTCGTTCGAGCCCGACGCCGGCCCGAACATCGAAGGGCTGTTCGCGGGCCTGGGTCTCCTGGCCTTCGCCGGTCTCGTCGTCGCCTGGGTCGAGTCCCGGACGCTCGCGATGTCGGTCCTCGGCGGGCGGATGGTCGAGCGTCCCGTGTCGACGCGCCGCGCCCTGGCCCGGTCGCGCCGGATGTTCTGGTCGGCGATCCTGGCCTCCTTCCTCGCGGGCCTCCCGGTCCTCCTTGTGCAGGGCATCGTCGACAGCATCGCGGCGCCGATGTTCGGCTTCGCGGTCGAGGCGTCCGTCATCACCTCGACCCTGGTCACGGCAGTGATCGGCGGCCCGTTCGCCTACGTGCTGGCGGGGGTGGTCCTCGGCGGCGTGGATCCATTCGAGGCGCTCCGACGCTCGTTCCGGGTCTTTCGCGCCCGCAAGCTCGCCGCCGCGATCGTGGTCGTCTTCGAGACGATCACCCTGCTCCTCGTCCTGTTCGGGATCGAGACCGGGCTCGACGTCGTGATCCGTGTCTTCGAGGGGCTGGGTCTGGGACCCGAGGCCGCCACGGTGGGTCTGGCCGCCACGACGATCGGGGTCGTGGCCGTCACGTTCGCCTTCGGCACGCTGATCTTCACCGTGACGGCCCTCACCGTCGCGCCGCAGGTCGTCATGTTCCTGGGCCTGACCCATGCCACGGTCGGGCTCGATCGCGTCCGGCCCGGCGGACCCGACGACCCGGACGTCCGCCTCCCGGGTCGCCCGACGTTCCGCTGGCTGACCCGCTCGATGCTGCTGGCGTTCGTCCTCGGTGGCCTCGGCCTTGCCTTGACCGTCGCGGAGATCACCGCCTAGTCCCGCCGATCAATCCACGCCCAGGGCGTGCAGTCGCTCGTCGTCGATGCCCAGGTGATGCGCCAGCTCGTGGACCACGGTCACCCAGACCTCGTCCGCGAGGTCGTCCGGATCGGCGAAGTCGGCTTCGAGCGGTAGCCGGAACAGCACGATCCGATTCGGTTCGGCGTGCCAGTCGGCGCCCCACTCCGTCCGGGGGATCCCTTCGTAGAGGCCGTAGAGCGTGTCGCCGCCGTCGATCTCGTCGCGGGTCAGCTGGTCGGGCGAGGGTTCGTCGGCGATGACGATCGCGACGTCTTCGAGGGCCGCGGCGAACGGCATCGGGATGGTGGCGAGCGCCTCGTCGACGAGGTCCTCGAAGCGGCGGTGCTCCGTGAGACGGGAGGGGAGCCTGCCCGGGCTGGTCCGGGACCCGCGGCGGCGCTTCGGCATGGTGACCGTATCCTAGGGCCGATGGATCCCCCGCCTCCCGCGCCACCGCCAGCCGCCGGGGTGTCCGACCCTGCGGGAACCATCGAGCCAGCGGGTTTCATGGTCGTGGCGCCGTCCGGCGATCGGATCCATTTCCTGGACTGGGGCGGACCGGCCGAATCTCCCGAGTCGCCCCCGCCTCCCGGGGTACTGGCGATCCACGGTCTCTCGCAGACGGGCTGGATCTGGGCGCCGATCGCCCGTCGCCTCGGCGCGGCCGCGGGAGGGCAGCGCTTCGTGACCATGGACCTGCGCGGCCACGGTCTCTCCGACGCCCCGACCGAGGACGGCGCGTACGAGCTGGCGGTCCAGGTGGCCGACGCTGTCGCGGTCGCGGATGGCTCCGGCGTGCTGGCGGATGGAGTCAGGATCGTGCTCGCCGGACATGGATTCGGGGCGATCGTCGCAGCGACGGCCGCGCTCGAGCTTGGCGACCTCTGTGCCGGCCTCGTCCTCGTCGACGGTGGCTGGGAGGCCCTCGAGGCGAGCACCGGCCTCGACGCCGATGAGTTCCTCCGCGGGCTCGACGAGCCACCCGAGGTCATGCGCTCCGTGACCGCGTTCCTGGCCGATCGCGAGGAACTTCGACCCGGACACGTGGGACGCGGACCAGGAACGGGCGGCCCTGGCCACGGTCGTCGAGACTCACGCCGGGCGCGTGGTCCCCGCGACCCGGCCACACGCGCTCGAGGCGTGCGTGCGAGCGATGTTCACGTACGACCCGCTGGCGACGCTGCCGGCGGTGTCCGCCCCGATCTTGGCCCTGGCCGCGGCCGACGACGAGACGGGCACGAGGACGCGGGCCCTGGCCGACGTGTCCGGGGCTCGCGTGGCAGCCGGGCGCGGCGCGATCGAGGTGATGCCATTCCGCCACGACGGCCACAACCTGATGCGCTACCGTCCGCGCGAGGTCGCAGCCGCGATCGCCACGATCGGCGGTGCCCGCCGCTGAGCCGTCAACCCACCGCTGAGACCGCCGAGGGCCCATGCGAGTCGTCTACAGCCCGCGCCATCTCGCCCACGACATCGATACCGAGACGTACATGGGTGTCGGCGTGCCCGCCAACGAGGTCGCGGAGCGAGCCGAGAAGATCCGTGCGTCGCTCGAGGCCGACGGCGGCTTCGTGCTCCAGGCGCCGACCGAGCACGGCGAGGGACCGATCACCGCGGTCCATGACGCCGGCCTCGTCCGCTTCCTCGAGGTGGCCTGGTCGGAGGTCCGCAGCCAGGCCATCCCACGTGCGTTCCTGTCGGCGGATACCTACCCGAACCGCGCGATGTTCGAGGGCATGAGCCCTGACGCGATCGCGGCCCTCGTGCGCGAGCCTCGCCACGTCGGCGGGCGGGCGGGGTTCTGGGGCCTGGATTCGGCGGCACCGCTGGTGGCCGGCACGTACGCGGCCGCGCGGGCCGCCGTCGATGTGGCCCTCACGACGGTCGACCTGGTGCTCTCCGGCGAGAACGTCGCCTACGGGCTGTGTCGGCCACCGGGGCACCACGCCGCGAGGGCGATGTATGGCGGGTACTGCTTCTTCAACAACGCGGCCATCGCCGCACACGCGATCACCGAGGCGACGGGGGAGCGCGTTGCCGTTCTCGACGTGGACTACCACCACGGCAACGGGACCCAGCAGATCTTCTGGCGCCGCGGCGACGTGCGCTACGTCTCGATCCACGCCGATCCGGACCGCCAGTACCCGTACTTCCTGGGCCGCGCGGACGAGACCGGCGAGGGGGACGGCGCTGGTGAGAACCTCAACATCCCGCTGCGAGCCGGCGCGACCAACACCGAGTACCTGGAGGCAACGGACCGTGCCCTCGAGGCCATCGCCGCCATGCCGGGCTCGGTGGTCGTCGTGTCACTCGGGTTCGACACGTACGGGCTCGATCCGATCGGCGACTTCGCCCTCACGACCGACGTCTACCACGAGGTCGGTCGGCGTGTCGCGGGCCTTGGCCGCCGCCTCGTGATCCTCCAGGAGGGTGGCTACCACCGGCCCTCGCTCGGCGAGAACGCCCGGGCATGGCTACGGGGTGCCGAGGGTCGTGACTTCGATCCGACGCCCGCCGCCGGTTTCGGCCCCAACGGCGCGGTCGCAGGCTGACGACCGACCCACCCGAAAGGCGTATCCTCGTCGACGCGTGGCGAGGGCAAGGCTCGGATTCGGCCTGCGCGGAGGTGCCCCATCAGGTCACTCGATTCGTTGTCGCGGCAGACCGCGATCGGCGCCGTCCTCGGGCTGACCATCGCGGTCGTCGTGATCCTCCTCTTCAAGAGCATGGTGCCCGCGCCGTCGCGCGTGGAGTGGCACGGCGTGGCGGTCGACACCGCGGGCAGTCCCGCTCCCGCGGTCGACCAGGTGGCGCGGCAGACGAGCGGCCCAGCGGTCGGTCCCACGACGTCGACGGGGTCGACCGACACGTCGCCGAGTGGCACGTCCGCGACCGGGACACCCAGCGGACCGCCGCCGACCAGCGATACCGGTTCCGGGATCGAGACGGCAGCGGAGCCGAGGCAGACTGCCCCGACGCTGCCACCGTCAGGGCCGACACCAGCGGCCACCGCCCCACCGGCTGCGGGAGCGACACCGGCGCCGACGGCGCCGCAGCGCGCCACGGCCACACCGCGTGCGGCCACTCCGACGCCGACCGCCACCGCGGCCCTCGAACCGACCTCCCAGCCGACCGCCAAGCCCAAACCCAAGCCGACCGCCACCCCGACCGCTGCCCCGACGGCAACGCCAGCACCGACCGCGACCCCCCGGCCGCGGGCGACTCCCCGACCGACGCCCACGCCGACACCGGAGCCGTCCTGCATCATCACCATCCTCGATATCTGCGTCTGAGTGTCGCCGGCCCGAGCGGCGGCCGGCGAGGCTGCGCCGATTTGCGGGTACCATCGCGGCCATGGCCCGCCCGATCGACCTGCCGCCCAATGTCCGACGCCTCGTCGATGAGATCGAGAACGAGATCGGGGAGACGGCGGTCGCCACCGACGACATCACTGGTTCCCGTGGCCGCGACCATGTGGGCGAGCCATCCACCGACAACGGCAAGGTCGAGGCAGCGGTCCGCGAGATCCTGCTCGAGATCGGCGAGGATCCGGATCGCCAGGGACTGGAGGGCACGCCGGAGCGCGTCCATCGGATGTACACCGAGCTGACCGCCGGCTACCACGTCGACCCGGACCGGCTGATCAACGGCGCCGTCTTCGACGTCGACTACAGCGAAATGGTCATCGTCAAGGACATCCCGTTCTACTCGCTGTGCGAGCACCACCTGCTGCCGTTCTTCGGGACAGCCGCCGTGGCGTACATCCCGCGTGGCCGCGTGATCGGCCTCTCCAAGATCCCGCGCATCGTCGAGATGTATGCGCGTCGGCTGCAGGTCCAGGAGCGACTGACCCAGCAGGTCGCCGAGTTCCTGCAGGATCGGCTGGCGCCGCTGGGCGTCGGCGTCGTCATCGAGGCGACCCACCTCTGCGCGGTCATGCGTGGCGTGCGCAAGCCCGGGACGATCATGACGACATCGTCGGTCCTGGGGCTGTTCCGGACCCGCGACCGCACGCGCTCGGAGTTCCTCGACCATCTGTCACGGCAGGGACCGCACGCCTGACTTGGTCCGGTTCAGCGCCAAGCTCGAGCCGATTGAGGGCGGGACGTTCGTGGTCATCCCGGCCGACGTCGTCGAGGCACTCGGGGCGACTGGGCGGACATCCGTCGTCGGGACGATCGACGGGCATCCGATCCGCCACCAATTCATGCCGTACGTATTCGAGGGCGTCGGCCGGCAGGTCGTGATGGCCGTCAACAAGGCGCCGTCGCGCTCCTCGGCCCGGGCCTCCGTAGGGGTCCGGGCCGATGTTCGTGTGGGGAACGTGGATCGCCATGCCTCGGCGCCGCGTCGCCCGTGACGGCCGACGCGGTCCGGCCGCGTCTACAATCCGGACATGACCGATCGACCCCTCAAGGTGCTGATCGCCAAGCCCGGATTGGACGGCCACGACCGGGGCGCCAAGGTCCTCGCTCGCGGCCTTCGCGATGAGGGGTTCGAGGTCGTCTACACCGGTCTCCGGCAGACGCCCGAGATGGTCGCCACGGCCGCCCTCCAGGAGGATGTCGACGTCGTCGGCCTGTCCATCCTGTCAGGCGCCCACATGACCCTCGTGCCACGGATCACGAAGCTGCTGGCCGAGTCGGGGCTCGACGACGTGCTGGTCACCGTCGGCGGGATCATCCCCGACGATGACATCCAGCCCCTGCGCGATGCGGGCGTCGCCGCGGTCTTCGGGCCGGGCACCACGATCTCGGCGGTTGCCGAGTTCCTCCGGACCAACGCACGGCCGCGCGACTAGTGTGGGGGAGGTGACCACTCCCCACGGAGCGAGCCGGGCGACGGAGCTGTCGGATGCCGCGCTGGCCGGTGACCGGGGGGCGCTCGCCAGGTTGCTGACCGCTGTCGAGAACCGGACACCGCTCGCCGAGGCGGCGCTGCGACGGCTCTACCCGGTCGCGGGCCGAGCGCATCTCGTCGGGATCACGGGACCACCGGGTTCCGGCAAGTCCACGCTCGTCGCGGCCCTGATCGGCATCGTCCGGGGGGCCGGGCGAGCCGTGGCTGTCGTGGCCGTGGACCCGTCATCGCCGATCACCGGTGGCGCGTTGCTCGGCGACCGCGTCCGGATGCAGTCGTACGCCGGTGACCCGGACGTGTTCATCCGCTCCATGGCGTCGCGCGGTCACGCGGGAGGCCTGGCCTCGACGACGACCGCCGCGGCCGCGGTGCTCGATGCCGCCGGGTTCGATCTCGTGCTCATCGAGACCGTCGGGACCGGCCAGAGCGAGGTCGAGGTCGCGGCGGCAGCCGATACGACCGTCGTCCTCGAGGCGCCCGAGATGGGCGACGAGGTCCAGGCGATCAAGGCCGGCCTGCTCGAGGTCGCGGACCTCGTCGTCGTGAACAAGGGCGACAAGCCCGGCGCCCTGCGCACCGCCGCCCAGCTGCGCGCGATGCTGGTCCCGACGGTCGGTCGTTCGCCCGCGACCGCCGACCGCCCCGCTCCCAAGCGCCCCGAGGTGCTGGTCACCACGGCCTCGACCGGGGAGGGCGTGCCGGAACTGCTCGTCGCCCTCGATCGCCACCGGGCCACGGCCCGTGAAGGCGTCGGCGACACGGCGCGTCGCTCGAGGGCCGCGGCGCAGATCCGGGCGATCCTCGCCGAGCGTCTGGCGGAGCGCCTGCGTGACGACGGGCTCGCACCGCTCACGGACGCCATGGTCGACGACGTGGCGGAGCATCGGGTCGACCCGTACACCGCCGCGGACCGATTGCTGGACGCGATCCTCCGGGAGCGGTCGTGACCGGCGCGAGTGCGCCCTCGCCGCACTCGCCTGTGGACGAGGTCGGGCTCGTCACGCCGTCATTCCTGGCGCTCTCGGCGGCCGCGCTCGTCTTCTTCATCGGTGGGAGCGTCGTGCTGCCCGTGGTCGGGCCATTCGCGACCGGTCCGCTGGACTCGGATGCCGGCGGCGCCGGTCTGGCGTTCGGGGCGTTCGCGGGGGCGGCATTGGTCGTGCGCCCCCTGGTGGGGTGGTCTGCGGACCGCTTCGGCCGCCGCCCCCTGCTCCTGGGTGGCAGCCTGTTGTCGATCGCCGCCCTCGCGCTCCACCTCGCCGTCGATTCGATCGCCCTGTTCGTGGTCGTACGGGCACTCCTCGGCGTCGGCGAGGCGTTCTTCTTCGTCGCCGTCCTGGCAGCCGGCGCCGACATCGCGCCGCCATCACGCCGGGGCGAGGCCCTCAACCTGTTGTCGCTGTCGCTCTACCTGGGTCTTGGGATCGGGCCTCTCATCGGCGAGGCCGTCCTGCGGGCAGGCGGGTTCGATGCCGTGTGGTTGGCCGCACTCGCCCTGACGGGGGTCGCGGCAGGGCTGTGCATCGTCGTCCCGGAGACGTCGCCGACGGTCCTCAGGCCGCGTGAGGGCCCTCGTCGCACCGTACGGCTCGTTCATCCGGCCGCCATCTTCCCGGGAATCCTGATCCTCGCCGGCACTTGGGGCATGGCGGGATTCCTTGCCTACCTGCCCCTCCACGCCGCGGTCGTCGGCATGGATGGAGCGGGGATCCCTTTCGCCATCTACGCGCTGCTGGTCTGCGGCCTCCGCCTGGTCTTCGCGAAGCTTCCCGACCAGCTTGGGCCGGCGCGGCTCGCGGCGGGCGCCCTGGCCGTGACATCGGTGGGACTGTCCGTCCTCGGCCTGGTGGCCAGCCCGTTGGGCCTGATCGCCGGCACGGTCCTGTTCGGGGCAGGGGTCGCGTTCCTGGTCCCGTCGTTGTTGACGATCGCGGTCTCGCGGGTCGATGAGACGGAGCGCGGCGCCGTTGTCGGGACCGCGAGCGCGTTCCTCGACCTGTCGTTCGGCCTGGCACCGGCCGTGCTCGGGTTCGTCGCGCTGAGCAGCGGCTTCGGCGCGACGTTCCTGGTCGGGGCCGCGGCGTCCGCGCTCGGGCTCGTGCTGCTGCTCGCCCGTCGCGCCACCGTCCTGGCGCCGGCGCCCGGTAGGCTTGCGTCATGACCGCGATCGAGCGCGTGTTCGTGGCCGGTGCCGGGCTCATGGGTCACGGGATCGCCCAGGTGCATGCCGCCATCGGCAAGCGAGTCGTCCTGTACGAGCCGGACGCGGCCCGGGCGCAGGCGGGTCGGGAGCGCATCGCGGGCAACCTGGAGCGAGCCGTGGCGAAAGGACGTCTCACGGCCGAGGACCGAGACGCCACGCTCGCACGGATCGACGCGACGGACGACGTCACGGCGGTCGCCGCCGCGGATCTGGTCATCGAAGCCGTCTTCGAGGACCTCGCCGTCAAGACCGCCCTGTGGCACGAGTTGGACCGGCGCGCCCAACCGACCGCCATCTTCGCCACGAACACCAGCTCGATCGCCATCCATCGCCTGGCCGACGCCGTGGATCCCACCCGTCGTGCCCGGTTTGTCGGCATGCATTTCTTCAGTCCGGTCCCGGTCATGCCGCTCGTGGAGCTCATCCGCGGCGCCTCGACCACGGATGACACGGTCGATGCCGTGCGTGCCCTGTCGGCGGAGCTCGGCAAGCAGGTCATCGTGTCGAGCGACACGCCAGGGTTCATCGTGAACCGGATCCTGATGCCGTTCCTCGCCGAGGCGATGCGCGCCTACGAGGGGGGCGTCGGGTCGGCCGAGGACATCGACGCCGGTGCCCGCGTCGGGCTCAACCACCCGATGGGGCCACTGGAACTGGCCGACTTCATCGGGCTGGACGTCTGTCTTGGCATCATGCACGTGCTCGAAGATGGCCTGGAGCTCGAGCACATGCGGCCGCCGCGCGTGCTCATCGAGCTCGTCGAGGCCGGGCATCTCGGCCAGAAGACGGGGCGCGGCTTCTACACCTACCCGCGCGACTGACCGCCCTCGTCTATCACCGTGCGCAGCGCCCGGTCGAGCCTGGCGAGGTCGAACGGCTTGGCCAGGAGTGTCACCGGGTGGCTGGCCGCGAAGGTCTCGAGCGCCGCATCGACCACGTTGCCGCTCATCACGACGAATCGCGTCGCGAGATCCGGCCGGATCGCCACGACCGCCTCGTACACCTCGATCCCGGTCATGCCCGGCATCCGCTGGTCGCACAGGACCGCGGCGTGGTCGCCGCCCCTCACCAGGTCGATCGCCCCCTGCCCGTTGGCCGCCACGACCGGCTCGTAGCCGAGGGCCGCGAGCGCGCGCTCGAGGAACGTGCGGAATGACGAGTCGTCATCGAGGACGAGGACACGCCCGGCGCCCCCTGCAGCGGAGGGAGCCTCCGCGGGCGCCGGCGATCCCTCTTCGGGCTCCGCGGTCGCCGGCTGGCCCTCGGGCTGGGCGGCCCGGACCGGCAGCTCGATCGTGAAGCTGGCGCCGCGACCTCGTGGCGATGGGGCGTAGCGCAGTGTCCCACCGTGCGACTGGACGATGTCGCGGGATACCGACAAGCCGAGACCGGCGCGGTCGCCGCGCGGCTTCGTCGTGAAGAAGGCCTCGAACACGCGGTCGACGGTCTCGACGGGCACACCCGGTCCGTCGTCGACGACCGCGACCCAGACCCGCGCCTCCGCGCCGGCCGGGGCGTCGCGGCCGGCTTCGATCGTGATCCTGCCGCCACCGCCCTCGCGGATCGCGTCCACGGCGTTCTGGGTGAGGTTGACGAGCACCTGCTGGAACTCCCCGCGGTCCAGCTCCACCAAGGGCAGGTCGTCGGGCACGTCCACATCGACGGCGATGGGGCCCGCGCCCAGGTCGTACGACTGCAGTCGGAGCACGCTGTCGACCAGCGTCCGGATCGACGTCGGGTATCGCTCCGGGGATCGCGGCCCGACGAAGTCGAGGAGGTCGCCGACCAGGCGCTCGGTCCGGGTCGCTTCCTCGACGAGGAGGTCCGCATCGCGGCGAAGATCCTCTGGCAGTGATGGGTCACGGCGGATGAGCTGGCTGAAGCCCACGATCGAGGCGAGCGGGTTGTTGAGCTCGTGAGTGACCCCGGAAACGAGCCGTGCCGCAACGTCGGCACGCTGTGCGTGGGCCAGCTGCGCCTGCAGACGGACGTACTCGGTCCGGTCGCGGATCCGGGCCAGCAGCCGCGGCTGCCCATCCAGGAGGATGGCGGCCGTTTCGACTTCTGCAACGAACCGACTGCCATCGCGGCGAATGCCCGTCGCGCGTCGCACGAAGGATTCGCCGACCTCGAGGCTCGCGACCTGCTCGGCCATCTCCTCGAAGTCGTACTCGGCGAGCTCGGGCGGACGGCGGCCGAGCAGCCACTCGCGCTCGGTGCCGAACAGCCGCAGGGCTTCGTCGTTGGCGTCCACGAGGGTGCCGTCGGGCAGCGCGATGACGATGGGATCGATCGACCCCTCGAACAGGCTGCGGTAGCGATCGTCGGCGGCGGTCACGGATTCTCGCAGTCGGAAGTTCTCGAGCGCCGTCGACGCGATCGACCCGACGCGATCGAGGTCGCGCCGGTCGAAGTCGAGCTCCTCCATGGGCCGATCGAAGTAGGCGGCGATCCCGCCGACGACGGCGTCATCGACTCGGACCGGGATCAGGGCATAGGCCGCGATGCCCGCTTCGCGCCCGAGATCCAGGTCCTGCACGGGCACGATCCCCGGCTCGAACGCGCCCAGGTACGCGCCCTCACCGGTCCGCCAGCGTTGCAACTGGGATCGAAGGTCAGGTCGGTGATCCCGCAGCCACCGCTCGATCGGCGGGCGGATTGCCGTGACGCTGATCGAGTCGGCGGGCTCGCCGTTCGCCTCCGGCGCGGCGCCGGCCAGGATGCCGTAGACCGTTCCGGCTGCGCCGAGCGTCTTGTTGATGAGCCGGCCAGAGCGCTCCACGAGTTCCTTGAGCGTCTGGACGGATGTGCCGGCGCGTGAGAGGTCATCGATCCGTCGCGACCGGTCGGCCGCTCGGCGCGCGTCCTCAGCTCGCCGCGCGATCTCCTCGACGAGGCGGGCATGCTCCAGGCCTCTGGCGATCGTCGTCGCCATGGCCTGGGTCATCGCATCCGACGGCAGCGGCACGTCGTCGCGCTGCCAGGCGAGGCCCAATACGCCGATGAGCCCGCCTTCCCGGTGGAGACCGACGACAAGGAGCGACCGCACGCCTGCATCCAGCAGCTCGCGCCGGGTGATGGGGTCGAGCGGCAGAGCGTCGACCATCCCGCGGATGACCCGGCCGCGCGGCGTGACGGCGCGGATCGCCGGTGCGTCGCCCCAGTCGACGTCGGCGGCGATGTGCTCGAGGGCCGCAGGGACGTCCTTGCCGGCGACGATCCGGCCGACGCGCCCGTGGGCGAGGACGATCGCGCCGTGGTCGGCAGCGGTGGCCGTGGCAACCGCGTCGAGCGCCCGCTGGGCCAGCGTGGCCCCGGACCGGGCCTCATCCGTTGCGGTGGCCAGGGCACTGAGCGTCGAGAGTTCCTGCGCGACCGCAGGGGGCGGCTGGGCGGGGACGTCCCCGTGTCGGGCAGGCACGTCCGGCTCTCGCACGCCGCTATCCTAGCCCGCGTGAGCTCGGCGCTGACGGACGAGGAACGGCTGCTCCAGGCGACCGCCCGGGAGTTCGCCCAGCGCGAGCTGGCGCCGGGCGCGATCGAGCGGGACGAGGCCGAACGCTACGACCGTTCGCTGTTCGCGGCGATGGGCGGCCTGGGACTGACCGCCGCGCCCTTCCCGACCGACGCCGGCGGCGCCGGATTCTCCTACCTTGGCTGGTCGTTGGTCATGGAGGAGCTTGGCGCGGCCGACATGGCCATGGCCGTGTCGCTGTCGGTGCACATCCTTTCGCAGTACCCGGTCCTGACCTGGGGCAGCGAGGAGCAACGAGCGCGCTGGCTGCCGGCGATGCAGTCGGGCGAGGCGCTAGGGGCGTTCGCGCTGACTGAGCCGCACGCAGGGTCAGATGCCGCGGCGATCCGGACACGGGCGGACCGAGTGGGCGGGTCGGGCACGGTGGCATACCGCCTGAACGGTACGAAGATCTGGATCTCGAACGCACCCGAGGCCGAGCGCTACCTCGTATTCGCGACCGTCGACCCGGAGGCCGGGTCCGCCGGCATCACCGCGTTCCTCGTCGAAAGAGGCACGACCGGGTTCCGGTTCGGCGCGCACGAGCGGAAGATGGGGATTCGCGCGTGTCCTGCCGCCGAGCTGGTGTTCGAGGGTTGCGAGGTACCGGCGAGCAACCGCCTCGGTGCCGAGGGGGAGGGGTATCGCATCGCGCTCTCGGCCCTCGCGGAGGGGCGGATCTCGATCGCGGCCGCGTGCGTCGGGTTGGCACGGGCAGGGTTGGACGCAGCAGCCGGGTATCTCGGCGAGCGCCAGGCATTCGGTGCGCCGCTGTCTGAGCAGCAGGGCCTGCGGTTCCTGCTCGCGGAGATGGCTCGGGACGTGGCCGCGGCGCGGGCTCTCACCCGGGAGGCCGCAGCGGCCAAGGACCGCGGCGATCCCCTCGCGGAAGTCTCCTCACTGGCCAAGTGGACGGCCTCGGACACGGCGATGCGGGTCGCCACCGATGCGGTCCAGCTCTTCGGAGCGACGGGCTACTCCCGCGAGACCGGCATCGAGCGGCTGATGCGCGACGCGAAAGGCGCCCAGATCTACGAGGGCACGAACCAGATCCACCGTGAGATCGTCGCAGGCGAGGTCCTCAAGCGCGCGAAGCCCTGAGGCCAGCCGCGTATCGGGGGCGGCGGCGTAGAATCCGGGCATGCAACGACCAACCGGCGACGTCTTCATCGTCAGCGCCGCGCGCACCCCGATCGGGAAGTTCGGCGGCGCTCTCAGCACGGTCCCCGCGACCCAGCTTGGGGGCGTCGCCATCCGGGCGGCGGTGGAGCGAGCCGGCCTCGACCCGGCGACGGCCGAGATCGACGACGTCCTCATGGGCCAGGTCCTCCAGGCCGGTGTCGGTCAGGCGCCCGCCCGCCAGGCGGCCCTGAACGCGGGCCTGCCCGAGACGACCAGCGCGACCACCATCAACCGGGTGTGCGGCTCCGGCCTCAAGGCGATCATGCTCGCGGCGTCGGAGATCCGTGCGGGCGACGCCGACGTGGTGATCGCGGGCGGCATGGAATCGATGAACGGGGCGCCCTACGTCCTGCACGGCGCCCGCTTCGGACTCCGGCTCGGGAACGCCCAGCTGATCGACTCGACCGTGAACGACGGCCTGTGGTGTGCCATCGAGGACTGTCACATGGGCACGCACGCCGAGCGGGTCGCGATCAAGGAACAGGTCAGCCGCGAGGACCAGGACGCCTTTGCCCTGGCCAGCCACCAGAAGGCGATCGCCGCCATCGATGCCGGCCAATTCGATGCCGAGATGGCCCCCGTGACCGTGCGCGATGCCAAGGGCCGCGAAACGGTCGTCACGACCGATGAGGGCCCGCGACGCGACTCGACCCCCGAAGCGCTGGCGAAACTGAAGCCAGCCTTCGACCTGCCCGGGGGCGACGACCGCGGCGACGCGATCGAAGGCACCGTCACCGCCGGCAACGCCCCTGGCATCACGGATGGCGCGGCGGCGACGGTCGTCGCCTCCGAGCGCGCCGTCGAGCGGCTCGGCCTCAAGCCCCTCGCCCGGATCGTCGGCTACGCCCAGGCCGAGGTCGCCCCGAAGTGGCTGTTCCTGGCCCCGGTCGAAGGCGTCCGCCGTCTCATCGATCGCATCGAGCTCCCGATCGAGGCGTTCGATCTCATCGAGATCAACGAGGCGTTCGCGGCGCAGACCCTGGCCGACGGTCGTGCCCTCGGCTTCGACTGGGACCGGGTCAACGTGAACGGGGGCGCGATCGCCCTGGGTCATCCGATCGGCGCCAGCGGCGCCCGGGTCGTCGCAACGCTGCTCCACGAGCTCGCTCGCCGGGAGGGCCGCTACGGCCTCGCGACGTTGTGCCTGGGTGGCGGCGGCTCGGTCGCGATGGCGGTCGAGCGGGTCTGACCGGCACTACACTCGCTGCCATGACCGAGACCGCCACGACACCGCCGGGCGCGAGCCCGACCGACGTTCCGACGTTCCGCCACTTCATCGCCGGGGAGTGGTGCGAGTCGACGAGCGGGGGGACCTTCGAGAGCCACAACCCGGCCGACCGGAGCGACATCGTCGGGCGGTTCCAGCAGGGCACCGCGGCGGACGTAGCCATGGCACTCAGCGCGGCCTGGGCGGCCCGGCCGATGTGGCAACGGACCCCGGCGCCGAAGCGCGGCGAGATCATGTACGCCTTCGCCCAGCTCATGGCGGCGCACAAGGAACGCCTCGCCCGGGCGATGACCCGCGAGATGGGCAAGGTCCTGTCCGAAGCGCGCGGCGACGTCCAGGAAGGCATCGACATCGCCTACCTGATGGCCGGCGAAGGCCGTCGCATGTTCGGCGACACCGTCCCGAGCGAGCTCCCGGACAAATGGGCGATGAGCATCCGCCAGCCCATCGGCATCGCGGGCATCATCACGCCCTGGAACTTCCCGATGGCGATCCCGTGCTGGAAGATGATGCCGGCGCTCGTGACCGGCAACGTCGTGATCTTCAAGCCTGCATCGGATACACCGCACTGCGCCACGCTCCTTGTCGAGCTCATGGCCGAGGCCGGCTTCCCGCCGGGCGTCGTCAACCTCGTCACCGGGACGGGTGCCGACGTGGGCGACGCGATCGTCGGGAACCCGGACGTAGGCGTGATCTCGTTCACCGGATCGTCGGCCACGGGTCGGGCGATCGCCACGAAGGCGGGTGGGCAGCTCAAGCGACTCTCGCTGGAGCTCGGTGGCAAGAATGGCGTCGTCGTGCTGCGAGATGCCGACCTCGACCTGGCCACGGACGGCATCCTGTGGAGCGCCTTCGGGACGACCGGGCAGCGCTGCACCGCCGCGTCCCGCGTCATCGTGGAGCGCTCGGTCATCGAGCCGCTGCTCGAGCGACTCGAGACCCGGGCACGCAAGCTGCGTCTCGGGCCAGGCCTGGACGAGAGCACCGATGTTGGACCGCTCATCAACGCCGGGGCCGTCGACAAGGTCGCGTCGTACATCGACATCGGACGGGCCGAGGGCGAGCTGGTCACGGGCGGCGGCCGGGCGACCGACGGCCAGCTGTCGAACGGCAATTTCTTCGAGCCGACCATCTTCACCGGCGTGCGGCCGATGGACCGCATCGGGCAGGAGGAGATCTTCGGGCCGGTCCTCTCGGTCATCCCGGTCGACGGCTACGACGAGGCCATGCTGGCGCTCAACCAGACACGCTACGGCCTCTCGTCGAGCATCTACACCCAGGACGTCAACGCCGCGTTCCGGGCGATGCGCGACTTCGAGACGGGCATCGTCTATGTCAACGCCGGTACGACCGGCGCCGAGACGCACCTGCCATTCGGCGGCTGGAAGGAGACCGGCAACGGGCACCGGGAGGCGGGTCACGTCGCGCTCGATACGTACACCGAGTGGAAGTCGATCTACGTCGACTTCAGCGGCCGCCTGCAAAGGGCCCAGATCGACAACCAGTGATCGTCGCGTGCTCACCGTCCCGCGCCGCCGCGGTCGGATGACGTCGCGACGGAGCGCCGGGCTCCTGCTCTATCGCCAGCACGACGACGGTCCCGTCGAGGTGCTCCTCGCGCACCCGGGCGGGCCGCTGTGGGCGACGCGTGATGCGGGCGCCTGGACGGTCCCCAAGGGCGAGTTCAATGCGGGCGAAGAGGGCTGGGCGGTCGCCCGGCGTGAATTCGAGGAGGAGACGGGTCGCCCGGCGCCGGACGGGGACCCGATCGACCTTGGCGAGATCCTGCAGAAGGGCGGCAAGACGGTCTTTGCCTGGGCGCTCGAGGGCGACCTCGACCCGGCTGCAGCGCACAGCAACACGTTTCCGCTCGAATGGCCGCCCCGGTCCGGGCGCTGGATCACGGTCCCCGAGATCGACCGGGTCGAGTGGTTCGCCCCGGACGAGGCCAGGCGTCGGATCAAGGACACCCAGATCCCGTTCATCGATCGCCTGCTCGCCGCACTCCATGACCGTTCCCCAGCACAGTCCTGAGCGGCGGTAGGCTTCCGCGATATGTCCGCCAGCGACACCCGCCGCCCGCCATGGACCGTTCGCGTCGCCACCTTCAGCGCCGCCCATCGGTGGCCCGTCATCGCCCTCTGGTTCGTGGCGACGATCGGGATCTTCCTCGCGAGTCTTGCCGCGGGCGGGACGGATGCCGAGAACGCCGTCTCTGACGACAGCGCGCCCGAGTACGAATCGGGCCGGGCCTACGACGTGTTCAACGCCTCAGGCACGAGCGAGGACCCGAGCCAGGACCTGATCGTGGTCGTGGCGAGCACGACCGGGACCGTCGATGACGAGGCCACCGCCGCCGCCGTAAGCGACATCGTGGCGCGAGCGACGGCGCTCACCTCGACGGTCGGCGGCGTGGTCGTGCCGACCTTCGACCAGGTCATCGACCCACTCCGCGCGCCGCCCGATGCCGGCCTGGTCTCGCCCGACCGCTCGACCGTCCGGGTCGTGGCCCGCATGCCCGGTGAGCGCCCGGTGATCGTCGAGCGTCTCGTGCCGGTGCCGGCGTTCCTGGCCTCGCTCCGGGACGCCTACCCGGAGCTGCGGGTCCACGGCCTCAACGGCACGCTCGCCAACGACGACATCGAGACGCTCGTCAACGACGATCTCGACAACTCCCTGCGGATCACGATGCCGCTGACCTTCGCGATCCTGCTGCTCGCCTTCGGCGCGGCCGTCGCGGCGTTCGTGCCGCTGGTCCTGGCCTGCACCTCGCTCCTCGCGGCCTTCGGGGTCCTGGCCCTGTACAGCCAGTACATCTCGCCGGTCAGCCCGTATGCCAGCCAGCTCGTGGTCCTCATCGGCCTCGCCGTGGCGGTCGACTACTCACTGTTCATGATCACGCGGTTCCGGACCGAACGACGACATCGCGACAAGCTGGCGGCCATCGCGACAGCATCCAGCACCGCCGGGCGCGCGGTCTTCTTCTCCGGACTCGCCGTCATGATCTCGATCGGTGGCCTGTTCCTGCTCGACGACCCGCTCTTCCGGTCGATGGCCATCGGCACGATCTCGGTCGTGTTCATCTCGGTCGTCGGGTCGCTCACGTTCCTGCCGGCCGTGCTGTCGATCCTGGACCTGAACGTGAATCGCCTGCGCCTGCCGATCGTGGGTCGGGCGGGCGAAGAAGGCACCGGCCCCTGGGGCCGAGTGGTCCGGGCGACCATGCGCCGGCCCGTCCTGGCCTTCGCCGTCTCGGCGGGGCTGCTGATCGCCCTGGCCTCACCGGTCCTCCGCCTGCACATCGGGCAGGGCGACTTCTCGTCGTTCCCCGACTCGATCGACGGCGTGCAGGCCATCAACCTGATGAACGAGAAATGGCCGGAGGGATCGACCCTCCAGTTCCAGGTCGTCGTAACCAAGGCCGACGAGCCCGCCACGCAAGCCGCGATCGATCGGTTGTCGGACGAGCTCCTCGCGCGGGACGGTCTCAGCGGCCCGGTCGACACCCGAACCTCGGGGGACGGGACCGTGGCGCTGGTGTCATTCGTCATGTCGGGCAACCAGAACGACCTCGCGAACCGGGTCATCGTCCGGGACGTGCGCATCGAGGTCGTCCCGCGGGTCTTTGGCGGGCTGGCCGGTGTCGAGGCTCTGGTGACCGGCGACGCGGCGTTCACGGCCGACGTGGTCGGCTTCTACGAGGACGGGATGGGCCAGGTCCTCGTGTTCGTCCTGGCCTTCTCGTTCCTGCTCCTGCTCGTGGCGTTCCACTCGATCGTGATCCCGATCAAGGCGATCATCCTGAACCTGCTCTCGACCGGAGCCGCCTACGGGCTGCTCGTGCTCGTCTTCCAGGAAGGCTGGGGCGCCGACATCCTGAACGTGAAGCCGGGCGTCATCGAGTCGTTCGTCCCGATCTTCATCTTCACGATCCTGTTCGGGCTATCGATGGACTACCACGTGTTCATCCTCACGCGGATCAAGGAGGCCCGCGATCGAGGCCTCGACTCGGACGCGGCGGTCGAGCGCGGCATCTCGATCACGGCAGGAACCATCACGAGCGCGGCCGCGATCATGGTCGCGGTCTTCGCGGTGTTCGTGACCCTGGAGCTGACGATCATCAAGCAGCTCGGCTTCGGCCTGGCCGTCGCCGTGTTCCTGGACGCGACGGTGATCCGGAGCGTGCTCCTGCCGGCGTCGATGCGGCTGCTCGGCGAGTGGAACTGGTGGATGCCGGGCTTCCTGGCGTGGATCCCTCGCGTGACGATCGAGGGTGAATCGGACGAGCCGGAGATCGAGGGGACGCGCGAGACGGCACCGGCCCGCGGCCCCGCATAGCGCACCGGCCGCGGTCAGCGCTCCTTGAGGGCCAGGCCACGAGCGACGAGCCGGTCCACCTTCGCGGCCATGATCAGGTCGTTCGCGCTGAGCGCGCTGATGGCATCGGTCGTCCAGGTGACTGTCAGCCTGCCCCACGCCACCTCGAGTGTCGGGTGATGGTTCTGACCCTCGGCGAGAAGGGCGATGCGGGTCGCGAGCCCGAACGCCGCACCGAAGGTCGGGAACGCGAATTCGCGGACCAATCGATCGTCCATCACGCGCCAGGCGGGATCGAGGCCCGCCGACAGCCGGATGACCTCGTCGTGCGCGATCCGCGGCGTCGATCCGTCGGCCGCGACGCAGCGCTGCGAGGCGAGATCCGTCGGATCGAGGTCGGTTGGCACACCCGGATTCTACGGCTGCGGTCGCCCGGTGCGAGCAGGTGCGGTATCATCCCGGACCCGTGGGCCCGTAGCTCAATGGCAGAGCAAGTGACTCTTAATCACTGGGTTGAAGGTTCAAGTCCTTCCGGGCTCACCACCGATCCCACGGGCTATTCCATCGGCGAGGTTTGATCCAGCGCTCCGGACACGATCAAGCCGAACATGATTCCGACGGCGAAGCCGAGCCACACCGAGATGACCAGGTACAAGGCATCCATGCGGCGAGGCTAGGGGTCGCGCATCAACGGTCCGATAATGCGCTGTTAGCACTGGCGACGAGCGCACTCCCGAGTGACGCCGTCGGCTCCTGTATCGTCTCTTCCTGCATGACGGACCGCGGGTGACCCCTCGCGACCTAACGCCGGACGCCCCGTTCGCGGGCCTGCGGCGCCACGCCCGGGCACTCGCCGCCGGGATCGGGCTACTGGTCGTGATCTTCGCGCTCGTGCCGGACATCGCGCCCCGACCGTCTGACCTTCCTCCCGTCCAGCTCGTCCGGGGCCGGATCGTCGAGATCATCCCGACCGCCGACCCCGGGACCCCCGACGTCCGCATCGAGGTCGTCGAGGGGATCGACGGCGGCCCGGAGACCGGGGAGATCGTGGAGGGGTTCCTCCAGGGGCCTGTCGGGGTGGAGGCGCGACCCGAATTCTTCGTCGGGGACGAGGTGATCGTGAACATCTCCACCGACCCTGATGCCGGCTTCGTCGGTGTCAATGACCGCTATCGCGTGCCGACCCTGGCCCTCCTGCTCGGTCTCTTCGCTGTCGCCGTCACCCTGGTCGGGGGCTGGCGTGGCGTCCGCTCCCTGATCGCGCTGGCGCTCACGATGGCGGTCATCGTCAAGCTCGTCGTCCCGTTGATCCTGGCCGGCTGGGATCCGGCCTGGGTCGCCATCGCCGCGGCGACCGGTGTCACCGCCGCAACGTTCCTGCTGACCGAGGGTGCCCGTCGGCAGACGGTGGCGGCTGCCATCGGCACGGCGATCTCGCTGACGCTCGTGGCGGTGCTCGCATCGATCTTCGACTCGCTGTCCCGCTTCACTCCGCTCCGTGGGTCGGAATCGGCGGGCTTTCTGCTGTCGATCGGCGGGACGGAGCTGGACCTCGGCGGGTTGATTCTCGCGTCGGTGATCTTCGGCGCCCTGGGCGTGCTCGACGATGTGACGATCACGCAGGCTGCGACCGTCCAGGAACTCTACGAAGCCGACCCGCGGGTCGGCCGGGTCGCGCTCGCCGCTCGGGCAATGAATGTCGGTCGGTCACATATCGCGGCCACGGTCAACACGCTCGCCCTGGCGTACGTCGGCGCCTCGCTCCCGTTGATCATCCTGTTCGCAGCCGGTGGTCAGGACCCCGTGCTCGTGGTGTCGGGTGAGGTCGTCGCGGTCGAGGTCGTGCGCGCCCTCGTCGGAAGCATCGGCATCGCGGCCGCCGTGCCGATCACGACGGCCATCGCCGTCGGCCTGCTCGGGCGTCGGATCCCATATTTCGGCGACGGAACGGGCGTCAGGCATGCGCCCGGCTGGGATTGACCGCCCCCGCGGCTCACGCGGTCGCGTTGGCCATGGCGAGGCCGCCCCCTCCCACGCAAGCACATGGCTCGCGCCCCTGTCGGTCAGGGACGACCTCGACCGCATCGTCGCGACCCATTTGGGGGTCGTCCACGCGCCGATGGTCCTATTGGTGCCCGCCGGCACCAAAACCGGTGCCCTCACGCTCCGCGTATCCATCGGAGTACGGGTCCCAGCCCCAGCCCCATCGACGCGCGCCCGGCGATCGGAAGGAGGCGTATGGCAGCCAGCGCGCGGATCGACCGTTGATCTCTACAGCCATTGGTAGGAGGACATCGGATGCGGAAGATCCTGTTCGTCGTCGCGGCCGCCGGCCTGTTGCTCGTCGCCCTGGCACCGGTCGCCGTCGGCGATGACGACAACGAGTTCCGGGCGTCACTCAACGGCTACCTCGAGGTCCCCTCGATCTCGACCGCCGCGCGCGGCTCGTTCCGGGCGGAGCTCAGGGGCAGCACCCTGCATTACCGCCTCACGATCCGCGACTTCTCGGAAAACCCGCTCTTCGCCCATATCCACTTCGCCCGACCGGACGTGAACGGCGGCGTCATCGCCTTCCTCTGCGGTGGGGGTGGCAAGCCCGCCTGTCCGCGGAACGGCACCGTCACCGGCACCATCGTGGCGGCCAACGTGATCGGCCCGGCCGACCGGGGGATCACGGCCGGTGAATTCGGCGAGCTGATCCGGGCGATGCGCAACGGCGCCACCTACGCGAACGTCCATTCCAACACCTACATGCCCGGCGAGATCCGCGGGAACATCACCCGCGACGACTGACGCCCATCTCAGGGCAGACGGCCGGGCGACCCTCCTTGTCGCCCGGCCGTTCTTTGCCGCTCGACACCGCCGATGTGGACTTGCGCCCGATGTCCGCCCCATCGACTTAGACCGACCGTCGCCCCACGGCCGGCACGACGCCGGCCCCCACGCGAGGGGCGATCATGGACACCGGGCTCGATGTCGACGGCATCGTCGGATCCGCCTATCTCACCCATAGCAGCGCCCTGCGCCGCTACCTGACATCGCTCACGCGCGATGTCCCGGCGGCGGAGGACCTTACCCACGATGCGTTCGAGCGCCTGACGAGCGAGGTCAGGGCGGGACGGGTCCCCGATGACATCGGCGGTTGGCTGCATCGTGTCGGCCACAACCTGGCGATGAGCCGCGGACGCCGGATCTCCGTCGCCGATCGCCGCCGCTCCGAGCTCGTCGTCTCGGGTTGGGCCCCGTCGCCGGAGAGCCTCGCCGTGGCCGGCGAGGAGCAGCGAGCGGTGGGCACCGCCCTCGACGGCCTCGGCGCCACCGATCGACAGGCCCTGATCCTCGCGTCACACGGCTACCGCGGTGCCGAGATCGCCCGGTCCATCGGCCGGACCGATCTCGCGACCCGGACCCTCCTGTGCCGGGCGCGCGCGAAGGTCCGCGCCCGGATGCTTGCCACGTCCCCGGGTTTGACCGCATGACGGGGCCGCGACGCCCGTGGCTATCATCGGGCAGTGGTCGATCCAACCGATCGAGGACTCATCGGGCGTCACGTCGAGGAGACGCGCCTTGAGGCCGCCCTCGACGGCGCCATCGCCGGCCGCGGGTCCACGGTCATCGTCGGTGGCGAGGCGGGCATCGGCAAGAGTCGGCTCCTCGGCCACCTCGCCGACACGGCCCGGGCGCGTGGCGCCACCGTCCTCGGTGGCGCGTGCCTGCCCGCGGGGAGTGGCGCGATCCCGTACGCCCCGTTCGTCGAGGCGCTCCGCGGTCTGACCCGCTCCGTGGAGCCAGCCCGCCTCGCGGCACTCCTGGGGCCGGCGAGGCACGAGGTCGCCCGGCTGCTCCCCGAGGTCGCGCCCCGCGCCCAGGAGATGCCCAGGGGGCTCGAGTACGACCGGGCCGGCCAGACCCGCCTGTTCGAGGCCGTGCTCGGCGTCGTCGAACGCCAGGCGCGCGGCGGACCGGTCGTCCTCGTCATCGAGGATATCCAGTGGGCCGACGACGGAACGCGCGGACTCCTCGGCTTCCTGTCACGCAATCTGCGGGACGCCGCCGTGCTGCTGCTGGTGAGCCTGCGGACCGGGGAGCTGGCGCGAGGCGATCCGGTGCAGGCCTTCATCGCCGAGCTCGAACGTGATCCGTGGGTCGCCCGGATCGACCTGCAGGGATTGGACCGCCAGGACGTGTCGGCCCTGTTGCGTGGGCTGGTCGCTGTCACACCCGGGTCCCTGACGCTCGATGAGGTCATGGATCGCACCGGGGGCAACCCGTTCTTCGTCGAACAGCTTGCGGCGAACCTCCAGACCCACGGGGCGGAGCACGCCCTCTCGCCGGAGCTGCGCGACGTCCTCGCTGCCCGGCTGGCGGGTCTCCCGGACGACACACAGCGGTTGTTGCGAGCGGCTTCTGCGGCGGGCCGTCGAGTCGACGAGGATCTCCTATCGGCTGTGCTGGCCGTGCCCGCCCAGGCGGTCGCCGATGCCCTCCGCCCGGCGATCAGCCTGGGGATCCTGGTCGAGCCGGGTGGGCGGGACGAGGGCCTGGGCGGGTACGCGTTCCGACACGCACTCCTGGCTGAGGTCGCCAACGACGAGCTGCTCCACGGCGAGCGCGATCGTCTGCACGCGGCATTCGGGAGCGAGCTGGAGCGGCGTGGGGAGATCGGCGGGGTGCCGGTCACGCCGGCGGAGCTGGCGTACCACTGGGTCGCCGCCCGGGATGGCGTGCGCGCCGTCCCGGCCCTGGTCGCGGCGGGTGTCGCCGCCGAGCGGGTCTACGCGTTCCCCGAGGCTCGGCGCCACTACGAACGAGCCCTCGACCTGTGGGGTGGGCAGCCGGCCTCGCCCGATGCGGCGGGGATGGACCGCGCAACGGTCATGCAGCGGGCCGCCGAGTGCTCGGTGCTGACGGGCGCCTACGCCCGGGCGGTCGAGCTGGGTCGAGCGGCGATCGCGGTCGCTGAAGAGGCCGCCAGCGAGCCGATGGTGGCCGGCAACGCGGCGTCACGCGTCGACCAGCACCGCCTCGGATCGCTCCACGAGCGTCTTCGATGGTTCCTGTGGGAGGCTGGTGACCACGCCGCAGCCGGGGCGGCCGTCGAGGAAGCGCTTCGCCTCATCCCGTCGGAACCGCCGTCCGTGGCACGGACGCGCGCGCTCGCCCAGGCCGCCGGCCTGCAGCTGCTCGGTGGCGACCCGACCAGCGCCGCGAGCATCGCGCGCGATGCCATCCGGATGGCGCAGGCCGTGGCCGCGATCTCCGAGGAGGCCCTGGCACTCGGCGTGCTGGGCTGGGCCGAGGCGGTCACCGGCGACGTGGACCGCGGGATCGCCACGTACCGACGGGGGGTGGCGATCGCGGAGCGACTTGGCGGTGTCGAGGGGATCGCGCTCGGCCATGCCAATCTCGCCGCCCTCCTGGATCGCCTGGGTCGGACCGAGGAATTGCTCCAGGCCGCCCGGGATGGGTTCGCGATCGCCCAGCGGTTGGGGGTGCCGCGCACGTATGGCGGCGTGCTGCTGGGCCATGTGGTAAAGGCCCTGTTCGATCTGGGTCGCTGGGACGAGGCGGTCGCGGCGGCGGACGAGGGGCTGGAACTCGACCCGGTCGGGCGCTCGGCCGTGTGGCTGCACCTCAATCACGCCCGGGTCGACACGAACCAGGGGCGGTTCGCCGCCGCGGCCGAACATCTCCGCCAGGCGGAGGAGATCGCTGTGTCGGGCCACGACCGCTCATATCGGGCGACCCTTCTGGCCGCCGCCGCAGAGCTCGCCGCCTGGCAGGGTCTGTTGCCCGCCGTCCGTGCCGTGGTCGCGGAGGCGCTCGCATCGCTCGAGGATGACCGGCCGGTGGACCCGGCCCTGGCCTGGGTCGCCTGGCACGCATTGCGCGCCGAGGCCGACGCCGCGGCTCGCGGACGCGGTCGACCCGGCCGAGCCGACGTGCCGGACATCGAGACCCACGTGCGCCCCATCGCCGACCGGCTGCTCAGGGTCGGGGCCAGGATCCCGTCGACCGATCCTCGTGGGGCCGCGGTCGCGGGTCTGTGCCGGGCCGAGCTCGACCGCATCGCCGGTCGCCCCGACCCAGGCGGACTGCAAGCCACCGCCGCCGCCTGGGACGACCTGGGCCGGCCCGCGCCCGCCGCCTACGCACGGTTCCGCGCCGCGGAGGCGATCCTGGGGGCCAACGGGGATCGCAGCGTGGCCGCGGCGACGCTGCGCGAGGCCCACGGGTCCGCGGCGCGGCTCGGAGCCGAGCCACTGCGCCTCGAGATCGAGCGGCTGGCCCGTCACGCCCGCATCGAGCTGGCGACGACCGAGGTTGGCGGAGCCGCTGCCCCGCCCGACGAGCTCGGGTTGACCGAGCGCGAGCGGGAGGTGATCCGGCTGGTCGCGGCCGGCCGGTCGAACCAGGAGATCGCCGACACGCTGTTCATCACGCGCAAGACCGCGAGCGTCCACGTCTCGAACATCCTCGGGAAGCTCGGCGTGGCCAATCGCGTCGAGGCGGCCGCGGTCGCGCATCGACTCGGTCTTGGAGGCGAACCGGCAGAGTGACGAGACGAGGGTCGGGGATGCTACCCTGACGCCGTCCTTTCATGGCCGGTCCTGTGAGGCTGGCGTACCGGTCCCGTGAGGCCGGCGAAGGAGGCTCGATGACCGCGCACGCCCTCGCCCACCACGCCCCTGCGGCGGGTGGGTCGTTTGTTGCCCGGCACGTGCCCACACCCGTCGAGGTCGCCGTCGCGTGATCGTCCCACCGTCGCCGCGCGCCTCCGCGATCGTCGACCCGCGCATCGGCGATCTGGGGCCGGCGTTGCTGGCACTCGAGGATGGGACCGTCTTCCCGGGGATCGCATTCGGGGCCCCGGTCGCCGGCGGAGGCGACCTCGTCGTCAACACGAGCCAGACCGGCTACCAGGAGGTCTGCACCGACCCGTCATATGCCGGGCAGGTCGTGGTCATGACGTACCCGCTCATCGGCAACTACGGGCGACTGATCGACGACGACCAGTCGGCCCATCCCTGGCTGCGCGCCCTGGTCGTGGCCAACGCGACGGCGGCCGTGCTGGAGGACGCCCGGCAGCTCGCGGCGATGCTGCGTGACGACGACATCCCGGCCATCGCCGGCGTCGACACCCGGGCCCTCGCCCGGCACCTGCGCGCCAACGGCTGCCTCCGGGGCATCGTCACGGCCCCCGGCGAGGTGGACGACACCGCTGCACGCAGGGCCGCCCGTGCCCTCCCGCGCTGGGAGGATCAGGACTTCGTCGGCCAGGTGTCGCCGGCGGCCATCACCGACATCGGGGACGCGGCCGAGGGTGGCCCGCTCGTCGGGATCGTCGATCTCGGGCTCAAGACCAACATCGTCCGATCGATGCGGCGGCGAGGAGCGCGCGTCCGCGTCTTCCCGCACACGGTCGCTCCCTCCGATGTGCTGTCGTCCGATGTCGATGGCGTCATCCTGTCCCCGGGCCCTGGCGACCCGGCTCGCCTCGATGCCCAGGTCGCGCTGGCCGGCGCGATCATCGGGGATGGCCGGCCGCTGCTGGGGATCTGCCTCGGCCACCAGATCGTGGGCCGGGCCGCCGGCGCCGAGACCCGACGGCTCCGGTTCGGGCACCACGGCGCGAATCACCCGGTCCAGGACCTCGAGCTCGGGCTGGTCCAGGTGACGGCGCAGAACCACGAGGTCCAGGTCGTCGGGGATTCCGTGCCCGCCGCGTCCGGCTTCCGGGTGAGCCAGATCAACCTCAACGATCGATCGGTCGAGGGCCTGCGCCATCGTGACCTGCCGATCGAGACCGTGCAGTACCACCCCGAGGGCGCGCCGGGTCCGCTCGACGCGCTGGCGGTGTTCGACCGGTTCGTCGCGGCGGCGCGAGGCGACCGCGCGTGACGCCGCCTGGGCCCAAGCCGGCGTCCGTGCTGATCCTCGGCAGCGGGCCGGTCGTCATCGGCCAGGCGGCCGAGTTCGACTATGCCGGCACGCAGGCCTGCCGGGCGCTGCGCGCCGAGGGGGTCCGGACGATCCTCATCAATTCGAACCCCGCAACGATCATGACCGATCCTTCGGTCGCCGACGCCATCTACCTCGAGCCACTGACGGTCGAGGTGGTGGAAGCGGTGATCGAGAAGGAGCAGCCCGAGGGCCTGCTCGCCGGCCTGGGCGGGCAGACCGCGCTCAACCTCGCCACGGCGCTCGATCGGGCCGGGGTGTTCGAGCGCCACCCGATCCGCCTGCTCGGCACCCCACTCCAGGCCATCCACATGGCCGAGGACCGCGAGGCGTTCCGCGACCTGCTCGATCGCATCGGCCAGCCCTACGCCCCGAGCTTCATCGTCGAGGGCACGACGCCCAAGGCACGCGAGGAGGGGATCGGCCGGGCGCTGGACACGATCGGCCTGCCCGCCATCGTGCGGCCCGCCTACACGTTGGGCGGCACCGGTGGTGGCATCGTCGAGAGTGAGTCGGCATACCGCGAGATCGTCCGAGCCGGGTTGCGGGCCAGCCCGATCGGCCAGGTCATGGTCGAGAAGTGCCTCGTCGGGTGGCAGGAGATCGAATACGAGGTCATGCGCGACGCCGACGACACGTGCATCGCCGTGTGCTCGATGGAGAATGTCGACCCGCTCGGCGTCCACACCGGCGATTCGATCGTGGTCGCGCCGGTCCAGACGCTGACCGACGCGGTCCACCAGCGCCTGCGCAGCGCCGCGCTCGCCATCATCCGCGCCCTCGGCGTCGAGGGTGGGTGCAACGTCCAGTTCGCGCTGTCGCCGGACTCGACGGAGTACGCGGTCATCGAGGTCAACCCGCGGGTGTCGCGCTCGTCCGCGCTCGCGAGCAAGGCCACCGGCTATCCGATCGCCCGGGTCGCGGCACAGATCGCCGTCGGTAGGCGGCTCGCCGAGATCCCGAATGTCGTGACCGGCACGACCGTCGCCGCCTTCGAGCCCGCCCTCGACTACGTCGTCGTGAAACTGCCCCGCTTCCCGTTCGACAAGTTCCCGACGGCCGACCGGACGCTCGGGAGCCAGATGAAGGCGACCGGCGAGGTGATGGCCATCGACCGGACATTCGGGTCGGCGCTGAACAAGGCGCTCCGCGGGCTCGAGCAGGCGGGCGTCGGCCCGCTCGCCGAGGATCCGACGTGGACCTCGACGTTCGACTACCTTGCCGGCGTCTACGCCGGCGACCCCGAGGCCGACGAGCCGATCCGGTGGATCGACGAGCGCGGCCAGTCGTGCGAGTCCACCCGCCACGCCCAACGAACGGCGGCGCCGCTCGTCCTGCGCCGCTTCCTGGAGCCGTCCGATTCACGGCTGTGGCGGCTCCTCGGCCTCCTCCGGCGCGGTGTCCCGGAGCACGTCGTCGGGGAGGCGACCGGCATCTCGGCTTGGTTCCTGGCCGAGATGGGCCGCAACGTGGCGCTCGAACGAGAGGTGGCAGCGTTCGGGGAACGGTTGGCAGACACTCGGGACGCCGAGGCTTCCGCACTTCTCGCCACGGCCAAGCGTGCGGGCTTCGGCGACAAGGAGCTGGCCGGTCTCGCGGGCACGACCCCGGACGCGCTCCGCGCCGCGCGTCTGCAGCTCGGCATCGTGCCGGGCTACTCGATGGTCGACACGTGTGCCGCCGAGTTCGCGGCCGAAACGCCGTATTTCTATGCAACCTATGCAGCGTCGGGCTCGGCCCCGGAGGCCCCGCCCGTGGCGCGCCCGGCCGCGCTCGTCATCGGCTCGGGGCCGGTCCGCATCGGCCAGGGCATCGAGTTCGATTACTGCGCCGTCCAGGCGGCCGACACCCTCCGCCGCAACGATTGGCGGGCGGTGATGATCAACTCGAACCCGGAGACGGTCTCGACCGACTTCGACGCCTCGTCGCGGCTGTACTTCGAGCCCCTCGACCCCGAGAGCGTGCGCAGCGTGATCGACGCCGAGTCCCCGCCAGGGAAGGATCTCCTGCCGGCGGTCGTCGCGTTCGGCGGCCAGACACCGCTCAACCTCGCGGCGCCGCTGGCGGCGGGCGGCGTCACGCTGCTGGGCAGTGACCTCGAGGCGATCGACCAGGCCGAAGAGCGTGTCCGCTTCTCCGCCCTCCTCGACCGGCTGGGTATCCCGCAGCCCGAGGGCGGCATGGCCCACAGCGTCGAGGAGGCGCTGACCCTGGCCGAGCGCATCGGCTATCCGGTGATCGTCCGGCCGTCCTTCGTCATCGGCGGTCTCGCCATCGATTTCTGCTACTCCCCCGAGGACCTGGCACGCCAGCTCGCGACCGCCGCCGTCGTCGACCCGGACCGCCCAGTCCGAATCGATCGCTACCTCGAGGGGGTCGAGGTCGATGTCGATGCCGTCTGCGACGGTGAGCGTGTGCTGATCCCGGGCCTGCTCGAGCACGTCGAACGGGCCGGCGTCCACAGCGGGGACTCCGTCGGCGTGTTCCCGCCGCAGTTCGTCAGCGAGGGCGACCAGGACCTCATCGTCGCGACCATGGAACGGATCGTGCTGGCCCTGGGGGCCCGGGGCCTGGTCAACGCCCAATTCATCGTGCGCGACGACGGCGTGTACCTCATCGAGGTCAACCCGCGCGCCTCACGGACGGTGCCGTTCATGTCGAAGGTCACCGGCGTCCCGATGGTCGAGCTGGCGGTGCGGATCTCGCTCGGGGCCACGCTCCCGGAGCTCGGTTGGGACGGTGGGCTGTTGCCGCCGCCGCCGTTCGTCGCGGTCAAGGCGCCGGCATTCTCGACGGCCAAGCTACGGGGTGTGGATCCGTCGGTCGGGCCGGGCATGCAGTCGACGGGGGAGGTCATCGGCCTGCACCAGGACCCACGCGTCGCCCTGGCGAAGGCCCTCCTGGGCGCCGCGCTCGTCCCGCCAAGGCCGGACGAGAAGGGCGCGCTGGCGCTGCTGTCCATCGCCGACCGCGACAAGGCGCTGCTGCCACGGCTCGTCGCCGGACTGGCCGCGGCCGGATATCGATTCGCCGCGACACCGGGCACGCGCCGAGCGATCGCCGCCGCGGGCCACGATGCCAGGCCTGTCGCCAAGCTCGGTGAGGCGGCCGACGACGAGACCGGCGAGGTGCCGATCCTCGACCTGATCGCGTCGGGCGAGGTCCGCCTCGTCGTGAACACCCCGACCCCGCGATCCGGGGCGGTCCGCGACGCCGCCGAGATCCGGCTGGCCGCGACGGGGGAGGGGATCCTGTGTCTGACCGCGATGGAGACGGCCGTCGCGGCAGCCGAGGCGCTCGACCCCGACATCATCGAGGCGGTCGCGAGCGTCCGCTCGCTGGATGCGTGGGTCCCCGAGCCGGGTCAGCCGCCGCGTGTCGTCGCCACGGTCTGAGCGGCGTTTGGTTCTTCGGGCTCGACGACGATCGACTGGCCCAGCGACCAGAGGGTCAGGGTCGTGAGGGCGACCATGACGACCGCGAGCGGGATCTGCCGGGTCCGGAGCGTCCTGGGCGACAGACCGCGCGGCGCCTCCAGCGCGGCGACGACGTGGCCGCCCCACGCGCCGAGCATGTGCCCGCCGACGACGGCCGCCAGTTGCACGGTCCACACGAGACCGGGCGGCAGCCACGAGCCTGACACCTCGTAGAACGCGGTCCCGAAGAGATCCCAGCCGCGCTGGAACGGGTCGGACAGCGCGACGATGATCCGCTGACCTTCGATCAGCAGGTAGGTCAGGTAGTGCGCGACGAGGTAGCCGACCGCGATCGGCAGCAGCCCGGCTCCCGTCGCGGCCACCCCGACGAAGCGGGTGACACCGAGCGCGAGCCCGACGACGAGGCCGAGGAACCCGACCAGGAGCACGCTCTCGCCAGTGATCGAGGGGAGCCCGAAGAGATCGAACCAGATCTGGGTCTGGGTCAGCCCGTCGAAGAGGATCGAGCCGATGCCGAGGGCGATGATGACCACATCGGCGTTGGTCCAGCCCGGCTCCAACAGACCGCTCAGGAACGGCCGGCGCCGGACACGTCCCTCCTCGTCGGCAAGGGCGAACGGGGCCAGACGGCCCAGCAGCCGGAACCAGACCGTGAACACCTCGGCGTTCGCACGCCACGTATCCCGTCCGAACTGGGCCATCATCGCGAGCGTGAACGCCGTGTAGCCGACGACGACGACGAACAGGACCTCGGGGCCGGCATCGAGCACGAGCTCGAGCCAGGCCACGACGAACAGGCCGATCACCGCCGGCCATCGGCCGAGGCGCTCCGGGTAGTCGGCGAGCTCCCACGACGTGACGCCGAGCCGTCGGAGCACCGCGGCACCCATGTCGTGGAGCGTCGAGAACGGGTCCAGGAAGTGCCAGGCCGGCCCGATCAGGGAGGAGACCATGGCGACCCCGACCCAGCCGAAGACCCAGACGAACAGCGTCGCCACCTCGGCGTCGCTCGAGCCCCCGACGATGCCCTGGACGATGAGCCACAGCCAGGCCAGCAGGCCGATGGCACGGAGCGCGAACCGGAGGGCCAGGGACGGCATCCGGCCCGGACCAGTGGTCGGCGGCCGCTCGGCCCGGACGTCACGGACGAGCACGAAGATGAACGACAGGGCCACGGTCGCGGCGGCACCCGCCAGGTAGACCGCCAGTGGAAGCCGGCTGGTGTAGGTCGGGTTGAGGGTATGCGCGAGTGCCGCTGTCGGGGCCGCCAGCACGATGCCGCCGACCGACGAGACCGCGACGGCCAGACGGCCAGACCGTCGGGTGATCACGTGCCGTCCGACGGTCGGCCCCGACGCGACAGCAGGAGGGCGGCGCCGACGATGACGATGGCGAGGCCGGCGATGATCGGCAGGAGCACATCCGTCGTCGAGCCGGCCGGGTCCCCCGGCGGGGCGATCGGACCTGACGGGGTCACGGTCGGGGAGGGAGTCGTCGCCGGGCTCGCGCTGGCGCTTGGCGTGCCGCTCTGCGACGGGGCGACCGAGGCATCCCGGGTCGGCGCGGGCGTGGGGGTCGCAGCCTCGACCGTGAACGACCACGTATCCCGCTCGATGTGTCCGTCAGCCGAGGCCGCCTGCCATCGGATCTCGTACCGACCCGGCCCGAGCTCCGGCACCGGATCGATGACCAGGCGCGTCGGGTCGTCCGGATCGATGCGACCGACAGCGAGCCGCTCGCCCGCGGCGTCCCGGATCGAGAACGTCGATCCGTCGGTCTCCAATGGCTCGCTGAAGGTGGCGCTGATCTCGGCGGGCGTGCCCTGGACCGTGGCATCGTCCTCGGGCGCCATCTCGCGAAGCTCGGCGTGCCCCGCGACGACCGCTGGAAGCAGCAGCACGAGCAACAGAGCGAATGCGATCGGCGCGGTGGATCGCACCCCGGGCAGTCGAACGATCATGCGACCGAGTCTACGCAACGCGGCGTCGCGGCGCCGCGACGGCCCCCGACCGACCCGACGCGGTACGATCGGCCCGACTCGACCGACCGTCCGCCGACGACCGCCCCGCACCTCCAGGAGCCGCTCGTGCCGACCGCCCAGACCCCGACCGTGACCTTCAGCGACGAACGACTCGCCAACGGCCTTCGCCTGATCGTCGCGGAGGACCACCTCGCGCCGGTCGTCGCGGTCAACGTCTGGTACAACGTCGGCTCCAAGCACGAGCAGCCGGGCAAGACGGGCTTCGCGCACCTCTTCGAGCACGTCATGTTCCAGGGCTCCAAGCACGTCGCGAAGGCCGAGCACATCGCGCTGGTCCAGGCGGCCGGCGGGACGATGAACGGGACGACGTGGCTGGACCGGACGAACTACTTCGAGACCATGCCGTCGCACCAGCTCGACCTCGCGCTCTGGCTCGAGGCGGACCGGATGGCGACGCTGCTCGAAGCGCTCAGCCAGGAGAACCTCGACAACCAGCGTGAGGTCGTGAAGAACGAGAAGCGCTGGTCCTACGACAACCGCCCGTACGGCACGTGGCAGGAGAAGCTCCAGGCCCACCTCTACCCGCCGGAGCATCCGTACCATCACTCGACGATCGGGTCGATGGAGGACCTCGACGCCGCGTCGCTCGAGGACGTCAGCGCGTTCTTCCGGACGTACTACGCCCCGAACAACGCCGTCCTGTCGGTCGTCGGCGACGTCGAGACCGCGGAGGTCCGTCGCAGCGTCGAGCGCTACTTCGGTGCCATCCCGCCGAACCGCGAGATCCCGGCGCTCGGTGACCTGTCGCTGCCACCCACGCTCGGTGCCGAGATCCGCGAGGTCGTCCACGACCGGGTGCCGCTGCCGCGCGTCTACCTCGGCTTCCGGGCACCGGTCTACGGCGATCGCCGACTCGATGCCCTCGAGATCGCGGGCCAGATCCTGGCGGGCGGCAAGGGCAGCCGGCTGTATCGACGGCTCGTCCGGGACGAGCGCATCGCCCAGGACGTCGCGCTGTTCACCCTGGGCTTCATCGGGGGCGCGTCGATCGTCGCGGGCTGGGCGACGGTGCGGCCGGGTGTCACGGTCGAGCGGGTCGAGGCGGCGCTCCACGAGGAAACGGAACGGCTCGCACTCGAGCCCGTGAGTGCCGACGAGCTCGCCCGGGCATTTGCGCTTGTCGAAGCGGACGAGCTCGGTGCGCTGCAGCGGGTCGAGGAGCGTGCGGACCGGCTATCGATGTACGCGACGCTGTTCGACGACCCCGGCCTGATCAACGAGATGCTGGCGCGGTACCTGTCGGTCACCCCCGAGTCGATCCTCGAGGTCGCGGCCGCCACATTCCGGCCCGACAACCGGCTCGTGCTGACCTATCTCCCCGAGATCCCACCGGCGGATTCCGGTGTCGTCGATAGCAAGACCGACGAAACGACGGACGACGAGACGGCCGCCGACGTGGAGCAGGACGAGGAGGTCGCGGCGTGACGGCCACCGATCGCCTGGAACGCGATGGGTTCGTCGTCGTGGAGCGCCCGACGCCGGGCCTCCCCCGACCGTACGAGTTCCCGACGGTCAGCACGGAGCAGCTCGGCAACGGCCTCAGCGTGCTCGTTGCCGACCTCCCCGGGAGGCCACTCGCCAGCGCGTCCGTGGTGCTTCCGGTCGGCGCCGTCGATGAGGCCGACGACGAGGGCGGTGCTGCCGTGCTTGCCGCCCGAGCCCTGACCGAGGGCACCGAGCGCTACGACGCGGTCGCGCTGACGGAGGCGAGCGAACGGCTGGGCGCTTCGCTCCACGCTGAGGCCGGCTGGGACGCGACGACCGTGAGCGTCGACGTGCCGTCGGCCCGGCTGCGTCCCGCGCTGGAGCTCCTCGGCGAGGTGCTCCTCCACCCGACCTTCCCGGCAAGCGAGGTCGAGCGGCTGCGCGATGAACGCCTGAACGACCTGCTGCAGGCCCAGGCCGATCCGCGACGGCGCGCCGACGAGGCATTCATCGACACGATCTATGCGCCCGAAGCCCCCTACCACCGGCCGTCGGGCGGGACGCGCGAGACTGTCGAGACCCTCGATGCCGGCGTGCTGCGACGCGCATATTCGAGGACCACCGACCCGTCACGCGCCACGCTGGTGGTCGCCGGCGACCTTGGCGGGCAGGACGTCGTGGCGATGGCCAGGGATCTCTTCGAGACGTGGGCGGCGCCGGATCACCCGCGGCGGGGTGGTCCGATCGTAGACACGGAAGCCGCGGCCGGTCGTCGGATCCGCGTGGTGCACCGGCCCGGGGCCGTGCAGACCGAGATCCGGATCGGGCATCCCGGTGTGCCGCGCCGGATCCCCGACTTCCACGCGGTGTCGGTCATGAGCGCGATCCTCGGCGGGCTCTTCAATTCCCGGCTCAACATGCAGCTCCGCGAGGCCAAGGGCTACACCTATGGCGCGAGCGCGGGGTACGACCTGCGGCGTGGCGCCGGGCCATTCAGCGCGCGAGCCGCGGTCAACACCGAGGTGACCGTCCCCGCCGTGCTCGATACCATGGCCGAGCTGGAGCGGATGCGTGACGCGCCCGTCGAAGCCCGCGAGCTTGCCGCCGCCCGCGATTTCCTGGTCGGCGTCTTCCCGCTCCGATTCGAGACACCGGGAGCGGTCGCCGGTGCCCTGTCCGGCCTTGCGGTGCATGGCCTGCCGCTCGAGGAACTCATCGGCTACCGGGCGCGCATCGAGGCGGTCGAGATCGACGACGTGTCCGCCGCTGCGCGCGCCCACATCCGGCTCGATCGTGCTGCGATCGTCCTGGTCGGCGACGCCGACGCGTTCGCTGCGGATCTCGAGAGTGCGGGCCTCGGCCCGATCACGGTCGAGCGCGACGACGGCCCCCAGGCGCTCGCGCCGATCCCGGACGAGCTCGAGGTCGCGGTCGACGAGGGCGAGGACGAGGGCCCGACCGCCGGAGCCAAGGATCCGGACCTTGCGGGAACGGCCGACGAGCCGGTAGCCGCGGACACGAGCCCGAACGATCGGGAGGTTCGCTGAAACCTATTCGCTGCTTGTCGTCTCGTACTGGTAGGCGCTGATCGACCGATCGGCCACCAGGAGATCCATGGACGATGCGCACGAATGCCAGGCTGATGCGCGGTCTCGGAGTCGGGATCGTGACCCTGTTCCTCGCCGTTGGAGCCGTCCTCGCGGCGGACGGCATGTCGAGCTCGGCGGCGGCCGATCCCACGATCGGCGAACCGCGAGCGACCGCGGGGCAGACGGCGACCGCGGAGCCAACCGAGACCGCGGAAGCGACCGAGACGGCCGAGCCCACAGCGACCGCCGACCCGACAGAGACGCCGACGGCCGAGCCCGCCGCGACCGCCGGGCCCGCCGCCACGGCCGACAGCGGCCCCGACGACGACGACAGCGGCCCCGACGACGACAGCGGCGCCGAGCACGACAGCGGCCCAGAAGACGATGACAGCGGCGCCGACGACGACAGCGGCCCGGACGACGACAGCGGCCCCGGTGGCGGCGACTGACCCCGCCAGCCGGATCCCCACGTGCGCCATGAGCCCGCGACGCGTTCGCGCGGTTTCGTGGCAGCATCCACCTGGTCGACCGGGCCGGCGGCATCGGTCGACCACCGCCCATCACCAGAACGGAGAGACATCGGCATCGATCCTCAAGCGCTCGATCGGACCGCGGCCACATCGGACGAACGCACCATCGTGGCCGCCGTCCTGGCCGGCGACCGCGAAGCCTTCCGCCGCCTGGTCGAGCGCGAATCCGCCGCGCTCGTGCGGGCGTGTCATCGCATCCTCGGCGATCGATCCGATGCCGAAGATGCGGCCCAGGACGCGTTCGTGACCGCCTACCGACACCTGGCAAGCTGGCGCGGTGATGGGCCGTTCGGTGCGTGGCTGATGCGCATCGGTGTGCGGATCGCCCTGCGGCAGGCCGGCAAGCGGAAAACGGTCACGTGGCGGGACCCGCTCAGTGGCGATGCCCGGGGCCAATGGCCGGTCGACCCGATCACGCGCGCGACCGACCAGGCCGCCTTCGACGCGGCGTCGATGACCGATCCCGCGCTGCTGTCGATGCGGGCCGAGCGGGCGACGGAGCTCCGCTCGGCGGTCACCGCTTTACCCGAGCCCTATCGCGAGGTCGTAGCGCTCCGGTTCTTCGGTGAGGCGACGCTCGACGAGATCGCTCGTGAGACCGGTCGCCCGCTCGGGACCGTCAAGACCCACCTCTACCGCGGTCTTGCCCGGCTTCGGGCGGCCGTGGAACGAGACGACCGATGACCGACTTCCGTCGAATTCGATCCGTCCGAACTCGATGCCGGGGATCCCGGGGGCACTGGCAATGCGGACGCGGCCGAGCTCCTTGCCATCGCGCGCGATCTCGAGGCTTTCGCCCGTGCCGAGACCGTCGGTCTGAGCGTCGATTTCGAAGACCGCGTCATGGTGGCCATCGCCGCCGAGCCGCCGCCCCGCGCGGTGGGGGCAGGCGGCGTCCTGGGTCTTTTCACACTCGTGCGCGACGCCTGGCGCCTGACCTGGAGCGGTGACCGGCCATTGGCCGTGCGGGCGCAGGCGCTGGCATTCGTGCTGCTCGCGGCCGTCGCGTTCGGATCGTTGGGGTCGCTCGCGGCCGTCGGCGTCGGCGCCCTGTTGGCACCGGATGCGCCCGCGCCGAGCGTGCTGCCGCGTCCGTCGCCCTCACCGAGTCCCTCGGTACAAGCGTCTCCCAGCCCGGCGGTCAGCCCGTCGCCGAGTCCCACGCCTTCGGTGCCCCCGCCCTCGGGGACCGCTGAACCCACCGAGACCGCGGAACCAACGGAGACCGCCGAGCCGACGGAAACGGCCGAGTCGACCGACGATTCCTCGGGCGGCCGGGCTCAGGCTCAGGCTCTGGTTCAGGTTCGGACACGGGCTCAGGTTCGGGGGACGATTCGTCCGGCTAAATCCCGACAACGAGCCGGGTATCGCCGCTTTTCGAGCAGGATCGGCCTCATGTGCGGAGGTGCACCGGACGCAAGGTAGACTGCAAGGCCGGGGACGTAGCGTGATAGGCCGTTCGTACTACCTGACCCCTGAGGTCCCATGGCAGCCCGACGTCCCTTCGAGCGTGGTCAGAGCGTGGTCGAATTCGCGCTCGTGCTCCCGATCATGCTGATCTTGCTCCTCGGAACGCTCGACCTCGCGCGCATCTACACCACGATGATGAGCGTGGAGTCCGCGGCGCGGGAGGCCGCCGACTATGGCACGACGCTCGGCGCCGGCAAGTGGCAGGCCGGGGCGCCCATGGATGGCACGGTCATCGAGATGCAGCGACGCGCGTGTGTCGCCGCGAGTGATCTCCCCGATTACGAGGACCCTGACGATGATCCCGCCACCGGATGCGTCAACCCGAGCTTCGACTACTGCATGACGGCCTCCGTCGGGGGCACGTGCGGCCCGGTCGATCCGGTACAGGTATGCGAGGATCCGCTTCGAGCCACGCCGTGCACGGTCACGGTCACGCTCACGCACGACTTCCAGCTGTTGGCCCCGCTCGGCATCGATTTCTTCGGGGTCCGCCTCGGACTGCCGAACTCGCTGACCTTCGATCGGGACAGCACGTTCGCGATCACCGACATCGGGACCACGCCATGACCGGTTCGATGGGCCCTCGCTCCTCGCCGGTCCGACGCCGCTCCCAGGCACAGGCCATGGTGGAGTTCGCGCTCGTCGCGCCGCTGTTCTTCCTGCTGCTCTTCGGGATCATCGAGGCCGGCCGGTTCATCTTCTACTACGAGACGCTGAACAACGCGACGCGCGAGGGAGCCCGGTACGCCATCGTCAACGGGGCGAACGTCGACCCCATGGGCTGCCCGAGTGGGCCGCCGGCCCCGGGGTCGACGCCTTGCGACGTACCAGGGGAGAACGTCAAGCAACGCGTGCGGCAGTCGGCTCTTGGCGTCGCCGGCACGATCACCGTGACGCCGACCTGGGACCCCGACAACGCCCGAGGATCCACGGTCAACGTGCATGCGACAGCCACGTACCGCGCGCTCGTGCCGCTCGTGCCCCTTCCACCCATCACCGTGACGTCGGAGTCGAGCCTTGTCATCAACAACTAGCCGAGAACGAGAGCGCGGGCAGGTCCTCGTCCTGTTCGCAGGCGGGCTCGTCGCGCTGCTCCTCGTCGCCGCTCTCGCCTTCGATGTCGGGATGATGCTCGTCGAGCGGCGGGATCAGCAGAACGCGGCCGACGCCGCGGCACTGGCTGGCGCTCGCTATGTCCTCGTCAACGAGGCGGACGCCGAGGATGCCGCCCGTCGGCTCGCACGCGAGAACGGGTTCGATGACGCCGATCCGAACGAGGTCGTGAACGTCTACATCCCCGCGATCCATGGCAGGTACGCCGGGCTGCCCGGGTTCATCGAGGTCCAGATCGAATCCACGCGCCCATCGATCTTCGGCAGGGTCATCGGTCGCGCGAGCTGGCCGATCGGGGCTCTCGGCGTCGCCACGAACGATCAGAACCTGACGTTCCCGTTCTCGATGCTGGCGCTCGACCCGTCGGCCTGCAAGGCGATCCAGGCCTCGGGTGGCGGGGTCGTCGAGGCCTACGCCAACATCCAGTCGAACTCGACCGGAGCGGACTGTACATCGGGCGGACCGGTCGGATTTAGCCGTACGGGCGGCGCGACGATCAACGTGTACGCCCCGGATGCGACTTGCCGGGTCGTAGGCCTATTTCAGGACGAAGGCTCGGGCCCGCCCATCACGTGCACGAAGGCACCGAACTCCTTCGCCTTGCCCGACCCTTTGCGGAACCTGGCTGCTCCCGCAAAGCCGCCGCTCGCGCCGCCGATGGTCTTCGCAAACCCGAGCGTGGTCCCACCGCCAAACCCGCCGAGGCACTGCCCAGGCGGTTCGCCGGCGCCGAACGAAGGTTCACCGAACTTGTGCAAGATCCCCCAGGGCGGCGGGCCGTCCAACGACGGGTGGATCCTATATCCAGGCCTGTACCCAGGCGGTATCGAGGTGACCGCGGAGCGGACCGTCTACCTGATGCCGGGCATCTACTGGATCGGCGGTGGCGGCCTCGATATCGGGGGCGACGCATCCATCGTCACGATCGGGACGGAGTCTGACGCCCGGCCCAACGTTGCGGATGCGCCATGCGCCGCGGCCACGACCTCGGCGGCATTGTGCGGCGGCGTACTGATCTACAACTCGAAGCTTCCGAGTTCCGCCGGTGGCGACTTCCGCCTCAACTCGAGCGGGGCTAGATTGAAGCTCGCTTCGCTGGACCTCCCCACGTCCGACCCGAACGCGATCTACAACGACATCGTGATCTTCCAGGACCGCACGCTCATCGAGCCCGTGACGCTGAATGGGTCATCGTCGTCCACCTTGGTGGAGGGGATCATCTACGCCCCCGGCGCAGACGTGACGCTCAACGGGAGCGGCGGCACGCTCATCGTCGACCAGGTCATCGCCAATACGTTCAAGATCACCGGCAGTACCGGAACGATCAAGGTCATGCGGGATAAGGGCGTCGACGCGGTCATCACGGCCGCCGGCCTTGTCGACTGACGGGCGACCCCGAGGGCAGCTCTTCAAAGCTGAACGCCGTGCGCTACGCTCCGGGACGTGATCGTCGTCATCGGGGACCTCGGGTTGCGAGGCTCGGTCGAGGAACCGGAACCTGACGGGCTGGCTTCTGAGATCGCCGCCGCGGCCGCCGCGGCAGGCGCCCGGGTCGAGCTGATCTCAAAGGCCGGTGACGACCCCGCGGGCGACGCGGTCCTGCTCGCCCTCGCGGCGGCGGGCGTCGGTCATGTCGCGACCCTCCGCGATCCGGCACGGCTCACCCCGATCCGGGCGCGACCGGACGAGCCCACCGATCCGGCCGATCCGCGCGTCGACGGGCTCGATGCCTCACGACCGGACGTCGATGCCGGCACAAGCCTCGACGAGGACGTGGCCGCAGCCGCCGCCCGCCAGCCGACCGCCGCGGCCCGCCCGACGCTTGACGCCGCCGACATCGCGCTGGCGCTCCAGTACCTGAACGACTTCGAGGTGCTCGTGACCGTGCACCCCTCGTCGGACCTGCTGGCCGAATCCGTTTTGGCCGCCGGATGGACCGGGGCACGACTCGTCGTCGTGCTGGAACCGGAGGGCGTCGTTCCCGCCGGTTTGCCGGCCGACGCGCTCGTGGTCGCGGCCGGAGCGGACGATGCCGGCGTCGGGGCACGGATCGGGCGCTACGCCGCGGCGCTGTCGCGCGGCGATGACGCCGCCGCGGCCTACCGCGACCTGACGGCCGCGCCCACAGCCTAGATCCCGAGCGTTCCCTCGGCAGGGACGGCCGCTCCGACGGCCAGTGGCTCGATCAGGGCGGGCCCGTCCCGCCTGACGTCATTGACATCGCGGTTCACCGCGTAGATCCGAAGGGCGATCTCGTCGGTCGGCTGGAGCATCGCGAGCAGCTCGCCTGGGTCGGCGGCGGTCGGATGCAGCCACCGGTCCCACGCGTCGTCCGCGATCAGCACGGGCATCCGGTCGTGAAGCCCCGCCATGGCGTCGTTGGGCGTCGTGGTCACGATCGTGCACGTACGGCGGATTTCCTCGCTCGAGGGGTCCTTCCAACCGGCCCACAGGCCGGCGAATGCCAGCGGCCGCCCGTCCTCGCGCACGACCCGGTATGGCTGGCGGATCGTGCCTTCTCGTTTCCACTCGTAGAACGACTCCGCCGGTACGAGGCAACGTCGTCGCTTGAAGGCGTCGCGGAATGCCGGGCTCGTCGTGAGCGTCTCGGCTCGCGCATTGAACATCCGCGAGCCGGTCCGCAGGTCGGTCGACCAATGCGGCACGAGTCCCCATCGGTAGGCGGTGATCGCCCGCCGGTCCTCGCGCTGGACGACGACCAGCACCTCATCGGTCGGGGCGACGTTGAAGCGCGGACCCGGATCGTCCACCAGCGGCTCGGCTGCGAAGATGTCGGCCAGCTCCGAGGCAGGCCGCTCCTGGGTGAACCGTCCGCACATGGGAGCAAGTCTAGTATCGTCGGCTCGATGGACGACCCTCAGCCAGCCGCGGCGCCCGATCCGTCACATACCGGCAGGCTCACGCGGGCGGAGGCGATGGCCCTCCTGGCCGAGGGCGACGCTGCTCTCGCGTCGGGTGAGTTCGCGGACGCGGCGGTCCGCTACGGCCGGGTCATCGGCTTCGACGACCCCACCGTGACCGCTGCGGGTTTGGTCGGCCTCGGCGAGGCACGCTACCGCCTTGGTGAGGATGAGTCGGCGCTCGCCTCGTGGGAGGCCGCGGTCAAGCTCGGGGAAACGCCATCGACCTACCCCGCGTGGCGCAATGTGGCTGCAGCGCGCGTTCGCGCCGGAGATTTGATGGGCGCGATCGAGGCCTACCGGCAGGCCGATCGCCGAGCGCCGCCGCAGCACAAGCAGGAGATCGCGACGCGTCTCGGCTGGCTCACCAAGGAGACCGGCGATGCGAGGACGGCGCGACGGTACTTCGCGAAGGGTCGCGGAGACGGGCCGCTGCTCTCGGTCACGACGGTCCTCATCGCCGCGTCGGTGATCGTCTCGCTGTCGGCGCTGCTGTCGTCGGAGGGCGAAGCGCTCTTCGGGGCCCTCGCGCTCGACAAGCCGGCTGTCGCCTCCGGGGAGTATTGGCGGCTCTGGACGGTGACGCTGCTGCACGGCAGCGAGCTTCACCTCTTCTTCAACATGTATGCCCTCTACCTGTCGGGCCGGATCGTCGAACGCTGGTACGGGTCAGGGCTGTTCCTGTTGTTCTACCTGGTGTGTGCGGCAGCCGGGTCGATCGGGAGCTTCGTCCTGGGTGGCGATGCGCCGTCCGTCGGAGCCTCGGGCGCGGTGTTCGGGCTCTTCGGCCTCCTCCTGACCGCGGGGCGGGTCCACCACCCGGTCGACAAGCAGAGCCGCGCCCTCGTCAGCCAGCTCGGGATGCTCATCCTCATCAACCTGGTGTTCGGGTTCGTCGTGCCGGGCATCGACAATGCCGCGCACGTGGGTGGGCTCGTGGCGGGTCTGTGGCTCGGTGCGCTCATCCCGCCGACGCGTGTGCAGACCCTCGCGTCGCGCTGGCAGCGTGCCGGGGAGGCAGGCGCGGCGCACGTCGCCAAGGTCCCCGGGTACGCGATGGTCATCGCCGTGGGTGTCGTTGTGATCGTCGTGGTGGCGGGCCTGCTGGTCGGCACGGCCATCCGGGCCTGACCGAGCCGAGCCCTCGATCCCGGACGAATGTTCGCCACGTTGCTCGGGTCCCTGCCGCGGCCCCCTGAGGCGGTGGACGCCGCCGCGGATGCGGTCCTCGATGCGGTCGTTGCGCTCCAGATCGAGCACGGACTCGAGCCACTGACGGACGGTGGCTGGGCGATCGACGACGATCCCGTCGTTTCGTGGCGAACGACCTCGGCCCGCACCGACCGACTGGTCAAGGCCGTCATCGAGGGACCCGTGACCAGCGGCCGGCCCACGGACGAGGTTCGGGCCGTCGTGCTCGCCCTGGCTGATGCTGGGTGCCGATGGATCGAAGTCCACGAACCCGCGTTGACGACCCTCTCCGCGGCGGACGACCGGGCCTGGTTCGCCCAGGCGCACACGGCGCTCACCGCCGGGCTCGGCGAGGACGTGCACCTCTCCCTCGCCATCACCGGCGGGAGCGCGGAGGCGGCCGGGATCGACAGCGTGACCGCGGGGGCCTACGCCAGCTTGGCCGTCGACCTGGTCGAGGGTCCCGACAACTGGCGTCTCGCGACTGCCCTGCCGACCGAGCGTGGCCTCATCTGCGGGGCCCTCTCGACGCGCGAGGGAAGCGACGACGGCCCGGAGCTGCTGCTTTGGGCAGCCGGCTACGCGGCATCGACGGGCGGACGCGGCCCTGAGCGGGTCGGACTGGCCACCGCCGGGTCCCTGGCGGGACTGTCATGGGCGGTGGCCTGCGAGAAGGTCCGGCGCCTCGGTGCGGCCGCCCGGTTGGCGGCCGCGCCCGTCGAGGAGCGTCTCGCGGCGGTGGATCCCCGATCGGTCGACCTGCGTAGCGCAGCCCTCGGTCGATACGAACCGCGGCAGGAGCCACAGGAGCGGTCGGAGCGATAGGGCATCCGTCCTATTGGCCCCCACAGGACCACCTCCCACCATACCGAACCAGACCCGGATGGCCGACGTCCCCCCATGACGGCCCTCCGGGTCTACTCGCACCCGAACCGCGACACGGGACGGACTCTGGCCGCAGCCGATGCGGGGCTACCATCGGACGCATGACATCCACGCGGTTCTGGCACGGCTTCGCGGACATGCATGCGGTCAAGGATGCGGAGATCGTCTTCCGGTCCGGGGAAGGCGTCTGGCTCGAGTCGGTCGACGGTCGGCGCTTCCTCGATGCCACGGCCGCCCTGTGGTACTGCGCGGTGGGGTATGGGCGCGACGAGATCGCCGGCGCGGTCGCGGACCAGCTCCGGCGGCTCCCTGCGTACTCATCGTTCGGTGCCTACACCACCGAGCCGACGCTCGCGCTCGCCGACCGACTGGCGGACCTCGCTCCGATCGACGACGCGGTCGTCTTCCTCGGCTCGGGCGGATCGGACGCGGTCGACACGGCGGCCAAGCTGGCGCGCCGCTATTGGGACGTGCTGGGACAGCCTGGAAAGCGGGTCATCGTCTCGCGTGAGCACGGTTATCACGGCATGCACGCCTGGGGTACGGCGCTCGCCGGCATCCCCGGCAACAAGGCTGGCTATGGCGGCGAGATCATCGAGGAGGTCGTCACGGTCGGGGCGAACGACACCGAGAGTCTTGGTGCGCTGTTCGAGTCGCGCGCCAAGGAGATCGCGGCGTTCGTCGGTGAGCCGTTCATCGGGGCGGGTGGCGTGTATCCGCCGGAGCCGTCGTACTGGGCCGAGGTCCAGCGACTCTGTCGCGAGCACGACGTCCTCCTGATCGCCGACGAGGTCATCACCGGCTTCGGGCGAACGGGCGTGCTGTGGGGCTCGGAGCGTTATGCGATCGAGCCCGACATGATCCTCTTCGCCAAGGCCGTGACCTCCGGTTACTTCCCACTCGGCGGCGTGATCGTCGGCCCGCGCGTGCGCGAGCCGTTCTGGGACGGGCCCGCCCCCGGACCGATGTTCGTCCACGGGTACACCTACTCGGGCCACGCCGCGGCCTGCGCGGCCGCGGGGGCCAATCTCGACATCCTGGAACGCGATGGGCTCGTGGCCAGGGTGGCGACGCTGGAACCCGTGCTGGACGTCGCCGTCCGCAGGCTCGCGGCCCTGCCGCTCGTCGGGGAGATCCGCACCGTCGGTCTGACGGCAGCCGTCGCCATCGCGCCGGACCGACTGGCGGCGGACCCGGGGATCCCGGCACGGGTCGTCGCCGCGGCGCTGCGACATGGGATCGCCACGCGCGTCCTTCGCGGCCACGCGCTGCACATCTCGCCGGCCTTTGTGATCACCGAGGGCGAGATCGACACGCTGGTCGACGGGCTCGGCGCGGCCATCGAGGATGTCGCCGCGGCCTAACCCTCGGCCGCCTGGCCGCATGCCGCGCGGCCCGCCCAAGACGCGATCGTCTCACTTGATTCCGGGTCGCTGCGGTGCCACCATCGTCGGACCTCTCGCCGACCCAGGCACAAGCGTCGGCCCGAGGCTCCGCATGCTCCAGCAGGACCCAGGCGACCGCGACTCCCGGGAGGGGCCGGGATCGGATCGCTCGGCACTCAGTCGTCGAAGGAGGTCGGCTCGTGGGTGAACACATCTCCCTCACGGTCAACGGAGCCCAACGGGAGCTCGACGTCGAGCCCAGACGCCTGCTGGTCCAGGCGCTGCGCGAGGACCTGGACCTGACGGGGACCCACGTTGGATGCGACACCAGCCAGTGCGGCGCCTGCACCGTCCATGTCGACGGGCGCGCCGTGAAGTCCTGCACGATGCTCGCGGTCCAGGCGGATGGCGCCACGGTCACCACGATCGAAGGGATGGCCACCGGTGCCGATGAGCTCCATCCGCTCCAGACTGCATTCTGGGAGAAGCACGGCCTCCAGTGCGGCTTCTGTACGCCGGGGATGATCATGACCGCGGCCGACCTGCTTGCCCGCAACAGCGATCCGAGCGACGACGAGATCCGGGACGCCATCGAAGGCAACATCTGCCGCTGTACCGGCTACCAGAACATCGTCGCCGCGATCCGCGCCGCCGCGGCAGCCAATCGCGCGGCCGCCGTCCCGGCCGGCGCGTGAAGGGAGACGACCGATGACCGACGTGCTCGATCCTCCCGTCACCGAAAGCGTCCTCGGCAAGCCCATCAAGCGGACCGAGGACCCGCGCTTCATCACGGGCGAAGGACGATATCTCGACGACATCAAGCTCCAGTCGATGACCCATATGGCCATCCTGCGCAGCCCGTACGCGCACGCCAACATCCGCTCGATCGACACGTCCGCGGCGGCATCGATGCCGGGCGTCGTGACCGTGATCGTCGGGGCCGATATCCCGTACAACCCGCTCCCGATGGCCTGGCCGGCCGGCGGCAGCGCGGGGATCCAGAACAACGTCAACACGCCGCGGATCCTCGCAACCGACGACGTCAAGTGGACCGGCGAGGGGGTCGCGGCGGTCGTCGCCGAGACCGAAGCACAGGCGTACGACGCGATCGAGGCCATCACCGTCGATTGGGAGCCGCTGCCTGCGGTCGTCGACGCGGAGAAGGCGATGCAACCCGGTGCGCCGCAGCTCCATGAGAACGCCCCGAACAACGTCGTGTTCGAGTGGACGGTCGGCGACAAGGCCGGCACGGACGCTGCCATCGATGGCGCGGACGTCGTCGTCCGTCAGCGCATCGTCAACCAACGGCTCATCCCGAATCCGATGGAGACCCGCGGCGATATCGGCTGGTACAACCCGGGCACCGACGAGTACACGGTCTGGATGTCCAGCCAGACACCGCACATCCAGCGCCTGCTGTTGGCGGCGTTCGTGACGGGCATCCCGGAGCACAAGATCCGGTGCATCAGCCCGGACGTCGGCGGTGCCTTCGGGTCGAAGATCTTCTGTTACGCCGACATGGCGTTGACGATGTTCGCCAGCAAGAAGATCGGCGGTCGCCCCGTCAAGTGGGTCGAAAGCCGGCGCGAGAACTACCAGAGCACGATCCACGGCCGTGACCACATCACGTACCTCGAGATCGCCGGCAAGAAGGACGGCGAAGTCACGGGCCTGCGGGTCAAGACCCTGGCCAACCTCGGCGGTCGCCTGTCCACGATCGGCCCCGGCATCCCGACCACGCTCTACGCCCGCGTGCTGGCCGGCTGCTACAAGATCCCGAACGTCTACGCCGAGGTCACCGGGGTTTACACGAATACGACGTTCGTCGACGCGTATCGCGGCGCCGGGCGCCCGGAAGCGACCTACGTCATCGAGCGGGCCATGGACCTGTTCGCGGCCGAGATCGGCATGGATCGCGCCGAGGTCCGGCGGCGCAACTTCATCCAGCCTGACCAGTTCCCGTACGAGAACCCGTCGGGGCTCCACACCGCGTCCGGCGGCGCGAAGATCGCGATCGACTCCGGCAACTACGAGCCGGCCATGGACATGGCCCTCAAGACGGTCGGCTACAGCGACCTGGCCGCCAAGAAGGCCGAGGCCAAGGGCCGCGGCAAGCTCCTCGGCCTGGGTCTCTCGACCTACATCGAGGTGTGCGGGGTGGCGCCCAGCAAGTGGATCGGCGCCGTCGGCGAGGGCTGGGGCGCCGCGATGTGGGAATCGGCAAACGTCAGGGTGCACCTGACGGGCAAGGTCATCGTCACCGTCGGCACACAGCCGCAAGGCCAGGGCCATGAGACGACCTACGCGCAGGTCATGAGCCACGAGCTCGGCATCCCGATGGAGGACATCATCGTCCAGCACTCGGACACACAGGGAACGCCATTCGGCTACGGGTCGTACGGCAGCCGCACATCATCGGTCGGCATGACCGCCGCGGTGAAGGCCGCGGACAAGATCAAGGACAAGGCCCGGCGGTACGCCGCGCACATGCTCGAGGCGTCGCCGGACGACATCGAGATCGACGGCGCCGAGTACCGGGTCAAGGGCTCGCCGGACCGCAAGAAGACCTTCCAGGAGATCGCGTTCGCGCTCGACCTCGCGTTCGACGCACCCGACGGCATGGAGCCCTATCTCGACGAGACGGCCTATTACGACACGCCGAATTGCACTTGGCCCTTCGGCACGCACGTCGCGGTGGTCGAGATCGACGAGGAGACCGGCGTCGTCGAGCTCGTCCGGTACGTGGCGGTCGATGACGTCGGCAACAAGATCAACCCGATGATCGTGGATGGGCAGCTCCACGGCGGCATCGCCCAGGGCGTGGGGCAGGCGCTCTGGGAGGGCGCCGTCTATAGCGACGACGGTCAGCTGCTGTCCGGCTCGATGATGGACTACGCGCTGCCGAAGGCGTCGCAGTTCCCGAACCTCGAGCTCGACCAGACGGTCACCCCCTCGCCGGTCAACCCGCTCGGGGTGAAGGGCGTCGGTGAGGCCGGGGCGATCGCGTCGACGGCCGCCGCGGCGAACGCCGTGATCGACGCGTTGAGCGGCCTGGGCATCCGCCACCTCGACATGCCGTACACGTCGCAGAAGGTGTGGGCGGCGATCCAGTCGGCGAAGGGAGGCCAGGCATGATCCCGGCGGCGTTCGAGTACCGGCGGGCGACCTCGCTCGATGACGCTCTCGACGCGCTGGCCTCCGGTGATGCCAAGGTCCTCGCGGGCGGGATGAGTCTCCTTCCGTTGATGAAGCTCCGGCTCGCGTCGCCGGGCAGCCTCGTCGACATCGGCATGCTGACCGATCTCAAGGGAGCCCGTTCGACCCCGGACGGCGGCTTCGAGGTCGGCGCATTGACGACGTACGCCGAGGCGCTCGAGGCGACGCCGCTCGGGTTCGCCGCCGATTGCCTCCGGCACATCGGCGACGTCCAAGTCCGCAACCGAGGCACTGTCGGTGGCTCGATCGCCCATGCCGACCCGGCCTCGGACCTGCCGGCGCTCGCGCTGGCCCTCGACTACCAGGTCGTACTGCGCTCCAAGCGCGGCGAGCGGGTCGTGCCGATCGACGGGTTCCTCGAGGGGGCGTTCGCGAGCGACATCGGGCCAGACGAGATCCTGACCTCGCTCCGCCGCGGCCCGCTGCCGGCCGGCGCGGGTGGCTCGTACCAGAAGCTCGAGCACCCCGCCTCGGGGTACGCGATCGTCGGCGTGTGCGCCGTGGTCGCGTCGTCCGGCGGTGCCGTGACGCATGCCCGTGTGGCGCTCACCGGTGTGGGCGATGTGCCGTACCGTGCGAAGGCTGTCGAGGATGCACTCATGGCGAGTGACGGCTCGCCGGCCGCCATCGCAGCTGCGGCCGAGCATGCCACCGACGGCCAGACGGTCAACGACGACATCCACGCGAACCGCGAGTATCGAAGCCGGATGGCCGTGGTCTACACGCGCCGCGCGATCGAGACCGCGCTCGCCCGTCCTGCCTGACGCGAACGACATCCGAGCGTGCGCGTCGAACAGGTCACTCCTGGTCGGCGCGCACCCGGGAGGCTCGTCGACGGGGTCCTGACCCGCGACCTCTCGGTCGGCGGGAAGCGCTGGAGCAAGGGTCGGCGCCTGTCCGAGGACGACCTCCTGGCCCTCGCGGCGGCCGAGCCCGGGCCACCGGTGACGATCCTGCTGGCGGAGCCCGGAGAGCTCCATGAGGACGATGCCGCCATTCGCCTGGCGAAGGCGGTCGCGGGCGAGAATCTGGACGCCCGCGGTCCGAACCAGAGCCGTCTCGATCTCGTCGCCTCGGCGGCCGGCGTCGTGACGGTCCTGGTCCCCGAGCTCGAACGCATCAACCGCCTGGACCCCCTCGAGATCTTCACCGTCTTCGATGGACAGATCGTCGCGCGCGGCGACCTCGTCGCGAGCGTGAAGATCGCGCCCCACATCGTCGACGCGGGGATCATCGATGCCGCGGCGCGTCTGGCGGGGTTCGGCGGGCAGCCTGTCGTCTGGGTCTCGCCGTTCCTGCCGCGTCGGGTGGGAGTCGTGGTGAAGCAATCGATCCGGGCGCCAGCGAGGCAGCGCTTCGAGGCCAGCGTCCGGGCCAAGATCGAGGGCCTGGGCTCACGGATCCTCGACATCGTGTACGTCCATGACGATGCGGACTCGGTCGAGACGGCCATCGCGCGGTTCACCCGCGGCGCCGAGACGGCCGATCTGATCCTGACCGCGGGCTCCGCGAGCACGGATCCGCGTGACACGTTCTTCCAGGCGATCGATACGCTCGGGGGGCGTGTCGTGCGTCGTGGCGTGCCGGCCCACCCTGGCTCGATGCTCTGGCTGGCCCGGGTCGGGGGAACCACGATCCTTGGGCTCCCGACGTGCGGGGCGTACTCCAAGGCCACGGCAGCCGACCTGCTCCTCCCGAGGCTCCTGGCCGGGGAGCCGGCCTCGGAGCGGACGGTCGCCAAGCTGGGACACGGCGGCATCCTGAACCGCTCGCAGCGCTTCCGGTTCCCGCCCTACGCACGGGAGCTGGACGCTCCGGATGGTTGAGATCGGTGGCTGACCGAACGGGAGGAATGATGGCTGGAAACACGATTGCGACCGCGGTGGCGAGTGCGCGCGAATATCTGTCAGCGCACCCCGATGAGGCTCGCTACCGGGACTCGGCGGCGACGGCGGTCATCGAGGACGGACTGCGCGTGCGCGTCGACGGCCCGGACGGCGCGTCGCTGACCACCGACATGGTGTCCGCGGTCGGCGGTGGCGGCAGCGCGCCGTCGCCGGCCTGGCTCTTTCGTGCCGGCTACGCGTCCTGTGTCGCGACGCTGATCGCCCTCTCGGCCGCGGTCGAGGGCGTGGAGCTCACGACCCTCGAGGTCACGGTCGACAGCGAGTCTGACGACCGTGGGATCCTCGGGATCGATCCGTCGGTGCCGGCGGGGCCGCTCAGCCTGCGTGTCGATGTCCGCGTCGCCTCGCCGTCCGCCGACGAGGGACGACTACGGGAGATCGTGGAGTGGGGCCGCGCGCATTGCCCGGTCGACGACCTGGCTCGCCGGGCGATCCCGGTCGAGGTCGCGGTCCGGGTCGGCTGAGGCCCCACCGCGCCCAGTCCGTGTAGCATCCGACCACCATGACCGACCCCGCCAGTGCCGCCGACGGCGACGACCGCCCCGCCGGCACCCGCACGATCGAGGCGCTGACCGAGGAATTCCGGCGACGCGACTACATCGCCGACCGCTCCCTTGCGACGGCCGTCTTCCTCGGGCTCGAGCTCGGGCGTCCGCTCCTGCTCGAAGGGGAGGCGGGTGTCGGCAAGACCGAGCTCGCCAAGGTGTTGGCGGCGTCCCTCGGCGCCCGGCTCATCCGGCTCCAGTGTTACGAGGGCCTCGACGTCAACACCGCCGTCTACGAGTGGAACTATCCCCGCCAGATGCTCGAGATCCGGTTGTTGGAGGCCCGCGGCGACGCCGACAAGGCGACGGCGCACGACATCTTCACCTCTGAGTTCCTCATCCGCCGGCCCCTGCTCCAGGCGCTCGAGGCGGTCGACGGCGTGGCACCGGTGCTCCTCATCGACGAGATCGACCGGGCCGACGAGGAGTTCGAGGCGTACCTGCTCGAGATCCTGTCCGATTTCCAGGTCACGGTGCCCGAGATCGGCACGATCCGGGCGGAGCTGCCGCCGCGTGTGATCCTGACCTCCAATCGAACGCGCGAAGTCCACGACGCGCTCAAGCGCCGCTGCCTGTATCACTGGATCGACTATCCGACCGCGCAGAAGGAGTTCGAGATCGTGCTCGCGCGGGTCCCTGCCGCGCCCGAGCGACTCGCGACCGAGGTCGTCGGTTTCGTGCATCGGCTGCGCGAGGCGGATCTCACGAAGGTCCCCGGCATCGCGGAGACGCTCGACTGGGCGGCCGCCCTCCTGTCGCTCGGCGCGGTCGAGCTGTCGCCCGGACTGGTCGACGAGACCCTCGGCGTCGTCCTCAAGTACGAGGAGGACATCCGCCAGATCCGCGGCGAGCAGGCCGCGCGGATGCTGAGCGAGGTCGCCGCCCGCGGGTAGTGGCCGGTGCAACGCGGCTGCAACATCCGCCCGCAATAGCGATAGCCCCCACCGTCCCCGGCCAGCCGGAGACTGGTCATGCGATCTTCGATCGGCTGGCTGTGTGTGCCCCCGGGGCGGGCGCACCCAGGACCGGACCCCACGAGGGTCGCGGAGGAGGACGACGATGCGTCGACACGTGACCCTGGGCCTCATGGCCATCTTCATGATCAGCGCTTGCACGTCCGGAGGCGGGAGTCCGAGTCCGGCCGGCGCGAGCCCGGCGACCAGCCCCGGCGCTTCGGCGCCGGCGGTCAGCGCCGCCCCCTCATCGACCTTCGACGCCAGCGCGGTCTCGGGAACAGTCGTCTTCTCCGGCTGGCAGGCCTCCGCTGAGGAGGGCACGGTCCTCGAGAAGGTCCTCGCGGACTTCGCGGTGGCATATCCGAACATCGAGGTCGACTATCAGCCGGTGGCCGGCGACTACCCGGCAGCCATGACGGCGAAGTTCAGCGCCGGTGAGCCACCCGACCTGTTCTATGTCGACTCGGCCGTCGCACCCGAATGGATCGATGAGGGCGTCCTCGAGGATCTCGAGCCCCTCGCCATCGAGCGTGGGTTCGATACCAGCCAGTTCTATACCGGCTACCTCGACGCCTTCCGTGGACCGGACGGCGGCGTGTTCGGCTTCCCGAAGGACGGCAACACGCTGGCCATGGCTTACAACAGCGACCTGCTCGAGGCGGCCAACATCGAGCCGCCGACCGACTGGGCGGGTCTCCAGGCGGCTGGCCCGGCACTGACCCAGGGTGACACGAAGGCGTTCTGCCTGAACCACTCGCTCGACCGGGCGCTCGCGTTCATCTACCAGGGCGGCGGCAGCCTGTTCAACGAAGACAAGACCCAGAACACGTTCGACACGCCCGAGACGCGGACCGCGCTGCAGACGTACCTCGGCTGGTTCGCGGGTGGTCAGGCGGCACGTGCCGCGGACCTCGGCGATGACTGGTGTGGCAAGTCCCTGGGTGAGGGCAAGGTCGCCATGATCTTCGAGGGCGGCTGGCTCGACCCGTACATGAAGAACACCTACCCGGACACGTCCTATGCCTGGGCGCCGATGCCTAAGGGCACGCAGGAAGCAACGCTTGGCTTCACGGTGAGCTACTCGATCGGTGTCGACTCGGCGAACAAGGACGCCGCCTGGGTGCTCCTCACGTACCTGACCGGCCCCGAAGGCATGGCCACCTGGACGGAAGGCGGGGTCGCCAACCCGTCTCGCCAGGACGTCGAGGCGGCCGCGGGCAAGGAGGTCCTGGTCGAGGGCGCCGCCAACGCCCGACCCTGGAGCTTCATCCCGGGCTTTAGCGGCATCAACGACGCGTTCAACAATGCGATGACCGCGCAGATCGAGGCCAAGAGTGATGATCCCGCGCCGGTGGTGGACGCCACCAAGGCGGCGATCGACCAGGAGCTCGGCAACTAGCCGCCCCGAGGCCCAGGCGCGGACGCCGGGACCGCCGTCACCCACCGCGGCATGACGACGATCGCTCCGTCCGCGCCTGCCCCCAAGCGAACCCTCCGGACCGAACGCCGGGCCGAGCTCATCGCCGGCCTGACCCTCATCGCCGTCCCGATGGCCTTCTTCCTCGTCCTCCGGGTCGGGGCCATCTTCTACGCGATCTTCATCAGCTTCTGGGAATGGGGCCTGCGCGGGCCGCGCGAGTTCGTCTCGGGCGCGAACTACGAGGCGCTCCTCGAGAACCCGATCTTCCACAAGGCGATCGGGAACACCCTCTACTACACGGCGGTGTGGGTGCCGCTCACGATGGCACTCGGCCTGTTGCTGGCGGTCGTGGTCAACCAGAAGATCCGCGGCCAGACGTTCTTCCGGGCGGCCTTCTACTTCCCGGCGATCGCGAGCTCGGCGGCCATCACCGTGCTGTGGCTCTTCATCGTGGCGCCCGACGGGCTCTTCAATGATGTCCGCGCGGCGCTCGGGCTCAACCCGTTGTTCCAGGCCCTCGGCATCGGGCCCACGCACAACTGGATCGGCACGAGCAATACCTCGATGAACACGATCATCGCGCTCAACGTGTGGACCACGTCCGGGACGTTCATGCTGTTCTACCTCGCCTCGCTCCAGACGATCAGCAAGGACCTGTACGAGGCCGCGGCTATCGACGGCGCGGGCGCCTGGGACTCCTTCCGCCGGATCACCTTCCCGCTGCTGGCTCCGGCCCACTATTTCGTCGCCACGGTCGCCGTCATCGGCGGGCTGCAGATGTTCGATCAGGTCTACATCGGTGGCGGCCCAGATGGGACGCCGAACAACTCGCTGACCACGATCGTCCTGTTCATCTACCGCTCCGCGATCACCGATTTCGACTTCGGGTTCGCGGCGGCGGTCGGGGTCGTGCTGTTCGCGATCATCTTCACCGCGACCCTTATCCAGCGGCGGCTGTTCGGGCAGACGCCGACCTGGTACTGACCGGTGGCCGACGTGTCAGCGGCTCCCGCGCTCGTCGAGCTGCGGAGCGACGCCCCGGCCGGGCCGGTCGGCGACCGCGGCGCGAGCCTGCGGCGGCGCATCGCGTACGTCTTCCTCACGGCGTACGCCCTGCTCATGTTCGTCCCATTCGCCTGGACGGTGGTCACGTCCTTCAAGACGATCCCGGACTCGGTCCGGCTGACCTTCATCCCCGACCCGTTGACCCTGGTCGGCTGGGAAACGGCCTGGACGCAGCTCGATCCGGCCCTGCCGCGGTTGTTCTTCAACAGCTTCCTGCTCGCCGGGTCCGTGATGGTCACGAACCTCGTGCTCGGCAGCATGGCCGGCTACGCCTTCTCGCGGCTCCGGTTCCCGGGTCGCGACCTGCTGTTCCTGATCGTGCTCGGCTCGCTGATGATCCCCGACCAGCTCCGGCTCGTGCCCGTCTACCTGATGCTGAACAACGGCCCGGTCGACCTCGTGACAAGCGGACCGTTGAACTACCTCTCGGTCATCGTCGTGCTGGCCGTGCAGGTCGAGAGCGTGTTCCTGCTTCGCCAGTTCTTCCTGTCGATCCCGCGTGAGCTCGAGGAGGCCGCGAAGATCGACGGCGCCGGCTATTTCACGACGTTCGTCCGGATCATCCTGCCGCTCGGCGCCCCCGCCCTCGCGGCCGTCGCGATCCTGCAGTTCCAGGGCGCCTGGAACAACTTCTTCTGGCCGCTGATCCTGTACCAGGAGCGGAGCCACTGGACGCTGCCACTGGGATTGGCCCAGTTCCGCAGCTTCTTCGAGGTCAACTGGCCGGCGCTGACGGCCGTGGTCGTCATGGCGACGCTCCCGATCCTCGTGCTGTACCTGTACTTCCAGCGTTATTTCGTGGCCGGCATCGCCTCGACGGGCGTGAAGGGCTGATGGCGGAGGCCCTGGACGGCTCGCCTGAACCCGGTCTCCGGCGGGCGCTTCGGACCGCAGCGGTCGACCTGTACTACCAGTCGGTCCGCCTCGTCCCGGCGAACCTCGTCTGGGGCGCGGCGCTCGTGCTCATCCTGGTGCTGGCATCGTCGGGAGCGTGGCTCGCCGCACTTCTCGTGACGCCGGTCCTGACGCTCGCCCTCGTGGGCGTCGCGCGGCTGGCGGGCCTGATCGTTCGCGGCGAGGAAGTCGTCCTGTCCGACGCGTGGCGCGCGGGCCATGAGCGGGCGCTCCCCGCCATCGTCGGCGGGCTCCTGGGCGTTGCGGCGTCCGCGATCCTCGCCACCAACCTGTCGGTCGGGCTTTCGAGCGGGAGCCCGGTCGGCTTCTCCCTGGCCGTGCTCGCCGGCTGGGGTCTCGTGGGCCTGTGGCTCACGGGCTTCCCGTTCTGGACCCTGCTGGCCGACCCGGCACGAGTCGCCTGGTCCGCGACGGACGTCGCACGATTGACCGCGCTCCTGCTGCTGGCCCGCCCGATGATGCTCGCGGGGTTGGGACTGGCGCTGGCGGCCGTCCTCCTCGTCAGTGCCGTCCTGGTCGCGGCACTCCTGGTCGTGTCGGTCGCCTATGCTGCGTTGGTCACCGCACACTGCGTGCTGCCGGCGGCGGACCGACTGTCCGCGACGTCGACGAGATTCCCGTCGGTGGCCGTCGCCCCGGTCACGGAGCCATCCACCCCCGAGTAACCCAGGAGACCCGGCACCCGATGACCTTCCCGGTCCAGATCGGACCGTCGACGATCACCATCAATCGCGACGACCGCGTGCTCGTGTGCCAGCCCGATGGGCGGGTCCTGGGCGACGCAGACGGGTTCTTCACCCGGGACACCCGCTTCATCTCGGGCTACGAGATGCGGATCAACGGCGTCCGACCGCTGCTCCTGAGCTCGTCGCCGATCCAGTTCTTTTCGGCGCGGTTCGAGTTCACGAACGACGCACTGGTCGACACCGACGGCGCGATCCCTCGGCAGTCCCTGGCCCTCCGCCTCGACCGGACCGTCGCAGACGCCGTCCACGAGGACTACGACCTCGTCAACTACGCCCCCAGGCCTGTCCGCTTGACGATCGAGATCGAGGTCCTCTCCGACTTCGCCGACATCTTCGACGTCAAGCACGGCGAGATCGTGCGACGTGGCGAGCTGAACACCCGGTGGTTCCGTTCGCGGGGCGAATTGCGGTCGACCTACGTGAACCGCGACTTCCGACGCGACCTCATCGTCGCCGTCGAGCGCTCGACGTCGCCCGCCCAATTCGCCAATGGCAGCCTGGTGTTCGTGGCGACGATCCCGCCGAAGGGCACCTGGCACGCCTGCCTGAAGTGGCTGCCGATCACCCGCTCGAAGCGGCGCCTCACCACGCTCGAGTGCAACGCGGTCGACGCATCCCTGCGCAAGGTGGGCGTCAAACACCTGCCCAACGTCAGCGTCGAGACGCCCAATCTCGTCGTCGACCGAGCCTGGGACCAGGCTGTCCGCGACCTCGAGGCGTTGAAGCTGGAAGACCCATGGATCGAGCGCGGCGTCTTCATCCCGGCAGCCGGCGTGCCTTGGTTCGTCACCCTGTTCGGTCGGGATTCGCTGATCGTGTCGATGCAGGGCATCTCCGGCTTCCCGGAGTTCGCGGCCGGGGCGCTGCGCCGCCTCTCGGAGCTGCAGTCCAAGGAGGACGACCCGGAGCGCGACATGGAGCCGGGCAAGATCCCCCACGAGATCCGGCACGGCGAGCTCGCCCAGCTCCGGATCCTGCCCTACCAGCCGTACTACGGCACGCACGATGCGACGAGCCTGTTCGTCGTCGTCCTGTCGTACCTCTACCACTGGAGCGCGGATCCGGCGCTGCTGCGGCGATACCTCGCCAATGCCGAAGCCGCGATGGCGTGGATCGACGACTACGGCGACCCAGACAAGGACGGGTTCCAGGAGTACAGGAGCCGCTCGTCGCACGGGCACTACAACCAGGGCTGGAAGGATGCGGGCGACGCGATCGTCGAGGCGGACGGCACGATCTCCCCGCTGCCGATCGGCACCTGCGAGCTGCAGGGATACGTCTACGACGCGAAGATCCGCATGGCCGACATCTACGACGTGCTGGAGCGACCGGCCGACGCCCGCCGCCTCCGACGCGAGGCGCGGCGTCTGTACGACCGGTTCAACGACATGTTCTGGTGGGAGGAGGAGGGGACGTACTACCTCGGTCTCAATGGACGCAAGGATCCCATCCGTAGCGTCGCCTCCAACGCGGGTCATCTGCTCCAGTCGGGAATCGTCCCGCCCGATCGAGCCGAGAAGGTCGTCCGCAGGCTCATGGCGCCCGACATGTGGTCGGGCTGGGGGATCCGCACGCTGTCGTCCGAGCACCCGGCGTACAACCCGTTCTCGTACCAATCGGGCTCGATCTGGCCGCACGACAACGCCACCATCGCCGGTGGGTTCCGACGGTACGGGTTCGCGGACGAGGCCGCCCAGGTGGCGAAGGGGATCTTCGACGCGGCCGAACGGCTGGTCGGGCAACGTCTCCCGGAGCTGTTCTCGGGCCTTCCCCGCGTCCGTGCCAGCTTCCCGGTCCCGTACCTGGGCGCCAACGTCCCGCAGGCCTGGGCCGCCGGGTCCGTGTTCCGGTTCATCGCGATCCTGTGCGGCCTGCACGCGACCACGGATGCGCAAGGGCGGCGGCTCTACGTCAATCCTGCCCTGCCGGAGTGGATGTCGGAGATCTCGATGGAGAATCTGCGCATCGGCAATGGGTCGATGGCGATCAAGTGCGTCGATGGGACCGTGGAGGTCAAGTCGAACACGTCCGGTTACGAGGTGGTCGTCGGTCCTGCGCCGGGGCCGCTGGGAAGCCGCACGCCCACGCCGCCTGCATCCGGTCGCACCCCGGCGCCACCCGACCGCTGATACGTGGCAGAGTCATCCCATGCACATGGATGACGACCCCGCGGTCGTGACCGCGCCATGGGGTGATGCGGTCGACGGTCGGCGACTGCTTCGTGAGGCCGTGGGGTTCGGGCGCGCCCTCCGCGCTGCCGGTCTGGCCGTCGACCTGGGCGCCGCAGTCGATTACGCGCGGGCGCTGCCGCTCGTCGACATGGGGGAGCGCGAGCAGGTCCGGGCAGCCGGCGAGGCGGTCTTCGTGCGGCGGCGCGATGACCGCCCGGCCTACGACGCGGTGTTCGATCGCTGGTGGCGCCAGCGCCGGCGACGCGGTGGCGATCTCGGCGCGCCGCCACTCGAGCGACCCGGCGCGGACGATGCGTTCGATGGTGAGTCCACCGGACAGGCCGAACCGGCGGCTGGCGAGCAGCGGGTCGAGTCGAGCCCCGACGAGCGGGGCATCCCGATCCCGTCGGCGGGCGATGACGATGGGAACGACGACGTCGATCTCGAGGGGGTCGTGGTCGCGCCCGATGCGTACTCCCGCGGCGAGATGCTCCGTCACCGCGAGTTCGATCGGATGACCCCGGCGGAGCTGCGTGACGCCGAGCGGCTGGTCGACGCGCTGGTTCCGCGGCTGGAACAACGCCGGACCCGCCGCTATGAACTGCACTCGCACGGCCGGCGGCTCGCCCCGCGCGCGATGTTCCGCCAGAACCTCGGGACCGGCGGGCAGCTCCTGACCTGGGTCTGGCGGCGCCCGCGCAAGGAACCGCGATCCCTCGTCGTCATCTGCGATATCTCGGGATCGATGGAACGCCATTCCCGATTGCTGCTGCGGTTCGTCCAGGCCCTGTCCGCCTCCTCGGAGGTCCGCGCCGAGTCCTTCGTCTTCGGCACGCGGCTCACCCGGGTCACACGGTTGTTGCGTGACAAGGACCGCGATCGCGCCCTCGCGAGGGTGGCCGACACGGTCAACGACTGGGCGGGCGGAACCCGCATCGGCGAGAGCTTCCGGACGTTCAACCAGCGCTGGGCGCGCCGATCGTTGCGCTCGAGCGGCGTCGTGATCGTCGTCTCCGATGGCTGGGACCGCGGCGACCCGGCGGTCGTGGCGGCCGAGACGGCCCGGCTGCGCCGAAACTGCCATCGCCTCGTGTGGCTGAACCCACTGGCCGGCACACCGGGCTACCAACCGCTTGCGGGCGGGATGCGCGCGGCGTATCCCTACGTCGATGACTTCTTGCCCGCCGGCACGGTCGCGTCGCTCGAGCGACTCGGGGAGATCCTGGGCGGCGTTCGATCGGCCGACACGCGTCGTGGGAGCGAGGCGGCCGCCCACGCGGCACTCCCCGGCGTGGCCGAGGTAGCCGGCGACGTCGGGGCCCGCGCCGCCACCCCACCGACCGTCGTCGGCGGCACTCCGGGGGACCCCAACACCGCGAGGCCGATCCGATGAAGGAACTCCTCGAGACGCTCAGCGCTTGGCAGGGGGAGGGGGTCGACATCGGCCGGGCCGTCGTCGTGCGCACGTTCGGCTCGGCTCCACGACCGGAGGGGGCGGTCCTGCTGTACGCCAGCGATGGCCGGATCGCGGGATCGGTCAGCGGCGGGTGCGTCGAGGGCGCCGCAGCCGAGGAGATCGCCAGGGCGCGCACGGACGGCCACGCCCGGGTCATCCGCTACGGCATCAGCGACGAGCAGGCGTGGGACGTCGGGCTGGCCTGTGGCGGCACGATCGACGTCCTCGTCGAGCCGGCGGTCCCGTCGACCGCCGTCGCGGCGGCGATCGACTCCCTCGGGGCGGGCGGGCACGGCACGGCGATCGTCACGCCACTCCCCGGCGATGCGCCACCGGCCGACTTCGGGCCGCACGAGCCGGGCGCCGGGGCGCCGCCGGAGCCGACGCTCGCGGTCCACGACGACGACCGCCTCGACGGCACACTGGGCGATCCGGCGCTGGACGCCTCGCTGGTCGAACAGGCACGAGAGGCCCTGAAGCGGGGCATGTCGCGAACCGTCGAACTCGGCGGTCGATCGCTCTTCGTGGAGGTGTTCCCCGTCCGGCCGCGGCTGGTGGTCGTGGGCGCGGTCGAGGTGGCGCGCTCTCTCGTGCGGCTTGCCCGGGAGCTCGGGTTCGAGACGGTCGTCATCGACGGGCGGGCGTCCTTCGCGACCCCGGAACGATTCCCCGATGTCGACGGGCTGGTGGTCGGCTGGCCCGACGAGGTCGCCGACCAGATCGGCCTTGGCCCGAACGACGCGGTCGCGGTCCTGACCCACGACGTGAAGTTCGACGAACCTGCGATCATCGAGGCGCTTCGGCGGCGTTGCCGGTATGTCGGCGCGGTCGGCTCGCGCAAGACACAGGCAGACCGGGGACGGCGGCTGCTCGAGGCCGGCGTGAGCGAGGACGAGCTCGCGCGGTTGCGCGGACCCGTTGGGTTGGATCTGGGCGGACGGGCCCCGGCCGAGACGGCGCTCGCGATCCTGGCCGAGGTCGTGGCCGAGCGCTACGGCGGCTCCGGTCGCCCGATGAAGGAGCGCGCGATCGCGATCGCCGGGTGAGCGGATGACCGCACGGTCCGTCGCCGCCATCGTCCTGGCGGCCGGCGCGGGATCGCGGTTCGGCGGCGGCAAGCTGCTGGCAGCCCTCGAGGGGCGCCCGGTGCTCCAGCACGTGCTCGATCGGCTGGCGGCGGCCGGGATCGAGGACGTCGTCGTCGTCCTCGGTGATGACGCGGCCGCCGTCGAGGGCGCGATCGAGTGGCGGGGCGAGCGGCGCGTCCGGAACCCGGATCCGGGCCGCGGGCTGTCGAGTTCGGTGCGCATCGGCTTCGAGGGGATCGGCGGCGGTCCGTCCGCGGCCCTCGTCGTCCTCGGCGACCAGCCCCGCGTGCCGGTCGACGCGATCCGGGCCGTGCTCGACGCCCCAGACGACCCGACGCGGCCGATCACCGTGCCCCGCTATCCGGACGACGCCGGCCGCAACCCGGTGCTGGTGGAGCGTGCCGGGTTCGGGCTGATCGCCGAGGCCACCGGCGACCGCGGGCTCGGCCCGGTCATCGCCGCGCACCCCGAGCACGTGCGTGAGGTGTCGATCGGCGTGCCGGGCGGCAATCCCGACGTCGACACACGCGCGGACCTCGTCGCGCTGCTGGAGACGGCCTGGGCCGCGCGCGTCCGGGCGAATGCGGAGCAGGTGGACCGGTTCCGCGAGGTCCCCGACGGCACCGACTTCTACGCCCCGGTCACAGGGCTCTTCCGGGCGGATCCGACGCGGACCGACGAGCCGGCACTCGACGTGCTGCTCGCGCTCGTACGGCCGGGCGAACGATGGCTGGACATCGGGGCCGGCGCGGGGCGCTACGCGCTGCCGATCGCCCGGGCCCTCGCAACGTCGGGGGGCCAGGTCATCGCGGTCGATGTGTCGGCGTCGATGCTGGAGGCCCTTCGCGAGATCGCCACCGAGCACGACATCGACAACGTCCGGACGGTCGAGGCACGCTGGCCGCCCACCGATCCCGCTCGTTTCGCCGCGGATGTTGCGCTGGTCGCCCATGTCGGGTACGACATCGAGGCCATAGGCCCGTTCGTCGCGGCGATGGAATCGGTGGCACGGCGCCTGTGCGTCGCGATGCTGATGGAGCGTCAGCCGTCATCGATCGCCGACGTGTGCTGGCCACCGGTGCACGGAGAATCGAGGGTCTCGCTGCCCGCGCTGCCGGAGTTCGTGGAGCTATTGCGGGCGCGCGGATCGGCGCCGTCGATCGAACGCGTCGAGCGTGCCCCGCGCCGGTTCGCGTCGCGCGCCGAGCTCGAGGGCTTCCTGCGACGACAGCTCTGGATCGACGAGGGGAGCGCCTCGGATCGGCGGTTCCAGGGCGCCCTCGACGAGCTGATCGAACTCGACCCGGAGGGGCGCGCCGGCCTTCGCGACCAGCGGCCGCTTCCGATCGGGATCGTGACGTGGGCGCCGGGTGGGTCGGCGTGACGACGGGCGCGGCGGCGTGATCACGGATGACACCGCGCCCGACGGTCGCCCGATGGCCGGTCCATTCGACCGGGCCGGGTGGCGTGCGTGGCTCATCGCGAACCACGCGAGCTCGAGCGGCGTCCACCTCGTCTCGTGGCGCCGGGGTTCGGGTCGCACGGGCGTCGGCTACGAGGAGGCGGTCGAGGAGGCCCTGTGCGTCGGCTGGATCGATTCGGTCGCCGGTCGGCTCGACGAAGAGCGCTCACTCCAATGGTTCTCGCCGCGTCGACCGGGGAGCGGCTGGGCCCGCTCGAACAAGGAACGTGTCACCCGGCTCATCGCGGACGGACGGATGTTGCCCGCAGGCCTTGCGGCCGTCGAGGAGGCGCAGCGAACCGGGTCCTGGACGCTGCTCGATGATATCGAGAACCTCGTCGTTCCCGACGACCTGGGCGCGGCGCTCGACGCGGCCCCACCGGCCCGCGAGCACTGGGACGCGTTCAGCCGCTCGCCGCGGCGGGCCATCCTGCTGTGGATCGACCAGGCGAAACGCCCCGAGACACGCGCGAAGCGGGTCGCCGAGACCGCGGAGTGCGCGGCGCAGAACGAGAAGCCGCCACAGTTTAGACCGCGGGACTGACGTCCCTCGGGTCTGGCGGATCAGCGGCCCGGTCGACCCGCGAGGAGCGCCGACGGACGAGCGGGCTAGCGCGCCACGCGGTAGCGGAGGTAGACGACTCGCGAGCTGAAGGTGCGGGTCTCGACGAGTTCGAGATCCACCCGGCGCTCGCGCCGGGGGAAGAACGGAATGCCACCGCCCACCAGCACCGGGTAGACCACGACCCGGTACTCGTCGATCAGACCCAAGGCGGCCGCCTCGGCGGCGAGCGTCGCGCCGCCGATCGCGATGTCGCCCTCCCCCGGCTCGGCTCGCAACCGCTCGATCTCCTCCGCCAGGCCGCCGGAGGCCAGGCGGGCATGGCCCTCCACCGCCGACAGCGTGGTGGAGAACACCACCTTCGGGAGCGGCTTCCAGAGCCCGGCCCACTCGAGTTCCGCGTCGTCGAGCGATGCCTCCTGGTCGGCGGTCTCCCAGTACAGCATCGTCTCGTAAAGCCGTCGTCCCATCAGGTGGACGCCGACCTCTCGGATCTCGTCGATCCAGAATCGAAAGACCTCCGCGTCGAAGCCCGGCCAGTCGAAGCCGCCGTCCGGCCCGACGATGTAGCCGTCGAGCGAGGCGTTCATCGAATAGGTCACGCTGCGCATCGGAAATCCTCCTTTCACAGGTTCGACGATACGACGCGGAGCGCCCACGCTGTTCGTCGGCTTGACATGTGACTATATGGTCACATAACATCCGGCCCATGACGGACGACATGGCTCCGGTCTTCCGGGCGCTTGCCGACCCAGGTCGGCGGGTCCTGCTCGACCGGCTCTTCGAGCGCGATGGCCAGACGCTCGGCGAGCTGTGCGTGGCACTGCCCGAGATGACGCGGTTCGGGGTCATGAAGCACCTGGGGGTGCTGGAGACGGCCGACCTCGTCACGACCCAGAAGGTCGGTCGGGAGAAACGCCACTTCCTGAATCCCGTGCCGATCCGTCAGGCCCACGATCGGTGGATCGGCAAGTTCGCCGAGCCCGTCGTCGGGGCGATGTCGTTCATGAAGCGAGCGCTGGAGGCTCCGATGGAACCCGTCGATCACGTCTACTCCGTGTACATCAAGGCGTCGCCCGAACGGATCTGGCAAGCCATCACCGACGGTGACGACACGGCCGCCTATTACTTCGACACGCGAGTCGCGTCGACGTGGGAGGTCGGCGCGCCGATCACGTACGCCTACCCGGACGGATCGATCGCCGCCGACGGCGAGGTCCTCGAGGTCGAGCCCGGACGGCGGGTCGCGATGTCGTTCCATCCGCGCTGGACGCCCGAGATCGATGCCGAGGGGCCTGTCCGCATGACATGGGCCATCGAGCCCTCCGAGCAGGCGGGTGGGCCGACCCGCCTGGTCGTCACGACGGCCATCGTGCCCGGCTCACGCATCGCGGCCGAGTTCCCGGGCGGCACGGAGTTCATCGTGTCCGGCCTCAAGACGTATCTCGAGACGGGGGTGCCGCTGGCCGTCGCCTGAGGCCGCCGCGGCAGCGACGGGTCGGTTGGCCACGGGCACGGGCCGCCGGGCGCCGGGCCGCCGGGCACAGGCCGCCGGGCACGGGCCGCCGGGCGCCGGGCCGCCGGGCACGGGCCGCCGGGGCACGGGCCGCCGGCCCCGCCCCGCTCGCCAGGCGCGGGCCGCCGGCCCCGCCCCGCTCGCCAGGCGCGGGCCGCAGGGGACAAGGCCATTGCATCGGATGCACATAAGCTCCGACAATCCCGGCCCGTGGCGGCTGATCGCGTCGTTTCGTTGCGCCGGATGCACGATCGAAGCGTGGATTTGACCAAGGGCCCGTACTCCAGGTCGATCCATTGCGTCGAACGCAAGAATCTGGCCGCGGATGCCCGCGTCGGTGCCGGAATGTGCATCCGATGCAACGCCAGGGTCGGATGTTGCACCCCACGCAAGGCGCCAGCTGGGTCCGAGGGCTGATCGGGCCAACCGGCCCAGGATCGCGCCCGCCCCGCCCCGTTCCGGCCGGGGAAGCGCCGCCCGCCCGCCGCCCGCCCGCCCCAGCCCGGTAACCGCCGCCCGCCCGGCCCGGCAAGCTCCCATGCTCGCCACCTGGCGGACCACGATGGGGTGCTCTACGCGTTCTGCTCCATCGGCTGTCGGACCCGGTTCATCAAGGAGCCCTCGGCCTTCCTCGCGGCGCCGGGTACGGCCGGGATGACACCGCCGTCGGTATCCTTGTCCGACTGACCCCGGCTCTCGCCCTGGAGGACCGCATGCGTTTCGAAGGTGCTGTCGACATCGCCGCCCCTCGCGACCGCGTCTGGGCGTTCGTGATCGACCCGAACCAGGTCGGCAAGTGCGGCCCCGGCGTGGAGACGATCGAGGTGATCGACCCGACCCATTTCAAGGCGACGGCCAAGGTCGGCATCGGGTTCATCAGCGCCCGCTTCAACGTGAACATGGAATTCGCCGAGATGACGGCGCCGGAAGCGGCCACCATCAAGGCCCACGGCCAGGCGCCGGGAAGCGCCGTCGACGCCGTCGCGCAGATGCGCCTCTCCGACACCGAGGCCGGTGGCACGCGGATGGACTGGGAGGCCGACGTGAACATCGCCGGCACCCTCGCCAGCGTCGGCGCCCGGATGATCGACGGCACGGCCAACAAGATGATCGCCCAGACCTTCGACTGCATGAAGACCACGCTGGAAGGTACGACCTAGGTTCGGGCGGGCCCCGCCGCGCGAGTCAAGCCCCGAGCGGAATCGGACCCATGCCGTCGCGCTGGACGACGCACCTGGCGCGTTGCGCGAGGACGTTTTCAGCCGTGCGCTCGCAGTAGCAGATCGCGTTCGGGTAGCCGTCTTCGCGCAGCCGCCGCTGGATCTCGATCGGGGCGTGCTCCTGATCGAGTCGGATTCCCGCAAGCGCAAGAGCCGCGGCCGCCCGATCGTAGGCCTGGACGAAGTCGCGGTCGTCCCAGGGAACGAGCTTGATCGAATGCTGCGCCGTCATCGGACCACCTCCGACCGTCATCCTACGCTGATGCCCGCGTCCTGCCAGACTCGGTCCTCATGGAGCGGATTCATCGGGTGGTCGGACCCATCGCCACGAACGTCCACGTGCTCGCGGACGCCCGTTCACGTGAGGCGATCGCGATCGACACGGCGACCCCGTGCCTGGCCTGGATCGCCGATGAGCTGGCGGCTCGAGAGTGGACGCTCAAGCTCATCGTGTCGACCCACGGCCATTGGGATCACATCGGCGATAACGCCGCCGTGGCGGAACACACCGGCGCCGAGATCGCCGTCCACCCGCTCGACCGCGAGCGCCTGACCGACCCGAAGCCCCTGTGGGCCCCATTCCCGATCGTGCCGTCGATCCCGGCCGTGGAACTCGCCGAGGACGGCGAGATCCGGTTCGGCGAGATCCGGCTGGCGGTACTGCACACGCCCGGCCACACCGAAGGGTCGGTGTGTCTCCTCAGCCGTGACGACGGGCTCCTGTTCAGCGGCGACACCCTGTTCGCCGGTGGCTGGGGTCGGGTCGACCTGCCCGGCGGGGATCCCGCCGCGATGGTGACATCGCTCACTCGCCTGACCGACCTCGAGGACGCCGTCGAGGTCTTGCCCGGCCATGGCGAGACGACGACGATCGGGCGGGAGCGAGCCTGGCTCGAGCTGGTGCGGGACGAGAGGCGGTTGTTCGCCTGAGCGGTTCCCTTGAGGGACTAGGCTGGGGCCTCCTGGGTCACGACCGTGACCGGCACCGGCACGGAATCGCGCAGCCGGCTCGGCACATCCTCCCCGAGCCAGCGCGACATTCCTCTGGGCAGCGTGGACACGATGACCTCGTCGACCTCCCGACCGCGCATCGCATCGCGAACGGCCAGCACGGGATCGCGATCGCCGACCTCGCCGTCCGCCTCGGCGCCCATCTCGCGGAGACGGCCGATGACCTCGTCGAGGCGTGCCTGTGCGACGCTCCGCGACTCGGACTCATCCCACGTCAGGCGGCCGCCGACAGGGCTGAGCGGGACGACGACGTGGGTGCGAACCGGGCCGTCCGCCAGGCGCGTGGCGATGGCCTCCCGGAGTGACTCACTCGTCAGCGTCTGGTTGGCCACGATCAGGTACGAGCGCATCACCGGGTCCTCCAATCGGCGTCCCGTCTGATGATGCCACGCCTCGTCACGGGGTCAGGCCCTGAGCGTCCCCCGATAGGTCATCCAGCGCTGGTGGACCTCGAAGCCGAGGCCCTCGTACAGGCCGAGCGCTCCAGTCGGGTTCTCGGCGTCCACCCCGAGGGCGCCCTCGGTCATCCCGGCGGCGCGCAGGCGGCGCAGGGCCTCGGCGGTCATGGCCCGCCCGAGACCGCGTCGCCGCCACGGCCGGCGCACGCTGATGTGTTCGAGCCAGCCGCGTGCCAGGCCGATGGTCGCGTTCTCCTCCGGCCAGATCCAGTTCTGGACGACGCCCGCGATCTCGTCGCCATCCCAGGCCACGACCCACAGGTCCGTGTCCAGCTCTTCGCGCCTGAATGTTCGGGTGAAGTCCTCGTCGGTCTTCTCCCGCGAGCTCCAGTGGTCGCGAAACGCCTCGACCTCCGCCTCGAAGATCGCGCGGTGCTGGTCCGCGGTCACGGGTCGGTATTCCAGGCCGTCGGGGAGCGGAGCGTCCGGGACGTCATCCAGGTTCGCTCGGCGCATGAGGAAGAACCACCGGATCGGTTCGAACCCGTGGGCATCGAGGAGCGTTCGAGTGCCGATCTCGTCGTCCTTGGCGTGCGAGCGTGTCTCGATCGCCTGACCCGGGGGCTCGCCGCCAGCGCGCTCGGCCGCGCGGCGCAGGTTCTCGAGCAGCAGGGCACGACCTAACCCGCGACGGCGCAGGTCGGGATGGACGTGGCCCCACAGGTCGTAGACCACGACGCCGTCGCGCACGGTCCGCTCGACGCCGGACTCGGCGATCAGGCGTCCATCGACCTCGGTCAGGACGACGTCGGCGGTCGGGTCGACGCCGATCGACGTCTCGAGCGCTTCCCGGACGTGCCGGCCGAGCTCGACCGACTCGTCACCGTCGTGCAGGTTGGCGGCCGTGATGACCTCGGCCATCGCTTCGTAGTCGGCGTCATCGCCACGGGGCCGGCGGAAGCAGAGCCCCTCGATCGGTGGGGCATCCGCCAGATGCAGCGAGATGTCTTCGGTGGTCGTCATCGTTCCTTCCCGTATTTCTGGTCCATGTGGCGGTCGACGGCCTTGTGGATCTGGCGCCAGCGCTTGAGCTCAGCGGCGCGCGCGCGCGGGTCTTCCCGGCGCTCGGCGTGGGCGAGCTCCCGCTCGAGCTTGCGGTAGCTGACCAGGCGGTCCTCGCCGAGCGTCCCGTCCGCGATGGACCGGCGTACGGCGCAGCCCGGCTCACCGTCGTGGCGGCAATCGGTGAACCGGCACTGTGTCGCGAGCTCGGCGAGGTCGTCGAAGGTCGTGTCGACGCCGTCATCGGCGCCGGCGACCTCGAGGGAGCGGATGCCGGGGGTGTCGATCAGCAGTGCCCCGCCCGGCAGCGCGAACAGCTCCCGGTGCGTGGTCGTGTGGCGGCCACGCGAATCGTCCTCGCGCACGTCGGCGGTCGACTGGCGTTGCTGTCCAAGGAGCGCGTTGAGGAGGGTCGACTTTCCCACGCCGGACGACCCGAGCACTACGGACGTCGTGCCCGAGCCGAGATATGGCTGCAGGTCCGTCACGTGGTCCCCGGTGAGCGCGGACAGCACGACGACGGGGACGCCGGGGGCGATCGACGCGACGGCGACGAGCCGTTCGTCCAGCTCACGTGCGACGTCGGCCTTGTTGAGCACGATGACCGGCGTCACGCCGCTCGCCCAGGCCACGGCGAGGTAGCGCTCCAGCCTGCGCAGGTTGAAGTCGCCGTCCAGCCCGGACACGAGGAAGGCGATGTCGACGTTCGCCGCGATGACCTGCTCGTCGGCGAGGTGACCCGAACTCCGCCGGCTGGCGTCGGCCGCGCTCCGCACGAACGCCGCACGGCGCGGCAGGACCGCTGCGATGACGGCCGCATCGTCGGTCGAGGCCGCGGCCGCGGCTGGTTCCAGCGCCACCCAATCGCCGACCGCGGGGAAGTCGGAGGCTGCGAGCGCGTCGTACCGGAACCGACCGGACACGGTCGCGGGACGATCGCCTCCGGCATCGCCGCGGACGATGGCGGTCTCCTTGTGGACCGCGACGACCCGGGCGGGACGGCGGCCCCCGGCCGCAAACGGCTCGAATGCCCGGTCCCACCCGGTGTCCCAGCCGAGGCCGAGCGGTGCCGCCGCAAGGGTCATCGCTCAGCCCACTCGCTTCAGCTTGCCGGTGCGCTTGGCGTAGCGCTCCGCCTGGGCGAAGGCCCACAACCCGAACGGGATGAGGACGACGCCGGCCACCACGAGCGGCCACACATCGTGGAGCAGCTCGGTGACGGGTGTGCCGCGGATCAGCCCGGCTCGCACGCCGTCGAGGACGTATGTCGCCGGCGACAGCCGCGAGAGCACCTGCATCCAGCCCGGCAGGATGTCGACCGAGTAGTACACGCCGCTGACGAGCAGCAGACAGGACTGGAGGACGAACGTCATCTGTGCCCCGCGCTCGACGTAGAGCAGCGGCAGGATCGCGGCGATCATGCCGATCCCGACGAAGCTGAACGATCCGAGCAGCATGAACACGACCGCCGTCATCGGGTTCGCGTTCGAGAAGTCGAGCTGCGGGAAGAACAGCACGAGCGCGATGAAGATCACGGCCGTGTGGACGAGGCCGTAGACCATCGCGTACAGGACCGAGCCGAGCAGCTGCGACCAGCGCCGGATCGGGGCCATGAACGTGTACTCGAGGGTGCCTTCCCAGCGCTCGACCGAGATGGTCTCGGCGATCCAGCTGAAGACGACCGACAGGTAGTTCCAGAAGATCGCTCCCACCATCAGCGTGAGCAGCAGCGTCGGGCTGCCCTGGTCGGCACCGATGAGCGAGATCGACAGGGCGCCCGCGACCGAATAGATCAGGAAGGCGACTTCCCAACCCCAGTAGCGGCGCGTCAGATAGAAATTCCGCTCGATGAAGGCGTATGAGGCCTTCAGCTCATGGGCGACGATGGTCACGAGAGGGTCTCCTGGGTCGAGGGAGCTGACCCGGTCCTATCGGGACCGAGCCAGCTCGAAATGGGGTTCCGCGGCGATCCGCTGGCCCACCGCGATGACGCGGCGTCCGACGAATTGGCGGATGGGCGAAGGGCGCGACTCGACGAGGCGCGACTGCGCGGCCTCGGCGATGAAGCGCTCCTGGCGCTCACGCGCCAGCTGCAGGTCGATCGAGTTCAACATCATGGTTTTCACCTCCTTTCCGATCAGTCTTCGTCGTCGCCGCTCTCGTCCTCTTCGACGTCGTCGTCGAGGGAGCGGCCGGTGTAGGTCATGAACACGTCTTCGAGGGTCGCCTCGTGGCCCAGACGGCGCGCGGTCTGCGTCTTGAGCTCATCCGGCGTTCCTTCGGTGATGGTCCGACCGTCGTTGAGGACCGTGATCCTGGCGCACAGGCGCTCTGCCTCTGCCAAATCGTGGGTCGTCAGGACGATCGTCGCGTCATGGGTCTGGTTGATCTCCTCGATGAAGGTCTGGACGTCGAGCTTGCTGCGCGGGTCGAGCCCGGTGGTCGGTTCGTCCAGGAGCAGCAGCGTCGGGCTGGTCAGCAGGGCTCGCGCGATCGCGACCTTCTGCTGCATCCCTCGACTCATCTGCTCCACGGGCCGTCCGACACGCTTCTCGCTGATGCCCAGCCGGGCCAGGATCGCGATCGCGTCCCGGCGGGCGGTCTTCCCGTCGAGCCCGTACAGCCGTGCGGCGAACAAGAGGTTCTCCATCGGGCTGAGCTTCTTGAAGAACGCGGCGTCCACGCTGACCCGGTTGATCAGGCGCTTGACCGCGAGCTCGTCACGCTCGATGTCGTGGCCGAACACCTCGACCCTGCCCGTGTCCAGGGTCAGGAGCCCGCTGATGAGGCGGATGAGGGTCGACTTGCCCGAGCCGTTGGCACCCAGGATCCCGTGGATGTCCCCACGCTCGAGGCGCAGCGACACGTCCGTGATCGCGGCCACCGGCTTGCGCTTGCGGCCGACGACGAACGACTTGCTGACGCCCTCCATGAGCAAGGCAGGCACCGCCGAGGTCACCGCGGACATCGCCGGCGTGGCCACCGGGGTCGTCGTCTTCAGTTGGTTGGTCAATGTGGCGGTCACTGGTGTGCTCCAGGGTGCGGTCGGGGAGGTGGGTCCGGACAAGGAACGAGCCGCGGGCTTCAACCGACGTTCGTCGGGTGGCCTCGCGGCTCGTGGTGTCCGTTCGGTCTGCCCGGTCGGGCAGGGAAGGGCATCAAAAAAGCCGGGGGCCTGATCTGGGCCCACGGCTCGGGTTCTGTCCGGAAGGCGGTCCTGCCGCCTGCGGCTAGCTCGAGATGGGCACAGATCTCCCGCGATCCCGTGCGCCGATAGGCGCCACGGTGCGTCGGAGATTCAGCAGCATCGTCATTCGGAGACCGCCTCCAAACATGAGCTAGGCGAGGACGTGCGACTTGCGCGCCGTCGGGAAGTCTAGGCGTCTCGTCAGGGCGGTGTCAACCTCGTCGGATGACGATGTCGGAGGGGCGACAGATGACGTAGGCGGGTCGGAACGGGCCACCGGATCGTGCCTGCGACTCGGCGGTGCCGGCCTCTGCGCCGAGGTCACGACGGCACGCGAGCGACGCCTACAGCACGAGCCGAACGATGGGCCGGACCGGGCTGGTGGCGTTCGACTGGCGCCGCTCCACGACCCTGAACCCGGCCCGTTCGAACATCGCGAGCGTGCCGTGGAACGCGCTGGCCGAGGAGATCCGCTCGCCCGTCGGCACGTCGACCGGGTACGCCTCCAGCGTCGTCGCCCCGCGGTCACGGGCGTAGTCGATCGCCGCCGCAAGCAGCTCGCCGGCCACACCCCGTCCGCGCGACTTCCGCCCGACAACGAAGCACACGATCGACCAGACCGGGACCTCGTCGAGCGCTGCGAGAACCGTGGAGTAGGCGAGCCGTTCGTAGTCCTCGCGCGGACCGAGGCTCACCCAGCCGACGACCGTGCCCGCATCGTAGGCCAGGAGCCCCGGCGCGTGGTCCCGCCTTCGCGCCGCCGTCGCAAGGACCTCCCGGTTCTCGGCCGGGGTGGCATTCGTCCAGTCGCGGCCGCGGATCCGGAAGTACGAGCACCAGCACCATTTCGGGTCACCACCCCCGTCGAACAGCGTGGCGAGATCGGCGATCCGTTTCGGGGTGAGCGGCTCGATCGTGAGGGCCATGGTCGCGATGCTAGCCGACCGATCGTGTCGCCCCTCGACAGGTACAGCCGGCCCCCCACGACTACCCCGGTCGGGGGTTTGACGCTCCCCGGGGTCGGCCGTACGCTGGCCGCCCGGAACCCGGGAAACCACGGCAGATCCGTTCGGAGACTTCCTTGGCCGACACCTCGCCGACGCGGGGCCGGTGGGCCGTACGCCACGTGCCGCCGACGCCGCGCTCGATCGTGGAGCTGATCCGTGCCGGCACGCTCGATGCCGAGCTGGCGGCCACGCTGTGGCTCCTGATCGAGGGCCGCGTCCCGATCATCGTCGCAGCGCAGGACCGGCAGGTCGGCAAGTCCACGCTCCTCGGCGCGCTCCTCGAATTCCTCCCCCCCGGCATCCGCACGGTCGAGCTCGGGGGCTCGATGGAGACGTTCGACTGGTTGCCGCAGGCATCCGAGCTCGGGTGGCAGCGCTCGAGCGGCGCGACCCCGGCCGTCGTCGCCGGGGAATCGGAACGGCCCGGCGGCGCGGCCGGGCCCATCCGCCCGGATGACACGGTCCTGCTCGTCCCGGAGCTGTCCGACCACCTGCCGTCGTATACCTGGGGAGAGGAGGCGCGCATCGCGATCCGCGCTGCGAGCATCGGATACGGCCTGGCGGCCACGATCCACGCGGATTCCCTCGATGAGGTGTTCGAGACGCTCCATCGACCGCCCGTGGCGGTCAACGATGACGAGCTGTCCCGCCTGGGGGTCGTGGTCATCCTCCGGCGTGTCGACGATGGCTTGCGGCGCATCGTCGCCGCTCACTACGTCCGCCCGACCTCGCGCGACGAACACGGACATGTCCAGCGGCTCGGTCCCGCGGTCCTCGCCACCTGGGATCCGAAGGTCGATCGATTCGAGCACTTCGGCTGGGGCGTCATCCCGGAGCTCGCCCTTCGCGTGGTGCGCAAAGCCGGCGACTTCGAGCTCGAGGTCGATCGTCGCCGTGCCGTCCTGACCGGCCTCGTCGAGGCCGGGATCGTCGCGGTCGACGCCGTGCGTGCCGCCATCGACGTCGCCCGAACCACCTCGACCGACCGCGCCACGCCGGTCACCAACTGAGGTCATCGCATGCCGACCCCCGCGCGCCCCGCCACCATCGCTGAGCTGCGGGCCGCCGGTTGGCGCTCGCGGACCGTGAAGGAGGAGCTTCGAGCCAACCTGCTCGATCGGCTCGCGGCCGGAACGGCGGTGCTGCCGACGGTCGTCGGCTACGAGGAGACCGTCCTCCCCTCGATCGAAAACGCGATCCTCGCCGGACACGACATCGTGTTCCTGGGCGAGCGGGGGCAGGCCAAGACCCGGATCGCGCGGCTGCTCGTCGGCCTGCTGGACGAGTGGATCCCGATCGTGCGGGGCGGCGAGCTCAACGACGACCCATACGCACCGGTGAGCCCGGCCGGGCGTGCCGTCGTCGAGCGGGACGGTGACGACACTGCGGTCGAGTGGCTGCCACGCGATCGGCGGTATGCCGAGAAGCTGGCGACGCCTGATATCACGATCGCCGACCTCATCGGCGAGGTGGACCCGATCAAGGTCGCCGAGGGCCGCTACCTCTCCGACGAGCTGACGCTCCACTACGGCCTGATCCCGCGTGCGAACCGCGGCATCGTCGCCATCAACGAGCTGCCCGACCTGGCGGAACGGATCCAGGTGGGGTTGTTGAACGTGCTCGAGGAACGCGACGTGCAGATCCGCGGGTTCACCGTCCGATTGCCCCTCGACCTGTATGTCGTGGCATCGGCGAACCCGGAGGACTACACGTCGCGCGGCCGCATCATCACCCCGCTCAAGGACCGCCTCGGGTCGCAGATCCGCACGCACTACCCGCGGACGCTCGATGACGAGATGTCGATCGTCCGCCAGGAGAAGCATCGCTTCGGGGTCGCCGAGGGTGCGCCGATCGTCGTCGTGCCGCCGTTCATGGAGGAGACCGTCGCGGAGCTGACCCACCTCGCCCGCCGCTCGCCGGAGATCAGCCAGCGCTCGGGCGTGTCGGTCCGCGTGTCGGTGGCCAACCTGGAGGTCCTCGAGGCGGCCGCCCTGAAGCGCGCGATCCGGCTCGGCGAATCGCTTGGTGCGCCACGCGTCTCGGACCTGGGAGCGGTCGTCGCCTCGACGGTCGGCAAGGTCGAGCTGGAGTCGGTCGGCGACGAGTCGCCCGAGGAGCGCATCGTGGAGCGGCTGATCACGAAGGCGCTGTACGCGACGTTCACGCGCCGGGTCACGCTCGATGACCTCGACCCGGTGGTCGATGCGTTCGAGGACGGTTTCACCGTCGAGACCGGCGAGCGCACCCCCTCGCGCGAGTACGTGGCATGGGCACGGGAGGTGCCGGGTCTGAACGTCGCGGTGCGGGACCTCGGCACGTTCGACGTGACCGACGGCGCCGAGGAACCCGCGGTCGTTGCGTCCGCTGTCGAATTCCTGCTGGAGGGCCTGCACCTCGCCCGACGCATCAACAAGGACCGCGTGCCCGGCGGGACGGTCTACCACCGGTGACCGCGTACACGCCGGACCCGCGGGATCTCGGCGGTCGGGTCGCGCCCGCACGGCCGGCGGACGACGACGCCCTGGCGGCGCTCGCTCGCCGGGCGCGGTACTCGCGCTGGGACGGCACCCAGCGGCTGCCCGATCTCGATGCCGACGAGATCCTCGACGAACTCTCCAATGATGTGATGGCCGAAGGCGACCTGGCCGAGGCTCTCCGTCGGCTCATGGAGCGTGGCTGGCGCAGCGGCGACCCGACGCGCCCGGACCTGCCTGGCCTCCAGGACCTCATGGACCGCCTGGGCCGCCAGCGCGAGGAACTCCGGGACAGGTTCGATCTCGGGGACGTGCTCGGCGACATCCGGCGCGAGCTGGACGAGATCGTCGCCCAGGAGCGGGCCGGTGTGGAACGACGACTGGAACGGTCGAGCCAGGGACCCGACCCGGACCTCCAGAACCTTCTCCGCGACGTGGCGGCCAAGCGGCTCGACCAGCTCGACGGCCTGCCGGGCGACGTTGGCCAGCGCATCCGCGACCTGCGCGAGTACGACTTCCTGGAGCCCGATGCGCGGAGCCGCTTCGACGAGCTCGTGGAGCGGCTCGGGAAGCAGGTCCTCGACCAGTTCGTCGGCGGGATGAGCGACGCGATCCGATCGATGACGCCCGACGATCTCGCCGCGAATCGCGACATGGTGCGCGACCTCAACGAGCTCATCCGCGAGCGGATCGGCGGCCGAGACCCGGACGTCGACGACTTCCTGGCCAAGCACGGCCGCTTCTTCCCAGGCGCGCAGACCTTCGACGACCTCATCGACCAGCTCGCCCAGCGGATGGCGGCGATGCAGTCGCTGCTTCGCTCGATGAGCCCGCAGCAACGAGCCGAGCTCGAGTCGATGATGGAGGCGCTCCTGCGCGACGATCGGATCCTGCTGGACCTGGCCGAGCTCGCCTCGAATCTCGACCTCCTGCTGCCGGGCGGTCTCGGCGATCGTGTCCGCTTCGACGGTGACGAGACGCTCACGCTCGATGGTGCGCTCGCGCAGATCGCCCGCCTCCAGGCCATGGAGCGGCTGGAGGACGCGCTCACCGACGTCGACGGCCCCGACGACCTTGCGGGCATCGATCGCGAACAGGTCCGCCAGCTCATGGGCGATGACGGCGTGCGCGACCTCGAGGCGCTCGACGACCTTGCGCGGCGGCTCGAGGAAGCCGGCTACCTGACCCGCGACGGCGAACGCCTCGAGCTGACGCCACGTGGCAGCCGCAAGATCGGCCAGAAGGTCCTCGACGACCTGTTCGCCCGGCTCGAGCGCGATGCGTTCGGCGGCCATCGGGTCGACCGCGGCGGACGCGGCGGTGAGCGCGAGGAGACCACGAAGCCCTTCGAGTTCGGCGACCCGTTCCACCTGGACCTGCGGGGCACGCTCACGAACGCGCTTGCGCGCGAGGAGAATGCGCCTGCACGGCGGGGTGCACGGGGCGTCCGCCTCATCCCCGGCGACTTCGAGGTGTTCCGGACCGAGCAACTGACCCGCACCGCGACCGTGCTCCTCGTGGATATGAGCCGCTCGATGCTGCTGCGCGGTTGCTTCCTCGCGGCCAAGAAGGTGGCCGTCGCGCTCGACACGTTGATTAGGACGCAGTACCCGCGTGACCACTTGTCGGTGATCGGGTTCGCGTACTACGCACGCGAGATCCGGCCGGGCGCCCTGGCGGAGCTGTCGTGGCACGGGTACGAATACGGGACGAACCTGCAGCACGGGCTGCTGCTGGCGCGCCGCATCCTGGCCCGGGAGGCGTCGGCCAACAAGGAGATCGTCGTCATCACCGACGGCGAGCCGACCGCACATTTCGAGGGTGGCCAGGTCGAGTTCAGCTACCCGCCGACGCGGCGGACGATCAGCGAGACCCTTCGGGAAGTGCAGCGCTGCACGAAGGAGGGCATCACGATCAACACGTTCATGCTGGAGCGGTCCCGGGCGCTGGCGGAGTTCGTGGCCCACATGACGAAGCTCAACCGCGGCCGGGCGTTCTACGCCACGCCCGAACGGCTCGGGGAGTACGTCCTCGTGGACTTCGTCGGGAGGCGCTCGAAGCGGGTGTCGTAGCGACTATCCTCCGACGGGTTGGCTGCTCTTGTGGCGGCGATGGAGGAGGGTCGGCATGGCCTGGCTATTCCCGTGGTTGCTGTTCCTGCACGTGCTCGGGGCGATCGTGGCATTCGGCCCGACGTTCACCTTCTCGATCCTGGGAGCGATGGGTGGCGCGGAGCCGCAACACGCGAACTTCGCGACACGGGTTTCCGACGCGATCACGTCGAAACGGGTACTGCCCGTCGGCATCACCCTGCCGATCACCGGGCTGGCCATGATCGCCGTGGTCGGGATCAACCCGCTCGAACGCGAGCGTTGGTGGCTGGCGCTCGGGATCGTGCTCTACCTCACCGCCTACGGATACGGGTTCTTCGTGCAGCGGCATCTCGTCGAGCGCGTCATCGCGATGACCTCCTCGCCGCCCCCGCCCGGGGCGAGCGGTCCGCCGCCCGAGCTCACGGCGCTCATCGGGCGCATCCAGCGCGGGGGGATCGGGATGGGCCTGCTCATCGTGGCCATCGTCTTCCTGATGGTCGTGAAGCCAAGGATCTGACCCCCGACGAACGGCCGGCAAGCGCGCCGCGGCGCGGCGGCGTGTCGCCGTACCATGACGGAGAACGACCGCCAAGGAGACGCCCCGCCGTGCCCCACGTCGCGACCTCGACCGCCGACCTGCTGACGACCATCCGCGCTGCGGCCCATCTCGAGGGCGACGTGCTCGTCATCGACGACGAGGCGGCCGTCCGATCCACCGCGATCAGCGACCTTGCCTGGACGGCAGCGTTCTCGACGGACGAGGCGACCCAGGCGGCGGCCCAATGGATCATCTGGGAGGCGAGCCAGGCACTCGGTGCGCAGAGCGCCAGCATCCAGGAGCTGTATGCCGCCCGCGGACGAGGCGAGGTCGCGGGGTTCACGGTCCCCGCGGTCAACCTGCGGGCGCAGACGTTCGACATGGCCCGCACGGCGTTCGAGGCGGCCGCCAGCGCGGACGTTGGCGCCGTGATCTTCGAGATCGCGCGCAGCGAGCAGACGTACACGTACCAGCGCCCGATCGACTTCTCGACCGCCGTGCTCGCCGGCGCGATCGCGGCCGGCTGGCGGGCTCCGGTCTTCATCCAGGGCGATCACTACCAGTTCAATGCCAAGAAGTACGGGGCCGACCCGGAGGCCATGACCGAGGAGATCCGCCGAGCCTGCCGTCTTGCCATCGAGGCGGGCTATCGGAACATCGACATCAATTCCTCGACGCTCGTGGACCTGTCGAAGCCGGCCGTCGACGGGCAGCAACGCGAGAACTATCGGCGTGCCGCCGAGCTGACCGCCCTGATCCGCACGCTCGAGTCGGACGGGGTGACGATCAGCGTGGGTGGCGAGATCGGCGAGGTCGGGTCGCAGAACTCGACCGTCGAAGAGCTGCGCGCCTACCTCGACGGCTACCGCCGGGAGCTCGAAGAGCGGATGCCCGACGTCACGGGGCTGTCCAAGGTGAGCGTCCAGACCGGCACGAGCCATGGCGGCGTGCCGTTGCCCGATGGCAGCGTCGCCGAGGTCAAGCTCGATTTCGACGTGCTGCAGAAGCTCGGTGACGTCGCCCGCCGTGAATACGGCTTGGCCGGTGCCGTCCAGCACGGCGCGTCGACGCTGCCGGACGAGCTCTTCCATCGCTTCCCAGCGGCCGAGACCGCCGAGATCCACCTCGCGACGGGCTTCCAGAACACCCTCTTCGACCACGCTGCGTTTCCCCAGGATCTTCGTCGTGCCATCGAGCGATGGTGTTCGGAGGAGGCCGCAGACGAACGCAAACCCGACCAGACCGACGAGCAGTTCAAGTACACGACCCGCAAGAAGGCCATCGGCCCGTTCAGGCGGGAGCTGTGGGACCTATCGACGAAGGACGAGATCCTCGCCACCCAACGGCGCAAGATGTCGTTCCTCTACACGGAGCTCGGCGTGAACGGCACGCGCGAGATGATCAGCGCCTACATCCAGCCGGTCGAAGTCCACCGCCCGATGCCGGAGGCGTTGCGCGAGGCCGTCGCGGCAAGCTGAACGACGCCGAACGTCGAGTCCATCCCCGGACGGATGTCCATGGTGTCGCAGCGGCCGATGACGGCATCGTCCCCGGGTCTCGTCGTGCGCGCAGTCCTACGCTGTCCACCACACGGACCAACCGGAGAGCGATGATGACCGTCACCACATCCGCCCCGAACGCCGAGGCTCGCCGCGACGACCTCGCCGGCCGTCTGCTCGCCGCCGCCCTCGGCGCCCTCGACATGCAGGCCGTCTACCTCGGGGACCGGCTGGGTCTCTATCGCGCCCTCGCGGAGGGCGGGCCGGCCACGTCGTCGGAGCTGGCGGAGCGAGCCGGCATCCACCCTCGCTACGCGCGCGAATGGCTCGAGCACCAGGCCGTCGGGGCGGTCCTGGACGTCGACGACGTCAGCGCCGAACCCGACAGCCGGCGCTACACGCTGCCCGACGGCCACGCGGCGGTGCTGATCGACCCGGAGAGCCCGTGGCTCGTCGCGCCGCTCGCCCGGTTCGTGACGGGCTCGGCTCGGACGATGCCCGCCCTGCTCGAGGCGTATCGCACGGGTCAGGGCGTCGACTGGGCGGACTACGGCCCCGACGTCGTCGAGGCGCAGGAAGCGATGAACCGTCCGCAGTTCGGCGCATTCGTCGGTGATTGGATCGGCGCCCTCCCGGACATCGCCGCGCGGCTCCGCGCGGGCGACGGACGTGTCGCCGATGTGGCCTGCGGGACCGGCTGGTCATCCATCTCGATCGCCCGGGCGTTTCCCGGGATCCAGGTCGACGGGATCGACATCGACGCAGGCTCCATCGAGCGCGCCAGGATGCATGCCGAGCACGAACGGATGACCGACCGGGTCTCGTTCCTGTCCGCCGACGCGGCCGACGCGGGTGGTGCCGGTCGCTACGACCTGGTCACGATCTTCGAGGCCGTCCACGACATGGCCCAGCCGGCCGCGGTCCTCGCCACGGCGCGGCGGCTGTTGAAGCCGGGTGGGGCCGTCCTGATCGGCGACGAGCGGGTGGCGGAGACGTTCACGGCCCCAGGCGACGAGGCCGAGCGGCTGTTCTACGGCTACAGCGTGGTGGCGTGCCTGGCCAACGGCCTCTTCGAGGGGCCATCGGTCGGGACCGGCACGGTGCTTCGGTCGGCCGCGCTCGAGGCCATCGCCCGCGAGGCGGGCTTCAGCGGCTTCGCGGTCCTCCCCGTCGAGCACGACTCGTTCCGGTTCTACCGCCTGGATCCGTAGCCGGGGCTGATCGGCCCTGCGCCGCCCCGCGTGGGGCGGCCGGGTCTCGTCCGCGCCTGGGATTAAGGCGTTGACGACCTCCATCGCGGTGCTATCCTCGCGCACGTCCGTCCTGCTTGAGGGAGCCAAGGACGGATGTCCCAAGCGTCCTCGTGTCACTCCCACAGGTCAGCCGCGCGCCCCCCAGCGTGGCGGTACGAGGAGGAGATCGTGGCGGGATCTGTCAATCCGCAGGACGTCTCGGAGCGCGACGACGCCCACCTGCGCTCGCTCGGCATCAAGCCCGAACTCAAGCGAACGCTCGGCTTTCTCGCGAACTTCGCCGTCGCCTTCAGCTACATCAGCGTTGCTACGGGCACCTTCACGAACCAGGCCGTGGCGTTCGGTGTCGGCGGCCCCGCCATCTTCTGGGCGTGGCCGCTGGTCATCCTTGGCCAGACGTTCGTGGCGTTGAATTTTGCCGAGCTCTCGAGCCATTTCCCGGTAGCCGGCTCGATCTACCAGTGGTCCAAGCGGCTCTCGAACCGGACGCTCGGCTGGTTCACGGGTTGGATCTATTTCTGGGCCGGGGTGGTGACCGTGGCCGCCGTCGCCGCGACGGTGCCCCTGGTGCTCTCGACCGTCATGGGCTTCGACCTCGCCAGCGCCTCGCCGGTCCCGGGCCTCGACATGTGGCAGTTCGTCGGCGTCGCGGCGCTCATCACCACGACGGCGATCAACAGCATCGGCGTCCGATTGCTCGCGACCATCAACAACATCGGGGTAGCGGCGGAGATCGTGGGGATGGTGGTCTTCGCGTTGATCCTGCTCTTCTTCGCCAATCATCAGTCGCCAGCGATCCTCTTCGACACATCCTTCACGAGCGACCTCGGCGGAGGCAGCTACGTGCCGGTGTTCCTGGTCGGGATGTTCATGGCGCTGTTCGTCGTCTACGGCTTCGATACCGCTGGGACTTTCGGTGAGGAAACGCTCGATGCGAGCCGTCAGGCGCCGCGCGGCGTCCTGTCGTCGATCTGGCTGTCAGGGCTCGTTGGCGCGGTCTTCCTCCTGGCCGTAACGCTTTCATTCCAAGATGTGGGCGCCGCGGTCGCCACAGGGCAGGCTTTCGGCTTCCCGATCGCGGACACGATCCTCGCGAACCTCACGTTCGTCCTGTTCGGGGACTTCACGATGGGCAAGCTCTACCTCGTCGTGATCTTTATCGCCGTCTACGTCTGCACGCTCGCGATCCAGGGCGCCACGGTCCGCCTGATGTTCTCGATGGGTCGCGACCGGCGCCTGCCATTGGGCGTTCTATGGGGGCACGTCAGCCCGACCCTGCAGACTCCGGTCTACGCGTCGATCGCAGTCGGCGTCCTCGCTGCGGTGCCGTTGCTCGTGATGGGGGCCCTTGGGTCCATCTACCTCGCGATCGCGGCCACCGGCATGATCTATCTCGCCTACTTCCTGTGCAACCTCGGGGTGTTCACGGCACGACGGCGCGGTTGGCCCACGACCAGGGCGTTCTTCAGCCTCGGGAATTGGGGAACCGTCATCAACGCCCTCGCCCTCGTCTGGGGTGGCCTGATGATCATCAACATCGGGCTGTGGACATGGCCCGAGGTATTCGGCCAGTTCGGAAACGACCTGCGAAATACCTGGTCGAACCCGTTCATCAATACGTTCATCGCCGTCGGCAAGAATCCGGACGGCTCCGCCAACGTCCTGACCGGGCTGCCCGCGATCCCCGTCTTCGAAGCGCTCGTGGGCACCGTTCTCGTCTTCGGCGCCATCTACTACCTCCTCGTCGCCCGCCGCCGCGAGGATCACGTCGAGGTCGACCCCGCCACCGGCGAGGCCGTCATCGGCTAGGCAGCAATCCTCGGGAGGAGGCGATGCGGCGCGGCGAGCGATCGTCGCGCCGCATCTCGTTTCCGGCAGGAGGGGGAGCGATGACCGACGACGGCGTCCTGGGTGGCGAACTGCGTGATGACCTGGTGCGGGCGATGCAACGGGTCCCGGAGCTCGCCGGCCGCGAGCTCGTCCTGACGGCGCTGAGCGGCGGGATCACGAACCGCAACTTCCTCGTCACGATCCCCGACGACGCCGACCGCTATGTCATCCGGCTGGCCGGCAACGATACCCACCTCCTCGGCATCAGCCGGGAGGTCGAGCATGCCGCGACCGTCGCCGCAGCGGGGGTCGGCGTCGGCCCGGAGGTCACCGCCTTCATCCGGCCGGAGGGCTACCTGGTCACGCGCTTCATCGATGGCTCGCCCGTGAGCGACGAGGCGGTCCACCTGCCCGACACCCTGGAGCGCGTGGCGCAGTCGCTGCGGCGTATCCACGAGGGGCCGCCGATCCCCGGCCTCTTCGTGCCGCTGCGCATCGTGGAGGCATACCGCGCCCTCGCGGCGGCGCGCGGGGTCCGGATCCCGCCGGCGTACGACATCGCCGCGCTCATCGGCCGGCGTATCGAGATCGCCTGTCTCGCCAACCCGGTCGAAGCCCGGCCGTGCCACAACGACCTGCTCAATGCGAATTTCATCGATGACGGGGCACGCATCCGGATCGTCGACTGGGAGTACGCGGGGATGGGCGACCCGTTCTTCGACCTCGGCAACTTCAGCGTCAACCACGACCTGACCCCAGCCGAGGACGCCCACCTGCTCGCGGCCTATGGCGAGGGGGACCGCCTCGACCACCTCGCCCGCCTCACGCTGATGCGCATCGTCTCGGACTTCCGCGAGGCCATGTGGGGCGTCCTGCAGCAGGGGATCAGCACGCTAGACGTCGACTTCGTCGCCTATGCGGGGGAGCATTTCGATCGGCTGCAATCGAATGCCTCGACGCCCGCCTTCGAGCGTGCGCTGCGCGAGGTCAGCGTGGAGCCCGGCCGCACGTAGGCTCGGTCAGTGGCAGGGCGCCGTCCCGCGGTCGCTGAAATCGCTGCCGGCCGTAGCGATGAATTCCCATTCGTACGAGCCGTCGCGAAGCGTCAACGCCAGCACCCCGTGGACGCCGGTCACCCGCAACTCGCTGTTGGGTTCGGGTTCCTCGAACGCGCGCAGCTCGGTTCCGCCGGTGCCGACGACGAACTCGCGCATGCCGCGTTCGGGATCCGGGTCGCCGTCCGGATCCTGCGGGGCGAAGCGCTCGTAGTTGTGGTCGTGCCCGCTGAGGATGACGTCGACGTCCGCCTCATAGAGCCGCTCCCAGAACGTGCTCACGGACCGGCTGTTGCCGTGATAGCCGGAGCTGAACCGCGGATGGTGCCAGTAGGCGACCGTGCATCGGGCATCCGACGCCGCAAGGTCGGCCTCGAGCCATTCGACCTGCCGCGACCCGGCATCGCAACCGCCGACCTCCTCGCATGACGAATCCAGCACGATCACGTGCCAGGTGCCAAGGTCGTAGGAGTACCACGACGCTCCGTCTGGCCCCGTGGCGTTGGCGCCGAAATAGCCGAGATAGCCATCGAGGTTGCCGCGACCCCAGTCGTGATTGCCTGCCGAAGGCCGGGTCCGAGCCACGTGGCGACCCCAGTTCGGGTGGTAGCACTCGCGGAACTGCTTGGCCGTGCCGTTGCCGTACGCATTGTCGCCAAGGGTGAAGACCGTCCCGGCGATCCCGTCGAGCAGGCTCGCCGTCGAGTCGTCCTCGTCCTCCCCGCAATCGCCGATGTCGCCCGCGCCGACCAGGACCGGATCGCCGGACGGGGCGGGGGTGGGGTCGGGCGCCTGGGATCTGGTCGGGCTCGGGCTCCGGCCGGTCGCGGTGGAGCTGCTGGGTCCGGGACTGGACGAGGCTGCCCCGCTCGCAGTCGCAGATGCCACCACCCCGCCGCTCGAGGTCGGCTCCGCGGCGGCCCCACGGTCGATGATCCGGGTGACCCCGAGCAGCAGCGCCAGGACCGCGACGAAGACGATCGCCGCGAGCGCGATGTCGCGTGGTCCGACCCGCACGGGCCCGGGGGCGACAGGCCCCGGGTCCGGCGTCGGCTGCCGTGTGGTGGGATCGTCGGTCATGGTCGCGCCAGACTATTCGATGCGCGCCCATCGACGCTGCAACTGGCGCGCGGTGCTGGTGCGCCGCCGCTACGCTTTCTGGGATGGAGCACGCCCGGGCGGTGATCATCGGCGGCGGCGTCGGGGGCACCTCGATCGCCTACCACCTGACCGAGCTTGGCTGGCGCGACGTCGTGCTCGTCGATCGCGCGGAGCTGACGAGCGGGTCGACGTTCCACTCGGCCGGTCTCGTCGGGCAGCTTCGCAGCTCCGTGACCCTGACCAGGATGATGATGTACGGGGCCGAGCTATACCGGCGCCTCGCAGCCGAGACGGGGGTCGATCCCCAGTGGCACGAGGTCGGATCGCTGCGGCTGGCCTCGACTCCCGAGCGGGACGCGGAGCTGCGCCGGCAGGCCGGCTGGGCCAAGACGTTCGGGCTGCCGCTCGAGCTCATCGGTCCGCAGGAGGCGGAGTCGTTGTTCCCGCTCATGTCCACCGACGGGGTGAAGAGCGCCGTGCACCTGCCGACGGACGGCTGGCTGGACCCGAACGGCCTGGCCCAGGCGCTCGCGGCCGGGGCGCGCACCCGCGGCGCCATCATCCGCCCGCACACAAGGGTCGTCGCCATCGGCGTCGAACGTGGCCGGGTCACGGGCGTCACGGTCGAGCACCAGGGCGAGCGTGACGAGATCGCCGCCAACGTCGTCGTCAACGCCGGCGGCATGTTCGCACCGGAGATCGGGCGGATGGTCGGCGTCACCGTGCCCCTGATCCCGATCGCCCACCAGTACCTGTTCACCGAGGCGATCGACGGTGTCCATGCCGGTCTGCCCCAGCTCCGCGACCCGGACAACCTCGTGTATTTCCGCGAGGAGGTCGGTGGCCTGTGCATGGGCGGCTATGAGCGTGAGCCGGCGCCGTGGGGGCTCGACGGGATCCCGCCCGATTTCAACGGCAAGCTCCTGGCGCCCGATATGCCGCGCTTCGAATCGATCATGGAAGGCGCGATCCGGCGCGTGCCGGCGATGGCGGAGGCGCGGGTCAGCCGCGTGATCAACGGACCGGAGGCGTTCACCCCGGACAACGAGTTCATCCTCGGGGAGTCGGACGTTCGGGGCTTCTGGGTGGCCGCCGGCTTCTCCGCACACGGCATCGCCGGCGCGGGTGGGATCGGGCGGCAGATGGCGAGCTGGATCGTCGAAGGAGAGCCGGAGCTCGACTTGTGGAAGATGGACATCCGGCGGTTCGGGGCGGCGTATCGGTCGGGGGCGTACACCCTGGCCCGATCGATCGAGAACTACGCGACCTATTACGACATCCATTACCCGAACGAGGAGCGGAGGGCCGGGCGGCCACTGCGGACGTCGCCGACCTACGCCGATCTGGTGGAGCAGGGGGCCGAGTTCGGAGAGAAGTCCGGATGGGAACGCCCGAATTGGTTCGAGATCAATGACCCGCACGGCGATCCCGACCTTCGGCCGCGTGGTTGGGCCGGACGACACTGGTCACCGGCGATCGCCGCGGAGGCGCTGGCAACGAGGCGATCGGCGGCCCTCTTCGACGAGACGTCGTTCTCCAAGCTCGAGGTGTCGGGTCCCGGCTCGGCCGCCTTCCTGCAGTACGTGGCCGCCAACGATGTCGATCGAGCGGTCGGGTCGGTGACCTATACCCAGCTGCTGAACCAGCGCGGCGGGATCGAATCCGACCTGACGATCACGCGCCTCGCGCCGGACCGCTACCTGCTGGTGTCCGGCACGGCATTCGCGGGCCATGACCTCGCGTGGTTGCGCAAGCATCTCCCGACGGATCGGTCGGTCGAGGTGCGCGACATCACGTCGGCGCTGGTGTGCTTCGGGATCTGGGGCCCACGCACCCGGGACATCCTTGCCCCGCTGACGCGTGACGACCTCTCGAACGACGGATTCCCGTACCTCACGGCACGCGAGATCACGCTGGGCCATGTCCCAGTCACCGCGCTTCGTGTCACGTACGTCGGCGAGCTCGGATGGGAGCTCTACGCCCCGACCGAGTACGGCCGCACGCTGTGGGCCACGATCCGGGAAGCGGGCCAGGCGCATGACCTGTTCGACGGCGGGTATCGGGCCATCGAGGCGCTGCGGCTCGAGAAGGGGTACCGCGCGTGGTCGACCGACATCACGCCGGATGAGACGCCGTTCGAAGCCGGGATCGGGTTCGCGGTGGCGCTCGACAAGGGCGTCGACTTCATCGGGCGCGCGGCGCTGGTCGCGGCCAAGGCCGCCGGCCCCCGCAAGCGCCTGCGCTGCCTCGTGCTCGACGACCCCCTGGCCGTGTGTCTCGGCAATGAGCCGGTCCGGGTCGACGGCGTCCTCGTCGGTCGGGTGACGAGCGGTGGCTACGGCTTCACGGTCCAGCGCTCGATCGCCTATGCGTACCTCCCACCGGACCGTGGTATCGGCACGCGCGGGGACGTCGAGCTCTTCGGTGAGTGGGTCGGCTTCGAGGTCGTCCGCGAGCCCTTGTACGACCCCACCAACGAGAGGATCCGGGCATGAGCGCGAACGGGGCGACGGGTGACGCCGGGAGCGGCGGTCGTCGAAGCCGCGGCGCCGGGGCCGGTGGCGCCAATGACGGAGCCGGCGGCCCCCAGTACGGGGCCGATTGGTCCGCGTCGCTCCGGAACGGCACGGACGGGGAACTGCGTCGCTGGCTCGAGGTCGCGGTCGTGGCCTGCGATGAGGCCGACGACATCGCTCGTCGGCACTTTCGGCGCGACCTGCAGATCACCACCAAACCCGACCGCACGTTCGTGACGCAGGCGGACACCGCGATCGAGCGGCGTATCCGCGAGCGGCTCGCCGACGCCTTCCCGGATCACGGTCTGGTCGGCGAGGAGTACGGCACGGAGGCCGGCGATGCTTCGGTCCGCTGGTACATCGACCCGATCGATGGGACCCACAACTACATCCGCGGGGTGCCGCTGTTCGGGACGCTCCTCGCCGTGGAGCGGGACGGGGAGCTGCAGGCGGCCGTGATCTCGGCGCCGGCGCTCGACGAGCGCTGGTGGGCGCACCGCGGCGGTGGCGCCTGGGCGCGCAACCGCGGCGAGCAGCCACGCCGGATCTCGGTCTCGGGGGTGACCGACCTCGCCGACGCCCAGGTCCTCTATGGCTCGGGCCGGGACATCGTGGCCTCGGGTCGCGCGCCGGGGTTCGAGGGGCTCCTTCGCGAGGTCTGGCGGGAGCGCGGGTTCGGCGACTTCTGGGGATACGCCCTGCTCGCCGAGGGTGCGGCGGAGGCGATGATCGAGGTCGATCTCTCGCCCTGGGATGCGGCAGCCCCGACGGTGCTCATCGAGGAGGCGGGGGGTCGCGTGACGGATCTCGAGGGGCGTCGGGCGATCGACGCGGGGACGTTCCTCGCGTCGAACGGCCTGCTGCATGCGACGATCCTCGAGCGGTTGCGATCACGCGGGCCGGAAGCGCACCGCTGACCACCCGACCCGGTCCCCGTCAGTCCGCGAGTGCCACCCGTGCCTCGGCGGCGCGCCCCGCCTCCTCCAGCGCGATGCGTTGGTCGCGGGCCATCCGCCGGCTCGAGAGGATCGTGTTCAGCGCGACGAGCCCGACCGCGACCACGAACACCATCGTGCCGATCACGTGGATCTGCGGCGGCAGGTTGTTGCGGATGCTGGCCCAGACCCAGACCGGGAACGTCTGCTCGGTCCCGGCCGTGAACTGCGTGATGATGAAGTCGTCGATCGACAGCGAGAACGCGAGCAGGGCGGCGGCCAGGATCCCGGGCAGGATCAGCGGGAAGGTCACCTTCCAGAACGTCGTCCACTCGTTGGCCCCGAGGTCCATCGCCGCCTCCTCGAGGTGACGCGGAAACCCCTGCATCCGGGCCCGAACGGTCACGACCACGTAGCTGATGTTGAACATGATGTGCGCGATCAGGATCGTCTGGAGACCGAGCGGGAAGAAGGCGCCGCCGGTCACCGTGCGCCACGGCTCGGTCGCAGTGCCGACGAACAGCGTCAAGAGGCTGGCGCCCAGGACGATCTCGGGCGTGGCCATCGGGATGAATACGAACAGGTTCGTCGCGGAGCGGCCTCGGAACTGGTAGCGCGTCAGGGACAGGCCGATCAGCGTCCCGAGGGCCGTCGCGACGAGCGTCGAGATGAAGGCCACGATGAGACTGGTCATGAGGGCATCACCAAGACGCGGCCGTCCGAACGGATTGGCCCAGGCCGCCAGGGACAGCTCGCCCCACACGAAGTTGAAGCGCCCTGGCGGATCGTTGAACGAGAAGGCGATCATCACGATGATCGGGACGAGCAGGTAGAGGATCGCCGCCGCGGTGAGCAGGGGCACGCCCCAGCGCTCGAAGGCCCGCAGGATCGGGCCGCCGCGCCCGGCCATTCGCGGCGCGCCCACCGCCAGCCCCGGTGCGACCTCCGGCGCGACGCTCACGACCGACCTCCGGTCAGCTCCTCGGTCCCAAGGACCCGGGCATAGACGAGGATCGCCACGAGGATCCCGGCCATGAGGATGAACGACAGCGCGGCGGCCGTCGGGTAATCGTTCTGCTGCAGGAACCGGTTCTGGATGACGTTGCCGATCATCTGCGTCCGCGGGTTGCCGAGCAGCTCGACGTTCACGAAGTCGCCGATCGCGGGGATGAAGACGAGGATGGAGCCCGCGAACACGCCCGGCAGGCTGAGGGGCCAGACGACGCGCACGAAGGACTCCGAGATCAGGAAGGCCCCGATCGCCCCACCGACGACCGCGCCTCCGGCCACCACTGCGAGGAACCCGACGAGTCCGCCACCCTCGAACGAGGCGTAGTCGAGACCGGCGAGCAGGATCGCCGCGACCAGCCCACCGGCGATCGACCCGGCGATCGCGCCGCCGCGACGCCACGGCCCCGCGTACAGGTCGCGGGCCGCCTCGATGAGCCGCCGGTCGATCTTCTCGAGCGCCACGTACAGCGGCAGCACCATGAACGGAAGGAACTGGTAGGTGAGGCCGGAAACGACGGCCAGCGGCGTGCCGATGACGCTGAAGTTGTCGGGCACGATCCCGAGCGTGTCACGGACGACGGCCAGGAACGGCCCCTGATCGCCCAGCAGGATCCGCCACGAGATGGTCCGGATGAGGAAGCTCGTGAAGAACGGCGCGATCACGAGGAACAGCAGCAGCGTGCGGTAGCGGCCGCCGCGGAACGCGATCCCGTAGGCGAGCGGGTAGCCGATGAGGAAGCACAACAGGGTCGCCATGCCGCCGTACACGAGTGAGTTGCGGAAGTTGTCCGGGAACCGCCCGAAGGCACCGAAGTAGTTATCGAAATCCCAGGCAAAGGTCCAGCCCTGCCCGATGCTCCCCGTGGACAGCGACATCAGGACCATCTGGATGTTCGGCAGCACGAAGAACAGGGCCAGCCACAGCAGCCCCGGCGCCATGAGCAGGTATGGCAGGAGCCAGCGGCGACGGGTCATCGTGACGCCCTGCGCACCGCTCGGCTCCCGCGAATGCGGCTAGACGCCGGCCAGGTCGGCGTACAGCTCGTTGACGGTCGCTTCATCCGCCTCCGAGAAGTTCGGCTGTGGGTGCTGCTTGGCGGTCACGTCGGCCGGTGGGAACAGGAGCGGGTTGCTGCCGGCCTCGGGATCGAGGGTCGTGATGGCCTCGGCCACGCCCTTCACCGGACTGATGTAGTAGACCCAGTTGGCCAGCCGCGCGGCCCGGTCCACGTCGTAGACCCAGTCCATCATCAGCTCGGCGGTGTACTTGTTCTCGGCGCCCTTGGGGATGAGCATGTTGTCGGTCCAGATCATCGACCCCTCCTCGGGGTAGACGAAGACATCGTCGGGCCCGGCCGATGACGCGAGGTCACCCGACCAGACGATCGCGGCCCACGTGTCGCCGCTGCCGAAGTCGGTCAGGTACTCGTTGCCCGTGAACGCCTTGATGTGGCCGCTGTCGACGAAGGGCTTGAGATAGTCGTGGACGGCCTGGGCATCCGCGACGGTCATCGATTCGGCCGGCGTGTCCGACGCCTGGCCCATCCCCTGGAGGGCGAGATGGACCAGGGGGAACGTGTCGCGCACCTCGGTGAGCAGCGTCACCTTGCCGGAGAACGCGGGGTCGAACAGATCGGCGACCTTCGTCAGGGCACGGCCCGTGGACTTGCTGTTGTAGCCGACACCGGTGCCACCCGACTGCCAGGGGAAGTGGAACTTCATGTCCGGGTCCCAGGGCAGGCCCTTGAGCTCGTCCCGCACGTTCGCGAGCGCCGTCGCGACGTTTGCCGGATCGAGCTCCTCGACCCAGCCCGCCGCCACGACCTTGGCGGCCATCCAGTCCGTCAGGACGATGAGGTCCCAGCCGGTGGAAACACCCGCTTCGAGCTGCGGGCGGATCGTGGCCATGAACGACTCGTTGTCCTCGATCTGGGCGTTCGCGTATTCGACCTTGACGTCGTATTCGGTCTCGAACTCGACCAGCGTCGGCGAGGTGACGCCGTCGTCCTCGACATCGATATAGGCGTCCCAGTTCGCGAACTGGAGCGGGCCGGTCGGCGTCCCGGCGGCGCTGCCGCCCGGTGCCGGACTTCCGACGGTGCCGGACCCCGTCGTCGGTGCGACCGAGGCAGGCGCCCCGGAACCGCCGGTCGGGCCGCACGCGGCAAGGAAGGCGGCCGCGCCGCTCAAGGTCGCGCCCTGGAGGAAGCGCCGTCGCGTCAGCTCGGTGGTCGTGGGGATCCGGTCGGTCGTCATCGCGTGCTGCTCCTCATCGGGGGTCCGGGGGTACGCCGGGGCTGGTGCCCGCTGCCGTGGGTTGATCCACGACGACGAAGCTGTGATCGGGTGACCAGGTCAGGAGGACCTCCTCGCCGGGGGCCCAGAGCTCCGCGCGCGTGGCGCGCTCGACGTTCTGCTCATACACGGTCAGGCGCGCCCCACCTCGCGCCTCGACCTGGTACTGGGTGCTGACGCCCAGATACGAGGCGTCGCGGACGACACCGGGAAGGCGGTTATGGCCGTCTGGCGTCTCGTCGGCGGGGGCACGCAGGCGAATCTTCTCGGGCCGAACACCGACGTTGACCTCCGCGTGCGAGCCGACCAGTGCGCTCGGCGCACGGACGCTCGCGTCGTTCGTCATCCGCACCGTGGCATAGCGACCGTCGGTGCCTTCGACGGAACAGGGAAGCAGGTTGCTGACGCCGAGGAACCCGGCCACGAACCGGGTCGACGGCCGCTCGTACAGGCTCTCCGGGTCGTCCAGCTGCTCGAGCCGGCCTCGGTGCATCACGGCGATGCGATCCGACATCGTCATCGCCTCCTCCTGGTCGTGGGTCACGTAGATGAACGTGATTCCGACTTCCTGCTGGATACGCTTGAGTTCGACCTGCATCTGCTTGCGCAGCTTGAGGTCCAGAGCGCCCAACGGCTCGTCGAGCAGGAGCACCGCGGGCTTGTTGATGAGCGCCCGCGCGAGCGCGACGCGCTGGGCCTGGCCACCCGAGATCTGGGTCGGCTTGCGGCGGTCGAAGCCGGGCAGTTCGACGAGCTCCAGCATCTCGGTCACGCGCTGCTTGACCTCGCGGTCCGGCACGCCCTTGCGACGCAGGCCGAAGGCGATGTTGTCGTGGATGGTCAGGTGCGGGAACAAGGCGTAGTTCTGGAACACCGTGTTCACGTTGCGCTTGAAGGGCGGCAGCCAGGTCACGTCCTCGCCCTGGAGCTCGATGAGCCCCGACGTGGGCTCCTCGAACCCGCCGATCATGCGCAGGGTCGTCGTCTTGCCGCAGCCGGAGGGTCCGAGCAGGCTGAAGAACTCCCCGTCCTGGATCTCGAGGTCGATGTGATCCACGGCGACGATGTCGCCGAATCGCTTGACCACGTCGTGGAGCCTGACGTCGACGACGGGCACGTTCGTTCGCACTCCTGGGCGTCCGATGGGCGTCCTCGCGGGGACGCGGACCGCCGGTCCGTGCGTCCTCCCACGCCCTTGGACCGCTCCGAGCCCCCGGGGCCCCGGATGCGGCCGAGGATATGGGCGCATCGCTCGGGGTGTCAAGGACGCGGGAAACCGCGCGTCGACCTGCGATCGAGCACGAGATTCGTCGCCCGACAGCCGGGATGGGGTGAGCTTCGTGTGGCCGCGGCCTCGCGGCACGCGCCGTGCCTCGCAGCCGCGGGCCACTTCTCGCGGGCGCTGTACGATATCGACGTTTCCTGTGTCAGAACGAGGTCCCGACCAGCGCATGACCATCATCACCGAAGGGGCCGTCCTCGACGCCCTGCGTGCCGTCCAGGAACCCGAGCTCGGTCGCGACATCGTGACGCTCGACATGGTCAAGTCGATCGTCATCGACGGCGACGCGGTCGCCTTCACGATCGAACTGACAACGCCCGCCTGCCCGCTCAAGGACGAGATCGAGGGCAACACCCGGGCCGTCCTCGCCGGGATCGGCGTGGAGCGTGTCGAGATCACATGGGGAGCCATGGTCCGCCGCGCCCAGCCGCGCCAGGCCGAGCAGCTCGTCCCGGGGGTCAAGAACATCATCGCCGTCGCGTCGGGCAAGGGCGGCGTCGGCAAGAGCACCGTGAGCGTCAACCTGGCCGTGGCCCTGGCGCAGGCCGGCGCCAGCGTGGGCCTGCTCGATGCCGACATCACCGGCCCGAACATCCCGCAGATGATGGGCATCGAAGGTCAGCCGAAGGCCAGCGCGAACAACAAGATCACGCCGCTCGAGCGCTACGGCGTGAAGACGATCTCGATCCAGTTCTTCGTGCCGGAGGGTCAACCCATCGTGTGGCGCGGTCCGCTGGTCGGTGGCGCCATCCAGCAGTTCCTCCGCGACGTCGAGTGGGGTGACCTCGACTACCTCGTCATCGACCTGCCGCCCGGCACGTCGGACGCGCAGCTGACCCTGGCGCAGGCCGTGCCGATCAGCGGCGCGGTCCTCGTCACGACGCCCCAGGACGTATCGATCAGCGACGTCACCAAGGCGCACGCGATGTTCCAGCGCATGAGCGTCCCGGTGCTCGGCGTGGTCGAGAACATGACCGCATTCGCGTGTCCGCACTGCGGCGAGCTGACCGAGCTCTTCGGACGAGGCGGCGGCGAGCGCTTCGCGACGCAGCATGGGCTGGAGTACCTGGGCGGCGTCCCGCTCGACATCACCGTGCGCCAGGGCGGTGACGTGGGTGTACCGGCCGTGGCACAGCGTGAGCCGGGTCCTGCAGCCCGGGCCATGACCGGCATTGCCCAGACGGTGGCCGCGCGCATGAGCGTGCGAGCCGCCACCGCCGCAGCAAGGCCACTCATCTCGATCTCCTGAGCCATCGGGGCCCCGGGCATGCGCTGTCCGTCATGCGGGTCCCAGGGAGCGGCGAATGCACGCTTCTGCGATCGCTGCGGCACCCCCCTCGACGCTGACGACGACCCAGCAGCCCGCAGCGCGACCGCAAGCCTGACTGTCGCGGCCAACCCGCCGGCGACGGACGAGCCGGGTGACCGGCGCATCGTGACGGCGCTCTTCGCCGACCTCGTCGACTACGTTCGGATGATCGCCGAGCACGACCCCGAGGAGGTCCGGGCTCGTGTCACCGCCGCGCTGGCGACCATGGCCGATGCGATCGAGCGGTTCGATGGCACGCGCGAGAAGTTCATCGGCGATGCCGTGTTCGCGGTCTTCGGCGCACCGCGCGCCCACGACGACGACGCCGTGCGGGCGGCGCTGGCGGCGATGGCCATCCGCGCTGGCCTGCACGAGATCGCCGATGGCGGTGAGCCGATGGAGGTCCGCATCGGGATCGCGACCGGCGAGGTTGTCGCGGGGCGCCCGGCCGGCGCAGGCGACCTCGGGCTGACCGGCGAGGCGATCACGACCGCCGCGCGCATCCAGACCCTGGCCCGCCCGGGCGAGATCCTTCTCGAGGGAGCGACGCTGGCCGCCGCCCGCGGTCGCCTCGCCACGGAAGAGCGGGGGTCGGTCGTGCTGCGCGGCCAGTCGACGCCCGTCTCCCTGCACGCTTTGCGTGGCGAGGCGGGCACCGGCGCCTGGATCCCGTACCGGGCGGCCGCCCCGGGCCCGATGGTCGGCAGGATCGAGGAGCTGGCCGTGCTCACCGGCGTCATCGATCGATGCCGGGACACCGGTCTGGGCGGTGTCGTCGCCGTGGTTGCCGACGCGGGCATGGGCAAGTCGCGCCTGCTCGCTGCGGCCGAGGCCCCGGCCCGCGATGCGGGATTGGCCTGGACGTGGACCGAGAACGTGTCGTACGCGCAGGGTGAGCCCTACCGGTTCGCGCGCCTCTTCGCCCAGACGGTCGCCGACGAGCACGGCGTCGATTCCGGACAGTTCACGCGACAGCTCCTGTTCACCGAGGATCTCTCGCCCGAGCAGGTGCAACGGTTTGGCGGGGCGGTCGCGGCGATCGCCCGGGACGCGTCATTCACCGGCTGGGAGGAGGAAGCCCCGTTCACCCCGTCCGATCCGGCCGAGGTCGCAAGCGCGCTCATCGACGTGGCGCGCCGATACGTCGAGCGGCTCATGACGATCTCGGGGCCGCGCGTCATCGTGATCGACGACGTGCACTGGCTGGACCCGTCCAGTGTCACGCTCGTGGAGCTGATCCTGGAGGCCACGGCGGCCCACCCGCTGATCGTGCTGGTGGGTACGAGGCCGAGGGGGATGCCAGGGTGGGTGGACCGTCCCGGCACCGTGCGCATCGATCTGCAGGGCCTCGCCGAGCCCGAGACCGCGCGGCTCGCGACGCTCATCGCCCGCGCGGCGGTCGAGGCCCACGGCATCCGCAGCATCCATGAGCGGACCGGCGGGAACCCGCTGTTCATCGGCGAGACGGTGCGGGCCTTCCTGGAGGACGGGACCCTGGAGTGGCGGGACGGCCGGGTCTCGATGGTCGAGAGCGGACCGCCGGGCGTCCCGGTGACGCTGCGCGCCGTTCTCGGCGCGCGCATCGATGCACTGGAGCCCGCCGGGCGCGACGCCCTCGGCGTGGCGTCGATCATCGGGATCACGTTCCGAAGAGCGCTGGTCGAAGAATTACTTGGCGAGGCCCTGCCGCCGCGGACCCTCGACCACCTGGCCGAGGCCGCCCTGATCCGCCGCGGCGACGACGGGGAGTGGCGGTTCGCCCATGCGCTCATCCGCGATGCGGCCTACGCCGGGATGCTGGCCAGCCGGCGCCGGTCGCTCCATGCCCGCCTGGCGGACCACCTCGAGGGCCGGCCACGGGCCGCGGCACCGGGACAGGTCGCCGCCCACCGGGTGGCGTCGGGCGACAGCGCACGCGCCCTGCCGCTCCTCCGGGAAGCCGCCGAGTCCGCGTTGGCACTCGGTGCGGCGTCGGAGGCCGCCGCGTTCTGGGAGCAGGCGGCTGACCTGAGTGCGTCCGACGATCCGGCGGCTGCCGCGTTGGACCGCGATCGGGCCGCTCGGGCTGCGATGGCGGCCACGGCGGGCCCCGGCGCGACCTAGGCCGGGGAGGGTTGGGGCGTCTGCGAGCGCTCCGCCGGGTCGATGCGGTGCGTGCCCGGATCGATCGTGACCGTGAGGCCGTCGATGGCGGGTCGCACCCACGGCCCGGCCGACACGCAGACCGCCTCGATCTCCGCGAAGCGATCCGGGTCGTAGTGGACGAGGAGCGCGGCGCGGGCGCGGGCCGACCGTGCCAGCGCGACCGCCTCCGGCGCCGTCAGGTGCCCGCGCTGCATGTCGTCGTGCCGCGGCGACACGATCGCGCTCTCGACGAGCAGGAGGTCGGCGTCCCGCACGGCGGCCTCCACGGAGGCGGACGGGCCCGTGTCGCCGGTATACGCGAACCTGCTGCCGTCCGGCGCTTCGACGATGACACCCCATGCCGGGATGTAGTGGCGACCTTCGAAGAAGCGTACCCGCAGCTCCCCGACCGCCAGTTCCCGGGCCGGGTCGTATTCCACGGCGGCGAACGACCCATCGAAGAATCCGACCCGTTCGCTCACCGCGTCGGCGAGCGCGTCGAGACGGGCCCTGCCGCCCGGTGGCAGGTGGACGGACAGCCGCTCGTCCACCGCCTCACCCCATGGGAACAGGTAGCGGAGACCGACCAGGTCGAGGTAGTGGTCGGCGTGCATGTGGCCGACCACGACGGCCGTCAATGCATGGGGATCCAGCACGCGCTGCAGGTTGCGCACGACCCCGAGCCCGACGTCGAGCAACAGGTTCGTGTCGGCCCATTGCAGCAGGTAGCCCGCGGTGGCCGTGGCCTGATGGGGTGCGGCGGTGCTGCAGCCGAGCACGGTGAGCCGCAAGCGCGGCCCCGGCAAATCGCTCATCGCGCGCATGCTAGATCCCGCCATCGCCCATCGGTTGTCGGCTGGCAGACACCCGTTACGATGCGCCCATGCTCGGCGCCCGACCGGTCCTCGCGTCACTGGCGGCGATCCCGTTCTTCGACGGACTGGAACCGGCCGCCCTCGACCGCCTGGCCGCCAGCATGCGCTCGCGTCGGTTCCGCCGAGGTGAGGTGATCTTCCATGTCGGCGATCCGGGCGATGCCCTCTTCGTGATCGTCAGCGGCGAGGTCAAGATCTCGCTGCCGTCCGAAACGGGCGACGAGGCCATCCTCGCGACCCTTCGCCCGGGCGACGTCTTCGGGGAGTTGGCCCTGCTCGATGGCGCGCCGCGGTCGGCCAGCGCGTCCGCGCTCACGCCTGCCGAGACGGTCGTGCTGCCGCGCGAACGCTTCCGCGAGCTGATCGCCACCGAGACCGGGGTCCGCGATGCCCTGCTCGCCTCGATCGCGGGCGAGCTTCGGCGCCTGACGACCCACGTCGAGGAGCTCCATTTCCTCGACATCACGGGTCGCCTGGCTGCCGGGCTCGTGCGGTTGGCTCGAGAGGGTGGGACGTCGCTGCCCGATGGCTCCGTACGACTCCGCACGAACCTCACCCAGGCGGACTTGGCGGCGATGGTCGGGTGTACGCGGCAGAGCGTGAACAAGCTGCTGGGCCAGTTCACGGACGACGGGCTCGTCCGGCTCGAGCGGGACGCCATCGTCGTGATCGATCTCGAGGCGCTCCTCGCGACCTCGCATCGCTGAGGCGCGGCTTCCCCACGTCGTCGCCCGCTATTTCGGGGCGTCGCGCACGACCGTGAAAAGCACGGACGCCGCGGTGAGGGCTGCCCGGGTTCGACCGAGACGCCCGCCGAGGAATGCGCGGCGCGTCTCGCGGTGCTCCGAACTCCCGGTCACGACCGCCACCGAGACGGCCGTGTCACCGCCACGCTCCTGGGCACGGACGGCCAGTCCAACGTCTGCGCCGGCCCGGTCACAAACGGTCCGCGCGAGATCGGCGAGGGTCGCGTCGGCGTCCTCATCGCCGACCGGGACGTCCGGACGCGCCTCCGCCAGGGCGATCCAGTCCACGTCTCCGAACAGGCTCGCGACCTGCCCGCCGGTCCCAAGCTCGACCAGGGCGAGACGCCAGCCTCGTTCGGCCAGTCGAGCGCCGATCGCGTCGGCCCAGGTCAGGTCGCCCTCCGCCCAGATGTGGTGTCCCAGGCGTTCGGTGACGACCGCGGCGGCCGCCGCAACGAGCGATCCGGCGCTCCGGGCCGCGCCGGTCGGATCGGTTTCAGTGACCGCGCTGATCCGGATGTCGACCGCCTCGGCGCGGGCATAGGTCGCGACCTCCGGATTTGGGGTGCGCAACAGTTCCTCGCCAAGGACCTCGGCGACCTGCGACTCGCCGATCCCCATCAGGCGGTAGGTGCGGACCGCGACATCGGCCCCAAGGCCGCCCCCCCGCAGGCGGGGGAGCGCGTGATCGGCCCACATCGGCCGCATCTCGCGAGGTGGTCCGGGGAGGGCGATCGCGATCCGGCCATCGGCGCGGGTGACGAACCAGCCGGGCGCCGTGCCATTGGGGTTCGGGAGCGGTTCCGCGGACGGGATCCGCCAGGCCTGCTTGAGGTTCGTCTCCGGGAACGGCAGGTCTCGGCGCGCCCACAGGTCCCGGAGCCAGCGCTCAAGGTCGGCGTCCACCACCGGGGTCTCACCCCAGACGCGAGCGATCGCCTCGCGGGTCAGGTCGTCCGGCGTCGGTCCGAGACCACCGGTGCTGACGACGAGGTCGGTCCGCGCCAGCCCCGTGGCGAGGGCCTCGGCGACCACCTCGAGCCGGTCGGGGACCGCCGTGATCCGCCCGACCGCCACGCCGGCGTCCGTCAACGAGCGGGCGAGCTCCGCCGCATTCGTGTCACGCGTCTCACCGACGGTCAGCTCGGAGCCGATGCTCAACAGCTCCGCGCTCATGATCCGGCGGCGGGCAGACGGTTCGGACATGGCCGGCAGCGTAACGGTCCTGCGAGGTGGCCGGGGTCGCGCCGCGGTCGGCCGTCACCCGGGCGCTGCTATCATCGCGGCCGGCCCCGGCGCCCGCCGGCGGTCTGCCCTCAGAACCCCGAGTCGGAGCAAGCACCCTGGACGAGCGCCGCTCACCCGAGCCCGACCCCGAACCCAAGGCCCCGCCGCAGCCGCCCGGGTTGCGTGCCCAGATCCGCTTCACGCGCGACGCCGGCTTGCGGCTGGCGCGGGCCCACATCGACCTGGCCAAGGCCGAAGCGTCGGCGATCAAGGGCGAGATCGCCAGGGTCGCGGCCTACGTCGGCGTGGCGATCGCGGTCGTCATGCTCGCCCTCATCCTTCTCTTCGTCGGCACCTCGCTGTTCCTCGGCGAGTGGTTGCTGGGCTCGTTGGGCTGGGGTGTGCTCCATGGGGTGCTCCTCCTGACCGCGATCGCGGTGGCGTGCAGCCTCGCGGTCATCGTCGGTTCCGGGAGCGGTGCGCGGATCGGCCGCGCCTTCGTCGTCGCACTTCTGGTCGGGATCGTCGTCGGCGTGCTCCTCGCGCTCGCCCTGCCGAACCGTCTCTACACGTCGATCGGCGACTCGGTCCTGCCCGGTATCGAGCCGGGCGTGCGGCCGCTCGTCGTGGGCGCGGCCATCTGGGCGGTGATCGGGCTGGTCGGCGGCCTCGTCGCGGCGTTGCGGACGGCCGGGGCCGGAAGTCGCCTCGGCGCGCTGCTGGGTGGCGCCGTCATCGGCGCGCTAGTCGGTGCCGTGACCGCCGTGAACACCGGCCCGCAAGTAGGGATCGGCATCGCCATCGCGGCCGGTTACCTCACCTGGATCGGGCTCATGGTCGCTGACATCGCTCGGACGGGCGTCGATACCGAGGCGCTCATGGCCAGGTTCTATCCGACCCAGACCATCGAGACCAGCAAGGAGACGCTCGCGTGGCTACAGAGCAAGATGCCGCCCGGGACCGGGTCCTAGCCGCTCGCGCGGATTTCGACGGGGAGCTCGAGCGACTCGGGGCCTCGGGTCGCGCCGCGGTCGATATCCCGGCGAAGGTCCGGCGCAGCCCGGCCAAGGCCGCGGCCGTCGCGGGTGCGATCGCGTTCCTCGCGCTCAAGGGTCCCCAACGGCTGTTCGGCGCCGCCCGCCGCAAGATCTGGGGCGAGCGGAAGCCGATGCCGCAGCGGATGCTGCCCGAGCAGGTCGAGAAGACGCTGCGCAAGCTCGGCGACGACGGCGACAAGGTGGGCGCCGCGCTGGAGCGCGACTTCGCCGACTACGCCAAGAAGGCACACAAGGAGCGCGAGGGCCTCAGGACCGTGCTCCTGCTGGCCGTGGCACGGCCGCTCCTGTCGCGAGCCGCGAAGGCCGCCGGCGACTCGCTCCTGTCGCCGGAACCCGGGGGGCTCTCGACCCGCCTCAACCAGATCCGCCAGCGGGCAGGGCAGGGGATGGAGGGGGCGCGGGAACAGGCGGAGCGGGCCGGCACCTCTGCGCAGGACCGGATCGCCGCCGTCCGACGCGATGAGCGCGGGGACCCGCCCGACGGTCCTGCCGACGAGACCGCCCCGACCGGGATCTGACGGCCATTCCCGGTCGCTGGTAGGCGAGGTCGGGGTCGAACCGACACGCTGCTCACGCAGCACCGGCTCCTAAAGCCGGCGCGTCTGCCATTCCGCCACTCGCCCGCCGAGAGTCTAGCGTCGTCAGCCAGCGTCGTCGGGCGCATCGGCACCATCGTTGCCCTCGATCGAGACGGCGATGACGCTGGATCGGCCTTCAGTTCCGAGTGTCGGCCTCCGATCCACGCGCCGCGAAGCGGTAGCCGAGTCCTCGAACGGTTTCGATCGAGGCCGCGCGGTCTCCTAGCTTTCGCCGTAGCGAGCGCACGTTGGCCTCGATCACGTTGCTACCGCCGGCGTATTCGTATCCCCAGACGTCGCGAAGCAGCGCGGCTCGCTCAACGACGCGCCCCTGGCGCTGCTGAAGGTAACTGATCACGTCGAACTCGAGCTTCGTGAGATCGACCCTCCGGCCGTCTAGCACCAACTGGCGCTGGACGAGATCCAGGATCGAGTCGCTCTCGATCTGGAGCTCCGCGGCAACGAGCCTGGCCAACCAGCCGTCGATCGATGACGGACCGAAGTCATTCTGCGTGGCGTAGTACGGCACGCCATCGAACTCGATGGGATCGCCCGGAAGCAACTCGAAACCCAGCGGGGCCACCATCGGGCCGTACGTTGCAACGTCCTGGACGATCGAATAGATCCGCCGGAGCGTCGGCCGCATCTCCATGTACAGGCGCTTGATGTCCAGCCAGCTGGCGGCCTGGACCGGAGACGGGGCCTCGCCGTGATCGCGAGATAGCCAAGCCCGGCTGTACAGGACGCGTTGGCCGCGCGGCACGGGGTGCCGCCGAAGATGCTCCCAGCACCTGGCGAGCATGCGATCTTCTTCGACGAGTCGGTGGCTCACGCGGTCGATCTCGCACACGGTGTAGAAGCCGGCGACCGCATCAACGCGGTCGCGCAGGACCCGGAACGCCTCGGGGGCGAGGCGCCACCACGCCTCGATCTCACTTGCCGACGCGGGCGGCATATGTCGCCGCGCGATGTCGGTGACCGCCGGGCCGTCATCTGGCCGCGCGTTCTCGGCGGACAGGAGGTGGTCGGTCGTTGGGAAGAACGCCTCACGGACGATCGCGTTCTCGAGGATGTACAGCAGGTCTGCCGTGTAGCGCCACATCTCATGTTGGGAAGCGTGGGCGACCTCGTCGCGCAGCTGGCGCCACGCTGCCGCTCGATATCGCTTGGAACGCGCGGGATCGGACGAGCGGAGCAGGGCGGCGATCGATTCCCGAACCGTGTCGTGGATGACGAGGCCGTCGTCGCCGAGCTCCACGAATGGCAGCGTGCGCAGACGTTCGAAGGCGTCCTGTGGAGCGGTGTCCGGGAGCATTGCCGCGAGGAGCGACAGGGTCGGCCGACGGACGACGGAGGCGGCGTCGAGGGCAAGGCGAGTCTTCGGGTCGAGTCCCCCGAGGTAGAGGTCGGTCAGGCCCTCGACGATCGCCTTGACGGTCACCGCTTCGAGACTGACCTCCGGTCGCTCGGCCAGGGCCGACGCGGCGAGCCGAAGCGACAGCGGGTGCCCGCGTGCGAGGTGAAAGATACGGTCGGCATCGCGGTCATCGACGCCGGCCAGCCTGAGGAGATCCTCGGCATCAGCGCGATGGAGATTCTCGAGCGGAACTCCGCGAAAGAGTCCGCCCAGGGCGCTGGGCCAGCCGGTCATGGGCGGCTCCCGACCCGAAAGGACGATCCGGATCGTGTCCGACAGGGCCGGCACGAACGCCTGACGCAGCCATGGATCGAGCAGCCGAGCGAGTTCGTAGGTGTCGAGTATGAGCACGACCCGTTCACCGAGTCCGTCCAGCCTGGTCGCGGCGGCCTCGGCGGTGGTCAGTTCACCACCCGTCTTGCCTTCGAGTGCGGCGAGAAATCCTCGCTCGGTAGGCTCGATAGACCGGCAGTCGAGCCGGAGGACGGTCGCCCCGAACTCCCGTGCCTCGACGCCGAACGCCTCGACAAGCGCCGACTTGCCGATGCCGGCGATCCCATGGACGAACACGACGACGGGGCCGTCCTCGCCGAGCAACCGGCGAAGGACATCCATCTCGTCGTCGCGCCCGACCAGCCACGTCGCCTGCTCATCGATCAGCTGGCGAATGGTCTGGGTCATCGGACGATTCTGCGCTGTCCGTCAATCAGGCCGCGATCGCGATCGAAGCCCGGGTGACGTGGCTCGGGCCCTCGAGGATCCCGAACACGGTCGAGGTGATGTTCGAGAAGTTGGGATTGGTCGCGAACGCCTTGAAGAAGTCGCTTCGGGCGAAGGCGTCCAGCGCCTCGCGGTCGACCCATGTGTACACGCCCCCGTACGTGTTCGACGGTTCGTCCGCCAGCCAGACCTTCGAGATCAGCCCGGGAACCCGGGCAAGCTCCGGGGCCAGCCCGTCACATACGCTGCGGTAATCGGCGTCGCTCAGGTCCTTGAGATTGAAGTTGACGACCTGGATGATCACGGTCTCGCTCCTTTCGTGGTGGTCGAGGACGAGGGGTCAGCGCATTCGCCGGCTGCCTCGGTGACCGTACGGCCGCCCTGGTTCGACGAGATGAGCGTTTCCTGAAGAGAATCTGAAGATGATCGCGCCCCGCGAGCGCCTCCCGATCCGCCCGAACACGGGACCCGCCCTATACTTCCCGGCGATGCAGATCACCCGCACACCTGCCCCCAAGTCGACCGTCCAGCTCGAGATCGAGCTGCCTCCCGAGCGTCTGGATCGCGCGATGCATGACGCCGTTCGGGCGCTGGCGCGGCGGACCCGCGTCCCAGGCTTTCGCCCGGGCAAGGCGCCCCGTCCGGTCCTGGAGCGACATCTCGGGCCCGGCGTCGTCCTCGACGAGGCGGTCGATCACCTGATGCAGGACGCATACCGCGAGGCGATCGTCCAGGAGGAGATCCTCCCGCTCAGCAACGCCGACGTGGAGGTCCTCCAGGCCGAGGAGGGCAAGCCGCTCATCTTCAAGGCGGTGGTCCCAATCCGCCCGGAGGTGACCCTCGGCGACTACCGCGGGTTCAACTTCGCGCCGGAGATCGATGTCATCGACGACGCCCGCGTCGACCAGGTGATCGAGGAACTTCGGGACCAGAACGCCACGCTCGGCCCCGTCGAGGATCGCGGCGCACAGGACGGCGACTACGCGGTGATCTCGTTCATCGGCACGAAGGACGGCGAACCCTTCGAGGGCGGCACGTCCGAGCGCATGCCGCTGATCGTCGGGCAGGAGCGCCTGATCCCCGGGTTCGAATCGAACCTGGTGGGATTGCGCGTCGGCGACACGACCGAGTTCGACATCACGTTCCCCGACGACTACGGCGAGCAGAGCCTCGCGGGCCAGTCGGCGCACTTCAGCGTCGAGCTCAAGGAGCTGCGCGAGAAGATCCAACCCGACCTCGACGAGGACTTCGTCGCGAGCCTGGGCGCGTTCGAGTCGGTCGAGGAGCTGAGGGGCGACATCCGCCGGCGCCTCGAGGGCAACGCGCTCGACCGGGCGCGTCACGGATTCGCCGATCGGGTCATCGAATATGCCGTGGCGAACGCGACGGTGGACCTCCCGGACGTGCTCATCGACCAGGAGGTCGAGGTGATGCACGACGAGTTCCGTGCCTCGCTCGCCCGCCAGGGCATCACCGAGGAGGCCTACCTCAAGGCCGTGGAAAAGTCCGGCGACGACCTCCACGCCGAGTTCCGTCCCAGCGCCGAACGGCGCGCCAAGACCCTGCTGGTCCTCTCCAAGATCGCCGACGCCGAGGGTGTCGAGGTCGACGACGCGGACGTGGACGCCGAGGTCACGCAGGGCCGTGAGCGCTACGCCGGCGACGAGCGCCTGACCGGCTACTTCGCATCCGAACGTGGGCGCGCCTTCATCCGCAGCACGCTCCGGCGGAGTCGGGTGGTCGAGCGGATCGTCGATGGGTGGCTGGCCGACCACCCCGAGCATCCGCCGCTGCCGCATCTCGAGGACCAGCCGGCGATGGCCACTCCGGCGACCACCGATACTGAGCACGCCACCGACCAGCCGGCCGCCACCGACCAGCCGGCCGCCACCGACCAGCCGGCCGCCACGGACCGACGCGACGTGCCGTCTCAGGCCGGATGACCGACCGACCCAACCAAGACTCGACAACGGATCGCCCAGGAGACCCCCGAATGCTCGTCCCGATGGTCATCGAAACCTCCAGCCGCGGAGAGCGCGCCTACGACATCTACTCCCGGCTGCTGCGCGAGCGGATCATCTTCCTCGGCGACGCAATCGAGGATCACCTCGCCAACCTCGTCATCGCCCAGCTGTTGTTCCTCGACTCTGAGGATCCGGAGAAGGACATCAGCCTGTACATCAACTCGCCCGGCGGCGTCGTGAACGCGGGACTCGCCATCTACGACACCATGCAGTACCTGCGCGCCCCGGTCAGCACGATCTGCATCGGCATGGCGGCGTCGATGGCGGCCGTCCTGCTGTCGGCCGGCCGCAAGGGCAAGCGCTACGCCCTGCCGAACGCGCGGATCATGATCCACCAGGGGTCGGGCGGGTTCCGCGGCAACGCCCCCGACGCGATGATCCAGATGAAGGAATGGGAGTTCCTGGTCGAGCGCAACAACGAGATCCTCTCGCGCCACACCGGCCAGGCCCTCGACAAGGTCCGCAAGGACACGGACCGGGACTTCTTCATGTCTCCCGAGGCGGCCAAGGACTATGGCATCATCGACGCGGTGTACTCGGAGCAGTGGGACTCGCTGACTGCACAGCATCACGACGAAAAGGTTGCCGAGGAGGCCGCGGAGGAGTCCGTGGAACCGGCGGCACCCGAACCGAAGCGCTCCTCCAAGAGCGAATAGACAGGCAAGGGAGTCGGGCCGGCACGTGACCTCCACCAGCAGCAGCAGCAAGGGACCCAAGGTCCCCTACCGCTGTTCCTTCTGCGGCAAGAGCCAGGAACAGGTACGCAAGCTCATCGCGGGGCAGGGCGTCTACATCTGCGACGAGTGCATCAACCTGTGCCAGGAGATCATCGAAGAGGAGATGCTCGAGACGCCGCGCCCCAAGCAGGCGGCCTCGAAGCTCCCCAACCCGCACCAGATCAAGGACGCGCTCGACTCGTACGTCATCAGCCAGGACCGTGCCAAGAAGGTGCTGTCCGTGGCGGTCTACAACCACTACAAGCGTGTCAACGCCGGCCATCAGGTCGACGACGTCGAGCTCCAGAAGTCGAACGTGCTGCTCGTCGGGCCGACGGGCTCAGGCAAGACGCTGCTTGCCCAGACCCTGGCCAGGGTGCTGGACGTGCCGTTCTGCATCGCCGACGCGACGTCGCTGACCGAGGCCGGCTACGTCGGTGAGGACGTCGAGAACATCCTGCTGCGTTTGATCCAGGCTGCCGACTTCGACGTCGCCCGAGCCCAGCGCGGGATCATCTACATCGACGAGATCGACAAGATCGCGCGCAAGGCCGACAACCCGTCGATCACCCGCGACGTGTCGGGCGAGGGCGTCCAGCAGGCCCTGCTCAAGATCCTCGAAGGCACCGTCGCCAACGTCCCACCACAGGGCGGCCGCAAGCACCCCCACCAGGACTTCATCCAGATCGACACGACGAACGTGCTGTTCATCTGCGGCGGCGCGTTCGACGGCCTCGAGAAGATCGTCGAGGAGCGGGTCGGTAAGCGAGCCATCGGGTTCGGGTCGGAGACGCCGATGGGCGCCGCCGAGCGGGGCAAGGTGCTCGAGAAGCTGATGCCCGAGGACCTCCTCAAGTTCGGCCTGATCCCCGAGTTCATCGGTCGGCTGCCGGTGATGGTGACGCTGACCGCGCTGACCGCCGAGGACCTCGTCCGGGTGCTGACGGAGCCGAAGAACGCCGTCACTCGCCAGTTCCAGAAGTTCCTCTCGCTCGACAAGGTCGAGCTGGCCTTCACGCCGGGCGCGTTGAAGGCGGCCGCGGAGGTCGCGCTGGACCGCAAGACCGGGGCGCGGGCGCTGCGCTCGATCGTGGAGGAGTCGCTGCTCGAGGTGATGTACGACATCCCGGAGCGCACCGATATCCGCAAGTGCATCATCACCGAGGAGACGATCCGCGAGGGACGGCTGCCGCTGCTGCTCACGAAGTCCGATGTCGACGACGGCATCGACGAGACGAACTACGAGGAGTGGCTGGCCGAACGCGGCGAGAGCGCATAGCAGGTGCTGGCCGGACCGCCGCTCGACCGATCGGCCGCCCGGCCCGTGCTACACTCCCCGCCTTCACGGCGATGACCGCAGAAGAGTAGCGTCGGGACGACCCGAAGCGAGCGCGGAAAAGGTGCAAGCCGCGCGGGATCCGCCGACGCGAACGTCGCTCGCGAGCCGTGACGCCTGACGCCCGATAGCGCGTCGCGAGGGTGCCGGACCAGCCCGGCGGGATGACCGCCACGGGACCCGACACCGAACCAGCAGGTGGTACCACGACCCGTTCGTCCGCTGGACGAGCGGGCTCGTTATTTCCGGGAGCGAATCCAGTCATGGCCGATCTGCCGAGGGCCTATACCCCACGCGACGTCGAGGGCGCGATCTACGAGCGCTGGCTCGACGCCGACGTCTTCGCGCCCGATGGCGCTGGCTCGACGGCCGACCGGGATCTCCCGCCGTTCACGATCATCCAGCCTCCGCCGAACGTGACGGGCTCGCTGCACCTGGGCCACGCGCAGCGCACGACGGTCGAGGACCTCATGACGCGCCACGCGAGGATGCGCGGCCATCCGGCGCTGTTCCTGCCCGGCCTCGATCACGCGAGCATCGCGGCCCAGTTCGTGCTCGACGCCATCCTCGCGAAGGAAGGAGAGAGCCGGCAATCGCTGGGGCGGGAGCGCTATCTCGAGCGGATGATCGCGTTCTCGGAGTCGACCAGGCCCGTGATGCTCGCCCAGCAGTGCCGTGTCGGTGCGTCGGCCGATTGGGGCCGGCTGCGCTACACGATGGACGAGGGCTCGGCCAGGTCCGTGCGTGTCGCGTTCGAGCGCCTCTACCGCGACGGCCTGGCGTACCGGACGGAGGCCCTCGTCAACTGGTGTCCCGGCTGCCGGACGAGTGTCAGCGACCTCGAGGTCGTGGCCACGCCCGAGACGGGCACGCTCTGGTTCGTTCGGTACCACTTGGTCGACGAGGCGACCGGCGAGCCGGGTCCGGCCCCGGACCGGTCGGTGGTCGTCGCCACCACCCGGCCCGAGACCATCCTCGGGGACACCGCGGTGGCGGTGCATCCCGACGACGAGCGGTATCGCGACCTCATCGGCCGGACCGTGCGGATCCCGTTCGTGGATCGCGATGTCCCGGTCATCGCCGACCCGGTCGTCGACCGCGCCTTCGGGACGGGTGCCCTGAAGATCACCCCGGCGCACGATCAGGCCGATCACGAGACCGGCAAGCGCCACGGGCTGCCGGCGCCGACGATCCTGGCCGACGACGCGACCGTGGCGAACACGGGCACCGAGTTCGACGGCCTCGACCGGTACGAGGCTCGCCGACGGATCGTGGCCGCCCTGGCGGAGCGTGGCGACCTCGTCGAGGAGCGGCGGCACGAGATGATCGTGGGACGCTGCCAGCGCAGCGATGATGTCCTGGAGCCGCGCCTGAAGACGCAATGGTTCATCCGGACCGAGCCGCTGGCGGCACGTGCCCTTGAGGCCACGCGCTCGGGCCGTATCACGATCCTGCCCGAGCGGTTCGAGAAGACCTGGGAGCACTGGCTCACGAACATCCGCGACTGGAACGTCAGTCGTCAGCTGTGGTGGGGCCACCGTATCCCCGCCTGGTACTGCCCCGATGGCCATGTCACGGTCTCGGCCGATCAGGACGGACCCGCGACGTGTGCGACGTGCGACCGCCCGTCGACCGATCTCCAGCAAGATCCGGACATCTTCGACACGTGGTTCAGCTCGGGACTGTGGCCGTTCTCGACCCTCGGCTGGCCGGACGAGACGCCCGACTACGGGCGCTTCTACCCGACGTCGGTCATGGAGACGGGCTACGACATCATCTTCTTCTGGGTAGCCCGCATGGTGATGCTGGGCATCCACCTGACCGGCCTCGAGCCCTTCCACACCGTCTATCTCTCCGGGCTCATCCGCGACCCGGAAGGCAAGAAGATGTCCAAGACGAAGGGCAATGTCGTCGACCCGCTCGGTGTGATCGATGAGACCGGCGCCGACGCCCTCCGATTCGCGCTGATCCATGGGACGGCCGCCGGACAGGACCAGCGCTTCGGCGCGACGAAGCTTGAGAACGCCCGCAACTTCGCCAACAAGCTGTGGAACGCGACACGCTTCGTGGCGGGCGCCCGCCCAGCGTCGATCGCCGCCGACGCCGAACGCCGGCTGCCGGATGCGCGCCACCTCGGGCCGGCCGAGTGCTGGATGCTGTCACGCGCCGCCGCCACGGTGAGCGCGGTGGACGAGGCGCTGAACGACTACGCGTTCGGCGAGATGACGCGCGTCCTGTACGACGCCATCTGGAACGAGTTCTGCGACTGGGGCGTGGAGCTCGCCAAGGTCCGCCTGGCCGATGCGTCACTCCCGGACGAGGTTCGCGAGACGACGTGGTGGGCGCTCGTCGAGGCGTTGGACACGTATCTCCGACTGCTCCATCCGGTCATGCCGTTCGTCACCGAGGCGCTGTGGGCGGCCATCCCTCACCGGGCGTCGGACCCCGGCCTGCTCATCGTGGCGCGCTGGCCCGGGGCCGGCGAGCGGGACCTCGCGACAGAGGGTCGGGTCGGTGCCCTGATCGGCCTTGTCGGCGACCTGCGCAACGCGCGGGCGACGGCCAGGCTGCCCGCCGGCGCGTGGCTCGAGACACGGGTCTTCGTGCCCACCCAGTTCGGCGCGACGTTCGAGACACTGCGTCCGGCGCTCGAACGGCTGGCCCGTGCCCGGCCCTTGCACCGCGAGCTGACCCCCGAGGCGCTCGACGCGACTCGGCAGGCCGGAGACCTGACGGTGGTCGCATCGGCGGGCGAGATCCAGGCGACCATCCGACCCGCCGGGGTCGACGACGGCGCGAGTGCCCTGGAACGGGCACGGCTGGAGCGCGAGTTGGCCGAAGCCGAGGGCTGGCTGGTTGCCGCTCGCGAGCGGCTGACCAACGAGACGTTCCTGGCCAAGGCTCCGCCGGCGGTCGTCGCCGGTGCACGCGCACGAGAGGCGGAACTGGCCGAACAGGTCGACCGGCTGCGCGAGGGGCTAAGCGGCTGAAGCCCGGTCAGACCACCGTCGACGATGGCGGCGGCACCTCGAAGGTCGCCACGACCGGCAGGTGATCCGAGGCGTCGCCCGCCTCGGCGACGACGCGGCAATCGAGCGCCCGCAGCCCGCGACTCAAGAGGTGGTCGATCGGCAAAGGCCCGCACGATGCCCGCCGAGCGTCTCCCGGCTCGACGCCCGCCGCGGTGAAGGCGTCATCGAGCCCCGAAGCGAGCGAGCGCAGCTCGCCCGCCTCGATCGCGGCGTTGAAGTCGCCCGCGACGATGACCGGACCGTCGACGTCGCTCGCGATGCGTGCCAGCGCATCGGCCTGTGCCCGGCGCTGCCCGGTGCCGGCGTAGGTGAGGTGGGCGTTGACGAGCGTCACGCCGCCGGCGCCGGGGATCCTGCCACCGATGGCGCAGCGTGGCTCCCGGGTGCCGTACGGCGCATCAAGGAACGTCGTGCCGCCGAGGGGCAGGCCGCTGCCGGGCGGCTCGACGAGCTCCGCATCGGCCCCGGCCGGCAACCCGGCGGCGAAGCCGCCTTCGATCGGCGCACGCGTGAGCAGGGCGTTGCCCCAGGTCGCGGCGCCGATCGCGCGGCCATCCTCCGGCTCCACCAGGGTGAACGCGTGCACCGCCGCATAGCGGACGTGCCGATCGGTCATGCGTGCCAGCTCCAGGGGCTGGTCGAGGAGCTCGCCGCCCGGCGTGAGGACCGCGACCTCCTGGAGCGCCACGCAATCCGCGTCGAGGTCGACGATGTGGCGCGCGATGCGCTCCAGCCGGTCGTGGTGGACATGGCGCCACCAAGCCGGCGGAAACGGCTCTTCGGGGCCGATCGCGGCGCGGATGTTCCAGGTCGCGACCCGGATGGTCGCGGCGGTCCGGGCAGTCCCGCTTACTTGACGGACCCGGCCAGCAGCCCCTGGACGAAGTAGCGCTGCAGGCTGAAGAACACCAGCAACGGCACGGCCATCAGGATGAACGCGCCGGCAGCCAGCAGATGCCACTCCGTGCCGTACTGGCTGAGCAGGTTCTGGATGGCCTTCGTCATCGGCCACGCGCTCCCGTCCTGGACGAACACCAGGGCCATCAGCAGGTCGTTCCAGACCCACAGGAACTGGAAGATCCCGTAGGCCGCGATGGCCGGCACCGAGAGCGGCACGACGATCGTCCGAAAGATCCCGATCGTCGACGAGCCGTCGATCCGCGCGGCCTCGATGAGGTCACGCGGCAGCGTGATGAAGAAGTTGCGTAACAGGAAGATCCCGAACGGCAGCGCGAATGCGGTATGGGTCAGCCAGATGGCCCCGAAGCTGTTCAGCAACCCGGTCGGTGCGAACAGCTTGAGCAGCGGGATGAACGCCACCTGCGCGGGGATCATCAGGAGTGCGACGACGAGCAGGAACAGGCCGTCGCGGAACGGGAAGTGCAGCCACGAGAAGGCGTAGGCGGCCATCGACGCGAGCACCAGCGGGATGAGCGTGGACGGCACGGCGATCAGCAGGGTGTTGACGAACGCCTGGAGCATGCCCTGCCCGCTGAGCACCTCCGTGTAGTTGGAGAGCGTGTAACGGAACTGCAGGAAGCTCTCCCACCAGCCCGTCACCTGGATGTCGCTGCGTGGCCGGAACGACGTCACGAACAGCCCGATCGTGGGCGCCAACCAGATCAGCGCGATGATCCCGAGCGCGATGTGGATCGGCGTCTTGTTCAGGAACTTGACGACCCGCGCGCTCGTGGTCCGCTCCTGGGCCGTGGCTCGCGGCTCTGCGACAGCGGTCATCTAGGTCACCCTCGAGCTGCGGAAGCGCCGGATGTTGTAGGCCATGATCGGGAGCAACAGGATGAGCATGATCACGGCGACCGCGGCCCCGCGGCCGAACTGGCCGCCCGGGATCGACTCGTAATACATCGTGAACGCGATGACCCGGCTCTTCACGCCAGGCCCGCCGTTCGTCAGGACATAGATGAGGTCGAACAGCTTCACGACGTTGACCAGGAGCGTGACCGCCAGGACCGAGATCGGCAGGCTCACCATCGGGATGATGATCCCGAAGAAGACCTGGCGTTCGGTCGCACCATCGACGCGGGCCGCCTCGAGGATCTCGCTGGGGATGCTCTTCAGCGCCGCGGACAGGATGACCGTCGCGAACCCGACTGACCCCCACACGCCTGCTGCGATCAGCGCCGCGTTGACGAGGGACGGATTCCCGAGCCAGGAGATCCCGCGCTCGGTAACGGGATCGAGGATCGCATTCAACAGGCCGATGTTGCTGTCCGGTGCGTAGACGAAGTTCCAGATGATCGCCAGCGCCGTGGCCGCGATGGCCATGGGCAGGAACACGACGGCCTTGATGATCGATTCGTAGCGGACCCGCGACGCGAGCACGGCGACCACGAGTCCGAGGAAGATCACGAGCGACGTGTAGAAGATGGCCCAGAGGAGGTTGTTCCAGATCGCCCCTTCAGGCGGGAACACGCTGACGTCGAGGAAGCTCTTGTCGCCGGTCAGCAGGTTGATGTAGTGGCTGAACCCGACCCACTCGGTGAACTCGCCGCGGCGGCCGCGGTTGAAGCTGAGCGCGATCGTGTAGATGGTCGGATAGACCAGGAAGACCGCCAGCAGGAGGCCCGGCACTCCGAGGAAGAGCAGGGTCGTCTTGTCGTAGCGTCGCCCTGCGGGCTGCGGCGGAGGAGCCTTTGCGGGGGCCGCGAGTGGCAATTCACTGACCGCCATCCGCTCGACTCCGCCGGGTGGATCGGCTTGCACGGATCGTCCTCCTTAGCCCGATAGTAGGACGCGGGAACAGCCCTGAGGATAGTAGAACGCGGGCGGCCGTGAGGCCGCCCGCGTTCGAGCTGTGACTAGATGGACAACGCCGTCACTCGGCGTCCCAGGCGGCCTTCACGCGCGTCTGGTAGTCGGCCCAATCGATGGTGTCGCCACCGATGGCCCGCTGGAGCAGAGCACCGAGGCTCTCGCCGGCGATGCCTGCGGGCAGGAGGTCGGCACCGTCGTAGCGGATCTGGTCCGCATTCGTGAGGGACTCGGCCTCGCGAACGACGAGCTCGTTCGGATACGCGTCCGTGCCGACACCCTTGTGCGGCGACACGATGGCGCCCGTCCCTGCCCAGACCTGGTTGGCCTCGGGCGTGACGATGTACTCGACGAACGCCTTGGCGCCGGGGCTGTCGGTGAACGCACCGACGACGTCACCACCGAACGTGGTCACGTCCTCGGTGTTGCCGAGTGTCGGGAAGGGATGCCAATCGATGGTCTCGCCGATCACCAGGGCGGTGTTGGTCTGGCCGGTCGCGATGCCGCCGACGAAGCCACCTTCGTAGAAGACGGCCGCCTCGGGCTCGGGCTTGAACACCTGGGCGATCGCATCGGTCCAGGCACGGCCGACGGCCGCATCGATGCCACCGACGACGTAGTCGTCGTTGATGACTTCAAGCATCGTGGTGACCGTGGTCTGCACGGACGGATCGGCCCAGTCGCCCTCGGCGCTGAACAGCTTGTCGTAGGCCTCGACGCCGGACTGGCGGATGTAGATGTTCTCGAACCAGTCGGTCAGGTTCCAGTCGTCCTTGGCGCCGAGCGCCATGGCTCCGGGCTTGTCCTTGAGGGTCTCGAGGGCCGCCTTGAACTCGTCCCAGGTCGTCGGGGGCGTGACGCCTGCGGCCTCGAAGAGGTCGGGCCGGTACCACATCGTGCCCTTGTTGTTGTACTTGGCAGGCACCGCGTAGAGCTCGCCGTCGACCGAACCCGCACCAAGGAAGCCCTCGGGGTAGTTGGCCGCGAGCCCGGAGGTGTCGATGCCGAGGTCGGACAGCTTCTGGAGCGAGCCGTCCTTGGCGAAACGGCGCAGGAAGCCGATGCCCGGGATGATCCCGATGTCCGGCGGGTTGCCACCCGTGATCCGCGACTGGAGCGTCGTGGAATACGTCTGGCGGTCGGCCTCGTAGTTGACTGCGATGCCGGTCTTCGCGGTGAAGTCGGCGAGAACGGCCTTGAAGGCCTCCTCCTCACTGCCGCCCCACAGCGACAGGACGTTGATGGAGCCGGCGGGACCCGGCTCGACGCTCGTGGCCGGCCCGCTGGCCGGGGCGCTGGCTGCCGGCCCGCCGCTCGCGGGCGGCAGGGTGCTCCCGGCGGGGCCGCAAGCGACTGCAACGAGCGCAGCAGCGAGCAACAGCGCAGATGCGCGCAGGGATCGTGTCATGGACAAACTCCTCGATGGGATGGCCTCGACCCGGCGTTCGGGCGGGTCCGTAACGTGGTGCGAGTGGCGGCCGTACGCATGACCATTCGCGGTCTCCTCCTCGGCGCGGACCGTGTGACCGACGCTTCGCTTCACATCGAAGGCCGACGGCCTACCAACGGCTCGCAACCGGCTCCTCCGCAGTCGCCCGCCACGTGGGTCGGGTCGACCGGAAAGGCCGATGGCAGGTTGCCATCCAGCGCGAGCCTAGAGTCCGCTCGAAGGTTCTGTCAACGTTACACACGCGTGACATGCGCCCTTCACGGCGCGGGATCGCCCGAGGGCGGGCCCGCACGTCGCTCCAGCTGGATCGTCCTGATCTCCCACGGCCCCAGCGCGACCCGCAGGCGGCCGGGTTCCACGGCCAGCGCGCCCATGGGGCGCCCGAGCAGGTCGGCGTCCCACGCCGCGTCGAAGGCCCCGCGGATGACCGCCTCGGTGGTGCCCGCCGTCTCGGCCACGATGCGCAGCTCCAGCCGATCGCCACGCCGTCGGAGGGCCGTGAGCACCACGTCGCGACCCTCCAGCTCGAGGCCATCGCCCACGCTCGGCCCGCCGACCGCGGCGGGCCCGACCCCGCGAACGACGAGCGCGGCGTGCTGGTAGCGCTCCGCCATCTCGACGACCCGCGCCGCCGACCAGGTTCCCCCATGCGGCATGAGGGCGAAGCGCATGGTCCGTTCGCCGATGAGCTGCGCAGCGGGCACGGGCACCTCCGGTCCGGCGGGGTCCTCGCGGTAGGGATTCGAGTTCCGGCTGATCCATCCGAACGAGCGCAACAGCGTGAGGGCGAGCTCGCGCCCAGCGTCGACGACCTCGTACTCGACGATGTGGTCGAGCAGCACGCTCACCCCCGCCGCGTGCACGAAGCCGCGTGCCGGGAACGTGGGAAGCGGCATCTCACCGTGGCCCGCCTCGACCTCCAGCCCGCGCTCGACGACGGCGTACTGGCCCTCCGCGGCACTGCCCGACGCCGTCCCGGCGAGGGGCACATGGAAGCGGACCCGATGATCGCGTGACCGGTTATCGAATGTCACCTCCACGCGCAGGAACGGCTCACCCGCCCGAAGCTCCAGGACCGTGACGACGTCCGTCGGGATAATGGCGGCCGTCCGGATGCGCTGTCGCGAGTCGATCGCGGCCGGCCAGTCGAAGCGGCGGCGGATCGTGAGGCCCCCGCGCAGCGGGCCACCCGCGCCGGCCTCGACCGTCACGGCGGACGGCGTCTCGACGATGACGTCCGGGCTGGGCGGTCCGTAGTTGTAGCTGTCGCCGAGGTCGCCGCCGTCGACGATCCGGCCCACCCCCTCCAGCTCCGCGCCGCCGCCCGACAGCCGGAAGGTCCCGTCGTCGTCGACCTCGACCGAGACGAGGCCGTTGTCGAGCCGGCGCGCTCCCGCCACGACGCCATCGGTGACGGCCTCCTCGGCGGCCGGGCCGCCACCCGACGGGTCGCCAGGATCCACGACCTCGATCTCCGTCCAGCCGAGGGCGGGCATCGCGACGCGGGCGAGGAGGCGGCGCCGCTCGGCGGCGCGCACGGTGACCCGCCACGCATCGTCGGGCCGATCCAGGACCGCTGCCGCGACGCGGCGCAGGAGCTCCTCGACGTCCAGCTCGTGCGGGTCGGGGAGGTCGTCGGCGTAGACGCGCAGGGTGGGTGTGCCGTCCGGGTGGTCCGGCTCGATCTCGATCGAATTGATCAGGCGTCCGAACAGCTCGCGCCCATGTCTGCGCCGCCGGAACAGCTCGGGGATCTCGCGGCCGTGGAGCTTGAGATCGGCGACGATGGGATCGGCCCGGCCGCACTCCTGCGTCGGGATCACCCGGTCACCCGCCCGGAGCTCGATCGCCTCCCGTTCGGCCGGGACCGCGACATCGAACTCCACGAAGTCCTCGCGCGGGACGGGGGAGGGGTTGATCGCTCCCCACCGGCCGGTCGGGATGCGGCCCGCGATCTCGCCGAGCGTACGGGAGAGCACGCCACGGCCGATCTGGTCCGCCTCCGCGAAGCGGGTCAGGACCTGCGCGACGACATCGTCGTGCGAACAGCCGCAGATGGAATCGTGCGCCGAGTTGTCGACCACCCGCCGCCAGGCCAGCTCCAGCTGCCGATCCGGCCAGACCGTTGCGTGCAACGCCGTCAACGGCTCGGCGTAGCGTTCCAGGAGTCGTTCCGCCCCGCCGGCGGCGATCTTCACATCCACCCTGGCCGACGTGACGTTCATCAGCATGTTCGCGCGGGCGCCCGAGCGCAGCTCGCCGACCCAGCGTGGCCGGTCCGCGCCTGCCGCGGCACCGTCGAGCGCATCGACGGCATCCGCCCGGGCAGCGTAGTCCGCCAACGTTTCCATCCGGACGACGACCGGCGAATCATCGGCGTTGACCGCGTCGACGAGATCCGCCAGGCGGGGGGAGGGCACCGCGTGATCGGTCCCGTACATCGCGAGGATCGAATTCCGACCGTAGAACGACTCGTTCGCGTCGACGTGCTCGGCGAGCTTGGCCTGCAGCCGGTCAGGGACGTCGAACAGGTACGCGCCGTTGCCGTAGCCGCCGACCAGGTACTCCGCCTCGACGGCCGATCCGTCCGGGGATTCCCAGGTGAAGGTGTTGCGATCGATCACGGCAGGGACGCCTCGCCACACCACCGCACGGTCGATCCCGGCTCGCCGCAGGATCTGGGGCATCTGGGCGACGTGCCCGAACATGTCGGGCAGATAGCCGACGCGCATCGCACCGCCGAGCTCCGTCGCGCGAGTCCAGCCGAGCTCGAGGTTGCGCACCATCGTCTCGCCCGAGACGAGGAACTCGTCCATGAGGATCTGCCACGGCCCGATGGCGAGACGGCCCTCGCCCACGAGTCGACGGATGAGCGGCTCCGCTTCCGGGCGGACCTCGAGGTAGTCGTCGACCGTGGCGCACTGGCCATCGAGGGTGAAGCGCAGCCGGCCGTCGGCCTCCATCCGCGCGAGCAGCTGGTCGACCAGATCCACGAGGCGCAGACGGAACGTCTGGAAGGGCTCGTACCACTCCCGATCCCAGTGGGTGTGCGGGACGAGGTGGACGATCGTGCGGGGCGCTGCGGTGGGTGCCTCGGTCATGGGCCGGCGCTCCTCGCGGCCTCGCCGCCGATCTCGACGCCGACCGCCCCCGCCAGGCGGGCGGCGATGCGCTGGCACGTGACGATGTCGGTGCGCCCGTCGGCGATCCCCGACCGGGCGCGCGCGCCGTCGGTGACCATCGATGCGAAGGCGAGGAGCTCGCGTTCGAACGCCTCCTCGACCGAATCGAGGAGCATCCGCCGGCGGGTCTCGCCGCCGCCAGTCGAGACCACGAGACTCGTCGGCTCGTGGAGACGGTAGGGCGCCGGGAACGACAGCTCGATCGACCCGCGCTCGTGGTGGAATCTGACGTCCTCCCGGTAGGCGGGATACGCCGGCAGGAAGTGCCAGCCGATCGATATCCGAGCGCCATCGGCCAGGCGACCATCGATCGCGACCGACGGCGGCCACGCGTCCTCCGGCCACGTGTCGACTCGATCGATCGCGACGGGGTCGCCGGCGACCGCCCGGACGACCGCCAGGTCATGGACGATGCTGCCGAGCAGGATGCCGCTGTACAGGCGCCCCAGTTCCGGGGCCGCCGGCCCGAGCGCGTCCCGGTCGAGTTGTGCGGAGCGTTGCCGAAGGCCGGTCATCGTGTCGGGGTCGATGTCGTCAGGGGGCGGCAGCAGGCGGGCGTGGGCGAGCTGGCTCTCGCTCGACGGATGGAGCACCGTGACCTCGACCGCGCGAAGGGCTCCCAGCGGTCCGTCCGGCTCCCGCGCGACGCGGACGGCCTCCTCGACGGCAGGGTCGAAGAGCTTCATGTACCCGACCATCAACCGTTGACCGTCGCGGTCCGGCCCCTCGATGACCGCCAGGCGGTCGGCCTCGGCGAGGGTCATCGCGAGCGGCTTCTCGGACAGCACCGCGAGCCCGCGCGCCAGCGCCGCCTCGGCGACGTCCCCGTGCGACCCGGACGTCAGGACGATGAGGCCATCGAGCTCGACGCCGTCGAGCATCGCGCCCACGTCACCGTACCGGTGTGCCGGCGGGACGCGATATCGCTCGCCGATCGCGGTCAACAGCCCCGGCGACAGGTCGCACAGCGCGGCGATCGCGAACGTCTCGGGGAGTCGCGCGAGGAGGGGCAGATGGACCGCCTGGGCGACGGCCCCGAGGCCCGCGACGCCGACACGCAGCGGGCGGCGCGCCACCCGAAGGGCAGGGGGATGGGCCATCGCGTCCGAGTATAGGGACGTCCCGGCGGGTCGCGCGCCCGGTCCTCCGGATCGCCTCCCGGCTCGCCTTGACCGTGGCCTCGGCGCTCCCGCAGACTCCGGCTCGATGTCCGACGTCACGCTGCCCGCGTCGTCCCTTGCCCGCCACGGGACCGAGTGGTGGCGCGAGGGGATCGTCTACCAGATCTATCCGCGCAGCTTCGCCGACACCGACGGGAATGGCATCGGCGACCTGCCCGGCATCATCGAGCACCTGGATCACCTGGGCCCCGACGGGCTCGGCGTCGACGGCATCTGGCTGTCGCCGATCTTCCCGAGCCCCGGGCGGGACGTCGGCTACGACGTCAGCGATCACGCAGCCGTCGACCCGCTGCTGGGTACGGAAGATGACTTCGACCGGCTCGTCCGGGAGGCCCACGCCCGTGGCCTCCGGGTGATCCTGGACCTGGTGATGAACCACACCAGCGACGAGCATCCGTGGTTCCAGGCCAGCCGGGCATCGCGTGACGGACCGTACGCCGACTACTACCTGTGGCGCGATCCATCCGGCCATGACGCCGAGGGGCGGCCACTGCCGCCGAACAATTGGCTGTCGTTCTTCGGTGGCTCGGCGTGGCAGTACGAACCGGCGCGCGGCCAGTTCTACATGCACACGTTTCTCTCGGAACAGCCCGAGGTCAACTGGCGCAACCCGGCGGTCGAGGCGGCGCAGCTCGCGATGGTGCGTGGCTGGCTCGATCGGGGCGTCGATGGCTTCCGGCTGGACGTCTTCAACATCTTCCTCAAGGATCCCGACATGCCCTCGAACCCCGAGCGGGAGGGCACGAGCGCGTGGGATCGCCAGGAGCACATTTACGACCGCGACCAGCCCGACTTCCCGGACCTCATCGCGCGGTTCCGCGCCATCGTCGACCAGGTACCGGGCCGGATGTCGGTCGGTGAGCTGTTCTACGGCGGCCCGGAGACCTCGGCCAGCCTGTCCGCCGATCGACACCTCGTGTTCGACTGGGAACTGGTCCGGGCTCCATGGTCGGCCGCCGAGTACCGGGCGGTCCTGGACCGCCGGCAGGCGATCTTCGGCGACGACATCTGGCCGACGGTCACGCTCTCGAACCACGACCAGTCCCGACACGCCAGCCGGTTGGCCGCCTCGGCGGGCATCGACGATACGGACGCGGTGGCTCGGGCGGCCGCTGCCCTGATCCTGACGTTGCGCGGCACGCCGTTCCTGTACTACGGGGAGGAGATCGGCCATCGCGACGTCGAGGTCCCGTTCGATGAGATCGTCGACCCGCCGGCTCGCCGCGTGGAGGAAGGCTGGACCTGGTGGAACCGGGATGGCTGCCGCTCGCCGATGCCGTGGCACGGGCAAGCGGGCCATGGGTTCACGACGGGTCGCCCCTGGATCCGGTTCGCCGACGATGCCGCCACCCGGAACGTCGCCGCCCAGGCCGCCGATCCCGAATCGGTGCTGGCCACCTACCGTCGACTTGTCGCGCTGCGGCACGGTCGGGCGAGCCTCCGGCGCGGTCTGCTCCGCCGGCTCGAACTCGGCGGCGACGACGTGCTGGCCTACCTGCGCGAGGACGGCCCCGAGGCGACTCTGGTCGTGGCCAACTTCGGGCAGGGCGGAACGACGGTCGATCCTGGCGCGGCCGGCAACGGGCCGTGGCGGCCGATCGGTGGGTCGCACCGTGATCCGGGCGCACCGACCGGAGACGGGATGCTGGAGCTGCGTGGGTTGGAGGTCGTGATCCTCGCCCGCGACTAGCCGAGGTCGGTGGATCGCGCGGGCCGGAGTACGAGCGTCCCGGGCTCGGCGCCCCTGCTACGATGACGCCCGATCCTGACCGTTCCCGGGAGTTCGTCCGTGCCGCTCGATTTCCTGAAGCGCAAGAACGCCAACGAGGCCGCCGCCGCGGCCGCGACCCCGGCGCCGATGTCGTCCGCCGTGCTGCCCGAAGAGGTCGTCGCCCAGGACTTCCAGCTCAAGCTGTACTACGCGGGCAAGACCAGCGAGGGCGTGCGGATGCGCGCCGGCCAACAGGCCATGACCGACCTGCCGTCGATGCTGGTCGGCCTGGCGAAGGAAGAGATCGAGGTCGTCGAGCCTCTGCCGATCGAGTTCAGCCAGGCGACGCCCACGATCTCGCGTCCGTCCGAGGCCATGCAATGGCTGAACGCCCACCACGTGCACTCGCCGATCACCCGTCACGCCCTGGTCGTGCTCGAGTCGATCGATGCGATCGATCTCGCGTTCGACACGTTCGTGTGCTCGCTGCTCGACGGTGAGGTGGATACGAGCGGCTATCCGGAGTACAACGCGATCCTCGGCGGTGTCGCCGCCCACTGGGACGAGGCGACGGGCGACATGATCTGCCGCGCGGTCGTGGGCTGGGGCGGTCGTGGCGTTCGGGGCGACACGGACCGGATCGGGGCGAAGCTGCTGGCCGGCATCCTGACCAACGTCCTGGCCAACCAGTATGCGATGGGCCTCACCGCCGTCGAGCGACCCATGCCTGCCGCCGGTCGCGGGGGCCTCGTGTGTGCCCACTGCGGGTTCGCCTCGGCGCACGAGCGGGCGTTCTATTGCCCCAAGTGCGGCATGCGCCTGCTCCGCGGCTGACCCGGAGCGCGCACCAGGTGCCCCTGTACGACTACGCCTGTGCCGCGTGCGCTCGACGCTTCGAGGTGATCCACGGTGTCCACGACGACGGGCCCACATCGTGTCCGTTGTGTGGGAAAGGCCCCGTACGGAAGGTCATCACCGCCGCGAGCGTGCATTACAAGGGTTCGGGCTGGGCGAAGAAGGAGCGACGCGCTGCGGTCAAGAGCGCCACGTCCGTCGGTGGCGGCGACGAAGGGTCGTCCGACGCGGGATCGTCCGGGACCGAGACCGGCACCTCGACGGATCCCGCCTCGAAGGACGCCGGCGCATCGACCGACGGTGCCGCCGCATCGCCGCCCGCTTCGACCTCGGCGACTGGCGAGTCCAAGAAGGGGTCACCCTCATCTGCCGCGACGGGTCCTTCGTCGAAGTCACGCGCACGGACCGCCGACTGACCGATGCCCTCCGCAGCGGACTGGATCACGCTGGCTGAGGCGCAGGCCATCCTGGCCGCCGCGAACGTCCATTTCGCGACCTCGACCATCGGTGGCTGGGCGCGCGTCGGCCGGCTCCAGAGCATCAAGCTCGGTGGTCGGCGATACGTTCGACGCGGTGAGATCCGGGCCCTCATCGCGGCGCCACGTCGCGTGCCGGCGGATGCCGTGCAGCCGGCCCTGTTCGAGGAACTGCGGGACTGACCCGCGGGCGGATGCAGCCGGCGGCGATCCTGGAGCGGTTCCTCGACCGGCCGCGAGTCGTCGAGCTCCGGACGGTCCTCGACGTGTACGGCCGAGCCCCGGGCGGGCTGCTTGCAAATGGCCTCGCGTTCGCGGCGTTGTTCGCCGCGTTCCCGGTCGCGCTCGTGACCCTGGGGATCGCGGGCTGGCTCGTCGACGACCCCACGCTCCAGGCGCGGCTCGCCAGGGCGATCGGCACCCTTCTGCCGCCGTTGCGCGACCTGGTCGACCAGGCCCTCCTCACGCTCTCCGACGGCGCCGCGATCATCTCGGTCGTCGGCATCGTCGGCCTGGTCTGGACCGTCAGCCAGTTCTACGTGACCCTCGACATCGCCATGGCCCGCATCTTCACCGAGCGACGGGAGCGGGACGTGTTCCGGCGAACGGCCAGGGGGTTCGTGTCGGTCGCGGGGCTCGTCGGCGTCGTCGTCGCCCTCATCGTCGGCGGATCGCTGGCGGCTGCAGCCGAAGTGCTCCTGCCCGCTTCCTCGCCGGCCCTCTCGGCGTTGGGTGGCGTGTTGAAGTCCGTGCCGGTGGTGGCTGCCATCGGCGTGCTGGCGATCGCGATCGCCTACCGGGTGGTGCCGCCGCGAGCACCCGCCGCGGGCGCCATCTGGCTGCCGTCGCTCGTCGCGGGCGTGGCGATCGTGGCGCTCAGCCAGTTGTTCCTGTTCGTGGCACCGCGGCTGATCGGCGCGGCGCTCATCACGGGCTCGCTGGCCACGGCGTTCGTCGCGCTCGCCTGGCTCTCGTTCACGTTCCAGATCCTGCTGTTGGGCGCGGCGTGGGTCCGGGTTCGTGACGACCGGGCGATGGCCCAGGCCGGATCGTCAGGTCTGGCGGGTTCCGCAGCGCCGGCAGAACCTGGCCGTCGCGGAGAGTGACAGGCCACAACTGACACACGGCTGCACGCCCGTGGGGCGTGCGGCCGGGCCGTCGGTCTGGGCGGTGACCTCGCGGGCAGACTCGGCCCAGAGCGCCTCGATCCCGCCGGACGCTGCGGCCGGACGGCCCAGGAATGGAAGACCGACCGCGGGTCGCTGACTGGGCCACTCGGGCTGGGTCGGCCACTGAGGCTCGGCGCTCGCGGCGATCGGGTCGGCGGGGGCCGCGGTTGCCGGGCCCGGGGGCGGGACGGTGGCAGGCGTGGTGGGCGCGCCATCCGGCGCCATGATCTGCCAGGTTGGCTGCGGGACGACGTCGGGACGGGGCTCCGACTCGGGACGAGGCTCGGGCTCGCCGGTCCCACTGGCGGTCGAGACCTCTGGCTCGAACGCGTCGATCTCGTCATCCAGCGACTGCCCCGGACGCAGCCGGCGGAGGAGATCGAAGGTCTGCGCCGCGGCCGCGGCCGCTCGCTCGTCCATCTCGGAAGCGTCGGTGAAAGGGCTCACCGGGTCGGGCGTCTCGGCGGCCCGGCTGGCGTCGGCGGCCGCGGTCTCGGCGGCTGCGGCGTCGGCGGCCGCGACCTGGATGGCCAGGGCTGCGGCTGCGGCCTGCGCGGCAGCGGCAGCCTCTGCCTCGCGTCGCGCCGCCTCGGCCGCGGCAGCCGCCTCCGTTTCGCGTCGCGCGGCCTCGGCCTCCGCCGCGGCTGCGGCCTCTGCCTCCCGCCTGGCGGCTTCCGCCTGCGCGGCGGCTGCCGCGTCTGCCTGACGGCGCGCCTCGGCGGCCGCGGCCTGCGCGGCGGCGTCTTCCTCAGCCTTGCGACGGGCCTCGGCCGCGGCTTCGGCCTCCGCCTGGCGGCGCGCCTCGGCGGCCTCGTACTCCGCTCGAGCGGCGGCCTCCGCCTCACGCCTCGCGGCTTCGGCTTCGGCGGCGGCGACGGCCTCGGCGTGCAGCCTCGCGGCTTCGGCTTCGGCGGCGGCCGCTGCCAGCGCCTGGCGCCTTGCCTCGGCGGCTTCGAACTCGGCGAGCGCTGCCGCCTCCGCCTCGCGCCGGGCGGCTTCGGCTTCGGCGGCGGCGGCCGCCTCCGCCTGAAGTCGTGCCTCGGCGGCCTCGAACTCGGCAAGTGCAGCGGCCTCGGCCTCGCGCCGGGCCGCCTCGACCTCCGCCTCGCGCCGGGCAGCCTCTGCCTCGGCCTCGGCGGCCGCTGCGGCCTCGGCCCGGCGTCGGGCCTCGGCCGCCTCGGCTTCGGCGATGGCTGCCGCCTCCGCCTGGCGGCGTGCCTCCTCGGCCTCGGCAGCAGCGGCTTCCTCCGCTCGCCGACGCGCCTCGGCGGCCTCGGCCTCGGCGGCCGCCTGGGCCGCGGCGGCTGCCTCAGTCTCGGCGGCCGCCTGCGCTTCGGCTGCAGCCCGCGCCTCATCCTCGGGATCGGGCAACAGGTCGGTCGTCGGCCATGCGAGCGTGTCGAGCGGTGAGGCCTCCTCGTGCCCGTTCTCGGTCTGCGCATACCCGTTCCTGCCGTTGGTCAGGAGCGCCCCGCCGGAGGTGTCCAGGTCGGGGAACTGAGTCGACAGGAGGCCCCCGCCGAGGGGCGCGCACGACAGGCAGCGGCCTTCCGCTTCGTTCCAGCAATTGCCGCAGGTGTACTGGCGGCACGACATGCAGAAGTTGAAGGTCTTGTGGAACGCGTCCAGCTGCTGCGAGGTGACCTCGCGGTCGGTCTCGTTGCGCGCCGCGGCGAAGGCTTCGTCCATCGACGTGTCGTCCGACATGACGAAGTTCTTGAGACCGCGCGACATGACCCTGATGCCCTTGAGGCGGGCGACCCGAGGCGCGGCGGATTCGAACGTGTAGCGCGTGCCACATCGTTCGCAGAAGGACTCGGTGAGGATCTCCGGCATCAGGACCCCGGGGCGTGCGCTGGACATGTTGAGCGGGCGCACCGCTCGAACAGGGGCGAGAGTATACCGCAGGGACTTTCCCGCCCCTCCGCCGGGGGTACTTCGGGCCGGCTGCGGATGGTCCCGGGTGGGAGGGCCGCTGCGGGGCGCCGAGCAGCCCCTCTGCTAGACTCCGCGACCGACCATGCCGCCGCTGGCCGCCATCGAGCGGTTCTTCGAACGCCTCTTCGAGCGTCCGTCCGCGCGACTGTTCCGTGCACGCCTCCAGCCCGTCCAGCTGCAGCGTCGGATCGAGCGCGCGATGGAGGCTGAGCGCCTGTCCTCGGCCGATCGGACCCTCGCGCCGAACCGGTTCGCGATCCACCTCCATCCCGCCGACCTCGAGGCGTTCGGGGACATGACGGGATCCCTGGCGTCGGAGCTCGCCGACGGGGCCCTGGTGTTCGCCAGGACCCGCCGCTACACACTGGTCGACCGGCCGCGTGTCGATCTCCTTGCCGACACGACGGTCGATCGCACCGATATCCGCGTGGTCGCGAGGTTCGCCGATCCGATCGCCGGACGGGAGCGACGCGACGCCGCCCCGGATCCCGCGTCGGTCGCGGCGGAGGACGGCGAGCGAGCGGACGGCACCCCGCGCGACGACGACGCCGGCGGCGGCCCGACCGACACGATGGTCTTCACGATCCCGCGACCGAGTGCGCCGGCCGCGCGACTTCGCGTCGCTCCGCCCGACGGCGACGCGTTCTGGTACGAGTTCGACGGCACGAGCCTCACGATCGGGCGGGCTGCGGACAACGACCTGGTGGTGGCCGATGGGCGGGTGTCGCGGCACCATGCGCGTATCAGCGGCCGGCGCGGGACCCTCGTCTACACGGACCTCGGCAGCACGAACGGCTCGCGGGTCAACGGCGCGCCCGTCGGCGAGCTGGTGCTCGGCGCGGGCGACCGGATCGAGCTCGGCGACACGGTCCTCGTCGTCGAGGCGACCGGGGACGTGACCTGATGGATCCGTTCCTGCTGGTCATCTGGGCGGTTCGCCTGCTGTTCCTCGCATTGCTGTACCTGTTCCTCGCCCGCGTCGTCGGCTCGCTCCTGCGGGACCTGCGCGCGGCCGCCCGGGAGCCCGGCGCGTCGCCCGGTCGCCTGATCGTGGTCGAGTCCCCAGCCGGGGAGCCGGAGGCGGGCCGCTCGTTCGATCTCGATGCGATCACGACGCTCGGGCGGGACGTGAATAACGCGATCGTCGTCGACGATCCATTCGCCTCGTCCGAGCACGCGGTCCTGACGTTCCGTGGCCGGAGCTGGTACGTCGAGGATCTCGGCAGCACGAACGGCACGTTCGTCAACGGTCGAGCGGTTGACGGGGTTTCGCCGCTCGGGTTCGGGGACGAAATGTCGATCGGCCAGGTTCGCCTCCGACTCGAGCGAGCCCGGTCCTCGTGACAGCCGCGAGCGGTCGCAGCCCGGTGATCGCCCTACCGCGGATCCTCGGGCCGATCCGGCCGCGACCGCGCTGGGTCGAGGCCCGCTTGCTGGTCCTGGCGGCCGCGGCGCTGCTGACGGGCAGCCTGTCCCTGCGTCTCGGCCGGGATGCGGAGTTCGGGCTGGCCGACGCGCCCGGGCTGGCGGTCTACCTGGGAGCGCTGGCGTTGGCGCATGTGGCCCAGGTCCTGGCGGGCCGGCGCACCGACCAGGTGCTGCTGCCGGTCGTGGGCCTGCTCGGCGGCATCTCGCTGCTCCTGATGCAGCGCCTTCCCCAAAACCTCGTGACCCTCGGGGAGGGCGACGGCGCACTCGGCCTCGGCGACGTCCAGCTCGTCTGGCTGGTCCTGGGGATCGCCGTCACCACGACGCTCGCGGTCGCGGTGCGCTCGGACGCCTGGTTGCGACGCTACAAGTACACGTGGGCGGCCGTCGGCATCGCCCTGCTCCTGCTGACGTTCATCTTCGGAGCGGACGTGGCGGGCCAGCGGCTGACGCTTCGGCTGGGGCCGTTCAGCGGCCAGCCATCGGAGCTGCTGAAGGTGATCCTCGTGGTGTTCCTGGCGGGCTACCTGTCGGAGAACCGGCCGCTGCTGATCGAGCAGGACACGCGGCTGGGCCCGCTCCGCCTGCCGCCACTGCCGTACCTCGCGCCGATGGTGGCGATGTGGGCGATCGCCCTCGGCATCGTCGTCGTGCAGCGGGACCTCGGTGCGGCCCTGCTCTTCTTCGCGGTGTTCCTCGCGTTGACGTACGCGGCGACCGGCCGCCTGAGCCTCGTGGTCATCGGGCTTGCCCTCTTCCTCGCCGGCAGCGCGGTGATGGCCAGCCTCTTCGGGCACGTGCGAGACCGTGTCGACATCTGGCTGGACCCGTTCGCCGACCCACTGGGTGCCGGCTACCAGATCGTCCAGTCGCTCCACGCGTTCGCGCGGGGCGGTCTGTTGGGCACGGGTCTGGGAGAGGGGCTGCCGATGGTGGGCGGCCGATTGCCGATCCCCGAGGTCCACACCGACTTCCCGCTCGCCGCCCTCGGCGAGGAGCTCGGCCTGGTGGGCGTCATCGCGATCCTCGGCCTGTATTTCGTCGTGATCCAGCGTGGGCTGCGGATCGGCGCCTCGGCCGCCGATGACTTCCGCGCGATCCTCGCCACCGGGCTGGCCCTGGTCGTCGGGGTCCAGGCCTTCATCATCGCTGCGGGCAACCTCAAGGTCCTGCCGCTGACCGGCGTCACGCTGCCGTTCGTGAGCTATGGCGGCTCGTCGTTGCTGGCGAACGCGGTCGTGGTCGGGTTGTTGCTCGCCCTGTCCGATCGCGGCGTGGAGCCACCGCCGCCGCCGAGCGAGACCACGGGTTGGCGCCGTCGGTTGCGTCGAGCGACGGCGTGATGCTCGCCACCTCGTCGCGTCGCCGCCCGCTGGGACGGACGATCGTCCACGTCGCGCTGGTGCTCGGGATCGCCTTCGGGACGCTGGCCGGCGCCGGTGGGTACTGGGCGGTCATCAAGGCCCCGGAACTCGTCCGATCGCCGCTCGACCCGGCCGTCATCGCGGCCGCACGGACCGTGCCCCGCGGGATCATCCGGGCTCGCGACGGCGAGTCCCTGGTCCGCAACGAGAAGGACGCGAACGGCGAGCTGTACCGGGTGTACCGGAGCGGTGCGTTCAGCCAGGTCGTGGGCTATGCGTCGAGCCGTTACGGCCGAGCCGGATTGGAGCTGGCGTACGACGCCGAGCTGTCGGGGCTGGCCGGCGACCCCGTCTCGGACGCCCTGCGCAAGTTCGGGACCGATCCCTATGACCCGAAGGACCTGACCCTCGCGCTGTCGTACGACCTGCAGCGTGAGGCGGTGCGGACCCTGGGCGACCGCAAGGGCGCGATCGTGATGCTCGATCCTCGCGATGGCGAGGTCCTCGCGCTCGCCTCCACGCCGACATACTCGGCGTCCGAGCTCGCCGACCCGGCCACGGCAGACCGCACGTTCGCAGCGCTCCAGGACGACGGTGACCAGCCGTTGCTGCCGCGCGCGACCCTCGGTCGGTATGTGCCCGGGTCGGTGTTCAAGATCGTCACCGCCGTGGCCGGCCTCGGCTCCGGTGCCGTCACGCCGCGCACCACCTACCCCGAGCAGCCGCGTTCCGAGGAGGACGGCCTGCTCGTCACCGGCTTCCGGGTCCGAGACGGCCACCATCGCTTCACGGGGTCGGAGCGCCTGGACCTCGTCGGTGCCACGGAGGTGTCGTGCAACATCTGGTATGCGCTCACCGGGCTCGAGACGGGCGGCGCCGACCTCGTCGAGTACGCCGCGCGCCTGGGGTTCGGCGAGCCCCTGCCATTCGAGTTGCCGACGGCGATCTCGCAGGTCACGAACGGTCGAGGCAGCGCGCCCGGTGGGTTCGTCGACGACGTCGAACTGGCGAACGCCGCCTACGGCCAAGGTGAGACCTTCGTGACACCGCTGCAGATGGCGCTCGTCGCCAGCACGGTCGCGAGCGGCGGCGAGCTGATCCGCCCGCGACTGGTCACCTCGATCGTCGGCGAGCGTGGGTCGCGCACGATCGGCCCCCAGACCGTCCGGCGGGTGATCGACGGCGGCGACGCGGCCGCGATCAATGCGGCGATGGTCGCGGCGGTCGAGTCGGAGCGTGGCCGGCGCTACACGACCGGGGCGAAGATCCCGGGCGTCACGACCGCCGGGAAATCGGGCACGGCCGAGCTCGGTGGGCAGGGCGAGCCACACTCGTGGTTCATCGGCTTCGCACCGGCCGAGGCGCCGCGAGTGGCGATCGCGGTCCTGGTCGAGGAGGCCGGCCGCGGCGCCGAGGTGGCCGCCCCGATCGCCGGCAACCTCATGGAGATGTGGCTCGATTCGTCCGAATGACCGACGCGAACGACCGAACCGACGCCGACCCGACCGACCCCGCGGACCGGTCCGATGCGAGTGAGCCCGACGCCGCGCCGCCCGAGCGCCGCCCGCTCGTCGAGCGGATCGGGCTCGCATCGATCGCCGCCGTCCTGGCGGTCCTGTTCGGCGGGGTCGCGGTCGCGTCATGGGCGGGCGGCGAACCGTTCCTCGCGGTCATGGGTGCGATCGGCTCCCTGATGACGGCGTGGGTCGGGGGGCTGACGCTGTTCCGCGGTTGATGCTGACCTCGCGGTAGATCGCCACCACCCGGTCGGCGACCAGCGTCGGGTCCGACCTCGCGGCGACCGCGCTGCGGGCGCTGGCACCCAGGCGTGTCCGAAGCTCGGGGTCGTCGGCGAGCCGCACGATGGCGTCGGCCAGCGCGGCGGGGTCGCGTGGCGGCACGATGATCCCGGTCTCGCCATCGACCACCACGTCCTCGACTCGATGGCTCAGCGCCACCACCGACGGAACGCCCTCGCTGGCCGCTTCGATCACGCTCCTGCCCGGACCATCGTGGTGACTCGGGAAGACGACGATGTCCGACCCTCGGATGACGGCGCCGGCGGTCGGCACATGGCCGACGAGCTCCACGGTCGATCCGAGGTCGCTGGCCAGGACCAGTCGCCGGAGGGCCGCCTCCACGTCCGGGATGAGACCCGTGACTTGGGCCAGTCGACCGCTCAGCGATCGGTGGAAGGCCGGCGATCGGCCGTTCGCACCGGCGATCACGAACTGGATGTCCGGCCGATCGCGGAGCGATTCCGCCGCGGCCATCAGGTCCCAGATCCCCTTGGCGGGCGCCAGCCCGGTCACGTACGCGACCCGCACACGAGGCGGTGAGGTCGTCGGCGGCCGCGCTGGGTGGGGCGGCCCACTTGCGGCCGCCAACGGATTGTGGATGACGACACTGGGCGTGATCCGGCCGAGCGAGCGCTGGACGCTCGCATCGATGGCGATGACGCGATCGACGTGCCGGCGCACGATCCGCCGGGTCAATCGCGCAAGCCAGGCGGGCGTCGGGTCGGCCACGCTTCGCGCGTGCATCACGACCCCCGCGCCGGTGCGTCGCGCGATGACCGCGGCCTGGAGCATGCCGCGCTCGTTGAGGTGGACGACATCGGGCCCGACGAGCTCGATGGCGTCGCGCAGGGCCCGCCCGTGGCGGAGGTTCAGGATCGTCCGGCCCAGTTCGATGTGACGTCGGCCGCGGAGGGGCATCCCGGCGATCGAATGCAGCATCGAGACCCCGCCGATCGGCAGGACCGGCACACCGGACCGCCGCAGGGCATCGGCGACCGGGCCCTCCGGGCTCACGACGAACGGCTCGACGGTGTCCCGCGGGAGGTGGGCGATCAGATACTGGAGGCTGGCGCTCGACCCGTCGGGCGCCGCGGTATGCATCACGTACAGCACTCGGAGACGACCGGTCGGCATCGCCCAAGTCTGGCCAATCCGGGCGAGGCCGTGGCGATATGGTCGGCCGGGTCCGGCCGGTGATCGCCACGCTCGGACGACACCGGAACCCAAATGACGGTTCCGACGTACTATCCCTCGACACCACCGACCCAGACCGTGGCATGTCGCATCCTCCGGACATCCGACCATCGGCGGACCGTCGCACCCGCCGCCCCGCGAGAGAGGCAGATGACGAAGATCCAGGAAACCGGGGACAAGGTAGTCGCCAACGTCGAGCGCGTGATCGTCGGCAAGCACCATGAGGTGCGGCTCGCCCTGGTCGCGCTCCTGTGTCGGGGCCATCTCCTCATCGAGGATGTGCCCGGGACCGGCAAGACCGTCCTGGCCAAGGCCATCGCCAGGAGTCTCGGCTGCACGTTCCGCCGGATCCAGTTCACACCGGACCTGCTCCCGTCCGACGTCTCGGGCCTCTCGATCTACAACCAGAAGACGCAGGAGTTCGAGTTTCGGCCGGGCCCCATCTTCAGCCAGGTCGTGCTCGCGGACGAGATCAACCGAGCCACGCCCAAGACCCAGTCGGCGTTGCTCGAATCGATGGAGGAGCGGCAGGCGACGATCGACGGCACGACCTACCCGATGCCGGACCCGTTCCTCGTCATCGCGACCCAGAACCCCATCGAGTACGAGGGCACGTTCGCCCTCCCGGAGGCGCAGCTCGACCGGTTCATGCTGCGCATCGGCCTCGGTTATCCCCAGCCGATCGAGGAGATCGTCATCCTCGATGAGCAGAAGCGGACTCACCCGCTCGACGACATCGGGGAAGTGCTTGCGGTCGACGCCCTCCGGGGGCTCCAGGAAGCCGTCCGCGAGGTGTACGTCGACTCGACGGTGGCCGACTACATCGTCCGCGTGGTCGGGGCCACCCGCAACCACCCCGACGTGTACCTCGGCGCGTCGCCCCGCGGATCCATCGCGCTGTATCGCGCCGGCCAGGCGCTGGCCGGGCTCCTCGGGCGCGATTACGTCATCCCTGACGACGTCAAGGCCCTCGCCGAGCCGGCGCTCGCCCATCGGCTGATCATCAAGACGAGCTCGTCCATCCACGACGTGCAAGCCGGGCAGGTCGTCCGCGAGATCCTCGACTCGACGTCGATCGACGGCGTCCGCCCGACCGGCGGCGGCCCGACCGAGTTGCGGACGTCCGCGGCCGGCAAGGCCGCCCCGAGCGCGTAGCGCCGCCCCGGCGGACCCGAGAAGGGCACTGGCGATGTTCCGACGATTGCAGGCGTTGGTGCTGGTGACGGTGCTCGTGGTCGCGGCGTTCTCGACCGGCTACCCGTTCCTGTTCTATCTGCTCTATCTCGGCATCCTCGTGGTCGGCGGCTCGTACGTGCTCGTTCGCCTCGGCCTGTCCGATCTCGAGGCCGGCTATGCCGTCAGCCAGCTCCACGGGCACGTGGGTGACCGGATGCGCGTGACCTACACGCTACGCAACGGCAGCCGCGTGCCGAAGCCGTGGCTGGAGGTCCACAACCCGACCACCCTGCCGGGTGGCCTGCCCGGCCGGCCCATCACGCTCGGTGGCCTGAGCGAACGGTCCTGGCTCATCCGGACGCCGCTGACCCGCCGAGGCCACTTCCGCATCGAGCCGCTGCACATCCGGACCGGCGACCCGTTCGGCTTCTTCGAGGCCGCGGCCACCGTCGGACAGGGCGTCAGCGTCGTCGTCTACCCGCGGCTGGAGCCGCTGCCGATGTGGAAGCTCCCGGCGGCCAGTCTCGAGGGTAGCCACGCCTCGCCCGAACGCACGCTGCAGACGACGCCCCTGGCGACGAGCGTGCGGCCATACGCCCCGGGCGACAGCATGAACCGGATCCACTGGAAGTCGACGGCACGCCATGGCGAGATCCAGGTCAAGGAGTTCGACCTGGAGCAGACCGCCGATGCCTGGATCATCCTCGACCTCCAGCGCGGGATCCAGGCCGGCCACGGCGAGGAGTCCACGACGGAGGCCGCGATCCGCGCAGCCGCCTCCATCGCCGACAAGGCGCTCGGCGAGAACCGCGCCGTGGGGATGACCGTGAACGCCGGGCGGACGGCCTACCTGCCGGCCGACCGCGGGGGTCGCCAGCATCAGAAGATCATGCAGCTGCTCGCGGCGGTCGAGGCCGACTCGTCCTCTCCGCTCGTGGAGACCCTCATCGCCTCGGTCGGCCGCCTCCGGCGCGGGATGACCGCCGTGATCGTCACCGCGTCGCTCGATCCATCCTGGGTCCGCCCGCTCGCGGCCCTGCGCACACGTGGCGTCGCGTGCGTCGTCGTGACGGTCGACGCCGCGGCCTACGCCCGGGCCGACGCCGAGGCCCGTACCGCCGCCGGCGGCGAGAAGCCGGGCGTCGACGCGGAGGCGGCCGAGGTCGCCGCGAAGCGCGCCCGCGCCCTGCGCCACGCCCTGGCCGAGTACGAGCTGCCGGCCTTCACCGTCGTCCCGGGCAAGGCGCTCGGCGAGGTGCTGAGTCGATGACGTTCGGGGTCGACCGGCCGGTCTGGCGTCGAACACGCCCGGTCCTTGCCCCGGCGCAGGGCTGGTTCGCGCTGATCCTCGTCGCCGCATTGTGCCTGTCGCTGGCGTGGTCCCTGGACGACGCGATCCTCGTGCTCGGCGACGGCGACGTGACCGACTTCCTGTTCTGGGCCGCTCTCGGTGGCATGGCCAGCGGTGCCCTCGGACCGACGGTCGGCTGGGGCCGCTGGACGACCCACCTCATCGGCGCCGCGTTCGCCGCGCTCCTGACCACGCTGCTCGTCGGCTGGGTGCTGATCCCCGACGGTGCCGCCCCGGGCGTGCTGTTCGAGCGGACGGCCGACAGCGTCGTCACGGCCTGGTCCGACCTGATCGTCCACCGGCACCTCTCGACATTCGAGTACGGCCATCACCTGTTCGTGCTCGGTCTCGTCGTGTGGGGCTCCTCGCAATTCGCGAGCTATGCGGCGTTCGGGCATCGCCGACCGCTCAACGCGGTGGTTGCGATCGGCCTGCTGCTGCTGGCCAACATGTCGCTGACGGTCCGCGACCAGCTGCTCTACCTCGTCATCTTCTCGGTCGCGGGCCTGTTCCTGCTCGTGCGCTTCCACACCTTCGACGAGCAATCCGACTGGCTGCGCCGCCGGATCGGCGACCCCTCGGCGATCTCCGGCCTGTACCTCCGCGGCGGCACGGTCTTCATCTCGGCCGCCGTGGTGGGATCGCTGCTCCTGACGAATTTCGCGGCGTCCGCGCCCCTGGCCGGGGCCTGGACGGACATGGGCGGCCGGCTGCTCGAATGGTCGCGTGCCATCGAGCCGTTCCTGCCGTCATCGGGATCCGGCCGGTCGATCGGGCCATCGTTCGGGCAGAACGCCCGGATCACCGGGTCCTGGACGACCAATAACGACCCGTTCCTGACCGTGGAGATGGCGTCTGACGAGGATGACTTCCCGTATCTCGCCGCCGTCGTCTATCACACGTTCGACCGCACGGGATGGCGTCGGTCGGAGCCTGGCGCGATCCAGCGCGGGCCCGGGGACGAGCTCCTCGACGGCACCGCCGACCGGGTCGCGCTCGAAGGCCGGCGCCCGCTGGTCGTCACGATCACGCCGCAGGCGCCCCGCTCGGAGGTGTTCACGCCCACGATGCCCTTCTCGGTCGACGTGTCGACCGGGGTCATGCTGATCGGCGAGGGCGGCTATTTCGAGGGCTTGCGGCGCGAGTCGTCGGATGCCCCATATACGGTGTCGGCCCTCGTTCCCACATCCGAGGCCGACGGGGGACCGACCGAGTCCAGGCTGCGCAATGCCGGGGCCGACTATCCCGCCGAGATCCTGGCGCTCTACGGGCCCGACACGGTCGCCGACGACGCGCTCGGTGAGGCGTCGCTTGCGCTGCTGGCCGAGATCCGCTCCATCGCCGGCGCCCAGGCGACGCCGTATGACCTGGCCGACACGACCCGCGACCTCCTGCGCGATACGACCAGGTTCGAGTACGACACCGACGTGCGCGACCACGACTGCTCGGACATCTCGATCGTGGAGTGCTTCGCCCGGATCAAGCGCGGGTACTGCGAGTACTACGCCTCGACGATGGCGGTGCTGCTCCGGGAGATGGGCGTCCCGACCCGGCTGGTCGAGGGCTTCTTGCCGGGCGACGGCAGGGACGGGACCGGCGTATCGGTCGTGCGCAACAGCGATTCCCACGCCTGGGTGCAGGTCTACTTCCCGGGCTACGGCTGGATCGACTTCGACCCGACCGGATCGGTCGCGCGGCTCGCGCCACTGCCGTCCGGCCGCCCCGAGGCGAGTGCCACCGCCAGGGCATCGCGCAGCCCCGGCTTCCTGCGACCACAGGAGACCTTGCCCCGCGACCAGCCCGGCGGCGGTGGCCTGACCGGCGGTCCCCGGACGCCCGGATCGACGGGTCCGCTCATCGCCGTCTCGATCCTGCTGGCGGTGGTGGTAGCGGCGATCGGGGCGGTCGCCTGGCAGCGCGGCCCGCGCGGCCCGGTGTCGGCCGAGGGAACGTACGGCTCGGTGACGCGGCTGGCGTCGCGATTGGGCTTCGCTCCGCGACCGAACCAGACGGTCTACGAGTACGCGGGCGCGCTGGGCGACATGGTCCCGACCGTCCGCCCCGAGCTCCAGACCGTGGCGCACGCCAAAGTGGAAGTCGCGTACGGCGGCCGCGTGCTCGGGGCCGACCGCATGCACACGCTGCGCGAGGCCCACCGGCGGCTCCGCGTCGGGCTGTTGCGGCTGCTCGTCCGCCGCCTGCGGCGACGGCGCATCCGCTAGGCCCCGAGCCCCAGCGTCACCCCGCTCGCGCCAGCCCGGCCCAGCGACCAGGCCGGCCTACAGCGCGCCGCTCCGGCTGCGCTCTTCCTGGGCTTCCTGGGCGGCCTCGTCGAGCAGGGTCGCGAGGTGACCCGTCAGGTTGTGCGCCCGCAGGACGGCCCGGCCCGCCCGAAACTCGACGACGGTGATCGCGGCGAGATCCATCGTCCACATCCAGAACCGTTCGAGGGGCAGGTCGAATAGCGTCAGCAGGCAGACCTTGAAGACCCCGTCGTGGGCCACGACGATCGACCACGGCACCTCGGCCGGAACGCCGTCGCCGTCCCGCAGCCCGTAGCCCGCCACGAGGTCACGATCGAGGGAACCCGGCGTGCCACCTTCCGCGAGGGCGGCGAGCACCCCGGCGAGTGCCGGCCGGACACGAGCCGCGACCTGCGCGAGGGACTCACCGCGGGGCGCCCACGCAGTCGTCGGCGTCCGTCGCCACGCCGCCAGGGTGTCCGCGAAGCGGGCTTCGATCTCGTCGCGGTGGAGGCCCTCCCACTCGCCCTGGCCGATCTCCAGGAAGCCGGGCTCGGGGCGCGCCGCCGGTGGCGACCCCATCGCCGCGGCCACCGCATCGGCCGTCTGGGCCGTGCGTCGCAACGGTGAATGCACGAGCTCGCGGAGCGGGCCTTCCGGCAGCGGCATGGCGGGCGGGTCATGCGGGTGGGCCAGGCGTTCGGCGACGAGGGCAGCCTGGCGGAGTCCGGTCGGCGAGAGGGGCGTCTCGGCCTGGCCCTGGAAGCGCCCCTGGACGATGTATTCGGATTCGCCGTGACGGACGAGCACGAGGGTCGCGTCGAGGCCCGCGGGGATGAGCGGGGTCGGGCCGTCACCGCCGGCGATCAACGGTCGCGGCCCAGCCGGATGGCCCACAGCTCGATGACGGCGTCGAGGTCGCGGATGGCGTCTTCCACGGCTCGCGGCACGTCGTCGTCGAGTGCCAGGATCATCAGGGCGTCCTCGCGTGGCCGGCTGCGGGCGAGGTGCATCGCGCTGATGTTCACGTCGGCCTCGCCGAGCATCGCCCCGATGCGCCCGACCATGCCGGGCTTGTCGGTGTGACGGGTGATGAGCATGACGTCGGCCGGCTCCATGTCCAGGCGGTACTCACCGAGGCCGGTGATCCGGGGCTCGCCGCCGGCCACGGTGCCGGCGACCTTCACCGGGCCGCCCCGACCCTCGCTCGACACGGCGAGCTGGGACGCGAACGCGCCGGCGTCGGGGGTCTTGCGTTCCACGACGGTGATGCCGCGGGCCCTGGCGAGGGCGCCGGCGTTGACGAGGTTGACCCGCTCGGTCGTCACGGTCTCGAGCAGCCCGCGCAGGACCGCCGCCCGCAAGGGAGACCCGTCGTGCTCCGCCAGCTCGCCCGCGATCTCGAGGGTCAGCGTCTTCACGCCCCCGCGCGAGAACTGGGCGAAGAACCGGCCGAGGACCTCGGCGAGCGGCAGGTAGGGGCCGATCGCCCGAGCCGTCTCTGGCGTGAGCAACGGCGCGTTCACGGCGTAGCGCGCGCTCCGACCGTCCAGCACGTCGATCACCTGCGCCGCGACCTCCTCGGCGACGAGGATCTGGGCCTCGGCGGTCGACGCTCCCAGGTGCGGTGTCAGGAGCGTGTTCGGCGCGGTCAGGAGCGGCGAATCCGTGGGCGGTTCCTCGTCGAAGACGTCGATGCCGGCGCCCGCGAGGTGACCCGAGGCCAGGGCGTCCGCGACGGCGCCCTCGTCGACGATCCCGCCCCGAGCCACGTTGAGCACGATCGCGCCGGGCTTGAGCCTTGCGATGGCCGCGCGTCCGATGAGTCCCTTCGTGGCGCGCGTGAGCGGGACGTGGACGGTGACGATGTCGGCGCGCGCCAGCACCGAATCGAAGTCGACGAGCTCCACGCCGTGATGGGCCGCCTGCTCGGCGGTCACGTACGGATCCACGCCCACGACGATCATCTCCATCGCCCGGGCCCGGTCGGCGATCGCCAGGCCGATCTTGCCCAGACCGACGATGCCGAGCGTCCGACCGCGCAGCTCCAGCCCCGTGAACTCCGTCCGGTTCCACTCCCCGCGCCGCACGGACGCGTCCGCGGCCGCCGTCCGGCGCGCGACGCCGTAGAGGAGCGCGAGCGTGTGCTCAGCGGCCGCGATCGTGTTGCCCGTCGGCGCGTTGACGACCGTGATCCCGGCGCGCGTCGCCGCCTCGAGGTCGACGTTGTCGACGCCGACCCCGGCGCGCCCGATCACGACCAGCCGCGATCCCGCGGCGATCAGGTCGGCATCGACCTGGACCTGGCTGCGGACGATGAGCGCGTCGTAATCGGGCAGCAGCGCCGTCAGCTCGTCGCGGGTGCAGCCGATCCGCTCGTCCACCTCGTGGCGAGCCGCCAGGAGCTCGATGCCCTCGTGCGCGACCGATTCCGCGACGAGGACCTTCACGCGCCGGCGCCCGCCGGCGTGGCGGAGAGGGCGGCGATGCCGTACGTCGCGAGGGCGGCCGCCTGGGCGGCGGCCACGGCGGCACCTGGCTGGGCCGCCCGCCCTGTTTCGAGCGCGACGATCTCGAGCGTGCCGATCGCCCCGAGGATCTCTTCGAGCGTGACCGATCCGAGATGGCCCAGGCGGAAGATGCGGCCGGTCAGCTTGCCCTGCCCGCCGGCAAGGACCAGGCCACGGGCCTTGAGCTGGGTGTTGAAAGCCTTCCAGTCGAGGTCGTCGGGGACGACGGCGGCCGTGACGGTTCGCGAGTAGTGCCGCGCATCGGCGAACAGCTCGAACCCCAGGGCCGCGAGACCGGCCCGCGCCGCGGCCGCGCAGGCTTCATGCCGCGCGAAGATGTTCGCGGCGCCTTCGGCGGCCATCAGCCGCAGGCCCTCGTCGACTTGGTAGACGACGGCGATGGCCGGCGTGAAGGGGGTCTGGCCGGACGCGGCCGCCTCGCGGTGTGCCCGCAGGTCGAGATAGAAGCGCGGCATCCGGGCCGTCTCCATGGCGGCCCAGCCCCGCGCCGACGCGGCGATCATGGCGAGGCCCGGAGCGGACATCCACGCCTTCTGGGAGCCCGTGACGACGACGTCGACGCCCCACGCGTCCATCTGGAAGGGGACCGCCCCCAGGCCGGACACGCTGTCGACGAGGATGAGGGCGTCGGGTCGCTCCTCGCGGATCGCGGCGGCGAGGTCACCGATCGGGTTCATTACCCCAGTCGATGTCTCGTTGTGGGTGAGGAGGACGGCCCCGACGTCGGGCATGGCGCGCAGGCGTTCGCGGACCTCGTCCGGTGCCGCGGCATAGCCCCACTCCGCGTCGAGCCGGGTCACATCGGCGCCGTAGACGCCCGCGATCTTGGCGAAACGGTCGCCGAATGAGCCGATGCTCACGCCGAGCACGTGGTCGCCCGGGGAGAGCGTGTTCACGATCGCGGCTTCGAGTCCGCCGGAGCCGGCGGTCGTGATCATCGCCACGTCCGAAGCCGTGCCGAAGTACGGCTTCATGCCCTCGAGGATGCGGCCGAGCATCGCGGCGAACTCGGGACCGCGGTGATTGATCATCTGGCGGGCGCCCGCCTCGCGGACCGTGGCGGGCAGGGCCGTCGGCCCGGGGATTCGAAGGTTGGGCTCGAAACGGTCCACGGGACGCTCCTTGGCTGGGCAGGGCCGCGACGGTCTGGTGGCGAAGCACGGGCTGACGCCTGGGATGCCGTTGGACCGATGGTGCCACGAACGGCGCGGTCAGGCTGGGCGGCACGTTTTCCGCGTCTGGCGGACACTGGCTCGACGACGGCGTCGCATTCCGGCGGCGTCAGGCGTCCAGAAGCGCGTGCCCCAGCCGGAGTCGATCGTCTCGTGAACCGCCGTATGCCAGGCCAACGTCGCCGCCGATTGCGCCACTTCGTGACCGGCGTCTTGCTGCTGGCGGTCGTCGGCGGGACGCTCGGCGTGTTCGCGGTCGCGACGGACACCCTGGGCGCGGGGGAGCGCTGGCAGTCTGTGCTGATGCGGGTCGACCGGTTCCTGGCGGGCCCCGTCCCGGACCGAGCCACCCTCGGCACGGTCCGGATCACCGAACCGCCGGCGACCCCGTCCCCGACACCCGAGGTCACGCCGGTGCCGGCCACGCCGGAACCGGGAGCCACGGCCACACCCACCCCGGCCGCCACCCCGACGCCGACGCCGCGACCCAAGCGCAAGCCGATCGACTACGACATCGTCTCCGACCCTGGCGCCGTCTTTGCCACGCAGGCCCACAAGGACTGGTGCGCGCCGGCCGGCGTGCAGATGGTCCTCGCCGTGCTGGGCCAGGTGAACACCTCCGTGGCGACCCAGCGCAAGATCGCGAGCCAGGTCCGGGCCTGGGAGTCCTACGCGGACAGCCACAACGGCGACTGGGGCCCCGCCGCGATGGCCCTGGCGCTGGACGCCTATGGCGCGCCGGGGTACGAGATCCGGGCATACGAGTCGCGCGGCCGGGCCCTGCTGGATTCGGCCATCGCCATCCAGGAGACGAACTCGCCGGTCATCCTGCTCGCCTGGCGTGGTGCCCATACGTGGGTGATGACCGGGTTCCGTGCTGACGCCGATCCGAGCATCTTCGAGAAGGTCAAGCTCGAGGGCGCCTACATCCTCGATCCCTGGTACCCGCGGATCTCGTCGATCTGGGGAAGGTCCGACAAGCCCGGGACCTTCCAGGACACCGCCGAGATGCAGCGGAACTTCCTGCCGTGGAAGCGACCGGAGGGGCAGTATCCGGACCGTGATGGCCTGTACATCACGTTGGCGCCGACGGTCCCTGTCGAGACCGCCCGCTAGACGGCGTCGGCCACCGGGGCGTTTGGCATCCGACGGATGCGCCGGGCCAGGACCGCGACCAGCAGCACGCACCGGACCGCACTGCCGAGCGTGAACCCGGCCGGGATGGCGAGCACACCGAGGCCGTCCACCAACGCCTGCGCCGTCACGACCGTCACGACGAACCCGACCAGCGACGCGAGGACCTGCCAGAGCGTGTGGTGGGTGGCGTAGATCGCCCGACTGAGCAGGTGGCCCAGGCTCTCGAACGGCACCGACAGGGCGAAGACGGCGAGGACCTGCGCCGTGCGCGCGACGTCGTCCGGGCCGAACTCACCGCCGCCGAGCAGGATCTCGATGCCGATCGGACCGAGGATGATCAGGCCGGCCGCGGCGCCCGCCGTCAGGGCACCGATGGTGACGGCGTTCCTGACCACCATCGACATGAACCCTTGTCGGTCGCGGGCCGCGTACCGGGCGGCAAGGACCGGGAAGGTCGCGAGTGCGAACGTCACCCCGATGAGGCTCACGGGCAGGCTCTGGAAGTTGCGCGCCTGGTCGATGACCGTGACGCTGCCGATCGAGATCGTCGACGCGAGGTTCGTGAAGAAGATGAACGTCAACGGGTCGATCGGCCCGCTGCCCACCTTGGGGACCAGCAGCCGGAAGAACTCGGCGATCGCCGGTGTCCGCAGCCGGAGCTGTGGCCAGGGGCGGAACGTGGTGCGGGTGATCCCCACCAGCCTGATCCCGAGGTGCATGGCGGCGCCCAGGACCGCCCCGACCGCCGGCGCGAAGATCCCGATGGCGTCCACGAGCAGGACCGTCCCGATGACGATGCCCAGGTTGTAGAGCAGGGGCGCTGCCCCGTAGAAGAAGAACCGACGCTCGGCGACCAGGACCTCGCCGAGCGCCATGGAACCCGCGAACAGGAGCTGCGTGAAGCACATGACCCGGAAGAGGTCCGTGTAGAGCGCACGCGCCGGTGCGTCGAAGCCGGGCGCCGCTACCTCGACCGTGAGCGGCGCGATGATGAACAGCACGAGCGACACGACCCCCATGACGAGCACGGCCAGCGTGAGGATCGATCGGCCGAAGTCGTGCGCGGCCTCGTCGCCGGCGTCCCGCTTGAGCCCCGTGAAGATCGGGATGAACGGGGCGGCCAGGCCGCTAGCCACGATCACGCTGAACAGCAACTCGGGGATCAGGAACGCGGCCTTGTAGGCGTCGAGCTCGATGCCGAGCCCGAACGTCTGGCTCAGGACACGCTCCCGGACGAGCCCCAGGAAATAGCCGATGAACGTCAGGACCGAGAGCAGCAGGGCGCCCTGCGGAACGAAGCGGGGCAGCAGGTCGCGGACGATGGCGACGGGCGATCGCGGCACGATGCTCTCCTCGGTCGCGGCACCTCGCCGCGGTCATGGCCAGTGTGACGCTTGGCAGGGGGTTGCAAGGCCAGTGCGCCGAATGGGCCATCGCCCCGTTGCCGTCCTCCGTGGTACAAGCACCCGATGGACGGACGACTGCTGGGGGGCCGATACCGCCTGCTCGGCGCGCACGCCATGGGCGGCATGGCGTCGGTCTGGCGCGCCAACGACGAACGGACGGGTGAGGTCGTGGCGATCAAGCGGCTTCACCCGCATCTCATCGCGGACGAGGGGGCGCGAGAACGATTCCGGCGCGAAGCGGCGGCCATGGAGACCATCCGCCACCCGAATGTGGTCGGTGTGCGCGACGCCGTGGTCGACGATGACGAGCCGGCCCTCGTGATGGAGTTCGTCGCGGGCCGGTCCGTCGCCGAGCTCGCAGCGGACGATCATCGGTTCGAGGATGTCGAAGCCCTGGCTGTGGCCGCCGCCGTCGCCGACGGCCTCGCGGCGGTCCATGAGCGCGGAATCGTCCACCGCGACCTCAAGCCCGGGAACGTGCTGATCGGCGACGACGGGGTCGCGCGCTTGTCGGACTTCGGGATCGCGGCAGGCCTCATGGACGCGACGGCGCTCACGGCGGAGGATGGCGTGGTGGGTACGCTTCGGTATCTCGCTCCGGAGCGGCTCGCCGGTGAACCAGCCACCCCGGCCACCGACGTTTGGGGACTCGGCACGGTCCTGTACGAGATGCTGACCGGCGTCGCGGCATTCCCGGCCACCACCCTGGCCGCGCGGGTCGAAGCGGCCGCGGCGCCCGTGACCCGCCCCGATGGCCTCACTGACTCGACTTGGGCGGTCCTCGCTCGTGCCCTTGCGAGCGATCCTGCCGACCGCTATGCGGACGGGGCCGAGATGGCCGCCGACCTCCATCGCCTCCCTGGCGTACCAGCATCGCTCGACATCCCGCCGGATCCAGCGGCCCCGACCGAGGTGGTGACGCTCCCCACGGCCGCCGCCGCCGCGTCGATCCAGGATGCGCCGGGTGTCGTTGCCGCGCCGGCTCCGCTCGAGCCTCCGCAGGCCGTCGCGGCGAACGACGTCGCCTCGGCACTCGCCCCGTCGCCGCGGTCGTCAGGCAGCGCCCCGCTCCTGCAGTCCCGACCTGCTCGGAGCACGCTGGCGATGGCCGGGCTCGTCGGGGTCCTCGCCCTGGCGCTCGTCGCCGGCATGGCCATGGGGAGCACGCCCGGCGACGGACGCGATGCCGCCGCCGAGGCGCCGAGTGCGACGCCGGCACCGGAGGTCACCGCGACACCCGTGCCATCCGCCGAGGAAGCCGACGAGGAGCCCGCTGAGGAGCCCGCCGAGGCCAAGCCGGGCAAGGGCAACGGCGACGACAAGGGCAAGGGGAACGACAAGAAGAACGACTGATTCCGGCGAACCGCGGAGAACCCGCGCCCTGCCGTTCTCAGGCGCCGTCGGCGTCGCGCTTCTGGGTCTCGGCGAGCCTCTTGCGGTTCTCCATGTTCGGCTTCAACGCGTCGCTCATCGACGCCATCGGAGGGTCCGGACGCTTCTTGCGCCGCGGCTTGTCGGTCCTCGCCGCTTCGCGGTCGGCCATCCTGGCCGCGATCGCGACCTCGTGGCCTTGATCGTTCGGGACGTAGTACCGGCGGTCGACCAGGTCGTCGGGCAGGTATTGCTGCTGGACGTCGTCCCCCTCGAAGTCGTGCGGGAACTGGTAGCCCACGCCGATCCCGTGCTGCTTCATCCGCCGGTCCCCGGCCGTGCGCAGGTGGTTGGGCACCGGCAGCGATCCGAGCCGGATGACGTCGGCGAGAGCTGCGGAATACGCACGGCCCACGGAGTCGCTCTTGGGCGATAGCGCGATGAAGACAGTGGCCTGGGCCATGGCGTACTGCGCCTCGGGCAGGCCGATGTGGTCGAGGGCCTGGCCCGCGGCGACAGCCACCTGGAGCGCCCGGGGATCGGCGTTCCCGACGTCCTCCGACGCGGCGATGATCAGTCGCCGGACGATGAACCGGGGATCCTCGCCGGCCGCGATCATCGCCGCCAGCCAGTAGAGCGCCGCGTCGGGGTCGTTGCCACGCAGGCTCTTGATGAATGCCGAGACGGTGTCGTAATGCCCGTCGCCAGCGCGGTCATAGGCGAGCACCCGCTGCTGGGCCGCCGACTCGACATCCTCGAGCCGCGGGGTCACCCGTCCCTCGGCGTCACGGATCCCTTCGCCCTCGGCCAGCGCGGTCGCGCCCTCGAGGACGTTCAACGCCGCGCGAGCGTCACCGCCGGCAAGCCCCACGAGATGGTCGAAGGCGTCCTGGGCCAAAGCCACCCCACCCTCCGGGCCGAGGACGCCGGCCAGGCCCCGCTCCGTGTCGTCGAGTGCGCGGCGGACGACCGTCGCCACGTCCTCGTCGCTCAGCGGTTCCAGGCGCCAGACCCGCATCCGTGACAGGAGTGCCGAGTTGACCTCGAAATATGGGTTTTCGGTCGTGGCGCCCACCAGCGTGATCGTGCCGTCCTCGACGTGGGGGAGGAGGGCGTCCTGCTGGGCCTTGTTGAATCGATGGATCTCATCGAGGAAGAGCACGGTCCGCGTTCCGTGCAGGGCGATGCGGTCCTGTGCCTCGGCGATCAACGATCGGACGTCCGCCACACCCGCCATGACCGCCGAGATCGTCGAGAAGTGGGCGCCGATCTCGCCGGCCAGCAGCCGCGCCAGACTCGTCTTGCCCGTGCCCGGTGGACCCCACAGGAGCAGGCTCGCCAGATGACCGCGGGCGATGCTTCGGCGCAGGGGTCCGCGCTCACCGACGAGATGCGCCTGACCCACGAACTCATCGAGGTTTCGCGGGCGCATCCGGGCGGCCAGCGGCTGTCGCTCGGGCGGCGGCTGGAAGAGCGCCTCAGGGCGGGCGCCAGCGGGAGAGCGGCGAGTGGCGGGCATGTCCCGCCGATGGTAGCGCCACGGGCCGCGATCACGGCCGGGGGCTCAGGCCGCGAAAGGTCCCATGCCGGTTGCCTGGAACACGGCCCACAGGGCGATCAGGAGGACGACCAACGATCCGCCGATCAGCGCGATGCGCCGGATGTCGCGCATGACGTAGGCGTATTCCTCCGAGGCCCGGACCGCGATCGAGCCCGTGCGAACGGGTGCCTCGCGTTCCGCGCCACGTCGCCCACGGACCTGCCGGCGGGCCGCCTCCTCCGCCGACCGCTCGGCAGCGAGGAGGCGCGCCTCGATCTCGGCGGCCCGGGCCTCCTCCTCGGGGGTCAGTGTGGCCGGACGAGGGGCCGCGATCGGGCTCGCCAGGGGAGGCACCGCGGATGGACGGCGGGCCGCTGGTGAGCGCTGGAGCGGGGCGCGCTGGCCGGGGCGGTTCGCGCCGCGTGCACGCTTGGGCATGGGTTCGGACTGCCTTCCAGGGATGGTCGGTGGGCGGAACGGGCTCGAGCGCGTCCGCCAGCGGCAGAGGATAGCACCCCGTCCCGACCGTGGCCGCCGGGTGCGTGGCCGGTGAGGGGGCCCTGCTAGACTCGGTCGGCCTTACCCTGGAGGACATTCCCATCGACCTGAACGCCGTCGTTCAGCCCTATCTCGGTGTCATCCTCGCGTCGCTCGTTGCCGCGACCCTGCTGCTCCTCTTGCTGGTGATCCTCCTCGCACGGCGGGTCGGACGCGTGGATGGCCGCCTGCGTGGCATCACGCGCGGCGAGGAAGGGAGCAGCCTGGAGGACGTGCTGGGCGCGCACCTCGAGAAGGTTTACGGCCTGAGCCGCGAGGTCGAACGATTGACCACGCGCACGGGCGCCCTGGAGACGGCCGCGTTACGCGCGTTCCAGCGCGTCGGGATCGTCCGCTACAACCCGTTCGAGGAAACCGGCGGCAACCAGAGCTTCGCGCTCGCGCTGCTCGATGCCGAAGGCAACGGCTGGGTCCTCTCGAGCCTCCATGCCCGCTCGGGGACGCGGGTGTACGCGAAGGCCATCCGCGGCGGGCGCTCGGACGCGGCGCTGTCCGACGAGGAGACGGCCGCGATCCGCCAGGCAAGCGCCTGACAGCCTAGGTGTCACACCGGTCGGCGATGGTCCGCACATGGCCGCCATCGCCGACCCCCGCGCCGCCTCGACCGTCCCCTCGACCGTGACCAGGCCGGTCGTTCGCGCCCGTCGTCGCGGCCCGGTCCCGCTCGAGCAGATCCCCGCGTGGCGAGAGCTCGTCCCGGTCATGGATCCTGCCGCGACGGGTGTCGCCGAAGGGCGGAGCGGCATGGAGGCGCTGCTCGGTGGCCTCAACCCTGACCAGCTCCGCGCGGTGACGCACGGGGAGGGGCCGCTGCTCGTCGTCGCAGGGGCGGGGACCGGCAAGACCCAGGTCATCACCCGGCGGATCGCGTGGCTCATCGCATCGCGCCGGGCGCGGCCGTCGGAGATCCTGGCGCTGACCTTCACGGACAAGGCGGCGGACGAGATGGCCGTCCGGGTCGACCAGCTCGTCCCGTACGGCTACACGGATACGTCGATCGCGACGTTCCACGCGTTCGGCGACCGGCTCATCCGCGAGTTCGCGCTGGAGCTCGGGCTCGCGCCGGACGTTCGCGTCCTGTCGCGCGCGGAGGTCGTCATCTTCCTTCGCGAGCATCTGTACGAGTTCGAGCTGGAGGAGTACCGGCCGCTGGGCGACCCGACCCGCTTCCTTGGCGCGCTCGCGACACTGTTCAGCCGCTGCAAGGACGAGGACATCACCCCCGCGACCTATGCCGCCCATGCGGACCGCGTCGCGGCAGAGGCCGTGGTCCTGGCGGATGCGGCGGTTGGATCGACGGACCGTGAGCGCGCGGCATCGCTCGCCGAGGATGCGCGTCGGCAGATGGAGCTCGCGCGCGCGTTCGGCCGCTACCAGGAACTGCTCGCGGCGAACGGCTTCATCGATTTCGGCGACCAGGTCGCGCTCGCCCTGCGCCTCGTGCGCGATTCCGCGTCGGCGCGGGCGGCGATCGCCGGACGCTTCCGGTACATCCTCGTCGACGAGTTCCAGGACACGAACCGCGCCCAGGCGGAGCTCGTCTCCCTCCTCGCGGAGCCACATCGCAACGTCACGGTCGTCGGCGACGACGACCAGGCCATCTATGCCTTCCGCGGGGCGGCCGTGGGCAACATCCTCGACTTCGAGGCGCGCTACCAGGGTGCCAGGACGGTCGTGCTGCGGCGGAACTATCGTTCGCCGGCGCCCATCCTGGATGCGTCCTATCGGCTCGTCCGCTTCAACGACCCCGATCGCCTCGAGGTCCAGTCCGGCATCACGAAGCGGCTGAAGGCGGAGCGGCGCGACGGTGCTGCGGCCCCGGTCCGCCTGGAGGCCTTCGCGACGGGATCGGAGGAGGCCGATTGGATCGCGGGCGACATCGCCCGTCGCATGGCAGCCGGCGCTCGGCCACGCGAGCACGCCGTGCTCGTCCGGGCGAACGGCCATGCCGACCCGGTCCTGCGAGCCCTCAACGTGGCCGCGATCCCATGGCGATTCTCGGGATCCTCGGGCCTCTACGCCCGACCTGAGGTTCGCCTCTTGATGTCGTTCCTGCGGGCCGTGGCCGACCCGGGTTCGAGCGTGGACCTCTATGCCCTGGCCGCGTCGGAGGTGTATGGGCTCGGCGGGGAAGACCTGACGGCGATCGTGAACACCGCACGCCGACGCAACCGCTCCGTCTGGGACACGCTCGATGAGCTCGAGCGGCAGCCCGGCATCCTGCGGCTATCTCCGGCGACCCGGCAGTCCGTCCACCGCCTGGTCGAGGACCTGAGGCGCTACACCGCCATGGCCCACGATCGGCCTGCCGGGGAGGTGCTGTACGCCTTCCTCCGCGACAGCGGGCTGCTGGCTCGCCTGGCACGGACGCCGACGACCGCCGCGGAGGAGGGGCTCGGCAATGTCGCTCGCTTCTTCGACATCATCCGCGCCCAGTCGGCCCTCCTCGCCGACGACCGGGCGATGTTCGTGGCGGGGCACCTTCAGACCTTGATCGATGCCGGTGACGACCCGGCGACGGCTGACCTCGATCCCGATGCGGATGCGGTCGCGGTGCTGACCGTCCACAAGGCGAAGGGCCTGGAGTTTCCCGTCGTCTACCTGCCTGGGATGGTGGCCGGGAGGTTCCCGGGCAACGGGCGGGCGGATCCCCTGGCATTGCCGGCCGGCCTCGGGCGCGGCGACATCCCGACCCCGGAACGGTCGCTCGCGGAGGAGCGCCGGCTCTGCTACGTAGCGATGACCCGGGCCCGCGACGAGCTCATCCTGTCGCACGCCGCCGACTACGGCGGCGCCCGTGCCCGTCGGGTCTCGCCCTTCGTCATGGAGGCGCTGGACCTGCCGGCCACAGCACCGGCGCCTGGTGCCGGCATGGTGCCCGCCTCGGCGGAGGAACGGCTCGCGTCCTTCGCCGCGGTCGATGTGCCGGTCGAGGCAGAGCGCGGCCCGATCGACGATCCGCTCAGCCTGAGCTTCGGCCAGATCGACGCGTACCTGACCTGTCCGCTCAAGTACAAGTACGGGCACGTGCTGCGCGTCCCGACCGCGCCGCATCATGCCCTCGTGTACGGCGCGGCGATGCATAAGGTGGTGCAGCTGTTCCACCATCGCCACGCCCGCGGCCACGTGATGTCGGAAGCGGAGCTGGACGAGGTCCTCGAGTCCGCCTGGTCGAACGAGGGATTCGTGAGTCGGGAGCATGAGGAGGCCCGCCTCGCCGGCGCCCGGATCGCCCTGCGCCGCTTCCGCGAGGAGCAGCTCCTCCCGGACGCGGTCATCCCGACGTACGTGGAACGCGAGTTCAGCTTCACCCTCGGCGGTGACCGCGTGCGCGGCCGGTGGGACCGGGTCGACATCCAGCCTGTATCGGCCGACGACCCCCGTGACCCGGCCAGCCCGGCTCCCACGGCCGACCATGTGACCCCGACGCTCGGGATCCTCGGCCGCGAGCACGTGACGATCACCGATTACAAGTCATCGGACCTGCGCGATCCGGCCCGTGCCCGGCAACGCGCTCGGGAGTCGCTACAGCTCCAGATCTACGCAATGGGCTACGAGGCGCTGACCGGCCGGCTGCCGGACCAGGTCGCCCTGCATTTCCTCGACTCGGGCCTGGTCGGAAAGATCGACGTCGACCCCAAGCGGCTGGCCAAGGCACGCGAGCGCATCGCCACGGCCGCGGCCGGCATCCGCGCCCGCGACTACCACGCGACACCGGATGCCATGGCCTGCTCCTGGTGCCCGTTCCGCGACATCTGCCCATCGAGCGTCGCGGCGGCTCGATAGGGCATCCGCCCGAGGTGACACGCGGGACCACCATGGCCAATGTGCCCGGTCCGGGGAGCACTCACATCTCGCTCGCAACGACGGAGGACACGATCGATCATGCGACTGGAGCGCGTCGTGCGGCCGTGGGCGTGGGACGGATCGGACACCCTAGACTCGCTATCGATGGAATCGCGCGACCGGCTGGTCAATCTCGCGATCTTCGCGGCGGCCGGCATCGTCTGGCTCCTGGTCGCGCTCGTCGTGACGACCCGCGACCCGATCGCCGATCCGGTGGCCGGGTTCGTCGGGGCGGCACTCATCGGGCTGGCCGTGGGTCTCACGACGACGCCCGTGGCCTGGCTCGTCGTGTTCGGCCGCCACCGCCGGATCGCCTACCGTGGTGACTGGACCCGTGCGGCCCGTCGCGGTGGCTGGATCGGGCTGATCGTCGCGATCTTCATCGTGCTCCGGCTGCAGGGCGCCCTGGAGCTGCCGATCGCGCTGTTCATCCTCGCGCTCGCGTCGGTGGCGGAGGCCACCCTCTCCGCGGAACGCTGACGCCGGCTCCTTCGTGCGGCGTTAACATCGGCTGGCGGCCCCTCGACGCGCCGCCGACCCCCCAACGACGACCCCGGAGGACCCGTGCCCGACCTTACCGCCGTTCGCCCCGCCGAGCCGCAAGCCGCCCTCAAGGCACGGGTCGCGGCCGCGGTCGCGGCGGCGCGTGCCGAGGTCGTCGACCTGTCCCACCGGATCCATGCGAACCCGGAACCGGCCTTCGAGGAGCACCAGGCGGCGACCTGGATCGCGGAGATCCTGCGGGGGCACGGATACGCGGTCGAGCATCCCGCTGGCAGCCTCGCGACGGCGATCCGGGCCACCCACGCCGGCGGACGCGGCGGCGAGGGCCCGCGCATCGGGATCCTCGCCGAGTACGACGCCCTGCCGGGGCTCGGGCACGGTTGTGGCCACAACACCATGGCGGCATCCGGCGTGGGCGCGGCGATCGCCCTCGCCGCGGTGGCGGACCACCTCCCGGGCGAGATCGTCTTCCTCGGCACGCCTGCGGAGGAACGGGGCAGCGGGAAGCAGATCATGATCGACGATGGCTTGTTCGCGGGCATCGATGCGGCGCTCCTCTACCACCCGTGCGACCGGAACCATGTCGAGAGCCATCCGCTCGCGTCCGAGGACGTCGACGTCGTGTTCACCGGCCTGCAGTCGCACGCCGCCGCCGATCCGTGGAAGGGGCGCAACGCGCTCGACGCGCTGATAACGTTGTTCAGCTCGGTCGGGCTGTGGCGGCAGCAGCTGAAGCCCAGCTCGCGCGTCCACGGCATCATCCGCGAGGGTGGGACCGCCGCGAACATCATCCCGGACCGCACGTCCGCCTGGTTCATGTTGCGCAGCGACGATCAGGAGTACTACGGCGAGATGAAGGCCCGCTTCATCCAGATGTGCGAGGCCGCGGCGCTGGCCACGGGGACGACCGTGGAGGTGACGGTCTCGGGCGGCGCGACGACGATGCGCAACAACCAGGTCCTCGCCGAGCGCTTCCGGGCAAACATGGCCGCGTACGGCATCGACGACATGGGCGACGACCCGAATGCGGGCAGCACCGACATGGCGAACGTCAGCTGGGTCTGCCCGACGATCCACCCGGACCTCGCCATCTGCGACGAGGGCGTGCCGGGCCACTCCATCCTGTTCCGCGACGCGGCCGCCACGGCGCGCGCCGATGAGACGACGATGCTCGCGGCGACGCTGGTCGCACAGACCGCCGTCGAGCTGTTCTGCGACCCCGCGCTCGTCGAGGCGGCCTGGGCCGAATTCCGCGCCGGCTGAGCGAAGCGAATGCGGCCGCACGCCGGCTGATCTGAGCGTCTGCGGCCGCACGCAGGCCGGCCCTGGCCCGGCCGCGGCCACACGCAGGCCGGCCCTGGCCCGGCGCTGGACCTGGCCGCCTTCGGCAAGCACCGGGCCAGTGCTACCATCGGCTCCGGCGCGCCCCGCTGGACGCTCTTCTCGAACCGGCGGCGCCCCCAGCGAGACGGATACTTCGACGCGGCCGCACCCGATGGCCCGCGCCCGTCTCCGGAGGAATCACGTGGCCGAGCGCCCCCACGACCCGGACGTCGAACCCGGCTTTGCTGCGGCCAACGGTTGGGACCAGCCGTTCGAGGCCTTCAGCGACTACGAGCTGCCGACCTATGTCGGCCCCACCACCTTCATGAACCTGCCGTGGATCACCGACCCGGACGAGCTGCGCCGCCGGGGGGTCGACGTCGCGATCATCGGCGCGCCGTTCGATGACGCGGTGAGTCACCGGCCCGGCGCCCGCTTCGGGCCGCGGGCGATCCGGGAGGCCCAGTACACGTCGGGCTCGATCAATTCGCTGCAGCTGGGGGTCGAGCCGTTTGATGTCCTCACCGTCGTCGATGCCGGCGACGCGAACATCGTCCCGGCCTGGATCGAACGCGCGCACGCGTTCATCTACCGCAAGGTCCGCGAAGTCGCCGACACGGGCGCGATCCCGATCATCCTCGGCGGCGACCACTCGATCACCTGGCCGAGCGCGACGGCCGTCGCGGAGGTGCGCCGCCCGGGGAGCATCGGGATCGTCCACTTCGATGCCCACGCCGATACCGCCAACGACGACTGGGGAGTCCTCGCCGGCCACGGGACGCCGATGCGCCGGCTCATCGAATTGGGTGCGGTGCAGGGTCGCAACTTCGTGCAGGTCGGCTTGCGTGGCTATTGGCCGCCGGTCGAGACCTTCGAGTGGATGCAGGAACAGGGCCTGCGCTACCACTTCATGCACGAGATCGAGGAGCGCGGCGCGGAGGCCGTCGTCGCTCAGGCCATCGAGGAGGCGCTCGACGGTCCCGACGCCATCTACCTGAGCCTCGACATCGACGTCATCGACCCGGGCCTCGCGCCCGGGACCGGGACACCCGAGCCCGGCGGCATGCTCACCCGCGAGGTGCTGCGGGCCATCCGCCAGGTCGTCGGCGCGGTCGATCTCGCCGGGATGGACATCGTGGAGGTGTCACCGCCGTACGACCACGCGGAGACCACCGCGATGGCCGCCAACCGGGCCGCGCTCGAGGCGATCAGCGCCCTTGCGGTGCGGCGCCGCGACGGGACGGCCGTCCGCTGGCAACCGGCCGCGGGCCGCACCACCGGGTAGCAGCGCGGATCATGCTCGACCGGCCAGATGCCGCCACGGCGGCCGCGCTCGCCCGGCTGTACGACCTCGATCTCGAGAACGACCCGGGCGATCTCGACCTGTACCTGGCGCTCGCCGACCGGGCGGATGGACCGATCCTGGAGCTGGCCGCGGGGAGCGGCCGCCTCGCCGTCCCGCTCGCCCTTGCGGGCTATCGGGTCACCGCGGTGGACCGTGACCCGGCGATGCTGGATCGGGGCAGGACCAGGGCCTCGGCGACCGGCGTGCCGGCGGATCGACTGGCGTTCCTCGAGGCTGACCTGCTCGACCTGCGGCTGCCCGACGCGGGAACGTATTCGTTCGCGTTCATCGCCTTGAACTCCATCATGCTGCTATCGAGCCGGGAGGACCAGCGGAACGCCTTCCGGACGCTCGCGACGCACCTCGCCCCGGGCGGGCTCGCGGCCGTCGACACCTGGCTACCGGATGCCGACGACCTCGGCCGCTACGACGGTCGCGTCATGCTCGAATGGCCGCGGACCGACCCCGAGACGGGCACGGTCGTGACCAAGGTCGGCTCGGCGCAGCACGATGCCGCCACGAGCACGATCGCGCTCAGCGCGATCTACGAGGAGGGACGGCAGGGTGAGCCGCCGCGTCGCTGGGTCCGGCACGACCGGCTGCGGCTCGTGTCGGCCGACGAGCTCGCCGCGTTCGCGGAGGATGCCGGCCTGCGGGTCGAGGTCCTGGCCGGCGGCTACGACCTCTCGCCCATCGGTCCGGGCTCGGAGCGCGCGGTCCTCATCGCCGAGCGAAGCTGACGGCTGCCCTGCGTGGCGGCCGGCGACCGCTCCGCACGGAACGCGTGGTATCGTCGAAACGCATGTCAAACCGCAGTGACCAGACCCGCCTCCTGATCGTCGAGGACGTGCCGCAGGTCGCCCAGTACATCCGTGGCCTCCTCAATACCCAGCAGACCGTCAAGGTGCTCGACGTCCTGACCGACGGCGGCAAGGCCCTCGCCCAGATCGGCGAGCTCCGGCCCGACGTCGTGCTCGTCGATGCGCTGCTCCAGGGTCGGATCAAGGGCCCCCAGCTGGTCGAGCAGATCCACGCCGCCAAGCTCAACGTCCCCGTTATCGTGCTGACCGTGCCGCAGAACCCCGTCGAAGTCGACCCGGCCAACGGCATCTACGGCGTGCTGGCGATGCCGTTCTCCGGATTCGACCTGATGAACCGCATCTCGGGCGTCCGCAAGGAGTTCGAGGCCACCTCGTCGACCGAGTCGACCCGGGTGTTCTCGGTCTTCGCCCCGAAAGGCGGCGTCGGCAAGACCACGATCGCGTTCAACGTGGCCGTTTCGATGGGCCAGCTCGGGCAGCGGACGGTGCTCATCGACGGCAGCGTCCAGTTCGGCGACCTGCGCTCGCTCCTCAAGGTGCCCGCGGACGCGCCATCGATCCTCGACCTGCCGACCGACCGGATCGCCGAGTCCGACCTGTCCGACGTGCTGTGGCGGGACCCGTCGGGCGTCGACATCCTGCTCGCGCCACCACGCATCGAGATGGCGGAGATGATCACCGCCCGCGACGTGGACAAGATCCTGTCGCTGCTGCGCCGGGTGTATACGGCGATCGTGATCGACATGTCGAGCTCGATCAACGACATCAACCTGGCCTTCCTCGACGCGAGCGACACCATCGTGGAGATCGTCACGTACGACTCGACGACCATCCACAACACGATCGCGATGGCCGACACGTTCCGCTCGATCGGCTATCCGGCGTCAAAGGTGCGGTATCTCGTGAACCGGGCCGACAGCCCCGGCGGCATCTCGCCCGACGACCTGCAGAAGGCCTTGGGCCGGGTCCCGGAGCACAGCGTCGTGTCCGACGGCCAGCTCGTGGTCCGCTCCAACAACGAGGGTGTGCCGTTCGTCCTGGCCGATCCGAACGCGGCCGTCAGCCAGGATGTCGCGCGTGTCGCGGCGGAGCTCATGGGCGCCGCGCGAACGCCGGTCGGCGCCGGGCGTCGCTAAGGCCCGTGGCAGACCCGCGACCGATCGGTGTCTTCGACTCCGGTGTCGGCGGCCTGACGGTCCTCCGTGAGATCGTCCGGCGCACCCCTCATGAGTCGACGATCTACCTGGGCGACAACGCGCGGGCCCCCTACGGGGTCCGGCCCGATGACCAGGTCCTGACGTTCTCGACGCAGTCCCTCGACGCGCTGGTCGAGCGTGACGTGAAGGCGCTCGTGGTCGCCTGCAATACCTCCACGGCCGTGGGAATCGCGGGCTTCCGGCGGCGCTACGACCTGCCGGTCTTGGGCGTCATCCGTCCGGGTGCCTCGGCGGCGGCGCTGGCGACGCGCAACCGTCGCGTCGGGGTGATCGCGACGCCGGCGACGATCCGCTCGCATGCGTACTTCAACGCCATCAAGGACGAGAACCCGGCCGTCGAGGTGTACGAGCACGCGACGCCCGATCTCGTTCCGCTGGTGGAGGCCGGCGAGCTGAGCGGCCCGGTGGCCGAGGCCACGGTCGCGGCGAGTCTTGCGGCCCTGCTCGGCGAACGCGACGCCGACGGCGAATCGATCTTCCCGCGCCCGCCCGGCGCGACCATCGACACGCTCCTGCTCGGCTGCACCCATTACCCGTTGCTCCGCCCGATCATCGAGGGCATCGTCGGCGAGCGCGTGGCGATCGTCGATTTCGGCCACGGCGACCGCATCCGCGCTGGCCGAGCTGCTCGGCGTGAACGGACTCGATGCGCCGGCCGAGACGACAGCCAGCCATCGCCAGCTGACCACGGGCGATTCCCGCCGGTTCGGGGAGCTCGCGGGGCGGTTGTTCGGGACGGACTTCCCGGACGTGGAGTCGGTCGAACTCGGTGTGCTCGCCTGATGGCGCGTCGCGAGCGGCGCCCGTCATGGCGCGACGACCGGGCATGGCAGGCGGGCATCCTCATCGGATCGGCCCTGGGCGCGGCCGCCACCGTCGTCGGCCGACGGATGGAACGGACCGCGCGCGAGGGTCTCGTCGATTGGCCGGCCGTCGAGCGGGCGGCGATCGGACGGTTGCAGCACGCTCCCGGCACGCTGACCGCGGCCGAGCTTCGTGAGGCGGAGCCCGCCTATGCCGAGGCGATGGCCCGCATCGTGCCGGCCCTCTCGGGCGCGCTCGCGACGGAGCTGCCGGGAGTCGTTGAGCGTTCCGGCGTCGTCGACCGGGCTGGCTGGGTGCGCGCGAACACCGCGTCCTTCGCGTCACTCATCGGCAAGCTCGAGAAGGACCTCCTCGACCAGGTCGTGCCGGCCGGCAGCGGCCTCGGCAAGGCCACGATGGCCCTCGCCAACCGCTGGATCACGACCCGCCAGCTGGGGCTGCTGCTCGGCTTCCTGGGTCAGCGCGTGCTGGGCCAGTACGACGTCGCGCTGCTGTCCGCCGAGGCTGCCCCTGGCCGGCTGCTCTTCGTCGAGGAGAACATCCGCGAGACGGCGCGCACGCTGGGCGTGCCGATCGGGCCGTTCCGGACCTGGATCGCCCTGCACGAGACCACCCACGCGTTCGAATTCGAGGCGCATCCCTGGCTGCGGCCATACCTCGCCTCGCGCCTGGAGCGGCAGTTGACGCTGTTCGGCAGCGACGTCCGCGGGTTCGGCCGCGAGGCGATGCGCGGCCTCGGGCGCGCCCTCCGTGGGGAAGGCGGCGGCGAGCACTGGATGGAGCGCATCATGGGCGAGGAGCAGCGCCGGCTGTTCCGCGAGACCCAGGCCGTCATGAGCCTGCTCGAGGGCTTCAGCGATTACGTCATGGACGAGGTCGGGCGGGATCTCGTGCCCGACGTCGAGCGCATCAGCGCGCGGTTCCACGAGCGTCGCTCGAAGCGGACCCCGTTCGAGCGCGCGATGCTGCGACTCACCGGCATGGATCTCAAGATGGAGCAGTACAAGAAGGGCGAGATCTTCGTTCGCGCCATCGCCGAGGCCCGCGGCAAGGCGGCCCTGGCCAGGCTGTGGGAGGGACCGGAGACGCTGCCCCGCGACGGGGAGATCGAGCACCCGCAACGCTGGATCGCGCGCGTCCTCGACGGTCCGCCGCCGGCCTCCGCGAGCCCGTCATGACGAGAGCAGGACCGGGCCGTGGTCCGGGCGGGACGCCCGCCGCCATCGCGCTCAGCCCGATCCTGTCGGCCCGCTATCGCTCACGGGACCTCGAACGCATCCGGGCCGCCGCGCCCGGGGCACGGCTGGTGACCGTCTCCGTCGACGGTCTGGCCGACGGTCCGCTCGATGACGTCGAGGTCATGCTGCGCGGCTGGCTCAATCCGGACGCCTTCGACCGGTTGCTGGTGCGAGCGCCGAACCTCGCCTGGGTCCATTCGGCGACGTCGGGCGTGGAGGGGGCCCTGACCCCCGCCGCTCTCGAGCGCGGCGTGGTCGTGACCAACGCGCGCGGCGTGTTCAGCCGCCCGATCGCGGAGTACGTGCTGATGATGATCCTGGCCGTCAGCCGGCGGCTGCCGCAGCTCCTCGAGCTCCAGCAGGAACGGACGTGGCAGCCGCTCGAGGGCGCGGAGCTGCGCGACGTGACGGTCGGCATCGTCGGCCTGGGCTCCATCGGCCGGGCCGTGGGTGCGCTCGCGACGGCATTCGGGTGCCGGGTCGTAGCGGTCCGCCGCCGGCCGGGCAGTGACGGCGACGGGCCCGGCGCCGGCGGGGCCGGTGCAGGCGACGCCGGTGCAGGCGAGGCGGGCGGTGCGTCGCCGGAGGCCGATTCGGCCGAGGCCGGCGGATCCGCGAAGGAAGGGGCAGAGCGCTCGTTCGGCGAGACCATGCTCGATCGGGTCGGCGGCCCCGAGACCTTACCGGAGCTCCTGGGCGAATCGGACTTCATCGTGCTGGCCGCGCCGCTGACACCCGAGACGGAGGGCATGATCGACGACGCCACGCTCGCCCAGGTGAAGCCCGGGGCGTGGTTGATCAACGTCGCCCGTGGGCGGCTCATCGACGAGCGTGCCCTGCTGCGCGCGCTGCGCGAGGGCCCGCTCGGCGGGGCAGTGCTCGACACGTTCCGCGACGAGCCTCTCCCTCCCACCTCGCCCTTCTACGACCTCGACAACGTCATCGTCACGCCCCACACGGCCTGGTCGAGCGGCCGCGTCCTGGACCGCAGCGTCGAGCTGTTCTGCGACAACCTGCGCCGGTTCGCGGCAGGGGAGCCGCTCCTCAACGTCGTCGATCCGGCGGCCGGGTACTAGGCCGGGACCCGCCTTCGGACCCCGGCCGTTACGATCGGCGGCATGCAGATCGCCATCGTCGGCCTTGCCGGTTCGGGCAAGACGACCGTCTTCAACACGCTGACGCGCGGGCACGCCGAGACCGGCGGGTACGGCGGGGTCACGCTCAACGTCGGGGTCGTCAAGGTCCCCGACGAGCGGCTCGCCCGGCTGGCCGAGATCTTCAAGCCCAAGAAGGTTGTCCAGGCCGATGTGACCTACGTCGACCTCCCGGCCCCACCCGCCTCGTCCGAAGGCCGGGTCGGCACCGAGGAGCTCCCCGCCGACCACCTGGCGCGGTTGCGCGATTCGGACGCGCTGCTCCACGTCGTCCGCGGGTTCGAGGACCCGGCCAACCCGCACCCGGCCGGCAGTGTGGATCCCGCCCGGGACCTCGAGCAGCTCGACCTCGAATTCACGCTTGCGGACCTTGCCATGACGGAGCGCAGGCTCGAGCGGCTCGGGGGGAGCGGCCGGCATGGCACGCAAGCCGAGCGAGAGGCGGCCGAGCGCGAGGAGGTCGTCCTGCGCCGGATCCACGAGGGCCTCGAGGCAGGGGCGCCGATCCGCGACCTGCGTCTGGACGCCGACGAGCAGAAGGCGATCCGGGGCTTCCGGTTCCTCACCGAGAAACCCGTGCTCGTGCTGCTCAACGTGGGCGAGGGCGACCTTGCGACCGCCCCGGGACTCGTGGAGCGCATCTCAACCGGCTACCAGCACGAGCACGCCATGGTCGATGCGCTGTCGGCGAAGATCGAGATGGAGCTCGGTGAGCTCGAGCCGGACGAGGCCGCGACGTTCATGGAGGAGCTCGGGATCGCCGGGTCGAGCCTCGATCGCGTCATCGCCCTCTCGTACCGACTACTGGGGCTGGTCTCGTTCCTGACAGCCGGACCCGACGAGGTCAGGGCCTGGCCCGTCCCGGAGGGGTCCACGGCCGTGGACGCGGCGGGTGCGATCCACACCGACCTCGCGCGCGGCTTCATCCGCGCAGAGACCGTGGCCTACGAGGACCTCCTCACGCTCGGGTCGATGGGCGAGGCGCGGAAGGCGGGTCGGCTACGCTCCGAAGGCAAGACCTATCGGGTCAAGGACGGTGACGTGCTGGAGATCCTGTTCAGCCGCTGAGGTCGCGCGCCGTCAGTTCGTGCGGGAGCGGTCGTCCAGATCCAGCTCGGCGAGCAAGGTGCGGTAGTCGCCCCGCGGCTCCTCGTCGTCGTCATCATCGTCATCGTCGTCGTCGGGATCCACGTCGAGATCGGCCAGGAAGTTGTCGGCATCCTGGGTCGACACGTTGACTGCCGCGACGAGGCGCTCGTCGTTCACGAAGACGAAGCCGTGATCGCGCTCGAGGACCGCGGCGATCGCCTCGATCAGCGTGTCCTCGGTGTACTGGTCGCGCATGTCGAGGCGGATGCGCTGGACGAGGTCGAAGAACTCCTGTGGCTCCCACTCCGATTCGCTGACGACGAGCACGTCGGAGTACACCTCGTCGTCGCCCTCGTGGAGTTCGTAGAAGAACACCGCTCGATCGATCCTCGCTGGCCGGGTCCGGCAGTATACGCGCGGGAGGTGGGATGACTCGACCCGGGATCGAGGTCGTGCACGTCGGCTCGGCCTGTCGCGATATCGCGCCCGACGATCCGCGTGGGTGGCGGATCGGCGGCGGGGTCATGTACGCGGCCCTCACGACCGCTCGGCTCGGGCTGCGGACCGCGGCGGTGGTCGGCGTCGATGTCGAGGCCGAGGCGGCACATGAGTTCGGGATGCTCCGTGAGGCCGGCGTCGAGTTTCTCCCGGTCGCTCTGTCCGAGGGCCCCGTGTACCACAACGTCGAGACGCCGGCCGGGCGGGTCCAGACCTGCGTCCAGCCAGGCGTCCCGCTCCCCGTCGTCGACCTGCCCCGGGACTGGATGGCGGCACCCGGCTGGTCCCTCGTGCCGGTCGCCGGCGAGGTCCGTGAGGACTGGGCAGCGAGGATCCCCGCCGGCGCTCACGTGGCCGTCGCATGGCAGGGCTTCCTGCGCGACCTGCGGCCCGGCGCGCGGGTCCGTCAGTTGCCGCCCGGCCCATCGCCCGTCCTGCGGCGTGCCGACCTGATCGGCGTGAGCCGACACGACGTGGCGCCGAACGTCCCGCTGGCGGCCCTCGAGGACCTGCTGGGGCCGGGCACCGACCTGCTGGTCACCGAGGGTGACGCGGGTGGCCTGCTGATCCGTCTCGGACCCGACGGCCGCGCCGAGCTGCTGCGCTACCGTTCGCCCGCGAGCGACGCGGAGGTCGATCCGACCGGCGCCGGCGACACGTTCCTCGCGGCCCTGCAGGCGTCCGGGATCCGGGCGGTCGACGGACCGACGACGGGGCCGCGGGCCGCGGCGTCGGGACGGGCCGCGATCCGCGAACGGCTCGACCTGCGGTTCGCGGCGGCGGCGGGCTCGCTGGTCGTCGAGGACCGGGGCCTGGCCGGTGTGCCGGACCTGGCGGCCCTGCTCGCTCGGTTCGAGCGCGACGCCGCGCCCCATACGGTGACCTCGATCCCGCCCGACGAGGCCGGCAGGTTCTGGTCAGAGGCGTCCGCGTCGGCCTGATGCCGGGGCGGCAGCCAGTCCCGGCACGCTCCGCATGCGCCCTGACGACGCTCAGCCTGGCGGCGGGCCGCTGGAGCCGCGCGCGATGAGCCGTACCGGCAGGACGGTCCGCGACACCACGCGGTCCTCACCCCCGTTCTGGTCGACCGATTCGGTGCTCGCGAGCCGCTCCACGAGTCGCTCGACGGCCCAGCGACCCAGCTCGGCGATCGACTGCGCGATGGTCGTCAGCGGGGGATCGGTGTAGGCCGCGATCGCGACGTCATCGAACCCGACCACGCTGATGTCGCCCGGCACCGTTCGGTCGGACGCGCGGATCGCGCGCATCGCGCCGATCGCCATCAGGTCGTTGTATGCCACGACGCCGGTGGTCTCGGGCGCACGCTCGAGCAGCTGGCAGAGGGCCGCCTCGCCGCCGCCGACGTCGGGTTCGCCGACCACGACCGGGGTGGCATCCGGATCGAGCCCGGCGGCGGCCAGGGCCGTCCGAACGCCGGCGACCCGGGCCGGCGCGTCCGCGTTGCGAGCTCCGGCCGCGAGGATGCCGATGCGTCGATGGCCGAGGTCGAGCAGGTGGGCCGCGGCCTGCCGCCCGCCATCGACGCTGTCGGACGCGATGGACGGGTGGGGCAGTCCCGGCGCCACAGTGTTCACGAGGACGACCGGCAACGGCGGCTCCGCAAGCCACTCCCCGTGGCGGGCGCCGAGGCCGCTGACCGCGATGACGACGCCGTCCACGCGGCGGTCGACGAGCAGGTCCAGGTACGACGCCTCGCGGTCCGGGTCGTCGGTGGCGTTGCACAGGAGGAGGGCGAACCCGTGCTCGCGCGCGGCGTCTTCCACCGCGCGCACGAGTTGCGGGAAGAACGGGTTCTCGATGTCGGTGATGATCAGCCCGAGGGTCTGGGTCGTCCGCCGCTTCAGGGAGCGGGCCACGCCGGACGGTCGGTAGCCGAGCTCGCGGGCGGCGTCGAGCACGCGTTCACGGGTCTCGGGGCCGGCCCCGCCGAGGCCCGCGAGGACACGGCTGACCGTCGCGGTCGAGACCCCGGCCAGACGCGCGACGTCGCCGATGGTCGCGGTCACGTCGGAGGGTGCGCGCGCCCCCGGCTCAGTGCGACACCGGCGTATGGGGCTCGGCCGGCGGTCGTCGCCCGGCCGGTGGTCGTCGCTCGGCTGCCGCCAGTGCCTCGAGCTCCCGGGTGAGCTCGTGCAGCTCGTCACCACCGCCCATCTGACTGTGCAGCTGCTCGGCGTCGACGTCGCCCCGGCGGAACTGGCCGCCGGTTCGACCACGCGACAGGATCGTGAACGTGTCGCCGATCGGCAGGGCGTGGGAGACGTTATGGGTGATGAAGATGACGCCGAGCCCCCGGTTGCGGGCCGCCACGATGTGGCGCAACACGATCGCGGACTGCTTGACGCCAAGCGCCGACGTGGGCTCGTCGAGGATGAGCACCCGCGCCCCGAAGTACTCGGCCCGGGCGATCGCCAGGGTCTGCCGCTCGCCGCCTGACAGCGTCCCGACCGCCTGGTCGGTGTCGCGCACGTCGATGCCGATTCGCTTCATCTCCTCCCTGGCGATCCCAGCGGCTGTGGGCAGGTCGAACCGCTTGAACGGTCCGACGCCGACAGTCGGCTCGTTGCCGAGGAAGAAGTTGCGGGTGACGCTCATCAGCGGCATGACGGACAGGTCCTGGTAGACCGTCGCGATGCCGGCGTCGAGCGCGTCGCGTGGCGAGCCGAACTCCACCGGCTGGCCATCGACCGCGAGCGTGCCCTTGTCCGGGCGATGGACACCGGACAGCGTCTTGATCAGGGTCGACTTGCCGGCGCCGTTGTCCCCGAGCAGGCAGGTCACCTGGCCCGCTGTGACCATCAGGGACACGCCCTCGAGCGCGACGACCGCCCCGAAGTACTTCGAGATGTCACGCGCCTCGAGCAAGGGGGTCTGATCCGCGGCGGCAGCCGCCGGCGCGCTGTCCATGAGGGCGTCGGTCATGGGGGTCGGGTCCATGGATCTGCCCTCCTAGGTCAGCCCGGCGAACCGACGCCGGATCCAGTTGTTCAGGACGACGGCGACCAGCAGCAGCGTGCCGATCGCGATCTTGTACCAGTCGGCATTGATATCCGCGAAGACGATGCCCTGGCGGGCCATCCCGAGCGCGAGTGCCCCGAGCGCGGTGCCCGCGACCGAGCCGTAGCCGCCGGTCAACAGCGATCCGCCGATGACCGCGGTGGTGATCGCGTCGAGCTCGATCCCCGTGCCGCGCAGGATGTCGGCCGAATTGAACCGCACGCTCTGGATGGCCGCCAGGATGGAGGCCGATAAGGCCGTCATGGCGAAGAGCGCGATCTTGACCCGAGCCACGGGGACGCCGAGGTTGCGCGCCGCTCCGGCCGAGCCGCCCACGCCCGCGATCCAGTTGCCGAACCGGGTCCGGCCGAGCACGTAGACGCCCACGATCGCGATGAGGATCCAGAGGATGATCGAGACCTGCAGGGTCCCCGTCTGACCACCGATGGTGACCGGCAGGCTCCAGCCGAAGATCTCGGCCAGCGGGTCGCCCTCGATACGCGTCGGGTCGATCGGGATGTAGGTGATGTTCGTGACGGTCGAGGTCAGCACCGACGAGGCGCCACGGATGATGAACAGCGTGGCCAGCGTGACGATGAACGACGGGAGTCCCGTCCGCACCACGATGAAGCCGTTGAGCACGCCGAGGAACGTCGTCGCGATCATCGCCATGATGATCGACAGCCAGACCGGCAGCCCCCAGATGGTGACGCCGATGCCGATCAGGATCCCGGCGAAGCCGACCATCGACCCGATCGACAGGTCGAACTCGCCCGCGATCATGAGCAGGGCGACGGCGGTCGCCACGATACCGACCTGGGCGGCGACGTCGAGGTAGTTGAGCGTGCCCGGGATGCCCATGAAGGCGGTGTTCCCACGGGCCAGGGAGATCGCCGCGAAGACGACCCACACGAACACGACGATGATCAGCGCGCCCGCCGCCGGACGCGCGAGGATGCGCTGGGTCAGGGACAGGTTGCGGAGTCGGTCCGAGCCGGGGGCTCGCGGGGCCGCGGTCGTCGTGCTCGCCATCGTTCCCTCCGAGCTGATCGGGAGGGACCGACCGATGCCGGTCCCTCCCATGCGCCGGTGACGCCGGCGCGCGAGCGCTAGGTCAGCGGAGACCCTTGGCGGCGAGTCCGATGACGGCCTCGGCGTCCGCCTGTGTCACGAACCCTGGGCCGGTCATGATCAAGCCCTGGCCGTTGCCGGTGGGCAGGTTCTTCGTCTCGGCGTAGTTCGTGAGGATGACGATCGGCATGTAGCCCTGCAGGAACTGCTGCTGATCGATGGCGAAGTCCATCTTCCCGTCCTTGATCGCCGTCAGCACGTCGGCGCTGAGGTCGAAGGTCGCGAGATGGATCGTCTTGCCCGAGGCCGCGACGGCGTCGAGCGCCGGCTTGGCCACGGAGGGTCCAAGGGTCAGGATGCCGTCGATGGTCGCGTCGGCCTGCAGGGCCGCCTCGATCGCCGCCTGCATGCCGGCCGGGTCGGAGATGTTGCCGGTCAGGACTTCGCCCGTCTCGCTGCCCGTCAGGCCCATGAAGAAGCCGTTGCAGCGAAGGGTCAGCGCCTGGTTGCCGACTTCCTGGTTGAAGCAGACGGCGTTCTTGACGCCGGCCGCCTTGAACCGCTCACCGGCGCCGAGGCCGGCCTCGTATTCGGTCTGGCCGACGTGGGCCAGAACGCCGAGGTCCCTGAACACGTCCGAACCGGAGTTCATCGACACGACCGGGATCCCGGCGTCGACAGCCTTCTTGATCGCCGGCCCGAGCGCATCGGGGTTCGGGATCGAGACGACCAGTCCGGTCGGGTTCTTGGCGATCGCCGCGTCGATGAGCGAGACCATGCCGGGCATGTCGCTCTCGGCGTTCGGGGCGTTGTAGGTCGCGGTCACGCCCATGTCGGCCGCGCCGGCCTTCACGCCGTTCCGGACCACGCCCCAGAAGCCGTCCTGTGCCTGGCCGTGTGTGACGTACTCGATCTTGATGTCGGCGCGCTTGACGAGTGCACCGTCGAGGCCACCACCGGCCGCGGCGCCGCTCCCCGTCGGCGTGCCCGCCTGGCAGGCCCCGACGATCATCGCCGCGACGGCAAGCGCCGCGAGCGTCGTTGTTCGCAGATTCATACGGTTCGATCTCCTCCGCTATCCGTGACGAGTGCCACGGGCCGCTTTCGTGCCCCGCCTCGCGGGGTCCGCTGGAACGCTGGTGGGACGCGGCCACCGAGGGCCGCCATGGACACCTCCTTCCTCCGGCCCCTCAGCCGGGGATCTCCGCGAGTCGCACCGGGCGATGGTCGTGGAGCGAGCGGTCCGCGGCCTCGGCGACGCGCAATGCCGCGAGGCCATCACGGGCCGTGCAGGGACTTGGTGCTTCTCCGCGTGCCACCGCGACGAACGCTGCGAATTCGGCAGCATAGGCCGACTCGAAGCGCATGAGGAAGTCCTTCCACGCCGGGCCGGCCGGTGGGGGAACGCCGGGCTCCACGGACCGCAGCGGCGTCTGCGGCCCCAGGCCGACGCTGATCGAGTCCCCGCTGCCGAACAATTCCGCCCGGACGTCGTAGCCGAGCGGGTCGTGCCGGGTCACGGTCAGCACGCACAGGGTCCCCGACGACAGGCGCAATGTCGCGACCGCCGTATCGACGTCGCCGTACTTCGCGAAGACCGGGAACCCCAGCACACCGCCGTCGGCATAGACCTCCTCGACCTCCTGCCCGCTCAGCCAGCGAAGGATATCGAAGTCGTGGATCGAAAAGTCGCGGAACAATCCACCGGACTGCGGGATGTAGCTCTCATGTGGCGGCGCGGGGTCGTGGCCCGCCAGACGGACCGCGTACAGGGTGCCGATCTCGCCCGTCTCCACGAGCCGGCGGGCCTCGCGATAGCCGGGATCGAAGCGGCGCTGGAAGCCGAGCTGGAAGGGGACGCCGCTCCGCTCGATGTCGTCGGCCACCGAGATCGTCGCCGCCAGGTCGGCGGCGAGCGGCTTCTCGCAGAACGTGGGCCGCCCCGCGCCGATCGAGGCGCGGATGAGCTCCGCGTGCGCCGTCGTGGCCGCCGCGATGACGGTCGCGTCGACCGCCCGGATGAGATCCTCGATGGATCCGGCGGGCGTCGCCCCGACCTCGGCCGCGACCTCAGCGGCGCGGCTTGTGTCTGCGTCGGCGATGAAGACCTCGTCGATGCCGGGGGTGGCGCTCAGCAGGCGTGCATGGAGCCGGCCGATCCGACCGGCCCCGATCAGGCCGACCCTCATCGACGCGCCCCCGCCGGCCCGGTGCCGGTCCGGTTGCCCAGGCGGCGGAGGGCCGCCCCGAGGACGCGCCGGCCGATCGCCGCGCTCTCCGACGGCGGACCCCAGCAGCTGTCCTGTTCGACCATCAGCCAGCCGCGGTAGTCACGCTCGATCAGCGCCTGCAGCACCCCATCGAGATCCAGGATTCCGGCGCCCAGCTCGGTGAAGAGCCGCGCCCGGATGGCGTCGTCGAAGCCCGCGACCGTGTCGTCGTGCAGGCCGGCGAGGATCTCCGGGCTCACGTCCTTGAGGTGGAGGTGCGTGACGCGCTCCCCGTAGGTACGCAGCGCCCACGCGGGGTCGCCCCCGCCGACCAGGTAGTGCCCGACGTCCAGGCAGAGCGGCACGAGCTCCGGATCGGTCAGCGCTACGAGCCGCTCGACCTCCTCGGGCGTTTCCACGAACGTCCCCGCGTGCGGATGGAACGCCATTCGCCGTCCCGCCTCCCGGGTCGCCCGGCCGAGGTCGTGCAGGACGTCGGCGAGCCGCTGCCAGCCGTCGTCGGTCAGGACCGGCGTGCCGCGTCGCGACGCTCGACCGGCCGTCGGCTCCCGTTCGGGGGACCCGTCGAGGGCGACGGTCAGGACCTCGCCATCGCCGTCGGTGAGGATGGCGAGCCGTTCACGCCCGACCGCGTCGGCGTCCCCCGTCGGGCCGTCGACTGTGGCGGGCAATGAGGCATACACCTCGGCCAGGCGCAGCCGGCGCCCGTCGAGGGCATCGCGGAGCTGCGCCCCCGCTGGGAACCCAAGCCCGTGCTGTGTGCCTTCGTACCCGGTGCGGGCGATCTCGTCCAGGAGGGTGGCGGCGTCCGTCCCCAGGCGAAGCTCTACGAGATCGACGTTGTTCCACAGGATCGGCACGGTGCCGATCGACGCCCCGGACAGGGCGTCTCCCGGCCGGCGGAGCCTGGGGCGCAGGTCGGGCGCAGCGGTGCTCGTCGTCATCGGTGCTGCTCGTCTGCAACGCCCTCGCGCCAGCGTTCGTGCAGGTCCGGGCGGTACGACGGACTCGGCGCATCCCACCAGCCGGTCTTGTCGGGGCCTGCCGCGACGAGGTCCCGGTCGACCTTGACGTGGACGAGGGAGGGACCCCCCGACGCCAGCGCCCGCCCGACCGCCGGAGCCACCTCGGCCGGGTCGTCGACCCGCTCGGCATGGAGCCCGAACGCCTCCCCGATGGCCGCGAAGTCGGGGGAGTAGATCGAGCCATCGGGGGTCAGGAAGTCCGTCCACGCGGGCCGCCCGAAGAAGGTCTCCTGGCCGCCCTTGATGCTGATCCAGCCGGAATTGTCGAGGATGACCGCACAGACCGGCGTGGCGGCCAGGACCGCCGTCTGGAGCTCCTGCATCGACTGCAGGAAGCTGCCGTCGCCGCTGATCGAGATGACCTGGCGCTCGGGGTGGGCGAGCTGCGCGCCGATGGCCGCCGGCAGCTCGAAGCCCATCGTCGAGAAGCCACCCGAGGTGATGTGCGTTCGTGGCGCGCGCGTCATCCAGCGCTGCTTGACCATGCCCTGCGGCAGGCCCGCGCCGGTGACCACGATGGCGTCGTCGAGGGTCGCGGCCTGGATCTCACGGACGGCCCGGGCCATGGTCATCGGCGTGGCGTCCGAGCCCGACTTGACCTCGACCCGCTCGAACCACTCGCGCTTGCGCCGCTGGATCTCCTCGAAGTACGGCGTGTCGCGGTAGGCCGCGGCACCTCCCCCGGGGCCGAGCGCCTCGAGGAGGTCCGCGAGCCCGGCCAGCGCGTCACCGACGAGAGCCACGTCGACTGGGTAGTTCTTGCCGATCTCGCGCGGGTCGATGTCGAGCTGGATGAGGCGGGTCGGCGGGATCGAGAAGGTGACCCCGGCCCGGTACGACGAGGCGGACCAGTCGGTGAACCGGCAGCCGACCGACAGGATGACGTCGGCGGCGACGGCGAGCTCGTTGCCGCACGACGAGGCGGTGTCGCCGATGGTCTGCGCGGCCAGCTCGTGCGTTTCGTCGATCGCGCCCTTCCCGTTCCACGTGGTCACGACCGGTGCGCCGAGTCGTTCCGCAAGGGCCTTGATCTGCGTCGCGGCGTCCGCCCCGATCGCCCCGCCCCCGGCGACGATGACCGGTCGGGCCGCACCGGCCAGGAGTCTGGCGGCCCGCTCGATGTCGTCGGCCGCCGGACGGACCCGGCCACGCGCCTCGCGATGTTCGGGCTCGGGCAGGACGACGTCGGCCGCTTCGGCCAGCACGTCCATCGGCAAGTCGAGGAGGATCGGACCCGGTCGGCCCGACAGCATCTGGTTCCACGCGCGATGGAGGACGAACGGGAGCTCGTCGACGCGCGAGGGTTGCCACCACTCCTTGACCACGGGCTCGAAGATGCGTGGGTTGTCGGCGACGTGCCGGCGGTCCAGCTCCTGGAGCAGGCCGGCGCCACGCATGTACGTGTGCGCCGAGCCGGTCAGCAGCGCGACCGCGGTCGAAATCGACGTAGGCGGTGGCCATGCCCACGACCGTGTTCGTGGCCCCGGGACCGATGCTCGTGAAGGCGAGGATCGGTCGACCCGTCGCGCGGTAGAACCCGTCCGCCAGGTGGACCGCGGACTGCTCGTGCATGACCTGGATCGTTCGGATGTCGTCCTGACGGTCGAGGAGGGCGTCCGTCACGGCCCAGCTGCCGTGCCCGGGGATCCCGGCCACGAACGGCACGCCCTGGCGTGCGAGATACTCGACCACGATCTGCGCTCCGGACAGGCGACGGCGCGCGGACGACTCGGTCAACGCCCCTCCTTGCGCATTCCGCGTAATCGATTACCCTGAGGTGGCGGAACGATAGCACGGCGCGCCGCGGTGTCAACGCCGATCGCGCTGGACCCGGAGCAGGCCCGGCCCCGGCCGGGGACAGGAGGGGCGATGGCGGCCACGAACACGCGCACGCACGACGTTCGGCCGCTGCTGGCCGACACGCCGCTCGGACGCACGATCGCGACCACCCCGACGGACATCTGGAACGACTCGTGCGCGGTCGACGAGCTCGAGTACGCCATCTCGTACGGCGCGGTCGGTGCGACGGCGAACCCGACCATCGTGAGCGACGTCTGGAAGGCCGATCCAGGGCGCTGGCGTGACCGCGTCCGCGAGCTGGCGCGTGAGCGCGGGGACGCGACCGAGATCGATCTCGCGTGGGCCGTGGTCGAGGAGATGTCCCTACGGGCGGCACCGTTGCTGCTGCCGGCATTCGAGCGCCACGGCGGCCGCCAGGGCCGCCTCTCGATGCAGACGGACCCGACCCTCTTCCGCTCCTACGATCGGATGCTCGCCCAGGGTGTCCACTTCGACGGCCTCGCCCCGAACATCATCGTCAAGTTCCCCGCGACGTCGGTCGGCGTGGCGGTCATGGAGGAAGCGACGTATCGCGGAGTGAGCGTCAACGCAACGGTCTCCTTCAGCGTCGCCCAGGCGGTCGCGGCCGCGGAGTCGGTGGAACGGGGCCTGCGCCGGCGCGAGGCGGAGGGCTTGCCCATCGATCACATGGGCCCGGTCATCACGCTGATGATGGGCCGCATCGAGGACTGGCTGCGGGTCCAGGTCGAACGCGATGGCATCGTGGCCGACCCGACCGCCCTGCCGTGGTCGGGCGTGGCCGTCTTCAAGCGGGCTTCCGCGGAGTTCGCGGCGCGCCGGTTGCGCGCCCGGCCGCTGGGGGCGGCGATCCGGCACCAGCTGCACTGGTCGGAGCTGATCGGCGGCGACGTCGTGATCACCATGCCCGCCGTCTGGCAGCGCCGCTTCAACGCCTCGACCGTCGAGGTCCGGCCGCGGATGGACGACGAGGTCGCCCCCGCGCTCCTCGACGAGCTTCGGTCGAACTTCCCGGACTTCGTCCGCGCCTACGAGCCGGACGGGCTGTCCGTGTCCGAGTTCGACACGTTCGGGCCGAGCGCCCGGACCCTGCGGGCGTTCATCGGCTCCTACCACGAGCTGCTCCACCAGGTCGGTGACGCCCTCGTTCCCAACCCGGACGTGCGGACCGCTTCGTGACCGACCTCCACCGACCCGCGGGCTCGCTCGCCGACGGCGGTTGGTCCGTCGTGCTGACACCCGAGACGGCGGGCTGGGCGGTCTCGGGGATGCGGGCGGCTACGCTCCCGGCCGGTGGTCAGCTCGCGTTCACGACCGGTGCCGACGAGGTCGTCGTGTTGCCGCTCGAGGGTGGCTACGACGTCACGATCGACGGGCAGCACTACGCGCTTGCCGGGCGGGCCAGCGTGTGGGCCGGACCGACCGATTTCGTCTACGCGCCGCCGGGATGCGAAGTCGACGTCGCGAGCCGGGCCGGCGGACGGTTCGTCGTGGCGACCGCCCGCGCCACACGCCGCTTCCCGGTTCGCCGTGTCGAGGCCGCGGCGGTGGCCATCGAGCTGCGTGGTGCGGGTGCGTCCTCCCGCGAAGTGCGCAACTTCGCCAGGCCGGACCACTTCGAGGCGGATCGGCTCATCGCGGTCGAGGTCCTCTCGCCGGGCGGGAACTGGGGGTCGTATCCGCCCCACAAGCATGATGAGGACCGCGAAGGCGAGACGGAGCTCGAGGAGATCTACCACTACGTCGTCGGCGACGGGCCGCACGGCCCCGGTCTCGCGTACCAGCACGTGTACGGCACGACGGAACGGCCCATCGAGCTGCTCACGACGGTCGGGACCGGGGACACCGTGCTCGTCCCGCACGGCTGGCACGGCCCGACGATGGCCGCACCCGGCTACGACCTGTACTACCTCAACGTGATGGCCGGGCCCGGCGAACGTGTCTGGCGTGCCTGCGACGACCCGTCGCACGGATGGGTCCGCGACACGTGGGCCGGCCAGCCGATCGATCCGCGCGTCCCGTTCCGGCGGGACGCCTGACCCATCACCCCGCAGCCCGCAGCCGGTCCGGGCCGCCCGCCGGCCGCCGGCGCTGAGGGCGATCCACCGGCCGTCGGCGGCGCAGCCGCCCGAGACGCTTGCGCAGATCGGCCTCGAGGGCCGGCTCCGGCATCCCGAGCTGGCGCCGGCGGTCGGTGGCGGCGATCCCGCGAAGGGTCGCGTCGAGGGCGCCCGCGGCATCGCCGAGGCGGTGCTCGCGCAGCTTGGCGAGCTCGATCCAGCCCACGATCGCCGTCCTGCCTGGTCCCGCCGCGACGCCGCCCCAGGCGTCGGCCGCCTCGGGATACCGCCCGAGCCGCCTGAGCAGGTGGGCCCGGTCCAGGGCGACCCGGGCAGGGTCCCAGGTCGCGGCGAACGACGCCGTGCGGTGCCACCTCGACGGTCCGTGGTCGCGCGGTCGCGGCTGGCCGCCGAAGTCCGGCCGTGCCTGTGGAGCCCACCACGGCAGGTCCGACCGGGGCGGGGCGGCGGGGGGTGGCGGGACCTCCACGACCACCGGCGCGGGCGCGTCGCCTCGCTCCAGGACCTCGTCCAGGCAGGCCAGGGCCTCCTCCGGCCGCCTGGCTCGGACGAAGGCGCGGGCCAGCCCGGCGACGTCCCCGATCGGCGCACCGCGACGTGCCTCGGGCGAGGTGTAGCCGGCGTCGAGCAACGCGATCAGTCGGGCGAGGGAGCGCACGTCCTCGTCGTTGTGGCGAACGACCGCCGCCAGCGGCGCCGCCGGCCCACCGCGCAGGAACCCCAGATAGCGACCGGGGATGTCCCAGCCGTCGACGTCGTCGTGGCGCTCGAGGCCCAGCAACGAGCGCTCAACGGTCCGCAGCCGAGCATCGTCCATCCGGTGCCGGAACAGGCGCCGGACGACGGGAAGGAGGTCGAGATGACCGTCGTGCGCGGGCGCCGCCCGGCGTGCCATCCGGTAGCGCGCGACGAGGAGCGGCCAGTCGAACCCGCGACCGTTGTAGGTCACCAGCCACGCGTCGGCCGGGACATGCCTGGCGAGCTCGTCGAGCAGCGCCCCTTCATCCGCGTGATCCGGGAGCAGCAGCTGGACCTGGCGGAAGTCGTCGCCCTGCCACCAGCCAAGGCCGATGAGGAACGCCACGGTCCCGGCGGCCGTCGCGAGCCCGGTCGTCTCGGTGTCCAAACAGACGAGCGGCCGCTCGGCGGGCGGTTGGCCCGGCAATCGTGCCAGCCGTCGGCGATCGACGGCGATGGCCACCGTCCGGCCCTCGATCCGGACGAACCGGCCCCCACGGCCGGTCACGATCTCGCCATCGAGGGTCGTGGCGAGACGTTCGGCCAGGTCGGTCCCCGGGATCGGCGCATGGGGGAGGGAATCGGTCTCGTGGCTGGGCTCGACGCGGACGGCGGCGCGAAACCGCTCGAGCCGCCGGGCGAGGTCGGCCGACCGATCCTCGAGCGTCGGTGCCGTCATGCGCCTGCCGCGAGGGCCGTCGACGAGACCGCCACCGTCGGCGCAGCCGCGGCGGCGCCGAGCTCGGCGAGCAACCGCATCGCGAGCGCTCGCGCATCGACGTTCGGCTCGAGACGAGGTCCCGTGCAGGCGGGGCAGCCGCCGTCGCACCCGCACGCCGCGATGAGCGCGGCCGCCCCCGCAAGCAGCTCCTCGTGGCGCTCCCAGAGTCGCGGGGCGAGCCCGATGCCGCCCGGGACCGCCTCGTACAGGTAGATCGTCGGTTCCTCGGCGTGCGGGGAGCGGACCTGGGTCACGAGGCCCAGGTCGCGCGGATCGACCATCAGCAGCACCGCCGCGATCGTCTGGATGGCTCGCCCCGCACCCAGCAGCGCGATATCCAGCTCGTCGCGTCGCCAGTGGTCGCGCACGCGCTCCGCGGTCAGCCAGTACGCCGTCGTCTGGAGCTCGAGCTCCGGCAAGTCGATGGGCCCCCACCCGACGTTCTCGTCCGTCAGGAACTTCAGCTTCTTGAAGAGGGTCACGAGGCTGGCGACCATGACCTCGCCATGGATCCGCCGGCCACCGACCGAGGGCGCCTCCGCGAAGACCTCGAGCGGCTTGAGCGTGACCGCCCGGTTCGCGTACGTGTAGTGGTCCACATCGACCTTGTGGACGTACGCCTTGCGCTCGTGCCACTCGAGGCGGTCCACGTAGTACTGGACCAATTCGTGGATGTAGATCGCCCGCTCGTGCACGAGCACCTGGGCGCTGAACAGGTCGACCTCGCCGAGGACCCGCGGGCGGTCCGGCGTGGTATCGATGATGACGACGTTCTCCGGGGCGGCGGTCCGCAGCGAGATCTCCGAGGCCGGGAAGTTCTCGCTCGACCAGTACCAGCGGCCATCGCCGGCCTGCCGGACATGGCGTTCTTCCGCGAGGAACGCGAGCAGGTCGTCCGCAGGGCCCGGCCCGAAGACCTCGCCGGGCTCGAACGGCAGCTCGAACGTCGCCGCCCGCAGGTGCGCGAGCAGGACGTGCAGGTTGTCCGGATCGAGCCGCGCCTCCTCCGGCGTGCCGTCGAGCAGGAACTCCGGATGGTGGATCACGTACTGGTCCACGGGCGCTCCGGAGGCCACGAGGACCGACACGCTGGGGCCCTGCCGTCGACCGGCCCGCCCGAACTGCTGCCAGGTTCCGGCCACCGAGCCCGGGTACCCGGCGAGGATCGAGACATCCAGCCGCCCGATATCCACGCCGAGCTCCAGCGCGTTGGTCGCGACCACCCCCAGGATCTCGCCGTCGCGCAGGCCGTGCTCGATGGCACGTCGTTCCGTCGGCAGGTACCCGCCGCGATAGCCGCGGACACGGCTGCGCGGCCCATAGCTCTCGCGGAGCAATTCGCGCAGGCCGGTCAGCAGGAGCTCGACGGCGACCCGGGAGCGGCCGAAGACGATCGTCTGGCGCCCGGCCCGCAGGAACGGCAGGGCCCAGCGCTGCGCGAGCGTCACCGCGGATCCGCGAGCGCCGCTCGCCGGTTCCATGACCGGCGGGTCGACCAGCAGGATGTGGCGTTGCCCGGCCGGGGCCCCGTTGCGATCCACCAGCCGGGCCGGGCGCCCGGTCAGCATCGTCGCGAGCTCGCCGGGATTCCCGATGGTCGCAGAGCAGCACACGATGATCGGCCGACTCCCGTAGTGCGCGCAGATGCGCATGAGCCGGCGCAGCACGTTCGCGACGTGTCCGCCGAACACGCCGCGGTAGGTGTGCAGCTCGTCGATCACGATGAGCTTGAGCTGCTCGAACAGCTGGAACCACTTGGTGTGGTGGGGCAGGATCGCCGCGTGGAGCATGTCCGGGTTGGTCACGACGACCTGCCCGGCCGCTCGAACGGCCGATCGGATGGGCGCCGGCGTGTCCCCGTCGTAGGTCGAGGTGATGATCGACAACCCGGCCGAGGCCGACAGCTCCCCGAACTCCGTCACCTGGTCCTGGCCGAGGGCCTTGGTGGGGAACAGGAAGAGTGCCCGCGCGGCAGGATCCTCCGCGATGGCCTGCAGCGCAGGCAGCGCGTAGCAGAGGGTCTTTCCTGATGCGGTCGGCGTGACGACGACCACGTCCTCGCCGGCATGGACGGCATCGATCGCCTCAGCCTGGTGCGAATACAGCCGCTCGATCCCGCGTCGAGCCAGGCCGTCGACGATCCGGGGATCGAGCCAGGTGGGCATGGAGGCGTAGACGGCGTCACGTGGAGGCAGGACCGCGTGATGCACGACGCCGCGCGCGAGGGATGGCTCGCCCAAGAGGCCGTCGAGGACGGTCGTGGGGTCGGCGGGGGCGTAGGTGCGCATGACGAGGTCCCCGTAGCGACCGAACAGATGTTCGGTATCGGCGCCAGTCTACGCCCACGCTGGCGCGCTCGTTTGACAGCTTGGTTGTCACGATCCCTCGGTTGACACCCCAGCTACACGTCAGCTACGCTCGCCGCCATGTCCCGCCGCGCCAGCCTCGACCCGGTCGACGCCTTCGACTTCGACGCCGCCGCGCCCGACGATCAGACCGCCGGGACCGCCGTCGCCGACCTCTCGGCGTTGCCGGTCGCGGGCATCACTCGGCGCCGGGTCGCGATCCTGGCCAGCACCATGCTGGCCGCCTGGATCGTGATCGCCTTCGCCCGACAGGTCAGCGAGGCGTCCGCCGCGACCGCCCGCGCCGTCGACATCGCCTCGGCGAACGCCGCGCTGCGCATCGAGGTGGGGGCGCTCGAGCGCGAGCTCGATCTGATCGCCCGCCAGCGCTACATCGAACAGCAGGGGCGTGCCTACGGTCTGGGTGGCCGGCGCGAGATCGCGTTCACGCTCGCGAAGGACGCCCCGACCCTGCCTGCCGACGCACCGGGTTCGGCCGCCCTGCGGATCGGCGCGCGAGACGACGACGTCGCGCCGGTGGAGCGCTGGCTCACGGTCCTGTTCGGCCCGTCCGACTGACCGATCCCGCACGGGATCGACGCGCACCCCCGACGCGGGTCGCTATCCTGTCCTCCCGACGCGTTCGCGCCGGAGGAGGAGAGGGGCCGCGGCGCCGATGATCGACATCCCGGTCGAGGACTTCATCTTCGTCGTCTGCGCGCTGGTCGGTGGTGGCCTGCTGCTGATCACCGTTCTGGTCGACGACATCCTCGGCGCCATCTTCGACTTCGACGTCGGCGGCGTGAGCCTCATGCCGCTCTTGCTGTCATTCGTCTCGATGTTCGGGGTCGGTGGCCTGTTCGCGACCCAGGTGCTCGATGTCCACGGCGGCCAGGCGGCCATGTGGGGTGGGGGCTTCGGCCTCGTCGGCCTGCTGCTCGCGTACGTCATCTTCAGCACGCTGCGACGCGCCGAGGCGCCCGAGCCGTTCTCGACTCGTGATCTCATCGGCCGCGACGCCTACGTCCAGGTGGGCATCCCGGCCGGTCGGTACGGCAGTGTGCTCGTCAAGGCGGAGGGCCAGACGCACGAATTCAGCGCGACGTCAGCGCTCGAGATCGCCGTCGGCTCGGTCGTCCGCGTGAGCGGCGTCGCCGGCTCCGGGCTCATCGTGGAGCCCATCGCGTCGGCCGGCGGCCAGCCGGCGCATGAGGGAGGGACCGACGTTGGGTGAGATCCTGAACTTCATCGGGGGCGGGGTCATCCCGATCTTCCTGATCATCATCGTCGTCGTCCTGATCATCAGCTACATCGGGAGTCGCTACAAGGTCGCCGGCGCGAACGAGGCCCTGGTCGTCTCGGGTCAGCGCGACCGATCGCCCGACGGCCGCAAGAACCTCAAGGTGGTGCGGGGCGGCGGCGTCATCGTGCTGCCGCTGGTCCACAAGGTCGGCAAGCTCAAGCTGACCGCTCGTCAGATCAACGTGAACCTTGCCGACGCCGTCACCCGCCAGGGCATCAAGGTCGCCGTCCAGGGCGTCGCCACGTTCAAGATCGGCGCCGACGACGAATCGATCCGCAACGCGGCCGAGCGCTTCCTGGAGTCCCAGGAGGAAGCGGTCGACTCGATCGTCAAGAACGTGCTGGAGGGCTCCCTGCGGTCGATCGTCGGGACGCTGACCGTCGAGGAGCTCAACCTCGATCGGCAGAAGTTCCAGCAGGCCGTCCAGGACGCCGCAAAGGGCGATCTCGCCACGTCCGGTCTGCAGATCGACTCGTTCACGATCCAGGCCATCCGCGACGAGTCGGGGTACATGGAGCTCATCGGCCAGCAGGAGACCGCTCGCCGCGAACGCGACGCCCGCATGGCCAAGGCGTCCGCCGACCAGGAGGCCGCCGTCCGCGAGGCGGAGGCCGAGCAGATCAAGATCAACGCCGCCCGGGACGTGGCACTGCGTCGGGCGGAGACGGAGACCCAGACCGCGGCCGCCCAGGCTCGCGCCGCCCAGGCCGGACCGCTGGCCGAGGCCGAGGCGACCCAGGAGGTCACCCGCAAGCAGACGGAGCTCGCCCAGCTCGAAGCCGCACGTACGGAACAGGAGCTGGTGGCGACGACCGTTCGCCCAGCCGAGGCCGATGCGGCCGCCCAGATCCGGCGTGCCGAAGGGGCGAAGGGCGCGGCGATCGCCCAGGCCCAGGGCGATGCCGAGCGGGTCAAGCTGGCCGGCGAGGCACAGGCCCGGGTGGTCGAGGTCACGGCCGAGGCGACGGCCAAGCAGACGACACTCGAAGGCAATGCCGAGGCGGGCATCGTGCTGTCGAAAGGGGAGGCGGAGGCCAAGGCCCTCGCCCTCCGGGCCGATGCGTACCGCCAGTTCAACGAGGCCGCCATCATCCAGACCGTCCTCTCGCAGCTGCCCGACATCGTCCGTGCGGCCGCGGAGCCCATGGGCAACATCGACCACCTGACCGTGCTGTCCAACGACGGCGCCTCGGACATGGTCCGCAATGTGACGCGCACGGTCACCGAGGCGGGCGCGACCGTGAAGGGCCTCACCGGCATCGACATCCCGGCGATGCTCGGCGAGGCGATGGGTGGCGCCGGGAGTGGTGGGCAGGCGGCATCGGGTGGGTCGAAGACGCGCCCGTCAAGCGGGTCGAAGGGCGGCGGGTCCGGGGGCGGGGGCGCGACCGCGTCCCGTGGCGGGGGGGCATCCGCAAGCGGCGGCGCGACGGGCGCTGCGGCCACCACCGGGCCCGCGCCGTCACCTTCGACGTCGTCCGCCTCAGCGAGCGCGGGTCCAGCGACCACCGCCGCGACCACCTCCGGGCCGGCCGCGCCGTCCGGGCCACGGTTCACCACGCCCGAGGCGGTCGATGCCGCGATGGCCGACGCCGAGCGCGCGGTGCGTGCCGCCTCGGCTCCGCCGACGCCACGGACCGACACCGCGGCCGGCCCCGCGCACCCCGCGTCGCCGGCCGGCGGTCCGGCCTCGGCCGGGATCACCCGCGAGACCACCCTGGACGCCGCCGCGACCCGGCTGGCTGCGGACCTGCGGGCCGTCCCCGGCATCGAGCGGTTCGCCGCCGTGCGCCTGGGCGAGCTGGATCGGTCCGGCCCGAGACCGCTGCGCTCGATGTGGCGGATCGCGCGGGAGCAGCTCGATGAGCGCTTCGGTCAGCTGACGATCGGCGAGCTGATCGATCGATACGCGGGCGGTCGCGGTCCGTCCGCCTGAGCGGGGGGAGGGTGCTCAGCCGCTCGGGGCGGGCCGGCACGCGATGCCGCTGCAAGGTCCGGTGATGGCCTTGCGACACGGGCACTCCCGCCGACGCGCGTACGCTGGTCGCTACTTGCGTCGAGGAGTGTCCAGCACGTCATGAAGTGGAAGCGAAACACCGGCTTCGGCCGGATCGAGGACCGTCGCGGCCAGGGCGGGGGCGGCGGCTTCGGGGGCATGCTCGGAGGCGGGAGCGGCGGCGGCATCCCGATCCCGATCCCCGGCGGCAAGGCCGGCGGCGGCATCGGGAGCATCATCGTCGCGGTCGTCCTGTTCCTGCTGTTCAGCGGCGTGCTGGGTGGCGGCGGCGGCGGGATCCCGGGTCTCGGCGGCCTCGGCGGCGGCGCCGTGGAGCCGGGCGGGACGCTTCAGCCCCAGAGCGATACCGATGCGCAGCTGGCCTACATCGTCGAGTCGATCGAACTGTTCTGGGAGGACGAATTCCGAGCGGCGGGCAAGGACTACCCCGAGACGAAGCTCGTCCTCTTCGAGGGTTCGACGCAGTCGGCCTGTGGGCCTGCCTCGTCAGCGACCGGCCCGTTCTACTGCCCGGCCGACCAGAAGGTCTATCTCGACCTCGGGTTCTTCGATGAGCTGGTGTCGAGGTTTGGCGCTGCAGGCGGGGACTTCGCGATGGCCTACGTGGTCGCGCACGAGTACGGCCATCACATCCAGACCGTGCTCGGGATCTCCCAGCGCGTGCAGGAGCTTGCGCAGCAGGACCCCAGCCGCCAGAACGACCTGTCGGTGCGCCAGGAGCTGCAGGCCGACTGTCTGGCCGGCGTCTGGGCCAAGTCCGCGGCGTCCGATCTCGAGCCAGGCGATATCGAGGAGGCCATCAGCGCGGCCCAGGCGGTCGGCGACGATCGCATCCAGCAGGCGACGACTGGACGGATCAGCCCGGAGTCGTGGACCCACGGCTCGGCCGAGCAGCGCGTCCAGTGGTTCACGACCGGGTTCCGGAGCGGCAACACGGACGACTGCGACACCTTCGCCGCGTAACGTCTCACGCTCCACGGACGGGCGTCGCGGTCGCTCGCTCGGGCTCCGTGGGACCGACGGCGGCGCTCCGGCGGCAAACGACCCCTTCCCGTGACGACGCCGTTGTCGTAGGCTCCCACCCTTGACGCAGGGATCGACCAGCGTCGCGTGAGGGTGAGCACCCGATGGCCGTCACTCCGCAGACCGCCCCGACGATCCGGGCGCTGCACGTCCCGCGACCGGGGCGCGCGGCAGGTGGGTTCGTGTTCGGCTCGCTGCTGGGAGTCCTGCTCATCGCCCTCGCGCTGATCGCATTCCGCCAGGCGTACGCCGATCGGATCCTGCCCGGCGTGCAGGTCGGCGGGGTCGACATCGGCGGGATGACGCGGGCCGAAGCCCGGCTCGCCCTCGTCCCGGCCATGGGTCGACTCGAGGACGGCACGGTCACGGTCCATTCCGGGACCGGATGGGCCGTCATCCCCTTCGACGTGGTCGGCCGAGCGGTCGACTACGAGACGATGCTGGAGAAGGCCGGGGCCGTCGGTCGAGATGGGACGCGCTTCGACGAGGTGGTCGCCGGTCTGCGGCACCTGTTCCAGCCGGTCTCGATGCCGCCGCTCCTTCGGTTCGACCGCGATCGCCTCGCGGCGGAGCTCTCGGCGTTCGAAGGGCGAGGCTATCGCCAGCCGTTGGATGCCACCGTCACGTCGTCGAGGGCCGGCTTCTCGATGACGCCGTCCGCGCCGGGTGTCGCCGTCGACACGAGCCGCGTGGCCCCGGCCATCAGCTCGGCCCTGCTCGATCCCGCGGCCCCAGCGTCGATGCGCCTCGATGCCGATGCGGTGAGCGTCCCTCCGGCCACCGACGACGCCGACGCACAACGCGCGCAGCGGAACGCGGAGCGGATCGCGAGCACGCTCGTGCTGACCAAGGGCACGCGGTCGTGGAAGATCAACCCGGCCCGCATCCGCATGTGGATCACGTTCACCGGCCAGGGCGAGAGCTACGCGCCGCGGGTCGATCCGGCCGGGGTCCCGGCGGCGCTCAGGCGCTTCGCGAAGGATTTGCAGCGGGACCCGACGGAGGCGAAGTTCATCCGGACCCGGTCCGGCAGCGTCTTCGGCGTCAGCGCGTCCCGGCTGGGCAGCGCGCTCGACATCGATGCCACGGCCAAGGGTGTCGTGGCGGCACTCGCCGCCCGTGCCGAGGGGGCAGGCACGGATGCGAAGGTGAAGATCAAGACGATGCAGGTCGCCCCGACCCTGTCGACCAGCGAGGCGACACGCAAGGCGCCGCTCGTCGTCCGGGTCGGCACCTGGACCACGTACTACCAGGTCAGCGCCCGCAACGGCTTCGCCGCGAACATCACGATCCCCGCACGACGGCTCGACGGGACCGTCGTCCGGCCCGGTCAGGTCTTCGACTTCTGGGCTGCCCTCGGCGAGGTGAGCTTCCGCACCGGCTATCGCCTGGGCGCAGCCATCGTCGGTGGTCACACGGTCGAGGGAAGGGCCCTCGCCGGAGGGATCTGCGCCGTGTCCACGACCCTCTTCAACGCTGCGGCGCGCGGTGGCCTGGACATCGTGACCCGCTCGCCGCACTGGTACTACATCACCAGGTATCCGCTCGGGCTGGACGCGACGGTGTCCGGGTCCCAGTCGATGCGGTTCCGCAACGACACGAATCACCCGATCCTCATCAAGGCCTACGCGTCGCCGGGGAGCGTGCGCTTCGACATCTGGAGCGTCCCCAACGGTCGGACCGTGTCGTGGAGCCGGCCCGCAGTCAGCAACGTCGTGCGTGGCTACGACACCGTCAGGAAGACCTCATCGCTGCCGCGTGGGACGAGCAAGCGCATCGAATACCCGGTGGACGGCAAGAGCGTGTCGGTGACCCGCACGGTCCGCAACGGCGACGGTGGCGTCGTGCACCGGGACGTGTTCGTCTCGCACTACCATCGGATGGTCGGCGTCACGTTGGTGGGCGACTGACATCACGCTCTCCGCCGGCGTTGGCTGGACACGCGATCGCGTGGCGGTCCAGCTGATCGACCGGTCCGTGCCTCCTCCGATGGAGTAGGCTCGACTCGCGCGCGCCGCGGATGCCTGCGGAATCGGAAGCAGGACCGCTCCTTGGGATCCCTGGTTCGTGCTGGCCAGGCAGCAGCTCGAGGGGATTCGTGCGTTCCACACCTTGCTGGCTCCGGGCATATGACCAGGTCAGACGGCGCAACCGCTCGGTTCCCCCGCAGACGGTGATCGTGTTCGCGCCTGAGCGCTTTCCGCGACACGGTCTGGCGGATCCATGGCGGGCGCTCATCCTGCCTGCCGTGGCCACGATCGCCTGGGCCTTCCTTCTCGCCAATCCAGCTCAGGGCGCCACGCGCACCTGGAATGGTGGTGGTGCGACCAACAACTGGAACGACGCTGCGAACTGGGTCGGCGGCCTGATCCCGGGTGTCCTGGACGTAGCGACATTCGACGGCACAAGTGCCAAGAACGTCGTAGTCAACGTCAATGTCAGTGTCCTTGGGATCGACATCGGCGCGCCCTACACGGGCACGATCAGCCAACCAGCGGGCTCTGCGGTGACGGTCGGGGCGACCGGGTGGAGCCAGTCGGGCGGGACCTTTTCAGGCGGCACGAATGCGATCACCATCAACGGCCCGTTCGCGCTGGGTGGCGGTGCCTTCACCGCCACGACCGGAACCCTCTCGGTGCGCGGCGACTTCACTCACACGGCCGGTGGCATCTTCAATGCCTCGACAGGGACGGTGGCCCTGACGACCGGCGCGGCCACGATCGATGTGAGCTCCAGCGAGACCTTCAACAACCTGACCTTGACCGCTGGCACCAAGACGATCGCTGCCGGCGACACGCTCACGGCGAGCGGCGCCACGACCCTGACGGCCGGCGCGCTCAACGGCGTCACGGGCACCCTCGCCGCCCAGGGGCCGATCAGCCTGGCGGCGGGCTACGGCGGCGGGACGGCCACCCTGCTCATCAACGGCGCCGGCGCCCAGACCCTGACCGGCTCGACGACGAACGCCGCCGGCAGCCTGCCCGTGCTCGTCATCGACAAGCCATCGGGCACGCTCAGCCTGGCCGTCACCGCCGGGGCCTTCATCCGGACGACCAACAACTGGACCTACCTGGCGGGCGCCGTCGACCCGGGCACGAGCACGGTCGTGTTCGCCGGCACGCAGACCATCAGCGGCAGCCACACGCTCAACGACGTCGTCTTCCGGAGTGCGCTGACCCACACCGTGGCGGCCGGCACGACCCTGACGGTCGATGGGACCCTGACCCTCACCGACGGCACGATCACGACCGGCACCGTGGCCGCCCAGGGCGACCTGAGCCAGGCCTCGACCTTCGACGGTGGCACCGGCACCCTGCGCATCGACGGCGCCGGCGCCCAGGTCCTCACTGGCAGCGCCCTGCTGACCGCCGGCACCCTGCCGCTCCTGGTCATCGACAAGCCAGCGGGCACGCTCACCCTGGCGGGCATCATCCGGACGGCCAGCAACTGGACCTACCTCGCAGGCGCCGTCGACCCGGGCACGAGCACGGTCGTCTTCGCCGGCGGCACGATCAGTGGCAGCCACACGCTCAACGACGTCGCCTTCCGGGCGACCACGACGATCGCTGCCGGCGACACGCTCACGGCGAGCGGCGCCACGACCCTGACGGCCGGCGCGCTCAACGGCGTCACGGGCACCCTCGCCGCCCAGGGGCCGATCAGCCTGGCGGCGGGCTACGGCGGCGGGACGGCCACCCTGCTCATCAACGGCGCCGGCGCCCAGACCCTGACCGGCTCGACGACGAACGCCGCCGGCAGCCTGCCCGTGCTCGTCATCGACAAGCCATCGGGCACGCTCAGCCTGGCCGTCACCGCCGGGGCCTTCATCCGGACGACCAACAACTGGACCTACCTGGCGGGCACCGTCGACCCGGGCACGAGCACGGTCGTGTTCGCCGGCACGCAGACCATCAGCGGCAGCCACACGCTCAACGACGTCGTCTTCCGGAGTGCGCTGACCCACACCGTGGCGGCCGGCACGACCCTGACGGTCGATGGGACCCTGACCCTCACCGACGGCACGATCACGACCGGCACCGTGGCCGCCCAGGGCGACCTGAGCCAGGCCTCGACCTTCGACGGTGGCACCGGCACCCTGCGCATCGACGGCGCCGGCGCCCAGGTCCTCACTGGCAGCGCCCTGCTGACCGCCGGCACCCTGCCGCTCCTGGTCATCGACAAGCCAGCGGGCACGCTCACCCTGGCGGGCATCATCCGGACGGCCAGCAACTGGACCTACCTCGCAGGCGCCGTCGACCCGGGCACGAGCACGGTCGTCTTCGCCGGCGGCACGATCAGTGGCAGCCACACGCTCAACGACGTCGCCTTCCGGGCGACCACGACGATCGCTGCCGGCGACACGCTCACGGCGAGCGGCGCCACGACCCTGACGGCCGGCGCGCTCAACGGCGTCACGGGCACCCTCGCCGCCCAGGGGCCGATCAGCCTGGCGGCGGGCTACGGCGGCGGGACGGCCACCCTGCTCATCAACGGCGCCGGCGCCCAGACCCTGACCGGCTCGACGACGAACGCCGCCGGCAGCCTGCCCGTGCTCGTCATCGACAAGCCATCGGGCACGCTCAGCCTGGCCGTCACCGCCGGGGCCTTCATCCGGACGACCAACAACTGGACCTACCTGGCGGGCACCGTCGACCCGGGCACGAGCACGGTCGTGTTCGCCGGCACGCAGACCATCAGCGGCAGCCACACGCTCAACGACGTCGTCTTCCGGAGTGCGCTGACCCACACCGTGGCGGCCGGCACGACCCTGACGGTCGATGGGACCCTGACCCTCACCGACGGCACGATCACGACCGGCACCGTGGCCGCCCAGGGCGACCTGAGCCAGGCCTCGACCTTCGACGGTGGCACCGGCACCCTGCGCATCGACGGCGCCGGCGCCCAGGTCCTCACTGGCAGCGCCCTGCTGACCGCCGGCACCCTGCCGCTCCTGGTCATCGACAAGCCAGCGGGCACGCTCACCCTGGCGGGCATCATCCGGACGGCCAGCAACTGGACCTACCTCGCAGGCGCCGTCGACCCGGGCACGAGCACGGTCGTCTTCGCCGGCACGCAGACCATCAGCGCCGCAGGCATGGCCTTCTATGACCTGCTGGTCCGCGGGGGCACAGCCACCCTCGCCTCGGCCCTTGACGTGGACCACGACCTGACGATCTCGGCGGGGATCCTGACGACGTCCGCCAGCTCTTTCGCCATCACGGTCGGTCGCAACCTCGCCATCGCCGGGACGCTCACGGCGAACGCCGGTCTTATCTCGGTGGCGGGAGACATCTCCAAGACCGGCACCTTCACTGCGGGCGCAAGCACGATCCTGATGAATGGCACGGCGGGCCAGACGATCTCGGGCAGCGCCTGGACGATGTCAGGCTTGGCGATCGACGACCCGGTCGGGGTGAACCTCGCCACGGACGTCTCGGTCACCGGCACGCTCACCCTGAGCACCGGCACCTTCGCCATCGGCGCCAACACCTTGACCATCGCCAACCCGGTCGCCGGTGTCCCGACCAACCTATTGGCCGGGGCGACATCGTCCCTCAGCATCGTCGGGACAGCTGCAGGTATCGTCATCCCCAGCAGCGTCATCGATCTCCTGGACCTGACCGTCGACAACGCCTCCGGCGCCTCCCTGGCGGCTGACCTCACCGTCAACGGGACCCTGAACTTGACCAATGGTCCGATCTTCACGGGCGTCTCGACGCTGGTCGTCGCCCCTGGTGGCACCGTGGCGCGCACGAACGGTCACGTGGCTGGGAACCTGCGCAAAACAGTGCCGGTCGGGTCCCCGGTCGCGCTGGACTTCGAGGTCGGCGATGCCACGACCTATGCGCCGGTGGCCGTCAGCTTCGACACGGTCACCTTCGCTGGGACGCTGACCGCCTCGACGACACCCGGTGAGCATCCGGATGTCGTCAACGCCGGCATCAACCCGGCCCAGGACGTCAATCGATACTGGACGTTGATCGATGGGGGTATCGCGTTCGATGTCTACCGTGCGACGTTCACATTCGTGGCCGCTGACCTGGACGTCGGGACGAACCCGCTCGTCTTCGTGGTAGCCAAGGAGGACGCGACGATCTGGACGCTTCCGTCGGTCGGCACACGCGCGCCGCTCAACACCCAGGCAACCGGGATGACCACCTTCAGCCACTTCGCCCTCGGTGAGCCTGAAACCGACCTCGCCCTGACCAAGGACGACGGGGTCTCGACGGTGACCGCCGGCGATGGCGTGACCTACACCTACACGATGGTCGTCGCGAACGCCGGCCCCTCGGACGCCACCGGCGTGGTCCTGACCGACACCTGGCCGACGGGCTTCAGCCAGGGCACCATCGCGCCGAGCCAGGGCAGCTGCGCCGCCATCGGCCTGGGTCCCGACTTCGGTTGTGCCCTGGGAACGATCGCCAGCGGCGCATCGGCCACCGTGCTCGCCACCTACACCGTCCCGGCCGACCTCGCCGCTGGCCCCCAGGCCAACAGCGCCCGGATCGCCAGCGACGTGGCCGACCCCGACCCCGCGAATGACGCCGCGTCCGACACCGACGCCGTCGTCGAGATGGCCGACCTCGTCGTGTCCAAGACAGACGGACTGACGACCGTGGTCCCCGGCACGGGCAGCCACGCCTACACGATCGCGATCACCAACGACGGTCCCTCGGATGCCGACGCCGTCGAGCTCTCCGATATGGTGCCGACAGCCATGACAGCCGGCGTCCCGAGTGCCGACCTGGGCGGCGACTGCAGCGCATCGAGCGGCAACAGCATCTTCTGCCGTCTGCCCGCAGGCCTCGCGGTCGGGGCGACTTGGATGGTGACTGTCCCGTATGGCGTGGAAGCCTCGGCCGCCACGGGCACCGCCGTCAACACCGCCGCGGTCGTGAGTGACGAGAACCTCGTCGGGATCGTCGCATCGGACGCGACCGAGGTGACCGGGGCGGCCGACCTCGCCCTGACCAAGGACGACGGGGTCTCGACGGTGACCGCCGGCGATGGCGTGACCTACACCTACACGATGGTCGTCGCGAACGCCGGCCCCTCGGACGCCACCGGCGTGGTCCTGACCGACACCTGGCCGACGGGCTTCAGCCAGGGCACCATCGCGCCGAGCCAGGGCAGCTGCGCCGCCATCGGCCTGGGTCCCGACTTCGGTTGTGCCCTGGGAACGATCGCCAGCGGCGCATCGGCCACCGTGCTCGCCACCTACACCGTCCCGGCCGACCTCGCCGCTGGCCCCCAGGCCAACAGCGCCCGGATCGCCAGCGACGTGGCCGACCCCGACCCCGCGAATGACGCCGCGTCCGACACCGACGCCGTCGTCGAGATGGCAGCGTCGGCCCGACCGGATCGAGGCGCGATGCCGGACACCGGCGCGCTGCCACCGGGCTCGATCGGCCCCGGCGGATCGCCCATGGCCCCGGCCATCACCCTCTTCATGGTTGGTGTCACCGTCGTCGCCGCATGGGTCTGGGAGGCCCGTCGCCGCCGCCGTCCGCCGCGCGGCCGCCGATGGCGGGATGCGCCCCCGAGTGGGTGAGATAGAACCTGACCATGGCGGAGTAGCTCAGTGGTAGAGCAGGGGACTCATAAGCCTCCCGATCTAACCGCTGTGCTTTCCCGAGTGGGACCCGATCGGGAATCTGCTCAGTTATGGGCTCTATCGGCGCGTTGACGAAGAGCACATAACTCCGATAGAGCACATACCTGATTTAGTCGGCCCCAATGAGCTCCAGGACTGGCGCCATCGCCTCGAGGGCCTCGAGCGTGCCCGGACCAGCATGATGTCGACCTGCGTGAACCCAGCCTCGCGGAACGAGCGCAGGGCATCCGCGATCTCCTCCGGCGGGCCGGAGATGACCGACGCCCGCCAGCCGGACGGCTGCAGCGGGTTCACCGAGATCCCTGCCCCCCGGCCGATGGTCGCCGGGTCGCGGCCGACATCCCCGCAAATCGCGTCGAGCGTCGCGAGGCGTGGCCCCAGCTCATCCACGTGAGCGCGCTCCTCCGCGTAGCCGCTCCAGATGTCGGCGTGGAGGGCGGCATAGCGCTGGCCCTTCGGCCCGTTGCCACCGATGAGGAGCGGGATCGCGTTCGGGCGGGCGGGGGCCCACCGGCTGCTGGGGCAGGTCGCGGGCCGCGTGGAATTCGCCCTCGAAGTCCGCGCGCCCCGTGCGCAGCAGCGGGATGATGACATTGAGCGCCTCATCGGACCGGGCGAAGATCCGGTCCTCCGGAAGCCCGAACGCGCGGGCCTGCCCTGGCCATTCGTGGCCGGCACCTAGGCCGAAGACGAAACGGCCGCCGCTGATCTCATCGAGGGTCTCGGCGGTCTTGGCGATGATGCCGGGGTTGCGGTGGAGGGCCGACAGCACCCACGTCCCGAACTTGACCCGGGAGGTCGTTGCCGCTACCGCGCCGGCCATCGAGACGCCGTCCCACATGCCCTGTGGCGCCGCATCTTCGACGCGCCAGAGGAGCTAGTCGGGCGTCCAGAGCGTGTCGAAGCCCATGGATTCGGCTAGCAGGGCCATCTCGAGGATGTCGGGCCAGCGAGGTGTGACCCGCTCCGGTCCGAACTGCACGAGGGGTAACACGACGCCGATCTCGAACGGGCGCAACGGTTCTCCTCGGTCGACTGGGACCGTGTGTCTAGCCGCCCGGAGAAGCTCGATTGGCGCCCGGTCGCGACCTTGCCTTGTTCAGGATCAACAAAGCTTCGATAGTTATGTGCTGTCCGATAGTTATGTGCTCTGTGTGCCGCGGTTGCGACCGCTCGGCACGCTCAGTAAGCTTGATCGTCGTGGCGGAGTAGCTCAGTGGTAGAGCAGGGGACTCATAAGCCCTTGGTCGGTGGTTCGAATCCGCCCTCCGCTACCAGCCTCGCCAGTCCGTGGCCCTCCGGATCGGGGGGTCGTTTCGATTCCTTCACGCTCGGGGGCGTCGCCATCCGTGCACGCCATCCGTCCGTAGGTGTTGTATGACGGCGGGACATCCGTCAGGGGGCCCTCATCGGGTCCGACGCTATACTCGCCACACGGGACGACGCTCGATCGCCGTCCCACTCACCCGGAGGCTCCCCTCTTGAACCCGAAGTTCTTCCGGAACGGCATCGTGATGCTCGTCCTCGTCGTTGGGACGGCTGCGCTGCTGTTCACGTGGATCACGTCGTCCACGACGCCCGAGACGACCGGCTATTCCAAGTTCCTCGGCGAGGTCGCTGCCGGGGAGGTCGCTGAGGTCACTCAGCAAGGCACCACGCTGACCGTCAAAAGAGATGGCGCCACGACGTCGTACACCGTCAACGTGCCGACGATCTTGACCGACGTGTACGGCGACATGAAGGAGGCTGCCGAGGCCGGCGGCAAGACCCTCGATCCCGACATCTTCAAGGCGACCCCCGCCCCCGACACGTCGTGGCTCGGGCTGTTGCTGACGGCCGTCCTGCCGTTGCTGATCATCGGCGGGTTCATCTTCTTCATGATGCGCCAGGCGCAGGGCACCAATAACCAGGCGCTCAGCTTCGGCAAGAGCCGTGCCCGGATGTTCCTGGGCAACAAGACCGTCGTGACCTTCGCCGACGTCGCCGGGGTCGACGAGGCCAAGACCGAGCTGCAGGAAGTCGTCGAGTTCCTGAAGTTCCCCGAGAAGTTCAACTCGCTCGGTGCGCGCATCCCGCGCGGGGTGCTGCTCGTCGGGCCTCCCGGCACCGGCAAGACCCTGATGGCCCGTGCCGTCGCGGGTGAGGCCGGCGTGCCGTTCTTCAGCATCTCCGGCTCCGAGTTCGTCGAGATGTTCGTCGGCGTCGGCGCCAGTCGCGTCCGCGACCTGTTCGACCAGGCCAAGCGCAACTCGCCGTGCATCGTGTTCGTCGACGAGATCGACGCGGTCGGCCGCCAGCGCGGCGCCGGCCTGGGCGGGTCGCACGACGAGCGCGAGCAGACCCTCAACCAGATCCTCGTGGAGATGGACGGCTTCGACACGAACACGAACGTGATCGTCGTCGCCGCCACCAACCGACCCGACGTGCTCGACCCGGCGCTTCTGCGCCCGGGCCGCTTCGACCGCCAGGTCATCCTCGACCGGCCGGACATGCGTGGCCGGACCGAGATCCTGCGCGTCCACACCAAGGGCAAGCCGCTCGACAAGGGCGTCGATGTCGAAGGCGTGGCGCGGCAGTCGCCGGGCTTCTCCGGCGCCGACCTCGCGAACCTCGTGAACGAGGCGGCGATCCTGTCGGCTCGCCGCAACAAGAAGGTCATCGGCATGTCCGAGTTCCAGGAGGCCCTGGAGCGGATCATCGCCGGCCCGGAACGCAAGTCCCGGGTCATCTCCGACGCGGAGAAGGCGATCATCGCGTACCACGAGGGTGGTCACGCGGTCGTCCAGCGGATCCTCCCCAAGTGTGACCCGGTCAGCAAGGTCACGATCATCAGCCGCGGCATGGCCCTCGGTTACACGATGGCCCTGCCCCAGGAGGACCGCTACCTCCAGTCCAAGACCGAGTTCGAAGACAAGATCGCGGGCCTGCTCGGCGGCAACGTCGCAGAGCGGATGATCTTCGGCGACACGACGACCGGCGCCAGCAACGACATCGAAAAGGCGACCGACCTCGCGCGGCGCATGGTCACCGAGTTCGGCATGAGCGACAAGCTCGGCCCGCTGTCCTTCGGGAAGCGTGACGAGCTGGTCTTCCTCGGCCGCGAGATCGGCGAGCAGCGCAACTACAGCGACGATGTCGCTCGCCAGATCGACGAAGAGGTCCGGGCGATCATCGACAAGGCCTACGAGCGAGCGACGGAGGTCCTAACGACCCACCGCGATCGCCTGGTGGCCCTGGCCGAGAAGCTGGTGGCGGAGGAGACCGTCGACAGCGTCGCGTTCGAGTCCCTGTTCTCCGACATGCCGCCCAAGGACGATGGCCGGGGCATCCCCGCCGTCATCGGCCCGGGCCAGCCCATCCCCGAACCGAACCCGCAGCCAGCCTGAGCCGGCGGCGGACCACCCGACCAACGACCCGAGCGGGCCGGTCTCGACCGGCCCGCTCGTTCGATTCTCCGGACCCGCGAGTCCGGGCCCGGGCCCGGCGCCTTCGATAGACTCTGCCGATGCCTGACCGAAGTGCGACTCCCTCGTCCGTCGAGCAATACCTGGACCAGACCCGCGAGGCCCGGCTGGAGAGCTACAAGGACTTCCTGCGGATCCCCAGCGTGTCCGCCCTGCCCGAGCACGCACCCGACGTCCGTCGCGCGGCCGAGTGGCTCGCGGACACGCTCCGCACGTCCGGTCTCGAGCACGTCACCGTGGAGGAGACCGGCCTCCACCCGGTCGTCTATGCGGACTGGCTCCACGCCGAGGGTGCTCCGACGGCCCTCATCTACGGCCACTACGACGTCCAGCCGGTCGATCCGGTCGATCTCTGGACCTCACCGCCGTTCGAGCCGGTCGTCGTCGACGGCCGGATGCTCGGGCGCGGCGCCGCGGACGACAAGGGTCAGATCCATGCCCACGCCATGGCCGCGGCGGCACTCATCGCCACGCGCGGGGCGTTCCCTATCAACGTGAAGTACGTCTTCGAGGGGGCCGAGGAGAGCAGCTCCGAGGGCCTGGACGAGTGGCTCACGGCGAACCGCGACCGGCTCGCGTCGGACGTCGCGATCATCAGCGACACGGGCTTCTTCGAGGGCAACACGCCGGCCATCACCGTCAGCCTGCGCGGCCTGATGTACGCCCAGATCGACGTCGTGGGTTCGCCGGTCGACCTCCATTCGGGCTCGTACGGCGGGGCCGTCCAGAACCCGGCCAACGCGCTCGCCCAGATCATCGCCGCGCTGAAGGGACCGGACGGCCGCATCAGGATCCCCGGTTTCTACGACGCGGTGGTGGCGCTCACCGATGAGGAACGCGAGGCCATCCGAACACTGCCGTTCGACGAGGCGGCGTACCGCCACGAGAGCGGGCTCGGCGAACTTGTCGGGGAAGGCGGATTCTCCACCCTCGAGCGTCGCGCGACCCGACCGACGCTCGACGTCAACGGCATGTGGGCCGGGTTCCAGGGCGAGGGCACCAAGACCATCATCCCGGCCCATGCCCATGCCAAGGTCAGTTGCCGGCTCGTGTCGGCCCAGGAGCCCGGTGACATCTTCGAGAAGTTCCGCGATTTCGTGCTCGAGATCGCGCCCCCGGGGGTCACGGTCGCCGTCCAGGAGCTCGGCGGGGGGCTGCCGGTTCGCACCCCGATCGACCATCCGATGACCCGGGCAGCGGCCCGAGCGCTCGAGGCGACCTTCGGCCAGGCGCCCGTCTTCATCCGGGAGGGAGGGTCGATCCCGGTGACCGCCAGCTTCGAATCATTCTCGGTCTCCCGGTTGTCCTGCTGGGGTTCACGCCGCCCAACGACAACGCCCACGCCCCTGACGAATGGATGGCCCTCGAGAACTACGAAGGCGCGATCCGGGCCATCGTGGCCACCTTCGACGAGATCGCCACGCTCGGGAAAACCGGTGCGGGATAGCACTTCCGGGTAGGTGAGTCCCGGTGGTTGCCGGTGCTACGCTACGGCAGCCGTACCGCGGCAATGACCGCATGCCTCCCTGGAGGACACCACCGCGTGACCACCAAGACCGACCCCACGTTCGTTCCCTCGGCGACGAGTGGCTGGCACCTCGACACCGACAACGGGAGCATGAAGCCGCGCTCCGCGCTCGAGGTCCTCGGCGATCTCAATGAACGGGTCACGACCGGGCACCTGGCCGAGTACCAGCCGGTCCCACTGGGCTTCACCCCGCTCGACAAGACGATCGGCCTCGGCCTGCGTGCCGGCGAGCTGCTGCTGATCGGCGGCGCCCAGGGCACCGGCAAGACGACGATGGCGCTGCAGATGGCGCGCAACATCGCGTCGGGCGGTCAGGCCAACGTCCTCTACCTGTGCTTCGAGCACGACGAGGCGTATCTCATGAACCGGCTCATCGCGATGGAGTCGGCCCTCGCCCACCTGCCGCACAAGACCGGCGCGATCAAGATCCAGGACGTCCGCAAGGAGATCCTCGGCACGTGGATGGCCGAAGGAGGCCCCGCGCCGCAGCTCGCCAACAACCCGCGCCTGCGCCCGTCGCTCGATCGCATCGCCCGCTACGGGCAGAACCTCTACCTGCTTCGTGGCTCGCAGACCGCCAGCACGATCGACAACATCCGCAAGCTCGTCCAGCAGCACCGTCAGCTGTCGGGTGAGCGACGTCTCGTGGTCTTCGTCGACTACATGCAGAAGGTGCCGCAGGTCCCCGAACCCGAGAACGAGTCGGAGAAGGTCACCTACATCGTCAACGGCCTCAAGGACATCGCGCTGTCCGAGGAGGTGCCGATGGTGTCGATCGTGGCGGCCGACAAGGAAGGGCTGAAGGCCTCGCGCCTGCGCAACTTCCACCTGCGCGGCTCGTCGGCCATCAACTACGAGGCCGACATCATCCTGATCATGAACGAGAAGTACCACATCGTCGCCAAGGTCAACATCGAGTTCAATCCGTACCAGGCGCAGCGATTCCGCGATTGGGTGATCGTCTCGGTCGAGAAGAACCGTGGCGGCCAGGACAACGTGGACCTCGAGTTCGAGAAGCACTTCGAATTCTCCTGCTTCGACCCGAACGGTCGAACGGTGCAGGAGAAACTCATCGAAGAACGCCTCTACAACGACTAGCCCCGGCGGCTGATGCGGCGCCATCGCCGCGTTGTCGCCTACGCTCCTCGCTCACGCACCTCATGATGCGCTCGCTCCGGTGCTCGGCTCCGCCTTGCGCTGACACCGCCTGAGCCGCCGGGGTCGTGCGCTCGTTCACGTGCTCACCTCCGCCTTGCCCTGGCACGGCCGAATCGCCCCTGAACAGCCCGGCGGCTGATGTGGCGCCATCGCGTCGTTGTCGGCTCCGCGCGGTCGCTTACATACCTCGGGTGTGCTTGTCGCCGCGCTGATGCGTGCCGTTGCTAGGCTGGCGGCATCGACCGGCCCTCGATGTCCGAGTCCTAGCAATGGGGCGAATGTCGGCGCCCGGATGGGGGCGACACCTGGCCCCGCACACGTCGGAGGAGGCCAGCGCTGAACGGGCCGGGTATCGTTGGGGCATGCAGAGTCCCGGCCAGTATCCGGACGTCGTCGAGATCGTCGTCGAGATCCCGCGCGGATCGCGCAACAAGTACGAGTTCGACGAGGAGGTCGGGGTCTTCCGGCTGGACCGGGTCCTGAGCAGTGCCGTCTTCTACAACTTCGACTATGGCTTCATCGAGGGCACCCGCGCCGGTGACGGCGACCATACCGATGCCCTGCTCGTCATCGATGAGCCGACGTTCACCGGCTGCCATGTCTGGGCTCGGCCCATCGGCGGCCTGGAGATGCGCGACGAGAAGGGCTTCGACTTCAAGGTGCTGTGCGTCGCACTCGGTGACGCCCACCAGCAGCACATCGAGCGGCTCGAACAGGTCCGGCCGCACCGCCTGGTCGAGATCGAGCAATTCTTCAACACCTACAAGGCGCTCGAGGACAAGGCCGTCGACGTCGTCGGGTGGCGCGACCATGAGGCCGCCCTCCAGGTCCTGCGTGACGACCGGGCGGCCTGGATGCACGAGCGCGATGGCCGCGTCGAAGGGGTGCGAGACGGTCGCGACGAAGGGGTGCACGAGGGCGCGCTCGAGCGACGGTGAGCCCACGCCGTGAACGTTGGAGCGACCCGTTTGCCGGCATGCCAGGTCGGCGCCTCTTCATCGCCGTGCCGCTCCCCGACGACGGCGCAGACGCCATCCGCTCGATCGTGGACGAGGTCCGCGCCGAGGCGTTGCCTGACGGTGCGCGCGACGTGCGCTGGGTCCGCTTCGACGGACTGCACCTCACCCTGCGCTTCCTCGGGCCCACGCCGGACGACCGCCTGGGCGCGGCGGCCGCCGCGGTGCACGCCGTCGCCGCGGCTGCAGCTGGTCCGATCGATCTCACGCTCGGTGGCGCCGGGACGTTCCCGCCTGCAGGCCGACCGCGAGCGCTCTGGATCGGGATCGCCAGCGGCGCCGAGGCACTCCAGCATCTGGCGGCCGACATCAACGGGGCGCTGGCCGAGTCAGGCTGGGAACCCGATCTCCGGCCGTTCCGGCCTCACCTCACGCTGGCACGGTCGGACGGCGTCGCGGCGGGCCGCCAGGTGGCCGGCCGGCTTGCGATGGTGATGGCCGATCGAGTGATCGAGACGCGCATCGAGCACCTCGGTCTATTCGAGAGCATCACCGGCGGCGGGCCGGCTCGCTACGTTCCCGTCACGACCGCGCCGCTCGGCGCGATGCCCGATGTCGGCCCGCCCGTGTACCATCAGGACACCCCGGGCCCGCCCTGACCGGGTCCAGAGGAGTCCCGTATCGCCGTGACGTCCGGTCAGCGCGTCCGACTCATCCTGAGCCTCGGTGTCCTGAATCTCGTGCTCGCGACGATCGCCCTCGGCATCGGCGGGGTGCAGCTCCAGCAGCAGGCGGAGGCATCGGCCCGAGCGACGGCCATCGCGGCCATCCCGACGCCGAGCTCGCCCGGCGGCTCGACGCCGACGACCGAGCCCGGGACCCCGGGTCCGGCATCGTCGCCCGGCGGAGGGCCCTCCCTCGAGCCGTCCGGCGGCGCCAGCCCGCCCGTCGCCAGCCCATCGTCAGCGGCATCGGCCAGCCCAGGGGTCTCCCCGTCCGGCGTCATCCCGAGTCCCGGGGCGTCGCCGCAGTTGGCCGCCACGCCCTCGCCGGGCGCGACGACACCAGCGGTCGTCCCGCCGGGACCGACACCGGCCGCGACCGGGGCGCCCACACCGCGTCCGACGGCGCGCGCGACCGGGGCGCCGACCCCGCGTCCGACCGCTCGCGCCACGGCCGCGCCGACCCCGCGCGTGACACCCGCCCCGACCCCGCGCGTGACACCCGCCCCGACCCCGCGCGTGACACCCGCGCCAACGCCCCGTGTCACACCCGCGCCAACCCCCCGTCCGACCCCGCGTGTAACCCCCCGTCCGACCCCGCGCGCCACGCCGAAACCGACCCCTCGACCGGCGACCGCGACCCCGAAGCCCAAGCCCAAGCCTCCCAAGGCGGCGAAGGCGAAGCCGCCCTGTCCCGCTCCCGGTGCCGGGCCGCCCGGCAAGAACAAGGGGAGTGGCTCGAACGACCGGCCGTGCTCCGGCAAGGAGAAGGGCAAGGACAAGCACGACAGCGGCGTGATCCTGGTCCTGCCGTTGCTGGCGGGGACCGCGGCCTGGGCGACCCGCCCGCAGCGGTTGCGCCGCCGCGTCCGCGGGCGCTAGGCTCCCGTCCCCGGCCCTCACTCCGGACCAGAGCGGGAGGTTCTCATGGCGCCCTCGGATCCCCGGCAGACGAAGTTCGTCCTCGACGAAACCCGGATCCCGCGCGCCTGGTACAACATCGCGGCCGACCTGCCCGTTCCGCCGCCGCCGCCACTCCATCCCGGCACCGGTCAGCCCATCGGGCCCGATGACCTGGCCCCGCTCTTCCCGATGGCCCTCATCGGCCAGGAGGTGTCGGCCGATCGCGAGATCGAGATCCCGGAACCCGTTCGCGACGCCTACCGGCTGTACCGCCCGAGCCCGCTCTATCGAGCCCATCGTCTCGAGCGTGCGCTCGATACGCCCGCCCACATCTACTACAAGTACGAGGGAGTCAGCCCGGCCGGCAGCCACAAGCCGAACACCGCCATCCCGCAGGCCTTCTTCAATCAGCAGGAGGGCGTCAAGCGGCTCGCCACGGAGACCGGCGCCGGCCAGTGGGGCAGTGCCCTCGCGTTCGCCGGGGCGCTGTTCGGCCTCGAGGTCAAGGTGTACATGGTCCGCGCGAGCTACGACCAGAAGCCGTACCGACGCATCCTCATGGAGACGTACGGCGCGGAGGTCGTCGCCAGCCCGTCCCTGAGCACGAACTACGGACGCACGGTCCTCGGCGAGACACCGGACAGCCCAGGCTCGCTGGGGATCGCGATCAGCGAAGCGGTCGAGGACGCGGCGTCACGGGACGACACCAAGTACGCGTTGGGGTCGGTGCTCAATCACGTGCTCCTCCATCAGACGGTCATCGGCCAGGAAGCGATCGAGCAGATGGGCATGGCCGGCGAATCGCCGGACATCATCATCGCCTGCACGGGCGGTGGGTCGAACTTCGCGGGGCTGACCTTCCCGTTCCTGGGTCGGAACTTCCGGGAAGGCGCGACGCACCGTGTGATCGCCGTGGAGCCGGAGGCGGCACCGAGCCTGACCCGCGGCGTGTACGCGTACGACTTCGGTGACACCGGGAAGCTGACGCCGCTCGTCAAGATGCACACGCTCGGGTCCGACTTCGTGCCCGAGCCGATCCACGCCGGTGGGTTGCGCTACCACGGCATGGCCCCGCTGGTCAGCCTGCTCAAGGAGCACGGCGACATCGAGGCGCGCAGCGTGCATCAGCGCTCGAGCTTCGAAGCGGGCGTCGCCTTCGCTCGGGCGGAGGGTATCCTGCCTGCCCCCGAGCCGAGCCACGCCATCCGCGCCGCGATCGACGAGGCAAACGCGGCCAAGGAGGCCGGCGAGGCACGGGTCATCCTGTTCAACCTGTGTGGCCATGGTCACTTCGACCTGTCGGCGTATGAGCGCTACCTGGACGGCTCGCTCGAAGACTACGAGTACCCGACCGACAAGGTGGAGGCCGCGCTGGCCGCCCTGCCGGCGCTCCGATGACGGCGTCCTGATGCCCCGCCTGGCCTGCTGGAAATGCGGGCGCCAGCTGTACACCGTCACACCGCTGGAGTCGCTCTTCCTCGAGGAGCGGCGATGCCCGCGCTGCGGGGCACAGCTCAACGCCGATCGCCGCGAGATCGAACGACGCGAGGTCGCCCGCCGGTCGAATGCCGAGGACGATCCCGGCCCGCCCGGCACCGAGGAGCGGCGCGTGGCCGAGCGACGGGAGGCTCGGCGCCGCGCCTCAAACCAGGGCTAGGCAGCCGGGGGTTAGGCAGCCAACGCTCGCCGGGCGGCGAGCGCCCCGATCAGTACAGGCGGTCGTCCGCGCGCGGCGGATCGATGATCCGGTGGCGCAGGCCGACCGTCACCGCCTCGAGCTTCGAGTGCACGTGTAGCTTCATCATGATGTTCTGCACGTGCGTCCGGAGGGTGTTGCGCGAGATGAACAGCCGCTCGCAGATATCGGGTGTGGCCATCCCTTCGGCGAGCGCCTGGAGGATCTCCAGCTCCCGCGCCGTGAGGGCCTCGATCTTGGGCCGCTCCGGCTGGCGGTCCCGGGCCGACGCGACCCGCTGGGCGATGCCGATGATCACCGAGCGGGGCAGGAGCGTCTCGCCCGCCCGGGCACTGCGGACCGTGGCGACCACGTCGTCGACGGCGCGGTCCTTCGTCAGGTAGCCGTCGGCCCCGGCCTGGATCGACTCGAGCACGGTCTCGTCGTCATTGATCGCGGTCAGCATCACCACCCGCGCGGTCGGCCAGCGCGCCTTGATCGCCCGGGTCGCCTCCGCACCGGTGCCATCGGGCAGCCGGTAATCCATCAGGACGACATCCATCCGCTCGTGGGCGAGCTGCTTGGCGTCCGCGACGCTCCCCCCGATGCCCACGACCTCGATGTCCGGTTCGGCGGCCAGGACGCGCGCAAGCGAGTCCGTGAGGAGCTGATGATCGTCCACGAGCAGCACCCGGATCGGCCTGGTGTCGGCGGTCATACGTCCTCCTGGGCTGGAGGGTGAGGCGCCTCGAACCGCGTTCGCACGCTCCGGTTCTCGATGGTAGCACCGCCGCAGAGCGGGCCGGAAGGGCGGCTGCGATACTCGCCGGCATGCGGATCGGGCTGCTCGGACTGGGGCTCATCGGTGGATCCGTCGTTCGAGCGTTGCGCCGCGCCCCCGGGGCCGACGAGACCGAGGCATGGACGATCGCCGCCTGGACGCCATCGGGGCGAGGGCCAGCGGCGGCGGTCGAGGACGGGATCATCGACCATGCCGCGTCGACACCCGAAGCGGCCATCGACGGCGCCGACCTCGTCGTGCTGGCCGGACCGGCGCCCGATTGCCTCGAGCAGCTCGACGACCTCGCCGGCCCATGGAACGGGGTCCTGGGCAGGGATACGGTCATCACCGACGTGGCCAGCACGAAGGAGGCCATCGTCCTGCGAGCGACGGCCCTGGGGCTCCGGTTCGTGGGCGGCCATCCGATGGCGGGTCGCGAGAGCAGCGGCTATGCCGCGTCGGACGCCGACCTGTTCGTCGACCGACCATGGGTCGTCGTGCCGACCTCCGATGCCATCGCCACGGAGCGCGTGGAGCGGCTTGCCCGGGCGTGCGGTGCGCGCCCCCTCCGGCTGGGCGCGGCTGCCCATGACCGGGCCGTGGCCGGGGTCAGCCACCTGCCCCTCGTGGTCGCGGCGGCCCTCGTCGAGGCGGTCGCGGGGGACCGCGACGGTCCGCCGGCCGACTGGCCGAACGCCGTCGAGCTCGCCGCGACGGGCTGGCGCGACACGACCCGACTCGCCCGCGGCGACATCGCGATGGGTGCCGGGATCATCACCACGAATGCGCCGGCGATCGCGGCACGGATCCGCGAACTCATCACCGCGCTCGACGGCTGGCTTGCCGAGCTGGAGCGACCGGGCGGGCCCGACCCCACCGAGATCGCCGAGCGTCTTCGAGCCGCCCGCGAACGGCTCGAGGCGATGCCGCGATGAGCCCGGAACAGGTGCTCGTGGTCGCCCGCGAGCGGGTCCCCGACGCGGCCGCCTGGTATGGGCTGCGATCCGAGGGTATGGCCGCCTTCCTGGAGGTCGTCGCTCGGGAAGGCGAGTACGCGCCGCGCGATGCGATGGAGCTCGACCCGGCGTTCAAGCAGATCATCCCGTACCTGGTCCTGCGGGACGGCGACCGCTACTTCCTGATGCGCCGGACGCGAGCCGGCGCCGACCGGCGTCTGCACGACCGCTGGTCGATCGGGGTCGGTGGGCACCTGAACCCGGGCGACGACGGCCTGCTCGGGGGCTTGCGGCGGGAGTGGCGTGAGGAGCTCGACGCGGGCTTTGAGCCTGACTTCGTGCCGCTGGCCCTGCTCAACGACGATACGACGGACGTGGGTGCCGTCCACCTGGGGGTCGTGTTCGTGGCCGACGCCGCGGGTCGGTCGGTGGCCGTCCGCGAACACGACAAGCTGACCGGGGCGTTCGCATCGGCCGCGGAGGTGGCGGCGGTGGCCGCAGACCTCGAGACGTGGAGTCGTCTCGTGTTCGAGGCTTCGGAGGCGGCAGCGATACGATAGGCGCACGTCGGAGGTTGTCCGTGCACCGTCGCATCGCTCGGTTCGTCCTCGTTCTCCCGATGGCCTTGGGAGCACTCGGGATCCTCGCCGCGACCGGCGCGGGCGCCCAGGACGCCTCGCCGGCTCCCTCGCCGGCCGGCACGCCCAGACCAGCCGGCTCGACCGTCGCGGTCCTGACCGCGACCGGCATCGTCGACAACGTCATGGCCGGCTACCTCGCCGAGGCAGTGCCGCAAGCGGGGCGGGACGGCGCCGCGGCGGTGATCATCAGGCTCAATACCCCGGGTGGCAGCCTGGACGCCACCCAGCGGATCGTGTCGACACTGCTCGATGCGCCGCTGCCCACCATCGTGTGGGTGACGCCGTCGGGCGCCCGCGCCGCGAGCGCCGGGACGTTCATCACGCTCGCCAGCCATGTCGCGGTCATGGCGCCTGGCACGAATATCGGCGCGGCCACGCCCGTCGGCGGCGGGGGCGAGGACATCGAGGGCGACCTCGGGCAGAAGGTCCTCAACGACGCGGTCGCGAGCATCCGGTCGATCGCCGAGACCCGGGGTCGGAACGCCGACTGGGCGGAGGCGACGGTGCGCGAGGCGCGATCGTCGGCCGCCACTGAGGCGCTCGAGGTCGGGGCGATCGACGGGCTCGCGAGCTCGATCGACGAGGTCCTGGCGGTCGCCCACGGGCGGACGGTGACCGTTCGGGGGACGCCCATCACGATCGGATCGGCCGGTGCCACCCCGGTCGAGCTCGACATGAACCCGGCCCAGCAGCTGCTGCACCTGCTGTCGGACCCGAACATCGCGTTCATCCTGTTCACGCTCGGGTTCTACGGCCTGCTGTTCGAGCTCCAGAGCCCGAACTTCGTGACCGGCATCCTCGGCGCGCTCGCGATCATCCTCGCGTTCATCGGCTTCGGCAGCCTGCCGCTCAACGTCGCGGGCGTGATGCTCATCGTCCTTGCCATCGTGCTGTTCCTGCTCGAGTTCACGGTGACCAGCCACGGCCTGCTGACCGTCGGGGGGATCGTCTGCTTTGCGCTGGGCGCGTCGGCGTTGTACACCGCGCCCGGGACCCCGACAGCCCCGAGCATCAGCGTGGATCCCGCGATCATCGTGACCCTGACGACCGTGACGGCGGGCTACGTGATCTTCATCCTGTTCGTCGTGATGCGCTGGCGCCGCCGCGCCGGCGCGGGCCTCGGGGTGTCCACCGGACCGGTACTCGGCGCGGGCGCCATCGGCGAGGTGCGGACGAGCCTGCTACCGCTCGGCGTGGTCTACGCTGGTGGTGAGGAATGGACCGCCAGGACCGAGGACGGGTCGCCGATCGGTGAGGGGGTCCCGGTCCGGATCAAGCGACAGGAAGGACTCACGCTCGTCGTGGAACCCATCGATGCCGTGGCCGTGCCCGCGGACAAGGAGGAACGGGGATGACCGAGACACTGCCGCTGATCGCCACGGCCATCGCCATCGTTCTCCTGCTGCTGCTCTTCCTGTGGCTGTCCATCCGGGTCGTGAATCGGGGCGACAAGCTCGTCATCTACCGCCTGGGCAACACCGATGACTCGCTGGTCAAGGGACCCGGTCTGGTGTTCCTCATCCCGTTCATCGACCGGCCGAAGAAGGTCAACCTGCGCGAGCAGTTCGTGGAGGTGCCCAGCCAGACCGCCATCACCAAGGACAACGTCACGATCCCGATCGACTTCCTGATCTACTGGCGGATCATCGACCCGCTCAAGACCGTCGTGAACGTCCAGGACTTCGTCGGGGCGCTGGCCGGCGTGGCGACGACCAACCTGCGCGCCGTGGTCGGCGACTACCTGCTCGACGACGTCCTCTCGAAGCGCGACCAGATCAACGAGGACCTGCGCACCAAGCTCGACGAGATCACCGAGAACTGGGGCGGCAAGGTCACGCGCGTCGAGATCCGCGAGATCACGCCGCCGCGCGACATCCTCGATTCGATGAACCGGATGCTCTCGGCCGAGCGCAACCGGCGTGCCGTCGTGACCGAATCCGAGGGCGCCCGGCAGTCCGCCATCAACGTGGCCGAGGGCCAGAAGCAATCGGAGATCCTCAAGGCCGAGGGCGAGCGCCAGGCCGCGATCCTTCGTGCGGAGGGCTTCAGCGAGGCCCTGACCCGGATCTTCCAGGCGGCCACCGGCGTCGACCAGAAGACGATGTCGCTGCAGTACCTCGAGGCGCTCAAGGCCCTCGGGACGAGCCCGTCGACGAAGTTCGTCATCCCGTTCGAATTCACGCGGTTGCTCGAACCGTTCCTTGAGTACGTCCGGCCCGTCGACGAGATCGGCGGCGGTGGGTCGAGCCCGGGCCGCGCATCCGCGGGCCCATCGAGCGCGGGGGCGGGCGCCGGCCCCTTCGGGGGCCCCGGGGCGCCGCCGTCCTCCCCACCTCGCTCCTCGGCGCCTCCCCCCGAGCCCGGCCCGGACCCGCGCCGCGGGTGATCCGCGCGGCCGCGAACGACCTGGGGCGCATCCGGTGATCAGGCGGATCGCCGCGGCCGGCGCCACGGCGATGCTGTCGGCGGTCACGCTCCGGGCCGCGTCGCGGCGCGCCGTCGGCCGGCTGCTCGATGCCCCCCGCACGGGCCCCGATGAGGAGGCGCTCGGTCCGGCGATCGACGAGCTGGGCGGGGAGGTCGTTCGTCTCCGGGCCCGCGACGGATTGCGCCTGTCCGCTCGCTGGTTGCCGGCCGAGCGCTCCTCGGACGAGTGGGTGCCCGAGCCGCACGAGGCCATCCTGCTGCTGCACGGCTACTCGGGGTCCATCGCACCCGATCTCGTCGAGTACGGCCCGTTCCTGCGCCGGACGGCGGGTGTGCTGGGCCTCGACTTCCGGGGCCATGGCGGCTCCGACGACGGGCCCTCCACCTTCGGCCTGCTCGAGACCGAGGACATCGCGGGCGCGCTCACCTGGCTCGGCGAGCGAGGGATCACCCGGGTGGCCATGCTCGGCACGTCGATGGGCGGCATCTCAGCGATCGCGGCCGTGGCCGTCCTCGGCGACGGTTCGCTTCCGGCAGCGGATGGTGACCCCGCGGCTCCACGCGACGTCGACATGGCGCCGCGCCCGACGGTCGTCGGGATCGTCGCGGATTCGACTGCGCCGGAGATCGAGATCCCGGTCGCGACCCGGCTCCGGGGTCCGGCGAGTCGCTTCGTTGCGGCCCGGCTCTTCGACGGCGCGACACGCGTGCTGGGCGCAGATCCCCGCGCGACCGAGCCGGCACGCGTGATCGGGCTGCTGGAGGCCCTGCCGCTCCTGCTCATCCATGGCGACGCGGACACGACCGTGCCGCTCGCCGACGGTCGCAGGCTTGCCGCGTTGGGCGGCGCGGGGTCCGAGCACTGGGTCGTGCCGGGCGCCGAGCACAGCGCCGGCCATGCCGTGGCAGGGGAGGAGTACGAGCGCCGGGTGTCGGACTTCCTGCGCCTTGCGTTCCGGCGCGGGCGCGGCGACGATGTCGACTCGCCCGAGTCCAGCCCTATAATCGCCGCGCCGGGGTCCCCCGCCGGCGATCTGCCCACCCGCGCATCCGCCGTGGAGAACTGATGGCCGCAAAGATCCTCGTCGTCGATGACGACCCGAATGTGCAGCGCCTCCTGCAGTACACGCTCAAGCAGGAGGGCTACGAGGTCGTCATCGCCGGGGACGGCGCCGAGGGCTTCCGCCTGTGGGGCGCCGAGGAGCCCGATCTCATCCTGCTCGACGTCATGCTGCCCAAGCTCGACGGCTACCAGGTGGCCGCGAAGATCCGCAGCGAGGAGGGCGGCTCGAGCCACGTCCCGATCATCATGCTCACGGCGGAGCGCGAGGTCGAACAGAAGGTCCGGGGGCTGAGAGCCGGCGCGGACGACTACCTCATCAAGCCGTTCCATCCAGCGGAGCTGCTGGCGCGGATCAAGAGCCTCCTGGCACGATTCGCCCCGCGGGACGCCCTCCTCGCCCGTCCGCCGATGGGCCGCGTGCTTGCGTTCTACGGCGCCAAGGGCGGTGTCGGGACGACAACGATCTCGATCAACGCCGCCATCGCCCTCCACCGCGAGCTCGGGCGCAAGGTGTGCCTGGTCGATGGCAACCTCCAGTTCGGCGACCACCGCGTCTTCCTCGACCTGGGGCTCGACCGCAAGAGCATCGTCGACATCGTGACGGCGCCATCGATCGATGCCGAGCTCATCCGCCAGGTCATGGTCAAGCACGACTCGGGCGTCGACCTGCTCCTCGCACCACCCTCGCCCGAGACCGCCGAGCTCGTGCGCCCGGAGCACCTGCCGATCATCACCGAGCAGCTCACGACGATGTACGACTACATCCTCGTGGACGTCGACAAGCGGCTCGACGACGTGAACCTCGGCGTGTTCGAGGTGGCCGAGACGGTGTTCGTGGTGATGACGGCCGACCTGTCCTGCCTCAAGAACGTGCGCCTCATCCTCGAGACGATGAACCACCTCGGCTATCACTCCAGCAAGGTGCAGCTGGTGCTCAACCGCTCGAACGCCTTCACGGGCATCAACGTCAAGAACGCCGAGGGCGCTCTGAAGCGGACCATCGACCACCAGGTCGTCAACGAGTACCGGGGGGCGATCAGCGCCCTGAACTCCGGGGCGCCGTTCATGTTCACGAAGGCCGATTCGCCGCTCGGCGCGTCGTTGCTCCACTTCGCCCGCGCCGTCGACAAGCAGGCCGCCGCCGAGGCCGTCGCCGCGCGTTGAGGAAGCGGCGGGTGAGCGACCGATAACGGCGGGGTGAGCAGGCGCCGGTACGGTGGCGCCATGTTGGCTGTCGTCCCGTCCGCCACGCTCCATGGTCTCGACGGCCGCCTCATCCGGGTCGAGGTGGACGTGGCCCCGGGGCTACCGGGCTTCACGATCGTCGGTCTCGCCGACACGGCCGTGCAGGAGGCGCGCGAACGCGTGCGTGGCGCGATCCGCAACGCCGGGTTCGCCTTCCCGCCGCGGCGCATCACCGTCAACCTCGCGCCGGCGGAGCTGCGCAAGACCGGTGCGTCGCTGGACCTGGCGATGGCCATGGGCATCCTGCTCGGCTCGGAGCAGGTCCGCTCGGATCGGCTCTCGATCGCACTGCTCGGGGAGCTCGGGCTGGGCGGTGAGGTTCGGCCCGTGCCCGGCATCCTGCCGATGGTCGCAGCGATCGCACGCCACGGGATCCGTCGGGTCGTGGTGGCGGAACCGGCCGTCGTCGAGGCACGGCTCGTCGATGGGGTGGACGTCGTCGGGGCAGCCACCCTGGCCGATGCAGCGGTCGCCGTACGCGGGCGTCGATCTCGGCGAGCGCTCGTCGGGATGCCGCGCGTGACGATCTCGGATCCGACACCCGCGGCGGGCGCCTCACGCCCACCGCCCGGACCGGGTGAGGTGCCGATCGTTCCGGACCTGGCCGAGGTCCGGGGTCAGGTGGAGGCCCGGCGCGCGCTCGAGATCGCCCTGGCCGGTGGGCACGGCATGCTCCTGATCGGGCCGCCCGGTGTGGGCAAGACGCTCCTGGCGCGGACGATCCCGGGCCTGTTGCCCCAGCTCGACGACGCGGCGGCGCTATCGGTGTCGGTCGTGGCGTCCGCGGCAGGGGAAGGCCCGGTGAGTGAGCTCCACCGGCGGCCCCCGTTCCGTGCGCCACATCACACGCTCTCGTACGCAGCCATGGTCGGCGGCGGCCCGAGCCTGTCGCCGGGCGAGATCACGAGAGCCGATCAGGGGATCCTGTTCCTCGACGAGCTCGCCGAATTCGACCGCGATGTCCTCGAGGCGCTGCGGCAGCCGCTCGAGGAGGGCCGGGTCGTGATCGCCCGGGCGGGACGCTCGATGATCTTCCCGGCTCGTTTCCAGCTGATCGCCGCCATGAACCCGTGCCCGTGCGGGTTTGCCGGCTCCACGCCCGAGGGCCGCTGCCGCTGCACGCCCGGCGAGGTCCAGCGCTACGACCGGCGGGTGTCCGGACCGCTGCGGGACCGGATCGACCTGTGGGTCACGATGCCGCGAGTGGCCGCGGCCGCCATCGTCGGGACTCGCGAGCCGGAAGCGTCCGCCGAGGTCGGGACGCGGATCGCGGCGGCGCGCACCCGGGCCGCGCTGGACCGTGGGACCCTGAACGGCCGGCTGCGGGGGCGGGCGCTGCGGCGGGCGTGCCGGTTGACGAGCACCACCTCCGCGCGAGTCGTCGCCCTCGCGGAAAACGAGCTGGCCAGTGGTCGCGGCACGGAACGGCTGTTGCGCGTCGCCCGCACGATCGCCGACCTGGACGGCGCCATGGCGGTGGAGTCGGCCCACCTCGATGAGGCCGCATGGTACCGATCGCCCGCGAGCCGGATGGACGCGGCGCTGGCCTCATGATCCATGGCGTCGGCGGGGGGCCACCGCCCATGCTCGCAGCGGGCGTCGCCGCCGGTGCGCGCGACGTCCAGGAGCGTGCCCCTGCGGACCCGTACGCGCCGGAGCGAGACGCCTGGACGGTGCTGACCAGCGCCCACGGTCTCGGACCCGTCGGATTCGCAGCCCTCCTCGCCGAGTTCGGTACCGGCCGGGCGATCATGGAGGTCGCAAGCGGGCCTGGCGCCATCGAGCGCCTGACCGCCACGCCGTCAGTGGCACTCGACCGGCACGCTCGCGCGCCGATCCCGGCGTCCGTCGCGCACGCGGTCGTCACCGCCGTCGCACACGCGGATCTGACGGTCGCCCGTGTCCGCGCGCTCGGGGTCAGGGTGCTGACGCTGGAGGAGCCCGCGTACCCACCACGCCTCGCGTCCGTCGCGATGCCGCCGCATGTCCTGTTCGTCACCGGCGATCCCGCGGCCCTGACGCGTGACCGGGCGGTCGCGGTCGTCGGCACGCGTCGTGCCACGACGGCCGGCCGAACGACGGCCGGCAGGATCGCGACGGCGCTGGTCGCGGCCGAGGCCGCGGTCGTGTCGGGGCTCGCCTTCGGCATCGACGGCGCCGCGCACGAGGCGACGGTTCGCGTGGGCGGGACCACCGTGGCCGTCATCGGCGGAGGACACGCGGTCGTCGCACCGCGCGCGCACAGCCGTCTGGCCACCGCGATCATCGCCGCTGGGGGCGCCATCGTGTCCGAGCTCGCACCGGACGTGCAGCCCAGCCATGGCACGTTCCCGCGGCGGAACCGGATCATCAGTGGTCTGACGGACGCGACGGTCGTCGTGGAGGCGCCCGCGCGCAGCGGCGCGCTCATCACCGCGTCCTGGGCGCTGGAGCAGGGACGACCGTGCTACCTCGTGCCTGGGGCGCTCGGCGCCCCGGCTTCCGCCGGTTGCCTCGCGTTCTTGCGCGAATGGGAGCACGAGGCGCACCTGGTCGCGGGCATCCCCCAGCTCATCGCGGATCTCGGCTTCACGGACCCGATCGCGGGCGCAGGAGACGCGGTCAGCGTCGCGGCCACGCAGTCGCTCGGCACCGTGGAAGGGGCGATCGCGGCGCAGCTGGTGGCCGGGCGGGTCACGGTCGACGAGCTCGTGGCCGCGACGGACCTGCCGGTCGCGACGGTGCTGACGGCGCTCGTCCTGCTCGAGCGTCGGGGTCTGGCCGTCGGTATCCATGGGCGCTATCGAGCTGCCGGCGACCTCCTTGGGGAGCCCGTCCCGATCCGACTGCGATGAATCGATGGGTTTCGCACGGGTTGCCCGTCCCGCACGGTCGGTGCTACCCTCGGTGGCGCGTCACGCCCCAACGTGACGTAGCGGCCCTTCGCGATGCCCCCCGCCGCTCCCCCCGCCCCCACTCAGGGATCACTATTGCGGAAGCTCATCATCGCGATCCTCGCCGTCCCGGTGCTGGCCACCATCTACGCCTCCAGCGCCCTTCGGCGATCGGGGATCGTCCGCGTGTCCGTCGCTCTGGGACTCGGAGCGGCGATCGGTCTGGGGGTCGTTTCGCTCGTCCGGCCCACCCTCACGACCGCGACTCCACCGACCGACATCGTGCCCCTGACCCAGGCTGCCTTCCGCACGTCCGTCGGGACGGGTGTCGAGCTGCGCGCGTCGGCCACGATCGGGTTCTCGACGCCGATGGAACGCGCCTCCGTGGAGGCCGCACTCGTCGTCGATCCGCCGACGGCCATCGAGCTGCGCTGGAGTGACGACGACACCAGCGTCACGATCGTGCCGGTCGGCCACTGGGCGGCAGACACGTACCACACGATCACCGTCCGGTCCGGGGCGTTGGCGAGCACCGGCCGACCCCTCACGAAGCCCGTCCGGTCGGCGTTCCTGACCCGGGGGTCCGCGAGCGCCGTCGTCGCCGCGACGGACAAGCTCGGCAAGCGGGTCGCGCTCGACACGGCGTTCTCCGTTGGTTTCGACCGCGAAGTCGACGCCGCGAGCGTGGCTTCCGGCGTCCGCCTGGACCCCGCCGTCCCGGTCCGCGTCACGGTCGAATCGGACGTCGACGGACTGCCACGCTACGTCGTCACGCCGCGCAAGGCCCTCAAGGCCGACACCCGCTACGAGGTCATCGTCGAGGGCGTCCTCGACCGCGATGGCGTCGCCGTCGAGGCCGCGTCATTGGCGGTCCGGACCGCCGTGGCGCCCGAAGTGGTTCGCTTCCGGCCGGCGGCGCGGACGCAGGACGTGGCTCGCCCCACGGACATCTCCGTGCGCTTCAGCCGCTCGATGGACCGGGCATCCACGAAGAAGGCCTTCAAGGTCCTCGTCGGCGGCAAGCCGGTCAAGGGCACGATCACGTTCGCCGAGAAGGACACGGTCCTCGTCTTCGACACGGCGCATCCGTTCGCCTACGACACGCGCGTGATCGCGATGGTCGGGCGGTCCGCCCACAGCGCCGACGGCGTGCCACTACAGGCCGCGCAGGAGATCGCGTTCCGGACGGAGCCGAAGCCCGTCCCGAGGCCCAGGGTGACCAGTATCGCCCCATCCGGTGGCGGCTCGACCGGCGGCGGCGGTGGCTCAACGGGATCCGGCAGCTGGACGGCGGTGGAGCGCTACTACCTGGGCCTGATGAACTGCACCCGGACCGGCGGAACGGTCACGTCGGGTGGCAACTGCAGCAGCCCGGGCGGGCGCAATGTCGCCGCCCTCAAGCTCGATGCCGGGATCAGCAGCAAGGTCGCCAGGCCGTACGCGAAGCGGCTGGCCGTGGGCAACGACTGCAGCCACTTCATCGGCGGCAATCCCGGCGATCGGCTGCGACGCGCAGGCTACACGAGCTACCGGTGGGCCGAGAATCTCGGCTGCCGCTCGGGCAACCCCAGGAGCGCGGTCCTTGGCAGCCACCTGTACTTCCAGAGTGAGAAGTCCTACAACGGCGGCCACTACGTGAACATGATGAACGCCCAGTACGACCGCGCCGGGATCGGCGTGTGGGTGTCCGGCGGCCGGGTCCGCCTCGTCGTCGACTTCTACCACCCCTAGACGGGACCATCGGGTCCCTCCGATCGGCGTTGCCGCGGCCCACCATGGGCCCATGATCCGTAACGCCGTGCTCCACCTCAACAACGAGCAGCCGGTCATCGTCGACCTGTTCGAGCTGCCCCAGTCCGTCGACCTCGGCGTGCGCTGCACGAACATGCGCACCCTCGACGGTAAGCGCCCCGTCTTCATCGACGACATCAACGCGGTGTTCTTCTTTCCGTATGCGCACGTCCGGTTCGTCGAGATCCCACCGCGCGCGCTGGTCGGCACCGAGCTCGAGGTCCCGATCGAGACTCCCGTGCTCGCCGGAGCGGCGATGCCCGAGGCCGAGTCGCTCGAGGAAGAGAACATCGAGATCGACGAGGACTTCCTCAGGCGGATCCGCGAGGTCTGAAACCTCGGGCCGATGGCGTCGCGGGGCTCCGCCTCGGACCGGTGCGCGAGTGCCAGGCGTCCGTTGAGGGTGCCAAGGCTACGATCCCGGCATAAGGGTCCGCGAAGGACCCGGTGCTACACTCCCGGCCGTGTCAAAGAACCTCGTCATCGTCAAATCGCCGGCCAAGGCGCGCACCATCGAGCGGTATCTCGGGTCCGACTACCGAGTCCTTGCGTCCTACGGCCATGTCCGCGACCTGCCCGAGAACCCGGGCAAGGGCAAGTTCGGCGTGGACGTCGACCACGAGTTCGAGCCCGAGTACGTGATCAACGACGACCGCCGCAAGCAGGTCAGCGACATCGAGAAGGCGGCCAAGGGGTCGGACTTCGTGTTCCTGGCCACGGACCTCGATCGTGAGGGCGAGGCCATCGCCTGGCACGTGGCGGAGGCCGCCCACGTCCCATCTGAGAAGACGCGGCGGGTCACGTTCAGCGAGATCACCGGAATCCGCGATCCTCGACGCGTTCGCCCACCCGCGCGACATCGACCGCAATCTCGTCGACGCCCAGCAGACCCGGCGCATCGTCGACCGGCTCGTCGGCTACACCCTGAGCCCCCTGCTGTCGCGCAAGGTCCGCGGGGGCCTGTCCGCCGGGCGTGTGCAATCGGTGGCGGTCCGTCTCGTGGTCGAGCGCGAGCGCGAGATCGACGCCTTCACGGCGCGCGAGTACTGGACGATCGAGGCGATCCTCGCGACGGCTGCCGGCGACACGTTCCCGGCGGAGCTCGTCCGCGTGGACGGCGAGGCGCTCGATGTCCCGGACGAGGCGACGGCGGAGCGCCACGTCGCCGCCCTGCGCGAGGCGCGGCCGGTCGTGCGCAAGATCGGCGTGCGGACCCAGAAGCGATCTCCGGCGCCGCCCTTCACGACGTCCACGCTCCAGCAGGAAGCGAGCCGTAAGCTGTCGTTCAGCCCAAAGCGGACGATGTCGATCGCCCAGCGGCTGTACGAGGGGGCGGACACGCCGGACGGGCACGTCGGGCTCATCACGTACATGCGGACCAATTCCACGGCGATCGCCGGGATCGCCATGGGCGAGGCGCGCGAGGTCATCGGCGAGCGCTACGGGGAGCCGTTCACGATGCCGAAGGGCCGCGTCTACAAGACCAAGTCCAAGGGCGCCCAGGAGGCCCACGAATCGATCCGGCCGACCTCGTTCCGGCGCGATCCGGACTCGCTGGCGAACACCCTCAAGCCCGAGGAGCTGCGCCTGTACCGCCTGATCTGGCAGCGCGCGCTCGCCTCGCAGATGGCGCCCAAGGAGCTCGAGACCACGACCGTCGAGCTGGCCGACGGGCCATACGAGCTGCGCGCCAGCTCGACGAAGACGCTGTTCGAGGGGTTCGCCCGCGTCTACACCGAGGGTCGAGATGACGGCGCCGTGGACGAGGAGGAGGGGAGTGGCCGGCTGCCGACCCTCGCCGAGGGCGACACGACGACCGTCCGCGACGTCACCCCGACCCAGCACTTCACCGAGCCGCCGCCGCGGTTCACCGAGGCGACCCTGATCAAGGCGCTCGAAGAGCACGGCATCGGCCGGCCCTCGACATATGCCGCCACGATCTCGACGATCGTCGATCGCGGCTACGTGCGGGTGGAGGAGCGACGACTCTGGCCGGAGCCGGTGGCAGGCATCGTCACGGACCTCCTCGTCGAGCATTTCGGCGACTACGTCGATGTGGCCTTCACGGCGCGGATGGAGGAGGAACTCGACGAGATCGCCCGGGGGGAGCGGGCCTGGGTGCCGCTGCTGCGCGCTTTCTACGCACCATTGCGAGACCGCGTGGCCGAGAAGCGCAAGGAGCTCAAGCGCAGCGACTTCACCACGGAGGCGACCGACGAGGTCTGTTCCGAGGGCCACCCGATGGTCATCCGGCTCGGGCGCAACGGCCGTTTCCTGGCCTGCTCGCTGTACCCGGAGCACAAGGAGTCGCGCCCGCTGCCCGGCGACGAGCCGCCGCCCCAGGAGGGCTCGGGCGAGGTCTGCCCCAAGTGCGGGGAGGGCGTCCTGGTCGGCAAGAACGGGCGGTTCGGGCCGTTCCTCGGCTGCTCACGCTATCCCGAATGCGACTACATCAAGAAGGAGGGCCCACCGCCGCCGGACCCGCTGCCCTTCGAGGTCGTCTGCCCCAAGAACAAGGACGGTCACCTCGTGCCGCGTCGCGCGCGGCGGACCGGCAACGTCTTCTGGGGGTGCTCGAAGTATCCCAAGTGCGACTACACGACGAACAACGAGCCGCTCGGCGGCCTGCACGATGCCGATGACGGCCCACTGGCCCGCAAGGGCGAGGCGGCGATCTGCTTGATCTGCGGGTCGACGAGCGATGTTCCGCCCGACGGGATCGTCCCGGGCGAGACATACCCCGGCGGTCCGGCCGATCCGGCGGCGCTCGCCCGGCCGGCACGCGGCGGCCGCGGCGGCGGTGCCCGCTCGACCGGCCGTGGCCGCGGCACCACCCGCGGCGGGGCGCGCGGCGGCACGACCAGCGAGGCTCGCCCGACCGAACCGGCCGCCGGCGCGTGAGCGTGGTCGCGGGCGATCCTGCGACCCATCCGGCGCTCGAGCGGTTCCTCCGCTCGCTCGCGGCCCGCGACGCCTCCCCGCACACCATCCGCGCCTACACGACCGCGGTCGGCGCGTACCTGACCTGGCTCGGCGAACGCGGCGTGGACTGGGTGCGGCCCGCACGCTCGGACCTGCGGGGGTACCTGGCGCAGCTCGGGGGAGGCGCCGCGCGGTCGACCGTCGCCCAGCGCCTTGCCGCGATCCGCTCGTTCCATCGCTGGGCGGCTCGGGAAGGCCTGTCGGCTGGCGATCCGTGGGGGGCGATCGCGACGCCGCGCCTGCCGCGGCGGCTGCCCCGAGTCCTGGAGCTCGACCAGGTGACGCGGCTGCTCGCCGCCGTGGACGCCGAGCTGACCGACGCCGAGAGCGCGAGCCCAGATCGCATCCCAGTGGCGATGGCGCTCGCGCTCCGCGACCGCGCCCTCGTGGAGACGGCCTACGCGGCCGGTCTCCGCATCAGCGAGCTCGCGGCGGCCGACCTCGGCGCCCTCGACCTGCGGCACGGCGAGATCCGGGTGATCGGCAAGGGGCGCAAGGAGCGCATCGGGTTGCTCGGTCGGCCCGCGCTCGCGGCGCTGGCGGCCTACCTTGACCACGGCCGGCCGATCCTCCTGGACCGTCGGACGGCCGGTGGGGCGGACCGCGGGGCCGACCGAGGCGCGGCCGATGATGACGTCCCCGGCGCGACCGACGACACCGAGGAGGCCGCCCCGACCGCGGTCTTCCTCAACCACCATGGGGAGCCCCTGGGCGTGCGTGGCCTGCGCTACCGGCTCGACCGGCTGTGTCGCCGCGCGGGCCTGCCCCAGGGCGTGTCCCCGCACACGCTGCGGCACTCGTTCGCGACCCACCTGCTCGACGGTGGCGCGGACCTGCGTGTCGTCCAGGAGTTGCTCGGCCACGAGAACCTCGCGACGACCCAGGTCTACACGCACGTCTCACCGGGGCGCCTGGCCGCGGCCTACCGTGAGGCCCACCCGCGCGCTCGGCGGGGAGTGCGCACGTGACCGCGGCACGAACCTTGGCCCGGGCCGGGCTGATCGTCTCGGGCGCGTTCCTCGTGTCGAGGGTGCTGGGCTGGCTGCGCCTGGTGGTCATCGCGAACACGTTCGACGCCAGCGCCACCGCCGAGCTCGACGCCTTCTTCGCCGCGTTCCGGATCCCGGACCTGATGTTCCAGCTGGTCGCGGCAGGCGCCCTGTCGTCGGCGCTCATCCCGGTCCTTGCAAGCGTCTTCGAGACCGATGGCGAGCGGCGCGCGTGGCGCATCGTCTCGACGGTCACCAACCTCATGCTCATCGGCCTGGCCATCCTGGGGCTGATCGTGCTCGTCGGAGCGGACGTCATCGTGCCGGCCTTCACCGGCGGGTTCGACGCGCCGACGATGAGTCGCACGATCGAGCTCACGCGGATCATGGTCCTGAGCCCGATCCTGCTGGCGCTCGGGTCGGTCGGGACGAGCGTGTTGAACGCACGCGGCCGGTTCGCCGCCGCGGCGGTCGCCCCGAGCGTCTATAACCTCGCGATCATCGCTGCGGCGTTCATCCTGGCCCCGACGCTGGGGGCCGTCGGGCTGGCGATCGGTGTCGTCCTCGGGTCGCTGGGGCACGTGCTCGTCCAGCTGCCGCCGCTGCGGGCCATCGGCTTCCGGTACGAACCGATCATCGACCTGGCCGACAGTGCCGCGCGCCGGGCGATCGGACTGATGATCCCGCGGGCGGTCGGGCTGGGCGCGACACAGATCACGTTCCTCGTGATGACCGCCCTCGCGACCGGTGTCGGGGTCGGGGCCGTGACGGCGTTCACCATCGCCTTCACGCTCCTGCAGATCCCGGTCGGGGTCATCGGGGTCCCGCTCGCCGTCGTGCTGCTCCCGTCGCTGTCGCGCGAGGTCGCCAGCGGCAACCATCGGGAGTTCGTCGCCCTGCTCACCCGGGCCCTGCGCTTCCTGTCATTCGTCATGCTGCCGATCGCGGTCCTGGGTGCGATCCTGCGGGTCGAGACCATCGCCGTGCTGTTCGGCCGCTTCGACCGCGCCACGATCGAGCTCACGGCGGACACGCTCCTCGCCTTCCTGGTCGGCCTGGTCGCCCATGCCCTGATCGCCGTGCTGGCGCGTGGGTTCTATGCGCTCCACGACACGCGGACACCGGTCACCGCCGCGGTCCTGGCCGTCGTCATCAACACGACCATCGCGCTGGCGCTGGTCGGACGACTCGGCCTGCCCGGGCTCGCGCTGGCCATCGCGCTGGCCGCCTGGATCGAGGCCACGATCCTGCTGGTCCTGTTGCGCCGGCGGGTCGGCCGGCTGGGGTTCGCGGCCGTTGCCTGGCTTGGGCTGCGCACGGTGCTCGCGACCGCCCTGGCCGGGCTCGCGGCCGTCGTCGTCCATGGGGCAGTCGGTCCCGTCCTCGCGTCCGACCCGAGCGGTGGTGGGTTCGACCAGGTCCCCGGTCTCATCGGCGTCATCTTGATCGTCGCCGCGGCCTTCGGCGGGGTCTTCGTCGTGACCGCGCTCGCCTTGCGGATCGAGGAATTGCGCTCTATCGTCGAGATCATGGTCGACGCGCTCCGCCGCCCGCGCCGATCGTGACCGCATCCTCCGAGGCGATCGACTGGGACGCCTTCGTCGAGTCGAGCGACCCGGGCTCGTATCTCCAGTTGACGGGCTGGGCCCAGGTCAAGGCGGTCAACGGCTGGGCCGCCCACCGGATCGCCAGTGACGGCATCGGAGCGCAGGTCCTGGTGCGCCGACCGTCCCCGTTGCCGTGGGGCTTCGCGTACGCACCCCGTGGTCCGGTGGCGCGGGCGTGGTCGGAACAGGAGATCGGTGACGTCACCGAGCGCATCCGGACCGACCTGCCACGTGCCGCCGGACGCGTCTCGCACGTCCGGATCGACCCCGAGATCGAGCTCGACGGGCCGCACGACCCAGACGGGTCTCTGCGCCGCGCCCTGCGCGCGGCCGGCTGGCGTCCCGCGCCGCCCATCCAGCCGGCATCGACGAGAGTCATCGACCTCGGGCCCGAGGAGGACGTCTTGTGGGGCGACCTGCGCAAGAAATGGCGCCAGTACGTGAACAAGGCGAGATCGGCCGGCGTGGTCGTCGTGGACGCCGAGGGCGACCGGCTGGGGGAGTTCTACCGAATCTACCGTGACACGGCGGACCGTGCCGGCTTCCTGATCCGCACGGAGGGGGCCTACCGCGACGTGTGGGAGGCGTACCGACCGGCCGGTCGCGCCCGGCTGCTCTTCGCGCAGACGGCCGATGGCGAACCGCTCGCGACGCTGTTCCTGGTCCGCTGCGGGCCTCGGGTCGTGGAGCCGTACGGCGGCATGACCCAGGCCGGCGCCGAGAACCGGGCCAATTACCTTCTCAAGTGGGAGGCGATCCGGTCGTCACGCGAGGGGGGCGCCACGAGCTACGACCTGTGGGGCCTCGCGACCGGCGGCATCGCGCATTTCAAGACCGGCTTCGGCGGCCGCGAGGTCCGCTACATCGGGGCGTGGGACCTCGTGCTGGACCGGGTCGGCCGTTCCGTCTACGAGGGTGCCGGTCGGGCGCGTGTCTGGTGGGCGCGACGGAGACATGGCCTCGGCGGCGGGAACGCGTCGGCGTTCGGGGGCGCGGAGGGCGCGGAGTGAGCGCACCGCGTGAAGCCACAGACGCCGAGCTCGCCGCCTGGGATCGACGGACCGTCCACGCCCCCGGCGGGCACGTCTACCAGTCCCGCACCTGGGCCGACCAGCGACGACGTCTCGGCTGGCGGCCGCTCCACGTGGTGCTCGGTCCGGAGCATGGTGCGCTCGTCCTGCTCCGTTCGTTCCCCTTGATCGGTGGAGCGAGCGCCTACGCGCCACGCGGTCCGATCGTCGCGCCCGACGAGGATCCTTCGGCTGCCGGCAGCCGTGTCGCCGAGCTCGGGGCGTGGCTGACGGGTCGCGGGGTGGCCGTGCTCGCGACCGATGCCGAGGTGCCCGCCGACCAAACCGCCTACGGTCGGGCGCTGCACGACGCCGGGTTCCGACCGATCCCCGAGCTCCAGCCCTCCCGCCATCGGGTCAGCCTCGGCCTGGCGCCCGATGCCGACGACGACGCGGTGCGAGCCGGCTTCTCGAAGAGCACGCGTCAGCGGATCAGCGCGGCCGAGACGGACGGCGTGGTCGTCCACCGATATGACAGCGCGGGCTGGGGGGGCGGTCAGCCGCTGTTCGACCCACCCGCGCAGCCGCTCGATGCGGTCCTCGGCGGGTTCGCGACCTTGCTCCAGGGGACGGGACAGCGGCGCGGGTTCCGCTTCGGGCCACGCCAGGTCTTCCTCGACTGGTGGACCGCGGCCCATGCCGCCGGGCTCCTCGTCTACCTCGAGGCCCGCAGCGGGTCCGATCCGGGACGGGCGCTCGGCGGCCTGATCCTGTATCGCCACGGGGAGCGGCTGTCGACGGTCCACTCGGGCGATCCCCCCGGCGTGCGCGACACGAACCCGGGGGTCATGCACCTGCTCCGCTGGCGAGCCATCCAGCTCGCGATCCGTGAGGGCCGCACGGAGATGGACCTCGGCGGCGTGGATGTGGGCCCGGATCACGCGGAGCCGGCCAAGGGCGATCCGATGGCCGGGCTGTACGAGCACAAGCGCTCGTTCGGTGCCAGCTGGGTCGAGATGACCGGCGCGCAGGAACGCGTGATCCGGCCGTGGCGCTACGCCGCGGGACGCGTCGCGTCGCGCGCGGCCAGGCTCGTCGGCCGATGACCACCTCCGAGGAGGGCTTCCCCGATTCGACCGGTTCCCGCCCACCCCGCCCACTCGGCGAGCTCGTCGCCCGTTTCGCTGCGGAGGGACGGCTCCGTGGCACACGCCTCGGTGGCCGTGCGGTCGGGAGCGCCGGGCTCGCCGACGTCATGGTGGCCGGCGTGACGCACGATTCCCGGAGCGTGGTCCCGGGCGGCGTGTTCGTGACCATCCCCGGTGGTCGGATCGACGGCCACGAGTTTGCCGCCGCGGCCGTGGCGGGGGGCGCGACCGCCCTCATCGTGGAGCGGCCACTCCCCGAGGTGGCCGCCGCGCAACTCGTCGTCGATGCCGCCCGGCCGGCCCTCGCCAGCGCGGCCGCCTGGTGGTTCGGCGATCCCTCGCACGAGCTCACGGTCGTCGGGATCACGGGCACGGACGGTAAGACCACAACGGCCTATCTCGCGGTCGCAGCCCTCGAGGCCGCGGGCCTGCGCGCCGGGATGACCGGCACGATCGCGACCCGGGTCGGGGGCCGGACCGAGGCCCACGAGGCGCATGCGACCACGCCCGAGGCGCCCGAGCTGCAGGCGACGCTCCGCGCGATGGTCGACGCCGGCGACGACGTCGCGATCCTCGAGACGACCTCGCACGGGCTCGCCCTCGACCGCGTGTCGAGCGTGGCCTATGACGTCGCGATCCTGACCAATCTCACCCATGAGCATCTGGAGCTGCACGGGACCTGGGAGGCCTACCGCGACGCCAAGCTGTCGCTGTTCGAGCGGCTGCGCGCCGCGCGGGACGTACGCAAGCCGCGAGCGGTCTCGGCCGCGGCCATCGTGAACGTCGACGATCCGTCGGCAGGCGTGTTCATCGGCACGGCGCGCGGCGCCGGCGCGACCGTCGTGACCTATGGCACCGAGACCGCGGCCGATGTCCGCGCCACACGCATCACGGAGGACGCGGGCGGTCTCCGAGCGGACATCGAGGCGCCCGGCGGCGCGGGGACGCTCGAGCTCCGACTGGCCGGGCGGTTCAACGTGCACAACGCCCTGGCGGTCGTCGCCCTCGGTGAGGTCCTGGGGCTGGATCCGGCCGCTGTGCGGGATGGCCTGGCCTCGGTGGATGGGGTTCCCGGCCGGATGGAGCGGGTCGATGCCGGCCAGCCCTTCGGGGTCATCGTCGATTTCGCGCACAGCCCGGCCTCGCTCCAGATGGTCCTCGATCTGCTGGCACCCGCAGCCGCGGCGCGGGGCGGCGGGTTGATCGCCGTCTTCGGTTCGGCCGGGGAACGCGATACCGGCAAGCGCCCCCTGATGGGCCGCATCGCCGGTGAGCGGGCCCGCCTCGTGGTCGTCACGGACGAGGACCCGCGCGGCGAGGATCGCGACGCCATCCTCGACGAGATCGCGCGGGGCGCCGAGGCGGCCGGCCGGCGGCGCGGGGGGGACCTGCAGCTCATCGCGGATCGCCGGGCGGCCATCGCGGCCGCGTTCGAGGCCGCTCGACCCGGTGACATCGTCCTGCTGGCCGGCAAGGGCCACGAGCGCTCGATCATCGGACCGGACGGCGAACGAGCGTGGGATGAACGGGCGACGGCGCTGGAATTGCTCGCCGAACTCGGGTACGGGGGCTGACCCGGGACGTCCGGCGACCCTGATCGGGCGGGACCCGCTGCTATCCTTTCGGGCCATGGCCGCCACCTCGCCACGTTCCAAGACCAGGAAGCCGGCTGTCGTCGAGAAGCCTGCCGCCGTTGAGACGCCCGCTGTCGTCGCGGAGAAGCCCGCGCGAGCGACGTCGACGACGCGCCGTGGCCCGCGCCGGAGCCAGTCCCTGTCGAGCGCGTCGCCAGGTGGCAAGGTCGATCTCGAGGTCCTGCGCAACGCGCTCAAGGCCTCGATCGCGGAGCATCACCCGACCACTGACCTGGCGGTCGTCGACGGGGCGTTCGATCTGGCGGTCGAAGCCCATGCCGGCCAGCGCCGGGCGACCGGGGAGACGTACGTCACGCACCCCATCGCGTCGGCCCAGATCCTGGCCGAGCTCGGCATCGATCCGGTCGCCGTCCAGGCCGCGCTCCTGCACGACGTCCCCGAGGACACCGAGTACAGCCTGACCGACATCGAGGAGCGCTTCGGCGCCGAGGTCGCCCAGCTCGTCGATGGCGTGACGAAGCTGTCCCGGTTCAGCACCCACAGCCACGAGCAGCAGCAGGCCGAGAACATCCGCAAGATGCTGCTGGCGATGGCCCAGGACATCCGGGTCGTCCTGATCAAGCTCGCCGACCGGCTCCACAACATGCGCACCCTCTACGGGTTGCCATCCGACAAGCAGCAGCGCATCGCCCGCCAGACGATGGAGATCTACGCGCCGCTCGCGGAGCGGCTCGGGATCTGGCAGATGAAGTGGGAGCTCGAGGACCTCGCGTTCAAGGCACTCGAGCCCGAGCGGTTCCGCGAGCTGGCCAAGCTCCTCGACACCCGGCGGAAGGGCCGCGAGTCGTACATCGACCGCGCCATCGCGGAGCTCAAGCCGCGCCTCGAGGCGGCCGGCATCGAGGGCGACCTGCAGGGACGACCCAAGCACATCTACAGCATCTGGAAGAAGATGCAGCGCAAGAGCGCGGAGTTCGGCGAGATCTACGACGTCTACGCCATCCGCCTGCTCGTCGAGGATGTGCGCGACTGTTACGCGGCGCTCGGCATCGTCCACAGCATCTGGCGGCCGATCCCTGGGCAGTTCGACGACTACATCGCGGTCCCCAAGAACAACCTCTACCAGTCGCTCCACACGGCGGTCATCGCCATCGACGGCAAGCCGCTCGAGATCCAGATCCGGACCCACCAGATGCACCAGGTGTCCGAAGTCGGTATCGCGGCCCACTGGCGCTACAAGGAAGGCACGAAGTCCGATCGCGAGTACGACGCCAAGCTCGCCTGGCTGCGCCAGCTCATGGACTGGCAGCGCGACGTCTCCGAGTCGGACGCGACCGAGTTCGTCGAGGGAATCAAGCTCGACATCTTCCAGGACCAGGTCTTCGTGTTCACTCCGAAGGGCGACATCAAGGACCTCCCCGCCGGCGCCACGCCGCTCGACTTCGCCTATCGCATCCACACCGACGTCGGCCATCGCACGATCGGTGCGAAGGTGAACAACCGGCTCGTGCCGCTCGACTACCGCCTTAAGAACGGCGACATCGTCGAGATCGTGACGACGAAGGGCGAGCACGGCCCGTCCCGCGACTGGCTCAACGTCGTCCGCACCAGCCATGCCCGCGAAAAGATCCGCCAGTGGTTCAAGCGCAAGGACCGCGACGAGAACATCGTCCACGGCAAGGAATTGCTCGAGCGTGAGCTGCGCCGCCTCGCACGCACGACGATCGCGGCCGTCGGGCACGACAAGATCGCCGAGGTGGCGAAGAACCTGAACTACGACACGCCCGACGACTTCTACGCCGCGATCGGCTACGGGGCGGTCGGGCCTCAGACCGTGGTCATGCGCCTCGGCGTGGTCGACGACGGCCAGAGCCAGCTGCCGACGGTCGCGCCGCCGCAGCAGGTCGCGCGGACCGGGGGCGTCCGGGTCAAGGGTGTAGGCGACCTGCTCGTCCGCTTCGCGAAGTGTTGTTCGCCCATCCCGGGCGACCCGATCGTCGGATTCATCACCCGCGGCAAAGGCGTGACCGTCCACCTCCAGTCCTGCCCGACGGTCGTCAACGAGCGCGAGGTGAGCCGGCTCATCGACGTGGAGTGGGAGGCCGAGGCGACCCAGACCTACCCGATCGCGATCCGCGTCGAGGCCTACGACCGGACCGGGCTGTTGAGCGACATCACCCAGGTCGTCGCGGAGAACAAGGTCAACATCGTCGCCGCGGCCGTCGGCGTGACGCCGGACCACACCGCCGTCGTGACCGCGACCCTGCAGGTCCACTCGGTGTCGCAGCTGGCCCGGGTCATGGGCCGCATCGAGAACCTCAAGGACGTGATCAACGTCCAGCGCGATCTCGGCTGAGGCGGCCGGGCGGCGCGCTCGGACGGCCCGTCGACTCGCCCTGCCTTGACCAGGCGCAGGGACTTAGCTAGACTTGGTCCATGGATGTCGTCAACGTGCATGCGGCCAAGACCCATCTCTCGCGTCTGCTCGAACGGGCGGAAGCCGGTGAGGAGATCGTCATCGGCCGAGCGGGCAAGCCCATCGCGAAGCTCGTGCCGTATGTCCCGGAGCATGCCAAGCGCACATTCGGGTCGCTCAAGGGTCAGATCCGCATCCTCCCGGGGTTCGATGAGGCCGACGCCGAGATCGAGCGAGACTTCGAGGAGAGCATCGCCAAGCCGCTCGAACCGTGAACCTGCTGCTCGACACGCACGCCGTGATCTGGTTCCTCGAGGGAAACGCCGAGTTGCGGCCGCAAGCCCGCAGCGCGATCGAGTCGGCCGAGCGGGTCTATGTCAGCTCGGCGACCATCTGGGAGATGGCGGTGAAGGTCGCGCGTGGTCGGCTGGAGGCGCCATCCGACTTCCCCGACCGCCTGCTCGAGCTCGGCATGCTCCAACTGGCCCTCGAGTGGGAGCATGCTCGCGTTGCCGGCGGCCTGCCCTTGCATCATCGCGACCCATTCGATCGGATGCTCGTCGCGCAGGCGATCGTGGAACGGCTGGCGATCGTCACCCGGGACGATGCGATCGCGCGCTACCCGGTGCCCGTCATCGCCGCGTGACGCCCTAGACTCGCATCGATGCCGACCTTCAAGGCCCCACGGGGGACGCGCGACCTTCTGCCCTCGGAGACGGCCGCCTGGAACCGCCTGGAGCGGCTCGCCGCGGACCTGGCCAGCCGGTATGGCTATCGACGCATCGAGACCCCGATGTTCGAGCAAACCGCGGTCTTCGAGCGCGGCGTCGGCGAGGTCACCGACATCGTCGAAAAGGAGCTCTTCCGGATCGTGCCGAGGTCCGATGAGGCCGAATCGTGGTCGCTCCGCCCCGAGCCGACGGCCGGGATCGTCCGGGCCTACGTCCAGCACGGGATGCATACGCTGCCGCAGCCCGTGAAGGTGCACGAGATCGGCCCGATGTTCCGCTACGACCGCCCGCAGGCGGGCCGGTACCGGCAGTTCTGGCAGTTCGACGTCGAGGCGATCGGCGATCCCGGCCCGGCCATCGACGCCGAGATCATCGAGCTCGGGTCGCGGTTCTATGCGGACGCCGGGCTGGCCGGCGTCGAGGTACTCCTCAACTCCATCGGCGACGCGTCGTGCCGCCCGGCGTACGTGGCCGAGCTGACCGACTACTACCGAGGGCACGCGTCCGAGCTGCCGTCGCTCGAGCGTGACCGGCTCGAACGCAACGTCCTGCGCCTGCTCGACTCGAGGGACCCAACCATGACGGCCATCAATGCCGGTGCGCCGCATATCACGGACCGGCTGTGCGATGCCTGTACGGACCACTTCGCGAGCGTGCGCGCCCATCTGGATGGCCTCGGGGTGCCCTACCGGCTGGAGCCCGGCCTCGTTCGAGGCCTCGACTACTACACCCGCACCGCGTTCGAGTTCTACATCTCCGGCCGTGAAGGCCAGCAGCAGGCGCTCGGTGGGGGCGGCCGATACGACGGGCTTGTCGAGCTGCTGGGTGGACGCCCGACGCCGGGCATCGGGTTCGGGGTCGGGCTCGACCGCCTGCTCCTGGCGCTCGATGAGCAAGGCGGCGACGTCGCGGCGGAGGCCCCGCCGACCGTGGTCGTGGTGGGTGCGGATCCTGACGACACCGTGAGCCGGCTGCGGATCGCCACGGAACTCCGCGGTGTCGGACTGACGGCGCGGGCGGAGCTCGGACGACGAAAGCTCGGCAAGCAGCTCGAATCGGCGGCCAAGGAGCACGCCCACTTCGCGGTCATCGTCGGCGACGAGCTCGTCGATGGGGATGTCCAGCTCCGTGACCTGCCGGCCGGTACCCAGAAGGTCGTTCCGGTGGTCGATGTCGGGCGCGAGATCGCGCGGGCCCACGCCGCCCACCGACACGGCAGGTGACGGTCACACGATCGCGCCGACGCACCTCGCGACGATGAACAGGACCAGGACGATCGCGACGATGAAGCCCAACACGAACTTGCCCACGGATACCTCCTCGAGTGGTGGCCCCGATCGTGGCGGGTCGATGGCTGCAGGGCCGATTTACCGCCGTGCGCACCACTGACGACGGCATTGCAAAGCGCCACGGACGTCGCCAGAGCGCCGAGCACGGGAACGCATACCATGACGCGGCCATGACCGACCCGACCCCGAGCCTCGCGACGCCCTACCGAACCCACACTGCGGGCCAGTTGCGCGCCGACGACGCCGGATCCGCGGTCCGGCTCGCCGGTTGGGTCCATCGCCGGCGCGACCACGGGCAGTTGATCTTCCTCGACCTCCGTGATCGACACGGGATCACGCAGGTGGTCGTCGACAAGGCCGACGCCCCCGAAGCGCATGCCGTCGCGAGCCGCGTCCGCGGCGAGTTCGTCGTCGCCGTCCACGGGACCGTCGCGAAGCGGCAACCCGGCACCGAGAACCCGCGACTGCCGACCGGTGAGATCGAGCTCCAGTCGACCGAGTTCGAGATCCTGTCGGAGGCGAAGACCCCGCCGTTCTACATCAACGATCCGGACGCGACCGTCGACGAAGGCCTGCGCCTCAAGTACCGCTATCTCGATATCCGCCGCCAGCCCATGGCCGAGCGCCTGCTGCTGCGCAGCCGGATGGTCCAGGCGATCCGCGAGGTCCACCACGCCAACGGGTTCGTCGAGGTAGAGACCCCGACGCTCATCAAGAGCACGCCGGAGGGGGCGCGCGACTTCATCGTCCCGTCGCGGCTCCAGCCGGGCAGCGTCTACGCCCTGCCGCAGAGCCCGCAGCAGCTCAAGCAGCTGCTGATGGTCGCGGGCATGGATCGCTACTTCCAGATCGCGCGGTGCTACCGCGACGAGGACCTGCGCGGCGATCGCCAGCCGGAGTTCACCCAGCTCGACCTCGAGATGAGCTTCGTCGACGAGGAGTCCGTGATGGCGTTCATCGAGCACATGGCCATCGAGGTGTCGCGCGCCACGACGCCGGACCGCCCCTTGCAGCAGGTCCCGTTCCCGCGCTTCACCTACGAGGAGGTGCTGGAGCGATACGGCAGCGACAAGCCCGACCTGCGGTTCGGGATGGAGCTCATCGACCTCGTGCCCGCCCTGACGCCGGCCTCGGGCTTCAAGGTCTTCGACGACGCCCTCGCTGGCGGCGGCCGGGTCAAGGCGATCGTCGCGCCCGGCATGGCGGGCGTCACCCGCCGCGAGATCGACGAGCTCACCGAGCGGGCGCGACGGTTCGGCGCGAAGGGTCTCGCCTCCCTCGCCCTGGAGGCCGGCGGCGAGATCAGGAGCCCCATCGCGAAGTTCCTGGCCGACGACACGCAGCGCGCGCTCATCGAGCTGACCGGGGCGGGGGAGGGCGACCTGATCCTGGTCGTCGCCGACCGCCCGGCAGTCACCGCGGACGTGCTCGGCCGCCTGCGCGCGGAGCTGGGCGAGCGCCTGGGCCTCGCCGACCCGAACGTCCTCGCCTATGCCTGGGTCACCCGCTTCCCGATGTACAAGTGGGACGAGGAGATCGGCCGCTGGGACGCGACCCACAACCCGTTCAGCGGCGTCGTCCCCGAGGACGAGGAGCTGCTCGTGACGGCGTCCGGCGACCCGGCGAAGCCCTCACCGGACGACCCCGCCGGCCGTGCCCGAGCCCTCCAATACGACCTCGTGCTCAACGGCTGGGAGCTCGGGGGCGGGTCGGTGCGGATCCACCGGCGCGACCTGCTGGAGCGCAGCTTCGTGCTCCAGGGCCAGACGCTCGAGGGGATGCGCGACAAGTTCGGGGCGGTCCTCGACGCGTTCGAATATGGCGCCCCGCCCCACGGCGGGATCGCGCTCGGCATCGATCGCTGGGCGGCGCTGCTCGCGAGCCAGACGAACATCCGCGAGGTCATGGCCTTTCCCAAGACGCAGTCGGGCAGTGACCCGATGCTCGATGCGCCCTCGGCGCCCGAGCCCGCGCAGCTCGAGGAGCTCGGACTCCGGTTCGTGGGCCTGCCGCCGAAGCCCGCCCCCGAAGGGTGATCGTGGCGGGCGACCGTTCGAGTGAGGTCCACGCCTGACCGCCGGCGGGCCGACGGCCGATCTCGGGATCCCCGCGCTCGACGCCATCGCGCGCCGGCCGCGGCTGGCCGCCCTGATCGGGGCGATGTGCATCGCGTTCTCGGGCATCTTCTACCGCTACGCGGACGTGTCGCCATCGACGGGCACGGTCTACCGGGCGGTGTTCGGCCTGCCGCTGCTGCTGCTCGTGGCCTGGGCCGAGTGGCGCCGCTACGGGCCGCTGCCGGGACGCGCGCGCCGCCTCGCGGCCATCGCCGGCATCTTCTTCGCGGGCGACCTGCTGTTCTGGCACCACGCCATCGAGTACGTCGGGGCGGGATTGGCGACGGTCCTGGGCAACCTCCAGGTCATCGTCGTGGGCGTCGTCGCGTGGCTGGTCCTCGGGGAGCGGCCGTCGCGAGCTACCCTCGTCGCGGTCCCGGTGGTGCTGCTGGGAGTCGTGCTGATCTCCGGGGTCGTGGGCTCCGGCGCATACGGCGCGAACCCGGCCCTCGGGGTCGCGCTGGGGGTCGCGACCGCGCTGTGCTACTCCGGCTACCTGCTGCTCATCCGGCTCGGGGGACGGGACCCGCGTCGCCCGGCCGGCCCGGTCGCGATCGCCACGATCGGGACCGCGCTGGTGTCGGGCTCGGTCGGGCTCGTCATGGGCGACCTCGACCTCGCTCCGCCGCTGGCCAGCCTGGCCTGGCTCGCCGTGCTCGGGGTGACGTCGCAGTCGATCGGCTACCTGTGCATCTCGCTGGCCCTGCCGCGCCTGCCGGCGGTCGTGACCTCGATCATCTTGCTCGTCCAGCCGGTCCTGACGGTGGGATTGAGCGTCGTGCTGCTCGGGGAGCGGCCCTCGGTCGAGCAGCTCGCCGGCGTCGCGCTCGTCATCGGCGGGATCGCGCTCGCCACGGTGCCGCTCGCGAGGATTCGGGATGGGATCCGAAGCGCCCGTGACGACGTCGCCACGGCCGTCGAGTAGTAGCGTGGCGGCATGAGCGAGGGGCCCGTCGCGGCCGTGCCGCCAGACGCGCCCGTGCCGCCAGACGCGCCCGTCGCGGCGGAACAGGCCCAGCTCGCCGATCCGATCGAGCCGTACCGCCGCTGGGCGACGGTCCTGTTCACGATCCTCGGTCTGGTGGGGATCGTGGGCAGCCTGCTCGTGGCGGGCTCGATCCCGTCCACAGCCGCCTTCGTCGTGCTCCTCGCGTCGGTCCTGCTGGGCGCCGTGACCCTGCTTGCCATCGCGGCCGACCTGCGCCACCGGGCGCCATGGGCCGTGCACGCCATCGCGCCGATCTGCTACGTGGTCCTCGTCGCTGGAGCGTTCCGGTTCCTCGTCGCGCTGAGCGAGAACACCGTCACCGTGCCGCTCGAGGTGATCGGCGCGCTGTTGGTGCTGAGCCGAGCGCACCCTCGCGAGCATCTCCCGGCGATCGGAGACCGGGAGCGGCGGCGTTCCAGCCTGGCGGTCGGTGTCATCGTGGTCGCGCAGCTGCTGTCGTATGCGCCTGGGGTCATCGCGAACCCGGGGCCGCTCGGGGCCCAGCGCGACGCGCTCGAATTGCGGGTCGCGATCGACTGCACGGCGATCGGTACGCCGGATCGCGAGATCCTCGTCCATGTCGATTGGTCGTGGAGCCAGGCCGAGCTCATCACCCCGCGCGAAGACGCCCTGCTCGTGCAGTGGGGCGCCGGGCCCAAGGAAGCTCTCGAACCCGGCGAGCGCTCGTTCTTCGCGGATCAGGCCACAACCTCCGACCCGGCGACGATCTGGGCGGGGAGCGCGGGCGTGTCGGCGGGTCTGATCGCGCCGATGCAGGACGAGCGCCCGTCGCGCGACTTCGTCATCGAGGTCGGGACCGCAGGCCTGGCCGGGGGGAGCGTCGAGTTCCTCGTTCACCCTGTCGACCCGATTGACCCGCCGGGCGCCTTCGAGGTCTGGGCCTACTATGCCCACGGCGACCGGTGGCTCCACCGGAGCGAAAGCGCCGCCTGTTCCTGGTGATCGGTCGGCTGTCAGCCCTCGTCCGAGGCGGCCTGCGGGAATGGCGCAAGTCCGCGGCCTTCGCCCGGCACGCCCTCGTCGGCCCCTTCCGCCTCGAGCCCGTCGCCCCACTCATGGGTGTGACCGGCGGGCGGGTCCGGCGGGCCGTCATACGGCGGCAGGTCCGCGACGGCGGTCTCGGCGTCATGCACGACACCTGGATCGCCGACCTCGACGAGACGCGACGCGATCACGGCCGTCACCGCCTCCACCACGCCATCCGGCATGCTGTCCGCCGGCACGCTGCGAAGCGCGTCGAGCGCCGCGATCGGGAGGAGCACCGGCCAACCGGGCGTCCCGTCCCAGGCGGGTCGGAGCAACGTCGCCACGTCCGTGCCGTGGGCCTCGATCAGTGAGGTCACGGTCTCCGGACCCACCCAGGTCATCCGGGCCGGCCAGATCAGGATCGCGCTCGTCTCGCGAACCTCGTCGACCGCCAGCTCCGCGCCACGGACCATCTGCCCGGCGGCACCGCCCTCGACCGGCGCAGGGGAGCCATACACGGCTTCGCTCCCGACCAGCGCAGCGCGGACGGCCCCGCTCTCGTCAGGGGCGACGACCACGACCGGCAGTGCCCCGCCGGACCAGGCGATGTCCACGAGGCGTCGGACGCGGGGCTGGCCCAGTGTGTCGGCGAGCGCGCCATCGCTGGTCGCGGACAGGATCACGGCGGCGACGGTCATGGCGGCTCCGATGCTAGCAGGCGTTCCGTGGGACAATCGGCCGTCCCCACCACGCCCCGGAGTCCCGCCCCACCGTGCCCGACAGCCGCCCCCAGACCGCCAGCGCCGAACGCCTCGCGAGCCGCCACGACCTGCGCAATGTGGCCATCGTCGCGCACGTCGACCACGGCAAAACGACGCTCGTCGACGCGATGCTTCGCCAGACCGGGGCGTTCCGATCGAACCAGGCGGTCGTCGACCGAGTCATGGATTCGGGCGACCTCGAGCGCGAGAAGGGCATCACGATCCTGGCCAAGCAGACCACGATCGACTACGCCGACATCCGCCTCAACATCGTCGACACGCCCGGGCACGCCGATTTCGGCGGCGAGGTCGAGCGATCGCTGCTCATGGTCGATTCGGTGCTGCTCCTGGTCGACGCGGCCGAGGGGCCGTTGCCGCAGACCCGCTACGTCCTGCAGAAGGCGATGGCCCGACGCCTGCCGGTGATCGTGGCGCTCAACAAGATCGACCGCTCCGACGCGCGTCCCGCCGAGATCCTCGACGCGGTCTACGAGCTGTTCATGGACCTCGGCGCCGATGAGGACCAGATCGACTTCCCGGTCCTGTTCACGAACGCGAAGGCAGGCACGGCGACGGCCTCGCTCGACGAGCCCGGCGAGGACCTGCGGCCGCTGTTCGACACCCTTGTCGAAGTCACGCCGGCGCCGACCTACACGCCCGACCACCCCCTCCAGCTGCTCGTGACGAACCTGAGCGCCAACGACTACGTGGGGCGGATGGCCGTCGGGCGGATCTGGAACGGCCGCATCCGGGTGGGCCAGCGGATCACGGTCGTGCGCGAGGAGGCCGACGATACGGCCGGGACCGTGGAGCCCGGCCGGACGGTCACGCTCGGCGGGGTCGTCACGAGTCTGCAAACGGCGCACGGGATCGACCGGGTCGACATCACCGAGGCGGGCCCCGGCGACATCGTGAGCGTGGCCGGGCTGCCCGAGGTGACGATCGGGGACACCCTCACCGATCCAGCCGACCCGCGCCCGCTGCCGCGCCTGGACGTGGATGCGCCGACGCTCCGGATGACGTTCGGGGTCAACACGTCACCGCTCGCCGGGCGCGAGGGCAAGTACGTGACGAGCCGCCAGATCAGGGCCCGTCTCGAGAAGGAGGTCCTCGGCAACGTCTCGATCGAGGTCCGCCCGGCCGAGACCGCCGAGGCGTTCGAGGTGCGCGGACGCGGGGAGCTCCAGCTCGCGGTCCTCATCGAGCAGATGCGGCGCGAGGGGTTCGAGCTCACGGCCTCGCGCCCCGAGGTCCTTCTGCGGACGGTCGATGGCGCCGTGCAGGAGCCCTACGAGCGCGTCACGATCGACATCCCGCCCGACTACATCGGCGAGATCCAGGGTGCGATGGCCGGCCGCAAGGGTCGCCTCGAGCAGATGAGCACCGACACGGACGGCCGGGTCCGGATGGAATACGTCCTGCCGGTGCGCGGGCTCATCGGGTATCGCGGGCAGCTCCTGACCGATACGCGTGGCACGGCACTCCTGCACCAGATCGGCGAGGGCTACGGTCCGTGGGCGGGCGACGTCACCCACCGCACGAACGGGGTCCTGGTCAGCGACCGGGCGGGCACGAGCAATCCCTACGGCCTGTTCAACCTCGAGCAGCGGGCCGAGCTGTTCATCGGCGCCGGCGTCGAGGTCTACGAGGGGATGATCGTCGGCGAGAACAGTCGCTCGGGTGACATGGACGTCAACCCGACCAAGGAAAAGAAGCTCACGAACATCCGGACCCACTCGCACGACGAGTCCCTCCGCCTCACCCCGGCCCGCCCGATCACGCTCGAGAGCGCCCTGGAGTTCATCTCCGGCGACGAGCTCGTCGAGGTCACCCCACAGTCGATCCGGCTACGGAAGCGGGCATTGTCCCAGCACGACCGGCGACGCGAGGTCGGCCGTGCGGAGGACCTCAGGCGTGCCGTGGAACGCGAGGGAGCGCCGGCGGGCTGACGTTCACGTCGCACCCGCCCGCGATCTCGCTACGGTCGCATCCGGGGTTGTGCGACCGTGTACCGTGACGGGGTGACGAAGCGCCATACGGGCCGCGGGTCCGTTCGACGCCTCCTGTTCGCCGCATCCCTCGCCCTCATCGCCCTGGCCCCGGCGTGGGTCGCGCCGACGGCGGTGGCTGCCGACGATCGGCTGCCGAACCTGCGCGCGGCGAATCCGTCCCAGTTCAGGATCGTCAACTCCGGCGGCCGCCGGCTGCTGCGCTTCACGAGCATCTTGGTCAACGTCGGCGCCGGTCCTATCGAGGTGCTCGCGCGGCGACCCAGCGCATCGTCACCGTGGACCGTCCGCCAGGTCATCGACGACGACGCCGGCGGGGAGCGCCGTGTAGCGACGGACGCCACGCTGCGGTTCGCGGGTGACGGCCACAACCACTGGCACGTCGAGCAGATGATGGTCTATCACCTGTGGTCCAGCCGGGCCACCCGGGCCGATCGCAAGATCGGGTTCTGCTTCTTCGACACCACCTTGTGGTCCCCGAGCCTCCCGCGCTCCCCCAACGGCCCGGTGTATCGCGAGTCCGGCTGCGGTGGGCGGACGGCGCTGACCTCACGCACCGGTATCTCGGTGGGGTGGGCGGACACGTACCGCTGGAACCTGCCGTTCCAGTTCATCGACATCACCGGTCTCCCGGGCGGCACGTACACGGTCCGCGCCATGCCTGACCCGCACGACTGGTTCCTGGAGTCGGACGAGACCGGCGACTGCGGCTGGACGCGGGTCCGGTTCAACTCCAGCGGTTCGTCGGTCGCGGTCGTCAACACGGGCCGGGGCTGCATCACCGACTACTCCGGCAACACGTTCGAGCCCCACATCGAATGGGCCTACGAGAACGGCATCACCGTCGGCTGCAACCTGGACATGTTCTGCCCGGGGAATCCGGTGACGCGCGCCCAGATGGCGCTGTTCATCGACCGCGCGATGCACCTGGGTCCGACGAACCAGAACTTCTTCGATGACGACAACGGCGTGACCGGCGAGGCGAGCATCAACCGCATGGCCAAGGCCGGCATCACCGGCGGCTGTGGCGAGCGGCGGTACTGCCCGAGCCGGACCGTGACGCGTGGTGAGATGGCGGCGTTCCTCGTGCGAGCGCTCGCGCTCCCGCCACCGGTCGAGCCCGATCACTTCGTGGATGACGACGGCTCCATGTTCGAAGCCGCCATCGACAGCCTCTTCGAGGCGGGGATCACGACGGGCTGCGGCCCAGACCGATACTGCCCGTCGTCGAGCGTCACGCGCGGTCAGATGACCGCCTTCCTCTTCCGAGCGTTCGCCGAGCCATAACCGGAGGGACAGCCATGTCTTCACGTCCACGCCGTCGATCCGCGTTCGCGACCATGGTCGCGGTCTTGCTGGGGTTGTTGGCCGTGCTGCCGGCCGCGGCGCCGGTCGCCGCGGGCGACCCGCCGCCACCGGCGGCCCCTGTCAAGCCCGCCGCGGAGGCGATCGAGACCGCCGCCCTGCGATCCGGGCAGCTGACCGTCGTGCGCGTCACCGGCGGGTTGAGCAGCCCGCTCGGGGTCACCCACGCGGGAGATGGGTCCGATCGCCTGTTCGTCGTCCAGCGTGGCGGGCGGGTGCGCGTGGTCAAGAGCGGGAGGCTCCAGTCCTCGCCGTTCCTCGACATCAGCTCGCGCATCGCGGCCGGCGACGAGCGGGGCCTCCTCGGGCTCGCATTCCATCCGGAGTTCGAGACGAACGGATACCTGTACGTCTACTACACGCGCCCGGGCGGCGACCTCAGGATCTCCCGGCTCACGGCCAACACCGCCCGAACGCATGCGAGCCTCACGACCGAGTACGTGCTGCTCACCATCGACCACCCCCGATCGAACCACAACGGTGGCGCCCTGGCCTTCGGCCCGGACAACCATCTCTACATCGCGACGGGCGACGGCGGCGGCGCAGGTGACCCGGACGAGAACGGCCAGGACAAGTCCACGTTGCTCGGCAAGATCCTCCGCATCAACCCTGACGGGACCGGCGCCGGGCCGCACAACCACTACAGCATCCCGGCCGATAACCCGTTCGCGGGCGGGACGGCGGGCCGCGACGAGATCTGGGACTATGGCCTGCGCAACCCGTGGCGCATCACGTTCGACCGGGCGACCGGCGACCTGTACATCGCCGACGTCGGCCAGGGGCGGCGCGAGGAGGTCAACCTCGAGGACGTCGCCGATCCGGGCGGCAACAACTATGGCTGGGACGTCATGGAGGGCTCGCTCTGCTTCGAGCCGTCAAGCGGCTGCAGCCTGGCCGGGGACACGCTCCCGGTCGCCCAGTACTCGCACAACCTGGGCTGCTCGATCACCGGCGGCTACGTCTACCGCGGCTCGCACCGGGACCTGCGCGGGCTGTACGTGTACGGCGACTTCTGCAGCGGCCGGATGTGGACGATGAACGCCAACGGGTCGGGCGAAACGCTCCGCCGCGACACGGGCCTCATGATCAGCTCGTTCGGGGAAAGCGAGTCGGGCGAGCTGTTCGTGACCGACCTCAGCGGCGCCCTCTATCGGGTCATCGCCCCGGAATTCACGGATATCGCGAGCTCGAGCTTCCTCGACGCGATCCATTGGATCTACTACGAGGGCATCACCGTCGGTTGCGGCAACGGCCGGTACTGCCCGTCGTCCCCGGTCACCCGCGAGCAGATGGCGATCTTCCTCGTCCGGGGGTTCAACCATCCATCCACCAGCACCGACTACTTCACGGACGATGAGGGCCTGTCGGGCGAGAGCGCCATCAATGCCCTGCGTGAGGCCAACATCACGAGCGGCTGCGGCAGCCCCACGCTGTACTGCCCCAAGCGCTCCGTGAGTCGCGAGGAGATGGCGATCTTCCTCGTGAAGGAACAGAACCTCCCGCTGGCACCCGCCGGCACCGACTACTTCGATGACGACGATGGCCGGAGCGGCGAAAGCTCGATCAACGCGCTGGCCCACGCCGGGCAGACCGGCGGCTGCGGCACGCGCAAGTACTGCCCGACGGCCAGCGTCACCCGCGGTCAGATGGCGGCATTCCTGCGGCGCGCCCTCGACTAGCGCGCCCGTCGGGGCGTTCCGGGCCGGACGCCCGGACGCCCCGACGTACAATCCGACCGATGGCGATCTATCTCGATCACGCGGCCACGACCCCGCTTCGCCGCGAGGTCCTCGACGCGATGCTCCCGTACCTGACGGAGGCCTTCGGCAATCCGTCGTCGGCGCATGCGTTCGGTCGGACGGCGCGGGCGGCGTTGGACGAGGCGCACGAGCGGGTCGCGGCGCGCCTCCGGGCGGAGCCACGCGAGATCGTCTTCACGTCGGGCGGCACCGAGGCGAACAACCTGGCGCTCAAGGGCGCGGCCTGGGCCGGCAAGGCGCACGGCCACCGGATCGTGACCTCCGCCGTCGAGCATCACGCGGTCGGCCATACGCTGCGTCACCTCGAGAAGTTCGGCTTCGAGATCGTCGAGCTGCCGGTCGACCGCTACGGGCGGGTCGATCCGGACGACCTGGAGGCGGCACTCACGGACCGCACCATCCTGGTCTCGATCATGCTCGCCAACAACGAGGTCGGCACGATCCAGCCGATCGCCGAGATCGCGAAGGTCGTCCGATCGCGCAAGGGCGTCCTGCTGCATGTCGATGCCGTCCAGGCCGCCCCATACGTCGACCTGGACCTCGCTGGTCTCGACGCCGACCTCGTCTCGCTCGGCGCGCATAAGTTCGAGGGACCCAAAGGCGTCGGCGTCCTGTACGTCCGCCACGGCACGCACATCCTCGCGCAGCAGCAGGGAGGCACCCAGGAGCGGCACCGCCGTGCGGGCACGGAGAACGTCGCGGGCGCCATCGGCCTGGCGGCGGCGTACGACCTGTGCTGCACGGAACGCGCCGAGAGCGTCGCCCGGCTCCGCCGCCAGCGCGACCGGCTGGCCAAGGCCATCCTGGCGACGCCCGGGACGGAGACGACCGGTCACCCCAAGCAGCGGCTGCCCGGCCTCCTCTCGATCATCGCGCGCGACACCGACGGAGCGTCGGTCTCGATGTCGCTCGATCTCGAGGGGATCGCCTGCTCGGTCGGGTCGGCCTGTACGACCGGTTCGACCGAGGTGAGCCACGTGCTGACCGCGATGGGCTATCCGGACGAGGAGGCCCGCGGGGCGCTGCGCCTGTCGCTCGGGCGGACGACGACCGACGACGAGATCGCCACGGCGTCCGAGGTCATCCCGCGCGTGATCGCGTCGATGCGCATGGGATCGGCGACCGTCGCGAACGATCCGCTCGGCCAGGCGATCGGCGTATGAGCCGGATCCTCGTGGCGATGTCCGGCGGCGTCGACTCGTCCGTCGCCGCGGCGCTGCTCCACGCGCAGGGCCACGAGATCGTGGGCGTCTGGATGCGCCTGCACGACGTGGCCGACACGTACTCCGAGTTCAAGAAGAGCTGCTGCTCGCTCGACGCCGCGGACGATGCCCGCCGGGTCGCGGCGCAGCTCGACATCCCCTTCTATGTCATGAATCTCGAACGTGAATTCGACGCGGGCGTGCTCGCGCCGTTCCTGGATGCCTACCTGGACGGACGCACCCCGAGCCCGTGTGTCGACTGCAACACGTACGTGAAGTTCGGCGCGCTGCTCGGACGGGCCCGCCACCTGTACGACTGCGACGCGGTCGCGACGGGTCACTACGCCCGCCGGGTCGTGGACGATGACGGCCGACCCCGACTGCTCCGGGCTCGCGATGAGGACAAGGACCAGACCTATTTCCTGTACGGCCTGCGAGCCGACCAGCTCGAGCACGCGCGCTTCCCGCTCGGCGAGCTGACGAAGCCCGAGGTGCGCGCGGTCGCGCGGTCGCATGGGCTCGCGACGGCCGACAAGCCCGAGAGCCAGGAGATCTGCTTCGTGCCGGGTGGGGACTACCGCGACGCCCTGCGCGAGCGGGCCGGCTGGCGGCCGGAGGCCGGGCCGCTGCTCGATGTGGACGGTTCGCGGGTCGGGGAGCACGGTGGGTCCGCCGGCTACACGGTCGGTCAGCGCAAGGGCTTGGGCGTCGCCCTGGGGGAGCCGCGCTACGTGTCGCGCATCGATCCGCGCTCGAACACCATCCAGCTCGGGCGACGCGAGGACCTCGAGACCCGGGCATTCATCCTGGAGCGGGCCTCGTTCATGGCCCCGGTCGTGCCCACGTCCGCGTTCCGTGCCGCGGTCCGGATCCGGCACCGCGCGGCGCTCGTGCCCGCGACCGTCCGACCGCTCGGTGAGGCGCGCTGGTCCGTCGAGACGGACACGCCGGTGTGGGCGGCCGCACCGGGCCAGGCCGCCGTGCTGTACGAGGACGACGAAGTCCTGGGCGGCGGCCGGATCGAGGCGCCGGGGCGGATCTCGGCGTCGACCACAGCCACGCCGGGGCGCACCGAGTTGCTCGCTCCGGCGTGAGCCTGGAGCCGTCGCTGGTCATGTCCGTCCTGCTCGGCATCTTCCACGCCGCGCTGTCGGTGGCGATCCGCGGGAGCGCCGGCGGTCGGCTGCCGCTGCTCGTGGCGGCCGCCATCCTCGGGGCGTGGGCCGGTGACGCCATCTCCGGTCGTCTCGGGTTCGATCTGCTGACGATCGGCGACTACCACCTGCTCGGCGCGTCGGTCGTCGCGTGGGTCGGCATCGGGCTCGTCTCGATCGTGGCGGTCCTGGGCCCCACCGCGGGACGCCGCGCGTGAACCTGCCCGACGAGCGGACGAGCAGCACGTTCCTGCGCGGCCTGACCATCGGCGCGATCATCGGCGCCGTGATCGCCGGGTCCCGCATCTGGCGCAGCCTGCGCCGCGGGAGCGCACACCGCTAGTTCGCGTGGCCGATCGCCCCCGCGGGTCAGGCGAGCTGGACCGCGATCTCGAACGTCGTCTTGTACGTGTCGCCGTCCTGGGTCACGTCCAGGAGCGTGGCCCCGCCGCTCTGGTTGAAGATGCCATCGCTCTGGTTCGTCTGGTCCTGCGTGCCCTTCGACGCGTAGACGCCCGACGTGTAGACCTGCTGGCTGAAGCGCGTCGTCGAAGAACAGCTGCGAGGTGAACTCGAACCCGGCTTCCGCGTCGGGGTCCGTGCGGATCTTGAAGTGGATGTGCACGGCGCGGCCCGAGTACCAGCCCGGGTAGATGGTCGTGAACGAGGCCGCACCGTTCGCGTCGGTACGCTGGAACCCGCGCAGGAAGTCGGTCCCCGGGCTGCCCTCCACGCCGGAATACACGCCGAGGGCGTCGCAGTGCCAGACATCGACGATCGCGCCCGCGAGGGGCAGGCAGCTCGTCCCGTCGACCTGCGAGACGGCCCATGCGAGCTCGAGCGGAGCCCCCTCCGCCGACGCACCATCGCTCGTGTTCGGCCGGATGTCGGCGCGCTCGAGATCGACGTCGACGTAGTACGGGCCCTCGGTCAGCTCCGGCGCCACGACGCAGGCGGGCAACCCGCCCGCACCAACCGACGCGGCGGACGGTGCCGCACTGGCCGCCACGGCGCTCGCGCCCGAGGTCGCGCCGGGTGATGCGGTGGCCGCGGGTGCGCCGGCCGACGGCGCGCCCGACCCGGGTGGCGCGCAGGCGGCGAGGGCCACCGACACGCCACCGGCGCCAAGGAGGGCCAGCACCTCGCGCCGGGTGAGGATCCGCCCGATCAGTCGGTCGTCGTCATCGGGGTCGACGATGGGATGAGGGCCGGTCGTGTCGACGGTAGGCATCGGGGGACTCCGATCGAGGGAATGGATGGCGCCATCGTCACGTCCGACCCTGAGAGTCCCCTGAGACGGGTGAAGGTCAGTGGATCAGCGGGGCGACGCCGGGGAGCCCGCTCGGGCTGCCTCCAATTCGTCGACAAGCTCGAATTCGGTCCAGGCGCACGTCGGGCACGTCCACTTCCGGAACGCTCCCTGGTCGGCCGCCTCGGTCGTCGTCGACCATCGCTCCCGCTCGTCGATGTGGCCGCACTTCTCGCATTTCCTGATGAAGGCCATGATGTCTCCCTGTGCTGCGTGTCGCACCCTTGGACGGTGACGGTCGATCGGGGCAGGTCGCATCAGCGGTCCGTTCGCCCGGATCACGGATGCGTGACAGAGCCGGCCGGGCTCGGTTCGGTACCATTGCGGCCGATGTCGACCCCATCCGTCACCCGGGATCCCCGGATCCGTTCGTTGCCGTCCGCGGAGATCCGCCGGCAATTCCTCGAGTTCTTCGCCGAGCGTGACCATACGGTCGTTCCCAGCGCCAGCCTCGTCCCTGCGGGTGACCAGACGCTGCTGTTCACGAACTCGGGGATGGTCCAGTTCAAGGACGTCCTGACCGGCGCCGAGAAGCGCAGCTACACGCGGGCTGTCGATTACCAGCGCGTCCTGCGCGTGGCCGGCAAGCACAACGACTTCGAGGAGGTCGGCCGGACGCCCCGCCACCACACGTTCTTCGAGATGCTCGGCAACTGGTCCTTCGGGGACTACTTCAAGCGTGAGGCGATCCACTGGGCCTGGGATTTCCTGACGCGTGACCTGGGCATCCCGGGCGAACGGCTCGCCGCCACGACGTACACGACCGACGACCTCGCCTTCGAGGTCTGGCGCGACGAGATCGGCCTCCCACCGGACCGGCTCGCGCGCTGGGGCGACTTCCCCAAGGGTGACGAGAAGAACTGGTGGCGCATGGCCGACGTCGGGCCGTGTGGACCGTGCAGCGAGATCCACTTCGATCGCGGGGCCCACCTGTCGGAGGGCCCCCACTGCGTCCCCGACCACAGCGAGCAGTGCCCGCGCTGGCTCGAGATCTGGAACCTGGTGTTCATGGAGTTCGACCTGCAGCCCGATGGCTCACTGAAGCCGCTGCCGGCCCCCGGCGTCGACACCGGCATGGGCCTCGAGCGCCTCGCGAGCGTCATCCAGCAGGTCCCCACCAACTACGACACCGACCTGTTCACGCCCATCCACGCTCGGATGCAGGCGCTGCTCGGGCACGACCCCGACACCTTCGAGGGCGAGCAATTCAGCTACCAGGTCATCGCCGACCACGCACGTGCCGTCACGTTCCTCATCGCCGATGACGTCCTTCCTGGCAATGAAGGGAGGGGCTACGTCCTGCGTCGCATCCTGCGCCGAGCCGTGCGTCACGGGCGGCTCCTCGGCCGGCGCGATCCGTTCATGGCCGAGGCGGCGGTCGTCGTCATCGACACGATGGCCGAGGCACACCCCCACCTCGCCGAGAAGCGCGACGTGATCCTCTCGACCATCGCGCGCGAGGAGGCCCAGTTCGCTCGGACCCTCGACGCCGGATCCCGGCTGCTCGACGAAGCGATCCGCGAGACTGCCGGCGGGACCATGCCCGAACGGGTCATCGGCCGCCGACAGGAGGACCTTCCCCCGGATGCGCCGGTCCTCGATGGCGATGTCGCGTTCCGGCTCCACGATACCTACGGGTTTCCGGTCGATCTGACCGTGGAGCTCGCCGCCGAATACGGGTGCGCGGTGGACCTCGCCGGGTTCCACGACGCCCTCGCGGAACAGCGCGAGCGCAGCCGCTCTGGCAAGAAGGCCGAGCTCAGCCGACACGCCGAGCTGACGTCGCTGTATAGCGCGATCCAGGGGCGCCACGGCGACACCGAGTTCCTGGGCTACGAGACGACGACCGCCGAGGGGCGGGTCGTGGCCATCGTGCGCGACGGCCTGGAGTTCGACGAGCTCACCGGCCACGGCGAGGCGGAGGTCGTGCTCGATCGCACGCCGTTCTACGCCGAGGGTGGCGGCCAGGTCGGGGACCAGGGCACGATCCGTGAGCCGGGCGGCGGGAGCGAGTTGTTCAGCGTGACCGACACGCAACGGCCGGTCGGCGGGCTGATCGTCCAGCGCGGCACGCTACATGGACGCCTGCGTGTCGGGGAGACGGTCCAGGCCGTCGTCGACGCCGAGCGGCGTGCCCACACGATGCGCAATCACACCGCAACGCACCTGCTGCACCGGGCGCTCCGCGACGTCGTCGGCGATCGTGCCCGCCAGGCGGGGTCGCTGGTCACGCCCGACTCCCTCCGCTTCGACTACCCGTTCGATCGCGCCCTGACCGACGACGAGAAGCGCGCCATCGAGGACGAGGTACGGGCCATCGTCCGCGACGACCGCCCTGTCACGGTCGCGTTCATGCCGATGGCCGATGCGATCGAGCAGGGGGCCGACGCCTTCTTCGACGAGAAGTACGGCGAGACCGTTCGCACCATCCGCGTCGAGGACTACAGCTTCGAGCTGTGCGGGGGGACGCATTGCCGGGCCACGGGCCAGGTCGGCGGCTTCGTCATCACCGGCGAGCGCAGCATCGGTTCGGGCCAGCGCAGGATCGAAGCCCTCACGGGCGCCGGGGCGGACCGGCTGGCACGTGAACGCGGCGAGGTGCTGGACCGTGTCGCCGGGGCGGTCGGCGCCCAGACCATCGAGGCGGTCGAGGATCGCATCGCCGCGTTGCAGGAGGAGTTGCGCGACACGAAGCGCCGACTCAGGGCGGGGGCTGCGACCGGGGTGCCGCAGCCGACCGAGCTGGCGGCGAAGGCGGAGGAGGTGGCCCCGGGGGTGCGGCTCGTCGCGGCCGCGATCCCGTACGAGTCCATGGACGCGCTCAAGGCCGCCGCGAAGGCGATCCGCCACGCGCTGCCGTCGGGGGTCATCGCGCTGTTCCTCGACGCGGAGGCGCCGCAGGTGTTCGTGACCGTGTCCGACGACCTGGTCGAGCGCGGGATCGGTGCCGGCGACCTCGTCAGGGCTGCCGCCGGGCCGATCGGGGCGAAGGGCGGCGGTCGACCGCAGATGGCGCAGGGCATGGGCACCGATCGCGACGGCCTCGCCGACGCGCGGAACGCCCTCCGGGACACGCTCCTCGGCCGCATCGACGCGGAGGGCTGATGGCCTTCTGGCGTCGCATCTGGCAACGCGACGAGGCCGAGAGCCTCGCGATCTGCACGGCGCTCGACATCGGCACCGAGTTCGCCAAGGCTCTGGTCTTCGAGATCGACGACGCCGGTCTCGGGACGGTGCGCGGCGTCGGCCGCAAGCGCCAGGGCCTCGCCCACATGCAGTCGGGCACGGTCGCGGACATCGCGGCCGTCGTCGACAACTGCGCAGTCGCCCTCCAGGAAGCGGAGGAGATGGCCGGCTTCCGGCCGACCCAGGTCGTGATCGGCATCGCCGGCGAGCTCGTCAAGGGCTTTACCACCACCCACAGCCAGGAGCGCAAGAAGCCCGACCAGCCGATCAGCGAGAACGAGCTCCAGAAGCTCATCGATTCCGTCCAGCGCGAGGCGCTGAGCGAGGCGGAGCGGGCCATCACGTGGGAGACCGGGCTGCCACACGTGGACGTCCGGCTCGTGCATGCCGCGGTCACGGGTGCAGCCATCGACGGCTATGCGCTCACCAACCCAGTCGGCTTCCAGGGTCGCCACGTCAAGATCGGGATCTTCAACGCGTTCGCGCCGCTCGTCCACCTGGGCGCGCTCCAGAGCGTCGCTTCGCAGCTGGATCTGGAGCTGCTCGAGATCGTTGCGGAGCCGTATGCCGTCGCGCGTGTGCTCGGCACCGAGCAGGTCCGCCAGGCCGGGGCGCTGTTCGTGGACGTCGGTGGCGGAACGACCGACGTCGCGCTCGTGCGCCAGGGCGGGATCGAAGGAACCCGCATGTTCGCGCTGGGTGGTCGCGCATTCACGAAGTCGCTCGCCGACCGGCTCGACCTGCCGTTCCCGCGCGCCGAGGCGCTCAAGGTCGACTACGCCCGCGGGCTGCCGGTCGACGCGCGGGACGACGTGGCCGGGATCGTCGCCGACGATGTCCGCGTCTGGGCGGCAGGCGTGGAGCTCGTCATGGAGGAGCTGTCGGGCGGCGACCTGCTTCCGTCGCGGATCTATCTGTGCGGCGGCGGCTCGCGGCTGCCCGAGATCGAGGCCGCTCTGGCCGCCGAGTCCTTCTGGAAGCCGATGCCGTTCGCCCGACCGCCCGAGGTCATCGTGATGGCGCCCGACCAGATCGAGACGGTCGTCGATGCCACGGCACTGCTGGTCGACCAGCAGGACGTGACCCCGCTCGGGCTCGCCTACCAGGCCATCGAGCTGCAGACCACCGAGGACGCGCTCGACGTCGCCCTGCGCCGGGTCCTGCGCGCGATGCGGGTCTGATCGTGGCAGCGGGCGTCATCTACCTCGACGTCGACGACGAGATCACGTCGGCGGCCGCGCGGATCAGGGGCTGGGAGGGGAGCCGGGTGGCCGTCGTGCTGCCGTACGGCTCGCGCGTCGCGACCTCGCGCATCAACTTCCGGTTGCTCGCCCGCGACGCCATGACGAACGGCAAGCAGCTGTCGATCATCGCGGGCGACCCCGCGACGCGGGCGCTCGCGGCGTCGGCTGGCCTGCCCATCTTCGCGACGGTCGTCGAGTACGAGACGTCCGGTGAGGCGGGCCGTCCCGCGAAGGGTGCGCACATGGGCGACGCTGGTCCGGCCGCTGCCGCCGTGGCGGTCGGCCCCGACAACAGCAGGACGACGGATGACGCCACGGGGGCGGTGGCGACGGGGGCGGCGGCAGCGACCGGGCCGGCGGCGAAGGGGGCGGCCCCCACGGCTGCCGAGTCCAGCGCCGGTCCGGATGACGACCTGGGGCCGATGCTCATCAGCGAGACGGTCGCGACGCCGGCTCGAGCCGCCGATGGGGGCGCGGCGGGCGCCGCTGCCGCGGGGACCGGTGCCGCGGGTGCCGCCGCCGCGACCGCCAGGCTGATGGGCGATTCGGCGACGTCGGGCGAACCGGCGCGACCGTCACCCAGGTCCACGCGAGGACCGAGGGGCGGCGCCCGTGCTCCGGCGACGATCCCGGCGGCGAGGGTCGTGGCCGACACCCCGGCCATGGATCTCGACCGGCCTGGACCACGACGCCGGGACCCATTCGGACGGGCCTTCCGCCCGTCGATCGGTCGCACGCCGTTGGTCATCGGCCTCGCCGTGGCCGCCCTCGCGCTCGTCGTCGGCGGTGCCGGTGCGTACCTCTACCTCCCGACGGCGACGGCCGTCATCACGCCCCGCGAGGCCAGCATCGGTCCCGTATCCATGCGGATCGTGGCGAGCACCAGCGCCACCGAGCCCGATCCCGCCGGCGGGGTCGTGCCGGCCCAGTCGCTGACGGTCGAGGTCGGAGCGAGCGACAGCTTCCCGGCGACCGGGCAACGGATCGAGGAGGAGAAGGCGAAAGGCACGGTCCGGTTCGACAACCTCGACCCGACCGGCTCGAACACGATCGCCCGGGGCGCGGTGGTGAGCACCGGGTCGGGCGTCCAATTCCGGACGGATCGGGCCGTGACCGTGCCCGCCGCCGAGCTCGTCGGACTCCAGATCGTCCCCTCTCGTGCGTCGGTCGATGTCACCGCCGTGGACGCCGGCCCGGAGGGCAACGTCGAGCCCAATGCCATCCGGACCGTGCCGCGCGGCGAGGAACCCTTCTTCCTCAAGGTCACGAATCCGGACGCGACGACGGGTGGCTCGCGCACCGAATTCCCGCGCATCCGCCAGGAGGACATCGACGCGGCGATCACCGCCCTGCGCGAACGGTTGAGCGCGGCGTTCGACGAGCGACTCGACGACCCCGACCTGCCCGGGGATGCCGCGACGGTGTTCCCCGAGACAAAGGCCCTCGGAGACCCGACGTTCGCGGTCGATCCGGCAACGCTGGTCGGCGAGGAGGTGGAGACCTTCGAGCTCGCGGCGACCGCGACAGGGACGGTCGTGGCGGTCGATACCGCCCCCGTGCAGGCCGTCGCCGAGGCGCGGATCGCCTCCAGCGTGGAGCCGGGCTTCGCCCTCGTCGAGCGCTCGGGCCAGGTGGTCCCGGCCCCGGCCGAGATCTCGAACGGGATCATCACCTTCCCGGTCGTCGTGACCGCCCGCCAGGTCCTCGTCCTCGATCCGGGGGCCATCGAGGCCGACATCATGGGCAAGCCCCTCGCCCAGGCACGCGAGATCCTCGCGACCTACGGCGAGGCCGAGCTGACCGTGTGGCCCGACTGGGTGGGCACGATCCCGACGATCGACTCGAGGGTCGAGGTCCAGACGGTCGGTCCTGGCGTGTCCGATGGATCGGGGTCGTCCGCATCCCCCGTCGATTCCGAGTCATCCGCCCCCGCGCCGCAGGGATCGCGATGACGCGGGCTCTGGGCATCGACCTCGGGGAGCGGCGCATCGGCGTCGCCATCGCGGAGGGGCCGGGCGCCGGGGCGCGGCCACTGACGACCCTCCGGCGCGGGCGTCACCCGGGCCTCGATGCCGAGGCGCTGCTGGGACTCATCACCATGCACGACATCGGCGAGCTAATCATCGGTCTGCCGATCGACGCCGCCGGGCACGAAGGTCCCCAGGCGGCCATCACGAGGGCCTGGGCGAAGGACATCCGCGCCCGTTTGGGCGACCATGTCACGATCACCCTGCACGATGAACGCCTGAGCAGCCACGTCGCCGAGACGCGATTGGGACCCATGAAGCGTGGGCGCTCGGGCGGCCCGCCGACCCGTCACCAGCGCAACGAATACCGGGCACGGGTCGACCGCGAGGCGGCCGCCGTCATCCTGCAAGATGCCCTTGACACGGCGCGCCGGGTCCGCCCCAGGCGAGCCTCACAGACCGGAGATCCTTAGATGACGATCCGCTCCGGCGGACGCCCGCGCGACCGGCGCCAACCCCACGCCCGCAGGTTCGAATCGGACGCCTACGCGACCGACTACGTGCCCGAGGCGTACGAGCCGTCGCGACGGTCCGGCAACGGCAACGGCGGGGGCAGGCGCGGTGGCGGCGGTGGCGGCGGCCTGGGCGGGGTCGTCAAGTTCCTCGTGTTCGCGCTGCTGCTCGCCGCGCTCGTCCTGGTCATCGCCCTGACCGCGCTGCGTCCGCTGGTCAACTCCGCGATCCTCACCTGGGCAGCCGACAGCCCGGCCGCCCTCAACCTGCCGTTCGTCGCGGATCTCGTCCGCGAGGATCTCGGCGACGCGCTGACCGAGCCGGTCTCGAACGACCCGGAGCAGGTCGAGTTCCTCGTGGAGGAGGGCGACACCGCGACGACGATCGCGGCGCGCCTGGCTGACCAGGACCTCATCCGCGATGCCCGCGCGTTCGTGTTCATCGCCAGCGACCGGGAGCTCACGGGCGACCTGCAGCAGGGGACCTTCGTCCTGCGGCGGAACATGACACCGGAGCAGCTCGTCGTGGCGCTCCTCGCGCCGCCGGAGGTCCCCTTCGTGCAGATCGCGCTGCGGACGCAACTTCGCCTCGAGCAGATCACGGCCAAGCTCCAGACGCTGCCCACCCTCGAGATGGACCCCCGCGAGTTCTATGAGATCGCGAAGGAACCGCCCGCGGCCCTGCTCGCGGACTATCCGTGGCTCGAACGCGTCCTGCGCGGCGTTCCGGAGGGCACCGCGCCCTCCCTGGAAGGGTTCCTGTGGCCAGGCACCTACAACGTCCTGCCCGACACGACGCCGGAGGAGCTCATCCGCCGGATGCTCGATGGCTTCATCGCGGCGGTCGGGGACGCCAAGCTGACCGTGCCGCCGGAGCGCGGCCTCACGTTCTACCAGGTGCTGTCGCTCGCCTCGATCGTGGAGCGTGAGGCGGTGGTCGATGAGGAGCGCCCGCTGATCGCCGGTGTCTACCAGAACCGGATCGACGGGATCCCCGGCATCAAGAACAAGATTCTCAACGCCGACCCCACGGTCATCTACGGGTTCGACACCGTGCAGCTCGATGAGCGGGACTTCGGGACCTGGAAGGACTACAGGTTCTGGACCGTGCCTGAGGACATCGGCCTCAAGGACATCGTCCTGCCGGATGCGTTGCTCGGCTTCCAGACCTACACGCAGCCGGGCCTCATCCCGGCCCCGATCGTGACGCCGACGCTCGCCTCCATCGATGCGGCGTTGCATCCCGATACCGACGACAAGTACATCTACTTCCTGGCGATCCCCGAGGGGAACGGTGCGCACGCCTTCGCCAAGAACAAGGCCGAGCACGACGAGAACCGGCGCAAGTACGGCTACATCCCGTGAGCGCGTCCCGGGACGGCTGGCCCGACGCCGAGGGTTTCGCCCCGCCCCCCGACGCCGCGCAGCATCGGGCCTGGGCCGAGGCCGACCGAGCCGCGCGTCCGGCACGTCTTGGGCGCCTGCGCGCGCGGTTCGCCGACAACGACATCGATGCCTACTTCGGCGTGCGCCGTGAGCACATGCGCTACCTGACCGGGTTCACCCTCGCCGAGGGGGAGGAGAAGTCGGCCGGCAACTCCGGGCAGTTCCTCGTCGGTGGCGACGAGGTGGTCGTCCTGGCCGATTCGCGCTACACGATCCAGGCCCGTCGCGAGGCGCCCGAGGCGCGCCCGTTCGAGGCCTACGGCAACCTGCCCGATCGTTGGCCCGAGCTGGTCCGGTCGGTGGGTGCGCGACGAGTCGGGGTCGAGGCGGGCTTCGTCTCGCACGCGACCTGGCAGCGGCTGGCCGAGGCCGCCCCGGACGTCGAGCTCGTGCCGGTCGAGGGCTGGGTCGAGGGCGACCGGGCGATCAAGGAGCCGGCCGAGCTGGAACGCGTGGCCGCCGCGTGCGCCGTCGCCGACCGCGCGCTCGCGACGCTCCTGCCGGAGATCCGCCCCGGGGCGACCGAGGCGGTGCTCGCGCTCCGGCTGGAGTGGCTCATGCGGACGGGCGGCGCCGAGGCGCTCGCGTTCGACGTCGCCTGCCTGTCCGGGCCGGAGGCCGCCCTGCCGCACGGTGCCCCCGGCGATCGACCGGTCCTCGCGGATTCGGTGCTGTTGTTCGACTTCGGGGCGCAGGTGGCCGGCTACCGGAGCGACATGACCCGGACGCTCTTCGTGGGGGATCCCTCGCCGCGCGACCGGGCGGTCTACGAGCTCGTGGCGAAGGCGCAGGCAGCCGCCATCTCGGTCGTCGAGGCCGCGGCGACCGGGGAAGGGCAGCTGCCGAGCGGCCGGGCCGTGGACGCTGTCGCGCGCTCGGTCATCGAGGCGGGTGGCCACGGCGAGCATTTCGGTCACGGCACCGGGCACGGGATCGGCCTCGCCACCCACGAAGCTCCTTCGCTCGGCAAGACCGCAGCCGAGACGCCGCTGCCGAGCCCGACCGTCTTCTCGGTCGAGCCCGGCGTCTACCTCGACGGGGAGATGGGCGTGCGCATCGAGGACCTCATCGCGCTCGACGCCGCCACCGGCCGCGCCGAGCGCGTGACGCGCTTTCCGCCCGAGGTGCTAGTCGTCGGCTGATGCCGCGGCGGGTCGGGCCTGGCCGGTCGCCTGTCGTGACCGGGTGGCGGCCTTCGCCCACAGCCCCGCCAGTCGTTCGAGCCGCTGCTTCCAGTCGGCACGACGGCGCTCGACGTCGGCGGCATCCGCCAGGCCCGCGTGCACGATCGTGACCGTCGTCCGGCCGTCGTCTCGCGAGCTGACAGCGACGGTGACCCGCGTGCCGTCCGACGGGACGTCGAAGGTCGCGGAGGCGCCGACCGCGCCGGTCTTGCGCCGCGCCCCGAGCTCGCCCGACGCGAGCCAGCGCCCGCGCTGGCGAGGCTGCAGGAATGCCTCCCACACGACCTCCGGTGGGGCGCCCACCGTCTTCGACACGCTGACCTCGATGCCGCGCGTCGTCTGATGCCTCGCCCGCCGGCCGCGGGCCCGTTCGTACCCGACGGTCACGGCCTGCGCCCACCAGCCGTCGATCCCGCGGTCGTCCCGGAGATATCGGGCGATGTCGGTGTGGGAGTGATCCGCCGCACCCCAGGCGTCGAGCAGACGGAACCACTCGTCCCAGCCCGATCCCGTGCCCTTCGCGATGCTCTCGTCCGTCATGCCGGGGTCCGCCACGCGCGGTGGCAGGGCAGGGGGTTCGGGCGCCATCGCCGCGCCGTCACCGGCCACGACATGGCGTCGGGCGGCCGCATAGCGCTCGCCGGTCTTGGTCATCCGGGTCCGAACGGCACGCTTGCGTGCCTTCTCGGTCGTCATCGTGTGCTCCTCGGTTCGACCCGCGACCCGAGGACCCAACGCTCCCGAGCCACCGGTCGTGGCACACGGTCAGATCCCTCGAAGCGGAGCCCCTTTGCCCCCACGGGCCGGCGGCGTGGGCGCCGGATCGGAGGTGTGGCGTGAGGAACGCCAGACCCGATGCTAGCAGCGCGGCGCAACCGGTGTCCGAGGTCGCGACCGAGGCGTGCGATGATGCCGCTGCGCACGCGCTGGGATCGGAGGCGAACGCCGTGGTCCGGGTCGATCGAAGAGCGCTCACGGGCGACCCCGTGATGCACGGTCGCCGCCTCCTCGCCGTCGGTGTCATCGCGGCGCTGGGTGTCGCCTGTGACGCCCTGCCGGCGGTCCCGGTCGGGCCCGTCGGAGATCCCCAGGTCGTCTGCCAGGGCGTGCCGCGAGCGGCCTGCCAGCAGGCGTTCGACGTGAGCGGCGCGGCCCCTGGATCGGTCGTCCAGGTCGTGGTGCGATGCACCGTGCCCGTGTGCACGAACGCCACCGGTGAAGCCGAAGTCACGATCCGCTTCGCCGATGGGCGCACGGAGACGTCCGGCTACGGTTGGGCGTCGGCCCCCCATCCGCAGCCCCAGGCGCCGCCCGAGCCACCCCGGGTCGGGCCTGAGGACGCACCCCCGCTCCGCATCCAGCCGACGTGCGTCGGCGTGCCGGCCGAGATGTGTGCCCAGATGGCCAGCGGCGGACCGGGGGGCGACGGCGTGGACGACACCGTGCGAGCCATCACCGTCCGCTGCTCGGCCGTCTGCACGCCGCTCGCGGGGCAGGGCCAGACGACGTACGAGTTCGTCGACGGGCGAGCGCCGATCACGCACGACTGGATCTACGAGAACGGGGACTGACACCCGGCCGGGGGCGGGGCAGCCGTCGGCTAGAATGGCCGCTCGACCCCGACCATCCCCGTCCCGTCGGCGCGTGCCCGGCGGTCCGACGCAGGAGCCCACCTCGACATGATCAGCACTGGCGACCTCAAGAAGGGCGTGGCCATCGAGCTCGACGGCGAGCTCTGGCAGATCCTCGATTACCACCACATCAAGATGGGCCGAGGATCGGCCCAGGTGCGGATCACCCTCCGCAACATCAAGCGTGGGCAGACGGTGGAGCGATCGTTCCAGGCCGGGACGAAGTGGCCGCGCGCCTCGATGGAGAAGCGGCCGGTCCAGTTCCTCTATCGGGACGACCGCGACTACCACTTCATGGACAACGACACCTACGACCAGTTCGTCCTCACCGCCGACCAGCTTGCCGACACCGCGCAGTACCTCAAGGACGGGATGACCCTCGACCGCACGAGCTACCAGGGCGAGACGATCGGCGTCGAGCTGCCCGTCACGGTCGACCTCGCGGTGGTCGAGACCGAGCCCGGGTTCGCGGGCGACACCCAGTCGGGCGCACGCAAGCCCGCGACGACCGAGACCGGGCTGATCGTCCAGGTCCCGATCTTCGTCGAACCCGGCGACACCATCCGCGTCGACACACGGACCGGGGAGTACCAGACGCGGCTCTGATGGCGAGCCGCGGTGGCATCGAGGCGCTGCTGTACCTCCTCGACGAGGCGTTCCGAGGCCGCGGCATCGCGGAAACGGACGAGAGCCAGGCGTTGCTGCCAAATCTTGCGACGGTGCCGAAGGGGGCCTGGCGGGCGCTGCCAGACGGGGCGGCGAGGTCGATCGAGGCGATCGTCGTCCACGTCGGCGCCTGCAAGATCATGTACGACGACTACGCCTTCGGGACCGGGACGCTGCAGTGGGGCACGCCCGAGGTCGAGCCGTGGCCGGACGGGCAAGCGCCGATGGACGAGGTCATTCCGTGGCTGGAGCGGGCCCACACCGGGCTCGTCGAGCATGTTGGCGCGTTGCCGGACGACACCGAGCTCACGCGACCCCGGTCGGCGAACTGGGGCGAGGATCGCGAGACGCGCTGGCTGATCGCCGCGATGGTCACGCACGATGCGTACCACGCCGGCGAGATCAACCACGTCCGCTCGCTGCTGGACGGTGACGATCGTTGGCGCCACGTGCAGCTGGGCTTCTAGGTGGGCGCGCGCGACCCCGACCCGCCCGAGTGGGCGCTGCCGAGCTGGGATGCCGTAGGCCCGGATCCCGAGGAGGCGCCCCGTCCGACGCCCCGCCCGGGCAACGGACCGCGGCCCGCCCCCACCGCGCCCGGCGCGTTCGGGCTCCGGATCCTGGGCGTCAGCGAGGTCACGCGGGCGGTCCGCGGCGCCATCCGCCAGGACCCGCGTCTGGTCGATCTCTGGGTCGAGGGCGAGATCGGACGCGTGACCGTGTCGTCCGCCGGCCACGCCTACTTCGCCCTCAAGGACGAGCGCAACCAGCTCCAGTGCGTGTGGTTCCGCGACGACCGTGTCCGCAGCGCCTTTCAGGCGCAGGCGGGGCTGCGGGTCGTCGTCCATGGCCGGATCGACCTGTACGAGCCGACCGGTGCGATGCAGCTGTACGTGGACACGATCCAGCCAGCGGGCTTCGGTGACCTCGCCATCAGGTTCGAGGCGCTCAAGGCGCGGCTGGCCGCCGAGGGCCTGTTCGACACCGGCCGCAAGCGGACGCTCCCGGTGCGGCCATCGACGATCGCGGTCATCACCAGCCCGTCGGGCGCGGTCTGGCGCGACATCAGCCATGTCCTGGCCCGCCGTTGGCCGCTCGTCCAGGTCGTGCTCGTCGCGGCGCGGGTCCAGGGAGAGGGCGCTCCAGCGAGCCTGGTGACCGCGTTCCGGCGCGTGGAGCGCTACGCCGCGGCGTGCCGCGACGAGGGCCGTGCGCACGATGCACCCGCCGTCACGATCCTCGCCCGCGGCGGCGGATCGCTCGAGGACCTGTGGGCGTTCAACGACGAGCGGGTCGTTCGCGCCGTCGTGGCCCATCCGGTCCCGGTCGTCTGCGGTGTGGGGCACGAGGTCGACGTCACCCTCGCCGACTTCGCGGCCGATGTCCGCGCGCCGACCCCGTCGGCGGCTGCCGAGATCGTCGTGCCCGACCGGCTCGAGATGGCCGGCGCGCTGCGGCGAGCCGCCGATCGGCTCGGGGCGGCCACGGAACGACGTCTTGCCATGGCCGCGCGCGACCTCGTCGTCGAGCGGCGAGCGTTGGACAGGGTCAGCCCGGCCGCGCGGCTCGCGGCGGCACGCGAACAGGTCGGCCTCCTCTTCGACCGTGCGACGCGTGCCGTCGACGCGCGGCTGGCCCGCGAGCGGTTCCGCCTGGACGCTGCGGCACTCGCCCTGCCACGCCTGTCGGCCGTCCGGGTCGGGGCGGCACGCGCCGCCGTCGAGGCCGCCGCAGACGCGTTGCCACGCCAGTCCGCCGGTCGGATCGCATCGGCTCGGGCATCGCTCGACGCGTCCGCGGCCGCACTGGCGGTCCTCGGCCCGTCGGCGACCCTGGAGCGCGGCTACGCGATCGTGCGGCGCGCACCGGATGATTCGATCGTCCGCGGTCCGGCGGAGGCACCGGCGGGGACCGGGCTGCGCATCCGTGTCGCTCGAGGCGATATCGCGGCGACCGTCGACGACGGGGCGGCCGGTTGATCGGCGAGGTGCTCGTGTTCGTCGGGATGGTCGCGGTCGTGGCCATCGTCGGGATCGTGGTCGGTATGCTGGTCGCCCCGCGACTCGGACGCCTGAGCGACCGGGTCGCCGAGCCCAAGGATGAGGACGCCGGTGACGGAACCGACTGAATCCGCCGCCCCGATCGCGGACCTGACGTTCGATGACGCCCTGGCCGAGCTCCAGCGCACGATCGCGGAGCTCGAGACGGGAGGCCTCCCGCTGGAACGGACGCTCGCGCTCCACGAGCGTGGCGCGGCGCTCCTCGAGCGTTGCGAGACGCTCCTGCGCAGCGCGGAGCTGCGGATGCGCCAGCTCGTGGCCCGCCCAACGGGGAGCGGCGGCGGGCTCGAGACGGTCGAGGTCGACGCCGAGCGCACCGTCGACGAAGGCTGAACCGTCGTAGCTCCGACGCGGCCACGGCGCGGCGGGCAAAACCTGCTCCGTCCGGGTATCAACTATCATCCGAATCGTCCCGCCGCCAGTCGATGCGCGGGTCCCGCGGTAGACTCCCGCGGGTAGCGCCACAGGAGCATCACTCGCCTTGTCCATCCTTTCCGATCTCCAGGGGCCCGCCGATCTGCGGGGCCTGTCCGAGGCCCAACTGACGCAGCTAGCGGCCGACATCCGCGACACGATCATCCGGACGGTCGCCGAGACGGGCGGCCACCTCGGTTCGTCGCTCGGCGTCGTCGAGGTGACCATCGCGCTGCACCGCCTGCTGGAGTCGCCACGCGATCGCATCGTGTGGGATACGGGCCACCAGGCCTACCCGCACAAGCTCCTCACTGGCCGCCTGGACCGGTTCGGCACGCTCCGTTCGCTCGACGGCGTCGGAGGCTTCCCTCGACGGAGCGAGTCGCCGCACGACGTGTTCGATGGCGGTCACGCCGGCACCGGCCTGTCGATCGCCGAAGGCCTGGCAGAGGCCCGCGACCTGCGTCACGGGATGGAGCGGGTGGCGGTCGTCGTGGGCGATGCCGCGTTGATGAGCGGTCTGTCGCTCGAGGCCCTGAACGACATCGGCCAGCGCAAGACCCAGATGCTCATCGTCGTGAACGACAACGAGATGTCGATCAGCCCGACCGTCGGCGCCTTCTCGAAGTACCTCTCGCAGATCAAGCTCTCGAGCGCCTGGCGGCAGAGCAAGAGCGCCTACGACCGGACGGTCGAGCGCGTGCCGGTCCTCGGTCCCCATATCCTCGAATTGTCGAAGCGGCTGCGCGCCTCGGTCGTTCGCTTCGCCCAGCCCGGTCAGCTGTTCGAGGACCTCGGCATCACGTACATCGGCGTTGTACCCGGGCACGACCTCCGCGCCCTCATCGAGACCCTCGGCGCCGCGCTCGCGCTGCCCGGGCCGACCATCGTCCATGTCCGGACCCAGAAGGGCCGCGGCTTCCGGCCGGCGATCGAGGACCAGGTCGGCTTCCATGGGGCGGCGCTGCCGCCGATCTCGCTCACGCCGAAGACCGACGCGTACGACGGCAAGAAGGCAGCGCGGGCCGCCGACGCGGCCGGGCTGGCTGCGCCCGTCGCCATGCCGACCGAGACCATGGCCGACGACGCGGCCGCGCCGACGCCCGAACCCGCTGCACCCAGGAAACACCCGAATTACACGGCGGTCTTCGCGGCCGAGCTCATCGACGCGGCCAGGGACGACCGGCGCATCGTCGGGATCACGGCCGGGATGCCGACCGGGACCGGGATGTCGAAGTTCGCCGAGGTCTTTCCCGACCGGGTGTTCGACGTCGGGATCGCGGAGCAGCACGCGGTCACCCTGGCAACCGGCCTCGCGATGGGCGGCATGCGCCCGGTCGTCGCCCTGTACTCCACGTTCCTCCAGCGTGCGTTCGACCAGACCGTCCACGACGTCTGCCAGAACGACCAGCCAGTGCTCATCGCCGTCGACCGGTCCGGGCTCGTGGGCGAGGACGGCACCAGCCACCAGGGCATGTTCATGCTCCCGGCCCAGCGCCAACTTCCTAACCTCGTGATCGCGTCGCCCAAGGACGAGCAGGAGCTGCGTGCGCTGCTGCGAACGGCGCTGGCCCAGGATCGGCCGTTCGCGCTCCACTACCCGCGGGACGCGGGGTTCGGCCTGGCCGCGGTCGAGCCGGCGGTGCTCGGGGTCGGGCAGGCCGAGACGCTGCGCGAGGGGCGCGACCTCCTGTTCGTCGGGTTCGGCCCGATCGTGGCCCGGGCTCTCGAGGCGGCGTCCGCGCTCGAGTCCGAGGGCTGGTCGGTCGGCGTCATCAACGCCAGGTTTGCGAAGCCGCTCGACCGCCAGCTCATCCTGGATGCCGCCCGCGGGAAGCGCCTCGTCGTGACCTTCGAGGAGAGCGTCGTGACCGGTGGGTTCGGCAGCGCGGTCCTCGAGCTCTTCGAGGAGGCCCGAATGGCGGATCCGTCGTACCGCGACGTCCGGGTGCGGCTGGTCGGCATCCCCGGGGACCGGTTCGTGGATCACGGGTCCGTGGCGGACCTCCGGCGTGTCCTCCGCCTGGATGCCCCGGGCCTCGCCGAACAGGTCCGCGAGGCGATCGTGGCCACGCAGGCCACGCCCGGCCGTTCCGGCTCTGAGGTCGCCACGAGCTGACCGTTCTCGTCCGCCTGGGCCTGACGGTGAGTCCCGGGAGAGCGGGCTGTGCCACGATACGGACGTGACCCCGGATCCGACCGTCAGCGCCACGTCCCGGCCGCGGCGCGTGCGCCTCGACCAGCTCCTCGTGGAACGCGGTCTTGCGGAGACGCGCAGCCGCGCGCAGGCGCTCGTGCTCGCGGGCAAGGTCCGGGTCGGTGAGGGTGACGGCGCCCGCCTGGATCACAGGCCGGGCGACGCCCTCGACCCGGCGACCGCGATCCGGGTGGCCCGCCCGGATCCGTTCGTCAGCCGCGGCGGCCACAAGCTTGCGGCCGCCCTCGATGCCTTCGATATCGATCCGACCGGACTGACCGCTCTCGACGTCGGCGCGTCTACGGGTGGCTTCACGGACGTCCTGCTGCAGCGCGGCGCACGACACGTCTACGCGCTCGATGTCGGGCGTGGCCAGCTCGCCGACGCGCTCCGCCGCGACGAGCGGGTGACATCGATGGAGCGGACGAACGCGCGCGTCCTGACGGCCACGAGCCTGCCGGAGCCGATCGACCTCGCGGTCATCGACGTGTCGTTCATCTCGCTCGACAAGGTGCTCGGACCGGTCGCGAGCACGCTGGCGCCGGGCGCCCCGATCATCGCCCTCGTCAAGCCGCAGTTCGAGGCGGGCAAGGGCCGGACGGACCGTGGGGTCGTGCGTGACCCGGCGATCCACCGCGAGGTCCTCGAACGCGTCGTCGCCGTTGCCACGGAACGGGGTCTCGGCACGCGTGCCGTCGTGGCGTCGCCCATCCTGGGACCCGAGGGCAACCGCGAGTTCCTCGTCCACCTCGCACCCGGCCCGGGCTGCGCGGAGATCCGTGAGCGGATCGTCGAGGCCACGGCCGCATGACCATCGGTCGCATCGGGTTCGCCTACAACCCCACGCAGGAGGCCACCGTGGAGCTCGCGGCGCGCGCCACGGGCTGGTGCCAGATGCGCGGTATCGGCGAATGGCGATCGCCGGCCGGCGATACAGACCGGCTGCTCCACGAGCTGCCCACGACCGACGCCCTGATCGTGCTCGGTGGCGACGGGACGTTCCTCCGAGCTGCCCGCGTCGTGGCCGAGGTCGACGTCCCGATCCTCGGGATCAACCTCGGCAAGGTCGGCTTCCTCTCGAAGGCGGAGGCCAGCGATCTCGAGACGGTGCTCGAGCGGATCGCGGCCGGTGAGTTCACGTTCGACGAGCGCATGGTCATCGAGGGCCGCATCCTCCGCGCTGCCGGCGGCGGTGGGGGAGGCGGGGCGGACCACCACGTGGCACTGAATGACATCGTCGTCGCCCGCGGCGCCCTCGCGCGGGTCTGCCGGCTCGATGTCTCGATCGATGACACGCACCTCGCGACCTTCATCGCCGACGGTCTCATCGTCGCGAGCCCGACGGGCTCCACGGGCTACTCGTTCTCGGCCGGCGGCCCGATCCTCGATCCCGCCAGCCGAAACCTCATCGTGACCCCGATCGCCGCGTACCTGTCGGCCTTCCGCTCCGTCGTGGTCAGCCCCGAGCAGGTCGTCCGCTGCCGGGTGGTGGACGCGCACGAGGCGCTCGTCTCGGTCGATGGTCGCGAGGACCTGCCGATCGCCGTCGGGGACGTCGTCGAGGTGCGCGCCATGGAACGGCCCATCCGCCTGCTCCACCCACGCGGTGCCCTTTCGTTCTGGGACCTGCTGCGCCACAAGGTCGAGCTGCTGCCCTCGTGAGCGAGACCGCGGCAGCGCCCGGCCGCCTCCTCGAGCTGACGGTCACCGACCTCGCGCTCATCGATCGGCTGCGCCTCGGGTTCGATGCCGGGCTCAACGTGATCACGGGCGAGACGGGGGCGGGCAAGAGCCTGCTGATCGATGCGCTCGGGCTCGCGCTGGGGGCCCGCGCGGACACGGGTCTGGTGCGGCACGGCGCCGAGGGTGCGCGCGTGGAAGCGCTGTTCGATCGGATCCCGGAGCCGTTGATCGCGGTCCGCGAGGTCGCGGGCAATGGACGCTCGACGGCCCGGCTCGACGACGCGACCGTGACCGCGGCGCGCCTCACCGAGGAAGTCGGCGCCCTGGTCGAGGTCCACGGGCAGAACGATCAGGGTCGACTCCTCGACGAGCGCTGGCAGCGCGACCTGCTCGACGGGTTCGGTGGCCATGGCGAGCTCCGGGCGGCGATGACCGGTGCCGTTGAACGCTGGCGTGAGAACCGGGCGGCCCTCGACGCCGCCGCGCTGGATCCGCGCGAGGTCGCGCGGCGGCTGGACCTGCTCGAGCACGAGGCGTCGGAGATCGCCGCCGCCCGGCTGCGCGCCGGCGAGGCCGACGAGATCCGCGCTCGACTGACGGCGGCCCAGCATGGCGAGGCGATCGCCCGGGGAGCGGCATCGTTGCGCGAGGCCCTGACCCAGGAGGGCGCCGGCGCCCGGGACACGGTCGCCGTCGCGCTCCAGGAGGCGCGCGGGCTGGCGCGGCTCGACCCACGCTTCGAGCCACTGGCCGATCGATTGGCCGGGCTGGAGGCGGAGCTGGCGGATGTCGCCGACGAGACGCGTCGCCTGTCGGAGAGCGTGGACCACGACCCACGCGCGGTCGCCGAGCTCGATGCCCGGCTTGGGGTCATCCACGGGCTCATCCGCCGCTATGGCGACGACGAGGCCGCGGTCATCGCCCACGGCGAGCGGGCATCCGTCGAAGCGGAGCGCCTCCGCGGCCTGGACGAGGAGCGGGCCAGGCGCCAGCGCGAGGATGCCGAGCGGCTGGCCGATGTCGCGACCGCGGCAGCCGCGCTGTCCATGGCTCGCCGTTCGGCGGCGTCGGCCCTGGCCACCGCGGTCGGCTCCATCCTGGAAGAGCTCGGCTTCCCGGTGGGCGTCTTCGAGGTCGCGATCGGTGCCCGGCCGGCCGGGGCCGGCGAGGCCGCGATCGAGATCGACGGCGACGCCGTCGCGTTCGATGCGGCCGGGATCGATCAGGTCGTCTACCGGCTCGCGCCCAACCCCGGTGAGCCGGCACGGCCGCTGGCGAGGATCGCATCGGGCGGCGAGCTGTCCCGGGTGGCGCTCGCCATCAAGCGGGTCCTCGCCGAGGCGGACGAGACGCCCACCCTCGTCTTCGATGAGGTCGACAGCGGGATCGGCGGCCGGAGCGCCGACCCAGTCGGCCGGAGCCTCTGGGGCCTGGCTCGCCGGCACCAGGTCCTGTGCGTCACGCACCTGCCCCAGATCGCGGCGCATGCCGACGCGCATTACCGTATCGCGAAGCGAGAGCGCGACGGTCGCACGGTCACCGAGGTCGAGCGCCTCGACCGCGAGGGCCGCATCGTCGAGCTCGCGGCCATGCTCGGCGGGGGCCCGGGAGATCCGGCCTCGCTCGCCTCTGCGCGGGAACTGCTGGATCGGGCCGAGTCCTGGCGGGTCGGGGGAGCGGCCGTCGGCTCGGCCGGGGCCGACCGGTCCGCGTGACCGCCGCCTCACTCGATCGGACCGTCGAGGACTACCTGGCCTACCTGCACGTGGAACGCGGGTTGGCGCCGGCGACCGTCCAGGCATACCGCGGCGATCTGCGGGACTTCGGGAGGTCCCTTGGCGATGACGCCGCGTGGGCCCGGTCCCCCGACCCGGCCGTGCGCTATCTCGCCGACCGGACGCAGCGTGGTCGTCGCGGCGAGACCGGCCTGGCCCCGACGAGCCTGCGTCGGCGCGCGGCCGCGCTCAAGGGCTTCTACCGCTTCGCCTTCGGTGAGGGCCTCATCGACGTGGACGTCGCGGCGCACCTCGACCTGCCCCGTCAGAGCCGACGCCTGCCGGACACGCTCGATGTCGGCGAGGTGGAACGCCTGCTGGAGGCTGCGTCGGAGCGTGGGGTCCGCGATCGGGCGCTGCTCGAGCTGCTGTATGCCGCCGGCTTGCGGGTCAGCGAGGCGATCGGGCTCGACCGCGAGGATCTCTCGCTCGACGGTGCGTTCGTCCGGGTCATCGGCAAGGGCGACAAGGAGCGACTGGTCCCGATCGGCGAGGTGGCCCTCGATTGGCTCGTGGCCTGGCTCGAGGGCCCTCGCGCCGGCCTCCTCGAGCGCAGCCATGTCGAGCCGATCCGCGGTGGGCCGCTGTTCCTGGGCGATCGGGGTGGTCGTCTCGCCCGTCAGACCGCGTGGGCCGTCGTGACCGGTGCCGCGCGCCGCAGCCGGCCTCGAGGGTCGGGTCAGCCCGCACACGCTCCGGCACTCGTTCGCGACGCATCTGCTCGAGGGTGGCGCCGACCTGCGGGTCGTCCAGGAGTTGCTCGGTCATGCGAGTATCTCCACGACCCAGCTATACACGCATCTGACCGGGGAGCGGATCCGGGACGTCTATCGTCGGGCCCATCCGCGGGCCTGAGCGCAGGAGGGATACGCATCCATGGGCTACGCCGACGGATTGCTCTCGACGGGAGAGCGTGTCGTGCATCGTGAGAAGCAGCACTGGTTCGTGTTCGTATGGGGCGCGAAGATCGCCGTCGCTGCGATCATCATCGGCCTCGTCCTGTTCGTCCTGAGCCAGAACGTCGCCCCGGACCAGCGCCCCATCGTCGGCATCGCCGTCGCGGCCCTGGTCATCGGCGGACTCGCGGTCCTGGGCTGGCACATCCTGCGCTACATCACGCAGGAGTACGTCCTGACGAACCGGCGGGTCATCCAGGTGTCCGGCGTGCTGAACAAGACATCGATGGACAGCTCACTCGAGAAGATCAACGACGCTCGCCTGTCGCAATCGGTCTTCGGGCGGATCTTCGGCTTCGGCGACCTGGAGATCCTCACCGCTGCCGATACCGGGGTCGACCGGTTCCAGATGATCCGGAACCCCATCGGCTTCAAGAAGGCGATGCTCGACGCCAAGCACGAGTACGAGCGCGACGTCGCCGGCACGGGCTTCGCACCCAGCCCCCCGCTGCGCACGGAACCGAGTCCGCCGCGACCGATCCCCGCCGCACCCGTGTCCGGCGGGGTCGGGGACGACACCGTCACGACCGGTACGCCCGGCCGCCCGCCGGCTGCGGCATTGAGCTCGGAGGAGCTGACCCGCACGCTGTCGAGCCTGGCCGACCTGCGCGACCGGGGTGCGATCAGCCCCGAGGAATTCGAGCGCAAGAAGGCGGACCTGCTCAGCCGGCTCTAGGCCGCCTCCGGCCCCGGCTCCCGCTCGCCGGCCGCGCGCCGCTACGATAGGCGCACCCGTACCGAAAGGACCCTGTGTCCGAAACCATCCTGCCCGCGGTCATCGTCGTCGCGATCATGCTGCTTGTCGGGTTCCCGGTCCACGAATTCGCCCACGCGTTGGCGGCGTATCGGCTGGGCGACAGCACGGCCAAGCAGTTCGGGCGGTTGACCCTCAATCCGATCGCCCACTTCGACCCGCTCGGTGGGATCCTGCTCGCGGTCAGCTTCATCGGTGCCGGGTTCGGATTCGGCTGGGCGAAGCCGACACCGGTCAATCCGGCCAACCTTGCGGGAGGGCGGCGAGGCGAGGCGTTGGTGGCCGCGGCTGGGCCGCTGTCGAACCTCGTGCTCGCGGCCGCCGCAGCCCTGCCCCTGCGGTTCCTCCTGGCGACCCCGGAGCTCGCCGCGCAGGTGCCGTCCATGATCATCCAGATCCTGTACCTGTTCGTGTTCATCAACCTCGTGCTGATGATCTTCAATCTCCTGCCCATCCCGCCGCTCGACGGATCGAAGGTGCTGTTCGCCTTCCTGCCGCCCCGGCTGTCGTGGCAGTGGCGACCCGTGCTGGAGCAGTACGGGTTCATCCTGCTGCTGCTGCTGTTCTTCCTGCCGCCGGGCAACTCGATCGGCGGCCGCATCTTCATCCCGATCATCGATGCGTTCTTCAGCCTCCTGGTGGGCATATAGGGTCCGCCAGTTCCGGGCGCACCTGCGGGCTTCGGTGAGTCCGGCGGAGCGCTCGGGGCTGGATGCGTGGCTCGGCGCACCGCAACTCGCCCTGTTCGACGCGATGCATGTCGCCGACCGGCGCCACGGGCTCGACGTGGTGGCCACCCTTCGCGCCGGCGGGATGACGGATCCGGAGGTCCTCCTGGCAGGACTCCTGCACGACGCGGGCAAGGGGCAGACCGGGGTGTGGCCGCGCGTCGCGTATGCCCTGGGGCAGGTGTTCGGGACCTGGGTGTGGCGGGTCGCACGCGTCGTTCCCGGGATGCGCGCGGCGCTGGAGCGGCTCGAGCACCACGCCGAGACCTCCGCGGCGCTGGCGCTCGCGGCCGGTTGCACCCCGCGGACGGCCGACCTGATCCGCCACCAGGATGCTCCCGTCGACCCTGACGCGGGCAGGCTCCTCAAGCTCGCCGACGAGGCCAACTGATGACCGGGACCGGCTCGCCGGGCGTCCCCGTCATGGCCACGTCGACGCCGCCGGCGCCAGCGGTCAGCTTCCGCGATGGACGCCGGCCGGAGAACGCGACCCAGGTCCAGCTCGGGGAGTTCGACGGGCCGCTCGCGCTGCTGCTGTCGCTGATCGAGGCCCGCCAGCTCGACGTGCTGACGGTCCCGCTCGGTGGCCTCGCCGACGCCTACCTCGACGCGTTGGCGAACCTCGAGTCGGACCGGCTCGGCAACGTCAGCACGTTCGTCGCAGTGGCCTCGCAACTGATCCTCATCAAGAGCCGGGCGATGCTCCCGCGGCAGCCAGCGTCCGACCCCACCGCGCTGGCCGACGAGGGCCCCGATCCCGAGGCCGAGCTGCGAGCCCGGCTGCTGCTGTATCGCGCCTATCGCGACGCGGGGCAGCGGCTGGCCGAGGCCGCCCTCGTGCGCATCGGCCTCTTCCACCGGGAACCCGTGGCCGCCCACGCCGCCGGCCTCGCCGGAGCGCGACCGGCGGATGCGCCGCCGATCGATCCGATGCGACTCGTCGATGCGGTCTCGCATCTGGCGTCGATCACCGTGCCCCCGATCCCACCGCCCGAAGCCATGGAGCGCACGATCACGCTCACGGAACGGGCCGCGATCATCCGGGCGGCACTTCGCGGTGCCCCCACCGTCGTGCTCCAGGAACTGCTCGCCGGTGTTCGCGACCGCGTGGTCATCGCCGTCACGTTCCTTGCGATGCTCGAGCTGATGAAGCGGCGCGAGATCGTCGTGGACCAGGCCGAGCCGTGGGGGCCCATCGTCGCGCGCGCGACGACGCCCGAGGAACGTGCCGCGGCCGGCCTCGCCCCGACGCCCCGACGCGCCGGACGCACCCCTCGACGAGTCACTGGAGTCCTTCGCGTGACGGACGAGGCACTCCCGCCGATCGAGCTGACCGAGGCCGCCCTCGAGGCGTTGCTGTTCGTCGCCGAGCGGCCGCTGAGCCGCCGCGAGATCGCCGCGCTCGCCGGGACGGACCGCGCCACCGTCGACGAGCGACTGGGGGACCTCGAGGTGTCGCTCCGCGACCGCGGCATCCGTCTGGTCCTCGACGGCGACCGGGTCGAGCTGGTCACCGCCGCCGAGACCGGTGCGCTCGTCGCCCGCTATGTCGGTGCCGACGCGGTCCGCCTCTCGCCTGCGTCACTCGAGACGCTGGCCATCGTCGCCTACCGGCAACCGGTCACGAGGGCCGCCATCGAACGGATCCGCGGCGTCGACTCGGACTACACCGTCCGCTCGCTCCTGCATCGCCGGCTCGTCGTCGAGCTCGGGCGGTCGGCGGCCCCCGGCCGCCCGTTCCTGTACGGGACCGGTTTCGAGTTCCTGGAACAATTCGGGATCACCAGCCTCGACGACCTGCCGGCGCTCGACGCCGACGTCGCGGCGCGCCTCGCCGAGGAGGGCGGTGAGCCGATGACGGACGTCATGTTCGACGGTGGCGAGCGTTCGGCGTCGGCCGACGCGGCCGCCGTCGGCCCGGGATCCGGCGGCCAGACGGAGCCCGACGACCATCGAGCCCACCCCTGATGGCGACCGAGCGGCTCCAGAAGGTGCTGGCCGCCGCCGGCATCGCCTCACGCCGGTCGGCCGAATCGATGATCGCCGCCGGGCGCGTCACGGTCGACGGCAAGCGGGCCACCATCGGGTCGCAGGTCGACCCGGATCGCGTGATCATCGCCGTCGACGGCCGAATCATCGGGAGCGCGGCCGCGATGGCCCACCTGCTGTTGCACAAGCCGGCCGGCGTCACGTCCACGACTCAGGACCGCCACGCGGCCACGACCGTCCTGCAGCTCATCCCGACCGCGCTCGTGCCCGACGGCGCGAGGCTCTACCCGGTCGGCCGGCTCGATCAGGATTCGGAGGGGCTGCTGCTCCTGACCAACGACGGCGAGTGGGCCGACCGGGTGATGCATCCGCGCCATGGTGTCGAACGCGAGTACGCGATCGCACTCGGAGCACCGCTCGACGACGATCAGGCCACCGCGCTGCAGTCCGGCATCCCGCTGACCGAGGGCCTGGCGACGCTGGGCGGCCTGCGGCCGATGACGTCCATCGAGACCCAGCGGCTCACCGAGCTCCTCCGACCAGCGCCGTCATCGGACCTCACCTGGTATCGAGCCACTTTGACCCAGGGCTGGAAACGACAGCTCCGCCGGATGTTCGGGGCGGTCGAAGCGCCGGTCCGGCGCCTCGTTCGCGTCCGGATCGGCCCGGTCCGCATCGACGGGCTGCGCAGCGGGGTCGTCCGCCCGCTCAAGGCGCCCGAGATCCGCGGCCTCGGCGCCGGAGCTGGCCGTTCGCGCGCGACCGCTGCCAGCGCCCGCCCGACCGGACCGCGCCAGTCCGGACCGGGCTGATGGGCTTCCTCAAGCGGCTTTTCGGCGTCGACGACGTGCCCGTGCCCGACTGGGCACCATTCGAGACCGGCCGGGACTACATCGCGTTCACCGATGCGGTGTCGGCCGACCTGCGACGGCGCGACATGACGTTCGAGATGGGGGACGGCGTGGTCCTTGCGCGGCAGCCCGGAAGCGACGAACCGCACCAGCTGGGGCTCGCCAACCTCTCGCAGCTGTGCCACGCCGCCCGCCGCGAGGATTGGTCGCGGATCATCGCGGCCCACTTCACGAGCCTGCTGGCCGTGCAGGGGCGCGATCTCGACGCGCTCGCGGCCGATTACGACCAGGTCAAGCCGATCCTCCGGGTCCGGCTGATGCCGGACGCCTCGATGGGTGGGGTCGAGATGCCAGGCTCGGTCACGCGCGAGATCGCCCCCGGCATCCTCGCTGTGCTCGTGTTCGATTTCCCCGATTCCACGGCAGGTGTCAACCTCGAGCACCTCGCCCGCTGGCCCGTCGACCTCGACGGCGTCTTCGAGCACGCGCTCGACAACATGGCGGCCGAGCCGACGCCGGTCCACGAGGATGTCGACACCGACGAGGCGCGGCTGACGGTCTGGTACGGCGACAGCTTCTACGTGGCGACGCGCGCTCTGTGCCTTGCCGAAAGCCTGCCGGCCGGGGTCACGGACGCGCTCATCGCGGTGCCGAACCGGCACACGCTCCTCGTCCATCCGATCGTCGACGCCAGCGCGGTCGCCGCGATGCAGGCGATCTACCGCATGGCGGTCCAGCTCTTCCGCGACGGCCCGGGCTCGATCAGCGACCAGCCGTACTGGTGGCACGAGGGCTCGATCGTCCAGGTCCCGCATCGCGAGGACGGCAGGAAGATCGCGGTCCACCCACCCGACGAGTTCGTGGCGTTGCTCGAGAACGTCCTCGCCCGGTCGGCCCGGGACTGACCGGTATCGTGGGAGCGATGGGACGACTGATCGTGGCGCTCGACGGGCCGGGCTCGTCCGGCAAGAGCAGCGTCGGGGCGGCGGCCGCCCGCGAGGTCGGCTACCGGTTCTGTGACACGGGCCTGCTCTACCGCGCCGTGACGTGGCTTGCCGAGGCTCGTGGCGTGTCGGTGGACGACCCCGAGGGGCTCGTCGGCCTGGTCGACGACGTACAGCTCTCGAGCGACGCCGAGGGGCGCCTCGCGGGTGTGCTCGTCGACGGGGTCGATCACACGGCCGACGTGCGCGCACCCGCGGTCGATTCGGCCGTGTCCGCCGTCTCCGCCGTGCCGGAGGTGCGCTCGGCGCTGCTCGAGCGCCAGCGCGACCTCGCGCGTGACGGCGGCATCGTCATGGCGGGCCGGGACATCGGCACGGTCGTCCTGCCCGACGCCGACCTCAAGCTCTACCTCGATGCATCCGTGACCGAGCGGGCCCGCCGCCGCGCCGAGGAGCGGGGCCTGGATCCGGACGGCCCCGGGGCGGCCGCGATCCTCGACGCACTGCGCCGGCGCGATCGGCTGGACGCGACGCGTCTCGTGGCTCCGCTTCGGATCGCTCCCGACGCCAGGATCCTGACCACGGACGGCAACACGTTCGAGCAGACGGTCGCTGCGGTCGTCGGCGCGATCCGGGACGCGGAGGCGCGCTCCGGCGCGACGCCCGGCACCACGCCCGGTGCACGATGAGCGCACCGGGGTCGGCGGTCGACGAGCGCCCGCCCATCGACAGCTCGATCACGCCGCTCATCGCCGTGCTCACGTTCGGCGGCCGGATCTTCGGGCGCGCGGTGACCCGCGTCGGGGTCGAGGGGGCGCTCGACGAGATCCCGCGTGAGGGTCCGGTCATCATCGCCGCCAATCACGCTTCGAATCTCGACGCGGTGGTGCTCGGCTCGTGGCTCATCCCCAGGATCGGGCGGCGCCTCCAGTGGCTCGGCAAGAAGGAGCTCTTCGCGTGGCCCGTCATCGGATTCCTGGCCAGCCACGGCGGCGTGCACCCGGTCGACCGCTCGAGGGCCGACGTCGAGGCGTACCGCCTGGCCAAGCGGATCCTCGACGAGGGCCACGTGCTGTTCGTCTTCCCCGAAGGCACCCGCAGCCCCGACGGGGCGCTGCAGGAGGGCCGGGACGGCGTCGCATCGCTGGCGTTGCGGACCGGGGCCCCGATCGTGCCGGTCGGGATCGCCGGTTCCGAGCGCGTGTGGCCGCGCGGCCAGCTGTTGCCGCGTCCGGGTGGTCGTGTCACGGTCCGCGTCGGTTCTCCGTTCCGCCTCGCCGACGTGCTGCCACCCGACGTCGCGAAAGGGGACGCCAAGGGCCACGCCACGAACATCCTCATGCGCCGGATCGCCGCGCTGCTCCCTGAGCGTCAACGGGGCGCCTACGGGGCCTGAACGGGGCCCCGTGCGATAATCGACACGTGGGAATCGTCGAAGAAGTCCGGATCGCGAAGCGCACCGGGTTCTGCTACGGGGTTCGAGAAGCGATCGACAAGGCCAAGGAGGCCTCGGCCGCCGGCAAGGCGACGCATACCCTCGGCCAGGTCGTCCACAACGAGGGCGTCGTGCGCGACCTCCAGGATCTCGGCATCGAGACGGTCGAGACCCTCGACGACGTCGACCACGGCGCCGCGGTCGTCATCCGGGCGCATGGCGTGCGACCGGACGTGATGGATCGGGCGGAGGCGCGCGGCCTGGAGGTCATCGACGGCACCTGCACGTGGGTCATCCAGGAGCATCGCGAGCTGACCAAGCTCGTCGAGGAGGGCTACACGATCGTCCTCCTGGGCACGCCCAGGCATGCCGAGGTCGTCGGCATGCTGGGGTTCGCCCCCGACGCCATCGTCGTCGACGAGGAGGAGGAGTGGGAGGCCGCCATCCCGCGCAAGAAGCGGATGGCACTGATCAGCCAGTCGACCCAGCCACCGTGGAAGTTCGAGAAGCTCGCCGCGTTCATGGTCGGGCGCGCCCACGAGCTCAAGATCGTCAACACGGTCTGCCCCGTCACGATCCGCCGCCAGCAGGACACGATGGAGGCGGCGAAGGACGTCGATCTCATGGTCGTGGTCGGGGGCCGGTCGAGCGCCAACACCAAGGAACTGACCCGGTTGTGCGAGATCGCCGGGACCCCGGCCGTCCAGGTCGAAGGGGTCCGTGACCTGACCGACCCCGCCGTCTTCGGCACGGCGCGCATCGTCGGGGTGACCGGTGGGACGTCGACCCCGATCGAGGACCTGCGTGACGTCGCCCAGCACATCCTCGAGATGGCCGGCACGCCCGTTGTGGCGGCACGGGCCGCCGAGCTCGCCGGGGCGGCCCTGGCCGTGGCCGCGACCCCGGCGGGTCGAACCACCTCTCTCCCGAGCACCGCGCGACCGACCTCCGGCGTCGCCTGACGGTGGATCCTCGGACCGGTGGCTAGCGTGGCGTCGAATCCTCGGACCGATGGCTAGCAGCGCGTCGCCTCGGATCCCCGGACCGATGGCTAGCAGCGCGTCGCCTCGGGCCTCGGAGCGCTGCGCGTCAGTAACGTGACCCGCCGTACACAGACGACCGCCGCGGCGACACGGCTCGGCGGGGCGCTTCCGGTCGTCGCCATCGTCGGGCGGCCCAATGTCGGCAAGAGCACGCTCTTCAACCGCGTCATCGGGTCGCGCACGGCCATCGTCGAGGACCGCGCTCGGACGACGCGCGATCGGCTGTACGGTGACACCGAGTGGAACGGACGGCGCTTCGTGCTCGTCGATACGGGCGGCCTCGAGCTCGACCCGAACGACCCGATCGAGGCGCGTGTCCAGGAGCAGGCCCGCCTGGCCATCGCCGAGGCGGACGTGATCGTGTTTGTCGTGGATGCCGTGACCGGGCTGACGCCCTCCGACGCCGAGGCAGCAGAGCTCCTGCGCCGCGCCACGGCACCCGTCCTCGTGGCGGTCAACAAGGCCGACAACGAGAAGCGCGAGCTCGAAGGGATGGAGTTCTACGCCCTTGGCTGGGAGGAGACCTACCCGATCTCGGCCTCGCACGGGCGCGGAACCGGCGACCTGCTCGATGCGATCGTCTGGGCGCTGCCGCCGGAGAGCCCGCAGGAGACGGCGCGCAAGGAACGCGAGGCCCAGGCCGAGGAATGGGCCGACGAGGTGGCGGCCGGTCGGCTGGAGCCGTTCGTGGTGGACCAGCCGGAGGAAGGCGATCGGGCCGACGGGGATGACGGCGCTGAGACCGAAGATCCGGCGGCGAGCGAGGCGGCGCGCTGGGATGCGGCGATCGCTGCCGAGGCGGAGAGTGGCCCGGCCTCGATCGCGTTCGTCGGTCGCCCGAACGTCGGGAAGTCGAGCCTGCTCAACGCCCTGCTCGGCGAGGAGCGCGCGATCGTCTCCGAGACCCCGGGAACCACCCGCGACGCGATCGATACGCGGCTCGCCTGGGGCCGCAGCGAGATCGTTCTCATCGACACCGCCGGCATCAAGCGCCGCGGCAAGGTCGCCTCGGGGCCGGCGGCGGAGCGCTACTCGACGCTGCGCGCCCTGAGCGCACTGTCACGTGCCGATGTCGCCGTGCTGGTCATCGATGCCGTCGAGGGCCTGACCGCGCAGGACGCCCACGTCGCGGGCTACGCGGTCGAGGAGGGGAAGGGCCTCGTCGTCGCCGTCAACAAGTGGGATCTCGTCGCCGACAAGACCGATCGGACCTTCGACCAGTACACCGAATGGATCCGCAACGAGGTCCCGTTCCTCGACTTCGCGCCGATCGTCTCGATCAGCGCCAAGACCGGCCAGCGCGTCGGGCGCGTGCTCGAGGCCGCCGTCGACATCTGGGCCGAGCGTCGCCGGCGCATCCCGACCGGCGAGCTGAACCGGGTCCTGATGACGGCGCTCGAGCGGACGCCGCCACCGCCGGTCCGCGGGCGGCGTCCCAGGATCTTCTACGCGACGCAGGCGGCCATCGCCCCACCGACGTTCGTGTTCTTCGCGTCGGACGCCTCGCTCATCCACTTCTCGTATCGGCGCTATCTCGAGAACCGGCTGCGCGAGACGTTCGGTTTCGATGGCACCCCGATCCGCCTGGTCTTCCGGGACCGGGCCTCGGTGAAGCTGCCCCGCCGCAAGGCGAGCCGCTCGGCACCGGTCAAGGTCGCGCGCCGGCCGAGTGCGGCGCGCACCCGACGCTCGCGCTGATGTCCGCCATGGCGCGCTGATGGCGGGCCCGCGCGTCGCGGTCGTGGGGGCCGGTGCGTGGGGCACCACGCTGGCCGCCATCGTCGCGAAGCGCGAGCCGGTGCTCCTGCTCTGCCATCGCGCGGAGCTGGCGGACGAGATCAACCGGACGCATCGCAACGAGCGGCGGCTGGCGGGTATCGACCTGCCGAACGAGCTCGTGGCCTCGTCCGATCCAGCCGATCTGGCGGACGCGCTGGAGCTCGTGATCTTCGCAACGCCGTCGCCCCACCTGCGGGCGATCGCCACGCGCGTCGGGCCCCATGTTCCAAGCGGGGCGGACGTGCTGTCGGTCGTGAAGGGGCTCGAGGCCGGCACGCTGCTGCGCATGACCGAGGTCATCGCCGCGGCCGCGGACATCGAGCCCGCGCGGGTCGCCGCCCTGTCGGGACCGAATCTTGCCGGCGAGATCGCCCGCGGTCTGCCGGCGTCGGCGGTGGTGGCGGCCAACGACCCAGCGCTCGCGGCTCGCATCGCCGAGCGCCTGGGCCGGCGTGAGTTCCGGTTGTACGTGAACCGCGACGTGCTCGGCGTGGAGCTCTGCGGCGCGCTCAAGAACATCGTCGCGATCGCGGCGGGCGCGGCCGACGGCCTGGGGTTCGGCGACAACGGCAAGGCCGGGCTGATGACCCGGGGCCTGGCCGAGATGATGCGGCTCGGGGCCGCGGCCGGGGCCAACCCGCTGACCTTCGCCGGGCTGGCCGGGATCGGCGATGTCATCGCAACGTGCGGGTCCACGCTGTCGCGCAACCACCGGCTCGGCGAGGAGCTGGCACGTGGCCGGCCATGGTCCGAGATCGAGGCGACCCTGCCCGGGACGGCGGAGGGCGCCTACACCGTTGAGGCGGCCCTCGCGCTGGCGGAACGGCTGGACGTCGAGATGCCGATCGCGCAGGAGGTCCACAGCGCGCTGTTCGAGGGCAAGAGCGTCCAGCGCTGCCTCATCGACCTGCTCGCCCGCGAATCGAAGGACGAGCTGGGCGAGCTGGGGTAGACCGGTCCAGGGCGGTCGGCTAGCCGGCGTGACCCCACGTTCCTGCTGGGAACGGACCTTCGACAGCCATGCGTGTCCCGCGCATCGATCGACCTCCGACTGTCGTCTGGTCGGCGGTCCACGAGGGGTTCATTTCCATCGTGCTCCTGGGCGGAACATGGCTTCGCCCGCCGAGCTTCACCCCGCCTGGGTTTCCCCCGCCGTGCGGGTGGTCGGCGAGGGACCCCGTGCTAGACTGCGACCTTCGTCGGGGCGTGGCGCAGTCTGGTAGCGCACCAGTCTGGGGGACTGGTGGTCGTCGGTTCAAATCCGGCCGCCCCGACCAATTCCCGCACTGGTCGTCCTCTGGCGGCGCGCGACCGCAAGGTCAGCGATCGGGCCCCGAGTCATCGCGCGCGGTGCCGCCCGGCGTCTTCAACCAGTCGAATCTCATCTGGATCTTCGGCTCGTTGTCGTCCCCAGGGGGTCGGGTCGCGGCTTCCGCCTCAGGCGGCGCTCCCTCGATGTACTCGCGACGAAGTTGCTCGATCCGGGCCGCGAGGCCGTCGGCCAGATCGCTGTCCGTCGCGTCTGCTCGCTGCATCGCGAGCTCGTGCCATTCGGCGAGGATCTGCTTGGCGGTTCGAGTCGGCATGGCTATGGCTTCTTGGGACGGTCGCCCTTGTCGCCCTGCCCTGGCGTCGCGGGGTTCTTCGACTGCTGTCGTCGGTCGGCCGCGATCGAGCGACCAACGCCGACCTGGTCATGGGTGAACCGGCCCTTGTCGTCCCGACGGATGTAGCGCCGATCGGTGCCCGTGTCGAGCAACTCCCGTTTCTTCGATTCCACGCCGATCCTCCTACGCTTTCAGGACCTTGTCGGCCTTGCGGTTGATCCGCTCGAACTCGGCCTTCGTGAGATTGCCGTCGTCGAGCTGCTGTCGGGAAAGCCGCTTGGCGCTCACCGCATGCCCTTGATCCGGCATCGGGTAGTTCCCGGTCTCCTTCTTCGCCTCGGCGGAGCGCGCCTTTTCAGGCAGACCGAAGTCCCTGGCCGGGAGCCTGGCGCGCTGCTTCGCACTGAGCTTGGCCACGTCGGCGTTCCTTTCGGTACGGATCGTACGAAGCTAGCGCGGCGGCAGCTGCGGCGGCGGCAGCTGCGCACCGGCTCCCATTGCACCCGCGTCGCGTACCCATCCGCGCCTCCGGCGTCGAATCGGACCCCTATGATGGCACCGGTGCCGACGCATGGAAGGGGAGGACGATGACCCAGCCACCCGACGACCTGGAGCGGAGGCCGGACGGCTCCGACCCCGGCGCTTCCGACGAGGCCCCGCTCGAGGAGCAGCCGACCGTCGCCTGGACGCCACCGGAGGCCGCGGAGCCCGTACCGGCCGCGCCATCGGGCGACGTGCCGCCGACCACGCCGACAGGGGACGTGCCCCCCGGCGAGGCGCCCATGACCGATCGGACCCCGACCCAGCCGGCGCCTCTGGACGTCCCGACACCGACGCCACCTGACGCCGGCCCGCCGCCGGCCACCGACGCTGCCCCGCCGCCCCCGACGAGCCCGATCATCAGCGCCAGCCCAGCCGTCCCGCCGGACGCCGGCGGACCTGCCACCCCGGCCGCCCCGGTGGTCGGCTGGGAGACGCCCGGCCCGGCCGCCGCCGCCCCGGGTCGCGAGGGATACGTGGTCGCCGGCATGGGTGCCCGTCTCGTCGCCTACTTCATCGACAGCTTGCTGGTCTCGATCATCCCGACGATCCTGACCTTTCTCGTGGTCGACTACGCGGGCATGTTCAGGCAGGCGATCGACGCGTCGACGGATCCGACCACACCGACGTCCTTCGTCTTCGCAGTCACGCCGCAACTGATCCTCGTCACGCTCATCGGGCTCGCGGTCCAGTTCCTGTACTTCGTCGGCTTCTGGACGAGCGGTGCGCGCGCGACGCCCGGCATGCGGGGGCTGAAGATGCAGCTCGTCGACGCCCCCACCGGCGGAACGCTCTCACTGTCGGCCGCGACCAAGCGGTTCATCGCCCTTGGCTTCCCGCTCTCCCTGTTGATCCTGATCCCGGCCCTGCAGTCCGCGGCGGGGATCGCGCAGTTCGGGTTGCAGCTGTTCCTGTTCTTCACCGCGATCACCAACGACCGTCGCCAGGGCCTGCACGATAAGTGGGCGAACTCGCTCGTCATCCGTTCGACCACGAGCGGTGACGGCGCCACGCTCGTCGGATGCCTCCTGCTCATCGTGCTCGCCGTCGGGTTCGCGATCATCCTGTCTGCGACGGCGCTCGTGGCACTCGGTCCGGAGCTCGAGGAGCTCATCCGCGAGATGGAGAACACCATCTGAGCGAGATCCGCGGCGGGTGAGTCCGGGTCTGCAGCCGCACGACGTCCGGTTCTTCGCGACGCCTGAGGACCTCCGCGACTGGTTCGATCGGAACCACGAGACGGCCGACGAACTGTGGCTCGGCTACTACCGAAAGGCCACGGGTCGCCCGAGCGTGGACTGGTCGCAGGCCGTCGACGAGGCGCTGTGCGTCGGCTGGATCGACGGCGTGCGCCGCAGCGTCGACGAGACGTCCTTCGTCCAGCGGTTCACACCGCGCCGGAAGGGGAGCATCTGGAGTGCCGTGAACGTTGCGAAGGTCGCGGCCCTCACCGAGCAAGGACGCATGCGGCGAGCCGGCATCGCCGCGTTCGAGGCCCGCTCTGCGGAGAAGACTGCGATCTACGCCTACGAGCGCGAGGTCGCGGCATTCACGCCCGAAGAAGAGCGGCGGATCCAGGCCGATGCCGCGGCGTGGGCGGACTGGCAGACGCGTCCCCCCTCGTATCGCCGGGCCGTCACCCACTGGGTCACGAGCGCGAAACGGCCGGCCACGAGGGCACGGCGACTCGAGGCGTTGATCGCCGACGCCGCGGCCGGGTACCCGGTCGGCCCGATGCGCGGGGCCCGCGATCGATGAGCGACCGGACCTCGGCCCCTCGCCGAGGTCCGGCCAGATGGTGTCAGCGGCCGCGCCGGGACTCGCCTCCCTGGGTCGTGGTGGTGGTCGGATTGCCACCCGTCGCCCCGAATGGGAGGTACGCGGCGGAGATCGTCCACTCGGCGGCCGCCTGGTTCCCGGTCGTCGGCGCCGCGGTCGTGAACATCGAGGCAGCGAGCACGTACGTGTGGGTCACGCCCGTCGGGACCGTGAAGAGATAGGAGACGTTCGCCGACGTCTCGTACCACGCTGGCTCCGTGCCATGCGGGGGAGCAGGCGTGTTCTGGATGACCTGGAACATGATCGGCGACTCTTCACCCGTGTCCGCATTGACGAGCGCGACGCCGAGCTCGCAGGGGCAGACGTCCGCTTCGTCGGTGTACGCCGACACGCTGGCCGTCACCAGGACGTGCCCGGTGCCTCCCGCCGTGCCGCCGTGCGCGAGATCGATGGTATCGAGGAATCCGTCGTCGAAGATCGCCCATTCGTCGTCGACGCCCGTCGCCCCGAACGAGGCGCTGCCGCGACCAAGGCCGCGCGCGAGGAAGGCGGCCATCTGCCCGCGGGTGACATTCGCGGACGGGCAGAACCTGGTTGCCGTACAGCCGGTCGTCAAGCGCGCGCCGTAGACCCTGCCGATGACCGTGTGGAAGCTGTGCGACGTTGGGACGTCGGTGAACGGCGTGTGACTGGCGCTGACGATGACCGGCAGCGCCAGCATGAGCGCAACGAGGCCCACTCGACCCAGCGCCTTCGCGAGTCGGGGGCGCCGCCCGGTGCTCCACCAGCGTCGTTCTCCCGCTGGACGGACGGCGTGGACGTCCGCGCGCAAACGCTCCAACTCGTCCCTGATCACCTGGATTTCGTCGTGGTCGCCTCGTTCCATCATGCCCTCCTCGTCCCGTCGGTCGTCGGTCGGGTCAGAGTACTCCCGGCGCGCCGTCGCGCGGCCTCGGTTCTCGCGAGCCGGCAGCCGGTGGGGCGCTAGACTCGGGGGCACGAACACCGATCGATCCAGGAGAGATCCCATGGCCGTCGAGATCCCGGTCACCGACTACCCGATGTTCATCGACGGCGCGTCGACGCCCTCGTCGAGCGGCCGCTGGATCGAGGTCCGCAGCCCGGCCACCCGCGAGCTCGTCGGACGAGTCCCCGACGGCACCGAGGCAGACGTGGATCGGGCCGTCGCCGCGGCCCGCGCCGCGTTCCGGGACGGCCGCTGGCATCGCATGCCGCTCCCTGAGCGGGTTGCGGTCATGAACCGTCTGGGCGACCTGCTCGACCGCGATGCGGACGACCTGGCTCGGCTCGAGACGCTCCAGACGGGGACGGCGTACAAGCTCCGACGCGACAGCGACTTCGCGTTCGCGAGCGACAACCTGCGGTTCTTCGCGACCCAGATCCGGAACCTCGAGGGCAAGGCCGCCTACGAGTACACGGGCGCGCACACGAGCTTCGTCCGGCGCGAGCCGATCGGGGTCGTCGGGCAGGTCAGCCCGTGGAACTACCCGCTCTGGATGGCGATCTGGAAGATCGGGCCGGCGCTGGCGGCCGGCAACTCCGTGGTGCTGAAGCCCGCATCCGCGACACCCCTGACGACCGTCCGCCTGGCCGCGCTGGCCCAGGAAGCGGGCGTGCCCGACGGGGTGCTCAACGTCATCACCGGACGTGGCGAGGTCGTCGGTGCGGCCCTCGCCGCCCACATGGACGTCGATCTCATCTCGCTCACCGGTGACACGGAGACGGGCAAGCGGATCCAGGCCCTGGCCGCCGGTAATCTGAAACGTGTCCACCTCGAGCTCGGTGGCAAGGCGCCGTTCATCGTCTGCGCAGACGCCGACATCGAGGCCGCCGCACGCGGCGCGACGGCCGGCGCCCTCATCAACGGCGGTCAGGACTGCACGGCCGCGACCCGGGCGTACGTCCACCGAGACCTCTACGACGCCTTCCTCGCGCGGACGGCCGAGCTGTTCGACGCGGTCCGAGTCGGGGACCCATTCGATCCGACGACCGACCTCGGCACCCTCATCAGCGACACCCAGGTCGCGCGGGTGGCCGGCTTCGTCGAACGCGCGGTGTCCGCAGGTGCCCGCGTCGTTGCCGGCGGGTTCGCACCGGAGGTCCCGGCGTTCCCCGATGGTGCCTTCTACCGACCGACCATCGTCGCCGACTGCACACAGGACAGCGAGATCGTCCAGGACGAGGTCTTCGGCCCCGTGCTCGCGGTGCTGCCATTCGACACGCTCGATGAGGCGCTCGAAGCGGCAAACGACACGCGCTACGGCCTCGCAGCGAGCATCTGGACCACGAACGTCTTCACGGCCATGGAGGCGGCCCGGACGCTGAACTTCGGGCACGTGCAGGTGAACGACCACCTCATGGTCACGTCAGAGATGCCGCATGGTGGCTTCAAGCAGTCCGGCTCCGGGAAGGACATGTCGAGCTACTCCTTCGAGGAGTACACGCAGGTCAAGCACGTCATGCTCGAGCTGACCGGGGAGCCCGAGAAGGGCTGGCACTACACGGTCTTCGGCGACAAGCCGGTGGAGTGAGCCGCCGCGCAAAAGGGAAGGCCCTCGGGCCTGGTCCGTCGCCCCCAGCGACGGGCCCCCCACCCGAGGGACTTGCCGGCAGTGTGGGCCAGAAGTTCTTACGTTTGCGTACGCTGAACGACGTATTTCGCGCCGTTTTTCCCACTGACGACGGCCCGGCCGCGCTCGGGAGGGCAGGAAGTCGTGCCGGAATAGGTAACCCCACCTAATGCCACCGGACCGCACCTCCGCCTACTGTCCGCGTCCGGTCTGTCAGCGTCCCCCCAATGGCGGACCGGATGGCCCCGGCGCCCAGGTTGTCCCCCATGACACTGGGTGTGCCGGGGCACTTCCTTGTCGACCCGCCGAACACGGCGGGGGGCGCATGCCGATAATGCGGTCATGCCACCGATCACCGAGCTGACCCGCATCGAGCCGGTCCAGCTCGAGCGCCTCGAACGCCAGGGCACCTTCACGACGGGGCTCCTGCTCGAGCGCTCCGAGACCGCGACCCGCCGCCAGTACCTCGCCGACCAGGTGGACGCGACGCCGAACGACGTCCTCGTCTGGCGCGATGAGGCGCTCATGCTCAATCTCGCCAGTTTCGGACCGGTCGACCACCAGCTGCTGATCCAGGCGGGGATCGCGGGCCTGCGCGACATCCTGGACCTGTCCGGGGACGACTTCCGAGCCCGCATCCTGCAGGCGGCGACCGAGCTCAACGAGGACCCCCCGAGCGACCTCACGATCGCCGGCTGGTGGGAGCAGGCGCGGACCCTCGAGGACGAGTAGCCGGTCACGACCCGTGGCCTTCGCGCCGGGACGGACTACGATGCGTCGGTGGACACGCTCCGCGGCCACGCCGCGAACACCCTCATCGGTCTCGCGACTGCGCTCGCCATCGTCGCCGTGACCCTGCCGCTGTTCCTCAACCCGTGGTGGGTCGCGTTCGAGCAGGACCGCTCCCGGGTGACCGCGTGGACGGGCTTCACGGCGCCCGAGTTGCGTGCCGTGACGGACGCCATCCTCTCGGACCTGGTCGTCGGGCCACCCACGTTCGATGTGGCCGTCGACGGTTCGCCGGTCCTCAATGAGCGGGAACGTGGCCACATGCGCGACGTGCGGGGCGTGTTCATCGGCTTCTTCGCCGTCGCGCTGCTGTTCGCGGCCGTCGCCATCGTCGTCCACGCCCGGCGACGAGGCGCGACGCGGGGAACGAGCTGGCGGGCGGTGCGCGCCGGGGCGCTCACGCTGATCGCGGTGCTCGTCGTCGGCGGCGTCGTCGCCCTGGTCGCCTTCGACGCCCTGTTCGAGGTCTTTCATCGCATCTTCTTCGCGGGCGGCTCGTACACTTTCGACCCGAGCACGGAACGGCTCGTCCAGCTCTTCCCGTTCGCGTTCTGGCAGGAGACCGCGCTGGCGGTCGGAGCGATGTGCAGCGTGCTGGCCGGGCTCCTGGCCGTTTTGGCGAGCCGGCGCGCTGCGGCCACGACGGCGCATCACGCGGCGGGCGACACGCTCGCTGCGCCCTCACTGCCTGCCACGGGCTCCACCGGATGAACGCCCTCCCGATCGCGCGACTGTTCGGCTTCGAGATCCGCATCCACGTGTCGTGGGCGATCATCCTCGCTGTGATCGCGGTGACGACGGCGACCCAGGTCGGACGGATCGCGCCGGGAATCGGGACCACCGGCGGGTGGGCCATCGGAGCCATCGTGGCGACCGCGTTCCTGCTGTCCGCCCTCGCCCACGAACTCGGGCACGCGCTGGCCGCGCGGCATGTCGGCCTGCCAGGCGGTCCGATCATCGTCTACTTCTTCGGCGGGGCCGCGACCTCACGCCTCGAAACGACGCGCCCCCGCGACGAGGTCCTCGTCGCGATCGCCGGCCCGCTCGTGAGCCTGGTCGTCGGCGGCGCGTTCATGGTCCTCGCCCTTGCCGGCGAGTTGACCGGAGCCGGCGCGATGCAGGCGATCGGCCGGGTCGCGCTCGTGATCGGCGTGATGAACCTCCTGCTCGGCGGCGTCAACCTGCTGCCGGCCTTCCCGCTCGATGGCGGGCGCATCGTGCGTGGCCTCGCCTGGTCCCGGACCGGCGATCCCGGCAGGGCCCTCCGGATCGCTGCATCATCCGGGCGCTATCTCGGGATCCTGTTCGCCACGGCGGGCATCGTCGGGATCCTCGTCGTCGACTCGGTCGATGGGCTCATGCTCGCCGTGTGCGGTTGGTTCATCGTCTCGAGCGCGGGCGCCGTCGAACGCAGCGCGGATGTCGATCTCGTGCTCGAGGGCATCAGCGTCGCCGACGTCATGGAGCACGATGTCTCGGGCGTGCCGCCGGGCCTGACGCTCGATACGTTCGCCGCGCAGATCCTCGACGGCGCGGTCCCGTCATCCGTGGCGGTCCTGCGTGGACCTGACCTGGTCGGGATGGTCGGGGCGAAGCAGGTCCGGCGGATCCGACGCGACCGATGGCCGGAGACGCGCGCCGAGGACCTGATGGTCAGCGGTGATGCGATGCCGAGCGTCGCCCCCGAGACGTCACTGCGCGACGCCCTCGATCAATTCCACCGGAGCGGGTTGGACGGGTTGCCGGTGCTCGAGGCCGGTGCACTCGCCGGCATCGTGACCCGCCGCGCGGTCGCGACCGCCATCGCCGAGGCCGCACGCGACCGCCGGCGGCCCGGCGGCGCTCCCGCCGCGTGAGCCTGGGTCGGCGCTCCGGCCACGAGCGCGCGCACGATCGAGGCCACGAGCGTTCCGACCCCCTGCTGAGCGTCGAGGACGCACGGCAGGCCGTTTTCGGGGCGATCGCCGGACCCACCCAGGTGGAGGTCGCCTGGCTGCTGGAGGCGCGTGGCCGCGTCGTCGCCGAGCCCGTCACCAGTCCCATGGCGCTCCCGCCGTGGGACAACTCCGCGATGGACGGCTACGCGCTCCGCTCGGAGGACGTGGCGGCAGCGACGGAGGACGCCCCCGTCCGGCTGGAGGTCACCGGCGAGGTTCGCGCCGGTCAGGCGCCGGACCTGACGGTCCGGCGTGGCAGCGCGGTCCGCATCGCGACGGGGGCCCCCGTTCCACCCGGGGCTGACGCGGTGGTCCCCGTCGAGGGGACGACACCCCTCGATGCCACCGGTGTGGCGGCCGGCCCGCGGGGGCGCGATGCGACCGGACCGCTGCCCGCCGCGATCCAGGTCCACACGGCCACCGCGCTCGGTGGCTCGATCCGCCGCGCCGGCAGTGACCTGGCCGCTGGGACGCGGATTTTGGAGCCGGGTGACGTCCTCACGCCCGCGACGATCGGGCTCGTCGCCGGGGTCGGGCTCGACCAGGTCCGCGTCCATCGCCGGCCGATCGTCGGGATCCTCGCGACCGGCGACGAGGTGCGCCAGCCCGGCCGGGACCTCGGGCGAGCCGGCATCCCGGACGCCAACGGCCCAGCGCTCGTGGCGATGGTCGAGGCGGCCGGCGGCGATCCGCGCGTCCTCGGCATCGCCAGGGACCGGCTGGACGACGTGCGGTCCAGGATCTGCGCCGGTCTGTTCGAGGCCGACGCGCTGATCGTGTCCGGCGGCGTGTCGGTCGGGCCGTACGACGTGGTCAGAGCTGCCTTCGAGGCGTACGGGACGGTGGATCTCTGGCGGGTGGCCGTCCAGCCGGGCAAGCCGTTCGCCTTCGGGACGGGCCGCGCTCCGCGAGACGACGGTCCGGACGACCCGGACGATCGGCCCGCGACCCTGCTCTTCGGACTCCCCGGCAACCCCGTCTCGACGTTCGTGACCTTCGAGCTGTTCGTCCGTCCCGCCATCCGCCGCCTCGCCGGCCACCGCGACGACGACCTGTACCGGCCGCGGGATCGGGCCGTGCTGAGCGGCCCCGTCACGAAGAGCGGCGGCCGCCGGGCCTTCGTCCGGGTCACCGTCGAGCGCGACGGGGACGGCACGCCGCGGCGGGACGATCGTGGCCGCGTCGTGGCGAGCCTCGCCGGGGGCCAGGGCGGACAGGGCAGCCACGTCCTGTCGGCGCTGGCGACGGCCGACGCGCTGGCCGTCATCCCCGAGTCGGACGACAGCCTCGCGGCGGGAGCCGAGGTGGAGCTCTGGTGGCTGGACCGCGTCTGAAGCGCTCCCGACCACTGGTCATGCCCGCTATCCTCGGGGCGTGATGGACCCCAAGGCCGGACGGTCGCTCGCGCCGCGCTCGGAGCGACGGCGGCTCACCCATGTCGATCGTGGCGGGCGGCCGCGCATGGTCGACGTTTCCGCGAAGCCGATCACCGCCCGACGGGCCGTCGCCGAGGCGACGGTCTCGATGTCGGCCGAGACGCTCAGCCTGGTCATCGACGGGGGCGGTCCCAAGGGCGACGTCCTCGGGGTGGCCGAGCTTGCAGGCGTCATGGGCGGCAAGCGGACGAGCGAGCTCATCCCGCTCTGTCATCCGCTCCCCCTGACCGACCTGCAGGTCTCGATCACCCCCGACCGTGCGGGCGGTCTCCTCCGGATCCGCGCCGAGGCAGCCACGACGGGGCAGACGGGTGTCGAGATGGAAGCGATGACCGCGGCCTCGGTCGCTGCGCTGACGGTCTACGACATGGTCAAGGGCGTCGAGCGCGGCGTGACGATCGGCGGTGTCCGGCTCATCGCCAAGAGCGGCGGCAAGAGCGGCGACTGGGTGCGCCACGACCCGCCCGGCCACGACGGACCGGGAGGGGCCGGCTACCAGCCCGGCGCGCGTGGCGCGGGTCGCATCGCGAAGCCGTCGCGATCAGGAGGGCGGAGCGGAGGCAAACGGCCGGGATGAGGCGGGCCGTGGTGATCACCGCCAGCGACCGGGTCAACGAGGGTGTCCGCGAGGATACTTCTGGGATCGGGGTCGGAGAGCGACTCGAGGCCCTCGGCTTCACCGTGGAACGGGCCGTCCTGCCCGACGAACGCGAGATGCTGACGGACGTCCTGCGCTCCACGGCCGAGGAGCACGACCTCATCGTCACCACCGGCGGCACCGGCCTGACGCCACGGGACGTGACGCCGCAGGCGACGAAGGACGCGATCGACTACGAGGTGCCCGGGCTCGCGGAGGCGATGCGGGCCGTGGGCCGTGCCAGCACGCCGTACGCGGACCTGTCGCGCGGCGTGGTCGGGGTCATCGGCCGCGCGCTCGTGATCAACCTGCCGGGTAGCCCGCGCGGGGCCATGGAATCGCTGACGGCGATCGAGGGGGTGCTCGACCACGCGCTCGAGACGCTGGCCGGGCCGCACGACCATGACACGGCCGCCGACGACCGGGGCCCGAGCGCGTGACGCTCTTCGAGCCGTTCGCCGACGTCCCGTTCTACCCCCTCGTCTTCCCGCTGTTCTGGGGTGCGGTCGTCTTCTTCAGCCTGGCGATGGCCCGCCACCTGCGGGTGTTCGCCGCGGTCCGTGCCCAGGGTCCCAGCCCGTTCGCCGACATCCCGCGCCGGTTCGCCGGGCTCATCAAGTACGCGTTCATCCAGACCAAGATGTTCAAGGACGTCCGGGCAGGGCTCATGCATGCGGGCATCTTCTGGGGATTCATCCTGCTCACGATCGGGACTGCCAACATCGTCACGGGCGGCGTCATCGAGCAGCTCCTGTCGATCCCGTTCGATGGCCTGCTGTGGACCCTCATCAGCGCGATGCAGAACCTGGTCGCGGTCATCGTCCTGGTGTCGATCGGCTGGGCGTTCGTGCGCCGGCTCATCACCCGACCGCGGCGACTGACGTTCAACCGGGATGCGCTCGTGATCCTGTCCATGATCGGCGGTGTGGTGCTCACGGAGGTCCTGGCAGAAGCGCTCGAATTCGCGGCCCACGGCGACGAGCCCGGTGCGTTCGTGTCCACGGCGCTGGCCGGGCCGCTCCGCGCCTCCTTCTCACCCGAGGCCCTCCAGAACGCCTTCGCCGTCATGTGGTGGGTCCATATCGCGCTCGTGGCAGCGTTCCTCGTGTACCTGCCGTTCTCCAAGCACCTGCACATCGCCACGAGCTTTCCGAACATCTGGTTCCGCAAACTCGCGCCACGCGGCGAACTGCCGGAGATGGACCTCGAGGACGAGACGGCGACGTTCGGCCTCAAGACCCTGCAGGATCTCGGGTGGAAGGATTTGCTCGATGGCTTCACCTGCACCGAGTGCGGTCGCTGCCAGGAGGCGTGCCCCGCCCACGCGACCGGGAAACCGCTCAACCCCAAGACCTTCATCATGGGCATCCGCGACATGTCCGTCGATGCCGAGGCGGGGCTCAACCTCATCCCGAACTCGCCGATCGTGCGCGAGACGTACGGGCTCGATGACTCGCGGCCCGCGGCGACGGCCCTGGCCGAGCCGATCGTCGATACGGCGATCCCGTACGACGCCGTCTGGGACTGCGTCACCTGCGGCGCGTGCGTCGAGGCCTGCCCCGTCCTCATCGAGCACGTCGACAAGATCGTCGGACTGCGACGCAACCTGGTCCTCGAGGATTCCCGGTTCCCGGGCGAGTTGACGCCGGCCTTCCGGGCGATGGAGGGCCAGGGCAATCCGTGGGGTCAGCCGGCGTCGGCGCGCATGGACTGGACCAGGCCGCTGCCGTTCGAGGTGCGCACGGTCGCGGACGTGTCGTCGGCCGGTGAGCTCGATACGCTCGAGGTGCTGTACTGGGTCGGCTGCGCGGCCGCGTTCGACCCGCGCAACCAGCAGGTGGCCCGGGCGGTCGCGACCTGTCTCCACGCCGCGGGCGTGTCCTTCGCCGTCCTCGGCCAGGAGGAATCGTGCACCGGCGACCCGGCGCGGCGGATGGGCAACGACTACGTCTTCCAGATGCTCGCCACGGCGGCGGTCGAGACGTTGAACCGCTACGCGATGGGCGAGCGTACGATCGTGACCGCCTGCCCCCATTGCTTCAACACGATCGGCAACGAGTACGGCCAGCTGGGCGGCTCGTTCCGGATCGTCCATCACTCCCAGTTCCTCGCGGAGCTCGTGGCGTCCGGCCGGCTCGCCACCCTGCCCGAGGACGCGGCGGCATCGACCGGGGATCACCGGCCAGGTTCGGTGACCGTCCACGACTCGTGCTACCTCGCCCGCTACAACGGGGTGACCATGGCCCCGCGCGACGTGCTGGGCGCAGCCGGCGCGGATGTCGTCGAGATGGAGAAGTCGCTCGAGAACACCTTCTGCTGCGGGGCGGGCGGTGGTCGGATGTGGATGGAGGAGACGCGCGGCACACGGATCAACGCCGAGCGGACACGCCAGGTGCTCGAGACCGGTGCGTCCACGGTCGCCACGGCCTGTCCGTTCTGCATGGTCATGCTGTCCGACGGCCTCGCGGCGGCGGAGGGGGGCGCCGGCGTCGCGGCCCTCGACGTCAGCGAGGTGCTCGCGGCCAGGCTCGCCGCGATCCCGGAGGACCGCCGGCTGCCCGTCGTGTAGGGCGGACCTAGAGCGCCGCCACGTTCGACACGCCGCCAGTCAGCCCGGCAGCCACCGCCAGGATCGTCACGATCGCCGCCAGGCGCAGGCTCAACGGCCTCGCGGGTCGCGTCGCGAGCAGGAACACGATCGAGCCGACGAGCACCACCAGCGCGAGCTTCGTGACGACGACGAGGAGCATCCCCCAGCCGACGAAGCCCTGCGCCACGATCGGGTTGCGCTCCGCGCCGATGCCGTGCCGGCCGACCATCACGGAGAACGTGCCAAGGTCGAAGAACTGCGCCGCGAAGAGGGCGGCAAGGCGAAGCCGCACGATCGCACGACCGACTGGACGGATCGCGTGGTTGGCGCGCCGGCGCATCGACACACTCCAGGAGTGCGGCGGGCCGGGTTCGCCAGTAGCTCGACTCGGTCACAGGCGGCCATGTTCGGTCGACCGAGCGTCATCGCTCCCGCTGGTCGCATCATCCACCAAGTCGAGCGAACGCGCCATCCTGTTTCTGCGGGCGCGCGCTGCAGGCGTCTTGCACGGGAGTCTGACGTCAGCCGGGCAGGCGCCGACCGCAACTGGAGCACGTCGCGTCCGTCACGAGGTTGCCCGTCCCGCAGGCCGGACACCGCTTCATCCCTTCGGTGGACACGGCATACGGGCTTTCGGGCGGAGGGTGGTCGCGGGCACGGTCACGGTGCAGGATCGCGACGACGGCGAGGATGCCAAGGCTGGCGGCACCGATCAGGGCCAGGATCTGGGTGGTCTGGTCCACGCTCGATCTCCGGCCGGCTGGAGCCGTGCCCCCGTGCCCGGCTCGCCGACCCGAACCGAAGCCTATACCCCCATGGAACGTGACCAGCCGCGGTCCCCCTCGCGGTACGATGGGCTCGGTGACGACCGCGAGCCGCGCCCCCGGGCCGTTCCGCCTCACGGAGGAGCACGAGATGCTCCGCGACGCCGTCCGCGTGCTCGCCGACGAGCAGGTCGCGCCGCGTGCAGCCGACATCGACCGGACCGCGGAATTCCCGCAGGACCTGCGCCGCCTGCTGGCCGCCCAGGACATCCTCGCCCTGCCGTTCCCGGAGGAGCACGGCGGACTCGGCGGCGAGCTCCTCGGCGTGTGCCTGGCGGTCGAGCAGCTCAGCCGGGCGTGTGCGACCACCGGCCTGATCCTGGCCGTGCAGGAGCTCGGCTCGCTGCCGATCACGCTGGCCGGCACGGACGAACAGCGGGCCCGCTGGTTCCCGCGGCTCGCGAGCGGCGACCAGCTCATCGCGTTCGCGCTCACGGAGGCGGAGGCCGGGTCGGATGTCGCCGCCGCCCGCACCACGGCCCGCGCCGAGCCCGGTGGCGAGGCGTACGTCATCGACGGCGCGAAGCGGTTCATCAGCCACGGCTCGGTCGCCGACCTGCTCGTCGTGTTCGCCGTCACCGACCCGGGGGCCGAGCGCCATCGGCGCCTCAGCGCCTTCGTCGTGGAGGTGCCGACCGACGGCTTCGCCGTGACCCGGATCGAGCACAAGATGGGGCTGCGCGGCAGCCCCACCGCCGAGCTCGCCTTCGACACGATGCGGATCCCGGCCGCGAACCGTCTCGGCGAGGAGGGCGACGGGTGGGACATCGCCATGCGCACCCTCGACCGCAGCCGGCCGGCGATCGCCGCCCAGGCGGTCGGCATCGCGCAGGGCGCGCTCGAGGTCGCGACGGCCTACGCGAGGGAGCGCAAGCAGTTCGGTCAGCGCATCGGCGACTTCCAGATGATCGGGGCGATGCTGGCCGACATGGACGCCGGCACCGAGGCCGCGCGGCAGCTCCTGTACAGGGCGTGCGTGGAGATCGATGCCGGTGCGGCCGATGCGAATCGGTGGTCGGCCATGTGTAAACTCGTGGCCGGTGACAACGCCATGCGAGTCACGACCGACGCCGTCCAGGTGCTCGGAGGCTACGGCTACATCGACGAGTTCCCGGTCGAGCGGATGATGCGCGACGCGAAGATCACGCAGCTCTACGAGGGGACTCAGCAGATCCAACGACTCGTCATCGCGCGGGCACTGCTCGGCAAGGGCGGCTGACCCGGGCAGGGAGGTCCAACGGCTCGTGCGCATCGTCGTCCTCACCAAACCCGTCCCCGATCCGGCGTCGGGCGGCGAGCGACTGGGGCCCGATGGGCGCCTCGACCGGACCAACAGCCCGGCCGTCGTCAACGGCAACGACGAGTACGTGCTCGAGAAGGCGCTCAAGCTCGTCGAGGCGGCCGGGGAGGGCGAGGTACATCCTCCTGTCGATGGCCCCCGCCACCGCACCCGAGACCATGCGCAAGGCGCTGGCCATGGGCGCCACGCGCGGGGTACTGGTGACGGACCCGCCGATCGGGGGATCGTGCACGGTCGCGACCACCCGCATCCTTGCGGCCGCGCTCAAGACGCTCGAATTCGACCTGGCGCTTGCAGGCGTCGACACATCCGACGGCGGTGCGGGCGTCGTGGCACCTGGAGTCGCCGCCCTGGCCGGTCTGCCCTACCTCTCGTATGCCGCCACCATCGAGCCGGACACGGCCGCGGGCACGGTCCGGGTCAACCGCATCACGCCGACCGGGTACGACGTCCTGGAGGCACCGATGCCGGCGCTCATCAGCGGCACACAGGCCCTCGGTGAGCCGAGGTATCCGTCGCTCAAGGGAATCATGGCGGCGCGCAACAAGGAGATCGCGACGCTGACGCTGGCCGACCTGGGCATCGATCCTGCGACCGTCGGGACCGCCGGCGCGACGACGACGGTGGTCGACTCGCGCGCCCCCGAGCCGCGCGCGGCGACCCGCATCGTGCGCGAGGAGCCCGCCGAAGCCGCCCGCCAGGTCGTCGCCCTGCTGGCCGAGCGGAGGCTCATCTGATGGGCGGCATCTGGGTCCATGGCGAGCTCGCCGGTGACGGCACGCTCGCCAAGCTCACGACAGAGGTGGCCACGCTGGCGCGCAGCCTCGCCGAGCAGAGCGGCGGCGCCGAGGTCACCGGCGTCGTCATCGGTGCCGATCCGGCCGGCGGAGCGGCGGAACTCGCTCGCTACCTCCCACGGGTGCTTGCGGTCACGGAACCCGCGACGGCCGAGGGGGCTGCGGGAACGATCGTGGCCCAGCGCCTTGCGGCGCTGGTCGAGGAGCACGATCCGGACGTCATCCTCGCCGGGGCGGGTCCGGAGGGGCGCGATCTCGCGGGCGCCCTCTCCGCCCTGACCGGTCGGGGCGTCCTCGCCAACGCGATCGCGCTGCGCGGTTCGGCGGACGGCCCGGTCGCGACCCACAGCGTGTTCGGCGGCAAGCTCATCACCGAGAGTGCGCTTGCGTCCGGGCGCGGCATCGTCACGGTTCGGCCGAACACCGTCACCGCGGAGCCAGCGGCGAGCGAGGGGAATGTCGAGACCGTTGCCGCGAGCGGCGAGCTGACCCTGCCCGCCGTGCCGGTCGTCGAGCGCATCGAGGCCGAGGGCGCGGCCGCGTCGATCGATGACGCCAAGATCATCGTGGCCGGTGGCCGCGGCGTCGGCGGCCCAGATGGATTCGGTCTCATCCAGGAGCTCGCCACGGCGCTCGGTGGGGCCGTCGGGGCGACGCGCGCGGCGGTCGACTCGGGCTGGATCCCGTACAGCCAACAGATCGGCCAGACGGGCAAGATCGTGAAGCCGCAGCTCTACCTCGCGATGGGCGTCAGCGGCGCGATCCAGCACAAGGTCGGCATGCAGACCGCCTCGACGATCGTCGCCGTGAACCGCGACCCGGACGCCCCGATCGCGGACTTCGCCGACATGGTCGTCGTGGGCGACCTGTTCGAGGTTGGCCAGGCCATCCTCGCGCAGCTGCGCGAACGGTCGGGCTGAGTCACGGACCGGGGACGCGCCACATGACCGAGCTCGCCATCCTGCTGCCGTTGGCGGCGTTCCTCGTGCTGGCGGTCGGGTTCGCGGTCGTCCTGCGGCGGGCGGGTCGCATCGTGGCACGCACGCGGGAGATCGAGAACTTCCGCTCGTCGGTTCGGGACCTCGGGGAGCGGATCGACCAGTCGCTCGAGGGGGCGACGGGACGGATCGACGCGGTCCGCCGCCAGCAGCTCGCGGCCGACACGATCGTCGCGACGATCGAGGCTGCGACCGACGCCATCGCCCGCTACACCGACGAGGCGCGCGCGCTGCACGGTCCCCCCGCGGCGGAGGCCATCCGCGACGACCTCGTCGCGGAACTCGAGCGCGCCGACCGGGCGCTGGCGATGGTCGACCACGGGGCGTCGATCATGGCCCAGATCGTCCGGCGCGGGCGGGAGATCGAGGCGCAGACGTCGATCAAGCGCGGCTACCTGAACCTGGTCCATGCCCGTGAGGCGATCATCCGTCACGCGGCACGCGCCGCGGAGCTCGAGGTGACGGCCGGCCCGGTGGCCGCGGAGTCCCCGGCGACCCTGCACCAACCGCGTCTCTGACCACACCATGTAGTGGTATCCTCGTCGCACACCACAAGTGGTAGTGGTGGAGAGCGACAGGAGAGTGATGCGCTGCCCCCAATGCGGCGAGCGGGATACCCGCGTCGTCGACTCGCGCGATCTCGACGAGTCCGCCACCATCCGCCGCCGGCGTGAGTGCAATGCCTGTGCGATGCGCTTCACGACCTACGAGCGGATCGAAGCCGCGCGACTCGTGGTTGTCAAGCGTGACGGCACCCGTCAGGAGTTCGACCGCGACCGGCTCGTCACCGGCCTGCGCAAGGCGCTGACGCGGCGGCCAGCCTCCGATGGCGCCGCCGAGCAGGCGGCCGACGAGATCGAAGCGGAGCTGCGCGCCGCCGGCATGACCGAGGTGCCGTCGTCGCGGGTGGGGGCCCTGGCGATGGAGGCCCTGCGTGGCATCGATCAGATCGCGTACATCCGGTTCGCCAGCGTGTACCAGAGCTTCGAGGATCTCGAGGATCTCAAGCGCGAAGTCGACACGCTCTACAACGAGAAGGGCAACGGGGGCGGCGGTAAGTGAGCGTCCTGTCCGACCGCGACATCCGGGCCGCGCTCGAGGCGGGGACTGTCAAGATCGAGCCGTACGACGCCGAGGACCTCCAGCCATCGTCGGTCGACCTGCACCTGGACCGCTCGTTTCGCGTGTTTCGGAACAACCGCTATCCGTACATCGATGTACGCGCGCCACAGCCGGACCTGACCGAACTCCTCACGATCCAGGACGACGAGCCGTTCATCCTCCATCCCGGCGAATTCGTCCTGGGCCAGACACTCGAGTGGGTCGAGCTTCCGAACGACCTTGTCGCACGCCTGGAGGGCCGGTCCTCGCTCGGCCGGCTGGGCCTGCTGATCCATTCGACGGCGGGGTATGTCGATCCGGGCTGGAAGGGCAACCTGACACTCGAGCTCTCGAACGTGGCGAACCTCCCGATCGCGCTCTACGCCGGTATGCGGATCGGGCAGATCTCGTTCTTCCAGATGTCGTCGGCGGTCGAGCGGCCATACGGCTCACCGGGGCTGCGCTCTCGATACCAGGGGCAGAAGGAGCCGACGGCGTCGGCGTTCCACCGGGACTTCGTGAAGGACTGATCCCGTGGCGCTCAACGACGCCGTGGCGTGGCGGACCGAGCTCGGTGGCGACACTCGCGTGGCGCTCGTCCAGGCGGGGACCTTCCGATCGGACGCGGGGACACTGTTCGGACCGGTGCCGCGCGTGCTGTGGGGCGGCCTGGTCACCGACGAGATCGACCACGAGCACCGGCTGCTGCAGGCACTGAACTGCCTGCTGATCGAGACGCCGGCCGGACGCGTGCTGGTGGAGACGGGGATCGGCGAGCGAGTCGACGAGAAGACCCGCGCGATCCGGGTCTACGAGGGTTTGCCGGTCGTGCCCGCGCTTGAGGCCGCCGGCTTCGCGCCCGACATGATCGACGTCGTCGCCCTGAGCCACCTCCATTTCGACCACGCCGGCGGCCTGCTGCGGACGGACGGCACGCGGGCATTCCCCCGCGCCACGATCGTCGCGCAGAAGGCCGAGTGGGAGGTCGCGCTCGGCGACAACCCGCGGCTGGTGGCCTCGTACGTGCAGCCCGAGTTGCGGCTCGTGCATGACTGGGGCGCGGAGGGCTGGGCCGATGGTGAACGCGAGGTCCTGCCGGGAGTCACGGTCGTGCCGACCGGTGGTCACTCCACCGGTCACCAGGCCGTGATCGTCCGGGGCACGGGCGACGGGGCGGGGACCGTGGCGTTCTTCGGCGACCTGTTCATGCGGCCGTGGGGCGCCAATCCCCGCTGGGTCACGGCATTCGACGACTTTCCGCTCGATTCGGTGCGGCGCAAGCTCGAGTTGTTCGCCCAGGCCGCGGACGAGCGCTGGCTCATCGTCCTGTCGCACGAATCGAAGCGACCGGTGGGTCACCTGGTGCGCGATCGCGATCGCTTCCGGTTCGAGCCCGTCTGACCGTGTCCTATAAGAGCGCCTCGAGGGCGGCGCTCAATTGCGGGTCGTGTTCTCGCTTGTGACCGTACATCTGGTACACGACGAGGTCGTCGAGCGAGTACTCCGCGCCATACCAGGGGATCGTCCCGACGTCGCGCCACTGTTCCGGTGGGATCGCGGCGGCGTGGGTCATGACACGATCGTGGGCGTCGAGGAACTCCTGCGTGATGCGCGCGATCGGCCAGTCCTTGCGGATCGCCGCCTGGTCGTCGTTGAACGTCCGCGGGTCGGCCGTCATCAGGTCGGAGACCAGCGGCGCATCGACGAACGTCGCGAGCACGTCCGCGAAGCGAACCTCGAAGGCACCGAGGTGGCCGAGCAGGTCCTTCGACGTCCAGACTCCGAGCGCGATGCGGTCCCAGTCCTCGGTCCGATACCGCTTGACGGTGGCCATGACGGTTCGCTGGCCGTAGATCAGGACGTCGATCGCGTTCACGGCTCGGTGCCCAGCATCAATTCGATGAGCGCGCTTGCTCCCGCCGCGTCGACCGGGCCGTTCACGACAAGTTCGATGATGCCGTTCCGATCGATGAAGAACTGGGTCGGCAGCGCGAAGACCTTGTAGGTCCGCAGGATGTGGCCGGACCCGTCGAAGCCGATCGTGTAGTCGAGCTCGTAGCGGTCCGCGTAGGCCCCCACGTCGATCGGCGTGGTCTCCTGGACGCTGATCCCGATGATCTCGAGCCCGCGGTCACCGTACGTCGAGTCGAGCTGGCGCAGGATCGGGGTCTCCTGCTGGCACGGCGGGCACCACGACGCCCAGAAGTTCAGCCAGACGACCTTGCCGCGGAGCGCGTCGAGCCTGATCGGGCGGCCGTCGAGGTCGGTCAGCTGGTAGGTGCTGCCATCGTCGAGGGTGACGGCGAGCTCTGGTGCCGTCACGCCGGGCCGCAGGCCTTGGGCCGGCGCCTCGCCGATGATGAACGGCGTCGCTTGTGGGTTCACGATGTTCGGCCCGATCGAGGTGTTCCCGAGCGGCGTCGTCACGGCGACTCCGACGATCGCCACGATCGCGATGAGCACCGCCGCGAGCAGCAGCTGGCGCCCGCTGAACGGCCCGATCAGGCCATGGCGCTCCCGCCTGTGGGTGAACCCGGGTCGCTCCTCGGTCACGGACCGCTCAGATGGCCGTGAGGAACGTGAAGTAGCGTGGCATCAGGGACAGCAGGTCGAACACCATCGCGACACCGATCGCCGCGACGAGCAGCCCTCCGACGAGCGAGACGAGCCGGCCATGACGGACGAGCGGGCGGAGGAGCCCCGGAGCGCGATCGTAGACGAGCGCGATCGCGATGAACGGCAGCCCGAGCCCGAGGGTGTACGCGATGAGCAGGACCGCGCCTTGCAGCACGGTCCCGCTCGTGGCGGCCATCGTCAGGATCCCGCCGAGGATGATGCCGATGCATGGGCTCCAGCCGATGGCGAAGATCGCCCCCAGGCCGAACGAGGCGAGCAAACCCCCATTCGTGCCGACGAGCCGGCCGCCGAGGCGATCGCCGAACGTGGGAACGTCGTTCGCTGTGGTGTCGATGCCGGATACGGGTGTGCTGCCCACGCCCGGGCCCGGGCGGGCGAGGGCCACGGAGCCCGTCGTCGTGGCGAGGCTGCCGGCCGCCCCCGCATCGAGTGGGCGCCAGGTTCGCTCAAGGGCACCGATGCGCAGGATCCCGGCCAGGTTCAGGCCGAGCACGATGAGCACCAGGCCGCCGATCACGCGGAGCGTGCCGACGTAGTCGGCGAGACCCGCGGCCATATAGGTCGCCGTCACCCCGAGGAACGTGAACACGGCACCGAAGCCCGCAACGTAGGCGAGGGCGTGCCGGACGGCAAGCCAGCGGCTGGGCGCGACCGCTCGTCCATCGCTGCCCGCAACGGCGATCGCGGTGAGCTGGCCGAGATAGGCGGGCACGAGCGGCAGGACACATGGCGAGAGGAAGCTGATGACGCCCGCCGCGAGCGCGAGGAGGATCGTGAGGTCGGTGCCGCCGGTCATGCCGGGGTCGTGGCCGTGGGTTCTGGCGGGGTGGCGGGATCGCCGTCGAGGCTCTCGTCGAGCAGGCGCCGAAGCCGCGCGGCGCTGGTGACGGTCTCGAGGCGCCGTCCGCGGAACTCGACGACGGGGATGGTGGCGAAGAACGCCCGCTGGAGCTCCGCGTCGGTGTCGATGTCGATCTCGCGCAGGAACGGGATCGCGAGGCCAGCCGCCCGGCGCTCGTCGAGGAGCGCCAGGAGGAGCTCGCGGGTCTCGCCACACAGCCCGCAATCGGCGCGGCCGTACATGATCAGGTCGGGGAGGGGAGGGGCGGACATCGCGCTCGGATTGTACGTGGGACCGGCTGCCGGCCCCGGTGGCGGAGATGACCGCCGCAGGGAGGCGCGGCGGTCATGCGGTCGGGACGTTCGCGATACCGCGGGGGTTCCGCCGGTGGGCCGGATGCCGATCTACCAATGCGTCGGTGCGCCGACGACGATGGGGTCGAGCGGGCGCCCGTAGCGACAGGCGCTGATGTCGAAGTCCGGCTCCCGGCCGGCGATGAGCTGGCTGAGGACCCGGCCCGTCACCGGGCCTGCCGTATTCCCGAACGTGTGGCCGGCGCCGACGAACAGCCCGGGCGCCACCTCGTCGATGACCGGCGCCTGGTCGGAGGTGAAGGGGAGGAGGCCGGCCCATGTCCGGGTGATCGGCACGTCTCGCAGCGACGGGAAGTCGGCGGTCAACCCGTCGGCGATCTGCGCCAGCCCGGCGAGGGTCGGGTGCGCATCGAGCTCGCCCGGGTAGTCGGTCGCACATCCGATGCTCAGCTCGCCGGACGCGCGCTGGACCATGAGTGGCAGCAGGACGAGGCCATCGCGATCCTGGCCCGGGGTCGTGAACGTGGCCGGGTCCCACGACGGGAGGTCGCGGAACAGCGCGTATTGCTTCGTGGCGCTCGGACCGAACACGAGCGGCTCGATCCAGAACGGCTGTCGTCCGGTCATCGCCACCTGCAGGCGCTCGCCGCCGATCGGCACGTTCACACCGACGCCGGCCAGGAGCGAGGTGCTCCAGGCGCCCGTGGCCACGACGATCGCGTCGCCGTCGAAGCGGCCCGCGTCCGTTTCGACGGCTTCGACCCGGTCGCCCGAGACGACGAGCCGCTCGACCGTCACGCCTTCGCGGATCGTGGCACCCTCCGCCCTCGCGCCACGGGCGAAGGCTTCGACGACGGTGGACGTCACGATCTGCGCGTCGTCGCTGCAGTAGCTCGCCCCCAGGACGTCCTCGCGGATCGGTGGGACGAGGCGCCGAACCTCGGCCCCGTCGATGAGCGTCATGTCGAGGCCGTCGGCCCTGCGTGCGGCCACGAACTCCTCGAAGACGGCGCCCTGTTCGGGGGTCGTGAAATACATGAGGCCGCCACTGGGTCGAAACTCGAAGCCGCCCGGCAGTTCCTCGAGGAGCTCGGGATACAGATTCCGACCGGCGCGGGCGATGTCGAGCGCGAAGCCGGCGGTACGGCAATGGAGCCAGAGGAAGCCGACATTGCGGCCGGATGCGCCGTACCCGACCGTCTGCTGCTCGAGCAGGGTCACCCGCATGCCGTCGCGGGCGCAGAAGTACGCCGTGGCGCAGCCGACGATCCCGCCGCCAACGACGACCACTTCCGTGCTCATCCGAGCATCCTACGTGAGCATGCTGCGTGCATCAGTACCGGAAACCGAGATCTCGGCGGTACGATGGCGGCCGCGCCCCCGTAGCTCAGTGGATAGAGCGGCACCGTCCTAAGGTGCGCGTCGGCGGTTCGAATCCGTCCGGGGGCGCTCTGCAACGCCTCGGAGAGCGCTTGGGGGTGGCTTGCGGGCCAGCGTCGCTTCACCATCATCGTGGTCAGAGATCGGACGACCGTAGTTCCCCTCGAGGGGTCACGAGCGTGCTGAATACGTCTCGGAACCGCCGTCTCGCTCCCGTGATCGCGCTTTCGCTGACCGTGGCCGCCTGCGGCTGGCTGCCCGGCCCCGGGCCAGGGCAGACGCACATTGATGGGACTGAGGAGCAGCCAGGCCCGGGCGAGGTGCTGGTCGAGGGCGATCCCCCGCGTGCGACGAGGCCGCTGGTGATCGAGTTCGTCTCCCTGCCGGAGGGATTCGTCGTCGAAGCGCAGACCGCCCGGATCCCGAGCGGCGGCGCCATCGAGGCGAGCCTGATCAAACTCCCGGGACCAGTGAGCCTTCGCGTGAATGGAGCCCCTTGCGAAGGCAACTTCGCCATCGCATCGGAGAGGCTTACGCACGTGGTCTTGCGCGTTACCGAGTCCGGCTGCTCCGTTCGAATCCAGAGCATCGAGCCGATCTGAGCGGCCTTCGACGCCCTAGGCTGCGTACCATGCCAAACGGTCCGTTCCGGGAATAGGTGCCCCGAGTCCGTTCGGCACCTTCAAGCGCCGATCATTAGCCGGCGCAGTAACCGACCGCATCCGCGCAGCGCGCGCATGACGTGCCTCCGGCCCCGTCCGGGGGCGCCAGATGCGTTCGGCCATCGAGGCCGGGGTCAGCGTCCTTCGGCGTCGATCCGTGATAGCGCGTCAAGGATCGCCGCGATGACCTCCGTGGTCGAGGCCGCCGGCAGGTCGATCCGGGCTGTCGCGGCCTGCGTCAGCATCGGGTTGTAGTCGCCGGAATCGCCGGCGAGTGCGCGAAAGTCGGTGCGGACGAGGACCACCGGTTTCTTCGTGCCGAACGCATAGCCGACCTCCCAGGCCGTCCCCGAGTCTGGATCCGGCCCGTCCATGATCGCGACCAGGCCGTCCGCCCAGTCGATCCCGCCGACATCGGCCGCAAAGATGCCCTGGCCATCCTTGCCGGGCTCCTGCTCCTGTGGCAGGAACACCTCGTGTCCGGCTGCGCGAAGGGCTGCGGTCACCTCGGCATTCCAGGCTCGCTCGGGGGTGCTGAACAATGGCCCGGCGAAATAGAGCTTCATCACGCGAGTATCGCGGAGGGATCAGCGCCCGTTCGTTCCGGTTCCAGAAGGCACCACAAACCTGCGGTTCGCGTTGCCAACCCCATGTCATGGCAGTACGTTCGGCGCTCGCGAAGGTAGCCCAAATGGACCACTCCGAGATGAATCCCACAAGCGATCGATGGTCGAACGGCGGCGGCCCGGCGACCGATGTCGCCATGCCGCCCGGCGCCGAGACGGAAACGGGCGCCGGCGATGTCGCCGTGACGCCGTCGAGCGTGACCTCCGGCTTCCTCGCGGAGCTCGCGAAGGCGATGCACGCCGCGGCCGATCAGGAACGAGAGCGCATCGCAACCGTCATCGCCGACGATGCCGCCGCCCACGTCGTGCGTGCCAAGGCCCGTGCGTCGGTCGAGGCGGAGGAGCTGCGTCGCTTCGCCGACGAGGACCTGAAGCAGATCAACGAGTGGTCAGCCGCCGAGATCAGGCGGATCCGCAGCGAGGCCACCCGCCGTGCCGATGAGCGCCGCGCCGCGCTTGCCGAGTACATCCACCAGCATGAAGCGATCATCGACACCGAGATCCAGGGCGTCGACGCGGCGATGGCGGCGTACCGCGTCACGCTCCAGCAGTTCTTCACCGAGCTGACGACCTCCACCGATCCCGCCGAGATCGTCCGTCGGGCCGGCACCTTGCCGCCACCGCCCGACCTCGACGACGTCCGTGCCAACGCACGCGCCGAAGCCGTCGCGCTCCTTGCCCAGACGACGGCGTCCGACGATGCCGCCGCCTTGCCGGGCGCGTCCGATGCAGCCGACTCGCCGGGGCCGTCCGATGCTGGATCATCCGATCCCGGATCGTCCGATACCGCACCATCCGATGGCGAGACCCCCCTCGTGGGTGTCATGGACCCGGGGGCGTCTCGACAGGCGGGAACGCTAGACGTCCTGGCCGAGGTCGACGCAGGCGTCGAGGATGCGGGAGAGGCGGCCGAGGACGCGCCGGTCGACGAGACCGCGGCCGACGGCAACGATGCATACCCGCAGCCGGTGGCCGCCGTCGCTGGATCGCCCGCGGAGCCTGGCACGGCGTCCCGCCTGCTGCGAATGATCGTCTCCTGGGCGGGCCCGTCGGACCATATCGAGCGCCGGGCGCCCTAGGAGCACGTCGAGGCCGGGGGCCCGAAAGGCGATCAGGACGCTCAGTGATGACGGTGGACCACCGCGTGTCCCCGGCCCCGCGCGATGAGCCAGCGGTTGACCGGATAGGCCGCCACACCCGCGACCGTCAGCGCGACAGCCAGGCTGCCCCAGAACAGCCCTGACGTGACCCCCGCGTCCATCGCACCGGGGATGAGCAGGATGATCGCGTTGTCGACGATCTCCATGACAGTGATCGAGATCGTATCGGCGGCGAACGCCAGGCCCAGGGCCGCCCGGATCGCCATGCCGGAGCCGAGCAACGGCCGAAGCGTCAACGCGTAGCCGAAGACGAAGGCGAGCACGACAGCGAGCGCGATCGAGGGGACGTCCTCCCACCCGAGCTGTGTCGCGATGACCAGCCCGAGCACCTCGCCGATCCCGCACCCGGTCAGGCAATGGACGGTGGCCGACAGGGCGAGTCTGTCGAGGGAAGGGGCGGTGACGTCGTGATCCATGGGGGTCAACGTACCGAATCCGTCAAGGCGTCCCAGCCCACTCCATGCCACGACCAGAGCGGGCGGCGCGCATCCCAACCACCCGAGCGCGTCCCGTCGTACGATTTCGGCCGACCCCTTCATGTGGAGTGCCTTCGGTGTTCTTCGATCCTCTCTACATCGGCCTCATCATCGCGACCGTCGTCATATCCGGCGGGGCGCAGTTGTACATCCGCTCGACCTACGGACGTTGGAGCCGTGTCGCCAACGGTGCTCGCCTCACCGGCGCACAGATCGCGGAGTTCCTCCGGGAGCGGGCCACATTCGGCGACAAGCCGGGCCGCGAGGCCATCACGGCGATCAAGCTCGTGCCAGGCAACCTCTCGGACCACTTCGATCCGCGCGACCGGTCGCTCGGCCTGTCGGCCGCCGTCGCGCAGCAGCCGACGATCGCGGCGATGGCGATCGCCGCGCATGAGGTCGGTCATGCCCAGCAGCACGGCGAGGGCAGTGCCCTGATGAAGGTCCGCGGCTTGCTCGTTCCGGCGGCGAGCCTGGGGCCGAACGTCGCGTACGTGCTGATCTTCGCCGGTCTGATCCTCCAGATCGCCGGGTTGATCACGCTCGGCATCATCTTCTTCGGGATCGCGGTCCTGTTCTCGGTCCTCACGCTGCCGGTCGAGATCGGCGCGAGTCGGCGCGCCATCGCGATGCTCGATTCGACCGGCCTCATCACCTCACCCGAGGAGCGTCGCGGCGCGCAGTCGATGCTGACGGCCGCGGCCCTCACGTATGTTGCCGCGGCGGTGACGTCGGTCCTGACGCTGCTGTATTACCTCACCCTCGCCCGCCGGAGCAATTGACCCAGGTGGTGACGCGGACGCACATCCCGGAGGAGGTGCTGACCGCGGCCCACGACCGGGCGCGAGCCCGCGCCGAGAAGGACTGGGCGCTCGCTGACCGATTGCGCAACGAGATCGAAGCGGCCGGTTGGAGCATCGTCGACCGCGGTACCGACTTCGCCCTGTCGCCGGCCGCCCCGCCCGATGTCGACGAGGGAGCCCGCGTCCGCTACGGCGCGTCGCGGAACGTGCCGGCTCGGTTCGAGGAGCCGGCAACGGGACTCGCGACGGTCGTGCTGATCGCCACGGACTGGCCCGCCGACCTCGATCGAGCGCTGGCCGGCGTGCGCGCGCACGCGCCGGGCGGGACGTCGGTCGTGATCGTCGCCGACGCGCCGTCCGATGCGCAGACTGCCGCCCTCGAGGACCTCGAAGCGTCGGGGCCCACCGCCGGCCTGCCGGTCGAGATCGTGTGGACGTCGGAACGGCTCGGCCATGCGGCCGCCACGAACATCGGGATTCGCCGAGCCCCGTCCGAGGTCGTGATCCTGCTCGACACGAGCCTCGCTCCGACTGGTGACTTCGTGACGCCGCTGGTTCGAGCACTCGATGACGCGCTGGTGGCGGTGGTCGGTGGCTGGGGTGTCACGTCGGCCGACCTTCGGACGTTCGAGGATGCGCCGGCGGGCGATGTCGACGCCATCGAAGGCTACGTCCAGGCCTTCCGCCGGTCCGACGCCGCGATCCTGGGCCCGCTCGACGAGCGGTTCCGCTTTTACCGCAACCTCGACATCTGGTGGAGCCTCGTGCTGCGCGATGGCGCGCGCGAGGACGAAACGGCGCGGCGCGCCGTCGGGATCGACGGCCTCCCGCTCCAACGCCACGAGCATCGTGGCTGGACCAGCCTGCCCGATGAGGAACGCGATCGGCAGTCGAAGCGGAACTTCTATCGGATCATCGATCGCTTCGGGGCACGGCGCGACCTGCTCGTCGCGAACCGCGAACGCTGACGATGGAGACGATCACGCCGTCCGAGTGGTACGTCCCGATCATCGTGCTCGGGATCGTCGTGCTGATCCTGGCGTTCTCCGGACGCCCGAGCGCAGACGTCGTCGACGACGACATCGACGACCCGGAGGCGCCGGACTCCGGCGCCGACCTGATCGATCGACTGCAGCGCAAGCTCGGGATCGGCATCGTCGTCGATTCGATCGAGCCGACTGAGCCGCGCGAGTCGACCGAGTCGACGCCGTCGATCCAGTCGGCCGATCCTGCGGCCGCCGTGACCATCCGCGCGACCCTGATGTTCGGGAGCCGCGCGACCGGGGTCGTCGTTGCCGGACCGTCCGAGGCGGCCGCGTGGAGGGAACTCGCCAGGGCGGCGATCGCCTGGCGGAACGACGATGGCCAGCACATCCCGATGTGGCCGGGTGGTATCGGCTGACGCGTGTCAACCTCAGGGATGAGCGGAGCCGAGGTCCTGCGGGCCCTGGACGCCCTCGACGGAGCCGGGATCAGGACCGGCATCACGGGTGGCTGGGGGGTCGATGCGCTGCTGCGTCGTCAGACGCGTCCACATGCCGACCTGGATCTCGGCATCGCGACGGAGGCCGTCGCGGGCGCCATCGACGCCCTAGGGGCCGCTGGATATCGCGTGGCGATCGACGAGCGTCCGGCACGGGTCGTGCTGGAGGGCGAGGCCGGCAGGGTCGATCTCCACCCGATCGCCTGGACGCCAGCCGGCGGCATCCAACGGGGCCTGGCGGGCGAGGTGTTCGACTACCCGCCGGGCAGCCTCGACGCCGAGGGCTTGATCGCGGGAAGGACGGTCCGCTGCGGGACCCCGGACCTGCAGCTGGCGTTCCACGCCCACTACGAACCGCGCGACCACGACCGCCGCGACATGGCGGCACTCGCGGATGCGTTCGGGCTGTCCCTGCCGCCCGCTTACCGGGACGCCGGCACCTAACCGAGGCGGCACCCGTGCGTCAATGGCGTCTCGGCGTCGAGCGGTCGGGACCGTCCACGACGTCCCAGCCTCGCGTGCCAAGCTCGCGTCGGAGCTCGTCGGCGCGCGCGTAGTCGCGAGACGCCCGCGCCTCGTCCCGTGCGGCCACGAGTGCACCGATCTCGGCCGGCACGTCCGCGGAGGCCGCCTCCGCCGGCTGGGCATCCCAGACGCGATGCAGATCCAGCCCCAGGACCGCGTCGGCGTCCAGCACGAGCCAGCGCCGCTCGTCCGGCGGCAGGTCCGCTCGAAGCATGGCCCGGACACACGCCAGCGCGCCCGGCAGATCGAGGTCGTCGTCCAGCGCCGCCACGAATTGGTCATGCAGCTCGCGGCCGGCGGGTGAGAGGGGGACGGTGGGATGGTGCGCCCGATCGGCGACACGGTACTCGGCGGTCTCCCCGAAGCCGGCCACGCCCGTGGCCGTGCCGTCTGGTCGGTCGCCCGCGCTTCCCGCTCGGAGCACCGCGGGCGCGACCCAGGCCCCGTCGACGGGCGGCGGTCCCAGGGCGGCAAGTCGCGCGCGCAGGGACGCGAAACCGGCCGCCGCAGCATCGATCGACTCGTCCGAGTAGTTGAGCTTGCGCCCGTACCGTGACGTGAGCAGCAGATACCGGAACGCCAGCGGATCCACGCCCCGCTCCTGGAGCTCTGTCACACGCTGGAAGTTGCCCGCGGATTTCGCCATCTTCCGACCGGCCATCAGGAGGTGCTCCCCGTGGACCCACATCGCCGCCGGTGGACCGCCGACCAACGGCGCGGACTGCGCGATCTCGTCCTCGTGATGGGGGAACACGTTGTCGATGCCGCCCGTGTGCAGGTCGAATTCGATCGCCCAGGTAGCGTCGCGCCATCGCCGAGCACTCGAGGTGCCAGCCCGGGAAACCGTCGCCCCAGCGGTCCGTCGGCCACTTGAGGGCGCGCCCCGCGCTGGCTGCCTTCCATAACGCGAAGTCGGCCGGGTCCCGCTTGTCGGCTTCGACCTCGCCGCGGTGACCGGCCCGCAGGTCGTCGAGCGAGTTACCGGACAGCTGGCCGTAGCCAGGATAGGAAGACACCGAGTAGTAGACGTTGCCCGCCTGCGACACGTAGGCATGGCCGGCGTCCTCGAGGGCCTCGGCCAGCGCCAGCATCTCGGGGATGTGTTCGGTGGCGCGCGGGAAGACATGCGCCGGGAGGATGTTCACGAGCGCCTCATCGGCATGGAATGCGGCCTCGTAGGCGTCGGCGATCTCGGCCGTGGTCTTGTGCTCGAGCCCGGCCGACACGAGCATCCGATCCTCACCGCGGTCGAACTGGTCGTCGCGCATGTGGCCGACGTCGGTGATGTTCTTGACGTGGAAGACCTCGACGCCGTGGTACACGAGGACGCGCCGGATCAGGTCGGCGAGCACGTTCGAGCGCAGGTTGCCGACATGGGCGTACCGGTAGACGGTCGGACCGCACGTGTACATCCCGACGCGGCCAGGCGCCAGTGGCACGACCGGCTCGACGGTCCGGCTGAGCGTGTTGCGCAGGTGCAGCGTCACCTTGCCATCGTAGCCCCGGGAATCCGCGGAACCCCCCGGTGCGGCCCTAACGCGGCGCGTCCTGAGTCGTTATCGCAGCAGAGGCCTCGCGGTGCTTGCATCGTTCCCCCGGCGGTGTGGTGCTGCGAGGCCTCATCACGACCGGCTCTGCGAGCATCCCCCGTATACTCCGGCCGATGCCGCGCCGGACCGCCATGCTCGTGCCCCTGCTCGCCGGCGCCCTGCTCGCCGGCGCCTGCTCGGAGGCCCCCGCCGTCGCCGCCGACGACGGTACCGCCCGGATCGCGTTGGGGCCACCCACGAGCCTCGACCCGGCCGCGACCGGTGACGCGGGGAGCGCGGCCGTCATCGCGCAGTTCTTCGAGACCCTGACCACGTTCGACGAGGCGCTCGAGCTCCGCCCGGCCCTCGCCGAGTCGTGGCGCATCGAGGACGGTGGCCGCCGGGTCATCTTCCACCTCCGACCCGGGCTCACCTTCAGCGACGGCTCGCCACTGCGGGCCGCGGATGTCGTGCGCAGCTGGCTGCGCATCATCGACCCCGAGTCGCCCTCGCCGTTGGCCACCCTGATGCTCGATGTCCAGGGCGCGCTCGACTACATCCGGGGCACCGGCAGTGCCGACGACGTCGGACTGACCGCAGACGAGACCGCCAACGACGTGGTGGTCGACCTGACTCGTCCGGCGGCAGAGTTCGTGACGGTCGTCGCCAGCCCGACGTTCGGGATCGTCCCGCCGGGCATCGGTGACGATCCCGAGGCGCTGCGGGCCGGCGAGTCCTTCGTCGTCAGCGGGGGATACGGCCTCGCCGAGGCCAGCGCTGAGTCCATGCTCCTGCGGGCGAACCCGGCGTACTGGGCCGGCCCACCGGCCATCGGCGAGATCACCGTCGTCACCGACCTCGCCGGGGCCAGCGCCGTCGAGGCGTTCGAGGAGGGCGAGCTCGACTACACGGGTATCTTCGAGTTCGACGCGGCGTGGATCGCCTACCACCCCGAGCTGGGGCCGCAGCTCCGCGAGGTGCGCTCGCTCTCGACCAACTTCTACGGCTTCGACACGAGCCGGCCCCCGTTCGACGACGTGCGGGTCCGCCGAGCCTTCGCGGCCGCGGTGGACTGGCGGCGGATCGCCTTCCTGTCCGTGCCCGATCCCGATGCGGTCGCGACCTCGATGGTCCCGACCGGCATCCCCGGCCGGAGCGATCGCGACGTCATCCCGGTCCACGACCCCGTCGCGGCGCGCGCGCTGCTGGCCGAGGCGGGTTTCCCGGGTGGCGCCGGCTTTCCCGAGACCACGCTGCTGACCGGCGGTTCACCGTACGACGAGGCGGTCGTGAGCGAGGTCGAACGCGAGCTGGGCGTGACACTGCGCTCCGAGGTCATGGATTTCGACACGTATTTCGACCGACTCGACAACGATCCGCCACAGATGTGGCAGCTCTCCTGGGTGGCCGACTACCCGGGACGCAATGACTTCCTCGGGGTGCTGCTCGGCACCGGATCCACGAACAACTACGGTCGCTGGAGCTCCGCGGAGTTCGACGCCGCGATCGCGGAGGCGGGCGCGACCACGGACGAGGCCGCGGCGACGGCCGCCTACGACCGCGCCGAGGACATCGTCCAGCGGGACGCCCCGGTCGTTCCGGTCACGTACGGGGACGGGTGGGCACTGGCGCGCGAAGGATTGCTCGGCGCGGACCAGAACGGCCTGGGGGCGCTACGGTTCGCCGGTCTGGCGTGGGCGCCATGAGGCGGCGGGAGGGCGCCGTCCGCCAGTCCGCGCTCGCGGCCCTGGCCGCCGTGGCCGCACTCGCCGTATTGGCCGGACCCGCGGCCACGACCGTGCGTGCCGCCGACCCGGTCTTCGGCACCCCGACCATCGATGCTGCGTTCGGGGAGGGCGTCGGGCTGACCCAGCCGGTGACGCTCGACGAGACACCCGCCCGCGTCGAGGTCCTGCTGACCTTCGCGGACGCGGCGGGTCCCCTCGTTGTGGAGTTGCCCCCGCCGACGACGATCGGCGCGACGACCCTGCGCCACGACGTCAACGTGGCCGCGGACGGTCACATCCTGCCCAATACCCCGATCTCCGCTCGATGGCGGGTCACGCCCGACGACGGGGCGCCGGTCCTGGGCCCGGCGGTCGAGACCATCTACGCCGACGAGCGCTTCGACTGGAAGACCGTCAGCGGCGACCTGGTCCGGGTGCACTGGTACGAAGGCGACAGCGCGTTCGGCGAACGCGCGCTGCGCGTCGGCGAGGACGCCGTGCGCGAGACGTCGGAGCTGCTGGGCGTGACCGAGGAGGAGCCGGTCGATTTCTTCGTCTACGCGCAGCAGGACGCGTTCTACGACGCCCTCGGACCGGGCACCCGCGAGAACGTGGGCGGCCAGGCGAACGCGGAGATCCGCACGCTGTTCGCGCTCATCGGCCCGTCCGATGTCGGCTGGGACGAGATCGTCGTGCGCCACGAGCTCGTCCACCTCGTCTTCGACACCGCCGTCGGGAACCCGTACCACTTCCCGCCGCGCTGGCTGAACGAGGGCCTGGCCGTGTATCTCAGCCAGGGGTTCGACGCCGGCGACCGATCGACCGTCGAATCCGCCGCGCGCGATGGCCGGCTGGTCCCGCTCGACGGCCTGGTCGGCCAGTTCCCGACGGGCGCGGAAGGGTTCTTCCTGGCCTATGCGGAGAGCGTCAGCGCGGTCGACTACTTCATCCGGACCCACGGCCAGGACGCGCTGGTCGCGCTGATCGGGTCGTATGCCGATGGCCTGACCGACGACGAGGCGTTCGAGGCGGCGATCGGCATGGACGTCGCGGCGTTCAACGCCGCGTGGCTGGCCGACCTCGGGGCGGTGGTGCCGCAACGGTACGGCCCGCAACCGGCGCCGGCCGGACCCCGGCCATCGGCGTGGGGCGTGTCCGGCGGCCCGGTCGCCACGACCGAACCCGGTAACCCCGCGCCCGTCGCCACGCCCGTCCCCGCGGGTGGGGAGATCACGATCGACATCGTCAGCCGTGACTCCGCGCTTCTCCTCGCCGTCGTGGCGGCCGTGGTCTTCGCCGCCACGGGAGCGCTCATCTGGTCACGCGCACGACGCCCGCGGCCCGGCTCCCTGCCATGACCGTCGCTGGCCGGCTGCGTGCGATCCCAAGCTGGCAGGTCACGCTCGGCGTTGCCCTCCTCGGGCTCGGTTTCCTCGTCGCGGCCCAGCTGGCAGCCGAGGGACCGCGGGTGCGCTACACGACCCAGGAGCGGTCGCCGCTCGTCGAGACGGCGAGCGAGCTCCAGGGCGACCAGGAGGCGCTCAAGGCGACCATCCTCGATCTCCGAGCGAGGATCCAGGCCGCGGCGCAGGCGGGCCAGGGCTCGGCCGCACTCGTCCAGGACCTCAACGACGAGCTTCAGGCCGCCCGCATCGCCGCCGGCCTGATCCCGCTCACCGGCAGCGGCATCGTGCTCCAGCTCGAGGACTCGCTCGAGCCGGGCGATCCGGAGGGCAACACGTCGGATCTGCTCGTGGGGGCGCGTGACCTGCGGACGATCGTCGAGGAGCTCTGGGGCGCGGGCGCCGAGGCGGTTGCGGTCAACGGCGAGCGCATGACGCCGACCACCGCGGTCATCGACATCGGCCCGTCCATCCTCGTCAACTCCGCGTACCTCGCGGGGCCATACCAGGTCACCGCCATCGGACCGGACGACCTGTACGCCCGCCTGAGCGCGTCGCCCGGATTCGTCGATTTCATCCGCGCGCGGGCCGAGGCGTGGGGACTGCGGGTATCGATCGCCGAGCCAGAGACCGTCGACATGCCGGCCTTCGCCGGCACGGTCACCCTGCGCTATGCGCGGCCGCAGCCCTCGCCCGAGGCCGCGGTCGAACCCGGCGGCTGACCCGATGCACCAACCGCGCAACCAGCTGACGATCGCGGCGGTGGCCTTCGTGCTGGGCCTGCTGGTCATCGTCCAGCTGCGGACGCAGGCGAGCGGCGCCGCCTTCGCGGGCCTGTCCTCCCAGGAGCTGACGGTGCTCGTCGCCAACCTGAACGATCGCAACGACGGGCTTCGCGGCGAGATCGCCACGCTCGAGCGGGAGCTCGACACCCTGTCGACGAACACCCAGCGCGGCGACGCCTCGGTCGACGAGCTGCGCGCGGACCTGCGCCGCGTCCGGCTGTACGCGGGCATCGATCCGGCGACGGGACCTGGGGTCGTGATCACGATCCGTGGGCCGATCGACGGCAGCGGCGTGGAGGATCTCGTCAACGAGCTGCGCAACGCCGGCGCCGAGGCAATGGCCGTCGAGACCGTGCGGCTCGTGCCCGGGATCGTGACCGTGGGTCCCGCGGGTGCCGTCACGGTGGGGGCCGTGCCGCTGGCCGACCCGTTCGAGCTCTCCGCCATCGGTGCGCCGGACAAGCTCACGGGGTCGCTGACCAGACCGGGCGGGATCATCGCCCAGCTCGCGGCGACGCTACCGGACGTCGTGGTCGAGGTGACCCCGCTCGATCGCGTGGATGTGCCCGCGACGGACCGCGAACTGGTACCCAGAAATGGCCGGCCGCGGCTCTGATAGCCTGTCCGCCGTGCCGGCACGACCCGTCCTGACCCTGCTGCTCGGCGACGTCCTCCGCCTTCGCCGCGCCCATCCGTGTGGCGGCGACACGTGGCTGGTGGACCGGCTCGGCGCCGACATCGGCCTGCGCTGCCAGACCTGCGGGCGGCACGTGCTGCTGGAGCGGGCGACCCTCGAACGGCGCCTCGCCGAGTTCGTCGAACGCGGCGATCCGGCCGTCACCGAGGCCGTGGCCGGCGGCGCCGATGACGTCCCGGACGGGGGCCGATGACCGAGGCCGGAGCACCGATCGACGCACGCGCCGATGGGACGACACCGTCCGGCCCGACCGAATCGGAAGGCGCGCTCGCGGTCTTCCGTAATCCGTCCTTCCTGCGCCTGTGGCTGTCGCAGGCGGCGACCCAGATCGGCGGCAACATGGTGTTGTTCGGCCTGACGGTCATCGTCTCGTCGACCCAGCCGAACACCGCCGTCAGCCTGCTGATCCTGTCGTTCCTCGTGCCGGCCGTGCTGTTCTCGGCGGTGGCCGGCGTGTACGTCGATCGGGTCGATCGGCGGCTCGTGCTGATCGCCACCAACGTCATCCGCGGGATCTCGATGATCGCGCTCTTCCTCGTGGGCGATCACTTCCTGTTGATCCTGCTCCTGAACATCTTCGTGTCGACGGTCACGGTGTTCTTCGCGCCGGCCGAGGCCGCGATGATCCCGGAGGTCGTCCCGCGTCGCCAGCTGCTGGCGGCGAATGGCGTCTTCACGCTCACCCTGAACGCCGCCTTCGCCCTCGGGTTCGCGCTGCTGGGGCCTCTGATCATCAACGTGGCCGGGCCCCAGGCGGTCATCCTGATCGTGGCCGTCCTGTACCTCATCGCCGCGGGGTTCTGCTTCACGCTGCCGCCGTCACCGCCCCCGCCGCCCGCTCCGACCGACACCGGACCCCATCCGGTCGGCGAGACGCGCGAGGCCATCCGCAGCACGATCGCCCAGCTCAAGGAAGGGCTGAGCTTCATCCGCTACAACCGCTCGATCGGCTGGTCGCTGCTCTACCTCGGGATCACGGCCTCGCTGGTCGGCGTGCTGGGTGTGCTCGGGCCCGACTTCGCGGAAACGGCCCTTGGGCTCCAGCCGAAGGACTTCGCGGTCATCGTGCTGCCGCTCGGCGGCGGCATCGTGATGGGCATCCTGCTCCTGAACGCGTACGGCAAGTTCCTGCCCCGCCGGCGGGTCATCGAGGGCGGGCTCATCACGCTCGGGATCATGCTGGCGCTGCTGTCGGTGGCCGGGCCGATCAGCCGGTTCCTGCAGCGCGCGGACACCGCCAGCAGCCTGCTCGATCTCTCGGCGCTGACCTCGTTGCTGGCGGTCGTCGTGGTGATCGCGTTCGTGGCCGGCGTCGCGTACGGCGCGGTGGCGATCCCGGCCCAGACACAGCTCCAGGAGGACCTGCCCGAGGAGGTCCGGGGACGGGTCTTCGGCGTGCTGAACATGCTCGTCTCGGTCTCGAGCTTCCTGCCGATCATCATCGTCGGGCCGATCTCCGACCTCATCGGCACGGGGACGGTCATGCTCGTGGTCGGCATCGGCGTGCTGGCGTCCGGCATCGCGAGCGTGTTCCTGCGCGACCCAAACCTGGGCATCGCCGGCGCCAGCGCCGACCCGCACTTCGAGGACCCACTGGCGGCCGCCTTGGGCGCCGACCGACCGACCTGGCGCGAGGACCCGCATGCGCCGCAGAGCCGCCTCCCACCACCGATCGAGCCGCTCCCGCCGATCGCCCCCGCGGACCCCGAGGGTTCGAAACCGCCCCCGCCGGAGTCGCCGACCGGCTAGGCTGACCGGCCATGCCCCTCGAGACGCTGATCACCGGCCGCATCGCGACCCTGTCCGGAGCCGCGGGCTTCGGCTGGGTCGAGGCGATCGGCGTCCGCGACGGTCGGATCGCGTTCGCGGGCTCGGAGGTGTACCTCGAGACGCGCGCCGATCCCTTCACGCAGCGGATCCGCCTCGAACCGGACCAGGTCGCCATCCCGGGACTGACCGACGCGCACCTCCACCTCGTCCAGGCCGCGATCGCGAAACGGCAGGTCGATCTGACCGATGCCGCCACCCACGACGAGGGTCTGGCCCGCCTCCGCACGGCGCACGAGGTCCTGCCGCCCGACGCGTGGCTGGAGGGACACGGCTGGGACAGCGACCGGTGGGGTGGCTGGCCGACCGCCGACCAGCTGGAGACCGTCGCGCCCGGGCGTCGAGCGGTCCTGTGGGCACACGACCACCATGCCCTTTGGGCAAGCCATGCGGCGATCGCCACGGCCGATCTCGGGCCGGACGATCCACCCGGCGGCGTCGTCCGTCGCTCGGCCGACGGGACACCGGAGGGCGTGCTCTACGAGGCGGCCACTCGGCTTGTGACGATCCACGTTCCGCCGACCCGTCCGGACGATCTCGCCGCGGCGATCATGGAGGTCGGGCAAGACCTCGTCTCGCTGGGTGTGGTCGCGTGCCACGATCCCGGTGGCGTCGCGCCCGACCCGGACCTGTCGTTTTCATTTCCGGTCTATGCCCGCCTGGCCGAGTCGGGCAGCCTGCCGCTCCGGGTCCATGCTTCCGTGCGTGATGACGCGCTCGGCGCCGCCATCGAGCGCGGGTACCGGAGCGGAGCGACGCTCGGTGGCAAGCCGGATGGTCGCGCGAAGGTCGGCTGGCAGAAGTGCTTCGCCGATGGCTCGCTCGGGTCGCGGACCGCGGCGCTCCTCGCCGACATCGAGCCCGAAGAGGATCGACCGCTTGCGCCCGACCACCGTCGAGGCGTCTGGATGACCGAGCCGGACGCGCTCGCCGAGCTCGTGGCTCGTGCCTCGGCGGGTGGCATCGCGACCCAGATCCACGCGATCGGCGACGCGGCGGTCCGGTCCGCCCTCGACGTCCTGACGCCGGGCGCCAAGGCCGCCCCGCTCATGCCGCGGATCGAGCACGTCCAGATGCTCCATCCGGACGATCGCGGCCGGTTCGTCGCCGCGGGCATCGCCGCCAGCGTGCAGCCGGTGCATCTCGGGTCGGACGCGGCGCAGGCGCGCAAGCTATGGGGTGACCGGGCGGAGTCGAGCGCCTACACGTGGAAGTCGATCGCCGACACCGGCGCGGTCATGCCGTTCGGCACGGACGCGCCGGTCGAGCCGTACGACCCGTGGCCGGGCCTCGCTCTGGCCGTCCGCCGCGAGGACGCCCGCTGGCCGGCGGGCATGCCGACCTTCGCAGAGGAGCAGTCGCTCACGCTGGACCGCGCGCTGCGCGCCGCGTGCATCGATCCGGCGGTCTCGGCGCGCGAGACCGACCGCGGCCGCTTGACGGTCGGCCAGCGCGCCGACGTGGTAGTCATCCCGGCCGCCTCGATCGACGAGCCCGTCACGGCGGGCGGGCCACTGTCGACCACGCGCCCCGTCATGGTCCTCATCGACGGCGAGGTCGTCTTCGAGGTTTGAACACTGGCCCATGCGGCCGCTCAGGGCGAACATTGAGTCGCCCAGGCCTCGACGCCGCCCATACCGTGTGAACGTCCGGTCCGACCGGACGGCGATACGGCGGAAGACACTGTGGATCCCGATCTCATCGGACGGGCGCAACACGGGGACGAGGAGGCCTTCGCGAGCCTCGCCGTCGCCGCGGGTGACCGACTCCACGCGGTGGCGCACAGGATCCTGCGCGACACCGACCTCGCCGAGGACGCGACGCAGCAGGCGCTGCTCGCTATCTGGCGGGACCTTCCGCAGCTCCGCGACCCGGCGCGCTTTGACGCCTGGTCGTACCGGCTCCTCGTGCGCGCCTGCTACACCGAGGGACGCCGGACTCGCCACTGGGCGCCGAACGTCCGACTCCTTGCTGCCGATGAGGCGAAGGGGGACGACGGCATGAGCTCGGTCGTCGATCGCGACCAGCTCGAGCGCGGCTTCCGTCGGCTTTCCATCGACCATCGTGCGGTGGTGGTTCTGCACCACTACCTCGACCTGCCGCTCGACGAGGTCGCCGACGTGCTCGGTGTCCCCGCCGGGACGGTCCGATCCCGCTTACATCACGCGATGCGCGGCCTGCGCGCGGCCCTCGAGGCCGACGCCAGGCCGGCGACGCAGGAGGTTGCCCGATGAGCGCCGATCGCGACGTCACTCGCATCGTTCGGTCGTGGCTGGAGGAAGGCGCCACCGCGCTCCCGGACCGCGTCCTGGACAACGTGCTCGACCAGCTCCCCGCGACCCCACAGCGCCGTCCCTGGTGGCCGGCGCGGAGGTTCCGACAGATGAACACGCCCATTCGAATTCGCGCTGGTGGCGGCGGCGGTCGTCGTCGTCGCCCTGGTTGGAATCAACCTCCTGCCACGGACCCAGGGAATCGGGCCAGGGGCGACGCCAGGTCCAAGCTCGAACCCCCTAGCGACGGCGTCGCCGACCGGCACACCGGCCCCGTACGCCGAGCCGACGTTCCTTGCGCCCGGCTCGTACGCGATCTCCCCGACGGCAACCGATCCTGGCTACACCTTCACGGTGGCTGACGGTTGGGAAAGCCGGTTCGCGGTGATCTGGAAGGGGCGCGATGGACCCGGCGAGACCGCTTTCGGCATGTGGAGCGTGGAGAGCGTCTACGCCGATCCGTGTCTCTGGCGGCAGTCCTTGCTGGATCCACCGCTCGGGCCCGCCGTTGCGGACCTGGCGACCGCGCTTCTCGACCAGGACGGACCCGGGGCATCGCCGGCGACCGAGGTCACGTTTGGCGGCTACCCAGCCACGAGGGTCGACCTCTTGATCCCGGCCGATCTGGACGTCGCCACGTGCGATCTCGGGAAGTTCCGGCGATTCCGCTCGCCGGGTGAGCGCGACACCGACGTCCCTGCGGCCCCGGCAGAGCGAGTACGCGGTCGGGTCGATGTCATGCACATCATCGATATCGATGGCGTGCGCTGGGTCATGGACGCCTGGCACCTGCCCGGCACGCCCGCTGCGGACGTGGCCGAGCTCGAAGCCAGCCTCGCGTCGATCGAGATCCACCCGCCGACCGGGCCCTCCACACCATCATCGTCGCCATCCCCGTGACGATCGGATCCTGACGCGAGACCGGGCCGGGCGGCGTCCACCGCTCGGCCCACTCAGCCCTTGACGATGCTCCCCGGACGCTCCAGCTCGCGCAGCGCATCCGCATAGAGGCCGTCGAAGATGCGCGACGTCGACGGGAACGCGTGGATCGCCGAGGCGAGCGTGTCCATCGGGACGCGGGCCTGCATCGCGATGACGCATTCGTGCAGCGCCGCCGACGCGTCGGGACACGCCACCGCCGCACCCACCAGCTCGCGCGTCGCGCGATCCACCACGATCGTGACATGGCCCATCGTCGCTTCGACCCCGTAGCCGCGGGTGCTGGTCGCGAAGTCGGCCACTAGCTCGAAGGCATCTGAACCGGCCTCGCGCGCGGCCTCGAGCGTCACGCCCACGAACGCCGCCTCGGGATCCGTGTAGGTCGCGCGCGGCAGGGCGTGGTAGTCGGGTCGGACGTCCTCGCCGAGCGCCATCCGGACGGCCAGGCCACCCTGGTAGTGAGCCTGGTGGGTGTGCAGCTCGGGACCCGCTGCGTCGCCCACGACGTAGAGCCCGTCCGCGATCCGCAATCGGCCATCGCGCGGGAACGGGGGCGTCCGGCCCGATGCGTCCAGCCCGTAGTGCTCCAGGCCCAGATCGTCGAGCGGGAACTCGCGCCCGACGGCCGTCAGGATCACATGACCCTCGACGGTCGATCCGTCGTCGAGCTCGATGACGTGCGCGCCCCCGCGCCCCTCGCCGGCTCGTGCCTTCGTGGCGCGGACGTCGGTCCGGACCGTGACGCCGTCGGCTTCGAGCGTCTTGCGCAGGACGTCGGAGTTGCGCGGATGGTCGGTCGGGGCGAGACGGGGGCCTGACTGGACGATGGTCGTCGGGACGTCGAAGCGCGCGTACACCTGGGCGAGCTCGCAACCCGTCGGGCCACCGCCCAGGATCACGAGGCTTCGCGGCAGCTCCCGGGTCAGCGTCGCCTCCTCGTTCGTCCACGGCCGGGTCGCCTCGAGACCCGGCATGTCGACCCGCTTGGAGCGCGATCCCACGGCGAGGACGACGTGGTTCGGCATCGAGCACATGGGTTCGGTCGTCGTGGCCGATCGTGACGCTGCCACGGCCGGTGATGCGCCCCTCGCCGCGGTAGACGGTCGCCCCCGCCTCCTCCAGTGCGGTCACGTGGGTGATGTCGTCGGGTTCCTCGGCGTCCGGCGGGCGGTTGACCATGTAGTCGCGTCGCGCGGATGCCCGCGGCCAGGGGTATGCGGCCGCGTTCATTTCGTGCTCGAACGCGCCGTGGAGCAAGGACTTCGATGGCAGGCACCCCACATGCGGGCAGCTGCCGCCGAACCAGCGCCGATCGACGATGGCGACCGTCGCTCCCAGCTCGCGCGCCTTGTTGGCGGCAGCCTCGCCGCCGGTGCCTGCGCCGATCACAACGAAATCGAACGAGGTGCTCATCGCGTCAGTCTGCCGAGGTCGTGTGACGGCCGCGTTGCCTTCGCGCTTCGTACACCAGCACGGCCGCCGACACCGAGACGTTGAGGCTGTCGGCGATTCCGAGCATCGGGAGGTGGACCGCCTCGATGTCGGGGGCGTGCCATGCGTCGCTCAGCCCGTCTGCCTCGGACCCGAACGCGAGGGCGACCGATCCGGTGAGGTCCGCGTCCGTGTAGGCGCGGCCGTCGCCCACACGCGCGGCAAGGATCCGGATGCCCCGGCGCTGCAACCACGCCAGGACGTCGCCGGTCGGGGCAGCAGCCGTGGGCACGGCGAAGATGGTCCCGGCACTGGCCCGGATGACGTTCGGATTTGCAAGGTCGGTGCGGGGCGAGGCGGCGATGACCGCGTCGACCCCGCCGCCATCGGCGCTTCGCAGGGTCGCCCCGAGGTTCCCGGGCTTCTCGACGCCCTCGATGACCACGAGGAGCGGGTCGTCGGGGAGCTGCAGGTCGTCGAGCGCCAGCGACGGCACCCGGACGACCGCGACGAATCCCTCGGCACGGTCACCGAACGCCAGCTTCGCGAAGGCTGCTTCCGTCGTCGTGGTCAGGGTCACGCCCCGCGACCGTAACCCGTCCAGCACGGCCCGGGCGTCCTCGCCAGCGACCAGGGGCTCGCACACGAAGGCCTCCACGACCTCGACGTCCGCCTCGAGTGCTCGTCGAAGCTCGCGCGCGCCGTCGACGAGCGTCAGGCCACTCGCCTCGCGGTCCCGCCGGTCGCGCAGGCGCGCGGCGGCCTTGATGCGCGGGTTCGAGGGGCTGGCGAGCACTGCTTCGGACACGGTCGTCATCTTGCGCCGTCCCAGCGTGCGACGACACCGAGCGACAGGCCCGCGCCCGATGTCGCTTCCAGGTGCAGGGCGCCGCGCTGGACGTCCCCCGCCGAACGGCGCAGCGCGCGGGCGAGACGCTCGGCCAGCTGATCCTCACCCAGGTGCTCGGTGTGCGCGGTCAGGAGGATGAAGCCGTCGGGCGCGAGGATCGCCCGGCAATCGACCAGCAGCGGGTCGAGATCGGCCTCCAGCCGCCAGGGTCGTCCCGACGCGCCATGCCCGTAGGTCGGCGGGTCGAGCACGATCCCGTCGTAGCGGTTGCCGCGCCGTCGCTCCCGCGCCACGAACGCACGTGCGTCGTCGACCAGCCAGCGGATGGGTGCGTCCTCGAGGCCGTTCGCGCCGGCGTTCCGGCGTGCCCAGGCGACGGCCGGCCGAGCCGCGTCGACATGCGCGACGGAGGCGCCGGCGGCCGCCATCGCGAGCGTCGCGAGCCCCGTGTACGCGAAGAGATGCAGGACCCGCGGGGCCGAGGCGTCGTCGGGGGCGGTCGCCCGACGAAGGTCGATGCGTTCGCCCAGCCACGGCAGCAGCGCCGCGTGCTCGGGAAAGCAACCGACCCCCCCGGCCTCGGTCGGGCGCAACAGGAGCTCGAAGCCGGCGATGTCCATCGTCCAGCCGTCGAGCGCGGCCGCCAACCCGTGGCCGGACCAGCCGCCGTCCCGGTCGAACCGGAGGTCGGCGTCCACCCAACGCTCGGGCGAGCGCCGTTCCCCGTATGCGTTGCCGTGCGGCCGGTCGGTGACGTGCTCCCCGAACCGCTCGAGGCGGGCGCCGCCACCGGCGTCGATCAGCTCGTAGGCGTCCACGAGTGCATCATCTCCGAAACCGACGATCGCCCCGCCGTCGTACCGAGCTCAAGACGAGCAGTCCCGGCCCGCCCGAGCCGCCAAGGAGAGCACCGTCATGCGTCGAACCGTCATCGCGCTCGCGATCATCGTGGCGGGGTTGCTGACCGCGGCTTGCACCGCGCCCTCCGGTGGTGCGGGCGGCTCCCCGGCGGCACCGGCTCCCGCGGCGTCCGAGCCCGCGCCGACCGTGGTCGCGCCGGCGTACTAGACCGCCCGGCCGGGCACGGCCGCCGTCCCGCGCCCTCGCTCGCCGACGCCCTCTCTGGTAGCATTCCCGGGCCGCTGGCGACTCGAACGCTGGGGCCTGATGACTGTCGCGGGACGTGGAACACCCCGTGAGCCAACGGTCAGCGGGTCACGTCGATCGAGGGACCGGCGACGTGGGCGGCTAGCTCAGCTGGTTAGAGCACTTGCTTGACATGCAAGAGGTCACTGGTTCGAGTCCAGTGTCGCCCACCACCACATCGATCCGATAGAGCGTCGAGCGGGACGCGCGGTCCGATCCGGACGATCGCAGAGAGCCGGGGCCCAGGCTGCAAGACCCGGCGATCGATCTCGGACCGTCACCACCCGCGAGCGATCGGTGAACCGATCCGGGTGTCGCCCGTTAGCGCGACGACGAGCGCACGGTCGCCCTCGGGCGGCGGTGAAGGCCGGTGGGACCGCGGGAGCAACCTCTCGTCCAGCCAATGGACGAGGGGTTTTGTGATTCCGGAGGAACAAGCATGGTCGATGAAGCCGACATCGAAGTCGACGAAGTGGTCCTCGACGCGCCCGAGCGCAAGGCCGCGGACGAGCTTATGGACCACGGTGCCGCCGGCGAGCTGGGGCCGATGCGTCACAGCGCGGCGCACGTCCTCGCCGAGGCGGTCCTCGACCTGTTCCCGGGCACGAAGCTCGGGATCGGTCCCGTCATCGACGACGGGTTCTACTACGACTTCCTGTTGCCGCGGCCGCTGACGCCCGAGGACCTGCCGGCCATCGAGGCGCGCATGCGTGAATCGATCGCCGCGGACCACCCGTTCGAGTTCAGCGAGGAGACTCCCGAGGCGGCGCGCGATGCGCTGGTCGAGGCTGACCAGCCGTTCAAGGTCGAGATCATCGACGATCTGAAGGCCGCGGCGGAGCGGGACGGCACGCCGATGCCGCCGACGACCTTCTACCGACAGGGACCGTTCATCGACCTGTGTCGCGGCCCGCACGTCGCCAGCACGGGGAAGATCGGCCCGTTCAAGCTGCTCGGCACCGCCGGGGCGTACTGGCGCGGCGAGGAGAAGCGGCCGATGCTCCAGCGCGTCTACGGCACGGCTTGGGCGACGCAGGAGGAGCTCGACCGCTACCTCGAGCGCCGGGCCGAGGCGAAGAAGCGCGATCATCGGCGGCTGGGCGTCGCGCTCGACCTGTTCTCCTTCCACGATGTCTCGCCCGGGTCTGCCTTTTGGCATCCGAAGGGCCAGCGCATCTGGCGGACCCTGGAAGGCGCGATGCGCGAGCTGCAGCAGCGGCGCGGGTACGAGGAGGTGAGCACGCCGATCCTCGTCTCCGAGAAGCTCTGGCGGCAGTCGGGGCACTGGGACCTGTACCGCGACAACATGTTCCTGGTCGAGTCGGAGAACCAGACATTCAGCCTCAAGCCGATGAACTGCCCCGAGTCCACGTTCATCTACCGATCGAAGCTCCGGTCGTACCGCGACCTGCCGCTGCGCTTCAGCGAATTCGGCCGGCTCCACCGGAACGAACGGTCGGGGACGCTGTCGGGGCTGACCCGCGTCCGGCAGTTCATCCAGGACGATGCGCACCTCTACGTTCGCCCCGACCAGCTGACCGACGAGATCGTCGCCCTCCTCGACGAGGTTCGCGAGGCCTATGGCTGGGTCGGCCTCGAGCCACGCTTCAGCTTCGCGACCAAACCGGACAAGGCGATCGGCGACCCGGCGCTCTGGGAGCGCGCGGAACAGCTGACCAAGGAGGCGTTTGCGGCCGCGGACATCAGCTATGAGCTGAAGCCGAAGGACGGCACGTTCTATGCGCCGAAGATCGACATCTACATCGACGACGCACTCGGCCGGGAGTGGCAGATGGCGACGATCCAGATCGACCTCGTGATGCTGCCGGAACAATTCGACCTGACCTACATCGACGAGGGTGGCCAGCCGCAGCGACCGATCGCGATCCATCGCGCGATCTACGGATCGCTCGAACGGTTCATCGGCATCCTCGTCGAGCACTTCGCGGGCGCCTTCCCGCTCTGGCTGGCGCCGGTCCAGGCCGTCGTGATCCCCATCGCGGACCGGCACATCGAGGCGGCCGAGGAGTTCGCCGGCGTGCTCCGCTCGCGCGGCCTGCGCGTGGAGGTGGACGGCTCGTCGAACCGGATGCAGTACAAGATCCGGACGGCCCAGGAGCAGAAGGTGCCGTATATGGTCGTGCTCGGCGACCGCGAGATCGAGGCTCGGACCGCGTCGCCAAGGACCAGGGCAGGGGAGCAGCAATCCCCCGAGCCGTGGGAGGCGTTCGCGGACCGGCTGGCCGAAGAATCGCGCGCTCGACGGGTCGGATAGCGCGACGCTGGTCGAGTAAGGTCGCGCGCATGGCGTCATCGTCGCGAGGCTCGGCCTGGGGCTGGCGCCTCCTGCTGGTCGTGGACCTTGCCATCAAGGCCGCGACCGTTGGACTGCTGGCATGGGCGGTCCTCAACCCGGACCTTCCCCAGTTCACCGGCAAGGCATTCGTGGGTCGTGCGATCGCGTATCCGATCGCCCTGCTCGTGCTGCCCATCGGCTGGCGGCTCCTCGGACGGTCGCAGATGGGCTTTCCCGTCGCGGCCGACGTCCTGCTCAGCCTGCCGTTCCTCATCGATGTCGCGGGCAATGCGCTCGACCTCTACGACACGATCGAGCTGTGGGATGACGCGAACCACGTCATCAACTGGTTCCTCCACACCGCGGCCATCGCGCTGCTGCTCCGCGCCGGCCCGTGGGGATATCGGACGCGCGTCTTGCTCGCGTTTGCTTGGGCCGTCACGTCCGCCGTCGTCTGGGAGTTCGCCGAGTTCGTGACGTTCGTGCCCGGCTCCCCCGAGGCCGCGAGCGCGTACGCCGACACGCTGCTGGACCTCGCCCTCGGCATGATCGGCGGCGCCATCGCCGCCATCCTCGTGGGTCTCGTCCACGTGCCGATCCGCGATGAGCGGGTGCGCGACCTGGGTCCCGCCTTCCGGCGCTGAGTGCCGGGTCCCGCTGCGTGACGCGAGTAGGGCTTCGGGCCGCATAGTCGGCGCAGAGTCGCGTCGAGGTCGGCTCGGCCCGCCGACGCGCCCCCGACACGGGCCCCCGATGCGCCCCCGACACGCGGCCGGCACGCGGCCGGCACGCCTCCGACAAGCGACCGCCGCGCGGACGGTCCAGGTAGCCAACCTGCCCCGGCCGATCCGTTGTCGGGTTCAGAACCTGTGTGCTATCCTGCCGGCTCGCCCGGTAGGGGGACGTATGCCCCCATGCCGGTCGAACGGGACCAGCACTGAACAAGGGGTGAACCATCAGTCGAGACCTGCGAGTCAACCAGATGATCCGGATCCCACAGGTCCGGGTAGTCGATGAAGAGGGTGCTCAGCTGGGTGTGATGCCCACGCCACAGGCCCTCGAGATGGCGCAGGAGCGAGGGTACGATCTCGTCGAGGTCGCCCCGATGGCGCAGCCCCCGGTGGTCAAGTTCCTCGACTTCGGTCAGTACAAGTACGAGCTGACCAAGCGGGAGAAGGAAGCCAAGCGCAAGCAGCGCTCGGTCACCTTCAAGGAGGTTCGCCTGTCGCCGAAGATCGGCACCGGCGACTTCGATACGAAGGTCCACCGCGCGATCGAGTTCCTCGAGGATGGCGATCGGATCAAGGTGACCGTCCGTTTCCGCGGACGGGAGCTGACCCACCCGGAGATCGGGCGGAACCTTATCGCCAGGTTCGTGGAACGAGTCAAGGACCACGGGGTCGCGGAACGGACGCCGTTGCTCGAAGGCAAGTCGATGCATATCACGATGGCGTCGACCCACAAGCCCAAGAGCCACGACGCTCCGGACCGCAAGCACGCGGTCGACGAGGTACCGGCGGACGCCCTGGCCATCCCGGCCGAGCCGACGGACGGTGCCACGGCACCAGCGTCGGTAGCGGCTCCGGCCACGAGCGCGGCCAAGACCGAGGCACCGGCCAAGACCGAGGCACCGGCCAAGGCGACGGCGCCGACACCGGCAACGGCGCCGGCCCAGGACGGCGCGACGAAGACGAAACCAGCGGCCCAGCCAGCCGCCGCGGCGACCGCGGCCACGGCCCCGACCGCGACCAGAAGCGAATCGAAGCCGGCTCCCGAGCCGGTCCGAACAGGAGAGTGAGCCGACCGTGCCCAAGATGAAGAGCCACAAGGCGGCCCAGAAGCGCATCGGCGTGACGGGCTCGGGCAAGTACATCCGGGTCAAGGCCTGGCGCGGCCATCACCTCGAGATCAAGTCGTCCCGGCGGACGCGCCGGTACGCCGGCAAGGCACTGTTCCCGCCGGCCCATACCAAGCAGGTCCGCCGCCTGCTGCCGTACCTCTAGGAGCTCCAGGACCGTCATGGCACGAGTCAAGCGAGGCGTCACCTCCCACAAGCGCCACAAGCGCCTGCTCAAGGCGGCCGAAGGTCGCAAGGGCACCAAGTCGAAGCTGATCAAGCCGGCGCGCGAGGCGCTGCTGCACGCGCTTGCCTACGCGACACGCGACCGCAAGCAGCGCAAGCGCCAGATGCGCGAGCTCTGGATCGTCCGGATCAACGCGGCTGCACGGCAGAACGGGCTGACCTACGGGCAGTTCATCGCCGGCCTCAAGAAGGCCCAGATCGAGATCGACCGCAAGATCCTGGCCGACCTGGCGGTCCGCGACAGCGGGACGTTCGGTCGCATCGTCGAGCTGGCCAAGGCCGCATAATCCTCGGGCCGATGCGCTCGAGGACCGCGCGCTCGGCCCTCCGAGGGTGGATCGCAGACCCTCGACCACGGTGATCGGTCGAGGGTTCGTGATTCGAGGAGCAACGTGGACCTCGCCGACCTGACCCGCGACCTCGAGGCCCTCCAGGGAGAGGCATCGGCCGCGGTCGAGGCCGCCGGAGACGTCGCGGCCCTCGAGGCCCTCGAGCTCGAGATCCTCGGCAAGAAGGGCCGGTTGACGGCCGTCCTGCGCGGGATCGGTGCGCTGCCGGTCGACCAGCGCCCGAAGGTCGGTGCCATCGCGAACAGCGTTCGCACGGCCATCGAGCGGGCACTCGAGGAGCGCGGATCCGAGCTGCGCGGATCGGAGCTGAGCGCCCGGTTGCGTGCCGAGGCGATCGACGTCACGACGCCCGGCCGTCCGATCAAGCGCGGCAGCCGCCACCCGATCAACGAGACCATCGCCGAGATCGCCGAGATCTTCGGGCAGTTCGGCTTCGTGGTCTACGAAGGACCCGAGATCGAGGACGACGTCCGCAACTTCCAGATGCTCAACATCCCACCCGACCACCCGGCGCGCGACCTGTGGGACACGCTCTACGTCGACGTCGAGGGGCATCTGCTGCGCACCCACACGTCACCAGGTCAGATCCGGGTCATGCACGAGGAGCGCCCGCCGATCCGCGCGCTGCTCCCGGGCCGGTGCTTCCGCTACGAGGCCATCGACGCGAGCCACGCCTCGGAGTTCTTCCAGGTCGAGGGCCTCATGGTCGACGAGGGCACGACGATGGGCGACCTCAAGGGTCTCCTGGACCAGTTCGCCAAGGCGATGTACGGCGCGGACAAGCGAACCCGCTTCCGGCCGGGGTACTACCCCTTTACCGAGCCGTCGGTCGCGTTCGATGTCGAGTGCGTGGTCTGCGGCGGTTCGGGCTGTCCGGCCTGCTCGCGCAGCGGCTGGATGACGATCCTTGGCGCTGGGATGGTCCATCCGGTCGTGCTCCAGTACGGCGGTCTCGACCCGGAGCGGTACCAGGGCTTCGCCTTCGGGATGGGCGTCGAGCGGATCGCCAACCTGCGCCACAGCGTCGGCGACCTGCGCCTGTACATGGAGAACGATCTGCGGTTCCTGGGACAGTTCCGGTGAGAGTGCCGCTGTCGTGGCTCCGTGACTACGTCGACATCGAACTGACCCCCGAGCAGCTGGCCGAGCGGCTGACGCTCCTCGGCATGGAGGTCAAGGGCCTCGAACACTGGGGCGAGGACTGGCAGAACGTCGTCGTGGGGGAGCTGATCAGCGTCGAGCGTCATCCACGCGCCGACCGCCTGTCGCTCACGACGGTAACGGTCGACGGCGGTGAGCCACTCGAGATCGTGTGCGGCGCGACGAACATCGCGGCCGGCCAGCGCGTTCCGGTGGCCCTGCCGGGAGCGGTCCTGCCCGGCGGGCGGCAGATCGAGCGCACGGAGAAGATGGGTGTCACGAGCAACGGCATGCTGTGCTCCGGCGACGAGCTGCGTCTGACCGCCGATGCGGACGGCATCCTCATCCTGCCGCCCGACGCACCCCTCGGCGCGCCGCTGGCCGACCTGTATGGCGACGTCGTGCTGGACGTCGACGTGAAACCGAACCGTGGCGATGCCCTCTCGATGATCGGCCTCGCCCGCGAGGTGGCAGCCGTCACCGGTGGCGAGATCCGGTTCCCGGACACCGATCCGCCCGAGACCGGCGCGCCGATCGAGGGTCGGTTGGCAGTCGAGGTCGAGGAGCCAGCCCTGTGCCCCCGGTTCGTGGCTCGCCTGGTGGACGGCGTGCGCGTCGGTCCGTCACCGGACTGGGTCCAGATGCGCCTCCTTGCGGCGGGACAGCGGCCGGTCAGCAACGTCGTCGATGTGAGCAACTACGTGATGCTCGAGCTCGGGAAGCCGATCCACACCTTCGACGCGGCGGCCGTGCACGACGGTCGGATCATCGTCCGACTGGCCCGTCCGGGCGAGCGCCTCGAGACGCTCGATCATGTCGACCGCGAGCTCGATCCGGACACGCTGCTCATCGCCGATCCTGCCGGGCCCCTGGGGATCGCCGGTGTCATGGGCGGTGCGGCGTCGGAGGTCACGGGCACGACGACCAATGTCGCCATCGAATCGGCGATCTTCGATCCGGTCAGCATCCGGCGTACCGCGTTCCGGTACGCGCTCCGGTCCGAGGCGAGCCTCCGTTTCGAGAAGGGGCAGGAGCAGCGGCTCGCGAAGCTCGGGGCCGATCGGAGCGCACGCCTGATCGAGGCATGGGCCGGCGGCACGGTGGCGGCCGGCGCGATCGACACCAACCCGACCGAACCCGAGCCCGCGCGGGTCGCGTTCCGCCCGCGTCGCATCGGGCGGTTGCTCGGCGTGGACGTCCCGGCGGCCGAGCAGCAGGACCTGCTGGCACGTGTCGGAATCCTGACGGAGCCGCTACCAGCGGGGACCCGGATCGCCGTGGCCGGTGGTGCACAACCGATCGAGGTCGACGCCGAGGCCGCCGATGCACTCGTGGCGATCGTCCCGCCCTGGCGTCGAGACCTCGTCCTCGAGGCAGATGTCGCCGAAGAGGTTGCTCGCGTCCGTGGCTACGAGCTCATCCCGGACATCCTGCCCCACACCCCCATGCCGCCGTATCGGCCCTCACCGCTCCGACTCCGCGACAGGATCCGGGGCGAGCTCGCCGGCGCGGGGCTCTCGGAGGCGGTGTCCTTCGCCCTCGTGTCGCCGGCGATGGTGGAGCGCTTCCCGGCTGTCGAGGATCCGGTCGTTCCCGGCGAGGGCGCGGCGAATGGTCGCCCCGTGACCGTCACCAATCCACTCTCCAGCCAGCACTCGGTCATGCGCCAGCGGTTGCTCGGCAGCCTGCTCGAGGTCGCCGACACGAACCTGCGCCAGGGCCGGCCGGATGTCGCGATCTTCGAGATCGGCAAGGGCTATGGGGCGCTCGACGATGGCGAGGGCACCCACGAATGGTGGCGGCTCGGCTTTGTCCTGACCGGACCGGCCGAGATTCCCGCCTGGAACCGGCCCGCTCGCCCCTACGACTTCGACGACGGTCAGGGGATCATCGATCTCGTGGCGCGTGTCCTGGGCATGCCTCGGCCGGCCTACACGCCGCTGAGGGACGACCCCACGCTCCACCCGGGACGGGCCGCCATGGTCGCGGCGGGGGATGCGCTGGCCGGCCGGATCGGCGAGCTCCATCCGGCACTGATCGACGAGCTCGGGTTGCGAGCCGAGCGGATCGTCGTCGCGGAGCTGGCCGTGGCCGGACTGTCCGGCGGCCAGCCGGCCGTGCCGCTGGGGCGTACGCCGTCGCGGCATCCGGTCGTCGAGCGAGATCTCGCGGTCGTCGTGCCGGCCGATCGGCCTGCCGGCGAGGTCGAGGCCGCCATCCGCCAGCACGCGGGCCCGCTGCTCGGGTCGGTCGAGCTGTTCGACATCTACCGTGGCCGGCCGCTCCCGGACGATCGACGGAGCCTCGCCTTCCGGCTCGTCTTCGGGGCCAGCGACCGCACCCTGACCGAGGATGAGGTCGATCGGGCCGTCGCCGACGTCAGGGGCGGTCTCGCCACCGACGTGGACGGTCATCTCCGGACCTGAACCGCACCAGACCGCACCAGTCCACCCCGCTCCGTACCGCTCGCCCACGACCTTCGTCCCGCTTGCGACCCCTCGAATCCCGCTGCTACCCTTGCGCGGCCCCGGGCCGGTCGGCTCGGGCGAACCGTTACGTTCCAAGGAGGGACGGTGGACTTCGGGGAGTTCCTCGGCGGAATCGGCGCGACCGACCTGCTGCTCGTCCTCTTTTTCATGGGCTTCTTCGTGCTCGGCTTCGCCCAGGGCACGATCCGCCGATTGATCGGCATCGGGTCGATCATGTTCTCGTTCCTGCTGGCCGCCAACCTCTACGAGCCGCTCGGTTCGTTCCTGGGCAACAACTGGGCGCAATTCTCGCGCCAGTACGCATCCATGGTCGGCTTCGGCACGGTATTCGTCGCCTCGGCCCTCGCGTTCGCCCTCGTGGCACAGGGTTTCTACAAGCCCCAACCGTTGTTCGCGAAGGCGCGCTTCGTCGACGAGATCATCGGGGGCATCCTCGGCGTGATCGAGGCCGGGATCATCCTGGGGGTCGTGCTGATCATCCTGGGCTCGTTCTTCCTGATCCCGGGGATCGCCCCGGACCCGCAGGAGCTGCTCGGGCTGCGTGACCTGTGGACCGCGCTCGAGACCTCGCGGATCGTCGACTACTTCCAGGCCACGCTGATCCCTGGATTCTTCACGGTGTTCGGGCTGTTCATCCCGGACGCGATCAAGGTCTACTACTCCACCGCGGCCTGAGCGTCCTCGATCGCGACCGGCTCGCCGGCCCCGCGGAGATCGTGGCTCCGCGCCTGCTGGGTGTTCGCCTCGTCCGCGAAGACGAGACCGGGCGACGTGCGGCGCGCATCGTCGAGGTCGAGGCCTACGCCGGTCCCGAGGACCTGGCCTCGCACGCCCGCTTCGGGACGACGAGCCGGAACCGGGTCATGGCCGGGCCCTCCGGCATCGCCTACGTGTACCTTGTCTACGGGATGTACGACTGTCTGAACGTGGTCGTCGGGCCGGCCGGCCTGGCGTCCGCGGTGCTCATCCGGGCCGTCGAGCCGCTCGCCGGGGTCGAGCTGATGCGGACCGATCGGCTGACCGTGGATCGCCGCCGCCGATCCGCCCGAACGGATGCCGGGGCGGCGGCCGCACGGGAGCGCCTCGAGCGGACGCCCGATCATCGGCTCGCCAGCGGGCCGGGCCTGGTCGCGGCCGCCTTCGGGGTCGACACGTCCTGGACGGGCGTCGACCTGTGTGACCCAGCCGGTCCGCTCCGGCTCGAGCGCGACCCGGGGGATGCGGCCGACACGGTCGCGCCCGACCGGATCCTCGCGGGTGCCCGGGTCGGGGTCGGCTATGCCGGCGCGGACTGGGCGCACCGGCCGTGGCGGTATGCCGTCGCGAACCACCGGTCCGTGTCCGGGTCGCCCGCGGCGTGGGTGAGCGCCGGCGAGGCACGGACCGGCCCCACGACGGGCTGATGGACGCCCGCTCGCAGGCCCTGCTCGAGTTCCCGCTCGTCCGCGAGCGGCTGGCGGCGGCGACCTCGTTCGGGCCGTCGCGTCGCCTGGCGGAGGCCATGGAGCCGTCCTCCGATCCGGTCGTCGTCGCCCGCCGGCTCGACGAAACCGACCAGGCCCGCGCCCTGCTCGAGGACCGTCCAGGAGTCGGGATCGGGGCGGCCCACGACATCGGTCCGGCCATCGAGCGCGCCGCGCGCGGCGGACGGCTGGATCCGGAGCAGTTCCTCGAGATCGCCGAGACGCTCGACGCGACCGCGCGGCTCGCGACGTCGCTCACGGACGAGCGGCGGTCGCTCCTGCGCGATCTCCAGCGCGAGCTCCACGCGCTGCCGGCCGTCCGCAGTACCCTCGCGCGCAGCTTCGACCCGGTCGGTGAGCTGCTCGACACGGCCTCACCGCGGCTGGGCGGCTTGCGCGCGGCCGTGCGGGTCGCCTACGACCGGTTGCGCCGGCGGCTGGACGCGCTCGTCGGCGCGGAGCTCGGGAACGCCCTCCAGGAACCCATCGTGACGCTCCGCAACGGGCGCTACGTCGTCCCGGTCAAGGCCGAGGCGCGGTCCAGGGTCAAGGGCATCGTCCACGACGCCTCGGGCAGTGGGCAGACGCTGTTCGTCGAGCCGCTCGTGGCGGTCGAGCTCGGGAATGCCTGGCGCGAGGCGCAGGTCGCGGAGCAGGAGGAGATCGCCCGCATCCTCGACGAACTGTCGGCGCTCGTCGCGGCCAACGCCGCGGGGCTGCGCGAGACGCTCGAGGCGCTCGCGCGGTTCGACCTGTGGGCGGCCAAGGCCAGCCTTGCGGCGGACATGGACGGGACGCGGGCCGAGACCGCCGACCGCCCCGAGGTCATCCTGTTGTCCGCGCGGCATCCGGGTCTGACCGGGCGCGTGGTGCCGATCGACATCCGGATCGGCGACGGCTACACGGCGCTGGTCGTCACGGGGCCGAATACCGGCGGCAAGACCGTGACCCTGCGCACGCTCGGCCTGCTCAGCCTGATGCACCAGAGCGGGCTGCACATCCCGGCCTCGGCCGGGAGCCGCCTGCCGGTCTGGCGCGACGTCTTCGCCGACATCGGCGACGAGCAGTCGATCGCCCAATCCCTCTCCACGTTCTCGGGCCACCTCCGCCGGATCACGACCATCGTGGAGGACGCCGGCCCGGCCACCCTCGTGCTCCTCGACGAGCTCGGCGCTGGGACCGACCCGACCGAGGGTTCCGCCCTGGCGCAGGCGCTGCTCGACCACTTCATCCGCGCGGGTGCGATCGTGGCCGCCACGACCCACTACGCGGAGCTCAAGGCGTACGCCCACACGACCCCGGGGGCCAGCAACGCCGCGGTCGAATTCGACCTCGAGACCCTGTCGCCGACCTACCGGCTGACGATCGGGCTGCCCGGCGGCAGCCAGGCCTTCGCGATCGCCGAGCGGCTGGGCCTGCCCGAAGCCATCGTGGCCGACGCCCGATCGCGCCTGACCGAGGCGCAGCGGTCCTTCGAGGCCACCCTGGCCGCCATCAAGGCCACCGAGGGGGAGACGAGCGAGGCGCTGGATCGGGCGCGCGATGCCGAGACCCGCGCGTCGGACGCCCTGCGAACCGCGGCCGAGGAACGCCGCAAGGCCCGCCAGGAACGCGACGAGCACGTCCGGGCGGCGCGGCTGGAGGCGGATCGCGTCGTGGAAGACCTCCGCGCCGAGCTCGCCGAGACCCGTCGCGCGCTCGAGCGTGAGACCGTGACCGTGGGTTCGCTGGACGCGGCGGTCGGCCGCGCCGAGGCGATCGCCGCGAGACTGCCGGCGGTCGAGACCGCTCCGGAACCCGTGCCGTCGGCGCCGCGTTCGTGGCGGGTCGGCGATCGCGCGCGGGCGCGTTCGGGCGGCTGGGAGGGGCGCATCGCGGCGATCGACAAGGGTGGGCGAGCCACGCTCGAGGCCGGCGGTATGCGCGTCTTGGTGGACACCGAGGACCTGGAGCCGGCGCTCGGCCGGCCGGCCGCCTCCCCGTCAGAAGGCGGGACGGGCACGGGTGGAACGAATGCCGGGACCCTCCGCCTCGAACGCGCACGCAGCGTGGCCTCGTCGCTCGACCTGCGGGGAGCACGGGTCGAGGAAGCCCTCGAGGCGCTGGGTCGCTATCTCGACGATGCGAGCCTGGCGGGGCTCGGCTCGGTCACCGTCATCCATGGGCTGGGCACGGGAGCCTTGCGCGATGCCGTCCGTGAGACCGTCGCGGCGCACCCGCTCGTGCGATCGGCGCGCCCCGGGGAGCGCGGCGAGGGCGGCGACGGGGCGACGATCGTCACCCTCTGACGGGCGCCCGGGGCGCGGGCGGTCAGTTCGGCTTGGGTGGCCTCGGTGTCTTGGGAGGCCGCTGGCCCCCGCCGCCTCCGCCACCCTCACCATCGTCGTCCGGTGGCGGCGTCACACACGGCACGATCGGCTCGCCGCTGGCCAGGGGTTCGCAGGCCGGTGGCTCCGGTGGCGGCGCCAGCGGGCACTTGCTCCGGGGCGCGAACGGTGCGCCCCAGGACGCGCCGTACGGACGGAACCGGCCGTCATAGAAGTAGGCCGTCCTGGTGCCTTCGGGACCACCTCTGACCCCGGGGCCCTTCGCCGCTCGGGCGGCCCATTGCCGGTTCGCCTTCTGCCAGGCCGGGAAGTTGCTCTCGACCTCGCGAAGGTCGAAGAAGCCGCGCTGGATCTTCGGTCCGACGCACCCGTCGCGCCACAGCAGGCCCGATTCGGCGTCGACGGCCAGCGACACCCGGATGGTCTCGCGCTCCGTCGGGACGGTGCCCGGCAGGAACAGCTCCTTGACCGTCTTCTTCGTGAACGGCCCGGGCTTGAGGCCGGTGAACGCGTCGACGGTGGCGGTCTGGAGGCCGCCCGGCGGCTGGAACTTGGAGATCCCCGCCTTGAGGCTGACCTCTTCGAGCAGGGCCGACCACAACGGGGCCGACGAGTCGAGTGACAGGCTGCCCTTGTTCGGTTCGTTGTTGCTGTTGCCCATCCAGACCCCGGCAGCGAGGGCCGCCCGATCGGGGTCCTTGGGCGGGGCGAGATAGCCGTAGGCATGGACATCGCGGTTGTCGCTCGTCGTGCCGGTCTTGTAGGCCGCCGGCCGACGGACGCCCTTGCGATAGATCGCGAACTTGCCCCAGTGCGGGTTCGTCTTCATGACGGTGTTCCCAGCCAGGATGTCGGTGATGATGTAGGCGGCCTGCGGGCTGATGACCTCGACGCCCTCGGGCTTCTGGTCGTCGAGCGGCCAGATCTGCTTGCCGTTCTCGTCGACGACCCTCTTGATCATCTGGCGGGGCATCCGGACGCCGCCGTTGGCGATCGTGCCGTAGGCGGTCAGCATGTCGATCGGGTGCGTCTCGAGGGTGCCGATGCCCATCGACAGGACCGGCGCCGCGGTGCTCGGGTAGCTGAGGCCGAAGTCCTGGCTCCGCTCGAACGTGTGGTCGAGTCCCTGCATGATCGTGCCCTTGATAGCCGGCACGTTCAGGGAGAACTGCAGGGCGCTGCGGAGGCGGACGGGTCCGCGCTCGAGCTTATCGGCCTGGGTCGGGGTGAAGCCCCGGCCGAAGTCGGTCACGACGTCCATGAACATCGTGCTCGCCGTCAGGACCTCGTCCTCGATGCCGATCGCGTAGTCGATCGGCTTGATCGCCGATCCTGGCTGCCGCCAGCCCTTGCTCAGCACGTCGAACTCGGGCTGGAACCGCTTCGTGCCCTTGGCCGTGTAGCTCGCGCTGCCCGCGTAGGACAGGACCTCGCCGGTCCGGTAGTCGATCACGGCCGCCGCGGCGTTGTGCAGGTTTCGACCCCGCAGGTTGAGGATCCAACCCCACTCCTTCTGCGGGATCTTCTTCTGCGCCAGGATCTTTCGTGCGTTCTTGGACTGCGGCGCCCGGGACGCGACATAGACCCACTTCTCGGTGATCTTCTGCATGTCCCAGTTGAGGCTGGTCTCGACGCGGTAGCCACCCGTGTCGACCTCGGTGCAGTCTTCCGGATGGTCCGGGCAGACGATGGTCACCAGCGCATCGCGGACCTGCCACACGAAGTGCGGCGCCCGCCACGTCGCGGAGACCTGCTTGCGAATCACGGCCGGCTCGAGCTTGGCCTCCTCGTACTCCGCGGCCGTGTGCTGCTTGCCGGTCAGGGGGCTGCGCGTCCGCATGAGGTCGAGGATGTAGTTGCGACGCTGCACGATCTCGCTGGTGTCCGGGACGACGAGCTGGACCTCCTTGCAGTCGGCAAGGTCGGCCTCCTCGGCGTCGGCCTCGGTCGTCTCCGGCTCGACCACGTCGGCACACACCTCCTCGGCGTTGCGCACCAGGTCGAACCGGGTCGGGGACTGGGGGATCGCGGCGAGGATGGCGTGCTCGGCAAGGGTCAGATCCTCGAGCTTCTTGCCGAAGTAGCCCTTGGCCGCGGCCTTCACCCCGTACGTCGAGTTGCCGTAGAAGTTGTTGTTCAGGTAGGCGGTGATGATCTCCTGCTTGCCCTCGTCGCCCGGGTACGCCTCCGTCAGGCGGATCGACTGGATGATCTCGCGGATCTTGCGCTCGTAGGTGGTGTCCGCGAACGCCTCGGCGGGCAGGAGCCGATTGCGGACGAGCTGCTGGGTGATCGTCGAGGCCCCGCGCGGCCGGCCGGAGAGCGTGTCGAGCCCCGCGCTGACGATGCCGAACGGGTCGAACCCGGCGTTGACCCAGAAATCCTTGTCCTCGATCGCCGTCGTCGCGTCGAGCATCTCACCGGGGATCTCGTCGAACGTCACGAGCTCGCGCCGCAGGGTACCCAGGCGGGCGAGCTCGACCTTGCCCGTGCGGTCGTAGACGATGGTCTGTTGCTCGAAATCGAGCTTGGTCAGCGCTTCCTCGGGGTCCGGCAAACCGGCCGCGTAGTAGTTGTAGGCGGCCACGGTGAAGAGCGCACCCGCTCCGGCCAGCAAGAGGCTGACGAGGAGGAGGATGATCGGGATGGCGATGAGGATGCGACGAAGGGTCGACCCGCCACGCCTGGTCGGCCGGCGGGCCTGGGAGCGTCTGTGACGCTGCCGCCGCGCGAGGGTGGTCTGCATCTAAGGCCGCACGATAGCATAGGGTCCGTGAACGAACGTTCGTACTCGCGTACCCCGTCAGGGACGATGCGGCTCGGCTCCCTGTGACGGTGAACCGCCCGGCTGCGCCTGCCGCGGGCCTGCTGGATGAGCTCGAATGGCGCGGGATCCTCCATGAGACCACGCCCGGCCTGCCGGCGCGGCTCGCGTCAGGCGACTCGATCGCGGGGTATATCGGCTTCGACCCCACCGCCAATTCGCTGCATGTCGGGCACCTGGTGCCGATCTTCGGTCTGCTGCGCTTGCAGCGCCACGGCGGGCGCCCGGTGGCCGTGGTCGGTGGCGGGACGGGCATGATCGGCGACCCGTCGGGTCGGTCGTCGGAGCGCAACCTCCTGGACCGGGCCACGCTCGAGGGCAACCTCGTGGCGTTGCGGGCACAGCTGGAGAGCTTCCTGGACTTCTCGCCGGGCTCGGGCGCCGCCACGATGGTCAACAACCTCGACTGGCTGGGCGAGTTGTCCCTGATCGACTTCCTGCGCGACACCGGTAAGCACTTCACGATCCCGTACATGCTCGGCAAGGAGTCCGTCCAGGTGCGCATGGACCGCGGGCTGTCGTTCACCGAGTTCAGCTACATGCTGCTGCAGGCCTACGACTTCGCCTACCTCCATCGGGAGCTGGGCGTGGAGCTCCAGATGGGCGGCGCGGACCAGTGGGGCAACATCACGGCCGGTCTCGAGCTCATCCGCCGCACCAGCGGGGCAGGGGAGGACGCCCATCCGGCGCATGGCCTGGCCTACAAGCTGCTGCTGTCGCCGTCGGGGACCAAGTTCGGCAAGAGCGAGACCGGCAAATCGGTCTGGCTGGATCCGAAGCGGACCACGCCGTTCGCGTTCTACCAGTACTGGCTCAACACCGATGACCGGGATGTCGGGACGTACCTGCGCTGGTTCACGGAGCTCGGCCGCGACGAGATCGAGGCCCTCGAGGCCGAATTCTGCCTCCCGGCCGGAGACGCGCGCCGCGCAACGGGCGCTGGCCCGCGACATCACGGCGCGAACGCATGGCGAGCCGGCCGCCGTGGACGCGATCGCGGACTCCGAGGCGATCTTCGCCGCTGCACCGATCGCGGACCCCGCCGTGCTCCTGGCGTTGTATGAGTCGACCGGCGGGTTCACGTTCGATACGGCCACGCTTGCGGCGGGCGCGGCCGCGCTCCTCGCGGAGGCCGGGGTCCTGGGGTCGCGCGGCGAGGCGCGCCGGATGATCGCGGGTGGCGGCGTCACGATCAACGGCGAGCGGGTGTCTGACGCGGCATTCGTCCCGCAGCCGATCGCCGGGGAGTGGCTCGAGGTGCGGATCGGCAAGCGCCGTCGGGAGATCGGTCGCCGGGCGGGCTGACCCGGTCGTCGGGTCGGGGCGGGGTGTGGCTGGGGGCTGGCCGGGTGACGCCGACGCGCGGCGGCCACGGGCCTGCGGCGCGCTCCGCGCTGGGCCGTGGCGCGCTCCGCGCTGGCGGGCGTTGCGTCGGATGCACATAACTGACGTCGGGTGGGGCGAGGAAGGCCCAAACGTGCCGATTTCTTGCTCCTGATGCACGGGTTGAGCACCTGGGGGCGCGCTGGGCGGACCGGGGCGCCCAAAAAGTTGCATCGGATGCACATTCCGGACTCGCAGGACGGCCCGAGCCGACGGAATGTGCATTTCATGCAAGGGGTTGGCGAAAGGTTGCATCAGACGCACGTTCAAGGGCCTGCGGGTCTGCGACGGGCCTGGCGGTCAGCAGGGCGGCCACGGGCCTGCGGCGTGTCAGTTCGCATTATGGGGCGTGACGGCGCGCTAACCGGGGTGACGGCTCCGCAGCGCCGTGACGACCGCGGACGGTGGCACGCCCCGCTCGGCCAACAGGACCAGCGCGTGGTACAGGAGATCGGCGGCCTCCTCGGCGATGGCGGCGCGGGTCGTTTCGGTGGAGGCCATCGCGTCGTCCTTGGCGGCGAGCAGCAATTCCGTCGCCTCTTCGGTGACCTTGCGGCCGACGGCGTCGACGCCACCGTCCAACAGGCTGGTCGTATAGGAGCCCGCCGGTCGGGAAGCGGCTCGGGAAACGATCGTGGCCCAGAGCGTCTCGAGCCAAACAAATCCCTCTTTGCGTGGCGACGTCGCCGCATCCGCCGAGTCATCCTCCGGATCGAAGCACGACCGGGTCCCGCGGTGGCAGGTGGGGCCGACCGGGGCGGCCGTGACGAGCAGGGCGTCACCATCGCAGTCGACCGCGAGCCCGACCAGGCGGAGGACGTTGCCGCTCGTCTCGCCCTTGCGCCAGAGCCGGTCGCGCGACCGGGAATGGAAATGGACCTCGCCGGTGTCGAGCGTCGCAGACAGGGCCTCCGCGTCCATCCAGGCCAGCATCAACACCCCGCCGTCGGCGGCGTCCTGGACGACCGCCGGAACGAGCCCATCAGGCCCGAAGCGAACACGGGGCACGGGTGGAGCCGCGGGCGTCGGGTCCATTGCCGCGGCCGCTGCGGCGACCTCGCTCACGCCGCGAACTCCGGCGCGGATCGAACGGGCAGGCCGGCCGCATCCATCGCCGCCTTCACGGACGCGATCGAATGGATCCGCCGGTGGAAGATCGAGGCCGCCAACACGGCGTCGGCGCCACCGTCGCGCACGGCGGCCACGAAATCGGCCGGTCCCGCGGCTCCGCCCGAGGCGATGACCGGCACCGTCACTCGCGACGTGATGGCATGCAGCAGGTCCGTATCGAAGCCCGACCCCGTTCCGTCGCGGTCGATCGAGGTGACGAGCAGCTCGCCGGCTCCCAGGGCGACGGCCCGTTCGGCCCAGGCGACCGCGTCGAGGTCCGTCGTCTCGCGACCGCCCTGTACGACGACCTCCCAGGCGCGCGGACCGGTCCCAAAACCATGGCCCGGCCCCGGCCTGCCGCGCCCCGGTCTCGCCCGGACCGCCCGGACTACCCGCCTCCACGCCGCGTCGCCGGGCGTCGATCGCCACGACGACGGCCTGGCTGCCGAATTGGGCGGCGCAGCGCTCGATCAGGGCCGGGTCCGCCACGGCGGCGGTGTTGAGCGAGACCTTGTCGGCACCGGCGCGCAGCACGTCCCGCATCTCCTCGACGGTTCGCACGCCACCGCCCACGGTCAACGGGATGAACGCGCGCCGGGCGGTCCGTTCCACGATGTCAAGGAGCGTGCCGCGGCGTTCGGGCGCGGCCGTGATGTCGAGGAACACGAGCTCGTCCGCGCCTTCGCGCGCGTAGCGCTCCGCGAGCTCGGGTGGATCGCCCTCGTCGACGAGATCCACGAAGCGCGTGCCCTTCACGACACGACCGTCCGCCACGTCCAGGCAGGGGATGACACGCCGTCGCAGCATCAGACAACCGCCTCTGCCGTGGCGAGGGTGCCACTGCGGACGAGCTCGACGAAGTTGGCCAGGAGTCGAAGGCCGTCCGTGCCACTTCGCTCCGGATGGAACTGGACCCCCAGCAGCAGACCGCGTGCCACGGCCGATACGAACGGCCGGCCGTGCTCGGTCCGGGCGAGGATGACGTCGTCTCCATCGCGGCCGGCCGACGGAACGCCCGCGTACGAATGCACGAAATACAGGTCCGCGCCGTCGGCGATGCCGTCGAACAGCGGGTGCTCGCGCACCCGTTCCACCTGGTTCCAGCCGATGTGCGGCAAGGTCGGTGCGTCCTGGAGCCGGGACGTCCGGCCGGGCAGGACGCCCAGGGTCGCGGTGCCATCCTCGTCGCTCGCCTCGAACAGCAGCTGCAGACCCAGGCAGATTCCCAGGTACGGCCGCTCGGTCGCGATCCACGCGAGGAGCGGCTCGACCAGGCCCGCACGCCCCAACCGCGCCATCGCCGGACCGGCCGCGCCGACGCCTGGGACGATGACGGCATCGACCCCGAGCAGCGCGTCCCCGACCCGCGCCACGACGACGTCGGCGCCGACCGTCGTCAGCGCCTGCTCGATGCTCACGAGGTTGCCGGCACCGTAGTCGACGACCGCGATGCGCGGCCGCCGGCCGTCGCCGCTCACCCGAGCGACCCCTTCGTCGAGGCGACCCCGTCCCGCCGGGGATCCGGCTCGCACGCGGCGCGCATGGCGCGGGCGAGGGCCTTGAATGCGGCCTCCGCCAGGTGGTGGTCGTTGCGGCCACTCCCGTGCAGGTGCAGCGTCGTCCCCGACGTCCGTGCGAACGACTCGAGGGCGTGCTCCACGAGCTGGAGCGGGAGCGCCCCGACGCGCTCGCCGCGGAAGGGCAGGTCGATCACGGCGAACGGTCGGCCGCCGACGTCGACGACGGCCGTGGCGAGAGCCTCGTCCATCGGGACCGTCGCCTCGCCGAATCGATGGATGCCGGCTCGATCGCCGAGGGCCTCGGCGAAGGCGAGGCCGAGTACGAGCGCGACGTCCTCGACGGTGTGGTGCTCATCGACCTGGAGATCGCCATCGGCCGAGATCGCAAGATCGAACAGCCCGTGATGCCCGAACGAGCCCAGCAGGTGGTCGTAGAACCCGACCCCGGTCGCGATCGAGGTGTGGCCAGCCCCGTCGAGCCCGAGCGTGACGGTGACGTCCGTCTCACGGGTCGTCCGGGCGACCGAGACCCGCCGGCCGTCGCGCGCGCCGACGCTGTACTCGCCGGTCGGGGTGGTCATGTGGACGCCTCCGTCGCGAGTCCGCGCGCGGACTCGATCAGCCGGTCGTTCTCGGCGGGAGCGCGAACGGTCAGTCTGAGGTGGTCGGCAAGCGGATGACCGGCGGGGAAGGTGCGCGGCACGAGCCCTTCCCGCAGCAGTCCCTCCGCGATCGCCGCGGCCCGCTCCGCCGACCCGAAGCCGACAAGGATGAAGTTCGTCACCGACGGACCCACGGCCCAGCCGAGCGGCGTCAGGGCCGCGCGAAGGCGTTCACGCTCGCGGACGACGCGCTCGATGTTGGCCGCCGCGACCTCGGGATCCAGGAGCACCTCCGTCACGACCGTGACGGACACGGTCGAGACCGAACCCGGTGGCCGGAACGGGTTCAGCCGCGCGATGATCTCCGGCCGAGCGATCCCGAACCCGACCCGCAGCCCAGCGAGGCCGTACGCCTTGCTGGCGGTCCGCACGACGATCAGACGCGGATACGGCTCCCGCAGGCCGATCAGCGACCGATCGACGAATTCGGCGTATGCCTCGTCGAGCACGACGATCGGCGCGTCCCGGCCATCGGCGGCAGCGTCGTCGGTGAGGCCGGAGAGCAGGGCCTCGATGGCGCCATCCGGTTCCGGCAACGCGGTGGGATTGTTCGGGCTGCACAACCACACCACGGCCGCCGTCCGTGCCGCGGCACGCACGGCGGATACGTCCATGGCATAGCCGTCGCCGGCGCCTCGGCGCGGCACCGGCACCACCCCGGCACCTCGCTGTTCCGTGATGACGCGGTACATCGCGTAGCTCGGGGTCGGCACCACGGCCGTCGAGCCGGGCGGCAGGAACACCTTGCCGACGATATCGAGCACCTCGTCCGCACCGGCCCCGACGATGAGCTCGTCGGTCCCGACGCCGTAGCGCGCCGCGGCCGCCGCGATGAGCCGGCGATAATCCGATGGCGCGTACTCGGACAGCGGCGTCTCGAACCGGCCTGCGGCAAGCACGCGAGCCGCCAGGGCGGGTGGGGCGGGCGAGGTGTTCAGGTCGAATCGGACGATCCGGTCGATCGGGACGCCATACCGGGCCGAGACCTCCTCGTCGGTCGCCTCCCAGCTGTAGGAGGCGGGTGCGGTCGGCGAGGTGAACGTGACGGGCGTCGGGCTCATCGGTCGGCGTCCTGGGGGTCGGCGGGGTCGACGGCAGGATCGTCGGGGTCGTCGGCTGCTACCGACGGGTCGAAGCGGCGGGTGACGGCATCGCGGTGGGCGAGCAGGCCCTCGGCCTCGGCGAGCGTCGCGACCGTGTCCGCGATCGACGCCAGCCCCTCGCGCGTGATCCGCTGCACCTGCACGAACTTGCCATAGGCCTCGACCGCCAGTCCACCCGACGAGCGGGCAAGTCCGCCGGTCGGCAGCACGTGGTTCGCGCCGGTGGCGTAGTCGCCGGCCGATTCGGGCGCCCACGGGCCCACGAACATCGAGCCTGCGTTGCGCAGGCGGTCGACCGTCGGCTCCAGCGGCTCGACATCGATCGAGAGGTGTTCGGGCGCGTAGTCGTTCACGAAATCGATCGCGCGATCCAGGTCCGGCGCGAGGACGATGCGCCCGTGCTCGCCGAGGGCGCGAAGGAGGATGTCGCCCCGACGCGCGGTGCTGACGAGTGTTTGGACGTCGCGCTCGACCGCGTCGGCGAAGGCAGCGTCGGTCGTGACGAGGATCGCCGGGGAATCGGGTCCGTGCTCGGCCTGGGTCACCAGGTCCAGTGCGACGCGTCGGGGGTTCGCGGGCGGTGCGGCCAGGACCAGTCCCTCGGACGGGCCGGCGGGCAGGTCGATGCCGACCTCGGCGCTGACCTCGAGCTTGGCGGCCGTCACCCAGGCGTTGCCCGGCCCGACGATGCGGTCCACGGGCTCGAGACCCACCGCGGGCAGGCCGTACGCGAGGGCCCCGATCGCCTGCGCACCGCCCGCGACCACCAGGGCATCGACCGCGAGCAGGCCGGCGACTCCGAGCAGGACGGGATCGCTCGTTCCCGCGCGATCGGCGGGGCTGGCGACGACGACACGCCCGACGCCGGCGACCCGTGCCGGTACCACGGTCATGATCAAGGAGCTCGGGTAGGGCGCCGAGCCGCCCGGCACGTAAGCCCCGACACGGGACAGCGGGCTCCAGCGCCGCTCGATCTCGATGCCGGGCGCGACCTCGGTTCGGCTGGACGTTGGTCGTTGCGGCTCGGCGAACCGGGTAACGTGCTCGATCGCCTGCTCGAGCGCACGGCGGGTCTGCTGGTCGAGGCTGTCGCGAGCCGCGCGCAGGTCGGCCGGGTCGAGGATGAGGCGGCCATCCGCCCGGCCGCCACCGACACGCGCGTTCGCCTCGCGGACGGCGTCGTCACCGCGGGCGCGGACGTCGGCCAGGGTCTGTCGAGCGGCGTCGCGGACACTCGGATCGGGCGCGGCCCCACGTCGCACGAGGGTGCGCCGGTGGGCAAGGGCCTCCGGGTCGCCGCCAGCGGCCGCGGCGAGGTCGAGCCTTGCCAACCGGAGGGGCGGCGCCCCTGCCGGGGCGGACGCCGGCGCCGTCACGGGACGATCTTCTCGATCGGGAGGACGAGGATGCCCGACGCCCCCGAGGCCTTCAGCCGCGGCAGCAACCCCCAGACATCGTCGGACCCGACCACCGAGTGGATCGCGATCATGCCGTCATGGGCCAGCGGGATGACGGTCGGGGATTCGAGGGCCGGAAGAAGCGCCTCCAGCTCGGGCAGGCGGTTTGCCGGGGCGTTCATCATGAGGTACTTGCGATCGCGCGCCGCGATGACGGCACTGATCATCGTGTCGATGGCCATCAGGTCCGCCCCGCGGTCACGCTGGGCGGTCGGGTTCGCGACGAGCACGGCCTCGGATTCCAGGACGTCGCCGATCTGGCGCAGTCCGTTCATCACGAGCGTCGAGCCCGTGGAGACGAGGTCGACGATCCCCTCCGCCAGGCCGAGCCGGGGCGCGACCTCAACGGCGCCCGAGATCGGGATGATGTCGACCGCGATGCCCTGGCCCTCGAAGTAGCGTCGGGCGGTATTGGGGTGCGCGGTCGCCACCCGGAGGCCACGCAGGTCCTCGACGGTGCGATACGCCGTGTCGTTGGGGACCGCGGCGGCAAGACGGCACCGGCCGTACCCGAGCTCACGGACCCGGGGGAGCTCCGCACCAGTCTCGGACAGGAGGTCGATCCCCGTGACACCGAGGTCGGCCACGCCGTCGCCCACGAACTCGATGACGTCGTTCGTGCGCACGAACAGGATGTCGAGGTCGTGGTTCTGGACCCGCGCGACGAGGTTGCGGTCGTGCTCGTCGAAGACCAGGCCTGCGTCGTGGAGCAGGCGCAGGGTCGGCTCCACCATCCGCCCCTTGTTCGGGACGGCGAGACGAAGGCGCTCCCTCATGACTCGAGCTTGTCCAGCATGGCGCGGTAGCCGCCCTCGCCGTGGTTCAGCCACGACGCGATCCGGGTGATGGTGGCCGTGCTTGCTCCGGTGGTCCGCGAGATCTCGGCGTAGTGCATGCCCGCATCGAGCAGGCGCGCGACCGCCCAGCGTTGGGCCATGTCGTGCAGCTCCTTGAGCGTGCAGAGGTCGCGAAAGAACCGCTCGCCCTCCTCCTGGGAGTCGAGCCTCAGGATCGCGCCGAGCAGCGCCTGGGTATCGGGTGTGCGCCAGTCCTGGGCCATGGCCCGTCGTACCTCGCTGTCGTGCTAACGTAGTAGCGTGCTAAAACGCTAACACGGTGACACGACGGTGGCAAGCGGCTTCGACATCCTCGCGGCGATCGACATTCGGGGCGGGCGCGTGGTTCGCCTGCAGCAAGGCGACTTCGAGCGCGAGACGACCTTCGCCGACGACCCAGCCGTGGTGGCGCGATCCTTCGCCGATGCGGGGGCGCGGTGGCTTCACGTCGTTGATCTCGATGGAGCGCGGACCGGGGAACCGGCACATACCGGGCTGATCCAGGACCTCGCGGAGGACATCGGCGGGCGTGTCGCCGTCGAAGCCGCGGGGGGTCTGCGCACGGCCAACGCCGTGTCGACGGTCCTCGCTGCCGGAGCGCGACGAGCCGTCGTCGGCACTGCGGCACTCCGCGATCCCCAATTCGCCGGCTACCTGGTCGGGACCCACGGCGCCGACCGCATCGTCGTCGCGCTGGACGTCCGAGACGGCCTTGCCCTCGGGGAGGGGTGGCGGGCCGGTGCCGGCGGCGTCCGGGCCGAGGACGCGCTGGTCGCACTCGCCGACCAGGGCGTGACGACGTTCGAGGCGACCGCGATCGATCGGGACGGCCTGCTCGGTGGCCCGGACCTCGACCTCCTTGGTCGACTGATCGCCTTGGGTCGTGGCGCCGTCATCGCGTCCGGCGGCATCGCCTCGCTCGACGACATCGAGGCCGTCAGGTCGATCGGCTGCGCCGGCGCGATCGTCGGTCGGGCGCTGTACGAAGGCCGGATCGACCTCGGTCGGGCCTTGCGGACGTAACGACCCGGTCAGCGGCCGTGGCCGCCCGATCCGTCGCTCGCCTTGCGGTGCTCCTCGATGACCTTCTCGGCGAGGTGACCGGGCACGTCCTCGTAGTGGTCGAGGACCGCCGTGAACGAGCCACGCCCGTGCGCCAGCGAGCGCAGCTCCGTGGCGTAGGAGAACAGCTCGGCCTGCGGGACGTGGGCCGTGATGATCTGGTCGCCGCCGTCGGTGTCCATGCCGAGGACGCGACCTCGCTTGCCGTTGAGGTCGCGGTTGACCTCGCCCATGTACTGATCCGGTACCCGGATCTCGACCGCCATGATCGGCTCCATCAGGGCCGGCTTGGCCTGGTGAACGCCGTCCTTGAGCGCCATCGACGCCGCGATCTTGAACGACAGCTCATTGGAATCGACGGGGTGGAACGACCCGTCGTACAGGGTGGCCTTGAAGTCGGAGAGCGGATAGCCGGCGATGACGCCTTCGGCGGCGGCCTCGCGAATGCCCTTCTCGACGCCCGCGAAGAACCCCTTCGGCACGGAGCCGCCGACGACCTTCTCGGCGAATTCGACGCCGGCTCCCGGGTTGGGCTCGAGCTCCAGCCACACGTCCCCGAACATCCCGTGGCCGCCGGTCTGCTTCTTGTACCGGCCGTGGACCTTCGTCGTGCCGCGGATGGTCTCCTTGTAGGGCACCTTCGGGGTGTGGGTCGTGATCGCGGCCCCGAACTTGCGCTTGAGCCGCTCGATGATGACCGCGGTGTGGGCCTCGCCCATGGTCCGAAGGATCTGTTCGCCGGTCTCGGAGCGTTCCAGGCGCGCGGTCGGCTCTTCCTCGAGCATCCGGGCGAGGGCCGGGCCCATCTTGTCGAGGTCCTGCTTGGACACGGGCTCGATGGCGACGACCAGCGACGGTGCCGGGAACTCGAGCGGCGGCAGCCGCAGCGGTCGCTCCTTGGTCGCCAAGGTGTCGCCGGTCTCGGTGACCGACAGCTTCGCGACGGCGCCGATCTCGCCCGCCTTGAGCTCGCCGATGGCTTCCTGCTCCTTGCCATGCAGCAGGAGCAGCTGGCCGATCCGTTCGTCCTCGTCGCGCGTCGTGTTCCAGACATGCGCCTGGGAGTGCATCGTTCCCGACAGGACGCGCAGATAGGTCAACCGACCGACGAACGGGTCGGCGGTCGTCTTGAACACGCGGACGAGCAACGGGCCCTTCTCGTCCGCCGGGATCTCGACGTCGGCCCCGCCCTTGTCGGTGGCGACGACCGGTGCCTCGTCGGCCGGGGAGGGGAGGTAGCGGACGATCGCGTCGAGCAGGCTGCGCAGGCCGATGCCCTTGGCAGCCGATCCGACGAGGACCGGCGCGAGCACGCTCTCCTTGACGCCCTTGCGCAGGCACGCCTCGAGCTCGGGGTCCGAGACGTCCTCGCCGTCGAGGTACTTGACCAGGACGTCGTCGTCCGCCTCGGCCGCGGCCGCGAGCAGCTGGTCGCGACGCATCGCGACCTCGTCGGCGAGCTCCTCGGGGATCGGGATCTCGACTTCCTTCGAGCCATCCCACTGGAAGGCCTTGCGATGGACGAGGTCGATGTAGCCGGTGAAGGACTCCGCCGCACCGATCGCGATCTGGAGCGGCGCGATCTTCTCGCCGAACGTCGCCCGGAGGGCGTCGAGCGCCGCCGTCGGGTCGGCGTTCTCCCGGTCGGCCTTGTTGATGAAGAAGCAGGCCGCCGTGCCGGTCCTACGCCCCAGGCCGACGGCCTGTTCGAGGCCGGATCCGATGCCGGCGGAGGCGTCCATGACGAACAGCGCACCGTCCGCGGCGGCGAAGCCCTCGATCATGTCGGCCACGAAGTCCGGGTAGCCCGGCGTGTCGACGAGCGAGATCCGCGTGCCGTCGTGTTCGAACGTGCCGACCGCGAGGCTCAGCGACTCGCGGCGCTTCTGCTCCTCGGGCTCGAAGTCCAGATGGGCACTGCCGTCGTCCACGCGACCGAGTCGGGGGATCGCCCCGGCGCTGTGCAGCAGCTGCTCTGCCAGCGTCGTCTTGCCGCCGCCGGCATGGCCGACCAGGACGACGCTTCGGAGGTGGGGCAGGTCGACGCTCTTCATCGTCATCGGGCCAGACGTTCCTCCTGTGAAAGGGGTGCGACCGGGGGCCGGGGCGAGGGGTCCGGCCATGATAGTCGGCTATACTCCGGCCCGCGATGTCAGGTCATAGCAAGTGGTCCACGATCAAGCGCCAGAAGGGCGTCACCGACGCCAAGCGCGGCGCACTCTTCACGAAGGTCGCGCGCGAGATCAGCGTCGCGGCACGACAGGGTGGCGGGGACCCGGACGCCAACTACCGGCTACGCCTCGCGATCGAGAAGGCGCGCTCGGTGAACATGCCGTCCGACAACATCAAGCGGACGATCGACAAGGCGACCGGCGGCGGCGAGGCCGACGAGTACGAGGAGATCGTCTACGAGGGCTACGGTCCCGGCGGCGTGGCTGTCCTCGTGGAGGCCCAGACCGACAACCGCAACCGGACCGCCGCGGAGGTCCGCTCGATGTTCGCCAAGAGCGGCGGCCAGCTGGCCGGCTCCGGCGCCGTCGCCTGGCAGTTCGAGCCGCGCGGCCTCATCACCGTGCCGCGGGGCGGGCTCGACCCCGACGAGGTGACGCTCACGGCCATCGACGCGGGGGCGGAGGACGTCGACACCGAGGACGACGAGTCGATCGAGGTGTACACGACGCCGGGCGAGCTCGAAGCCGTGCGGGCGGCGCTCGAGGGCGCCGGTGTGCCGGTCGAGTCCGCCGAGGCGACGATGGTCGCCAGGCAGACCGTCGAGCTGGACGCCGCCAAGGCGCGCCAGGCGCTGCGGCTCATCGAGGCGCTCGAGGAGCTCGAGGACGTGTCGCGGGTGACCGCCAACTTCGACATCCCCGAGGAAGTCTTCGCCGAGGTCGCCGGGTGATCGTCCTGGGCATCGACCCGGGGACGGCGGCGCTGGGATACGGGATCGTCGAGGCGACCCGAGGCCGCGTGCGCGAGGTCGATCACGGCTGCCTCGAGACCTCGCCGGACCTGTCGCTGCCCGAGCGCCTGCTCCAGATCCACACGCTGGTCGACGACCTGATCGTGCTGCATCAGCCGCAACTCGTCGCGGTCGAGCGACTCTTCTTCTCGAAGAACGCCCAGACGGCCTTCGCGGTCGGGCAAGCCAGGGGCGTCGTCCTGCTGGCGGCGGCCCAGCATGGCGCGGCGGTCCGCGAGGCCACCCCGAACGAAGTCAAGAGCGCCATCGCGGGCTACGGGGCAGCCGACAAGGAGCAGGTTCAGCGCATGGTCCAGGTCGTCCTGGGCATGACCGAGCGGCCCCGACCCGATGACGCGGCCGATGCCCTCGCGGTCGCGGTCTGGGCGGCCAACTCGGAGGGATCCACCCTTGGCGCGGCGACGGCCGCCGTGATGGACCGCGCCGCGGTGGCGCCGATCACGCGCGGCGGCTCCGGCTACGAGCGGGCCGTGCGCGAGGCGATCGCCCGGGAGAAGGCCGAGGCACTCGCCACGAAGCGCAACGCGTCGTAGCGACGAGGTGATCGCGTCGGTCGAGGGGGTCGTCGGCGCGATCACGACCGATTCGCTCGTCATCGAGGTCGGCGGGATCGGCTACCGGGTCTTCGCCGCACCGGCGATCATCGCGGCCGCCACGGCCGGCGGCCGGCTGAAGCTCCACACCTACCATCTGGTCCGCGAGGACCAACAGGCGCTCTACGGATTCCGGACGGCCGAGGAGCTCGGCTTCTTCAACCTGCTGCTGACCGTCAACAGCGTCGGCCCGAAGGTGGCGCTGGCCATCGTCGGATCACGCCCGATCGCCGACCTGCAGCTCGCGATCATGACCGCCGACCAGGCCGTGCTCGTGTCGATCCCCGGGATCGGCCGCAAGCTTGCGGAACGGATCATCTTCGAGCTCAAGGAGAAGGTCGCGGCGGCCGGTGTCGCCGCGCTCGGTCCCGATGGCAAGGGCGGCGCCGCGGGCGAGGGCGAGATCGTCGCCGCGCTCCAGGCCCTCGGGTACTCGCTGGCCGAGGCGCGCGAGGCGTCCCGGACCGCGCTGGCCGACGTCGGCGTGGGCAGCGATCTCGAGGAGCGGGTCAAGGCCGCGTTGCGGAGCCTCCTGCGCGACTGACCGACAGTCGAACATCCGTGCGAAATAGGCGCGGGCTGTGCTACCATCCGGCCCGATGGTCGACGACGTCTCCCGCATCCTGTCAGGCGACATCGAGGACGAGGCGGACCTCGTCGTCGAGGGCTCGCTCCGACCACGGTCGCTCGCCGAATACATCGGCCAGCACGAGGTCAAGGCCAATCTTTCGGTGCTCCTGCAGGCGGCAAAGGGCAGGGGAGAGGCGGCCGACCACATCCTTCTGTACGGGCCGCCAGGCCTCGGCAAGACGACGCTCGCGACGATCGTCGCCCGCGAGCTCGGGGTCAACGTCCGCTACACGTCGGGCCCCGCGATCGAGCGGGCCGGCGACCTCGCCGCGATCCTCACCTCGCTCGACGAGCGCGACGTCCTCTTCATCGACGAGGTCCACCGCCTGAATCGCGCGGTGGAGGAGATCCTCTATCCCGCGATGGAGGACTACGCGCTCGACGTGATGATCGGGAAGGGGCCCTCGGCGCGGAGCCTGCGCCTCAGCCTGAAGCCGTTCACGATCGTCGGCGCGACGACCCGGGCGGGCCGCATCAGCTCCCCGTTGCGTGACCGGTTCGGCGCCACGTACCGGCTCGATTTCTATACGGATGACGAGCTCGCGTCGATCGTCCGGCGCTCGGCCGAGATCCTGGGGGTCACCATCGACGGGGCCGCGGTCGGGGCCATCGCGCGGCGCGGCCGGGGGACGCCACGGATCGTCAACCGGCTCCTCAAGCGGGTCCGCGACAATGCCGAGGTCCATGGGGACGGCCGCGTGGACGAGGCGACGGCGCGCTCGGCGATGCGGATGATGGAGATCGACGACGAGGGGCTCGACTCGGCCGACCGCAAACTGCTGGCCGCGATCGTCCAGAAGTTCGCCTCCGGCCCGGTCGGGGTCGCCGCGCTCGCGGCGGTCCTGTCGGAGGAGACCGACACCATCGAGGACGTCCACGAGCCGTTCCTGCTCCGCCTCGGGTTCATCGACCGGACGCCGCAGGGCCGGATCGCCACGGACCTCGGCCGCGCACACCTCTCCGGGCTGGGCTACGAGATCCCGCCGCCGCGTCGATCGGATCCGGACATGGTCGGCCTGTGGGACGACGGATCGAGCCGGGAGTGACCGACAGCGCGACCGTCTTCCACGGCCGTGTGGCCCGCTACGAGGTCGAGGTCCCACCGCCCGCGGATGGATCGACCCGAGCCCGGGCCGGCCGGCTGACGCTGCCCCACGGCGAGGTCGAGACACCGCAGTTCATGCCCGTCGGCACGAACGCCACGGTCAAGGCGCTGACGCCGGACGACCTGCGCGACGCGGGGGCCTCGATCATCCTGAGCAACACCTACCACCTCTACCTGCGGCCCGGCCACGAGCGCATCGCGCGGCTCGGCGGCCTGCACCGGTTCATGGACTGGGACCGGCCGATCCTGACCGACTCGGGCGGCTTCCAGGTCGTGTCGCTGGGGGACCTGCGCGTTGTCGACGAGGACGGCGTCACCTTCCGCTCGCACCTGGACGGGTCGATCCACCGGTTCACGCCCGAGCATGCGACGGCCGTGCAGGAGGCATTGGGCGCCGACATCGCCGTCGCCTTCGATCAGCCGGTCTACCCGAGCTCGCCGGTCGAGGTCGTCGCCGAGGCGACCGCCCGCACCCACCGCTGGGCGGAGCGCTCGCTCGCGGCACACACGCGCCAGGACCAGGCCATGTTCGGGATCGTCCAGGGCGGGCTGGACCCCGAGCTGCGCGCGGACTCGACACGGTTCATCGCGAGCCTCCCGTTCGACGGGATCTGCATCGGCGGCCTCGCCGGCGACGAGACGCCCGAGCAGCGGGACGCGGCGCTCGACGTGGCCATCCCGCTGCTGGCGGACGACCCGCGGCCCCGCTATCTCATGGGGCTCGGCTCGCCGGCGGACCTGCTCGAGGCGGTCCACCGCGGCGTCGACCTGTTCGACAGCGTGCTCCCCGCGCGGGTGGCGCGAAACGGGCAGCTGTGGGTTCCCGGCGGCCGGCTGAATCTGCGCAATCGAACCCACCTCGACGACCCGGCGCCCGTCCAGGAGGACTGCCCGTGCCTCCTCTGCCGGCGGTTCTCGCGCGCCTACCTGGCCCACCTGTTCCGGGCCAAGGAGCTCCTCGCGTACCGCCTCGCGACTTGTCACAACCTGACCTTCACCCTAGACTTCATGGTCAGGATCCGCGCCTCGATCCGGGCCGGAACGTTCCCCGCTGACATGCCTGATCTGCGCTCGCGCGCGGGCCGGGTGAGCGGTGGTGAAGTCGCGGAGCAGTCCGCGTGAAGGATCGGTCGGTACGCTGCATGACAACGCGGAGGCGAAGCGATGGGCTCGCGAGATCGACCTGGCAAGGAGCTCAAGAAGAAGAAGAAAGCCAAGCTGGCCCAGCCGAGCCTGACGCCGCTGTCGGAGCCCCCGCAGAACGTCGAGGTGATCCGGAAGCCGCGCAAGGAGAAGCCAGTCGTCGTCGAGGACGACACGGAAGAAGGCTGATCGACGGGACGGTTGCCATCGTGGCCCGCTCCGCTGACCGATCGAGCCGATCGATGAGGAGCGTGACGGACGGATGGCGATGACGGACGAGCGGACAGCGGAGCGAGCGCTCGCGGAGCGCGGCAAGGCAGTGGATGCCGCGCTGTCCGCGATCGAGAAGCAGTTCGGGCGCGGCGCGATCATGAAGCTCGGCACGGCCGAGCGGCAGGCCGTCGATTCGATCCCGACGGGGTCGATCGCGCTCGATCTCGCGCTGGGGGTTGGCGGCATCCCGCGCGGCCGGATCACGGAGATCTTCGGACCGGAGTCGTCGGGCAAGACCACGGTCTGCCAGCACGTGCTCGCGGAGGCTCAGGCCCGCGGCGGCGTCGTCGCCTTCATCGACGTCGAGCACGCCCTGGACCCCGCCTACGCCCGCGCCTGCGGCGTCAACGTGGACGAGCTGCTCGTCTCGCAGCCGGACACCGGTGAGCAGGCCCTCGAGATCACGGAGACCCTGATCCGCTCCGGCGGCATCGATTGCGTCGTGGTCGACTCGGTCGCCGCGCTCGTGCCCCGGGCCGAGATCGAGGGGGAGATGGGCGATTCGTTCGTCGGCATCCAGGCGCGGCTGATGAGCCAGGCCCTGCGCAAGCTGACCGGCGCCGTGTCGCGCTCCAACACGGCGCTCGTCTTCACGAACCAGCTGCGCGAGAAGATCGGCGTCATGTTCGGCAACCCGGAGGTCACGCCGGGGGGTCGCGCGCTGAAGTTCTACGCCTCCGTCAGGCTGGACATCCGCCGCGTGGAGACCATCAAGACCGGCACCGAATCGGTCGGTAACCGTGCCCGGGTCAAGGTCGTCAAGAACAAGGTCGCGGCGCCGTTCCGCGTGGCCGAGTTCGACATCATGTACGGCGAGGGCATCTCCAAGGAGGGCGGGCTGCTCGACGTCGGCGTGGCGATGGATGTCGTGTCCAAGACCGGCGCGTGGTTCAACTTCGGCGAGATCCGACTCGGCCAGGGACGCGAAGCCTCCAAGGACTTCCTCAAGACCAGCCCCGAGATCGCGGCGGATATCGATCGCCAGATCCGCGGCAAGATCAACGAGGTCGTGATCCCGGTCGAGGGCATCGAAGAGGCCGAGTAGGGCGAGGGTGGCGGGCCGTCCAGGGCGCCGGGAGTCATTCGCCGAGCGGCGGGAGCGGCGCGCCGCCATCGACGACCCGGCCGTCGTGCTCGAGGCAGCCGCGCGATTCCTCGAGGTCCGGTCGCGCTCCGTGTCCGAAGTCCGGCGACGGCTGGGAGGGGCCGGCTATCGCGCGGACCTGGTCGATGGGGCGATCGCCCGGATGACGGAGCTCGGGATGCTCGATGACGAGGTCTTCGCCCGTGCCTGGGTGGAGTCCCGCGACCGCGCGCGTCCACGCGGTGAGCGGGCCATCCGCGAGGAGCTGCGGCTGAAGGGCATCGAGCGCGAGATCGTCGACCTCGTCCTGGGCGAGCGGCGCGACCGGGCCCAGACGACCGATCCCGACGGCGATGACCCCCCGCCCGTGAGCGCCGACCGGACCGCCGCGGAAAGGCTGCTGGCGAAGAACGCCCGGTCCCTCGCGCGTGTCACGGACCCACGTCGTCGCCGCCAGCGCGCCTACGCCCTGCTCGCCCGCCATGGGTTCGACCCTGGGACCTGTCGCGACGTCGCGGCCACCCTCATCGACGTCCCGGATGACGCCTCCGCGTGACGCGGCGGGTCTGCCAGACCCGCTTCGGCGTCGGGCTCGGTGACCTGCGGCACCGCACCGTAATGGGCCCGAGCGCTCCCGAACGCATCGCTCCGGACCAGCGTCCGCCCGGCCGTCCGGTGCGCGGTGCGGACCATGGTCAGGGGACCCGGGCGCGGGACCCCGGTCGATACTCGGACCGAGCCCAGGTGGCTCGTCGGCATATGCCGGGTCTTCATCTGTAGTCCGGGGCAAGGGAGTACGTGCATCGATGCTGAAACGACGAACCAGGTGGCTTGCCGGGGCGGCGGGGTTGTTCCTCGTCCTGTCCATGAGCGGAGCCGCCATGGGTGTCACACCGCCCGACGCGGTGCCCGATGTCGATACGACCGCGACGTTCGAGGATGTCGACGGCAACGGGATCGATGACGATTGCCAGGACGCGGTCGCCGTGGCCGATCCGGATGCCGTCGCCGCCGAGCAGGCGACCGTCGATACCAATGCGGACGGCGTGATCTCGACGACCGAAGCGGCGCACAGCAACCGCATCGGCGGGAAGAACTGCAACCACGGCGGGTACGTCAGCTGGATCGCCCATCAGGACGGCTGCGCCGCCGACCCCACGGAGCCGGTGGCCGAAGCGCCGACCGAGGGCGAGGTCGTGCTCGTCGTCAGTGAGCCGAACGACACCGATCCCGAGGCCACGGATCCCGAGGCGGTCGTGTGCGACGAGACCGACACGGACGCTGAGGCTGCCAAGAAGGACAAGGACGCAGCGCGGGCCGTCAAGGCAACCCTCAAGGCCGAGCGTGCTCTGGCCCGTGCGGCCGCGAAGGCCGAGCGAGCCGCTGCCCGCGAGACCAAGCGGTCGGAGCGGGCCGCTGCCCACGACGCGAGGAAGGCCGAGCGCCAGGCCGCGAAGGCTGCCAAGCAGGCCGAGCGGCACGCCGCAAAGGCCGCCAAGCAGAAGGGCCACTGACCCGGACGTGACCGGGTTGTGACCAGATCCACGCAGGAGCGGCGTCGCGAGAGCGGCGCCGCTTCTTCGTGTCCGCCCGCCCGCCCCACGTCGTTGCACACATGCACCGTCCCGCGGCCGCTCGGTTGACCCTCCGAACCGGCGGCCGTAGGCTACGTGGATCGTTCCCGGGCCGCCGTATCGGCGCTCCCGAACTCGAAACACCGGCCGATCAAGTCCTCCGGCAGGGGCCCCGGACCGTCGATCCGACGGCACGGTGCCGGGTCTGACCTCATTCATGGGTCAGGTCACCTCCCGAGACGAGATCGCGCCTTCGTACACGTGACGCGTCCGGCCGCATCATCCGGTCCGGATGGGAGGACAACCGATGGACACACCGGTCCTCGTGGCGGTGGCCGTTGCGGCCGCCGTCGGCGGAGCCATTCTCGGAGCACTCGCCCGCAGCATGTGGGCATCCCAGGGGATGAAGGCAGCGCAGGCGGAGGCGCGCCGCATCGAAGCGGAGGCTCGCGCCCGCCAGAAGGAGCTCATCCTCGAAGCCAAGGACGAGAAGCTTCGTCTCGGGCGTGAGGCTGAGGAAGAGGCCCGCGCACGCCGCGGCGAGCTGGCCGTCCAGGAGCGCCGCCTCGTCCAGCGCGACGAGCAGCTCGACCAGCGGGCGGAGATGCTCGAGGGCCGCGATCGCAAGCTGCTGGATCGCGAGCGCGAGCTCGAGAAGTCCAGGGAAGAGCTCACCCGCGCCCTTGGGGAGCAGGTCGCCGCGCTCGAGCGCGTGTCGGGCCTGTCCGCCGACGATGCCAAGTCGATGCTCCTCGAGGCCGTCCGCGCCGAGGCGGAGCACGACGCCGTCAAGCTCGGCCGAGCGATCGAGCGGGCCGCCCGCGAAGAGGCCCAGGACAAGGCCCGCGACATCGTCCTGACCGCCATGCAGCGTGTGGCCGCGGACCACACGGCGGAGCACACGGTCAGCGTGGTGCACCTGCCGTCGGACGAGATGAAGGGCCGGATCATCGGCCGCGAGGGTCGCAACATCCGTGCGCTCGAGCAGGCCACCGGGGTCGACCTGATCATCGACGACACGCCCGAGACGGTGATCCTGTCGGGCTTCGATCCGGTCCGGCGGGAGGTCGCCCGGATCGCCCTCACGAAGCTCATCGCCGACGGCCGGATCCATCCCGGCCGCATCGAGGAGGTCGTGACCAAGGCCCGCGCGGAAGTCGACATCATCATGCGCCAGGCCGGCGAGGCAGCGGCCTACGAGGCGGGAGTCCCGGGCCTGCCAGCCGAGATCATCAAGCTGCTCGGCCGGCTCAAGTACCGCACCAGCTATGGCCAGAACGTGCTCCGCCACTCGGTCGAGACGAGCAACCTCGCATCGGTCATCGCGGCCGAGATCGGGGCGGACGTCCAGGTCGCCAAGATGGGCGGCCTGCTGCACGACATCGGCAAGGCGGTCGATCACGAGGTCGAGGGCCCGCACGCGGCCATCGGCGCCCAGATCGCCCAGCGCCACAACCTGCCGTTCAAGGTCATCAACGGCATCGCGGCACACCACCAGGAGGTCGAGTACGCCTGTCTCGAGGCCCCGATCGTCCAGGTCGCGGACGCCATCAGCGCATCAAGGCCTGGCGCCCGCGGCGAGACCATGGACACGTACGTCAAGCGGCTCGAGGATCTGCAGGCGATCGCCGAGAGCTTCGGTGGCGTCGAACGATCCTTCGCGGTCCAGGCCGGGCGCGAGGTGCGCATCCTCGTCCGACCCGAGGAGATCGACGACCTCACCGCGACGCGGCTCGCGCGTGACATCGTGAAGAAGATCGAGGAGCAGCTGACCTACCCGGGCCAGATCAAGGTCACCGTCATCCGCGAGACGCGTGCGGTGGAGTACGCGAAGTAGCGGCCATGCGAGCGGTAGCGCTGGTCGCGCTCGTGTTGGCCGGCTGCACGGTCGGTCCGGGTGCGTCGCCTTCTCCCGCCGCGCCCACGGTCACGAGCGAACCCGCCACGCCGACGGCGAGCACGCCCACCCCCCAGCCGACCGCTGCAGCGAGCGCCACGCCCGTGACCGCCACGGTCTACACCGCCGATGACGACGAGATCGCCAAGCTCATCAGAGCCGGGGCGGACGAAGCGATCCCGCAGCTCAAGCTGCTGAACGACATGGACCCGCAGAAGATGGAGGACCTGTTCCTGCCTCTGCTCGAGTGGATCACGAGCCAGCGCGCCGGCGTCGAGGCGTACACACCGAGCAGCTGCACGGCGCCCGCCGTGGCGCTGTTCAGCAAGGGCCTGGACCAGTACGACGCGATCAGGGAGCAGTTCATCGCCTGGCGGGACTGGGGCGCGCAACGGCATGCGTTCCCGGTCGCGGCTCCCGGCCAGGCGGTCAAGACCTTCGAAGCGGCGCTGGTCGAGCTCGAGGCCCACTGCCCCGCCTGAGCCGGCCTCGACGCTCCCGGAGCGAGATAAGCGCCAGGTAAGGGCCCATCGCTACCGTGGTGTCGTCGCCCTGCCCGCCCCTCCGCCACCGGGGCCGTGGTAGGAGGCAGGTCCGTGAACCGATCCATCGCGCTGCTCGCGCTCCTCATGCTCGTCGGCGCAGCCACGCCCGTCTCGGCGGCCGGAGGCAGGACGTTCCCGTCGGACGCCGAGATGTACCGGGCCGTCCTCGACCGGATCGAGCGGCTCGAGCGGACCGGCGCCCCCCGAAAGACCATCGACCGTACCCTCGAGCGGGAATTCGGCTGGGTCCGCGAGCCTGAGCTCGCCGGCCTCGTCGCCCTGGGCGCGGCGTCGGCCAGTGACGTCGCCCTGTTCAGGCCCACCCTGTACCGCAACATCCCGCTGAACCGATACGAGGTCACGGCGAAGTGGCAGTGGAAGGACTGTGGCGCCAGCCGCTGCTGGATGCTCAACTACCCAGGCATCTCCGGCAACGTCGGCGGACCGAACGGGTTCGCCCTCAACAGCAGCCGCAACGTGAACTTCCTCGCCACGACGTTCGCCACCTATGACGAGGATGGCGGCGCCTACCACTATTCGAATCCGGAGGTCTTCGAGGCCGACGGCGTGGGCTTCACGGAACAGGATCGACAGCATTGGGCACCGTGGGACGACTTCACGTGGGACCACGGGACCCTGGTCTTCGCCTTTCGATTGGCAGCGCCATGCCGGCCGGGCCAGCTCTGGAAGTTCACCTCGAAGCTGGGCCACACCTGGCAGAGCACCAGCATCTCCAGCCTGACGATCTCGCCGACGAACATCTCGATGACCTTCTCCAGCGTGGATGCGCGATGGACGGCGACGAGCCCGTCCCCGCTTGACTGGAAACCCTGCGGGTGAGACGTGCCCTGTGGGCCCTGATGGTCGGTGCTCTTTTGGCCGCGTGCGCTGCGGCACCGTCGGGCCGCATCCGCTCCGTTCTCGACGCGGCGCCGGAGGTCATCGGCGCGGCGGTCGGCGGTGCACAAGCCATCGAACGCCTGACCGAGGCGACCTTGCACTGTGCCCTGGTCGGCGCCGTGGTCGGCCTGGACCAGTGGGTCTGCGAGGTCGACAACTCGGCGGGTTCCGATCGGGGGCGCTACTTCGTCACGATCCTCGTGGATGCGGAAGACCGGCTGCGGTTCATCGACGCGCAGGCGCTGGCCGTGGGCGACGCCGGCCGAGTCGACGGCTTTGCGTCGTTCTTCCGCGACACCGTCGTCGGCCGCCTCGTCCCGGAGCTCGCGGCGAGCGACGATGCGGCGCGCTGGATCGAGCGTCATGTCGGGGGCGCCGGTTCCGACGTTCTGGGATCGGTGCACCTGCGGGTGGATCGCATCGATGGGACCGTGCGGCTCCAGCTCCGCCAGGCGACCGGTGCTTGAGGAGCGCGAAACCGGTTCGCCTCGGCGGGCGGCTCGTCCCGAGTGTTGCCCACCCGCACCGTCGAGGCGCCCTTCGCGCTACCAATCGAACCCTGTCGAGATCAGAATGGTGGCGATCGACGAATGCCGGGACGAACGGGTCACTGGAGGAGGTTGTCGGTGCGCGCGATGCGTCGAGTTGTCGCCCTCGTTCTTGGTTACACGCTCTCCGCCAGCCTTGCGGCCATGCCGGTCGCAGCGATCGGCGCGGCAGGCTCAAGTGGAGCTCTATGCGATTCGCATGTCGCAGAGGTCGATGCGGGCTTTGTCGGACGCGGTGGCAAGCTCCGCGAGCCTGACAACACCCAGGTTCGCCGGGACCTTCCCGCGTCGGCCAAGGGGCAGGCGACCTCGAGCTTCGCGGTGTCGGTGCCCGTCTACTTCCACGTCATCACCGACGGCGCCGTGGGGAATCTCAGCGCCAAGCAGATCGGCAGCCAGATCACGGTCCTCAACCGAACCTTCGGCGGCCGAGAAGGCGGCGCGCTGACGGGGTTCACGTTCCAGCTGGCCGGCGTCACGCGGACCGACCATGCGGTCTGGTTCGCTTCCCGCTCGGGTGGCGCCGAACACGCCATGAAGAGGGCGCTCAAGCAGGGCGGTGACAACGCCCTCAACGTGTACTCCACGAGCGGCGGCGCATACCTCGGCTGGGCGTACCTGCCTGAGATCACCGACACCGCGCAGGCGTATCTCGACGGGATCGTGATCGACTGGCAGACGGTGCCTGGCGCTTCCGACGCCTACGAGGGCGCATTCGACCTGGGCGAGACGCTGACCCATGAGGCCGGCCATTGGCTCAACCTCGAGCACACGTTCTACGGTGGCTGCAACCGTACCGGCGATTTCGTCGCCGACACGCCCGCCCAGAAGACGCCATCCTCGGGCTGCCCGGTCGGCAAGGACACGTGTCCCGCTCCGGGCGTCGACCCCATCCACAACTACATGGACTACTCATTCGACAGCTGCTACACGCAGTTCACGGTCGGCCAGACCCAGCGCATGCGCGATTCCTGGCTGCTGTATCGGGCCTCGTAAGCGAACGGTCGCCCACTCGATCCGGGGGTGCCGGGCCGCCCACGGCCCATGATCTGCACGTCCGCCGGCAGCGCGCGAGCGGTGCGGTCGGGTGCTAGGCTCGGAGGCGATGCTGTCACGTAGCGGCGCAAGCACCTGGGAATATCTGCGCGCTGGAGACGCGACGTAGCCGCGCCGGAGTCGGCGGCCGCCAAATCGGGCTCGATCGGCCTGACGCGCCTCGGCAACCCACCCAACGGTGATGCGCCGCGACCGCGGGGCGCGTGTCGCGTGCTCATGATCGGCGACCTCATCGGCAAGCCGGGCCGCCATGCGGTCGAGCAGATCCTGCCCGGGCTGCGCGAGGCGCGAAGCATCGACTTCGTCACCGCCAACGGCGAGAACGTCGCGGGCGGAATGGGTCTCACGCCGTCGCTGGCGGATGCGATCCTCGCTGCCGGCGTCGATGTGATCACGAGCGGCAACCACATCTGGGACAAGCGCGAGATCTATCCCTACCTCGAGGGCACCGATCGAGTGCTCCGCCCCCACAACTACGGCACGACCGAGGTCCCGGGCCGGGGCTGGGGCGTGTACGACGCCCTCGACGGGTCGCACGTCGCGGTCATCAACCTCCAGGGTCGGACATTCATGCAGCCGATCGAGAACCCGTTCACCGACGCCGACGCGCTCCTGGACGAGTCATCGGCGCCGGAGCAGCTGCCGCCGATCCGGCTGGTGGACTTCCATTGCGAGCTGACGTCCGAGAAGAACGCGCTCGGCCTGTACCTCGACGGACGGGTGAGTGTCGTCGTCGGCACGCATACACACGTCGTGACCGGCGACGAGCGGATCCTGCCCGGTGGGACGGCCTACCAGACGGACCTCGGGATGACGGGTCCGGTGTGGAGCGTCATCGGGTTCGATCCCGCGACGGTGCTGCCGCGGTTCATCAACGCCCTGCCGACCCGGTTCGAGGTCGGGGAGGGGCCGGTCGTCTTCAATGCCGTGCAGGTCGACATCGATCCGGCCACCGGGAAGGCCCTGGCGATCGAGCGGATCCAGCAGCTGGTGGAGGTGTAGCAGCTCGGGTCAGGGTGGGGTCCTGTTACCGGACGGATCCGTGCGCCTCCGCCCTCCGCGGCTCTGCCGCTAGCGGGCTCCGCGCCCGAATCCCGCCCGGCGCCACCCCTCCACGGCCGCCTGGGTGTGCGGACCCGCCGCCGGCCGGATCAGGTTCACCCGGACTCCAGATTCGCCCGGATATCGCCACAGGCGATCTTAAGTCGCACCGACGCGACCTATCGAGCGCATCCGCTGCCAAACTAGGCCCAGATATCCCGCCCGGCGATTTCTGGCGCCGATGCATTGCCGATTCAGCCGGCGAGGGCGGCGAACACCATCGAGCGCCGACCCACCATCGCCCGTGGCGAGATCTGGGGTTCGGCTGATCGTGCCTGTAACGTCTGGGATGCAAAGGATCCGGGTAGAGGGGAATGTGATGAAGGTCGTGGTGGTGGGCGGAACGGGTCGATTGGGCTCGCAGGTGGTGGCCGAGTTGCAGCGCCGTGGGCACGAAGCGGTGGCCGCGGCACCGAGCACCGGCTTTGACACGCTTACCGGTGCGGGCGTTCTCGAGGGCTTGAAAGGAGCGCAGGCCGTCGTCGACGTGTCGAACGCGCCGACGTTCGAGGACGCTGCGGTGCTCCAGTTCTTCCAGACCTCGACAGGCACCCTGCTGGCAGCCGAGCGAGAGGCCGGGATCGGGCACCACGTCGTGTTATCGATCGTCGGTGCCGATCGCGCGCCTGACAGCGGCTACATGCGGGCCAAGGTTGCGCAGGAGCACCTCGTGGTCGATGGCGGCGTGCCGTACACCATCATCCGTGCCACGCAGTTCTTCGAGTTCATCGGCGGGATCGCCGACGCAAACACGACCGACGGCACCGTGCGACTCCCGTCGGCCCATCTCCAGCCCATCGCCGTCAGCGACCTGGCCGCCGCTGTGGCGGACGTAATCGAGGGATCGCCGACCGACGGCGTGGTGGAGGTAGCCGGACCAGAGGCGATCGGATTGGACGAGCTCGCCCGCCGGGTCCTGTCCGCGTCTGGCGACCCGCGGCCGGTCGTCACGGACGAGTCCGTGAAGTACTTCGGTGCCCAGCTCGACGATGCGACGCTGACCCCGGGGCGATCCGCTCGCATCGCCCCGACGCGCCTCGACGAATGGCTCAGCCGGCGGTGAGGTTGCCCGGGCATTCCCGGGGCCAAACGATGGCGCTCCACGCTCGGGAGGGTGGGGGATATCCGCGGCCACCTCGAGGTCGCCGCTGGCTCGCGGGTACGCGAACGCCGGCCTGAGGAGGAGGTTCCCGGCCGGCGTTTGGATCGCGCTTTGTGTTGCCTGTCGGTGCAGGAGGCAACGGGAGGTTTGTCGCTCTCATCCTGCCCGCCCGAGGGCACGGAGGCCATACTGAGAAGGTCCTACGTATCCGGCACCTGGACCCGTAGGCGCCGCACGCCGCTGTAATCGAGCACCCGTTACCGGCCGCGGCTCGAAGGCGTTGGTTGGTACGCTCGCGAGCATGACTGACACCGGAGGGAGACGACCGCGTCGTCGCCACGACCCTTGGTCGGCCGATGGCGCGGTGGTTCCGCCGGGGCCCTCGACCGTGGACCTGCATGCTCATTCGACGCGGTCGGATGGGGTGCTGGAGCCGGCGGCGCTGCTCGAGGCCGTCGCGGCGGCGGGGGTTCGCACGTTCTCCCTGACCGACCACGACACCCTCGCCGGATACCGGGATGTGGCAAAGAGCGGTGCGATCCCGCAAGGGCCTGACGCTCATCCCGGGTGTCGAGATCAACGCGCTGGTCACCCGGGACCTTGGGCTGTGGGAAGGCGAGCTGCACATCCTGGGGTTCGGGATGGATCCCGACGACGAGGTGTTCGAAGCAGCTCTGGTCGCGCAGCGTCAGGCTCGGCGGATCCGATTCGACCGGACGGTCGCGCTCCTGCGGGAGCTCGGGCTCCCGATCGACACGCAGGTCGCGGCGCTCCAGGTCGGTGCCGACGATGCGCTCGGTCGACCCACCATCGCCCGGGCGCTCATCGGGGCTGGGTTCGCGACCAGTGTCGAGGACGCGTTCAGCCGCCTGATCGGGCACGGGGCGCCCGGCTACGTCCGGCGCGAAGGGCTGGGCCCGGAAGCGGCCATCGAGGCGATCGCGGCCGCCGGCGGGATCCCGGTGCTCGCCCACTTCCGCGAGGCCTCCGCCCGGATCGATGTGGTGCGTGAGCTGGTCGAGGTCGGGCTGGGTGGTCTCGAGGTCTATTACCGCTCGTTCGACATGCCAACCGTCCAGGCCGCCGAGGCGGTGGCGGCGAGTCTCGGCCTCATCGCGACGGGCGGCAGCGACTACCACGGGGACCTCGGCCCGTACGCGGAGGCCCACGCCGCACTGTGGGTTCCGCCCGAGGTCGGCGAGCGGCTGGTGGAGACTCTGTCCGCCCAGGCCTGAACGCCGAGGGCCGTCAGCTCGCCGGCGTGTCCGCCTTTTCCTTGACGAACGTCGGGTGGAGTTCCACCGGTGTCTTGCTCCGGCGTCGCAGGTTGAGGAACTCCACGAAGACGCTGAAGGCCATCGCCGCGTAGATGTAGGCCTTGTCGATGTGGAAGCCGAACCCGTCGGCGATGAGCGTGACCCCGATCAGGAGCAGGAACGACAGCGCCAGGATCTTGACCGACGGATGGTCATGGACGAACTTCGAGAGCGGGCCCGAGGCAAAGAGCATCACGCCGACCGCGAACACGACCGCGACGATCATGACCGCCACCTCGTCGACCATGCCGACCGCGGTCAGCACCGAGTCGAGCGAGAAGACGATATCGAGCAGCACGATCTGCAGGAGCACACCGCGCAACGACGCCGTCCCGGCCGTCGTGGAAGCATGCGCCTCGGCACCCTCGAGTGACTCGTGGATCTCGGTCGTGGCCTTCCACAGCAGGAACAAGCCACCGCCGATGAGGATGACGTCACGCCACGAGAAATCCCGATCGAACAAGGTGAAGAGCGGCTGGGTCAGGCCGATGATCCACGAGATCGTGAGCAGCAGCAGGATGCGCATGCCCATGGCCAGTCCGAGGCCCACAAGCCGCGCCTGATCGCGTTGATGCGCCGGGAGCCGCTGCACGAGGATCGAGATGAAGATGACGTTGTCGATGCCGAGCACGATCTCGAGCACGGTCAGCGTCACCAGGGCGACCCAGGTCTCCGGAGAAGTGAACAGCGCCACAAGATCCATCGTGGGAGGATACCGGGCCGGCCGACGGTTCGGCGTACCATGGCGCGGCTGTGAGTGACACCCGCCTTTCGATGCGTGCGCTGCCGGTCCTCGACCTCCCGCCGCCGAGCGACCCTGGCACGACCTCGCCGCCACGGACGCCAGGCACGCCCGCCGACGCGCGGCTCGGTGAATACATTCCCGAGCTCGCCTCGCTGCCCCAATTCCACGTGTGGACGCTGGGTTGCCAGATGAACCGCAGCGACTCGGAGGAGATGGCCGGACGCCTGCTTGCGGCCGGCTGCGCCGAGGCGCCGTCGATGGAGGCCGCGGATCTCGTCGTCATCAACACGTGCGCGATCCGCGAGGGTGCCGAGCAGAGGGTCATCGGCCGGCAGGGCCATCTCGCGACGCTCAAGGCCGCCCATCCCGGACTCCGCGTCGTCATGACCGGCTGTTCCGTGCGCGAGCCCGATCGGGCCGGCCTTCGACGCCGCTACCCGGCCGTGGACTTGTTCCTTCGGCCGGACGAAGAGCCGGAGCTCGTCGATCGACTGGGGCTGGCGTCCGCGCAGGGGGCGATCGGCCGGTCCGGGACGGCCGGTGCGCTGGGCGTCAACGGCCTGGGCACGGTCGGTGGCGTGGGCACGGTCGGTGCCACGACCACGGTCGGCCGCACGGTGGTCGGCGTCGCCGACGGACTGTCCGCGACCCGCGCTCATGCCGTGGGGGAGGGGACCGTCGCCCGAGGCTCCGCGATCAGCGCGTGGCTTCCGATCATCTACGGCTGCGACAAGACCTGCACCTACTGCATCGTGCCGTTCAGCCGCGGACCGGAACGCAGCCGCCCGTTCGATGAGATCGTCGATGAGGCCCGCGCCCTGGCCGGCGCCGGGTACCGGGAGGTGACGCTGCTCGGGCAGAACGTCAACTCGTACGGCCACGACCTGGAGCCCGAGGCCCGGTTCGCCCACGTGGATGCCGAGCGCTGGGCCGGCCGTCGGCTGGATCTCCACGGCCGCCCGGACCTCGCCGAGCTGATCCGCGCGATCGACGGACTGCGCACCGCCGACGGACAGCCGGCCATCCCCCGGCTGCGGTTCGTGACCTCGCACCCGTGGGACCTGTCGGATCGGCTCATCGCGGCCCTCGCCGACTGTCCCAGTGTCTGCGAGCACCTGCATCTCCCGGTCCAGTCCGGCGACGACGTCGTCCTCCGCCGGATGGGTCGCCAGTACACGATCGAGCACTACGAGGAGCGGCTCGCCCGCATCCGGGACGCGGTGCCGGGCATCACCGTGTCGACCGACGTGATCGTCGGGTTCTGCGGCGAGACCGAGGAACAGTTCCGGCGATCGCTCGACGTCCTCGAGCGCGTCCGGTACGACCAGGTCTTCGCCGCGGCCTACTCACCCCGGCCGGGCACGCCGGCCACGCGTCTCGACGACGACGTTCCGGCCGCGGTCAAACGTCGGCGCCTCAACGACCTGCTCGCGCTCCAGGAGGGGATCGGGCTCGAACGGAACGAGGCGTGGCTGGGGCGGACCGTCGGGGTCCTCGTCGACACGGTGACGCCGCGACGCGCGCATGCCCATGAGACCGCCGACGAAGCGACCGACGAGGCCGCAAAGGGCGGCGTCCGACTGTCCGGCCGGACCCGGGGCAACAAGCTCGTGCACCTCGCCGGACGCCCGGATCTCGTCGGGCGCGCCGTGACCGTCCGCATCGACCATGCCGGGCCGTACGCCCTTCGTGGCCAGCTCGCGTCGACCCACGACGCGGTGGTGCGTTGACATCCGCAAGAGGGCACCATTACCGTGGGCCAACTCCGGCGGGTCACCCGTTGACCTGCGCTGTCGGATGGAGGGGTGCACGGAACGGCGACTGATGGGTCGCGTGGTCGAGGAGGAGTAAGCGCCATGGACTTCAAGCGCCTGGATCGGGTCCGCCGATCAGCCACCCCGCTCGAGCTCGACGTCGTCGAGGCGTACGCGAACGGGCGGATCACCCGACGTCAATTCATCCAGCGCGCGACGGTCATCGGCCTGTCGTTGCCCGCCATCGGCGCCGTGATCGCCGCGTGCGGCCCGGGAACGGCAAGCGTGGCGCCCAGCGCCGCTTCGGCCGCCCCCGGCGCGAGCGCGCCGCCCAGTGCGCCCGCCAGCGCCGTGGCAGGTGGCACCATCCGTTGCGCCATCCAGCGCCCCGTCTCGATCGATCCGGTCGCCATGCAGGACCTGGGCGGCTACGGCATCGTCGCCCAGTCGATGGAGTTCCTGTGCACGCAGAACCCGGCCGATCCGGGTGTTCTCGCGCAGGCTCTCGCCACCGAGTGGACCTCCAACGACGACGGCACGGTCTGGACGTTCAAGCTCCGCCCGGACGTCAAGTGGCATGACGGCGCCGCCTTCACGTCGGCCGACGTCGTCGCATCGATGGAGCGTCTCGTCGCGGCCGGCAACTCCGGCCTGAAGGGCGTCCTGGACCCGGGCGGCGCGGTCGCCACCGATGACCTCACGGTCACCTTCACGCTCGTCGCCGCCAACGGCAACTTCCCGTACCTCGTCTCGATCTACAACGCGCAGACCGTCATCACTCCCGCCGATTACGTGGCCGGGACGACCCTCGACCAGCGGCCGACCGGAACGGGTGCCTGGAAGCTCCTGAACTACAACCAGCAGACGGGCGCGACGTTCGAGCGGAACGCCGACTGGTGGGGCGGCACGACGCCGCTCGACGGCACGGAATTCCTGTTCTTCGACACGACCGGTCCGATGATCACCGCCTATCAGGGCGACCAGGTCGACGCCATCGTGCAGTTCGACGTCCTGTCGGGGGCCGCGCTCTTCGACGACCCGAACTTCAGCCTCATCGCGACGCCGGCTGCCTTGCATCGGCAGATCTGGATGCGGACCGACACGGGCGCATTCACCGACAAGCGGGTTCGCCAGGCGCTGGCGCTCACGTGGGATCGGCAACAGCTCGTCGACCAGCTGTTCAAGGGTCGCGCCGAGATCGGCAACGACCATGTCATCTGGCAGGGCTATCCGTACTTCGACGACGCCGTCACCCAGCGCACGCAGAACATCGACATGGCCAAGCAGCTCCTCGCCGACGCCGGCGCGACGAACCTGACGGCCGTGCTCCACGCCGGTCAGCTGCAGGAGATCCCGGACCTCGCCACGCTCCTCAAGAGCCAGGCGGAGCAGGCCGGCATCACGCTCAACGTCGAGGTGGAGAGCCTCGACACCTTCTATGGCGCGCAGTGGTGCCCCGCTGAGCCCGCGAACCCGCCGTGCTCCGGCGCAGCCGAGCTCGGCATCGTGGACTACGGCCATCGCGCGACGCCGGACGTGTACCTGAACGCCGCGCTCAAGACGAACGGCATCTGGAACTCGTCGCAGTACTCGTCCGACCCGTTCGATGCGGCCTTCACGGAGTTCCAGGCGGCCGTGACCGTCGACGCCCAGAAGGCCGCCTGCACGAAGATCGAGACGATCCTCAACGACGACGTCCCGGTCGGCCTGCCGTACTTCTACAACTACCTCGCCGGCAACTCGAACAAGTTCGCCGGGGTGTTCTCGAGCGCCCTGGGGCAGATGTCGTTCTCGACGACCACCCGCGTCTGACGACGCAGCGCGTGGGGACGGTGGCGCGAGCCGTCGTCCCCATGCCACGATCCGTCTGAGTCACGGCCGAGGGAGCCGATGGCACGTTTCATCACGCGCAGGCTGCTGCTCTCCCTGCTCACGTTGTGGCTCCTTGCCACGATCGTGTTCATCATCGCGAACGTCCTGCCCAACGACGTCGGTCGGACCATCGCGGGCCCCTTCGCGCCGCAGGAGACCGTCGACGCGATCAACGAACGGCTCGGGACCAATCGGCCGATCATCACGCGCTATGTCAATTCGATCGTGGGCGTGTTCACGCTCGACTTCGGCGATTCGTTCGTCACGAACCGGCCCGTCCTCCCGACGCTGATCGATGCCATCGGGCGCTCCGCGAAACTGGCCGGATTGGCGCTGCTCATCACGATCCCGGTGGCGATCCTGGCCGGCCTGTTCGCCGCTCGACGGCGTGACCGTCCGGTCGATCGTGCGATCGTCCTGCTCGGCGTTACGTCGGCGTCGATCCCGGAGTTCGTGACCGCCACGATCCTCGTGGTCGTGGTGGGCGTGCAGCTGAAGCTGCTGCCCGTCCTCGCGACGCCGCCACGCGACGCGGACATCCTGACCCAGGTCCGGTACCTGCTGATGCCGGCGTTGGCGATGGCGATCGTCTACTTCGGGTACATCGCACGCATGACGAGGGCCGGGACCATCGAGGTCCTGCAGTCGGACTACACCCGGACCGCGACGATGAAGGGTCTGACGACGGCCCAGACCATGCGCCGCCACGTGCTGCGCAACGCGTTGATCCCGACCGTCGCGGTCATCGCGGTCCAGGTGGGCTACCTGTTCGGCGGGATCATCGCCGTGGAGCGGATCTTTGCCTATCCGGGGATGGGCCAGACGATGCTGTTCGCGGCCCAGCGCAAGGACATCCCGACGCTCACGGCTGGCGTGATCATCATCGGCGTCGTGTACATGCTCGCGACGCTCATCGCTGACCTGACGATCGCCTGGATGAACCCACGCATCCGCCTGGACGCAGAACGCTGATGGACGCTCCCGTCATCAGCCCCTCATCGGTCGCACCGGTGGCGGCCGCGCCCACGCCTGTCTCGGAGCGCTCACAGGCCCGGCGGGAGACCCTCCGCCAGCTCGTGCGGCGCCCCGCGTTCATCATCGGCGTGCTCGTCATGATCGGGTGGGTCATCACCGCCATCCTCGGCGAACGGATCACGCCGTACGACCCGTTCAATGACTTCCGGGACAACCACCAGCCCCCGGGATCGGCGCACCTGTTCGGCACGGACCGTCTGGGTCGCGACGTCCTGTCACGGGTCATGGTCGGGTCACGTGACGTCCTGATCGTGGCGCCCATGGCCGCGATCGTGGGCGTCGGCGCCGGGACGTTGCTCGGCCTGATCATGGGCTTCTACCGCGGCATCGTCGATGACGTGCTGAGCCGGCTCGTCGAGGCGTTCCTCGCCCTGCCCGTCGTCCTGGTCGCCCTGCTCACCCTCGTCGTGCTCGGGTCATCGTCGTTCGTGGTCGTGGCGGTGGTGGGGATCCTGTTCACGCCGATCGTGGCCCGCACGGTCCGCTCGGCCGTGCTGTCCGAGCGACAGCTCGACTACGTCACCGCGGCCAGGCTCCGCGGCGAGTCCGGACTGTTCATCCTGTCGCGCGAGATCTTCCCGAACGTGCTCGGCCCGACGGTCGTGGAGCTGACCGTTCGCTTCGGCTACGCCATCTTCACCGTCGCCACGCTCTCGTTCCTCGGGGTGGGGATCCAGCCGCCCTCGCCGGACTGGGGGCTGTCGGTCAGCGAGGAATACACGAACATGATCTCGGGCGTCTGGTGGCCGACCCTGTTCCCGGCGCTCGCGATCGCGAGCACGGTGATCGCGGTGAACCTCATCGCTGACTCGCTCCAGTCGGTCCTGAACGAATGACCGTCGAGACGACCGCGCCGCCACCGCCACCCGCCGCCCCCACGTCCGCCGCCCTGAAGGTGGAGGACCTGTCGCTGGCCTACGTGGTCCGCGGGATCCGGCGGCCGGTCCTGCGCAATGTCTCGTTCGAGGTCCGCCCCGGCGAGTCGTACGGCCTCGTCGGCGAATCGGGCTGTGGCAAGTCCACGACGGCCTACGCGGCCGTCCGCTACCTGCCGCGCAATGCCGTGATCACCGGCGGCCGGATCCTCGTCGCCGGCGACGACGTCACGAAGATGAACGACGAGCAGCTGCGCCGGTTCCGGATGCGGCACGCGTCGATGGTCTACCAGGACCCGGGGGCGGCGCTCAACCCGACGACCAAGGTCGGTCCACAGGTCGTCGAGGCGTTCACGATCCTGGGCCAGAGCGCCGAGCAGGCGCGCGAGAGCGCGCTCGCCTCGATGCGCCGGGTCCAGATCGCCGACCCCGAGCGGGTCTTCCAGCGCTACCCGCACCAGCTGTCGGGTGGGATGCAGCAGCGCGTCGTCATCGCGATCGCCCTCGCGTCCGACCCGAAGCTCCTCGTGCTCGACGAACCGACCACGGGCCTGGACGCCACGGTCGAGGCGAGCGTGCTCGACCTCGTCCGGACGCTCGTCGCCGATACCGATGCCGCGGTCCTCCTCATCGCCCACAACCTCGGCGTCATCCGCACGATGTGCGACCGGGTCGGCGTGATGTACGCCGGCAAGATCGTCGAGGAAGGCAACGCGATCCAGGTCTTCGAGCGTCCGCAGCACCCGTATACGGTCGGTCTGCTCCAGTCGCTGCCGCGTCACGGGATCCGCAAGTCCGAGCGGCCGCTGACGACGATCCCGGGGACGCTGCCGCAGATCGGGACGCCGTTGCCGACGTGCGTGTACGTCGACCGCTGCCCGCTCGCGACCGACCTGTGCCGCGAGGTCGTCCCGCCGGTCGTCGACGTCGCCCCCGGCCAGTGGACCCGCTGCCACCACTGGGAGCGCATCGGCGAGCTCAAGCCGCCGCCACCCGGCGTCGGCCAGGCCCTCGTCGCGCAGGGCGACCTGACGCTGGACATGGCCAACGTGTCCAAGACGTTCCGCTCGTCCGGGCACGACGTTCCGGCGGTCGTGGGCGTGAACCTGCAGCTGCACGACGGCGAGACGCTCGGGCTCGTCGGCGAATCGGGCTCGGGGAAGTCGACCCTGGCGAAGACGATCCTCGGCATCGAGAGCCCGGACGCCGGTGGCAGCCTGGAGCTCGACGATCACGCCCTCGCGCCGCAATCGGGCGACCGGCCGACCGCGGACAAGCGGTCCATCCAGATGGTGTTCCAGAACCCGGATTCGGCGCTCAATCGGGGCTGGACCGCGCGGCACATCCTGGCGCGCTCGGTCGAGAAGCTGACCGGTCTGCGTGGGAAGGCGGTGAGCGAACGCGTCGACAAGCTCGCCGACGGCCTGCGGTTGACCCAGCGCCACCTCGATCTCAAGCCGCGTCAGCTGTCGGGCGGGCTCAAGCAGCGCGTGGCGATCGCGCGGGCGTTCGCCGGCGACCCGCAGATCGTCGTGGCCGACGAGCCCACGAGCGCGCTCGACGTCTCGGTCCAGGCCGCCATCCTGAACGTGCTCTCGGAGCTCCAGGCGAAGAGCCGGACGAGCTACCTGCTCATCTCGCACGACCTCGGCGTCGTCCGCTACCTGGCCGATCGGATCGCGGTGATGTATCTCGGGCGGATCATGGAGGTGGGCGATTCGGAAGCCGTGTTCCGCGGCCCGAACCACCCGTACACCGAGGCGCTCCTGTCCGCGGTGCCCAGCATCGATGGCGAGGACCGCGTGCGCATCCGCTTGCAGGGCGAAGTGCCGAGTCCCGCCAACCCGCCATCGGGCTGCGTCTTCCACACGCGCTGCCCGCGCGTGATCGCGGGCCTGTGCGAGGTGACCGAGCCGCCGCTTGCCGAGGTGGAGCCGGGACACCTGATGAGCTGCCACATCCCGCTCGAGGAGCTGCGCCGGCTGCAGCGACGGGATGCCCCGCCGCCGGTCCGTGACGAGGCCGTCCCGACCGAGCCGGAAGCCTAGCGGGCGAACGTCTCCAGCAGGAGGGCGAGGAACTTCGGGGCGTCCGCATCGAACGCGACGAACGCGTTCGGTTTTCGGCCGAAGCGGCCGCCGTGGTCGATGACCGTTCGTCCGATCGTCAGCTCACCGCGCGTCTCGACATCGACGTGTGCCGGCCGGCCGGCGACGACAGCGGGATCGACCAGGTAGGCGATACACAGTGCGTCGTGGACCGGGGCGCTCTGCGGCGTGTCCATCGGCTGGAGATCGTCGTACGCCCGGATCCGCCCTTCGATGAAGGTTGCCGCGGCCCCGCCGGCCGGGGTGCCAAGCTCGCGCAGCTGCCGGCAGTCGTCGAGCGACACGAGAGCGCGATGGGTGGCGTCGAGCGGCATGACCGCGACGTTCCGTAGACCCGCCCCGAACACGACCTTGGCCGCCTCGGGATCGACCCACACGTTGAACTCCGCCGCAGGGGTCGTGTTCCCGGACAGATGCGCACCGCCCATGATGACGGTCTCGGGGATGCGGTCCACGATCCGTGGCTCCAGCCGGATCGCCATCGCGACGTTCGTGAGCGGGCCGACCGGAACGAGCGCGATGGGCTCGGTCGTGGCCATGTAGGTCTCGACCAGGTACTCCACGGCCCGCCGGTCCTGCTTGACCGAGCGCGGGGCCGGGATCGGCAGCTCGCGTGGATGCATGCTCCCTCGGGCGTGGACGACCGCGCGTGGGACCGGGAAATCGTCGCGGGCCATCGGCGTCGCTGCGCCCTCGTAGACGGGGATGTCGACGCCCAGGAGGTCGAAGACCCGGAGCGTGTTGTCTGTGCACGCGGCGACCGGGTTGTTGCCATTGACGGTCGTCGCCGCGATGAGCTCGAGGCCTGGGTGCAAGGCCGCCAGCATCAGCGCGACGGCGTCATCCGTGCCGGTGTCGACGTCGAGGATCAGCTTCTTGCGCGCACCCAAGCGAGCGGTCGCCTAGACGTCCGAGTCGGGGAAGCTCGCCTTGCGCTGATCCATCCAGGCCACGAGCTCCTCGTGGACCGCCTGGTCGAGCAGCGGCTCCTCGTACTCGGCGAGCCGGCGCTTCCAGGCCGCGTTGGCCCGCTGTGCGGCGTCGTGACCGCCGTTGAGCTCCCACTGCTCGAAGCTGTTGTTGTCCGACAGGTCGGAGCGCCAGAACGCGTTCTCGAAGTTGGCGAGCGTGTGTGGCGAGCCCAGGAAATGCTGCCCTGGCCCGCCGTCGAGCATCGCCTGGAGGGCGAGTCCGTTCTCGGAGAGGTCGACGCCGGCGAGATACGCCCCGGCCATCGAGGCCTGGTCCTCGTCGAGCATGAACTTCTCGTAGCCGATGGCCAGACCGCCCTCGAGCCAGCCGGCCGTGTGCAGGTTGAAGTTGACCCCCGCCTGCATCGTCGCCATGAAGCTGATGGCGCTCTCGTAGGCCGCCTGGTAGTCGGGCAGCTTGGAGGCCGTGAAGTTGCCGCCGCTGCGGAACGGCACGCCGAGCCGGCGGGCCAGCGCGGCCAGCACGAACAGGACGAGCTGCGGCTCCGGGGTGCCGAACGTGGGCGCACCTGTCTGCATCGACATCGATGACGCGAACGAGCCGAAGATGACCGGCGCCCCGGGCCGGACGATCTGGCAGAACGCCATGCCCGCCAGCGCCTCCGCCAGCGTCTGGGTCGCGGACGCGGCGACCGTGACCGGGGCCATGGCGCCACCGAGGATGAACGGGGTGATCAGCATGATCTGGTTGTTCTCGGCGTAGACCTTGGCCGAGCCCAGCATGTTGAAGTCCCACGACATCGGCGAGTTCGCGTTCGCCAGACCCATGATCACGTGTTCGCGTTCGAGGGTCTCCGGACCGAACGCGATCTTCGCCATATCGACCGAGTCCTGGGCACGACTCGGGTGGGTCACCGAGCCCATGAACGCCTTGTCCGTGTAGCGGATGTGGCTGTAGACCATCTCGAAGTGGCGCTTGTTGACCGGCAGGTCCGTGGGCTCGCACAGCGTTCCCCCGCCGTGGTGGAGGGTCGTGCTCGTGTAGGTCAGCTTCACGAAGTTGCGGAAGTCCTCGATCGTGGCGTAGCGCCGGCCGTCGTCGAGGTTGTGGATGAACGGCGAGCCGTAGGTCGGGACGAGGACCATATGCGGGTCGCCGATGACGACGCTGCGCTCGGGGTTGCGGGCACGCTGCGTGAAGCTCCGCGGCGCCGTGGCCCGGACCAGCGAGCGGCACATCCCGCGCTCGAACCGGACACGCGAGCCCTGCACGTCGGCGCCGGCAGCGCGGAAGATCTCGACCGCCTCGGGGTAGTTGACGACCTCGATACCGACCTCCTGGAGGAGGGTATCGGCGTTGTGCTCGATGGCTTCGAGGCCGTCCGGGGAGACCACCTCGACCGGCGGCAGCTGCCGGGTCAGGTAGGGGAGGTGCTCCATCGACCGCGCGAGGCGCTCGGCTTGTCGCGCCGTCCGCCCGCGGCGCACGGTCGGGTGATCGGGTGCCTCGGAGGTCGTCACGGGGTCACCTTACATCGCGAGTCCGACTCGAACAGACCCATTGACGAACGCGACGCCGCGATGGATGCTCGAATCGAGATCGGTCATACCGGACAGGAGGCGCCGATGGTTCGAGCGCTGCGCCACATCGGGATCGCGATCGGCTCGATCGTCATCGCGTGGTTGGCGGTGTCGCTGGTTGCCGGAGTCCTGCTAGGCTCGAACGCGTCGGGCAATTACCTGATCGTCCTTATCACCCTCTTCATCGGTGGTCTGGTGTACCGGGACATCATTCGACGGGAGCGGCGCACCCTCTGAGCGCCGCGTCACAGGACTCTGCCGAGGGCTCGGCCCTCGAAGAACGCGAGGCTCGCTCGCCGGGGCGCAACGCAATCGCCGATCTGGTGGAACGCGACTCCGGCCGCCGCGAGCCCGATTGACAGCGATGTCTCCGCGACGGGCGTTTCGGCGATGACCAGGGTGTCCGCTGCGAGGCGTTCCTCGACGCCCGTCTGCGTGGAGCTAACCGTCGCTCCGTCGGCGTCCCAGCCGAGGACCACGGTGTTCGGCCGCATGACGCCGCCGGCAGCCGTGAACCGGCTTCGGAGCGGTACGTCGGCCGCGCTGTGGAAGAGACCGCCGCCGACGACCGCGGCCGACGTGACGATCGTGACCTGGTGACCTGCCTCGGCCAGATGCAGTGCGGTCCCGAGGCCTCGCCAGTCACCCAGGTCGTCCAGGACGAGCACGCGGGAACCCGGACGAGCGGCGCCACCGAGCACATCGTGGATCGAGACGGCGTCCGAACGTTCCGCGCCCGGCAAGCGGTCGACCATGGGCAGGGCCCGCTGGAAGCCGGTTCGTGGCGGCCGCGCCCCCGTCGCGAGCACGACCTCGTCCACATCCGCGGCCGCGATGTCATCGGCCGTGGCCGCGGTCTCGAGCCGGACGGTGACCCCCAGATCCTCGAGCGAGCGCCCGTACCATGCCAGCAGGTCGCGGATCTGGTCGCGTGAGGGCTGACGACCGGCGAGCCGGAACTGTCCGCCGAGCTCGGCGCCTCGCTCCAGGAGCGTCACGTCGTGGCCACGCTCGGCAGCGACCCTGGCCGTCTCCAGGCCGGCTGGACCCCCGCCGACGACGAGGACCCGCCGCGGAGCCACCGCCCGCGTGAACCGGTCACCGCCCCACTCGAACTCGCGCCCGGCCGACGGGTTCACCAGGCACGAGATCCAGTAGTCCCGCGAGCGGCGTCCCCAGCACAGCTGGTTGCACGAGATGCACGGCCGGACCTCGTCGGCGCGATCGGCGCGTGCCTTGGCGACGAGGTGCGGGTCGGCGATCTGGCCGCGCACGATGCTAACCATGTCGGCCCCTCCGGCGGCCAGCACCGCCTCGGCGGCGGCCGGGGTCCGGATGTGGCTTTCGGCCTGGACCAAGGCGTGCGTGACGACACGCTTGAGCGCCGCGGCGAACGGGACACCGAGCTGCTGCTCGTACAGCGACACCGGGATGATCGGGTAGAAGTCGAAGTACGAGCCCGTGCCGCATGTCACGTAGTCCATCGCGCGTCTGGCGTCGTGCCAGGCGACGATCTCGGTCAGCTCGTCGATGGACAGGGCAGGGGCCGAGCGCTCGTCAACGCTCACGGCCAGGCCGATGATGAAGTCGTCCCCACAGGCCGCCCGGATCCGCTCGAGGATCGTCGCCGAGAAGCGCATCCGTCTCTCGAACGAGCCGCCCCAGCCGTCCGTCCGCCGGTTCGACCACGGGGTCCAGAACTGGTCGACGAGCGCGTGGTACGCGGCGAAGACCTCGACGCCGTCGAAGCCCGCGTCCTGGGCGCGTCGCGCGCTCGCGACGAACCCGTCGATGACCTCGTCGATCTCGGCCTCGGTCATCGCGTGGCTGCCGTCGGCGTCGTGGTAGGACGGCAGCCCGGACGGCGACCAGTTCGGCGCGAAGGAGTTGTCCGCATCCCCGTGCTGGCCCACGTGGTACAGCTGCTGGATCATCACCACGTCGGGGTTCGCCTCGCGGCACGCGTCGGTCAGGCGGCGGAATGCGGGATGACGGCGTCGTCATCGTGGCGGAAGTTGCCTCGCGTCAGGACGGCGGTCCGGTGGACGGGCACCGGCTCCACGACGATCATCCCGGCGCCACCGAGGGCGCGCTCGCGGTAGTAGCCGATGTGTCGATCGCCGGGCAGCCCGGCCTCGGCCATGTTCGCCGTGTGCGCCCCGAAATGTGATCCGGCTCGTCAGCGTCCTGATGGCGCAGCGTCGACGGGCTCGAACACGTGCGGGAAGGGCATCGCTCGTGCAGTATGGCCAGATGGCCGACGCCCCACCGCTCGTCGTCGTCGCCGGTGCGACGGCGACCGGCAAGACCGAGCTCGGGCATCCGGCTCGCGGAGGCGTTCATCGCGGAGGGCCGGCCCGCGACGGTCATCTCGGCCGATTCCCGGCAGGTCTACCGAGGGCTCGATATCGGCACGGCCAAGGTGGGCGCTGCGGACCGGGCGCGCGTCCCGCACGAGGGACTGGATCTCGTCGATCCGCCGGAACGGTTCGCGCTGGCCGACTTCGTGGCGCACGCCCGTGGGGTCCTGACCGATCTGGCCGCGCGCGACGGCGTCGCCCTGCTCGTGGGGGGCACTGGGCTCTACCTGCGGGCGGTGGCGCGCGGGATCGACCTCGAGGCGCTGCCCGACGACCCCGACCTGCGACAGCGGCTGGAGGTGGAGCTTGCCGCGACCGGGCTGCCGGCGCTCGCCGAACGCCTCGTGGCGACGGCCCCGACGCTCGCGGCGCAGACCGACACGGCCAATCCCCGCCGGGTCCTCCGCGCGCTCGAGATCGCCGAGCTCCGCGGCGACGGCCCGCGACCGGCCCCGCGCGGTTACGACGGTCCCGTCGCCTGGATCGGGCTGACCCTCGATCGAGCCGAGCATGAGCGTCGCATCGCCGCCCGCGCCCGACGGCAGTTCGACGACGGGCTGATCGAGGAGGCCGTCGCCCTGCGCGAACGCTACGACCCAGGCCTGCCGGCGTTCTCCGCGATCGGGTACCACGAGGCATGGGACGTGGCGGACGGCCGCACGCACGCTCGAGGAAGCCCTCGCGACCGACGCGCACGCAATGTGGCCTTCGCAAAGCGCCAGCGAACGTGGTTCCGCAGCGAGCCCGACATCGCGTGGCTGGACGGTACCGAGGCCGACCCGCTCGAACGGGCCCTCGCGCTCGCCCGCACCGCGACCAGATGACCGCCTGCGTCCGGCGGGTCGTCGTCAGCCGTCGGCGAGCTCGGTCTCGTCGATGACCTCTTCGACGCCATCGACCGTCTCGATGACCCCGGCGATGGTGTCGCCGTCATCGATGTCGTCGACGATCCCGCGCACGACCACGGTCGAGCCGCGCGTGCCGATGACAAGGCGGTCCGCGAATCCGCTCGTCGCGGCGTCGGCCCCGAGCGCGTCACGGATGCGGGCGGTGAGATCGAGTTCGCCCGAGTCGCCCACCGCGCCGGCCACCTCGACGCCTTCGGGATCCTCGGCGTCGACTCGGAAGGGCGGGTCCGAAGGTGCCACGTATGCAAGCCCTTCCTCGGCGGCGACGTCCGGATCGTCGGTCTCGCCCTCGCGCAAGTCGTCGAGCGCCAGCCCGTCGAGGCTCTCGGTCTCTCGGTCCTCCGCGTCCGGGTCCGGAGCGGACTCGCCCCGGTCGAGCTCGGTCAGCGTCGGTGTTCGCCGGGTTTCGATCTCATCGGGCTCCAGGAACGCGTCCTGGTCGACCGGCATCGCCTCGCCTTGCAGGTTCGCGATCTCTTCGATGTCCGCCACGTCGTCGGGATCCGGCGATCGAGGGGTCTCTGGTCGCGGTTCGGACATGGGGCACCTCCTGGGGATCGCCAGCTTCGCACGGATCGTGTTGCAGCGGCCCTCATCGCCCAGCGCGCTATCCTGCACGCGCATGACCACCCGTCTCATCGACCTCGAAGTTCCCATCGAGAAAGCCTTCCTCGTCGCCGTCGACATCGGCACCGGCAACGGCTGGACCGCCCAGGAATCCCTTTCCGAGCTGGCCAACCTCGCGACCACCGCCGGCGCCGAGGTCGTCGGTGCGGAATGGCAGAACCGCCGCCATGTCGACCCGAACTGGTACATCGGCAAGGGCAAGGCAGAGGAGCTGGCGGCCGCCAAGCGCGAGACCGGCTTCGACCTGCTCATCGCCGACGACGAGCTGTCGCCGGCCCAGCAGCGCGCCCTCGAGGACCTGTTGCGGGTCAAGGTCATCGATCGCAGCCGCCTGATCCTCGACATCTTCGCGCTCCACGCCCAGACCCACGAGGGGCGTCTGCAGGTGGAGCTGGCCCAGCTCGAGTACCAGCTCCCGCGCCTCACCAAGCTGTGGACCCACCTGTCGCGGACCCAGGGCGGCATCGGCTCCCGCGGACCGGGCGAGAGCCAGCTCGAGACCGACCGGCGCATCATCCGGACGCGGATCTCGAAGATGAAGGAGCGCGTCGAGCAGGTGCGGCAGCAGCGCTCGACGGCGGCGCGTGGCCGTGACCGCCGGCTGTGGCCGACCGTCGGCATCGTCGGCTACACGAATGCGGGCAAGTCGACCCTGCTCAACACGCTCGTGGGCTCGGAAGTCGCGAAGGCGGAGGACAAGCTGTTCGCCACGCTCGATCCGACCAGCCGCCAGGTGAAGCTCGGGGAGGGCCAGACCGCGATCATCACCGACACCGTCGGGTTCATCCACAAGCTGCCCCACCAGCTCGTCGACGCGTTCCGCGCGACGCTCGAGGAGGTCAACCGGGCCGACGTCCTCGTCGAGGTCGTCGACGCATCGGACCCGCATGTCGAGGAGCATCGGGCGACGGTCCAGACCGTGCTCGACGAGCTCGGGGCAGGGGAGAAGCCACGCTTGCTCGCGTTCAACAAGGCGGACCTCGTGGAACGGGCCGCGCTCGACGGGGACGCCATCGCCCCCGCCGTGGCCGGCTCTGTCCTGGTGTCCGCGCTGACGGGTTTCGGCATGGACACGCTGCGTGCCGAGATCGCGGCCCTGCTGGGCACGCTGTGGGTCGATGTCGATGTTTCGCTGCCGTACGTCGCGGGCGAGCTCCTCGCCCGGGTCCGTGAGCGCGGGACGGTCGAGCTCGAATATGGCGAGCGCGATGTCCGGATCGTCGGGCGCGTCGCACCGGCGCTCGCCGGCGAGCTCGAGGCAGCGGCCCGTGCATGGGCGGAAGGCCTGGACGCGACCTCGACGGCCGTCGCCGGGGCGTGAACGCCGCGGTCCGGCGCTTCAGCGAGGCCATGCCGGACGGCGGGGCCCGATGGTCGTTCCTCTTCGTCCTCGCCGCCGTCGCGATCTTCACGATCACCGTCGTCGGCGTGCCGCCATTCCCGGTGACGTTCGACGAGGCCAAGTACCTCGGCATCGGGTACAGCATGGTCGAGGGACAGGGGCCGCGGATCGTGTTCGGGAGCTACTTCCTGCCGCACGCCCCGGTCTGGCCGACGGTGGTCGTCGCGCCCGCCATCGCCCTCGGGATCGATGCCTTGACCGTGGGGCGGGCGCTCAATGCGCTCAGCGGCGTCGGGCTGATCGTGCTGACCGCGGCCCTCGCGTGGCGCGTTCGCCCGGCCGCCGCGGCCCTCGCCGCGATCGCCCTCCTCGGGACCACCTTCTTCCATGAGCTGACGCGGACCGCGCGTCTCGACGTCCCGTCGGCAGCGCTCGCGATCGCGTTCCTGGCCCTCGGGCTCGTCGCCGTCCGGCGCGGATCGGCGCCATTGGCCGTCGCGGCGGGATTGCTGTTCGGCGTGGCGTTCCTGGTCAAGGAGATCGCGCTGCCACTCGCCCCGGTGCCCATCCTCGCCGCGATCCTGCACCGCCAGCCGTGGCGACCGATCCTTCGCACGGCCGGCTGGCTGATCCTGAGCGGGACCGTCGTCGTCGCACCCTGGTTCATCTTCGTCGCCGACGTGAGCGATCGTGTCTACCGCCTCGGAACGCCGGGCTGGACGCTGCTGCCGATCGGCGCCGCGCTCCTGGCGGTCGGAGTCGTGGCGGTGATCGCAGGCCGCGGTGAGGACGACCGGCCGGCGATCGGGCTGGCGGACCGCCTCGAGGGTCGCAGGCGCACCTGGCTGGCGGTCGCCATGACGCTCGCCTGGACGCTCGCCCTGACGCTGGTGTTCACGGGCGTCTTGCGGACCCGGACCACCGGGCTGGTCGACCTTGCCCAGATCGTGCGCTACATCGAGCTGTGGTGGGCGTTCCACCTGACGGCTGCGATCGGCGCTGTCGGCCTCGTGCTGTCGATCTTCGCGTGGCGACATCTCGACCGGGGGCGGCGGCAGGCCGCCGAGGACCTGTGGCTCGCGACCATCTGCGGGCTACCGCTCGTCATCCTCGTCGTCGGGGTCGGGGAGGGGCCGCGCAACTACCTCGCCCAGCTCGCGATCGGGGCCGCGATCGCCGCCGTCGGCTGGCTGTGGCTCTTCGATGTGGCGGTGCGCCGCTGGACGACGGTCACCATCCTCGCGGTCGGGGCCCTGTTCGGCCCAGTCGTCGGCCTGGTCATCGGCGAGTTCGTGGGCGTCCGGTTCCGGGTCGGTGCGGCTGCCGGACTGGTGGGCGGAGTCCTGCTGGCCGGAGCGATCGGCGCCACCCTGCGGGCCGGTCGTCTCGGAGATGGGAGCGGCCGGGTCCCGCCGGAACGGGCGGTCGCCGCCCTCCTGGCCGTGGGCCTGGTCAGTGCCTCGGCCCTGCTCGCCCTGGCCATGCACCTGCGCCAGCCGACCCCCACGAGGGATGAGGCGGTCGCCACGGTGGCCGCGTGGGCCAAGGAGAACGTCGAGCCCGGGTCGACAGTGGCCTTCGGGTCCTATCTCGGCTACGAGATGGCGCTCCCGCTTCGGAAGGACTTCCGGATCCGCCAGGTCCGCCACGTCCTCGTGGTCGGCGATGTCGAGGCGCCCGATGGGGTGAGGGTCTTCGGCAAGCCAGCTGTGGACGACTGGGTGTCGATGGACATCGCGCCCAAGAACATCCATGAGTTCCAGGCCTTCTCAGCCAGCCTGTTCATCGCGCAGCTGCGCCGGAGCGAGGCGGCCTACTGGATCTACTCGACCGGCACCTCGACGGCGGCCGACACGATCATCCCGGCCCTCGAGGGCGCAGTCGGGTTCGAGCAGCTCGCCCATTGGTCGTTCCCACGCCGGACCGGCGACCCGATCGACACGTACGCCTATCGGCTCGATCTCGATCGTCTCGCGATCGACCCTGCGCGGATCCACATGGCGCCCGACGCGCTCGAGCGGATGGTGAACCTCGTGGAGAGCACCGGCGCCACAGATCTCGCGCGGCGGCTGGCCCCCCAGGTCGAGGCCGTGCCCGCAAGTCCGGAGACCGACGCGCTCATCGCTCGATTGCGGCAGGTCGCCGGAACCTGACCGGCGTCAGGACCTCGGCATGGGTCCCGGCGGCGGTAGCCGATCGGTGATCTCGGTCAGGTCGTACGGCCGGAACTTGCCGGCCGACGTGTAGGAGCGGTCGGGGAGCAGCGGCAGATCCGCATCGAAGTACGCGCCGAGGATGAGGCGGAACGTGTTGACGGAGCTGAGGGTGGGCGGCAGCTCGGGTGCCTCGTCACCGGGGAGGTACATCGCGTTGAGGATGCCGTACTTGATCTCGAGCTCCTCCGTCGTCGCCGTCGCCCAGTCGTATTCGACCGTGTTGCGAGCGTAGTTGCGCGGGTACGGTCCCTCGTCCGCCTGCAGGATGATGATCGGTCGCTCGGCCTCCGGGCGGGCCAGCAGGCGGTCGACCAGGCCGTTGATGCGCGTCTGGAGATACGCCAGCTGGTCGGCGTAGCCGTTGCGCTGCGACGGCCCGCTCTCGGGCGCGTCGTCCACGAACGACCCGTCGGGCGCGAACACGTACGGCGGGTGTGGGATGAGCATGTGGGCGTACACGAATGACGGACCGGGCTCGGACGCCAGCTCGTCGAGCGTGTCGAGCTGGAACTTGCCGACTGTGTAGCGACGCTCCCGGTCGGGGGCTGCGCCGAGCACCCCCAGGCGGCGCGCGATCGATGGCAACGCCGACGTGTCGTACAGCGACGCGAGGAAGTCCGATGGCCCGCCGGAGCGCAGGTTGCGGTCCGCGATGGGGCTCGATTCGGTGGGTCCGTAGTTGGACCCGACGTGCACGTACGTGTAGCCGCGCTCACGCAGGAAGCGCCCGACAGCGTGGTTCGACAGGCGCTCGTAGATCGGCCCGTGATCGTCCGATGCCGGATCCTGCGCGGCGACGAGGTCATCGAGATAGTCCAGGTTCAGGGTCGCAGCCAGGGACAGCGTGGTCTTCACGTAGTTGGCATGGCTGTCGGTCGCGACCTGGAAGCCGCGCTGGCGGAGCCCGTCGAGGAACGGCTTCTCGTCGATGCCGTACAGCAGGTCGAGCGAGCGGGCGGACCCGTAGCGGTCGAAGACCAGGTAGTAGATGTCGCGGCCCGGGCCGGCCGCTCCATCGACGGTCGCCGCCGCCGCGGTGCTCCGACCGAACCGCTGCGCCTCGGCCGGCACGATCGTGACCAGGGCGAAGGCCACGAGGACCGCCGCTACCAGATTGAGTGCCCGGGTCACGCTCGCGAGCCGTTCGGGTCGGAGACGGATCGCAACGACCGCCACCAGCACGAGCGCGACGGCCCAGCCGATCTGCTGGAACCCGGCCCGCGCCCCGAGCGGCGCGAGGACGCCCGAGAGGTGGCCATACAGCAGCAGGTACGCCGCCAACGCGGAGACGACCAGTGCCGCCCGGCGACTGTCGCGCAGGAGGTAGGCGCCGATGACAGTGGCCACCAGCGCGGCCACGACGACCGCGCCGAGCGGGGCGACGAGATCGGCCAGCGTCAGCTCGCCCAGGTTCTCGCCGTACAGGAACAGGACGGGATAGGCCGCCAGGAGGAGCGGATGGATGGGCACCGGGCGTCCGGCCCACGGCGCCCCGAGCATCGCGCGCGGTTCAGGACGGCCCAGCGCCCGTGTGCGGAGGGCCGTGCTATCGTTGGTCACGAGCGGATTATCAGTCGGATAACACTTTTGACGGGAGTCACCCGCGAACCATGCCTGAACTCGCGTATATCGATCCGGGCACCGGCAGCCTGATCATCCAGACGGTCATCGCTGCTGCGATCGCCGTCCCCCTCTTCTTCCGGCACCACATCGGCCGGTTCCTCAATTCAGTGCGCCGTCGAGGCGGCCCGGACGAGACGTCGGCAACCGTGGATGACGGCGCCAGGGGTCGCTGACCCGCCCACGCCGCAACGGGGGACTGGCGAGGGGAGCGGCGCCGTCGAGCGGGACGGTGGGTCGTTCCGGGACCCCAGTGGCTTCGTTTTCTGGCAGGACGGTCAGCCGTATCGTCAGATCCAGCGCCGCTTCGCGGCCGAGTGGGACGCCTTCGAGGCCAGCCCGCTCAAGAGCCAGCTGATCGCCCAGGGGCGACTCATCCCGTATGAGACCGTGCCGCTCGAGCGGGCGCAGGGCCCGGACGCACATGCCGTCATCCGCCCCGAGCGGATCGAGTTCATCAGCCACCCCTTCGAGTGGACGTTCGGGGAGCTGCGCGACGCGGCGCTGCTGACACTCGACGCGCAGCTCGACGCGCTGGCTGCCGGCTGGCAGCTCAAGGACGCCTCGGCGTACAACGTCCAGTTCCGCGACACCCGCCCGATCCTCATCGACTCGTTGTCGTTCGAGCCGCACGAGGACGGGGCGCCGTGGGTGGCCTACCGCCAGTTCTGCGAGCATTTCCTGGCACCCCTCGCGCTCATCGCCAAGCGTGACGTCCGGCTGGCCGGCCTGCTTCGTGCCGACCCCGACGGCGTGCCGCTGGATCTGGCCAGCAAGCTGCTGCCGTGGCGGACCAGGCTCGACTTCGGTCTGTTGTCCCATGTGCACCTGCACGCCCGGGCGCAGCGCCGCTACGCCGGGAACGAGGACGAGGGCAGGGCGGCGCGTGGGGCACGGATCAGCCGATCTCGGCTCGCGGGTCTCATCGGGAATCTGCGGGGCACGGTCGCGAAGCTCCGCTGGGAGCCCGCCGGGACGGAGTGGTCGGATTACGCGGACCACACGAGCTATGGCGACACGGCCACGGCCGCGAAGTCGCGGCTGGTCGAGGCGTTCGTGCGGGATGCCCCGGGGTCCCGGGCATGGGACCTGGGCGCGAACACCGGCCGGTACAGCCGGATCGCGGCCGACGCGGGCAAACGCGTGCTCGCCTTCGACATCGACCCGGCGGCCGCGGAGCGCAACTACCGCCAGATCCGCGGCGAGGGCCGAACGGACATCCTGCCGCTCATCCTCGACGTGGCCAATCCGAGCCCGGGTATCGGCTGGGCCGCGCGCGAGCGACGTTCGTTGCTGGAGCGGGCGGATCCCGACGTCGTGCTGGCACTGGCCCTGGTCCACCACCTCGCCATCTCGCGGAACGTGCCCCTCTCGATGGTGCTCGGGCTGTTCGCCGACCTCGCGCCCGCCGCCGTCGTCGAGTTCGTGCCCAAGGAGGACGCGATGGTCCGGCACCTGCTGGCCTCGCGCCGCGACGTCTTCCCCGATTACACGCTCGAGGGGTTCCGGGCCGCTGCCGGCGAGCGGTTCGACATCGCCGCGGAATCGCCGATCGAGGACAGCCTGCGCGTCCTGTTCCTGCTTCGCCGTCGCTGAGTCTCGCCGCGCTGCGTGTGGACGGCGTGTGGATAGCACCGCCAAATGCAAGCCTGCAGTAACGAAAGTAGTGGATAACTCGATTGTCGCGGCCTGACCGCCCGGGTAAGGTACGTCTTGCCTGAAGGGGCCACGGACATCTAGTGATCTGATCTGTGTTTACATGGATCGGGGCAACTAGTGATCGAGGTTCCTTCGGGCGTTCTCGTTTCCGCCCCGGAACCGGGGCCGGTCAGCGGAACCGGGCCGGTCACCCGATCGCGCGTGGCACCATGGACGCATGCGGCTCCGGGACGGCCTCCACCGCCTCGGCAATGGCACCGTCAACGTGTACCTCATTGCCGACGGCAGCGATGTCACGATCATCGATGCGGGCGTGCCCGGCTACTGGGGCGATCTCCCGGCCGAGCTCGCGGCCATGGGCCGCACCCTCGACGACGTCCGGGCAGTGGTCCTGACCCACGGCCACTCCGACCACATCGGCTTTGCCGAGCGTGCCCGCCGAGAACGCCGCGTGCCGGTCAGCGTCCATGAGCTGGACGCGGCCCTGGCACGGGGCGAGGTGCCCAGCCCGGTCAAGGGCATGGGACCGGTCAGGCTGCGGCCGCTGCTGTCGTTCCTGGTCTTCGGTGCGCTCAAGGGCGCCCTCCGGACGCGGCGGCTCGACGAGGTCGGGACGTACGCGGACGGCGCGACGCTGGATGTGCCCGGGGCCCCACGCGTGACGCTCGTGCCCGGCCACACGCCGGGCAGCGCCGCCCTCCATGTCCCGAGCCACGACGCGTTGTTCGTCGGCGACGCGCTCGCGACGCTGGCCGTGACGACCGGGGCGACGGGGCCGCTGATCGCGCCGTTCACCGCCGACCGATCGACCGCGTTGCGCTCCCTCGACCGGTTGATCGGCATCGAAGCGGGTTGGCTGCTCCCCGGCCACGGCGAGCCGTGGACCGGCGGCGTGGCCGCGGCGATCGAACGGGTCCGTGCTCGCGGCACGTCCGTCGCGGCGTGACAGCCACGCCTCCCGCGGATGGGTTTCTGTGGACGGCCTGTGGACGATCCGGGGGCGTCATCCGGGAAAGTCGCAAACTCGTGGATAACCCCCCTTCCCAGGCCGATGGACCAGCGGATACAGTTCGACTTGCTCGAAGGGGCGCCAGACCGCAAGTGGCGGTACCGGTGTTTACATCGGTAGTGTCAACTACGGACCGGCCGTTCCTTCGGGCGTTTTCATGTCCGCGGCGACCCACCCGGTGATCACGGTCCCGGAGCTGGAACCGGCGGCCATCCGTTCCGCCCAAGGGCGGATCGACCCGGTCTTCACGAACTCCCCGCAGTACGTGCACGAGGCCCTCTCGGCGCGGCTGGGCGTCCCGGTGATCGTGAAGGTTGAGACGGTCAATCCCATCCGCTCGTTCAAGGGCCGCGGGACCTGGGTCGCCATGGTGGGCCTGGTGGGGGAGGGGACCGTCGGACCCGAACGGGCCGTGGTCTGCGTCTCGGCCGGCAACTTCGGCCAGGGCGTCGCCTACGCCGCGCGCGCGATGGGGGTTCCGGCCGTGGTGTTCTGCTCGACCAGCGCGAACCGGGGCAAGGTCGCCCGGATGCGGGCGCTCGGCGCCACCGTCATCGAGGCCGGCGACGATTTCGACGCCGCGCGTGGCACCTCCGAGGCCTACGCCGCCGAACACGGCGCCGTCCTGCTCGTCGACGGGGACGATGCGCGCATCTCGACCGGCGCCGCGACCCTCGCGCTCGAGGTGACCGACGGCGTGGCCGCCGGTTTCCTGCCGATGCCGACCCTGGCGGCCGTGCCGGTCGGCAACGGCGCGCTCATCAACGGCGTCGGGTCGTGGCTGCGCCACGCCGCGCCCGGGTGCCGGGTCGTGGGGATCCAGGCCGAGGCCGCGCCGGCGATGACCCTGTCCTGGCGGGCCGACCGGCCGATCGACACGGACAGTGCCGCCACGTATGCCGACGGCATCGCCTCGCGCGTGGCGATCCCATCCGCGGTCGAGCTCATGCGCGGCCGGGTCGACGACATGATCACGGTCTCCGAGGAGCAGCTCCGTGCCGCCCAGGGCGAGCTGACCGAGGAACTCGGCGTCACCGTCGAGGGGGCCGCCGCGGCCTCGTGGGCAGGGCTGCTGGCAGGGGAGCGGCCGACCGGGCCTGCCCTCCTCATCGTCACCGGCAGCAACGCCTGAGCGGGCCGGTAGGGGAGGGGCCGCGATGAGTGCCGCGCGTCGCTACCTGCCGAGCGACCCCGCCGATCTCGCCCGCTCGGCGGTGCCACTCGGGCTGCTCGTACTCGCGGCCGCGGTGCCGAGCCTGCGGGTGATCGTCCTCGTGGCGCTCGTCGCCGGGACCGCGGTTGCAGTCGTCCGGGACGCGCCGGTGCGCTGGGCGTGGGCGGCGGCGGTGCCCGTCGCCCTGAGCCTGTTCTGGGGCGGGCTGCCGGCGCCGATGCCGGCGCCCGATGGGTCGGACTGTGCCAACCCGGCCTCCCCGGTCGCGACCTGGCGAGCCATCGAGGCAGTCGTGGTCCTGGTCGCGCTCGCCGGGCTGACCATGATCCTCGGCGCGACGGCCGGGTCGCTGTGGATCCGCTGGCCGGCGCGACGCTGGATCCCGTGGGCGCTCGCCGGCTTCCTCGTCACGGGCCCCGTCGCGCTGGTCGTGGGGCCGTACCTCGCACGGCCGTTCTTCGGCGATGTCGGCTACGCGTTCGTCGCGGCGGCCCTCGTGCCCGCGCTCGTGTTCGCGGTCGCGAACGGGGTGATGGAGGAGCTCATCTATCGCGGCGCCCTGCTGGGGTGGTCGGCCAGGGTGATGGGCCTGGGCCCGGCCCTCGTCGGCCAGGCGATCGTGTTCGGCGTGGCGCACTCAGGCTCGGACGTGCTGGGACTCCAGCTGCCGCTGATGGTCGCGCTCGGCGTGGGCGGCCTCCTGGCCGGTGTCATCACCGTGCGCACCCGCTCGCTGCTGATCCCGATCGCCATCCACATCGGGCTCGACATCCCGATCTACTTCGCGTTGGCCTGCGGGACATGAAATGGACGGGTGGGGGAGTGGCCCCACCCGTCCTGTGGTGCCGCGGGATCAGCGCACGGCGACCCGGAGGTTGCCGTACGGGAACGACTCGGGGAAGCCGCCGATCTGCACGTAGTACGACGTGCCGGCCACCGTGTCGAACGTCACCGCCGACTGCAGGCTGCGACCCACCGGCACGACCGGGACATCATCCACGCACGCACCTGGGACCGGCGTGAAGGCGCCGCCGCTGGACGTGTACACCGCGATGACGGTGTCGTAGTCACTGCCGGCGGTGTCGATCGTCACGGGCGAACCCGTGCCGACGATCCGGTACCAGACCGTGTGCCCGACGGGGACCTCGAACACCTCGCCGTTCTCCTCGAAGGTCAGGCATTCGTACGGTGCCTCGCGGTTCGGCGACGCGCCCTTGGTCGCGACCGAGGTCTTCGAGCCGACCGTGAGCAGCTTCGCCCCGCTCGGCAGGTCGTTGGCCGGGACCTTGCCACCGGGCTTGGGGCCCCTCGGGAAGGTGGTGATCTCCTTGCCCTTGGCGTCCACGCCGATGCAGGCGCCGAGGTCGAAGACCATGGTGCCGAGCCTGAGCGTTCCCTCCAGGTCGACGGTCGTGCCGCGCACGACGACCCGGGTCGTCGAGTTGCGGATCATGTAGTCGAATCGCTCGCCGGCGCCGACGATCTCGACGTGGATGGAACCCCCGGCGGGGATCGGCTCGCCGGTCTCCGGGTCGAACGTCTCGAGCGGTGCGTCGAACACGTTGCCGACCAAGGTACCGAAGCCGAATGCCGCGATCTCCTGGGTGCCGTCGGCCGACGTGCCGAAAGCGTCGACGAACACCTCACTCTCGTTCAGGCTGGCGAACAGGAAGCCCGTCTCACCAGCGGCATTGGTCAATTCACAGCTCACGCTGCGGTCCGAGAAGTGGCGAACGATCGAGTTCGGGTTCGTCGTGAAGACGCTGACGGTGGTCGCGTCCGCGAAGCATTCGTCGAGCGAGAATGTCGAGGTGCCGATCGTGAGGGTGCCGCTCGGGTCCATCGGCTGCGTGACACCGCTGAACCGCTCCCGGCGGTTGCCGTCCTTGAAGGTGTCGTCGAACGGGATCGGGTCGCCCGCTGGGGTGAGGGTCGCGTTGAACGCGGCGACGCCGGCGGGGTCTCCGTTGCCGTCGATGAGCGGGATGGATCCCTGGAGGGCTGTGCCGTTCCAGGTGACGACGGGCGCCTGCCCGAAGTCCCGGAACCGGTCGGGGTTGCCGTCCGGCTCGTTGGTCGTCCAGTAGTCGACGAACGCGTCTGGCCCGAACTGCTGGGACGTGACGGCGCCGAAGAACACGAAGCCACTGCCCGCAGTGGCGGCCATGCCGTCGCAATTGATGCCGACCGTGCGGTCGGTGTAGCGCGTCGGGCGCGCCGCCGATGCCGTGGCGGGCAGTGTCGCGAGGATCGCGAGCGCAGCCACGATCGCCAAGAGCCGTCTCATCCGTGTCCCTCCCTCGCCCCGGACGCGGCCTGCCGCCGCATCCTGCGGGGCGCTCCCTCCTGTCGGCGCGCGTGCTGGGGGTCCAACGCAGCGCCCTGACCGGGCAAGTCTAGGCATCCGCGTAGCGGTTGCAAGGCCCGGTTTCGCGGAGGCGGACTGCCGGTCGCCGCGCCCCGCGGGCTTGACGGGTTCGGGGCGTGTTGTAGTATGCAACAACGATGCTGACCGTGCCTGAGGCCGCGCGACGCGCAGGGCGCAATCCGGAGACCATCCGACGATGGATCCGTGAGGGCAAACTGCGCGCCCGCAAGGTCGGGACGCAGCATGTCCTCGAGGAGGCCGACCTCGCTGAAGTACTCGGAGCGTTCGAGGATACGGTCGAGCTGCCGCCCGAATGGCAGCGAACCTTCTGGGGCGGTGCCATGCCGGACGTCGTCGCGGCCGTCCGACGGTCTCGCGCGGGACACTGACGTGCTGCTGGTCGTGGATGCCAGCGTGATCGTCCAGGTCAGCCTCGCGGGCGGCTCGTTGGGGCCGCTCGAGGATCACGACCTCATCGCCCCGACGCTGTTGGCATCGGAGGTCACCTCGGTCCTGTGCGAGATGACGCACCGCGGTGAGGTTCCGCATGACCACGCGCGCGTGGCCGTTGGGAGGCTGGAGAGCCTGCCGATCCGCTACGAGCGTCCGGACGGCCTTGCGGAGCGCGCATGGGACCTCGCGCGATCCCTCGGATGGGCCAAGACGTACGACGCCGAGTACCTCGCCCTGGCGCTCATCAATGAGGCGCCGCTCATCACGATCGACGAACGCATGCGACGCGGGGCGGGCCACGTCGTGTCGATGCCGAGTCCGACCGAGCTCGCGGCGATCTGATGGAGGGTGGGGGAGGGGTGCCGTCGCCACGACGCTGAGCCCTGCGAGGGAGTCACGCTGCGCTACGCTGCGACGGTGACCGCAGTCTCGTTCGCCGTCGAGGGTCGGGTCGCGCTCGTGACCGGCGCGACCGGTGGCATCGGCGCCGACCTGGCCATGGCGTTCGCCGAGGCCGGCGCACGGGTGGGCGTCGCCGGGCGGGCGGGGGAGCGCGTCGACGCCGTCGTCCGCGCCATCCGCGCTACGGGTGGGGAAGCCTCCCCCGTCGAGCTCGATCTGACCGACCGGGCGTCGATCGAACGCGCCGTCGCGCAGGTTGTCGACACATTCGGCCGGCTCGACATCCTGGTCAACAACGCCGGGCTCGGGACAAACCACGATGCGATCGACGCGACCGAGGCCGAGTGGGACGAGCTCTTCGCGGTCAACGTGCGTGGGCTGTTCTTCGCCTCGCAGTCGGCCGCCCGAGTGATGCTGCCGCAGGGCTCTGGACGCATCATCAACATGGCGTCACAGGCGGGCCTCGTGGGCATCCCGCGCCACGCGGCCTATTCGGCAAGCAAGGCGGCGGTGATCGGCCTGACGCGCGTGCTGGCGCTCGAATGGTCGCCGCACGGCGTGACGGTCAACGCCGTCGCCCCGACCTGGGTCTACACGCCCGGGACGGCGGAGCGCCTGGACGATCCGGCGTTCCTCGCGTCGGTCCTGGAACGGATCCCGGCTGGCCGGGTCGCGACAACGGCCGATGTCGCTGCCGCGGTGCTGTATCTGGCCTCGCCGGCGGCAGGGATGGTCACAGGGACCGTCCTGACGGTCGACGGCGGCTGGACGGCGCGGTAGAGCGGCCATCCAGGCCCTGCGAAGGCTCTCTAACCACTTCCGATAAGGTGAGTTATGTCTGACTGGGGACGGAGATGGTCCGCGGCGGATTCATGAACTCGAGACGACCCTATTCTGTGCTTTGGGGTCTCGCCCAGCCGATCGATTAGGGCGTTGAGGCCGCCGGTAAGCCCGAGAGACGCAATCCCTAAGATGGCCAACAGGACCGCGACGAGCGTCCATCGCCGCGCGGTAAATAGGTCTTGCGCCACACGGGATCCGCTCAGGTACGCGGATTGGGTAGCGCGGCGTAGTGCCTCAGCTGCGGCGGCTTGGAGCGACGCCTCGGTTGGCTCCTCGTTACGAAGCGACCGCGCGAGGATTCCGAGGCGATCGAGACTTATGCCGCCCGATTCGGTCAATCCGCTCGCGAGCGACGCTATTGCAATCGCAATCGCCAGACTAACGTCTGCAAGCAGCAAGATGACGAGTGGCGTCCAATCCCAAAGGCTCGCATATGGCGCAGGGATCACGACTGCCGTAGCACCAAGCGCGAACGGAACCAACGCAAGGAGAAGCGTGAGATGGGTTGAGACCTTGGACTGGAGGCTATCAACAGCCCCATCGGCTAGCTCCAGGCTCTTAATCGCGAGCTCTAGGGCTACCTCGCTTCGCCGCTCATCCCCTGCCGCGTCGCGAATCCACTCTGGTGGCGGTGTTGCCGGAAGTCGCTCAAGCCCTTCAGCGGTTCGTGCATCGCCTGCGATGAATGCGACAAATCGGCGGAGCGTCCCGGCCACTTAACGAGTCCTCGTTAGCGCTCTAGCGAGTGCTTCCGTGATCCGTCCGTTATATGTATCGTCGAGAAAGAGCCACTGTCCGTTTGGATTCGCTTCGAGAAATACGCTCTCGCCGCTGCGGCTCACAATCCAGTCTTGGGATGAATACCCGAGCCCGAGGGCGCTCGCCACACGCAGCGCATCGTCGGCAACTCTTGGATGGGCACCATCGGCCACGACAAAGCGTTGATGATTCTCGGTCTTGAGCCGCCAATCGAGATCCTCGGTGGTTAACGCGGCTACGAAAGCCGCGCGTTCGACTGTTACCACGCGTAGGTGTGTGGATGCCTCCATGAGCTCTTGCAGGATTACTGGTACTCCGCCGAGGTCACGAAGCTGCTCAGGCCCGACCTCCGTTGTGAACGCGACCCTGGGAGGATCGTTCGAGACCAGCCCGTAGCGAATTGGCTTAACCACAACGCGACCATGATCGCGAACAAATCGCCGTGCGCGCCGTGCGTCTGACGTAACAATTGTCTTGGGAATTCGAAGCCCGAGTGAGTTGGCAACCGCGAGCTGGTAGCCCTTTACCTCTGACCGCTGCAAGACGTGCGGAGGGGTGAGCCAGTCCACAGTCGTGTGGGCCGCGAACATCAGCGTTTCGCGCCACTCTTGAATGACAAACTCGGAATACAGACTGTCAACGTCGTCGACTACCACGCGACCGGGCCGCCTCCAGAACCCGCGCGTTGTAGCGTCTATGAGATGTCGGTTCCCAACGATCCAGTGGGGTGGATCAGGCGTCCAATAGAAAGACGCGGAAGCCAACGTATCCCTGGACAACCGAATCGTTCGAGCGCCTAGGCGAAAGAGGGCCTGCTCAAGCGCGTCGCCATGTTCATCCGAGGGGGCCGATACTAGGAGGACTTCAGCCCCAGCTGGGCTCGTCATCAGTCGTCTCAGGAGGCTGGCTCCTGGTCAATCTCGTACCGCCAGGGACCTCGCCAGGAACTGATCTAGCAACCCTAGCCAGCAATGGGAGTCCTCCTCCCACGACTAGGTCAATCGCTGTCAGCCCGGGGTCATCCGATGTCTCGGCTGTCTTGGTGAAGACGGTTTGGCCTTCCGCGTGGCCTTGGACCTCAACTGAGATCTTTTCGAGGATCATGTGTCGCACTCCCGTGCTCCCTCCCCCGTCGCCGGCAGCGTCGGGCCGTCAATCCAGAGTCTATCGACCGAACAGTCGGTTTGTACACACTCGCCACTCTGCTCGTGACTGATCCAATACGAATTGCAGCTAGGCGAGGTAGGAGCGGACTCTTCCGGGTGCGTATAGAAAGCGATCAATCGACGCCGATACGTTGTAGTAGTACGGCGGATGCTCGATGTAGTTCGCCAGAAGCGCCTCGAGGAACGCGGGATCAGCGCGCTGGGTGATGACAGCCACGGCCGCGACCCGGATTTGTGCACTCTCGCTGTGGAGGAGCGCCTCGAACTCTGAGATAGGCACGTTGCCGTCGGCGCCTAGCGCCTGAACCGCCGCGTGGACAAGCTCTGCGTCGGCGCTCCCCAGGAGCGAACGCGCAAACTCCGTGCCCCCAAGCCGAAGACTCGCTGCGGTCAATGCTTCACGCTCTTCGTCCATCGTGAGCCTCGCGGACTCTGCGAGCAACGGCGCATCACGACGCTCTCCAACCAATGCTAGGGCGGTTGCCACGTCAGCCTTCGCGGACCGATTGATGTGCTCCAGGGCCTGTCGGATGAGGTCAATGTCGTCGGCGCCTCGCACGTCGGGGGAAAGCCGAGCGAGCAATTGCGCGGCGGCATTAGTTCGGCGCCCGTAGAGATAGCCGAACACGCTCTTCTCACCAGCCAGCGCCGGTAGCTCCGCAGCCGCCGAAGAGGCCCACTCATCCTCTGTCTGGGACAGGAGTTGGCGCGCTTCGTCCGCCATCGACTCGCCGTCCAGCCACGTCAAGGCCTCCCATGCCTCGTGATCAAGCGCCGACCCAGCGGACCGACGCAACTCATCAAGGGGGATGCTCATTGCCATTAGGCGCGGCCTGAGCGCGGTCGCCCATGGGCTTCGTTCATCGACGAGCCGATCCAAAAGCTGTTGTGCCAAGACTCTCCGAGCGTCGACGTAGTCCAGGACAAGGTTGGTCAGGTCGGAACTCGCGTCGTCCACCGCGTTGGCAAGCTGATCAACACTACAATTCCCCCGGTTCAGCAACTCAACCAGCGCTGCCCGTCGCAACGGAGTCTTTATGCGCCGCTTGATCAGGTTCGCGAGATCGACGTCGTCCAGCAGGGCGACGTCCCGCTGGAGGAGTTCGCGAGCCCATGGCCTAATGTCGTATCTGTCGCCGATCGCAACGGCCACAAGTGGACTGTGGTCGCCTTGAAAGGCTGCTCTAAGCGCTTGGACATCCGCGGTGCCGACGTCGTCGGGTGCCCCCTCGACGATTGCACGCAATAGCCCCTCGTCATGCCGCTCGGCCAGACCTGCCAAGTACTTGGTTGCGTTCATCGAGCGCAATGGATCGGCAAGCAGCTTCACCCATCGCTCGGCCTTTTCGGCCAGTTCTGATTGCGTCGTTTCGTCGTTCGCCCAAAGGTCGCGCGGTCGCACGGACATGATGTTGAGCAGACGCAGCGCGCCCCGCGCCGCGGTCAAGTCGTCGCCTTGGGCCATCGCCGCGAGCCGCCTCTCCAAATCGGCTTCTCCGACAATTGCCCAACCCGGCACGACCAATTCTGCGACGTCCTCGGACGCGAAATCTGTCGCGAGTGTCTTGAGCCACTGCTCGGCTTCGCCCACGATCAACGAGATCTCTGCATGACGACGGTACAGACGGTTCACCACGTGGGTGGGCAAGGCGTCCCCGTTGCCAATTGCGATCGAGAATAGAAGTAGGCGGTCAGGATCAAGCGAGGTGGAGGGTCGGTCACCGGCGACGACGCGTCGGAATCCATCGAGAACGTCTGTGATCTGTTCCTGTGCTGATCTGCGCTCGCTGTCGGGGTCCTCCTCTTGCGAACTGGTCGGACGCCCTGCGGCGGAATCGCCGGAGTCGGCAGGGGCGGCCGTAGGTCCGGGAGCGGTCCGGCCTTCCGTCACGGCGCGATCTGTGACCACGCCCACGAGGTACGCGACGAGCTGTCTATCTAGATCAGGAAGCGAATCGAACTCGCGATACAACGCAAGCTGCTCGTCGCGGATTCGTCCCCGAAACTCAAGCACACGCTGCAGCCTGCGGACCGGCGTCAGCCTCCTCGCCTTCGAGAAGGCGTTTGAAGAAGAGTCCAATAGCCGGGGTGTGCGCCGTGGCTCGCCTTCCGACGACTCGTTCGAACTCTTCGGCGAAACCGGAATCGTTAGCCCCGGTATTGGACCCCCACCGTCGGTGAAGTAGCCCGACAAAGATGTCGCAAGAATCCACCAACGGGTTGATCAGGTCCTGTGGACGACCGAGGTCCGGGGCAACTCGCTCCCAACCGGTTACGCGAATTCGAACGCCCAGACTGACGCCGCACATTTCCACGACGCGGTCCGCCACAACGCGCACCAAAGCGCGTTCCTCGGGAAGATCACCTGGTGAAGCGATGAATAGTTCCAACTCAATTGCCTCGGTGACCAGCGTTCATCCTCCTACACCCACGGCCCTAATCGAGGTTGGCTAGTCCGTTTCCCGATGGCGTTGTCTTATCTTCGGGCCTCGTCGTGGTCGCTAGCTCTGGCCACAATCGTCTTTGGAATCCGCTTTCGGCTGGCAGCGCGAGATGGCCATCTTGTCGTCCCTCCTTCGCGCTCGTCCTGAAGTCGCACTTGGGAAGCCCGGGCCCAGCCGGCCCCACCGTACCTGGGGTTCCAGGCGGGTCGGAGCAGGGCCAGCAGAAACCGGCGACGAGTCGAGCGGACACGCCGGTCGCCGCCTGGGCCGCGAAACCGATCACTTCCGCTTCACGGCGTCAGCGACGATATCAAGCAGCCGTTTCACCAGATCATTTCCGTCGTCAGCTGTACTTCCAGCTACTGGCGCTGTGAGAAACGACCGTTTAGCGAGGTCATACTTGAGCTCGTTACGCTTCTCGTCGTCGAGCAACGCGACGAAGGGATCAAGCGCGGTGAGGTCGAGTTCCGACTTTCGAGCGCGCCACTCGGTCTGCCGGTGGCGGCCTGACTCTGCGAGTGCATAGAGACCGATGCCGAGAAGAGGCAGCGCGACAAGCAGCCTGCCTGTTAGCCATTGCAGTGTGAACTCTGTGGCGCCGGTAGTGACGATTGTGAAGACTCCCCAGGCGGCAATAGCGACGAAGAGACCGATGCCGACCCATCGCCACCGGTCGGCGGCCTTGTGCTCGGATTCGGCTTGGCCCAGATAACCCCCGCTCGCTGCCTCCGCACCCAGGGCACTTAAGACCTTCCGCGCGTCGTCGCGGGACGCCGTCATGTCTTCGAGCAGGGTTTCAGCGCCTGCGCGGAGCTCCTCCGCGGAAGTGCTTGCAAGTTCACGCTGCTCGGTCATGAACGTGGCGTGTTCCTCGGCCGCGCGCGCAGTCTGCTGTCGCGAACTGCTCAGCCCGCTGCGACTCCGCTGTGGAGAACTGTGACTGGAACTGGGCAATCGCCGCGTCAAGCCGGCTCTTCTGGTTCGAGATCTCAGCCGTCAACTCCGTCTGCCTTGCCGCCAGGGGCGCGAGAGCGGACTGGGCCTCTGCCGTGGCCTGATCTACGAGCTGTTCGATCTCGGAGCGCACTCGTGCAAGGGCTTGCTCAAGTTCCGCCGCTCGGTCTCGGTTTCGTCCTGCTTCACCGCGGAGGTCCTCCAGAACCTCCTCCACGTCCCGCCGAAGCGCCGCGATCGTCTGCCGTGCTTCGCGAGCCGGGCGCTGTAGCCAAGTCGTGAGGGCGTCGAGGACTTGCTCGAGGTAAGCGTTCGCACTGGTGAGCTGGGCGGCGTCGCCGGACGAGACGTACGCGCTTGTCGCGTTCTGAACCTGGCTGAGTGCAGGCGAAGGTGCGTCGATGATTCGCGCCGACAGAAGTTGGGGATCCGCGCTGAGAATGATCGCGCGGGCGACTTCGATACCTGCCCTGAGTCGCTGCTGGTCGTCCCGTTCTTTGTCGGATTTGGGGTCCGGCAGTTTGCTCAGAAGTTCGACGAGGGCACGCGTTAGTGCGACCGTCTGACTGCCAGCATGCCGGTCACGCCACTCACTCATCGCAGCGCCTTACAGAGCGGGAGGGTCCGCAGATAGCGCGGGGTATAGGCGGCACGAGCTACTCCTCGTACGTCGCGGCAGCTTGCGCTGCCATATGAGTGTCCGTGGTTGCGAGTTCCGTTCGGCTCAGGAAGAAGTCGCGCGTCGGGGCGTCCATGAAGTAGACGTAGCAGCCGCGGAGACCGCGGGTCAGCAGGACGCGGTAGGTGCTCTTGACGTAGCGGGTGAACTCGGCCTCGGTGACGCCGCGGCGGACGACGCGGTCGTGCGACTGGTCGCGCTGGCCGACCCATCCCCCGTCCATCGGCCGGTAGACGAGGTCGGGGCCGACGATCACGCCGACGTAGTCGAACTCGAAGCCCTGCGCCGTGTAGACGCAGCCCACCTGGTCGATCCCCTCCTTCGCGCTCGCCCAGAAGTCCGACTTCGGGATGCCGGGGCCGAGCCGGCCGACGCCGTCCCTGGCGTTCCAGGGCATCGACCACTCCCCTACCCTGACGTCCGGCACGAGCTGGCCGTCGTCGTCGGGGTCGGACCAGGGCCAGCAGAAGCCGGCGACGAGTCGAGCGGTCGCGCCGGTTGCCGCCTGGGCGCGGATCTTCTGCTCGAGCTGGCCGATCGAGCCGACGATCTGGAAGTCGAACTCGTCGTCCATCGACCAGAGCACCTGCGGCGTCCGGTTGAGCTCGAGCGTGTTGTCGACCCACTGGATGAACGAGTCGGAGCCGTTCGAGCGGAACTGCGCCTCGAGCTTGAAGTCGCGCACCTCGATCGAGCGCTTGGCGGCCTCCTCGCGGATCAGGTCGGTGCTGCCGACCTCGCCCGGGCGCACGACCTGCAGGTCATCGATGAAGAAGACGGTGACCCGGCTCGAGTCCAGGATGTCGTCGATCTGGGACTTGCCCGTGCGCGCCTTCGCGGGCGTGAAGCGGCTCGTGCTGATCGTCCGGATGCGGTGGGCCTCGTCGAGGATGGCGACGTCGAGCTTGTCGGTGACGGTCGCGGTGTCGCGGAAGTACTTGAACAGCGCGCCGGCTCGACCGCCGACGATCTTGCGCAGGTTCTCCGTGAACGCCTTGGAGCCGGTCAGGTGGAGCGTGCTGAGGCCGCGCTCGGCGAGCTCCGCGACGAGGTTGAGGGCGATGACCGACTTGCCGGTGCCCGGGCCGCCTTCGATGAGGAAGATGACGTTCTGCTCGTTTGTGCCCGCGTGGCCGACGGCGTCGAGGATGGCGTTGTAGGCCACGAGTTGTTCGTCGAGGAGCACGAAGGTCGGCTCGATGCGGATGACGCGGGCGACGTGGTCGAGCAGGCGCTTGTGTGGCTTGAACGCAGTCGCGGCGACGCGCTCCAGGATCTCGCCCTCGTCCGGGCCGGCGATGTGCTGATCGAGGAACGTCGCGAGCGCATCGGACTGGTCGCCGGCAAACGCGGGGTTGGAACCAAGGAGCGCCGTGAAATCCGCGTGGTAGAGCGGAGACATCGGGTCGTGCTGCGCGTAGTGAAGGTACGCGCAGGCATCGAGGGCGATCGCGCGGTCGTCCGAAAACGCGGGATGGGTATCCAGCAGGTACCGCTGGTACTGCGCGACCTGGCGCGACGGGTGGAGCGTGTCGCGCGGCTTGCCGCCGTAGTCGACGGTGACGCAGTCGGTGATGTTCGACCGGCCGACTTCGGTCCACTGCTTGAGCTCGACGATCACGGCCGCGTCGCGGCGCGTGTCGGGGTTCGAGCCGGTGATGAGGACGTCAAGCCGCTTCGAGCTGAGCGGCATCTTGAGTTCGACGAGGATGCCCTGATCGGTCAGGTCGGCCGTCTGGAGCACGTGGGCCATCGCGCTGAGGCTGTTGCGCCAGCTCGTGACTTCGCTCGGAGATGGTCGGTAGCGGAACTCGTCGAACCAGCGGTCGCTCAGCATGTTGGCGAGCCGAGCCTGGGTTGCGTCCGCGATGAACTGCCGGGTCGAGCCCTGGTAGAGGTGCAACCCCTCCCCTTCCCCGATGGGCCGCCGTGACGGTCGACGACGTGGTGACTATACGGCCTGATCCGACGGCGGATCCGCCCCCGCGCTGCCAGACATCGGCGTGGTCTTCCCCTCCCCGTCTCGATTCGTCATCGAGCCTTTATCGCGGCCCGGGCGCGCTGCCCATGGTCCCGTCGCCGGGGCGAGGGTCGTCTCGATGCGGCGCCCCAAGCGATCGACCTCCGCGACGTCGATCGCGGGCGGAAGCGCTCGGATGCGGGCCAGCAGGTCCGTGTGCGACGTCAGCGTGACACCGGCGATCGACTTGGGGCCGAACAGCCCGAACTGACCGCCCACGACGCAGATAACGCACTCCACGTGCTCGACCGACAGTGCGGCCCTCAGCGACGCGGCCTGCCGCTCGACCTGCTCGACGAATGTCGTCGCCCGATGACCCTTCAGGAACAGCTCTTTGCCCCGGACGCGGACGTCACCCGCGTAATGCTTCGTCTCGATGACGATGACGCCGGGCGGGCCAACGACGATGTGGTCGATGTTGTCGCGGCCACCCGGCCGGCGCCGGTCGTGGAAGACGTGGAAGCCATCCGCCTCCAGCATGGCGAGTGTCCGCCCGATCTGCTCCTCGCCAGCCGCACCGATGCGCCAGGCCAGCACATCCGGTGGTTTGGCATACAGCTCGGCGAGGGTCCACGCGAGGCCGGCGAAGATCAGGGCAACGCCGAGGAGCGGCAGAGTAGACCCTTGTGGCACGAGGGCGATCCCCGCGAGGATCATGACGCCCCCGACGGCGAGGATGTCGGGCCGGCGCCTGCGTATCCGAGCCTCATGCGCCGCCAGCCGACGCTCATACGTCGCGCGTGTCGAACCGCCCGCCCGTGGCGACTCGATCGCCGTGGTCATGGCCGTGATCGGCGGGGTCGGCGCCGTTCCGTCCACCGCGGTCTCGAGCGCGCGTGTGCCCCGGCAGGTCGGGAAGTGTGAGCACCCCCAGAAGGCAGCGTCGTCGGCGCGCCGGGTGCGCAGGATCATGGACGATCGGCAGCGCGGACATATCGGTGGTTCCGACTCAGTCCCGCTCCGTGCAGTCGCCGGCTGGGCGGCCATCGCTCCCCTCCCCCGGTTCGACCCGCGAGGGTCGCTATCGACCCGCAGTGTACGGGAGGGCATCGCGCTCGCTCCCCTCGGCTGCGCGGCGGGATTGCGGATGGCATTCGACGCCCATAGGCTTGAGACCAGCCATCCCGCCAGAAAGTCGCCTTCCCGTATGAGCCTCGATGACTTCCCGCGCGTGTCTTTGATGTTCGGGCCGTCGCCTGCGCATCCGCTGCCACGCCTGAGCGCAGCGCTCGGAGGACGGGTAGAGATCTGGGCCAAGCGCGAGGACTGCAACTCGGGCATCGCCTTCGGCGGCAACAAGGTCCGCAAGCTCGAGTACCTGGTCGCCGATGCGCTGGCCAACGGCTGCGACACGCTGGTCTCCATCGGCGGGGTCCAGTCGAACCACACCCGCGCTGTCACGGGTGCCGCCAGACACTTGGGTCTCGGCGCCGTCACCGTCCAGGAGCACTGGGTCGACTGGGACGACCCCGGCTACGAAACCGTCGGCAACATCCAGCTGACGCGGATCATGGGTGGTGACATCCGGATGAACCCAGCTGGTTTCGATATCGGTGTGCGAGACAGCTGGCGAGAGGCGCTCGAGTCGGTCGAGAAGGCTGGCGGCAGGCCGTACCCGATCCCCGCGGGAGCCTCCGACCATCCGCTCGGGGGCCTGGGCTTCGCGAACTGGGTGCGTGAGGTCGCTGCGCAGGAGGCGCAGCTCGGGCTGCTGTTCGATCACGTCATCGTCTGCACCGTCACCGGCTCGACACACGCCGGGATGATCGCCGGGACGGCCCTGGAGGACCGAGGCGGCGGAAGTGGTCGCCGAGTGATCGGCATCGATGCGTCGAAGACGATCGAGCGGACGCGCGACCAGGTGACTCGGATCGCGCGCGCCACCGCCGAGCTGATCGGCGTGGACCGTGAGCTGCGCGACGACGAGGTCACGTTGATGGATGGGTATGCAGGCCCGGTCTATGGCGTGCCCGACGACCAGACGATCGAGGCGATCCAGCTCGCTGCGCGGACCGAGGGGATGATCACCGACCCTGTCTACGAGGGGAAGTCGATGGCAGGTCTCATCGGGATGATCCGCTCCGGCGATATCCCGCCGGGTTCGCGGGTCCTCTACGCGCACCTCGGCGGACAGCCCGCCTTGTCGGCCTACGCGCACACTCCGGGACTGGGCGGCTAGGCCGTCCCACGGTGACCCGCGAGGCGCGGACTCATTGGCGGCCCGGGGCGTCGTTGATCCAGACGCCGCTACGATGCCTACCTACGTTCGCTGGTCGGAGACCGCATGCCCACCTATCAATTCGTGACCACTTGGCGCATCAAGGCTCCCATCGAGCAGGTGTTCGCCGAGATCGACGCCGTGAAGGCGTGGCCCGAGTGGTGGCCGATGGTCAAGGCGGTGGAGCGGCTCCAGGACGGCGATGCGGACGGCATCGGTGCGGTGCACCGGATGACCTTCGTCGGGAGACTGCCGTACCGGTTGCAGTTCGACATGCGCGTGGCGCGCCGGGAATCGCCGACATCGATCGTGGGCGACGCGACGGGCGAGCTGGCGGGCACTGGTGACTGGTTGCTGCACGAGGAGGGGCAGACGACGATCGTCCGCTACGTGTGGTCGATCCGCACGACTCGAGCCTGGATGAACCTGCTGGGTCCCCTGCCCTTCGTGGACGGGATCTTTCGGTTCAACCACCACGCGGTGATGCGCAACGGCCTGCGTGGCATCCGACAGCGGCTGGGCGGGGTCGCCGGGACCTATACGCGCGAGGAGTGAGGGAGACCTCGACCCCCCGAGTCGGCGCGTGACGCCTCCGATGGGCGAGGGATGACGTGCAGGACTCGTGCGACGTAGATGCCGAAGTCTTCCATGAACCGCGTGAGGAAAGCCTCGGTGGACTCGTCGGTGACCTTGCCGTCCCCGGGGAAGGTCTCCGGTGCGTACTCGATGTAGGCCTCAGGAGCGGTCATCTGGCGGGCGTTGCAGTAGCTGAGGACGCCGCGCAGACTCTGCTGCGCCAATGCCGTACCGAGTTGCCCGGGCGATGTCCCGATCACGGCGGCGGCCATCTGGTCGAAGGAGTTCTCACCCCACGGGCGCGACGCCCAGTCGATCGCATTCTTGAGGGCACCCGGGATGGATCGGTTGTACTCCGGGGTGACGAACAGGATGGCGTCCGAGTCGGCGATCGCCTTCTTCAGCGCCCTGGCCTCCGGCGGGAAATCCGCGTCGTGGTCCGGGCTGTACAGTGGCAGATCACCGATCGGGATCTCGGTGAACTCGAGATCGTCGGGCGCCAACTGGATCAGCGCTTTGGAGAGTTCGCGGTTGATCGACGTCGAGGAGAGGCTCCCAACGAAGTAGCCGACTTTGAACGTGCTCATCGGGTCGAGTTCCTTCTACGGGGTCTGGATCCAAGCATCAAGCGTCCCCCGCGGGCTTTGCCCCACCGATCGGGTTCGCCGCGTGACAGCCGGCCGACAGACCCGCTGGGCTAGCTCGTGTCAGCGCACTCGGGATGGTGGCCGGATCATGCCCCAGCCGCCCGTCGCCTCCCGACGGCTCGCTGGTCGAGGTCGGCATACTCTCGATCATGTCGTTCCTGCGAAAGCTCTTCGGGTCGGGGGATAAGCCGAGGCGGCCCTCCGCTCGACGCGCCTCGTCCCCTCCCCCGTCACGACCTCCGTCGCCGCCGGCTGGCACGCCGCCGCCTCGGATCCCGACGCTGGCTGAATCGTCGCCGCGGGCGCTGCACGCCTACTTCGAATACGTCGGCGGCGGGTCCTCGAAGTTCTACGCGGTCAGCCTGGAGGAGGAGGACGGGGAGACCTGGCGTGTCCGCTTCAACTTCGGGCGGATCGGGTCCCGCCGGGAATGGGCTACGCGTGTCGAGGGTGTGACGTGGGCAAAGGCAGCCACCACGTACGTGGCCTTGATCGACGAGAAGCAGGGTAAGGGCTACGAGATCCAGCGCTGGCCGGCGGCCCTGCGGCTGCCGGACGGCTCGACGATCGAGGAGGATCCATCGGCGGACAGCGTCCAGACCCGCTTCCGAGCCGCGACCCGCGGCTCGCTGCCGCCTGAGACCGGCGGCACGATCGCCGGCGTCGCGCTGCCGGATGGTCGGCTCTATGCGCCCGAGCCAGAGGGTGGGTCACGCGGCGACGACCCCGTGATCTGGGCGTCCTCGGCGCCGGTCAAGGACGTGGCACGGATCTGGTCCCAGCTGGCCCTTGCGTTCCCGCAGACCGGAATCTGGCCGTTCGTCATCGACGCCTCGTTCGGCTTCGACGGATTCGACGAACGTCTCATGGATCTCCCGAGGGGCCGCCACACCGAGGTCATGACGATCCTCCGACGGGGCTGGAACGAATTGGTGGAGTCAGACGAGGACGATGAGGCCGAGGAGCTGTCCCCGTTCGGGAATGCGTTCCCCGGCCTCGCCCGACCGACGCCGTCGGATCAGCCGGCATCCATCGACGCCATCGTGGCGACGTTGAGCGGTCATCTGGGTCTGGTCGCCGTCAACCGTCCGGCTGACATCCTCGATGCGGTCGGCTGGATGGGCGCCGCGAACTACGACGGCGACCCGCTCGACATGACCACGGTGCTCCGCTCATGGGAGCTTCGGTTCGACGCCTACGTCGTCGAGCTGGGCACGGACACGCTGACCCTCGCCGTGGGCCGCCCGGCGCGCGACCTCGAGTCGGCCCTGGCGATCGCCGCGGAGCACTACGCCTTCTGCCCCGACAACGTCCAGCAGGGCGAAGGGTCGATCCAGGCGTACGCTGAGAGCCTCGTCGACGCGGAGGTGTGGCCGTTCTGGTGGGACTGACCTGACTATGGCTCGATACACCTTCACGACGCACATCGGGGCCCCGCCTGAGCACGTGTTCGCGCTCTGGACGAATGTCGAGCGCATGGGCGAATGGGTCGGCGGGGTGACCGGCGTCAGCGACTTGTCGGGGTCCGTCGATCAGGTAGGCACCACCTACGTCGTCCACTTCGGCCCGGTGAAGAGCCCGACGGAGGTTCTCGAGGTCGAGGGCCCGCGGCTGTTTTCCACGAGGTTCGGCAGCTGGATCCTCCGTGGTCGGTCGAGCGCGACCTTCGAACCGGACGGAGGCGGCACGCGGGTCACGCAGACGCTCGAGACCGTCGGCCTGATCTCGGCGATCTCGTCGTGGGTCTTCTCCCGCGGCTAGTACGAGGGAAGCTTTCGCGACGAGCTCGAGAAGTTCGCTCGCATCGCCGAGCGCGAGCGTCCGGATGGGTGACCCGGCCATCATCGATGGCGGGGCGTTCGACCACGTGATCCTGGCGACACTCGATGCCGAGGCAACCGCGGCTCGTCTGCGTCGGGATTTCCGTTTGGGAGCGATCAGAGGCGGGTCGCATCCATGGGGCACGGCCAACTTGATCGTGCCGCTCGAGCCGCCGACGTATCTCGAGATCCTCTACCCGGAGCATCCCGATCGACTCGTCGAGGACCCGGAGGGCAAGGAGCTGCTCGATCGGATGCGCCGTGGCGAGTTCTGGGCCGGCTGGGCGCTGCGCCCCGCGGCGATCGAGGATCTCGCGCAGCGACTCGACCTCGACGTTGAAGTCGGGCAGGCGACGCGGCCCGATGGCTCGGTGTCGTCCTGGCGCAGCGCGGCACCGAAAGCCGACATCGACGGTTCCCTCCCCTTCTTATCGATTACGACGACCCAGCCGACCGGCTCGAGCGATTCTCAGCGAGCTACGCGGCGGCGGGCCATGAGCGGAGGGTCGGCTCGGTCGCTTGGATCGAGATCGAGCTTGAACCGGAAGCCGACGGGGCATGGATCCTTGACAGACTCAAGGCAGACATCGAGGTCCGGGTTGTCATGGGTACTTCGTCGGGCATCCGCGCCGTGGGCCTCCACGTGGATGATCAGGTGATCACGCTTCGGGCCGGGGAGCGGTGATGGTCCTCGACACCGACCGGTGGGTCAGCGCCAGCCGAGGCCCGGAGCCACGTACCTGAGGATGCTCTCGATCGCGTGGGCGTTGTACTCGACGCCGAGCTGGTTCGGGACGGTCAGCAGCAGCGTGTCGGCGGCCTGGATGGCGGTGTCGCCGGCGAGCTCCTTGACGAGGACGTCGGGCTCCGCGGCGTAGGAGCGCCCGAAGATCGCCTTCGTCTGCGCGTCGATGTAGCCGACCTTGTCGGTCTCCTCGTTGCCGCGACCGAAATACGCCCGGTCCCGATCGTCGACCAGCGCGAAGATGCTGCGACTCACCGACACCCGCGGCTCGCGCTGGTGCCCCGCGGCCGTCCATGCCTCGCGGAACAGGCGGATCTGCTCGGCCTGGAGCTCGTGGAACGGCACACCGGCGTCTTCGGTCAGCAGGGTCGACGACATCAGGTTCATCCCCTGCTGGCCCGTCCATTGGGCGGTCGCCCGGGATCCCGCGCCCCACCAGATGCGCTCTCGCAGGCCCGGCGAATGCGGCTCGAGGCGGAGCAGTCCGGGCGGGTTCGGGAACATCGGCGTGGGGTTCGGCTGGGCAAACCCGACCCCGGACAGGGCCTGCAGGAACACCTCCGTGTGGTCGCGCGCCATGTCCGCGTCGGTCTTGCCTTCCGGCGGGCGCGTAGCCGAAGTAGCGGAAGCCGTCGATGACCTGCTCGGGCGAGCCGCGGCTGATCCCGAGCTGCAGCCGACCACCGGCGATCAGATCAGCCGCACCGGCGTCCTCGACCATGTACAGCGGGTTCTCGTAGCGCATGTCGATCACGGCCGTGCCGATCTCGATCCGCTTCGTCCGCGCCCCGATCGCCGCCAGGAGCGGGAACGGCGACGCGAGCTGCTGCGCGAAGTGGTGGACGCGGAAGTAGGCGCCGTCGGCCCCCAGATCCTCGACGGCTTCCGCGAGCTCGATCGATTGGATGAGCGCGTCGGATGCCGAGCGCACCTGGGAGTACGGCGAATCGGACCAGTGTCCGAACGAGAGGAATCCGATCTTCTTCACGGGCAAAGTCTACGGTCGAAGACGCTCCAGCCACTGTCTGACGGTCAACGTGCCCGGGCCTCAGCCCGGTCCGGCTCGCCGCATCCGCTCGAGCTCGCGGCGGAGACGCTTGCTCGGCCGGCCCTCCCCACGGACCGCTTTGATGCCGGGCGCGATCTCTCGGATCGCCGGCGGTGGGCTGTTGTCGACATAGCACGTGGCGGCGGCCGGCGCTCCGACGCGCGTTTCGATCGGCCGCACGACCTCGACGATCCGTTCACGTTCGGCGATGAGCGCATGCACCACGTCGCCGGCACGAACCTTCGTCGACGGCTTTGCCGGGTTGCCGTTGACGCGGACGTGCCCGCCATCGCACAGCTGGGTCGCCATGGGCCGGGTCTTGACGAGGCGCACCGCGCACAACCAGCGATCGATCCGTGTGTCGTCGGGCATCCGGCAACCCTTCCCCGCGGCGCGTCGTCGCGTCCTAGCCCGAGACCGTGCCGGTCAGCGTCTCGCGGGGGAGCGCCTGGTTGGCAGGGTCGTACTCAGTCTCGATGGTCCCGGTTCCGCGGAGCTTCTCGAACGCGCCAGTGCCGCTAACGATCGTCCACGTACCCGCGTGGGGCACGCCCTCCATCTCCGCCGGCGTGAACACGATCCTGATCGTCCCGTCCGAGCAAGTGATCTTGCGGTCGATCAGGCCCAGCGGCTCGACGGCGGGGTCGAGGTTCGCATGCGAATCGCGGATGGTTCCGCCGGCGCAAAAGGTCCCGCCTCCAAGCGTGGACCCCTCGAGGACCTTCCCGGTGGCAATGGGCTCCGCACCTGATGTGTCGGCGATCGCCATCTCCGTCAGGACCGTCATCGACTCCCCGGCCGACTCGCCGGTCGACAGCGCACTCGTTGGATTCCCACTACCCGACGTGGCGGCGCACGCCCCCACAAGAACCGCCACCGCAAGGCGCAGCACCACCGCTCCGCGCATCACCGCTCCCTCAAGCATCGACCACGCATGACTCGTGCAGTGTCGTCGCGAAACAACGTGTCGACAAGGGTCCCCGGCCGGGAGCTTGCGGTGAGCACGACGTGACGGCTAGTGTCCTTGTTCGTGGAGACTCTCCCGACGGCTGCGGCACTCCTCGCCGCCTCCAGCGCGGCCCTCACGACGATGGCACCGGCGGGAGTCCGATGACCCGATACCTCGCCCTCCTGCGCGGCATCAACGTCGGCGGCCGGAACAAGGTGCCGATGGCGGCCCTCCGAGAGCTCCTCGAATCGCACGGCCACACCAAGGTCTCCACGTACATCGCCAGCGGCAACGTGATCCTGAGCTCCGACCGAACAGCGGCCGAGATCAAGCGCGAGCTCGAGGAAGCGCTCCCGAAGACGTTCAAGCTCGACAGCGAGCTGATCGCGGTCCACGTCCTGACGCGAGCGCAGCTCCGAGCCGTCGTCCGGAAGCGGCCGAAGGGCTTCGGCGACAAGCGGGACACGTACAACAGCGACGCGATCTTCCTGATGGGAATCGACACGCCGACGGCGATGAAGGTCTTCGACCCACGGCCAGGCGTCGACGAGGTGTGGCCGGGCACCGGCGTGATCTACTCGCAGCGGCTCAGCGCGCAACGGACGAAGAGCCGCCTCGGCAAGATCGTGGGCACGCCGGCCTATAAGTCGATGACGATTCGCAGCTGGGCGACGACGATGGCGCTGCACGAGCGTATGTAGGCGCCCGAGGACGACGCCTGACCTCTGGCTATTCGCTCGGCTGCATCGGGACCCGCGAGGGCGCGCCAACCGCCTAAGAACGCGGTAGCCTCTCTCCTCATGGCACTCGGGTTCGGACTCCTCAGCGCACAGCTCCGGCCGGGCGAGACGGAGTGGACCCGCGCCTACGACGAGACGGTGCGCCTCGCGGTCGAGGCCGAACGGCTCGGCTTCAGCTCCGTCTGGACGACAGAGCACCACTTCGTCGATGACGGCTACATGCCCTCGCTCCTCGTCGTCAGCGCGGCCCTAGCGCAGGCGACCTCACGGATCGAGATCGGCACCGGCGTCATCCTCGCGCCGATGCATCACCCGCTGCGGCTTGCAGAAGATGCGGCGACCGTCCAGCTGCTGAGCCACGGTCGACTCGCGCTCGGCCTCGGGCTCGGCTGGTCGGAGGTCGAATACGCCGGGCTCGGAGCCGACATGCGCCGTCGCGGCGCGGCGATGGAGGAGACCCTCCAAATCCTGCCGCAGGCGTGGGCCGGTGAGCCCTTCACCCACCGGGGATCGGTCTATCAGCTCCCGACCCTCGCCGTCCGTCCGACACCGTCGACCCGGATCCCGGTCCTCATCGGCGGCGGCGCCGAGCCGGCCATCCGCCGCGCGGCCCGACTCGCGGACGGTATCTTTTCGAACGCCCCGGCGGACCAGTTCCGCGATCAGGTCGGGTGGGTGCTCGACGAGTTCGAGCAGGCCGGACGCGACCCGTCGACGTTCCGGTTCATCCACTACTCGATCCTGCTGCCCGGGGCGTCCCGGGCCGATGCGCTCGCCCGCTACCGCGACGCGGTCTGGGGCCTGAACTGGAAGTACTCGGACATGGAGGCGTCCGCGACCCGATCGCTCCCGGCCGCGTCCCCTCCCCCGTTCGAGGGCGACGACGAGAAGCTCCTCTGCGCGTCGGACCGCGCACGCCGGCACGCCCGACGAGCTCGTCGAGGCGCTGCTCGAGGTGCGGAAGGGGGTTCCGGTCCCGGTCGAGTTCGTGGCCCGCAGCCATCTGCCGCTGCTCGGATACGAGGCGCAGCTCGAGGTCATGCAGCAGCTCGCCGAAGGCGTCGCCCCGCACGTCTGAGGGCCGTAACTCCGGCTCACGTCCCCTCGAGCCCATGTCCCGACTTCGTCGGTCGAGTCGCCTCAAGGCTGAGCCTGGATCTCCTGGACCGCCCAGCCATTGCCGTCCGGATCGCTGAAGAACACGAATCGGCCCCATGGAAAGTCCTGGAGGTCGCTCGCCTCGACGCCACGCTCGAGCAGCTCCGCTCGTGCGGCTGCGGCATCGTTGACGACCAGTTGGAGACCACCGACCGAGCCAGGGGGCTTGTCCGTGATCCCGGTCCCGATCACGATCGAGCACGCCGACCCGATGGGCGTCAGCTGAACGAAGCGGAGCTGATCGCTGACCTTGTGGTCGTGATCGAGGTTGAAGCCGACCTTGCCAGTGTAGAAGTCGAGTGCCCGGTCGACGTCCGACACAGGCACCGAAACGAGCTCGAGCTTCCACTCCATGACCGATCCTCCGCTCCGCCCTTGTGCGCTACCCGCTCGATGACCTGGCGATAACCATTGGCGCCGCTGGTACCGGTCGATACTACCGGCGCAGGGACCGCTGTTCGCCCGTCCTGCGATTCGTGTTCTTGTTCAGCGGCTGCGGCTCCCGACAAGCGGCCGGACCTCGATCGGCTCGCCGATCGCCTCACTGACCCGCGCCGCCCAGTCCAGGGCGACGTCGATCGTCGGTGCATCGATCAGATAGAAGCCGCCGATCTGTTCCTTCGTCTCGGCGAACGGGCCGTCGGTGTGCTTCGGCCGGCCCGGGCCTCGTCTGACGACCTTTGCGGCACTGGGCTCGCTGAGCCGCGCCGAGAACACAAACGCGTCGGCCGCCTCCATGTCGGCCTCGATCCCGGCGATCCGGGCGAAGCCAGCCTTTTGCTGCTCGTCGGTCATGGGTTCGCGTGGCTCACCCGTGGCCGTGTGCACAGACAGCATGTACTGGGGCATCGTGGTCTCCTTGTGTCGGGCAGGATGTTCCTGCTTCCTGATCGCGACGAATTCGCTCGACCAGTCTCGACATTTGCTCGATCTACCATCGGCCGGGTACTGCCTCGGGTGCGACGGCACCCTCAAAGTCCTGGAGGACAGAGCATGAGTGAGCTTCTTGGTATCGCACGGTTCAAGTTTCACGAGGGCAAGCGCGAGGAGTACCTGCGCTTGTCGGAGCAGGCCACGGAGATCGTGCGGGCGAAGGAGCCTGGCACGCTGGGATACGACCTGTACCTCAACGGCGATCAGTCCGAATGCATGTTCATCGAGCGGTACCGGGACTCCAAGGCGGCGATGGAGCACGCCGCGAATCTCGGCCACTTGTTCGCAGCGGTCCTTGCGACGGTCTCCGTGGTTCACGGCGAACTGCTCGGCGAGCCGAGCGCAGAGCTCCGAGCGAAGTTGGCCGGCAGCGACGTGCCGGTTCTCTTCACTCCCTACCGGTCCATGTAGTCACTGCTCGCCAGGCTCCGCGTCGATATGCTTGGCAGGTGGCTCACTACACCTTCAGCATCCATGTCGATGCGCCGCCGGAGTTGGTGTTCGCCTTGTGGACGAATCTCCAGCGCATGGGCGAATGGGTCGGTGGCGTCACCGGCGTGACGGATCTCTCCGGCCCGATCGATCGAGTCGGCGCGACGTACGTCGTCCATTTTGGACCCGTCAAGAGTCCGACAGAGGTCCTCGAAGTCGAGCCGCCGCGCCGCTTCGCGACTCGGTTCGGCAGCTGGGTCCTGCGTGGCACGTCGAGCACGACGTTCGCGCCGGACGGCGCCGGGACGCGCGTCACGCAGGAGTTCGAGACGATCGGACGGATCTCGGCGATCTCGTCCTGGCTGTTCTCCCGCGGCTCCTACGAGGGCAGCTTCCGAGGCGAGCTCGAGAAGTTCGGCAGGATCGCCGAACGCGAAGCCCCTGAATTAGCCCGGGACCGCCACGAGCTCACCCGCGATCGCTCGTGAGCCACCCGGTTGGGGGTGGCCAGAGCGGGGCACCCAGTTGGCCGATGATCATCTGCGCCTCGGCGCTCGCGGAGAAGGCGATCAGGTAGATTCGCCCGTCGTCATCGATCACGAAGGGTCCGAACTCGCGCTCTCCGGCACCGGGCGCCGTCATGACGAACATGTGCAGCAGCGTCCCGCCACGATCGAGCACGAACAGACGATTCGTGGTGTCGAGGACGAAGAGGCGCCCTGCGCGATCGATGACGACGCCGTTGACCTCGTCGAAGCGAAGCCCGTCGTTGAGTTTGCGGTCGTAGTGGCGCAACCAGGTTCCATCGGTCGAGAAGACAGACACGCGCCGGTTGGCGAAGTCCGGGATGTACACCTCGTCTGTGGCGGGATCGACGAACGGGGCGCCCGGTCGGAGCAGTTCGCCTTCCCCGCTCCCTTGGCTCCCGAATGTCAGCAGGTGTGTGCCGTCCTCGTCAAAGACCTGGATCTCCGCCTGGGCGGTGTCGACGACCCAGATCCGGTGCTCCGCGTCGACCGTTACGCAGCACGGGTTCACGAACTGGCGGTCTTCGCGTCCGAGGCGGCCGATCGAGCGAAGGTGGCGACGCGAACCGTCGAAGACCTGGACCCTGTGGTTGTTGCCGTCGCCGACCACGATGAGCTCGCCGTCGGGCGACACCGCGATGCTGGTTGAGGCGTCGCTTTCGGTTACCGGCGCGAAGTCGAACTCGCCCGGTCCGCCGCCTTGCTGGCCCCAGTACTCGATTTCGCCGTCCGGATGCCGGACGATCACCCGGCTGTTCCACGCATCAGTGGCGTATATCGTCCCGTCCGGGGCCACGGCGGAACCGAGCGGCAGCGACTGCCCAGGGATGGCATCGACGCTGAGGACGTCGAGCGGCAGCGACGGGACGGCCGATGCACTCGGCTGGCTCGTCGTAGGCACGGAGGCGAGTGCGGCGTGGCGGGGGTCTGTCGGGTCCGCGAGGGCCAGGACCCGGCCGCGGCCGCCTTGTTCGTTTGTTGCGATGATCAGCAGCCCGCCCGTCACCGCCATTCCACCACCGGCGGCGTCCTCGATCGGCACGCTCCACCGGACTGCGCCGGTGGTGGCGTCAATGGCGGTCACACCGGCCTGTGTGCCCCCGACATAGACCGTCTCGCCGGCCACGACGGGGATCATCTGCGTCTCGCCCGGAAGCGGCGTGGTCCATAGCCCGTGACCGGTTCCCACGTCGATCGCCTGCATGGCCGTGTCCTCCACGTTGCTCACGGCGATGACACGGTCCCCTCCAATCGTGAATGCGCCTAGGCGTCCGCGGCCGAGCGGCTCCCACCGCCATCGTTGGGTGCCGTCCGCCGCGAGCCCAATGACCATGTTGTGGCCGCCGGCGTTATCGCGTCCGGCCGCCACGAGGCCGTCTTTGACGATCGTCGGTGTCAGGACGCGGGCGGTGTCGAGATCCAAGTGCCACAACTCCGCTCCGTCCTGCACTGCAAGGGTCGTGAGGGTGCCCGAGCCCTCGCCGCCGACATAGGCGACGGAGCCGTCGGTGGCAACCCGATCGGAGCCACCGGTTTTCTTGCGCCACTGTTCCTCACCGTCTTTGACGGACAGCGCGACGAGCTCGCCGGCGGCGCCGGCTAGCACGACGTCGCCGACCACCGTGACGATGGTTTCGTCAAGGAAGCCATCGGCGCTCCAGGAGATCGATCGATCGTCGAGGCGGACGGCGCGAAGGACTCCGTCTTCGGTGACGACGTAGAGGATTCCGCCGGCGATCGTGGGCGTCCAGGCGATGCCCGCTTCGAGCTGGAGAGACCAGAGCTCGTGGCCGGACCCGGCGTCAAGCGCCCTGACAGTGCCGTTGCGGGCCGCGATGATCACCTTGCCGTCGTAGACCAGCGGGGAAGCGGCGCTGCCGGCACCTAGATCGACCTGCCATAGGATCTCGGGCTCATTCACGAGTGCCGGCCCGGGCATGACCCCGGTTCGCGCGTTGTCAACCTTGTAGGTCAGCACGTCCGCGAACTGGCCCGCAGGAGCCGCGGCTGGCGAAGCGACCGCCGAAGCAGAGGTACCGAGCGCCGACGGAGAGGTGAGAGGAGCCGCAGCCTGGCACGCGGACATCATCGCGACCACGGCCGCGCCCGCCAGGCGCCCAAGGCTTCGCATCACGGCGTCCCCTCGGTCAGGTCCCGGCCGCCGAATGCGCGCCGCGAGGCATCCGACAGCGCCTGTGACGTCGTCGGATCTCGCAGGGTCTCGTCGAGGGCCGTCAGCAGAGTCGTGACGTCCGACCCGCTTCCGCGCACCAAGATAACCCGTCGCTCCTCCAGCGCCGGACCCTCGACCAGCGCATGCAGGCCCTGGCCGGCGAGCTCGTCATCCAGCAATTGTGCGGTGACGGCGGCGGCGGCCTGCCCGCTGCGGATGGCCTCGGTGCATTCGGCATCATTCGCTCGCTCGAGGGCGATCGCTCCCGTCGGCGGTTCGAACCCCGTGTCCTCGCTGGCGACCCGTCCACGCAGCCACTCGAGGCCCATGGTGCCGCCCACGACGCAGATCTTCGCGCCACCGAGCTCAGCCGCGCTCGTGATCGCCGACGTCGCATCGGTGACGAGCCAGGACGGCCATGCGTAGTACGCCGGGCCTGCGGTCACGCCCGAACCGACGAGCGGACCCCGTGACGGCAAGCCGATGTCCCAGTCTCCACCCCTCCCATTGAGAATGTCGGTACCGGCCACGACGGACACCTCGCCGTCCAGCCCGAGTGACGTCGCGAGTTCGCGAGCGACGTCAACGTCGAATCCGATGACGGCGCCCCCGGCTGCGGTCGTCTGCGGAGGTTCGTCAGTCACGGCGATCCGTACTGTCGCCTCGGCACGCAGGCGTGAGAGCAGGTCGGGGGGCATCGACGACCCGGGGCCGTCGACGACCAACGGGCGGAACACCACGATCGCGACGGCGAGCACGGCAGCGGTGGCGACCAACGTGGCGAGCCCGGAGCGGGACGCAACGCTGGCGCGACGGACGGCGCCGCGATACGTCGCGCCGGTTGCGGCCTCGTCCGAGAGGACCGCCGATTCGGTCTGGAGGTGCGCAGCGATCGACTGCTCGTACGCCGGTTCGTCCGGCGGGCCCTCATGCAGTGCTCGCTCGATTCGTCGCTCGTCCATCACCGTTCTTCTCCGGTGGCGAGGTTGCGTTTGAGGGTGGCCAACGCCTGCGTGGCGTGGCTTCGACCGGCGCTCGCCGTGATGCCCAGCACGTGGCCGATCTCCTCATACGTGAGGTCGGACCGATAGCGCAGGTAGAGGACCTGGCGCTGCCGGACCGGCAACTTGTCGACCTCGCCCCAGACCGCGAGCCGATCGCTCATCAGGTCGGTCGGGTCCGACATGGTTCCACGCCCGATGTCCAGGCGGCCCGACAACAAGCGTAGCCGCCGGCCGAGGCGGTGCTGGTCCATGGCGAGCCGAAAGATGGCCCGGTAGGACCAGGCACGCGGGTTCTCGATCGATGCCCCACGTCGGAGCTCATGCCACAGCCGCATGAGCGCCTCCTGGACCGCATCGCGTGCCTGTTCGTCGGTCAGGCCCTGGCGTCGGACGAACCCGAACAGGGCCTGACCATGTCGCTGCTCGACGTCGACGACGATCCGATCTGCATCGTTGGTCGTCGACGCAAGCTCGATGACCTCGAAACCGGTCACGCGGGCTAGTGTGGCGATTGCCATGGCGCGCCGCGTCGCCTACGGTGCGATCGCCCTGGCCTCCATCGCCTCCAGTGCTGGGCACACGCCCGCGAAGGCGCCCTCGAAGTCCTCCACGACGGGATGCGGGCCGTGCATGAACAGCACGTTGTCGTCGATATCGAAGGTCTTGACACCCACGTCGTGGACGACCAATCCGACCCCGGGGCCCGTGAGCTTGACGTCCAGCCCGGTGTAGCGGTCGGTCCGCGTCGACAGGTCGCCGGGAACCGCGTAGACGAACGTTTCCTGGAATATCCCGCGGCCAGCGAGGTTCGGCCCACTGAGGTCGGGCTCGAAGCCGAGGATCCCGCGGATGTCCACGTGTACGACGGTCTTCAGGGCGAGGCCGTTCTCGTCGCCGTAGCGGCGTTGCGTTCGCGTGTCGACCTCGTTCGTATAGACCGGCCTGCCATCGCAAACGAAGAAGGTTTCCAGCCCGACGGCAGTCAGTGTCCGGTGTCCCTCGCAGGTGATCCCTGTGCCGGTACGCCAGCACTCCCACGGCCCGAAGGACGCGTTCAGCGGTGGTTGCATGAGTCCTGGGTCCACGCTCGCGCCGCGCCCGGCAGCGACACCGACCGGCGCGCCGAGGGCAATGACGAGAATCGCCATCCCGATCAAGGTCCGCTTCATCGATCCATCTCCCTCGTCAGACCCGCGGATGCGGGTCGTCTGCATGAAAGACGGAGCGATGGACCGAAACGCTCAGGCGGCGCGAATATTCGCGTTCCTTCTGTTCACCGGCCGTCGCTCGCCAGACTTGTTTGACCACGCGTCGGCGAGGGCCAGGCTCGCGGTCCTCGCTGACGTTACGAAGTTCTCGGTCTCCCCGTCGAAGTGCGAGGCGGTCCAACCACCGCGGTCGAACCCGCCGCGTCGGTCCTCGTCGGGACCCCCGGGACCCTGGTACACGCCGTCCACCGTCAGCATCATCGTTGCGGTCAGCTTCATGTCACCTCCATCGCGTGGGGTCGATGAAGGTTAGACACACCGCCGAACCGAAACTCATCGGCCCGGGGCCGCAGGCCCGGTCTGTCCGCGGGGTCAGCGGCTGAGCGCTACCGATCCGAGTGCGGCAGGTTCACCAGCTCGATCAGCTCTCCCGTCGCGACGTTGAGCAACCGCGGGATGGCCCGACCGACGTTCCGGTTGCCCGGTGTGTCCGCGAGCGGCCCGCCCAGCAGGACCCAGCCGGTCGGGAGGCGCAGGTTCGCCGGCAGGGGCGGGATCCAACCGGGATGATCGATCCGAGCGAGCTCGCGCGCCTCGGTCCCGTCGAGGTCGATGACTCGGTAGATCGTCTGGTCTTCGTGGTCCTCCGCGACGACGACCACAGGCCCGCTCGGCGACATGGCGAGCACCGCCTGGCCGAGCGGCACGGGCAACACGCGCCGCTCACCGCCGTCGACGGCCTGGACCGTGATCGAGGGACCCTGCGGGCCGTCGCACGTCGGGCCGCTTGTGGCGACGAGCCGTCCGTCGACGACGCCCACGAGATGGCACGTCCGATCACCTTCAAGGCTGACCTCGCGAGTCGTGCCCGCCGCCGTGTCGTGCACGTGGCGCACGCATGGACCCAGCGTCGGACACCACTCGACGATGAACATCGTGTCGTCGACCGCCAGCCCGGCGGCGATGCCGGTCGGAAGGACGGTGCTCGGCATCTGCACGACCAGGGCCTCGCCCGAGCCGTCCAGGCCCACCCGACGCCACTCGGCCGACTGGTCATCCATCGTGACGCCGTAGAACACCTGCTGGTGCGTGGCGTCCACCCAGCTCTGGTAGATCTGCCCTTCGGTATGCGCCAGCACGCGGACGGACGTCCGATCGTCGATCGACCAGGCTTCCAGACGCATCCCCACGCCGTTGTCTCCCGGAAGGGCGACACCCACCATCTCGCCACCGGCCAGCGCGAGCGGCTGGCCCGAGACCGGAACGACGGTCTGGGTGCCGGTGCCCAGGCTGCCAAACGCGACGTACTGCCCGTCGCCCTCGGCGAAGCCGACAGCGGCGAGCTGCGCGGGGAGTGTCGGCGCCGACGGGCGCGCGATCGTGATCTCCCCATCGGCTTCAGGCGTCATGCGGACCCAGGCGACCCCGTCGCTCCCGGCATGGACGTCGAACCCGAGCCCTTCGGCCGGGAACGTGACGCGCTGCTGCGCAGCTGGATCGCTGCAGTCGACAGTCGTGGCGTCGACGCCCGGATCGCGCGACACGGTGATCGGGTAACCCGAGCACTGGACGAGGATGCCGATCTCGCTGGCACCCTCGGGCACCTGGACGGCGATGCCGGGTCCCGGGTGGCCCAGGACGAGCATCACGGGCACCTGCATCAGCGGCGTACCAACCCTCGGTCACGACCGGAGCCGGGAACGATGGGTTCCTTGGCGGTCTCGTCGGGATACTTGCCGACCGCGACTTGCCAGGTCGTGCCCTTGGTGACCTCGAGGACAAGGTCCTGGTCCGTCGCGGGCATCTGCGAACCGACGTTCATGTGCTGGGGGTCCTGGCCGCACGAAACCTCGAGGGATCGCGTCGGTTCGGGCTCGATCGGGGCGCCGTTCTCGGGTTCGCCGTAGCTGATCGACGGGTCGTACACCGCGAGCGTCATCTGGTCACCGTCCTCGCAGGACGCGGCGATCACGAAGACGCCCCCACCGGGGAGGGTCCCGAGCGCTACTCGTTCGTCCGCCGTCGCTGGGCCGCCGGACCGCTCCAGGTACGTGCGGACCTCTGGGAAATCGTGCAGGAGGTGGTCCGCCGGTCGGGGGCCCGCGATGTCCGGGAGGACGGAACGCAGCACCAGGACGGACGTCCCACCGATGACGAGGGCGACGACGGCGGCGGTCGCGAACAGGCTCGCGCGCGACGCGCGAAGTCGACGCGGCAGTCGTGCGACCAGGTCGGGCTGCTGCGGCACGTCCGCGATCGCGTCCATCATCATGCCGATGGCGTCGTCGGGGAGTCTCGTCGGGCCGGACTCGAGCCATCGCTGCGCCCGGCGGTCGAAGGAATGTTCGTTCATGCCGATCGCTCCTTCGGTGTCCGCGGCGCCGGGTCCTGTGCCAGGGCTTCGCGCAAGGCCTGGCCCGCGTAGTGCAGGCGGGAGCGAGCGGTGCCGGCCGGGATCCCGAGTCGATCGGCGATCTCGACCAACGAGAGGCCGACGTAGTGATGCATCACGAACACGGCGCGATGATCCACCGAAAGCTGCGCGAACCCGCGTTCGAGCTCATCTCGATCGAGGATCGCGGGCTCGCGGTCGAGCGAGGGATCCTCGTCGGTGCCGATGACGCGGATGTTCGACGTCCAACGGGTCCGCTTCCTCGATTCCGCGTAGCAGGCATGCACGAGGATGCGATGGATCCAGGCTTCGAAGCGCTCGGGGTCGCGCAGGTTGGGCATCTGGCGCCAGGCCGCGATCGCCGTCTCCTGGAATGCATCCTGGGCGAGATGAGGGTCACGGAGGATCCGGTAGGCCAGGGCATAGAGGCCGTCCCCCACAGACCGCATGAGATCGGCGAACGAGTCGCGATCCCCACGTTGCGCAGCTTCCACGAGCCCTAGATCCACCGGACCCTCCTGGACGACGACGCAGGGGTCGTCTACCAAGTATGAGAACCCGTTGAGGGCGAACGTTCACCAAGTCCCGTTTGCCACGCGTGGGATCTCTCGTCAGGAGATGGTCCCGCACGGGAATACTGCATCGGTCGTTTGACGGGATTCTCGATCGACGGGACCATACCGGTATGCACCGACTCCTCGGGGGTTGTCTCGCCGTGTTCATCGCGGTCTTCGCCCTGGCGTCGCCCGTGGTCGCGCAGGCCAAGCCGAAGACACCGCCGCCCACCCCTAGCCCGGCCTACGTCGACGGCATCGACGTGAGCTATCACCAGGGCTGGATCGACTGGGCGCAGGTCGCGAACGCCGGCAAGCGCTTCGCGTTCGTTCGCGCGAGCGCGGGCACGCTGACCGCAGATACCGCGTATTGGACGAACCGCTCGGGGGCGCGGGCAGCCGGCATCGCGGTCGGGTCGTACCACTTCGCCAACCCGGATTTCGCGCTGAACGACGCCGGCAACGAGGCGGCCTGGTTCCTGCGCAACGCGGCGATCGGGTCGGGCGACTTGCTACCTGTGCTGGATCTCGAGACCGCCAACGGCCTGGACCCGGCCTCCCTGACGGCGTGGGCGCAGACGTGGCTCTCGCAGGTCTCGGCGACGACCGGCGTGCGACCGATCATCTACACGACCCCGAAGTTCTGGGCGACCCACATGGCCGACACCGACTGGTTCGCGACGGAACGGGTATTCGGTCCTCTGGATCGCGCACTGGACGGGCGCGAGTCAGCCGGCCGTTCCGGCGAGCGGCTGGGGCGGGACCGGCTGGTCGTTCTGGCAGCACTCGAGCACCGGCACCGTGCCCGGGATCACCGGGCCCGTGGATCTCGATCGCTTCAACGGTTCGTCGCTGCCGGCGTCGCTGTTCGTGCCCTGACCGTTCGACGACGACCGCAGAACAGCTCGAGCGGCGTGACCCGCTCTTCGCCTTCGACCGATCGAACGTGCATCGGCGGCTTAGCGCGGGCCGCGTTCGGTCAGGCCCCGCCGCATCGATCAATCACCTGCCGGCGCCACGTTCGGGTTGACGTGGAACACGTTGTCGGGATCCCACTGCCGCTTCAGCGCGGCGAGGCGCTCGAGCTTGGCGTCGCCGTAGATCCTGCGCGACTCCTCGGGGCCGGCGTCGCTGTTGCCGTTCGGGTAGCCGCCGAGGGCAAAGTCCGGCTCGACCACCGCCAGCGCCCCCCGGCACCAGTCGGCACAGGCCTCGTCGAGCGCCGGGTCGGACCAGTTCGCGTCCGTGCTGACGTCGAAGGCTGCAGCGCGACCGGCATACGCGGTCGCGTCCTCGTCGATGCGGCCCAGCGCGCCGCCCAGTGCAGTCACCGAGAAGGTCCCCTCCCCCGGCGCCGTCGCCACCATCTCGACCAGCTCGTCGAGGGCCTCGCGCCGGACGTCGTTCGCGTTGTGGCTCTTGATGAACGATCGGCTGCCCCAGGCGAACGCGAGGTCGTGCGCGGTTTGGACGTCGAGGTACGGCGCGCTCCCGATCTGTGCGGTCACCGGCGTCGGCCCGACCCGGAGGCCGGCCGTGTCGCGCTCCACGTCCTCTGTGGCGCCGCAGTGGTTCCAGGCCAGGTACGTGATCGGCTTGCCGACGAGGTCATCCGGGTAGCCGGCGTCCGATCCGGCCCGATCGATGCCGAAGATCACCGACACGGTGTCGGGAGCATCCAACGCGTACTCGCGGAAGACGGTCCAGACGTCCTGGATCTGCGTTGCCGGGAACGTCAGGACGCCCCGGTGGAGGTTGGGCCCGAACGGCTGGAGTCGGAACTCGAACGCGGTCGCGATCCCGAAGTTCCAGCCGGCGCCGCGTAGACCCCAGAAGAGCTCGGGTTCGTCGGTCTCGGTCGCGCGGACGAGGCGGCCGTCGGCGGTGGCGATCTCGACCGCGGTCAGATTGTCGATCGTGAGCCCGAAGTTGCGCTGCAGGCGGCCGACGCCCCCACCGAGCGTCAGCCCGGCGACGCCGGTGTGGCCGACCACGCCGGTCGGGCAGACGAGGCCGTGGGCCTGGGCGGCGACATCGAGCTCGCCGAGGAGCGCGCCGCCGTTCGATCTGGCGGTGAGAGTCCGCGGATCGACCACGACACCGCGCATCTCGGACAGGTCGACGACCAGGCAGCCGTCCGCGCCCTTGAACCCGGCGGCACTGTGACCCCCGGACTTGACGACGATCTCGACGTCGTGCTCGCGAGCGAAGCGGATCGCCGTGGCGACCTGCTCGGACGTCGTCGGCCGGACGATGGCGGCGGGCCGGCGATCGTGGATCGCGTTCCAGAGCCGGCGCGCTTCGTCGTACGTGTCGTCGTTCGGCGTGATGACCTCGCCGCACACCCGGCGCAGCTGATCGACGTGGCCGGGAGCGAGTGAGGCGGTCGTGTCGACCATCGGTCCCCTCTGGGCAGGTTCGGAGTGGTTCGCGACGAGTATGCCGCGCCTCGCCGGACCCGTCCGCTCCCCGTTCCCGCCCTGCGACACCGGCGCCCAGCCGTCTGCCAGACCGCGTAGTGTGACCCCGGACGCAGGCTCGGGATCGGAGGGAACCGTCATGCGAACACCGCTGACCCTGTCACGCACGATCGCCGTCGCGTGCATCGTCCTCGTCGCCACGTCATGCGGCGGGAGCGTCGGGTCGGCTGCGCCACCGGCTCCGAGTGGTGCGGCGGCATCGCCAGCTGCCCCACCGACGCTCCTCTGGCCCGCGCCGTCGGATCCGCTCGAGCGCACGGTCGCGGCCGGCCTGGAGCCCGCGCCGAAGGAGTTCCTGATCAACCACGTCCACGCCCACCTGGACGTCTTCATCGATGGCGAGCCGATCCTGGTCCCGGCGGCCATCGGGATCAACATCGAGGACCCCGAGGTTCGCCAATTCGACGACCCGGTCTCCTATGGCGGCATCGAGATGTGCGACCAACCGTGCATCTCCCCGCTGCACACGCACGACGAGTCGGGGATCATCCATACCGAGTCGTCGGACCCCCAGCCGCACACCCTCGGTCAGTTCTTCGTCGAGTGGGGCGTCGAGCTCAGCGAGAGCTGCGTCGGGGAGCACTGCGCGCCGACGCCGATCGCCGTGTACGTCGACGGGGAGCCATACGAGGGAGATCCTCGGGAGATCGAGCTCACCGACCGCAAGGTGATCGTGGTCGTCGTCGGGACGCCGCCCGCGGTCATCCCGTCCACGGCTGACTTCTCGAACGCCTAGGGGCTCGCCATCGCGGTCAGCGTGGGTCGATAGTCGCCGGCGCGATCCGCGCAGAGAATCGACCACTTTTCGACTCCACCAGACTGCTACTATCCGAACCATTCACCCGCGGGAGGGAGTGGACCGCGGTACCCAGAAGCCGCGGACATGTCGGACGGAGGGGTCCCATGTCTCGAGCGCGCGCCACTGGGTCTCATCGCGGCCTGCGCAGGTTCGTCGCATCGTCGATCGGATCGGTCCTGATCGCGCTTACTGGGGTCGCCCCTGTGAGCGCGGTCGGCGACTTCCAACTGCTCGTGACGCCGGCCGATCAGCTCCTGCCACCCGGGGGGTCGGTGTCGTTCCTCGTCCAGGTCGGGAGCGTCGGCGGGTTCGCCGACGAAGTGACGCTGACGGTCGGAGACCTCCCCGATGGCGTCACCTTCCAATTGTCGGACGACACGGTGACTCCGCCGGCGTCCGTCCACCTGACGCTCATCGCGTCCGAGGATGCCGAGGTCGGCGCCTTCCCGATCGTGGTCACGGGCACCGGCGGCGGGATCACCCATCAGGCGACCGGCAGCGTCACCGTCGATTTCGGGCTGATCCCCATCTGCCACGCGCGCGTCGAGGGGACCGTCACTGACCGCGTGACGGGCCTCCCGATCGCGAACGCCTCGATCCTCAACTTCCCGAATATCAAGACGGACGCACAGGGCGACTACTCGTACGACGAGGTCGGCCTGGGGGTGAACAACGCCCCGTTGACCTTCTCCATCCTGGCCGGGAAAGCAGGGTATTGGCAGGCCTTCAGCGAGCCGGCCGATTTCGTGTGTGACCAGCTGACCCGGGTCGACCTCACCCTGTTGCCGCATATCGGTGCCGGAGCGCACGGTACGGTCGTCGAGGGCACGGTCGATCCGAACGACCCCAAGGTCGTGATCGCGGGGCAGACCCCGATCAGCGGCATCCACGTCAGGTTCGAGCTGAACATCTCGGGGACTGGCGTAGACATCACCGGCGCCGACGGGGCGTACCAGGTCGGGCTCGACCACCTTGGGACGGACAACACGCCACTCGAGAATCTGTTCCTCGCGGCCGACGAAGGCGTCAATCACCTGGATCAGGTCTACTGGCCGAGGTACGTCTCCTCGCCCTCGCCTGTCCCGATCGGTGATCTGGCGCCGGGCGACGATCTCGCCGTAGGCCCGATCGGACTCGTCCGCAAGTGCTTCGGCTCGGTCAGCGGGACCCTCGTGTACGGCGATACCGGGCTACCCGCACCCGGCGTGACGGTCGTCGCAGAGCATGACTGGTGGTTCTTCACCAGCGACGTCACGGACGCGAGCGGCGCATACGAGATCCCCGTGATCTCGCTCGGCTACAACAACCAGGAGACCGATGTCCTCCTGCGTGCGAACGTCGGAACTGGCTTCTACGGCCAGGCCGATGCTACGACCCACTTCGACGCCTGCGGCGATCAGAAGGTGGTTCCGCTTACGCTGCCGCCCGTCCTCTTCGGCAGCGTTCAAGGACGCGTGACCGATGTGGAGACGGGTCTCGCCCTGCCCGGTGCCCAGGTCGGGTTCCCATCCACGCCTTGTCCGACGTGCGACCCGTATCCGGGGATCGCCGATGCGACCGGCGACTACCGGATCGATCGCATCCCGGCCGCAGCCTCCCCCGAGAAGACCGGCTACTCGATCGAGGCGTCCCACATCGACTACTGGTGGGAGAGCGATTCGTTCGAGATCAGTGCGGGCGACGTCGCCACCCGAAACTTCGCGCTGCTCCGCAAGAAGTTCGCCTCGTTGTCCGGGACCATCACCGACGCGATCACGGGGCTGCCCATCGATGGCGCGACCGGCGGCGCGACCCACAAGCTCCCGTCGACGACGACAGGCCCCCTGGGAAGGTACTCCCAGTCGAACCTGGACATCGGCCATCGAAACGCGCCGCTTGAGGGAGCCGTGAGCTTCAGCGCGCCCGGGTACTGGCCGGCCCAGGTGTCCGCCACGTTCGAAGCCGACAAGGAGACGATCGCCGACCTCGAGCTGATCCCGATCTGTCAGGGCGCGACGATCCGCGGGCGAGTCGTCGATGCCACGAACCAGGAGCCGCTGGAGGGTGCAGCTGTCGCAGTCGTCGGGAACAGCAGCGACCTGACCGGTCCCGACGGCAGATACGAGATCACCGACGTCGACGTGGGGACCAACAACAGCCCCATCAGCGTCCAGGTCATCGCGTCCAAGGATGGCTATTTCTCCCAGTCCAAGACCATCACGGTCTTTTGTGGCGCGTCGATCTCCATCAACTTCGGCCCGCCGCCACCGTCCGGGGCGTTGGAGGGCTTCGTCACCAACCGGCTCACCGGCGACCCGATCCCCGACGTCCTGATCGTGGGCGAGTTCGGGGAGGAGACGAGGACCGACGCCGACGGGCATTACTTCTTCGAGGAAGTCCCGGTGAACGACGATGGCAGTCCGAAGACATGGAACGTCACGGCCTTGCCGAGCGGCTTCACGCTCCAGACGAAGCCTGTGACGGTCCGCGCCAATGAGACCGCTCGACTTGACTTCGAGTTCGGTGCCGGTCAGCCGCCGGCCACGGGCAAGATCGTCGTCAAGGTGGCGACCCAGCCGGCTGGAAGCTCGCAGTCGTTCGCTTTCACCTCGAGCTACGGCTCGCCGTTCAGCCTGACCGACGGCCAGTCCAACGACAGCGGCCCGCTCGAGGCCGGCAAGACCTACAGCGTCTCGCAGACGGCAGTGCCCGGTTGGGACACGACCGCGAGCTGCGACCAGGGCGCGACGCCCGCGGCGATCGCTCTCACCGCGAACACCACCGTGACGTGCACGTTCACTAACGTCCAGCTCGGCACGATCGTGATCAACAAGACGGCCGCGGGCGGTGACGGCACCTTCGCGTTCACGAGCCAGACGCTGGGCAGCTTCTCGATCGCGACCAGCGCTGGGGCTGGGTCGCGGCCATTCACCAACCTGGTGCCGGGCACGTTCGCGGTCGCCGAGACCGTGCCGACCGGATGGGACCTGGCGAGCTCGACGTGCACCGACCAGAGCACGCCGGCCGCCATCACCGTCGGCCCCGGGCAGACCGTCACCTGCACCTTCGTCAACAACAAGCGTGGCACTGCGAGTGTCACCAAGACGGTCGGTGGTGCCGCCCCCACGGGCACCCAGTCATTCGCCTTCGAGCTCCGCCAGGGCGCATCGGCGACGGCAGCTGGGACCGTGCTCGGCACGGGCACCGCCACGGCCGGGAACGGCGGCTCCGTCTCGTTCACGCAGTCACTCGTCGCCGGGGCGACCTACCAGTTGTGTGAGGTCGTGATGCCGGGCTGGCAGACCTCGCTCGGCCCGACCCCCTTCACGCTGTTCGACGCGAGCGGCGACAACAGCAGGCGCTGTGCCGACTTCAGCATCCAGCCCGGCCAGGCCCGTGTCCTGACGATCGACAACACGCCGCCACCGGGCGGGCTCACGCGGACGATCGGCTTCTGGAAGAACTGGTCGTCGTGCTCGAAGGGCAAGCAGGCCCCCGTCCTCGACCGGACGCTGGCCAGGGCCGAGCCGACCGGCATCGCGATCGGGCGGTTGACGCTGCACGGCAGCGCGACGCGGCCTGACGTGGCGTCGGACTGCCTGAAGGCGTTCAACCTGCTCGACAAGACCACCATCGACGGCAAGAAGAAGAGCGCCAGCGACCCCGCCTTCAACATGGCGGCGCAACTGCTGGCCGCCAGGCTCAACGTCGTCGCGGGCGCCGGCTCATGCACGGCAGCGAACGACGCGATCGCCGCCGGGCAGACGCTGCTCCACGTGGTCGTCTTCAACGGATTGACGCACACCAAGCTCACCGCTGCCCAGACGACCCAGTCGAACGCGCTCGCCACGACGCTCGATCGCTACAACAACGGCCTCCTCTGCTGATGTGATGGCTACGCGAGCGGCGGCGCCGGTGCGCGCGGCGGTGGTCGCGTTGGGCGTCGATGTCCTGGGCCCCGTTCGCGTGCACATCGGCGGCGACCCGGTCGAGATCGCGGCCAGGAAACCGCGCGCGCTGATCGCGATGCTCGCTGTGCACGCCGGAGCGGTCGTGAGCACCGACACCCTCATCGACGGGCTCTGGGGGGACGAACCGCCGGACACGGCACTGAACGCCCTGCAGGTGTACGTCGCCGGGCTGCGCCGGCTGCTTGGATCGGAGCGCGAGCGCCTGCGCACACGTGCTCCGGGCTATGTGCTGGAGATCGAGCGCGAGGCGGTCGATGCGCTGCGTTTCGAGGACGCCGTCGCCCGCTTCGGCAACGAAGACGATGAGTCCGTACTGTCCGATGCCCTCGCCCTGTGGCGGGGCACGCCATTCGAGGACCTCGCGGGGGTCCCGTTCGTCGAGCCCCACATCACCCGTCTGACGGAGCTCCGACTCCTCGCCATCGAGCGCAGGATCGAGGCCGATCTGGCCGCCGGACGGCACGTCGAGGTGATCGCCGAGCTCGAGACGCTCGTGGCCGCCGAGCCATACCGTGAACGTCTCTGGCGACAGCTGGGCGTGGCGCTGTATCGAGCTGGCCGACAGGCCGAGGCTCTCGCTGCGATCCGTCGTGTCCGGGCGATCCTGCGTGATGACCTCGGCCTCGATCCGGGTCCGCCATTGCTGGCCCTCGAGCGAGCGATCCTTCAGCAGGACCCGGCGCTGACGCTTGTCGGCCCGGATGCCGTGGGGATTCGAGTCCCGGCACCCACGTCGAGCCTGATCGGCCGCGAAGCCGACCGTCTCGCACTCGTCGATCTCGTCCTGCGCCAGCGCCTGGTCACGGTCACCGGTCTTGGAGGAGTGGGCAAGACCCGTCTCGTGACAGAGGTCGCGCTGGAGCCCCCGGTTCGTGAACGGTTTGCGGGGGGCGTCGTCTTCGTGGACCTGTCTGGCACCACGGATGCGGCGCTCATCCTCGGCGAGTCGATCCGGGTGGCCGGTGGCGCGGGCCAAGGCGCACCCCTGCCCTCCCTTGCGGCGCGACTCGGCGATCGGCCCTCGCTCCTCATCCTCGACAACCTCGAGCAGATCGACGACGCGGGCACTGCGGTCGTCGACCTCCTTCGAGGGATCCCTGGCGCGCAGGTGCTTGCGACATCGAGGACACCGCTACGGGTCGCATCGGAGCACGTCGTCCATCTGGAGCCGCTCGGTGTCGACGCGGCCATCGAGCTCTTTCGAGAGCGTGCGGGCGGCGCGATGGATCGCGACAGTGGCCCGGTCCGAGCGATCGCCGAACGTCTGGACGGTCTCCCCCTGGCGATCGAGCTGGCGGCCGCGGCAAGTCGCGCCTTGTCGCCGGCCGATCTGCTGGAGCGTCTCGCGCGACACCTTCCGTTGCCGGGGGGTCCACGCGACCTGCCCGCTCGCCAGCGCACGCTCGAATCGACACTCGACTGGAGTCTTGGTCTGCTCGATACGACCTCGCGGGAGCTCGTCGACGACCTGACGATCTTCGAAATCGCCCTTCGGGCTCGACGCCATCGAGATCGTCGGTGAGGCTGGGGCCGGGTCGATCGACATGATCGCGGCGCTGGTCGATGGCAGCCTGCTCTCGGTCGAGGCAGACAAGTACAGGATGCTGCCGAGCATCCGCGACGTCGTTCGTGAGCGCATCGATGCCGCTCGGGCGGCAGGGCTCGCGGACAGGCACGCAGCGTGGATCCTCGAGAGCTGTCGGATCGCGTACGACGACATGCATAGCGGCGTCGCCGAGCTGCCGGCACGGAGGCGGATCACGGCCGTCCTCCCCGACGTCCGCGCCGCCGTGGCGCATCTGATGCGGATCGATCGACACGAAGACGCTGCCCGCATCCTGATCTGGACGACCCTCGTCTGGTTCCACGAAGGCCTCTTCGGCGAATATCAGGAGCGGCTTGCAGCGACGATGGACGGCTCGCTGAGCGAGCGCACCCGTGCGGAAGTGAGCGTGATGCGTGGGGTGATCGGCTGGCTCTCCGGTGAGGCCGTCCAGTCGCAGGGCTTCATCCGGGACGGCATCGAGGTCCTCCGGTCGCAAACGCCGCCCTCGGTCGTCCTCGTGAATGGCCTGTGTCATCTGGCGACCGTCGCCGCCGAGCAAGGGCGTCGCGAGGAAGCCGTCGCGTTGGTCGACGAGGCCGTCGAGGTCGCCCGCCATGTCGACGACCCTGGATCCCTTCCGTTGGCCCTGGAGTTCGCTGGCTACGTCGCCCATCTGCTCGGTGATGGCGATCGAGCAGTCGCCGCGAGCCAGGCTGCCGTCGACGCCGACCGAGCCCTCGGTTCCCCCCAGCTCTGCACGGCGCTGGCTGGGCTCGCGGTCGCGCTTGCCGGTGTCGGCCGGCAGGACGAAGCCATACGGGCCGGCTGGGAGGCGATCGAGGCGGCGAAACGGCTGGGCTCAGCGCAGCAGGTCGCGGAGACCATCGTGACAGTCGCTCCCGTCGTCGGTGGGGCGGACCCGTCGGTGATCGCAGAGCGGGTCGCCGAGGCGATCGCCAGCTACATCGCCTTCGGTGCGCTCGCATCCGCCATGGAGGCCTGCTTGAACCTCGCCACGATCGCGGCCAAGTCGCACCCTGATGAGGCGGCACGGCTCGTCGGCGTGATGGAGGCCCGCGGTCGTGATCGCGTCCCCGACGACGTCCGCCGTCTCGGCGATGCGCTGCGCCAGCAGCTCGGCCCCGAAGCCTATGCGCACGAGCACGCGCTTGGTGCCGGGCTTGGGGATGACGATGTCGGGCGGCTGGCACGCGATCTCGCAGCGGAGCTCCGCGCGGCGCCGATCGCCTAGGCGGCGACGACACGACCCTCAGCGCCGCTTAAGCGGGAATTCAGCGCGCGGTCCCACCTTCCTCTCAGCGATCGATGACCGATCGCAGAAGTCGAAAGAGGTGGATGAGATGGCTGACATGCAGGTCCTGTCGGAGTCGCAGGAATTCGGTCGGTGGGGGCAGCCGGTCCCGGCACAGGAGTTCGGCAAGGGCTTCCCGCAGATGACGCCGCGGGAGTTCGGCCGTGGCTTCCCGGATGCGCCTCAGGCATTCGGTCGGACCTGGCCTTCCATCGATCAGGGGTGGCGGAGCCCTCGCCTGCCATCTCCTCCCACCACGGCGCACCCCCTGGTCCACTGAGTTCCAAGGTCCCCTGGCGCCCGTCCGTTCGCGACGGGCGCCGAACCTTCTGTCCTAAGCCCGAAAGCGAGACCGAGATGCGCCAGTCCATCGTGGCCCTGCAACATCTGGCCGAGGCCCCGTCGCTCTTGGCGCTCGTCGTCGTGCGTGGCGTCTCCGGCGTGGGCGATTGGCTGTATCTCGCCACGTTGCCGATCCTCGTCTATCAGGTGACGGGCGATGTCGCGTTGGTCGGTCTGGTCGCAGCGGGTCGATTGCTTCCGTGGTTGATCCTGTCGATCCCGGCTGGGGTGGTGGTCGATCGGTCCCGATCCCGCGACGTCCTGCTCGTCACGGAATCGATCCGTGCAGCGCTGATGCTGCTCATGGGGATCCTGGTCGTGACCGACGCTCCGCTTGGAACGATCCTCGTGGCGGCCGTCGCGGCCGCGGCAGCCAGCACGTTCGCGATGCCGGCGTTCGGCCGCTTCGTACCGGAGGTCGCTGACAACGCCGAGCAGCTCGGTCGGGCGAATGTCGTCGGGAGCGGCCTGGACAGTCTTGCCTGCCTCATCGGCCCCGGGATCGCCACGCTCTTGATCGTGTCCGGCGGGGTGCAGCTTGCCTTCGTCCTGAATGGGCTTTCATTCCTCGGGCTCGTCGTCATCCTCTGCCGTATCCCGACCCCGAGTCGTCGTCACTCGACACACCACAACGACGCGGCAGCACAGGATATGGAGCCGACGCCAGGGTGGTCGACGCTCGTCCGCCCTGTTCTGCGGCCGCTGGCCATCGACGCCGCGGTGAGCTTCGCGGCGGGTCTGGTGATGGTCCTCCCCGTCCTGGCCATCGCCAGCTTCGGTGGAGGCGATGCCTTCGCCGGTCTGCTGGCACTGACCGCAGGACTCGGCGGCCTGATCGGGGCCGCGGCGGCCGCCTCCTTCGTCAATACGCGACCCCGTCGTGGGATGGCGGCCGCGCTGGTGGTGTCGATCGTCGGGTTTGTCGTCCTTGTCTTCGGCGCATCGCCGGCCGCCATGACGATCGGCATCGTGATGTCGGCGGCTGCGGTCGTGGCGCTCGACACCCTCAACATCACGCAGGTCCAGCGCACGCTGGACGAGCGCATCCTGGGGCGAGGCCTCGGCCTCATCAATACGTCGGCGGCTGTCTGGGTGATCCTCGGATCCCTGGTGCCGACGCTTCTGACCGAGGCCGTCGGACTCCCGATGGTCATGCTGGGTTCGGCTCTCCTGCTCGTCCTTCTCGGCGGTTTGGGGCTCTGCCCGCCCCTGCGCCTGGCCCTACCGCATCCCGCGGCACGTCCGTCGGACGCGATCGCATGACAGCGAAAAAGAGCGGCGGAACCCAGGGTGCGCTCCCGCTGTTCGGGGTCAGCGATGCGTGAGCATCAGAACCCGGTGCGCGTCGATGGAACTCGGGCCAGGACCCGGCTCGCTGCGACGACCCAGACGATGCCGATCGCGGGCCAGATGAACCGTGAATACGCACCGTCGGGAGCCCAGAACCCGTCAGCGATCAGGGTCGTGCCGCCCAGGACGCCGAGGATGACCGCCCCGACCGCGAGCCCGAAGGCCCGGTTCGAGATGAGCCCCGCACGCCACAGGCCGAACGAGCCGGCCATGATCAGCATCGCGCGTGGGAACGAAGACAGGACCACGCCCGCCCAGCCAAGGTCGGCCAGGCCGGACACGAACGCGTCGTTGCCGGAGCCGGCGATCGAGAAGGCCAGCGCCCCCTGAAGAGCGATGAGCCGGAAGGCGATCGCACCGAACATGGCGCTGGCGGCGGTCGCTGCCGCACCCCAGCCGTCCACGCCGGCGTCGGCGAGCGTGTTCCGGATCGCCGCGGCGAACCACATCAGGTTGAGGATGCCGAGACCCAGGATCGGCGTCGCGATCAGGATCCGGGTGCTGTTGGCGGCGTAGAAGGCGCCGAGTGTGTCGGTCGAGGCGCCCACGCCCGGCCCGAAGCCGGCCACGACGGACCCGATGACGAGGAACAGGACGGACTGGATGCCGCTCATGCGCCAGAGGCGCTCGAAGAACAGGTGTCCGTACTTGGAAGTGGTTGTGGTCGCGGTCATCGCCGCGGTGGTTGCAGTCATTTGAAGGTTTGCCTTTCGCAGTGGAGTTGATTCGAGGAAGTCAGGTGGAAAGAGTCGACGCGGAGGTCGATGTCAGCGAAGCGATCTGAACGTTGCGCGTACCTCCTCCGACAAGAGTTCGGGCTGCTCCCAGGCAGCGAAGTGGCCGCCCTTGTCGACCTTGTTGAAGTGGACGAGCTTGGGATAGGCCTGCTCGGCCCAGCTCCGTGGAGCCGGATAGAGCTCGTCAGGGAAGACGGTCACGCCGAGCGGGATATCGACGCCCTTGGCGTCGAAGAAGGCCAGGTGGCTCTCCCAGTACAGGCGGGCCGACGAAACGCCCGAGTTCGTCAGCCAGTAGTGGGTGACGTTATCGAGGACATCGTCGCGGGTGATGCCGCCGGACTCGCCGGCGAAGGCGCGTGCGATCAGCTCGAAGCTGCGCCACGTCGTGATCGATCATCCAGGCCGCCAGGCCGACCGGCGAGTCCGCGATGCCATACAGCGTCTGCGGGCGGTTCGCCATCTCATTGGCGTACCCGACGCCGGTCTTGAAGAAGTGGTCGAGGATGTCGTACGCCGTCGATTCGTCGGCTGAGAGGGCCGCTGGCTTCGGGCCGCCTCCGGCGAGCGCCTTCGAGACGTCCGGCGGGACGGTGGCGGGCATGTTCGTGTGGATGCCCGAGCAATCCCGCAGGCTTCAGCAGGGCCATCTGCTCGGTGACCGCGTTCCCCCAGTCGCCGCCCTGCGCGACGTAACTTCTCGTACCCGAGGCGCTGCATCAGGATGACCCAGGCCCGCGCGATGCGGATCGGGTCCCAGCCGGTCTCCCTTGGCTTTCCGGAGAACCCGTGGCCGGGCAGCGACGGGATGACGAGATGGAAGGCGTCGGATGCGCTGGCGCCACGGGCGGTCGGGTCGGTGAGCGGCCCGATGATCTTGAGCTGCTCGACGGTCGAGCCGGGCCAGCCGTGCGTGACGATCAGTGGCAGCGCGTCTTCGTGCTTCGAGCGAACGTGGATGAAGTGGATGTCGACGCCATCGATCTTGGTCATGAAGTGCGGCAGCTCCGAGAAGCGCTGCTCGAACTTGCGCCAGTCGTAGTCGGTGGCCCAGTACTCGGCCAATGCCTGGATGGTGTCGAGCCGCACGCCCTGCGAGGGATCCGTTTCGCGGTCAGGCCACTTCGTGGCCTGGACGCGGCGCCGGAGCTCGTCGAGATCGCGCTGCGGTACGTCGATCCGGAACGGCCGGATCGCCGTGTCATCTGTCGCCGTTGTCGGCTCGGCTGATGCCGTGAGGGTGGACATCTTGGTCTCCTGTGTCGTTGGCGCGGGGTTCGCGCCGCTGAAGGGAGACTCCGCCTTTCCTCCATCCATCGCGCCCGTGAAAATCACTGGTCCGTGCGCTGGACGATCGACGGCCTAGACCGGCGAACTCTCCAGCACGGCATCGCGCAGCTCCCGTCGTGAGGCGACGCCGACCTTCGTGAAGACCTTGCGCAGGTGCCATTCGACGGTGCGCGGGCTCAGGAACAGGCGCGTGCCGATCTCCGCGTTCGAGAGGCCGGCGCGGACGAGGCGAACGATCTGGACCTCCTGTGGCGTCAGGCCATCCGCGGTGTCGACGGTGCGCTTGCGGACCTTCTCGCCGGTCGCCAGCAGCTCCCGGCGGGCTCGCTCGGCGAACGCCTTCGAGCCCCATCGTGACGAGCAGGTCGTGCGCGGTCCGCAGCTGCTCGCGAGCGTCGACTCGGCGCCCGGCGCGTCGAAGCGCTTCCCCATAGAGCAGATGGCCTCGGGCGACCTCGACGCGCACGCCGGCCTTCTCGAGGTGCTCGATCGACGCGCGATAGCGTTCATCGGCGACGCCATCCTGGCCGAGGAGTGCCCCGACCCGCCTTCGATGCCGAGCGCCCGCGGTCGGGGTCACGCGGGCGCGCTCGGACAGCCGCCCGTGCACGCTGCGCACGAGCGCCCAGTCGCCCGTCCGGGACGCGGCCTCGGCCAACTCGGCGATGCCCATGACCTGGTAGCCCCCGATGGCGTCGCGTTCGAAGACTCGCCTCGCCGCGTCCCGCGCGACGTCGTGCCGGCCCAGACCGTTGTGGAGGACGGCGCTCGCATAGTCGGCGAACGCCGCGATCCTCCCCTCCCCCGACGACCACCCAACGTCGTTCGCGCGCGCGATGAGCGCGGATGCGACCTGCTCCTGACCACGGAGGCTGGCGAGCAGCATCTCCGCATACGTGATCGGCGGGTTGCCGATCGCCTCTCCCGCCACCCGGCCCTCCACGATGAGCCCGGCCGCGGCGGTCAGGTCCCCGGCGAGCATCAGATTGCTGGCGAGAAGGTTCAGCGCGAACTGCAGCTGGACGAGCGCCCCGGCTTCGCGGGCGAGCCGGACGTGGCGCTCGGCGAGTGCCCGCCCGGCCCCGAAATCCCACACCTCGGTGGCGATGATCGTCCAGACGTGGCTACCGCCGAGGTCGAGAGGCCCTTGACGTGTCGGCGCCGGCATCGACACCAGGGCCAACGCACGATCGTGTCAGCAACGGCGCGGCCGCTGCATAGCCATCGGTCAATCGGGTCGCGAGTGCGTCCAGGACAACGTCGATCGCCCGTGGGGACTCTCGGGCCGGTGGCGCGCCACGTGCTGCCGCCGCCGCGAGTGCGACGACATCGGGCGCATCCGGCCCGCTCGCCCAGATCGCCGCGGCGAGCGCATCGAGGTAGGTCTCCCGCGCGAGGTTTGTGTCAAGCGGCTGAAGTTGCTTGGCTGAATCCAGCAGCAGCCGGACGGCGTCGGGGCCCCGGCGCTGGTCGAACGCGACCTGTCCACGGAGACCTCGGACTCGGCTTGCCAACGCATCGGGTGGCCCAGCCTCGGCGATCGCCACGAGGGCCAGGGCAGCATCGAGCGCGCCCGCTTCGCGTTTCGCCCAGGCAGCGGCGAGCGCACGTTGCGCCCGTCTGGCCGGGTCCGGCGTCAGGGTGGCGGCACGTTCGAGTAGCGCGGACGCCGCGGCGAGACCGCCGCGCGCCCGGGCTCGCCCGGCGGATCGATCCAGCTCGCCCGCAATCTCCTCGTCGGGCGACATCGTGGTCTGGGCACGGTGCCAGGCGCGCCGATCGGGATCAGTCTCGAGGTCCGTTGCGTCGGAACGACGCTCTGATCGACCTGCTGACCCGCGACGAACGCCGATTGCCGCGCCGTACGAGGGATCCGGAGGCGGAAGCGCGCAAGTCGTTCAGGGTTCTTCGGCCGGCATCGCCGTGCCGGGATCGATCGAGCATGGCGCGGCGCAGAGTTCGTTGCCACGCGGCTCGGTCGCGGCGGTCAGGAGGAGTCGCCGCGTGTCGCTGGGGAGTGCGGCCAGCTGGCGGTCGAATGCCTGCTCGAGGCGACCCGCCACGGGGAGGGTGTCCGGGCGTGCGAATCCGTCGGCCAGCTCCGCCGCCGTCCATGCACGGGGCAGCTCCAGCAGTGCGAGGGGGTTTCCGCCGGTCTCGGCGATGATCCGGTCGCGCACCCGCCGGTCGACCGGACCCTTGATCACCGAGTCCAGGAGTGCGCCGGCATCGAGGGCGCCCAGGCCCCCGACCTCGAGGTTGGGCAGAGCCGTGAACTCCGTCTCGTCGCTGGGTTCGCGGATGGCAAGGACCATGGCGATCCGCTCCGCGAGCAGGCGGCGTGCGACGAAGGCCAGGGCCTGGGCCGAAACGTGATCGAGCCAGTGGGCATCGTCGATCAGGCAGACCAACGGCTGGTCCTCCGCCACCTCGGCCAGCAGATTTAGGACGGCGAGCCCGACCATGAAGCGATCTGGCGCCTCGCCGACGCTCAGCCCGAAGGCGGTGCCGAGGGCGTCCCGCTGTGGGACGGGCAATCGCTCGAGCCGATCGATGAACGGGGCGCAGAGCTGCTGGAGGCCGCCGTACGCCAGCTCGATCTCGGATTCCACGCCGGCCGCCCGGGCGATGTGCTGACCGGCCCCCGCGGCAGCAAGGTGGTCCAGCAGCACGGACTTGCCGATGCCGGCGGCGCCCCGGAGGACCAGCACCTGGCTCCGCCCCGCGCTCGTGTCCGCGATCAGCCGATCCATGAGGGCCAACTCGGTCTGTCGGCCGAGCAGGCGCGCCGGATCCCGGTTCGACATGGGACCCCTCACCACAACGGTCGTGGGCCAGCGTAGCAGTCGACGTCGCCCGCATGAAGACTGCGGACGACCTCCTCACGACCGACAGCACCCATCCGTCGGAGATGGGTCCAAGCGGCCATCGCGTAAGTCCTCATCGATCTCCGCGTTCGTGCCGTCGCGCGTAGCCGAGCGTTAGCCACGTTCAGCCCGCCGGGTTTTCCGTGACGGGCCCGTCGATCCGCGGTCGGGGTCGGTATACCGCGCCGAGGTACACGCCTAGCAGCACGATCGCGCCGCCTGCCAGGAACGACGGCTGGACCGGTTCCTGGAGGAGCACCGCGCCGAGCGTGATCGCTACGAGCGGAAAGAGGAGGAACGCGTAGGAGGTGGCCGACGCGGTCCAGCGCGCGAGGATGTACAGCACGAGGACGAACACCGCGATCGAGCCGGGGCCGACCAGGTAGGCCATCGATGCCCACGTTTCGAGCCGCGTGGGGATGACGACCGCCTCGCCGGTCACGATGGCGACGCCTGCGAGGATGCCCGCGCCGACGAGCATCCCGATGGCGTTCGCAACCACCGGGTCCCCAGGTGGGAACCGCTTCACGACGATCCCCGATTCTGCCTGGCATGCTGCGGCGGCCAGGAGCAGCGCAAGCGCGAGCAGCGGAACGTCCAGACTCAGCTGATCTGCCGATACGACCAGGATCCCGATGCACGCCACGGCGGCTCCGGCGAGCGCGAGGATGCGAAGGCGCTCGATTCCCTGGACGACAGCCAGGAGGATCGTGAGCAGGGGCACGATGGCCAGCATCAGCATCGTCGTACCGGCTGGGGCGTCCTGCAGTGCCTGGTACAGGAACGTGTATGCGAGCCCGAAGCCGAACACGCCGAACAACACCGTCCCGATGAGTCGATGCCCGCGCGGCATCGGTCGCCGGGTCACGAGAACGTATCCGACAAGGAGCAGGCCGGCGATGGCGAAGCGGATCGCGGCCGACCAGAACGGTCCCATTTCCCGGAGCACGAACCGAACGCCGATCGCGTTCGCGCCGGCGAGGACCACGAACACCACGAAAGCCGCGAGGACGATCCGGTCCGACCGGGCCGCTATATCCACATCGATCAGCCCAGGTTCCAGAACGAGCCGACGAGCCCGAGTCGCTCGAGGATGGCCTGGTTCTGCTCACGCGTGTGCGGGCGCCAGTCCGGATCGAGTCGATCGCCCCACCAGGCGTATGCCAGTTCGACGAGCTTCAGCACCGGGATCGTCTCGCCGCGGGCTCGGCCACCGAGCCAGACTTCCACGTGGCCTTCCGACCGGAAGAGCAGCATCGAGCCTCAGGTGTAGCCGATGTCGTCCCACCATGACGCGGCCGGAACGAGGACGTGGAACACCAGGTCGGTGTCGTCGGGACGGCCATCGCGGACATCGATGTCGATGGGCTGACGGCAATCGGGGCATTCGGTGTGGATCGTGCTGTCTGATTCGAGTGCGGCACCGATCCCGAAGGCATCCCACGCACAATTGGCGAACCACGATCGGCCGACGGCCTCCACCCGGAAGGGCGTGGGTCGTGCAGCGAACGGATTGGCCATCGCGATCTCGCCGGCGTCATCGAGCACCAGCGCGTGGGCATCGTGGAGTCGCTGCCAGCCGTCCCGCACGGCCGTCGCGGACGAGCCGGTGGTGGCCGCGACCTCGGCGGCTGTGGGTGCCCGACCAAGCTCAACGAAACTTTGATACGTCGCGTTGCGCAAGTCGATGTCTTCGGCATCCACGGCGAGACCGTAAGGCTGGGCGACCCGGTCGTCAAACGGACAAAACGATCAGGTATTCACGACCCACGCTCGCTCCAGTGCCGTCTGCACCTCGTCCTCGGCGCCGATGTACTCAGGCGCCGTCGAACTTCCAGCGCGTCGGCTTCGGGAGGTCGCCCGGATCGTACTGTTCCATCCCCGACATCCCGGGCAGGCCGAACGCCTTCGAGGGGACCATCCGGTAGATCGAGTACGGCGGCGGACCGGCCGTCGGGGCGTTGGGTCCGTAGACCTGGTCGCCGCGCGCCTCCAGCGGCCAGTTGTTGCCATTGAGCATCTCGGCGACCCGCTTGACCGCGGCCTCGTCGTCGAGCGGCTTGGCGTGCCCCTCCACGATGAGGTCCAGCGACGGGAGTGTGGTGTTCCCCGTCGCGACCACACATCGTCCATCCGCGGCGAGGTTGCGCCCCTTGCGGGTTCCCTCGCTGACCACGAAGTGGAACGCGTCATCGATCCAGAAGGCGATGATCGGCATCAGGTGCGGGCTGCCATCCGGCCGCACGGTGGCGAGCCAGCTCGTCTGGCCCGGCGCGGGGTTTGCGAGGCGCTCGCGCGCAAGTGTCCACGGGGTCGTGCCGTGCTCGTTGTCGAGCATGGGCTCTTCGTGCAGCGGGTGCGCCTTCGGTCGTCATGGAGGTCCTCCCGGCCCGTCGCGGGCCTGCAACTCGGATGCGTACCCTAGCCCGGGGCGAACCAGTCGAGCACGCGCATCGCGCGGAGCGTGTTCCACCGGCTTGGCTTGCCCTCGCCGTCCTCCATCTGGAAGTACGCCTCGCCTTCGTGGACGTTCTGGAGTGGCCACCGGCCGTCGGGATCCCGGTTGCCGTCGACGACCGCGACGGCCTCGTCGACGCGCTCGTCGGGCTTGACCTCGGCGTCGCGCAGGTAGTCCAGCCCGCGCAGGACGTCGTAGTGCCACCAGGTCGGGAACGAGAACCCGAGCCAACTCGGGTCGATCACCTCGCCGGTCGACTTCCGACGGAACAGCCGGCGCTCGAGCATGTACTCCTCGCCGCGGCGCCGTGCCGCGGCCACCTCGGCCGACCCGCCGATCGCCCGCTCGTGCTCGAGCAGGCCCTCGAGGACGTTGATCGTGGTCCCGAACGACGACACCGTCGCGCCGTTCTCGACCTCGCAGTTCCAGCCGCCATCCGCGAGCTGCTCACGGAGGAGCCGGTCGACGAGCGGTGACATGTCGACACCGAAGTACGCGCCGGTGGCGACGACGTTGCCGTTGATGCAAGGCTCGACCTCGCCCTCGAAGAACCCGTCATCGGCCCAGGGTGGGTTCCACCAGGCTCCGTCCCCCCACGTCACGTGCTCGCGGACGAGGCCGACTGAGCGTCGCGCCCTCTCGCTCTCGGGATCGAGCCCCAGCCGTCGCAAGAGCTCCATCACGTGAAACGTGTCGGTCCGGTCCTGCGAGAACGCGTTGCCGGCCCACAGGCCGTCCGGCGTCTGGAGCGCGAGCAGTCGGGCGCCCCAGCCCTCGGTCGCGACCTTCGCCCGCTCGGCGGCGATGACGTCGGTCGGCTCGTGCGTCAGATCGCGCATGACCTGCCAGCGGATCGAGGGATCGGCGTCGAGCAGCCAATCGATCACGGACATGTCCGTATGTTCCTTCATCGGCGCCGAACAGCGTCAGCCTGGGGCTTGACATGCATCCCGTACGGTGGAGACATGACCGATCCGACCCTGCCGACCGGCCCCGATCCCGAGGCGATCATCACCTACCTGACCACCGCGTACCCGGAGACCGACGTCGTGACGATCCCGGCGGCGTGGTTCTTCTCGCTCGATCCCGAGAAGCATTGGCCGAATTACGCGACGATCGTCACCAACGACGAGCACGACCAGGCGTCCGACCTCGAGCGCCCAGGTGCCTTCCGACTCAACCTCGGCGTGGACCGGGCGACGTTCGAACGCATCGTCAGCACCGAGCCCGAGCCGGACTACACGGCCTTCGACCGGGTCCTCCCCCACCCTGTCTACGCCGCCCAGCTCTGGATCTCGATCCTGAACCCGTCCTGGTCGACCTGGAACGAGACGGTCATCCCCCTCATCACCGTCGCGCACGACCGCCTCGCCGCCCAGCGCGCCCGCCACGGCCTGGGCTGAGCCGCGGTCGCCCGCTTAGCTGGCTGTCGTCGAGAGGGAGCCTTCGGTCACCTCGCCCTTGTGCGCGGCGAACGCTGCCAGGACCTCGTCCTTCTCGCGCGCAGGCACCTTGAAGAAGTCCAGGGACCGAGCGAGTTCTCCGGCCACGGCATCGAATTCATCCGGGGCGATCACCAGCGCACGATGGGCTTCTTCGAGACCGAGCGGATCGTGGCCCGGCTTCGTGCCCCGGTACTCGTACGGACCGCCGGAAACGTTGCAGACCCACAGGGTTCGCATGAACTTCAGGCCGGGCAGCCGGGCAAGCTGCTCCGTGTGCCACGCCCGAAGGGCTGGGTTGTCGGAGCCCTGCCCGGCGACCGCGTTCCTGACGACCGCATCACTGAAGTGGTCGATCACCGCGGCGATGGCAAAGACGCCGCCCAGCCGCTCGTACAGGCTTTGGTCGGTCATCTGGGTCCTCCTCGTCTCACCTCCCGGGGCTCGAGCCGGCGGGGTCGCCGGCTGACACCCCTACGTCGAGATACGTGCGTTCACACTCGATCGGATCGCGGTTCACGCAACTCGGGGCGTCTCCTCGGCGAGGAACGCGCAGGCATCCTCCGGGAATCGGGCGCCACGGCCATGACCCGCGCCGGGGTACTCGATGTGGCGCACGTCCGGAATCCCCGCGACGAGCTCGCGAGTGAGGTCGGGCGGATAGGCGGCGTCCCGGCCACCCGAGACCACGAGCGTCCGGCAGCGGATCCCGCCGAGTGCGTCGGTCGCGTCGTGCGTGTCGTCGGCGTCGGCGTCGAGCCGGAGGACGCGCAGGTCCGAGGGCCGGCCGGCGATGTAGGGACCCAGTAGCCAGGCCGCCGCGCCGGCGAGCCGCGCATGCTCCGGCACGGCCCACGGAGCCATCAGGGCGAAGCCTGAGCGCCATCGGCCGGCCAGGAAGTGATCGACCGCCCGGCGCTCGACCGCCGCCACGTCGGGCGGCACGCGATGACCGGTGTACGCAAGCACGAGTCGGTCGACGAGCTCGGGATGCCGGTTGGCCAGCCATTGCGCATACCCACCACCGGTCGAGATGCCCATGACCGCGACGGCTGTCCCCCACTGCTCGCGGATGACCGCGGCGTAGTCGTCGGCGATGTCGATCGACGAGCTTCCCGGCGGCAGGTCGGCCCGTCGGCCGACTTCCACGAAGGTCAGGCCATGCCGCTCGATCGGCTCCAGCCAGCGCTTCCAGGCGCGCCGGACGGAGGCGGGCTTGGCGGGTTCGGCCGTGAACGACAGCCCGGGGATGGACAGCACGACGCGGGAGCCCCTGCCGATCCGCGCATACGGGTGCCCGGAGGGCAGAGCGCCGGTCTCGACGATCGCGTCGTTCGACGACATGCGCGGACGGTACGACAGATGTGGACCGTGATATCGAGCGGATGCGCGATCCGGTTGACTCCCGTCAGCGAGGAGCGACCGCCGTTCCTGCAGGGGGTTGCGCTGCCCCGGCGTCCTCCGTCGAGCGCCCCTGGAAGCGGGCCGGCAGACTCGCGAGGAGCGCGAACAGCACAGCGGTCACGCCGAGGACCGCACCGTACCCCGAGGTGTCGCCGGACTGCGTCAGCTCCCACCACACCATCGGAGCGAACGCGATGATCGCGGTCAGGATCCGTGCGTGCGGCGCCCGGCGGGCGACGTATTCGATGCCGACGAGAACGACCAGCAAGCCGGGCAGGACGAAGATCCAGCGGACCAGGACGAAGACGACCACCAGTGCGAGCAGTTCGACTGGCGTCACGGGCGGTGGCGGCCCCGTGGCGATGAGCTGTGCGATCGCCAGCACCAGGGTCACGACCTCGAACGCCAGCAACACCAGCAGGGCATTGGCGAGGACACGGAACGTCCCCGCGCGCCAGCCATAGGGATCGGGACCCGTGGCGGCGCGGACCAGCTGCTTCGTCATCGTCATTTCTCCTTGCACCGGTGACGCCCGGGGCGCCTCGGGAGTGTCGTCCGTGGCGTCGACGGCGTCAGGGCCTGACGTGAAGGACCGCGATGCGTCCCGAGTGATCGCCGGGTGGCCCCCCGTCCAGGTTGCCGGTGAAGAACGCGTACTTTCCCGGGGCCAGGACCACGTGGAACACGTTCCCGCAGGGACCCATCCGGCCGCGATCCTCGGCGCGCTGCTCAGGCGAGCACCCGATGTCGTCGAATCCGCCGATCGCCGTTCCCTGCGTGTCTCCATGCGAGAGCCGATCGATGTCCTGGTCCGTCAAGGGACCTGGCGTCTCCGCGGCCGACCGCTTCCGTTCGGCGAAGCCGACGCCGGAACCTGGCGTATCGAGCACCACGTAGACGTCGCCGGCGCGCACCGTGGCCGGGTCCAGGCGCACCTGCTGACCATCCACAACGACGTGGAGCAGTTGGGCCCCTGCTGGGACGGGCGTCTGGCCTCGCCCACACCCGACGACCGAAGTCGCGAGGAGGGCGGCGACCCAGATCGTCGTGGCGAGCCGGCGTCGCGAGATCGCTGGCATCCTTCGCATCGTCCGATCCATGTTCTGCGGGAGTTGGCGACACATTGACGCGACGGGACGCCAAGTGTGGCGTCCTCCGCCAAAGCCTTCGGCCGTGGCAGACTAGTCCGGATGCGACCCGGCCACTCGGATCGGCGAGTTCGGAGCGGTCCAAGGACCCGGACATGAACCGGCTCGCCGACCGATTTCGGACCGTCCTTCGCGACCGGCCGTGGCCGTTCCATCCGGTCCTGTTCGCAGCGTATTTCGTGCTCTTCCTCTACTCGGTCAACCTCGACGAGGTGGAGCTCGGAGACATGCTGCCGGTCCTGGCGCTGGTCGCCGGGGGCACGGCCCTCATCTTGGTCCTCGCCAGCGTGGTCGTGGGTGATGCGCGCCGCGCCGGGCTCGTCATGACCGCCGCGGTCATCGCGTTCCTGGCGTACGGTCACGCCGCGCGGCTCCTCCAGCCGATGCGGATCGGCCCGACGATCCACGTGGCGGGCTGGCTGACGATCATCGTTCTCACGGCCCTCGTGGCCTGGCGAGGCCGCCGGTTCCTCGGCTCGCTCACCCGGGCCCTGAACGTCGCGTCATTGGCCATGGTGATCGTGCCACTCGCCTCGATCGTGCCGTATGACATCGGCCGCTACACGACGGGCGAGATCCCGACGCCGCCTCCGTCGACCGCCCCCTCATCCGCGACCGGCGGGCCTGACATCTACTGGTTCATCTTCGACCGCTACCCGTCCGCGAGCTCCGGACGGCTCGCCTACGGCATCGAGAACCCGATCTTCGAGGAGCTTCGGGCGCGTGGGTTCTACATCGCGGACGCCAGCCACGCGAACTACCAACGGACGTCGCTCTCGGTCCAGGCGACGTTCAGCGCCGAATACCTCAGTGGACGCGGCCACGCGGAGATCTTCGGCCCCACGGATCGGAGCGGCACCTCCACGCGGATCCAGAACAGCAACGTCGCCCGCTTCCTCAAGGCCCGCGGCTACTACTACGTCCACGTCGGCTCCGACTTCAGCCTGACCCGGACCAGCACCCTCGCCGACGTGAACCACGCCTTCGACAACCAGACCGACTTCGACGCGGCCTTCGTCGAGTCGACGGCGCTGCCGGGGATCCTCCGCCGCCTCGGGTTGAGCGGACCGAGGTGGGCCCGGCGGTACGCATGGACGACCTGGCAGGTCAACCTGCTGGCGAACCTGCCCGCGTACCCGAGCCCGAAGTTCGTGTTCGGCCATCTCCTGCTGCCGCACACCCCGTACATCTTCGCCGCCGATGGCAGCTTCGTGACCGATGAGGCGAACCGACGCCGATCACTCGACGAGCGATTCTCCGAGCAGCTGGCGTTCACGAACGCCCGCATGCTGGCGATCGTCGACGACCTCCTCGCGGTCCCGGCCCCCGAGCGTCCGGTGATCGTCGTCCAGGCGGACGAGGGGCCGTACCCGAGGCACCTGGAGGACGAGACCGGCCACGACTGGACGACGGCGACACCCGAGGAGCGCGAGATCAAATTCGGGATCCTCAACGCCTGGTACGTGCCGGGCGGCCGTGACATCGGCCTCTATCCGGAGGTGAGCCCGGTGAACACCTTCCGGTTGCTGTTCAACGCCTACTTCGACACGAACCTGCCGATCCTGCCCGACGAGAGCTTCACCCTCCGCCACTCCGAGCCGCTCGAGTTCCCCGACCCCTGAGGCCGGAGGGCGACCACGACCGGCCACCCTTCCCCGCTACTTCTGCTTCCCGCGCTTCGCCTTCTGTTGCTTGGGCGTCGGCGGCTTCGCGGCCGCATCGGTGACCTGGCGGAAGACCTTGGCCATCCCGGGACGCAGCAAGGCCCGCCGTTCCGCCTCCATGTCGCGGTCGCGGCGTCGAGCCCGGGCAGCCTCGCTGGCGGGCAGTTCGTCGTCGGTCATGTCGTCACCAGCTTGAGGGCGCCATTGGCGAGGCGTGACCCGTCGGGCTCGGGCAACCACGTCTCGTGATCCGGCGCCGTTGCCTGCCGGAGCCAATCCTCGGTCGCCCCAAGTTCGGCTGCCGCATCGCGAAGGGCCGTGATCCCGTCGCTCTCCGCATCGCGCCGCCACGCCATCGACCATGCATAGAGCGGGATCGGATCCACCAGGGGTCGGAGCACGCCTCCGGGCACCTCGACGTGATCGGCCGACGCCAGGATCGGGAGTCCCTGCTTCACGAGGTGATAGCCCTGCTCCTCGAGCCCGATGGCCGGCAGGTGCGGCGGCGTCGAGTGTGCTCCCGACAGAGCGAAGAACTGGAGGATCAGATCGGTCCATTCGGGCGCCTTCGGATGGGGCGGCAGTCCATCGATCTCGAGCCCCTGCAGGCTACGGACCGGGACCGCCTCCTGCTGGGCCAGCGGATGTCCGGCGGGCAGCAGGAGCGCCAGCTGCTCGAGGCGAACGAGGACGTGATCGATGGTCGGCAGGGGGCGCGCATCCAGCCAGCCGACCCGTCCGAAGACGACGTCGAGCCCGCCACTGGCGAGTCGGTCGAGTGCGGCCCCGGTCCCGCCCGTGTAGCGACCACGAAAGTCGACCGTCGACGCTCGGATGCGCGCCGAGTCGAGGATCCGGGTCGCGGTGAGCCGGCCTTCGCTCATGAGGTCGACGACCGTTGGTTGCGCGGCGGGCGCCTGCACCTCGGCCCACACCGCGTCGTGCCGCGCCACCAGGTCCCGAGCCCGGACGAGCAGCCGCTCACCGTCCGGCGTGAGGCTGACGCGGCGGGTCGTCCGGTGGAACAGGGTCGTCCCCAGTCGCGCTTCGAGTCGCTGGATCTCGCGACTGAGCGCCTGTTGGGCAACGAACAGGCGCGCCGCGGCCCGCGTGAAGTTGAGCTCTTCCGCCGCTGCCACGAAGTAGCGAAGGGAGCGGATCTCGAGCTCGTTGCCGATCGGGCCGCGGGGAGTATTCACGCATTGCTGATGGTAATCGCCGTTCGACAGGTGTTGGACTCGCGGACGCGTCTATCCGAAGGTGATGTCCTGACGTCCTGAACGCAAGGGCGATCCTGAAAGGAGCATTGACATGTTCGATCCCGCAGCGATGGGGACCCTTCTCATCGGCCTCGATCTGGACGGAGCCGACGGCCGACCCGGCCGACCCGGCCGCTCCGTCGCCGCTCGGCGGCGAGACCGGTCCGTTCGCGTCGCGCTTGCTCGTGGCCTCCGGCGAGCCGCCTCGGCGCTCGAGCCGCGGCCGGTCGGGGAGCTCGCCCATCAGCCCGGCTGAGCGACCTCCGCGGTCAGGCCGGGGACGCGCCGTCCGAGTCGGGCTTCACCTTCGTCGACGGGCTTGTCGTCGAAGGCGAGCCGGCTCGTTCGGCGGTCGGGGCGAAGGACTTCCAGATCATGGGCCGCGCCGAGATGATCCGCCAGGAGCTGCGGGTCGGCCACGTCGAGGAGCGATCGAGCTCGATCGGTGTCCTCGAGCTCGATGCCGCCGAGCGGCTACTTGAGGGATCCGACGAGTCCGTCGATCTTGAACACATTCGCAAGACTCACGATAGGTAGGTGCCGGATCCGGCCACGCCCCCTGTGGCCGGATCCGGGTGAGGTTGGCTAGCGGCGGGTGCGCCGTCGTGCGCGGGGAGCGAGCGCAGGGGACCTGCGGGCTGGCCTCAGGAGCAGCGCCGCAGCGGTGAGGCCGATCAGCGCGAAGCCGACCAGCCATGGATCGGCGGCCGTTGTTCCGTCCGTTCGGGCGGGGGTGTCCGTGGGTGGCAGGGTGATCCGTGGTGTCGCGGTGGCGCCTGCGACGCCGCCCGTCGGCGTCGGCGCGACGGCCTCCGTAGGAGCAGGCACCGTTGTCGGCGTGGGCGTCGGCGCCGGCGGCGGAATGACCTCATCGATCGGCGCGGGCGTGGGTGTGGGTGTCGGGACGGGCGTGGGCACCGGCGTGGGCACCGGCGTCGGGACAGGTGTCGGGACCGGCGTGGGCTCGGGTGTCGGGACCGGTGTGGGCTCGGGTGTCGGCTCAGCGCAATCCTGGGGCGCAATGACAGTGGTCTGGCGGGCGCCGCCCGGTGCCGCTCCGTTGCCCCAATTGGCCTGTGCCTGCACGCGGACCGTCGCGGACTCCGCGTCGCCGCCATCGTAGGTGTCGGTGAACTTGAAGCTGTTGCTGGCCGCGAAGAAGTAGGCACTCGATGTGAGCTCAACGAGGCTGCCGCCATCGAGCGCGATCCAGACCCCGATGTCGGGGTTCGTGCGGGACGCCGTCGTGTCGCCATTCCACGCGGTCGCGGTGAAGGTCACGAGTCCTTCGCAGTCCATCGATGCGGTGACTTCCGCGTGGTGGGCCGCGACGGCGGTCGGCAGGATGAGCAGGGTCGCAAGCGCGGTTGCGAGTGGCACCCCTCGACGGGCGAGCCTGGTGGAATCAGTCATGACGCGAACCCCCGAGACGTGATGGCGATGGATGGCTATCGAGCCGTCATCCGAAGGTACGGTGCCCGAAGCCGCTCGCCTAGTACTTTCCGTTGTAGTGTCTGCTGGGTTCGCGTGCGGTCAGTGTCACTGCGCTGCAGAAACGCCGTTGACTTCCCACAACGCCGGGTACTGGACTGTTCGCCCCCGACCTATTCGATATCCGGGACCCGAGCGCAACCGTCCTCGAACTCGTCGTTGATCTCGCAGTAGCTGAATGGCTGCGGACTCATCGACATGCCGTGGAACTGTGCCGAGTTGGCCCAGTAGATGACGTTCGCCCCATCGTCATAACCCCGGGCTTCCATCGGCCCGTTCGCCGTCACGAGGTGACCGACGGAGAGGACCTGTCCGGTGTCCGCTGCGGGATCCTCGTTCTCGCTGTTCGCCTTCGCGATCTGGCCGCCGATCGCGGCCCCGCCGAGCACCGCTCCGGCGGCGACGATCGCCGCGAGGATCAAGCCAAAGATGCAGAGGACGATGGTGATGCACATCGCAGCCGCGATGGCGGCCGCGGCGAGGATTCCAACAACCGCGCCAACGGCCGCCCCCGCGGCCGCCCCGGTCGCGGCGTCGCAGACGCGCTGCTCGAAGAAATAGCAGCGCATGATCTCGGATCGACGCGGCGGCTGTTCGCCCGTGCAGAACACGAATGCGTTGTCGGACTCGACGACCTGCCAAAAGAATGACTTGACGACGATATCGATGCGGTCATGCATGGCTTGCCATGGAAGCCAGTCGTCACGTGTTTCCGAGAAGCTCGCGACGAGTCCAGTCACGACACCCGCCACGCATTGGGATTCGGCACTGCTCTGCGTGCAGCGATCCTTGGCCGTGTAGAGGACCACGATGAACGTGGTGACGGCCACGACGAAGCCCACCGCAGCGCCCGCGAACAGGCCCGTCGCGATGGCCGTCCCGCCGACGGAGATCACGCCTCCGGCAACGCTGATCGCGCCGATGGCTTTGATGACCGTGATGCCGAGCCCGATCAGGCCGAAGATCGTAACGATCCAGCCGACCACGTCCCAGAAGGACTCGTCGTTGACAGCGGCGTTGGCGTCCCCGCAATTCGGGAGGTCATTGATGCAGGCCATCGTCGCTAGCCCCTCGTAACCTGCTTGTACAGCGTGCAGAGGATGAATCCCACCAGCATCCCCGCTAGGATGCCGATCAGCCAGGCCAATCCGAACAGGCTGGCCGCTCGGGCCACCAGGATGGTGAGGCCCGTGACGAGCGCTGAATTCACCAGCGCCGGCGCCGCGACCGAGCCAGCGGTCCACCGCACGAACACCGTGAAGATGAAGAGGAGAGCCAGCCATCCGAATGCGGCCAGGAGAAGCCACATCTGCAGTGTCTCGGCATTAGTGAGCACCAGGGGCCCCTCGATGAGATCGAGGATGGTCAGCAGGAGGCCAGTCATCGCACCCACCGCAACCCCTGCGCCGCCACAAACGCCGAGCCGCCTGAGAAGTGCTGTGAGCCAGCCGATCGGGCCGGAACGGGTGCGCATCCTAGTTGTCGATCCTGAGCAGTCGAGTCGCGCCACCGATCACCGCGCCGCCCGTACGGGCTACGACCGTGACGGCACGGGCAATCTCGTTTGCCGGTGAACCGCTCAAGAACGCAGGCACGTCGACGTGAAGGTTCGCGATGATCTGCTCGAACGGGCCGAACAGGCGACCGGCCGGGACGATCGTGGCGAGGAGATCGGTGGGCAGGATACTCAGCTGGAACTGGCGGCTCACACCCGAGTCGTTGAGCACCGGGATGCCGACGTCGAAGCTGCGACCGCTCTCAGTCGTGTAGCCGCCGTCATGGACCTGAGAGCCAGTGTTGTTGAGCCTATTCCGATCAGTCGGATGCTCGATGGCGATGTGGACGCCGGTTCTCGGGTCGCCGGCGAGCACCTCCTGATGCAGCGGGAACAGCAGGTCGACTTGCTGCGCTGGACCCACGCTCACGGCCCGACTGAGGCGGAGTTGGCGGCGAGTGCCGATGCCGAACGGTGAGGTGTAGAAGTGGACGAGAGCATTGGCGGCCGAGGTAGTGGACGACAGGTTGCGGATCGTCACCTCTGCCTCTTGCCGTAACCGGAAGGGGCGCCAGTCATTGGTGATGATGTCGCGACTGTCCCAGGTCGGGAGCGCGCCGTTGGCGATCTCCTCGACCTGGCTGTAGATCGCGAGGTCCGGGGTCTCGATGGGCGTGTCGTCGACCCGGATGCATCGGCAACGCGGGCCCTTTGGTCCTGCCGGTCGCCCGCAGTTGCAGAGACCGACCAATAGGCGGCGCGCGGGCGCGAGTGCCGGTGGAGCCCCCCGGTCGTCCCTGCGCTGGATGGTCATGGCCAGGCCCCCCGGCCGCATCTCGCGCGCTCAGGACGATGGTGGACCTACCGCTCCGCTGGCGTCAAGGCTTTTGATCGACTCCTTCGGTCTCAGGCAATGCCGCAAGGTGGCGGTAGATCCGAAGCTCTTGCCGACTTGCGACGGTGTGCCGGCCGGGCTACCGTGCTGTGCATGGCTGGGGGACGACCGTGATGCGACGCCTGACGCGGATCCTGCTCATCGGCGTGGCCGTCCTCGGGTGCGGACCACCGGCCGGGTCGGCGGACCCGTCGATCGTCGGACCGACGTCGGTGGTTCCTTCCCCACCGGCCAGCCAGCCCCCGACCGGCGGACTCGGCCCGGGTATGGTCGCCCAGGTCGTGACCGACGACCTCCGCGTCCGGACGGCCCCGGGCGCGACCGACGAGGCGACGATCCTCGAGCCGCTCTTGCAGCGCGGAACGATGCTGTACGTGACCGATGGTCCGTTCGCCGCCGATGGATATGCCTGGTTCGAGGTCCTGACTTTCGATGTCGACCTCACGCCACGCGGCGACGCCGTCGATCAGCCCAACGTAGAGCACGGCTGGGTCGCGGCGGCGGATACGACCGGCGAACAATGGCTTGGCGTGGCCGATGTCGACTGCCCGCAGGTGCCCCGCACCGTCGCGGACCTCGTCGCGCTTGAAGGTGTCGCGGCGGTGGAGTGCTTCGGTGGTGCTCCGCTCACGATCACCGCGCGCGTGTTCGACTGCGAGGCGGCTCCCGATCGAGACGCGATCGCGAACTGCGGGATGGACACCGGGGGCCCCGCGTACGAGCCCGAGTGGTTCGATCGCACCTTCCAGTTCCTGGCGCCCGACGACGGCTCAGAGGGGCCGATGTACGAGCTGCACGCAGACCCCGACGGGACCTTTCCGGATCCCCTCCCCCTCGATGCACCGCTGCTGATCACCGGGCTGTTCAATCATCCGGAGGCGCACGAGTGCCGCGTCTACCACTACTTCAAGGACAACGTCCCGAGCGTCCACTGCCGAGCGGTCTTCGTCGTGACCGAGATCACGAGTCCCGTGGGGAGTCCGGCGCCGTCACCCTGACGACGGTGACGTGGCGATCACCTAGGCCACGTCCCCGGATTCCGCTCGTCTCGGCTCATGTGCTTCGTCGCCGGCGTGGGCTATGTGCTCGAACTGCCGCCACAGCACGACCACGAGCAACGCCGAACCCACGAACCCGAACCAGAACGGCGCCGCGATCCCGAAGGTCCGTGCAAGGACACCACCGATCGGCGTGCCGATGACCAGCCCGCCCATCATCGCGACGCGATAGACACCGCCCACCCTGCCCAGGAGCTCGTCCGGCACCGCGCGCTGTCGCACGACCGTCGACGTCGTGCCCCAGACGAACGCGTGGGCGCCGAATACCACCATGGTGACCAGTGCGACCGCCGCCGACGTCGTCAACGCGAGCACCAGGTGTGTCGCCGTCTCGATCAGGAGCCCGACGCGCATGATGTCGCCCAGCGAGAACCGCCGCTCGAGCCGGCCGTAGGACGCGATCCCGAGGATGCCGCCCGCAGCGACCGCCGTCGACAGGAATCCGAAGCCCACCTCGTCCAGGCCCAGCTGCTCGCTGGCGTACAGGACGAGGACCGACCACGCCGCCCCGTACGTGACGTTGAACGTGAAGATCGTCAGCGCCAGCGTCCGCATCGGTGGATGTCCAGCCAGCCAGCGGATCCCCTCGACCATGTCGGCGCGCAAGCTGGACGGCCCGAGCACCTCGGTCCTCGCGCTCGTGACGACGCGCGTCACGAGCAGCGCACCAAGAGCGAAGCAGGCGGCATTCGTGGCGAACGGCAGGGCCATGCCCACGGCGAACAGGAACGCGCCGATCGGTGGCGCCACGAGCTGGTTCGTGAGCAGGAACGCGCCTTGCATGCGCGCGTTGGCGATGCCGAGGTCCTCGCGAGCCACGAGACCTGGGATGAGGGTGCCGCTGGCGGCGTCGGCGAAGGTCTCGGCCGTTCCCAGGATGAACAATGCGACCAGGACGAGGGCGATGTTCACCGTGCCGGTCATGATCGTCGCCACGAGGACGACCAGGACGAGGGCACGCCCCAGGTCCACGACGACGACCATCCGCCGCCGATCCACGCGATCGGCGATGGCGCCGCTGACGACGCCGAAGATCAACACGGGCAGGTACTGGCTGAGCAGCGCCATCGACACCAGGAAGGGGTCTCGGGTCTGGGATGCGACGAGCAGCGGGCCCGCGGAGTAGGCGATGCCGTCGCCGACGTTGTTGATCAGGGTCGCCGAAAGGAGCCAGCGGAAGCTCCGTCCGAGCCGCGCCGGCACGACGAACTCGATGGCCCGAGTCAAGGGAGATGGCACCGGCGGCAGGATAGCAATGCGTCGCCCCACCGGAAACGACGAGGGCCCCGCCGTTCGGCGGGGCCCTCGTGGGTGCTAGGACGGATCGGGTCAGCCGCCGAAGGCCGCTGCCCAGTCCGCCGCCGCGTCGGCGTCGTAGTCGAGCGTGTAGCCGCACGCGTTGATGTTCGAGCCGGCGGCGGTCACGAGATACCGGCCACCGACCTCGAAGTCGGGCATCTCGCCAAGGAGCGCGACGTCGGTGTCGGGCGCCGTCAGCGTGATGCTGCCGTCGGCCCCCTTCCAGCCCTCGTTCACGTCGAACGTGACCTGGTCGCCGTCCACGGCGGTGACGGTACCGTCGAAGACGATGTCGAAGGTGGGCAGGGTCGCCGGGTCATACATGAGGCAGGAGGCCATGCCGCCACCGGCGGCCGGGTTCTCCGAGGGTGTCGGATTCGCGGCGATCGGGCCCCCGCCGGGCGCCGGAGCGCCGAGGTTGGAACCGAGGGCGATCGCGAGCGCGAAGACGCCCGCAAGGGCCAGCCCGCCGAACAGGGCGAGGGGTCGGCGGTTCGGTGCGACGCTGGAGGTCTGCTGGATGTCGGCCATGATGTGCTCCTGGACCCTCGCCGATACGCGGGCGAGACTCGCGTTGGGCACGTCGTCCGCACGGATCGGGTCGGCAGCGCGGAGCCGGTCGATCGGATCGGATCCGTTCGGCACGCTCACTTCCCTGCTCCTTTCCATGCGGCACCATGGGTGCCCTTCACATCAGCCGATGTCCGGCTCGGGTCCAGATATTTCAGGTCGTCGCCATTTCGTGTGCGCGAAAGTGCATCAGCGAAGCGGCTCCGAGCGCGATGGAGGCGGAGCGCGACGGCGTTGGGCGTGATCCCGAGGACCGCGGCGATCTGTTGATTCCCCAGCGCCTCCCACGCGACGAGACGCAGGATCTCCTGATCGGCGGGGGACAAGGAGGCCAGGGCGGCGAAGGCGGGTCCATCACGGTCCTCGCCCGCGTGCAGCGGGGTCGCGACGTCCTCGACGCGCAGCAGGGCTGCCAGGCGCACCCGCCGGCCGTTGCCACGGTGGTGGTTGGCGAGCACGCGCCGGGCGACGGCGTAGAGCCACGGGAGCGGCTCCGCGGTCGGGATGGCATCGAGCTTGCGCCAGGCGATCGTGAAGGTCTCGGCGGCGACGTCCTCGGCGTCGGCGAGGGTCGATGTGCGTCGCCTCGCATAGGCGAGGACGGCGCGCTGGTGTTCGGTGAAGAGCGCGTCGAAGCGGGCGAGTCGGGATGAGGTGGTCAGGCTGGTCACCGTCACGGGACGACGGTCCGGGCCGCCCGGTTCCCCCATCGGGCGATCGTCGGAACCGGTACGCCCTCGGCCGACGATGGCCCGGGCGTATCGTTGGAGGCATGGCGAGCGATGCGCGATCCATGGAGGGTCGGGCCCGGATCCCGTGGGTCCCTGCCCTGTTGTTGCCGCTCCCCCTCCTCGGGCTCGCGCTGCTCCTCGCGCGGCCCGAACTCGATGTCGAGTGGCATCACGAGCCGAGTCATTTCTGGCTGGTGCTTCTCGCCGCGGCCGTCAACGCCGTCCTGGCGTATCTCACGAACATCGCCGCGGCACGCTATCGCGACGCTCGACTCGTCCTGATCTCGCTCGCGTTCCTGTCGAGCGCGGGCTTCCTGGGGCTGCACGCGCTCGCGACACCGGGCGCGCTGCTCGACGAGACGAACGTCGGGTTCGCCACGGCCACGCCGGTCGGACTCATCATCGCGTCCATCTTCGCGGCGGCCTCGACCAGCCCCCTGGCCGGTCCGCGCGCCCGAACCGTGCTGCGTCTGCGACCGGTGCTGCTCTGGGGCCTCCTGGCGCTGATGGGGGCCTGGGCCCTCATCTCGGTCGCGCGGTTGCCGCCCCTAAACGGTCCTCCCGCGGCGTTCGAGGGAACCGGCCTGCTGAGCGTCCTGTCCGTGGTCGCGGTCGTCTTGTACGCCTATTCGGCATGGCGCTCCTTCCAGCTCTACCGGCGCCGTGGCGACGCGGTGACGCTGAGCATGGCGGTGGCATGCGTGCTGCTCGCCGAGGCGATGATCGCGGTGTCGCTGAGCCGGAACTGGCACGCGAGCTGGTGGGAGTGGCACGTCCTGCTGCTCGCGGCGTTCGCCGCGATCGCCCTGGGAGCCCGCCGTGAATACCGTCGCGGCCGGTCGATCTCCGCGGCGTTCGGGGGGCTGTACCTCGAGGCGACGCTCGCTCGCGTCGATCGATGGTTCGCGACGGCAGTGACGTCGGTCGTATCGGCCGATGCCCGCGGCGAGTCGATTCAGCGGGTGCTCTCCGGCCTGCGGCGGGACGGTGCGTCGGAGGACCAGCTCGCCCTCCTGTCCGAGGCGGCGCGGGAGGTCCAACGTCTCGACGCGGCGTTCCGACCGTACCTGCCCTCGGTCGTGACCCAGGGGATCCGCGAGGTCGCGCCCGATGTCGCGCGGCTCGGTGGCGAGGAACGCGAGGTGAGCGTGGTGTTCGCTGACCTGGCGGGCTTCACGACGTTCAGCGAGACCCGCTCACCGACCGAGGTGATCGGCATGCTCAACGAGTACTGGGGAGCCGTCGTCCCGGTCATCGAGGCGGCCGGCGGTGTCATCGAGCAGTTCGCCGGGGATGGCGTGATGGCCATCTTCAACGCGGGCGGGGACCAGCCCGATCACGCCATCCGGGCCGCGGGGGTCGGTCTCGCCATCGTGGCGGCCGGACGGCCCGTGGCCGACACGCATCCGGGCTGGCCGATCTTCCGTGTCGGGGTCAACACCGGGTCCGCCGTGATCGGCAATGTCGGCTCGGATGCTCGACGGAGCTTCGCCGCGATCGGCGACTCGATCAATACCGCCGCCCGTCTCATGGCGGCCGGTGAGCCGGGGCAGGTCGTCGTGGGCAAGGCGACCTGGGAGGCGCTCGGAGACGACCGCGCGGGCGCGTCGCTCGGGGCGGTGCGCGTCAAGGGCAAGAGCGCTCCGGTGGAGGCCTGGCGCTTGCACGACCGCTAGGGCGTGTCGCTGACGTTCGCGTGCAACGAGCCCGTGCCAGTTCCATCGTCGCTTCATAGTCAGCGCCGCCCCTGGTGGGCACGGATGCGTCAGACAGGCGCGACCGCCTCGACCGGGATCATCACCGGCGGTTGGAGGTATCCGACTTGGAGGTCCGGTACCGGTCGACCCCACACCCCGTGAAATTGGGTCCTTACCGGGGGCCGACCCGGGCGATCGCAGTCGTACTCCCCGCTCATGGACCCGTTCGCATCAAACAGCGTCCATAGCTCGGGAACGAGTGGCCGGGCGTAGGCGGCCGTGATGTCGTCGATCCGGAGTCCGATCAACGAAGGGCGACCCAGGGAATGCGCGGCGGTGCCATTGGTTGCCACGAACCTCCGTTCGGCGTCCGTGACGAGGACCACGGTCTCGGCTGGGACGGCCCCGCTCGCGACCTGGTAGTCGAGCCATGCATGCGCGGCCGCCAGAACTCGTTCGGGCCGCGCTGGGTGACCTGCCGGAAGTCCCGCCCAGCCTCGCTGCGCCTCCCGCCAGCGTGCGAGGGTCATCGCGGCCGACGGCGGATCGCCGGACCCCACCGCCAGAAGCGCGTCGTTGAGATGCCTGTGGACGACCGACGTGGTCGTCTGCATCCGTTCCGCGATCTGCCGCACCTTGAGATCTTCGAGGACGCTCAGCTCGAGCGCTTCACGCTGCGATGAGAGCAACCTAGCGAGTGCCCTGCCGCTCAGGACCCTGCGGACACTGCCTCGCCGGAATGACGTTTCAGCAAGTGGCGGTTCCGCGACCGCGGCGGTCGTGATGCCCTCGCTCGGCTCGGCGTGTCCGGCCGCCTGGGCATCGGTCGCCATCCGGATTGCGGCGGTTTCGATGGCGGTTCCGCCGGCTTCGACCGACATGTCGACGGGATGCCAGCGCCGCAGATCCCGAAACGCCTGCTCGACGGCCCATTCCGCCGCGGTTCCCTCACCGAGGATCCGGGCTGCCAACCGGTAGGCGCTCGCGCCACTTCGATCGAAGACGGCTTCGGCCCAACGCATCGCCAGGGCAGCTGCCCCGGGATGCCCATCACGATAAACATCGACCACCACCGTGCGTTGTCGGCCCCCGGATGCGACTCCATGGCTGACGACGGTCGCCATGGGGTACGTCCCCCGCAGGACGGCTTGCATCAGGGCGAGTCCTTCCGGGGAGTCCAGATCCCATCGGTCCTGAGCGACGACGTGTCGGACGCGCTCGCCGAACCCGGCGTCGGACGCCGGGAGGCACACGGCGAAGACCCGAGTCATCCGGGTTCTCTCTTCGCCGGCGCAGGGGTATCCATGCCGATGGCGATCGCGGCCGGGTCGTCGGCGTCTGTTCCGTCCACCGCAGTGAGCGGCGCAAGCGCGACGAGACCCTTCGTCAGGGACTGGTATCGAGCCATCAGGCAACGTCGCGATCGTGACGGTGGGGGCGCATGCTTGGCGAATCGGGATGAGACACGAGGATCCGATCTGCGCCTGCCTGCTCATAGCGGCGCGGGTGAGACCAGCTGTAGCCATCACGGTTCGTGACGATCGACACGAACGGGTCTCCAATCCGACGGTAAACCCGGGTTCGGGATATGACAAGACAGGCATCCCGTTACAGTTCGTTGCTGGCGAATGCCGCCCATATAACCGCATCACCCATCTAGGTCGCCGCCCGACTTGCGCCAGACCGACACGTGCTGTCGGCTGTCGCTCGTGAAGGGCTCCCGTTGCCAGCCCGCCCAGCGTTCGCTGAGCTTCATGCCCGCCATCTCTGCCATGAGGTCGAGCTCAGCCGGCCAGACGTAGCGGAACGGCGCCGAGAACCGCTCGGCCCGGCCATCGACCATGCTGAAGTGGTGCGAGATGAGCCCCTGCGTGGCGACGTCGTACTCGTCGATCCCCCAGGCGCCCTCGCCGAAGGAGAAGACACGGTGGGTGTCGCCCGGCGGGAGCCGCTGCAGGTCTGGCACCCCGACCTCGATGACGAAACAGCCGCCGGGCGCGAGGTGGGTCGCGACGTTCCGGAAACACGCGACCTGCGCTGCCTGTGTCGTCAGGTTCATGATCGTGTTGAAGACGAGGTACGCGAGGCTGAACGTCCCGGCGACGTTCGTCGTGGCGAAATCGCCGATGGTGACGTCGATGGCATCGGCACCCGGCTTGGCACGCAGCCGGGCGACCATCGCCTTGGACAGCTCGATTCCCTGCACCGGGACACCTCGCGCGGCAAGCGGAAGGGCGATCCGTCCCGTCCCGATCCCGAGCTCGAGGGCGCGCCCACCCGCGGCTCGCTCCACGAGGAAGTCCACCGTCGGCCCGACCACCGCCGGATCGAACATCTCTTCCGACAATTCGTCGTACGTCGCCGCGACCGGCTCGTCGAAGTAGCCGTCCTCGCGTTCCATGCCTGGCCCTAGGCCGGATCCGCGAACGTGATGATGACCTTGCCGCGGGCATGGCCGTCGTCGACCCAGCGGAGCGCCTCGACGACCTCGCTCAGCGGGAAGCGCCGGTCGATGACCGGCTTGAGCTTGCCGGCTGCGATCAGCGCCATCAGGGTCGCCACATCATCCGGGTCGAAGGGCTTCCACCAGATCATCAGGCCCATCCATTTGTCGGTGGCCAAGGACATGACTGGCCCCACCACGAGGCCCTGTAGGAGCCTGGATGTCTGCCCGCCGAGCGTGACATAGGCGCCCTTCGGTTTGAGCGCGCGGCGAATGTCGAAGATCGAGTGGTGCGAGTCCGTGTCGACGATCCAGTCGTAGCGCACACCAGTCTTCGTGTAGTCGGTCGTCTTGTAGTCGATCACGTGGTCGGCGCCCAGCGAGCGGACAAGGTCGTGCTTGTCCGAGCTGGCGACACCGGTGACCTCGGCACCCATCGACTTAGCGATCTGGACCGCGAACGGACCCACGTTGCCCGATGCGCCGACGACCAACACCTTGTCGCCCGGTCCGATCGTGCGTCCCTTGCGAAGACGGAGCCCCTGGAGCGCGAGGATCGCCGAATGCGGGAGCGTCGCCGCTTCCTCGAACGTCATGCCTGGCGGGATGGCTGCGACGAGCTTCTGTGAGGGCGTGACGTATTCGGCGAAGGCGCCCTGCGCGGTGAACATGTCGGCGAGGACCTTGTCCCCCGGCTTGAAGTGGGTTGCATCCGGCCCGACGGATTCCACGACGCCCGCGACATCGCTCCCGAGCCGATGGTTCCTTGGCGCCCGGAGCCCCATGAACAGGCGGGCGAAGTTCGGCCGTGGCTCGATACCGTCCAGGTCGGCGCGGTTCACGGACGCCGCGTGCACGCGGATGAGCACCTCGTCGCCCGACGGCACCGGACGATCGACATCGACCACGTGCACGACGTCGGGCGAGCCGTAGCGTTCCCTCACCGCGGCTTTCATCCTGGGACGGCCAGCAGGGTCGCGATGGTCGGAGTCGACTTCGGTCATGCCGACCGATCGTACCCCTCGCTGGGCCCGAGGTGCAGCAACGTACTGGCTTCGGGTCAGCCCGCCGTGAGCGCCACCGTGAGGCTGGATGCGAGCAGGACCGCCCCGACCGGCGCCCAGATCCGGCGCTCGCCGGCGCTGGGCGTGATCAGGTTGAGCACGACGCTCACCGCGGAGAACGCGACGGCGACCCAGACCAGCCATGGGAAGGTCTGCGACAGGGATGCCAGGACGAGCCCAGCCCTCGAGAGCACGATCACGGCGAGGACGGCGAGGGCGACCGCCTGGACCACGGCGGCGACCCGCATCCCGGCTGGATATCGCCCCGGGAACCGGCCGCCCATCGCATAGGCGCCCCACGGTGCACCGAGGGCGAGGCCGATCTGGAACACGATGACGCCGGCGGTGACGACCGCGAAGATGATTGCTGCCACCGTGGTCATGGGGACGTCCGCCCACCCTTGGGGCCTGGACGAGCGGCCGCCACGGGGGCTTCACGACGAACGGCACGAGGGTCCTTGCCGAGATCGAGGCCCTTGTAGGCCGCCTGGCGGACGAGGCCATCGCCGGTCCAGCCGGCGAACTCGGCTCGGATCACGAGCTCGGGACGGAGCCATATCGCGTTCTTCGAGGCCGCGCGTGGCGGTGGAACGTCGAACGGCGACGCGTCCGCGGCCAGCTCCGGCATGACGGCGAGCAGCTCCGCTCGCCAGGTGCCAGTGAACCCGGCGCCAACCTTCCCGGCATACCGCAGCCCGCCGCCCTCATAGACGCCGACAAGCAGCGCTCCGAGCTCGGCCGCCGCGCCGACTCCGCGGGTCCAGCCACCGACCACGAGCTCCTGCTCGGGGCGGATCTTGACCTTCTGCCAGGCCATCGAACGCTTCCCCGGCAGGTACGCGGAGCGGCGGTCCTTGGCCATGATCCCCTCGAGGCCCCGCACCCGGGCGGCCTCGAAGAACGCGACCCCATCGCCCACGATGTCTTCGCTCAGTCGAACCCGTGGATCGGTCCGGAGTGCCCCCTTGAGCAGCCGTCGACGCTCCTCGAGCGGCTCCGACAGGAGCGACCGCCCATCGAGGTGCAACAGGTCGAAGACCTGGTACACGAATGGATTCACGGATCCACCAAGGCTTCCTCGACCCCGGATCCGCTCCTGCAACCGGACGAAGTCGGGCTCACCGGCGTCGTCGAGCGCGATGACCTCGCCATCGACGATCGCCTGGCCGGCCGCGATCCAGTCCGGCGGCGCAAGGAACGACCCGAAGTACCGGGCCGCATCCTGCTGGCCTCGCGTCCACAGGCGGACATCGCCGTCGTCGACGACTGCTTCGACACGGAAGCCGTCCCACTTGATCTCGAACAGCCAGTCGGGGTCGTCGAACGGCGCGGCCACGAGGGTCGCCAGCATCGGCGCGACGAAGGCCGGCTTCACTCGGTCGACTTCATGTGGACGCTCCCCTACCGAGCCCCGCCGGCGAGCGATCGAGCCGTCGCCCGGGACCCCACCCTACTCCTCGCTCCCAACTGCATCGCCGTCATGGCGTACGGCACGCTCGCGGACGACCGACATCGGCATTGACCGTCGAGTAGGCTGCGGGCGGTCATGGTGGCACCCACTCGCCCGGCCCCGCCCATCCTCGACCCGGAGCTCCGGCATGAGATCGAGCGCTGGTTCTTCCGCCGCGGCGTGCCGCAGCTGATCGAGGGCTACAGCTCCGAGCCGGCGATGGATTCGCGCGCCGCCCCGTGGATCTCGGCGTGGCTCGTGGTGGCGACGATCAAGGACTGGGGCACCCGTCCCGACTGGCCGCTTGCGATGAACGCCCTCGGCGTCGTCGCGACGCTGGCATGGATGGCCATGCTGTGGGCGATCATCAGCCGCTTGCGTGGTCGTCAGGTCACGCACCGGCCCACGACCCTGGATCTCGCCGACATCCTGATCATCGCCTTGCTCCCCTCTGTGCCGGCGGCCCTGATCGATGGATCAGTTGGCGAGGCACTGACGTCCGTCCTCGGTGCCCTGACCGGGATCGGTGCGATCTACGTCATCATCGGGTTCGGCATCGTCGAGATCGGGGCCTGGGCGTTGGAGCGCCTGCTGGTCGAGGTCACGCACCTCGTCGGGCTTGCTGCACGAACCCTGCCGCTGCTCCTGATCCTCGTCGTGTTCCTGCTCTTCGGCTCGGAGATCTGGCAGGTCGCCCATGCCATGACGGCGGTCGAGCTCGGCGTCGTCCTCCTGCTCCTGCTCCTGCTCGCGACCGTCGTCGTCGTCTCGGCGTTCCGGCGGGAGCTCAGTCGGCTGGAGGCTGGGTTCGACCGCGGCGATCTGCTTGTCGACACCGATGGGACGCCGGTGCAACGACTGCTCCATGGACGAAGCGCTGAGGTCGGTGAGGTTCCCCCGCTGACGTGGCTGCAGCGAGGTAACGTGACCCTGCTGGGCACGATCCCGCAGATCCTGCAGGTGCTGTTCGTCGCCCTGGTCGTGATGGCCTTCCTCGTGGTGTTCGGGGTCTTCGCGATCCCGGAGTCCGTGCAGGCGGGGTGGATCGGCGAGGCACCCCAGGTCGTCGCGAGATTGCTGCTGCTCGGCGAGCCGCGGACGGTCTCGACCGAGCTGCTGATCGTGAGTGCGGTACTCGGCGCCATCGTCGGCCTGTATTTCAGCGGCCTGGCGATCTCGGACCCGGCCTATCGATCCGAGCAGTTCGACCGCGACGTCGCAGGAGTGCGGAAGGTCCTCGCCGTGCGGGCGGTGTACCTGGGTGCACTGCGGCGCGACGCACCTTCGACGTGACACGCCGGGGTCGGATCGGCCGTCGAAGGGTACGTGAGTGGGCCACCCGTCGAGGTGGCCCACCCTCCTGATCGCTCAGGCTCGACTAGCTCGGAACGAGCACGCCAGTGAACGAATTCCAGCTCGATCGATCTCCGTCGTCGACTGCGGCGGCACCCTTGCGCACGGGGACGCCGACGGTCTCGACTCCTGAGCAGTCCCCGCCGTGGTCGGCGGAAACGGTGTAGGCGATCCGGTACACCCGGCCGTTCAGGGACGGGTTCCGCTCTCCTCGCAGGCTGACCCGTTCGGCGTTCACGCCGTTCGCGTCCGGCGTCTTGAGGTCCTGCCGCCAACCCCCGGTGGTCGGCTCGTCCTGGGTGACGCTTGTGATGGCATACGACATGGTGTCATCGTTGGCGACCGTCGCGCCCGACAGCGCCACCTGCTGCAGCTTGCTGTCCGACTTCAACGAGTCGGGGCTGACGACGACCGTTGAGCAGTCGGGCCCATTGCACGCGACATCCCATGTCGCATTTCCAACGTTGATCTCCCAGCCGACATCGTGGGTGCCAGTTGTCGGGATCACGTACTCGACGGTGCCTGGAAAGGTCGAGCTGTCCACGACCGCGCCATCGACCGTCAGTGTGACTGTCGTGGGCGTACCGAACGACGTAGGCTTGGCGGCCGTCATCCGGATCAGGTCGCCGGCCGCAAAGTCGAGGCTCGCGATCGGACCGCCTGTGTAGTGGCTATCCCAGATGGGGTCGTTCAGGAACTGGCATCCGGCCGACGGTGGGTCGGCGGCGGTCGCTGCCGGGACCATGATCCCGGTCAGGATGGTGACCGCGGCGAACGCGGTCAGCAGTCGTCTCTTCATCTTCAGAGTCCCCTCAGACTACCTCTGTGCTCTAGGGCGTTTACGTGAGGTCGATGCAGCCTCCTTCCCCACCCCATCACGGGGAGATGCCGCCGCCGGGCACGAACGCCACGGCCGACGCGAGCTCAGTGCCGTCGTAGTCGGATCCGCCCGCCACCAACACGCTGCCATCGCGAAGCAGCGTCGCCGTATGACCGCCCCGGCCTGGCTTGGGGTTCGAAACGGCGGTCCAGGAGGCGCGCGGGGGGTCGAACAGCTCCGCGAATGCCATGCGATCGGGGCTCGTCACGAGCACCGTGCCGTCGCGCAGCAGCGTGGCGGTGTGGGACTGGCGGGACCTGACCATGCTCCCGACCGTGGTCCAATCGCCCTTGCCAGGATCGAAGATCTCCGCAGCGGCAAGCGCGCCGCCGGACACGAGCACGCTGCCATCCGAGAGCAGCACGGCCGCGTGCTTTGCACGGCCGCGATCCATTCCCCCCGTCGCGGTCCACGTTCCGGTGTCCGGGTCGTAGAGCTCGGCGGATGCGAAGTGCGGGGGGCCGACGAGCGCGCCGCCCTCGCCGCTACCGTCCCAACCGCCGGCGACGAGGACCGTGCCATCGGGCAGGAGCGTGGCCGTGTGCCCGACTCGTGCCTTGCTAATGGCTCCAGCGGTGGTCCAGATGCCATTGTTGGGGTCGTACAGCTCGGCCGTGGCCAGCGCGCCGCCGCCGACGCTGTTGTCGGCGCCACCGACCACGAGGACTCGGCCGTCGCGCAAGACGGTCGCCGTGTCGAGGATGCGGGCCGTGTGCATCGGCGAGGTGGCGGTCCATGTTCCCGCCTGAGGGTCGTACAGCTCGGCGGACGCCACGAGGTTGACGTCGTCCAGGGCGATGCCACCCGTGACAAGGACCGTGCCATCGCGCAGCAGCGTTGCCCTGTGCCCGAAACTCCGGGCAGCGGTCATCTGACCCGTGGCGGTCCACGACTCGGTGCCCGCGTCATACCGTTCGGCCGATCCCGGCGCGTCCGCGTCACCGCTGCCACCCACCACCAGCACGTCGCCATCGTGCAACCGCGTCGCGCTGTGATTGGTTCGAGGCATGGCCATGCTTCCGACGGCTCGCCACGCCGGTGCTGCGTTGGCGGCCAGCGGGATCGGCGTCCTGGTCGGAGATGCGGACGGGGCGGATGACCTCGGGGCCGCGACGGATGGGAGGGGCGACGCAGGCGGCGACGCTGTCGGCGCCGGCGTTGGGGAGGACGCGGCCGCCGTGAGTCGCGGCACGATGCTGACTGATGGTCGGAGCGTGGGGTGCGCCGTGGCCGGTCCGCTGGATGGCGTCGCGGATGTCGCCGCACTCGAACAGCCCACGACCAGGGCGGCACAGAGCAGTGAGCCTGCAAGCGTCGAGCGCACGGATGCGCCCAGCTGATGGCGTGGATCTGCGACGGAGGTCATCACCTATCCGCCGCAGCCTTCGCTCCGCTTGGGCGGCGCGTCAGTGCTCAGGTCGCCGGGTGGCGAGGCATCGGTGGGTCGCCACGCGACGTGGAACGGGCTGGGCAGGATGCGGACCCCGGAGCCATCAGCCGCCACGACGAAGCCCCACTTCGGGCCTCCGCAGGTTTCACCGATGAATTCATGCGACGACGCGACATAGCGGCCATCGGGGGACCAGGTGATGCGACCCATCGGAAACTTGTCGCTCGCGATGACACGTCGAGCGGAACCGTCCGCCTTGATCGTCACGAGACTTTCGCCCTTCTCGCTCGACACATAGGCGAGACGGGATCCATCGTCCGACCACGCCGGCTCGGCGCCGGACCCCAAACGCAGTGTCTCGCCTGTTTCGAGCGAAACCCGCCAAACGACCCCATCGTCGGTCGCCACGGCAAGGTCATCGCTTGTCGGCGACCAGCGACCGGTGATCCCGTCGAGCACAAGCCTCGGCCGTGTGGCCACGCCGGAGAGCACGACGAGTCCGGGCTGGCGCGAGCCGGCGGTCAGCAGCACGAAGCGGCAGTCGGCGGACCATGCCGCATTGGTGCCCTGCCCGAGCAGTGACTGCGTTCCTGTGTCGAGATCGTGCAAGACGATGGGGCCCTTCGTCTGCCGTGGGTATTCCAACGGCGGTCCGGGCAATCGGACGAGGGCGCGCGTCGAGTCCGGAGACCATCCGAGGAATACGCCGTCGGCGATGCTTGCCTTGTCGCCGCTCTCGATGTCCACGACCCAGGCCGAGGCGACATAGCGAAGGTCGGTCTCGCCGCCGAGGTTGCGCCACTGCGTGTACGCGAGCCGCCGGCCGTCGGGCGACCATGACAACTCGGGCGCCTCACCCTCGTCGTCGTCGACACCGATCGACCGGGTGGTGGCGAGCCGACGATCGGTCCCTCCATCGGGATCCGCCAGCCAGATCTCTCCGCCTCGGCCTCTGCCGACGGCGTAGGCGAGCGTCCTGCCGTCAGGCGCCCACGTGGACATGTGGCTCAGGCCCTCGGCGTGGGTCGAGAGTCGCCGCGTGTCGTCGCCGCTGGCGTCCGTGATCCAGATCCCGCCGTTGCTCTGGACATCCTCGTATGTGAGGCTCGTCGAAGCGTGGACCCGGCTGACCGCCGGGATGTCAAGGCAGGCTTCGAAGGGCGCGGGCACGCCGATCCCACCGAGCCACGGGTCGGCCACGTCCGACGCCTCCTGCCCGGCCGGAAGCATGGACGCCCAGGTTGCGAGCTCCCGGATCGACCCGTTGCGGCCGAGGACGCCGATGACGACGCTCTGCCCGGGCCAGAAGATCCTGAGGTTCGCAAACCCGGACGCATTCAAGAAGCAGGCCGCCCGCGGCTGGTGGGCGGCCGGCACGGATGGCGTGATCGAGCCGAACGGACACCCGCCGTCGTCATCCCAACCGAGGCCGTGCTCCTGGAGCCGCGTCTCGTACGCGGCTCGTGCGGCCTGGTCGTTGGGGAACAGGTATGCACCGACCCGCTCAGCCGGACCGGTGGACAGCGCGCATTCGACGCCGTCGGTCGCGAGGACGGGCAGGTCGTCGCGCCGTGGCTGGCAGGTCTCAGACGAGAAGTCGACGTCGGCGTCGTGCCGGATCCCGGACTGGAACCCGAACAAGAGGAATAGCTCCCCGCTCCGCCAGTCGCCCTTGGTCAGGGTGGTGGACGTCGTGAAGTCGGGTACTGATGCTGGACTCGGGGCAGCAGCCGCCGTAGCGGTTGCCACTGGAGCCGCGATCGTCGGGCTCGGCGAAGCCACCGGGGCAAGCGATACCGCGGGTGCAGATGCAGTCGGGCTCGGTGTCGTGCCACACGCTGCGAGGAGGAGGAGCATCGACGTCAAGGAGAAGAGGCGGCGCATTGCAGGTCCCTCGGTTACGGCTCGATGATCGTGGTGATCGACAGCACGGTGCTGTCCGGGGCGATGGCGAGGATGCTCGCCGAGGATTTGTCGTTCGCCTCGGGCTCGACCGCGAGCGCGTAGACGGTGCCGTCAGATCCGACGACGACCGACCAGAACTCGGCGCCCGACCGCTTGAGCTCGACCGGCCAGCCACGGCGAACCTCGCCATCGGGAGCGACGGCGGTGATGCTGCCGCCGACGGTCTCGTTGCGGGCCCCATGGAGGAGGTACAGGACGTTGTCGGGACCGATCGCCGGTGCGGCAAGTTCGTATCCCTCGCAGATGTCCGTAGCGGCGCAATCTCCCCTGCCCTGGTGCCCCGCGCCCGACCGGTACGGCCAGCCGGCCATGACCTGCCCCGACGGACTCAGGCGCGCCGCCACCGTGCGGTCGAAATAGGCTCCGATCACGAATCTCGTGCCGTCCGCTCGGACGAGCGGGGCCGCCGGGACCTCGCAGGAGCCCTCGATCCCGACGCAGCGATCCGTCGCACCGAACCCGAGGTCATCCGAACCTCCTGCAGCCCGCCGCCCGCTCGCGTCGAGGACGAGGGCGCGAGCTGTTCGGTTGGGTCCGTCGTTGACCGTGAGGTGGATCCGGCCGGTCGCGTCGAACGATGGCTCGGAGGCGAGGCCGTCGATCGCGACCGGGAAACCCGCAGGGAGGCCCGCGGAACCCAGCGCGAGGAGCTCCGACGACTTTCGCGCCTCCGGGGATCCGCCGTACTCATGGATCGTTCCGTAAGCGACCCCATCGGGCCCAATGGCCCACCGGTCGGCACAGCACTCGGTTTCGACCCTCGAGACCTTGGCTCCCACCTGGAGTGTGCCGTCGGCGGCGACACGCGTCACCCAAGCCTCGTAGGAGGGCTCACCCGTATCGACGTCCAGGCCTCGGCGTTGCTCCGTAAAGTGCATCAGCTCGCCGCCGACCATGGATCCGACGAACCCGGCCGGCCATCCGAACGGCAACTCGACAGGCCAGCCGGCCAGCGGCCGTCCGCCCATGTCGAACGCAAACGCGCGCACTTGGGATGGGTCGCCGCCTCGCTGCGGCAGGTCGGCGCCGAAGCAGACGAGTCGAACCGAGCCATCCTCGACTGGCAACAGCAGGCCGCACGACGTCGAGTGGTCAACGGTGATCGGCCACCCGGGGCGCGGTCGTCCGGTCGAATTGAAGTAGGCGAGCACAGATCCATCGGGCCCGGGGAGCGAGACGTACAGGGAGCCGTCCGGTCCCTGTGCCGTCAGTGCGCGCACCTCTCGAGCGGACCCGCGGATAGGGAGGCTCGCGGAGGCCGGTGCTGGAGATGGCGACGGCGAGTCGGTCGGTGCCTCAGTCGGCCTAGGCGAGGACGAAGGCGCGGCCACAGCCGACGGCACGGTCGCAGACGGTGGTGCCCCCTCGCTGGGAGCCGGGCTTGTGGCCGGCGAGCATGCCGCCACCAATAGGCAAGCGATGACCGTCATTGCGACTCGGGTCGTTGAAGCCCGCATCAGGTTCCCCTCGTGGTTCATGGCCCTGAGACGCCCGACTCGCTGGCGTGCCACGCCGCTGTCGCCACGCCGACACCGCGGACGCGTAGGTCAGCGCGTGACGCGGCGCAGCACATACACGACCAGCGCGATCACGCCCATGGCGGCGAGGTACACGACGACATGACCGCCGATCACCCCGAGGGCGCAGGCGAGGTTGTTTCCCTGGTTGTCGCCGCACATGAAGCTCGAGACCCCGAAGTCGGCGAGGAGCCCGAGGCCGAGCAGGATGAAGAGGATCAGTCCGATCGCCTCGGCGCCGCCGAATCGAACGCGCGGTTGGTCTGGCTCGTCAGGCATTCGCGGCTTCCCCTCAGTCGCCGGCGATCAGGCGGCCGTGAGCGTACTCGTCGCCCGTTTCCACCGGTCGTCACGTACGGGCGGTCGGCGGGGCGACAACCCGCAGCATTCGGGGCGGATCAGGACCTCAACGACCCTCGTGCGCGGCGTTCTCGGCCAGCCGGATCGCGATGATCTTCGTCACGGTCTCGAGGGGGATCGCCTCGTCCGCTCGGAAGCGGAACGTCCCCTTCCCGGCCAGGTAGGGCTGGATCTCATCGCCCAGCGCCTCGATGACGGCGTCGCTCGCGGGAAACAGGCTGTAGTGGGCCTTGTAGGCGGCGTACGACACCAGGAACTGACCGCCGTGGCTCCGGAATGCCGGCATGTTGTACGCGATCGATTCGGTCGCGTTCGGGGCGGCGGCGCGGATCGTCTGGCGAAGTCCTTCGAGTGCCACCCGACGGTCATCCGGCAGCGCGGCGAGGTACTCGTCCACACTGGTCGGTATGGCCACTCCAGGTCTCCTCTACGGTCGCACGTCGCTGTCGTGTTCCGACATGGTAGTGACGAACGAACGTCGATGGACTCCCGCAAAGGAACGACCCATGACCGAGGGCCCCTAGGTTTGGCAGCCCGGCCACGCGCCTTCGTCCTCCGCCACACCCGGCTTCGAGCCGTCCCCGGGCTCGAGGAGATCCGCCTCCACCTCGCGGACGAGGTCCTGCCGCTCTGGCACGCCGTGCAGCTCGAGTCGCGCGATCCGGACGCTCCCCTGCCCTTCTGGGCGTTCGCGTGGGCGGGCGGGCTTGCGATCGGCCGGCATCTGCGCGAGCACCCCGAATTCGTGGCCGGTCGACGGGTGTTCGATCTTGGGTCCGGCTCGGGGCTGTGCGCGATCGCGGCGATGCGGGCAGGCGCATCCGCGGCGAGCGGCGCGGACATCGATGCGTTCGCGGCGGCGGCGATCCAGCTCAACGCGCGTGCCAACGGTGAGCGCGTCGCGGTGATCGGTCGCGATGTGCTGGCCGACGAGCCACCCGCCGTCGACGTCATCCTCGCCGGGGACTGCTGGTATGACGCGTCGCTCGCGGACCGTGTCCTGCCATGGCTCCGAGCGGCGCGCGATCGGGGCGTCGCGGTGCTGGTCGGCGACCCTGGGCGTCGCTACCTGCCGATCGATGCATTGGTCGAGCTCGCCACGTACGAGGTTCGCACGACGACCGAGCTCGAGGACCTCGACCGCAAGCAGGGCTGGGTCTACGCGCTCAGGTAAGGCCAAATGGGCGTTTCGGTCTCCTTATGACGTCATGGGAACGTGCCCAAGTCGGAGCAGGCGCCGCGTCAAGCGCTAGACCGGGGTGTCCGGCGGTCGCTCAGGCGGCCGCCGGTTCCTCCCGGCGCAGGTACTGCCCGGTCAACGAGCGGTCCGCCAGCAGGAGCTCGGCCGGCGTGCCCGTGAACACGATCTCGCCGCCGCGGGTGCCCCCTTCTGGCCCGAGATCGACGATCCAGTCCGCGTTGCGGACGACATCGAGGTTGTGCTCGATCACGATCACCGTGTTTCCGGCATCCACGAGCCGATCGAGCATCGCCAGCAGGTGGCTCGTGTCGGACATGTGCAGCCCGGTCGTGGGTTCGTCGAGCACGTAGATATTGCCCTTACGGTGGAGCTCGCTCGCGAGCTTGATCCGCTGGCACTCGCCGCCCGAGAGCGTGCTCAGCGGCTGCCCCAGGGTCAGGTAGTCGAGTCCGACATCGCTCATCGCCTGCAGCTTGCGCAGGATCTCGCGCTGCGTGAACGCCTCGAGCGCGTGGGCGACCGTGAGCCCGAGGACCTCGTTGACGTTGCGGCCGTCGAGCTGATACTCGAGCACCTCGTCCTTGAAGCGTCGCCCTTCGCAGGTCTCGCACGGCGTCTTGACGCCACCCAGGAACGACAGCTCGGCGTAGATCACGCCGGCCCCGTTGCAGGTCTCGCAGGCGCCCTTCGAGTTGAAGCTGAAGAGACCGGCATCGACCTTGTTCGCGGCCGCGAACGCCTTGCGGATGTCGTCCATCACGCCGGTGTAGGTGGCCGGGTTCGAGCGGGTCGAGGTTCCGACCGCGGATTGGTCGATGACGATCGCCTCGGGGTGCTGGGGCAGGAACACCCCGTCGATGAGCGAGCTCTTGCCCGAGCCCGCGACGCCGGTGATGACCGTCAATACCGCCGTCGGGATGTCGACGTCGACGTCCTTGAGGTTGTTGACCGCCGCACCGCGGATCGGCAGCCAGCCGCTCGGGGTGCGAACGTCTTCCTTGATCGGCAGCGATCGCTGCAAGAAGCGCGCGGTCAACGTGTCGGCCCGCTTGAGGTCCTTGTACGTCCCCTCGAACACGATCTGACCGCCGGCGTCACCCGCCTCCGGCCCCATGTCCACGACGTGGTCGGCGACCTTGATCACGTCCGGGTCGTGCTCCACGACGATGACGGTGTTGCCCTTGTCGCGCAGCTTCTGCAACAGGTCGTTGAGGCGGTGCACGTCGCGCGGGTGCAGGCCGATGCTCGGCTCATCGAGGATGTAGGTGACATCGACCAGGCTGCTGCCGAGGTGCTTGACCATCTTGATGCGTTGCGATTCACCGCCCGAGAGCGTGTCGGTCTCGCGATCCAGGCTCAGGTAGTCGAGGCCGATGTCGACCATGGCCCCGAGCCGCTCCACGAGCGTCGCAACCATCGGCGCCGCCACCGAACCCTCGATCTCCTGCAGGATCGGGATCATGTGGCCCACCTCCATCGCGGTGAGCTCATTGATCGAGCGGCCGTTGATCTTCGAGGCGAGCGCCGCCTGGCTCAGCCGGGCGCCGTTGCACAACGGGCATGTGCGCATGCGCAGGTACGGCGCGACGGCCTTCTGCGTCCGTTCGGGGCGGGTCTTGATGTCGCGTCGCACATAGGCCTGCTCGAACTTCTCGATCACGCCGAGGTAGGTGGCGTTCATCGACTTGTCGCCGATCCGCAGCTTGTACTTGCGATCCTTGCCGTACAGGAGGAGGTCCATCTCTTCCGGGCTGAAGTCCGACAGCTTCTTGTCATTGTCGAAGAAACCGGACGCGGCGTAAGCGTCGATCTCCCAACCGCCCCAGGTGGGGACCTGGACGGCGCCCTCGTTGAGCGACTTGGACATGTCCAGGAAGTCGTCGGAGACGACGCCGATCTTCTTGCCCAGGCCATTGCATTCGGGGCACATGCCCTGGGGATCGTTGAACGAGAACGCATTCGAGTAGCCGACGTGGGGCTGGCCGAGCCTGGAGTAGAGCAGTCGCAGGACGGTGTAGATGTCGGTGATGGTGCCGACCGTCGAGGTCGATCCACCGCCGAGGCGCTTCTGGTCGACGATGACCGCCATGCTGAGGTTCTCGATGGCGTCGGCCTCGGGCTGTGGGTAGCGCGGCAGGAAGCTGCGGATGAAGAGGCTGAAGTTCTCGTAGAGCTGGCGCTGGGCCTCGGTCGCGATGGTGTCGAACACGACCGACGACTTGCCCGAGCCGGATACGCCGGTGAAGATCGTGATCTGGCGCTTCGGGATGCGCAGCGAGACGTCCTTGAGGTTGTTCTCGCGGGCGCCCCGGATATCGATGTACTCGGTCATTGGTCCCCTGTTCGGCGATCTGATTCAGGTTGCCACAGATGCCGGTCCCCGGTCGCGCGGCGCCGACATCGACGCGTGGAATCGCTCGACGTTCGTGACGCCGTTCGGGCATCCTGAACGCCCGTTACCCGACATTCGGATCGGCGGCGTATCTGGAGGGATTGATGCGTTCGATCGCGCGCACCGTGTACCTGGTCGTGGCATGGGCGTTCGTCGTCGGACTCGTCGTGCAGGTCTTCCTTGCCGGTCTCGGCGTGTTCGACAGCCCGGCGTCGTTCGCGACCCATCGCGACGTGGGCTACATCCTCTCCGCCGTACCGATCCTCCTGCTCATCGTCGGCCTCCTCGCCGGGCTCGGTCCGCGGCCGGCGGTGCTGGCCGCGGTCGTGTTCGGCCTGTTCATCCTCCAATCGGTGTTCGTCGTGATGCGCGACACGTCCCCAGCGATCGCGGCACTCCACCCGGTGAACGGCTTCCTGATCGCCCTGCTGGCCGTGGTCATCGCCCGCGAGGCGTGGCTGGCCCGGGAGGCGGGAGCGGGCTGACCGTTCGACCGCCCATGTCGTCGATCGTCGGTCGCAAGGACGAGCTGGACGCGATCGGCGGATTCCTCGGGTCCCTAGAGGATGGCCGTTCGCCCGTATTGCTGCTGTCGGGCACGGCCGGCATCGGCAAGACGACCGTGTGGACCGCCGGCGTCGCGTCGGCCCGGGAACGTGGCTACCTCGTCGTCACGGCGCGACCCACCGAAGTCGAGACCGGTCTTTCGTTCGCCGCGCTCGCCGACCTCCTGGCTCCGCTCCTGGAGACGCCACCACCGGACCTGCCCGCGCCGCAGCGCCAGGCGCTGGACGCCGCGCTGCTGCGGACGTCGATGGCGGCTCCGCCCCAGCCGCTGGGCGTCTCGCTCGCGGTCCTGCATGTCCTGCGAGCGGCAGCTGTGGCCCAGCCGCTGGTCGTCGCGATCGACGACGTGCCGTGGCTCGACGAAGCGTCGATGCGAGCGCTCGACTTTTCCATCCGCCGGCTCGACGCCGGTCGGGTGGGGTTCCTGCTGGCGCGCCGGACCGTGGCCGCCGACGAGCCGTTACCGCCCTGGCTGGCGGCGGCCCCATCGGACCGACTGACCAGCCATGAGCTCCGGCCCCTCTCGGTGGACGACACGGACACCCTGCTCCGGGCCCGGCTGGGGCTCACGCTGTCGCGCCCGGTGCTCCGCCGTCTCCACGCGATCTCCGGGGGAACGCCGTTCTATGCCCTTGAGCTCGGGCGAGACCTGCAGCGCCGGACGGATCGGGCCACGCCGGAGTCTCTCGCCGTCCCGCGCAGCCTCGAGGGGCTTGTCGGAGCCCGCGTCGCTGCCCTGGACCCAGCGGCCGACGACGTGGCGCTGTACGCGGCCGCCCTCGCCCAGCCGACCGAGCGCGCCCTTGTCTCGGCGCTGGGCGTGGAACGTTTCACGGCCGGGATGGATGGCGCGGTGTCGGCAGGCGTCCTCGAGGTGTCGGACGGGGGCGTCCGGTTTGCACATCCGCTCCTGGCCGCGGCCACCTACGGCCGGGCCACGCCGGGCCGCCGGCGATCCGTCCACGCGCGGCTCGCCGAGCTCGCGACCGAGCCGGAGGAGCGCGCCAGGCACCTCGCCCGAACAGCCGTCGGTACGGACGAGTCGATCGCTGCAGCCCTCGAGGTCGGCGCGGCGTCGGCGGCCGGGAGGGCGGCGCCGGAGTCCGCCGCCGCCCTTGCCGAAGAGGCCGTCAGGTTCACGCCGATCGACGCCGACGGGGATCGTCACCGCCGACTCATCACCGCCGCCGAGTATCTCGTTGCGGCCGGAGACGTCGAACGTGCGGATTCGAGCCTTGCGCAAGTCGCGAGCGAGTCGTCGGACGCCTTGCGCGTCTCGGATGTCCTGTCGCGGCGGGCGATGCTGGCCCTGCTGCTGGCCGACCTGGATGCGGCAGAGGCACTGTTCCGTGCGGCCATGCCGCTCGCCTCCGGCGATCCCCGGCGTCGCATCGCGATCCATTCCGGTTTGGCGGGGATCGGCTTCCTGTCCTGGCGCGGCTGGCGTCGCGCCCGAATGCACGTGTTCGAGGCGCTGCGTCTGGCACGGGAGCTCGGCGATCCGAGCGTGGAGCTCCAGATGACCGGCCATGCGGCGACGTGGACGAATGCCCTCGGGCGACCGTGGCGACATCTGCTCGATCGCGCCGACGCCATCCCACTCCCCATCGCCGAGGTGCCGACGCTCGAGCACCCCGATCTGCAATTCGCCAGGATCCTCAGCCACCACGGCGAGGTCGGCGCGGGCCTGCAACGGATCGAGCGCCTCATCGAGAGCGCGCGCTCGATGGGGGACTGGACCAGCATCCCGAGACTCATCGCGGTCCGCGCTCGCCTCGAGCTCGAACGCGGCGCGCTCGATGCGTCCGAACGCAGCGCGGCAGCGGCGCATGCCGGCATCCTGCAGACGGGTGAGGGGTCCTACTACCAGGACGTCCTCACCACCCGGCTGCACCTCTCGGTCCTGCGCGGCGATGTCGAAGCGGCCCGTGCGCTCGGCGCGGAGGTGGCGCCAGTGGCGGGATCGTCTGCCTACCCGTGGTTCCGGATCAGCGTCCAGATGGCGCTTGCGATGCTCGACCACTCGCTCGGCGACATCGCCGCCGCACACGAGCGGTTCGCACAGCTTCTCGCGGAGCCGGGGCTCGGCCGGTTGGCACCGGTGCACTGGGAGTCGATCGTGGGATACACGGCCGAGACGTTCGTCGGCCTGGGACGGGCCGAGGAGGGCCGTCGGCTTCTCGATCCGGTCGAGCGCCGTGCGCGTCGCCGTGGCTGGCCGGCCGCCATCGCCGAGGTCGCCCGTGCACGGGCGCTGGTCCTCGCCGCCGAAGGCGACCACCACGGAGCGGTGCGGCACGCGGAGGAGGCGGTCAGGATCCATGTCGACCGGCAGGTGCCGTTCCGGACGGCACGCTCCTGGTTCACGCTCGGCGAGGTCCTTCGTCGGTCGCGCCAGAAGGGCGCGTCACGGCAGGCCTTCCAGTCGGCGCTCGAGGTCTTCGAAGGGATCGGCGCCCGGGTGTGGGTCGAGCGGACGCAGACGGAGCTCGGTCGGGTCGCGACGCGACGCCCGGCGGGGTCGCCACTCACCGAGACGGAGCGACGGGTCGCCGAGCTGGCGGGTTCCGGCCAGACGAACCGGGAGATCGCCGCCGCGCTGTTCATCAGCGTCCACACGGTGGAAGCGCATCTGACGCGGGTCTTTCGGACCCTCGGTGTCCACACGCGCACCGAGCTCGCGCACGTCGATCTCGAGGCCGTCGTCACGGGCCGCAACCAGCGCCAAGGGCGGGCGATCCCCCGTTCGGAGGACCGTCCCAGGCGTCAGATGTAGGGATTCCCGTGATTTCACCGGGGCCTCGGCGCATCGAGGATCCGTTCAGCGGAGGCGCTCAACGAGGAAGCGCCCCGAAGAAAGGGAGCCCAAGATGACTCAACTCACCCAGGCCCAGCCGAGGACCTCGGCAAGCATCCTGATCGCCGTCGCGCTCGCGGCGTCGATCTTCGGGGCCATCGTCGGCGGTCTCGTCGGCACCGGCGTGCAAGTGCTCGTCCAGCGCACGACCGCGGAACAGGTCGCCGAACAGGCCAAGTGGGACGCCTACGGCGCCGACTGGCAGGGCCGACAGCACGAGCAGCGAAGCCGCTATCTGTCGCCCCGCGATCAGGCCGTCCTCGAGGCGGCGCAGCAGTGGGAGGCACGCTACCGGGAGATGTATCCCGGATCCAACTAGCACAACCCTCCTCGAGGCCGGGCGACCGATCGGTCGCCCGGCCCCTTCTCATGTATTGAGGTCGAGGGTGATCGGCCGACCCTCATCGTCGACCAGGTGCCAGCGGACGCCCAGCTCGTCGTCACGCCCGCCGGCGAGCAGGCGGGCGACCTCAGCAGGCGAGGCGTCGTCACCCAGCACCTTGATCTCGCGCGCGATGGCGAACCCAGCCGCGACGGGGACGTCGCCGACGATGTCGCGTCGGGCCATCCCCTCGGGATCGGCGGCGCCGGCCTCGCGCAATCGATCCATCAGCCGTTTGGCACGCCGCCGGTCGGCCGGTTCCAGGGCCTGCAGCCAGCGCGGCTCGGCCGGCGGTTCGGGTTCGGAGCGTTCGCCAGCGGCGGCCGGCTTGGCGCGTGGCGGAGCGTCGGCCGCCCCGGTCTTCGAGCCCGTTGCCGTCTTCTTCTTGCCCGATCGACCGGCGTCCGTGCCCGACGGCGCGGTGGGTCGATCACGCAGTTTCGCGGCCAGGGGCGATGCGGCAGGTTCCGTGTCCCGGGCTGTGGCGATCACGTCCTTGGCGGCACCCAGGCTGCCGTACGGACCGCGAACGAGCGGCAGGCCGAGATCGTCGGTCTGCTCGGCGTCGACCACGACCCATGTCCCCGACTGCGGTTCGATCGTAAATCGCTCGTCGCGAGTCTGCCAGCGTCCGCCACCGAGCCGCTTGAGGGACTCGTCCTTGTCCGTCGCCTTGGCCATGGTGTCCACGATACGCCGGACGCGCGGAGCGGCGTCGCGACAGGCGCCAAGGCGCTGATTGAACAATTCGGGGCGGCTGAACGCCCTAATGGGTAGATGGGGCGCGGCTACCCGCGCCCGAGCCAAGGATGGAGGTCCAGGATGCGCGATCCACGACGGGGCTTGGCGATCGGCGCGCTGCTCGCGCTCACGCTTGCACCGACGGCGAGTGCCGCTCCACCATCGGTGACCGTGCTCACGATCGACATCGTGTTCGACGTGTCCGAGGAGTTCAGGGCGGAAAGCGACGTCATCTGCGCTGAAGGTACGGCCGTGACCGACCTGCATGGCTTCACGGGCGGGGGCCGGCAGGGCCGCGGCGTGTTCACGTTCCACCTCGTCAAGACCCTCACCTGTGCGGATGGTTCGGGGACCTTCCAGATCCTCGTCAACGCAGCGACGGCGCCCAACTCCCCCGGAACGGTCGGCGGCTTCACGGTCGTGGGCGGGACGGGTGCGTACGAGAACCTCCGCGGTGGCGGATCGCTCGTCGGGACGGCGACCGACGGTGGGATCACGGATGTCTATCGCGGCCGCCTGACGAATCGCGGCTGAGCGGCCCGCCGGCTCGCCTGCCCGGGGATCCTTAGCGGGCGAGCCCGTCGAGGTATCGGAACGCGCGCCCGATGTCGTCGAGCACGTCATCGGGCTCGTCCTGCTCGACGACGTACCAGTCCACCCTGGCGGACCGGGCCGCCTCGACGATCTCCGGGAACGGCAGCGTCCCCTGCCCGGCCGGTGCGTCGTGCGGCTCGGCTCCGGGGGCCATGTCCTTCATGTGGAGCAGCCGCACGCGGCCGCGGGTCGCCGCGATCTCGGTCACCGGGTCCCGGCCGCCGACAGCCGCCCAGTACACGTCCAGCTCGATGTCGACTTGTGGAGGCAGCGCCGTCAACAGGACATCCCAGACCGTCGTTCCGTCGAGCGGCGCGAACTCGAATGCGTGGTTGTGATAGCCGAGCCGCATCCCGCGATCCGCCAGCTGCTCCGCGTACCCGCCGAGCTCGGCCGCGAAGCGACGCACGTCGTCGGGGGTCCTGCGGTCCTGGTCGGGCATCCAGGGCACGATCACGCGCGGACAGTCGACCTCGCCCAGCCGGCCTGCGACGGCCGTGAGGTCGTCGCGCAAGCGCTCGATCCCCTCGTGTGCGGCGATGACGCGCAGCCCCGACTCGCCGAGCAGCCGGGCCAGCTCCCCTGGCGACGTCTCGGGTAATCCGGCGAGCTCCACCGACCGGTAGCCCGCGGCTGCGACCGCATCGAGGGTTCCCCCCAGGTCCTGCGCGGCAAGCTCGCGCACGGTGTACAGCTGGAGGGCGATCTGGTCGTGTCGCATCGGGCCACGATAGGGCATCCGACTGGCGTAGCCTCTTCGACCATGACACCTCTGGGCCTTGGCATCGTCGGAACGGGCAACATCGCGGGCGCCTACGCCCGGGACGCCCTCACCCACCCACAGATCCGGCTGGCGGCGGCCACGGACCTGGATCCGTCACGGGCGGCCGCGTTCGGTGCGGAGCACGACTGCCGGATCCATGGCTCGATGGACGACCTGCTGGCCGATCCAGCGGTCGACATCGTCCTGAACCTCACCGTGCACCACGCCCACTACGAGGTGACGAAGCGCGCCCTCGAGGCCGGGCGCCACGTGTACACGGAAAAACCGCTCGCGCTCCGCGCGGAGGAAGCCCGGGAGCTCGCGGACCTGGCCCGGAACCGCGGGCTGCGCCTCGGCTGCTCGCCGGCGACCTTCCTGGGGGAAGCGCAGCAGACCGCCGCGGCGTTGATCCGGAGCGGCCGTCTCGGGACCGTGCGGGCCGTCTATGCCGAGGTGAACTGGGGCAGGATCGAGACCTGGCACCCCGCTCCCGAGCCGTTCTTCGATGTCGGCGTGCTGGTCGATGTCGGTGTCTACCCGCTGACGCTCGTCACGACGATGCTCGGCCGCGCGCGTTCCATCCGTGCGTGGGGCTGGGACCTCAGGCCGGACCGCGTGACCGTCGATGGGGCGCCGTTCCGGATCGGCAGCCCGGACCTGATCGTGGCGGCGCTCGAGCTCGACGGTGGTGCCGTGGTGCGGCTGGATGCGAGCTTCTACGTCGGACGGCCGGCGAAACAGACCGGCAGCCTCGAGTTCCACGGTGACGACGCGTCACTCGCGCTCGGCAGCTTCCAGGACTTCGATGCCGCGGTCGAGGTCGGCGCATACGGCGGCGAGTACCAGCCCGTGCCACTCGTACGCAAAGCCGCGCAATCGAGCGCGTGGGCCCGGGGCGTCGCCGAGATGGCAGACGCGATCGCGGAGGATCGCCCGCACCGGGCGAGCGCCGAACAGGGCGCCCACGTCGTCGAGATCCTGGAGGCCGCGGCGACATCAATGGCCGACGGCGGGCGGCGGATCGAGATCACCTCGACGTTCGCGCCGACGACACTCATGCCATGGGCGCGCGTGGCGGTCGATCCGACGGTCGCAACGAGCTAGGCAGCCGCGCGCCCGTCGTTCAGGCGAGGGCGTTGCGGAGCGCCTCCTCGGCCTCGCTGTCGAGCGTCGTCTGGATGACGTCGCCACGGAAGTCGCGAAGGGCCGCGTTGACGGCGTCGGCATCCGCGTCCTTGACGACCAGGAAGAGCGCGGACCTGCCGGGCGTGAGCGTGTTCTTGACCTCGTCGACGAAGTCGCCCGAGACACCCTTGTCGAGCGCTGCGCCAACGGCCGCTCCGAGGGCAGCACCGATCGCGATCCCGGCGAGCGGGAAGATGAAGGTGACGAGACCACCGATGGCGGCCCCGAGGAATGCCGCCGTCTCGGTCGTGCCGCTGACCTCATTGCGTGCATGCGCGGTGCCATCGGGCTCGCGTTCCACGACAGCGGTGTCCTCGAAGCGGACGCGGCCATCGGCCTCCAGCGCGCGCAGTCGCTTCATCGCGGCGCGGGCGTCCTCGAGATGATCGAAACCGACGACGATGAGCTGGTTCATGCGGAACCTCCTGCCCGAGGGACCGATCGCTCTGGCCGTCCGAAGGCTGCGGCCGCGGCACGTCAGTCGCCGGTGCTGCTGCGCTGACGGCACATTACGCTACGGAGCACACGGAGGCGAATGCGATGGTGCGCGTGGTCGGGGTCGGCGTCATCGGCATGGGCTGGATGGGCGACGCGCACAGCCGTGCCTACCGTCTCGTGAGCGATCAATTCTCGGAGCGCGGGATCACCGCTCGACTCGTCGCCTGTGCCGATGCGGATGAGGGTCGAGCGAATGCCGCCCAGACGCGCTTCGGCTTCGAACGCTCGACGACGGACTGGCGCGACATCGTCGAGGACCCGTCCATCGAGGCGGTCAGCGTCACGGCGCCCAACGACACGCACCTTGCGGTCATCCGTGCCGCCCTCGAGCGCGGCAAGCACGTGCTCTGCGAGAAACCGGTCGGGCGGACGCCCGCCGAGACCCTGGAGGCTGCAGCGCTCGCCCGTGGCGCGCGGCAGATCACGTTCGTCGGATACAACTACCGCTGGGCGCCGGTCGTACAGCACGCGGCCGCGTTGATCGCAAGCGGGGCACTGGGTGACCTGACCCACTATCGAGGCCGCTTCCTGAACGGCTACGCCAGTGACCCCGACGGTGTCCTGTCGTGGCGGTTCGTGGCGGAGCAGGGATTCGGCACGCTGTCCGACCTGCTGTCGCACGCCATCGACATGGCCCACCTGCTGGCGGGCCCGATCAGCGAGGTGGTCGGCAACCGGGAGACGTTCGTGCGGACCCGTCCCCTCCCCCGTCCCGGTGGCACGCACTACGACACAGCCGGTCCGGACGATCCGCGCGGCGACGTCACGAACGAGGACTACGTCGGCGCACTGGTCCGCTTCCGCGGCGGCGCGCGTGGCACGCTCGAGGCCTGCCGGATCATCACGGGGTCACAGTGCGACCTCGCGTTCGAGGTCCACGGCACGGAGGGCGCCCTCGCGTGGTCGTTCGAGCGGATGAACGAGCTGCGCTACTTCCGGCGTGACGCTGCGTCCCCGACCGAGACCGGCTGGACGATCGAGCTGAGCGGTCCGGCCCACCCGTTCCACCGGGCGTTCAACCCCGGGTGGGCGGTCGGTCTCGGCTTCGACGATCTCAAGGTGATCGAGGCCGGCCAATTCCTGCAGGCGGTCGTCACCGGCGTCCAGGGCCCGCCGAGCTTCGAGGACGCGGCAGCGGTGGCCCGGGTACAGGGAGCCATCGCGACGTCGTGGGACTCCGGCGGGTGGGAGTCAGTGGGCGGGCCGGGCGGGTGAACCGCGGTCGCGGCTGGGACGGATCCGCCGAGCGCGCCGAAGGCTCCTGCTAGCGGGTCGGGCCCGGCTACCAGACGTCGCCCGACCGCCAGTCGCAACTGATCGGCGCCGCCAGGTCGAGCGGTGGGGTCGTCGGTGTGCTCAGCACCAGGATGTACCCGTCCTCCTCGGTCGTGCGCTGCGGGCCGTCCGCGGCTCGAACGTACGTGGGTCCCTGCCACGTCTGCCACCCCAACCGCTCGTAGAACGCGTGCCGCCCGGTCCCGAGCGCGCCCAGCTCGAACGTGTCGCGGATGTATCGCCCGACATCGGTCATCACCTGTGACCCCAGGCCCGTGCCTTGCCGGTCGGGGGCCGTGGCGACCGCCTCGACGTACCCGGTCCGCAAGGGGCGATCGCCGATATGGATGTCGCGTTCCACGACGGCGGCGTGCGCCACGATCACCCCGTCCACGTCAAGCACGAAGTGGAGGCCGCCGATCGAGTGGTCCCAGTCGGAGTCGGCGAACCCGTGCTCTTCGTCCGTCCCGAAGGCCTCGATCATCAAGGCGCGGATGACGGTGATCTCCGAGGGCGTCAGGTCGTCGGTCGTCAGCCTGCGCAGGCGCGCTGGATCGTGCATCGGCCGGGCTATCCCCAGCGTTCGTTCGTTTCGGCCATGCGGGCCCGGACCAGCTTCGAAACGAGATCGGGTGGGATCGGCCGTTCAGGCGTGAAGCGGATCGCCCCCTTCGTCGTGTCGAACGCGGTGAGCTCGGCCTCGTGGTCCGCGATCACCGCGGGGCTCATCACGTACAGCGCGCAATGGGACTTCGCCGCAGCGTACGAAACCAATGGATGGTTGCGGTACCGGAACGCCGGCGCCCCATAGCTGAACGCCTCGACGGCCTCCGGCGCGGCCGCGTTGATGGTCTCTCGCAGCGATCGGAGCGCGGATCGCTGCGCGTCCGGCAGGCCGGCCAGCAGCTGGTCGATCTGGGTCGAAGCCGTCATCCCGATCCTCCTGCGACTAGCCGCGCAGCAGCGGGCTCTCCTGGATGGCCCAGCCGTTGCCGTCGGGATCCTTGAAGAAGATGAAGGAGTTGTAGTCGCCGCCCTTGCCGTCGACCCAGCCGCCAGTGGCCTGATCGACGTGACGGACCGGGGTCGCGTCGACCCCTCGCTCGACGAGCTGGGCGTGCGCAGCATCGATGTCACCGACCGAGATCTGTATGCCCTGGAGTGTGCCGGGCACGGCCTCCGAAAGGCCTTTCCCGATCGCGATCGAGCACGCCGAGCCCGGCGGTGTCAGCTGCACGACGCGGAACTGCTCGTTGGGGCTGTCGTCGACGTCGACGTTGAAGCCGAGCTGCTCGGCGTAGAACTGCTTGGCGCGATCGACGTCCGTCACCGGCACGACGACGAGCTCGAGCTTCCAGTCCATGACCCACTCCTCATGCGATGCGTGCAGCGTACCGGGACAGGCCGGGCGCCGGGTCCTCGAGCAGTCGGTCAGAAGTCCCGCCGGCCGGTGAACCCCTCGACGACACCGGGGCGAGTGAGCTGGTAGATGGCGATCCGTTGCCCACCCGGCGCGACGAAGGAGCGCACCGGTCCCTGCGGGATCTCCAGGGCATGACCCGGATCCGCGCCGCTCGCCTGGAGCCCCCGCGCTGCGGCCTCGAGATCCGCGACCCGATACACGAGGATCGGCGTGTCGCCGTCGAGATGGTCGGCGAGGACGACCTGCGGATGTCCCTCGCTCAGCTCGACCATGGCCACGCGGGTGCCCATCCCCTCGATCGCGAAGACCAGCCTGCCGCCGAGGACGCCCGTGAAGTGGGCCACATCGGCAGCCACGTCCCGGCTGGGCGTGTAGAGGTAGTCGAGCCGTTCGAACATCGGCGGACGCCAGATCCATTGGCCGGCGGGCGCCGGCGCGGTGCGGCTATCTTGCCCGACAGCCGTCCCGAGCGGGGCGGGCGGGGTTCAGCCGGTCTGCTTGGGGGAGAGCCGAACCATCGGGATGACGCGGCCGGTCTGCTCCGGATAATCCGCGAAGTGCGGCAATGCGGCCACATGCTGGTCCCACAGACGGTCTCGTTCTTCAGGGTCGGCGACGGTCGCGGTGGCATCGAAGGTGCGGCCTTCGGCCTCGACCGCGACGTTGGGGTCGGCTTCGACATTCGGCAGCCACGACGGATCCGTCCTGGCGCCGCCGGCCGTCCCGGCGACCACGTAGTCGTCGCCGTCCCGGCTGAAGGTGAGGATCGCTCGCCGCGGCGACCCCGTCCTGGCCCCGGTGGAAATCATGATCAGCAGCGGATGCCCGGCCAGCGGCCCGGTCGTGATCGCGCCGCCGTTGGCCCGCATGTCGGCGATGAGCTGGTCTTCGAAGGATGCTGGGTCGGTCATGTGGGCGCTCCTTCGCAACGTCGCCGCTCGCGGCCCGCGCGAACATCCCGTTGCGCAAGCAACGATGTCAGGATTCTGCGGATCCTGCAGGCGGAGGATCGCCGCGATCTGACCGGAGAACGCTCGTCACGGCGAGCGTCAGTGTGGCTACCCGCCCAGGAGCGCCTCGAACTGGGCCATGGCGGCCTTGAGGCGGGTTCCGGCGTCCGTCCCGAGCTTGGCGTCCAGTTCCGCGACCTTGGACTTCAGCTCGTCGACCGTCGGCGTCGCCGCGGAGAAGTCGCCGGTCTGGACCGCAGTCCGGATCTTCGCGACGATCGCCTGGAGCGCATCGCGGTCCTCGACCGTGAGGCCGGTGGCGGTCTGGTTCGCGGCGATCTCGGCGTCGAGCTGGTCGAGTGCGCTCACGACCGTCGCGGCCGCGGCCGAGGGGTCGATGGACACCGCGGGCAGAGAAACAGCCGGCATGGACGGACTCGCACCCGTCGTGCTGCAGGCGGAGAGGCCAAGGCCGAGCATGCCGATACCGATCAACAGGAGATTCTTCGGGGTCTTCATGCGTGGACCGTACCCGTCGGGGGGGTTTGGGCGGCCTCACACCACCCGCGACGGATGTTCAACGCGCATGTCAGGTAGTACCCTCCCTGCACGATGACCGCCGTGATCGGCCGCCGGGCACAGGATGCCTGGCTGGCCACCATCTCCGACATCACCGGCTGATCGGCCCCTTCCGCAAACCAGCGTCGGTGGAAGGGGCGGGACGGACGCGTGCCGCACCGCAGTCCGCAGGCTTGCGCGTGCCGCGACGTCCCGCACATCGTCGCGACGGCCCGTCACCGTCGCGCGCTCGAGAGAAGGAGATGGCGATGCCGATGCCGCATCGCACGTTCGCCCAGGTGGCGAAGCGGCGACTCAGGGGCAAGGAAGGGCGGGAGCGGATCCGCGAGGTGCAGGCGCTCCTCGGTGAGCTGCCCGACTACCGGAACGGACCCTACGCGGACCTGCGCAAATGGCTGATGTCGGAGATCGAGGAGACGAGAGTCCGGTCCAGCGCGGTCCATCGCGACTCGATCGCGGTGCGCAGGGAGGGCGCAGCGCAGATCGCCCTCGTCGGACCCCCGAACGTCGGCAAGTCGTCGCTCCTGCAGGCGCTGTCCGAGATCCAGATCAAGACCGGCGACTACCCGTTCACGACGCTGCGGCCGATCCCGGCCCTGACGCGCATCGGCGGCGTGCTCCTCCAGCTCGTGGAGATCCCGGGACTCATCGAAGGCGCAGCGGAGGATCGCGGCGGCGGCCGGGCGCTGCTCGGTGTTCTGCGGTCCGCGGATGCGATCGTGTACTGCTGTCGTGCCGATGGTGACCCGGGCGAGCTCTCGGTCGTCCTCGCTGAGATCGAAGCCGCCGGCATCGAGAAGCCCGCGCTCCTGGCCGCCACCCGTGCCGACGAAGCGACGCCGGGATCCGTTACCCGCCTGGGGGCGACATTCCCGTCGCTCGAGGTCGTCCCCGTCTCCATCATCGACGAGGGTTCACTCGAGGCGTTCCGGTCGGCGGTCTGGCGGCTGACCGGGCTCGTGCGCGTCCGACTCCGAAAGGACGGCGTTGTCGACGCGCAGCCCCTGGCGCTCCGTCCCGGAGCGACAGTGGCAGACGTGGCCGACTGGGTCCATCACGATCTCGGCGCCACGTTCAGCGGCGCCAGGATCTGGGGCCGATCCGCCCGGTTCGAGGGTCAGCGCGTGGGACGTGAGCACGAGGTGGCCGACGAGGACGTCGTGGAGATCCTGCGATGACCGCGGGACAAGGGCGTCGCGCGTGGCTCCTGGAGCGTCGAGCGGCGGTCCGGGCGCAGTACGACGCGGAGGCGCCGACCTATGACGAGGACCCGTATCCCGCGACGTCGCACGCGGCGTTCATCGAGCGACTCCTCGCGACGTGTCCAGCCGATGGGACGGTCCTGGATGCGCCGTGCGGGACCGGTGGCTATTTCGAGCTCGTTCGTGCGAGCGGACGCCGCGTGGTGGGCATCGATCAGTCGGCTGGGATGCTCGCGCAAGCTGCAGCCCGGGGCATCGCGACCAGGCTCGACCAGATCGGCCTGCAGGAGCTGTCGTTCGATGGCGAGTTCGACGGGGCCATGACGGTCGACGCGATGGAGAACGTGCCACCCGAGGATTGGCCACTCGTCCTCGCGAATCTCCATCGAGCGGTCCGGGCTGGCGGCCATCTATACCTGACGGTCGAAGAGGTCGCCCAGACCGAGATCGACGCCGCGTTCGCCGATTCCACGGCCAAGGGCCTGCCGGCGGTACGAGGTGAAATCATCGAGGGGGACACGGCCGGCTATCACTACTACCCGGGCCGGGAACGAGTCATCGCCTGGCTGGACGCCGAGGGCCTGGACGTCGTCGGCGAAGGCTATGACCAGGAGGACGGCTGGGGGTATCGCCACCTCCTCCTACGGGACCGCCCGTAGGCCGGGCACGGTAACGCCCGGCTCGGAAAGGCTCCAAGTCGGGCGGTGGGAGTGGAACGACTTCGTCAGCCGTTGTCGTCGGCTGTGACGATGACCTTGGCGTCGATGTAGTCACTTACCGCGACGTGGAAGTCGAGGATCAGCGACCGGTCAGTGCTGGAATCGTCCGTCGGCCCGTGCGGCGCGGTCCGGAAGAGGACCAGCTCGAAGATGCCGTCATCGGTGATGCGGATCGACAGTCGCGACTTGGAGTCGCGTGGCAGCTCCAGCCAGGTGAGTCGGACCGTGTCGTCATCGATGTGCTCGATGCCGATCTCGTTCTGGCCGACGGTGGCACCGTCTTCGGGCGTGCTCGACGAGGCGCCCGCCAGGCTATCGGTCTCGTCCCAGATCGCGACCGAGCTGTCGAAACCACCTGGGTTCTCCAGCTGGACGATCTCGACCCCTTCGGGCAGGTCGTCGGGAGGCGTGGGTGTCGGCTTCGCGGGCGGCACGGGCTTCGGTGTCACGGCGGGCTTCGCCGGCTTCGCGGGCTTCGGCGTGACCGCAGGCTTCGCCGGCTTCGGGGTGGTTGCGGGCTTGGGCGTCGCCGTCGGCGCGATCGGCACGGGCGTCGCCGCGGGTGTCGACGGCTCCGGCGTCGCGGCGGGCGCTGACGGCTTCGGCGTGACGGCCGGCACTGATGGCACGGCTGGCGAAGCCGATGGATCGACGCCCTTGCCCAGGACGACCCCGGCGAGCAGCGCCAGGACGACGGCAAGGGTGATCACGATCGTGCCGGACAGGACGATCGGGTTCAGGGAACGAACGCGTTGCATCGGATGACCTCGTTGTCTTGGAGCCCGGCTGATCCGGTGGGCTCACGAAGAGCAGAGGGCTGGATGCCTCGCCTTGTTCCGCGATTTCAAGGGCGATCGGGGCATTTGCGGACGTTCGTCCATGACCGGCTACGTCGTCGGTCGGCCCCGGATGGCCGTCACGCATGGAAGACCTCCAATGCCTCTCGTTCACGTTCCACCGCGCGCCGATCGCGGGCCGACAGGTCCTCGAACGGGTCGAGCTCGACCCTGCCGTCCTTCGCGGACCAGGCGCCGGCCACGACCCCGTCCACCAGGTACGCGCCGACCGAGAACGGGTTCCGGATGCTGAAGACCCTCGGCCGGTGCGCCTCGGGCAGGATGCCGGCCCGTCGGGCGTGGACGAGCAGGTTCGCATCCCAGTGCGGCAGAAAGCGAACCGGCGCGGCGATCCCGGCATCTGGCAGTGGCGCGTCCGGCAGGTCGACCAGCTCGCGCCCGTCCTCGTCTCGATACCGAGCCAACGTCAGGCCGTCGGCCGCCGTGCGGATATCGGCGACCGAGACGCCCGACCACGACGCGATGTCGCGCCACGCCGCCGGCCCGAACCCGCGCAGGTAGGCGCGGACGAGGTGCTCGCGGCCCGCCGATTGGGTGACATCACATGGGCCGACCCAGTCCTCTGCCAGTCCGAGGCGATCGGCCCTGCGGCGTTCCCAGGTGCCCGATGGCGGGACCCGGACCAGGTCGACCCACAGGCCGAGGTTCCCGACGAACCCGGCCCCGAGCTCGCCGAGTTCCTTCACGGTGCGCGGTCCTCCTGTCAGGGCGGCACGCAGGCGTGCCGCGGCCGCCACCATCGCTCCCTCACCCGCCGTCCCGCCAGGTGCTCGAAGCGCCAGTTGGCGTCGTGCCTGCCGCACGCCGACGGCATACGGCCAGAACTCGCGCCGGGACACGAGGTGGATCGTGACGCGCATCAGCGTCGCCTGGATCACGCTGCGATCCTCGAGTGCCGCCGTGAGGGCGCTCCGCTGGAAGTCGTGCAGGCGGGTCCACAGCCCGACATAGCCCGACGGGGCGTATTGCGTCTGCAGGCCGCCGACCTGCTCGATCGCCTCGGGGATCGAACGTGTGGACCGTTCGAGCAGGAGCTGGCGCGCGAGGAGCGCACGGTTCAGGTCGCGTCTCGAAAGGGTCCGCACGGTCACGCCGCGATGATGCACCGGACGGCGGGCATGGTGACGCCCGGCCGGGGTCGGCCGGGCGATGCCGTAGGCGGGGTCGTTCAGGCGGGGATGACGGGTTCGTGCACGGTGACCGTCACGTCGTCGGCCGAGACCGGCGTGTCGAAGGTGAGGACCAGGATGCGGTCGTAGCCGACGGCGTCGGAGTACGGGGGCGGAGCCGCCTGGAAGAAGTCCAGCGCGTACGACCCGTCGTCGCCGGCGATCGCCAGGCGGATCTCCTCGTCGCGCGGCAGGCCGACCCAGGTGATGCGCAGCGTGCTGTCGTCGAGGTTCTCGACCTTGACGTCCAACCAACGGACGGACATGCCGTCACCGGGCTGTCCGGATCTGGCGTCCGCGACGGTCCCGGTCTCGTCATCGATGACGATGGACACGTCGTGATCGGTCAGGTTGGCGAGATCGACGTGGAGACCGTCGGATGGATCCGCGGAAGGATCCGCGGTGGGCTCTACGCTCGGCTGCGGCGAGGCGGGGACGCTCGGCGCGGCGCTCGGAGGTCGAGATGGTGTCTGGCTGGGAGCCGGCGAGGGATCCACGCCGCGACCGAGGGCGCCGCCGGCCACGACCGCGAGCAGCGCGACGACGGCGAGCAGCGCGGCGACCGCGAGGGCCGCGCGAAATAGGGGTCTGGAGGGTTGCATGTCCTTGGTGTTCCTTCTGGGTACCGCGAGCCCGCAACACTGCGTGCGGGCTCATCGACCGTAGGACAGCAGCCGCGCGGTCGGACGCGCATCGGCGGCGGTCGCAAGCGAGGACGGCGCTTCGTCCATGTCGTACCCGGCGAGCGTCGATGTGCCCTACTCGCCGATCGCCCGCCAGCCGACGTCGAGCGGGACCGTGACCACGGCGCCATCGCCGGCGGCGCCCGCCAGCACAGTCTCGTCGATCGACAGTGGCTGGATCCGATCGTACGCCGCCGTCAGGGCGAGCTCCGAGCGATAGGCCGGCTCGATGAGCGTCAGCAGCGGCGTGTAGCGCTCGATCGCCGCGTGGATGGCATCACGCCGCCACAGGAAGATCCCCGCGCTCCAATACGTCGTGCCCGAGTCGAACAACTCGCGCGCTCGTGTCTCGTTCGGGTGCGCCTCGTAACCATCGACCGGGAAGCCGCGCAGCGACCCCGCGCGGAAGGGCTCGCCGTACCGCGGCCGGATGTAGCTGCTGCCAGGATCCGCGTCGGTCGGGTCGACGCCGAACGCCACGAGCGGGGCCGCGTCGTCAGTCGCCGCGAGCGACCCTGCCATCGTCTCGATGGCCTCGCGGAGCGTGTCCTCCTGCTCGACGTCGTGATCGGCGATGACCACCAGCATCGGTTCGTCGGCGGGCCGCTCCACGGCCACGGTCGCCAGCGTGATCGAGGCGGCCGTGTTGCGGTGGATGGGCTCGGCGAGCACCAGCGCCTTCGGCACGAGGCCCCGGACCGTCTGGCCGTGGCGGCGGTCCGTCACGACGACCACGTCGAATGGGTCCACGAGGGGCGCGAGCCGCTGGATCGTGCGCTCGAGCAGGGTTGGGCCATCAGCGGACGCCTGGAAGGCGACCGGCAGGTCGCCGCCGGCACGCGGACGTTGCCGGGTTCCGCCATCGGCCAGGATCACGAGGTACATCCGCTGAATCATGCCCCATGCACGACCGGTCGGCGGATGCCGCGCCGCAACCGATCGGGCGAGAGTGGCGCACAGCACGCGACCAGGATCACGGCGACCGCGACGAGCAACCACAGGCTGGTCTCGAAATCGCCGGTCACGTCCCGCGCCGCGCCGAGGACGAACGGCGCCAGGGACGACAGGATGTAGCCCCCGAACAGCATCAGTGCGGCCACGGAACCCACCTGGCCCGGATCGTCTGTGACGTCGAGGGGGAGCGTTAGCACCAGTGGGAAGACCACACCCAGGGCGAGGCCAAGGAGCGCGATCCAGCCGAACGCCAGGGCCGGGACGAGGATGACCCCGACCATCGCCACGGCCGCCACCACCGACGACGCCAGGAGCTGGGGGCGACGGGCGCCGAGGCGATCGGCCACGAGCGGCACGCCGATCGTCGTCACGAGGCCGATCCCGTTGAACACCGCGATGAGCGAGCCGGCCGTCGCCGTCGACCAACCCCGCTCGACGAAGGCGTTGGGGAGCCATGCCACGATCCCGTAATACATGACGGACTGGAGTCCGAACAGCAGCACCAGCAGCCAGCCCGTGCCGCTGCGCCACGGCAACCGCCGGGCCGTGGGATCGAGCCTCGGCATGTTGCCTTCCCCGCGCACCAGCAGGAGCCACGCCGCGATCGACAGCAAGGATGCCGCCGACAGCAGGAGCAGGGACAACCGCCAGTCGCCGCCGATCGCCAGGGGGATCGCCACCCCGGCGGCGATCGTCGAGCCCGCCACGATACCGCCGGCATAGGCCCCCGTCCCGAGCGCGGGCCTTTCGGGAACGCGTTGGGACACCACCATCGAGGGGATCGCCCCCGCGACCCCGATGCCGATCCCGAGACCCAGCGTGGCCAGCAGGATCAGGGGGTAGGCCGGGGCCACGGCGCGCAGCAGACCGCACGCCACGATGATCCCGAGACACGCTCCGAAGGCAGTCCGCGGCCCGAGCCGGGCGGCCACCTGCGGGCCGATCGGCGCAAAGATCCCCATGCACAAGACCGGGATCGTCGTGAGGAGGCCGGCGAGACTCGCGGGCAGGTCGAGGTCCTCGCGGATCAGCGGCAGCAACGGCCCGATGGCGATGATCTGCGGCCGCAGAGCGAGCGATGCCAAGAACAGGCCCGCGACGACACCCAGCGGGAGGCGGATGTCACTGGCGGACCGTTCGGGCATCTGCGCACGCTACCGCAGCCCGATGGTGACGCGCATGGCGCAAGATGGTCCGCCACGGGCACGGAGGAACACGCGCGTGAGGATGAACAGGCGATGGAGGCGAGGATGACGGACGGGGTGATGCGCTCGACGCGACGGTCGACCGACCGGGTGTTGCTGCGCGCGACCGCGGAGCTGGCGGCCGACTTCCTGGAGTCGTTGGACGAGCGTCCGGTCGCGCCGCGAGCCGGGCGGGATACGCTCCTGGCCGAGCTCGGGGGTCCCCTGCCCCCCGATGGCGTGCCGGCAGCAGACGTGATCGATGACCTCGCCCGCATCGCCGAGCCCGGCGTGGTGGGGATGGCCGGTCCACGCTACTTCGGGTTCGTGATCGGCGGTTCGCTGCCGGCCGCGCTGGCCGCGGACTGGCTGACCTCGACCTGGGATCAGAACGCGGGGCTCTTCGCGGCCGGTCCGTCGGCATCCGTGGTCGAGGAGGTGATCGGGTCCTGGCTCGTGGACCTGCTCGGCCTGCCCGACGGCACGAGCATCGGCCTGACGACCGGTTGCCAGATGGCCCACGTCACGTGCCTCGCCTCCGCCCGTCATCGGGTCCTCGAGGGGGCCGGCTGGGACGTCGAGGAGCGCGGGCTGTTCGGCGCGCCCGAGATCTCGGTCGTCATCGGGTCCGAAGCGCACGCGACGATCCCGACCGCGTTGCAATACCTGGGAATGGGTCGCTCCCGGGTCATCCCCGTCGACTCCGACGAGCAGGGGCGCATGCGTCTCGAGTCGCTCGCGGCCGCCCTCCCGACCGGCGACGGCCCGCTCATCGTGTCGTTGCAGGCCGGGAACGTGAACACGGGTTCGTTCGACCCCATCGGCCCGGCCATCGAGCTCATCCGAGAGCGGCACGCGGGAGCATGGATCCACATCGACGGCGCGTTCGGCCTGTGGGCGGCCGCCAGCCCGCGGTACCGCCATCTTCTCGATGGCCACGACGGCGCGGATTCGTGGGCCACGGACGGCCACAAGTGGCTCAACGTGCCCTATGACTGCGGCTATGCGTTCGTGCGTGATCCCCGCGTCCACGCCGAGGCGCTGTCCCCGCCCGGCGCGGCCTACATCGTGTACGGGACCGCGGAACGCGACGAGTTCCGCTGGGTGCCGGAATATTCGCGGCGAGCTCGCGGCTTCCCGACCTACGCCGCGCTGCGCTCACTCGGCCGGGACGGGGTGGCCGACCTCGTCGAGCGGTGCTGTCGGCTGGCGACGCGCATGGCCGACGGCCTGCGAGCTGGCGGCGAGGGGATCGAGGTGCTCAACGACGTGGTCCTCGACCAGATCCTCGTCCAATTCCATCCCGCCGACCGCGGTGACCCGGATGCCTGGACGCGCGAGGTCATCGCGCGTGTCCAGGCGGACGGGACGTGCTGGCTGTCCGGCACGACGTGGCACGGCATGGCCGCCATGCGCATCTCGATCGTCAACTGGTCGACGACCGAGGAGGACATCGATCGATCGCTCGAGGCGATCCTGGGGGCGGCGCGCCCCTCCTGACCCTGCCGCCCGGTCAGAACGTGGACTCGACCGCGTGCGAGCGTCCGTCGGCGATCAATTCGTACGCCGCGAGCGTGATCTCGAGCACGTGCCGCGCGTGCTCCGCTGTCAGGACCGGTTCGGTCTCGCCACGCAGACAGTCGACGAAATGCCGTACGCCGGCCTCGACGACGGCGACGTCGTCGGCCGGGATCTCGATGCCGTGCTGCCATCCCTCGCGTGCCAAGGGGCTGTCGTCGTCGACGTAGAGGCTGACCGGGTCGGCAGCGTCGTAGCCCGGGCCACTGAAGCTGAGCGTGGCCATCGGGAAATGCAGCTCGAGCCACGGCGCGAGACTGCTCGGTGTGCCGAAGCTCGCCAGCAGCTGGCCCAATGCGCCATCGGCGAACTGGAGGTTGATCAGCACGTGGTCTGGCGTCGTGACCTCGATGGTCTTACCGGCGAGCGGCCCGCCGCGGACCACCCTGGTGGGCGTCGCGATGGCGCCCATCGCCTGGACCCGCACGACGGGTCCCAGCAACATCGTGAGCGCGTGCAGGCGATACACACCATGATCGAAGACCGGGCCCACGCCCTCCCGGTAGAACGGTGTCGGATCGCCCGTGTACTCGCGCCACGCGGCCGGGCCGGGATCGGCATGGTGCGTGACCGCCAGCGTCGGGCGGCCATACCGCCCCGAGGCGATCAACTCGGCGATCCAGCGGAAGCGAGCCGTCACGGCGACGCCCGGCGCACACAGGAACGAAACGCCACGCCGGGCGGCCGAGGCGATCAGCGCGTCAGCTTCGGCGACCGTGCCTCCGAGCGGCTTCTCCGAGTACAGGTGCAGGCCGGCCTCGAGGATCGCCGCGTTGATCGTGCCGTGGCGAGGGGCCGGGGCCAGGTCGATGGCCGCCTCGGCGACGCCGTCGGCCAGCATCGCCTCGAGATCGGTGTAGGGCGCCGCCCCGGGCGACCAGCCCGCGACGCCCGCGGCCGCGCGCTCCGCGGCGCCGGGTCGCGGGTCCACGAACGCGGTGACGGCGACCCCGTCGGCGAGCTCCGCCAGCGCGGGCAGGTAGTGGCGGTTCGCCACATCGCCGGCGCCGACGATCGCGAGCCGGAGCCTGGGTTCGACCAAAGGCATGGACGGAGCCTACCCGCCGCCGACGGCGGTTGCCGGGGCGACCCGGCAAGAACGCTACGCGGCGGATTCCTCGCCTGGCTCACCGACCTCGATGGGGTTGTTGACGGGGTCCTGGCTCCATTCGAACCAGCCGCCGTCGTAGACGGCGATTCGCGGCCAGTCCTGCAGGTAGGCGTAGAACCACGTCTCGCTGGCGCGCCAGCCGGTGCCGCAGTAGAACGCGACCCACTTGTCCGCCGTGATACCCGCCTCGGCCCAGTTGGCCGTGATCTCCGGGTAGGCCCGCATCGTGTTGTCCACGTTGCGGTAGTGCTGCATGTGGTACGCGTCCGTCCCGCAGTTGCCCCAGACGTCGCCCTTGATGCGGCCCGCCGGGCCGATGTAGTTGTAGCCGCTGACGTTGCCGATGTGTTCGCGCCACGTCCGGATGCTCACCAGGGCCGCGCCCTCGGGGTCGGCGATGATCTGCTTGGCCTCGTCGATATCGACGATGACCTCGGGGCGCAGTGGGATCTGCACCCCGAAGCTCGCGACCGGTGTCGGCTCCCGCAGGACCGTCTCGACCGGATTACCGCTCCGGACCCACCAGTCGTACCCGCCGTCGAGCAGGCGGACGTCGTCGACGCCGGCGTAACGGAGGATCATCAACGCGCGCGTGGCGGCGATCTGACCCGCCCGACGACCGGGCCACTTCTCGTTCGCGCCACCCTCGGTGTCGCGGCCGTAGACCACGATCGTCGTATCGTTGGTGATCCCCAGGGCGCGCAACGCTTTCTCGAGCGCCGCGGGCGAACGGCGGTTCCAGTCGGCCGGGTCCTCCAGCCAGTTGGTGTCGAGGTAGAGCGCTCCCGGGATGTGCGCCTCCGCGTACTCCTCGGGCACGCCGAAGTTCACGTGAAAGAGCAGGAACTTGCCCTCGGGCGCCGCCTCGGGACGCTCGCCCGCGAGTACCTGGCGCAGCCAATCGATGTGAACGAGCCGGTCGTGCCTGGGGAGGCGATCGATCGGCAGGTCCGGATCGGCGGCCCAGGCCGTGAAGCGATCGGCATACACGCGCACGTGCTCGATGCCCAGGCCGGCCAGGCTCGTCGCGACCGCGTCGGCCTCGGCGTGGGCCGTGCCGTAGACGACCACCTCGCGACCGGGGACGACCCCCTTCTCGTCGAGGATGCGCCGGATCTCCGGAGCGTCCACGCTGGTCAGCCAGGCGCTCGGGAATGCCACGGCGCCCGGGATGTGGCCGCCGCGTGCCTCGCCGTCGAGGCGCCAGCCGTTGTAGCCGGTCAGCGGTCGCGCATCGATGACAGTCAGGTCGGGATCGCCGAGACGGTCGCGGAGTTCGGTGGTGGAGATCGTCGGTCGCTCGGTCGCGACCTCGTGGAGGATGGTCATGTCGTTGTGTCCCTCGTCGGTGGTGGTGTGCTGCGCAAAACAAAGACCCCTGTCGTGCAGGGGTCGGAAGGTGCGTGGCGTGCGGGATTCATGCTGATCGCACGCCTAGGTACACCACCTGCCCTGCTCGGCGAGGGTGGGACACAGACAGCACATCGCGGTCGCGTGACGGTGCATCGTCGGCGGAGTGTGACACCTCGATGCCGGTTCTTGCAACCCTGGTTCTCGGGGGTTCAGCCCGCCGCAAGGATCCAGTGGTTGCAACGCAACTGGCGGCCGGCATATTCGACGACCTCCTCCCCGAGGTTCGCGAACCCGGCCTTGCCGCAGACGGCGTTCGACGCCCCGTTCGTGACGCCCGGGAAGGCGTGGATGTCGCCCCAGCGCCCGTCGGCCACGGCTCGCTCGAGCAGCAGGCGCAGCGCTTCCGTGGCAAGCCCGCGGCCCTGGAACTCATGCAGGATCGCCCAGCCCGCCTCGCTCCGCTGGCCGCCGTCGATCGCGTCCGACCAGAGACAGATCGTGCCGACGGCGCGGTCTTCGGGCTCGAGCTCGATCGTGAAGTACCACAGGCGATCCGCCGCCATCCCCTCAAGCCGTCGCTGGTGGATGCCGGGGATGTCGGCTGGCGGCAGGGGCCCGCCGAGGTCCGCCATCATCACCGGGCTCGTCTCGATCGATTCGGTCAGCCAGCGATCGGCGTCGGTGTACGGCCGGAGTCGGATCGATGGTCGGGGCGACGACACGCATGCACGATAGCGGAGCCCAGCCGGCGCGTCTGGCGGACCTCGGCTACGCTCGGCGACGTCATGCCGACACGACGATTCCCCATCCGTCTGGGTGCTCGGTCGAGGCTGGTGCTGCGCCTATTCGGGGTGCGCGGCCCGGACGACGCCTGGGTCGACCTCGGCGATGACACCCTCGAGGCCCGGTTCGGGCGGTTCGGGGCCAGCAGCCCCGTCTCGAACATCACCGGCTGGCGGATCGAGGGGCCGTGGCGCTGGATCACCGCGATCGGCGTCCGGCGCAGCGTGCGTCATGGCGACGTCACGTTCGGCGGTTCGCATCGCGGCGGCGTGCGGCTCGACTTCGCCGAACGAGTCCGCGTCGGGCCATTCCGGACTCCGGCCCTGTACGTCACGGTCGAGGACCTCGAGGGCCTGGGGGCGTCGCTCGCGGCCCGCGGGATCGCCGGGGCCGATGCGCGTCGAGCTGGCTGACCACTGCAACGGTACGGTATGCGTCCGGGACCGCCGCTGAGACCCGACCCGCTGGAGGCTATCCGCACGTGAACGAGACCGCCGACCGCGAGCCGACGACCCGTGCCGAGCGCACGCTCGACGCCGTGACCCTCGTGGCCAAGGTGGCGACCATCGGATTCGGGATCGATGCGCTGATCAACCACGCCTCGCCACGGTTGCGGGGCAAGGCGATCCGGACGCGCGCCATCGGCTACACGGCGGCGCTTCTGCTCGTCCCCCTCGCCTGGCGCTTGCTGCCCGGTCCGCGCGACCCATACCCGCGCGCGCTGGACCTCGCGGTGACGATGCCCCTGCTGGCGGATGCGGCGGGGAACGCCTTCGGCATCTACGAGCGGGTCCGCGTCGACGACGCCGTCCATGTGGCCAATGCCGCGATCCTCGCCGGTGTCACCGGATCGCTGATCGCACCGCACGTCGACGAGCGGTGGCAGGCGGCGCTCGCGGGCGGGGCGATCTCGATCGCCGCCGAGACCCTGTGGGAGACGATGGAATACGTGGCATGGCGGCTGGGCCAGGACGGCATGGACCTGACGTACGAGGACACCATGGACGACATCATCGGCACATGGGTCGGTGCGGTCGCGGGCGCGGCCTACATCCTGACACGAGCCCCGCGCCAGAAGTCCACGCGCGTCCGGCGCGGCTGGCGCGCCATCCTGGGTGCCTGATCCGCTGCGGCTCACCTGGATCGGTCACTCGACCGTCCTGCTGGAGCTGGCCGGCCGTCAATTCCTGACCGATCCATTCCTGCGCGATCGTCTCGGACCGCTGCGACGACGGGGACCGTCGGTCGACGTCGACGCCATCGGCAGGCTCGACGCTGTCCTCCTGTCCCACGCCCATCCCGACCACTTCGACCGGCGATCGATCCGGCGGCTCCAGGGTGACCCGGTGATGATCGTGCCGGCGGGTCTCGGCCGAGTCGTGGAGCGGATGGGGTTTTCGGCCCACGAGCTGGGGGAAGGCGAGCGACGGACGGTCGGCGGCCTCGGGGTGACGGCGGTTCCGGCCCACCACGGACGCTGGCCGCGCCACCGCGGCGCAACCACCCTCGGCTACCTCATCGAGCGGTCACCGAGCTCCCCCAGCGTCTACTTCGCGGGTGACACCTCGGCGTTCGCGGGGCTCGGGGCGCTGGCCGGGCACGTTGACGTGGCCCTGCTGCCGATCGGGAGCTGGGGGCCACATTCGGCGCCCTGGCATCTGGGCCCGCGAGGGGCCGCCAGGCTGGCCCACACGATCGGGGCCCGTGTGGTCGTGCCGATCCACTGGGGCACGCTCTACCCGGCCGGCCTGGCGCGCGTCTGGGGCGGACCGCTGGACAAGCCGGGCATCCAGTTCCGCGACGCGTGCTCGGAACTGGCACGGGGGACGGAGCTGCGGCTGCTCGCCCCGGGCGATGGCACGACGGTGCGGCTCCGGGACGTCCCGTAGTCGCGACGCCGGTCAGATCCGGCGGACCAGCATGCCCAGGAGGAGGAGCACGGTCGCGACGACGAACGCGAGGACGCCGAGCTGGTCGGACACGACTGACCCGAAGGTCCCCAGCAGGCCGACGATGATGAATACCAGCGCGACGATGATGGTCCGCGCGGTCGGGGCGTGGTTGGTCCGGTTCATACGCTCAGATCCCGGGCAGGAGGGAGCCCACGACGAGCAACGTCGGACAGGCAAACAGCGCGAGGTACGCCAGTTCGCGATCGAGTGCGATGCCGACCATCGAGAGGACCTCTCGCACGGGTTCGAGGATCGGCAGCAGCGGCTCCACCGGCCACAGGAACACGAACCCGATCACGCCCAGCGCGAGCGCGATCGCGACCGTGATGAGGCGCGGCGGGTTGGGTCGGAGTCGCATGGGCGCGAGTATCGCAGACCGGCGATCGTCGCCGCCCGACCGATCAGTCCGGGTCGGCGGACGCGGAGCGTGTGGTCTGGATGATCGTGGTGGGCGCGTTGTGCACCGCCGGGATCCTGCCCAGCCGGCCCGCCTGGTAGTCGGCGACGGCCTGCAGGATCTCCTCGCGGGTGTTCATCACGAAGGGGCCCATCCAGGCCACGGGCTCGCGGATGGGACGGCCGCCCAGCACCAGCACGTCCATGTTGGGCGTGTGGCGATCCTGCCGTGTCGACGCGGCCACGGTCAGGGCGTCGCCTGGACCGAGCACCGCCAGCTGGCCTGCCCCGATCGGGCGTCCCTCATCGCCGACGCTCCCCCCTCCCGCCATGACGTAGACCAGGGCGTTGTCGTCCGGTCGCCAGGGCAGGGCCAGTCGCGCGCCCGGGCTGAGCGTGGCGTGGACCAGCGTCATCGGGCTGTATGTGGAACCGGGCCCTGCGTGGCCGGCGACGTCGCCCGCGATCACCCGGACGAGCGCGCCCCCGTCGGGCGACGAAACGAGCGCGACTTCCCCCGCGCGAATGTCCTGGTAGCGCGGCGGTGACCACTTCTGGTCCGCCGGGAGGTTGACCCACAGCTGGAAGCCGTGGAAGAGCCCGCCGCTGCGAACCAGCGCCTCCGGCGGCTTCTCGATATGCAGGATGCCCGAGCCAGCGGTCATCCACTGCGTATCGCCGTTGGTGATGAGCCCGCCGCCACCGTTCGAGTCGCTGTGCTCGAACGTGCCGTCGATCATGTAGGTCACCGTCTCGAACCCGCGGTGCGGGTGCCACGGCGTGCCCTTGGGCTCGCCCGGCGCGTAGTCGACCTCGCCCATCTGGTCGAGATGGATGAACGGGTCGAGATCCTCGAGTGCCACCCCGGCGAAGGCGCGGCGGACCGGGAACCCCTCCCCTTCGAAGCCGTGCGGGGCGTTCGTGATGCTACGGACAGCGCGTTGACGCGCGACGGCAGGGTCGGGCACGGGGATCCTTGGCAGGATCGAGATGTCATCGACGACGACGGCGGGCATGGGTTCGGGGCTCCTTTGGTGCTGCCACGACGATAGCAGGGATGTAGTTGCGGTGTCAACGACAATGCACGCCGGTCGAGTCGTAGACTCGCCGACGTGACCCCCGACCAACCGCATGCGCAGATCCGCCCCGCCACGGCCGCGGAGCGCGCCGACGTCCGCGGGATGCACGCCTCGAACCGGCAAGCCTGGGACGAGGCGGCGGAGCGCTATGCCGGTTGGTACGACGAGGCCCTCGCGCTGATCTCATCGGGTGGCACGAATCTCCTGCCGCCGGAGCTCGAGCTCCTCGGTGATCTGCACGGACGTTGCCGTCGGGCGATCCACCTGCAATGCGCCGGCGGTCGCGACACGCTCTCGCTCTGGAACCTGGGAGCGGACGAGGTCGTCGGGGTCGATTTCAGCCCGCGCATGCTCGAGCTCGCCGGCCGGCTCTCGGCCGCCCTCGGGGCGCCCGCGCGCTGGATCGAGGCCGACGTCCTGGACACGCCCGCCGAACTGGACGGCACCGCCGACCTCCTGTACACCGGCCGAGGATCGCTGATATGGCTGGGGGACCTCGATGCCTGGGCTGCGGTGGTATACCGCCTGCTCGCGCCCGGTGGTCGCTTCGTGCTGTTCGAAGGCCACCCGGCCGAGTGGCTGTTCGACGTTGACTCGGATGGCGGCTGGGTCGCGACCGACTACGACTACTTCGCCGGTCCCGAGGCATCGAAGGGCTGGGCGCCCGAGTACATCGACCGCCTCTCGCTCGATGACGACGAGCAGGCCTGGAAGTTCGCTCGAGCGTGGACGCTCGGCGAGATCGTCACGGCCGTCCTCGGTTCCGGGCTCACGGTCGAACGGGTCACGGAGCACCCGACGGACTGGTGGAACGGCCACGCCGACGTCCGCGAGGACGAACGGGGCCGGATTCCGCTGTCGTTCTCGGTGCTGGCCCGCCGCGAGGGTTAGCCCGCGGGGCTTGCCGGCTGATCGACGGATACCCACGCCCGGTCGAGCGCGAGCTGGATGACCGTCGAGCGTTCCTCCACGAGCGCCTGCCGGATGGCCGGTTCGACGTCCGCGTCGCGATCCACGCGCACGCCACGGGCGCCCAACGCGCGCCCGATCGCGGCGAAGTCGACCGGTCCGAGCTCGGTGGCAACGCCCTCGCCGGTCCCGCGGGTCTCCTGCCACATCCGGATCGTCCCGTAGCGCTCGTTGTCGAACACGAGGACGATGATGCGGGCGTGCTCGCGGGTGGCCGTCTCGAGCTCCGCCATCGTCATCGCCATGCCGCCGTCCCCGACGAGCGCCACGACCGGCCGGTCGCGATGCACCAGCGAGGCCGCGATGGCAGCGGGGATCCCGTACCCCATGGCCCCCGAGGTCGGTCCCAGGAAGGTGCCCGGCTTGCGGAACCGAAAACCGCGTCCGGCCCAACCGGCGAAGTTGCCGGCGTCGGTCGTGAGGATGGCGTCATCGGGCAGCACGTCGCGGAGGGTGGCCACGACGCGACCAGGGTGGACTCCCGGGCCCGTCCAGGCGTCCGCGTCGGCGTCGACGATCGTCGCGGCCTCCCATGCGGCACGGTCCGCCGCGTTGTTGGCCTGGCGACGTCGCACGAGCTCCGCATCGAGGACCGCCTTGCCGAGGAGCCGTTCGTTCGCCGCCCGCAGGAACGCGCGCGCATCGGCGACGACGGTCAACGCGGGCGTCGACAGGCCGTCGGGTCGTGTGGGCTCCAGGTCGACATGCGCCCAGCGGGTCGTCGCCGCCGGGATCGTGTCGTCGTAGGAGGTCGGCTCGTTCAGCCGCGACCCGATCACGAGCAGGGCATCGGCGGCCGCGAGCCGTTCACGCACCGACGCGGGGGCGCCGAAGCCGGCCATGCCGAGGTACAGCGGGTGATCGTTCGAGATGACGTCCGCTCGTCGCCACGCCGCGATGACGGGCACCTGCAGCAGCTCGGCGAAGCGCAGGAGCTCGGTCGACGTCCGGGCGCGCAGGACACCGCCGCCGGCGAGGATGGCCGGTCGCTCGGCAGATGCGAGCAACTCGATCGCGGCTCGCAGGTCGTCGTCGCCGGGCCGGGCCGGGCCGGGCCGGGCGCTCTCCACGCGCGCATCCGTCGGCGCCGGCTGGTCGAGCAGGTCTTCGGCCATCGACAGCAGGATCGGGCCGGGTCGGCCGCCAAGAGCTTGGCGGATCGCCTCGGACAGGGCCGCCGCGACGTCGGTGGCCTGGCCTGGCTCAGCGGCCCATTTCGCGAGGCCGCCGATGGTCGCCACCTGGTCGATCTCCTGGAATGCCTCGTGACCGCGATGCGCCCGCTCCACCTGGCCGACCAGGGCGAACATCGGGGTCGAATCCTGGCGCGCCGTGTGGATGCCGATGGCGAGGTTCGCTGCGCCGACGCCGCGGGTGCCGAGGCAGGCTGCCGGGCGGCCGGTCAGCTGACCGTGTGCCTCGGCCATGAACGCCGCGCCGCCCTCATGGCGAGTGGCAACCACGCGGATCCCGGCATCGCCGAACGCGTCGAGCAGGCCCAGGAACGATTCGCCTGGCACGGTGAACGCATAGCGCACGCCGGCGGCGCGCAAGCCGTCGGCGACCAGCCTCCCCACGGTGCGTGGTGGTGCTTCGGCAGCCTCCCCCGTCGCGGTGTCGCGCGCCTGGATCGAGGGTGCGTCCGTCGGCGCTCCAGGCGCCTCCATCGGCGGATGTTCCCCCGGCGTCGGGGGCTCGTCGAGCGGTGTCGGCGGGTCCTCGATGGGCGTCGTCGGCACGTCGACCGGCGCGGGCGGCTGCTCGGCCGGCGGCAGACCGACCGGCGCGGGCGGCTCCTCGATCGGGCTCGGCGGCTGCTCGGCCGGGAACTCGCCGGCCGGCACGCGGGGCGTCTCGGTCACGGGCTCCGTCATCGGACGTCGCTCCAGGGCATGGCCGCGCTCAGACCGCGACCGGATAGGCGACGGCCGATGCGATGAGGCCGAGCACGATGAGGACCGTGACGATGATCATCACGATGCGGGCGAACCGAGCTCCGGGCATCACGCAGCACCTCAGCGATAGTTCTGGAACTGCAGGGGGACGGCCTCGTCGAGCTCACGCAGGCGTGTGATGACCTTCTGGAGCTCGTCCTTGCTCTTGCTCGATACGCGGACGGCATCGCCCTGGATCTGCGACTTGGCCTTTGGGAACTCGTCGCGGATGAGCTTGGTGATGCGCTTGGCGATGTCCTCGGACAGCCCGCGGCGGAGCTTGACCTCCTGGCGCACCTTGTTCCCACCCGCGGGTTCGATCTTGCCCCAGTCGAAGATCTTCAGCGAGAGGTTGCGCCGGATGGCTTTCGACTCGATGAGGTCCTTGACCGCGCTGGCCCGATACTCGTCATCCGTGACGAGGACGAGCTCCTCCTTGGCCTGGGTCAGGTCGACCGTGACGCCCTTGAAGTCGAAGCGCTGGCCGACCTCGCGCCGGACCTGATCGAGCGCATTTCGCAGCTCCTGTTCGTCGAAGTCGCTGACGACGTCGAATGACGCATCACCTGCCATCGGTCTCCTCTCCTACCCGGTCAGCGGCGCCTCGCGCCGGTGCCACCACTCACGGAACCGACGGATCCTGCCGTCGCCGGCGATCTCGAGCGTCATGAAGCCGGCGAGTCGGACGCGAGCGCGGTTCGTGCGCTGGACGTAACTGGCATGCCACGCTGCGAGGATCGTGTCGCCGACCACCCAGTGTCGTTCGACGGTCATCTCGACCTGATCCTGGGCCTCGGACGCTTCGAGCAAGTATGCCCTGAGCGCATTCGACCCGACGAGAGCGGGCTCGAACGGGTCTTCGTGGTACTCGGCGTCGTCGGAGAACAGCTCGACCCAGGCGTCGCCATCGAATGTCTCCCAGGCGCGCTTGTACCGATCGAGGAGGTCGGCGGCGGAAGCGTGATCCACGGTCAGTCCTCCGATCCGAGTCGTCGCAACAGTCCTTCGCCGATCCGGTAGCTGAGCCCGCCACCCATGACGAGGACGGCGTCGCCGGCACGCACCTCGTGCGCGAGCCAGTCCGCGGTCGCCTCGACATCGCCGGGCGCCTCGACGGGGATCCCGGAGCGGGCCTGCGCCACGGCCTCGGCGAGACCGGCGGCGGAGGCGACCGTCGTGTCGGGGTCCCGCCCGGCCCAGATGTCGGCGACGACCACCGCGTCGGCTGCAGCCAGCGCCTCGGCGAACGCGGGCAGGAGCGCGGCCGTCCGATGGTACGTCAACGGTTCGTAGACCGCCCACACGCGGCGGCCCGGCTCACGCTGGCGGATCGCGGCCAGGGTCTCCCGGATGGCGGTCGGGTGATGGCCGTAATCGTCGTAGACCACGACACCGGCGGCTTCTCCCTTGCGCTCGAGACGGCGGCCCACCCCGGGAAACGTACCCAGGGCGACGACGATGTCGTCTGCCTTCAGGCCCAGCGCCAGCGCCGCCCCCGCCACGCCCAGCGCGTTGGCCACGTTGTGTCGTCCGGCGCTGGTGAGGTGGACCGGGAGGGATGCATCCTCGAGGTCCAGGCCGAGCACTTCCACGGCCGTTCCGGCTGGATCGCTCGCGACGATGCGACCCAGGACCGCCTTGGCGGCTCCCGCCCGGGTCCGGTAGCGCGCCTCGATCGCCCCGGCGGCACGTGCCAGGCCCGACGGCGGTTCGTCCAGGACGCCTGTCCCGACGATCCGCAGGTGGCTGTCCGCCAGGTGCTGCGCCACGGCCGCACCGCCGGGATCGCCGACGTTGATGACCGCCACGGCCCCGTCAGGGGCGCGGCGCAGCCATGCGACGAACGTGTCGATGACCGCGGCCTCATCGGCGAACACGTCCGGGTGATCCCATTCGGCCCCGGTGACGATCGCGATCTCGGGGCGATACGCGTCGAAGTTGCCGGCGTATTCGTCCGCTTCGACCACGAACGGCGCCCCGTTCCCAATCCTGGCCGTCGAAGCGAGTCCATCGGTGATGGACGGCGGGAGCAGGGCGCCGACGAATGCCGACGGGTCCAGCCCCGCCTCGACGAGGACATGGACGAGCCAGCCTGCGGTCGTGCTCTTGCCGTGGGTCCCTGCCACGCCCACCAGCGTGCGACCCGCCGCCGCATCGGCGACGACCTGCTGCCATGGCTCGATGACGATCCCGGCCGCACGGGCGGCGGCCAGTTCGGGGTGGTCCGGGTCGACCGCGGTCAGGGCCTTGGTCACGGCGACCCGGTCGGGGACCGGTGGGCCCGTAATGTGCCCTGCATCGTGGCGCCAGTCGAGGATGATGCCGGCCGCCTCGAGTGGCGGCGTGTACGGAGATGCGCCCCCGGCGTCGCAGCCACTGACGAGCGCACCGGCGTGATGGGCGAGGAGCGCGGCCGCGCTCGCCCCCGCGCCCGCGGCGCCGACGATGTGGACCCGCTGGCCGGCGGGGATGGGTCGTGCGCGGCGCGCCGGCGCGAGGCCCGCGCCGATGGCGGCCGCGTCGCGCGTCACGAGTCGGTCTGGGCCAGGCGCTCGAGCACGATCGACAGCGCAGCTGCTGCGCTCGCCCGCTTGTTGCCGGCGCGATCTGCCGACCAGACGTGCCGTCGCACGTCGTCACCCTCGCGGTCGGCCACGGCCACGTAGGTGAGACCCACGGGCTTCGCGTCAGTGCCACCATCGGGTCCCGCGATCCCCGTGACCGCCACGGCGACGTCCACACCGAGTTGCTGGCGTGCACCCTCGGCCATCGCCACGGCGACCTGGGCCGAGACCGCCCCGTGGGCTTCCAGCACCGCCTGAGGCACCGCGGCGAGCGTCGTCTTCGCCGCGTCTGCGTACGTGACGAGGCCCCCGTGGAAGTACGCGCTGGAACCGGGTACCTCCGTGATCAGGTGCGCGATGAGCCCGCCGGTGCAGGACTCGGCGGTGGCGAGCGTCACGGACCCGGCACGGCAGGCGGCCCCGACCCGCTCAGCGAGGTCCAGCAGTTCCTCGTCCGTGGGACGTCCGTCCGTCGCTGGCACGTCCGTCAGCGACGCTGGGTCATCTCGGGCTTGGCGGGCGGCTGGAAGAGCCACGTCTCGGGGGTGCCGCTGCGGCCCAGGGCGCCAAGCGACGTCCCGTTGAGCGCGAAGTGCGTGACGCCCGACGAGCCGGTGCGCACCTCGATGGACTCCTTGGCATTGAAGGTCAACTTCTTGCCATTCGCGTAGACCCGGCCCGCCGCCCCGATGTCGGGGTGGATCTTGCCGTCGACCCAGACCTTGATCCAGGCCCGCCCACCCTCGATCGACACGACGAGATTGACACCCTTGTAGGCGACCGTGACCGCCCGCGTCAGGGATGCCGTCTTACCCTCCGGGCTCGATGCGGTCACCGTGATCGCCCAGCGTCCGGCGGTGAGCTCGAACGGAGTCGTGAACGTGCCGTCCTCCGCCACCTCGACGGTGGCCGGGGCGGGGACGGCCGGTGGGGCCGGTGTGGCGGCCCCGGAACCTGCGGCGGGTGCCGCGGGACCGGAATACGTGGCGCTCACCACGACCGAGTCGGCATTCGTCGTCCGGCCCTGGACCGGGATCGCGCCGTTCTCGAACGTCGCGCTGTCGGCCGGCTGGTCCACCGTGAGGGTCGGCGCCTCGATCACCAGGAACGGCACCGTGATGAACAGGCTGACCGAGGCCTCCGACTGCTTGCCCGTGTCGGGGTCGACCGCGGACACCTCGAACTGGTTCCGGCCGCGCCGCAGCTCGACGCTCGCGCTCCAGTCACCATCGGCGTCGGCGCTCACGCTGTAGGGGTCACGACCGGGCGTGGCGATGGAGATCGTGGCGCCCGCGCTCGAGGTCCCGCGCAGGACGTACTCGGTCGCCGATTCATCGGCATCGACGACGGCCGCTGCGGGGCTCGTGACGGCGATCGTCGGAGGCTTGGCGAAGCGCAGCAGCTGGACGCCGAGGTACGCGGCGAACGCGAGCACGGCCACCGTGAGCAGCGCGAAGACGACGAGGCTCGGGGAGAACGTCAGACCCTTGCGCGGCGTGGCGATGGGCCGCGGCACCGTGATGACCGCCTGGGGCTCGCGCGGGTCTCCCCGTTCGCGACGCCACTGCAGGAGCACGTCATCCGGATCGAGGCCGAGGTACAGCGCGTAGTTGCGCAGGAAGCCCTTCGTGTACACGTTGCCCGGCAGCTCCCGGTAGTCGCCGCGCTCGAGCGCGGCCAGGTAGCGAACGCGGATCTTCGTGTCCCGCTCGGCGCGATACAGGTCGACACCCTTGCGTTCGCGTGCGGCGAGAAGCCGTTCAGGCAGGCCCGGGGCGGGTTCGGCCGTGATCGCACGCGCCTCGCCGCGATCGGCCCTGACGGCCCGTCGGACCTGGTCCCGTGTGGTCATCGCGCAGTCCCATCCTCATCGCGCCCGGTCGTGTACCGGCCGTCCTGGTCCCGCGCCGCCCCGACGACCACCGTCGGCACAGGATACCCCAGCCCTGCCCGGGACCATATGGGCACGAATGGCCCCGTGCGTGGCTCAATCACCGGGATCATCGATGTCGTCCTGTGTCCTGAACCAGTTCTCGGGCCCGTAGATCTGGCGGGGCGTGGCTGGATTGCGTGGATCCTGCGGTCCGATGATGCCGTAGCGCTCCAGCTCGTCCATGACCCGGCTGGCCCGCGAGAAGCCTAGCTTGAGCTTCGTCTGGAGCATCGAGGTGGACGCTTTCTGCATGGTCATCACCAGCTCGGCCGCGGGCACGGTCATCTCGTCGACGCCGAGCTTTCGCAGCCAGGCGAACTGGCCGTTGTCGGAGCCGACCCCGTCTTCCGGGTCCGCGAAGGCGAGGATGCCCTCGTCGTAGAACGTGCGACCGCCGGTCTGGTCGAGCCAATGCTTGGTGATCGCCCCGACCTCCTGATCGCTCACGAAGACACCCTGCATGCGGACTGGCCGCGGCAGGTCGACCGGCTGGTAGAGCATGTCGCCCCGCCCGATCAGGTCTTCGGCGCCCGGTGAATCGAGGACCGTCCGCGAATCGATCATCGAGGCCATCGCGAACGCGATGCGCGAGGGCACGTTGGCCTTGATGAGGCCGGTCACGACATTGACCGATGGACGCTGCGTCGCGAGCACGAGGTGGATGCCGACCGCACGGGCCTTCTGGGCGATCTTGACGACCGGATCCTCGACCTTGCGGCCCTCGCGCATGATCAGGTCGGCGAGCTCGTCGATGATCAGGACGATGTAGGGCATCCGCTCCGCGCTGGTGTCGGCCGCCGTGGCGGACCCGCCACCGGCGGCGTCTCGTGTCCCGATGGCCGGGTCGAACGGGCCGTTGGCCTCGGGCCGGGCGTTGAACGCGGCGATGTTGCGGACGCTGTGGGCGGCCAGCAGCTTGTAGCGGTCCTCCATCTCGCGGACCGCCCAGTTCAGCACGGCTTTGGCCTCGGCCGGTTCCACGATCACATGCTGGAGCAGGTGCGGCAGACCGTTGTAGGGAGCCAGCTCGACGCGCTTGAGGTCGACCAGGACCATCCGGACCTCGTCGGGCCGGGCGCGCATCAGCAGGCTCGTGATGAGCGCGTTCACGCACACGCTCTTGCCGGAGCCCGTGGCACCGGCGACGAGCAGGTGCGGCATCTTGGCCAGGTCGACCGCGTACGCCTTGCCCGACACGTCCCGCCCTAGGGCGAATGTCAGCGGGCTCGTGGAATCGAGCATCTGGCTCTCGTCGACGAGCGGTTGGAAGCCGACCACCTCGCTGACTGAGTTGGGGATCTCGATGCCGACGACGTCCTTGCCCGGGATCGGCGCCTCGATGCGGATCGAGCGGGCGGCGAGGGCCATGGCCAGGTCGTCGGCCAGCGCCTCGATGCGCGAGACCTTGACGTGGTGCTCGGGGCGGACCTCGTACTGGGTCACGACGGGGCCGGAGTTGACGGCCACGACCTTGGCCGGGATCGAGAAGCTGAGCAGTTTCTCCTCGATGCGGCGGGTGTTCGAGGCGTGGTCGACGGCGTTCCCGACACGGGCGGCCGCACGGGGCTCCAGTAGGTCGATGGCGGGCAGGGTCCAGTCGATCGCATTGAGCGACTCCAGCGCGGTGGGCGCATCGCCGACGAGGGCGGTCGCACCCCGCGTGGCGCTGCCATACGCCGGCCGGACGGACCCACCGCTGCCACCGTCGGTCGGGCCGGTCCAGACAGTCTGACTCATGGGCGATTGGCCGGACCGCGGCGCCGGTTCGTCGAGAATGCTCCGCGCGGCGTCGTCCACGGAGTCGATCGGGACAACGACCGGGTCCCTCGTGGCCGGCTTCACTCTGGAGGTACCGTTGGTGGCGGCGTCGGCACCTCCCGGACGCGCTTCCTGTGCGCGACGCAGGGACTCGGCCGTCGTCGAGCCGACCCAGCGAGCGGTCCCGGTGAACGGGGCCACGAGCTGGCGCAGCTGCAGGTTGAAGGCCACCATCAACCCGAGCACGCCGATCGCCACGAGCAGTACGATCGCGCCCGGTCCGGTGAGCAGCGGCTCGAGGTTCGCGGCCAGGAATCGGCCGATCCGCCCACCGCCGCGCTCGGCGTCGAAGAGGTCGCTGGCGAGGATCTCGAATGCCCCGAGACCCGCCACGTAGGCGACCGCCAGCCCACCGAGGGTCATCCCCCAACCGGAGCCCGCCTTCTTGCCCGGTCCGGCAGCGATCCACCAGCCGCCCGCGAGAAGCAGGAACGGCAGGAGCCATCGACCGGTCTCGAACCAGGGGGCGATCGAGTCGCGCCACCAATCGGTGAGGGCGCCTTCACCCGGGAGGACGAGCGCGATGAGCGTGATCGCCCCGAGGGCCATCATCGCGGTCCCCAGGATCGAACGCACGACCTCCGGGCTCACACGGCCCGCGAAGCCGCTCGACCGGCGGCGCCGCGGCGTCCTGCCGGCGGTGCTCCTCGTGGCGCTGGAGCGGGTCGTGCTCGCCCGTCGACGTGTCGCCAAGCTCAGACCTCGACCACGACGGGGAAGACCATCGGCCGGCGCTTGGTCTGTTCGTAGAGGTACCGCGACAGGGCCTCCTTGACCTGGGTCTTGAGCAGGGCGACCTCACTGATGTGGTCGCCCGGCGTATCGAGGGCCTTGACCACCCGATCGACGGCCTCGTCCATGATCGGGTCCAGCTCATTCAGCTTGACGAACCCGCGGGTCACGATCTCCGGCCGACCGACGACCGTGCCCGTCTGCTTGTCGACGGTCACCACCACCATCAACATGCCATCGTTGGCCAGGGAGCGCCGGTCGCGCAGGACGACCTCACCGATGTCGCCGACCGACAACCCGTCGACGAAGACGTATCCGGCCGTGACCGGGGTCCCACGCCGGGCCGAGCCGTCCTCGTAGAGCTCGATCGGCGTGCCGTTCTCGATGATGAACACGTTCTCCGGCTCGACGCCCGTCTCAGTGGCCAGGCGGCCGTGCTGGACCTGCATCCGGAACTCGCCGTGGATCGGGATAAAGTACTTCGGCTTGGTCAGCCCGAGCATGAGCTTGAGCTCCTCCTGGCTCGCGTGACCGGACACGTGTGCACGCTTGATGGTGTGGTAGTACACGTTCGCACCGGCCTTGAACAGATTGTCGATGGTCCGGGAGACGTACTCCTCGTTGCCCGGGATCGGACTCGCGCTGACGATGACGGTGTCGCCTGGCTGGATCTCGACAAAGCGATGATCCCGATTGGCCATGCGGGCGAGGCCGGCCATCGGCTCGCCCTGGGCGCCGGTCGTGGCGATGACGAGCTGCGAGTCGGGATGGTCCTTGATCCGGTCCTTCGACACGATCCGCGACGCGTCGTACGTGAGGTAGCCGAGGTCGGTCGCGATCTTGAAGTTCTGCTCCATCGAGCGCCCGATCACCGACACGCTGCGATTCATGTCGGCCGCAGCGTCCAGGACCTGCTGGACACGGGCGATGTTGCTCGCGAAGGTCGCGACGATCACTCGGCCGGTGAGCGGCTCCATGATCTCCCGGAAGGCCTCGCCGACCGTCCGCTCGGACGGCGTGTAGCCCGGGTTCTCCGCACGGGTCGAGTCGGACAGCAGGCACGCGACGCCCTCGGCGCCGAGCTTGGCGAGGATCGCGAAGTCCGACAGCTTGCCGTCAACGGGGGTGTGGTCGAACTTGAAGTCACCGGTGTGGACGATGGTCCCGATCGGCGTCCGCAGCGCGATGCCCATGGCGTCCGGGATCGAGTGCCCGACGCGGAACGGCACGACGCCGAACGGTCCGATCTGCAGCTCGTCGCCGGGCTCGAGGGCGATCAGCGGATTGTTGTGGAGCTTGTGCTCTTTGATCTTGTTGCCGAGCAGTCCCCGGGCCAGCGTGCTGGCGTAGACCGGCACGCCCGGGAACTCGGGCAGGACGTACGGCAGGGCGCCGACATGGTCCTCGTGGGCATGGGTGATGAGGAACGCCCGCACCTTGGCGCGGTGCTCCTTGAGATAGCTGATGTCGGGGATGACGAGGTCGATGCCGAACATCTCCTCGTCGGGGAACATGAGCCCGCAGTCGATGACGACGATGTCGTCGCCGTACTCGAAGACGTACATGTTCTTGCCGATCTCCCCGACCCCGCCGAGCGGGATGATGCGAAGGGGCTGACCGGGGGGCGCTGTTGGAGTTATGGTCATGGATGTTCCTGTATGGGGACGTCAGAAGAGACTGAGTTGATCGGCCGCGGGCTCGGTGTCGGGCGGTGTGGGGCCCTGGGCGGGATCCGTGGCTGGGCCGGGCGCTGAAGCGGCCGAGGTGGGGGCGGTCGGGATGGCGGCCGTCGCCGCAGTCGCGGTCGTGGCGCCGGTCGCCGTCGGCGTTCCGTCCGGACCCGGTGATGCGTGCTGCGTGCCGCGTGCGGCTCGGAGCCGCTCGGCGCGGCGGGCGCGGGCATCCGTGAGCACGCCCGGGATGCGCGCGATGTCCTCGTAGCTCTCGCGCTCGATCGATGGCGTGCGCAGGGCGGCGGCCGGGTGATACATCGCGAACACCGTCGCGTCCGTCGCCCCGGTCTCCTGGTCGGCTGGACGAGTCGTGCCATGCGCCTGCGAGATCCTGACACCCGGCATGAACCGACCCATCGAATGACGGCCGAGGGTGACGACGACGGCCGGATCGAGCACCCGGAGCTGGCGTTCCAGGTAGGGCGCACAGGCCGCGACCTCGTCCGGCTCTGGATCGCGGTTTCCGGGCGGACGGCACTTGACGATGTTCGTGATGAACACGTCCTCGCGGCTCCAGCCGATGTGGCCGAGGAGGTTCACGAGCAGACCGCCGGCGCGGCCGACGAACGGACGGCCCTCGCGGTCCTCGTTCATCCCGGGGCCCTCGCCCACGAAGATCACCTCGGTCGAGGGATCGCCTTCACCGGGGACGGCCTTCGTGCGGGTCTCGTGGAGGCGGCAGCGGGTGCAGACTCGGACTTCCGCGGCGATCGCCTCGAGCGCCGCGCGGCGCTCGGCGTCGGTCACGCGGCCGTTCCGGCCGCGTTTCGTGCCGCGGCGGCCTTGACCCAGCCCCGCTCCACCAGGATCTCCGCCAGCTGGACCGCGTTCGTGGCCGCGCCCTTGCGCAGGTTGTCACTGACGACCCAGAACGCGAGTCCGCGTCCATCCTCGATCGAGGCGTCCTGGCGGACCCGACCGACATAGATGTCGTCGGTGCCCGCGGCGTCGGTCGCCAATGGATAGGTCGACGTCGCCGGATCATCCTGGACGATGACCCCGGGCACGGCGCCGAACAGTGTCCGGGCACGCTCCGGCGTGATGGGATCCCTGGTCTGGACGTGGACGGCCTCGCTATGCGCGACGAACACGGGGACGCGGACGGCGGTGCACGACACGCTGAGATCCGGCAGGTGCAGGATCTTGCGGCTCTCGGTCACGACCTTCCACTCCTCCTTGGTGTAGCCGTTGTCGAGGAAGACATCGACCTGCGGGAGGGCGTTGAACGCGATCTGGTGGGGATACACGGACGCCTCGAGGGGCGTGCCGCCCACGTGTGCCTCGATCTGGGCCTGGAGCTCCGTGATGGCCTTGCCGCCGGTCCCACTCACCGCCTGGTAGGTGTCCACCACGACCCGTTCGAGGCCCACGGCATCGCGCAGGGCCATGAGCACGGGGACGAGCTGCATCGTGGAACAGTTCGGGTTGGCGACGATGCCTTCGTGATTCTCCAGGTCGTCCGGGTTGACCTGCGACACGACGAGGGGCACGTTTGGGTCCATCCGCCACGCCGACGAGTTGTCGATCACGGTCGCGCCACGCTCGGCCGCGAGCGGAGCCAACGCGCGTGCGGTGTCGCCGCCGGCGCTGAACAGCGCGATGTCCACGCCATCGAAGGAATCGGCCGTCGCCTCACGCACGACGTGCTCCGTCCCATCGATGTCCACGCTCCTGCCGGCGGAACGCGCCGAAGCGAGCAGACGCAGTTCCCCGATCGGGAACCGCCGCTCGCGGAGCATCCGGATCATCGTGCCGCCGACGACGCCGGTGGCGCCGACGACCGCGACGGTGAGTGGTTTCGAGTTCATCGTGGGCATGGCTCGGCTACGTTCTGGGTCTGGTCGGGCACGGCGGGAGTATACCAGCGGGTCCTGGCGGCTCCGACATGCGCTCCGTGACGGCCACGTTCCGGTGCGCCGGGCCGTCATGCCATCGGTTCCGACCTGGCGAGTGCCGCTAGGCGTGCAAACGCCCAGAACGGGTTCCTGGGCCGAGAGTTCACTCCCGTCTGAGGTCGCGTGTTCGTCCGATGGCTACGAACCGCGCATCAGAGGCCAGTCGCGCGTCTCTCGCGGTCGTTGCGCCGCAAATCGAGCACGACCGAAGCGTGATTCGGGCGATCAGGGCACTGGACGAGGACGTTCTGGCAGCCGGAGAGCCATTCCTAGCAATGGGGTGAATACGCCGGCCCGTAATCCGTCGGGCACCCTTGTGTGGCGTCCGTCGCGCCCGAACGTGACGACCGGCCGGCTCTCGAGGGAACCGACCGGTCGTCTTGGGCAGCGAAGGAGCCGGGCGCGACCGCCCGGCGAGACAGGACCCTAGACGGGGTCCTTCGCCAGGTGGCGCTGCATGGCGGCCTTGCGTGACAGGTTGACGCGGCCCTGTCGGTCGACCTCGGTCACGACGACCATCACCTCATCCCCGACGGACACGACGTCCTCGACGGTGGGTACGTGGTAGTCGGCGAGCTCGCCGATGCGGACCAGGCCTTCCTTCCCGGGCAGGATCTCGACGAACGCGCCGAAGCCCATGATCCGGGTGACCTTGCCGAGGTACAGCGCACCGACCTCGACCTCGCGAGTCAGCGACTCGATCCACTGGATCGCCTTGCGCGAGTTCTCGCCGGAGACGGCCGCGATCTCCACGGTGCCGTCGTCCTCGACGTTGATCTCGGTCTGGGTCTCTTCCTGGATCTTGCGGATCATCGATCCACCCTTGCCGATGATCTCGCGGATCTTCTCGGGGTTGATCTTGATCGTGATGATGCGCGGAGCGAAGTCGCTCATGTCGGCGCGGGCCTCGGGGAGGACCTCGGCCATCTTGTCGAGGATCGTCAGTCGCGCGTTCAAGGCCTGCGCCAGGCCGTCGCGGATGATCGCCTCGCTGATGCCCTGGACCTTGATGTCCATCTGCAGGGCGGTGACACCGTCCCGCGTGCCGGTCACCTTGAAGTCCATGTCACCGATCGCGTCTTCCTTGCCGAGGATGTCGGTCAGGACGACGAACCGGCCATCCGGCTCGCTGATCAGGCCCATGGCCGCGCCGGCGACCGGCGCCTTGATCGGTACGCCGGCATCCATGAGCGCGAGCGTCGAGCCGCAGGTCGAGGCCATCGAGGTGGACCCGTTCGACGTCACGCACTCGCTCACGAGGCGGATGACGTACGGGAACTCGTCGTGGCTCGGCAGGACGGGCACGAGCGCCCGCTCGGCCAGGTGGCCGTGCCCGATGTCGCGCCGGCTGGGCCCGCGCATCATCTTGTTCTCGCCGGTGCTGTAGGGCGGGAAGTTGTAGTGGTGGAGGTAGCGCTTCTCGGTCTCCGGACTGATCGTGTCGATGCGCTGGACGTCCGAGGAGGAACCGAGCGTGGCCACGGTCAGGGCCTGGGTCTCCCCACGCGTGAAGAGCCCGGAGCCGTGCGCGCGCGGGATGAGACCGACCTCGACGGAGATCGGACGGATGTCCGTCAGGCCGCGGCCGTCGATCCGGATGCCCTCGTCGAGGACGATCTGGCGAACGGTCTTCTTCTGGAGGAGGCTGAAGAGGTTCTTGCTGACGCGCGCCTCGCGGCGGGCCGCCTCGAGCAGCGCCGGCGTGTCGCCACCGCTGCGCTGTGCGCGGACGGCGTTGCCGATCAATTCACGAAGCGCCGTGATCCGACCCGGGAGGTCGTTCGCGAACCAGAGCAGCAGCTCCGCGGTCGCCTCGGCGTCCGGCAGGGCGCGATGGCTCTGGGAGAGCTCGACGCCGAAGAAGCGGGCGAGGTCCCCGAGCTTGTACGACTCGGCGCCGGGATAGCCCTCGCGGGCGATGACCAGGGTGTCGAGGTACGTGCCCGGCCCGAATCGGAAGCCATCGCCCTTTGCCTCTTCGATGAAGCCGAGGTCGAAGCCGACGTTGTGACCGACGATCAGCCCCTCGCCGACGAAGGCCAGCAACTGCTCGGCAGCGTCCTTCGGGCTGGGCGCGCCCTTCACGTCCTTGTCGGTGATGCCGTGCATCTGGTTGCCGACGATGGGACGGCCCGGGTTCACGAACGTCGACCAGCGGTCGACGACCTTTGTGCCCTGGACCTTGACCGCGGCGACCTCGACGAGGTCCGCCATCTTCGGGTCGGTACCGGTCGTCTCGACGTCGATGACGACGAGCTCGCGCTTGCTGTCGGTCGCCGAGGCGAAGTCGAGGACCGATTCGGTCGGCGGCTCGATATACGGGACCCGCTTGGCCTTGCCGACGGCCTTCTGGAGCTCGTCCTGCAGGTCGACGATGGGCTGCAGCGCCCGGTGACCGAACAGGATGGCCTCGGCCATGACCGCCTCGGGCAGGAGCTTGGCACCCGCCTCGACCATCATGATCGCGTCGCGCGTGCCGGCGACGATCAGGTCGAGCTCGGAGTCGGCCAGCTGGCTGTGCGTCGGATTGACCACGAACTCGCCGTTGATGCGGCCGACACGGACGCTGCCGATCGGACCGTTGAACGGGATCTCGCTGATCGTCAGGGCCGCCGACGCGGCGATGGTGCCGATCACGTCCGGGTTGTTCTCCTGGTCCGTCGACAGCACGGTGATGACGAGCTGGACATCGTCCTTGTAGCCCTTGGGGAAGAGCGGCCGGATCGGCCGGTCCGTCTGGCGGGCGGCGAGGATGGCGTGCTCCGACGGGCGCGCCTCGCGCTTGATGAAGCCACCCGGGATCTTGCCCGCGGCGTACATCCGCTCCTCGAAGTCGACCGTCAGGGGAAAGAAGTCGAGGCCGGGGCGGGGCTCGGACCGGTTGGCCGTGCCGAGCACCATGGTGTCACCGTATCGGACGGTGACGGAGCCGCCGGCGAGCGTTGCGAGCTTGCCGGTCTCGATGGTCAGCGTGCGACCACCGAATTGCGTCTCGAATGTTTGAGACAAGGGAAACGATCCTCCTTGGTCGTGGAGGAGGTGACGACCCGCGGGCGGGTCAGCCTGCTGCGCTGCTGGCGCCGGATATGCGCGGACCTCCGGCGTTCACGCCCGAGGTCCGAAGCGGCGGTGCTAGCGGCGGAGTCCGAGCCGTCCGATGACGGTCCGGTAGCGCGCGCTGTCCTTCTTCATCAGGTAGGCGAGAAGGCGGCGGCGCTGGCCGACGAGCTTGAGGAGGCCGCGGCGAGAATGGTTGTCCTTGGGAAAGCTTCGGAGATGCGCAGTCAGCTCAGCGATCCGCTCGGTAAGGAGCGCGACCTGGACTTCTGGCGAACCGGTGTCACCTTCCTTGGTGGCATACCCGGTGATGATCTCCTGCTTGTGTTCCCGCGCGAGCGGCACTCGGTCCTCCGACACGATCTGTTGCTTGATGTTCTTCCATCTATGACCGGCGGATGATACGGGCCAGCGGCTGTTCGGTCAAACGACACGACCGAGGCATCACGGCCCCGCCTTCGATGGCGGCGCGGTACGATCGGACGCATGCCGAGGCTGACCAGGATCTACACGAAGACCGGCGACGAGGGCATGACCGGCCTCGGTGGGGGCCGGCGCGTCTCGAAGGATTCTGCCAGGGTCAGTGCCTATGGCACGGTCGACGAACTGAACTCCACGATCGGCGTGGCCCTGGCCCTGGGCCTGACAGGGCGGCTGGCGGACGAGTTGCGGCGGATCCAGAACGAGCTGTTCGATCTCGGCTCCGACCTGTGCTGGCCCGAGGACGACGAGCGGCGCGGGGCGATCCCGACCGTGCAGCCCCGTCACGTCGAGCACCTCGAAGGGCTCATCGACGAGCTCAACGCGGTCGTCGGGCCGCTCACGAACTTCCTGCTCCCGGGCGGGTCGCCAGGTGCCGCCCAGCTGCATGTCGCAAGGACGGTCTGTCGGCGGGCCGAGCGGGAGACGATCACCCTGTCGCGTGACGAGCCCATCGGTGAGCATGTCCTCCCCTACCTCAACCGGCTGTCCGACGCGCTCTTCGTCATGGCCCGCTTCGAGAACCACGAGCGTGGGGTCGACGAGCCGCTGTGGCAGCCGGGGCTCTGACCCTTCGGTGCCCACGGGACTGGCCCGCGTTCTTCGCCTCAGACGAGCAGTTCTACCCGTACCGGACCGTCGGCGTGCGCCGGTCCGTCGAGGGATGCCCGACCCCCGCCGACCGTGATGGTCGTCTGGCTTCCATCGATCCGACACGGATGGACGCCGTCGGGCGGCATGGCCATCGGCCAGTCGAACCCGATCTTCCCGTCTCGGAGCTCACCCCGGACTGTCACCGGTCGTCCGAGCATATCGGCAGCCGCCGCCAGGTCACCGGTCGCGATCGCGGTCCTGATGTCCGAGCTCCTGACCGTCCGGCCGTCGAGGCTGAACGGTGGCGCCACCACGACATCGAAGCCTCGCTCGCGGCCGAGCTCGGCGAGGGCATCGGGTGTCCCGCGCCGCTCGAAGCCGAATGCCGCGTCGGGGGTCATGAGCAGCCCGGCCAGGGACGTTCCCGCCTGGATCCTGGCGATGAAGGCGTCGTACGGGGTCCGGCGCACGGCGTCGTCGAAGTGCTGGACGACCGTGACCTCGACGCGGGCCGCCTCCAACCGCTCGAGCCGCTCGTCGGGATGGAGCAGCAACGGCGGGGCTGTGCCGGTCAGGACCTCGTCCGGATGCGCATCGAACGTGATCACCGTCGGGCGGGCCGAACGGGCGGACGCTTCCTCGACGAGCCGCTCCAGCAGATACGCGTGACCGCGGTGCAACCCGTCGAAGACGCCGACGACCGCGAAGATCGGGCCATGTTCGGGACGGAGCCCGTCGACCCCGCTGACGACGTCCATCAAGCGGGCACGACCGAACCGGCGGGCGCCACGAGGACCTTGTCCGGTGCCAGCCGCCCACTGGGCGCCTCGATCGCCAGGGCCGCGAGGTTGCCGTCGGGCGCGCGGAGCCGATAGCGTTCCGCCCCCGGCTCGAAGCCGGCTGCCGGCCGGATGAATTGGCCCCGGGCGACCGCGTCGAGCTCCGCGGGCGTCAGGGCGACCTCCGGGAAGCGTTCGAGGCCCGTGTCGATCGGCCGAAGCAGGCGGGCGATGGCCCCCGGCTGGTCGGTGGCGGCGGCACGCACGGCATGGAGCGGGATGGCGTCGGTCTCCGGGAACGGACCAGCCGCCGTTCGCCGCAACGCGCCAAGGTACGCGGCGCTGCTGACGCGCTCGCCGAGGTCGCGCGCCAGGGCACGCACGTAGGTGCCGGCCGAGCACGTGACGTCGAGCACGGCGATCGGACGCCCCGGATCGCTGTCGTCCCAGGAGACGAGCGAGAGCTCGTGGATCGTCACCTGCCGCTCGGGAAGCGTCACGGTCTCCCCCGCCCGTGCCAGCGCGTAGGCGCGTCGTCCACCGACCTTGATGGCGGAATAGGCCGGCGGACGCTGCGAGATGGGTCCGGTCAGTCCGGGGAGCGTTGCCTCGACCGCCGCACGAACCGGAGCGCGGCCGGTGGTCGGGGTCAGCTCCCCTTCGAGGTCGTCGGTGGAGGACGACGCTCCGAAGCAGACGGTCGCCCGGTAGCGCTTCCTGTCGGCCAGATGGAACTCGACCACCCGGGTGCCGCGACCCAGGAAGAGCGGCAACACACCCGAGGCGAACGGATCCAGCGTGCCGCCGTGGCCCACTCGTTTCGTGGCCGCAAGCCGGCGAACGAGCCCGACGATATCGTGCGAAGTGGGGCCGACGGGCTTGTCGACGACGAGGATGCCATCGAGCCCGGGCCCAAGGGACTTGTGGGCCACGGTCAGCGAACGACCTCGGCGGCAAGGCGGTCGGCCTCGGCCAGGACCGCCGGGCGTGCCTGGTCCACGGGCAGCGGGACCGTGGCTCCGGCCGCGCGGGCGTGGCCGCCGCCACCGAACTTCCCGGTCAACACCGTCGCGTCCACGCCGCCGGGCTTCGTCCGGACGCTGATCCGGGTCGACTCGCCGGCCTCCTTGAACAGGATCGCAACCTCCGCGTCGTCGGCCTGGGCGAGCAGGTCGATGATGCCCTCCGATTGTGGAGGGAGTGTCCCGGTCGCGGTGAGATCCGCATCCAGCAACGTCGAATGGATCACGCGCCCGCCGTCGACGCTATCGAGCCGGTCGAGGATCCGCCCGAACAACCGGAGCTGCGCAGCGGGCTTCGACCGGTAGAGCCGACGTGAGATATCGGACAGGGGCGCGCCGGCCTCCACCAGGGCCGCCGACACGGCCAGTGTCCGCGGCGTCGCGTTGGGGTGCGCGAAGGTGGCCGTGTCCATGACGATCCCGGCCATCAATGCGGCAGCCAATGACCCGTTCCCCGCGTCGAGGGGCACGTTCAGCCGGGTCGCGAGCAGGGCCACCATCTCACAGGTCGCCGCTGCCGACGGCTCGATCCAATCGGTGGCACTGGCCGCGTCGTTAGAGGCGTGGTGGTCGATGACGACGCGCGGCAGGCGATCGAACAATCCCGGATGACGACCGCGGACGTCGCCGATCCGGTCGAGCGAGCCGCAGTCCGACACGACCAGGAGGTCGTAGTCGGCGGCGGGATCGGGATCGGTGCGAAAGCGCTCCACGCCGGCCAGGAAGTCATAGAGCGGCGGGATGGGGTCGGTGCAGACCGCGTCCGCGACCGCGCCGAACGACTCGACGATATGGACGACGCCGAGCGTCGCGCCGAGCGTGTCGGCATCGGGGTTCTCGTGGCCGACCGCGAGCACGCGCCGCGCACGACGGAGCCGCTCCACGACGGCGTCCGGCACGTCGTCCAGGTAGGTGCCGAGATCGATGCTCACCGACGCGGACCGGCGCGTCGTCTCGAGCCGGGCTTGGATCCAGGTGCACCGGCGCTCTTCGGGCCGGTCCGGCGGCGGCCCCGTGGCTTCGGCGGGATGACCGCCGACGGCGGCTCCTCGGGGTCGTCGCCTTCGTGGTGGACCCGCGCGACCGGGGTCGGCAGCGTTTCGCCCAGGGGCAAGTCGCCGTCGGGCGCGGAGCCTGCGCCGAGCTCGTTGAGGAGCTGGAGGACGCGGGTACCCCGTTCCGCCGTATCGTCGAGGGAGACGTGCAGGTCCGGGATGCGCTTGATGCGCAGGGAGCGGCCCAGCTCGTGGCGGACGAACGGCATCGCCCGTTGGAGAGCGGCGACGGTCCCGCGTCGCTCCGCCGGCTGGCCGATGACGCTCACCCAGACCTTGGCGTGCCGTAGGTCCGGTGTCGTCTCGACCTTCGTGATCGTCACGAAGCCGATCCGGGGATCGGCCACGTCGCGAGTCACGATGGCGCCGATCTCCTGGCGCAGGAGCTCGTCGACTCGGTCCGTCCGCTGGGTCACGGGCCGCCTAGCTGCGGGCGCGCGTGCAGACGGTCTGGGACGTGAAGCATTCGATGATGTCGCCCTCTTCCAGCTCGTGGAAGCTGGCGAGCCCGATGCCGCACTCGTAGTTCGCGAGGACCTCGCGGACGTCGTCACGGAAGCGCCGCAGCGATTCGATCCGGTCGGTCGCGATGATCTTGCCGCCACGCCAGATGCGGGCGCCTCCGCGGATGATCCGTCCGTCGGTCACGTAGGAACCGGCGATCTGGGTGTTCTTGCCGACCTTGATGACCTGGCGGACCTCGGCGCGGCCCTCGACCACCTCGACGACCACCGGCTCGAGCAGGCCCTTGAGCGCCGCGTCGATGTCGTCGGTGAGCTTGTAGATGATGTCGTACATCCGGACGTCGACACCCTCGGCCTCGGCGGCCCGACGAGCCGTCTCGGTGATGTTCGTGCTGAACCCGACGATGATCGCGTCGGACGCCGTCGCGAGCATGATGTCGTTATCGGTGATGTCGCCGGCGGCCTCGTGGAGGACGTTGATCCGAACCTCATCCTGGTCGAGTTGTTCGAGCGCATGGGTGATCGCGCCGAGCGAGCCCGACACGTCGGCCTTGAGGATGATGCGCAGCTCCTTGGCCTGGCCGGCCTGGATCTGGCGATAGAGGTCTTCCAGGGTCGCGCGACCGCTCCCGTCCCCGGTCTTCGCGGCGACGGTCGCCTTGCGGCTCTCGACCAAGGCACGCGCTTCCTTGTCATCGGCGACGACACGAAGGATGTCGCCGGCCTCGGGGACCTCGGACAGGCCCAGGATGACCACCGCGCTCGCGGGGCCGGCCTGCTTGACCCGCTTGCCGCGGTCGTTCTCGAGCGCGCGGACGCGGCCGAACGTCTCTCCGACGACGATGATGTCGCCGACCCGCAGCGTGCCGGTCTGGACCAGGGCCGTCGCGACGGCACCGCGGCTCTTGTCCATCTGCGCCTCCACGATCGTGCCGACGGCCGGACGATCGGGATTCGCCGTGAGCTCCTGCAGGTCCGCGACGAGCAGCACCATCTCGATGAGCTCATCGAGGCCCTGACGGCTCTTGGCCGAGACCGCGACGAGCGGCACGTCCCCACCGTATTCCTCGATGACGACGCCCGCCTCGGTCAGCTCGGTCTTCACGCGGACGGGGTCCGCATCGGGCTTGTCGATCTTGTTGAGGGCGATGATGATCGGGACCTTGGCCGCCTTCGCGTGGCTGATCGCCTCCAGCGTCTGGGGCATGACGCCGTCGTCCGCCGCGACCACGATGATCGCGATGTCGGTGACGCGGGCGCCGCGGGCACGCATGGCCGTGAACGCCTCGTGGCCCGGGGTGTCCAGGAAGACGACGCGCTTGCCGTCGTGATCGATCTCGCTCGCGCCGATGTGCTGGGTGATGCCACCGCGTTCCCCGGCAGCGACCTCGGTCGAGCGCAGGGCGTCCAGCAGGCTCGTCTTGCCGTGGTCGACGTGACCCATGACGGTGACGATCGGGGCACGGGGCTGCAGCGCCGCAGCGTCGTCCTCGTCGAACAGGGTCTCCTTGGTGGCTTCGGGCGCCGGGCCCTCGGTCTCGCCGTCGGGTCCGGTGCCGTTCGTCGATGCCGCGACCGTCTCGGCCACCTCGTAGCCGAGCTCCGACGCGACCAACGACGCGGTGTCGCGGTCGATGAGCTGGTTGATCGTCGCGAAGATCCCGCTCTTGATCAGCTCGCGGATGATGTCCGCGACGTTGACCGTCAGCAGCTCGGCCAGCTCCTTGACGGTGATCGTGCCGGGCAGCTCGATCGCGCCTCGCTCACTGGGATCGATCGTCTGGACCTGCGAGGCGAGTGCGCCCTCGCGACGCGGCGGCTTGCGGGGGCCGCGACGGCCGCGGGTGCCGCTCCTACTCCTGGCCACGGGCTTCTCCTTGTGTGGTGTTCGTGGTGAGGGCTCCCGATGTCACGGCCTCGAGGAACGTGGCTGGGAGCGGGATCTCGAGCGCCCGCGCGAGGGCGCCATTCTTGATCGCGAGGTCGAGGCAGTCCGTGCCCTGGCACACATAGGCGCCACGGCCGGCGAGCCGCCCGGTGGGATCGATGACGACGTCATGGTCCGGCGTCCGGACGAGGCGTTGCAAGTCGCGCTTGGGCCGGGCGGTCCGACAGGCCACGCAGGTCCGGACCGGCGCCCGGTGCGCGGTGCTGACCGATCGCGCCGCCGGACGGGCGGCCGCGGCTACGACGCCACCTCCTCGGGGGCGGGAGCGACAGCCTCGGACTCGGTGTTCTTGGTCTTGGTGGTCCGCTTGGGCGTTGCGGGCGCGACGTCCGTCCCGTCGGCGGTGGCCGCGGTCTTGGCCGCGGGGGCCTTCGGCTTGGCGGCGGCCCTGGGCTTGGCGGCGGCCCTGGGCTTGGCGGCGGCCTTCGGCTTCGCCCTCGCGGTCGGCGTGGCCCCGGCTTCGGCGGTCGTGGTGTCGACCGCGCCCTCGTCACCGGCGGTGGCCGCCTTCGTCTTCGTCGCCCGCTTCGGCTTCGCGGCGGCTTCCACCGGCTCGGTGCCGGTGGCCTCCCCCGTCGTGGCGGTCACCGGTTCAGCGACTGGGGCATCGTCGTCGGTCGTGCCGGTCTCGGCCGGCGTCGCAGTCGCACCGCCATCGGCTGGCGCGTCCGCGGCGGCCTTGGCCTCGGCGACGGACACGTCGCTTCGGATGTCGATGCGCCAGCCGGTGAGGCGGGCGGCGAGGCGGGCGTTCTGACCCTCGCGGCCGATCGCCAGCGAGAGCATCCGCTCGGGCACGGTCACGGACGCGATGCGGTGTTCCTCGTCGATGTCGACCGACAGCACCTGCGCCGGGCTCAGGGCATTCGCCACGAAGATACCGGCGTCGTCGCTCCACGGGATGACGTCGATCTTCTCGCCGGCGAGCTCCGCGACCACGGCCTGGACGCGTGCGCCGCGCTGGCCGACGGTCGCCCCCACGGGGTCCAGCCCTTCCTGGCGCGAGGCGACGGCCACCTTCGAGCGGCTGCCGGCCTCACGGGCGATCGCCTTGATCTCGACGGTCCCGCTGTGGATCTCGGGGACCTCGAGCTCGAACAGCCGGCGAAGGAAGCCCTTGTGCGTGCGGCTCACGAAGATCTGCGGGCCGCGCACCGAGCGGCGCACCTCCAGCACGAACGCCTTGACGTTCTGGCCGATGCGGTAGTGCTCCAGCGCGCTCTGCTCGGTCGTGGCAAGGATCGCCTCGACCATCTTGCCGACGTCGAGGATGATCGCGCGCGGTTCGACGCGATTGACCGTCCCGGTGATGAGCTCTCCCTCGCGGCTGGCGAACTGGTCGAAGACCTGGTCGCGCTCGACCTCGCGGATCCGCTGGAGGACGATCTGCTTCGCGGTCTGGGCGCCGATGCGGCCGAACACGTCGCCGTCGAGCTGCTCGGTCTCGACCATGTCGCCGACCTTCGCCGCGGCCTCGAGCTTGCGCGCGTCGTCCACCGTGATCTCGGTCAGTTCGTCCTCGATCTCGTCGACGACACGGCGGGCGCGGAAGACGCGGATGCGACCGGACTCGGCGTCGATCTGGACGTGGATGTCCTCGTCGCCGGCCACGCGGCGATACGCCGACTGGATGCCGTCTTCGACGGCCCCGATCAGCTGCTCACGGGAGACCTGCTTCTCCGCGTTGAGCTGGAGGAGGGCGCCCACGAAGTCTCGACTCACGATCGCCTCCTCTTCTGCGCACAGATGCCAAATCACGGCCGGTCCGAAAAAAAGACGCGGGGGTCACCCACGTCACGGAGCGGCCGTTCAGTTGCGGGGAGTATACACCCGGACGCGTGGACGGCTCAAACGGCGGCCACTCGGGGCCCGATCAGCCGACCGGCGTGATCGATGCGGCGTCCTTGTCGGCCTGTGACGGCCTGGCGACCCCGGCGCCTGGATACCGGGTTGCGACGTAGTCCTCGAGGATGTCGATGAACTCGGCGACCAGGCCGTCGCCGCGGAGCGTGCGGTCCAGCCTGCCGTCGATGAACACGGGCGCCACCGGCTCCTCGAACGTGCCCGGCAGGCTGATCCCGATATCCGCGTGCTTGCTCTCGCCGGGGCCGTTGACGACGCAGCCCATGACTGCGACACGCAGCTCCTCGGCGCCCGGGTGCGACTCCTTCCACTCGGGCATCCTGTCCTTCAGGTAGCCCTGGATCTGTTGGGCCATCTCCTGGAAGAACGTGCTCGTCGTGCGGCCGCAACCAGGACAGGCGCTGACCTGCGGTAGGAACGAGCGCAGACCCATCGACTGGAGGACCTGCTGGGCGATCTCGACCTCGCGTTCGCGCGGCGCACCGGGTTCCGGGGTCAGAGAGACCCGGATCGTGTCGCCGATGCCCTCGTTGAGCAGGATCGCAAGGCCGGCGGTCGAGGCGATGACCCCCTTGTCGCCCATCCCCGCCTCGGTCAGGCCCAGGTGGAGCGGGTAGTCGCAGCGTGCCGCCAACAGCCGATAGACGTCGACGAGGTCGCGGACGCCGGACACCTTGGCACTGATGATGATCCGGTCGTGCCCGAGGCCGGTCGCCTCGGCCAGCTCGGCGGATCGGAGGGCCGACTGCAGCATCGCCTCGATCATCACGTCGCGCGCGTCGAGCGGCTCGGGGAGCCGCGCGTTGGCGTCCATCAGCTCGGTCAGGATGGCCTGGTCGAGCGAGCCCCAGTTGACGCCGATGCGGACCGACTTGCCGTTGTCGATGGCGACTCGAACGATCGTCGCGAAGTGCTCGTCATGACGCTTCGCGCCGACATTGCCCGGATTGATGCGGTACTTCGCGAGCAGCGCGGCCATCTCGGGGTACTCCACGAGAAGCTTGTGCCCGTTGTAGTGGAAGTCGCCGATGATCGGCACGTCCACGCCAAGACCGCGGACCTTGCGCACCATCTCGGGGACCGCCGCCGCCGCCTGTTCCGTGTTGACCGTCACGCGGACCAGCTGCGAGCCGGCGTGGGCCAGCCGCGCGACCTGGATCGCGGTGCCGTCGGCGTCCGCCGTGTCGGTGTTCGTCATCGATTGGACGACGATCGGATGGGCGCTGCCGACCAGCACCCCACCGACGTCGACCGTGACCGTGGCCCGGCGCCGTGGTCGTAGCGTGTCGGGTGATGTCATGGGGTGGGTGCCGGGCCTCCCCCGAGGCTGCGGATGATGTCGTAGCCCGTCACCCAGATGATGAAGGCGAACAGGAACACCATCCCCACGACGTATGTGAGCTGCTCCGCACGGAGGCTGATCCGCGCACCGAAGATCCGCTTGAGCGTGATCATCAGCATCCGCCCGCCGTCGAGTGGGGGGAACGGCAGGATATTGACCAGTGCGAGGTTGGCCGAGAGGATCCCCGCGACATAGAGCGTGAGGATCGGCCCGGCATTCCAGAACACGTCGCCGATCTGGGTCGCGATGCCGACCGGTCCCGCGACCGGCGGTGGGCCCGTCGGATCGGCGGCAAAGCTGGACACGAGCGTTCCGAGGCCGCCCAGGATGAGGCCCAATGCCGCGACGGTCTGGTCCGCACCGATCCTGATCGCCTCGGGCAACGGGTTCGTCGTCGTCGCGCCGTCGAAGGCAGCCTCCCAGGGCCGTTCCTCCTGGGAGATCCCGAGGGCGCCCTGGCCCGCGTCGATGGCGGCCTGGTCACGCAGGGTGACCGTCACGTCGCGTCGAACCCCCGCTTCGTCGTCCACGGTCAGGACGACCGTCTGCCCGGCTCGCGCGCGCAGGCCGTCGAGGATCGTTTCGCCGGTGATGAACTGGTACCGCTGACCGTCGACGGCGACGATGGCGTCGCCCGGCCGGAGCCCGGCGGCCTCGGCCGGTGACCCCGGCACGATCTCGTAGAACCGGACGCCCATGAGCGGCGAGGACAGCCACGCGATCCCGGCGAAGATCACGAAGGCGAGCACGACGTTCATGACGACACCGGCCGCGAGGATGACCATCTTCTTGAGCCAGCGCTGGGCCGCGAACGAGCGCGGGTCGTCCGCGTCGTTCCCATCTTCGCCGGCGAGCTTCACGAAGCCGCCGATCGGCAGCCAGTTGAGTGTGTAGAGGGTCTCGCCCTTCGAGCGCAGGACCCTGGCGCGCGGCGGGAACCCGATGCCGAACTCGAGCACGCGGACGCCGAACAGGCGGGCGGTCACGAAATGGCCGAGCTCGTGGATCACGACGAGGATGCCGAGGATCGCCAGGAACAGGACGATGGTGACGATCGACTGGAGGAACCCGGTCATGCCGCGCCGCCGATCGGTCCGTTCGCGAACGCGGCCCGGACCTCGGCATCGAGGGCGACCAATGCCTCGACGTCGGGACGTGGATCGCCGCCATGGCCGAACCGCTCGACAGCGGTCTCGAGGAGCCGCGGGATCCCGTTGAAGTCGAGCGAGCCTTCGAGGAACCGTGTCACGGCCACGTCGTCGGCCGCGATCAGGGTCGCAGAGGCGCGTGGACCGGCGATCCCCGCCTCGCGCGCGATGCGCAGCGCGGGGAACCGCGCGAGATCGGGCGCACGAAAGTCCAGTCGAGCCGTCGCGATCAGGTCGGGCGGTGCGGCCGGCGACGGCCGGCGGTCGGGATAGGTCATGGCGTACTGGATGGGGAGTCGCATATCCGGGGTGCCCAGCTGGGCCTTCAGGGAGCCGTCGACGAACCGGACGGCCGAGTGGACGACGCTCTGCGGGTGGATGACCACCTCGATCGCCTCGTACTCGACATCGTACAGCCAGTGCGCTTCGATGACTTCCAGGCCCTTGTTGGCGAGGGTCGCCGAATCGACGGTGATCTTGGCGCCCATGGTCCAGGTGGGATGCCGCAGCGCACCGTCCGGGGTCGCCGCCGCGAGGTCGTCGGGACTCGCGTCCAGGAACGGCCCGCCGGACGCGGTCAACACGAGGGCGGCGACGGTCGACATGGATTCGCCCACGAGGCATTGCCAGATCGCCGAGTGCTCCGAATCGATCGGTCGGAGCCAGGCGAGTGGGCTCGCGAACGGGTTGCCCGGCCCGCCCGCGGCGCGCACCGCGGCGAGCCGCCGCGCCTCCGGCATGACCAGGTGGCCACCGGCGACCAGCGTCTCCTTGTTCGCCGTTGCCACGACCTTGCCGGCGCGCAGCGCGGCAAGCACCGGACGAAGGCTCACGATGCCGCCCGTCGCGACGACCACGATGTCCACGTCCTCCCGCGTCGCCAGCTCGAGGAGGGCGTCCTGGCCCGACGCCCGTTCCGTGCCGGCCGGGAGCTCCAGGCCCCCAAGGGCATCCGCATCGGCAAGGGCCACCACGGCCGGTCGGAGCCGCCGGGCCTGTTCCGCGAGCGTCGCGCCATCGTGTCCGGTCGCGAGCGCCACCACCCTGAAGTCGTGGGGATGCGCCGCCAGGACGTCGACCGCCTGGGTCCCGATCGAGCCGGTCGATCCCAGGAGCGCGACACCGCGGCGCTCAGGCAACGAGCGCGACGACATAGAGCGTCATGACGGGCGCGGCAAACAGGAATGAGTCCACGCGGTCCAGCATCCCACCGTGCCCCGGGATGAGCGTTCCCGAATCCTTGGCGCCCGCGGCGCGCTTCAGCATCGATTCGGCGAGGTCGCCCGCCTGCGCGGCGAGTGCGACGAGCGGGCCGAGCAGGAGCGCATGGATCGGCGACTGACCGAGCCCCCACAGCAGGACCCCGACCACGACCGTGGCCGCCACGACCCCGCCGACAAGCCCGGCGTACGTCTTCGACGGGGAGATGTGGGTGAGGAATTGCTGGCGACCGAACCGGCGCCCGATGAAGAACGCCCCTGTGTCGTACGACCACACGGCAAGGAGCAACACGAGGATCCAGCCGCGCTCGGCGCCGAGTACCTCGAGCGGGGCGCCGTCGGGCACGGTCGGGGCCGCATGGCCCAGCCGGACCACGAACGCGAGCAGGCCCACGTAGAGGGCGCCGAAGACCGTCGCCATCCACGTCGCGATCCCCTCGCGTGGGTTCGCCCGGGCGAACGCCGCGACCGCGATGAGGACGATCCCGACGGCCATGAGCAGGAGACCGCTCCCCTCGAGCACGCCCGGAAACGTCGCATCGAGGACGACCGTCAGCGCCAGGAGGGTGCCGAGCAGCGGCAGCGTCGGGAACGTCGCGTCGGCGAGGAGCCTGAAGACCTCACGCGCGGCGAACACGGTCACGACCGCCACGGCCGCCGCCAGGACCATCCCACCGACGGCCAGGACCAGGAGCAGGACCGGGACGAGGATCGCCGCGCTGGTGGCTCGGTCGCGCACCCGACCCCGCCTACCGTCCGAACCGGCGCTGGCGCCGGGCGAACTCGAGGAGGGCGTCGTCGAAGGCCGCCGGCCCGAAGTCCGGCCACAGGTCCTCGCAGAAGTAGAACTCGGCGTACGCCGACTGCCAGATGAGGAAGTTCGAGAGCCGTTGCTCCCCGCCGGTCCGGATCACGAGGTCGGGATCGGGGAGGCCGGCGGTGTAGAGGGCCGCGGTGACACGGGCCTCATCGATCGATTCGGGGGTCGCGCCGGACGCGACGAGCGTGCGGACCGCGTCCACCAGCTCGGTCCGCCCGGCGTAGTTGAACGCGATGTTGAGAAGCAGCCGCGTGCCGTCGGACGTGGCATCGAGCGCCTCATCGATCGAGCTGCGCGTCTCCGCGGGCAACTCGTCGAGCCGTCCCAGCAGTCGGACCCGGACGCCCTGGCGACGAAGCTCGTCGGTCTCGCTGCGGATGGCCGCCTCGAGCAGGCTGAACAGGCCATGGACCTCGTCGTCCGAGCGGGCCCAGTTCTCGCGACTGAACGCATACAGGGTCATGACCGGCAGGCCACGCCGCACGGCATGGCGCAGGATCTCGCGGATCGCCTCAACCCCGGCCGCGTGGCCATCGAGCTCCGGTAGGCCCTGCTGGCGAGCCCAGCGGCGGTTGCCGTCCATGATGATCGCCACGTGCCGGGGCAGCTCGTCGGGCGGCAGGAACGTCGCCTCGGCGGGGACGTCGTCGGGCGTCGAGATCGTGGGTGCGCCGCCGGTCGGCGTCGCCGCCGGTTCGTGAGCGGATGGCGGCGCGTCGGTCGGCCGGGCCAGCGGTACGCGGGCCACTAGACCTCGAGGACCTCCTGTTCCTTGGCGGCGCCGCGTCGATCGACGTCGGCGATGTGGCGGTCCGTCGTCTTCTGGAGGACGTCGATCTGGCGATGACCCTCGTCCGCGCCCACCGTGCCGTCGCGCTCTTCCTTCTTGAGGTGGTCGTTGGCATCGCGTCGGATGTTTCGGATCTCGACGCGCGCGTCCTCCATGCGCTTGTGGACGATCTTGACCAGTTCCTTGCGACGTTCCTCGGTCAGGGGCGGGATGTTCAGCCTGACGACGGCGCCATCCACGTTGGGGGTGAGGCCGATGTCGGACTTGGTGATCGCCTTCTCGATGGCGCCGAGCACGCCACGGTCCCACGGCTGGATCACGATCTGGTGCGGTTCGGGCACGCTGATCCCGGCCAGCTGGTTGAGCGGGGTCTGGGTGCCGTAGTAGTCGACGGTGATGCGTTCCACGAGCGCGGTCGACGCCCTGCCGGTGCGCACGCCCTGGAAGTCGCGCTCCATCGCCTCGACGGCACGCGCCATCTTGTGGTCCGCGTCGGCGAGGATCTCGGTGCTCATGCGAGCGTACCTCCGCTCGAGATCACGGTCCCGACCGGCTCACCGGCCGCGACCCTCGTGATGTTGTCTGGTGAATTGAGGTCGAACACGACGATGGGCAGGTCGTTCTCCATGCACAGGCTGACGGCAGCCGCGTCCATGACCTTGAGCTGGTCACGAAGCAGGTCCGCGTAGCTCAACTGAGCGTAGCGCCGGGCATCCGGGTGCGTCAGCGGGTCCCGATCGTAGACCCCATCGACCTTGGTGGCCTTGAGCAGGACCTCGGCGTTGATCTCGACCGCGCGCAGCGCGGCGGCCGTGTCGGTCGTGAAGTACGGATTGCCGGTGCCGGCCACGAAGATCGCGACGCGACCCTTCTCGAGGTGGCGGATGGCGCGGCGGCGGATGTACGGTTCGGCGACCTCGTTCATCGCGATGGCCGACATGACCCTGGTCGTGATGCCGACCTTCTCCAGCGCGTCCTGGAGGGCGAGGCCGTTCATGACGGTCGCCAGCATGCCGATGTAGTCGCCGGTCGCGCGATCCATGCCGGCCGCGGCGGCGGCCATGCCCCGGAAGATATTGCCGCCGCCCACGACGATGCCGACCTGCACGCCGAGCTGATGGACCTCGGCGACCTGCTTGGCGATGAACGTGCAGTACGCGGGATCGACGCCGTAGGCCCGATCGCCGAGCAGGGCCTCGCCGGACAGCTTGAGCAGGATCCGGCGATATCGAACCGCCGAATCCGAGGCAGCCGTGCTGGTCGCGGCCTGGGTCACAGTTCCTCTCCGAGCGCATAGCGGACGAACCGGCGGACGCGGATGTTCTCGCCGATCGTGGCGACCTTCTCCGTGACCAGGTCGCCGACCGTGCGCTCTTCGTCCCGGAAGGGCTGGTCCACGAGGCAGACCTGGGCAAACCACTTCTTGAGCTGGCCCTCCACGATCTGCGCCCTGATGTTCTCGGGCTTCTTCTGCACCGACTCGTCCTTGAGCAGCTCGGCCTTCCTGGCCTCGAGCGCCTCCGCCGGGATGCTCTCCTGGTCGACGTACAGCGGCGCGAGGCCCGCGACCTGGACCGCGAGGTCACGGACGAGCTTCTGGAACTCGTCCGTGCGGGCAACGAAGTCGGTCTCGCAGTTGACCTCGATGAGCACGCCGACGCGACCGCCGGTGTGGATGTAGCTGGACACGAGGCCTTCGCGAGCCTCACGGCCCGACTTCTTGGCGGCCGCAGCCAGGCCCCGCTCGCGCAGCAGGGCGATGGCCTTGTCGAGGTCGCCGTTCGCCTCGGTCAACGCGTTCTTGCAGTCCATGAAGCCCGCGCCGGTCCGCTCTCGAAGTTCCTTGACCAGCTCCGCGGAGATCGCCATGTGGGTGTGTGCTCCTGTTCGTATGTCGGGCGGGTGCGCGGGGCGCCCGCTGGGGTCTTGTCGTGGCCTCACCCCCGGTCGCTGTCGACGGTTCGTCCGCGTCGGCGGCCGCCGAGGACCGGTCAGGCCGGGTTGTCGCCCTCGGCCTTCTCGGCCGCCTCGCGCGCGAGCTCGGCGGCGATCTCCTCGGGGGTCGCCTCCGACGGCGGCTCTGCGACGGCTGCCTCGGCCCGGGCGACGCGGTCGCCGGGCAGGAGGTCGTCGTCGTCGGCATCGGGCTCGAAGGTGAGCGCGGCACCGCCGGCGAGGGCGGCCACGAGCTCGTCGGACGCGCCGGCCGCCTCATCCTCGGTCTCGGGCATGGGCATCGCCTCGCCGACCTCGGGTTCGCTGGCCGCCCGCGCAGACCGCTGCTGGGCGCCTTCGATGGCGGCTTCCGCGACCAGGGTGCAGAGCAACCGGATCGCGCGGATGGCGTCGTCATTGGCCGGGATGATGTAGTCGAGCTCGTCGGGGTCGACGTTCGTGTCGCCGGTGCCGACGACCGGGATCTCGAGCTTGTTCGCCTCGGTCACCGCGATGCGCTCGCGATGGGGGTCGATGATGAAGACGGCTCCGGGCAGGCGCTTCATCTTGCGCATGCCGCCGACGGTGCCCTGCAGCTTGACCATCTCCTCGGTCAGCTTCGCGGCCTCCTTCTTCGTCATGCGCTCGAAGTCGCCGGCCTGCTGGCGGGCTTCGAGCTGCTCGAGCAGGCCGATGCGCTTCTTGATGGTCGAGAAGTTCGTCAGCATGCCGCCGAGCCAACGCTTCTGGACGTAGGGCATGTTGGCGCGCGTCGCTTCGGCGACGATCGGCTCCTGGGCCTGCTTCTTCGTCCCGACGAAGAGGACCTGGTCGCCGCGGGCGACCGTCTCGCGGATCGCCTCGAGGGCGACGTCGAGCCGCTGCACGGTCTGGGCGAGATCGATGATGTGGATCCCGTTGCGCTCGGCGAAGATGAACGGGCGCATCTTGGGGTTCCAGCGGCGCGTCTGGTGGCCGAAGTGGACTCCGGCTTCCAGCAGCTGCCGCATCGAGACGGACGGCACGGTGTGAGACCTCCTGTTGGTTTCGACCTCCGCGGACCCTGGTGTCGACGGGGACCCTTGCTCCGTCGCGGACGGGCTGGGCACCACCCCGGTCGGGACGGTCCGCGTGTGGGCTCCGCTGGCGTCCTGTGCCCGCGGGCGGTTCATGTGGGCGTGGCTCGGGGTTCCGGGCCGCGGCGGAGTGTAGCACAGGGTGGTGTTCGGACCGGGGGCGGGTCTCGAGCACGGGCGGGGCGGGCCCCGCGCACGGGCGGGGCGGGGCGAGTCCCGCGCACGGGCGGGGCGGGCCCCGCGCACGGGCGGGGCGGGGCGAGTCCCGCGCACGGGCGGGGCAGGGCGAGTCCCGCGCACGGGCGATTTCCCCAGATATCGCCGTGGGCGATGGTAGGTGCGGCTGCCAGGCTCGGAGTCACTGACGAGGGGCTGGGAACCTCAAATCTGGCTCTGGATATCGCTGCTGGCGATTTCTGGGCCCGAAACAGCGGATTCCGGGATCAGAACCGCCTGGGATCATGTTTACGATCGCCGGTGGCGATATCCGGGCATTTCCGCGCTTCGACTGCCTCAGAACGCCGCCCGATGGTGGCGGATCCTGGGCACTCCTCCCCGGTCGCCCGGCTCGATGACGACCAGGTCGAACCGGAGGGGCAGGCGCGGGATCGCGCGGCCGTCGGGCATCGATCCGCGGTCGAGCAATCCGTACGCCGCTTGCCGGATGCGCGTGCGTTTGCGGTGGTCGACCGTCTCCTCCGCCAAACCGAACCCACGGGAGCGGCGCCAGCGAACTTCCACGACCACGAGCGCGGCGGGCGGGCCCGGGTCGACCGAAACGAGATCGAGTTCGTACCGGCCGACATGGACGTTCCGGGCCAGGATGGTCCAGCCAGCCTCGACCAGCCGGGTCAGGACCAGCGTCTCGGCTGCGTCACCCGCCAGTTGGGCCGTGGTCCGGATGGAGTCGGGCCGGGCATCCATGGGCCGCCATCGTGGCGCCCTAGGCTCTCCACCGCCACATCCCTGACTTCACCGGCGATTACTCATGGTTCGCTTGGCGGTCATCTCGGCGCATCCGGCAGCATCCAGAACAGGAAGATGATCGCAAGGACGAACAACATGACCCCAAGGGCCAGCGTTTTCCGGTGCATGACGTTCCGTACTCGGCCGACGGGATCACCCGGCTCACGGAGTGAGAACTCCGTCAGGCCCTGCTCGAACGGGCCGCCGCGAAGGGCGTATCGATCGGGCCGCATGTCGACGATCGCCTCCGCCAGCGTGGGCGCGTCGGTCCAGGACGCCCTGGGCAGCGCAAGCTCACGCGGGATCTCCGCCACCGTGGCTCCGCCTTGACCCACGAGGCGCCAGTCCCGATCGGTCCGCTCCAACCCAGTGATCTCGCCCCATCCATGCCGCTCGGGTACCAATCCATGGACCGACAGTTCGATCCCCGACGGGTCGAGCGTGGCCTGGGACAAGACCGCCTGCGTCAGTCCCAGAGCATGCCCGACCCTGGGCCGAACGAGTGAGACGTACCAAACAGCGCCGGGGATCGCCGCAACCGCGATCAGGATGCCTGGTAGCCAGCCCGGCAGTCCGTCCCTCAGATCGGACGCAAGCAGCACTTCATTCAGTGCAAACAGCCACACGAAGAAGAAGGCGACCGCGAAGACCCCGAACCATCGCCCCCGGCGGTTCGGACGCGCACTTTCCGCACGAAGGACCAACGGCCGCGGCGTCATCGTGTCACACCAGGTCGCTTAGGCAGGTGCGGACTCCAGCGACGTCAGATCGGCCAGGTCGAACGCCGCATCGTCCGCCATGACCGGCGTCAGCTCCCGGTCGAGCAACTCGTGGGTCGACGGCGACGCCGCAGGGTCGGCCAGCAGGTCGAGGTCGAGCTGATCGCCGGCGAGGGTCCGCTGGAGTGCCAGGAACGAGCGCCGGTGGAAGGGTGTCAGGCCCATCGCCCGGATCGCATCGCGATGGTCCCGTGTCGCGTAACCCTGGTTGTGCTCCCAGCCGTAGCCCGGGTAGCGGGCAGCAAGCTTGATCATCATCCGGTCGCGCACGACCTTGGCGACCACCGATGCGCACGCGATCGAATAGACCTTCGCATCGCCGTCGACCACGTTGCTGTACGGCCCCACCTGGGCCTCGAAGCCCGTGATCCGGTTGCCATCGACGATCACGTGCTCGTGCCCGCCGAGCCGGGCGATCGCCCGACGCATCGCCAGGTGGGTGGCGTGGTAGATGTTGAGCTGGTCGATCTCCCGCACCGATGCTGCGCCGACACCCACGGCGACGGCACGGCGACGGATGAGCGGCGCGAGACGCTCCCGCTGGGCCATCGACAGGGTCTTGGAGTCGCGTACCCCGGGGATCCGATGACAACCGGGCTGCATGATCACGGCCGCCGCGACCACGGCACCGCAGGTGGGCGCCACACCGACCTCATCGACGCCGACGACCCGGGTGAGCCCTTCGTTCCAGAGGCGGCGCTCGTAGCGGAGGGTCGGAACGATGACGGTCATCGGGCGCAAGGGTACCGCGAGTCGACGGTCGGCTGCCTCCGTCCGCGCCGGCCCCGGAATCGAACGACCCCGCCGTCGGGCGGGGTCACGGGTCTGCGAGGGCCGCTGTCAGCTGCGGCGTTCTCGCAGGGTGGCCGCCTTGCCGACGCGCTTGCGCAGGAAGTACAGCTGAGCGCGGCGGACCTGGCCGTGGCGGACGACTTCGATCTTCTCGATGCGCGGGCTGTTGATCTTGAAGGTGCGCTCGACACCGACGCCGGAGGCGATCCGGCGGACCGTGATCGACCGCGTGATGCCACCGCCACGCAGCCGCATGATCGTCCCCTCGAAGACCTGGATCCGCTCGCGGTTGCCTTCGACGACCTTGGCCGACACCTTCACGGTGTCACCCGTGGCGAGTTCCGGCAGGTCGGTGCGGAGCTGGTCCTGGACGATCTCGTCGAGCACGTTCACGCGGCGGTTCCTTGCGTCGTGGACAGCCGAAGCTGCGGGCTGGGCGTGTGGAACGGCCGCGAAACTGGCGACCGGTGCGGGAGTATAGCACGGGCTCCAGGTCCGGCCGGGAGCGGCGCTCGGTCGGGTCCCGGGATCGCCGGGCCTCGCTCGCTCAGCGCCCGGCGCGCATCCCGCTGCGGTCAACGATCACCGGTCGACTCCATCCGCGGAAGGTTGCGTGAGATGCACGTTGCTGACCCGATATTGCATGGGATGCACATTGCGGTCGAACCTTGGTATCCGGGTGCCTCGAACGTTGCACGCAATGCACGATCTGGACGCGACCGGCGGCAGGGGGGCCCGCTAGGGCCGATATGTTGCGCCGGATGCACGTTTCCGACACGTTCGGGCCATTACCGTCGCTGCCCTCGGTCATTGTGTGTATCGGACGCAAGCGGGCTGTCCAACGGCAGCAGGTCGGGGCGACGCTCGCGCGTCCGCTCGCTGGCCCGCTCCGCGCGCCAGCGAGCGACGGCGCCGTGGTCACCGGAGGTGAGAATCTCGGGGACGTCCATACCCCGGAACGACGGCGGGCGCGTGTATTGCGGGTACTCAAGCAAGCCGCCACTGAACGACTCCTCGGCCGTCGACAGGTCGTCGATCGCGCCGGGCAGCAGCCGGATCACCGCATCGATCACCACGAGCGCCGGCAGCTCCCCACCGGTCACCACGTAGTCGCCGATGGACAGCTCGAGGTCGACAAAGGCACGGATGCGTTCGTCGACGCCCTCGTAGCGCGGACACACGAAGACGAGGTGCTCGCGATCGGCGAGGTCGGTGGCCCGTTCGTGCCGGAAGACCTCGCCACCGGGGTCGAGCAGGATCACCGTCGACTCGGGCCGGCGCACCAATTCGATGGCGGCGACGACGGGCTCCACTCGCATCACCATCCCGGCGCCACCGCCGTACGGCGTGTCGTCGACCGACTTGTGGCGGCCGAGGCCGAAGTCGCGCAGGTCGTGGACCCGGATGGTGGCCAGCCCCTGCTCCTGGATCCGGCCTGGGATGCTCTGCGAGAGCGGTCCCTCGATCATGGGCGGGAACAGCGTCAGGACGTCGATCTCGAGGGTCATGCCGTGGACTCGGCCGCGTCGGGGCGCTCGGCTTGGGGCGTTGGCGCCAGTTCGTGGCCCGGCTCGGGCCGGTCGGCCGCATCGGGGGGCTCGGACCCGCGGGCAGCACCGGCCGACTCGGACCCGCCGGCCGGCTCGTCCCGGCCGGCGACCGCCCCGACCGATCGCTTCCGCGATGTCCGCCGCGGAGCCCTGGGTCGATCCGGGTCTGCTCGGCGCTGTCTGGGGGGTTCGAGTCCGAGTGCGTCGGCGTCCACGACGATCTCACCCCGGCGTGGGGCGAAGATGCGGATGAACGCCCGCACCGCCGGCAGGTCGAACGTCCCGAATGCGTCGCCACTCACGACATAGACCTCGTTCTCGGCGACCCGGTAGATGTCCCTGACGACACCGAGCTCCGTGCCATCGAGGCCGCGCACGGCCACGCCGAAAACCTCGTGCCAGTACACCTCGCCGCGGGCGAGATCGGCATCTGGCCGGACGCCCATCTCGAGATAGACCCCCCGCAACGTGTCCGCTGCTTCGCGCGAGCCGATCTCGCGGAATCGGATCCGCCAGCCCGGGCCATCCGCGACGGCCTCCGCCGAGGCGACCGTCAACGCCTCGTCGGAACCCTCCCGAAAGACGACGGATCCAGGCACGAAGCGGGCCTCCGGGCGGTCCGTCAGGACCTCGACCCGGACCGCACCTCGAAGCCCGTGGACGCCCCGGACGAGGGCGACCGCAAGCCGTTCGGTAGCGATGGCCGGGGCCTCGTTCAGACGATCTCGAGCTGGACCGGCTCGCCGTCGCGGGCCGCCGTGACCTTGAGGAGGGTCCGCAACGCCTTGGCGACGCTGCCGTTGCGCCCGATGACCTTGCCCATGTCGTCCTCGGCGACGTGGAGCTCGATGACGGTCGCGCCGTCCTCCTCGACGACCTCGACCTTGACCGCGTCGGGATCGTCGACCAGCGACTTCGCGACGTACTCGACCAGTTCCTTGGCTGCCATGGTGGATGCTCCTACTTGCCGCTGGGCAGGATACCGGCCTGCCTGAACAGGCGGACGACGGTGTCGGAGGGCTGGGCGCCCTTCGCCAGCCAGGCCTTGGCTTTCTCCTCGTCGACGTTGAACTCGATCGGCTCGGTCCGCGGGTTGTAATGACCGAGGGTCTCGATCGCCCGGCTGTCGCGGGCACTGCGGGAGTCGGCGACGACGACTCGGTAGCTGGGCTGCTTCTTCGCGCCGACGCGCGTCAGCCGGATACGAACTGCCATGGATGCTGTGGTGCCTCCTTCGGGCTGGGCTGCTGGGCTGGCTGGTGTGGATCTACTTGACGGTGATGATCGCGTGCTGCTGGTCGAGCCCATCGCCGGTGACCCCGGCCCCGACGAACGCGTCGAACGGGGTCAGGAACGGCTTGACCGACTCCTCGTACTCCGCGCGCTCCTCGGGCGTTGCCTCCGAGAGGAGACCCTCGACGAGGCCACGAACGGCGGCGATGTCGACGAAGCTGACACCGGTATGCGCCGCCCCGACCCGGCCGACCAACGCGGCGTACCGGGAGTCGTCGGCGAGGGACTGGCCTGCACCGGCATCGAGCACGTGCCTGACGAATGCGGGTCCGCTGCCGATGACGACGACGCCATCGGTGGCGGCATAGGAGATCTCGACGCGCCCCTCGGGCAGGGCAGCTGTCGCGTCGTTCGGCACCGGGACACCGCCAAGGCCGCCTGCCAGGCCGGCCAGGTCCTCGGCAGTGCCGAGGTCGATGATCGTGATCGTGGTGCCGGCGTGCTGCTCCTCGCGGACATCGATGCCGTACTGGCCGCCGGCCAGTGTCGCGAAGCTGCGCACGGTCGTGAGCAGCTGTCGACCAGCGGCGGCATCCGCCGGGATCGAGACGATGCCGCCCTCGACCGACTCGCCGTCGCGCGCGATCACGATACCCGTGTCGCCCATCCATCCGAGGCTCTTCTCGAGGCCGCCGAGCAGCGCGGCCGCGTCGTCGATGCCCTTGAAGGTCTCGGCGAGGGCCGGCTCGTCCCGGTACAGGGCGATCGACTCGACGAGCGTCGCCCCGTAGTCATTACCGGCGGCCAGGACCAGGGTCGTCGGCGGCGCAAACGCCGCGACGCCGTTCGCATGGTTCTCGCTCGGTCCTGGGGCGCCTTCGACGTCGGCCATCGCACCGTCCATGACCAGCGCGTCGCCCTCCACACGCAGACGGAAGGCAGCCCAGTCCGGGACGAAGGCCGCGAGGCTGTCGCTGATCGGCGGCGCGGACGCGGCCGACTCGGTCAGCTCGAGGGCGGCATCGACGACCGCCCGCATGTCGACGAACACGAACCCGAGGTCGTCGCCTTTCATGGCTGCGCGCGCCGCGGCGAAGGCGTCGCCCTTCGACAGTGGGCTCGTCCCGGCGGTATCGATCGCGGCTCTGACGGACGCCACATCACCGAGGATCGCGACCTTGCCGCCGGCGAGCGCGAAGGCCGCCTGGCCTCCGGGCTTCTCGGGGCTCGAGAACACGGTCAATTCGACGCCTTGGTGCGTCTCCTTCGTGCCAGTGACGCCCATCTCGGCGATCGTGCTCGTGAACCAGGTCCTGGCCAGCGCCTCGTCCTTGATCGACAGCAGGACCACGGCCCTCGTCTGATCGGCGGCTTCGAGGGCAGCGGCGTCCGCCGGCAGCGGCCCCATCGAGAAGGCGAGCTCACCGTCGAACCACGGCTTGATGTCGCGGGAGTAGGTCTGCTTGCCCTCCGTGCTCTCCGAGAGCAATCGGTCGAGCACTTCGTCGAGCTTGCTTTCGAGGGCGGCCTGATCTGCGAAGCCCGGGAACTTGCTGAGGAACTCGCCGACCTCCTGGCGCTGGTCGCCCGGCAGATCCAGACGCAGTTCACCGTACGCGACGCTGTCGGCAGGGACATACCCGACGACCGTCGACGCCGGTGACGCGCCGGTGAGGGAGAGCGTGGCGATGGCCGTGATAGCCACGATGAGCCCGACGATGCCGGCAGCGGCCAGCCATCGTGCGCGACTCTGGCGCGGCGCGGCTGCGGGATCCGGTTGCCCCGAGGTCGCGAGCGGCGTCGTGGCGATCGGGGTCGGGTGCACCTCGGTGGAGGTGGTGTCGGTCGTCGGGTCGTGGACGGGTCGCTGTTCGTCGGTCATCGCGTGGTCTCCCCGGCGCTCAGCGCCGATTCCCCATGAGGCTGCCGAGCGCACCGCGCTTGCCGCCTCCCGAAAGCTGCTTCATGAGCTTCTGCATCTCGCTGAACTGCTTGACGAGCTTGTTGACTTCGGGCAGGGCCGTGCCGGCGCCCGCCGCGATCCGGCGACGACGGGAGGCATTGAGGACGGTCGGGTCTCGACGTTCCGCCGGGGTCATCGCCCGGATGATCGCCTCGGTCCGCTTGAGGTCGCCGCGGTCGACCGCGGCCTGGGCCTCCCCGGCCATGTTGCCCATCCCCGGGATCATGCCCATGATCTGACCGATCGGGCCCATCTTCTGGACCGCCTGGAGCTGCTCGAGCATGTCCTCGAGCGTGAAACTCGCCTTGCGGAGCTTCTCCTCCATCTTCTCGGCCTGGTTGACGTCGAACGTCTCCTGCGCTCGCTCGACCAGCGTCAGGATGTCGCCCATCCCGAGGATCCGGCCGGCGAGCCGGTCGGGGTGGAAGACTTCGAGGGCGTCGGTCTTCTCGCCCGTGCCCAGGAACTTGACCGGGATCCCGGTCACCGCCGAGATGCTCAGGGCTGCGCCGCCGCGGGCATCGCCGTCGATCTTGGTGAGGATCAGGCCTGTGACGGGCACCGCCGCCACGAACGCCTGGGCCACGCCGACCGCCTCCTGGCCCGTCATCGCGTCGACGACGAGGAGGGTCTCGACGGGCTTCACCGCCGCGTTCATGGCAGCGATCTCCTGCATCAGGGTCTCGTCGATGCTGAGTCGACCGGCGGTATCGAGGATGACCACGTCGCGTACCTGGCGTCGTGCCGCTTCCACACCCTCCCGGGCGATATCGGGCACGCTCGTGCCGATCGCGGCGCGATACACCGGGATGTCGAGCTGCTTGCCGAGGGTCTCGAGCTGGTCGGCCGCCGCGGGCCGGTACGGGTCCGCCGCGACGAGGAGGGGCCGCCGCCCCTGCTTGACGATGTGGCGGGCGAGCTTGGCCGTGCTCGTCGTCTTGCCCGAGCCCTGCAGACCGACCATCGCGACGACCGCGGGGTTGCCCGACAGGTGGAAGACGCGGTCGCCGGCACCGAGGAGGTCGACGAGCTCATCGTGGACGATCTTCACGACCTGCTGGCCGGCCGTCAGGCTCGCGAGGACGTCGCCGCCGATGGCCTTCTCGCGGACCCGGGCGATGAAGTCCTTGACCACCTTGAAGTTGACGTCGGCTTCGAGCAGCGCCAACCGGACCTCGCGCATGGCCGTCTCGACGTCGGCCTCGCTGATCCGGCCGCGGCCGGTCAGGTTGTCGAGGGTGGCTCGGAGACGCTCGCTGAGGGTATCGAACACGGCCCGATCAGGACTCCCGTGGTTGGTGATGGCCGGTCGGTCGGGGCACTGCCGCGACCGAACCGGGTGGTGCGCGGGTTCTGACGCACCGAAGCGTGCGCAGTGTAGCGCAGGGTCCCGCGAGGCGCCCCGCGAGCAAGCGGCCGATGTAGGCTCCGCCTTCGTGCGTCATCCCTTCTCGTCCCCGCTCTGGAGTAACGGCGCCTTCGTTCGCGTATGGACGGCGGCGAGCATCTCGATCTTCGGTTCGCTCATCACGCGGATCGCGTTGCCGCTCGTGGCGATCCTGACGCTGAACGCGGGCCCGATCGAGGTCGCCGTCCTGCGCAGCATGGATCTCGCCGCGGCGCTGATCGTCGGGCTCGTGGCGGGCGCGTGGGTGGATCGGCTGCGACGGCGGCCCGTGCTCATCTGGGCGGACCTTGGCCGAGCGGCGCTGCTGAGCGTGATCCCGATCTCGTTCGTGCTTGGGACCCTGGCCCTATGGCAGCTCCTCGCCGTCGCTGGGCTCACGGCGGTTCTCACCACGTTCTTCGACGCCGCGGACAATGCCTACCTGCCGACGATCGTCGAACGGGACCGCCTGCTCGAGGCAAACAGTGCGCTCGCGGCGAGCGGTTCTGTCGCCGAATTCGCGGGCTTCGGGATCAGCGGCATCCTCGTCCAGCTCCTGACCGGACCGATCACGATCGTCATCAACGCGGTGACGTACTTGGTCTCGGCGGTGCTGTTGCTGACGGTCCGCCACACGGAGGCACCGCCGCCGCTTCGCGAGGATCGCGAGCCCGTGCTCGATGAGATCCGCCATGGGATCCGCCTGGTCCGGCACGATCCGGTGCTTCGGGCCTTCGCGGGTGCACAGATGCTCATGTCGATGTTATGGGGGATCTTCGGCGCGACGTGGTTCCTGTTCGCGATCGACGAGCTCGGCGTCGGTCCGGCGCTCGTGGGCATCGTGGCCGGGGTCGGCGGGGCGTCTTCATTCATCGGGGCCATCGTGGCGACGCGATCGACGCGTCGGTGGGGGATCGGGCCCGTGGCGATCGCCGCCATGCTGCTGGCCGCCCTGGGGAACCTGTTCATCCCGCTCGCGCCTGCCGGCCTGCCGCTCATCGCCGTCGCGTGCCTGGTCGCCCAGCAGCTCATCGCAGACTCCGCGATCACCGTCTACGACGTGACCGAAACGTCGGTGCGACAGGCACTCGTCGCCGACCGGGAGCTCGGCCGTGTCGCATCGACGTTTCAGGTCCTTTCGGCGGGAGCCCAGCTCGTGGCGACCATCGGGGCGGGCCTACTGGCGGAGGTCATCGGGCTGCGGGCGACCTCGTTCCTGGCGCCACTGGGCGGGCTCCTGGCCGGCGCGATCCTGTATTGGTCCCCGGTCCGCAGCCTGATCGAGCTGCCCGTGACGGACCATCGGTCGGCGGCTGAGGTCGCCCTGGACGCGGAGCGGGATCAGCCGGTCGGCGCCTGAAACAGGGTCAGGCGAACAGCGCCTCGACGAAGGCGTCCGGGTCGAACGGGAGCAGGTCGCCGACCCCCTCCCCCACCCCCACGTACCGAACCGGGATCCCGAGCGAATGCTCGATCGCGAAGACGATGCCGCCCTTGGCCGTCGAATCGAGCTTCGTGAGGACGATCCCCGTCAGCCCCACGGCCTCGTGGAAGGCCGCCGCCTGGGCCAGGCCGTTCTGGCCCGTGGTCGCATCCAGCACGAACAGCGTCTCCGGTTCCGCGCCCGGCAACCGCTTGTCCACGATGCGGCGGACCTTCGTCAGCTCGTCCATGAGGTTCGATTTCGTGTGCAGTCGACCGGCGGTGTCGGCGATGACGAGGTCGGCGCCCCTGGCCAGGGCCGCATCGAGGGCGTCGTACACGACCGCGCCCGGGTCGGCGCCCGGGGCATGCGCGACCATGGGGACCGCGGCACGGTCGGCCCAGATACGGAGCTGGTCGATGGCGGCTGCACGGAACGTGTCCGCGGCGGCGAGGATGACGCTCCGCCCTTCACCCGAGTAGCGCGCGGCAAGCTTGCCGATCGTCGTCGTCTTGCCAGTGCCATTGACGCCGACGACGAGGAGGACCGCCGGCCCGCCCTCGACGGCCGAGCGGGGTTGCCACTCCACGTCGCGCTCGACGAGCAGCGTCGCGAGCTCCGCCCGGATCGAGGCCTCGGGACCGCCCGCTTCACGTCGCCGGCGCGCACGGTCGACGAGATCGATGGCCAGCGCGGCCCCGACATCGCCGGCGATCAGCGTCTCCTCGACCTCGTCCCAGTGGGGTCCGTCGGCGGTCCCGAGATGCTCGCGGAGCTGGGACACGAAGCCGCTGCGAGTCTTCTCCAGACCGGTCTCGATCGAGGCGGGAGCCACCGCGAGGAACGCGGTCGGATCGAATGGCGCGAATGCCGGCGCCTCGAGCGGGAGGGGCATCGGGGGCTCGATCGTCACCTCGGGCGCCTGCGCCTCTGGCTCGATCACCGACTCGGGCGCCGGCGCCTCCGGCTCGACCGGGGGTTCGGGCTCGACCGGCAGCTGGGGTTCGACGTGCTCAGGCTCGACGGATCCAGGATCGGCGGGTTCCTCCTCGCGCCGGCGGCGCCAGAAGGCCATCAGCCCGCCACGCTGAGCTCGCGACCGCGCTCGGCCGCCAGCGCCTGGGCCTCCTCCAGTCGAAGGCTGATCACCCGCGAGACCGAATCGTCGCCGACGGTCACGCCGTAGAGCGCGTCGGCGGCCTCGATCGTGCCGCGGTTGTGCGTGATCACGATGAATTGCGTCTGGTGGGCCAGGCTGCGGAGCGCCTCGGCGAACCGGTCGATGTTCGCCTCGTCGAGTGCCGCATCGACCTCGTCGAGCACGCAGAACGGCACCGGTCGCACCTCGAGCATCGCAAATAGCAGCGCGACCGCTGTCAGCGCCCGTTCACCGCCCGACAGCATCGCCAGTGCCTGGGCCTTCTTGCCGGGTGGCCGCGCGACGATCTCGACGCCGGTCGAGCCGAGGTCGGTCGGATCGGTCAGCGACAGCCGCGCGAAGCCCCCGCCGAAGAGCTGCTCGAACCGACGCTCGAACGCCGTTTCGAGCGCGCGGAACGTCGTCTGGAACTGGTCGGCGATCATCGTGTCGAGCTCGGCGATGAGCTCGCGGGTCTTGCCGATCGCCGACCGCAGGTCCGCGTCCTGCGCTTCGAGGGTCTCGAGCCGGACCTTGAGCTCGGCGTATTCGTCGACCGCGAATGGATTGGCGGCGCCCAACTCGTGATAGCGGCGGCGCAATCGCGCCAGCTGCCCTGGCGATGGCACGGCCGTGGTCGGTGGCTCGATGGCCCACCGTTCGGCCACGGCCGCCAGGGCTGTTTCGAGCGCAGCGGTGTCCTCGGCCGGGAGGTCGCCGTCGACGTCCGCATCCGGCACGTCCGGCGCGTCCTCGGCGATCGGAGGCTGGTCGGATCCGGTGGCCCCGCCCGGATGTTCCGCGACTGGCGCGACCCCGAGGCTGTTCAGCGCCAGGCCGCCCATCCCGGCGAGCTCCACCAGCACACCCTCGCGCAACGCGTCGAGTCCGAGCCGAGCCTCGAGCTCCGCGTGGTCGGTGGCGCGCAGTCGATCGTCGGCCGTCCGGAGGTGCTCACGGGCGGTCGACGCGGCTCGTTCAGCCTCCGACAACCGGCTTCGATCGGCGTCGTCGGCCGCGCGAAGGGCTGCCAGGATGTCGCGCGCCGTCGATTCGGCGGAGGCGGCCGTCGCCAGCTCCCGTCCCAGGGCATCCCGCTCGGCCGTCAGGCGCGCCTCGCGCTCACCGAGCGCGGCCAGTTCGCGTTCGGCGCGCGCGACGCGTTCCTCGGACATCGTCGCGGCGGCCTCGGCTCGAGCGTGTCGGTGCTCGGCTTCCAGCCGTGCCGCGTCATGGGCCGCGAGACGGCCGGCGAGCCGCTCGCGTCGTTCCCGGAGTTCTGTGGATCGGGACTCCCACGCGGCGACGGCGGATCGGACGTCGTCCGACGGGCTCGGGATCGGACCGGTCGTGCCCCGGACATCTGACGCCGTCATGCCCTCGATGGCCTCGCGCAGCCGGCCCAGCTCCGCATCGAGCCGCGTGCGCTGTGCCTCGTGCCAGGCCGCTTCCCGGGCGACCGACTCGGACTCCCGCGCGACGGCCCGCTCGGCTTCCTCGGCCCCGCGTCGGTCGGCCGTCAGCCGTGTCTCCTCGGCACGCGCGTTGTCCAGTGCGCCACGCGCCTCGCCGGCACGTGCGACCGTCGCGGTGACTTCCCGCTGCAATCCGGCCAGCTCCGCCTCCGCGCGTTCCAGGTCCGCGGCCAGGCGGGCGTGCTCCGCGCGACGTTCGAGGACCGTGTCGGCCGCCCCCAGCGCGATACCGGTGTCATCCACGAGGGCGGATCCGTCCCGGGCGACCGCGACCCAGCCCCCTGGAAGGAGCGACTGGATCGCCAGGCACGCAGCCAGGTCGGGCAGCCACACGGCCCGGGCCAGAAGGCGCCGCACCGCACCGGTGGCGTCATGACGGACCGCGTCGGCCAACGGGCCCCCGCCCATCTCCGCCACGGTGTCGAGGCAGCGCCGCGTCGAGGCATCCCTGGTGCCGACCTCGCCCGACAACCGCTCCTCGACGAGCAACCGCCCTCGCTCGTCGGCGAGCCCCGCGACGCTCGCGGCGGGGACCAGGTAGGCCCTGGCTCGATCCGCGAGCACGGCCTCGACGGCAGCCCGGAGCTCCGGGTCGACGGCGAGATCGTCGTCGAGTCGGCGGCCACCGGCTTTGCGGGCTGCCCTGGCGATCGGTCGCCGCTCCTCCTCGGCGAGTCGCTCGGCCAGGGCCTCGGTCCGACCGCGCAGCCCGGCCACGGCGGCGGATGCCGCGGCCGCGCGGTCCGCGGTCGCCGCTCGCTCCACCTCCGCCGCTTCGAGCCCGGCTCGCGCCGCCTCCCGGGTCGCCAGGGCGCTCGCCTCGGCGCTCGAGGCCGTCTCGAGCGCGATCCGGGCCGCCTCATGCCGCTCCACGACCTCCGCTCGCCGCGCCTCGACGGCGCTTGCTGCGGCCGTCTCCTCCGCGGCCCGCCGTTCGGCCTCCGCAAGCCGCCGCCGCGCCGTCTCGGCCTCCCCATGTCGTGCGGCCTCCGCCCGGCGCAACGCCGCGAGTTGCTCTCCCTCCGCCTGCGAGGCGGTCCGCAGGGTGGCGAGCTCCCGGAGTGCTTCGGCGAGATCGCGGTCGGCCTCCGTGACGGCGGCCTCCAGCTCCAAGTCGCGCGCCAGGAGGGGGACCGCCATGGTCCGTCGCTGGATCGCGCCGTCCGACTCGGCCGTCGAGCGCTCGTCCGCCAGCCTCGCCCGATCACGGCCGATCGCCTCCACGTCGGCGGCCAGCCGCCCGTCGCGCAACTGCAGGGCGGTCAGCGTCGCGCGGGCCGTCTCGTGGGCCTCGCGGCGCTCGCGTTCCTGGGACGCTCGCACGGACAGTTCGTCGGCCAGCGCCGATGCCGCGGCTTCGGCTGCTTCGAGATCGCCCATCGCCCGCTGCGCCTCGGATCCTGCCCGCTCCCGCCGTGCGCCGGCCGCCGAGAGACGTGTCGCCGCCTCGTGCCAGCGCGCGTGCGTCGCGGCGAGGAGCGCGCTGGCCAGTTCCTCGCCGACGGTCGACCGTGTCGTCTGCTGCTCGGCCTGAGCCGCCAGTCGGCGGGCCTGCGGCCGGAGCTCGGCCAGGATGTCCTCGATGCGTGCGAGGTTTGCCTCCGACTCGGCCAGCTGCTCTTCGGCCTTGCGGCGGCGACGCTCATGCCGGCGAACGCCGGCGACTTCCTCGAACAGCGGCCGGCGCTCCTCCGGTCGAAGCGCGAGCGCCTGGTCGACCATCCCCTGCCCGATGAACAGGAATGCGTTGTCGGCAAGGTGGGCGCCATCGAGGAGGTCGACCAGGTCGCGCAGGCGGATGCGTTGCTTATTGAGCAGGTACTCGTTCTCACCGCTGCGGAAGAGGCGGCGCCCCAGCTCGAGGACCTGGAAGTCGACCGGCAGCAGCCCATCCGCGTTGTCGAGGACCAGCGTGACGTCGGCCATGCCCTGCGCGGCACGCTTCTCCGATCCGGCCCAGATCACGTCCTCGGCCTTGCGCGAACGGAGGGCTCGGCCCTGCTCCCCGAGCGCCCAGCGCAGGGCGTCGGCGAGGTTGCTCTTGCCGGAACCGTTCGGCCCGACCACCGCGCTGATGCCGCCGCCGAATTCCACGTTGGTTCGTTCGGCGAAGGACTTGAACCCCTGCAGACGCAGGGCCAGCAGGCGAGGCCCGGACGGCGGGGGTCCGGCCGCCGACGCACGCGCGGCAGCCGGCGGGCGCACGGCTGCCACGTCGGGGACCCGGCCGTCGGTCACGCCGTCGGTCACGCCGTCACCGTCTCATCGTGTGTCCGACTCGTGCCGCGCTGCGCGCGGATGCGGTCGATGGCCTGCGCCGCCGCGTCCGTCTCGGCGATGCGGCGCGACGATCCCTGCCCGATACCGAGCATCTCGCCGTCGATCCAGACCTCGATCCGGAACGACTTCTCGTGGTCCGGACCGGTCGCCTCGACGAGGCGGTACTCCGGCCGCTCCCCTGTCCGCCGCTGGGTGTACTCCTGCAGGCGGCTCTTGGGGCTCTTCAGGCTGAGGATGGGTGCCTCCAGGGCAAGCTCGGGCGAGGCGAGCTCGATCAGCCAGTCACGAATGAGGTCGTACCCGAGGTCCAGGTACAGCGCCCCGATGAGCGCCTCGAACGACGAGGCCAGCAGGGATGGGCGTCGGCGTGCGCTTCGTTGGGACTCCCCCTCGCCCAGGAGCACGTCCGCCCCGAGGCCGATGCGCCCGGCCAGGCGAGCGAGGCCAGCCGTGGACACGATCGCCGCCCGGCGAGCCGAGAGCGCGCCCTCATCGTCGTCCGGGTGGCGGGCATAGAGCGCCTCGGAGATGGTGAGGTTCACCACCGCGTCCCCGAGGAATTCGAGACGTTCATTGTGGCCGGCCGCTTTGTCGGGATGCTCGTGCAGCCAGCTGGAATGGACCAGCGCCTGTTCGAGGAGGTCGAAGTCCCGGACCGGGAGGCCAAGCCGCTCCGCGACGGCCCGTCCCTGTCGCACCGCCGGCCTGGCCGAGACCGGCCTAAGTCGACTTCTCGTCGATGTAGTCGACGGCGTCCTGGACGGTCCGGATCTTCTCTGCGTCCTCGTCCGAGATCTCTGTCCCGAACTCTTCTTCCAGGCTCATGATGAGCTCGACCAGGTCGAGCGAGTCCGCGTTGAGGTCGTCGACGAACGACGCCTCCGGCTTGACCTCATCCTCGTCGGCGCCGAGCTGCTCGACGACGATCTTCTTGAGCCGGTCGTACGTTGTGGCCACTGACTCCCTCCTCGGAGCTGGGTGCTGGGGAGATCGTCCCGAGGACGCCATTCATGAGGCGCCGCATCGGCTCTCCGCTGTATGTGCGTGCCAGCTCGACCCACTCGGCGATGGCCACCCGGGCCGGCGTGCCGGAGTGTAGCACCTCGCCAAGGGCGGTTCGGAGCAGCGCGCGGTCCATCTTGGCGAGCCCGGTGACGGGGTACTGCGGGGCGACCTCGCCGATCTGCGCGTCGATCGCGTCGCGGTGGGCGACGACCGCTGCGACCAGCTCGCGCGCCAGCTCGGAGGCGGTCTCGTCGCGTTCCGACTCGGCGAGATGGCGCTCGAGGATGGCGTCGGCGGTGCGCTGTCCGAAGTCGGCTTCGAAGATGGCGGCCAGCGCGAGTCGACGTCCCGTCCGTCGTCCGCGCTGGCGATCAGCCTCCGACCCCATCGACGATGACGGTGACCGCACCCAGATCCAGTCCGAGCAGCCGCTCGACGGTGGCGGCCACGGCCGTCCGGACCCCCGCGGCCAATGGCGCGAGGGCCTGACCGGGCCGCGCGACGATGCGCAGGCGAACCACGACCCGGTGGTCACGGACGCGCACGCTCACCGCCGGCCCGGCCAGCCAGCCACGCCAGATCGGCCCGCCGTGCCCGACCCGAACCACACCCGGGACCTCGAAGGCGGCCAGTCGAACGAGCTCGGCGATGACGCCTTTGCCGACGCTGAGTTCCGGTCCGCTCACGTGGCCACCTCTTGGGTCGGGCTCGGCTCCGGCGGAGTCGCCGGGGCGCCGTCGGCAGCCCGCGCCGCGCGCTGGGCGGCCAGGGCCTCCGCGATCAACTCCGGTACGCGAGTCCGGGCAGTCGTGGCCGCGACCTCGCAGGCGTAGCCGATCATGCGCCGCCTGGCTCGCCCGTGCGTGATGATCGCGGTGCCCTTGACGCCGAGCAGGGGCGAGCCGCCGACCCTCTCGTAATCGAAGACGGACCGGATCCGGGCGACGCTGGGGCGCATCAGGAGATACGCGATCCGACCACGCCACGACCCCTCGAACTCGGCGCGCCACAAGTCGAAGATGAAGCCCGACAGGCCCTCGAAGAACTTGATGACCACGTTGCCGAGCACGGCATCGCACACGACGACATCGGCCGGATGCTTCGTGAGGTCCTTGCCCTCGACGTTGCCCTCAAAACGCAATCCCGAGTCGTCCAGGAGCTCGGTGGCGCCCTGGATCCGGGCGTCGCCCTTGCCCTTCTCTTCGCCGATGGACAGCAGGGCGACACGGGGACGGGATACGCCCAGCACGCGCTCCGCGAAGATCGCCCCCATCTGGGCGAACTGCGCCAGGTTCTCGGCCGTCGAGTCGGGATTGGCGCCGATATCCAGCAGGACCATGGGCCCCGAGTCGGTGATCATCTGCACGGCGAGGGCCGGGCGGTCGACGCCGGGAAGGCGGCCCAGCCGCAGGACCGCCGCCGCCATTCCGGCGCCGGTGTGGCCCGCTGTCACGACGGCATCGGCATCCCCGTGCCGGACCAGGTCGGTCGCGACGAGGATCGTGGAATCCTTCTTCTCCCGCAGGGCCAGGGCGGGGTGCTCGTCCATCCCGATCACTTCGCTCGCGTGGACGATCCGCACGTTGGCCGGCAGGTTCCCGGCGATCCCACGGATCACCGCCTCGTCCCCGACGAGGATCAGCGTGTCGCGCGGGTGGCTGCGGGCGAAGTCGAGCGCGCCTGGCACGACCTCCGAGGGGCCGTGGTCGCCGCCCATGGCGTCGACGGCGACGCGAACGGCATCGCGGGTCGCCTCGGTCGCGGATGGCCGAGGCTCGGTCACCGCGTCAGCGGGGGGCGTCGTCGGTGGGACCGCCGGCCGGCTTGGGTGGGACCGCAAGGCGACCCTGGTAGTAGCCGCAGTTCGGACAGACGCGATGGGGCAGCTTCATCTCGTGGCAGTGCGGACACTCCTCGAGCTTGGGCAGATCGATGGCGAGGTGCGAGCGGCGCTCGCCCTGGCGGGCGTGCGAGACGCGTCGCTTGGGTACACCCATGGGGTCGTGGGCTCCTGTGTCGTGATGTCGTGCGGGTGGCGGCCACGGAAACGTCGGGCACTCGGGATCGAAGCGTGGGGCCGCACCGAGCGGGGAGTCTACCGCGAAACCGGGCGCGGCGTCCGCCCGGAGGGTCGCAACGGGAGTGGTCCGCGCACGGTCACGCTCTCGCCACGCGGCCGATAGCCGAGCCGCTCGTTGAGCGCCCGCATGTCGGCGTTGCCGATCTGCGTCCAGGTGTAGACCTCGCGCACGCCGTTCGCGGCGGCGAAGGCGAGGGTCAGCCGCTTCAGGGTCGATGCCAGCCCGCGCCGCCGCCACGGGCGGGCAACGGCGGTGAACGCGTGCTCGGCCCGGTCCGGTCGGTCCTGGTCGAATTCCAGGCCCGCACACCCGACGATCGCTTCGCCATCGAGCGCGAGGAACATGGCGGCCGGCCAGGACAGCCAGTCCCGCTCCCACTCCTCCCTGGAGACGACGACGGGACGGAACGTCGCCATGTCCGCGATCGCCTCGACGGCGAACGGGTCGTACGCGGCCGCCCACAGCTCGGGCCTCTCGGCAACGGTGACGATCCGGATGCCGTCAGGGATCGCCGGCATGGGCTCATCGTCGATCGCGCGCACCTGTTCGACCTGGCGGTCCACCTCGGAGAAGCCGAAGCGCTGAGCGAAGACCAGCGAACCGGCGTCGTCCACCTGGGCCCCGGCCTCGGTGAAGCCGACGCCCATCGCGTGGCGCGCCAGGTCGCTGAGGATCGCGCTCCCCACCCCGCGTCGCCGGGCCTCTGGCAGGACCCGGGGATGCAGGCCGGCGTAGCCGAAGCTCGAGCGGCCGGCCAGCCCCGAACCGGCGAGGTCGCCATCGCGCTCGGCGATGACGTAGAGGGTCTCGGGCGTGGCCATCGCACGCATCTCGGCGACCGTCAGGCAGCGCTCGCCGGGCAGCACCGCCATGCGCACTCGGCGCCACGCCTCCAGGTCGGCGTCCGAACTCGCCTCCCGGACGGCGATGCCCATTCGGTCAGCCGCCGGCGGGCTCGTCCGGCCGGAAGGCACGCAACGCCTCGAGACGCGGGTCGATGTCGTCGCCGGGGTGGTCGTGCGTGCCCTTGTCGAGCGGTAGCCCGCAGGTCGGGCACAGGCCCGGGCAGTCGGCACGATCCAGGGGGGCGATCGGCTCGGCCAGGGAGATCGCGTCCCTGACGGACGGCCCCAGGTCCAACTCGTGATGGTCGGTCAGGCGCAGCGCATCGGGTTCCTCGTCCGTCGGGACGGGCTTCCCGCTCGCGAGGTCCAGCGACGGCAGGAACTCGTCCTCGATGGACAGCTCGAGCGGCACCGTCGTGAGCCGCAGGCAGCGGACGCATTCCATGGCGAGCGCCGTTCGAAGGTTGGCTCGCGCGAGGACGCCCCGGTTGGTGTGAGTCAGGCGGACGTGTCCGTCGATGGGCTGCGCGAGAGCCAGCTCGTCGGGGAGGGTGACCCGGGCGTCCGCGACGTCGTACGTGCGGTCGGCGCCGACGGTGTCGCCGAGCAGCCCGGCGACGTTCCAGACGAACGGACTGTCGGCGGCCGGGGCACTCATGGCCGCCGGGTCACGACCGGGCGGGCGCGGCGGCGTCCTCCTCCTCGTCGTCCCAGTCGCCGTCCTTGAAGTCGCCGCCCTCGACCTCTTCGGGCGGCGCGGCGAGCAGCGTCGCCCGGCGATCGTCCAGCATGGCGATGCCCTTCTCGATGCTCTGCAGGGTCTTGCGGACGTCGCCCTCGAGACCCTCGAGCACGCTCACGGCGTACTCGTCCGCGCCCCCGCGGATCCGTTCGGCGTCGTCGTGCGCCTCCGCGATCATCCGGCGGCTTTCGACCTCGGCGGATTGGGTCAGGCCACGCTCGTCGATGAGGAACGCTGCCTGCTCCTGGGCACGAGCCACGATGCGCTCCGCCTCCTCCTGGGCCTTCTCGATGATCCGCTCGCCCTCGGAATTGATGCGTTTGGCGGCACGAACCTCCTCGGGGACGGCGACGCGCAATTCGTCGATGAGCCCGAGCGCGGCGTTCTGATCGACGACGACATTCGTGGTCAGCGGCAGCTTCTTGCCGTTCGCGATCAATGACTCGAGGCGCTCGACGAGGAAGATGATGTCGATGGCTGGTGCCCTCCTGCCTGGGCTGTGCCGGTCCGTTCGGATGCGCGCCGGGTCGGGCCGATTATGGCACGGGCCGGTCGCTCGGCGACGGCTGATCGACGGCGGCTCGACCGCTGTCGGGCCGTGTCGTCCGCCGGTCAGCCTCGGCCGAGTGCAGCCGCCAGGGCCGCCGCGGCGGGACCGGGCAGCATCGCCGATACGTCCCCGCCGAAGCTCGCGATCTCCTTGACCAGACTCGAGCTGACGTAGCCGTTCGCGATCGAGGTCATGAAGAAGACGGTGTCGATATCGGGCGCGAGGACCCGGTTGTTGTGGGCGAGCTGCATCTCGGTCTCGAAGTCGCTGATGGCACGCAGGCCCCGGACGATGGCGGTCGCGTCATGGGCGTGGCAGAAGTCCACCGTGAGCCCATCGAAGCTCGCGACCTCGACGCGCCCGGCCTGCCCCCCGCCTTCGCCGAGCGCGTCGCGAATGACCCGGATGCGCTCGTCCACGGGGAGCAGCGGGGTCTTGCGGGGGTTCGCCAGCACGGCGACGATGACGCGGTCGAAGACGTTCGCCGCCCGGCCGATGATGTCGAGGTGCCCGTTCGTGATGGGATCGAACGAACCCGGGTAGACCGCGACGCTCATGCGCCCTCCATGTTGTCGCTCGATCCCACGGTGTCCGCGACGTCTCGTGCCTCCGTGGTCTCCGCTGGTTGTTCCGCGGCCAGTGTGGTCTCCGCGTCCTCCGTCGGTTCGTCCGCCCGTCGGTAGAAGGTCAGGGCCGTCTCCCCGAACCGGCGCCCACGGTCCGATGCTAGCAGCCCCACCCTGGCTGGCGGAGCGTCCCGCCAGAAGTGTTTGGCGACCACGCGAGCCGCCGGGGCGAGGAGTGGGCCGACGGCGTCGAGCGCGGCGACCACCGCGTCCCGGTCGTCGTATGGCGGGTCGAGGACGACGATGTCGGTCGCCCCCTCGTGTGCGCGCACAGGATCGCGGAGCCAGGTGAGCACCTCGGCCCGGACCACGGTGGCGTGATCGTCGAGCCCCGTCCGGCGCAGGTTGGCCGCGATGGTCCGGCACGCCCCGGCATCCCGCTCCACGAAGGTCGTTTGGGCGGCCCCCCGCGACAGCGCCTCGATGCCGGCCGCCCCGCTGCCCGCGTACAGGTCGAGGAACGTCGCGCCACGCAGGTCCGGCTCCAGGATCGCGAAGAGGGTCTGCTTGACGCGATCGGCGAGTGGTCGGGTCCCCTCCCCGGGCGCCTCCAGGCGGATCGACCGGGCCGTGCCCGCGATGACCCGACCGGCGTCAGCCATGCGGGGCTCGTCTGGCGCGGGCGCGTCCGCGCTCGTCGGGCGCGGCGGGAGTGTGACTGTTGTGTTCGCCGCAAGCCTTCGACGGCGCGTTACGCCAGATGCACATTCGCACCGCCGGGCCGCGGGAACACCCGCCGTTGGTTGCATCGAACGCACACTGACGACGTGCTGGCCCAGGCGCCCGTGAGAATCGGTCGAATCGTTGCATCTGGCGCATGGATCTGACCCCGCGGGCTTGGCACCAGCGATGAGCGGCGCTGATATGTGCATCCGATGCAAGGCTCCGGGTTGCCGGCCCGAGACTCGCCAGATCCTCGACACGTCGCAACGAGTCCATCACGTGCCGCTCGCGGGTTCCGCGGCTGCCACGTGGCGGAGCCAGCCGCGTTTCAGCTCCGCGGCGAGCATCGGCTCGCGAGGAGCCATGGCGCCCTCGGCGTCGAGCAGCACCTCCGCGTGGGCGCGGGCGCGGACGGCGAGCTCGCGGTGTGGGGCGTTCTGGAGCGACGCGACACGCAACCGGGGAAACCCGCTCTGGGCGAGTCCCAGGACGTTCCCCTCCCTGCGCAACTCGAAGTCCTTCTCGGCCAGGGCGAACCCATCGTGCGTCTCGGCGACCGCCTTCAATCGAGCCTGCGCCACCTCGTCGCTCGACTCCGATACCAGCACGCAGTACGACTCGACGGAGCCCCGACCGACGCGACCACGCAGTTGATGGAGTTGTGCCAGACCGAACCGATCCGCCCCCTGGATGACCATCATCGTGGCAGCCGGGACGTCGACGCCGACTTCGACCACCGTCGTGCCGACCAGCACGTCGAGCTCGCCGTCCCGGAACCTCTTCATCTCGGCATCTCGTTCGGCCGGCTTCATCCGTCCGTGGACCATCCCCACCCGGAGCGGGTCGAGCAGGGCGCGCAGCCGGACCGCCTCGCTCTCCGCGGCGACCGCGCCATCCGCGTCGTCGAGGGCTTCCTCGATGAGCGGCACCACCACGAACGTCCGGTGACCAAGCGCGGCTTCCTCACCGACCTTCCGCCACGTCCCATCGAGCTCGTCCGGGCGACGGATGCCGGTCCGGATCGGGACCCGCCCGGCCGGGGCTGTGCGCAGGTCGGAGACGTCGAGGTCGGCGTAGAGGACCTGTCCGAGGGTCCGCGGGATCGGCGTCGCGGTCATCAGGAGCACGTGTGGCGAACGGCCACCGGCTTTCGCCTCGAGCTGTCCGCGCTGGTCGACCCCGAACCGGTGCTGCTCGTCGATGATGACGAGGCCCAGGTCGCCGAACGAGACCGCCTCCTGGATGAGGGCATGCGTCCCGACGACCACGAGTGCTTGACCGGACGCGATGGCCTCCTGCGCTTTCGCCTTCACGTCGGCCTTGAGCGAGCCCGTCAACAGGGTCACGCCGATGCCGACACCCTCGAGCAGGGCGCCGACGGACTCGAGGTGCTGACGAGCCAGCAGGTCGGTCGGCGCCAGCAGGGCGCCTTGAAGCCCTGCCCCGGCCGTAGCCGCCAGGGCATATGCCGCGACCGCTGTCTTGCCCGAGCCGACGTCGCCCTGAAGGAGGCGCAGCATCGGAGTCGGCCGCGCGAGATCGTCGCGGATCGCTGCCATCGCCGAGACCTGGTCGACCGTCAAGTCGATCGCTCGCCCCACCCGCGCCCCGATCGCGTCGACGAGCGCCGTTCGGACGGCCTCGTCGGCAGTCGCGTCGAGGGTCATGACCGGTGCCGCGTCGCGGACCCGTTGACGACGACGCTGGACCATCCCGATCTGAAGCGCGAGGAGCTCGTCGAATGCGAGCCGCTCGAGCGCCGCGTCGCGGCCCCCGAAGGTCTCCGGGTAGTGGGCTTCCTCGATCGCTCGGGCGATCGGCGCGAGTCGTTCCTCGGCCAGGATCGAGGGCGGCAGGTACTCGGGATAGGCGTGCCCGGCCTTGTCGAGCGCTTCGCGGATGGCGCTCCGAAGGCGGGCCGCGGGCAGGCCCGACGTCAGCGGGTAGACCGGCACGATCCGACCCGCATGGAGGATCTCGGTGTCGCCGGCAAGCACCTGGAACTCGGGATTGTCGAGGGTCAGCCGGCGGCCGAAGTGCTTGACCTTCCCGGACACGACCACTTCCCCACCGACCGGAAGGCGCCGTTCGATGAAGCGCCTGCCGAACCAGGTCGCGTCGATGCTGCCGGTGTCGTCCTCGAGCCGCGCGATCGTTCGCTGGATCCGCCCCCGAAACCCTGGCTGCACGCGGACGTCGCCGACGGTCGCCTGGACCGACACGACCGTGCCGTCCTGTTCCATGTAGAGATCACGGACCTTGCGCATCTCCCGCAGGTCGTCGTAGCGGCGGGGCAGGTGGAACAGGAGGTCGCGAACGGTGTAGAAGTCGAGCCGGATCCCCGCGCGCCGCAATTGGGCGCCGGCGGCCAGCCCCGAACTCGCCAGCGGCGTGTCCAGCAACGTGACCGGGTCGGTCGGCGCAGCGGGAGCCGGCGGCACCTTCTTCGCGGTCGCGGACTTTGCCATCGTCCGCCTATTCCGCCGAGATCAAGTACCGGTAGAAGGGCTGGCCACCGTGCCGGACCTCGACCTCGGCGCCTGGTGCGACGGTGCCGATCCTGCGCGCGATCGCCTCGGCCTCGGCGAGATCGGCGCCGTCCCCGTAGAACATCGTGACGAGCTCGTACCCGGGGGTCAGGGCACCCATGGCGGCGAGCACGCACTTCTCGCGGTCGCTGTCGACCGCGATGAGCCCATCGTCCGGATCGAGGGCGATCGTCTGGCCACGCTTCACCTTGCGGCCACCGATCCTGGCGTCACGGACGGCCTCGGTGACCACGAGACTCTGGATCGCCCGGGCGGCCTCGGACATCGGCGCGACATTGGATCTGCCATCCATCCCCGGGTCGAGCGCGAGCAGGGCGGCGAAACCCTCGGCGGCGTTCCGGGTCGGCACGACCGACACCGGCCGATCGCTCATCTGCGCAACCTGGCGGGCGGCGAGGACCACGTTCGGATTGTTCGGCAGGAGCAGCACTTCACGTGCGGCGACGGCCCGCACGGCCTCGAGCAACTCGCCTGTGCTGGGGTTCGCCGATTGACCGCCCTGGACCACGGACGCGACACCGAAGTCGCGGAAGATCGCGGCCAGGCCGTCACCGGCGGTCACCGCGACCACGCCGAGAGCGGGTGCGGCTGCGCCGTCCGACCGGTCCGTGGCGGCTGGAACGGGCCGCGGACCGTCCGCGACCGCGACGGCATTCGCGCCCCCTTCGACCGGACGTCCCGCGCCATCCCCGGCGACGGCATTTCCAGCGCGTGCTGTGGTTCCATCACTCGGATCGGCCTCGCCGTCGGCATTCCCGCCGCCGGTGAACGCCGCGGCCCGCGTCTCGCGCACGTCCCGGGCCTGATTGTCGAGGTTCTCGACGCTGATCCTGCTCAACGAGCCGAGGCCGAGTCCGTAGCCGATCACCTGGTCCGGTCGCTCGTTGTGCACGTGGACCTTGAGCGCTCGACCGTCGCCTGCGACCAGCACCGACTCCCCGATGGTCTCGAGGTGGTCACGGATCGCATCGAGGTCGAGTGGCTGATGACCGACGGCCTGGAGAAGGAACATCGTCTCGTAGCCGAACCCCTCGTCGGAGTGGGCGACCAGGGTCGAGGGCTTGGGGCCGGCGGCAGCGCGGCGGCGGCCGGTCGTGACCGGCGCCTGCCCGAGCAGGTGCAGCAGCGCGCCCTGGAACAGCCGATAGAGCCCCTGCCCGCCCGCATCCACGACACCGGCCTCGCGCAGGATGGCCAGCAGGGTCGGGGTCCTGGCGACCGATCGTTCGGCCCCGGCCAGGGTCGCGCCCAGGACGGTCTCGATGTCGTTATCGCGCTCGGCGGCCTCGACGGCCGCCGCAGCGGACTCGCGGATCACCGTGAGGATCGTGCCCTCGACGGGTTTGGCCACGGCGCCGTAGGCGGTTCGCGCCCCCTCCGACAACGCGTGCGCCAGGTCCAGGCCGTTGAACCGCTTCTTCCCGCCCAGGCCGTCGGCCATGCCCCGAAAGATCTGGCTCGTGATGACGCCCGAGTTGCCGCGGGCACCCATGAGGGCCCCGAAGCTGATCGCGGCGGCGATCCGCTCCGCCGGCCCCCCGGATACCGCCTCCGCCTCGTCGAGGGCGGCCTTGACGGTCGCGAACATGTTCGACCCCGTGTCGCCGTCCGGTACCGGATACACGTTGAGGCCGTTGATCTCGTCGACGTGCGCCTCGAGGTTGGCCACGGCGGCGCGAAACGCGTCGAGCAGACCGCTCCCGTCGCACGCCCGACGGACCATCTAGGCGACGTCCGTGCCGCTGTCGGCGAGATCGCGGGACCGGATGCCCGTCGGCAGTGCGGCCGGACCGGACGGGACCGCCCCATCGGCTGGGACATGGAGCCCGTCGACGTGGATCACGATCCGACCGACCTCGCGGCCCAGGGCCGCACGGACAGCGTAGCGAACGGCCGAGTCGACCTGTCGTGCCACCTCGGCGACGGGCACGCCGAGAGCGATCTGCAGGTCGAGCTCGATCTCGATCCCGTCGTCGACGCGCACCGTCAGGCCCGGCTGCGCGAGCCCGAGGCGAGCGAGCAGCCGGGAGACGGGCCCGCCGGCGAACGCGCTGACGCCGTACGACCCCAGGGTCGCGGCGCGCACGATATCGGCGATGGCCCGGCCGCTGACGAGGGATCGGCCGAGTGTCGGACGGATGGCCACGCGGGCTCGGTCCTCCCTGTGGGGGCGGGTCGGGCGCTGCTCGAGCGTTGGACGGTCCTGCGGCCGCCTCGGAGGAGCGGCCGGGAGCGTGTGCTATCATACCGCCCCGCTCGGGCAGACCTGCCCGTGCCCTCCATCTGACACCATCTCTGAGGATACGCATGGCCCGCTCCTGCGCGATCTGCGGCAAGGCTTCGATGGGCGGCTTCAACCCGCAGTCGTCGGGCATGAACCGCGTCCGAGCCCATCGCCGCATGCAGCCCAACCTCCAGCCGCTCGTCATCGACGTGAAGGGCTCGCCGACCAAGGCGCTGGTCTGCACCCGCTGCCGGCGCACGCTCCTGAAGTCGTCCCGCTAGGGACGCCGCCGGCGACCGCCGGCCCTGACTCGCCACTTTCCGACCGGGCCCTCACGGTGCCGGTCGTTTCTTGTCAGCGCTCGTCCGTGTCGAGCCAGATCGTGAACGGGCCGTCGTTCGTGAGGTGGACGGCCATCTCCGCGCCGAACCGTCCGGTCGCCACCTCGACGCCCAGCTCCCGCAGGTCCGCGGCCATGCGCTCGTAGAGCCGTTCCGCGAGCTCCGGCGGCGCGGCACCGGTGAACCCGGGACGTCGGCCGCGACGCGTGTCCGCGAAGAGCGTGAACTGGGAGATCAACAGGACAGCGCCCCCGACCTCGAGGAGCGACTGGTTCGTACGCCCGTCGGCATCGCGGAAGATCCGCAGCTCCACCATCCTGCCCGCCAACGAACCGACGGTGGCCTCATCATCGGCCGGCCCGATCCCGAGCAGCACGACCAGTCCTGTCCCGATCGAGCTGATCGTCTCGCCCTCCACGGCCACCGACGCGGCGGTCGTGCGCTGCAGGAGCGCCCTCACCCCTTCGCGGCCACCAGGTCGGCTCGCCACCCGTCCGCCTCGGCGAGCAGGCGATCCCGTGACGCGGCGTGGGTGGCGATCACGTGGGCCTCGACGGACGCCGGCACGAGCAGGTCGTAATCGCGGACGCCGTCGGGATTGATCTGCCCGTCGCCGCGCAACATGATCACCGGGATGCCGGTCGCCTCGATCTCGCCCATCAGCCGATGGGCAAGGTGCTTGGGCAGTGACGCGATGTGCGCCATGCGATCACGCGGGATGGGCGGCTCGCCCTGGTTCGGCCCGTACTGGAAGCCCTCGTCGGCGAGCGCCCGGATGAGCCGGACCTCCCGGCCCATGTTTCGGCCGCGAACGAACAGGGCCGAGCCGACGACGAAGACATCGACGCCGTGGGATCCGGCGAACTCGGCCGTCTCGCGGTTGATCCCGCCATCGACGTGGACTTCGCCGCCGTACAGCTTGTGCCGCAGCAAGGCCCGCGCCCCGGCGGCCTTCGCGGCGAGGATGTCGGCCATGAACGGCTGCCCGCCGAAGCCGGGTTCCACGGTCATGATCAGGATGATGTCGAGGAGCTCCGCGTACGGCTCCAGGGCCGAGAGCGGCGTCCCTGGTTTGACCGCCAGGCCGGCCGCGCGGCCGGCGGCGCGGATGGCCTGGAGGGTCGGCGTGATGGCCTCCTCGATCTCGACGTGGAACGTGACCGAGTCGCAGCCCGCGTCGAGGTACTCCTCGATGAAGCGACCAGGCTCGCTGACCATCAGGTGCGCATCGAACGGGACCTGCGTCCGCGGTCGGAGCGCCTTGATGGTCTTCGCGCCGAACGTGAGGTTCGGGACGAAGTGGGCGTCCATCACGTCGAGGTGGATCCGATCGACGCCGGCCGTCGTCACCCGGCGCACGGCGTTGGCCAGGTTGCCGAGGTCCGCGTCGAGGACGCTGGCGGCGACGCGGGCGCGCCCGGCGTTCCGACCCGCTGCGGTCGGGCCGCTCATTCGTCCCGAGCCGCGACGGGCGACGGCTCGTCGCTCCGTTCGCCACGGAGCGCGGCGGCACTGGCTCGTTCCAACCGCTCGCGCCGGCGCGCGACGGCGGGCGCGGGTGGCTCCCCGGCTCGCTCGGCGGCGAGCTGGCCGCAGGCGGCGCCGACCTCCTGGCCACGGTTGCGCCGGATGGTCGTCCCGATGCCTGCCCCCAGTAACACGCCGGCGAAGGCCTCGATGACCGGCATCGGACTCGCCTGCCATGGCGTGTGGGCGACCTGGTTCATCGGGATGAGGTTGACGTGGGCGTGGTCGCCGCGCAGGAGGTCGGCAAGGGCCTGCGCGTCGAGGTCCGTGTCGTTCACGCCCCCGATCATCGTGTACTCGTAGCTGATCCGCCGGCCCGTCGCGCGTGCGTGGTCGCGGGCGGCGGCCACGACCTCGGCCACCGGCCAGCGTCGATTGAGCGGGACCAGGACGTCGCGCAGCGCATCGCGCGCAGCGTGCAGGGACACGGCCAGCGTGAACTGCGGACCCAGCGCGGTGAGTCGGCGGATCCCAGGGACGACACCCGACGTCGAGACCGTGATGTGACGCGCGCCGAGCCCGAACCGGGCCCGGTCGTTCAGCGCCTCCACGGCAGCGAGCACGCGATCCAGGTTGAGCAGCGGCTCGCCCATGCCCATGAACACGATGTTCGTCAGCCGCTTGCCATCGAGTGCCAGCCGCCGGGCCGCATGTCGCGCCTGGTCGACGATCTCGGCGGTCTCGAGATCGCGCCCGAAGCCGAGCTCGCCGGTGGCGCAGAACGGACACCCCACCGCGCACCCGGCCTGGCTCGAGATGCACAACGTGTGTCGCTCGCGGGAGGCGCCGCGCGCCGGGTAGTGCATCAGGACCGACTCGATGAGAGCGCCGTCGTCGAGTCGATGCAGCGCCTTCTCGGTCAGCCCGCCGTCGGCGACCCGCAGGTCCGTGTCGCCGACCGTATCGAGGCGGAAGTCGCGCGCCAACGCGGCGCGCAGCCCCGCAGGCAAGGTGCGGATATCCGCCGCATCCGTCACGCCGCCGTCCTTCCAGGTGGCCTCGGCGATCTGCCGGACGCGGAAGGTCGGCTCGTCGTGCGCGGCGACCCACGCGGCGAGCTCCTCGGGTGTCAGGCCGGACAGGCCCGGTCGCGCGTCGGTGGTCACGCGCTCAAGGCTAGCGCAGGTCGGTCATGTGCCCCGAAGCACGCTGCTCCCCACGATCGACGGCCGACCCCGGACGAAGTCGGCCCACGGCATCCGGTTGCCTCCGGCGGGCTGGACTTCGCGAACCACCAACCGACCGTCGCTCGTGGCGAGACCCAGGTGATCGAATCGCCCGGCACCCGGGCCGCCTCGGTCCGCGGCAGCGTCCCAGACGACGATCCTCCCGACGGCCGTGTCGACGAACGAGCCGGGCCAGGGTTGGAAGGCACGGACCTGCCGCTCGAGCTCCTCGGCGCTCCGCTGGGGATCGAGACGACCGTCTTCGCGAATCAGGGGGCGTGTGTGGGTCGCCCCGCCCGGTTCCTGCGGCCGTGCCTCGCGCTCGCCGCGGACCCATGGACCCACGTTGCGCCCGAGCAGATCCGCTGCGACGGCCGCCAGCGTTTCCTCGAGGCTCGCCGCCGTCTCGCTGCCATCGAGCGGGGTCCGCTCCTGCGCGACGATCGGTCCGGTGTCGAGGCCCTCGTCCATCCGCATCAGGCTCACCCCGGTCTCGGGATCGCCGGCCAGGATCGCGGCCGGGATCGGCGTCGCTCCGCGATGCCGTGGCAGGAGCGAAGGATGGAGGTTGAGCGCGCCGTGTCTGCGGCCGAGCAGGTCGGCCGGGACGATCTGCCCGTAGTCGGCCAGGACCAAGAGCTCCGGTTCGAGCGCGAGGAGGTCCGCGATCGACTCGGGGGCGCGCAGGCGTTCGGGCGTGAGGATCGTTCCGATGCCGAGATCGACGGCGGTGTCGTGGATCGGGGTCCGAGCCACCTGCTGGGAGCGCCCCGCCGGTCGTGGTGGCGCGGTCACCACCGCGACGAGCTGGACGTCGTCGTGAGATGCGAGGCGCCGGAGGCTTTCGACCCCGAACCCGCCGCTGCCGAGGAAGACGGTCCGCGCGCGCGAGTGGTCGGCCGGCCCGTCGCTCATGACGGTCGGCCGGTCACGCGAGAGCGCCGGTCGCCTCGCGGACCTCGGCGTCGTCTTCGTTGCTGGCCGTGACGGGCAGCAACTCGTCCATGGAGTCGAGGTAGTCGATGTAGAGCTTGCCCTCGAGATGGTCGAGCTCGTGCTGGAGCGCGCGGCCGAGCAGCCCGGAACCGGCGACCTTGATCTTCTTGCCGTGCCGGTTCTGGGCCACGACCCAGACCTTCTCGCGGCGGGTGACATACGCCACGTACCCCGGGATGGACAGGCAACCCTCGAGGTCGCGGTCGTCTCCGGTCGAGCGAACGATCCGCGGGTTGACGAGCTCGTGGAGCGTGTTCTCGACCTCGATCACGCACGCCTGGAGGGCCTCACCGAGCTGCGGCGCAGCCAGGCCGACGCCCGGAGCGTCGCGCATCGTGTGCGCGAGGTCGTCAAGCAATTCGTGCAGGTACTTGCCGAAGCTATCGACTGGCAGGCCCTTGAGGCGCAGGCGGGGATCGCCCAGCAGGGCGATTGGACGGACGGACATGCCGCGGATTATATGGGCGCGCCCTGAAGGCGGCGCGGACCGTGGCCGGCGATCAGATCGTGGTCGGCGGCTCGCTCTTGTCGGCGCTGGTGTCGGTCGGGCTATTGGTCTGGGTCGAGCCGTTGCCGGACATCGATTCGCGGGCGCCGGCTGCCCAGGCGCGCGACTTCTCGGCGAGCTTGCCACTGGCGTCGGCCGTGGCTTCGCCCGCCTTGTGCGCGAGCGGCGCGGCCTTGTCGGCGGCGGTCGCGACGACCTCCGCGGCCTTCACGGAGAACTGGCGCACGACGGGGGCGGCCTTCTCGGCGAAGTCCTCGACCGCGTCGCGGAGGGTCTCCAGCACGTCGGTGGCCTTGGCGGATGCGCCGCCGCTATCGGGTCCGTCGGCGGAGCCGCCAAGGTTACCGGCATCGGGGGTCGTGTACGAGTCGCTGCGGGAACCCTCGACGGGCTGGTCGTGGTCCGAGGTGTTGGGGTCGGTCATGGGTCGTCCTCCTCTGGGGGGCGCATCGTCGCACGAACGAGGCAACGATGCGAGAACCCGGTGGTCATGGGCGTATCATCGACGCGACGGACGACCCCCACGCGTCATCGGCCGCTGGAGGACCCCCCAATGAACGCTGATGGATGGACCTTCGCCGACCTCGCGCCCGAGCAGCTCGCCCTGGTCAACGAGGCCGAGCGAACGCTCGATACCGACATCGTCATGGCCTACGCGCCCAGTCCTTGGGGGACGGTCGATCCGGACACGGTCGCCGACGGCCTGCATCCCGTCGATCTCGAGCCCAGCCAGCTCGAATACCTGCAGGGTCTCGAGCGGATGGTCGGTGGCGTGCTCGTGGCCTACCGGCGGGACGTCGACTGACCGCAGGGGCCCGCTCGACTGACCGGCTAGAGCAGCGACTCCGGATCGACGTCGACCGACCAGGGCGGCCCGGGATCACCGCCGAGGGTCGCGACGGGGTCCATACCGCGCAGGACGAGGTTGTAGCGCCAGCGGTCGTTCCGCCGCGCGATGTACGCGGGCGCGGGACCGATGACCGTCGTGCCGTGTTCGGCGGCGCGCGCCCGTAACCGCTCCGCCATCGCCTCCCCTTCCCGTTCCGCTGCGGTGCGGTCGGGCAGCGCGACCGTGAGCTTGACGAGCCGACCGAACGGCGGTGACCCGAACCGGCGGCGCATCGCCAATTCCTCGGTGTAGAAGCGCTCACCGTCGCCGCTGGCCACCGCCTCGATGACCGGGTGATTCGGCTGGTAGGTCTGGAGGATCGCGCGACCCGGCCGGTCGCCGCGGCCGGCACGACCTACGGCCTGGGACAGGAGCTGGTAGGTCCGCTCCGCGGCTCGCTCGTCCGGCAGGTTCAGCGCCACGTCCGACGACACGACGCCGACGAGGGTGACCGCGGGGACGTCGAGGCCCTTGGCGACGAGGCTCGTGCCGACGAGGACATCAGTCTCGCCAGCCGCGAAGGCGTCCAGCACCCGGGCGGCCGCTCCCCGCCGTTCCGCGACGTCGCGGTCGAGCCGCGCGACGCGCAGCCTCGGGTGGCTCGCCCGAACCTCACGCTCGACCCGTTCCGTCCCTCCACCCACGTAGCGGATCCGCGGCGAACCGCACGATGGGCAGCGGGAGGCGAGCGGGGTCGCGCGCCCGCAGTGATGGCAGCGCAGGGTCGTACCGGCCTGGTGGTACACGAGCGGCCGCTCGCAATCCGGGCAGGCCTGGACGTACCCGCAATCCCGGCACAGCACGACCGACGCCGTGCCGCGCCGGTTCAGCACGAGGATCGCCTGCTCGCCGGCGGCCGTGGCGAGGGCGTCGAGGGCGTCGTCCAACGCTCGCGACAACAGGCCCCGATTGCCCTCCGCGAGCTCCGTCCGCAGGTCGACGACGCTGACCGACGGCGCGGTCCCGGTCGGGCGCTGGGGCAGGACGATCCGGTCGTAGGTGCCGGCGAGCGCGAGGCCGAGGCTGTCGACCGCCGGCGTCGCCGAGCCGAGGACGAGGGCGGCCCCCCCGAGCTCGGCGAGCCGTATCGCGGTATCGCGAGCCTGGAGCCGGGGCGTCCGGTCGCTCTTGTAGGCAGGATCATGCTCCTCGTCGACGATGACGACGCCGACGTCGGCCAGCGGCGCGACGACGGCCAGCCGCGTGCCGACCACGATGTCGACGTCGCCGCCGCGGATCCGGCGCCACTCATCGGCACGCTCCCCGTCGCCCAGGCCCGAATGCACGAGCGCCACCCGGGCCGCGAGGTCGGCCCGCAGCCGGTCGACGAGCGGCAGTGCCAGGGCGATCTCGGGCACGAGCACGAGGGCCGGACGACCGGCCGCCAGCGAGGCGGCGATGGCCTCGACGTAGATCGCGGTCTTGCCGCCACCCGTGACCCCGTCGAGCAGCAGAGGCCGGGGGTCTCGCGCCTCGATCGCCCGCGTGATGCGGTCAACGGCGGCCGCCTGTGCCGCCGACAGTTCGGTCGATCGCGGACGCCCGCCCCGCGACCCGGGTGCGCGCGCGGACAGGGGGCGGCGCGGCCGTTCACGCACCCCGGTCTCGGCGAACCCACGCCGCACGAGGGAGGCGAGGGTGGATGTCCCATGCCGGCCGCCGACATCGGCCGCCGTGACGCCGTCCTCGGGGCTCGTCGTCGTCGCCAGCTCTGCCAGCGCCTCGAGCTGGCGCGGGCCGAGGGGCCGACCGGGCGGCCGCTCCCCGGTCACCAGGGCGTCGGCGGCCGCGCGACCGGCCGGCAACAGGCGGATCCAGCGTTCGTACCGAGGGCCGGCGCCCGCGCCGAGCAGCGTCCAGTCGAGCGTGATGAGACCGCGCGTGGCGAGATCGCGCAGGCGCCGCAGCAGGCCCGCCCGGCCGTCCGGTGCCGCGAGCTCCCGGGCTGGCCGTGCCCCGCCCCCGAGCTGCTCGAGGAGGTCGGCATCCACCGCATCGAGCTCGTCCGCCGACGCCTCCGGGGTGCGCTCCGCGACCAGCTCCAACCGCTCCAGAAGTCCCGGCGGCAGCATCGCCCGGATCACGAGCGCGGGTGGTGCCAGGTAGTGCTCCGCGATCCAGCGCGCCAGGCGCAGCGTCAGGGGCGGCAGCAGCGGTCCGTCGGCCCGCACCCGATCGACCAGTGGCTTGGTGGACGCCGGCGCCCCGTCGACCCGGCCGAGCACCACCCCGAGCGCCTGGCGCCGACCGAACTCGACGAGCACGGCCTCACCATGCTCGATATCGGCGAGGGCTTCGGGCACCGAATACGTATACGGACGCGCACCCCCGGCGCCGGCCGCGTCGACGGCGACCTCGACCAGTCGCGCCGGCCTAGACCCGGACCCGCCGGTTCGCATGCAGGCGGCGTTCCTCGGCGATGATCGCGTCGATGCGCTCGGCGGTACGTCCCGCCCGGCCGGTCTCGTTGACGACGACGTGGTCGTAGTCGTCCTGGCGGGCCAGCTCGATCGCGGCATTGCGCTGCCGGGTCTCGAGCTCGTCGGCCGTCTCTGTCGCCCGAGACCGCAGCCTCGAGAAGAGGGTCTCGAGCGATGGCGGGATCACGAAGATCAGTAGCGCTTCGGTGACCTGCTCCTTGACGACCTGGGCTCCCTGCACGTCGATCTTGAGGATGACGTCGCGCCCGCCGGCCAGCGCTGCGCGCACCTGGTCGCGCGGCGAGCCGTACCAGTTGCCGTGGACCTCGTTGGCTTCCAGGAATCCCCGGGCAGCCCGGATGCGCAGGAACTCCTCGCGGCTGACGAAGTGGTAGTCGACCCCATCGACTTCGCCGTTGCGCGGGGCACGCGTCGTGACCGTCACCACATAGTGCCGGTCGCCGCTGCGGCCGGCGAGCGCCTCCCGCTCGCGCATCACGTCGATGATCGTGTCCTTGCCGACTCCGGAGGGCCCCGAGATGATCACGAGCATCGACCCGGGCGCGCCGAGGATGATGTCGTCGGGCCGGCCGGGATCGTCCGAGATGCGCGCAGGTTCGGCGGGGATGCCGGCCGAGCCGTTACGGCCCATGCCGGGGTCGTCGGTCATCGAGCGACCGCTGCCCGGCGCAGCCCGTCGAGCACCGACTCGAGGTCGTCCGGGAGCTCCGCCGTCGCTCGGATCAGCTCGCCACTACCGGGCGCCGTCAACTCCAGGCGCCAGGCGTGCAGGAACAGCCGATCCAGGCCCTCGGGTCCGCGCCGCGACGTCCCGGTGCCGTAGACCGGGTCGCCGGCGACCGGGTGCCCGATCGCTTCGAGGTGGACCCGGATCTGGTGGGTCCGACCCGTCACGAGATCCAGCTCCAGGACCGTCCAGCCGGCGAAGCGCTCGCGGACGCGATACCCAGTGGTCGAGGCACGACCGTCGGGCACGACCGCCATCCGCGTCCGGTGCTTCGGGTCGCGCCCGATCGGCGCCTCGATCCGGCCGACCGCGGCCGCGACACTCCCCGCGACCAATGCCTGGTAGGTCTTGCGGACCCGACGGGCCTTGAGCTGCGCCATCAGCGATGCCTGGGCGCCGTCGTGCTTCGCGACCATCAGCAGGCCGCTCGTGTCCCGGTCCAGCCGATGGACGATCCCCGGGCGCGCGACCCCGGCGATGCCCCCGTACTCCGCCCCGCCCGCGCGCGCCAGCAACGCATTGACCAGCGTGTCCCCGTCGTGATGCCCGGCCGACGGATGGACCACGATCCCCGACGGCTTGTCGATGATCAGCAGGTCGGCGTCCTCGTACACGACCCTCAATGGGATGTCATGGGCCGGGGCGAGGTCCATCGCGATCGGCTCCGGCACGTCGAGGCGGACCTCCGTGCCGGCGGGGACGACCATATTGGCGCGCAGTGGCTGGCCGTCGGCTGTGAGGCGGCCGTCCGAGATCAGTTTCTGCACGTGGCTGCGCGACAGGCCCGTCACGTCCGCAACGTAGCGGTCGATCCTGCCGATGCGGCCGTCCGGCACGCGCAGCGTGCGGATCCCGGCCGCGATCGGGGCGTCAGGCATCGACCGGTCCCGTCTGGTCCGGGCTCGGCCGCTTGCGATCGACGTGCGTCATCCCGAACCGGCCAGGCAGGAGCGCGCTCAGCAGCAGCAACAGGATCGCGCAGCTCACGGCGGTGTCCGCGACATTGAACGTGTACCAGCGCAGGTCGCCGATGCCGACGTCCACGAAGTCAAGGACGTAGCCGAGCCGGAGGCGGTCGGTCACGTTGCCGAGCGCGCCTCCGAGCAGCAGCCCGAGGGCCACCGACAGGACCGTGTTGCGGCCGACGTTGCCGTGATACCAGACGATGAGGGCGATGACCCCGAGCGACGCCAGCCCGAACAGCACGGCCTGGCCCTGGAACATCCCGAACAGCGCACCGCTGTTGTGCGAGTTCACGAGCCTGACGAACTCACCGATCACCGACACGCGCTCGCCCTCCTTCGGCACCAGGGTGACGACCCAGGCCTTGGTCACCTGATCCAGGACGAACACCGTCCCGGCCAGCCCGAGGAACAGCGGCCAGCGAGCCCGGTTCCGGATGTCGGATGACGTCATCGCGATCCCGTCATCCGACCCGCCGCAGGGCGATCGTCACGGCACCTTCGTCGAGTCGGACCGTTGTCCGGGCTGCGTCCTCCGGGATCTCCCCAGACGCGAGATCCGCCAGGGTGTCGGCGGCCACGGCCGGCAGGTGCGCCTCGACCGCCGGTGGGGCCCCGACCACCCACAAGACGATCCGGTCGTCGAGCTCGAGACCCGCTTCGCGGCGGAGGTCCTGGATCGCCCGGACGATCTCGCGGGCATCGCCCTCGGCCCGCAGCTCCGGAGTGAGCTCCGTGTCGAGCACCATCACGAGGCCGTCGTCCTCGGCCACGGCCGTTCCCGGACGGGGGGTGGCCTGGATCTCCACCTCGTCGGCTGCCAGGGTCACCCCGCCGAGTGTGACCGAGCCGTCGTCGTGGATCTCGGCCGAACCGTCGCGCGCCGCGGCCATGACGGCCGGAATCGCCGCGCCGAGCCGCTTGCCGATCCTGGGCAGCAGCGGCTTCACGCGCCGCTCCACCAGGTCGGAACCGTCGGCGATGAGCTCCACGTGTCGCACGTTGATCTCGTCCGTGAACAACCCGAGCAGCGCAGCGTCGATGTCGACGCCGCGATCCGGCACGGCCACCCACGCCCGGGCGAGGGGCTGGCGTGTGCGCAGCCCGGCCTGGGCGCGGAGCGTACGGGCGAGGTCCACCGCCCCTCGGATGGTCGCCATCGCGCGCTCGAGGTCGGGATCGCAGTGACCGGCCATCTCGGCGGCAGGCCACGCGGTCAGGTGGACGCTGTCCGGGGCGTTCGGAACGACGGCGACCATGAGGTTCTCGTACATCGTCTCGGCCAGGAACGGCAAGATCGGCGCGAGGGTCCGGGCGAGGGTGACGAGCGCGGCGTGCAGCGTGGCGAAGGCGGCATCCCGGTCGGCGACGTCGGCGCCCGCGCGCATCCGGTCGCGTGACCGGCGCAGGTACCACGTCGAGAGGTCGTCGATGAAGGTGCTGATCGCGCGCGTCGCTCCGACGGCGTCGACGTCGCGCAGGTCCGTTTCGACCTCCACCGCCATGCCCGCGACGCGCGACAGGATCCACCGATCCATCGCCGGCCAGGCAGGCGCCGCCGCGATGACCTCGTCGATCCCGGCCCGCGGCGTCCAGCCGGCCAGCCGCGCGTAGGTCACGAAGAACGAGTACACGTTCCACAGGATCAGCAGCTCGCGCCGGGCCTCGTCGGCGGCGTGCCAGCCGAACAGGATGTTCTCCTCGGGGCGTGCCTTGGCGAACATCCAGCGCATGACGTCGACGCCCATCCGCTCGGCCGCCTCGTCGAACTCGATCGCGTTGCCCGCGCTCTTGTGCATGGGCCGGCCGTCCTCGGCGAAGAGCGTCGCGTAGCCGAAGATCGTCCTGAACGGCTCCTCGCGGCGCAGGACCGTCGACATCGCGAGCATCGAGTAGAACCAGTTGCGAAACTGCCCGGGAAAGCTCTCGGTAATGAAGTCGGCCGGGAACCAGTTCGCCCAGTAGTCGGGATCCTCGCGGAAGTGGAGCGTCGAGAACGGCACGATGCCGGCATCCAGCCACGGGTTGCCGACATCCTTGATCCGCTCGACGGGTACGCCGCACCCCGAACACGCGATGCGGACCTCGTCGACCCAGGGCCGGTGGGGTGTATGCCCCTCGAAGCGCTCCCAGCCCTCTACGGCTCGCGCCTGGAGCTCCTCGCGGCCACCGACGACGTCGACGGTGCCGCACGTCTCGCAATCGTAGATCGGCAGCGCCAGGCCCCAGTAGCGCTTCTTCGAGATCATCCAGTCGCCCATGTTGATGAGCCAGTCGAGCTCGCGCTCGTACCCGAATCCCGGGATCCACCGGATCCGGTCGACGACATCCATGATCTGGTAGCGCAGGCTCGCGTCGACCTGGGCCGGCGTCAGGGTGTCGCGCGGCCCCTCGTAGACGGGGCCCATCGAGATGTACCACTCGTCGACGAGGCGGAAGATGAGCGGGGTGCTGCACCGCCAGCAGTGCGGGTAGCGGTGCCGGATGGTCTCGAGCCGGTAGAACCGTCCCGTAGCCTTGAGGTGCTCGACGATCGGCTCGGTCACGTCGCGCACGTCACGTGCGCTGAGCGCTCCGAACCCGCCGAGGAAGATGCCCGACTCGTCGAGCGGCGCGATCACCGGCAGGCCGATCGCCTTGGCCAGCTGGAAGTCCTCGGCGCCACAGCCGGGCGCGATATGGACGATGCCCGTCCCCTCGTCCTCGCCCACCTCATCCCAAAGGACGACGCGGTGGACGTAGCCGTCGGCGAAGGCCTCCTGGACGGCAGGCAGGTCATCGAACGGACCCGCGTAGCGCCACCCGACGAGATCGGCGCCGGCAAGCTCCTCCTCGACCTTGAACGGACCCTCGAGCGCCGTCTTGAGCGTGCCCTTGGCCAGCCAGTACACGTCCTCGCCCTGGCGCACCTTCACGTAGCGCAGCCGCTCGCCGACCGCGGCGGCCACGTTGGAGGTCAGGGTCCAGGGGGTCGTCGTCCAGACGAGCAGCGCCTCTCCCGGCCGGTCGAGCAGCGGGAACTTCACGGTCAGCCCAGGGTCGTCCTTGTCCTGGTAGCCCTCGTTCACCTCGGTCTGTGAGAGGCCGGTGCCGCAGCGCGCGCACCACGGCATCGTGTCGTGGCCCTTGTACAGCCAGCCACGCCGGTGGACCTCGGCGAGGAATCCCCAGATCAGGTCGTTGTTCTCGTTGCTGAACGTGAAGTACGACCCGCCGATCTCGGGCATGCCGAGGCGGCCGACGAGCATCTCGACGGTGTCGGTGACGGGTCCGTCGGTGCCCTCGATCGTCGTGATCGCCGACGGGTCCGCGCCGAGCAGGTCGTGCAGTCGGCGGAGCTCGTCGGGGTCGTTCCAGTCCATCCACATCCCGAGGCGGATGGATTGCTCGGTCTGACGCGCGGCATAGGTCAGCACGCGCTGCTTGCAGAGCGTCACGAACCGGTCGATCCCGTACGCCTCGATGTCGCGCTTGTTCGTGAAGCCGAGGTCACGCTCGACGTTGACCTCGACCCACAGGCCCTGGCAATCGAACCCGTTCTGGTACCGCTGGTCCTCGCCGAGCATGGCGTGGAACCGCTGGTACACGTCCTTGTAGGTGCGGCCCCAGGCGTGATGCACGCCCATCGGGTTGTTCGCGGTGATGGGCCCGTCCAGGAAGCTCCAGCGCGGACCGCCGGCGTTCTGGGCGCGCAGGCGCGCGAAGGTCCGCCGCTCGCGCCACGTCGCGAGGAGGTCGTGCTCCTGGGCGACGAAGTCGGGCTTCGCGGTGACGGGTCGGAACATGCATCTCCGGGCGGCGGGGACGTGGGCGACGTGTCGGGACGGCCCGGCGGGCCGGTCGGGCGAGTCCGAGTATCCTACGCGCGATGCAGAAACCGCAGGAGGCGCGACCGCGCGCCCGGTCACCATTCGCTGCGGCGTTCCTGTCCCTTCTGTTCCCGGGTCTTGGACACCTCTACGCGGGCGCCCCGGGACGGGCGCTGGGGTTCGCCGCGGCCCCGGTCCTGCTGGTCGCGCTCGTCGCGGGATTCCTGCTCCGGATGGACCGACTCGAGATCGTGGCCCTGCTGTTCAGCCCGTTCCTGCTGACCTCGATCTTCGTGCTCAACCTCGTCGCGCTGCTCTACCGGCTGGTCGCGATCATCGATGCCTATCGCGTCGCCGAATACCTGAACGCGCATGCGATGTCGGGGGACGGCCGTCTCGGCAAGGCACGGCTGCCGCGCAACCCCGTCTCCTACGCCGGGCTGCTGGCCGTGGTGCTGGTGATGGCCGGCAGCCACGTGGTCGTCGCCCGCTACGACATGCTCGCGCTCGATGCACTGACCAGTGGCTGCATCTTCATCGGCCAGGATCAGCGCGAGTGCGCCATCGATCCGTCCGCATCGCCCGACCCATCGGCCTCGAGCCCGGTCGACCGGAGCGATGTCCCGAGCGCGACGCCGACGGCCGAGCCCAGTCCGATCGGCACCCCGGTCCCCGACGTCTCCGTCCCGCCGTGGGACGGCCGGGAGCGGCTGAACATCCTGCTGATCGGCTCCGACGAGCAGGGCGGTGGCCACAACACCGACACGCTCATCACGGTCTCCATCGATCCCGTGACGAAGCAGGCGGCGATGTTCAGCTTGCCGCGTGACACGCAGTTCGTGCCCATCCCGCCGGGCCCCGCTCGGTCGGTCTGGGGCCGGACGTATGGCAACAAGATCAACTCGTTCTTCGTGAACAACCGCAAGCGATCGGACCTGTGGCCGGGCAACGACCGGACGCGCGGCTACAACGCCCTCAAGGCCGTGCTCGGGGAGCTGTACGACCTCGACATCAAGTACTTCGTCGAAGTCAACTTCAACGGGTTCAAGAAGGTGGTCAATTCGGTCGGGGGTGTGACCATCAACGTGCAGGTCCCCGTGGTCGACGATGCCTTCCCCGGCTCCACTGGCCGCGCGCAGCGCGTCTACATCCCGAGCGGCATCCAGCACATGGACGGCGAGCAGGCCCTGCGCTACGCCCGATCGCGCAATACGTCCACGGACTTCGACCGGGGGGCCCGCCAGCAGCGGGTCCTGTTGTCACTGCGCGAGCAGGCCGACCCACAGACGCTGCTGCCGCGGCTGCCCCAGCTCGTCGACGCCCTGAAGTCGGCCGTCCGGACCGACATCCCGCTCGACCAGCTCGACGAACTGCTCGGACTCGCGTCCGAGGTGAACACGGCCGATATCCGCTCGGTGGTCTTCACGCCACCCTTCTTCCAGCGGGAAGTGCTGACCGGATACTGGGTGGAACCGTATCCCGACCGGATCCGGGCGGCCATCGAGGAAGCGTTCTCCGCGGATCCCGCCGACCTCGAGCGTCGTGCTCGGCTGGCGGCCGAGGGGGCGACGGTGTCGGTCCTGAACCGGACGAGCACGGCCAGCCTTGGCACGCGGCTCGCCGGCTATCTCGAGTTCCAGGGTCTCGTGGCGTCCGTGCCGCGCCAGGTGCCGAAGGGCTCGATCCCGCAGGACACCGTCATCACGGTCTACAACGGTGCGGAGGCCCGACTGCCCGAGACGATCGCCTATCTCGAGAAGCTGTTCGGGGTGACGGTCAAGACCGCCACGGATGCAGCGGTGCGAGCAGATATCACCATCCTCATCGGACGCGAGACACCGGAGCTGGAACCGCCCCTGCGATCCTGAGGGCCGGGACGAGGTCTAGTCGTGGCGGCCGACCGCGACCCGGTCCACGCCCCGCCGCGTCAGTCGATCGGCGTCAGCCAGTGCTTGTATTCGGGCAGGCGTCCGCGCACGGCCTCGAAGTAGCGGTCGCGCACGAGCCGGGCGATCGGGCCGACCGCCCCGGATCCGACCTTGCGATGATCGACTTCGATCACGGGCGAGATCTGGACCCCGGTCCCGCACACGAAGATCTCGTCGGCCACGTACAGCTCCGACCGATTGATCGAGCGCTCCTGGACAGGGATGCTCTCGTTCGCGAGTAGCTCCATGAGCGCCTTGCGGGTCACGCCTTCCAGCAAGTCGTCATTCACAGGGGGCGTGATCGCGACGCCGTCGCGAACGACGTAGATGTTCGCCGCCGACAATTCGTTCACGTGGCCCCCCGCGGTGAGCACGACCGCCTCGTCGTAGCCGTTGAGCTCAGCCTCCGACTTCTGGAAGGCCATGTTCACGTAGCCGCCGACGATCTTGCCGCGGGCCGGCAACGCCTCGTCGGCGTTGCGACGCCAGGAAGACGTCATCAGCCGGACGCCCTTCTCGGTGTCGATGTAGTTCCCGAACGGCAGCGTGATGATGTACAGCTCGTGCTCGAGGTCGTGCAAGCGCACGCCGATCGCGCGAGTCGACTTGTAGAACGACGGCCGGATGTAGCAGTCCTCGCGGAACCCGTTGCGCCGCACGGTCTCGACGATGAGCGCCGACAGCTCGTCGACCGAGGGGATGTCGTCCATGAGCAGGATCCGGCACGACTGGCGGAGACGCTCGACGTGCTCGCGTAGCTTCAGGCCGTACAGCCGGCCCTCGTCCTCGTTCCAGTAGGCACGGATACCCTCGAACGTCGCGGTGCCGTACATGAAGGCGTGGGTCATGATGCTGACCTTGGCGTCCTTCATCGGCACGAAGTCGCCTTCGAAGTAACAGGTCAGGTCGTCGAGCGCACCGGCCTTCGGCGCGTGATGGGGCGACGGGGCCGAAGTGCCGGCCGTGGTGTCGGTGGTCATTCGGCTGGGACTCCTGCGCTGACGGGCGCGACACGGTCGCGGGGCGGCGAAGTCGGCCGAGTATAGCAGCGGCCCTCGGCGGCTCCCGGATCGTGTTTCTGGTGCGCGGCGAGGCCTAGCCGCCGGCGACGAGCGCCGATGCGATCCCGACGGCGATGACGACGAGGATCCCGACGGCGACGCCGACCATCCTGCTGTCTCCCTGGCGTGCGAAGCCGACGGCCGCCGCGATGACGCGACTCAGGGGCGTGGCGATGACCGTCAGGATCCCCAACCAGAGGAACGCGGCCGGTGCGAGGGCAACGAGGTCTGCGCCGAGACGCTCGATGTCCAGTGGCGGGCCCCCGGCCAGCGGTGAGATCCCGGCGGCCAGCAACAGCGCCACCCCGACCGAGAGCAGCGCGACCGCAACGTCTGTGACGGCGATGAGCAGGCGGCCGATGAACCGGTCGAAGTCCCGAGAGCGCCCTGCGGCCGCGATGGGACGGCGGTTCGGGGAGGTCACGAGATGGCCCGCAGCAGCATCTGGATCGCGGTGTAGACGATGACCACCACGAACAGCAGGCGCAGATAGCGCAGCCCGATCCGGTGCGCGACCCGAGACCCGATGGTCGCCCCCAGGAAGACACCGATCGCGGTCGGACCGGCAACATACGGGTCGATCTCGTCGCGCAACAGGTAGATGACCGCGCTGGCCGCCGCGGTGATCCCGATCATGAGATTGCTGGTCGCCGTGGCGACCCGCAGCGGCACGCCCATGGTCACGTGCATGAGCGGCACCTTCACGATGCCGCCGCCGATGCCGAGGAGCGCCGACGCGACCCCGGCCCCCGTCGAACCGATGATGCCGCGGCCGAGGTTGCGGACTTTGTAGTCCGGACCCGCGACGCTCGCCAGGAATGCCGTCCTCATCTCGGCCGGTGGCGCGACGTCGGGCGGCGGGATGGGCTGGCGCTCATGGGCCGCCACGTCCACCTGCCCTTCCCCGTCACCCGGGACCGGCGTGGGCGCGCGGAGCATCGACACCGCCACGTACCCGAGGAGGGCCGCGAACAGCAGCGAGAGGATCCGCTCGTCGACCAGGAACGCGATGGAGCCTCCGACCAATGCCCCGATCGCGGTGAAGAACTCCAGGCTCATTCCCAGCCGGAGGTTCGCGACATGCCGCTCGAGATACACCCCCGCGGCCGCGCTGCTCGTCATGATCACGCACACGAGCGACACGCCCACGGCGGCTCGCAGGTCCAGCCCGAACCCGAGCGTCAACAGCGGCACGATCAGGATGCCGCCCCCCAGCCCGAGCAACGACCCGAACAGGCCGGCGGCGAGGCCGCCGGCGAGCATCAGCAGCCCGACGTCCACCTCAGTTCCGCGACGCCATCCGCCCGAGGATCAGGGGCGTAGGTGCTGGGGCGCGTAGGGCAGCAGGGCCACGTGACGGGCGCGCTTGAGGGCGACCGCCAGCTCGCGCTGGTGCCCGGCGCACGTGCCGGTCTTGCGACGCGGCTCGATCTTGGCTCGCTCGGACAGGTACCTGCGGAGGCGGTTGACCTCCTTGTAATCGATCAGCGAGGTCTTGTCGGCACAGAACGCGCAGACCTTGCGACGTCGTCGATCGCGGTAGAAGTCGTCGCGCTTGCGGGATCGGGCGGGAGGCATGGGTCAGGATCTCCTGGTCAGTCGGTCGTCAGAATGGAAGGTCGTCGAGATCGGTGTCGTCGGACGGTTGGCGGGTGGGACGGACGTTGCCGCCTCCCTGGGCGGCCGGACCGCCCTGACCTTGACCGCCCTGGCCGCCCTCGGGCCCGGCGCCGGAGAACGAGCCGCCGCCTGGACCGCCGGCCGATGGGCCGCCGAAGGAGCCTTCATCGTCGCGGACGCGCTTCTCGAGGTTCACGATGGAGTCGGCGGTGATCTCCAGGGAGGTGCGCTTCTGGCCGTCGCGGCCTTCGAACTCGCGCGTCTTGAAGCGGCCCTCGACGAAGACCTTGTTGCCCTTGCGCAGGCTTTCGGCCATGCGCTCGGCGCGGTCCCCCCAGACGCTGACACGGAACCAGTCGGTCTCCTCGACCCACTCGCCCGTCTGCTGGTTCTTGGTGCTCTGATTGACGGCGACGTTGAACTGGGTCACCGCGCGGTTGGTCGGCGTATAGCGCATCTCGGGATCCGACCCGAGGTTGCCGATGATCATCACCTTGCACAGGGCCATCGTCGTGCGCTCCTCAGTCGATGGCGGCCGGGGCCGCCTCGCTCTCGTCCTCGCCGATCCGCTCGGGGACGTCGTCCTCGTCTTCGTCTTCGTAGACGTCGGAGGGCAGCTCGGCATCCTCACCGTCCTCGGCGCCCTCGGCATCCCCGTCCTCACGACGGCTCGGCTTGGCGGGACGCTCGTCGCGGGTCACGAGGTGACGGATGACCTCCTCGGTGATGAGGAGGCTGTGCTCGAGCTCGGGCAAGACGCCCGCCGGTGCCCCGAACAGGACGATGTGGTACGAGCCCTCACGGAACCGATCGATCGGGTAGGCCAGCCGTCGGCGGCCCCAGGGCGCGACTTTCACGATCTGACCGCCGCCGGCCGTGATCTGGCGGGTGACGCGGTCGATGACCGCCTGGCTGCGATCGTCCGGAACGTCGGGACGGATCACGAGCATGAGTTCGTAACGGCGCATGCGCGCAGACACTCCTTCCAATGGGAATGCCCCGTTGACGTCGGACACGCCGATCGGCACGGAGCGGAAAGGAAACGGGCCGTAGTCTAGCACGGCCGCTTCGAGGAGCCGGCCGCCTTCGATGTATGCTCACCATCACCCCCTGAACACGTAACGCAGACCTCCGGAGGCTCCTTGCCCGCCAGCACCATCCTCGTCCTCGAGTCCGTCGCGACCGGGGACGCGTCGCTCGCGCCGCTGCTGACGTCAGCCGGCTACACCGTCACCCAGACGATCGAGCCCGACGAGGCCTTCGCCAGGCTCGTCGAGCACCAGCTCGCGATCGTCGATGTCGGAACCGGAGACCACGCCGCCAAGTCGACCAAGGGCGGCAAGGGCGGCAAGGATGCCAAGGCGGCCGTCGAGTCGGTCGCGGCCAAGAGCGGGATCGAGCTGTGCCGTGAGATCCGGGCCACCCCGGCGATGGCCGCCGTCCCCATCCTGTGCGTGGCGAACACCACCGACGTCGAGGAGCGCATCGGCTTCCTGGAGGCGGGCGCCGACGACGTCATCGCTCGGCCGTTCGACGCGCGCGAGGTGGAGGCACGGGTCGAGGCCCTGCTGCTGCGCTTCCAGCGATCGAAGGATATGGCGCCCGTCATCTCGGCCGACGGCCTCACGATGGCACGCGCGCGGCGCGTCGTCGCCGTCTACAGCCCCAAGGGCGGCGTCGGGACGACGACCATCGCGACGAACATCGCCGTCGCAGCCGCACAGCGCCGACCGGACCGGGTGGTACTCGTTGACCTCGACCTGCAATTCGGCGGTGTCGCGACCCACCTGAACCTCGACGCGAAGCAGACGCTGGCCGACATCGTCCGCGATGAGAGCGTGCTGCGCGAGCCCGAGCTCTTGCGCACCTACGCGATGCGACACGACAGTGGCCTCCACGTGATCGCGGCGCCATCGTCGCCGGAGTCGGCGGAGCTCATCAAGGCCGACCACATCGCCAACCTCATCTCGGCGCTGCTCGAGGGCTACGAGTCGGTCGTCATCGATGCCGGCTCCGTGCTCGATGACCGCACGCTGACCGTCTTCGAGGCTGCCGAGACGATCGTCCTCGGCGTGTATCCCGAGATCTCCGCCCTCAAGGCGATGCACGGACTGCTCGACTACCTCAACGAGTCCGGTTCCATCGGGGCCAAGGCGACGTTCGTGCTCAACAACATCTTCGCCCGCGACATCCTCAAGCCTCGTGATATCGACGCCGCGCTCGGGACGAAAATCGAGCTGGACCTGCCGTACGACGCGTTCCTCTACCTCAAGGCGGTCAACGAGGGGGTCCCCGTGGTCCTCGGGGCGCCCCGTTCCCCCGCGGCAGAGCGACTCGTGAAGCTGAGCACGACCGCCTTCGGGACCGACGGGGTCGTGGTGCCGGTGGAGACGGCCCCGAAGAAGGCCGGCCGCTTCGGACTGTTCCGCAGGGCCTGACGACCCCCGCCGTCGACGGAGCCCAGCGACCCGGTCCGGCGAGCCTGGTCGACCCAGGCCGCTTAGCGGTCCACGAGGAAGATCGCCAGAACGACCACGACCGCGACCACGGCGACGACGACCAGGATGACCAGGATCGACACGGTCGGAGCATACGCGTTGCTGTTCGACACCGTCCGTGCCCCGCGACGTGGGTCGCCTGGCCCTGGTGGCTCGGCCGAGCGGGGGCGAGCCGTGCCAGCCGGGCGGAGTACCCTGCCAGCATGGCGAGCGTCATCTACCTGTGCGAGGGCTGTCGTGACCGGCTGCAGCCGACCGACGAGGTTCGCGCTTTGTACCGCGAACTCGCCGACGTGATCGGCGGGGAGGAGGTCGTGAGGCCGCGCTGGGCCTACTCCCATCTTGGACACGAGCCGCAGGATCGCCGGTACAGGATCATCGACCGCGGCATCCTCGCGGACCTCGAGCGCAAGCGTCAGCGTCGCGCGGAGCCGGAGTGAAAGCCTAGCCGTCGCGACCAGAGGGCGGTCATCCAGGGGCCTCCCCCAGGCGTCGGCGACAACGAGGTCGTCGTCCTCCCGATCCGAGCCGATGAGCAGTCGCGCCTCCGCCTGCCGGGCCCGATGCGTGGGTGCTGTAGGAATATCTCGATGGTGCCGGAGCCGAGACTCGAACTCGGACGCCCTTGCGGGCCGCGGAGTTTAAGTCCGCTGCGTCTGCCATTCCGCCACTCCGGCGGGCTCAAGATTACCGGGAGCGGCGCCCGGTGGCGGCCCGCAGGACCGACCGGCACGGTACAAGTGTTCGTGGATTTCGGCCATTCCGTGTCGCGGGAGCGTCAGGTGTCCGGCGCTCGCACCGCCGCCAGCCCGCGCGTTCCCTCCAGGAACGTGATCATCACGAATGAGCGCGGCCATGTGCCCAGAGTGCAGGCGATGGTCGTCCGAGGATTCGATCACGAGGCATCCAGCGCCCCAGCGTTCCTGGTGGGAACACCGGGGGCGAAGCGGGAGGAAGGGTCTCGTCCCGGGTACTTCCGACCCTGCGGCCGGCGGCACGCGGGCGCGCCGGACGGATTCGGCAGCCTCCGCCCTGCGTCGGTACACCGTAGGCGAGGGCCCGCCGCGTCGGGGTCGATGCATGCTGGGAGGAGTGGAGGCGACGACCGGATTCGAACCGGTGAATAGAGGTTTTGCAGACCTCCGTGTTGAACCACTTCACCACGTCGCCAGACAGGATTCTACCGGGGATCGGCCCGGTGGATGGCTGCCCCTCGAGGATTCGAACCTCGGTTCACGGATCCAAAGTCCGCTGTCCTACCACTAGACGAAGGGGCAGCGGCGCCTTCGGGGAGGATGAATGGAGCGGAAGACGGGACTCGAACCCGCGACCCTCACCTTGGCAAGGTGATGCTCTACCAACTGAGCCACTTCCGCTCGGGTGTCCGACCGCCTCGAAAGGTGGTGCCGAGGGCCAGGATCGAACTGGCGACACCGCGATTTTCAGTCGCGTGCTCTACCGACTGAGCTACCTCGGCCCGATGGCCAACCGCGTTGGCTGCCCGTCGGCGGACCGCAGGATACCACGGCCCTTCGCGGGTCTGCCACCGCCCGGCCGGCCCGTGGCGCTCGGTCAGAGAGCTACTCCAGGCCCGCCAGTTGCGCCTGCTCCGCCGCGCCAAGGGGCGCCTCGCCGGTGAGCTGGCGCAACCGATTGATCCGGTCGATGATCGCGGGGTGAGTCGACATCAGGCCCGACGAACGCTCCTCGAACTTCTTGATCGGGTTCGTGAAGTACATGTGCTGGGTGCCGCGGTTCGCGACCTCGAGCACCTCGGCATCGCCGGAGATCTTGGCGAGGGCCCGCTCGAGACCGTAGGGGTTGCGGCTGAGCTCGACCGCCGAGGCATCCGCCAGGTATTCGCGCTGTCGATTGACGGCCAGCTGGATGAATCGACTGATGAGCGGCGCCAGGATGGCCAGGGCGATCGCGATGACGAACACGATCGCCTGGGCCCCTCCCCCGCCGCCGTCACGGTCACGTCCGCGCGAGCCGCCGCCCCAGAACGTGAACCGCAGGAAGAAGTCGGCGAGGATCGCGATGGCGCCGACCATGACCCCGACGATGAGGGAGAACCGGATATCGAAGTTGCGAACGTGCGAGAGCTCGTGGGCGATGACGCCCTGCAGCTCCTCCCGGTCGAGCTTCTCCAGCAGCCCGGTCGTGATGGCGAGGGAGGCGTGTTTCGGATCTCGACCTGTCGCGAACGCGTTGGGCGCCGTGTCCTCGATGACGTGGACGCGCGGCATCGGCACGTTGGCCGCGATCGACAGCTCGCGCACGACGTTCATCAGCTGTGGCGCCGCCGCCTCGTCCACCTCGCGGGCACCGCTGACCGAGAGCACGAGCGAATCACCCGCGAAGTACGTACCGATGCCCGCCAGGCCGCCGACGATCAGGGCGAGCGCGGTCGCCGCGATGCCGCCGGCGGGCTCGCCGGACACCGCAAAGCCGATGGTGAACCCGAGCGCCCCCAGCAGGACGACGACGAACGCCGCCAGGAGGAACGAGTTCCGCCGGTTGGCGGAGATCTGGTCGTAGAAGGATGAGCCGGCCACGGTGCCTCCCGCGGTCCGACGGTCAGGTCAGGCTGAGGTCGACGTTCGGGACGTTCGCGGCCTCAGGCTCGGCGTCGAAGAATTCGCGCCGGGTGAAGCCAAGCGGACCCGCGAGCAGGACGTTCGGGACCGTCGCGATGGCCGTGTTGTAGTCGAGCACCGTCGCGTTGTAGTGCTGGCGCGAGAACGAGATCTGGTTCTCGGTCGTGGTCAGCTGCTCCTGGAGCTCCAGGACGTTCTGGTTGGCCTTGAGCTCCGGATAGTTCTCGACGACCGCGAACAGCGAGCGCAGCGTGCTCGTCAGCGCGTTCTCTGCCGCGGCCTGCTGGGCAGGCCCCTGGGCGCCGGCGGCGACAGCGGCCGCGCGGGCGTTGGTGACGTCGGTCAGGACCTTCTGCTCGAAGCCCATGTAGCCCTTGACCGCGTTCACGAGGTTCGGGATCAGGTCGTGACGGCGCTTGAGCTGGACCTCGATCTGGGCGAATGCCTCGTCGATGCGCAGGCGTTTCTGCACCAGTGAGTTGTAGATCGCGATCGCCAGGACGACCAGGACGACCAGGACACCGATGACGATCAGTACGAGTGGGTCCACTGCCCCTCCTCCGGTCGGGTGCGCTCGGAGCGGCGACCCGTCCGCGCCAGTCTACCAGCGCGCCATCGCGGTCCGCGATGCGAGGGTCATTCCAGCGGCGACTTTCGGTCGAGGGCTCCCGACACGATCAGCCCGAACGTGATCCCGGCCGCGAAGCCGATCCACAGCGCGATGGCGAGTAGCAATGGTTCCATGTGACGAGGCTCCTGCCCCCGGGTCGATCCAAGGCCGGCCGACCGGACGCGGACAGTAGGGTCGTGTGCGGTTCGCTGGCATTAGGTGCAGTTACCTATCGCCGCCGACAGGACCTCGCCGGGTCTGGCTCGGCAAGGCGAGCACTCCCGCGGGCAAGCGGTGACCCGGCCAGCCGATGGGGGGAGATCGGCTGACCCGGGTCGTCCCGAATGGTGGGCCATGGAGCCCGGTCGGCCAATGGACATACGCCCGCACCCATCGCTGTCATCGCGGCTGCCGGGTGCACGGTGCGGGAGCTGCGTGAGGGTGGTGGGCGGTGAGGGACTCGAACCCCCGACATCCTCGGTGTAAGCGAGGCGCTCTGACCGGACTGAGCTAACCGCCCATCGACGCGGAGCGTACACCGCGACCCGGACATGGCAACGACCGCCCTCGTCGGCGGCCGTCATGTGTGCGAAGTGGTGCCCAGGCCGGGACTTGAACCCGGATGAGTTGCCTCATACGCCCCTCAAACGTACGCGTATACCAATTCCGCCACCTGGGCAGGTGTCACCGTGTCGTGGGTCCGAAGGGAAGATTGGTACCGAGGGAGGGACTTGAACCCACACGACCTTGCGGCCACTGGTACCTGAAACCAGCGCGTCTGCCTATTCCGCCACCTCGGCACGGACCCGCGTTCGACCGGCTTACCGGTCGTCGGCGAGGCGCCATGTTAGCACATCCCAGAATCGATCCGAGGGGTCCGAGGCCTGCCGCAGGACCGGTCCTTCGAGCGTGTCGTGGACCACCACGACCTCGTCCGCGAAGGCCAGCGGGAGCAGGTAGCGACCCGCCGCGAGCCGCTTCTGCAGGGCGCTGTAGGCGGTCTTCCGGGCGGCGTCCGTGCCGGGCGCACGGGCCTTCGCCAGCAGCGCATCGAGCTCGGGGTCCTGGACGCCCATGACGTTCGATCCGCCCGTCAGCGTCTGGCTCGACGCGAGCAGCGGGTAGAGATCCGGGTCGAGCCCGAGGGTCACGTCGGCCACCGCGACCTGGTACGTGCCGGTGGCGAGCCGATCGGTCACGAACTCGGCCGGTGGCAGCGGGACATGGGTGACTCCCAGCCCGAGCGACGTCCAGTTTCGAACGACCCCCTCGGCCGCCGCGAACAATGCGGGGTTCGTCGACTGGGTCGGACTGATGACCTCGACCGCCAGGGGCTTCTTCGCGCTCGGGAGGTACCAGCCATCGTCCTTGCGCGCCCACCCCGCCGTGGTCAGCGCCCTGCTCGCGGCCTTGCGGTCGTACGGGATGACGGGGTCGGCCGCGGGATCGAACAGCGGCGACGACGGTGGGATCGGGCCGGTGGCGCTCGCCGCTGACATCGCATAGGCCGTTTCGATGAGCCCAGCACGGTCGATCGACTGGAACAGGGCCGTCCGGACCGCGGCCGACGCGAACTCCGGGTGGCTCGGTCGGAGGTTGAGCAGGACCGTCGTCAGCGTCGCGCCGGGATAGCGAAGCAGGCGCGCCCCGGGATCCGCGGCCAGCTCCGCCGCCTGCTGGCGCGTGACGCCCGAGACGCCATCGAGCGTGTTCGCCCGGAAGTCCGTGGCGAGCTTCGACGGATCGGTGTAGTAGCGGAACTCGATGCCGGACAGGTAGGGCTGTGGCCGGGACGGGCGTCGGGTGGGTGGCGGCGTGGTGAGCGAGTCGGTCGGGGCCGGGGCGGTCGGGCTGCCGGACGCCTCTTCCTCGGCCGGCCCGAAATCCCCGGCCGGCACGAGCGAGGCGGACTGATCGGTGAGCTCGACGAGCGCGAACGGCCCCGAGCCGACCGGCTGGCGCCCGAAGGTATCGTCCGCGAGGTCATCGATAGGGATGTCGGCGAGCAGATGGGCAGGCGCCAGGGGCTGGGTCAACGCCTGCAGGAAGCCACCCAGCGGCGTCTCGAGCGTGAAGGTGACCCGATGCGGCCCGCTGGCGACGACCTCCACCTCGCTCCAGGACGTCGATGACGGACCGCTGTAAGCGGGATCCTGGAGCGCCCGGATCGTGAACAGGACGTCCTCGGCAGTCACGGGCTGACCATCGTGCCAACGCGCGTCCTCGCGCAGGTCGACGGTCCAGGCGGTGCCGGCGTCGTTGACCGACCAGCGTTCCGCGAGGTCGGGGACGACCGTCCCCTGCGGTCCGTTGCGCAGGAGACCCGAGAAGAGCAGCGCGACAAGGTCCCGATCGACCTGGGTCCGGGCGGTCAGCGGCGTGACGGACCCCGGGGCGCCGAGCGCACCCTCGATGTACGGGCGTGTCTGCGCCGCCTGGGCACTCGCGCTCGGCAGGGGCGACGAGGAGGCGGAGAGCTGGAGGGCCGGGACGCCGATGAGGCCCGCGATGAGTGCGAGCAACAGGACAAGGGCTCCGACCACGAACGTATCGGTTCGGGTCATGTGGCTCCGTGCTGGAGCGCCGCGGATCGGCGCCGCGGCGCGGCCGTCAGGCGGCGGTCGTGCTGGGTGCGAGGATGAAGGACACCAGCGAGAAGGCGACGAACAGGCCCAGCAGGACGATCGTGAACTGCCACAGCCGCCGCTCCACGCCGCGACGGCTCCGGTACACGGCGGAATCACCGCCGAAGGTGCCGGACAGGCCGGTGCCGCGTGCCTGGAGCAGGATCGCGGCGATCAGCGCGATGCTGACGATGATCTGGCCGAGGGCCAGGATGGGGTTCACGAGTCAGAGACCTCCGTTCGTTCGGCGGCCGATGCTATCACAGGAGGGGCGCTCGTCCCCCCATCGCTCACCAGCAGGGAGCGCCCGGTCATGCCCGGCCAGGCCGGCAGGCCGGCGAGCTCCAGCACGGTCGGCGCGACGTCCGCGAGGACGCCGTCGGCGAGGTGGCGTCCGGCGACGGAGCGCCCGATCAGGACGAGCGGCACGGGGTTGACGGAATGCGCCGTGACGGGCCGTCCGTGCGGGTCACGCAGGTCGTCCGCGTTGCCGTGGTCGGCCGTGACAGCCAGGATCGCTCCGGGGCCGTGCGGGTCCGCGGCCTCGACGCGTTCGATCGCATCGAACACCCGCGCGAGGCACCCATCGATGACCCCGAGCGCCTCGAGCGTCGCGCTCCAGACGCCGGTGTGCCCGACCATGTCCGGGTTCGCATAGTTCGCCACGATGAAGTCGTACTCGCCGGACCCGATGGCCTCGACCAGTGCATCCGTGACCCCCGCGGCGGCCATCGCCGGCGCGAGGTCATAGGTGGCGACCCTGAGGCTCGGGATCAGGCGGCGGTCCTCGCCGGGCCAGGGCGTCTCCACCCCGCCGTTGAAGAAGTACGTGACATGCGCGTACTTCTCCGTCTCTGCCACGTGGAACTGCCGCCAACCGGCCTCGCTCAGGGCCTGGGCCAGCGAGCGGGCGGTCTCGGGCGGGAAGGCGACGAGCACCGGCAGGCCGGCCTCGTACTCCGTCATGGTCACCACGAGCAGGTCGGCAGGTGCTGGACGGCCGTCCGGCGAGGTACGGTCGAACCCCTCGAACGTCGGTCCGACCGCCAGCGCATGCGTCAACTGCCGGGCCCGGTCGGCACGGAAGTTGGCGACGACGATCGGGGCGCCCGCCGCGACCGGGATCCCCCGTCCCTCGATCACCGTGGGCGTGACGAACTCGTCGGTCTCGCCGCGTTCGTCGGCGGCGTCGATGGCGGCGGTCGCGGACGGGGCGCGAAACGCCGCTTCGCCATGGACGATGGCGTCGTAGCCGGCCTGCACCCGCTCCCATCGTCGATCGCGATCCATCGCGAAGTAGCGGCCACCGACAGTCGCGATCCGGGCCGCCGGATGGGCAGCGGCCAGCCGACGCTCGACGTCGACGAGGTAGCCGCGCGCCGAGGACGGCGGGGTGTCCCGACCGTCCAGGAGGGCATGGACGCGCACGGCGCCGACATCCTCTCGCGCGGCGAGCTCGGCGAGCGCGACGAGGTGGCGGTCGTTGGCGTGCACGCCACCCGGACCGATGAGGCTGACGACATGGAGGATGCCGCCGGTCGCCCGGGCGCGCTCGCACGCCACCAGCAGCGCCGGCGTCTCGAAGAACGTGCCGTCGTCGATCGCCGCATCGATCCGCGGGAGATCCTGGAGGACGGGGCGGCCGGCTCCCAGGTTCAGGTGGCCCACCTCCGAATTTCCCATCTGGCCGGGCGGCAGGCCGACCGCCTCCTCGGACGCCCGCAGCACGCTGTGCGGCCAGCGCGCGAGCAACCCCCGCCAGGTCGGCATGGGCGCCGCCGCGATGGCGTCCCCCGGTCCGCCGTCCCCGATCCCGAAGCCGTCGAGCACGACCAGCACGATGGGCCGAGGCCGCAGCGACGCAGTCCGGGCGATCTCCGTCACGCGCCGGATCAGCCGGCCAGGCCGCGGGCGCGGGCGGTGATCCCGGCCCGGGCGACGATCCCCGCCATCTCGTCGGGCTTGAGCGATGCCCCTCCGACGAGGGCCCCGTCGATCGATGGCTCGGCAAGGAACGCATCGATGTTGCCAGAGGTGACGCTCCCGCCGTACAGGATCGGCACGGTGGCGGCAGCTCGATCCCAGCCCAACACGCCGAGGCTCGAGCGGATGGCGTCCGCCATCGCGGCGGCGTCGGCACCGGTCGCGTTGCGCCCCGTCCCGATGGCCCACACCGGTTCGTAGGCGATGACCAGACCGCGCCCCGAGGCGCTGTCCACATCGTGACCGGTCAGGGCCCCACGCAGCTGTCGCTCGACGACCTGCGTCGCCTCCCCGGCCTCCCGCTCCCCGAAGTGCTCGCCGACGCACAGGATGGGGCGGAGGCCCGCGTCCATGGCCCGATCCAGCTTGCGTCCGATCAGCTCGTCCGTCTCGCCGGCGTCCCGCCGGCGCTCCGAGTGGCCGACGATCACCCATGTCGCGAGGCCGCCGAGCATCGGCGCCGAGACCTCGCCCGTGTACGCGCCGGCCAGCTCGTGGTGCACGTTCTGGGCACCGACCGCGACATCTGGATCTGCCACGGCGAGTGCCGCCCCCACCGCGGCCAGGCAGACGAACGGCGGACAGATCACCCGCGTGACCCCCGGCTCGCGGGTGCGTGCGGCGATCGTCCGTGCCAGTTCGCCCGCGTCGGACGGCGTGGTGTGCATCTTCCAGTTAGCGGCGATCACGACCTCACGCATGCGCGCGCAACATCCCGGAGGGCCGGGACCCCGAAGGCTCCGACGGGGTCGAGGGCGGCATCGCGGGCGGCGCCGGTTCGGCCTCCGCGAGACGCTCGATCCGTTCGAGGGCGCGCTGGACGGCCGACCGGTGGAGGTCCAGCCGTTCGGCGAGCTCGGTCAGGGTCGCCTCTGGCGTCTCGCGGCGGGCGTCGGCGATGAGCCGCACCACGTAGGGCTGTTCGGGCATCCGCCCGTCGGCGTCGAGCACGGCGATGGCGTCGAGTTGGCGACCGGCCGCCGCGACCGCCCGCTGGAGGTTGGCCGATTCGGCGTTGAGGACGCGGTTGAGCTCACCGCGCAAGGCCCTCGACACCTGGCGGGCCTCGAGCTCCAGGAGAGCGCCGGCTGCGCCGATCCGGCGCAGGAACGTCCCGACGGCCTCACTGCTCTTCCACGTCACGACGCCTCGCCCGCGGCGAAGCCGCCACGACGCGGGCAAGCCCACCTCGCGAAGTCGCTCGGCGAGCACGGGTGCGTCGTCCGGCGGCACGACGAACTCCAGATGCGTCCGGCCGCCCGCCAGGCTCAGCGACCCGCGTGCCAGGAACCGCCCGCGCAGCCAGGCCGTGCGACAGTGTTCGGCTGCCGTCGACCAGTCGAACGGCGCGGCGCTCGTCTCCTCCCTCGCGCGGCGCAGCCGCACGGCCAGCCGCGCCACGGCGGGTTCCCGGGCTCCGACCTCGCTGCCCAGCCCGGCCGCTTCGGCGAGCCGGTCGCACGAGCGGGCCGGATCGACCGCCGCCAGCTCGTTGCGCAGGGCCGTCACGAGGTCCCGCTCGGAGCGCGTCACCTCAGGCCGTCCGTCCGACGGTCCGGCGACGGGTCGCCGTCTCCGCTTCGAGCGCCCGCATGATGGTGGCGGCCAGGCGAGCCGGATCATGGTGTCGGGCGTTGCCGGCATCGACCACGTCATCGAGGATCAGCCTGGGCACCGGCTGGACCGAGGCGGGCGGCCAGTGGAGGTCGACGGTCTCTGCCGCGGCCTCACCCGGGATGCGCGCCGCCGATCGGTTGTTGGCCACCACCACATCGACGAGACCCGGGGCGGTATGCGCGATCAGGGCCTCGACGTGGGCGGCGAGGTCGAGGCCGGTCGTCTCGCCATCCTGCGTCGCGACGTTGCACACATACAGGCGCGGCGCCGTCGCGCTGAGCAGGGCTTCGCGGATCGCCGGCAGGAGCAGGCTCGGCAGCAGGCTCGTGTACAGGCTCCCCGGGCCAAGCACGATGAGCTCGGCGTCGGCGATGGCGGCAAGGGCGTCCCCAGACGCATCGACGCCCTCGGGGGTGATCCAGACCCGCTCGATGTCGGCGGTGCGCATGATGATCGACTGTCCGTCGACGACGGAGCCGTCACGGCACCGAGCGTGCAGGGTGAGCGGTGTCGCCGTGACCGGCACGACCTGGCCACGGACGGCCAGGATCCGGTTGATGCGCCGGACGCCCTCCTCGAAGTCGCCGCCCTCGATCGCGGTCATCGCGGCGAGCAGCAGGTTGCCCAGGGCGTGGCCGGCGAGGCCCGGTCCCTCCGCAGACGGGCTCGCCGCGTCCGCGACCGGGAACCGGTACTGGAGCAGCTCGTTCATCAATGGCTCGGCATCGGCGAGCGCGGCGATGCAGTTGCGGATGTCGCCGACCGGGGGGATGCCGAGCTCCGTTCGGAGCACGCCGGACGATCCCCCGTCGTCGGCCACGGTCACGACCGCGGTCAGGTTGCTGGTGTGCTCCTTGAGCCCGCGGAGGAGCGTCGAGAGCCCGGTCCCGCCGCCGATCGCCACGATGCGCGGGCCGCGCGCCAGGAACCGCTTCTGGTAGATGACCTCGACGAGTGGTTGATCGGGATCGGAGGTCCGCAAGGGGTCCGTGACGACGCGCATGGCCCGATAGGCACCCAGCACCAGCAGCCCGACGCCGATCGACCCGACGATGAACCCGCGCAGCGGATACGGCAGGAACTGCAGGGTCGCGATGTCGATGAGCGCACCCGCCGGCCCGGCGGGTTCGAGGTCGCGCGAGACCTGGCGGATCAGGTGCGCGAACGCCAACGCCAGCAGGAGCAACCCGAGGAACAGGACCAGCAGCCAGCGCTTGACGCCGATCCCGGGGGTCAGCCACCGGCGGAGGTTCACGCCCGATCCAGCTCGCGGTGGAAGACCGCGACCGGCCCGGTATCCCGCGCGCGGAGCCAGCCGGCCAGCTCCTCGGCGAGGACGATGCTGCGGTGGTAGCCCCCGGTGCAGCCGATGCCGATCGTCAGGCGCGTCTTTCCCTCGGCGATATAGGCCGGGATCGAGAACTCGAGGAAGTCGCGCAGCAGGTCGAGGAACTTGCTCGTCACGGGCTGGTCCAGGACGTAGGAACGGACCTCGTCGGTCAGCCCGGAGCGCGGACGCAGGTCCGGCACGTAGTACGGGTTGGCGATGAAGCGGACGTCGAACACCAGATCGGACTCCAGCGGGATCCCGAACTTGTAGCCGAAGCTGATCAGCTGGACGGCGAGCTGATCCGGGCGCGTCGTCGTCGCGAGCTGGGCGAACAGCCGCTCGCGCAGCTGGCGCAACGACAGATCGGACGTGTCGACGATGACATCCGCCTCGGCCCGGACCGGATCGAGGATCCGTCGCTCCTCCGCGATCGAGCTCGCGATGCCGCGATGGTCGCTCAGGGGATGGCGGTGCCGGGTCTCGCTGAAGCGGCGGATCAGGACGTCGTCGCGTGCCTCGAGGAACACGATGCGCGGCACGATGCCCCGTCCTTCCAGGGCTCCGCGCATGGCCGCGAGCGCGAGGGTCGCGTCGCCGGAACGCACGTCGACCACGATCGCGACCCGGGCGAACCGTCCGCGGTCCGACGAGACGAGCTCTGCCAGCTCCGGCAGGAGTTCCCCGGGGAGGTTGTCCACCACGGTGTAGCCGAGGTCCTCGAAGAGCTTCGCGGCCGCCGTCTTGCCCCCACCCGACAGCCCGGACAGGATCATGACCGCCTGCTCCGCGGCTCCGTCGCTGACGGGTGCCTCCGCGGGCTCGGTCACCGGCCCGTGCGCTTGATGAACAGGACCGTGGCCTCGAACAGCAGGTACATGGTCCCGCCCAGCACGAACGGGCTCACGAGGTCGCCGCCGGGCGTCGCGATGGCCGAGAAGATGGCGATGCCCAGGATCACGTAGCGGCGCGCCTGGCGCAGCCGAACGGAGCTCAGGATGCCGACCCGCGAGAGACCGACCAGGAGGATCGGGAACTCCATCACGAGGCCGAACGCCAGGAACGTCGTCGTGACGAAGTCGAAGTAGGGGCCCGCGGCGACGTTCTCGACCAGCCGTTCGTCGTTGAAGCTGAACAGGAAGGACAGCGCGTACGGCAGGACCACGTAAGCGATGCCGACGCCGAGGGCGAAGAAGACGAGAGCCAGCGGCACCCACGGCCGGACGGTCTTGCGCTCCGCAGGGGTCAGCCCGGGCGCGATGAAGGCCCAGACCTGGTACAGGATCACCGGCATCGCCAGGATGACCCCGATGACGAGCGAGATCCGCAGCTGGATGGCAAACCCGTCGCCCGGCCCGAGCGTCTGCGCGGTCCCGTCTGGCAACAGGTCGAGCAGGTAGTTGCGCACGGTCTCGGCCAACACGAAGCCGACGGCGCCACCGGCGACGACCGCGAGGATGATCCGGAACAGGCGGTCACGCAGCTCACCAAGGTGGTCGACGAGCGACATGACCGAGCCATCGGGCGCGGTCGCGGGTGGGGGACTCGGTTCGGGCGTCACCGGGACGCCCGGGATCGTGGCGTCGCGCAGGGCGTCGGCGTCGGCCATCGCGGGCGGGTGCGCCGTTTCCTAATTGGTGCCGGGCGTCGGCTCGCTGGGGCGCGGTCCGGCCGAGGGGGAGGTCGGGACCACCGGGGCACCGGGCAGGTCGGCCGCGTGCGGGGCCACGGCAGGGGCTGGCGTCGGCGGCTCCTGCTGCGCCGGCGGCAGCGGCGAGGTATCCACCTTCATGGAGTCCCCGAGATCGGAGGATGCCTTGCGGAACTCACGGATGCTCTTGCCGAGCGCCGACCCGACGTCGGGCAGCTTCCCCGGACCGAGGATCAGCAGGGCAATGACGAGGATGATGACGAGTTCGAGAGGTCCTGGTGTCGGCATGGCGGAGGTTCCTCAGATAGGTTTGCCGCGGCGGCTAGGGTAGCACAGGGAGGCGGGCTGCCCACTCGGCGGCGGCTGCCCGGACACGCTCGAATGGGTCCCCGCCCCCGGTCGCGATCGCCGCCCCGGCGATGCCCCTCGAGACGTTGACGAGCAGTCCGCGGCCGGGCTGTGCGGTCGCAGATCCGGCCTGGGTCGGGCCGTGCTCGAGGACCGGCTCGAGCGCGCCACCCTGAGCGCCCAGGCCGGGCACGAGGAACGGCAGTTCGGGCGCGATCGCGCGGATGCGCTCCAGCTCCGCGGGCGCGGTGGCACCGACCACGAGACCGACCGTCCCGCCCGGCCCCCAACCGGTCGCCAGCCGAGCGACACGCTCGTGGAGCGGCTCGGCCGGGCGGTCGGTCGCCGGGTCCGCGTCGACGACGAGGTCCTGCAGCTCGCCCGCACCCGGGTTCGAGGTGCGGCAGAGCAGGTACGCGAACCGGTCGGCGCGCTCGAGGAGCGGGGCGACCGCTTCGGCGCCCAGGTACGGGTTGACGGTGACGGCGTCGGCCCCGAGCCGATCGAAGAGCGCCGTCGCGAGGCGAGCGGCCGTGGAGCCGATGTCGCCGCGCTTGGCATCGGCGACCACCGGGACGTCGGCCGGCACGGCCGCGCGGACGCGTTCGAGTGCCGCGTAGCCCGCCGAGCCATAGGCCTCGAAGAACGCCAGGTTCGGCTTGACCGCCGCCGCCCACGGCACGGCCGCTTCGAGCAGCAGCACGGTGAACCGCTCCAGGTCGGCGAGATCGCGCCCGAAGCCCGCCGGCAGCGCATCCGGATCGGGGTCCAGACCCAGGCAGAGCACCGTCCCGATCGCCTCCGACCGTGCGCCGAGCCGCTCGAGGTATGTCGATCCGGCGGCCCGGGCGTCCGTCGCGCGCTCCCGCTCGCGGCCCCCGGCGATCACGGCGCCGGGCTGCCCGAGGCGGGAGTGGTCGCGCTCGGCGCGATGCTCGGCGTGACCGTCGGGGCCGGCGTGGGAGGCAGGAGCTCAGCCGGGATGAACCAGTCCGGTCGAGAGGCCGCATCGAGCCCCGAGACCTCCGTCAGATCAACCATATCCCCTACTGTCCATGCGGGGGCGGTGCCGTCGAGGCGGACGAGCCGGAGGTCCACGGTCTGCCCCACGATGTGCAGGAACGCGACGCCATCGCCGGTCGGCGACCAGGCCGGGGCGAACGAGGCGCCGTCGTCCGTCACTCGGAGCAGCTCCGACCCGCTCCGCGGATCCAGGATCACGATGTCCGTCCCGAGCGAGGTCGTACGGGTTGCGGCCACGTAGCGCCCGTCGCGTGAGTAGGCCGGCTGCATATAGCCCGGCGCGGAGAACGCTCGCGCGGTCCCTTCGCGCACGTCGTAGCGCATGATGACCGGCGCCCCCCGCGCCCCGTCCCGGCCATTCTGCGTATACAGCAGGACGCGCCCGTCCGGCCGCCATTCAGGATCCTGGTGTCCGAGCACGCCGTTCTCCCGCACGTCGGCGCGGCGGAGCTTCTTCGTCGCGACGTTGAAGAACTTCAGGACGACGTTCGTGTCGCCGGGATTCGGAGCGTCGGTGACCAGGGCGATGGTCTCGCCGTCCGGCGACAGGACCGGCTGGCGCATGTGGGACGACCACTCCAGGCGCCCGTCCTTCACACGGCCGGTCGCCAGACGCTCGGGCTCGCCGCTCCCGTCGGCGCGAACACGCATGAGGTCGGGGACGACGATGTCGTAGAAGCGGCCACGGCCGTTGAGCGGCCAGTACCCGACCATTCCTTTCGAGCGGATGAAGACGACCCACTCGCCATCGGCGGACCACGACGGCATCGAGTCCCCGCCGTTGTCCGTGACCTGCTTGACCGCCTCGTCGGTCTGCACCCAGACGTTCCCGCCCTTCGCGTACACGATCGAGCCCTGAAAGGTCGCTTCCTCGGGAACCACGACGACATTGGACGGGGCCGCGGTCCGCGCGGGTCCACCCACGTTGCCGTTGCCGCTCGAGCCGATGCCGAACGGGACGTCGCCGTTGAGCAGATTGAGCGTAACGACCCCGACCAGCAGCAACCCGATCACGGAAAGGATCGGGGCGAGGATGGTCCCGATCGGTCCGACCCCGTACGGGTCGCCGGTCCGCGGCGGCCGGGGCCGGGCCGCCCGCGTCACGAGGCCGCGCCCACGAGCCCGGCTGGGGCCACGCCGGACAGCACTACCGCCGCCTCGGGGTGGGCGCCGCTCGGCGCCGCGTCACGGATCTCCAGCTGGAGCGACTCGAACCCGCCGAACGTGCGACTCGCGAGCCGCGCGACGACATCGATGACGTCGCCCTCGTGCACGAGCGCGGCGATGTCGACACGGCCGAAGGCGATCCCGTCGAGGACGTCGCGATCGCGACGCAAGGTCATCGACGTGTGATCCGTCCCCGCCTGGCGCACGCGGAGCACGGTCAGGCCGAGGACCGCAACCAGTGGCTGCGGGTTGCCGGGCCCATACGGCGCGAGAGCCGCGAGCTCGCGATACAGGGCGTAGTCCACGCCCAGCGCCGGCAGCGCCAGATCGATCGCCAGGACGGCCCGCGGATCCCGGGGCACGCTTCCCGCCGCGACGGCCTCGAAGCGCTCGACGAACGCCTCCCAGCGCTCGGTCGGCAGCTCGAACCCGGCGGCACCAGCATGACCGCCGTAGCGGGTGAACAAGTCGGCGCACGATTCCAGGGCCGCTCCGAGATCGACGCTGCCGTCGCTGCGACACGAGGCACGGATGGTGTCCCCGAGGTCCGCGCCGACGATGGCCGGCCTCGAGCCGTCCTCGGAGAGGCGAGCCGCGATCAGCCCGACGATGCCGACCGGCCAGGGCCCACGCACGATCACGGCGGGACGGTCGGGCTCGCCTGCCACGACCGCGCGCGCCTCCGCCACGGCCGTCGTCATGAGGTCACGTCGGGTCCGGTTGGCGACCTCGAGCGCATCGGCGTGCGCCACCGCCTCGGCCGGGTCGACGGCAAGCAGCAGGCGGGCTGCCTCGAGCGCTTCGCCGACCCGCCCGGCCGCGTTCAGGCGCGGTGCGAGCGCGAACGCGATCGTGTCGAGGTCCATGTCCGCCGGAGCGATGCGGGCACGTTCCAGCAGGGCCGCGATGCCCGGCCGGGGCGCCCGCCGCATCCGTTCCAGTCCGAGCCGGGCGATCGCCCGGTTCTCCCCGACGATCGGCGCCACGTCGGCGACCGTCCCGATCGTGGCAAGGTCCGCGAGCTCGAGGGCGGACGCGGGACCGCCGGGCTCATCGGCCAGGACCAGCTGGGCCACCTTGAACGCGACGCCGCTGCCGGCCAGGCGTCGGTCCGGATACTGCGAGTCCGCGCGGTGCGGGTTGACGACGGCGACAGCCGGCGGCAGCTCCGGCGGCAGCCGGTGATGGTCCGTCACGATGACATCCACGCCGCGCTCGGCTGCGACGGCGATCTCGGATCCTGAACTGGACCCGGTGTCGACCGTGACGATCAGCGTGACCCCGTTCCGTTTCGCTTCGTCGACGGCCGTCAAGGACAGGCCGTGACCCTCCTCCAGCCGGCTCGGGACGTACGGGTCCACGGTGAGGCCGTAGCGGCGCAGCGCCAGCACGAGGATGGCGAGCCCGTCCAGGCCGTCGGCGTCGAAGTCGCCGAAGACCATGACCCGTTCGGATCGCGCCCGTGCGAGGGCGATGCGCTCCAGCAGTCGATCCGCGTCCGGGAGGAGGCGGGGGTCGTGCAGGCCATCCAGGGGCTCGGCGAACCAGGCATCCAGGCCCGCCACGTCCGTGACCCCGCGCCTCGCGAGCAGCCCGGTCATCCGGTCGCCGATGCCGCGCCCGAGTGCCGCGTCGGCGAGGTCCTGGGCGATGCGGTGGGTCTCGGGGAAGCTCCAGCGGAAGCGCGGTTCCAGCACGGCCTCAGGATGCCACGCGGCGCACACCTGCGCCTCTACCGGCCATGGGGCGACGCGGATCGGCGGTCAGGGCGAGACGCGACGGGGCCGCGGCGCCCGCACCGTGGCGACTCGACCGTGTCGGCGGTCCTCCCACGCCTGCCAATCGACGAGCAACGGGCTGGCCACGAAGATCGAGGAGTAGGTGCCGATCACGATGCCGATCAGCAGGGCGAGGACGAAGTCGCTGATGGCCGAGCCGCCGAACAGGAACAGCGCCAGCAACGTGATGAGCACGGTCAGGCTCGTGGTGATGGACCGCCCGAAGGTCTGCAGGATCGAATGGTTGACGATCTCGTCGAACGGCTCGCCGATGTGACGCGCCTTGTTCTCGCGGATGCGATCGAAGACGACGATCGTGTCGTGCACGGAGAACCCGATCACCGTCAGCATCGCCGTCACGAACAGGGCGTCGATCTCGACGTGGAAGAAGGTGCCGAGGATCGCGAACGAACCGACCACCACGACGACGTCATGCGCGAGCGAGACGAGTGCGGTCACCCCGAACTTGACGTCGCGGAAGCGGTAGGTGATCCAGGCGACGATGGCGAGGGAGCCGACGACGATCAGGATGAGGGCCTGGCGCAGCAGGTCGGAGCTGACGACCGCCCCGATCGTGGTCAGGCTGGCCTGCGACTCGATGTCGCCCAGCCTGGCCTCGAGGGCCACGACCATCTCCCCGAGCTTCCCCTCGGTCGGCAACCTGGTGTTGCCGGCCGGGGCGGCGGACGGCGAGGCCGAGGGGACGGGCGACGCACCCGGCGAGGCGGAGGCCGCCGGCGAAGCAGAAGCCGCCGGCGAAGCAGACGCGGACGAGGCCGGCGATGCGGCGGTAGATGCGGCCGGTGACGCCGAGGCCCCAGGGGACGTGGCCGGTGACGCCGATGCAGGCGGCGACCCGGATGCGCCAGGAGAGGGTGACCGGCTGGCTCCCGGAGAGCCCGACGGCTCGACCGTCGGGGCCGGGGCCGACTGGAGGCCGATCGGTTCGGTCTTGATCTCGATATACCCGGAGCCGGTCCGGATCGCCACGGCGTCGAGGTCGTTCTCGGCGAACACCTCTTCGACCTGTGCGGGCGTCACGGCCGGATCCGCGAACTTGATCTCCCAGCGCGTCCCGCCGGTGAAGTCGATCGTCAGCTGCAGCCCGGCGTCCGAAAACGGGGAGATGAGGATGAAGATCAGTCCGGGGATCGTGAGGATGGACGACAGGAGGTAGAACCAGCGGCGTTTGCCGATGACGTCAAACATCGGCACGAACTGGACGGCGCGATGGGCGGGCAGAGGTGACGGCCACGAACTCGTCCGGGCGCAGTCCGAACAGCGATGCGCGGCGGGCCCAGTCCTGGCGGACGATGACGCGCATGATCGAACGGGTCACGACGATGGCGCTGAACATCGAGATGAGCACGCCGATGATCAGGACGAGCGCGAACCCGCGGATGACCGACGAGCCGAAGGCGTACAGGATCGTCGCCGTGATGAGGCTGGACACGTTCGAATCCAGGATGGAGTTCCACGCCCGGTTGAACCCCGCCTCGACCGCCGCCGGCAACGACTTTCCGATGCGCAGCTCCTCCTTCATCCGCTCGAAGATGAGGATGTTGGCGTCGACCGCCATGCCCACCGAAAGCACGAAGCCCGCGATCCCCGCCAGCGTGAGCGTGACCGGCACGAGCCGGAAGATCGCGTACACGACCAGCGTGTAATAGATGAGCGCGAACGCCGCGACGAGGCCGGGCAGCCGGTAGTAGACGAGCATGAAGATGATGACCATCGTGATCCCGAGGAATCCCGCGAGCAGGCTCTGATTGAGGAACTGCTCGCCGAGGCTGGCCGAGATCTCCTCGCTCGAGAGCTCCTCGACCGGGAACGGGAGCGAGCCGAACTTCAGCACCGTGACGAGCTCGTTGGCCTCGTTCGCCGGGAAGCCGCCGATGCCGCCGCCGGTGATCTGGCCCTGCCCATTGGGGATGGGGCCCTCGATCCTGGGGGCGGAGATGACCGACTCGTCCAGCGTGATCGCGAAGATCTCCCCGACATGTTCGGTGGTGTATTTGGCGAAGAGCTGGCCACCCGACTCAGGGCCGTCCGTCTTCAGGACGAAGTTCACCGCCAGGCCGCCCTGTTGATCCTGGCCGATGGATGCGGACTGGATCTGGTCGCCGCTGAACAGGGGCGGGTACTCATCCCGCGGGAGGGCCTGGCCGGCCGTCGCCGTCGCCGACCCGAGCGGAACGAAGTCGAGCTGGCCGGTCTGCCCGACCAGACGACGCACCGCATCGACATCCGAGACGCCCGGCAGCTCGATGACCACGCGGTCCGACCCCTGGACGACCACGACGGGTTCGGACACGCCGGTCGTGTTCACGCGCCGCTCGATGATGTCCTTGAGGACGCCCATCCCCTCCGACGTCGGATTGACCCCGTCCTTGGGGAGGGCCTGGTACTCGACCCGCAGGCCACCCTCCAGATCGAGACCGAGCTTCGTCTCGACGAGGCGCCACTGACCGCCCGTGGCGGACGCATCGGGCAGGCGGAGGTTCGGGAAGAAGTCGATCAGCAGGGCGAGCACGCCGATGACGAGGATGATGATGGGGCCGGCTCTTCGCATACCGGCGGGATGGTACACGGAACGTCCCGGGGCCGCCGCCCTCCGTCAGGCCTCGAGGGTCGTCTTGATCCGTTCGGCGAGCGCCCGGCTGATGCCCGGGACCGCGGCGATCTGCTCGACGGGCGCCTCGCGCACGCGCTTGATGGACCCGAACACCTTCAGCAGCTCGCGCTTGCGCTTGGGGCCCACGCCGGGCAGGTCATCGAATGCGGAGCGCACGGTGCGCCGGTCGCGCAGCGTGCGGTGGTAGGTGATGGCGAACCGATGCGCCTCGTCGCGGAGCCGCTGGACGAGGTACAGCGCCGACGACGTTGCGGGCAGCACGATCGGGTCCGCACGACCCGGGAGGAACAGCTCCTCGCGCTCCTTGGCCAGGCCGGCCAACGGCAGGTCGTGAAGCCCGAGCTCGTCGAGCACCGCCTTCGCGGCGCTCACCTGGCCCTTGCCGCCGTCGACGATCACGAGGTCGGGCATGGCCCAGCGGCGTTCCTCCTCGCTCCCCTCGTCGCCGGATCTCGTGGCCCGGAACCGCCGTCGGAGCACCTCCTGGTGGCTGGCGACGTCGTTGGGCCCCTGGACGGTCCTGATCCGGAAGCGTCGGTATTCCCCGCTGCGTGGCTTGCCATCCTCGAACACGACCATGCTGCCGACCGATTCGCTCCCCTGGAAGTTCGAGATGTCATAGCACTCGATGCGCAGCGGCGGACCGGGGAGTCCAAGCGCTTCGGCGAGCTCCTCGAGGGCGGCCAGCGTCTTGCCCTGGTCGGCCAGCCAGCGCGCGTGCTCGCGGGCGAGCGTGTCGGCAGCGTTGCGGGTCGCCAGCTCCATGAGCGAGCGCTTCTCGCCCCGCCTCGGAACGCGGACATGGACCGGTCCGCGGCGGCGCTCCGTCAGGAACGTCTCGATGGCCGACCCCTCGCCGACGGGGCACGGCACGTAGACCTCGCGCGGGATCGAGGTCGCGCGGGCGTAGTACTGCTCGAGGAAGCTGGCGAGGACCTCGTCGTCGGACGCCTCGCGGACCGCGTCGAGGAGGTAGACGTCGCGGCCGATCATCTTCCCGTCGCGAATGATGAACAGCGTCATCGCCGCCTGGTTGTCCTGGCGTGCCATCCCGACCATGTCGAGCTCGGTGCGCGCGAAGGCGGCCATCTTCTGGCTCTCCATGGTCCGCTCGATGGCCCGGATCTTGTCGCGGTGCTGTGCCGCCCGCTCGTAGTCCTGCTTCTGGGACGCCGCGGACATCTCCTGCTGGAGGGCACGGACGAGCGTCTCCTGGCGACCCTCGAGGAACAGCTCGACCTGCTCGATGTCCGCACGGTACTCGTCTTTCGAGATCGCCTCGATGCAGGGCCCCTGACAGCGCTTGATGTGGTACAGCAGGCACGGCCGCTGGAGCGCGCGCTCGCCGTCCTTGATCTCGATCGTGCAGGTCCGGAACGGGAACAGCCGGCGAACCAGGTTCATGGACTCGTCGACGCTCGTCGCCGAGGCATACGGCCCGAAGTAGCGGCTGCCGTCGTTCACGAGCTTGCGGGTCCGCTCGACCCGCGGGAAGTCGTCCGCGAGCGTGACCTTGATGTAGGGGTAGCTCTTGTCGTCCTTGAGCCGGACGTTGAAGCGCGGCTTGAACCGCTTGATGAGGTTGGCTTCGAGCAGGAGCGCCTCCGACACGCTGTCGGTCTCGGTCACCTCGACATCGGCGACGCGGTCGATGACGCTGCGGATCCGGTGGACCTCGCCCCCGGGTGCCTGCTTCTGCCAGTAGCTCCGCACGCGGCTGCGCAGGCTCTGGGCCTTGCCGACGTACAGGACGACGCCCCGGGTGTCCCGCATCAGGTACACGCCGGGGCGGTCCGGGAGTCGCTTGAGCGTCGCGTCGAGTTCGGGGGTCACGCCCCCGATGCTAGGACATGTCGGGTCGGGGCGCGGCTACTTCATCCCAGTGGTCTTGGCTGGCTTCTCGGCCGGCTTGATCGCGGCCGGCTTGACGGCTTTTGTCACGGGCTTGGCCTTGGCCGGCTTCGACGCAACGGGCTTGAGGGGCTTGGCCGCCGGCTTGGTCTTGGCGACCGGCGTCGGCGTCGGCGGGCTGACCGTCGTGGGCGCCGGCCTGCTGGCCTTCGCCGGTTCGGCGCCGCGCAGGTGGAGCTGGAACGACCCGGCATCGAGCCCGTCGATCCTCGCCGTGACCGTGTGGCAGGAGCCGACGAGTGCCGCGGTGTCGAGACCGACGTTCCAGCGACCGCCGCCGAACGTCAGCGGCAGCGTCACCGCAGATCCACCGTCGCACGGCGTCACGACGAGCACCGCGTTGCCGCTGGTTCGGACGACACCATCAACCGAGAGGGTCACCTTGACCGGCACGTTCCGTCCGCGATTGGCCGAGAAGATCGTGCCCGAGCCGGCGATCGGCTCTCCCCAGGTCGCGCCTGCAGCGTGCGGTGCGACGTATTCGACCGTGACATCGAACGAGGCTTCGGCAGGGTTGCCGCTGTCGTCTGTGGCGGTGCAGGTCACGGTCGTGGTCGTACCCGGGTCCGCGTGAAACCCGTTGGCCGGGAGGCAGCCGACGGTCGGGGCATCGTCCACCACGTCGGTCGCGCCCGGCACCGGATAGGTGATGGTCGTGCCGGTCGGGTCGCTCGTCGTCACGTGGCGATCGCCCGGAACGCCGGTGAGGGTCGGGGCGGTCTCGTCCACCACCGTGAGGGTGAAGCCGCGGCTCGCGGGCAGGCCGCCGCCGTCGGTCACGCGACATGTGACCGGCGTGGGGCCGAGGTTCAGGACCGTACCGGCCGCCGGGTCGCAGCTGGCCGTCGGGTCCGGATCGTCTTCGCGGTCGGTCGCACCAAGGCCGGACCAGTCGGCCGTCCAGCCCCCGGTGGTGTTCCCTTCGACCGTGCCCATCGCGGCGACCGTTGGCAGGACCACAGACGGTGGCGTGTTGCCGACGACGTCGACCAGGATGTCGATGGCGGTGGCTTGTCGGAGGGCGTTGGCGTCGTCATTCCCGAATGGGCTGATCGACCGGTGATACATGAGCGAGAACCTGTGACCGATGGCGGGTCTCGTCGGCGCCGTGAAGGTCACCACGCTCGGCGTGCCGCCCCTGTAGGTCGGCGCCGGGATGGGACAGGGCGCGCCATCGATCGGCCAGCCCTCCTCCGGAACGCCCAGCGTGGCATCGGTCACGGACACGATCACGCCATCCTCCGGCGCCACGGCGCTGTCGATGGAGGCGGTGACGACCTGTCCCGGATCGAGGTGCGTGGACCCCGTGCAGGTCAGGACCAATCCGATGTCGACGGACACCAGCTCGCCCGGGGCGACTGGGCCGTCGAGCAAGGCGACGGGGTCGATCATCGTCGTGTCGCCATCGCCGTCGGCGCGAGCGGTGTCGGCGGCCGCCGTCCCGGCGAACGCGAACAGCGCGCCCAAGGACAACGCGATCGCGCCACGGAGCGGTCGGTGCAACATTGACGTTTCCCCCTTGAGCGCCCTGCCCGATCGACGCGCCGTCGGGCTGGGCGTGGGACGAATCGTCAGTCAGCCGTCGCAGGACCCCAATAGGCGGATAGGGCGGTTCGTTGCGCCGTCGCGCCCCCCATCAGTACTGTTCGGTGCATGGAATCACCGAACCCGGGCTGGGGGCCCGGGTTCGATGACTTGGGGGTAGCGAAGCGATGGGTCGATCGACCTAGGGCGCCCGCGTGATCCGGTTCCGCGGGCCGGGTGCGACACCAGCCGGATTCGCCCGGAGGTAGTTTTCGAAGGCGTCCGTATCGACGTTCCCCGCGACCCGGTTCGTGCCGTCTCGGAGGATGGCGTAGTTGTCGCCGCCATCCGCCAGGAAGCTGTTGACGGTCACTCGGTACGTATCTGTCAACACGATGGGACTGCCATTCAGGACCATCGCGCTGATCTTGCTGTTGACGGCCGCCGAGGCCGAGAACGTGTACGTGAAGCCATTCGAGATCTGCAGGATCCCGTTGCCCCCGTCGAACTGCTTCTCGAGGAGCGCCTTGATCTGGGCGCCGGTCAGCGTCATCGTCACGAGGCTGTTGCCGAATGGCTGGACCGCGAACGCCTCGCCGTACGTGACATTGCCGTCCCCCTCACCGACCGAGCTGCTCGCGTAGATGAGGTCGTTGCGGATCCCGCCGGCGTTCATGAACGCGATCTGCGACCCCGTACCGGCCTGCTGCGCGTCGAAATTCTGGGCGTCGGCGATGACGTCGCCGAGGGCGGATTCACCGTTGCCGGCCGGGGGCGCGGACGCGGCACGGGTGATGTCGGCCGTGATCTTGCCGATGACGCGATTGGCGATGGGCGCCGACAAGGTGCGGTACTCGTCGACCAGGGCCGTCAGATCCGCGGCCTTGGGCACGGTCTGCGTGACGATCTTGTTGTTGACGGTGGCGCTGAGCACCTCCTTGGTGGCGCGGCTGACGACCAGGTCGATGTCCGTCACGAGCCGGCCCGTGGCCGCGGCGCCCGTCACGATCTTGCCGTCGATGATGCAGTTGATCGCCCAGTTCGTGTGTCCGGTCACGACCACATCGACCTCGTCGTCCATGCGCTCGACGATCGGAGGCAGCGCGCCGGTCGGGCTGAGGCACAGATTCATGTTGGTCTCGCCACCCGCGCCAGCTCCGTTTCCGGGGGCGCTGACCGTGCCGCCTTCATGGAGCAGCACGATGATCGTCTCGATGCCCTGCTCCTTGAGCACGGGAACCAGCGCATTCACACTGTCCGCCTCGTCGAAGAAGTCGACGCTGGCGATGCCCGACGCGCTCACGATCGATGGCGTGCCCTCCAGGGTCATGCCGATGACGGCGACGTCGACGCCGGGGAACTCGTGGATGGCATACGGCGGGAAGATGGTCTCGCCGGTGGCCTTGTACTTGACGTTGGCGGCGAGCATGTCGAACTCGGCTCCGTCGAATCCGTCGCCACCGAAGCAGCCATCCACCGGATGGCAGCCGCCGTGCTGCATGCGCAGCAATTCGTCGACGCCTTCGTCGAACTCATGGTTGCCGACCCCGTTGTAGTCGAGGTCCATCAGGTTGAACGCCTCGATCGTCGGCTCGTCGTGGAACACCGCGGAGATGATCGGCGTCGCGCCGATGAGGTCGCCCGCGGACACGAACAGCGTGTTCGGGTTGGTGGCGCGGAGCTGCCGAACGTGCGTCGCCAGGTACTCGACCCCGCCCGCTGGCGTCGCGCCGATCCGGCCGCCGGAACTGGTCGCCGGGACCGGCTCGAGCTGGCCGTGGAAGTCGTTCAGGCCGAGGATCTGAATCTTCGTCGTCTTGGCCTTGTTGGCGGCCGGACCGTCGTCCGGCGGCTTCGCCCAGGCGGCGGGGACCGCGACGGACAGTACGATGACAAGGGCGCTCGACAGCGCGACAAGGCGACGGAATGAGCGAGAGCGGTTCACCGATGCTCCTCCAAGGTGACGGGCACGACCGGGGACGGGGGCGGCGGTGCGGACCAGTGCGCCGGCCTCCTCCAGGCGGCGCACGGCGAAAGCTTGGTCGTCAACCATAACCGCACCCGAGCGATCCGGTCACCCCGAAACCGCACCTCCCGCCACCTCAACGGTGCGTGCAGGCACCGTTGATCGTTGGGTGATCCGCCCGCGCCATCGTCGCTGCGATGACCCTCCCCACAACGGTCAGCGATCGCCTCGCTCGCCTGACCGCCGACCAGCGGGCGGCGGTCACCGCACCCCCTGGACCCGTGCTGTGTGTCGCACCCGCGGGCTCCGGCAAGACGACGACCCTCGTGGCACGGATCGCGTGGCTGATCGGCTCGGGCGGAGCGCCCGCCGACGGGATCGCGGCGATCACGTTCAACAAACGCGCCGCGGTGGAGCTCGCGGAGCGGCTCGATGGCGAACTGGCGCCGCTTGGTGTTGCGGCCGGCGCGGTTCGCGTAAGGACGTTCCATGCGTTGGGCCGGGAGATCCTTCGCGACGCCGGCCACCCGGTCGAGCCGCTGGTCGATCGGGCGACGCTCATCCGGGAACTCTGGCTGGACGTGACCGCGGTCGAGATCGGACGGCTCGACACGGCGTTCTCGCGTTTGAAGCTGGACCTGGGCGTGGCGGCGGCCGATGTCGGGGCGGATCCAGGCGCCGGACCGGTCGCCCGGGCCTTCGTCGCGTACGAGGGCGCGATCAGGTCGCGAGGCGGGCTCGACTTCGACGACCTCATCGGACGCGCGCTGGGTGCGCTCGACCGCGACGCCGTCCTGCTGGCTCGATGGCGCGAGCGCTGCGGCCACCTGCTCGTCGACGAGGTCCAGGACGTGGACCGTTCGCAGCTCCGTCTCGCGCTGCTCCTCGCCGCGCCCGCCAACCGGATCTTCCTGGTCGGGGACGACGACCAGTCGATCTATGGCTGGCGGTTGGCCGATGTTCGCCGAGTGCTCGCGCTGGATGCGGCCCTCCCCGGTCTGCGTCGTGTCGACCTGCAGGTGAACCACCGCTGTCCGGTGCCGGTCGTGGAACGCGCGGTCCGGCTCATCGAACACAACCGCGAGCGGTTCGCCAAGATCGTCCGACCGCGACCCGATGCGCCCGGTCGCCTGATCCTGGCGCCGGACGCGACCGACGAGCCGGCGCGGACCGAGCGGCTGCTCCGGTCGTGGCCACACGACGACGGTACGCGCGCGATCCTGGCCAGGACCAATCGCGAGTTGCGGCCCGCGGTGCTGGCTGCCCTCTCCATCGGTACGCCGTTCCGGGCGCCGTCGGTCGATCTCCTTGTCGACGATCCGGCGCTCGACGGGTTGCTTGCGCGCGCCGCCACCGCGACGGATCCCCATCAACCGCTGCTCGTCCGGCTCGCGGCCGTTCGACGCGGACTCGCGACCGACGCGACGGACACGCAACGGGAACTCGCCACCGCCGTCCTGGCCTGGGCTCCACCGTACGCCGACCTGGAGGCGCTCGTCGCCGCGGTGGCATCGACGCGCGCGAGGCTCGGTGCGCTTCGTCGCGACGACGCGCGGCTCAGCCTGGCCACGGCGCACTCGACGAAGGGCGCCGAATTCGACCACGTCGCCGTGGTCGGGATGGAAGAGGGCCGCTTCCCGAGCGGCCGCGCCGTCGCCGAGTCCGCAGAACCGGGGCGCGCGCTCGAGGAGGAGCGGCGTCTCGGCTACGTCGCATGGACTCGCGCGCGCCGGACCCTCACCCTGAGCTACGACCCGGCGGTCCCCTCCGCGTTCCTCATGGAGGCGTTCAGCCGCGAGGAGCTCGGTCTTGACGAGGAGCGCGCCCCCGCGCCACTCACCCTCTCGAGCGATTGATCTCGCGGAGCAGCCGGTCGATCGCTTCCAGGAAGGGCTCGGTCAGGTCCGATGGCATAGCGTCCCGGATCGAGTCCTTGGGGCCGTAGGCCGCGCGGGCTCGCAGCGCCGCCGACCGCAGTCCACGCAGGTCGTCGTCGCGAAGCCGGTCCGGCAGCGGCGCGAGATACGCGGTCCAGCGTTCGTGACCGCGTTCCCGGGCGGCGATCAGCAATCGATCGGCATGGCGTGCCGCCTGCAGGCCGAGGTCGTCGATGACCGGGTATTGATGGCGGGCCGGGACGATGGTCCGAGCCGGGTCAGACATCGTGGGCTGTTGCCGTGGCCCCTTCGGGACCGCTCTCGTCGGACGGCTTGATGAGGAGCAACGGAAGGCGCTTCCGTTCCGATCCGTTGACGAGCAGGCGGAACGAATAGTCACCGGGCGAGGGGAACGTGAGGTTCCACAGGTCGATCGAAAAGGTCAGCGTCGCGTCGCGTCCGTCTCGCTGGCTGCGGGCGACGAGGCTCCCCGTCGCGCCGGCCACCTCCCCGCCGTCGGGGTCGAGCAGCACGAAGCGGATCTCGTGTTCCCGCTCCGTCTCGGGCGCGGTAACGGCCAACCCGATGACCAGCGCGAGATGCGGGTGGCGCAGCGGGAAGCGCCGGCCGCCGATCCGCGCGATACCGCCGCCGAGGACGTGGAACTTCTGGCCCGGGACGGTCTCCGCCGCATCGGCCAGGAACGCGAAGTCGATGTCGGGCACGTCGTAATGCTAGCCCGCGGCGATGGTCGGTGGAAGCCTCAGCGGGAGGCCTTCGCCGCCGCCGTGGCCCGCTTGCGTGACGGCGTCGCGGGGACGGCCAGTGGAGCCCGGCCGTGGCCGTTGGTGCGGTCGCGATCCGGATCCAGGCGGCCGGCCTCCTCGGCGAATGACACGTCGGACAGCGGCACGAGGGGCTCGCCGCGCAGCACCCGGTCCAGGTACTCGGCGGTCGCCGACCCCGTCACCTTGGCGACCTGCTCCGGCGTGCCCTCCGCGATGATCTGCCCGCCCCGGTCGCCGCCCTCCGGTCCGAGGTCGACGATCCAGTCGGCCGTCTTGATGACATCCAGGTTGTGCTCGATGACGAGGACGGTGTTCCCTCCATCGACGAGACGGTGAAGGACCTCGAGCAGCTTCTCCACGTCGGCGAAATGGAGGCCGGTGGTCGGCTCATCGAGGACATACAGGGTCCGGCCGGTCGCCCGTCGCGAGAGCTCCGTCGAAAGCTTGACCCGCTGGGCCTCGCCACCGGACAGCGTCGTGGCAGGCTGCCCAAGGTGGACGTAGCCCAGGCCGACGTCGTTGAGGGTCTGAAGCTTGGCCCTGACGTTGGGGACGGCCGAGAAGAACTCGAGCGCCTCGGCGATCGTCATCTCGAGGACGTCGGCGATCGACTTGCCCTTGAAGTGGATCTCGAGCGCCTCGCGGTTGTAGCGCTTGCCCTTGCAGACCTCGCAGGGAACGTACACGTCGGGCAGGAACTGCATCTCGATCTTGAGGATCCCGTCGCCCTTGCAGTTCTCGCACCGACCGCCCTTCACGTTGAACGAGAAGCGGCCCGGCGAATAGCCACGCACCCGTGCCTCCGGGACGCCGGCGAACAGCTCGCGGATCGGCCCGAACAGCCCGGTGTAGGTCGCGGGGTTCGATCGCGGGGTCCGCCCGATGGGGCTCTGGTCGATCTCGATGATCTTGTCGACGTGCTCGGCGCCGGCCAGCTTGTCGTGGGCGCCGACCGGTTCGCGCGAGCCATTGAGCTCGCGCGCAAGGGCCCGGTACAGGACCTCCGTCACGAGCGTACTCTTGCCGCTGCCCGAGACGCCGGTGACCGCGACGAATGTCCCGAGCGGCACACGCAGGTTCACGTCGCGCAGGTTGTGTTCACGCGCCCCTTTCACGATCAGTGCCTTGCCACTGCCCTTGCGGCGCTTCTGCGGGATCGGGACCTGGCGCTCGCCGCGCAGGTACGCCCCGGTGATCGAGCGAGGTTCGGCGAGAAGCGCCTCGAGCGGGCCGTTCGCGATGATCTCGCCACCATGCTCGCCCGCTCCGGGCCCGATATCCACCACCCAGTCCGCGGTCCGGATGGTCTCCTCGTCGTGCTCGACCACGAGGACGGTGTTGCCCAGGTCGCGAAGTCGGGTCAGGGTGGCGATCAGCTTCGCGTTGTCACGCTGGTGAAGTCCGATCGACGGCTCATCGAGGATGTACAGGACGCCCATAAGGGTCGTGCCGATCTGGGTGGCCAGCCGGATCCGCTGGGCCTCGCCGCCCGAGAGCGTCACGCTCGTCCGGTCCATCGTCAGGTAGTCCAGGCCGACGTCGACCAGGAACCCGAGTCGCGCCACGATCTCCTTGACCACCTGATAGGCGATCGCCCGTTCCCGCTCGTTGAGCGTGGCGCCCAGGCCGCTCGCCCAGCGCAGCGCATCCTTGATGGACAGCGTGGCGATATCCCAGATGTTGCGGTCGCCGATGGTGACCGCAAGGATCTCGGGCCGCAGCCGCTTCCCGCCACAGGTCGGACAGGGCTTGCTGACCATGAACTTCTCGATCTCGGTCTTGACGTAGTCGGAGTCCGTCTCGCGGTAGCGCCGCTCGAGGTTTGTGACGATGCCCTCGAAGTTGGCCTTGTAGGTGCTCTCGCCACGCTCGTGGCGATAGCGCACCAGCACGCGCTCCTGGTCCTTCTTGGCGTACAGGAGGTAGTCGAGGGCTTCCTTGGGCAGCTTGCGGACCGGTGACGAGTAGTCCCAGCCGTGGGCCTTGCAGACGGCCTCGATGATCTTCATCCGCCAGGAGGCGTCGGTGGAGAGCAGCCCGCCGAGACCCAGCGCGCCCGCGCCCAGCGCCTTGCCCGGGTTCGGGATGAGCAGCGCTGGGTCGATCTCGAGCTTCGTGCCGAGGCCGGCGCAGCTCGGGCAGGCCCCATGCGGCGAGTTGAACGAGAAGTTGCGCGGCTCCAGCTCGTCGATCGTGAACCCGTCGTACGGGCAGCTGTACTTCTCGCTGTACCGCAGCTCCTCGAAGGCCGGCGGCTCGTCGTCGCGGGGCGCCGGCGCGATCAGGACCACGCCCTCCCCGAGCCGCAGGGCCGTCTCGATCGAGTCGGACAGCCGGGAGGCGTCCGGGTCGGGGATCACGACGCCCGTCAACGGGTCGATCGGCCGTCCGTCGTCCGCCCGTGCCGCGCCGTCGGGCGCTTCCGCGTGCCGGACGACGTAGCGGTCGACGACCACCTCGATCGAGTGGCGCTTGTACTTGTCGAGCTTCGGCGCCTCGGCGATGTCGTACAGCTCTCCGTCGACGCGGACGCGGACGAAGCCCTGCCGCCGAGCGGTGTCGACGATCCGGTCGCCCTCTGTCTTGCGGTCCTTGATCAACGGCCCGAGGACGAGCAGCCGCGTACCCTCCGGCAAGGCCAGGACCTGGTCCACGATCTGCTGCACGCTCTGGCGCTCGATGGCGTGGCCGTTCGGGCAATGCGGGATGCCGATCCGCGCGAACAGCAGCCGCAGGTGATCGTAGATCTCGGTGACGGTCCCGACCGTCGACCGCGGATTGCGGCTCGCCCCTTTCTGGTCGATCGAGATCGCCGGGGAAAGGCCGTCGATCTGGTCGACGTCCGGCTTCTCCATCTGCCCAAGGAACTGCCGGGCATAGGCGGACAGGCTCTCGACGTAGCGCCGCTGCCCCTCGGCATAGATCGTGTCGAAGGCCAGGCTGGACTTGCCGGAGCCCGACAGACCGGTGATGACGACGAGTCGATCGCGCGGGAAGGCGACCGTCACATCCTTGAGGTTGTGTTCGCGCGCTCCGCGCACGACGAGCTGGTCCTGGGGCACGAACGAAGTCTACCGGATATCGACGATTTCGAACAGGTGTTCGCGTCGGCGGTGAGCGCCGGGCGACTGGCAAGCGACGGCGGCTATTCGGCGACGACGAACGGTTCGGAATGGCTGATGGAGACGGGTCCCGAGGCAGGTCCGTGCCAAAAGCTGAACTCCAGGCGGTATGTCCCCGGCTCGCGACTGACATCTGCGGCACTAAAGGGCGGGGCGATCGCTCCTTCCGGTACCACGCGGACGGGATCGCCCGATCGCCACGGAGCCACCGTCGCCAACGTCGTCACATCATCTCCGCTCCGGGCTGGTGCAACCGGGTCGATGACGATCGGTCCCGACGCAGTCGACGGCGGACTGGCCCCAATCGCTCCCGTCAGCTGTCCCTTGCCGGGGATTTCCGTCACCGAAACATTGAACGAAGGACATGAGTCGACGTTCCTCCACCGTCCTGCCTCGAGGCGCGACAGGCTGACGATGGCGCAGTGCCCGGTTGGTGGCGCGAAGATCGAGACGTCCAGTCCGTTCTGGATCGTGACTTCGATCGGTTCCCCGATCCCATAGCGTTCGCGATCGACGCCGACCGTCACGGAGGTCGGGGCAGATGCGGTCGGATCAGGTGGTGTAGCACCCGGACCCGGCGCGCTTCCAGACGGAGAACACGCTGCGAGCGAACAAAGGGTGGCCAGCAACATTCCTGGCGGCATGAGTCGGCGAGGGTGCATTCCGGCCATGGGTCGTTCCTCGACCGTGACGGTTCAGGCTCCTTGGACGACTCTCGGCCTGCCTGGTTCCAGGCGCTTGGATTCCCCATGACACCGAAGGGGGCTCCTCAGGCGTGGGAGCCCCCCTCGGTCGATCGTTATCGGCCTGCCGTCATGGCTTGCCGATCGTGACGTTCCTCGTGCTGCTGTTGTTCCCTGCCACTGGGTCACTGACGGCGCTCGTCACCGACGCGGTGTTGCTCACCACGCCCTTCGAGCCCTTGATGGTCACGTAGATGAAGAACGTCTTGGTCTGGCCGATGGTCATGTCGCCCAGGTTGCACGAGAGGATCCTTGGCGCGCTCTTGACACAGCCCTGGCTGTCGAAGTTATAGATGGCCGCCTTCAAATCCGGCAAGTTGTCCGTGACGACCACGTTGACGGCCTTCGATGGACCGTTGTTCGTAACCTGGATCTGGTACTTGACCTGGGTGGACGGCTTGTACACGTTGGCGTCGGAGGTCTTCACGACAGCCAGATCTGCGCTGGTATCGACCGTTGTGGTGACGGTGGCGACGTTGTTCCCGTTGTTGGGATCGGCCCCATCGCTCGCGACGTCGGCATTGTTCACGAGGACGGTGTCCTTCGGAACATCGGAGTTCACCTTGACGATGACCGTGATGGTCGCGTTCGATCCGGGCCCTGTCGCTGTGAGCGTCCCAAGGTTGCATTTCAGCGGCTTGGCTGGATCACCCGGCACGACGCCGGACTGGCAGGAACCCTGGCTGGGGGTCGCGCTGACGAAGCTGACCTGGGCCGGCAAGGAATCCGTCGCGACGACGTTTGCCGCCGCAGAAGGACCAAGGTTGCTGACCTGGAGCACGTAGGTGAGGTTGGTGCCTGCCACGACGGGGTCAGGCGAGTCGGACTTCGTGATCGCGAGGTCAGAGGCGGCGGCGAAGCTTACTCTGCCTACCGCGCTGTTGTTGCCAGTGTCTGGGTCGGGTGTTGCGCTCGACACCGTGGCGGTGTCGTCCACGTCACCCGCGTCCTCGGCCTGGAACGTGACCCTGATCGTGTCGCGTGCCCCCGCTGGGAGGGAAGCATCGGTGCAGGTGATCGTCGTCGTCGTCGTAGGCCCGATCGGCGTCGGCGGGCAGGCAGCCGGCGTGCCGGACGACGTCGTCGACACGATCGAGACGATCGTGAATGGTGTGTTGCTGATGATCGTGTCCGTGATCACCACGTTCCGGGCGTCCGATGGTCCGAGGTTGTCGACGTAGATATCGCAGAACGTCGATGTCCCGGCGGGCTGGGCGTTGGGCTGATCCGGCTTGCATTCCTTGAGCAATCGGAGATCAGCCAATTCGAGGACCTGGGTGGTGGCGGTCGCCGTGTTGTTTCCCGGGTTCGAGTCGGCCTGGTCAGCGCTGACCGTCGCCGTGTTGATGATGCTCGCGGTACTCCCCGTCGGGAAGCTCGCGGGCACGCGGACGCTGATGGTGAAGCTCGTCGACGCACCGCTCGCCAGGGTGCCGAGGCTGCACGTCAATGTCCCGGCCGGAGCCTGGACGCAACTATCCGAGTCGGAGAGATAGGTCACGCCGGCTGGAAGCACATCGGTGACCACGACGTCGGTCGCGGCGCTCGGGCCGGCATTGGACACGTTCAGGGTGTAGGTCAGGATACCTCCCGCCGCGATCGGGTCGGGCGAGTCGGTCTTCGTGATCGAAAGGTCCGTCGCGCTGCAACTCGGGAAGTTGAACGACGCGATCTGGGTCCTCCGAACGTTGGCCGTGTCGATCCATTCGGCCGTGTACCAGAACGTGCAGTCGTCCGTGGGGTCGACGCTCAGATGGGTGTAATCGCCCCACCTGTTCGCATTCGACGCCGACTGGCCGTTGATGATGGTCTCCTCCCCTTGTGGGAGGATGCCTGCCGGATCACCTGCGAGACGTCCCGTGTAGCGGATCCCGGGGAAGATCGGATTGGCGTCATCGTCGTTGACGACGTTGTACGCCAGCGCGATGTTGCCAGCGCGATCCATGGCCGCGCTGCCCATCCACCGCTGGACCCAAGTTGCATTGGTGGCACCGGCTGCCTGCGGCGCATACGTGCCTTGCTGGTTGATCCCCCAGTTCCCGCTGCCGGGCGGGGTCCGACGAATCTCGTACCAGCGGATACCGGTGTTGTCGCCAGCCGGATCGGCATCGACGGTCTGATTGACGACCATGGTCTCGTGGGTGCCGAAATTGCGATACTGCAGGCGCCACATGGGCCGACCCATGAGAGCGTCGACCGTCTGCGCGGTGTTGGGCTGATCGATACACAGGCGGGGTGTGCCCAGCCCATCGTTGGGACACGAGAAGAAGTTGAATGCGGCCGTAGCGATCGTCTGGACGTTCGTGAACGACGACGTCAACGGGTCGCCCCAGTTCACAGCCGCCTCGAAGACATCGATCCGGTCCGTCACGCCCTGTACGTCTTCCCCTGTACGGATGAAGTAGTTCGGTGAGCCTGCCGGCGGAGCCGGTCCGTCGAGGTCACTGGGCAGCATGCGCGTCGACCGGAATCCCGCCGGTCCATTGAGCGCGCCCGTCTTGCCGTATTCGACCGTGCGGGCCGGGTTGCCCGTGAGCATCATCGAGCGCTCGAAGACGTAGGCACCCAGACCGGCGCCGCCTTCGAAGGTCGACAGGTAGTAACCGTCGGGCCATACGCCGAAGTGCGGATAATCAGGGAAGGTGGCCTGCCCCGCCGGGATCGGGAAGCGATAGACGAAATACGTCCCGGCCGCATTCGGCGTCTGCGAGATCGCGATGCATTCGGCGAAGTTGGGGCCCGTCGCGTCGAACTGGCTTAGCAACCATCGGTCGGCCAGGTGGTCGTACAGGACGATGGGATCCCCATCGTTCGTGGTCGAACACTCGCCGGTATCGCCGGCGTTCACCCAGATCTGGCTGATCGCGGATGGACCCGCCAGGCTCCCTCCTGTCTTATTGAAGACCTGGAACTGGCTGTTGACCATCTGGACGTAATGGTTCGGCCCAACGTCGCCGGTAGGATCCATCGGCTGCGATCCAGTCGCAATTCCGGCGAAATTCTGGATCGGGCTGCTCAACAGGCCGTGGTTATCGGTACCGCTGCCTGCGCTCGTTTGGACGACCGGGTCGCCAGAACCTGCAGTTGTCGCGACAGCCGCATCTTCGCCTTCGCCCTCCGGTACGACCCGGATCGGGTCCCCCTTCTGCCAGCCCCAAATCTTCGGAAGAGCGCTCACCTTGTCCTTGGTGACCTTCGCCTTGACAGCCGGGTGAACCGTCACTCCGGCGCTCGGGGACTTCGCCGCTGCCGGCGCCATCGTCCCGAGTAACAAGAGGGGGACCGCGGCCACCGCCATCAATCTCAAGGTCATCCGCGACGAAGACGACCGCCACGTGGTCCGACCGGACATGTCCACCCTCCCCGCGCTCACAGCGCCGTTCTTTTACGCCACGACCCTTCGTCGGGGCGTGCAAATCAACCGGCGGCGCCCCGAACCAGGGCGACACCGGTTGGTGAGATGTGGGATCGCCAACGCGCCTGGCTGCACGGAATCAGAGAACGTGACGGTCGAGCTGACCAAGTCCCCATGCGTCCCCTCTATCGCCGCAGCGATCCCCTCGTCGACCGGGTGGTCGGGTGCCGAACCGGGTCATTAGTGGCACGACCGACGTGGTCCGAGTCGAGACGGTCAGTATCGACTGGTGAGGTCTGGTGTCAATAGGTTAGGTCGAGTCAATCTGCTGACACCGGCAGCGCGACCGAGATGGCGCCCGCCCCCCGACGCGCGTCAGCGCCGGCGACGGCCCGGGCGCTGGCCGGTGCGCTTGCGGATGTTCGGGGTGACGGTGCGGTCCCAGGTGGGTCTCTCGGTCCAGCGGCCTGACCCGCCGGGAGCGTCGTCGTGCTCATCGCGGATGCCCGGCAGCCAGTCCGCCGCGGTCCCATCGCCCACGCCGACCGGCTCGCCGTCCAGGGTTTCAGAGGGCTCCTCCTCGGCGGGGAGCACGGTCACGCTCATGACTTCCATGACGGGGCCTGCCGCGATCGCCGCTTCCGTTGCCCGCCGGCCGCGGGCCCGGTCTGCCGCGCCGGTCAGGCCTCCCCTTCCCTCCCCGGCCCCCGCCGTCGCGGCCGCCCGTTCGGCCGCTCGCGCGACGGTCACCGATGCGTCCTGCTCCAGCACTCGCAACCGGATGTTCTGGATCTCGTCGCGCAGCGCGGCGGCCCGTTCGAACTCGAGCTCCTTCGCGGCCCCCCGCATCTCCGCCTCCATCCGCCCGACGAGGGCCTCGACCTTCTTGCGATCCGCCTCGTCGAATGAGCCCCCGGCCGCGCCACGCTCCGAGGTGTAGACGATGGTCGAGTCGGCGACCGCCCGGAGCCGCTCGTTGATGTCGTGGATGCCCTTGACGATGGTCGTCGGCTCGATGCCGTGTTCCGTGTTGTACGCGACCTGGATCGCCCGACGACGGTTCGTCTCATCGATGGCGACCTGCATCGACTCGGTCACCCGATCCGCGTACATCACGACTTCACCGCCGATGTTCCGTGCCGCTCGCCCGATCATCTGGATCAACGACCAGGCGGAACGCAGGAACCCCTCCTTGTCCGCGTCGAGGATGGCGACCAGCGTCACCTCCGGCAGGTCGATGCCCTCGCGGAGCAGGTTGATCCCGACGAGGACGTCGAACACCCCCAGGCGGAGGTCGCGCAGGATGGCCACGCGCTCGAGCGTGTCGACCTCGCTGTGGAGGTACTGGACCTTGACCCCGAGCTCCTTGAGGTAGTCGGTGAGGTCCTCGGCCATCTTCTTCGTGAGCGTCGTGACGAGCGCGCGCTCGCCGCGCTCCACCCGCCCCCGGATCTCCTCGAGCAAGTCGTCGATCTGGCCCTCCGTGGGCCGGACCGTGATCTCCGGGTCGACGACGCCGGTCGGGCGGATGAGCTGCTGGGCGATGTTCCCCTGGCTTCGTTCCAGCTCGTACGGCCCCGGTGTCGCGCTCATGTAGACAGCCTGGCTGACGGTCGCCTCGAACTCCTCGAACGTCAGCGGCCGGTTGTCGAGCGCGGACGGCAGGCGGAACCCGAAGTCGACGAGGATCTCCTTGCGCGTGCGGTCATTCTTGTACATCCCGACGACCTGCGGGATGGTCATGTGCGACTCGTCCACGACCAGGAGCCAATCGGGCGGGAAGTAGTCCAGGAGCGTCCACGGGCGGGACCCCGCCTCCCGACGGGCCAGGTGGCGGGAGTAGTTCTCGACGCCGGTGCAATAGCCGAGCTCGCGCAGCATCTCGAGGTCGAATGTCGTCCGCTGGCGGAGACGTGCCGCCTCGAGCACGCGGCCCTCCGTCTCGAGCTCGCCGACCCGCACCTCCATCTCGGATTCGATGTCGACGATGGCTTCCTTGAGCTTGTCGGCCGGCGTCACGAAGTGGGTCGCCGGGTAGATGTTCGTCTCCTTGCGCTCGGCGAGCAGCTCGCCGGTGAGAGGGTCGAGCTCCGTGATGCGCTCCACCTCGTCGCCGAAGAACTCGACCCGCACGAGCGTCTCCTCCGACGCGGGCTGCAGCTCGAGCGTGTCGCCCCTGACCCGGAAACGTGCGCGAGTGAGGGCCTGGTCGTTGCGCTGGTACTGCAGGTCGACGAGGTGGCGCAGGACGGCGTCGCGACGGTACTTGCCGCCGACCCGCAACTTGAGGACCGTCGCGCCGTAGTCGACCGGCGCGCCGAGACCGTAGATGCAGGACACGCTGGCAACGATGATCACGTCCCGGCGCTCGAACAGGGCGTGCGTGGCGGCATGCCGCAGCCGGTCGATCTCGTCGTTGCGCGACGAATCCTTCTCGATGTACGTGTCGCTTCGGGGCAGGTACGCCTCCGGCTGGTAGTAGTCGAAATAGCTGACGAAGTACTCGACCGCGTTGTTCGGGAAGAACTCGCGGAACTCCGCGTACAGCTGGGCCGCCAGCGTCTTGTTGTGGGCGAGCACGAGGGTGGGCTTGTTGTGCTCCTTGATGACGTTGGCGAGTGTCCAGGTCTTGCCGGATCCGGTCACCCCGAGCAGGGTCTGGTGACGCTCGCCGGCGGCGAGCCCCGTCGACAGGCGCTCGATCGCCGTGGGCTGATCGCCGGTCGGCTGGAATGGGGCAACGAGTTCGAAATCGGGCACGTCTGAATTCTACCGGACGGCGGCAGTTTCGAACAGGTGTTCGGTCGTGCTCGGGTCGTGCACGGCCCAGCACCGTCGCAGGGCCCGTACCCCGGTTGCCGGGCGCGGTGGGACGAACGAGTGATACCGGTCAACGGGCGTCGGCCCGGACACTCCCTCCGTCACCACAGGAGGTCGACCGACTCCGCATGCACCTCGTCCGCCGTTCCCGCCGCACCGCCGCGCTCCGGCTCGCCCCGCCCAGCGCTCCCGCGCTGCCGTCTGTCGCACCCGATCGCGCCCGCGACGCCCACGACGCCTACGGCGCGCACGGTCAGAGCCTGGTCGAGTTTGCGCTCGTGATGCTGCCGCTGTTCATCATCCTGCTCGGGATCATCCAGTTCGGCTTCATCTTCAATGCCTACGTGACGATCACGAATGCCTCGCGGGAGGGCGCGCGGATCGGCACGGTCTACGTGTACGACGCCAACCTGTCGAAGGCCCAGAACGACCTGGCCCGCAATAACGCGATCAAGACCACGCTCATCAACTCGATGAACCTGCTCACCAAGACCGCGCCGAATTTCACAACGTCCACGACCTGGACCCAGAGCGGGACCACCTACACGAACGGCGATCTGGTCGTCACCTACTCCAACCCGGCCGGTGTCACCGAGACCGACGCCCGGGTCGGGCAGCAGCTCACCGTCCGAGCACACTATCACCAGGACCTGATCATCCCGATGATCGCGCAGCTCCTGCCGCGCGATGCCAACGGTCGCCTCGGGCTGATCTCCGAAGTCACGATGGTCGCCAACTGATGGCGAGGCGGCGAGCCGGACATTCCGATGGGGCACGCGGGCAGGTCATCGTGATCTTCGCGCTGTCGCTCGTGTTGCTGATGGCGGTCGCCGGGCTGGCGTTCGATATCGGGCGGTTCTACAGCGAAAAACGATTCCTGCAGAATGCCGCCGATGCCGGGGCGCTGGCGGTCGCGAACGCCCTCATCCGCGGCGAGACCGCGACGGACGCCGAGGCCGAGGGGCGCGACGTCCTGACCCGCAACCTTCTCGGAAGCCCGACCGGCACCACGGCCGTCGTGGCCGCGACGCCGCAGTACGAATCGGGCCACGCCGGTGATCCGGCGTACCTGATCAGCGGGATCCTTATCACGTCCGGCGGCGACGTACGTGTCGCGATCCGGAGCAATGTGTCCTACACCTTCGGCCGTGTCGTGGGCCTCGGATCCGCCGTGGTCAGCGGCCAGGCACGCGTCGCCAGCAAGGGCGACCTGCTCCCGATCGCCGTCCGGCACTACATCAACGCCCCCGGGCCGTTCGCTGGCGCCGTCGCACCCTGCGACGGGAACACGAATCACTTCCAGGACCTGATCTCGACCGCGAACACGTCGTGTCTCGGCAGCACGACCGACGGGACGCTCCGGTCGATGCCCAACCCTGGTTCCCCGTTCAACGCCTCGACGCCCGACGACGACCCGGTCAACCACGGCCCGATCATCGCCCTGGTCGGGCAGGGTGCGTCGCCGTCGAACGCGGCCAGCTTCCGCGGGTTCGTGGCGCTCGACATCCGCAATTTCCAGTACCAGTCGCCGCCATCGAACGTGTTCTACAACGGCGTGACTGCCGGCATGAACGCGAACACCATCAAGGACATCGAGGCCGGCTGGGTCGCGGGGGGCTACCCGGGTCCGGACTTCCCACCGGTGACGGTCCCGCCCGACCCCAACGACCAGGTCGGGATCATGGACGGCAACTCGTCGGGGATCATCGTCGACGAGATCGACGAGCGCTACAGCCCGGGCGACGAGATCCTCGCCGCGGTCTACTCCGGGACGGTCCAGAGCATCCCGGACTTCGCGTACACGGTCGCCACGACCGCGACCATCAACACGAACCAGAACCGCAACAACGCGATCTCGATGAACGTGACGAAGAACGCCTCGTTCACCGGCGTCGTCGCCACGAGCGCGTTCCCCGACTGGGGCGACGCCGGTCATCCCTGGGGGACGACGCTGACGCCGCTCACGTTCACGCCGAGCCCCCTCACACCGAACGGCACGGTCACGTGGTCGACCTTCCAGACCACGGGCGCACCGCAGGGCGTGTACACGGTCTGGATCCAGGGACACTCGTCTGACCCCGTCCTGCTCGATCACTACTACCCGGTGGGCATCGCGATCGGCAGCGTGAACCGGGACTTCTCAACGAGCTCGGGGGCGTACATCGCGCTGGCCAGCACCGGCGCGACCGGCACCGCTCCGGTCACCGTGAGCACCACCAACAACAACGGCACGTTCTTCGGAGGCATCGTCAGCCTGAGCGTCGAGGGCGGTGCGGACGCGAACGGCGTCCTGCCGTCCGGGATCGGCACGGTCAGCGTGTCGCCGTCCACCATCACGCTCAACAGGGGCACCAGCCAGACCGCGACGGTCTCCGTCAACGGCGGGACCCTTGGCCCGGGCGTCTATTCCCTGACCCTGCGAGTCACCGGCACGAACTCGGCGGGCCAGCCGGCCACACGCCTGGTCCCGATCACGCTGACGATCGCGACCGCCAGCACCTCCAACGAATATGTCGACATCCTCGGCTTTACGACGTTCCGGATCACCGGAATGGACAGCAACGCCGTCTACGGCTACGCCATCTCAGGCGTCTACGCCGATATGAACGATCCCGCGTTGCGCCGCGGTCAGGTGGCGCGACTCGTGCCCTGGAACTAGCCGGGCGGGCACGGCATCACCCAAGTCGGAGGCACATTCGTGGAGATGGAATACAAGGACCCGAGTCGTCGGGGCCGCTACATCGTGATCGTCGGCGTCATCCTGGCGCTCGTGGCCGGGGCGGCGGCGTTCTACCTGATCAGCACCGCCCAGCAGCAAGCCGGCCAGGCCGGGCTCCAGCGCGTGTCGGTCGTCGTCGCGCTGCAGACCATCCCGGCACGCAAGTTGATCGAGGCCACGGACCTGGAGGTCCGGGAGGTGCCACTCGACCCGACCAACGCCCGGGGCATCGTCTCGACCCCGGACAAGGTCATCGGACGCGTGCCGTCGGTCACGATCCTCGCTGGTCAGATGGTCACGACGAACCTGATGGCCTCGAGCGCCGAGGGCGGGCAGTTCTCGGTCCTTGGCCCCGACGAGTCGATCGGTCCCGACAGCCCGGTGTGGCGCGCCATCTCGGTGACGGTCCCGGACGACCGGGCGGTCGGTGGTCTGCTCACCGCCAACCAGACCGTCGACGTCTTCGTCACGGCCAGCGTAAATGTCCTCACGACCTCGGACGTCGGGGTGGGTGATGAGGGGTTCTACTCCGACAAGTCCACGAAGATCAGCTATCAGAACATGTTGATCCTGGCCAAGGCGGGGACGTTCTACATCCTCAAGGCGCCGATCGACGTGGCGGAGGAGATCTCGCATCTCCAGGCCAGCGGGGCGTCTTCGTTCAGCCTCGCCCTGCGACCCGACGTGGACACCCGCCAGGTCGATGCATCGGTCCTGGGCACCACGACGAACGACGTGATCATCCGGTACGGCCTGCCGGTCCCGGTCGTGTACCCACCGTTCGAAGGCCCCCTGCCGACACCCGCGCCGACGCCGATCGCGACGCCAGGACCGACGCCGACCGCCACGCCGGCCACTTCGCCAAGCCCTTCACCCTAGCCTCCGCCAGCCAGCCTCCATCTCCGCGCCGCTGACCCGGCGCGCCTCCCGGCCGTCCGGGCTGCCTCGGTGGCCCGGACGGCCGCTCAATTCAGGCCGGGGCGAGGGCGCGCTCCAGAAGTTCGAGGGCATGCGAACGGGTCACGGCGGGCGCCTCGCCCGTGTCGAGGACGTGGGTCGCGGCAGGTCGCAGCCGGGTCGCAAGGTCGCCCTGGGCGGCGATCCGCTCGCGGGCATCGCCGATCGCGGTCCCCCGCTCGACCAGCCGCTGCAGCTGCGCCTCCACGGGACAGGTGATCAGCCACACCTCGTCGCACAGCTCGGCGAGCCCGCCCTCGACGAGCTTGATGGCCTCGATCACGACGGCTGTGGCACCGGCGGCCCCGGCAGCCGCGAGCTCGACGAGGATGCGCGGCCGAACCGCGGGATGGACGATCGACTCGAGGTCTCGCAAGGCGTCGGGGTCGGAGAACACGATACGCCCCAGGGCGGCGCGATCGAGCGTGCCGTCCGGCTGCCGCAGGTCTCCGCCGAAGCGCACATAGACGGCCTCGACCTCGGCCGTACCCGGAGCCAGCACGTCGCGGGCCACACGGTCGGCATCGATGACGATCACGCCCGGTGTCGCGCCCAGCCAGCCCGCTACGGTGGACTTGCCGCAGCCGATCGGCCCGGTGACCCCGATCCGAACGGGGCGGGCTCCCCGGCGTACCGTCGCGGTGCCCTCCGAGGTCCGAGGCGGAGGTCTCCGACGCCATCGGCCCGAGGATTTCACGGCGCGCGTTCCTCGAGCTGGAGCCAGGCATCCTCTGCGGCTTCGAGCGCCGTGTCGACATCGGCGAGCTCGCTCGTGACGCGCCGCATCTCGACGAAATTCGCCGCGACGGCCGGATCGCCCATCGCCAGCTCCAGGTGGTTCTTGCGCAAGCCCAACCGAGTGAGCTCGGCATCGAGCGTCACCTTCTGCCGCCGGTACGCATCCTTGGACAGCTTCTCCAACCTCTTTCTGGGTCGTGGTGCCGTGCTGACGGGGGCGCGAGCTGAGCGACTGCCAGCGCCCGCAGGCGGTGAAGGAGCGGTGCTCGCGACCCCGGCGGCACGAGCGGCGCCGGTCGGTCGCGCAGAAGCGATGGTCGCGACCGCGCCGGGGCGCATCCTGCCCTGCCGCTCCTGTACTCCGGTCGCGACCGTCCACCCGTTGGCCACGGCCTGACGCCACTCGCGGTAGCCGCCATCGAAGGCGGTTGCCTGACCATCCCCGACGACCCACATGCGATCGCAGACGGTCTCGAGGAGGCGCCGGTCGTGGGACACGACGATGAGCGTGGCCGCGGAGTCGCGCATGAATGCCTCGATCGCCTCGCGCGCCGGGATGTCGAGATGGTTCGTGGGCTCGTCGAGGAGCAACAGGTTCGACGGCTGGATCCCGAGCAACGCCAGCTCGAGACGCGAGCGCTCCCCGCCGGACAGGGCACGGACCTCCTTGAACGCGTCGTCGCCTCGGAACAGGAACCGCGCCAGGTAGGCGCGCGCCTCGCCCGGCGTGACCGGGATGGTGTCGAGCAGCGCGTCCAGCACCGTCGTGCCGGGGATGGCGGCTCCCCGCAACTGCGCGAGGTACCCGATCTGGACATTGTTCCCGAACGACAACGCCCCATCGAGTGGCGGGAGATCGCCGGCGATCGTCCGCAGGAGGGTCGTCTTGCCGGCGCCGTTGGGCCCGACGATGCCGATCCGCTCGCCGCGCTGAGCGGCCAGGAACGGTACCCGCGCCACGACCTGCGGCTCGGTTGCCGGCTCCCCGTCCGGTCGTACGGCTCCACGTCCCGGCAGGTAACCGATGACCAGGTCCTCGACGCGGACGGCGATCTCGCCGGACCGGGCCGGGCCGGCACCCGCCAGCGCCGACTGCGGCAGCGCCAGCCTGCGCGACGCGCGCGGTGCCTCGCGACGGTCCGCCTGCAGTCGCTCCAGGCGCGCCTCGTGCTCGTGCATCTTCGAGAACTTGCGGTGGCTGCGATACCGCTGCACGAGCTCCTGCTCCCGAGCGATCTGCTCGGCCTGGGTCCCGGCGTCCTTGGCGGCCCGCGCGTCGCGCTCCGCGCGCTGCCGATGGTAGGCGGTGTAATCACCACGGAAGACGGTCAGCCGGCGGTCGCGCAGCTCCCAGACCCGGCTCACGGTCCCATCGAGGAAGGCGCGGTCGTGCGACGCGACCACGAGCGTACCGGCACGGCGACGGAGGTGCTCCTCGAGCCATTCGAGCGCGTCGAGGTCCAGGTGGTTCGTCGGTTCGTCGAGGAGCAGCAGGTCGGGGTCGGCGATGACCAGGCGGGCCAGCGCGGCACGGGTCTGCTCGCCACCCGACAGGCCGGTCGGTGGCCGGACCCACTCGTCGCGGCTGAAGCCGAGGCCGCTGAGCGTGGAGTCCACGCGCTGGTCCAGCGTGTAGCCGCCGAGGACCTCGAACTGGTGCTGGAGATCGGCGTAGGCGGCTTCCGCGACCCGCCCGTCAAGCTCGAACGCCGCCAGCTCGTCGGCCATGGCGTCGAGATGTGCGGCACCGGTCCGGACCGCCGTGCGCAGGTCCGGCGCGGCCATGAACGCCGCGTCGAAGTGGGCCTCCTGTGCCAGCAGCCCGATCGACAGGGCGCGTTTTCGCACGACGCTGCCGCGGTCCGGCTCGTCGCGACCCGCCGCGAGGCGGAGCAGCGTCGTCTTGCCGGCGCCGTTGGGCCCGACCAGCCCGATCCGGTCCCCGAGCGCGACGGCCGCCTGGATCTCGTCGAGGATCACGAATGCACCGATCTCGCGGGTGACGCCCGCGAACCGCAGGATCGACATCAGCCGCGGCCCGCGACCGAGGCGCGCGCCGCCGCGCGCCGGGTGGCCGCCGCCCGCCTCGTGCGGTCGGTGCGTGCGAGGGTGGCGGCGCGCGAGGCCTCGTCCGCGGTGAGCCCGATGCTCCCCTCCCCCGCGAGCTCGGTCCACCGCCGGCCCCGACGGACCTCGCCCCCGGTCAACGTCCGAAGGATCGCCCGCGCGCCCTTTCGATCAGCGGCGGGCAGGCGCTGGCACCACGAACAGAAATGCGTCGAGCGCGCGCCGACGACGATCCGCTTGATCGGTCGACCGCAGCGCCGGCAGGCTTCGCCCGTCCGCTGGTAGACATCGAGCCGCTCCTGCATCGATCCGTCGCCGTCAGGGGCCGTGTAGTCGTCGATCGAGGAGCCCCGACGCGCGATCGCATCGGACAGGACGGCACGGATCGTCTCGTACAGCCGACGCTCGTCCGGCGGCCGGAGGGACGACGCGCTCCGGAGCGGGTGGAGACGTGCGCGCCAGAGCGACTCGTCAGCGTAGATGTTGCCGACGCCGGCCAGGAACGACTGGTCGAGCAACAGCGGCTTCAGCCGGCCCTTCCGCCGGCGCACGCAACGTCGGAACTCACGAAGCGTGAACTCGTCGGCGAGTGGCTCGGGGCCGATGGCCGCGAACACCGCGTTCCCCCCCACCTCCGCGACGAGCTCGCCCGTGACGGGATCGCGCCCGTACAACCCGATCTTCCCGAACTTGCGGATGTCGCGGAACCGCAGCTCGCGCCCGTCGGCGAGCTCCAGCACGAGACGCACGTACGGATCGTCGGGCACGCCCGAGGGCACCACGAACAGCTGCCCGGTCATCTTGAGGTGGATCGTCAGGGCGGCGTCGCCGGACAATCCCACGACGACCTGTTTTGCCCGCCGCCCGACGGTCTCGACGGTGCGTCCGGCGACCGCCTCGGCGAAGGCCAGCGGCTCGTGCGTACGCAGCGTCTTCGCCCAGGAGCTGCGCGAACCGACGATCGTCGCGCCGACCAGGCGCGGTCGAAGGTCGCGCGCGACCGTCTCGACCTCGGGAAGCTCGGGCATCGGCGTGACCTAGCCGACGAGCGGCGCGATCGGCGCCTCGAGCGGCATCTCGTCGGCCTCGGCGGCGATCGCGTCCTCACGCGTCAGCGGTGCCATGGATTCCCAGTCGTCGCCGACCTTCACGTCGACGATGAGCGGTACGGACAGCGGCAGGGCGCCCTCCATCGTCTCCCGCACGAGCGCTGCCAGCGGTTCGACCCCCTCCCGTGGGACCTCGAACAGCAGTTCGTCATGGACCGACAGCAGGAGCCTGGCACGGGAGCCTTCTGCGGCGAGCCGCTCCGCGACGCGGATCATCGCGATCTTCTGGATGTCCGCGGCCGTGCCCTGGATCGGCATGTTGATCGCCATCCGCTCACCGGCACCGCGCAGCGCCGGGTTCGAGGCACGCAGCTCCGGGATCTGGCGCTTCCGCCCGAGCAACGTCTCGACAAATCCCTGTGCCTTGGCCTGATCCTTGATCGCCATCATGTAGTAGCTGATGCCCGAATACGCCGCGAAGTAGCTGTTGATGAACTCCTGCGCCTCCTTGCGCGGGATGTTGGCCCGCGAGGCAAGCCCGAAGTCGCTCATCCCGTAGGCCAGCCCGAAGTTGACCATCTTGGCCATCGACCGCTCGCCGTGGGTGATGTCCTCGGGCGCCTTGTGGAGGACGCGCGCGGCCGTCTCGCGGTGGATGTCCGCTCCCCGAGCGAACGCGTCCTTGAGGTGCTCGTCGCCCGAGACGTGGGCGAGGATCCGCAACTCGATCTGCGAATAGTCGGCGGCGAGCAGCACCAGCTCCGGCTCGCCGGCCACGAACGCGCGACGGATCTTGCGGCCGAGCTCCGTGCGGATGGGGATGTTCTGGAGGTTCGGGTCGGACGACGACAGCCGGCCGGTGGACGCGACGGCCTGGTGGAAGGTGGTGTGCAGCCGCCCGTCGTCGGCCATCAGCGTCGGGAGCGCCTCGACGTAGGTCGAGCGGAGCTTCGTGTAGATCCGCCACTCGAGCAGCTTGTCGATCATCGGGTGGGCCGGCCGCAGCTCCTCCAGCACGGACGCGTCGGTCGAATAGCCCGTCTTCGTCCGCTTGCCCTTCGGCAGGTCGAGCTCGTAGAACAGGATCTGTTCGAGCTGCTTGGGGCTCCCGAGATTGAACTCGTGGCCGACATCGACGTAGATCTCCTGCTCGAGTCGGGAGGTCTCGGCGGCGAACTCACGATCCAGGACCGCCAACGCCTCGAGATCGAGGGCGACTCCGACCGCCTCCATGCGGGCGAGGACTGGGATCAATGGGAGCTCGACCTCTCGGAACAGGCGCTCGAGCCCCACGTCGGCGAGTCGTTTCTCCAGCGGCTCGCGGACCGCGATGGCCGACAGCGCCTCGAGCCCCGCACGGGCCGTCGCCGGAAGCTCGGTGGCGGGCGGCAGGATCTGGTCGAGGTTCTCGGCCACGACGTCCGGGATGGTCTGGCTGCGCAACGCGGCGTTGAGCACGTATGCCGCGATCTGCGTGTCGAAGGCGATCTCGGGCGACGGCGACGATGGATCATCCGCGAAGCGGGCCACGATGAGGGGCTTGACCTCATGGCCGACGAGCGGGGTCCCCACACGCTCCAGCAGGTGTCGCAGCGCCGCTGCCGCCTCGGCGCCTTCGGCGGCGACCACCCGGCCATCCGTGCCGGCCACGGCCAGGGCGAGCGGCGTGCCGCGACGCGGGCGCGGGTCATCGAGGAGGAGCGAGGCGCCCACCGCGGGCTGGGCTGCGAGCCATGGCTCCAGATCGGCGATCCGATCGGCGCCGCGCACCTCGATCCGGCCCGGATCGACGATGGCAGCGGCCAGTGCCGTCGGCAGGTCATCGGTCGGTTCGAACGCCCGGTCCGCGGCCGTTTCGGTGCCGTTGGCGCTATCGGTCCCGACGCCGTCCCCTTCGGTCGCCGGGGCGCCGGTCACGGCGTCGAAATCGAGCCGGAGCTGCAGCTCGCCGCTGGGGGGCCGGGCCACGTTCCGACCGGGTCCCCAGCCCTCCGGGCGCCCGGCGACGCGCGCCGCCGGCACGTAGCCGCTGTCCGCTACCGATCTCAGGCTCTCGGACCGTTGCTCGGCCGATTCGCCGACCATCGGCGGCAGGCGTTCGATGAGCGTGCGGAACTCGTACTCCCGGAACAGCCGGACCACGGTGTCACGGTCGTAGTCGCCGAGCCGGGCGGACTCCAGGTCGATCTCGACCGGCAGGTCGCGGACGATGCGCGAGAGCTCTCGACCCATATGGACCTGATCGTCGTGCTCGCGCAGCTTTTCGCGCAACTTCTCGGGCGTCACCTCCTCGAGCCGGGCATAGAGCGTGTCGAGGTCGCCGAACTCGCGAATCAGCTTGGCCGCGGTCTTTTCCCCGACCCCCGGGACACCCGGGATGTTGTCGGTCGGGTCGCCCTTGAGGGCCTTGTAGTCGACCATCTGGTCGGGTCGCAGGCCGAACCGCTCGTCGATCCTCGCGACGTCGTAGATCACGGTGTTCTCGACACCGGAGCGGGTCGTCATCAGTCGCACGCGCGGGGTGACCAGCTGCAGCATGTCGAGGTCGACCGTGACGATCGTGGTCTCGAGGCCGTCGTTGCCGTCAAGCTTCTGGGTGATCGTGCCGATGACGTCGTCGGCCTCGAAGCCGGGCATCTCGTAGACCGGGATCCGGAGCGCCTTCACCACCTCGCGGACCTTCGGGAACTGGTCGCGCAGGTCGTCGGGCATCCGCTGGCGGGTCGCCTTGTACTCGGCGTACTGCACGTGCCGGAACGTGGGGCCGGGCAGGTCGAAGGAAACCGCGAGGTAGTCGGGCTGGAGGTCCTGGAGACCGCGCAGGACGATGCTCGCAAAGCCGAATACGCCGTTGACGAGCTCGCCACGGGACGTCGTCAGCGGCGGCAAGGCGTAGTAGCCGCGGTAGACGAGCCCGTAGCCGTCGAGCAGCATCAGGCGTTCCATGACGTGGCCTCAGGGTGACGTCGCGGCGGCCGACGGCGGTTGCGGGCACGGCCGGGGCGGCGCTTCCAGAGTGTACCCGCGCAGGCCCTCAGCGGCCGCGTATCAGAGGCGGCGTGCGCTCCAGCGAAGGACGAACAACCCGAGGCCCGCGAGCAGCAGCGTGGCGGCAACGATCATGAGCGCCGACACGCCGGTGCCATCGTCCCGGAACGCGGCATCGGATGTCATCTCGTTCGCATCCTGGCGCAGACGCTGGGTCGCTTCATCGCCATCGTCGCCGCTGAAGACTTCGCCCCCGCCGGTGGTCTCGGACGTCGGGGCGGCGCTCGTGTCGGAGTAGCCCGTTCCCTCGGCAGCTGATTCAGCGGAGGGTGCGGCCGAGGCGGCAGGTGCGGCGGAGAGCGCCGCGGGTGCAGCCGCCGCGGACGCAGCGGCGGCCGCCGACGGTGCCGGCGCAGGGATCGCGTTCCCGACCGTCGACAAGACCTGTGGGGCGGCACCGGCCGTGGCGCCCGAGAAGGCTGCCGGGATCGTGGCGATGAGGAGCCCGGCGATGCCCATCGTGGTGAGCCCCATCGCGAGCGGGAACGTAACGCCGTCTCGCACGGATCCGATACCCGCCACCCAGCGACGGAGGCCGCGCGGTCGGAGACGGGCCGCGTCAGCGGCGGTCAGGGTGTAATCGCGCGGCCGGGTCGGGACGGCTGCGGTCGGGATCGCTGCGGACATGGCCACCAGGTCCGCGAAGAGGTCGGCACACGCCCCGCAGGCCTTGAGGGCCTCCTGCGCACGGGCCATCTCGGCTGCGCTCAGGTCGGGGTCGCGAGCAGCCAGGGCGGCCATCCACGTCGCGTCGTGGGCAGCGTGATCCGGCCGGGCGGCGGGCGCGTTCTGTTCGGTCATGTCCTCCACCAGACGACCTCGGCCGTGGTGTGGTTCCCGCGTGGCCGCCATCGAGTGCCTGCCATCATCGCACCGCGCGGCCGCGTGCCGCGATACGCCGGGCCATGAACAGGCTGCTGCCGGCCCCGAGGAGCCCAGCGGATACCACCAGCATGGCCGGTGTCCGCGGCTCATCCGGCGCGCCGTTCAGCGCCATCGTCTCCCCGCCGGCGCCGCTCGCGAGCGTGTCCGGCGCCCGCCCCGCTGGGACGGCAGACGGAGTGGCTCGATCGACGCCCATCGCGCCAGACTGCGGACCCGCAGCCGCACCCATGCCCATCGAGAGCCCGGTACCCGCGGTCAGCAGCAGCCCGGCCATGCCGAGTGTCGTGAAGCCCACCGCCAGTGGTTTCGTGACGCTGTCCCGTGCGGACCCCAACGCCGCCCACCATGAGCGCCAGATCCCTGGCTGCAGCCGCCGGGGATCGTCGGCGTCCAGGGTGAATGCGCGCGAGCGGATGGGGAGCGCTCCGCTCGGCAAGGCGAGCTGCCAGCGCGACGAGGTCGCGGTACAGCGCACCACAGCGACCACACAGTTCGAGCATGGGTGCCAGCGTCGCCCCGCGGTCCAGCGCCGCAGCGACTAGGAGGGGATCGTGGCGCCCGTGTCCCAGGGACTCAGCCACGAAACAGCTCCATCCGCTCGGCAAGGATGTCGCGCAGCGCCAGCCGGCCGCGATGGATCCGGGACTTCACGGTACCCAGCGAGACGCCGGTCATCTCGGCGATCTCGCCGTAGTCGTACCCCTCGATGTCGTACAGCACGATGGCCGCGCGTTGATCGTCCGTGATGCGGGCGAGCGCGACGGCGATCGCACGGCTGCGCTCGGCATGGACGGCGGTCCGTTCCGGATCCGCCTCCTCTCCCGCGGGTGGCTGCCAGCTCTCGTCCTCGAACTCGGGATAGGGCTGGACAGGACGGCGCTTTCGGGCGCGCTGGGTGTCCATCGCGGCGTTGACGCAGATCCGGTTCAGCCACGACTTGACGCTGCCCCCACGGAACGACGACAGGTTGCGGTACGCCGAGAAGAACGCCTCCTGCACACAATCGGAGGCCTGGTCACGGTCCGGCACCATCCGCACGACCAGCGCGAACAGGGAATCCTGGTACAGCGTCACGAGGTCGTTGAATGCATCGAGGTCGCCGGACCGGGCGCGCTCGATGAGGATGAGGTCGCGGCGCTGGACGGGGTCGTCGGTGACCGTCGTCGAGCGAAGGTCCTCCACGATCTGGGGGTCCCTCCGGACGGCGATGCTGGCGGACGTAAGGCCGGGCGAGTCTAGCATCGGGTCGGGAGACGCGGATCTCCGGAGCCGGGTTCCCGCGACCCTGCATCCGACCCTACGCCTTCGGGCCGACCAGCTGTTCGACGCTCGCGCGTCGCGACACGGCGATATTGCGCGGACCAGCTGCTCGGGACTCGACACCCAACATCGTGCAAGCCCAACTGAACATTCCCCGGATGTCAGCGGACAGGTTCGAGAAGAAGTAGCGCGGGTAGACGTGCCCTTTCACCCGGTTCAGGACTCGGCATCCGTCGGAGTGGATCAGTCCGGTGATGAAGGCGTCCGGATGCGTCACGACGAGGCTTCGCTGCCACACTTCCAGCTTGATCGAGCGCTCGTGCTTGCGACCACGGCCATGCTGGGGGAACAGGCAGATCCAGTGCTTCCAATAGCTCGAGATCACGATACAGCCCGGTCTGGCGGTCGCGCCGACAGCCCGTCCGCCCACCTCGGCGATGGCCTCCTGCCCCCGGGTGATGATCTGCGGGTACCGGGCGTCCAGGCTGATTCGCACCTGCCACACATTTCGTGGGCCGATCGAGAGCGTGCCGTCGCCCAGATAGAGGACGAGTAGGTACGCATACGCTCCCCCAAGCTCACGCTCGCTGACACATCCGGTCACATCTCGGGGGACCGCCTCGCAGCGGATGCCAGCTTCAGAACGTCTGGTACGGCGGGTGGGACTCGAACCCACAAGCCCTCACGGGCAGCAGAGTTTGAGTCTGCCCTGTATGCCAATTCCAGCACCGCCGCAAGTCCGACAATATACCGAATTGTGACGCTGACATTATAGAACAGGTGTTCGACTGGACACCATCGTTCGAATCAGCGGGCGGCTTGGCTACGATGGGGACATGACGCAAGGCACGCGCAACCGCCGGTTCATCGGCTATCCGACGGGATCGCTGCTCGCCGTGCTGCCGGACGCGGAGTCGGCCACTGCGGCTGCGGCAGCGCTCCGGCCCGCCGGCATCCCGGATAGGGACGTCACGATCCTTCGCGGCCAGGAAGGGGCCGACCGCCTGGATGGCACGGGGGCCGCGAACGGGATCGTGGCCCGCCTGCGGCGACTTGTCTCGTTCACGCTCATGGACCAGCTCGTCGACATGGCCCTCTACGAGCAGGCCGTGCGGGACGGCCAGGTCGTGCTCATGGTGCAGCCGCGCGACGAAGCGCGAAAAGCCGCAGCGATCGACATCGTGCGGCCGTTCGGCGGCCATTTCATCAACTACTACGGCCGGTTCGCGACCGAGGAGATCGAGCGCTGGCGCGGCCCCGAGCCCAGGGTGCCGGGTCTCCTCCGGCGCTGATCTCAGCCGGCCCCGACCGTCTCGAGCATGAAGAGCGGGATCACTCGGTTCGTCTTGCGCTGGTAGGTCGCGTAGAGCGGGAAGGCCTCGGTGACGAGCTTCCACAGCCGGTCACGCTCCGTCCCGTCCACTTCCTCCGCGCGCACCTCACGCACGTCGCGCCCTTGCTTGACGGTCGCCCGCGGCTCGGCCCGCAGGTTGCGGACCCAGTCGGGGTCCGTCGCGGCTCCGCCCCAGGACCCGACGATGACCAGGCGGTCGCCATCGCCCCAGGCATACAGCGTCACCTGCCGAGGCTCGCCGGTTCGCCGTCCGGTCGTGGTCAACGTGATCTGCACGCGTCGGAGCGTACCGGACGGCGCGTGAGGGGCGGACGCCGGCAGACCGGGTATCGTGACCGGACGTCCATCCCGTGCTGAGGAGTCCCATGTTCCGTCGCATCTTCGGGCCCGGCCCCGAGCACGAACAGGCCGCCGACCGGGCGGAGGCCTCGCTGACCGCGGCATCGACGACGGCCGGCGACACCGCGACCGTGCGCCGGATCGTCGCCCGGCTCGAAGCGATGCCGGCAGAGCGAGCCCGGCTCGTGGCGTCGGCCGCTTATACGCTGGCACGCGCGGCTCACGCGGACCTCGAGATCAGCGCGGATGAGACGGCCGTCATGGAACGTGAACTCCAGACCCACGGCGCGATCGACGAAGCGACGGCCGTGCTGGTCACGGAGATGGCGAAGCTCCAGGCGAGGACCGTGGGCGGGACCGAGGATTACGTCGTCACCCGGGAGTTCACGACCCTCGCCTCCGAGCAGCAGCGCATGGACGTGATGCGGGCGTGCTTCGCCGTCGGCGCAGCCAGTGGCACGATCTCCGCCGAGGAATCCGCCACGCTCAACCAGATCGCGAGCGAGCTCAAACTCGACACGGCCGTGATCTCATCGATCCGGTCCGAGTTCCACGATCGCCTCACGTCGGTCCGGGAGGTCCGCCGGCTGGCTGGCGGGGGATAAACCAAGTGCGGGGGAGTCGTCTGGCGACCGTCATGATGGTCGCTGCCGCGACCGCGGCGGGCGGCTGTTCCCCCGCCGATCAAAGTTCACCCCCGCCCGGGCCGATCGTCGTCACATTCGAAGTCAATGAGGGGGAGCGTTTTCGGGTGTTGTTGATCGATCCGGCCGATCAGCTGACCGCCAGCAAGTTGCTCGCCGGTGATGAGGGCCCGGACATCCCGAACGGCCGCATCGTTCGCCGGACGGGCGTCAATGACGGGTGGTCCTGGTCGCTCGATCCGTCGGACTTCGAGTTCGCGGAGCTGACGACCGAGGTATGCGACGGCGACCCGAGCGACGTCGAGAGCGGTGCGCTGACGAGCGAGCGGTACTGCCCATGGTCGGCGCGAGTGGTGGAGATCGAACCGTTCCAGTAAGGCTGGCCGTCCGGTGACGCCTGGGCGCCCCATCGACTCGCCGGCCGCCGGCGGGCTCCGTGGTCAGGCGCTGGCGAGCCGCAAGTCGACCAACCCGTCCCCGAGCCGGCGACGAACCTCCGCCAAGAGCTCCGCGTCGTAGGCCACGCCGCGCCGCAGCTCCATCGGCAGGGTCGGTCCGCCGCCGGGGGCCGGGACGTGGATGACCACGCGTGTCGCCCCGGGTCGGTCGCGCAGCAGCGCCTTGACCGCCTCCATGGCGCCCACGAGCCGGTCGGGCGCGGCGGCCCCTTCGAACCGCACGTGCAGGATCGCCTCGGGTCCCGCCGCGACCGGATCGTCTGCGGTGGCGTCGGCCATGATCCGGGCGCGGGCCTCGTCCGGCACCGACGGTTCCTCGTGCAGGTCGTGGGCATCGTCCGCGACGGCGACCGCGCCGGCGGGCTCCATGTACGCCGGGATGGGCTCGGCTGGCTGGATCCGCGGCATCGAGTCCGGCGGCGGGCCGCCGTCGCCCTCCTCGCGTCGCGGTGACACGGTGGCGGGACGCCCGGCGAGATCGCCTGCTGCCCCACCGGGGCCAGGACCTACCGGCACGGGCGCCCGTCGAGGCCCGCCCCGCCCACCGGAGCGATCGGAGGCGGCGACCTCGCGCGCAAAGGCCTCGGGCCCGCGCGCGGCGGCATCGTCCCAGTCGACGACGAGATCGGCCAGCAGCGACACCTCCTCGCCCTTGTGGTCGACCCGGCCGGCGACGAGCAGGATCGAACCATCGCGCCAGGTCGGCCGGCTGGTCTCGTACAGCCGCGGGAACACCACCACCTCGATGGACCCCTGGAGGTCCTCGAGCGTGGCGATCGCCATGGCCTCCTGGCGCTTCGTGATGACCGTGCGAATGCCCGTGACGATCCCCCCGATGACGACCCGCTGGCCGTCGAGCGCCTCGTCCTTGAGGTCGCCCTGAATACGCATTCACGTATCGACCGACCTGTTCGGCGACCTCGCCCATCGGATGCTCCGAGAGGTACAGGCCGAGGAGCTCCTTCTCCCAGCGCAGCCGCTCGCGAACCGGGACCTCCGTGGCGGCCGGCAGCGGCCGCTCGAGCGCGTCGGCGCTCCGCGGCGCCGAGGTCGAACAGCGAGGTCTGGCCGGTGATCCGGTCGCGCTGCGTAGCCTGGGCCGAGGAGATCGCGTCGTCGAGGCCCAGCAGGAGCTGGGCCGGATGCCCGAAGGCACGCAGGGCGCCGACCTTGATGAGCGCCTCGAGGACCTTCCGGTTCGCGAGCCGGAGGTCGATCCGCGTGCAGAAGTCGGTCAACGAGCGGAATGATCCGCCCTCGGCGCGGGCCGCGATGATCGATTCGATGGCGCCCTGGCCGACGTTCTTGACCGCAAGGAGGCCGAACCGGATGGCGTCGCCCTCGACCGTGAACTCGAGGTGGCTGGCGTGGACGTCCGGCGGGCGCACCTCGATGCCCATCCGGCGACACTCGGCGACCGCCGCGGCGACCTTCTCCTCGCTCGCCCGGAACGCCGTCAACACCGCGGTCATGTAGTCGACCGTGTGGTTCGCCTTGAGGTAGGCGGTCTGGTAGGCGATCAGGCCATAGCACGTTGCATGCGCCTTGTTGAAGCCGTACCGCTCGAACGGCTCGAAGGCGTGGAACACAGCGTCGATGACGCCCGGCTCCACACCGCGCTCGGCGGCCTGGGTCACGAAGCGTTCCTTCTGGGCGCGCAGGACCGACGACTTCTTCTTGCGGATCGCGTAGCCGAGCGTGTCCGCCTCCGGTCCGGTGAATCCACCGAGGGCGATCGCCGCGGCCATGATGTCCTCCTGGTAGACGAAGATCCCGTAGGTCTTCGCCAGGTACGGCTCGAGCAACGGGTGCAGGTAGGTGACCGGCTCCTGGCCGTGCTTGCGGCGGATGTACGCCGGGATGTTGTCCATCGGCCCCGGGCGGTAGAGCGCGACCATCGCGGCGAGGTCGTGGACCGACGTCGGGCGCAGCTCCCGGATGTAGCGGCGCATCCCCGCCGACTCGAGCTGGAAGATGCCCGTCGTCTCGCCGGACGCGAGCAACTCGAAGGTCTTCGCGTCGTCGAGTGGGATCGCGTCGAGGTCGATGGCGGTGCCGCGGTTCTGCTGCACGAGATCGACAGCCTGGCGCAGGATCGTCAGGTTCGAGAGGCCCAGGAAGTCGAACTTGAGCAGGCCCAGCGCCTCGATGGCGTGCATCTCGTACTGGGTCATGAGCGAGTCCGAGTTCGTGGCCTTCTGGAGTGGCATCAGCTCGGTCAATGGCTCGCGGCTGATGACGACGCCGGCCGCGTGCGTGCTCGCATTGCGGGCGACGCCCTCCAGGTGCCGGGCGAAGTCGATGATCCGACCGACCGCCGGATCCGCATCGACTTGCTCACGCAGCGCCGGTGCGATCTGGAGCGCCTCGTCGAGCCGGATGCCCAACTGGTTCGGGATGGCCTTGGCGATCCGGTCGACCTCGCCATAGGAGTGCCCCAGGACCCGCCCCACGTCCCGGATCGCGGCCCGCGCCAGCATCGTGCCGAAGGTGATGATCTGCGCCACGTGGTCCTGGCCGTACTTGCGCCCGACGTATGCGATGACCTCGTCGCGGCGGCCGTCCTCGAAGTCGACGTCGATATCCGGCATGGTGACGCGATCCGGGTTGAGGAACCGCTCGAACGGCAGCTGATAGAGGATCGGGTCGACCGGCGTGATGCCGAGCGTGTACGTGACGATGCTTCCAGGGGCGCTGCCGCGGCACGTGGTCTGGATACCCTCACGGCGGGCGAAGGCGATGAAGTCGGCGACGATCAGGAAATAGGCCGCGTAGCCCATCCGGATGATCACGCCGAGCTCGTAGTCGAGCCGCTCCTGGAGCTGCGGGGTGACCGTGCCATACCGCCGCTCGAGTCCCGCCTGGCACTCGGCGCGCAGCCAGGTCTCGACCGTGTGGCCCTCCGGGACCGGGAAATGCGGGATGCGCAGCTGGCCGAGCGGCAGGGCGAGGTCGGTCATCTCCGCGATGCGCCGGCTGTTGAGGATCGCCTCACGCTGGTCGGGGAACAGCGCGCCCATCTGGGCCGCCGACTTCACGTAGAACTCGTGAGTCTCGAACTTGAGCCTGCCGGGCGTGTCGAGGTTGTTGCCGGTCCCGACGCAGAGCAGCACGTCGTGCGCCTCGGACTGCTCCTGGCGGACGTAGTGCAGGTCGTTGGTCACGACCGCGGGCAGGCCGACCTCGGAGCCGAGACGCAGCAGCTGGCCGTTCAGTCGGGCCTGTTCCGGGAGGCCGTGATCCTGCAGCTCCAGGAAGAACCCGTCCTTGCCCAGGATGTCGCGGTACTCGCCGGCTACGTTCCGGGCGAGCTCCCAGTCCTCCACCTCGAGCGCACGCGCGACCTCGCCGCCGAGACACGCGCTGAGGCCGATCAGGCCCTCGCTGTACTTTGCGAGGTGGTCGCGGTCGATGCGGGGCTTGTAGTAGTAGCCATCGATATGAGCGTCGGTCACGAGGCGACAGAGGTTCTGGTAGCCCTGATAGTCCTTGGCGAGGAGGATGAGGTGGAAGGGCTGGCTGTCGGCCTTACCCTCCTTGTCGGTCATCGACCGGCGCGCCACGTAGGTCTCGACGCCGACGATCGGCTTGATGCCCTTGGTCCTGGCCGCCTGGTAGAACGCGACCGCGCCATACAGGGCGCCGTGGTCGGTGATGGCCATCGAATCCATGCCCTGGGCCGCCGCCGCGTCGACCAGCTCGGTGATGCGGCCGAGACCGTCGAGCAGGCTGAATTCGGAGTGGACGTGAAGGTGGGTGAAGTCGTTGGGAGCCAGGGTCGTCACGGAGGGTCCATGGTAGCGGTACGACCCTGACCTCCGTGACGACCATCGGGGCCGGGCCGATCGCGCCCTAGGGGCGGATGTTTCGGTTCACACGAAAGAGGTTGGATGGGTCGTACCTTGCCTTGATCGACTCCAGGCGCTCGTAGTTGCTCCGGTACGACTCCATCGTGCGTTCGTGCGTCTCATCCTCGGTCTGGAAGTTCACGTAGTTGCCACCGGTGGAATACGGCTTCAGGGCCTCCCAGGCGCGCCGCACCCAGTCGCGATTGGCGTCGCCTGCGACCGAGTCGGCAGCCCACATGGATTGGATCACGCACGCGAATGCGGCCTCGCGATTGCCCATGGCTCCGTCGTCCTCGGGATGGTCGTTGAGGGCGCCATCGACCTGGAAGAGCACCATCTGGTTTGCCGGCGCCCTCAAGTCGAGGAACTGCGCGTTATAGGCAGCGAACAGCTCGTCGCTGAGGCCCGGGACGAACTCGGACTTCCAGTAGTAGTGCATCCCTTTTGGCTGCGTCGCATCGAGCAGCGTCTGCTGGGCGGTGTAATCCTTGACCATGATGAGGTCGGCCAGGGGTTGGCCGTGCGTCTTGATCGGCGCCAGATCGGCCTGAGCCTGCTCCAGGGACCCCGAGTGGCAGACGACGATCATGATCACGGGCGTCCCGTGTGCCGACTGCGGAAGCCACGGCGCGGGCGGCGCGTTGCGTCGCACCACGACGGAGGTCAGCTCTCGCGGTGCCGACTCGGCAACGCGTCGATAGAGAGCCAGGACCGCATCAGCCTCAGAGGCCGGCCACGCGATGACGCCAGCCGTCACCTGCGGACCGACCTCGTGCAGGCGCATGACGAACTCGGTGACGACCCCGAAGTTCCCGCCGCCACCGCGGAGCGCCCAGAAGAGGTCATCGTTCTCCGTGCGGGAGGCGCGCCGTGCCGTCCCGTCCGCGGTGACGATCTGGACCTCCTCGAGATCGTCGACCGTCCACCCGAATCGGCGGGTCAGGTAGCCAAAACCACCGCCAAGGGTCAGCCCGGCCACGCCCGTCGCGGAGACGAAGCCGAGGGTCGTGGCCAGACCGTGTTCCTGCGTCGCTCGATCGACGTCGCCCAGGTCGCAGCCCGGGCCGACCCGCACCAGCCGAGACTCGACGTCGACCGCGACGTCCTTCATCGTCGACATGTCGAGGGTAACGCCGCCGTCGGAGAGCGCCAGGCCGGCGATGTTGTGCCCCCCACCCTTGATGGATAGCTGGAGCTCGTTGTCACGCACGAAGTCGATCGCCCGTACCACGTCCTGCACGGATCCGGGGCGGACCACCACCGCGGGCCGCTTCTTGATCATCCCGTTCCAGATCGCCGTGGCCTCACCGAAAGCCTCGTCGTCCGGGTAGACCAGGGAGCCCGCCAGATCCGCCGCCAGCGTCTCGAGGACCTCATTCGCGATGTCGCGCTTCTCGCCCGCCAGACCGGTGATCTCCACACCTGCCACCTGGACCTCCCTCTCTGCCAAGGCCGATCGATCTGTCTTGGCGCTGGCCGCGATTATGCGTCGGGCACGGTCTGGCGTGCGGGTTCCCAGGCCAGCCGGCGGATCGGCCACCACCGGATTACGCTCACAGCTGTGAATACCGGTACCGATCGGCTCGGGGACGACCATGACCTCGAGCGCCTCGTGGTCCAGGCACTAGACAGCCTTCCCGCGACCTTCCGGGAGCGACTCGGATCGGTCGCCATCGTCATCGAGGAAGAGCCGACGCCCGACCAGCTGGCGTCCGTGCGCGCCCATGGCCTGTACGGCCTTTACCAAGGCGTGCCACGGACGGCGTGGGGTGCCGATCAAGCCAGCGTGCCAAGCAAGATCACGATCTTTCGAGGTCCCCTGACCCGCGCCCATCGGAGCCCGGAAGCCCTCGCGGCGGGCGTCACCGACACGATCTACCACGAGATCGCGCACCACTTCGGGATCAGCGACGCGCGCCTCCGCGAGCTGCGCCGTGGCTCGAGCGGACGTCGCTAGGTGGGCGAGTACCGGGCCGAGGCGATCGTGGATGCGCCCCTCGAGCGAACCTTCGAGGTGTTCATCGACGCGACGCGCTTCTCCCAGTGGCAGGCGGCTGCGCTTGGGGCATTCGAGCAGACCGGTCCGCTGACGGCGCCGGGCTCGACGGTTCGCATCGACCACGGGCCCGCAATGAAGCGGACGATGACGATCCTCGAATCCGAACCGCCCCGCCGGTTGCGCTACCGGCAGCAGGGTGCGGGCCTGGACGACACGACGGTCGTGAGGTTCGAGCCCGACGGCGAGCGGACGCACGTGGCGATGTCGTCCGAGCTCCGGGTCGCCGGTGGCCCGATCGGCATGGTCCTCGAGCGACTCGCACGAAGCCAGAGCCGAACCGAGTACCAACGTGAGCTCGACCGGTTCGCGGCGGTGGTGGCCCGGCGGCCGGTCGAGCCGGGGCTGCGTACGGCGATGCCCGACCCGAGCCGGCTGGCGAACCGATCGACGTATGGGAGTCGGAGGCCGCCGAGATCGAGAGCTGGCGACGCGTCGGCGGGCCGACGCTCGGGCGCGAGGTCGATGCCGGGATCACGACGCTGATCACCGTGAAGGTCGACGAGGCCTATGGGTACGCCAAGCTTCTCCACGTGGACCGGGCGGCCATCCACCTCCGTGTGTACTCGGATCGATGGGATATCCCGCCAGATGACATCGATCCATGGCCAATGCGGCTCGGCCGCATCGACGAACCCGTGATCGGAATCGGACACGTGCCCCTTACCCGTGCCGCATTCGACATGTGGGAGCCGGCATTCGACCGCCTCGTCATGCTGGCGCCGTCGGAGCTCGACGGCTACCGGACGTGGCTGGAAGCCGGGGGCGGCGTCTTCGGCTGACGCGCCCAGAGTCCTTCGGTGACGTGGAGACCGGTCGTCAGGACGGCCCGATCAGGCCTTCGACGACCGGCAGCATCCGCTCCACCCACAGGCCGTACTGCGTGCCACTGGGATGGAGACCGTCGTCTGCCACGAGCGTGCGGTCCTCCGCGGCGCGCAGCGAGAGGTCGAAGATGTCGACGTAGGCGATGCCACGCTCGCTGGCAAGTCGTTCCATGACGGCGTTGCTCGCCACGATCGCGTCGTGCTGGCGGGCCGGGTCACCGTAGTCCGCGCCGGCGGGCGTGACCGTGTAGTCCGGGATGGCGACCGTGACGATGCGCTCCGCTGGAAGGCGAGCGAGCAACGCATCCAGGATGGTCGTGACGGTTGCTCCATACGTTTCGATCGGCACGCCCTGGACGACGTCGTTGACGCCGATCAGCAGGGTCGCGAACTCCGGATCCAGGCCCTCGAGCGGGGGCAGCTCCTCCCGGACCACGTCGGCCGACGTATAGCCGTTCACCCCGAGGTTGGCGACGAGCCGCAGGGTCGGTGCCTCCGTGCCGAGGGCCGCCACGAGCTGGTCCGGGAACCGCTCGGCGACCCCGACCGAGGTGCCGATCGTGTACGAATCGCCGAGCGCCACGTACCGGAGCGCCCCGGGGATCTCCGCCGAGCCGACATGGTTCGAACCGACTGGCTGCGGGCTTCCCCCGATCGACCCGGACCCGCTTCCCACGCTCATCGAGCAGCCGACGAGCACGAGCGCGACCGCCGCGAGCGCCGCGACCGCCGCGAGCGTCACGGCACCCGACCGATCGCGTCGACGAGGACGTCCATGAACCGCTCGCGGTCGATGGCCATGCCGACCTCGGCGTTCGGTGGCCGCCCGGACAGCCCCTCGGGATCCGCGACGGTCCGCCCCCGGGTCAGGCCGTCCCCGATCTGGACATCGACACGCAATCGGCGCGAATCGACCAGACCGGGCTCCAGGAGCCAGGCCACGGCGACGGCATCGTGGATCGGCGGACCGTCCCAGCCGTATCGATCCCGATGGTGGATGGCGAAGAATCGCATGAGGTCGGCGAAGACCCGGCCCGCGCGGTTGCCGAGCCCCTCGAGCCGCTCGATATCGGCTGGCAGCATCAGCGCCCCGTGGGTGACATCGAGGCCCGCCATCCGGATGGGGATGCCGCTTTCGAACACCGTCTCGGCCGCCTCCGGGTCGGCCCAGATGTTGAACTCCGCGGAGGCCGTCGTGTTCCCCTCCCCGAGCGAGCCGCCCATCAGCGAGATCGCCCCGATCCGCCCCCGCAACGATGGCGCGGCATGGAGGAGCAGGGCGACGTTCGTGAGCGGACCGGTCGCGATCAGGGTCACGGGGTCTGCGCTGGCCCTGAGCAAGGCCATCGTGAGCTCGACCGCGGTCATATCCAGCGGCGGACGGCGGGGCTCCGGCAGGTCGGCACCGTCAAGACCTGATCGGCCATGGAATTCGACCGGGACCCATGGCTCCCGAAGCAGCGGTCGATCCGCCCCGGGAGCGACCGGGATGTCGTCGCGGCCCAGCAGCGCCAGGATCCGTCCGGCATTGCGGGTCGTGGCCTCGAGCCCCGCGTTCCCGGCGACGGTCGTGATCCCGAGGACGTCGAGTTCCGGCCTCACCACGGCGAGCGCGATCGCCAACGCATCGTCGTGCCCCGGATCGGCGTCCAGGATGACCGGCCGAGCGGCGGCTTCCGACGGCGCAGATGGGTCCATCGACGGAGCGTAGCGTCTCCCCGCTTGCCGGGCGATGCGCGCCTCGCTACGATGCGCGCCAGCGGTCGGCCGAGCCGGCTGACCGACCCTGCGCCGTCGCGACCCTTTGCAGTCGTCCGCCATGGACGCGCGGCTTCGGATCTTGAGGAGGAGACATGCGCATCCGTTCCCAGGGACTGGTCCTGCTCGCAGGCCTGTCCATCATCGCCGCGGCGTGCGGTCCGGGTGGCCAATCGGCCGCGCCGTCCGCCGCTTCGGTGGCTCCGTCGGCACCCGGATCGACCGAGCCGTCCGAGGCGCCGAGCACCGCGCCGTCCGCCGGCGCCGACCTGAAGATCGGCGTCGTCACGGACGTCGGCACCGTCAACGACAAGAACTTCAACGAGTACACCTACGCCGGTGCCCAGCAGGGCGCAGCGGCCATCGGCGCGGCCGAGCCCCCTGTCGTCGTGCCGACGTCGGACGCGGATTACGGTCCGCTCATCCAGGCCTTCGTCGACCAGGACTTCGACGTCATCGTCGCGACCGGCTTCAACCTCGTCCCGGCCACGGCGGCCGCGGTCAAGGCGAACCCGGACATCTGGTTCATCGGCGTCGACCACGACCCGTGCATCAGCGCGACGGGTGACCTCGATCCGACCTTCGCCGACTGCTCGGGCGACATCGCCACGCTGTTGCCGAAGTACATCGCCATCAGCTACGCCGAGGACCAGGCCGGATATCTCGCCGGGATCGTCGCAGCTTCAGCCACGCCGGCGCCGGACATCATCGGGGCCATCGGCGGTGTGTCGCTCTGCGGCCCCTGCATCCGATATATCCAGGGCTACGAGATGGGCGCCAAGTCCGTCATCCCGGATCTCACGGTCAAGGCCGCGTGGGTCTCCGACAGCGACTTCCGGCTCGGGTTCGCCGACCAGGCGGCTGGCAAGACCTTCGGTCAGCAGTTCATCCAGCAGAACACCGGCATCGACGTGCTGTTCCAGGTCGCAGGGCTCACCGGCAACGGCGTCCTCGATGCGGCATGCGAAGCGGACATCCACGCCATCGGCGTCGACGTCGACCAGCACGAGTCCTACGCAGCCGCGCAGGCCTGCATCCTGACCAGTGCCGAGAAGAAGCTGGCCAACTCCGTTTCGCAGTCGATCGGCGCCATCGCCGACGGCAGCGCCAAGGGTGGCAAGACGATCTTCGACGCCGCCAACGACGGCATCGGTGTCTCGCCGTTCTACGATGCCTCCAGCAAGCTTGCCCCGGACACCCAGGCGAAGGTCGACGAGGCCCTCGCTGCCATGAAGGCCGGCACGCTCGAGACCTGCCCGGCCGACTGCGGGTCACAGGACGCTCTCCCGCTGGGCGACTGACCCCCGCTGACGCGATCGCACGAGCGGGTCGGCCATCGAGGCCGGCCCGCTCGCTATCTGAGTGGACCTGGGAGGGATCGCCACGATGGCCAGCGACGCCGAACCCATCCGCGCACCCGCGCTCGAGATGCGCGGGATCACCAAGCGCTATCCGGGTGTCGTCGCCAACGCCGGGATCGACCTCGAGGTTCGGCCCGGCGAGATCCACGCCCTGCTCGGCGAGAACGGCGCCGGCAAGACCACGCTCATGAACATCCTTTATGGGCTCGCCACGCCCGATGAAGGCGAGATCCTGCTCGACGGCAAACCCGTCACGCTGACGGGGCCCTCGGATGCCATCGCGCGTGGCATCAGCATGGTCCACCAGCACTTCATGCTCGTCCCGGTGCTGTCCGTCGCCGAGAACATCGTCCTGGGTGAAGAAACGATGGCCGGCCCGATCTTCCTCGATCGCAGGGAGGCGAGCCGCCGGATCGTCGAACTGGGCCGTCGTTTCGGCTTCGAGGTCGATCCGGACGCCAAGGTCGGCAACCTGTCGGTCGGCTGGCAACAGCGCGTCGAGATCCTCAAGGCGCTCTATCGCGATGCGAAGATCCTCGTCCTCGACGAGCCGACCGCGGTGCTCACGCCCCAGGAGACCGAGGAGATCTTCACGGTCCTGCGGCGCCTGGCGGCCGAGGGCCACAGCATCGTGTTCATCAGCCACAAGCTCTACGAGGTCCTGGCCATCGCCGACCGCATCACGGTCATCCGTCGTGGCAAGGTCGTCGGTGAGCGCATCCCCTCCGAGACGAATGAGGAGGACCTCGCCGAGCTGATGGTCGGACGCGAGGTCTCGCTCGTCGTCGATCGGGGCGAGTCGCATCCAGGTGGAGCGATGCTCCAGGTCGAGGGGCTGACCGTGAAGGACGACCGCGGCGACGAGGTCGTGCACGGCGTCGACCTCGAAGTCCGCTCGGGCGAGATCCTGGGCATCGCGGGCGTCGCCGGGAACGGCCAGGATGAGCTCGTCGAGGCGCTCGTGGGTCTGCGCCGCCCGAGCGGCGGCCGTGTCACGCTCGACGGCAGGAACATCACGGGCGAGACATCGCGGGAGATCAACGAGGCCGGCGTCGCGTACGTCCCGGCCGACCGCCACCGCTTCGGGCTCGTCCTGCCATTCCCGATCTCGGACAACCTCGTGCTGACGACCTACCACCGCCCGCCGTACAGCCGGGGCATCCTGCGCAACGACGATGCCATAGAGCGGACGGCAGAGGAACGGATCAAGGCGTTCGACATCCGGACACCCTCGGCCAAGGCAAAGGCAGCGACGCTGTCGGGCGGCAACCAGCAGAAGGTCGTCGTCGCCCGGGAGTTCGAGGGCGACCTGCGGCTGCTCGTCCTCGACCAGCCGACCCGCGGCCTCGACGTCGGCAGCATCGAGTTCATCCATCGCCAGGTGATCGCGAAGCGCGACGCCGGCACCGCCACGCTGCTGGTCTCCGCCGAGCTGGACGAGGTGCTCGAGCTATCCGACCGTATCGCGGTCATGTATCGCGGGCGGATCGTGGCCGTCATGGACGGCCGAACGGCCGACAAGAACGAGGTGGGCATCCTGATGGCGACCGGTGGCCGGGAAACCGCGGGAGCGGGCACGGACGGGACCGCGGCATGACCGGCGTCGTGCGCCGCGTGTGGCGTGTCGTCGCGCTGCCCCTCATCTCGATCGTGCTCTCGGTCGTCGTGGGCTCGCTCGTCATCATCCTGTCGCAGTGGCTGGTCGCGGGCGAGCTGCAGCCGGGACTCGCGTTCGAGGCGTACGCCGCCCTCGTCAGCGGCTCGGTCGGCAACTTCAACTCGATCGTCAATACGCTGGTCGCCTCGACGCCGCTCCTCCTGGGCGGCCTGTCCGTGGGACTCGCGTTCAAGGCCGGCCTGTTCAACATCGGCGCCCAGGGGCAGTTCCTGATGGGGGCGCTCCTGGCGGTCATCGTCGGGGTGTGGCTGCGCGAGAGCTCACCCGTCGTCGCGATCCCGCTCTCGGTCATCGCCGGGATGGTCGGTGGAGCGATCTGGGGCTTCATCCCCGGGCTCCTCAAGGCGACGTCGGGCGCCCATGAGGTCGTGACCACGATCATGCTGAACTTCGTCGCGATCGCGACGCTGGCCGCCTTGGTGAGCGGCCCGCTGGATGTCCCGGGGTCACCCTCCCCGATCACCCTGAACGTCGGGAACGCGGGGCTCCCCGTGATCATCGGGCGGAACGGTCATGCCGGTTTGCTGCTCGGACCGATCATGGCCGTGCTCTACGGCTGGCTGCTCTACCGGACGACGCTCGGCTTCGAGATCCGGACGGCGGGCGCGAACCCGGAGGCGGCTCGCTATGCCGGGATGTCCCCGAAGCGGCTCATCGTCCTGACGATGTCGCTGGCCGGGATGCTCGCCGGGATGGCGGGCGCGGCCGAGCTGCTCGGGACGACCAAGCACATGACCGCGTCGTACGGCACGACCGTGGGGTTCGACGCCATCGCCGTCGCGCTGCTCGGGCGGACGAGTCCGGTCGGCATCATCCTCGCGGCCCTGCTGTTCGGGGCCATGCGCAGCGGCGCGGCCGCCATGCAGATCCAGGCGGGCGTCCCCGCCGAGCTCGTCGGCGTCCTCCAGGCCACGATCCTGTTCTTCCTGGTGGCGAGTCCGGTCATCCAGCGACTGTTCCGGTTGCGTGGCACCAAGACCGGCCTCGATGAGGCCGCGACGATCACGAAGACCTACGGTGGCGAGGTCCCGGTTCGCTGATGGACGGATTGCTCGACCTCGTCTATTCCATCCCGGTCCTGGGGCTCGTCTTCCAGTTCGTGGGCTATCTCATCGCGACGTTGCCCGACATCGCGCCGATCACGCTCCGGGCGGCCGTCCCGATCGGCTTCGCCGCGCTCTGCGGGGTGCTGTGCGAACGCTCCGGGATCGTGAACATCGGCATCGAGGGGACGATGCTGACGGCGGCCTTCGTGGGCTGGGCGTCGGGCGTCTTCCTGCTGCCGATCCTGGGCCAGGGGACGGAGATCGTCTTCGGCATCACGCCGGTGCTGCTCGTGGCCCTCGTGCTCGCGATCCTCTCAGGGTTGCTGGTCGCCGCCGTCCACGCTTGGTTATCGATCTCTGTCCGGGCGGACCAGATCATCGCCGGCACGATCATCAACATCGCCGCGTTCGGGATCACCGGGTACCTGAACACCCTGCTCGCCAAGAGCTCGCCGACCGGCGCCGGGGCGTTCGACGCGCTCGGCACACCGGCGGGCGTCCGGGACATCCCGATCGTCGGCTGGCTGGTCAGCACGCTGCTGGCCCAGGGGCCGTTGACGATCACGCTGCTGATCCTCGTCGTCGTGTTCCAGATCGTGCTGTTCCGATCTCGCTGGGGGCTGCGGACACGGGCCGTCGGCGAACACCCCCGGGCAGCGGAGACCGTCGGCGTCGATGTCATCCGGCTGCGCTACCGCAACGTCATCGCTGCGGGGGGCCTGGCCGCCCTTGGTGGGGCGTTCCTCAGCATGGAGGCGACGGCGTCGTTCCAGCAGGGCATGACCGCCGGCCGTGGGTTCATCGGCCTCGCGGCGATGATCGTGGGGCGCTGGAGCCCGCTCGGGGCGTTCGGGGCGGCGCTCCTGTTCGCCTCCGCCCAGGGCCTCGGGCAATCGATCAAGATCGTGCCGCCGGTGGGCGACCTGGGGGTGATCATGGGCTCGCTGCCGGGCCAGTTCTTCGACGCGCTGCCGTACGTGGTGACGATCATCGTCCTCGCGGGCCTGATCGGGCGCAGCACGCCGCCCGCCGCCGACGGAATCCCGTATCAGCGCGAGGCGGCATCCTGAATCGCGATCACCTCGATCGGACGCGTGCCTTCCTGGATCTCGAGGAGGGGCGCGGTTCGGTCCGGATCCTCGATGACGCGGCCATCGACGTGGTCCTGCGCGAAACTCGGCGCATCGCCGTCGTCGGTGCCTCATCCGATCCGGGCCGCCCGTCGTTCGGCGTGTTCCGCTATCTCATCGACCAGGGACTCGACTGTGTTCCGGTAAATCCCAACGAGCGCTCCGTGCTGGGCGTCCCGGCGTTCGGGACCCTGGCCGACGCCGTCGAGGCGACCGGGCCGTTCGACATGGTGGACGTGTTCCGTCGCTCCGAGTTGTGCGTAGCGCACGCCCAGGAGGCCGTGGCGATCGGTGCGCGCTGCGTGTGGCTGCAGCTCGGCGTGGTCAACTGGGACGCCGCGCGGATCGCGGCGGAGGGGGGCCTGTCGGTCGTGATGGACCGCTGCACCGCCATCGAGTGGCGGCGACTGCGGGTGAAGGCCTGAGCGTCGCGGCGATCAGCGCTCGGACAGGGGACGCCTCCAGGAAGCGCTCCGCCCAGGGCTCGTCGTCGGCTGCGTGGTAGGGGCGGATCTCCGGCGGCACCGTGGCGTCTACCGGAGCAGGAACCCGAGGAAGATCAGGACCGCGCCGACGATCGCAACGGCCCCGGCCAGCTGGGCCTGCCGGCGCAGCAGCGCCATCGCGACGTCCGCGCCGGTCGTCTCGTTGCTGCGCAGGCCGCCACGCCAGGATTCGTAGCGGGCGACGTTCTCGTCCTGTGCCTTCAGCGCCTGGTACCGTGCCCAGGGACCCCGGGCACGGGCGTACCCGATCACGACGAGCGCGACCCCGGCCCCCCAGAGCAGCAGGTTGAGTGGTCCCATCCCCTCCCCTAGTCCGCCCGCTCGAGGCGTTCACGCACCGCGGCCTGGACCAGTGCCGCGTTCGCCTGGCCCCGCGTCGCCTTCATGACCTGGCCGACGAGGAAGCCCACGGCCTGGACCTTGCCGGCTCGGAAGTCGGCCACCGCAGCCGGGTTCGCCGCGAGGACCTCATCCACGGCCGCGCCGACGGCGCCCGTGTCCGTGATCTGGTGGAAGCCGCGAGCGGCGATGATGGCCGCGGCGCCGTCGCCGGTCTGGACATGCGCCTCGAACACCTCCTTGCCGTTCGCACGTGAGATGGACCCATCCTCGACGGCGCCGACGATCGCTGCGAGCTCGGCCGCCACGACCCGGACGGGAGCGCCCTCGCTCGCGGTGTTGCGGCGCCGGAGGTACTCGCCGGTGACCCAGTTTGCGACGGATTTCGCCGGCAGCGCCGAGTCCGCCGCCAGGGTCGCCTCGAACAGCGCCGTGGCGTCGGGGTCGGCGGTCAGCACGCGCGCGTCGTACGCGCCGAGACCGAGCGACCCCTCATAGCGCGCCCGACGAGCCGCCGGCAATTCCGGCAGGCCGGCACGGACGCGGCCCAGCCAGGCCGGATCGACGTGCAGCGGCGGCAGGTCCGGCTCGGGGAAATAGCGATAGTCGTCCGACGTCTCCTTCGATCGCATCCGGTAGGTCTCGCCGCGATCGTCCGACCAGCCGCGCGTTTCCTGGGCCAGTGGCTGGCCGGCGTCGAGCATGCCCGCCTGTCGGTCGATCTCGTACTCGATGGCCCGCTCGACCGAGCGGAACGAGTTCATGTTCTTGACCTCGACGCGCGTCCCGAAGGCGTCGGCCCCGCGATCGCGCAGGGAGACATTCGCCTCGACGCGCATCTGGCCCCGCTCCATGTCGGCGTCCGATGCCCCGATCGTGCGCAGCAGGAGCTGCAGCTCCTCGGCATAGCGACGCGCCTGTTCGGCCGTGCGGATGTCCGGGTCGGTGACGATCTCCATGAGCGGCACCCCGGATCGGTTGAAGTCGACCAGGCTGACCTTGCGCCCAGCGGCGTCGGTCGCATGGAGCAGCTTCGCGGTGTCCTCCTCGAGATGCGCCCGCGTGATGCCGACCACGATCGTCCCGTCCGAGGCCTCGATCTCAAGCTTGCCGGCCGAGGCCAGCGGCAGGTCGTACTGGCTGATCTGGTAGCCCTTGGGCAGGTCCGGATAGAAGTAGTTCTTGCGGTCCCAGCGGGTGGCGTCGGGAGTGGTCGCCTCGATGGCGAGCCCCGTCGCGAGGACGTGCTCCACCGCGCGGCGGTTGATCACCGGCAAGGCTCCCGGCAGTCCGAAACAGACCGGACAGACATGACTGTTCGGTGCGGCGCCGTCGTAGGCGGTCGAACACGGGCAGAACATCTTCGACGCGGTCCGTAGCTGGCAGTGGACCTCGATCCCGATGACCGCCTCGTAGCGGTCCCGTCCCGTTGCTTCGGGCGGCTCACCCCTTGGTGTCTCGATGGCCATGGCCAGAGTCTCGCACACGGCCGCAGGGTCGTGCGCCTGGGGCCCCCAACGCCCCGACGACCACGTGGCAGCATCCAACGCCGGGCGTTGTAAGCGCTCTCTTGACAACGAGTGATATGGTGCGAAACGGAACGTGAGAGCGCTCTCACGAGCTGACCGCCATGAGCTGGTTGACGATGACCCAACTCGAGACCACGGCACCCCGCACCGTTGCGACCCTGGACGAGGTCGCCCGCGTTGCCGGCGTGTCGCGGGCGACCGTCTCGCGCGTGGTCAACGGGTCCCCCAAGGTCAGTGCGGACGTTCGGCGTTCGGTCGAGAAGGCCATCGATCGTCTCGGGTACGTCCCCAATCGCGCGGCGCGCAGCCTGGTCACACGCCGGAGCGAGTCCATCGCCGTCGTCATCACCGAGCCTGCGCATCGGCTCTTCAGCGATCCGTTCTTCCCACGCCTCATCCGTGGCGTCAGCGCGGCCTTGTCGGCGCGGGACCTGCAACTCGTCCTGTTGATGCCCGACGACGACGTCGACGAACGCCGCAGCGTCCGGTACCTGACCGCCGGGCACGTCGATGGCGTGATCCTCGTCAGCCTCCACGGCGACGATCCACTTCCAACCCAGCTCGCAAGCCGCAACGTGCCCCTGGTGGTCCTGGCGCGTCCCCCGCAGGGCGTTGACGTGAACTACGTGGACGCCGACAACCGCGACGGCGCCCGCCGCGCGACCGTCCACCTGGCCGAGGGTGGCCGCACCAGGATCGCGACCATCACGGGGCCGCGGGACATGGTCGCCGGCATCGACCGGCTCGCCGGGTATCGGGACGGCCTCGCCGAGGCCCGGTTGCCCGTCGATGAGCACCTCATCGCGACCGGGGACTTCACGCAGGTGGGCGGCGAGCACGCGATGGGACAGCTCCTCGCCGCCAGCCCCGACCTCGATGCGGTCTTCTGCGCATCGGACCTCATGGCCGTCGGGGCGCTCGGGGTCCTGCAGTCGGCCGGTCGTCGTGTCCCGGAGGACGTCGCGGTGGTCGGCTACGACGACTCGCCCATCGCCACGGCAACTCGCCCCGCGCTCACCAGCGTCCGCCAGCCCATCGAGGAGATGGGTCGCGAGATGGTCAATCTCCTCGCCGAGAACGTGGAGCACGCGCAACGCGTGCCACGCCACATCGTCCTGGCCACCGAGCTCATCAGGCGCGCCTCGAGCGGGAGGAGGGCCATGCCCTGAGGACCTCGGTGTCGCACCACAACCAGTCGGCTGATGAACGGATCGAATGATCGACAGATACCGGAGGAGGAACGTTTGATGGATCCTCGCCAGGCCCGATTCGGGCGGCTCGCCGTGTTGGCGAGCGTGATCAGTCTCATCGCATCCGCCTGCGGCGGCGCCACGCCGTCCGCCCCCGGCAGCGTGGCGCCGGCCGCCTCCGTGGCCCCCAGCGTCGTCGCGGTGACGCCGGAACCCGTCGCGACCGGTCAGGGTGGCCTGACGGCCGACGGCAAGGTCCTGATCCGATGGTTCGTCGGGCTGGGCACCGGCGCCCAGCCGGACCAGATCGCGGACGAGCAAGCGGTGGTCGCGGCGTTCAACGAGTCACAGGACAAGATCACCCTGAGCCTCGAGATCTACCAGAACACGACCGCCTACGACATCCTCAGCACCCAGATCGCCGCCGGCAACCCGCCCGACATCATCGGCCCGGTCGGCTTCCGCGGGTTCTATTCGTATGGTGATCAGCTGCTCGACCTGCAGCCGTTCATCGAGAAGACGAACTACGACCTGACCGACATCGATCCGGCGATTCTGTCCGCGTACAGCGAGGGATTCGGCGGCCAGGTCGGCATCCCGTTCGCCATCTACCCGTCATTCATCTACTACAACAAGGATCTCTTCAAGGAAGCCGGCGTGCCGGAGCCGCCCCACAAGGTCGGCGAGCAGTACGACGGCAAGGACTGGACCTGGGAGACGCTCACGGAGCTCGCCAAGAAGCTGACCGTGGACAAGGCAGGCAACGACGCGACCAGCGCCTCGTTCGATGCGGATAACACGGAGCAGTGGGGCTACTACATGCAGTGGACCGACCCGCGCGGTTGGGGCACGCAGTTCGGGCCGGGGTCGCTCGTCGCGGACGACGGCAAGACCGCACAGGTCCCGGACAACTGGGTATCGGCCTGGCAGTGGTACTACGACGGCATGTGGAAGGACGGCTTCATCCCGACCGGCGCCGAGAACACCTCGGAGCTGCTGAACAGCGACAACGCCTTCCAGTCCGGTAACCTCGCGATGAGCAACGTCCATCTGTGGTACACGTGCTGCGCGTGGCCGGCCGATGGCGAACCGCAGGCGAAGAATTTCGACATCGCGGTCCCGCCGGCCCACGAGGGCACGACGACCGCCAAGCTCCACTCGGACACCTTCGGGATCATGAAGTCGACCGCCCATCCGGACGAGGCCTTCGAGGTCATGTCGTACCTGCTGGGCAACGACACGCTCATCGCCCGCTACGGGGCCCTCCCCGCGGTCAAGAGCAAGCAGGATGCGTTCTTCGCGGCGCTCGACGAGCGCTTCGCGCCGAACAAGATCGACTGGCAGGTCGCGCTCGACATGCTGGCCCATCCCGATGTGCCAAGCCACGAAGCCGACATGCCGAACTTCCTCAAGTCGGATGCGGCGGTCAAGGCGCTGCAGGCGACCCTCATCGGCAGCGGCGACCTCGACGTGGCCGCCGAAGCCGAAAAGTTCGAAGGCGAGCTGCAAGGCCTGTACGACCAGGCGCCGTAGCCCACTGAGCTCACCTGGGAGCGCGTCGCATCTCCTCCGGCGCGCTCCCATCCCTTTCCACGACGACCAGCGAGGCCCTCGATGACCGGTCGGCCCGACGCCTCAGCCCTCCCCGAGACCGCCATCCCGCAGCCGCGCTGGCGCTGGACCGCCACCCGGCGCGAGGCCGCCTGGGGCTACGCCTTCATCTCGCCCTGGATCGTCGGGTTCGTCGTGTTCACGATGATCCCGATGGCGCTGGCGCTCTATTTCAGCCTGACGGATTTCGACCTGCGCCGACCCGACGCGGTCCGGTTCGTCGGCCTCGACAACTACGCGAGGATGCTCAGCGATCCCCACGTCGCCCAGTCCATCGGCGTCACGCTGCGGTTCGCCGTCCTGACCGTGCCCGCGACGATCGCCCTGTCGGTCGGCCTCGCGATCCTCCTGAACTCCCCGCGTCTTGTCGGCCGCCGGGGGTTCCGCACGCTCTTCTACATGCCCACCCAGATCCCGCTCGTCGCCAGCACGTTGATCTGGGCTGGCGTCCTGAACGCCGAGACGGGCTGGATGAACGGCATCCTCGGCGCCGTGGGGGTCACCGGCCCCGACTGGCTCCAGGATCCCTTCTGGGTCCTCCCCTCCCTCGGGATCGTCGGCTTATGGGGCATCGGCGCCATGATGCTCATCGCGCTCGCTGGCCTGCAGAGCATCCCCACCGAGCTCTACGACGCGGCCAAGGTCGACGGGGCCGGCCACTGGACGACGTTCCGGCGGCTCACCCTGCCGCTCCTGAGCCCGGTGTTGTTCTACAGCCTGCTGATCAGCTGCGTCGGGGTGTCGCAGTACTTCATCCAGGCGTACGTGCTCAAGAACGGCCAGCCCGACGATGCGACGCTCTTCTATAACGTCAACCTCTACCGCGAGGCCTTCTCGTTCAACCAGCTCGGGTATGCGTCGGCGCTTGCCTGGGTCCTGTTCCTGATCGTCCTGGCCTTGGCGCTGCTGCTCTTCTGGTCGTCGAGCCGGTGGGTGTTCTATGCGGGTGAACGCCGATGACGGCGACCGCCGTGCGGACCACTACCTACACCACGGCCGGACCCCTTCGGCGCTCGATGCGAGGCTTCACCGGCCGCGCCGGCATCTTCCTCGTGGCGGTCGCCATCCTGTCCGCGTTCCTCATGCCGCTGGCCTACATGACCCTGACCGCGTTCAAGGACCAGGCGCAGGTGGCCGATCCCGGCGCGCCCCTCTATCCGGCGTCGCCGCGGACGTTCGAGTTCGAGGGACAGGCGCTGCCGATCTACGCCGTGCCGATCGACGGCGTCACCCGCCAGCTCGCGATCGTCGAGAAAGGACGGGAATCATCCGTCCTGATCGACCCGGCCGATCCCGGCGCCGGGACGTTCACGTGGCAGGGCCGCTGGCGCACCCTGACACCGGCTTGGGATTTCGACCCCAAAGTGGAGAACTTCACGCTGGCCTGGGAGCAGATCGAGTTCCCGAAGCTGCTTCGCAACACCGCGATCATCGCGGTCGTGAGCACGATCGGCGCGGTCGGCTCCGCGATCGCCGTCGCCTACGGCTTCAGCCGGTTCCGGTTCCACGGCCGCGGCCCACTGTTCCTCGTGCTGCTCGCCACGATCATGCTCAGCTCGCAGGTCACACTGGTGCCTACGTACATCCTGTTCACCCGGATCGGTTGGACCGGCAGCTGGCTGCCGCTGATCGTCCCGCACTTCTTCGCGAACGCCTACAACGTCTTCCTGCTGCGCCAGTACTTCCTCACGATCCCGCGCGATCTGGACGAGGCCGCGATGATCGACGGCGCAGGCCCGTTCCGGATCCTGCGCTCGGTCATCGTGCCCCAGGCCATCCCGGCGATCGTCGCCGTCACGCTCTTCCACTTCTTCTTCGCCTGGAACGAGTTCCTGCTGTCGCTCGTGTACGTCGGTGGGAACCCCGACCTGTGGCCGCTGTCGCTCGGGATGCAGAAGTTCGCGTCGCTGTACGTGACCCGGCCGCCGCTCGTCCAGGCCAGCGCGATCCTCGCGATCGCGGTGCCGGTCGTCGTCTTCTTCCTCTCGCAGCGTGCCTTCATGCGCGGGGTGGTCGTCACCGGCGTCGACAAGTGACGGCCACGATCCGCCCTGCGAGTCCCGGGGCGGGCGTCGACTGGCCGAGCATCCCCCGCCAGGCGTGGCGGCGCGGCATCGGGGTCCCCTGCCATGACGTCGGGCATCCGCGTGTCCCCCAGCCGATGGTCGACGACGGTGAATGGGCCGGGGTCCCGCTCGGCGGGCTGGGCACGGGGAGCATCGGGCGGACGTACCGAGGTGACACCGCGCGTTGGCATCTGCGGGTCGGTCAGCACCGGTTCGAGCCGGTCGCCGCCGACGGGTTCGCGCTGTACGTCGGTCCGGCGGCGGCGGAGGCGGCCGATGGCGTGGGAACGGCGGGCGGTGACGCAGCGGCGGACGCCGCGGGGCGGGCGATGGTCCTGTCAGCGCTCCGACCCACCGATCTCCCGGCGTGGGGCTGGGACCTGCCGGTCGGCGGCGGGACGTATCACGCCCTCTTCCCGCGCGCGTGGCAGACCTTCGAGCCGGATGGTCTCGGCGTCGGGGTTCGGCTGGTCGGCGAGCAACTCTCTCCGGTCATCGGCGGCGATCTCGAGCGGAGTGCGTTGCCCGTCGGGGTCTTCGAGTGGTGGGTGGAGAATCCCGGGCCCGACCCGCTCACGGTCGGGCTTCTGTTCACCTGGGCCGACCCGCCGGCCGGACCCGACGATGGCGCCGCGCCTGGGCGCTCTCACATCGTCAGGGAGACCGACGATGCGCTCGGTGTGACGTTCGGCGATCCCGGATCCGCTGCCCCGACCGCCCTGCGGGGAACGATGGCGATCGCCGCCCTTGCCGGAGAGGGCTGGGCGTTGTCCGCCCGCGCGGACTTCGACCCGGTCGACGACACGGCGCTGTGGGCCGACTTCGCCGCGGACGGCCGGCTCGACCGCACGGAGTCGGTCCCGGTCGATGGTTCGGGCGACGGGCGAGGCGAGGCGACGCCGGCGACCGGTGCCGCCATCGCCGCGACGACCGTCCTCGAGCCCGGAGAGCGCCGGACCGTGCGCTTCGCGATCGCCTGGGATCTGCCCACCGTGGAGTTCGGCGCAGGGCGGCGATGGTGGAAGCGGTACACCCGCGACTGGGGCCGGACGGGAGCGCGTGCGTGGGACCTGGCGCGCCACGCGCTGGACAGCGCACCGGCCTGGCGTGCGGCGATCGAACGCTGGCAGGCACCCTACCTGGGCGATGTCGAGCGACCCGACTGGTACACGGCGGCGCTCTTCAACGAGCTGTACTTCCTGGTCGATGGAGGCACCTTCTGGGAAGCCGGCGAGGTCGGCGGTCCCGAGCCCCCACGGGACGATGTCGGGCGATTCGCGCTGCTCGAGTGCCTGGACTATCCCTTCTACGACACGGTCGACGTCGATTTCTACGCGTCGTTCGCCCTGCTCGAGCTGTATCCCGAACTCGAGCAGCGGGGCATCCGCGACCTGCTTGCCGCGGTGCCGGTCGACGACCCGCACACCTGGACGATCGAGGCGTCCGGACTCACCGCACCGCGCAAGGTCGGCTGGACCGTGCCCCACGATGTGGGTGGTCCCGCCGACGATCCGTTCGTCCGCCCCAACTGGTATCGCTTCCAGGACGTGAGCCTGTGGAAGGACCTCGGGCCGAAGTTCGTGCTCCAGGTCTGGCGCGACGCGGTCGCCGCCGGCCCGGCCGCTGGCGACCACCTGATCCGCGACGCCTTCCCGACCGTGGAGCGGGTGCTCCTGGACCTCGCTGCCAGCGACCGCGACGGCGACGGCCTGCCCGAGCACGACGGCATCCCCGACCAGACCTACGACACGTGGCCGATGCGCGGCCCGTCGGCGTACGGCGGATCGCTGTGGCTGGCGGCCACGGCGGGCGCGGAAGCCATGGCGCGGCGGCTCGGCGATCGCGAGGCGGAACACCGTTGGGCGGGCTGGTTCGAGCGCGCCCAGGTCGCCTTCGATGTCCGGTTGTGGCGGGGCGATCACTACGCCTACGACGACGGGGGCGGCCCCAGCTCCGGGAGCCTCATGGCAGACCAGCTCGCGGGCCAGTGGTACGCCGACGCCACGGGACTCGGCGCCCTGGTGCCCGACGACCGCGTCGAGGCGGCACTGCGCTCCATCCACGCCCGGAACGTCCGCGGCTTCGGTGGCGGGCGGATGGGGGCCGTCAACGGCACGCGCCCGGACGGGTCGGTGGACACCTCGAGCGAGCAGAGCGCCGAGGTCTGGGTCGGCACGACTTACGCGCTCGCGGCCTTCATGATCGGCCGCGGCCTGCTGGAGGAAGGATGGTCGACCGCCGAGGGCGCGGCCGCCGTCACCTACGAGCGTGGACTCTGGTTCCGGACACCCGAGGCGTACGACCGCGACGGCAACTTCCGGGCGTCGATCTACCTGCGTCCGCTGGCGATCTGGGCCATCGAGGAGGCCCTGCGACGGCACCGGGCCGCCGAGCGCTAGGCCGACGACAGGCGCCCACTCACCACCCGCTCGCTGCGGTCTCAGGCCCGGAGACGCCCCACTGCTGATCGTCAGGGACGGCCCAGCCGCCGGAGCGCGACAAGCGAGAGCATCTCGTAGGCCAAATTCGCGGCGAGCACCGCGGTCTGCCCCGCGGGGTCGTATGCCGGAATCACCTCGACGACGTCGAATCCGATGAACTCCACGCCGGTGAGCCGCCGGATGATCGCCAGCATGTCGCGCGCCGATGGGCCGCCCGCCTCGGGCGTGCCGGTCCCCGGGGCATGGGCAGGATCGACCACGTCGATGTCGAAGGTCAGGAACGCCGGACGATCGCCGACACGGTCCAGGATCCGGGCTGCAACGGCGTCCGGGCCCAGGTCGAACACCTCCTCGGTCGTGAGGTACTCGAGCCCGAGCTCCGAGCGCAGTCCGGTCCAGTCGGCGGCCTCGTAGATGGAGCCGCGAAGGCCCACCTCGATCGAATGCTCGACGTCCACGAGCCCCTCCTCGATCGCACGCCGCATCCACGTCCCGTGGTTGTACTTCTCCCCGAAGTAGCTGTCCCAGGCGTCGGTGTGCGCGTCGAAGTCGATGACGGCGACGGGACCGCGGGACCGCGTGGCCCGCAGGTGTGGCAACGTGCAGGCGTGGTCGCCGCCGATGAGCAGGGGGACGATGCCGGCCTCGACGATGGGGGCGATCGCCTGCTCGATCCGGTCGTAGCTCCGCTCGATGTAGCCGGGTACGATCGCCACGTCCCCGAAATCGACGCACGAGAGCACATCGAACGGGCTGACGTCGAGGTTCGTGTTGTACGGGCGAAGCATCACCGATGCCGCCCGGACGGCATTCGGACCGAAGCGGCCGCCGACACGGTAGGTGACACCGGTGTCGAACGGGACGCCGACGACCGCGACGTCGACATCGGCCAGGTCGGCGACCAGGGGCAGCCGCGCGAATGTCGAAGGTCCCGTGAAGCGCGGGCTCTGAAGCGAGTCCTCTGGCGCGTACCGGGGCATCAGGAATGCGGGCCCGGGGAAGTAGCCTCTGAGCGGCTCGAGCGGCTCGAGCGGATCGTCCACGACCGTCCCGGGGGGCTTGTCCACGAGGGGATCCGGCACGACGACGGCGCGTTCCACCGACCACTCGAGCCGGACCTTGTCGCCCGGGCGCCAGTCGCCGGCCGCGCCTGCCGGCTCTCGCACGACGGCTACGGCGCCGTCCGGCAGCGCGAGCTCGATCTTGCGGGTCGGACCGAGATACAGGACCTCCGTCACTGAGGCCTCCACCCCGTTTGCGGCGTCCCGCGGCGCGTCGCTTGCGACGACGCGCAGATGCTCGGGCCTCACCACCAGCGCTGCCGGTTCGCCCTCCCGTAGCCCGGGCACCGCGGCATCGCCGACAAGGACCCGCCAGCGCCACGCCCCGCGGCGCAGCCAGATGCCGTCGCCGTCTCGTTCGAGGCGACCGCGAAGCATGTTCGACTCGCCCACGAAGTCCGCGACGAACACCGACGCCGGACGCTCGTACAGGTCCTCGCCGGTACCCAGCTGCTGGATCCGTCCCTGGTCGAAGATGGCGATCCGGTCGCTCATCACCAGGGCTTCTTCCTGGTCGTGGGTCACATATACGACCGTGGCGGTGAGCTGGCGACTGATGCGGAGGATCTCAAGCTGCAAACCCTCGCGCAGCTTCTTGTCGAGGGCGCCCAGCGGCTCGTCCATGAGGAGCAGGCGCGGCCGGAAGACGATCGCCCGGGCGAGCGCGATGCGCTGCTGCTGACCACCCGACAACTGGCGCGGATAGCGATCGCCGAACGATCCAAGCCGCACAAGTTCCAGCGCTTCGGCGATCCGACGCTTTCGTTCCGCGTGCGGGACGTTCCGCATCTCCAGCGGGAACGCCACGTTCTGAGCGGCGGTCATGTGCGGAAAGAGCGCGTAGTTCTGGAAGACCATCCCGACGTCGCGGCGGTACGGCGGGACATGCCGCATCTCCTGGCCGCCGATCCGGATCGAGCCTTCGTCCTGTGTCAGGAAACCAGCGACCATCCTGAGGGTGGTCGTCTTGCCCGAGCCGGATGGGCCGAGCAACGTGATGAACTCGCCACGCCGCACCTCGAGGTCCACGCCGTCCACCGCGGTGAACTCGCCGAACAACTTGCGCACACCGCGCAGCGCCAGGGCCGGCGGTTCGCCTCCCGGGGCGCTGATGCCGGCCGCTCCGGCTGGGGGATCCTGTGTCGCAGGAGCCTCGGATCCGCCGACGCCCGGTGTTTCCGTCATCGGACGGGCACCTGCCGGCGTGCCACGAACACGAACAGCAGGAGCGTCGTCGTCACGACCATCACGACCGTGGCGACGGCCGCGACCGTCGGGTCCACCACCTGGCGGACCTGCTCCCACATCTCGACAGGGAGTGTCCGGAAACGCGTGCTGGTCATGAAGATCGACACGACGACTTCGTCCCAGGACGTGATGAACGCGAACAACCCCCCGGCGAACACGCCAGGCAGGATGATGGGGAACGTCACCCGCCAGAACGTCCGCACCGGGTCCGCACCCAGGCTCGCCGCCGCCATCTCCAGGTTACGGTCCATCGTACGGAGCACCGTACCCACATTGATGATCACGAAGGGCACGGCGAGCGCGGTGTGGGTCAAGACCAGGCCCGGCAGCGACCCCGTGAGGCGAACGATCGAGTAGAACGCGAAGAACCCGATCGCGATGATGATGACCGGAACGATCAACGGGCTCAGGATCAGGGCGTTGGCGAGCCCCTTGCCCGGGAACCGACCGCGCACGATCCCGAGTGCGGCGAGGGTGCCCAGGATCGTCGACAGGACCGCCGTCAGCGTGGCGACCTGCAGCGAGTTCGCGAAGCCGCGGGACCATTGCGGATCGTCGAGCATCTTCGCGTACCACTGGAGGGAGAAGCCCTCGGGCGGCCACGACAGGATCTTCGCGCCTGTGAAACTCATCGGGATGACCACGAGCATGGGGCCGACGAGGAAGATGACCGTCGCCACCCCAAGTGCGAGCAGCGCAAGCCGGTGCGGCGTGCGCCAGGTCCCTGCTTCGCCCATCTCCTACTCCGCGTCCAGGGCGCCGAACACGTCGCGCACCCGGATCACGCGCGACGCCAGGAACAGCACGATCAGGGTCACGCCGATGAGGACCATGGCCATCGCGCTGGCAAGCCCCCAGTCGAGCTGCTGTTGCACTCGGGTCGCGATGAACGCGCTGAGCATGGTGTCCCTGGGCGAACCGAGCAGCGCCGGCGTGATGTAGAACCCGAGCGCCAGGACGAACACCAGCAACGAGCCCGCCAGCACGCCCGGGATGGAGAGCGGCAGGAACACGCGCACGAAGGCCCGGGTCGGCGACGCGCCGAGATTGGCGGCGGCCTTGGTGAGCTCGGGATCGATCCGGGCCATGGTCGTGAACAGCGGCAGGACCATGAACGGCAGCAGGATCTGGGTCATGCCGAGCAGTACGCCGGTGGTCGTCTGATACAGGTCGAGCGGCCGGTCGATCAGGCCCCAGCCCTCCAGCGTCGAGTTGATCAGGCCGGTATCGCGCAGGATGACCTGCCATGCATACGTCCGGACCAGCAGGCTGGACCAGAACGGCACGAGGACCGCGATCAGCAGCAGGCCGGCCCAGCGCGGGGTGGCGAGGTGCATCAGGTATGCATACGGATAGCCGATCACCAGGCACGCGAGCGTCGAGACCCCGGCGATCCAAAACGTGTTCCCGAGCACTCTGAGGTTGGCCTCGCCGCCGAAGAACCGCCGGAAATTCGCGAGCGGGTCACCCTCCGAGCCGGTCGGTAGGTCGGTGACGCTGCGCGCGGCCATGATCACCAGCGGCGCGAGGAAGCAGATCAGCAGGAACACGAGGACCGGGATCGCCAACGCAGCCCAGCGGTTGACCAGCGGACCGCCGCCAGGGCGGCCCGCTCGTCCCATGATCGGTCGCAGGATCAGCATGGCCGGAGCCTCGCCGTCCTCTACGTCACTGCGTCAGCCAGGCCTGGAATGGCGCGTCGATGGCGTCGAAGTTGTCGATGAGGTACTCGTCGTTGAAGTACGCCGTGTTCTCGTCGACGTTGCTGACCGCCAGGTCCGCGACGACCGCTTCGTTCGGCTTCGAGTTCTTGTTCGTGGGCCCATACGGGATCTTCTCCGAGACGGCGGCGTTATTGTTCGCGCACGTGGCCCATGCGATGAACTCCATGGCGACCTGCTTGTTCGGGGTGCCCTTCGGCACCACGAAGTAGTCGGCGGTCAGGATCTGCTGGTTCCATTGGATCTCCACCGGCTTGTTGTCGGTGTGCTTGGCCGAATACCCACGGCCATTCCAGACCATCGACATCGCCACCTCACCGGAGCCGATGAGCTCCTGGTGCTCGGCTCCCGATCCCCACCACACGATGTCGTCCTTGATCGTGTCGAGCTTCCGGATGGCCCGCTCGACATCGAGCGTGGGCGTGTAGAGGTCGGCGGGCTTGACCCCGTCTGCCATCAACGCGAACTCGAGCACGCCGCCCGTCGAGTACTTCCAAAGGCCACGCTTGCCCGGGATCTTGGCGGTGTCGAAGAAGTCGGCCCAGCCCTCGGGCACCTTGCCGGCCGTCTGGTCCGTGTTGTAGGCCAATACCACGCCATAGGTGATGTCGCCGACACGGTACTTGGTCGCAAAGCCGTCCAGGATCTCGTCCTGCTTGATGAGCGTGTAATCGAGCTCCTCCAGCAAGTCGGCGTTCCCGTCGAGCCCGAAGTCGTTGCCGACGTCCACGACGTCCCACTCGACGTTGCCCGACTCCACCTGGGCCTTGATCGTGGCGTTCGAAGACTCTTCGGACTCCTGGAACTCGACGCCGGTCAGCGCGCTGTACGGCTCGAGCCACCCGAGCCGCTGCGCCTCCTGGTACACGCCGCCGAACGAGGCGAAGGTCAGGGTGGTGCCTTCGTGCTTCGGGGGCGCGGTGCAGATATCGCCTGCGGCGGCGCTTCCTGGTGCGGCACTCCCTGGTGCGGCACTTCCCGTGGCCGTCGGCGCTCCGGCGCTGCCCGCGCCGCCTCCTCCACCGGTGCAGCCCGTCATCACGAGTCCGACGACGAGCCCAAAAGCGACGGGCCGAAAGCCTCGCCTCATGGCGCCCTCCTCAGTGCGTCCAGCGATCCGCGCGCGGAAGCCGAGTTTGGCAGACCGCCAGCGGCGATGATAGTAGCCTCGCACGCAGCCGTACAGGGCCTGACTCAGGTGCGGACGGCGGCCATCCGCTCGGTCGGGGTGGGCGTCGCCGGATCGTCGAGCGCGGCGAGATCGGCCGGCTCCACGGTCCGCCAATCGGCGTCCGCGGTGATCGCCTCGTAGCCACGCGCGAGCGTGAACAGCTCCAGCTCCGACCACGGTGCCCCGATCAGCTGAAGCCCGACCGGCAACCCCTCCGACAGTCCGGTCGGGATCGAGATCCCCGGCAGTCCGGCCATGTTCACGGGCAGGGTGCAGGCGTCGGAGAGGTACATCGAAACCGGGTCTTCGAGCCGCGCCCCGAACGGGAACGCCACCGTCGGGGAGGTCGGGGCCACGAGCGCATCGAACCCCTGGGCCCACAGCGCGTCGAAATCGCCCTTGATCAGCGTCCGGACCTTCTGCGCCTTGAGGTAGTAGGCGTCGTAGTAGCCGGCCGACAGCGCATAGGTCCCGAGCATGATGCGGCGCTTGACCTCCGGGCCGAACAGCTGGCCACGGGTGGCGAGATAGTCGGCCAGCACGTCGCGGCCCTCGCCAAGGCGCGGCCCGTAGCGGATGCCGTCGTAGCGGGCCAGGTTCGCCGACGCCTCGGCCGGCGCGACGATGTAGTAGGTCGCGAGTCCGTACTCGGTGTGCGGCAGGCTGACGTCCTCGATGACCGCCCCGGCAGCCTCGAGGGCCGTGACCGCCTCGCGGATGCGAGTCTCCACGCCGGGCTCCATCCCCGCCACGAAGTACTCGCGCGGCAGCCCGAGCCGCTTGCCGCGCAACCGGCCGGCCGCCTCGTCGTCGCTGTGGGCGAGTGTCAGCATGCCGTCTTCCACGGGCTCGGGCGAGGACGTCGAGTCGCGCTCGTCGCGCCCGGCGACCGCGTGCAGGAGCGCCGCCGCGCCACGGACGTCCCGGGCGAACGGCCCGATCTGGTCCAGCGAGCTCGCGAACGCCACGATCCCATATCGACTGACCCGCCCGTACGTGGGTTTCAGACCGACGATCCCCGTGAGCGCCGCCGGCTGACGGATGGATCCACCGGTGTCCGTCCCGATGGCAAGCGGGGCGTGGTAGGCCGCGACGGCAGCGGCCGATCCGCCGCTGCTGCCGCCGGGCACGCGGCCGAGCGCCCAGGGGTTCGCGGTGGGACCGAAGCCCGAGTGCTCGGTGGAGGAGCCCATCGCGAACTCGTCCATGTTCGTCTTGCCCAGGATCACCGCGCCGACATCGTGGAGCCGTTCGGTGATGTGGGCGTCGTACGGGGCCACGTAACCCTCGAGGATGCGCGAGCCGGCGGTGCACTGTCCGCCCCCTACGGAGACGAGGTCCTTCAGCGCGACGGGGATCCCGAGCAGTGGATGGAGGGCCGCGACGGCCGACGGACCGTCCCCGCGTGCGGCGGCCAGCCGCACATCCGCGGCATCGGCCTCGGCCAGCGCGCGATCGCGGTCGATGGTCAACCATGCGTGCAGGCCGTGGTCCTGCCGCTCGGCGAGGTCGAGGTGCGCCGCCGTCAGCTCCCGCGAGGTCGTGTCCCCCGCGCGCATGCGGGCGGCCATGTGGTGGGCATGGAGGCGGGTGAGGTCGGTCATGGGTGGCTGGTCATCCGGGTCGGCGATTCGCCCGCGGTCAGTCGCGCTCGGCCAGGATCGCGGGCACGACCACGAACGCTCCCTCACGCGCGGGCGCGTTGGACAGCACGGCCTCCTGATCGAGCGAGGGCATGGCGACGTCGTCACGCAGGATGTTCTCGAGCTCGATCGTCTGGGCCGTGGGTGCGATGTGATCGGTCGGGACCGTGGCGAGGATCGCGTACTGGTCGAGGATGTGGTTGAGCTGGCCTTCGAGCCGGGCGAGCTCCTCGTCGGTCAGCCCCAGCCGGGCAAGGTGGGCGACATGCTCGACGTCGGCGCGCGAGAGGGTGGCCATGGCTCGATGATAGCCGGGACATGCCGACACCGCGCCTTCGACCGATGACACCCGCCGACATCGACCCGGCCGTCGTGGCCATCCTCGCCGACCACTGGGGCGACCGCCGGACCTGGTTCGAGTTCGCCGTGGCGCATCCCCTGTGCGAGGTCGTCGTGGCGGAAGAGGACGGGGCGGTCGTGGGGACTGCAGTCGTGACGGTCAACGGACCCGTGGCCTGGATCGGTACGATCTGGGTCGCGCCGGCGGCCCGCGGGCGTGGCCTCGGCCACGAGCTCACGGAGGCGACCATCGCGGCCGCCGAGGCGGCCGGCTGCCGAACCCTCGTGCTCGTCGCCACCGACGCCGGGCAACCGCTCTACGAACGCCTGGGCTTCTCGGTCCAGACGTGGTACCGCACGATGGAGGCGCCGGGGCTGGCGCCCGGTGCGGCGGACGCGGGCGGGCCGCTCGTGCGCGCGTACCGCGCCGAGGACCTCGACGCGATGGCCGCACTCGACCTGGCCGCGACCGGGGAGGATCGCCGGCATCTCCTTGCCACGTTCGCGGCGCCGGACACGACGATGGTCGTGACACGCGCGGACGATCGGCCGGAAGGGTTCGTCATCCGCGCTCCGTGGGGCGGCGGGGCGACGATCGCGCCCCGGCCGTCCGATGCGATCGCCATCCTGCGCGCCCGCCGCCGCACGGCTGGGCCCATGAAGCGGGTGCGTGCCGGCATCCTGCTCGAGAACGAGGCCGGCGCCGCCGCCCTGGAGGCCGACGGCTGGACCGAGGCCTGGCGCGCGCCCCGACTCGTCCGCGGTGAGCCGCTCGTCTGGCGACCCGAGCAGGTCTGGGGCCAGTTCAACCACGCGCTCGGCTGACGGCCTACGACGGGCGGCGCAGCCCAGATGACCCAAGAGTCCTGCCGGAAGGGGCGGGACCGATGGGGAATGGTCCTATCGCCGAGCGTCAGCGATGCTATCGAGGTCACGTCATCACCCAGCTACCCGGGGAGTCGCACGCGCATGTGTCGAGCCAGCCGAGAACGGGCCGCCGCCGCATGATCGCCGTGAGCTGCCTCCAGTGCGGGACGCCCGCCATCCGCAATGACGCCACGTTCTGCCGCCGCTGCGGGCTGCCATACGGCGATGCGCCGCGGGCCAACGTCGAACTGCCGTCCTGTCCCATCTGCTACCTGACGGTCGACGACGACGGGCGCACGGCCAGCCTGGAACTACCCGGCCTGCGCGTCGACCTGCGTCGCCACATGGGCGAGCACGACCGCCATCCGGTCGGCGATGACGAGTGGCTCGAGACCCTGCGCGAGGGCGACAAGCTCCGCTGGGGGCGCTGGACGGCTCCGTTCGAGACGGTCCGCCGCTACCTGGTCACGGGCCAGGTCGATGCCGGTCGCAATCGGAAGCTGGCGCACGACATGATCGTAACGGCGATGACCCAGATCAATCGGTTCGGCCGCAACGCCACGATCTTCGGCGACCAGCCGGAGTGGCAGGCGGCTCGAGCCGCGGTGAGCGAGCTGATGGAGCGCTACGCGACCGGTCGCCGGTAGGCCCGTTCGCACCTAGACGCCGTCGCCGGCGAGCAGCCGTCGGAATCCGTCCTCGTCGAGCACCGGCACGCCCAGCTCCTGGGCCTTGGCGAGCTTGGACCCGGCAGATTCGCCCGCTACGACGTAGTCGGTATTCTTCGACACCGCGCCCGCCGGCTTGCCGCCAGCCGCCCGGATCGCTTCCTCGGCCTCCTGGCGGCTGAACCCCGGCAGCGTCCCAGTCACGACCACCGACTTGCCCTGCAGCGGGCCGGCGGCTGCCGCCACGCGCGGGGCCGGCAGCTCCGCCTCGACGCCGGCCTCGGCAAGATCCTCGAGCACGTCCTGCCCTGCGCCGCCCTCGGCGAACCACGCCGCGAGGCTCGCGGCGACGACCGGGCCGATCCCTTCGACCTCCTCGAACCGCGTGGGTTCGTCAGTCCCGACCCGCTGCAGGAACGCGGCAGCCCGCACGAGCCAGTCGTCGCCGGCCGGGACCTCCGCCGCAAGCCAGGCCGCCAGCTCGATCGCCGTCGTCCAGCCGACCTGCGGGATCCCCAGCGCCGCGATGATCCGTTCGAGCGGCCGGCGGCGCGACTTCTGGATCGCGGCGTGGAGGTTTTCGGCACTCTTTCGGCCGAAGCGCTCGAGGCTCTCCAGATCTTCGACTGACAACCGATAGAAATCACCGCGCCGCTTGACCAAACCAGTCTGCAGCAGCTGCTCGAGCGCCTTCCAGCCGGCGCCTTCGATGTCCATCCCGCCGCGCCCGACGAACTGGCCGAACTCCTGGCCGACCCGGGCTGGGCACGCGGGGTTGGGGCAGTAGTGGCGCACGGCGCCCTCATCTCGGGCGATCCGCGTCCCGCAGACCGGGCACGTGGCCGGCATCTGGTACTCGCGCTCCGTGCCGATTCGCTTCTCGACGATCGGCCGGACGACCTCCGGGATGACGTCGCCGGCCTTCTGCAGCACGACGTGGTCGCCGATGCGGATGTCCTTACGCCGCACTTCGTCGAGGTTGTGGAGCGTGGCCCGGGCGACGGTGGAGCCCGCGACCTTGATCGGGGTGAGGTACGCGACCGGCGTCAGCGTCCCCGTGCGACCGACGTACGGCACGATGTCCTCGACCGTCGTCTCGACCTGCTCGGGCGGGAACTTGTAGGCGATGGCCCAGCGTGGGGCGCGGCTGACCATGCCCAGGCGTTCCTGCTGGTCGAACCGATCGACCTTGACCACGACCCCGTCCGTCTCATACGGCAACTTGTGGCGCTCCTCGCGCCACCGTTCCGTGAAGGCGATGACACCCTCGATGTCGAGACCGGGCTCGTGCTCGGGATTGGCCGGCAGGCCGAGCGCCGCGAGCCGGCCGAGCGCCTCCGATTGCGATCCGATCGACGCGTCACCTTCCTCGAGGAGCTGATACACCCAGGTCGAAAGAAGGCGGCTGGCGGTCACTGCCGGGTCCTTCTGGCGGAGCGAGCCCGCGCCGCTGTTGCGGGGGTTGGCGTAGAGCGGCAGCCCGGCCTCCTCGCGCTCCGCGTTGATCCGCGCGAATTCGGCCTTGGGCATGAAGACCTCGCCGCGAACGTCGGCCGTCACGGGTTCCTTGAGCCTGTCGCGGACGGCGGTGATCGTCCGCAGGTTCGCGGTCACGTCCTCACCGGTCGTGCCGTCGCCCCGGGTCGCGCCCTGGACGAACCGTCCGCGCTCATAACGCAGCGTGATCGCGAGGCCGTCGATCTTGAGCTCGGCGACGTAGCGAAGGTCGTCGGCCGGTTCAGGGGGTGCGGGCAGCCCGAGACCCCGTCGCACCCGGGCGTCGAAGGCCCGCAGCTCGTCGTGGCTGAACGCGTTCGAAAGACTGAGCATCGGCCGGCGGTGGCGGACCTCCGTGAAGACCTCCGCGCTCGGCGCCCCACCCACGCGCTGGGTCGGGGAATCCTCGGTGATCAGCTCCGGATAGGCGGTCTCGATCGCAACGAGCTCGCGGAACAGCTGGTCGTACTCGGCGTCGGACAGCTCCGGCGCGTCCTTCGCGTAGTAGAGCTCGTTAGCCCGCTCGATGGCCGCCGCGAGCTCCTTGTGGCGTGCGGTCGCACGATCGATGTCGAGCGCCGACGCCGCCTCGACGAGTGCAGGGTCGGCGGGCGGGAGCTGGACGGTCATCCGCCGGAGCCTACCGACTCGGGCACGACGTGCGCCGGACCGATGTGGTCGGGTGTCGGCGTGCCGAGCAGCGCCAACGCGATCTCGAACTCCGTCCGCACGATCTCGAGGGCCCGCTCGACCCCCGCCTGGCCGTGCGCCGCGAGCGCCCACAGGATCGGTCGGCCGAGCAGCACGCCCCGGGCGCCGAGCGCCCGCGCGATGGCGATGTCGTGGCCCCGCCGCACGCCGCCATCGACCCAGACCTCGGTGCGGCCGTCGACGGCCGCGACGACGGCCTCGAGCACATCCACCGGCGCCTGGACCCGGTCGAGCTGGCGGGCGCCGTGGTTGCTGACGACGATCGCCGCCACGCCGTGCTCCGCGGCGAGCTGCGCGTCCTCGGCCGTCATGATGCCCTTCAGGACGAGTGGCAGCGACGACCAACCCCGGATCGTCGCGAGGTCGTCCCACGACAGCCCGGACAGGACCTGCTCCTCGAGCAGTTCGAATCCGGGCGCGTGGATACCGCCCCCGTGGGTCGCGTCCACACCCGGGGTCGCGAAGTTGCCGTGCGGACCGCCGAGATCGAAGCCCGAGCGCCGATCCCGCTCGCGATAGCCCAGGACCGGCAGGTCCACGGTCAGCACGATCGCGCCATAACCGGCCGCCTCTGCCCGCTGCACGAGCTCGCGCGTGCGCGCGGGGTCCGCCTGCACGTAGAGTTGGAACCAACGGATGCCGTCGGGTGCCGCGGTAGCGACGTCCTCCATCGAGCACGTGGACATCGTCGAGAGGATGAATGGGACGCCGGCCACGGCGGCTGCCCGTGCGGTCGCTTCCTCCGCCTCCGCATGCGCCAGGCCGTGGGCGGCCATCGGCGCGATCGCGAGCGGCATGGCCGTGGGCTGGCCAAGCATCGTCGTCCCGGCGTCGACCCGGCTCACATCGACGAGCACGCGCGGCCGCAGGCGGCGTTCGCGCCAGGCGGCGACGTTCCTCGCGAGGCTGACCTCGTCCCACGATCCGCCCGCGACATAGTCGAAGGCGGCAGGCTCCATCGCCAACCGCGCGAGCGGCTCGAAGTCGGCGAGGGCGTGCATGGCCGACGGGCCTCGGTCAAGCTCCTCCATCCCCTACCCCACGAGATCGAGGTTGGCCAGGCTCGCCAGCATCGTCTTGCGACCGACCGACGGGTCCTTGAACGCGACCGTGATCTCTTCGTCGCTCCTCGTGAGCTTGGAGGTCACGACGATGCCGTCGCCCCAGCGGCCGTGGCGGACCCGATCGCCATCGCGGAACTGGCGCTCGCCCGGGATGATCGGCCGGGCAGGACGGGTGGCCACGGGCGGGGCGGATTCGTCGCCGCCGACGACGCCGACCGTGCCCGAGGGTGCGCCCTCGGCGAACGCGTCCCGTCGGGCGGCGAGGTCCCGGGATGGCCGGAACGGCTCGCCGGCGGGTGGGGCGCCCGGCCGGCCGCTCCCCTGCCGGTACGCCGGCCCACCGCCACGGACCGGGGTGTTGAACCGGGTCGTGCGTCGCTGCCCGAACACGAGGTCGAGGTCCAGGTCGCGCTCGGGCTCATCGAGGCCCCCGAGACGTGGTCCGATCATGAGCTCGGCCGGGATCTCGAGCAGGAACCGCGACGGGACCGCGGCCTGGCCCATCCCCCAGGTCGCGCGCCTCCATGCGTGGGACAGGTACAGCCGGCGCTTCGCACGCGTGATGCCGACATAGGCGAGCCGTCGCTCCTCCTCGAGCTGGCGTTCGTCCTCGAGCGCCCGGCTGTGCGGGAACAGTCCCTCCTCGAGCCCCGCGATGAACACGACCGGAAACTCCAGGCCCTTGGCCGCGTGGAGGGTGATCAGGGTGACCGCGTCCGCGTGGCCCTCGTACGAATCCTGGTCGGCGACGAGGGCCGTCTCCTCGAGCAGCCGGTCGAGCGCGTCCTCGGGGTCGAGATCGTCATAGCGGGTCGTGACGGAGCGCAGCTCGAGCAGGTTCGCCCAGCGCTCCTCACCCTCCTCCGAGCCGTCCGCCAGCATCGCCCGGTACCCGGACGCCTCGAGGACCTCGTCGAGGAGCTCGGGGAGCGGCAGGACAGCGACGCGCGAACGCAACCGCCGGACGAGGGCGGCGAACTCCGCGAGGGCCGATCGCGTCCGCGTGGCGAGGGTCGGCAGCTCGCCTCGGGCCCCGCGCTCGATGGCGCTCCACATGGTCGACGGTTCGCCGGTCTGGGGGTCGATGGCTGCCGCACCCGCTCGCAGGGCCTCGATCGTCTTGTCGCCGATCGCCCTGGCCGGCACGTTGATGATCCGCTCGAAGCTGACGCTGTCCGTGTCCGAGCGGAGGATCCGGAGATATGCGAGGGCGTCCTTGACCTCACGCCGCGCGTAGAACCGAGTCCCCCCGATGAGCTGGTAGCGGATCCCGTAGCGGAGGAACGATTCCTCGATGGCCCGGGACTGGGCGTTCATCCGGTACATGACCGCGATCTCGCGAGCGCGGAACTTCGAGTCCGTCTCGTCTTCGTCGGCGCGTCTCGTGAGGGCCGTGCCGCGCCCGCCGACGAGGCCCTCGACCTGGCGCGCGATCCACTCGGCCTCCTCGTCCTCGTTGTAGGCCTCGAACCGCTGGATCTTGAGACCGCCGGCGTTCTCCGTCCACAGCTTCTTGTCCTTGCGCGCCGTGTTGCGCGATACGACCGCGTGGGCCGCGTCGAGGATCAGCTGGGTCGAGCGGTAGTTCCGTTCGAGCTTGACGACCGCCGTGTTGGGCCAGTCCCGCTCGAAATCGAGGATGTTGCGCAGGTCGGCGCCGCGCCACGAGTAGATCGACTGGTCGTCGTCGCCGACGACCGCGAGATTGCCGTACTTCGTCGCGAGTGCCTTGACCCACAGGTATTGCGCCCGGTTCGTGTCCTGGTACTCGTCCACATGGAGGTACCGCCAGCGCTCCTGGTACTTGGCGAGGACCTCTGGCGCCTCGTCGAACAATCGGACGGCTTCGAGCAACAGGTCGTCGAAGTCGAGCGCGCGGGCGAGCTTGAGCCGCTCCTGGTAGCGCGTGGCCAGGCGTGCGATCGTGCGCTCGCGGTGGTTCGCCGCGTTCTCGTTGAGGAAGGTCGGATCGAGCATCTCGTTCTTGGCCCGGCTGATGGCCCCCAGGACCGCGCTCGGACGGAATTCGCCGGTCAGCGGCAGGTCCTGCTCGCGAAGGACCTGCTTCATCAACGCCTGCTGGTCGTCGGTGTCGTAGATCACGAACCGTCGATCGACCCCGATGGCGGTGCCTTCCTGGCGGAGGACCCGGGCGCACAGCGAGTGGAACGTTCCTGCCTGCACCTCGCGGCCGCCCTCGCCGACCAGGCTGATGATGCGATCACGCAGCTCCGAAGCGGCCTTGTTCGTGAACGTCACCGCCAGGATCCGCCACGGCGGGACACCCTTGACCCCGACCAAGTAGGCGATCCGGTGGGCGAGCACACGGGTCTTGCCGGAGCCCGCGCCGGCCAGGATCAGGAGCGGGCCCTCCGTGGTCGTCACGGCCCGAGCCTGTTCAGGATTGAGCGCCTTGACGATCTGCTCCGCGCGTTCGGCCCGGCGACGCTCGATGACGGCGGGATCCGGCGGCGGGGCGGGTGGAGCCGTCGGATCCTGGCCCGGCAGCGGGGTGTCGCGCAGCCATTCTGGCTCGGCCGGGGCGGCGAGCTCGTCCGTCTCGGCGACGTCGGCGAACCGGGTGCCGGCCGCCGCCGTAGCCTCGTCAAGAGTTGGTTCGCCGCGGCGGCGACGGGACGTGGGACTCACCATCGCATTCTAGGTGGGGGCGCCCATCGGAGCCTTCGTCGCGCACGCCTCGGCGCCAGCATCAACCCGCTGGCGCGACCTGGTCTGGAGGAGGCGCGCTGATCGAGACGGCCTCGTCCCATTTCGAGAAGGTCAGGTCGATCGCGGCGGCGGCGGCCGTGCCTTGGTCCACCCTCGCCGTCAGACCCGCCAGACGGGTCGTGTCCTTGGCCACGAGGACCGTCATCTCGAGCGGGGTGGGAACGACGGCGGACAACGGGAACGGGATGGGCAGCCCGGCTGGGGCCTCGAGCCGTTCGAGACCCAGGGCCGTGAGGTCCGCCTCCGACAACGTGAGCTCGACCCGGTAGCAACTGCTGCTCCCGCATTCGACATCGTCCCCCTTGACCGGCTGCAACGCCGGGTTCGCGAGCAGCTCGGTGACGCCCTTGAGGAACGTCGCCTGGTTGCCGCCCGACGGCGCCGGAATATCCGCGCCGATCGCCTGGGCGTGGTAGAGCGAGCCGGTCAGCGTGGTCTTGAGGTACGACGTGCCATCGAGGGCGATGGCCTCACCGGTGAGCCCGAGCAGACCCGGTGCCGAGAACGTGACCCGGGCATCGCCCCCGGCGAGATCCAGGTCGGCCGAGAAGGTCGTTCCGGTCAACTCGATGGCCGACGGCATGTCGAACCCGACGCCCGGAAGCTGCACGGTGCCATCGGCCGAGCCGTCGATCCTGACGGTGTTCGCCGCGGCGGTCGTCGTGATCGCCGCGGCCAGGATCTCCTTCGGGTCCGTCAGGGTGGCCGGGGGCGGGGCGGTCTGGCAGGCGCCCAGCACAAATCCCAGCGCCACGAGGACGCTCAGCGCCGCGGCCGACCGCGCACGCCGGCCGCGGTCGATCCGGCCGCCCGGCGCGGCGTCGTGAGCGCGAGGGACGCCACTCATCTGGTCGATCAGCCCGCCGGGGCGGACGGCGGTGGCGCCGCGGGTGGGGGGCTCGGGGGAGAGCTCGGCGGAAGCGTCTCGGTCGGCGTGGCCCATGTGGGCAAGGGCGGCGGCGGGGCCACGGTCTCGACCTGCACCTCGATCCCGCCGACCCAACCCGCGGCGAGGTTGTAGATGGCGGCCGCGATGGCCGTGGCCACCCAGCCGATCAGCCCGTAGGCGAAGATCGCGACGAACCCGATGACGGCCAGCCCGGCGATCCCGCCCGCTGCGCTCGATCCCTGCGACGGAGCGACCAACAACCCGAGCAGCAGGAGCGGCACCACGAACACGGCCACGATGACCATGTACATGATGGCGACCACGGTCGCGGTCTTCATGACGCCGAATCGTCGGATCCTGTACATCCGGTGTCCCTCCATGGCGCCGGCGGTGCCGGTGCTGCACGCAGTATGCGCCGGCCTTGGTTCACCCCGGCAAGCGACGCACTCGTCGGCGCGGGCGGGGATCGCCGCGCGTCGTTGGCCCTTGCACCGCGGCGTCACCATGGACCGATGGGTGCGATCACAACCGGCTGGTACGCGCCCAGCTGCTCCGCTTCGGCGGTTCGGAGGTCAACACCACCGGCGACGGCTTCGTCGCCACCTTCCGGAGCGCCGTCGCCGGGCTCCGATGCGCCGCCGCCATCCTCGCCGCGCTGCGGGACACCGACATCGAGGTGCGCATCGGCGTCCACACCGGGGAGGTCGAGCCCATCGGCAACGACATCGGCGGCGTGGCGGTTCACGCAGCCGCTCGGATCATGGCACTCGCCGGCCCGTCGGAGGTCGTCGCCTCCGCGATCACCGTCGGCCTCGCCGATGGGAGCGGCCTCGCCTTCGAGCGCCGTGGTGCGAAGGAGGTCAGGGGACTGGATCAGCCGATCGAGGTGTACCGGCTCCCGTGACCGCAGCCGCAGCCGGTCCGACCAGCGCGGACGCTGGCAGACAGGGCAACGGCCCCCGGCGCCGAAGCGCCGGGGGCCGTCGAAGGTTCGCGAGGAACGGAACGGACTAGAAGTCCATCCCTCCGCCGTGCTCGTGACCGGCGCCGGCGCCGGCCATCTCCTTCTTCTCCGGAAGGTCCGTGATCAACGTCTCCGTGGTCAGGACCATCGCGGCGATGGAGGCGGCGTTCTGGAGGGCCGAGCGGGTCACCTTGGCGGCGTCCACGATGCCCTTGGAGAACAGGTCGCCGTACTGGCCCGTGAGGGCGTCGTAGCCGTGGCCGGCCTTGAGGCCCTTGACCTTCTCCACGACGACCTCGCCGGGTGCTCCGGCGTTCTCGGCGATCTGACGGGCCGGGGCCTCGAGGGCCTTGCGGACGATGTCGACACCGACCTGGGCGTCACCCTCGAGCTGGATCTTGTCGAGCGCGGGGATGGCCTGCAGGAGCGTGGTCCCACCGCCGGCGACGAGGCCCTCTTCGACGGCCGCACGGGTCGTCGAGAGCGCATCCTCGATGCGGTGCTTCTTCTCCTTGAGCTCGACCTCGGTGGCCGCGCCGACCTTGATCACCGCGACGCCACCGGACAGCTTGGCGAGGCGCTCCTGGAGCTTCTCGCGGTCGTAGTCGGAGGTGGTGTCCTCGATCTGGGCCTTAATCTGGGTCATCCTGGCCTTGATCTGGTCCGGCTGCCCGTCCCCGTCGATGATCGTCGTGTCGTCCTTCGTCGAGATGACGCGGCGGGCGGACCCGAAGTCCTCGGCGGTCACGGAGTCCAGCTTGCGGCCGACCTCCTCGCTGATCACCGTGCCACCGGTCAGGGTGGCGATGTCGCGCAGCATCTCCTTGCGGCGATCGCCGAAGCCCGGCGCCTTGACGGCGAGGACGGAGACCGTGCCGCGGAGCTTGTTGACGACCAGGGTCGCGAGAGCCTCACCGTCGATGTCCTCGGCGATGATGACCGTCGGCTTGCCCTGCTGGACGGCCTTCTCGAGCGCCGGGAGCATGTCCTGGACGCTGGAGATCTTCTTGTCCGTGATCAGGATGAGGGGGCTGTCGAGGACGGCCTCCATCCGATCGGGATTGGTCACGAAGTACGCCGAGAGGTAACCCCGGTCGAACTGCATGCCCTCCGTGTATTCCTTCTCGAGGCCGAGGCTCTGGCCCTCCTCGACGGTGATGACGCCGTCCTTGCCGACCTTGTCCATCACCTCGGCGATGATCTCGCCGACTTCGGGATCCGCGGCGCTGATGGCGGCGACGGCCGCGATCTGCTCGCGGTTGTCGACCGGCCGCGCCTGCTTGGCGATCTCGGCCACGACGGCCTCGACGGCCGCTTCGATGCCGCGCTTGACGACCATCGGGTTGGCGCCGGCCGTGACCACGCGCAGGCCCTCGGACACGAGCGCCTGGCCAAGCACGACCGCGGTCGTCGTGCCGTCACCGGCGACGTCATCCGTCTTGGTCGCGACCTCCTTGAGGAGCTGCGCACCCATGTTCTCGAAGGGGTTCTCGAGCTCGATGTCCCGCGCGATCGTCACACCGTCGTTGGTGATCGTCGGCGAGCCGAACTTCTTGTCGAGGACGACGTTGCGACCCTTGGGGCCGATCGTCACCTTGACGGCATCCGCGAGATGATCGATCCCGCGCTTGAGTGAACGACGAGCCGTCTCGTCGAAGATCAGTTGCTTAGCCAATTCGTCTCCTCCAGGGAAGCAGTGTCAGGTCGAGAGGTAGGGCGCCGCGCGCCGTGGTCAGCCCTCGACGATCGCGAGGATGTCCTTCTGGCTGACGATGAGGAGATCCTCGCCGTCGAGCTTGAATTCGGTCCCGGCGTACTTCGCGTACAGGACCTTGTCCCCGGTCTGGACGTCGATCGCCTCGCGCTTGCCGTCCTCGAGCGTCTTCCCGGGGCCGACGGCGATGACCTTGCCCTCCTGGGGCTTCTCCTTGGCCGTATCCGGGAGGACGATGCCGCTCTTGGTCATGTCCTCACGCGGGATCGGCTCGATGACGACTCGGTCGCCGAGGGGCCGCAACTTCGTTGCGGTCGCAGTCGCAGTGGCTTTGGCCAATGTGCAGTACCTCCTGTGACGGCCGGGGCTGGCCGTCGGGCATGGTTTGTCTGAGCGGTGACCTGCCGGAACGGGGCTCGGTCTGCCGGCTCTGTCCTGACACACCCGTCCCGGACTCGTCCCTGACCCTCTCCGAGTGCGTCTCGGCACTATGCAGGGGACCCGCGGGTGCATTAGCACTCTCTATGTCAGAGTGCTAGCGCAGCCTACCGAACCGGGTGGCGCCCTGTCAACCCGGTGTGTGCGCCACGCGTGAACGTCCGATCGTAGGAATTGACCAGCGCCTCGCCCAGGCCATCGGGATCGGAGCCCCGGCACGTGGCGAGCCATGCCGCGGTGGTGCGGACCCATTCGGGTTCGTTGCGGCCTCGCGGCGCACCGGGTGGCGCGAGGAACGGGGAATCCGTCTCGATGAGGACCCGGTCGTCCGGCGTCAGCCCGGCGACCTCCGCGGACGCCTCCTCGCCCGCTCGGAAGACGAGACCGGAGAAGCTGATCGTCGCACCGAGGTCGAGCATGGCCCTGGCATAGTCGAGGGGCCCGGAGAACGAGTGGATGACGACGGGCGGCCGGGCACTGAACGTGGCCGCCCAGCCTCCCGACCCGATGCCGGCCGCCCGAAGCTCGGCGTGCAGGGCGTCCTGCGCATCCCGCCTGCCCGTCGCCGAGCGGCAATGGAGGATCGCGGGCTTGCCGGTGGCGAGCGCGAGCTCCAGATTGCGCCGCAGGTTGGTCAGCTGGTCCGGGATGGGGCTGAAGACCCGGTCGTAGTCGAGCCCGGTCTCGCCGATCGCGACGACCCGGTCGTCGCTCGCCCACGCGACGATCTGGGCCCAGCCCGCGTCGTCGACCCTGGCCGCGTCGTGGGGATGGACGCCGACTGCGGCATCGATCCAGTCGAAGCGGTCGATGAGCTCCAGGGCGTGGGCGCTCGAGGCGACATTCCACCCGGGGACGAGGAGACGCTCGACGCCGGCCAGCCGGGCCGCGCCCAGGACCTGGTCGACATCGCTTTCGAAGCGATCGGCGTTGACGTGGCAGTGCGAGTCGACCAGGCGCATCGGAGCATGGTAGGTGGCCGGGTCGCGTGACCGTGCCGCGAGGGCCCTGGCGCGGACGCCCCGGCGCGGACGCCCCGGCCCGGACGCCGGGTAGGGCCCCGCCGACCGTGCACCGGGCGCACCTATCGACCAACGAGCGGCCCGGGCGCGCGCGAATCGGTCGCTTTCGTGCATCGACCGCACGGAATCACCAGGATCAGGACGGAATCGGCGAATCCGAGCCTCGTTGATGTCTTCGTTCGTCGTTAGGTGCGTGTCACGCACAGCGGATGGCCGGCTCGGCGGCTGGGGGTCCGCCGGCCGCCTCATGGGCTCGGGAGCGATCCAGTCCGCAGGCCGGGAGCCTCAGGAGACCTCGTCTTCGACGTCCAGGCGTGGGAAGAGCGGCTCGGGCGCCGTCACGCGGCCCGGCTCCCCTGCCCTGGCACCCCACACCAGCGAATCGTGGATCGGCGGGCCGCCGTTCCCATCCGCGCCGTATTCGTACCCGTACCCGAGCTGGGCGAGCACGCGTGGCGCGATGCCCGGGAGAAACGGAGCGACGGCCAGGCCGATCAGCCGGCACGCCTCGAGCAGGTCGCCCAGCACGTCCCGCAGACGCGCCGCGGCGGCCGCATCGCCGTCCTTCGCGGCCTTGGCCAGCTCCCACGGCTTCTCGGCGTCGACGACCTTGTTCGCGCCGCCCACGAACTCCCACAGCTCGGCCAGGGCGTCGTGCAACAGGCATCCCTTCAGGCGTTCCGCGTACAGACGGAGCGTGTCCGTCCAGCCCTCGCCAAGGGGCGAGTCCGCGACCGGCCGCGGAGCCGGCCGCTCCCCATCGAGGTAGCGGTTCACCATCGAGACCGTCCGGTTCAGCAGGTTCCCGAAGTCGTTGGCGAGGTCGGCGTTGTAGCGCCGCACGAAGGAGTCCCACGACACCTCCGCGTCCCGATCGAACGGGACCTCGCGCAGCACGACGTAGCGCGCCCCGTCCGCCCCGAATGCGGCCACGAAGTCGTGGGGGTCCAGGAAGTTGCCGCGGCTCTTGCTCATCCGGTCGCCGCCGGCGGCCAGCAGGAACCCGTGGACCCACACGTGCCGCGGCGCCTCGAGCCCGGCGCTCCACAGCATCGCCGGCCAGAAGATCGTGTGGAACCGCGCGATGTCCTTGCCGATGATGTGGAGGTCGGCCGGCCACCACCGTTCGAAAGACGCTATGTCATCGGGGAACCCGGCGCCGGTGATGTAGTTGATGAGCGCGTCGAACCAGACATAGATGACGCCCGCCTCCGGATCCCACGAGCCGTCTTCACGGAGCGCCGTTTCACCGTTCTCGGCGATCGGGAACGGGATCCCCCAGCCACCGGGCGTGCGCTCGCGCGAGATCGAGAAGTCCTCGAGGCCGCCGCGGATGAACCCCAGCATCTCGTTCCGCCGAAAATCCGGCTGCACGAAATCGGCATGATCGGCGAAGTAGCGCTCCAGCCGTTCCTGGTATGCGGACAGCCGAAAGAACCAGTTCTTCTCGGTGAGCCATTGGAGCGGGACGTCCGGGTGGTTCGGACAGATGGTGCCGCGGGCGGTCTCCACGACGTCGGTCGCGTTGCGGAAGCCCTCGTTGGGGCAGTACCACCCTTCATACGTCCCGAGGTAGATGTCCCCGTTGGCAAAGGCCCGCCGGACCATCTCGTGCGCCGCACGGAGGTGATCGGGGTCGGTCGTCCGGATGAACCGATCGGGGCTGATCAGCAGCGCGTCCTCCGCAGTCCTGAACAGGGCGACCTTCTCGTCCACGAACTCGCGCGCGCTCCGTCCTTCGTCGACGGCGGCCTGGGCGATGTTGATCGAGTGCTCGTCGGTGCCGGTCAGGAACCGGGTCGGCACACCCTGCATCCGGTACCAGCGCGCGATGACATCGGCGCCGATGACCTCGTACAGCGTGTGGACACCGGGCTTGTTGTTCGCATAGGCGATCGAGGTCGTCAGGTAGAAACGGTCAGGCATGGGTCGTTCCTGGGCTCAGAAGCTCGTGCGCGCGCGGCGCTGGGCGGGACGAACACGGCGGCCGACCGCCAGCGGGGATCCTTCGGTCAGGATCGTCCGCGACGGGGCCGCCCGGGCATCGCCATCGAGCTCCCGAGTCGAACCATGGCCCGATGATGGCGGAAGCGTCCGCGCGGGGTCAAGGCGACGCAGCGCGGGTGCGGCGCACCGGCCTCCCGCGCGAGCGCCACGATGAAGCACAGATCGAACAGCCACTCCTGACGCTCAGTGCCGGAAGTGGCGCGTCCCGGTGATGAGCATCGTTCCGCCGGCGGCATCGACGGCCGCCACGGCCTCGGGGTCGCGCATGGAGCCGCCGGGCTGCGCGAACGCGCGCACTCCCGCGGCCAGGCACACGTCGACGGCATCGGGGAACGGGAAGAACGCATCTGACGCGCAGGCGGCTCCGGCCGTCGATGCCACGCCGAGCATGGACTGCGCCTTGGCCACCGCCTGTCGCGCGGCATCCACGCGCGAGGTCTGGCCGCTCCCCATCCCGACGAGTCGGCGTTCGCGCACGAGCACGATCGCGTTGGACGTCACGCCGCGGACCAGGCGCCAGGCGAGATCGAGATCGAGTTGCTCCTCGTTCGTCGGACCGCGTCGTGTCGCACACGTCCACGTGGCCGGAACGTCCGTGACGACGTCCGGCGTGGTGACCAGCACCGCGCCACCGGCCGTCCGCAGCGAACCCGTCGGTACGGCCGCGACTGCGCGTACAGGGACGTCGGATGCGAGGCGCTCGTCGACGAGGACCCGGAGGTTCTGCTTCGTTCCCAGGACCTCGAGCGCCTCCTTCGTGTAGGCGGGTGCGACGACGATCTCGAGGAAGATCGAGATCAGCGCCTCGGCCACCGTCGCGTCGACCTCGCGCGTGAGAGCGACCACCCCGCCGAAGGCGCTGATCGGATCGGCCTCCAGCGCCGCGCGCCAGGCTTCGAGCAGCGTCGGCCGTTCGGCAGCGCCGCACGGATTCGTGTGTTTGACGATGACCACGCCAGGGCCCAGCAGGGCCCGCCCCAGGCCGGCCGCCGCCGCAGCGTCGAGCACGTTGTTGTACGAGAGCGCCTTGCCTTGGAGCGTGGCTCGCTCCACGCCGAACAGCCCGTCATCGAGGGTCGAGCCCGGTCGCCGGTAGCGAGCGGCCGGCTGATGCGGGTTCTCCCCGTAGCGCAGCGTCTCGACCTTCTCCAGCGCGATCGTCAGCGTGTCGGGATAGGGGTCCTCGGGCCCGTCGAGCAGGCCCGCCGCCACCAATCGGCCCGGCAGCTCCGCGGCGATGCGCGCGTCGTAGGCCGCGGTGTGGGCGAAGGCCTCCAGAGCCAGCTCGCGCCGCAGGTGGTCATCGAGGCCGGCGTTCGAGTCGAGCGCCTCAAGCACCGCCGGGTAGCGGCCCGGCGAGGTGATGATCGCCACGTTCGCGTGGTTCTTCGCCGCCGCCCGGACAATCGACGGCCCGCCGATGTCGATCTCCTCGATCAGCTCGTCGATCGTGAGCCCCGGTCGATCGAGCGCCGCGGCGAAGGGATAGAGGTTCACGACGACGAGCTCGAACGGGGCGATGCCGGCGCGCAGCAACTGGTGGCGGTGGTCGGCGAGGCGCAGGTCGGCGAGCAGCCCTCCGTGCACCCGGGGATGGAGCGTCTTGACCCGCCCGTCGAGCATCTCCGGGCTGCCTGTCACGGCCGCGACGTCGGTGACCGCCAGACCCGCGTCGCGCAGGGCCCGCGCCGTGCCGCCGGTCGAGACCAGCTCGAACCCACGCGCGACCAGTCCCCGACCGAGATCCCCGAGACCCGTCTTGTCCGAGACGGACAGCAGCGCACGGCGGGGGCGCCGCACGTTCGCGTCGGCACGCTCCACATCGAGCGAGACGTGCCGACCATCCGCGGCGACCGCCAGGGCGCCGGCCAGCATCAGGGCCACGGCCCTGGGGAGCAGCCGGTGCTCCGCCGCCCGGATCCGCGCGTGCAGGGTCTCGAGATCGTCGTCAGGGAGGATGGGAACGGCTTCCTGGGCGACGATCGGGCCGCCGTCGAGCGTCGCGTCCACGAGGTGGACGGTGACCCCGGTGACCGCGACGCCAAGCGCGAGCGCGTCCCGGACCGCGTGGGCACCCTGGAATGACGGCAGGAGCGAGGGGTGCGTGTTGAGGATCCGGCCGCCGTACCGCGCCAGGACGGCTTCGCCAAGGATCCGCATGTAGCCGGCGAGCACCACGACGTCGGGACCGGCAGCCGTTAGGGCCTCTGCCAGCGTCTCGTCATCCCCGTCGGTGACGAGCGCGGTGTCGAGCCCCTCCTCCACGGCCCACTCGAGCGCCGGGCACGCGCGATCCGCGAAGACGAGCACGATCTCGCCACCGAGCTCACCGCGCGCCGCCGCCGCCGCGAGTGCGCGCAGGTTCGATCCGGCACCCGAGACGCCGACCGCGATCCGTCCGCCGTCGTTCACGCGATCGACTCCAGGGCACCCTCCGCGTACCGGCTCTCGCCCAGTGCTCCCGCTTCCATCACTTCCCCGACGATCGAGCACTGCACGTCGAACTGAGCGAACGCGGCGGTCGCGGCATCAACCGCCTCCCGCGGCAGCACCGCGATCATCCCGAGTCCCCCGTTGAACGTCGCTCGAAGCTCATCGTCTTCTAGGCCGCCGAGCGCGCCGAGCAACCGCAGCACCGACGGCATCCGCCAGCGATCCGGATCCAGCCGTGCCGCGAGCCCCTCGGGGAGTGCCCGCGGCACGTTCCCCGGCAGCCCGCCGCCGGTGATGTGTGCGAGCCCATGGATGTCGTGCCCGGCCTCCGCGACCGCCTCGCGCGCCCCGAGCACGGCCCGCGAGTAGACCCGGGTCGGCGTGAGCAACACCTCGCCGAGCGTGGCGAGGGTCTCGTGCGGCGCGGCCGCGAGCGCGTCGTCCGTGGCCGCATCGCCCAGCGTCCGCCGCAGGCGCGCCTGGTATGGCTCGGTGAGGTCCAGGTCCCATTGCGCGATCAGTGCACGAACGAGGGAGAAGCCGTTCGCGTGGAGCCCGGACGAGGCGAGCCCGAGGATGACGTCGCCCGCAACGGACGCGCTTCCATCGATGCGTCGGGACCGCTCCACGACCCCGATGCAGCACCCTGCCAGGTCGAACTCGTTCGCCTCGAGCACGCCCGGGTGCTCGGCGGTCTCCCCGCCCACGAGCGCCGCACCGGCCTCCCGACAGCCAGCCGCGACGCCACCGACGAGCTCGGCCACATCGACCGGGTCGAGCTGCCCGACGGCGAGGTAGTCGAGGAAGGCCAGGGGCTCGGCGCCGGTGCAGACGACATCGTCGGCGCACATCGCGACGAGGTCGATGCCGACCGTGTCGAACCGTCGCACGGCGGCGGCGATGACGGTCTTCGTCCCGACCCCATCCGTCGAGGCGATCAGCAGGGGCTCGCGGTAGCCGGCCGGGATCGAGAACGCCCCGCCGAACCCGCCGAGACCCCCATCGGTCTCGGGTCGGCGGGTCGAGTCGACGTGAGCGCGCATGAGCTCGACGGCGCGCTCGCCGGCGGCGACATCCACGCCGGCCCGCCGATAGGCTGAGCGCGTCGATTCGCCCGTCAAATCGGCACCCTCAACGTGGTTTCGCCACGCTCGCACCGAGGTCCGAGGCGGAGGCCCGCGAGGCCATCGGCCCGAGGTCTTCCTCGAGGATGAATTTGCGGCTCGCCGCGTCGTAGGGCACGGGTTCCGGGTACTTGCCATCGAAGCAGGCGAAGCAGAACCGCTCATACGGCAGGTCGAGCGCGGCCAGCACGCCCCGGATCGACAGGTAGCCGAGCGTGTCGGCGCCGATGAACTCGCGGATCTCGGATTCGGTGTGGGTCGCGGCGATCAGCTCGGTCTCGATCGAGGTGTCGATGCCGTAGAAGCAAGGGTGGTAGATGGGTGGCGCACTGATGCGGACGTGGACCTCGGTCGCGCCGGCCTTGCGCAGCAGCTCCACGATGCGTTTCGTCGTCGTGCCGCGCACGATCGAGTCGTCGACCACGATCAGGCGCTTGCCGGCCACGACCTCGCGCAGCGGGTTCAGCTTGATCGTCACGCCGCGATGGCGCAGCCCGGCCGACGGCTGGATGAACGTTCGCCCGGCGTAGCGGTTGCGGTACATGCCCTCCCGATACGGCAGGCCGCTCGCCTCGGCATAGCCGGCGGCCGCCGGAGCACCCGTGTCGGGCACGGGCATCACGAGGTCCGCATCGATCGCATGCTCGGATGCCAGCTGCTCGCCCATCCGCCGGCGGACCTCGTACAAATTGCGCCCTTCCATGTACGAGTCCGGACGGGCGAAGTAGATCAGCTCGAAGACGCACAGCTTCGGGTTCGCTTCGGCATAGCGGATGGAGCGCGGCGACCGCCCCGGCTCCAGGACGACGATCTCCCCTGGCTCGACGTCACGGACGAACTCGGCGCCGACGATGTCGAGGGCGGCGGTCTCCGACGAGAGGCACCAGCCCTGCTGCGCCTCGTCGTCCCAGAGGGTGCCGTCGTTCGGGCCGCCGATCGCCCGGGCGCTGGCCGGCAGTCGGCCCAGGACGAGTGGGCGGAACCCATGCGGGTCGCGGACTCCGATCACCCGCTTCTGGTCGAGGATCACGAGCGTGAACGCGCCGCGGACGCGCGGCAGGACCTGGAGCAGCGCGGCGACCGTGTCGCCCGCCGGCTCGTCGGCGATGAGGGCCGTGAGCAGCTCCGTGTCTGTCGAGGCGGGCAGTCGTGCCCGGCCGCCGCGCAGCTGCTCGAGCAGCTCCCGCGTGTTGACGAGGTTGCCGTTGTGGCCGATCGCGATGGCCCGGCGAGGCCCCTGACGGTACGTCGGCTGTGCGTTCTCCCAGATGGTCGAGCCGGTCGTCGAGTAGCGGCAATGGGCGATGGCCATCGTCCCGCGGAGGCTGGGCAGCCGCCGCTCGTCGAGCACCGTGCTGACCATGCCCAGGTCCTTGTAGAGCATCACCTGCTCGCCGTCGCTCACGGCCACCCCGGCCGACTCCTGGCCGCGGTGCTGGAGCGCGAACAGGCCCAGGGTCGCGATCGCGGCCGCTTCGGTGGGCTCGGCGCCCGGGGTGACCGCGCCGAAGACGCCGCACACGACCTCAGCCCTCCCAGCCGAGCGCCCGGGCCAGCCCGTGGTCCCAGGCATGGCGGAGGTCGTTGACCGGGACGTCGAGCGCGTCGGCGACGCGGCTCCCCCGTTCCTCGCTGGCGCCGGTCGCACCGGCGCCGACGAGCTCGATGACGAGGCGGTCGCCACCCACGGTGCCGAGCTCCTCCACGGGCAGCCCGTGCTGGAGCGCCAGCAGCATCAACGCCGGGGTGAATCGGGGTCCGGCGGTGACGACGATCCGCGACGGGCTCTCGCCGAACAGCTCGACCGCCGGTGAGGTCGCGACCGCCAGCCGGACGCGCGCCCCGAGCCCGCTCCACATGGCCCCCTCGGCGAGCGCGACCGCCAGCCCGCCGCCCGAAACGTCCTGGGCGCTGGCGACGAGCTCGCGCTCGATCGCGTCGCGGATGAAGGCCTGGAGGGCCGCTTCCCGGCCGAGATCAAGGGCCGGCGGCCCGTCTTCCACGGCGGTTCCGGCCAGGGCCGCGTACGACGATCCCGACAGGCCTGGCGTCGACGCACCGACGAGCAGGACCGCATCACCGACGGTCACGAACGCGGGCCCGACGAGCCGCCCGATGTCGTCGAGCAGCCCCACGACACCGATCTCCGGCGTCGGCGCGATCGCGCCATCGGGCGATTCGTTGTAGAGCGAGACGTTGCCACCCGTGACCGGCAGCCCGAGGGCGCGGCACGCGTCACCCAGACCTCGGACGCCTTCGCTGAGCTGCCAGAACGCGTCGGGTCGGGTCGGGTCGCCGTAGTTGAGGCAGTTCGTCACGCCGAGCGGCCGGGCCCCGGTGATCGCGACGTTGCGGGTCGCTTCCGCCACGCTGAGGGCCGCCCCGAGATATGGATCGATCGCGCCGACGGCCTGGTTGCCGTCTGTGGTTGCGACCAGCGCCTTCGTCGTGTTCTTGATGCGCAGGACCGCAGCACCGCGACCCGGCCCGGCAACCGTATCCGCCCCGACCGTGGAGTCGTACTGCTCGTAGACCGTGCGTCGCGAGGACAGGTTGGCGGAGCCGAGCAAGCCCAGAAGCACGGCACCGGGGTCCATGCCACGCTCCGGGAGTCGATCGCTCGGATCGATGGGTGCACCCGGTGCAGGTGCCGCTCGCCGGTGCTGCGGCGGGGTCGCGAGCCGTTCGTGCACGATCGCCCCACTGGTGAGGGCGGCGGCCGGCATCCGCGCGATCTCGCGCGCCCCCGGTCCGGGCCGGCCCTCGGCGTCCGTCCCGCCCTCCACCACCGTGATGTCGCCGTCGTCGGTCACCCGCCCGACGATCGCCACCGGCAGGCCCCAGCGCTCGCACACGCCGCGGACCGGACCCCAGCGGTCGGGCCGGACGATGGCGCACATCCGCTCCTGTGACTCGGAGATCATCACCTCGAACGGGGCCATGTCCGGCTCGCGTCGGGGGATCGCGTCGAGGTCGACGACGATGCCGGTGCCGGCGCGGTCCGCGGTTTCGGAGACGGCGCAGGTGATCCCGCCGGCGCCGAGGTCCTGCAAGCCCTCGACGAGCCCGCGCTCGATGAGCTCCAGGCTCGCCTCGATGAGCAGCTTCTCGGCGAACGGGTCACCGACCTGGACCGACGGGCGCTTGGACGGGTCATCGTGAGTGAAGGTCGCGCTCGCGAGGACCGACGCGCCCCCGATGCCGTCGCGCCCCGTCGTCGAGCCGAACAGCACGACCAGGTTCCCGGGTCCGGGCGCCGCCGCCAGCGTGAGCTGCCGCTCTTCGAGCAGTCCGATGGCCATCACGTTGACCAGCGGGTTGCCGGTGTAGGTCGGATCGAAGACGAGCTCCCCCCCGACCGTCGGCACGCCGACGCAGTTGCCGTAGCCACCGACGCCACGTACCACGCCATCGACGAGGTGGCGCGTCCGGGCGTCAGCCGGATCCCCGAAGCGCAGCGCGTCGAGTACCGCGATCGGCCGGGCGCCCATCGTGAAGATGTCGCGCAGGATCCCTCCGACACCGGTCGCCGCGCCCTGGTACGGCTCCACCGCCGACGGGTGATTGTGCGATTCGATCTTGAAGGCGACCGCCTGACCGTCACCGATCGAGATGACGCCGGCGTTCTCGCCCGGACCCGCGACGACGCCCTCGCCCGCGGTGGGCAGGGTCTTCAGCAATGGCTTCGAGCTCTTGTACGAGCAGTGCTCGCTCCACATGACGCTGAACATGGCGAGCTCGAGGTCGTTCGGCTCACGACCGCCGATCCGGTCGCGGATCGCGTCGAGCTCCTCGTCCGTGACGCCCAGGCGGCGATGGAGCGGCTCCACGGGACGCTCCGCCACGGTCATCAGATGCCCACGCTGACGCGACGTTCGCCGACGGCCTTCGCCGCGCTTTCGACGAGCGATCGGACGATCCCGACACCGTCCTCGGAGCCCAGGATGGCCTCGGACGCGCGTTCCGGGTGGGGCATCAGCCCGGCCACGTTGCCCGCCGCGTTGATGACCCCGGCAATGGCCCGCACGGAGCCGTTCGGGTTGGCCGCGCGATCGTCCTCCGCAGCCGGATCCCCGGCGTCGTCCACGTAGCGGAAGAGCACGCCACCATCGGCCTCGAGGGCATCGAGCGCCCCTGCATCGGCGAAATAGCAGCCCTCGCCATGGGCGATCGGCATGCGCAGCGGTCCGCCGTCGGTCAGCGCGTGCGTGAACGGCGTGTCGAGTCGCTCCGCGGCGATCGCCACGTCCCTCCCCAGGAACCGCAGGTCCCGGTTGCGGAGCAGGGCGCCGGGCACGAGGCCCGCCTCGGCGAGCACCTGGAACCCGTTGCAGATGCCGAGGACGAGTCCGCCGTCGTCGGCGAAGGCCGTCACCGCCCGCATGACCGGGCTGAAGCGGGCGATCACCCCGGCGCGCAGGTAGTCGCCGTAGGCGAAGCCCCCCGGCAGGATGACCGCGGTGACGTCCTGGAGCGACGCCTCCTCATGCCACAGCTCGACGGGCTCGGCGCCAGCCTGGGCGAGCGCATGCACGGTGTCGCGGTCGCAGTTGCTGCCCGGGAAGACCACCACCCCGATGCGGACGGTCACGCGTGCCGCTCCGAGGGTGTGGCGGGCGGACGTGTGGTCGTCGAGGACGCGCCCGCGATCGGCTCGATGGCGTACGTCTCGATCAGCGGATTCGCCAGGAGCTCACCGGCGAGTCGCTCGACGACCCCGCGAGCCGCCGTCTCGTCGGTGGCCTCCACCGTGAGCTCGACGCGGCGACCGACCCGGACGGCGCTGACCCCGCTGATCCCGAGATGGTCGAGGCTGCCCTCGACGGCCCGTCCCTGCGGATCGAGGATGCCGGGCTTCGGGGTGACGTTGACGGCGTACCGGTGGGTGCTCATCGGCCGATGACGTCCTCCGCGAGATAGCGTTCGAAGCTGGCGCCGGTGATGCGCTCGAAGGCCGCGACGTACCGGGCGCGCGTGCCCGCGACGACGTCGTCGGGGAGTGCCGGGCCTGGTGCGGTCTTGTCCCACGGCTGCGTCTCGAGCCAGTCGCGCACGAACTGCTTGTCGAAGCTCGCCTGCGGCCGGCCGGGTTCGTACGTGGCGGTGTCCCAGAAGCGGGAGGAATCGGGGGTCAGGGCCTCATCGACCAGCATCAGCTGGTCCACGATCGGGTGGCCGTTCCCATCGTGTGGGCGCCGTCCCATCGGCGGACGCGTGCGCCGCTCGATCTGCTCCGCATGGGGACGCCCGAGCTCACCATCGAGGCCTGCATCCACCCCCAGGCCGAACTCGAACTTCGTGTCGGCCAGCAGGATTCCCGCCCGAGCGGCGATGGCAGCGGCGTAGCGATACAGCGCGAACGATCGGTCGCGGACCACCTCGGCGATGGCACCAGCGCTCTCGGGGCTAAACGCCGCGTCCCGGCCGATGTGCTCGATCATCGTGTCAAAGTCGATGTTCTCGTCGTGCTCGCCCTGTTCGGCCTTCGTAGCCGGCGTGAAGATCGGCTCGGGCAGTCGGTCGCTCTCGCGGAGGCCTGCCGGCAACGGGATGCCGCAGATCGTGCCGTGGTCCCGGTATTCCTTCCAGCCCGAACCGGTGAGAAAACCCCGGACGACCGCCTCGACCGGCACGACGGTCGCGTTCTGGCAGATCATCACGCGACCGCGCCACTTGCCATGCGGGCCGATCTCCGCCCAACCTGCCGGCGGGTCATCCGGGTACTCCGCCATCGCGAGGATCTCGACGTCGGTGGCGCGGAGGTGGTTCGGGACGATTCCGGCCGTCTCCGCGAACCAGAACCGCGACAGGCCGGTCAGCACGCGCCCCTTGTCAGGGATCTCGGTCGGCAGGACGACGTCGAACGCACTGATGCGATCCGAGGCAACGAGCAGCAGGCGGCCATCCGCCATTTCATACAGGTCGCGCACCTTGCCCGAACGCAGGAAGTGGTCAGCGGTCAGCATCGGAGACCTCGGCTGCGGCCGGCGAGGCGGGGTTGACCGGAGCCGTCGTAGCAGGTTGCGGGAGCGGCGAGGACGCCGCGATCGTCTCGAGCCTTGCGATGACGGTATGGACGTTGCGGAGGAAAGTGCGCTCGTCGAAGCACGCGTCGAGGTCCGCGAGGGACAGGCGCTGGGCCACCACGGGGTCGAGTGCGAGGAGGTCGCGCAGTGGCGCCCGCTCATCCGCCGCCCGCAGCGCGGCGCGCTGAACGATGGCGTAGGCCTCCTCCCGCCCGATCCCGGCCTTCTCGACGAGCGCCACGAGCACCCGGCTGCTCGCGTGCAGCCCCAGGCCGCGCGAGATGTTCTCGCGCATCCGCTCGGAGCGGATGACCAGCCCGTCGAGGAGTCCCGTCGTCCGCACCAGCATGTAGTCGAGCAGGATCGTCGCGTCGGGCAGGATCACCCGTTCCGCGCTGGAGTGGCTGATGTCACGCTCGTGCCAGAGCGGCTGGTTCTCCAGGGCCGTGTGGGCGTAGCCGCGCAGCAGCCGCGCCAGCCCGGAGATCCGCTCGGACACGATCGGGTTGCGCTTGTGGGGCATCGCCGACGAGCCCTTCTGGCCGGTCTTGAACGGCTCCTGGACCTCGCCGATCTCGGTGTGCTGCAGGTTCCGGATCTCGGTCGCGATGCGCTCCAGGGTCCCGCCCAGGATGGCGATGGCGCCCAGGAGCGCTGCATGGCGGTCGCGCTGGACGATCTGGGTGCTGACGGGGTCCGCGTGCAGGCCGAGCTCGGCCAGGACCTCGGCTTCGATGTCCGGGTCCAGGTGGCTGTAGGTGCCGACGGGCCCCGAGATCTTGCCCGTGCCGATCTCGTCGACCGCCCGCGCGAGCCTGGTCCGGCCACGGTCGATCTCGAACGCCCAGCCGGCGAGCTTGAGCCCGAAGGTCGTCGGCTCGGCATGCACGGAGTGGGTGCGACCCATCATCGTCGTGTCGGCCTCGGCGCGAGCCCTCGTGACGAGCACGGCGAGCAGTCGATCGCAATCCGCCAGGAGGCGCTCGCCGGCCGCGCGCAGCTGGAGCGCGAGTCCGGTGTCGACGACGTCGCTGCTCGTGAGACCGAGGTGCAGGTAGCGCCCTTCCGGCCCGACGGACTCGGCGACCTGCGAGACGAACGCGATGATGTCGTGATCCGTGGTGCGTTCGATCTCGGCGATCCGATCGACGTCGACGGCCGCGCGGGTCTCGATCGCCTGCAGCGCTGCCGCTGGGACCTGGCCACGCGCGGCCCCCGCACGGGCGACCGCGAGCTCGACCCGGAGCATCTGCTCGAACCGGGCGGTCTCGGACCAGATCGCGCCCATCTCGGCCAGCGTGTAGCGGCGGATCACCGGACGACCCCGACCGGCACGGCGTCCGCGCCGATGTCGCGCCGGCGCTGGAGGCCCTCGAACGCGATGAGGTCCGTGGCGGCCTCGGCCGCCGCCCGTGCCGTCACGTGGTCCGGGCCACGCCCGACGACGGTGAGGATCCGGCCACCGGCCGTGCGGTACTCGCCGGCGTCCCCCCGTGTCGTGCCGCCGTGGAACACGAGGGCGCCGGCGGCCCGGGCCCGTTCGACGCCGTCGATCGGGTCACCGGAACGCGGTGCATCGGGGTAGCCTCGCGCAGCGAGCACGATGGCGACCGTGGCGACCGGCAGCGCCGGCAGGCGGGGACCATCGAGCCGGAGGGGACGGGCGGCGTCGAGCAGACGGGCGCCCGCCGCGGCGAGCAACAGCGGCCCGAGCGGGGCCGCCAGCCGCGGCAGGATCGCCTGCGTCTCGGGGTCGCCGAACCGCGCGTTGCATTCGAGCAGGACCGGGCCCTCGGCGGTCAGCATGAGACCAGCGTAGAGGGCGCCGCGGAACGGGGTGCCGCGACGGGCCAGCTCGGCCAGGATCGGGCGATGGAAGCGGGCGATCAGCTCGTCCGCCCCAGCATCGGGGAGGTCGGGCACCGGGCTGTACGCACCCATCCCGCCGGTATTCGGACCCGTGTCACCATCGCCGAGGCGCTTGTGGTCACGGGCGATCGGCAGCGCGAGCGCGTCACGCCCGTCGCACACCGCGATGAGGCTGGCCTCGCGGCCGTGCAGCCGCTCCTCCACGACGACCGGGCCCGCCCGCACGGCCATCGCGATGGCGCCCATCGCCTCGTCCTGACCCTCGCATACCGTCACGCCCTTGCCCCCGGCGAGGCCGTCGGCTTTCACGACGATCCCGTGGCCGTCGGCCTCCAGCTGCCGGGCGAACATGCTCGCGTCGGCCGCCGACGTGAACGTCCCCGAGCGCGCCATCGGGACCCCGGCCGCGGCGGCGACCTCGTGGCAGAACGCCTTGCTCGATTCGATGCGGGCCGCGGCAGCATCTGGCCCGAATACCGCGATGCCCGCTGCCCGGAGCGCGTCCGCGACGCCCGCGGCCAGTGGCGCCTCGGGCCCGATGACGACGAGCTCCGCGGCCACCGCCCGCGCGGCAGCGACGACCGACGCTCCGTCCAGCGGATCGACGTCCGGGAGTCGCCGCACGCGCGGTTCCTCGGCGATGGCCTCGCTCCCCGGCGCCACGAACACCGTGTTGACCCCCGGCTCGACGCTCAGCTTCCAGGCCAGGGCGTGCTCGCGACCACCGCTCCCGATCAACAGGACCCGTGTCGGCATCACGAGGCGCCCGCCGCTCATGCCGGGATCCCTTGTCGCCGACGCATCGGCCGGAATGCCCGTTCGATGGTCTGGGTCCGTTCGGGACCGACCGACACGAGGACGATCGGGACGCCGGCGTGGGTCTCGATGGCCGACACGTAGCGGCGCGCGTTCTCGGGCAGGTCCCCGAGCGAACGCACCGCGTGGATCGGCTCGCTCCAGCCTGGGTACGCCTCGTAGACAGGCGTCGCGCGCGCGAGCGCGGCTCCGCTCGACGGCCAGACGTCGACGCGTCGTCCATCGATGTCGTAGGCGACGCAGATCATGAGTGGGTCGACGCCCGAAAGGATGTCGAGTTTGTTGAGCATGATCGAGCTCACACTGTTGACCGCGACGGCATAGCGGAGGGGGACGGCGTCGAACCAGCCGATCCGGCGCGACCGGCCGGTGACCGTCCCGACCTCCCGGCCACGTTCCGCGATGCCGGCCGCGACGCCGTCGAGGAGCTCGGTCGGATACGGCCCGGAACCGACGCGCGTCGAGTAGGCCTTCATGACACCGATGACCTCGTCGACCTGGAGCGGTCCGATCCCGCCACCCGTGCACGCCCCGCCCGCGACCGGGTTCGACGACGTTACGAACGGATAGCTCCCGTGGTCGAGGTCGAGCAGCGTGCCCTGGGCGCCCTCCAGGAGCACGTGCTCGCCGCGGGCCAGCGCCGCCTGCACGAGCCAGGTCGTGTCGTCCAGGTGCTCCCGGAGCCGGTCCCCCCAGCCGGCGGCCTGGTCGACGAGGGCGTCGACCTCGAAGGACTGCGACCCCATCGAGGACAGCAGCAGGTTCTTGTCGGGCAGGACGCGGCTGATCCGTTCGCGCAGGACGGCCCGGTCGAGCAGGTCCTCCATGCGCAGGCCGAGACGCCAGGCGCGGTCGCCGTAGGTCGGCCCGATCCCACGACCGGTCGTCCCGACCTTGTCGCCGGCGAGCCGGCTCTCGTTCGCCTGGTCGAGCGCCACGTGATACGGCATGATCACGTGCGCGCTGCGACTGACCCGGACGCGGCTCGTTCCGATGCCCCGAGCCTCGAGCATGTCGAACTCGGCCAGCAGCGTCACGGGATTGACGACGACGCCGTTGCCGATCACGGACGTGATGTGGGGATACAGGACGCCCGACGGTGTCAGCTGGAGCTTGAACACCTCGTCACCCCGGACGACCGTGTGGCCGGCATTGTCGCCGCCCTGGTAGCGCACCACCATGGCCGTCTGTTCCGCCAGGAAGTCGGTCGTCTTGCCCTTGCCCTCGTCGCCCCACTGGAGCCCGACGATCACCGTAGCCGGCATTACACGCGGCCTACCGAGAATCCGCCTGCCAGACGGTCCAGATCAAGGCGCCGGCCGAGCACGTGAGCGAGCGCACCCGAGGTGCGTGAGCGAGCGGCGCAGGCCGGCAACGCCGAGCTGGACCGGGATGGCAGGCGGCCAACCAAAAAGTCCCGGACCGTCGGGTCTGGGACTTGGATAGAGATATCCCGTCTTGCGCCGCCGACGCCTCGGCGGATCGCTGGTCGATGGTCGCTCGGACGCCTCACGGGACGGCCGATGCGCCCTGCACGCGCGATCGCTTGACCTCCTGGTTCGCGGGCGCCCCGCTTGCGGTCGAGGACGGCCGGAGTATAGCAGCCGGGTCCGGCCGCGAAGCGGGCCGTGAATGGGTCCGCGACCCATCGAGGGCCCGCCGCACCGCGGCGAGGACGGGCGCCGATGGTACCTATGGCGGCGGCCCCGACGTACCTCCGGCGTGGCCGTCGGAACGTCGCTCGCCGGTAGCCTAAGGAACGTGATGCGCCTGCTCGGGGTCCTCGCGCTCGCGGCACCTGTCGCGATCGGGGCCCTGTCGTTGTTCGTGCCGGATGCCTTGATCTCCTGGATCGATGAAGGGCACCGATCGATCTTCGCCGCCATCGCGGCCGGCGCGATCGGTGTGTCCCTGACTGCGCTCGTCGTGGCCGCCCATTTCCGCTACCGCTTCTCGCGCCTGGTCAAGGCCGCAGAACGCATCGCCAAGGGCGACTACGCGATCCAGGTGAACGCCCGCGGGGCCGGACTCGAAGGGCGCCTCGCTGCCGCGGTCAACGACATCTCGGGCGCCCTGGCCGACACCCACGACCGGGCCACCTTCGACCGGCTGACGGGCGTGGCGAACCGCCAGGCGTTGCTCGCGGAGCTGTTCGCGGAGGTCGTCCGCGCGACCCGCTACGACCGACCCCTGTCGGTCGCCTTCGTCGACATCGATCACTTCAAGGCCGTCAACGACACGTACGGTCACGGCGTCGGCGACGTCGTCCTGCGGGGGGTCGCCCAGACGCTGTCGGAGAACCTGCGCGGATCCGACATGATCGGGCGCTACGGCGGCGAGGAATTCATGCTGATCCTGACCGAGACCGACGTCGAGGAGGGCGCGGTCCTCGCCGAGAAGCTCCGCACGCTCGTCCAGCGGCAGCGCTTCGCGGTCGAAGGTGGCCAGCATATCGCGGTGACGATCTCGATCGGGATCGCCGGCGGGATCGGCAACAAGGTCCGCATGGAGACCTTGATCCGGGACGCCGACGCCGCGATGTACTCGGCCAAGTCGCTCGGGCGCAACCAGACGTACATCTTCGCCGAGCCCGACGACGACAACCGGGTGCCGCGTGCGCCGATCTCGGCGGTCGGACGAGCGCGGGCGCTGCAGGTCGGACAGCAGGCACGAGACGCGGCGACGGCCGCGCTCACCTCGGTGCTCGTCCCTCTCCCCCACTACCGGGGGCAGCCGTCACCGCTCATCGCGACGATCGTCGTGGCGATGGCCAAGCGGCTGCAGCTGCCGGATGCCGATATCGATCGACTCCGGATGGCTGCGCTCCTGCACGACGTCGGCAAGGTGGCGGTACCCCAGGAGATCCTCGAGAAGCCGTCCGCGCTCACGTCGGCCGAGTGGCGCGCGGTCGTCCAGCATCCGCGCATCGGCCAGGTCATCCTCGAGCAGGCTGCGGCGCTCAAGGACGCGGTGCCGATCATCCTCCATCACCACGAGCGATACGCCGGCCACGGCTATCCCTATGGCCTGCGCGCCAACGAGATCCCCCTGGGCGCCCGGATCGTGGCCGTCGCCGATGCGTACGACGCGATGATCAGCGACCGCCCGTACAAGCGCGCGATGACCCACGAGGCGGCGATCGCCGAGCTCCGGCGCCACGCAGGGACGCAGTTCGATCCGGAGCTCGTCGAGTCCTTCTGCGACCTCTACATGTACGAAGCCCCCGCCCCGGATCCGGCGGTCGTCGCGATGATCGCGGGTCACCCCAGCGGCGAGCCGCACCGTGGGCCGGCGATCATGGTTCCCGACGCGGTGCCCGGTCGACCCGTGCGGCGACGCCGGCGGACCGATGAGACCGCCGCGGGGGGCGTCGCATCGGAGTCGCTGTCCGACCCGGTCGACTCGCGCACGATGGCGCCGGACGGCGTGCTCGATGTGAATGGCGGCAAGGCGGAACCGCGGACGACCCGGCGTCGGCCCGAACCGGCCGGGCCCGGGGGCTCCGTGACCACGCTGCCGACACCCGGTGGGCCACGGCCGGGACGCTCTGGGTCCGCGTCCCGCTGACTTCAGGCGCCAGCCACCACGGAGCTCAACTCACCGACTTCTTCACGAGCGCGGCGATCCTCTTCTCGTCGGCGGCGGTCAACGCCGTGAGCGCCCAGGAGGTCGGCCACATGGTGCCGTCATCGAGCTTCGCGTCGTCATTGAAGCCGAACGTGGCATACCGCGACTTGAACTTGTCCGCGGCTTGGAAGAAGCAGACGACCTTGCCGTCTCTGGCATAGGCGGGCATCCCGTACCAGGTTCGCGGCGACAGGGATGGGGCGCTGGCCTTGATGACCGCATGGAGCCGCTCGGCCATGATGCGATCCGGTTCGGGCATCTCGGCGATCTTCGCGAGCACCTCGCCCTCGCCGTCCCCCTTGTCTGCGCGCTTGCCGCCGCGCGAGGCAGCCTTCGCCTCTTTGGCGCGCTCCCTCATCGCCGCTCGCTCTTCGTCCGTCCATGTCTCGGACGACGTGTCGCGCCCGGGGCTGGGCTTGGCCGACTTCTCTGTGGTCGTCATGGCAGGTCCTCTTCTAGATCCGCAGGTGGGCGACCCTGATGCTAGGGAGTCGCGGCCGCGGCGGCTTCTCCAAAACTGCGAATCGCCGGGCGCGGACGATCTGTATCAGGCATGCCCCGTGACGGTGATCACGGGGACCTTGAACCTCCGCTCGACGCGGTGGGGCACGTCCAGCCGCAGCCACCGCGACACGCCGAGCGGGGGCGTCGAGATGATGACCTCGTCGAACGGTCCGGTCGCCATCACGGCCTCGATGGCCTTGAGCGGGTCGGTGTCGCCGATGTCCCCCTCGGCCTCGCCGCCTTCGGCACGGATCTGGGTCATCAGCTGGGACGATCGTGACCGGGAGGTGGTCTCGGCCCGATGACGGAGCGTCTCGTCGCGCTCGGCCAGACCGGCCACCGTCTCCGCAGGGACACCCGTCTCCGTACTCGCCAGGACTTCAGCAAGCGTATCGACATTGACCGGGATCGCCGGCACCAGCACGTAGAAGGAGCTCGGTCCCGCCGCGATCCGGTTCCGGATCTCGTTCATGAGCGGCTCGCCGCCGAGCGTCTGGTTGGCGACGACAAGATACCTGCCCACCACACGCGCTCCTCTCCCTGGCCGGCCCTCGCAGGGCCGCTCGATCGGTCAGGGATGGCTTACACCCGGTCAACACCGATGGTCAACCGGCCGTTCGCGGCCCGGAGCGGGTAAGTCTGGATGAAGTCACCGAGACGGCCGCGGTAAGGACCCGCTGCTAGGGTCCGTCCTGCCCGCCGGTGATCGTCGGCCCCGCCGAAACGACCGCCCCGCCGTACCGCCGTACCGCCGAACGCGACCCCGCCGGGCCCGTCCGCCGGGGCCGGCGACCCAGCCCGCCGCCGAATGGACCCGCCGTCCGCACGCAGGGTCGGGACCGGACCATTCCGGCCGACCGGGAAGGAGATCGGACCGTGAACAAGGTCCTGCTCACGGGGCGCCTGACGCGCGACCCGGAGATGCGCAGCCTCGCCTCGGGAAAGAACGTCACGACGTTCACCGTGGCAAGCAACGAGTTCATCGGGGGCGGCCGCGAAAAGGCCGAGTACCAACCCAGGTTTTGAGATCACGAGGACTCGGCTCAAGTCGCCCGTATCATGGCTTTCATGGCGCCCAACCTGAACGACGAGGCAGTGCTGCGGCGACTGGACTCCTGAATTGAGACGGGGAGACGCTCGCCGTTCGCGGCTCTGGAAGCGGGTCGCATGGAGAGAGTTTACGCGGAGTTGGCGGCTGGTGTGGTGATCACGCTATCGCGTAGTCGTCGGTACGGATCATCGTACTACACAAGCTTTCAGTCTGATGCCAAAGTGGCTACGACACCTCACCAGGACCGGTGCGGCATCCTCCAAGCGCTGCGGGATGACGTTGAAGCTGGATTCCTGCGGACGCAAGCCGATCTAATGGCCGCCTCCGTGTTCTCGAATTTGCTGGACGGAGCTGGCCACCTCTTGGAAGCGGGTCATTACCAGGCGGCAGCGTCCCTGATCGGAGCCGTTGTAGAGGACGGGCTCCGCAGGATCGCGTCTTCCGAGAACATTCCGGTCGCGCCACGAGACGACATGAACGCTCTCAGCAGCAAGCTTCGCGAGCGTGGCGTGTTCAACCCGCTCGTTGCCAAGCGTGTGACGATGTGGGCTGAGATACGGAACTACGCGGACCATGGCGAGTGGACCAAATTCCAGTCAGGTGACGTTGAAGAAATGTACAAGGGCGTGACGGCGTTCATGGCCGAGCGACTCGGGTAGACGAAAGCCCCCGGCACCGGACCGCCGGGCGAGGGCTTTCTTGCTGGCCGGGAACAGTTGGCGATGGGGGCAGGCCCTCCGAATACTGTTGATCACCGGACCGAGCGCGACAGTCCCGCCTGGAAGGTGCGTTTGGGTCTGCTACGACGTCTACCGCTGAGCTCGGACCACGGCCATGACCAACGGCACCATGTAGCTGGCCGGGTTCCCCGCATTACCCGATGGGAAGTTGCACTCCGTCTCGTTGCACCTCAACATCGCGTCGACATCGTCCATGTTGTCGAGGAAGCAATCGAGCAGGCAGTCTGAGCACGCTTGTGTGCCTTCTCCCGGGTCACAGGGCTTTGCACCCGCCTGACCAACGCCGATCAACCGAGCCATTGCGGCCCGCGCGGACTGTGATTTAGTTCCCCCACCAGCGTTCCGAGCAGCGGCACGATCAGACATTTCCAAGCCTCCCTATCCGGGACCGACGCTGAAGCTTGAGCGTCGTGAGTACATGTTCGTCCTCGCGTCAATGGCCGGTTGCGCGGGCATCGACCCCAATAGCCGCATGCCGCGAGGCTCGAGTTTCGTCGCGGCCTAGGCGATCGCCTGGGGGTGTCTCCCCCGATTGGATCAAAGCGCAACCCCGACCGTATGGTGCTGCCGGCGGCATCGTCAACGGACCGTCGTCAGGCCAACGCAGCCAGGCGATCAATGATCCGACCGACCTCTCTTGCCGCGATGCGAAGGTCGGCGTGGGAGGCAGCCGCCCGATCCGTGCTCTGCAGCATCGTTGCCATGTCCTCGACCGGGTCCCCGAACAGCACCGTGAACTTGAAGTCGCTCGTGATGGCGAACTTCGACGAAGTTGGTTCGAAGTTCGTGATCCGGTAGATTTCGGCGCCGTCTTCCAAGAGACGGAAGTCGGCTACGTACTTCCCGGTTGCTGATGCGACACCCTCGAACTCGGGCGGGATGAATGGAGCGGCGCCGATAGCCCCATGAATGACGCGATGCTTGTCGATGTTATCCATGCGCCTGATCATGAGGATGGACAGGCCAGTCGGCGGGTCGTGGTACGGCTGCTCCGATTCGATGATCCGCCGGGCCGCTTCGCTCACGCCACGTAGGTAGTTGGGCTCGGCATCCGCGAACCTTTTCACTGCCTCGAAGATCGGGAACTGGTTGACCCGGCTAGCCGATGCGCCGGCCAATTGCCACACTGCGTGGTCGAGGGCTGATCGGAGGTTGTGAACGGCGTCGCCGACAAGTAGGCCTAGTCGCTCCGGGAATGTGAAAGACGGGTCTACTAGGTGGATCCTCACAACGTGGTGACCCGTCTCGGCCTCGAGGGTGACCTCGAGTCGATACGGCGGCGGGTTCATGAGAGTGCGGGTCTCTCCGTCAAGTTGCGCCAAGTGATCCAGAGCACGATTTCACCTTCGCCCTGGGACCGTCCCAGTGGCCAAGCGGATACCCTTCAGACATCGCCGGGATACCGCCGGAGCACTCGCTGAAGCTCCTCCTCGGTCAGTCCGCGCCCGAGCCGTCGCTGGCTGTCCTCCTCGGCACCAGCGATGAACTCGGAGCGGAGCCGCAGGTTGAGGGCCGGCGTTTCGTAGTCGATCTCGGTCCGCATCGCTCGTGCCTGGGCAACCTCGGCGGCCAGCCGCTCGATTTCCTGTCGGCTAGGTCGCGCCGTGCACGTCATGAAGGCGCAGCGAACGGATCGCGGTAAGGTGCCGGTCCAGATGTGGCGGTCGCCGTGATCCACGGTGCTCATGGCTGGGATGGTACGACGCGAGGTCACCTATCTTCGAGCGCAATGATGTGTCAACTTGGCGGCCATGGCCTGGGATCAGATCGACGAAGCAATCCGCCGGGTGGAGGCGCGATCGGCAGCCGAGCGACAGATACCACGAGGCCCTGACGTCGTGCTTGTGAACAACGTCGCAGAGGGCGCACGAGTGGGTATCCGCGTGAGCGGCGCATCGGTTGAGATCGACGGGCTCGACTTGATCAACACCGACCTTCCCATCGAGGTCGGGGACGACGCCGTCATCGAGGGCCGCAACATTTCCGCACGGCGGAATTGGGAGGACTCCTAGTTCTTGGGCGCTGCGTCCGACTTCACGTCCAAGTCCCAGTTCTCGCCCTCAATCTGGTTGTCGTGCCCCAAGACCGGACCGTCATACCCGCGCCCCCGCAGATTGGTGAGGTTTACCCGGTTACGATTTCCGGTCTTCATCAACGGCGAAAGGCGTGGCGGCAGCGGTGGATCGGGCGCCCGGGAGGCGCGCCGGCCCACGACGACGAGTAGGCCCACGATCCCGGCTCCGAAAATCACCCAGCCGGCGACGAACGCGAACTGCCCCAACGCTGCCTGCTGGGCCTCATTCCGGAGGGGTACGGAGCTGACCAGGAGGGTAATACCCAACCCTCCGATGCCGATCCACGTCGCGAGGCGATCCATGACATCCATGGTAGCGATGGCGACGCCGCTATCCCTTGAGCGACCGCCGTTCAAGGTCCACCACGAAGCGGTCGATGACCATGATCTGGGAGTCCAGCTCCTGACGCCGGTCGGACAACTCGTTTACTTCCCCTGCATGCTCCATGCGCTCGCCTCGGCGTTTCGCCTGGACACCCATTCGGACCATCCTGCCGCCAGTGCCCCGGCCCAGACCCACCGTGCTAATCCTCCCGGCCTGACGGTCGCGCCATTGCTCGCGCACATCGGCGAGTTCGGCCGCTAGGTCACGCTTCTCGGCCTGGATTTCCTTCTTGCGCAGGCGGGCCATCTTGATGGCGATCTTGGCCTCCTCTGGCGTATTGACCTCCATCTCGGCAAGGTCGGCCCCCAGGATTTCCACCACCCGTTGCCGCTGGGCGGCCTCCTGGGCCTCACGCTCCTGTTCCGCGGCGATCTGGGCTCGCAGCTGGGCCTCCGCCGCCTCGCGGACGCGCTCCTCCTCACGTACAGCCTGCTTGCGTTCGCCCTCGGCCTTCTGCTCTGCTCGCTTGGTTTTCACACGGTCGAGAATGCCCATCCCGACTCCTTCCTGTCCGACCCGGCGCTTGGGCGAATCGGAGTTCAAGAGCCCATGCTAACTGCCGCCACTCCTCGGGCCAAGGGGGGACGAGGCCCCCATCAACAGCTGCCCGGTGGCGGCCCGAAACCACTCTCACTCTCCGAAAGGAGTGACACGGCCTCGCAGGCAGCGCCCACCAGCGCAATCGCTGCGTCGGCCTGGGCGCTCGCGTCGTCTACTTGTCGAGCAAGCACCTCGAGCCGACTTTCGATTAATGACAGGTCTTGTTGACCTGCTGATTCCTGGGTGAGTTGATAGACATCGTCGCGGAGGGACGAGACGGCCGCTTGCAGGTCCTTGATCTGCAGGTCCGTTTCGAAGAGGTCGACTGGCGGCGGCTCCGGCAACGGTCGAGATACGGCGGCTAGCGCTCCGGTGGCGGACAGGACGCTCACGATCAACGCGGTCAAGGCCAGTCGATATGGGGTCATCGGTTCCTCCCTTGCGTAAGGCCAACCATAGGGGAGGGCCCATCGCAGAACGTCGAGCGGAGGCGTACGAGCCACCGAGCGGCCCGCAGTTCCCCGCAGATGCCGTTTCACTCAGGAACGCCTGGGCTATGGCTCGCTGGGCTCCGGCGGCCTACGATCAGGTTGCGCCCCTGGTTGGTCAGGTCGGCGGGTTGTTCTCCTCAGGTGAAGCTCCGCTGATCCCGGTCCCCGGGCGGCGGGGCTTCACCATTCGGAAGGGAGACACCGAATGCCCATCGACTGGACCTACATGGCGAACGACGACCCGCACAAGGGGATCACGGCCGTCTTTCGGTGGGTTCCCAACTCCGACTGGTCCCAGTGGGTACCCAACTACGGGGTGTGGGTGAAGGCCGATCCCATGGTGGCCGACGCCATCCTGCGGTCGATCACGTTCGGCGGTGACATCAACCCGATCGATGCGGTGATTGGGCTCGCCGCGGCACGGGCGCTCCCGGCCCATCCGAATCTTCCCCTGGTCGACGAAGAGGCCATGACGAAGATGATCGATGCGGTCGTGATGGGGCTACCGTTCGAGGAAGTTGGGGTGGCGGACACGTGGCTCCATCGGGTCAGGTTCGCTCGTCACCTGGGATCGGCTGGCGGAGATCGCCGGCACGTATCTCGGCAAGGGTCAGCAGGTCGCCATCGAGGGTCGTCTCCAGACACGCTCCTGGGACGACGATCGCGGCCAGCGTCACTGGAAGACGGAGGTCGTGGCCAGCCACGTCGAGATGCTGTCGGGTCGCCGGAAGAAGGACTATGAGGCGCAGCAGTCCGCGGATGCGCTCGTCTCGCAGGCCGAGAAGTTCGGTGACGCGCCACCCAGCGACCCGGTGCCCGAGGGCGCCGAAGCGATCGATCCGGACGACCCGGACGACGGTGACGAGGCTGACGGCGCGGAAGCCGCCGCCTGAGCTCCCCCCGAGGATCACCCCACGGCGGCGGCGCGAGCCCCCCTCCCGCGCCGTCGCCGCTTCGTACCCGGCTCGGCCGGCACACATACCTGGCTGACGCGGGACAGTGCCGCCCGGGAGTCAGCTCAGCGGAGCTGGCGTCGCGGTTCCGCCGACATGCGATCGGAGTCGAGAGGCAGCCGTAAGGCCGATGGCATGCCCTGCGAACCTCGCGAGAGCCGGGCTGCCGCACGCTGGCGGCGATGGCAATCCTCGCCGCCCTGTTCGCGTTCGGGTCGCGCTTCGTCGGCAAGATCCTGATGACGGCCCTCGGGTGGGCGAGCACGCTCCTGTTCGGGCGTGTCCCGGCGGATCGCCAGTACCTCCTGCTCGGCATCACGTTCGGATCCGTCATCTGGATCGTGCTCCTGGCGGGTGTCCTCTTCCCGGACGTCGGCACGTTCCTGCTGCTCTTCATCCCCGATCAAGACGTCGTCCCGGAGGACGTGATCCGACTGATCATGCTGGCCGGGGCCCTGATCGTGCCCGGCGTGATCGGCGCGCTCACCCTGATGCTCGCCCGCGGGGCGGAGCGATCACCCGGGCAGATCGCCGAGAGCGTCGCGCGCGGCTATCCACTCACGGTGCTCCTCTCGGTCCTGCTCATCTTCCTCGCCGGCCTGGCCGTGTTCCGCAAGGCACAGAGCCTCGCCAAGCGATGGACGGATGCCCACGTGCCACTCGTGATCGAGCCCGGCAAGTACGACGAGGTCGCCTCCGACCTCGACCGGGCACTCGAAGCGGCCGGGCTCGAGGTTCGGCCGACGTCCGCCCCCGCGGCGATGTCGAAGCCGGCGAGGTGGCTCGCCTCCGTCGCGGGCGGGTCCGCCGGAGCGCTGGTCCCCGAGAAGCTCATCCAGCTCGATGGGAAGGACCTCGACATCCTCATCTATCCCATGGACCTGCTGATCTCGGGCAAGCCCGCCCTCGTGGCACGCGCCCGAGCCGCGATGGCCAGCCGCCTCACGACGTCGGCGGCTCACCTCACGATCAGCGCGGAGGCGCAGGCCGTCGAGGACCGGCTCGCGACGCTGGCCCGTCCGCCCGGTGTGACACCCGACCGTCCACCGCGCTTCGACGACACGGCCGCGACCGAGCTGGCGGCGATCGACGAGCAGCTCGCGATCCTCGAGATCCCGTACGAGGAGTGGGAGGTGCTCTACCGCCAGCGCCTGCAGGTCGAGCGCGACCTCCGGGCGGGCGCGATGGCCGGTGAGGCGGTGGTCGGGGCCGGCGCAACGGGTGAGCGGCATGACGGCGCCCTCGGCACGCTCGAGGACCTCGGCCGCCTCGTCCGGGCCGGCGCGGGCGCCGTCATCGAGGCGGCCGCCGACGACCGCACCAGCCTGATGATCGACCGCATGGCCGGCCCGCAGTGGCGCTGGGTCGCCCGAGCCGCGTCCGTCGCGGCCGTCGCGGCACGCGAAGCGATCAGGGGTCGCGATCAGGACGACGGGCCGGATGGCACCGGTGCGCCGCCGCCGAGGACGGCCGAGCGGATGCCCCCGACGGCGCGGGGGGATGCAGCGACGTCAACGACGACCGAACAGGAGCCGGCACCGACCCCCTAGCCGGGGACCCCGGCGCCGCGGTCAGCCGTCCAACAGTCGAAGGAACTCCGACGCGCGGTCACGATCCGCGAACGACGTCTGCGTCCCGGGGCGGGTCACGCTGTCCGCGGCCGCGGCGCAACCGAGCCGTGCGGCAGCCACGGGGTCGGCACCCCTCGCCAGGCCGACGGCGAAGGCGCCGACGAACGCGTCGCCGGCGCCGGTCGTGTCCACCGCGGTCACGGACGGTGCCGGCACTCGGGCCGGGACCCCGCCTGGGCGGGTGATGAGGGCGCCGCGTTCACCCAGCGTGACCACGATCGCGATCCCCAACCGCTCGGCGAACGCCATGACCTGCCCGACCTCCATCTCAGGGTCGGCTGGGAGCCGCTCTCCGGCGATGAGGGCGAACTCGGTCTCGTTCGGGACGAGCCAATCGGTGACGTCGAGGAGGTCCTGGGCGATCGGAGCCCCCGGCGCAGGATTCAGGATGGTCGTCGAGCCGATCGAGCGCGCCGCCCGGAACCCCGCGGCCGTGACCTCCTGGGGGATCTCGAACTGCCCGACGACGACCGCCGGCCGGCGTTCGACGACGGCCTGTTCGGCCAGCTCGGTCGGGACCTTCTGGTTCGCGCCTGGGACGACGATGATCCGGTTTCCGCCGCGCCCGTCGACCCAGATGGGGGCGACACCGGAGGATCCCGGGACACGGACGACATAGGCGGTGGAGATCCCCTCGGCTTCGAAGTTGGCGATCGTGGCGGTCCCGTAGCCGTCGTCGCCGACGGCATTGACGATCGCCACGTCCATCAGCAGCCGCGCGGCCATCACCGCCTGGTTCGCGCCCTTGCCGCCGAACCCCTGGCGAAACTCCCTCCCGAGCACCGTCTCGCCGTCCTCGGGCAGTCGGTCGGCGTAGGCGATGAGGTCGATATTCGTACTGCCCACGACCACGATGCCCCGCTGGCTCACCGCACCCTTCCTGGCACTCGCCCGTCTCCTCACGCCTGGCTTCGCCCGGTCGACCCCGGGCCATGGTGCGGGCCGCGGGCGCGCCCGTGCAACCCGCGATGGCTCCCGTATCGTTGCCCGGCCGGCGTCCCGGCCGGCGCCCCGGAGTGGCCCGACGGCCCGGCCCCCACGGAGGATCCATGCGCGCGATCGAGCGATGGGACAGCGAGGTGCTGGTATCGACACTGCCCGTGATCGAGGCATCCCGGAACGTCCACACGTCCGAAGAAGGCATCCGACGCGTGGCCGGCTGGATGGCCTACGAGGAGTTCGGCCTGCCGGATGGATCGTTCCTCTTCGACTTCGGGCAGGACCCTGATGTCCTGACCGACCTCGTCATGTTCGAATCGGCGCTGAACTTCGCGTTCACCGACTTCGAGACGTCAGTGAAATTCGAGGTCGACTACGGGGGCGCCCGCTACGTGGATTCGGAGGCGATGCTGGCCTGTGTGCACCGGGCCTGGAGCGAGGGTCAGCCGATCCTGGATGGGTCGTGGATGGCGAGCGTCACGAGGGCGGACCTGGCGCGCCTGTTCGATGGGACGATCGAGATGCCGATGCTCGACGAACGCGTGGCCATCCTCAACGAGATCGGCGCGACGCTCGTCGACCGCTTCGACGGCAAGGCGCACGTCTGGGCAGCGAGCTGCGATCGGGCGATGTATGCGGGCGGCAACGGCATGCTGGAGCGCCTGCTGGCGGACTTCCCCCGGTTCGAGGACAGCAGCACCTACGACGGGCATCGCGTGGAGTTCTACAAGCTGGCCCAGCTCTGCCTCTGGATGCTGCACGCGGTCTTCGTCCGGCTCGGTCGCGACGGCCTGCGGGACCTGTCGCGGATGACGGCCTTCGCCGACTACATCGTCCCAGTGGCACTACGACTCCTGGGCATCACCGAGTACACCGCCGACCTCGAGACGCGCATCAACAACGGTGTGATCATCCCGCGCGACAGCCCCGACGAGATCGAGCTGCGCGCGCACACCGTGTATGCCACCGCGCTCCTCACGAGCGCGATCAACGAGCTCCGACCACCCGACAAGCAGCTCGTCATCCCGCAGATCGACTTCCGGCTGTGGAAGACCTACCACGCCACGTTCTGGCCACACCATCTGACCCGGACGACGATGTACTAGCCGACCGATCGGGCCCCGCGGCGAGCTCGGGGCCCGCGGCGAGCGAGGCCCGCGGAGGTCGGGCCGGCCGCGGTCACGTCCGCGGCTCGGAGATCGCGACGACCAGCCGCTCATAGCCGCGGAACTGGAACGTCGATCGGCGGACCGGCGGCTCGACGACGACGAGCTCTGGCTCCGATCTTGCGAGCTCGGTGAGGGTCGTCTCGAGCTCCAGCCGCGCCAGCGGTGCGCCGATGCAGAAGTGGATGCCGCCACCGAACGACAGGTGGCTCGAATCGGCTCGCCCGATGTCGAAGCGGCCAGGCTCGTCGTACTTGCGTGGATCGCGATTGGCGGCCGCGAGCACCAGCGCGACCCGGGCGCCCCGGGGGATGGGCACGCCATCCACCTCGAACCCCTCGTCAAGCACCCAGCGCCCGAACCACTGGAGCGGCGGGTCGAAGCGCAGGACTTCCTCGATCGCCGTTCGTGGGCTCACCGCCCCGCTGCGGATGCGCTGCCACTGATCGGGATGGGCGGCAAGCGCCGCGATGCCGTTCGTGGTCGCGTTGACCGTCGCCTCGTGCCCCGCCATGAGCAGGACCATCGCGGTCGAGACGATCTGGTCGTCGGTCAGCCGTTCGCCCTCGACGGTGGCATCGATGAGCGCCGACAGGAGGTCGCCGGCCGGGCGTCGCCGCCGGTCCGCGACGACGTCGAGCAGGTATCGCCGGAAGTCGCCGGCCGCCGCATTCGAGCGGGCCTGCTGCTCCACGGATGGCGCCGGCTCGTACATCCGGATCGTGTCATCGGAGAGTCGCTTGATCGTCTCGCGGTCGCTCGGGGCGACGCCGATCAGGTCGCAGATGATGCCGATCGAGAAATGCTGGGCGTAGCCCTCGACCAGCTCGACAGAACCGGCGTCCCGGCCGGGCTGGAGCAACGCCCGCGCCCGCTCGTGGATCGACGTGCGCATCCCCTCGACCGAGCGCGGCGTGAACGCCTCCATCACGAGCCGTCGCAGCCGCGTGTGGGCTGGCGGTTCCAGATTGAGCAGCTCCCACCGTTCGAAGGTGGCGAAGTCCTCCCAGCGGGGATCGCGCCAGACGGGGATCCCGGGGGCGAGCCCGAGTTCCTCCGGCGTGTACCGATGCAGGAAGTTGGTGCCGAGCCGGCGGTCGCGGAACGCGGCATGGACGTCTGCGAAGCGGGTCAGGTACCAGAGGTGGTCTCCCGGCGGATGCCAGACTGCCGTCGCCTCCTGGACCCGGGCGTACGCGGGATAGGGATCCGCGACGAAGGCGGGGTCATGCGGATCGAATGAGACGTCGGGGAGCATGGTCACGTCGGCCGCTTCTCCACAGGATCCCGAGCCGCTCCCCCGCCGTACAGCCGCCGTCTGGGGATCCCGGTGGCCGCCGCGATCCGGCGAGCGGCATCGCTCCGGCCGACGCCGGCCGCGACCAGCCGGTCGACCTCCCGCCGTGCCTCGGCCTCGCGGTCCTCGTCGCTCGTGGCACCGTCGGGAACCGCGGCCGTCCCCATCCCGATGACGAGCACGAACTCGCCGCGCGCCGGGATCGAGCCGTCGGACGCGGCCGCCGCGAGATCCGCCAGCGTCCCGCGCGCGATCTGCTCATGGACCTTCGTCAGCTCCCTGCACACCGCCCCATGCCGATCGGGTCCGCACGCCGCTGCCAGATCGATGAGCGTTGCCGCGACCCGACCCGGGGCCTCGAACACCAGCGTGCCCCGGCCATCCGCAGCGATGGCGGCGAGGCGTTCGCGACGGTCGCGTCCGGAGCGCGGCAGGAATCCCTCGAACGACCAGCGTGGCCCCGTGACCCCGGACGCGGCCACGGCGGCGAGGACAGCCGAAGCGCCGGGGATCGGCACGACCCGGCCGCCCTCCCCCGCCCAGGCGGCCACGAGGTCGGCACCCGGATCGCTCACGACCGGCGTGCCGGCATCGGTCACCAGCGCGAGGTCGTCCCCGCCGCGGAGGTGCTCCAGGAGGGACGCCAGCCGACCCGGCCCGCTCCGGGCGTGGAAGCTCGTCAGCCGGGTCGCCAACCCGTGCCGGTCGAGGAGGCGCTTGCTGCGGCGCGTGTCCTCCGCCGCGATCAGCGGCACGGCTGCGAGCACCTCGAGGGCGCGCATCGTCACGTCGGACAGGTTCCCGATGGGCGTCGCGACGACGAAGAGGACGCCCCCGCTCACTCCCGAGCCGAGCCCGGCCGCCGACGCGGGTACAGGTAGTCGACGCCCGCGGTTCGCGGTCCGAGCTTGGCGATCGGCGGCACCTGGCGCTTGAACTCGGCGCCCGCGACCATGCGGTCCACGCGCTGGACCAGCGCGCGATCGAACCCGAGCGCGACGACCTCGTCGATGGAGCGACGCTTGTCGATGCGCCAGAACAGCAGCCGATCGAGCTGCGGGTAGCTGAAGCCACCCTCGCCCTCGTCGGTCTGGTCCGGCCACAGGTCGGCCGATGGTGCCTTCGCGATGATCGTGTCGGGCACGCCGATGGCCGCCGCGACCTGGCGCACCTGGCTCTTGTACAGGTCCCCGATGGGATTGAACGCGCAGGCCGAGTCGCCGAAGATCGTCGTGTAGCCGATCAGGGACTCGGTCTTGTTGCCGGTGCCCACGACCAGGCCGCCCCAGGTCACCGACCGGTCGTAGAGGACGCTCATCCGCATCCGCGCCATGAAGTTGCCGCGCCGCAGATCCGAGGCGTCGGTGTCGGGCCCGTAGAACCCATCCACCATGGGCGTGATGTCGACGACCTCGGATGCGGTCCCGAGCGCCCGGACCACCGCCTCGGCGTCCGTGCGCGAGGCCGGCGACGAGGTTCGATACGGCATTAGCACGCACAGCAGTCGCTCCGGGCCGATCGCCTCGGCCGTGAGGTACGCGACGAGCGCCGAATCGATGCCGCCCGACAGCCCGAGGACCCCCCGTTCGAACCCCGCCTGGCGCAGCTGGCCGCGGATGAAGTCGCCGATGACCCGGCGGGCGATGTCCGTGTCGATCGCCAGCTCCGGCGGCAGGTCGAAGGCGACCGGACTCGTCATGAGCCCGCCTTCCGACGGAACCCGATCGGATGCGGCGACCGATCGCCGGGGGCCAGGTCGATGCCGGGCTCGGCGCCCGGCTCGCTCGTGGAGTCGTGCGCCATCCCCGCGCGCTCGGCGATGATCCGGCCCAGCTCACGCAGCTGGAGCTCCGGGCGCTCGTCACGCAGGAGCGGCAACCCGATACGCTCGCGCCGGACGTCCGCGAGCGCGATGTCCACGCTGAACAGGCCCTCGTCGTACAGCGGCGCGCTCAGCAGCGCGGTCCCGGTCGGCGAGATCACCTCGGAGCCGCCCCAGAACGAGATCGATTCGTCGACCCCAACGCGGTTGCAGAAGACCACGAACGAGGTCGTCAGCTGGGCGTAGGTCCGCATGAGCGTCCGCCACGATGTCGCCGTGCCCAGACCCACCTCGTTCGTGGCGGCCAGATCGCGACCCGGCGACGAGGAGACGTTGATGAGGATCTGGGCGCCGTCGAGCGCCAGGAGCTGCGGGACGGTGAGGTGCCAGAAGTCCTCGCAGATGCCGATCCCGAGCCCGACGCCCAGGCGGGACGGGACGGCGCGCAGCATCTCCCCGGCCCCGAAGAACCGCCGCTCATCGAACAGGCCGTAGGTCGGCAGGAACAGCTTGCGGTGGACGTGCCGGATCTCGCCGTCCTCCAGGAGGGCGGCGGCGATGAACAGCCGGTGATCGGCAGACTCCTCGACGAAGGACACGATGGCCGAGAGATCGGCGGTCGCGGCAGCGAGATCCGCCAGTCGCGGGTCGTCGAGCCGGAGCGAGACCTCGGCCGCGAGGTCCTGGAGCTGGTAGCCGGTGAGGCCGAGCTCCGGGAACACGACGAGATCGGCACGATCGGCGCGCGCCTCCTCGAGGAGCTCGTGGTGCCGGGCGAGGTTCCGGTCAAGCTCGCCGAGGCTGGGTGCGAGCTGCGCGAGGGCCACGCGGAGCGACTCCATGCGCGCGAGCATACGCGAACCGCCCCCGAGCTCGATCGTTTCGGCCGGCCGGACGTGCCCCGGCGGCCCCTCGCGAACCCGCACGACGCGGTGCGCAAACGGCTTCCGTACGCTGGCATGGCGGCCCCGCCGGTGCTACTGTTCCCGCGACTCGCCGCCGGACCATGTCCGACGACGACCAGAACGTCCCATGCAGCCGGCCAGGGAGGTGACGGGCGGCAGGGGGACATCATGAGGAGGAGTTCAGCGCATGACTCGCTTATCGAGCCTGCCGCTCAGGCTCACCGCGCTGCTCGGCAGCGCCGTGATCATCGCTTCGGCGTGCGGAGGTGCGACACCGTCCGCGAGCGTCGCTCCCCCCAGCGCGGGCGGGGCCAGCGAAGCGCCGCAAAGCAGTGCCCCATTCACGCCGGTCTCGTATCCCGAGGACGGCAGCAGCGCATGCGGCACAGAGGGCTACAGCGGCCAGATCGGATCGATCAAGGCGACGGCCGCCAACTCGGTCGAGTTCACCCTGTGCGCCCCTGACGCCGCCTTCCTTTCGAAGGTCGCGTTCACGTCGCTGGCCATCCAGGATTCGGCCTTCCTCCAGGAGACCGGTGGCGGTGGCGAGGCCCTGTTCCGCAATCCGAACGGCACTGGTCCCTACAAGCTGAAGGCCTGGACGTCCGGTTCGGACATCGCGCTCGAGACGCACGCTGAGTACTGGGGTGACGCCCCGTTGACGCCGGACGCGGTCATCCGCTGGAGCACGGAGCCCGCACAGCGGCTCGTCGAGCTCACCTCCGGCACGGTCGATGGCATCGACAATCCGGGTCCCGACGACTTCGAGGCAATCAACGCCAACGCCGAGCTCAAGCTCTTCCCGCGCACGGCGCTCAACGTCATGTACGTCGGGATGAACAACACCAAGCAGTACTGGGACAACGAGAAGGTCCGCCAGGCGATCGCCATCGGCATCGACCGGCAGCGCATCGTCGATACGTTCTACCCGCCCGGATCTTCGGTCGCCACCCACTTCACGCCGTGCGACATCCCCTTCGGATGCACCGGCGACGCGTGGCCCGAGTTCGACGCAGCCGCGGCCAAGGAACTCCTGGCCGAGGCCGGCTATCCGGACGGCTTCACGACCAAGCTGCACCTGCGGGCCCTCCCGCGCGGCTATATCGCCCTGCCGGTCGATGTCGCCACGGACCTCCAGGATCAGCTCAAGACCAACCTCAACATCACCGCCGAGATCGACGTCCAGGACGACACCACCTACCTCACCACGGCCAGCCGTGGCGAGCTGGACGGCCTGTTCATCCTGGGTTGGGGTGCCGACTATCCCGACGTCACGAACTTCCTCGATGTCTTCTTCGGCGTCGGTGCCGACGAGAGCCTCGGCGCGAAGTTCCCCGATATCACCGCTCCGCTCCAGGAGGGTGGGCAGTCGGCCGATGAGGCGACCCGCCAGGCGGCCTACACGAGCGCCAACAACGCCGTCAGGTCACACGTGCCGCTCGTCCCGATCGCGCACGGTGGTTCGGCCACGGTCTTCCGTGCCGACGTCGAGGGCGCGCATTCGTCGCCGCTGGGCAACGAGGCGCTGTTCGCGATGAAGGCCGGCGACCGCAACCAGCTCGTCTGGCTGCAGGGCGGTGAGCCCGGTGGCCTGTACTGCGCGGACGAGACGGATGGCGAGGCCCTCCGTGTCTGCGAGCAGATCATGGAGCCGCTGTACTCGTACGAGGTCGGTGGGACAGCGCCGGAGCCGCTCCTGGCCACGGCGTGTGAGCCGAACGAGGACTCCAGTGTGTGGACCTGCACCCTTCGCGAGGGTGTGGTCTTCCACAACGGCGCCACCCTGGACGCGGAGGACGTCGTCACGTCGTACGCGGTCCAGTGGGATGCCGCACATCCGCTCCATATCGGACGGGAAGGCCTGTTCGAGTACTGGGGCTACCTGTTCGGTGGTCAGCTGAACGTGCCGCCGCCCGCTCCGGCCTCGCCGGCGCCATCCGCGGCGGCATCGCCCTCCTGACGACCCCCCGAACACATGACGAAGGGACGCCACGACGTGGCGTCCCTTCGTTTACCCGCACGAGGGGACGCATCGCGCTGATCCGATGACCAAATTCATCATCCGGCGCCTGATCCTGAGCATCCCGGTCCTGATCGGGATCGTCTTCCTCGTCTTCGCGCTGGCCCGGATCATCCCGGGCGATCCCTGTTCCGCGGCGCTCGGCGAACGAGCCAACGCCGTGACCTGTGAGCGGTACGCGGTCGAGCACGGTCTCGACAAGGCCATCCTGCCGGGTGTCTTCCGTGTCCAGGGCAAGATCGAGGTCCGCGCCGCGGAGGTGCCGGCGACCCTCGTCGACAACCAGTTCGTGATCTACCTCCAGACGATCGCCGCGGGCGAGTTCGGGGTGTCGTCGAAGTTCGGCCTGCCCGTCACGGACCTGCTGATCCAGCGATTGCCGACGACCGTGGAGCTGACGCTGTACGCCCTGACCTTCGCGATCATCGTGGGCGTCACCCTCGGCATCGTGTCGGCATATCGCCGCAACTCCATCGCCGATGTCTTCACGATGCTCATCGCCAACGTCGGGGTGTCCACCCCGGTCTTCGTGCTGGGGCTCGTGCTCGCCTACTTCTTCGCGGTCACGCTCAACGGCACGCCGTTCGAGCTGCCGCCCTCGGCCCGACTGCCCGCCGGTACGTCGGCCCCGGAGCTGGCCGAGGTGTGGGGCGTCCAGGATCTCCAGGGGCCGCTCCGGGCGATCCTCGACTTCCTGTCGAACATCCACACCTTCAACGCGATCGTCCGGCTCGACGGAGCGCTGCTCGCCGATACCGTCCGGCACATGATCCTGCCGGCCCTCGCCCTCGGCACGATCCCGCTGGCCATCATCGCCCGGATGACCCGCTCGAGCCTGCTCGACGAGCTGGGGCTCGACTATGTCCGCACCGCCCGGGCCAAGGGCCTCCGGGATCGGGCGGTCGTCCTGAAGCACGCCTTCCGGAATGCCCTCCTGCCGGTTGTGACCATCATCGGTCTGCAGCTCGGCGGGCTGTTCGGTGGCGCGGTCCTGACCGAGACCATCTTCAACCTCGCCGGTGTCGGGCGCGCGGTGACTGAAGCGATCGGCGCCCGCGACTACGCGGTGATCCAGGGCTTCACCCTGGTCATCGCGATCGGGTTCGTGGTCGTGAACCTGCTCGTCGACCTCTCCTACGCGTATCTCGACCCACGGATCAGGCTGCGCTGACGATGGCCGTCACGACACCCCCCGCCATGGAGCTCCTCGACGCCGAGCGGCGCGGTTCCCGTTCCTCGTCGATCTGGCGCGACACGCTGGGCAACGTCTTCCGGCAGCGCAACGCCGTCGTCGGCGGGACGGTCCTGTTGTTCTTCATCTTCGTGGCGGTGTTCGCCGACGTCATCGCCACCCACCCGCCGAACCAGGTCCTCATCGGTGTCGAAGGCGCCAAGAAGCTGGCGCCGCCGTGCATCCACGCCTTCGGCTGCCCGGCGACCCAGCCGGAGTACTACTTCGGGGTCGACGGCAACGTCCGCGACGTCTTCAGCCGGGTCGTGCACGGGACCCGCGTGTCGCTCCGGATCGGCTTCCTGACGGTCGGGTTCGCGATCGTCATCGGTGCCGTCATCGGCGCGCTCGCCGGCTATGCGGGCGGTAAGCTCGACAACCTCCTGATGCGGATCATGGACGTCCTGCTCGCGTTCCCGGCCCTGCTGCTGGCGATCGCGATCGTGACGGTGCTCGGGAGCGGCCTCCTCAATGCGCAGCTCGCGATCGGCATCGTGGCGATCCCGGTCTATGCCCGCATCATGCGGGGCTCGGTCATCTCCATCCGCGAGCGCGACTACGTGACGGCGTCGCGGGCGCTGGGCGAGTCCTCGTTCGGCATGCTCACTCGCCGCATCATCCCAAATGCGCTCACGCCGCTGATCGTGCAGGGCACGCTCGGCATCGCGGCCGCCGTCCTCGACGTGGCCGCGCTGTCCTTCCTGGGGCTCGGCACGCAGCCTCCCGACGCGGAATGGGGATCGATGATCGGGATCGCCCGCAACACGATGTTCGCGGCCCCCCACCTCGTGGTCTTCCCAGGGTTGGCGCTCGCGCTCACGGTGCTGGCCTTCAACCTGCTCGGCGACGGCCTGCGCGACGCGCTGGACCCGAGGCTGAACCGATGACCGACGAGACGACGACGACCCTGCCCGAGGTCCTCGGCGTCTCCCTCGACGAGAGCGTCATCGAGGAGATCCGCCCGGCCTCGGAGCGCAAGCGGCGCCGCGAGCGGGGCGAGAAGCCGCTCCTCGAGGTGAAGGGCCTGCGCACGTCGTTCTTCACGCGCGACGGCGTCGTGCGCGCGGTCGACGGCATCGACTTCCATGTCGATCGCGGCGAGATCATGGGTCTCGTGGGCGAATCGGGTTGTGGCAAGAGCGTGACCAGCCTGTCGATCATGCGCCTGGTCGCCAAGCCCGGCCGCATCGAAGACGGCGAGATCCTGTTCGATGGCCAGGACCTGCTCAAGCTCTCGGACGACGAGATGCGGCGCATCCGGGGGGACCGGATCAGCATGATCTTCCAGCAGCCGACGTCGTCGCTGAACCCGGTCTGGGACGTCGGTCGCCAGATCGAGGAGGTGCTGCGGATCCACCGTGGGATGAAGGGCAAGGACGCTCACCGCCGGGCCGAAGAGCTCCTGCGGATGGTCGGCATCCCGGACCCGGCGCGCCGCCTCAAGAACTTCCCCCACGAGATGTCGGGCGGCATGGCCCAGCGCGTGATGATCGCGATGGCGCTCGCGTGCGAGCCGGAGCTGCTCATCGCCGACGAGCCCACCACCGCTCTGGACGTCACCATCCAGGCCCAGATCCTCGACCTCATGCGCAACTTGCGCGACGAGACCGGCACCGCGATCGTGCTCATCACCCATGACCTCGGGGTCGTGGCCGAGATGTGCGATCGGGTGGCCGTCATGTACGCCGGCGAGATCGTCGAGCACACCGACGTCACCTCGCTGTTCCGGCGGCCGCTGCATCCCTACACGCGAGGACTGATCGGCTCCATCCCCGTCGTCGGGGCGGTCCAGGACGAGCTCGCGGTCATCCCGGGCAATGTGCCCAACCTGATCGACCTGCCCAAGGGCTGTCGCTTCGCGCCGCGCTGTGCCACGAAGATCGAGGAAGACGTCGCCATCGCGAACGAGGTCCATCCATTGCTGCGCCCGGTGCGATCGGGCCACGATGTCCGCTGCTGGCTCTACCACGATGCCGCAGGCGGCCTGATGCCGCGGGGCGAACATGGCGAGCGCCTGGAGCCGCTCCCTGCCCGGGGCCAGGGCGGGATCGGGGCATGACGCTGGCGCCCAGCCCGCCGCCCGAAGCGGCGATACCCGAGCCAGGGGCCGGGACCCCCCTCGTGGAGGTGCGGGACCTCGTCAAGCACTTCCCGGTCCGCGGCGGCATCCTGCAGCGGACCATCGGTCTCGTGCAGGCCGTGGACGGGGTCAGCTTCGTGATCCGCCGCGGCGAGACGCTGGGCCTCGTGGGGGAGTCGGGTTGTGGCAAGACGACGGTCGGGCGCCTGCTGCTGCGTCTCATCGAGCCAACGTCCGGGACGATCATCTTCGATGGCGAGGACATCACCTCGGTCCGCGGTGCCGCGCTCAAGGCCTACCGGCGGCGGATGCAGATCATCTTCCAGGACCCGTATGCGAGCCTCGACCCACGCACGCCCATCGGCGACAGCATCGGCGAAGGTCTCCGGATCCACGGTCTCGGAACGCCGGCGGAGCGACGCACGAAGGTCGCACGGATCATGGACATGGTCGGGCTGCAGCCCTACCACGCGCGGCGCTACCCGCACGAGTTCAGCGGCGGACAGCGCCAGCGGATCGGCATCGCCCGTGCCCTCGTGCTGGAGCCGGATCTCGTGGTCTGCGACGAACCGGTGTCGGCCCTCGACGTCTCGATCCAGGCGCAGGTCCTGAACCTGTTGAAGTCGCTCCAGCGCGAGCTCGGGCTGACCTACGTGTTCGTGGCGCACAACATGGGCGTGGTCGAGCACATCAGCGACCGCGTCGCGGTCATGTACCTGGGTCGGATCGCGGAGCTCGCCGACCGGCGCGAGCTGTTCCGCCATCAGGAGCACCCGTACACCTCCGCGCTGATGTCGGCGATCCCGGTGCCCGACCCAGAGATCCGTCGCCAGCGCGTCATCCTCACCGGCGACGTGCCGAGCCCGGTCAACCCGCCCAAGGGCTGTCGCTTCCACCCACGCTGTCCGCTCCGCGCCCAGCTCGGCGACCCGGAGATCTGCGCCGTCGAGGTGCCGCCGCTGATCGACCTCGGCGCCGAACACCTGTGTGCCTGTCACTTCCGCCAGCCTGGCGGGGCGGCGGGCAGCGAGGCCACCCAAGGGGTCGAGGGGGCCGTGCCGAGGAGCGGGGGCGCCGCCCGCGATGCCGCCGGAACCGGCACCGCCCCCGCGACGACGCCCGCACCGACCGCGGAGGGCTGAGCCCTCCCTACTCCGCGTTCGTCAGCTTCTCAGCCTCATGGAACCAGGTCGGCGTATCCAGCTTGAGGCCCCCCGCAGCGGTCGTTCCGACGGTCTGGCGGATCCCCTCTCGCACGATGTCCGACCAGGCGTAGATGACCGGCAGATCATCGGCAAGGGCGACCGCATACTGGTGGTAGATGGCGGCCCGGCGGGTGATATCGGTCTGGGTCCGACCGGCCTCGATCAGGCCGTCCACCATCGGATTCTGGTAACAGATGAAGTTGAAGGTGGACGAGCGCTCGGCCGACGAGCACTCGGTGGAGTGATAGAGCCGATACGGATCGGGCTCCACGCTCGTGTCGAACCCGCCGAGGTAGGCGTCGAACGGCCGTCGCGTGTCCGGCGCGGCCGCGTTCACGTGGGGGTACACGTCGAGCATCCGGACGATCGCCCGAAACGGCACCGGCTCGAAGGCGAGGTCGATGCCGCAGTCGCGGACCTGCTCCGCCACGAGTTCCAGCCACCGGACGCGCTCGGGGAAGCCATCACGGACGGCGACCACGGTCGCGAGCCTGCGCCCGTCCTTCTCGTAGATGCCGTCGTCTCCGAGCGTCCAACCGGACGCCTCGATCAGAGCCTTGCCCCGGGCCGGGTCCGTCGGGTACTCGTTGAGGCCCTCGCTCGGGTAGGCCCATGACATCGGCGGGATCTCGCTGAAGATCGCCGCCCCGTGGCCGTTCGTTGCGGTCGAGGCGGTCGATCGCTTGTCGAAGCAGTAGGACACGGCCTGGCGCAGGTTGCGGTCGACGAACAGGCCCTCCGACTCGGGATGGAGGTTGAAGTACAGGCCGAGGAAGCTGAACTCGGGGTACTCGACGAACTTGAGGTCCGGCTCGTCCTTGAGCTCGTCGTAGGACGTCTCGTCGAGCGGGCTCTTCCAGTCGACCTCCCCGGCTGCCAGCGCCTGGCCCCCTGCGGCATCGGTGGGGATGATCGGGAACGACATCCGGCGGATGGACGGCTCGCCCCGGAAGTACGCGTCATTGGCCACGAGCTCGAGGCTCACGCCTGGCGTGTAGGACGCGAACCGGAACGGACCGCTCCCGACCGGCGTGTCCTGGACGTCGAGGTATGGGTAGGCGGCGGCCATGGCGTCGATCGGGCGGCTGGTGAAGGTCGCGTCCAGCGCTCGGAGCCGGGCACGGATGTCCCCGATGTACGCGTCGACGTCGAGCTCCCCATCCACGGTGTGGAACGCCTCGTTCGGCAGCTGGATGGCGGCCTCCCGCAGCAGCGTCTCGCCGTCCGCCCGGAACTGCCCGTAGTCGACGGTCGCCCGGCCGTCCTCGCCATCGGGCCCGGTCGGTGCGGCCTCTTCGGCCGAGAGCCGCTCCAGGAACTGCGTGACGTCCGCCACGGTCACACCGTCGATCCCCTGCAGGAAGCGCGCGTACGAGGCGTCGGTGGCCGCCTTGCTCTCGATCCACAGCCCGAGATAGGTCGTCGCGAAGCGGGCGGTCGGGGCGCGCAGCGTGAACGCGACGGTCGCCTCGTCGACCTTCGCGATGGACGCCAGGATCGACGACATGCACAGCCCCCGGCCATAGCGGCAGTTCGGACTGCGCGCGAGCTCGTAGGTCTGGACGACGTCGTCGGCGGTCAGCGGCGTGCCGTCATGAAAGGCGATGCCGAGTCGGAGATCGACCGTCCAGGTCAGACCATCGGCCGAGACGGTCGGCGGCTGCTGGGCCAGCACGGGGACCGGCGCGAGGCGGTCGTCATAGCCGTACAGCCCGTTGTACAGGAACGCCGCGGCCCGCGGCGTGTCGATGCCATCCGCGGCGTTCGACAGCCCGCCCACGAGGTCGCTTCGCATCGCCATCGTCAAGGTCTGCTCGGGCTCTGGCGACGGCGACGGCGTGGCCGTCGGGGCCGGGACGACCGTCTGGGTCGGCGCGGGTTCGGGGGGACTCCCGCACGCGGTCACACCGATCACGAGGATGGCGGCCACGAGCCCTCGGACGCGGATGCGAGCCATGTGACGTCTCTCCCCGGGGCGGATGCGCCCGCCCTAGGCGGTCGGCACCGCCGGGTCGGAGTCCTCGGCTGTCGTCTTGTCCGCGCCGGAGATGGCCGCTTCCTCGATCACGGCCGGCGCCTCGAGGCGGGCTGCCGTCGTCGAGTCGACGGCGGCCGGGTCGGCGACCTGCTCGGCGGCAAGGTAGGCCAGGGCGGTGTCGGGCGTGCCGTGACGGACCGGGCGGTCATCGATATGCGCGACACCCACGTCGGTCTTGCGCGCCTCCTCGGCGTAATGGCAGGCGGCCCGGTGCTCACCCTCGAGGACGTTGAGACCGGGATCGTCCGTCCGGCAGTTCTCGGGTTGCCCCAGCCGCTCGTACAGCCAGCAGCGCGTGTGGAACCGGCAGCCGGACGGCGGATTGACCGGACTCGGGACATCGCCCTTGAGGATGACGCGCCGGCGCTTTCGCTCGGCGATCGGGTCCGGCACGGGCACGGCAGACAGCAATGCCCGCGTATAGGGGTGGCCGGGGACCGAGTAGAGCTGCTCGGGCGGGCCGATCTCGACGATCTTGCCGAGGTACATCACGGCAACCCGGTCGCTGATGTGCTTGACGACCGACAGGTCGTGGGCGACGAACAGGTACGTCAGGCCCAGCCGCGATCGAAGGTCCCCGAGCAGGTTCAGCACCTGCGCCTGGATCGAGACGTCGAGCGCCGAGATGGGCTCGTCGCAGACGATGAACTCGGGCTCCACCGCGAGCGCCCGGGCGACTCCGATCCGCTGGCGCTGTCCGCCGGAGAACTCGTGCGGATAGCGCTGGATGTAGTTGGGGTCCAGCCCGACGAGGGCCAGCAACTCCGCCACGCGATCGCGCTTCGCCTGCCCGCTGGCTAGACCGTGCGTCTCGATCGGCTCGCTGACGATCGATCCGACCGTCATCCGTGGGTCCAGCGACCCGTACGGATCCTGGAAGATGATCTGCATCTTCCGGCGCATCTTGCGCAGGTGCTCCGCGCTGAGGCCGCCGAGGTCCGTGCCGTCGAAGTACACGTGGCCGCTCGTCGGCTCGCGAAGGCGGATCATCGCCCGACCGATCGTGCTCTTGCCGCAGCCGGACTCGCCCACGAGACCGAGCGTCTCACCACGGCGGACCTCGAACGTGACGCCGTCCACCGCCTTGACCGATCCCGCGACGGTCTTGAAGATGCCCGACCGGATCGGGAAGTGCACCTTCAGGTCGTCGACCTCGACGATGTTCTTCGGGTCGGTCACGTGCGCCGTGGGGGCTCGCTCGGCCGTCGCCGTCACGGGATCCACCCATTCGGTTCGGTCGCCCAGCACCGAGCGACATGGGTGTCGCTTCCGCGCGGCGTGAGCTCCGGCTCATCCTGGCTGCAGATCTCGCGCTCGTAGATGCACCGTGGACGGAATCGACACGCATCCGGCGGCTTGATCAGCAACGGCGGCAGGCCCTCGATGGTGCGCAGGCGCTCGCCCTTCACGTCGTCGATCCGCGGCAGCGAGTCGAGCAGGCCCCATGCATACGGCATGCGCGGGTTGTCGAAGAGCTCATCGACGGTGGCGGTCTCCACGATGCGACCCGCATACATGACGTTGACGCGGTCGCACATCCCGGCCGCGATCCCGAGGTCGTGCGTGATCATGAGCACCGCCGTATGGAACTCGTCAGACAGCTTCGAGATGAGCTCCAGGATCTGGGCCTGGATCGTGACGTCGAGAGCGGTCGTCGGCTCGTCGGCGAGGATGAGCTTCGGGTCGCAGGACAGCGCGATCGCGATCATCACGCGCTGGCGCATGCCACCCGAGAACTGGAACGGATAGTCGTTGAGTCGCTCACGTGCCCGCGGGATCCCGACCTTGCCGAGGAGCTCCACGACGCGGTCGCGGGCGGCGGCCTGAGAGAGGCCCATGTGCTCGCGGATGGTCTCTGCGATCTGGTAGCCGATCGTCAGCGTCGGGTTCAGGCTGGTGAGCGGGTCCTGGAAGATGAACCCGATCTCGCTGCCGCGCAGCTTGCGCATGTCGTCGTCACTGAGCTTGAGGACGTCGATCCCGTCGAACATGATCTCGCCGGCCACGATCTTGCCCGGCGGATCGGGGACCAGCCGCGCGATCGAGAGGGCCGACACGCTCTTGCCGCAGCCCGATTCGCCGACGAGGCCGAGTGTCTCGCCGTAGCCGACGTCGAAGCTCACATCGTCGACCGCCTGGATCACCCCGTCGGGCGTGAAGAAATGCGTCGAGAGGCCGCGGACCTTGAGGAGCACATCCGCCTTGCGCTCGCCCGGCCGGACCTCCTTGCGCTCGAGCTGCTCGCGCCGGACGTCGTCGGGGGACAGCTCGATGACCGTCGGCCCGTCAGCAGCCGACACGGATCGCTCGGGCGTGGTCACCCTACTGCTTTCCCTTCAGCTTCGGATCGAGGGCGTCGCGCAGACCGTCGCCCAGGAACGTGAACCCGATGAGGGCCAGGGCGATGGCGATGGCCGGGAACGTGACGAGGTGGGCCTCCGATCGGATGTACTTCTGGCCCTCGGCGATGAGGCTCCCCCATGACGCCCGAGGCGGCTGGACGCCGATGCCGATGTAGGCAAGGGTCGCCTCGGCGAGGATGGCGCCGGGGATCCCGAGCGTGACCGCTACGATGATCGGCCCCATCCCGTTCGGCAGCAGATGGCGGGTGACGATGCGCCGATCCTTCACGCCGATGGCGCGTGCCGCCTCCACGAACTCCGTTTCCTTCAACGCCAGCAGCTGCCCCCGGACGAGGCGTGCCACCGTGACCCAGGACGTGATGCCGATGGCCACGAACACCATGAGCAGCCCGTCGATGGCCCGGCCGAACGCGGTCTCGCGGAAGACGACCGACAGCAGGATGATGAACAGCAGGTCGGGGAAGGCGTAGATGATGTCGGTGAACCGCATGAGCAGGTTGTCGAGGCGGCCACCGAACCAGCCGGCCAGCGCCCCGATCGGGACGCCGATGGCCAGGATCACGAGCTGCACCACGAATGCGACGCTGACGCTGATGCGTGCGCCGTCGAGCAGGCGGCTGAACAGGTCGCGCCCGAGCTGGTCGGTGCCGAGGAGGTGGCCCGAGGACAGGGGCGGCAGCGGCCCACCACCGGCGGCGAAGACCGCCGGAAGATCCTGGAATTCGTACGGCCACGGCGCGAGGACCGGCCCCAGGAGGCCCGTCAGGAGCAGGAGGGTGACGAGGAACAGCCCGAGGATGGCCAGCCGGTTCTTGCGCAGGCGGCTGAACGCGTCACTCCACAGGCCGGCGGACTTGCGCGGACGGGCGACCCCGCCGGGGACGGGAACGGGGCGGCTGATCGTCGCCATCGGTCCAGGGCCTCCTAGCTGTAGCGGATGCGGGGATCGATGTAGGCGTACAGCACATCGACCACGACATTGAGGAAGGCCACGGCGAACGCGTACAGCATGGTCATCGCCATGAGCAGACTGTAATCGCGTGTGGTGATCGAGTTCAGGTAGAACTGACCGACGCCCGGGATGTTGAAGATGCGCTCGATGATGAACGAGCCGGTCACGAGGAATGCCAGCGTCGGCCCGAGGATCGTCACGACGGGGATAAGCGCGTTTCGGATCATGTGCCGGTTGACGACGGCGCTTCGCTGCAGGCCCTTGCTCTCGGCGGTCCGGATGTAGTCCTTGCGGGTGACCTCGAGCATCGATGCGCGGGTGTACCGCGCGATGACCGCGATCGGGAAGCCGGCGAGCGCGACGGTGGGCAGCACCCAGGTCTCCGGGCCTTTCCAGCCGCCCGTCGGGAACCACCCGAGGTTCACGCTGAAGAAGACGATCAGCAGGATCGCCAGCACGAAACTGGGCGTGGCGATGCCGACGATGGAGAGACTGGTGGATAAGTAGTCGGGCCAGCGGTTGTGGCCCAGAGCGGCCAGCACGCCGAGCGGGATGCCGATCAGCACCGACAGGACGAAGGCCATGACGCCGAGCTGGACCGTGATGCCCAGGCCGTCGGCCACGATGTCGTTGACCCGGCGGTCCTGGTAGCGATACGACGGACCGAGGTCACCCGTGACGAAGTCGGTCGCCCAGGTGATGTACTGGACGTGGAGCGGCTGGTCGAGGCCGTACTCCTGGTTGAGCCTGGCCTGGACGCTGGCCGGCAGGCGTTTCTCCTGGTCCCACGGGCCTCCCGGGACCGCGTGCATCAGCACGAATGTGAGCACCGAGACGACGAACAGGACGGGGATGATCCAGAGGATCCGTCGCGCCAGATAGGTGATCACGGCGTTTCGCCTTTCGTGCCTTCAGGACGACTGCGAAGGACCGGATTGCGGATGGGGCCGGCCGAGGCCGGCCCCATCGATGATCGTCCGGGGGACGATCAGTGCTCGAGGATCTGGATGGTCTCGTAGAAGTGCTCGCCCGGGACCTGCGAATCCATCGGGGTCCGGGTAAGGCCACTCACGTACGGCTTGACGAGCTGCGCTGCCACGCCCCAGCGGAGGAACAGCGACGCGGCGTCGTCGGCCAGGATCTTCTGGGCCTGCTCGTAGAGCGCGACCTGTGCGGCCTGGTCCTTCTCGACGGCGGCCTGCGCGAGCAGGTCGTCGAACGCCGGGTTGCAGTACTGCTGGTCGTTGTTGCCGCCACCGCAGTTGAACAGCCCGTTGAGCTGGTTGTTCGCGTGCGGGTAGTCGGCACCCCAGCCGTTGCGCGCGAGGTCGTACTCGCCCGCGGTGCGCTGGGTCAGGAAGACACCGAACTCAGAGCCGATCTGCTCGGTCTCGAGACCGAAGGCGTCCTTCCAGGCCTGGGCCAGGAATGCCACCCGGGGCTCGTGTCCGGCGCCGGTGTTGAACCCGAAGCGCAGGGCCGGGATCTCCGCCGCGCTGGCGAAGCCGAGCTCCTGGAGCGCCAGGTCCATGCTGGCCTTGGCGGCCGTCAGGTCGTAGGGATAGGGCTCGTAGTCGGGGGTCGAGCCGGGGATGCCCGGCATCACGAACGTTCCGGCCTCGAGACCGAGTCCGGCGAAGGTCGCGTTCTTGAAGGCCGTCTTGTCGATGGCCTGGGTCAGCGCCTTGCGGAAGTTCAGGTTGGCAGTCGGGCAGGCCTTGGCATCGGCGCAGCGCTCGAGCTTGGCCTTGCCGGTGCTGTCGTTGCCGTTGTTGTAGTTGTAGTAGGTGATCGAGAGGTCGCTCTGCTCCGAGTACTCGAGGCTGAGGACCGGATCGCCCTTGACCCGCTCGATGTCCTCGGACGGGACGGGCAGGAGCATGTCGATCTCACCGGCCTCGTAGGCGGCCATGGCCTGTGCCGGCTCCGGCGACATCGCCATGTGGATCTCGGTCAAGGTGGGCTTGACGTCGCCGTACCAGTTGGGGTTCGGCTTGAGGATGATCTCGCTGTTGTGGTTCCACGTGTCGAGCATGAACGGGCCGGAGCTGACGTAGTTCGCCGCCTCGGTCGCGCCCTCGGACGTGATCCACTTCTCCTGGATCGGCACGCCGACCCACAGCGTCATCGCCGACAGGAAGTACGTGGCCGGGGTGTCAAGGGTCACGACGAACGTCTTGTCGTCCGGCGCGGCAACACCCAGCTTGTCGAGAGCGGCCGTGATGTCCGCATCCGACGGGGCCGGATCCGCACCCGCCATGGCGAGCAGATCACCGGCTCCGGCGACCTCGGCCATCACGTAGCTGTACGGGGCCGCCGTTCGCGGATCGACGAGTCGCTTCCAGCTGTAGACGAGGTCTCCGGCGACGATCGTGTCGCCATTGCTGTACTTCGCGTCCTTCAGGGTGAAGGTCAGGGTCTTGGCGTCGTCGGAGATCTCCCACGACTCGGCCAGGGCCGGGACGACTTCGAGCTCCTGATTGACGTAGACGAGGGGGCGGTGCAGGGCCCGAAGGACGGTCAGGGAGACTGAGTCCTGCGCGGCATTGGGATCGAGCGTCGGCGGCTCACCGGCGATGTCGGTCCTCATGATCTGCTCTGCGGCCAGGCCACCCGTGGCCGGCGACGCGGACGCGTCCCCGGACGGGGCCGGGCCCGATGCGGCCGGCGGGGCCGATGTGGTGGTTGCCCCACCGCATGCCGCCATGATGACGGCCGCGCTGGTGAGCAATCCCAAGAGGCGCTTATGCATCTATTCTCCTCCAACGGGTTGATTACCCGAGTGTTTCGCAGTCGGTCCGAGGGCCATGCTCGCGAGTGCCTGGCTCATCGCAGTGATGCCTCGGGAGCCTCCCAACTCGACAAGGTTCCGGGCGAGCGGCAGCACGGTTCGGGTCCGATGCGCTGCGGGTACTATCCACAGCCCCCTCTAGGCTGTCAAACTCGAACCTAACGAGCGTTCGCTTGGCGGCCCGTTCGGCCCCGAGATCAGTCCGGACACGGTGTCTCGGCACCGGCCATGGGGCGCCAGCGCAGGTTCGGCTGGCGGGCTGCCGTGACCTCGTCGAGCCGCTTGACCGGGGCCGTATGCGGGGCCGCCTTGACCATCCCGGGATCCGATCCCGCCTCCGCGGCGATCTTGATCAGCGCGTCGGCGAACGCGTCCAGGGTCTCGACCGACTCGGTCTCGGTGGGCTCGATCAGCATGCCCTCCTCGACGATCAGCGGGAAGTAGATCGTCGGTGGATGGAAGCCGTAGTCGATCAGCCGCTTGGCGACGTCGAGGGTCCGGACCCCGGTGCGCGCCTTGAGGCCCGCGGCCGAGGCCACGAACTCGTGCTTGCAGGGCCGGTCGTAGGGCAGGTCGAACGTGTCGGCCAGGCGCGACTTCAGGTAATTGGCCGCAAGGACGGCGTCGTCGCTCACTTCGCGGAGGCCACTGGCGCCGTGGGCACGGATGTAGGCGTACGCCCGGACCAGCACGCCGGTGTTGCCCACGAAACTGCGCAGCCGGCCGATCGACGTGGGACGTTCGTCGGCGCGTTCCAGCCGGAAGGTGCCGTCGTCCTGGCGCAGCACGCGGGGGGTCGGCAGGTACGGCAGCAGCCGCTCCCCCACTCCGACGGGTCCCGCCCCGGGTCCGCCGCCGCCGTGGGGCGTACTGAAGGTCTTGTGGACGTTGAAGTGCATGACGTCGAAGCCCGCCTCACCCGGCTTGAACCGACCCAGGATGGCGTTGAGGTTCGCCCCGTCCATGTACGCCAGCGCGCCCGCTTCGTGGACGGCGCGCAGCAGGTCGCCGATGCGGCTCTCGAACAGCCCGAGGGTGGACGGGTTGGTGATCATGACGGCCGCCGTGCGCGGACCGAGGGCGGCCTGGAACTTATCGAGGTCGACGCCGCCGTCCGACGCCGAGGGGATCGTGATCGTGCGGTAGCCGGCCATCGATGCGGTCGCGGGGTTCGTGCCGTGCGAGCTGTCGGGCACGAGCACCTCGTCGCGGCCGATGTCGCCGCGTGCACGGTGGTACGCCCGGATCATCAGGATCCCGGTCAGCTCGCCCTGGGCCCCCGCGGCGGGTTGCAGGGTGACCGCGCGCATCCCCGAGATCGCGGCCAGCGCGCCCTCCAGCTCCCACAGCAGCTGGAGTGTCCCCTGCGCGATCTCGTCGGGCACCATCGGATGGAGGTCGGCGAAGCCCGGCAGCCGGGCCGCCCACTCGTTGAGCTTGGGATTGAACTTCATCGTGCACGACCCGAGCGGGTAGAACCCCGTATCGATCGCGAAGTTCAGCTGCGACAGGTTCACGTAATGGCGGACGACGTCCGGCTCGTTCATCTCGGGCAGGGCCGGTGGCGTCGTGCGCCGGGCCGCGGCCGGCAGGCGGTCGAGCGCGTCATGGGGCGGGTGCGGGATCTTGCCGCCACCGCGTCCCGGACGGCTCCGCTCGAAGAGGGTGGGCTGGAGACGCGGTCCGGTGACGCTCATCGGGCCGCACCGGCCGGGGCAGCGGTGCCTGCCGCCGGGAGCTTCTCCCCGCCGGCGCCTGCCTCGACCGCCACGGGTGGCCGGCCGGCGACCACCTCCTCGACCGCTGCGACGAACCGGCTGATATCACCCGCAGTCGTGAGCTCGGTCGTGCACAGGAGCAGGCCGTCCGCCAGGCTCGGATCGTCCGGCTCCGCGTCGGCCAGGACCAGCCCGGCGAGGAACCCGCGCTCGATGAGCCGACGGTGGACGGTCCGGGCGTCGCGGATCCGCACGGCGAACTCGTTCAGGTACGGACCGGCATGGAGTCGCGTCACGCCGATCGTCGCGAGCGCGGCCTCCAGCTCGGCCGCTCTCGCCGCGCCGGCCGCGGCCACGTCTCGCAACCCGTGCGGCCCGATCGTGGCCAGGTAGATCGAGGCGGCAAGGGCCAGCAGGGCCTGGTTCGTGCAGATGTTGCTCGCCGCCTTGTCGCGGCGGATGTCCTGCTCGCGCGCGCGTAGCGTCATGACGAACGCGCGCTGGCCATCGAGGTCCGTGGTCATCCCGACCAGCCGCCCTGGGATCTGGCGCACCAGGGCGTCGGTCGAGGCGAGGATCCCGAGATACGGCCCGCCGTACTGCGGGGAGATGCCGAGGGGCTGGCCCTCTCCCGCTGCGATATCGGCGCCGTAGGCACCGGGCGGAGCGAGGACCGCGAGCGAGACCGGTTCCACGACCGCCACGAACAGCGCACCGGCCCCATGGGCGAGTTCGCCGATCCGCGGCATCGGTTCGAGGAGGCCGAGGAAGTCGGGGTTCGCGGCGATGACGCCGGCGACCGGCCGCTGCGGGTCGGCGAGCATGGTCTCGAGGGCGGCCAGGTCCGTGGTGCCGGCACCCTCGCCGTCCGCGAGCAGCGGGATCTCGTCGAGCTCGAGCCCGCCCCCGAAGTACGTTCGCAGCGTGGCCCGGTAGTGCGGGTGGACGCCGCGGCTCACGAGCACGCGCTCACGACGGGTCGCCCGGCAGGTCATCAGGGCCGCCTCGGCCGTCGCGGCAGCGCCGTCGTAGTGCGACGCGGACACGACATCGAGATCGACCAGCTCCGCCAGGAGCGACTCGTATTCGTAGATCGACTGGAGGGTGCCCTGCGACACCTCGGGCTGATACGGGGTGTAGGCCGTATACCACTCGCCGCGGAGCAGCAGCTGGTCGACGGCCGGCGGGCTCCAGTGGCGATAGACCCCGGCCCCCAGGAACGACACGAGGTCCGTCCGGTTGCGCGCGGCCAGGCCGCGCAGCCGGGCAGCCAGCTCGAGCTCGGGCTCGGGTTCTGGCAGGTCCAGCGCGGACGCCCGCAACTCGGCGGGGATGTCGGCGAAGAGCTGGTCGACGCTATCGAGGCCGAGGGCCGTCAGCATCCGCTGGCGGTCTTCGCTCGTGTGTGGTCCGTACGGCATCGAGGCTGGTCAGCCGGCCGCAACGAGTTCGTCGTAGGCCTCGCCGTCGAGCAGGTCCTCGAGCTGGGCCGGGTCCACGATGTGCACCTTGAGCATCCAGCCCTCGCCGTACGGGTCGCTGTTGACGAGCTCCGGGTCGGCTGCCAACGCGCCGTTGATGGCGGTCACCTCGCCCGACACCGGAGCGAAGAGGTCGCTCACGGCCTTGACCGATTCGACCACGCCGAACGGCTTGGCCTCCTCGAGGTCGCGGCCCGTGTCGGGCAGCTCGACGAACACGATGTCGCCGAGCTGGTCCGCGGCATACTGGGTGATCCCGACGGTCGCCTCGTCGCCGTCGACCCGGACCCACTCGTGGTCGCGGGTATAGCGAAGATCGGTGGGTGCGGTCACGTCAGGTGCTCCTCCGATAGAACGGCATGGGAACGACCCGCGCGGGGACACGCGTGTCGCGGATCTCGACCTGGAGCTCTGTGCCGTCGGCCACGTCAGAGGGCGCGACGTAGGCCATCGCGATCGGGACGCCGAGCGTCGGTGACTGCGTCCCGCTCGTGACGATCCCCGTCGGGCGCTCGCCCACGTGGACCGGGTAGCCGTGACGGGCGATGCCCCGACCTTCAACGGTCAGCCCGACCAGCCGCTTCTTCGGCCCGTCCGCGGCGACTCGCTCGAGCGCCGCACGACCGACGAAATCGCCTGGCTTGTCGAGCTTGACGACGCGGCCAAGACCGGCATCGAACGGGGTCGTGGTCGGGTCGAGCTCGTTCCCGTACAGTGGCATCCCCGCCTCGAGACGGAGCGTGTCGCGCGCGCCGAGCCCGACCGGCAGCCCCTCCGCACCGCGCACGGCCTCGAGCAGCACGTCCCAGAGCTCGCCGACCCGGCGCGTCTCCACGAAGACCTCGAATCCGTCCTCGCCCGTGTAGCCGGTCCGCCCGACATGGGCCGGGATTCCCGCGACCGTGCCCTCGGCGATGGCGTAGTAGCGCAGTGCCGCGAGGTCGATGTCGGTGTGCGGCCCGAGAACCTCGGCGGAGCGGGGACCCTGGACGGCGACGAGCCCGGTGGCCAGGGACTGGTCGTCGAGCACCGCCCGCGCGCCGGCCAGGCGCTCGGCCAGGGCGTCCGAGACGACCTGCGCGTTGCCGGCGTTGGCGACGACCATGAACCGGTCCTCGGCAAGTCGATAGATGATCAGGTCGTCGATGATGCCGCCATCGGCCGCACAGATCATCGAATAGTGCGCACGCCCGACCGCGAGTGCCGGGGGGTTGGTCACGACGGCACCCGCCAGCGCCGCGGCCGCCTCCGGGCCCTCGACGAGGAGCTCACCCATGTGCGAGAGGTCGAACAGGCCGACTCGCTCGCGCACCGCACGGTGTTCGTCCAGGATCGACGTGTACTGGACCGGCATCCGCCAGCCGGAGAACTCGATCATTCTGGCGTGGAGCGCGGCATGCCGGTCTGCCAGCGGCGTCTCGTGGACGGCCGGCGCCTTGATCGGGGCGTCGGTCACGAGGCCGCTTCCGCCGCGCCGGACCTTGCGGCCTCTCCCTCGCCGCCTTCGCGCCCGATGCCGAGCACATCCGCGGCCCGGGCCACGAGCGCCCGCTCGGTCTCGAAGGTCAGGACCGCCGACGCCTCGCCGAAGTCGATCCAACGCACCTGGTCGAATTCGTGGTCGTGCTGCGAGAGGTCGCCCCCGACGGGCTCCATCAGGAAGTAGTGGACCGTCTTGTGGATGCGGGTGCCCGACTGCACGAACCAGTACTCGATGTCCTGGAGCGGGCCGGTGATCCGGACCTCCAGCCCGGTCTCCTCGCCGACCTCGCGCAGAGCCGTCTCGTGGGTGGTCTCGCCGCGCTTGGGCGTGCCCTTGGGGAGGGTCCAGGTCCGACCATCACGCTCGCGCCGGCGACTGCCGATCACGAGCTGCGGTCGCCCGGCCTCGTACCGGACGACGATCCCGCCGGCAGACGTGGCGGTCGCGGTCCTCAGGCGTGCCACGGCGCCGTCGCGGCGCGGGGACGCCGGCCCGGACCGGAGCGTGCGGCACGGGCCCAGTGCATCTCGACCTGCGGGCGCAGTCGGCCGGCAGGGTCCCGGGTTCGGGCCGGACGTGGTCCTCGCCAGCCGGCCCGCAGGCGCGCGAACGGCCCGGCGTCCGAGCCCCGCAGCCGCGTCTGGCGCGCGGCCACGGCCGAGAACGAGGAGGTGGACACCAGTCCCAGTCGCCGCTCTCGCGCCCGGCTCGAGGCGCGGACGAATCGTGCCGCCGGCCTGGCCGCGTATTTGGCGGCGATGCTGTGTCCCATGGGCCGCAATGGTAGCGCGTCAGACCGCCCTTGCAAGCGCCGCGGCAACCGACCGGGTCATCGTCGCCGCGGTCTCCGGTGCCAGGGCGCCCCGTGCCTGGGCCAGCGCGATCTCCCGGCGTGCCGCCGCGGCGTACAGCTCCAGGGCCGCGGGGGCATGCGTCGCAAGCGCCGAGAGGTGGGCCTCGAGCGTGCCCACGTCCCCGCGGGTCATCGGTCCGGTCAGCGCAGCCTGGACGCCGAGCGCACGGGCATTGCCCAGCGTGCCCTCGATGAGCGGGCCGTAGATGGCCAGCGACCCGGCTTCGTCGAGTCCGGCCACGGCGCCGAGCTCGGTGATCGCGTCGAGCAGGGCGATGAACCCCCCGGCCGCAAGGACGGCCGCAGCGTGATAGGCCGCCTTCGAGCCGGGCGCCAGCCGGACCGCGGTGGCACCGACGCGGTCGGCCATCTGCGACAGCAGTGCGGCGAGCTGGTCGTCGCCCTCGATCGCGACCGTCGCGCCGTGGAGCGCGGCGATCGCCCGTTCCGTGTCGGCGAACGCCACAAGCGGGTGGAAGGCGCCGATCTGGGTCCCCGCCGCCATCGCGGGCTGGAGGACCTCGGCGCCGAGGGCACCGGACGTGTGGATCATGGCCTGGCCGCCATACAGGCGGACGTCCGCGGCCAGTGGGGCGATCACGTCATCCGGAACGGCCAGGATGACGAGCTCCACCTCCTCGACGAGGGCCTGCGGCTCCACGAATGCCCGGGCGCCTTCGACGAGGCTGGTGAACCGCTCGCGGCGCGACGCGTCGCGGCTGGCCACGGCATGGATCGGCCAGCCAGCCCGACTCAGCGCGACTCCGAGCGCGGTGCCGACAGCCCCGGCGCCGACGATGCCGGTGTACGGCGTCTCACCCGGCAACGAGTGGTTGTGGGGATGCGCGTGGTCAGGGTCCGTCCCGTCGTCGTGGCGATGCCCGTACGGGACGGGATCGAGATCGATCCCGGCCGCCTCGATGGCGGCCTCCGTGTCGGCCCGCTCGCGCGCCGAACGCTCACCAGGGAGATCGCCCCACGCCTTCACCGGCCGGTCTTCCGTCGGGCGCGGTACGCTTGCACGCATCGAGTGTAGCGAGACGACGGAGATGGACGCGTTGTCACACGAGGACCCCTTCGGCGCCCGGGCGCCCCTCGGCCCGGGCCTCCCCGACATCTATCGCGTGTCGACGCTGGGCCGCGTCACCGGCGACGCGATCCTGCCCGTGACGGTCAGGATCCTCCTCGAGAACCTCCTCCGGCATGCCGGTGGCGGCATCGTCGGCACGTCCGACGTCGAGACGCTCGCCTCGTGGCGGCCGGGGGTCGCCGCCGAGGCCGAGATCCCGTTCATGCCCTCGCGCGTGATCATGCAGGACCTCACCGGCGTGCCGGCCGTCGTCGACCTCGCCGTCATGCGCGATGCGATGGCCGATCTCGGCGGCGATCCAGCCCGGGTCAATCCGCTCGTCCCGGTCGACCTCGTCATCGACCACTCCGTCCACGTGGACCGCTTCGGCACGAGCGACGCGTTCGTCTTCAACGTCGCGCGCGAGTACGACCGCAACGGCGAGCGGTATCAACTGCTGCGCTGGGCCCAGACAGCCTTCCGGAACCTCCGCATCGTCCCGCCCGGGACGGGCATCGTCCACCAGGTCAACCTCGAGTTCCTCGCCCCGGTCGTGGACGACCGTGACGGCGTCGCGTTCCCCGACACGCTCGTCGGGACCGATTCGCACACGACGATGATCAACGCGCTCGGCGTACTCGGCTACGGAGTCGGCGGGATCGAGGCGGAGGCGGTCCTGCTCGGTCAGCCGCTCTACCAGCCGATGCCGCACGTCGTCGGGGTCCGGCTCGCCGGCGAGCTCCCCAAGGGCTCGACCGCGACCGACCTGGTCCTCGTGGTGACGGAGATGCTCCGCCGCCACGGCGTGGTCGGGGCGTTCGTCGAGTTCGCTGGCGACGGGCTGGCCGGCCTGACGCTGGCCGACCGCGCCACGATCAGCAACATGAGCCCGGAGTTCGGGGCGACGGCGACGCTCTTCCCCATCGACGACGAGACGATCTCGTACCTGCGGCTGACCGGCCGCTCGCCCGAGCGGGTCGCGCTCGTCGAGCGCTACGCGAAGGAACAGGGCCTGTGGCGCGAGCCCGGTGACGGCCCGACGTTCGATGAGCTCCTGACGCTGGACCTGAGTTCGGTCGAGCCGTCCGTCGCCGGGCCGCGGCGACCACAGGACCGGGTCCCGCTCGAGCAGCTCCGCGAGAACTTCCGCACGAATTACCCCGACGGCCTCGAGTCACCGGCCGAGGCCGACAAGGCGATGCGCGGTGATGCCGTCACGACCGCGTCGGCGGAATCCTTCCCAGCATCGGACCCGCCGTCGCTCGCGGCGGTCGGCTCCGACCAGGCCGAGGACGAGCCGGCCCCGCCGATCGTCGCGGACGCGCCGCCCGTCGACCGCCGGCAGTATCGCCCCGTCGAGCTCTCGGTGGCCGGCGAACGGGTATCGATCCAGACGGGCTCGGTGGCGATCGCCGCCATCACGTCGTGCACGAATACGTCCAACCCCACGGTCATGGTCGGGGCGGGGCTGCTGGCACGGAACGCGATCGCCAGGGGGCTCCGGGTCGCGCCGACGGTCAAGACATCGCTGGCGCCGGGTTCCCGTGCGGTCACCGGCTACCTCGAGTCGGCCGGGCTGATGGCCCCGCTCGCCGACCTCGGGTTCGCCCTGGCGGGGTACGGCTGCACGACGTGCATCGGCAACTCCGGACCGCTCGATGCGCCGGTCGCCGAAGCCATCGAAACGAACGACCTGATCGTGGCGGCCGTCCTGTCGGGCAATCGCAACTTCGAGGGGCGCATCCATCCCCTCGCCCGCGCGAGCTACCTGGCCTCGCCGCCGCTGGTCGTCGCGTTCGCCCTGGCGGGGCGCGTGGACATCGACCTCACGACCGAGCCATTGGGCACGGGCTCCGACGGCTCGCCCGTCCATCTCGCCGACATCTGGCCGTCGCCCGACGAGATCCGGTCCGTGATCGCCGACTCGATCGACCCGGAACTATTCCGCCAGACGTATGCGGTCGTCTTCGAGGGCGACGACCGCTGGCGGGCGCTGCCGATCCCGCAGGGTGATCGCTACGCCTGGGATCCGGCTTCGACCTATGTCGCCAAGCCACCCTTCTTCGAGGGGCTGTCGTTCGAAGCGACCGCGCTCGGCGACATCACCGACGCCCGCGTGCTGGCCGTGCTGGGCGACTCGGTCACCACCGACCACATCTCGCCGGCCGGCTCGATCGCCCCGTCGTCGCCCGCCGGTCAGTGGCTCCAGGAGCGCGGCGTCGGGCCGCTCGAGTTCAATTCGTACGGCGCGCGGCGCGGCCATCACGAGGTGATGATGCGCGGCACCTTCGGCAACATCCGGTTGCGCAACCGGCTGGTCGAGGGCAAGGAGGGCCCCTACACGGTCCACCTGCCGAGCGGCGAGGAGCTGTTCATCTACGACGCGGCGATGCGCTACGCGGCCGAGGGCGTGCCACTGGTCGTCCTCGTCGGCCGCGAATACGGCTCCGGGTCGTCGCGAGACTGGGCCGCCAAGGGCACCGCGCTGCTCGGCGTCAAGGCGGTGATCGCGGAGTCGTACGAGCGCATCCACCGCTCCAACCTCGTCGGGATGGGGGTCCTGCCGCTCCAGTACAAGCCTGGCGACTCGGCCTCCGCGCTGGGCCTGACCGGGCGTGAGACGTTCTCGGTGTCGGGGATCGCCGAGGGGCTGTCGCCACGCCAGTCGGTGACGGTCGTCGCCAGGCGCGATGTCGCGGCGGGTGGCGACGGCAGCGACGTCCGCTTCGAGGCCATCGCCCGGCTCGACGGCCCCATCGAGGTCGACTATTACGAGGGTGGGGGCATCTTGCCGGCCGTCCTGCGCCGACTGGCCAGCGAGGGGTAGCACGGGCGCCCAGGCGGGTGCCTAGGCGGGGTGCCCCTGGCACGAAGAAGCCCCCGGGGGAGGACCGGGGGCTCCATCGCGGAGGAGGATGTCCGGGTGTTCTGCTCTTCGGACGCCGCGAGCGGCCCGAGCGTGACGCGGCTCCCGGAGTAAAGTCTCGGGCGAATGCCCGCAGCCGCCCGCACCGTCCAGCGCACCTACCTCCTGCTCACCCTGCTCACGACCCTCGCCGCGTCGTTCATCTGGGGCATCAACACGCTGTTCCTGCTCGACGCCGGGCTGAGCAACACCGAGGCGTTCGCGGCGAACGCGTTCTTCGCGCTCGGTCAGGTCGTGTTCGAGGTGCCGACCGGGGTCGTCGCCGACACGCGCGGCCGGCGTTTCTCGTTCCTGCTCGGCGCGGTGACGCTGCTGGCCTCGACGCTGCTCTACCTCGTGATGTGGCAGGTCCACGCCGGGTTCGTGGGCTGGGCGCTGGCATCGATCCTCCTGGGACTCGGCTTCACGTTCTTCTCGGGCGCGACCGAGGCATGGCTCGTCGACGCGCTCCGGGCGACCGGCTTCACCGGGAGCCTCGAGTCGGTCTTCGGCCAGGCCCAGACTGTGGGCGGCGCGGCCATGCTGGCGGGGACGGTCCTGGGCGGCGTCATCGCGGAGGCGACCGACCTCGGGGTCCCGTACGTGCTGCGCGCGGTGATGCTCGGGGTCACGCTCGTCGTCGCCGCACGCTTCATGCACGACATCGGGTTCAGTCCTCGTCGTGGGACGGATCCGGTCAGCGAGGTGCGGAGCGTCCTGCGCGGCTCGATCGACGGCGGCTGGCGCAATCCCCCCGTGCGCTGGCTGATGCTGGCCGCTCCATTCACGAGCGGGGTCGGCTTCTACGCCTTCTACGCCGCCCAGCCGTACCTGCTCCAGCTGTACGGCGACACGGGCGCGTACGGCGTCGCCGGTCTGGCCGCCGCCATCTTCGCCGGCGCGCAGATCCTGGGCGGGCTCATCGTGCCCTGGGCGCGCCGGCTGTTCACCCGGCGGACGGACGCGCTGCTCATCGGCGGCGCCATCAACCTCGCATTCCTGATCCTGATCGGCTGGACCGGGAGCTTCGTCGTGGCATTGGCGTTGCTGACCGGGTGGGCCCTGGTCTTCGCCGTCGAAGGGCCGCTCCGCCAGGCGTTCATCAACGGCTGCATCCCATCCGAGCAGCGCGCGACTGTCCTCTCGTTCGACTCGCTCATGGGCTCGACTGGCGGCGTCGTGTTCCAGCCGGTGCTCGGCCGGGTCGCCGATGTGTACGGATACGGGCCCTCGTACCTGGTGTCCGCGGGGCTGCACGCGCTGTCGCTGCCGTTCATCGCGCTCGCGCGGAGGGAGCGCTCGCCGGGGGACCTGATCACGGACGACGAGGGCCAGCCGGCGGCAGCCTGACCCGCACGCCGCCCGCGGCTTGACACGCGCTAGATACAACCGTATGGTTGTATTAATGCAATCCACGCAAGACGTCGACACCGTCCTCGCTGCCCTCGCCGACGCCACCCGACGCGACATCGTTCGCCGGGCGATCGCCGGAGACGAGGGCGTCGCCGAGCTTGCGACCCATTACCCCATGAGCTTCGCGGCCGTGCAGAAACACGTCGCGGTGCTGGAGCGGGCCGGCCTCGTCACCAAGCGGCGCATCGGTCGGCGGAAGGTGGTCCGCACGAATCCGGCGGGCCTCGCGACCGCGCGGCGACTCCTCGACGAGTACGAGGCGCTGTGGCGCGGGCGCATCGACCGGATGACCGACCTCATCAACGACACGAAGGAGAGCAAGGAATGACCGTCACCGCCGTCCGCAAGGACCCAGCCGCCCTCTCGATGACCCTGACCGCCGAGTTCGACGCATCGCCGGAGCGCGTGTGGCAGCTTTGGGCGGACCCTCGCCAGCTGGAGCGATGGTGGGGACCACCGACCTACCCCGCCACGGTCGACTCGCACGACTTGAGCCCGGGTGGCCGCGTGCAGTACCACATGACCGGCCCCGAAGGCGACCAGCCACAGGGCTACTGGGACATCCTCGAGACCGATCCTCCGCGCTCGCTCGTCTTCCGCGACGGCTTCGCGAACGCCGATGGCACGCCCAACCCCGACCTTCCGGTCACGACGGCCCGCGTCGCGATCGAGCAGATCGGCGACGGCCGCACCCGGATGTCGATCGAAAGCGCCTTCCCGAACACCGAGGCGATGGAGCAGGTCCTGGCCATGGGCATGGAGGAGGGCCTGAAGCAGGCGGTCGGCCAGATCGACGCGATCCTGGCGGAGGATGCCGTCCGCTCCGCATAGCCCCGACCGATGAGTTCGGGGGCCCGGCGGAGTCCAATCAAGCGACCGACGAAGCCGATTCGAGAGGAGCAGCACCGATGACCACGATCACCGAGCCGACGACGCGCACCCTTGACGTGCCCGGTGCGACGCTGACCTACGACGTGCGCGACAACGGTTCGGGCAACGCCCCTGCCCTGTTCCTGATCGGCTCGCCGATGGGAGCTGCCGGGTTCGGTACGCTGGCTGGGCACTTCCCCGACCGCACGGTCATGACGTACGACCCGCGCGGGTCCGAGCGCAGCGTGAAGACCGATCCCACAAGCCAGGTCACCCCCGACGATCACGCCGACGACCTGCACCGGCTGATCGAGGCCCTGGGCGCTGGGCCGGTCGACCTGTTCGCCAGCAGCGGCGGCGCCGTCAACGCGCTTGCCCTCGCTGCGCGCCATCCGGGCGATGTCCGGACGCTCGTGGCGCACGAGCCGCCGCTGGCCTCGGTCCTGCCCGACCGCGAGCACGCGATGGCGGCCGCCCGCGCGATCAACGAGACGTACGAGCGCAGTGGATGGGGTGCGGGCATGGCGCATTTCATCGCCGTCGTGAGCCACAAGGGACCGATGACGGCCGACTTTGCCGCCCAGCCGGCTCCTGACCCGGCGATGTTCGGGATGCCGACCGATGACGACGGCTCCCGCACCGATCCGATGCTGGGATCGAACATGATCACGTGCACCCATTACGAGCCCGACTTCGACGTCCTGCGCAACGGCTCCACGCGGATCGTCATCGCCACCGGCGCGGAGTCGGATGGCGAGATGGCGAGCCGCGGGGCGTTCGCCGTCGCCGAACGGCTCGGCACGCCACTCGTCACGTTCCCCGGCGGGCACGGCGGGTTCGCTGGCGGTGAATACGGTCAGACGGGCGATCCCGACGGCTTTGCCGCCAAGCTTCGCGAGGTGCTCACAAGCGAGGCCTGATCCGACCGTGCTCGTCCTCCGGCACTCTCACGCCAACGTTTGCAGGATCCGGGCGATGTGCCCGAGGTGGCCGCGCTCATGGCGGGCCATCCAGTCGCCGTAGTAGCGCGTGTCGTATTCGAAGACCTTGTTCGGCGGCACGCGCACCGTGGCGGTGCGCTCCCATGCCTCGGACGGCAGCTGCTCGAGGACGCCCAGGAGCTCGGCCCGCTGCGCGCGGAAGGCCTCGAACGCCGGCGTGAACGTCCATTCGAAGTAGTCGGTCTGCTTCTGCCACGTGCGCGGGCTCATCCCCTTCCACGCTGGATGCTCCTCGCGGACGATGCGCAGCATGTTCCCGCCGAGCACGTCGTGGCAGGCGCGCAGGTGGGCGAGCTGATCGTTCACCGACCAGCCGTAGTCGGTCACGGTGTACATTCGCTGCTTCGGGACGCCGTCGGTCAGTGCATCGAGCCGCGGCACGGTCGCCGTCAGGATCGCCATGATCTCGTCGACATCGAGGACGCGGCTTGCCACCTGGCCTCCTTCCCACTTGCGGCCCAACGGGTCCACGGTACATACCGTCCGGGTCAGGGCACGCCGCCGGCCGGTAACACTTGTCGACGTACGGCGTTGTCGTGGGGACGAGACATCGTAGCCAGGCTGGAGGACGTCGATGAGCCGACCGGACCCGGGCTCGATCACGACCCTGGCGGCCCGTGCGAAGCGGTCGCTGGGAGCGGTGGCCGTCCTGGCGCCGTGGCTTCTGCTCATCACCTCGCGGCAGGTCCAGCTCTACGCTGGAGATGGAGGCGGTCCACCGAGGCCTGAGCTTCTTCCCTTGCCGGCCGTACTTGCAGCGATCGCGGTCGCGCTCATCCTGCCGCGCGTTCGTTCGTCGGTCGCGGTCCACGTGGCCTGTCTGGCCGTCGCCGTGTGTGGGGTCGCGCTGCTCGCAGCGAGCCTCGGCACCCCGTTCGCCAACGCCACGGCCGACTACTGCGGGGACCTGTGCCGCACCCAGATCATGTTCCGGGCCGCGGCGTTCGTCGGCTGGCCCGCGCTTGCGTCCGCGGGCCTCGCTCTAGCGGCACGGGCCGATCTGCGGGCGCCCGATCCGCTGGCGCGCGAACGCGCCGAGTGGTCGAGGGCATGGATCGGCCCGACGCTGATCCTGGGCTACGTCGCCTCAGCGACGTGGTGGCTGCTCGTTCTCTCGTGAAGCGTCCCGACCGTCGCCGTGAGCGACCGAGCTGGGGTCAGGGATGGTGGGCGATACTGGGCTCGAACCAGTGACCTTACGGATGTGAACCGTACGCTCTAACCAACTGAGCTAATCGCCCCTCGCGTCCGGTGCGACGCCGGCCGATGATACCCGAGACCCCTCAGATGTTCAGCCCGGGCCAGTGGGCGACAACGGCGTCCGGGTCCGCCCCGTCGATGACCAGCAGCTTCTGGCGGGACGATGCCCCGGCCACGATTCGGACGTCGCGGCGGGCGACGCCCAGCTCGTCCGCGATGAGCCGGATCAGGGCGTTGTTGGCGGCGCCCTCGACCGCAGGCGCACCGACATGCGCGCGCAGCACCCCGTTCACCACGCCGTCCACATGGTCGCCCGCGGCTCTGGGCGTGAGGCGGACGGCGAAGCGGACTTCGGTGAAACTCAAGACGTCAGAAGGCGCGCCAGAGGAAGCCAAGGACGATGAGGACGATGAACCCTGACCAGTCGATCATCCCGGTCTGCGGAAGCATCCGACGGACGGGCGCGAGGATCGGCTCGGTGGCCTGGAACAGGAAGCTCGAGACCTGGTTGCGACCAGTCGGGTCCACCCACGACATGATCATCCGCCCGAAGACCAGCGCCCATAACGCGATCAACAGGAACTGGAGGAAGTTCGCGAGGAATGCCGTACCCACGGGTCCGAGTCTACCGTACGAGCGGTAGACGGCCCGGGCCGCCGGGACCACCCGGCATCACGCCCCTGGGAGCGTCAGTGCGTGTGATCGACGGCGCCGTCGCCGTGGTGATGCGGCCGCTCACCGAACAATGCCCGCCCGACTCGAACGATGGTCGCTCCCTCCTCCACCGCGACCTCGAAGTCGTCGGTCATGCCCATCGAAAGCTCTGGCCCGAGCGTCACCCCAGCGCCGCGCAGCCGCTCGGCCAGACCGCGCAACGCGACGAACGTGGGCCGCGCTGCCTCGGCACCCTCGACGAGCCGACCGATGGTCATGAGCCCGCGCACCTCCAGGGCGTCCAATGCGGCGAGCCGATCCAGGGCCTCGGGCAACGCATCGGGCTGGACGCCTGCCTTGGCCGGGTCGTCGTCGACGTTGACCTGGACGAGGACCGGATACCGATCGGCCGGTCCGGCGCCACGGACCTCGCGAGCGAGTCGATCGAGCCGCTCGGCCAACCCCATCGAGTCGACCGACTGGATGACCTCGTACACCTCGAGCGCTCGGCGCGCCTTGTTCGACTGCAACGGGCCGATGAGGTGCCAGCGAGCTCCCGGGATCTCCGACGCCTTGGCCGTGCCCTCCTGCACGCGGTTCTCGCCGAACAACGTCTGCCCGGCGGCGACTGCGTTGCGCAGCCGCTCGGCATCGACCGTCTTGGAAACAGCCAGCAGCGTGACCTCGGACGGCGCCCGGCCGACACGCTCGCAGGCGGCGGTGATGCGTGCGAGCACGTCAGCCCGCGCAGCCGCAAATGCCGCGACGGCGCGACGCGTGTCGGTCATGTCAGCCCCGGCGCCGGCCCACGCCGGCGCGGGTCACTTGCGGCGCAGGAAGCTCGGGATCTCGAGGTCGTCCGCGTCGTAGGTGGTCTGGTGTCGAACGGGCGCGGGCTCCCCGACCGTACGCTCGACACGCGGCGCGGAGACGAGGGCGGCGACCTCTTCGTCGGCAGGCGTGCTCAACACGTTCCCGTCGGTGGCCTCCTGGCGCTGGCGCTGGAGCTCCTCGAGGAAGTCGCGCTCGTGCGAGGCCCGGCCTGACATCGCCTGGTCCATGACTCCGGTCGACTCGCGGTCGATACGCGGGCGTCGCTTCCCGCCGTCGAAGCCGGTCGCGATGACCGTCACCATGACCTCTTCGCCCAGCCGCTCGTTGAAGCTCGTTCCGAAGATGATGTTGGCCTCCGGGTCGGCGGCTTCCTTGATCGCCTCGGCCGCCTCGTTGACCTCGTACAGCGACAGGTTCGATGAACCGGTGATGTTCCACAGGATGCCCTGGGCGCCATGGATGTCGAGCTCGAGCAGCGGGCTGGCGATGGCCTGCTGGGCGGCCTCGACGGCGCGGTTCTCCCCCGTCGCCCGGCCGATACCCATGAGCGCCGATCCGGCGTCCTTCATGATCGCGCGGACGTCCGCGAAGTCCTGGTTGATGAGGCCCGGCATCGTGATGATGTCGCTGATGCCCTGGACGCCCTGGCGCAGCACGTCGTCGACGACACGGAACGCATCGAGGATGCTCGTGTTCTTCTGGACGACGTCCTTGAGCCGATCGTTCGGGATCGTGATGAGCGCGTCGACCTGGCCCTTGAGCTCCTCGGCCGACTTCTCGGCGACGAGCTTGCGCTTGTTGCCCTCGAACGCGAACGGCTTCGTCACGACACCGATCGTCAGGGCGCCCGCATCCTTGGCGATCTGGGCGACGACGGGCGCGGCGCCCGACCCGGTGCCGCCACCGAGCCCAGCGGTGATGAAGACCATGTCCGAATCGGCGAGCGCCGCCGCGATCTTCTCCGAGTCTTCCTCCGCCGAGCGCTGACCGAGCGTCGAATCGCCGCCGGCCCCGAGCCCGCGGGTGACCTTGTCACCGATGCGGATCTTGTGGGGCGCATCGGACTGGAGCAACGCCTGGGCGTCCGTGTTGCAGGCGATGAACTCAACGCCCATCATCTCGGCCCGGATCATCCGGTTCACGGCGTTGCTGCCGCCGCCGCCGACGCCGATGACGCGGATCAGCGCGAAGTTCTCGGAATCGGAACGCAACGGCATCGGGTTTTCCTCCGGCGACCCTCGGGGTCATGGGCGACGAGCGGTGGCGGTGCGTCGGTACCGGCGGGCACACACCGGCCGGGCCCTGGCTGGGGCTGGGCGGGAGTATAGCGCCGACCTGCGAGAGACGGGGATGGGAACTCCACGGCGCACGCGGTCCGCCGGTGCACACGGGCACCGGGCGCGCAGGGGGCCGGATCAGCCGGGCACGAAGCTCAGCCGGACGGTCCGGCTCGCGTTATCCGCGTTCGGGTCGAGCAGGCAGATCGACTGCCAGGTCCCGAGGGCGAGGCTCCCGTCGATGACCGGCACCGTCAGCGTCGGTGGCGCGAGCAGCGGCAGGACGTGATCGGCGCCGTGCCCCGGCGAGCCGTGGCGGTGGCGGTACAACCGGTCCTCGCGCGGCAGCAATCGATCGAGCGCGTCGAGCAGGTCATCGTCCGATCCAGCCCCGATCTCGACGATGACGAGCCCGGCCGTGGCATGCGGCACGAAGATCGAGAGCAGGCCGGCATCCGCCCCGATGTCGCCGAGGAATGCGCCGCAGGCCGCGGTCAGGTCGGCGATGCCGCGTGCCGAACCGGTCCGGACGGTGAGCTCGCGGGTCTCTACGGGAAGATGCTCCGCAGCGCGTCGCGGATCCGGCCGAGACCACCCATCGCCGGGGCCGACTCGTAGCGCAGCGGCTCGCCGCCGGCCAGGGTGGTGGCGCCCCACTGGAGCAGCCCGACCCCGGTCGAGTAGGCCGGCGTCAGCAACGTGTCGACGAGACCGCCGATGTTCGTGGGGGCGGCCACCCGAACTGGCATCTCGAGGACCTCCCGGCCAAGCTCGGCGATCCCGGAGAGCTGCGATGCGCCGCCGGTCAGGATGATGCCCGCCGGGAGCTGGCGGACCCCCGCCGCGCGGATCTCGTTGCGCAGCAGCTCGAACGTCTCCCGCATGCGCGCCTCGATGATCTGGCACACCTCGACCCGGCTGACCGTTCGACCGGCCTCCTCGCCAAGGACGCTGACGCTGATCTCCTCGTCGTCGGCGATGGCCTTGAGGTCCGCGGATCCGTGGCGGATCTTGAGCTCCTCGGCGACGGCGAGCGAGGTCTTCAGGCCGATCGCCACGTCGTTGGTCACGTTGTTGCCGCCGACCGGCAGGACCCGGGTATGGAACGGCGAGCCGTCCTGGAAGAGGGCGAGGTCGATGGTGCCCGCGCCGATATCGGCGACCGCCACACCGAGGTCCTTCTCGGTCTCGTTGAGCACCGCGTCGGCCGACGCCAGCGAGTTGACGACGAGCTCGTCGATCTTCACCCCCGCCGCCGCGACGCACTTGGACAGGTTCTGGACGGCGGTCGCGGACGCGGTGACGATGTGGGTCTCGACCTCGAGCCGGAGCGCGCTCATGCCGAGCGGGTCCTTGACCCCCTCCTGGCCGTCGACGCTGAAGCCGCGGCGCTCGACATGGAGCACCTCCCGGTTCGACGGGATCGGCACGGCGCGCGCCACCTCGATGGCCCGGTTGACGTCCTCGCGCGCGACCTCGCGGTGGTGGCCGGTGACGGCGACCTGGCCGGGCGAGTTGAGGCTCTCGACGTGCTGGCCACCGACCCCCACGAACGCGCGGTCGATCTTCCAGCCCGACAGGCGCTCGGCGCGCTCGACCGCGTCCGCGATGGAGCGGACGGTCTGGTCGATGTTGATCACGACGCCCTTCTTGAGCCCCGACGCCGGGACGGTCCCGTGACCCATGATCGTCAGGCGGCCGTCGCGACTCACCTCGCCGATCAGGGCGCAGACCTTGCTGGTGCCGACGTCGATGCCGACGAGGACCGCTTCTCGTTCCACCGTTCCGTTCGTCTCCGTTAGCCGCCCGCGCGCCGGGCCTCTAGAGGAAGTGGCGTCGGATGAGCGCCACGTTATCGAAGATCCGCAGGCCGAAGGTGATCAGGGCCACCAGGTACAGGTCCAGGCCGAGCCGATCACCGATGAACGTCAACAGGACCGCGATGATCGCATTGACCAGGAACCCGCTGATGAAGATCCGATTGTCGTAGACCCCGTCGAGCTCCGCCCGAACGGCGCCGAGGACCGAATCGAGCGCGGCGAGGATCGCCACCGCGGAGTATCGGCTGAGCTCGAAACCGACGTTGATGTTGAGGACGAGCCCTGCCAGGACGCCCACGAGGAGCCCGAGCAGGGGTAACAGCACGTGGTGGACGTCCTCGCTCTGCGTGGTTTCAGCAAGGCTATCACGGCGGGGAGGTCGCGCTGGGACGAGGTGTCGGCTTGACCGTGTACGTCCCATCGGTCTCGGACGCCAGGATCACGCGATCGATCGTGGGCTCGCGCCCGATGAGCAGGCTGCGCAGCAGGCGTACCTGGCCCGGGATGAGCTCGGGGGTGCGCAGGCTGAGCGTGTAGAAGCCGAAGACGGCGGACCAGCCGTCGGGACGGGCCTGGACGACGAAGCCGTTGGCGTCACCGAGCGCCACGGTCAGACGCTCGGCCTCGCTGCCGACGTCGGCCGGCACGAGCGAGGCCAGACGGGTCGCCGCATCGAGGTCCACCGTCTCCAGCTGGCCGCCGATCGACAGCCCTGCCGACGTCGCGCGACGGTCCTCCACGACGGGCAACGCGGCATTCGGGGCCGGGGCCTCTTCCTCCAGCCGCGCGAACAGGCGGCCGTCGTCATCGACGAGATATCGGCGCGCGCCAACGCGCCAGACGAGGATCGGCGTCCGCTCCTCGAGCCGGACGAGGAGGCTGTCGGGCAGCCGCACGGCGACATCCGCGCGCCGGATCGTCGGCAGCGTCAGGAGCGCGGTTTCGAGCGGAGCGGTGCGCAATCCGAACAGGTTCGCCCCACGGACCTCGTCGAACGACCGCTCCACGGCGGCGGGGTCCGTGTAGGCGGCTCCCTCCAGGCGGACGATCTGGAACTCGAATGCCGACGAGTTGGTCACGCCGTAGATGGCCGCTGCGCTGACCAGCATCGCGAGGAGCGCGCCGGCCCGGACGGGTGACAACCCGGCGGAGGCGCGACGGACCGTCCGCGTCCGGCGGATGGGCGACTCGGTGTGCGGCTTGCGCATCGCCGGTCGTGCGGGCGGCGCGCGGCGGATCGGCGAGCGCCCGGTCATCTCGGCAGGTCGTCGGGGCGTAACCGGGTCGCAGGCCGGCGGGTGTGGCGCTCCAGGGCAAGCTCCACGATCCGCAGGCAGACATCCGTGAACGTGTAGCCCCCGTCCGCCGGCATCGTCGGGAACAGGCTGATCGGCGTGAAGCCCGGGATCGTGTTGATCTCCGACACGAGGATCCGGTCGCCCGCGACGAGGAAATCGATCCGGGCGAACCCTTCGGCGCCGATCGAGCGGTAGACGTCCCGCGCGAGCTTGTGGATGACCGCCCGCTCACGATCGTCGACCTCGGCTCGAGTCGAGGTCTCGGACAGGCCGGGCGTGTACTTGGCGGCGTAGTCGTAGAACTCGTGACCGCTGACGATCTCGCCCGGGCCGAAGATCTCGAGACGTGCGTGGTCGTTGCCGATGACCGAGACCTCGAGATCGCGCGCTCCGGGCAGATATGACTCGACCAGCGCGACCGTGTCGTAGCGAAGCGCGAGGTCGATCGCGTCGCCCAGCTCCGCCGGCTGGTGCACGAGGGTCATGCCCACCGAGCTGCCCAGCCCGGCGGGCTTGACCATGAGGCGGGGGTCCTCGGCGCCCGCCGCGAACGCCGCCATCTCGCGTTCGACCCCCGCCCGGTCGTCGGCCCAGCGTCGGGCGCGAACCTCGCGCCAGTCCACGACCGGCAATCCCAGCCCGCGGCACATCCGTTTGAACAGTGCCTTGTCCATGCCGAGGGCCGAGGCCGCGACGCCGGACCCGGTATACGCGAGCCCCGCCGCGTCGAGCAGCGCCTGGACGGTCCCGTCCTCTCCGAACGGCCCGTGCAGCCCGATCACGACGACCGGCGCGGGCTCCATCGCCGCGAGTCGGTCGATGGCCCCTCCGACCGCGACGGGTCCGTCCGCACCGAGCGATGCCGGCTCGTCATAGCTCGCCGCCGGCCGATCCCCGCCTCGATGATCTGCGGGCAGCCACCACCACGCCCCGGTGAGGTCGATGAGGACCTGGGTGACGTCCGCCCCGGCGTCCGCGAGCGCGGTCGCGATGGCCGTGCCCGACACGATCGAGACGTCATGTTCGGCCGAGGGCCCGCCCAGCAGGACCACGATCGGCGACAGGGCGGCGTCCTTCCGCCACGTGCCGGCCGATCCGGCACGCACCGAGGTCGCCGGGTCCTCCGGCCTCACGTCGGCCACGGCCAGCCCTCCCAGTCGCCGAGGAACACGATCTCCGACACGAGCTCGACGCCGTGTCGCTCGGCGACGACCGACCGGACGTGGTCCGCAAGCCGGCGCACGTCGGCGGCCGTGCCCTTCTGGTCGTTCACGATGAAATTGGCGTGCTTCTCCGACACGACGGCGCCACCGATGCGGTGGCCCTTCAGCCCCGCCTCCTCGATGAGCCGCCCGGCCGAATCGCTGTCCGGGTTGCGAAACACGCTGCCGGCGGACGGGAGCCCGAGGGGCTGGTGGGACTGCCGCCACCGGCGGATCTCGTCGAGACGGCCCTTGATGACCTCGGGATCCGCGGGGCCGAGCTGGAAGGTCGCCTCGAGGACGACTTCCGCGGGTGCGTCCGCCGGGGCGTCGGGCGGGCGGTGCTTGAAACGGCTATCGCGATAGGACAGGTCGAGCTCCGCCGCGGGGACGATGGACTCCGCCCCTGCCGCATCGAGGACCCGCGCCGAAACCAGCACCCCCGCCATGTCGGCGTCATGGGCGCCAGCGTTGGCCCACACGGCCCCACCGACCGATCCCGGGATGGCGAGCCCGAATTCCAGGCCGGTCAGGCCGGCCTTCTGGGTCTCGGTCGCGGCCCGGGCCATCGGCACGCCGGCCTCGGCCGTGTAGCGGTCGTCCTCGAGCCGCGACCCCTCGGCCCGATCCTGGATCACGAGGCCACGCACGCCGCGATCGCTGATGACGACGTCGCTCCCACGACCGAGCACGAGGTGCGGGAACGCGCGCGCGCGCGCGTACCGGACGAGGGATCGCAGCTCGAACACGTTGTGCACGGTCGCGAACAGGTCGGCCGGGCCGCCGACCCGCATGGTGGTGAACCGCGCCAGCGGCTCGTCGCGTGAGGTCTTGACCCCGATGCGGCGCTGGATGTCCGTCCCGACCGCGATCGGGTCGAACGCCGCCGTCGCCGTCATGCGTCGGACCCGCGGGCGCGCCTTTCGATCGCCGCGGGATCCGGCAGGGGCTCGCCGGCGGCGACGGCCAGGACCATGTCGGCGACGGCATCCGCGGCACCGGGTCGTCCGAGCGCACGCGCGGCGGCGGCCATGCCGAGGTGGGCGACCGGGTCCTCGAGCACCGCAGCGGCCCCCAGCAACGCGTCGGCATCGAAATCGTCGTCGTCCACCAGACGGGCCGCGCCCGCTTCCACGAGCTGGCGGGCGTTGGCGCGCTGGTGTCCGGCTGCGTGGGGATACGGGACGATGATGCTCGGCAGACCCAGGGCGGTCACCTCGGCAAGGGTCGAGGATCCAGCACGGCCGACCACCAGGTCCGCGGCCGCGAGGGCCGCCAGCATGTCATCGCGCAGGAACGGATGTGGGCGGTAGCGATCGCGCCGGTCGGCGGGCAACGCCTCACGGCCGGTCAGGGCGGCCGCATAGCCGTCCTCACCCGTGACGTGGATGACGGCGACGCGCTCGACCAGCCGCGGCAGGGCCGCCGCGACGGCGCCGTTGAAGCGGCGGACTGCCTGCGACCCACCGAAGATGAGGAGGACCCGCAGCCCATCCGGCACCCCGAGGCGCGCACGGGCGGCGTCCCGGTCGATCTCCCGCATATCGCGGATCGGCGTACCCGTGACGTAACAGGGCCGGCCGGGTGCAGCGGCCCCGAGTGCGGCGCAGGTCGCCTCGAACGAGACCGCCAGCACGTCGGCGAGTCGAGCGGTCGCGCGGACGGCTCGCCCCGGGACCGCATTGCCCTCCCACAGCACCACCGGGATGCCCAGCGGCGCCGCGGCGAGGAGGACCGGCACGGCCATGTAGCCACCGGTCGTGAAGACCGCATCCGGTCGATCGCCGGCGAGGATGGCGGCCGCCTGGGGCACCGAGGCGCCGAGGCGGAGCGGGTCCAGCACCGCGTGCGCGCTCAGGTCCACGGTCCGCAGGGATCGCAGCGCAAGCCGCCGGAACGGGATCCCGGCCGCGGGGACGAGGCCCGACTCGAGCCCGCGATGACCGCCCAGCCAGGCGAGTTCAGCGGCGTCCGGTCGAGCGCGCAGCGAGCGGGCGACGGCCAGCGCCGGGTAGATGTGCCCGCCCGTCCCGCCGCCGGCGATCAGCACTCGCATCGTCGTTCCAGGTGCCCCTTTCGATGGTCTCGCGCGAGATCGAGAGGAGGATCCCGACCGCAGCGAAGCTGATGATGAGGGATGAGCCGCCGGCGCTGATGAACGGCAGGGTGATGCCGGTGATCGGCACCAGTGTGACCACGACCGCGATGTTGATGAACGCCTGGATACACAGCCACGCCGTGATCCCGGCGGCGAGCAGCGCTCCGAAGGTGTCGGGGGCGGCCAGCGCGATCCGGATGCCGGTGTAGGCCAGCAGCACGAACAGGCCGATCACGACGACCGCACCGACCAGCCCGAATTCCTGCCCGATCTCGGCGAAGATGAAGTCGTTGAACGCATTCGGGACGGCGATCTGGCTCTGGCCGAGCCCGCGGCCGAGGATCCCGCCGGCGCCCAGCGCCAGGAGGCCCTGGACAGTGTGGAAGCCGTCCCCGAGCGGGTCCGACCACGGATCGAGCCAGGTGCGGATGCGGTCGACCTGGTAGCCGCGCAGGCCGACCACGATCATCGCCATGAACGCCGCCGCGCCCATCGCCCCGAGATGGACGAGATTGGCCCCGGCGATGAAGAACATCGTGAACGCGGTCAGCGTGATGACCGTCGTCGTGCCGAGGTCCGGCTCCTTGAACACGAGCGCGATGACCGGCGCGATGATGATCAGGAACGGCACCGTACCAGTCCAGAAGCCACGCGCCCTGGTGCCCCGCTTCGCGAACCAATGGGCGAGGTAGATGACGATCGCGAGCTTGGCGATCTCGGCGGGATGGATGGCGGGCAGCCCGGGCAGTCGGAGCCAGCGGGCGGAACCGCCGACGACGACGTTGAAGTCGGGCACGAACACGAGGACGAGCAGCGCCATCGAGACGAGCAGGAACGGCACCGATGCCAGCCGCAGATAGCGGTAATCGACCCGCATCATCCCGGCCATCGCGATGAGTCCCAGCACCGCCCACTGGATCTGTGGCCCGACGATCGCGAACGTGTCCGCGCCCTCGGAGATATAGCCGCGCATCGCGGACGACGAGTAGACCATCAGGATGCCGACCGCCGTCAGCGCGACGACCAGCATCAGGATCACGTAATCGGGGTCGTGCCGCTCCCGCTGCAGGACCTGGGTCTTCGCCTTGGCCGGTGTCCGGTTGGCCGTCCGGCGGTCGGCCCGGGTGCGGGTGCGCTCGGGCGTCGTCTCCGGGTCGACCGGACCGCGACCGAACCGGGGGATGGGCGGCGCGAGGTTCATCGGTCCCTCCCGGCTCGTGCGGCGGCCAATGCGGCCACGGCCTGCTTGAAGGCCCGACCGCGTGCGGCGTAGTCGGGGAACATGTCGAAGCTGGCGGCCGCGGGGCTCAGCAACACCGTGGCCCTGGCCGGGGCCCGGCGGCCACTGCCGGTCGGGTCCCCCGGCGCGTCTCCGCCGCGCGCCAGGACGTCACGGGCCAGGACGTCAGCGCGTCCGACGGCATCCTCCATCGAGCTCGCGCGCTCGATCCGCTCGAGGCCGGCGGCGCCGAACCGTCGTTCGAGGTCGGGCCCGGTCTCGCCGATGACGACCGCCGCGGCCGCGCGTACCGCGACCTCCGCGCTCAGCTCGTCGAGGTCCACGCCCTTGTCCCGGCCCCCGGCGATCAGCACGACCGGCGGCTCGAAGGCACGGAGCGCGGCGATGACCGCGTCCGGCTGCGTGCCCTGCGAGTCGTTCACGAAGCGCACGCCATCGATGACCGCGACCGTCTCGAGCCGGTGCTCGACGCCCTCGAATGTCGCGGCGCCCGCGCGGATCGCGTCTGGTTCCAGGCCGAAGAGCAGCCCGACCGCGACGGCCGCCAAGGCGTTGGAGACGTTGTGCGCACCGGGCACGGTCAGTTCCGCGACGGGCAGGATCCGCCCATCCGATCCCATCGCGGCCGTGCCATTCGCGGCCAGCGGGAGCCTCATGACGCCTTCGGCCACGATCCAGCCGTCCACGACCCCCACGCCGCCGGGGAGGGGTGCGTCTCGCCGGTAGCGGACGGCCGGGACCGATCCGGGGGCGGTGTAGGCCGCCACGACCGGGTCCTCGGCATTCAGCACGAGCGCGCCATTGCGATCCACGAGCTCGGCCAGCCGGCGCTTGACCGCCTGATATGCCTCGAGCGAGCCGTGCCGGTCGAGATGATCGGAGGTCACGTTCGTGTAGACGGCAACCGTGGTCCCACGCGATAGCGTCGGCAGCTGCAGCTCGGAGAGCTCGTAGACCACGCGGTGGTCGGGCGTCAGCGCATGGAGCTGTTCGACGATCGGGATGCCGATGTTGCCGCCCAGGACCACGGGGTGGGCCGGGTCCGCCGCAAGGATCGCCGCGGTCAGGGACGCGGTCGTGGTCTTGCCCTTCGTGCCGGTCACCCCGATCGTCGGTGCGCCGCACAACCGCAGGAACAGGTCGGGCTCCGAGACGAGGGCCGGTGCACTCGCGTCGCCGCCGGCTCGCGCCGCGACCAGCGTGGCAAGCGCCGCACGCAGGCGTGGCTCGGTCGTCGGGTAATCCGGATTGATCGATGGCGACGTCGTCACGAGGGCCGCATCCGCCCAGCTCGTCGCAGGATCCACGTCCGGCCCCAGCGTGAGGGCCATGTCCCGACCATCCAGCGCCGCGATCGCGTCGGCCAGCTCGGTCGCCGGCCTCCCGTCGTAGACCGTGACCCGGGCGCCGACGTCCGCCAGGAACCGGGCCAGCGCGATACCGCTGCGAGCCAGGCCGAGCACCGTCACCGGGGCGTCCCGGAACAGCCCGTCGCGGACGGCCACCATCGTCAGCGCATCGGGGTCGATCGTCCGGCGGGCCATCGTCACCTGCCCGGTCACGACAGCCTGTCCGGCTGGAGCGTCGCCAGGAACAGCGTCACGCCGAGCAGGGCAGCAAGGATCCCGACGATCCAGAAGCGGATGGTGATCTTCTCCTCGTCCCAGCCGCCCAGCTCGAAATGGTGGTGGATCGGGCTCATCCGGAATAGACGCTTCCCGCCGCTGACCCGGAAATAGGCGACCTGCAGCAGCACGGACGCCGTCTCGACCACGAAGATGATGCCGATCAACGGCAGGACGAGGATCTGCCCGGTGATGAGCGCGGTCACCGCAAGCGTCGCCCCGAGAGCGAGCGCCCCCGAGTCGCCGATGAAGATCTGCGCGGGGTGGACGTTGAACCACAGGAACCCGAGCAGGGCGCCGATGATCAGGGCGCACAGCAGCGCAAGGTCGGTCTGGGTGGGCTGGTTGAGCAGCGCGATGAGCATGTAGGCGACGAACGCGATGGCGGCGGTTCCGCCGGACAGGCCATCGAGCCCGTCCGTGAGATTGACCCCGTTCGAGGCAGCGATGATCGCGAAGGCCCCGAACAGCACGTACAGCCACGGGGCGATCGGCACGGCCCCGACGAACGGCACCGCGATGGCCGTGATGTTGTACGTCTGCTGGATCTGATAGGCGGCGAAGAAGGCCACGGCCGTCAGCCACACGAGCTTGTGGCGCGCCCGGATCCCCTCCCCCGTCCTGGCGTTGAGGTAGTCGTCGAAGGCGCCCAGGACACCGACCATCGCCAGCGCGGCCAGTGGGGCGAACGTGTCGGGTCCGGGTTCGCGCAGGAAGAGGAAGATGCCGAGGACGACCACCACGATGAGCAGCCCGCCCATGGTCGGCGTGCCTTCCTTGACATAGTGGGTCTCGGGCCCCTCCTCGCGGATCCGCTTGCCGAAGCCGAGCGCCTGCAGCAGGCGGATGTACGGGGGCATCAGGATCACGATGAGCGCGAATGCGAGCAGCAGGCCCTGGATCAGCTCGACGGTCATCGGGCCGCTTCGCCAAGCTCGAGCCGCATCGTGTCGACGAGCCGATCGAGGCCGATGCCGCGCGAGGCCTTGACCAGCACGATATCGCCGTCACGCAGCCTTGGCCGGAGGACGTCCAGGGCGTCTTCCACGTCGGCCACGTGGTGGATCCGCGCCGGATCGAGGCCCGCCGTCCGAGCGCCCTCGACGATGCCGTCCGCCTCCGGACCGACGACCACGAGGAGCTCCGCGGTGCGGCCGGCCGCCTCGCCCACTGCGACGTGACCGGCCTCGTGTCCCTCCCCGAGCTCCAGCATCGTGCCGAGCACCGCGACCCGTCGGCCCGGGATGCCGGCAAGGAGGTCGAGCGCCGCCACCACCGATGCCGGCGACGCGTTGTAGCTGTCATCGACGAATGTCGCGCCGCGCAGGCGAACGAGCTGCGCGCGGTGCGGCGCCGCCCATCCACCGGTGAGACCCGTCACGATCGTGTCCAGGTCGAGGCCGGCCGCGATGCCGACGGCGGCACCCGCGAGCGCGTTGTGGACGGACAGGCGACCGAGCGCGGGGATCGTCACCGGCCGTTCTCCGAGCGGGGTGCGCAGCCTGAAGCGCATCCCATCCGTGCCGGCACTCTCGACCGAGTCGGCCCGCACGTGCGCGCCCTCCGCGAACCCGTAGCGCAGGGCGCGCGCCGCGGACCGGGCGTCCATGCGCGCGACGATCGGGTCGTCCTCGTTGAGGATGGCGCTGCCGTCGGCGGGGAGTGCCTCGAGCAACTCGCCCTTCGCCTGCTCGACGGCCTCGAGCGATCCGATCCGGGAAAGATGGACCGGCTGCACGGCCGTGACGACGCCGATCGATGGGCGGGCCATCTCTGCGAGCTCGGCGATCTCGCCGCCGACGTACATCCCCATCTCGAGGACGGCCGCCTCGTGTTCGGGGCCGAGCCGGAGCAGGGTCAGCGGCAATCCGATCTCGTTGTTCATGTTGCCTTCGGTCCGGAGGGTCCGGCGCGCAGCGCCAAGCACCGCCGCGGCCGCTTCCTTCGTGGAGGTCTTGGCGATGCTGCCCGTGATGCCCACGACGAGCGGCGTGAACCGACGTCGCCAGCCGGCAGCGACCGCGCCAAGCGCCGCCCCCCCGTCTGCCACGCGGACGACGGTCACGTCGTCGAAATCCGAGGTGTCACCGATCGGGCGGGTCACGAGTACTGCGGCCGCACCCCGTGTGATCGCCTCGGGCAGATGGACATGCCCGTCGGTCCGCTCGCCAGGGAGCGCCACGAACAGGTTGCCGGCGGCGACCAGGCGCGAGTCCACCGCCCCGCCGCGGATCAGGCGGGACGAGCGGTTCAGCAGGCGTCCGCCGGTGAGGCGGAGGAGGTCGTCGGCCGTGAGCGCTGGGGCGGCCGCGTCGGGCCGCGCCGGGGTCGACGAATCGACGTCGGTCACGCGCGGCAGTGTCGCATAGGGCTCGCTCACCGGTCGGCGGCGCCGATCGTCACCGTGGACGGCCGGTTCGTGAGGAGGTCCGGCGTCGTGATGGCATCGGTAGCGACGCGCCGGAACAACTCGAACGACATGACGGGCATCTCCAGCTGGCCGACGCGGGCGACCGTCGGGGTTCCCTCCTCGATCCGGACGGCCACCACGAGGTCGGGGGTGTCCGAGCGGCGTCCGATGTATCCGACGAACGAGTAGTTGAAGAGGTTGTGCTTCCACGCCCCGCGGCCCTTGCGCGCCTTCGGGTCCCAGATCTGCGCGGTGCCTGTCTTGCCGCCGACGTGGTAACCCGGCACCACGGTCCGGTCGCGATAGAACGGGACCTCCTTGACGACATGGTCCATCAGCTTGCGCACGTTCTTCGCGACGCGGGCCTCGACGACGCGGGCGCCCGGCGTCGGGCCGACGTCATGCACGCCGATGCCTTGGACGACATGCGGCTTGACCGATGTCCCGCCATTGACGATCGCCGAGAACGCGGTCGCGAGCTGGATGGGCGTGACCGCGACGCCCTGGCCGAACGCGCCGTTGGCGAGGTCGATCTCGCCCCACGGGACGTCGGCCGGATCGCGCACGAGGCCGGCGACCTCGCCGGAGACATCGATACCGGTCCGTGCGCCATAGCCGAGGTCGAGCCACGTCTCATGGAGCATCGCCGAGGACTCCGCGACCGTGTCGCCGAGCCCGAGCGCGACCTTGGCGGCGATGACGTTGCGGGAGTAGGCGATGCCGTCCTCGAACGTCATCCAGCCCATGCCCTTGCGGTCGGCGTTGTCGATCTTCGACTCGCCGCCGTCGAGCCGGAGCGTCCCCACGTCCTTGATCCGGGTCGTGCGCTTGACCGTGCCCGCCGCCAGGGCCGTCGTCGCGGTCATCATCTTGAACACGGACCCGGGTTCGTAGACGTTGGACACGACGGGGTCGATGAAGCGCTCCGGCTCCGTCGCGGCGATCGAGCGATAGTCGTTGGCGTCGTACGACGGATAGGTCGCCATCGCGTAGACCTCGCCGGTGTACGGGTCCATGACGACGGCCGACGCGCTCTTCGCGTCGTCGGCGATCCACGCGGCCAGCAGCTCCTGTTCGAGGGCGAGCTGGAGCCCGGCGTCGATGGTGAGCCGGAGATCCTCGCCGAGCTCGCCGGGCGCCTCGACGACCGACGTCTCCGACATCGCCCGGCCGCCGGCGTCACGCTGGGCGAGCAGGACCCGTGGCGCGCCCGCCAGCGCATCCTGGTAGAACTGCTCGACGCCGTACTGCCCGGTGTTGTCGCGGTTCACGAAGCCCAGCAGGTGCGCGGCAAGGGTCGAGCCTGGGCCGCCACCTTCTTGTGGATACACCCGCTCGGGCTCGGGCTCGAGCGACAGGCCGATGACCTGCTTCGCGTGCCCCGCCTGCCGGATGCGTTCGGCTTTCGCCGGAGTGATTCCGCGCGCCAGGACGACATACGGCTTGCCGCTGGCGAGCCTGGTTCGCAGGTCGGCCGCGGCCGCTTCGTCGAGCTCGAGGATGCGCGTGAGCGTCTCGGCGGTCCGCGTCTGCTGGTCGACCGTCAGGTGATCCGTCGCGCCGACGAGGCGATCGCGCGCCACGGACGTCGCCAGGAGCACGGTGCCGGTGCGGTCGTAGATCTCGCCGCGGCGACCGCCGATCTCGATGCGAACGGAGGTCTGTGCGGCGGCCATGGACGTGAGTTCGTCGCCGCGCAGGACCTGCCAGTAGACGGTCCGTGTCACCAGGGCCAGTGAGCCCACGCCGAAGAGCACCAGCAGGAACAGGAGTCGGCGGCGGGAATCGGTCCGGCCCAGCATCGTGCGCTCGGTCGATCAGCGAGGCTGGATGACGATCGCCTGGCCGAGTTGGCCGAGGCCCCCGTCCAGGGCGAGCTTGCGGACGGCCGGCTCGCGCCCGAGCCGGCTGAGGTCGGAGGCGAGGTCCTGACGGCGAGCCTCGAGGCGCTCCTGGTCGATCTGGAGTCGCCCGATGTCATAGGTCGTGGCGGACACGCGGACCTCCTGCGCCAGCGAGAAGAACGCGAGCATGAAGGCCACCGCGATCCCACCCAGCACGATCGCGGGTCGACTCGAGCCCCGGTGCGCGCGGACGGCCGACCGGGCACGCCGGCGTGACAGGGCCGGAGCCGTCGGTGCCTCGGCCAGCCGCGGACGCCGCGGCAGCGCGATCGTGCGTGGGCGCGCGCCCTCGTAGACAGCCATGGTCAATCGCCCGGCGCGAAGCGCAGGCGCGGCGCGCGCGGGTCAAGGAAGGCGAGCGGATCCGATGGCGCAGCCGGGCCCCACTCGTCGAGCTCGAACGAGGCGGCGTCATGGTGTGTCGGACGATCGTGCCGCTGGCGCACCTCATGCTGGCGGCGGCCGTAGGACTTGCGACGGCTGGACTGGTGACGCTTGCTCATCGGGGGCTCCTCCTTCCTGGCATGGGACCGGGCGTGACCGGGTGTGGACTCATGCGGCGAGCCGCTCGGCTGCCCGCATCCGTGCGCTCCTGGCGCGAGGGTTCGACGCGATCTCCTCGGCCGTCGGGGTCAGCGACGGGCGTGTCAGGAGCCGCAGGCGCGGGTTCCGGCCGCACACGCAGACCGGGATCTCAGGGGGACAGACGCAGCCCCGCCGCTCGGCGGCGAGGAAGCGCTTGACGATGCGGTCCTCGAGCGAGTGGTAGCTCAGGACCACCAGGCGCCCACCGGGCCGAAGCAGGTCGAGCGCAGCCGTCAACCCGGCCTCCAGCGCGTCCAGCTCTTCGTTGACGGCGATCCGCAGCGCCTGGAAGACGCGGGTGGCGGGATGGGTCCGGCGGGGCTGCCGCGGATTCGGCGGGAGGACCCGCTCGACGATGGCGGCCAGCTCCTCGGCCGTCGCGATCGGCGCGGTCCGGCGGGCGTCGACGATCGCCCGCGCGATGCGGCCGGCCTTCGGCTCCTCGCCGTAGCGCCGGAAGAGGGCGGTCAACTCATTGACGTCGAGCGACGCGATCAGCTCGCGCGCCGGCATCCCCCTGCTGGCATCGAACCGCATGTCGAGCGGCCCACCGGCCCGAAAGCCGAAGCCGCGGTCGGTGTCGGCCAGCTGGTAGCTCGAGAGCCCGAGGTCGAACAGCGCGCCGTCGACCGCATCGAAGCCGGCATCGCGGGCGAGGGTCGCGAGCTCGCGGAAGTTGCCCTGGCGCAGGACCAGGCGGTCCCCGAACCGGGGGCGGAGGCGACCGTCCACTCTGGCGATGGCCGCCCCGTCGGCGTCGAGACCGAGGAGGCGGCCATCAGGGTCGGTCGCCTCCAGGATCCGCTCGGTGTGCCCACCGCCGCCGAGGGTGGCGTCGATCTGGAGGCTTCCCGGGGCAGGCGCGAGCATCGACATGACCTCGTCCGCCAGCACCGGGATGTGCCCAGCCTCCATGTTTCCTCCACCATTCGTCGATCGGATCCCGAGCGGACCCTGGAAGCGCATGTCGTGGGAGCTAGATGCCCAGCCCTTCGAAGGCCTGGGCCAGCTCCTGCGGATCGTCGAGCTCGCGGCCGTAGGTCTCCCAGGTGGCCGGAACCCAGATCTCCGCGTGATCGCGCGAGCCGACCACGACCGCCTCGTTGGCAAGGCCGATCTGCTCGCGCAGGAATGCCGGCAGCAGGATCCGCCCCTGCCGGTCGAGCTCGACTTCCGCCGCGCCCGCGAAGACGAACCGCTGGAAGCGGCGCGAGTTCTGGTCGGTGATGGGCAGGGCCGCGACCTTCGCCGCGAGCTCGTCCCAGCCGGCCTGGGTATGGATGGCCAGACATGCGTCGAGCCAGCGCGAGACGACGGCCCCGGCGCCCAGCTGGACGCGGAACTTCGCGGGGACGGCGATCCGTCCCTTGTCGTCCACCGTGTGCCGGTACTCGCCGGTGAACACCCGTGGGGGCTCCTTGGTCTGTCGGGCCTGGTCCCTGGGCTACTGGGGTCGAGGTCAATCCTTGTTCCCCACTTCCCACCACTTTGGACCACTTCGATGCATAGTAGCGCCGAAAACGGCCACGTCAATGCGGAAATCGCTGAATCACGAGGTCTGGCCCTGTGGGTTGGGTCAGGGCGAGCCGAGCCGGTGGCGGTCGAGTCAGGGCGAGCCGAGCCGGGGCGTCGGGCGGGAGCCATCCCGGAGTCGTTGGCTGGCAGCCAACGATCTGGACCCGAGGGACGCTTCGGGGGCCCGTTCGGCCCGGACGTCGCGGCTAGCGCGTCGGAGGCGGCAGCCGGAGGTCCTGGCCGGGTCGCAGCCCGTTGCGGACGAACGGGTTGCGGGAGTAGATGGCGTCCTGGGAGACGCCGAAGTAGTTCGCGATGCTGTAGATGTTGTCGCCCGCCCGCACGCGATAGATCCAGCATCGAGGCGTGTCCGGACACCGCCGGAGGAGCGCAAATCGATCGGACGTCGCGGCGGGCCGCGGGGTCGGTCGTGCCGTCGGCTCCGGGGTGGCCGCCGGAGTCGGGGTCGCGGTCGGGGTCGGGGTGGGTGACGGGGACGCCGACGGCGACGGCGTGGGCACCGGGGTCGGTGCCGGCGTCGGCATGGGGGTCGAGACCGCCGGCACCGGGGTCGGTGAGGCCGGCACCACGGCCGCGGCCGACGCGACCGGCGCCCGTGTGGGGATCGCCGCTGCGAGCTCCAACCCACCGCGGGCCATCACGAAGGCCACGGACGCACTTGCCGAGAGCAACAGCACGAGCACGGAGCCGAGCACCGCCGGGCTCGTCGATCGGCCGGGTCGGACCACCGCCTCGGGCTTCTCAGGAGCGACCACCGCGCCGCGCAGGTACCGCGGACAGTTGACGTGACCCGAAGCGAGACAGACGAGCTCCTGCTGCCGGAGGGACTGCGGCGCGGCATCCCGCATCGCCGTGCACCGATTGGCCGGGTCCGGCGTCTCGACGGGCGCCACCATCCGATCGGATGCATCGACGGCGCGGAGGAATGGGCAGATCTCCGGATCCGGCGAACGATCCTCGAGCACGGCGAGCCAGCCCGGGTCGGCTTGCCGCGCCATCGGCGTCGTCCCCGGGTCCGGTCGTTCAGCAAGGGTCGTCTGCCGGGCGCCATCGACCTCGAGCGGCAGCGCCCCACCAGGTCCGGCATGCACGAAGGTCGGAAGTGGCGTGCGGTCGCGGGGAGCCGCTTTGGGTCGATCGGGGAGCAAGTCGTCTGCGGCGGGCGGCACGTCATCGGGGGCGGGCGACGTGACGTCGGGGGGGGCCGACGCGTCGTCCGGCGCAGCCACCTCGTCAGCTCGAACGGGCGACGCCTCGTCGGCGCGGCCTGCAGCGGCGGTGTCGGGCGCGGCCTGCGATGCCGCCTTGCGGCGTCGACGCGGACGCTTCGGCGGCACGCTCTCGGGGTCGTCGGCCAAGCCTCTCCCTCTCGTGGACGGTCGAACGGCGCGGAGTCTAGTACCTTTCGCGCATTGCCGTGGCACATCTGGCGGTGCTACTGTCCGGCGCCTGAACCGTTCGGCCCATCCGAACGGACCCGTCACGAGGCCCTGGACCCCCGCCCATGGCGCTGCCGCTCCCCGTCATCCCGCCGCAGCCCGACGCCCATCACATGGCGCCGCACCGCATCAAGCGCTGCACGTTCCGCCGGCTGATCGATGTCGAAGCGGCCGCCGAGCGCGTCTACGACGTGGAATGCCTCTTTCCTGACCGCAAGTTCCCGATCCCGCTGGGCGACCTCGAGTCGGCCATGCCGATCTGCAACTCCTGCATCGCCCCGCACATCTTCCGTCCCGACGAGGACTGACCAACCGCTCGTTGCGCATCCGATCGCCGGGATGGCGAGGTCAGTCCAAGGCGGAGGCGAGCACGGGAACGAGCGCACCGCCCGGGGTCCGAGGCGACGCCCCGCAAGCGATCGGTGCGACGGTTCCTGCGTGAGTGAGCGCGCGGAGCCGACAACGCGGGAATGGCCCGTCAAGTCGGGCGATCGACGTCAGCGAGGCGGTCTGTAAGCCGAGTTCTGTCCCACCGCGCGCCGGAGCGCGCGATGGGGATGGCCATCCATCTGTGGCCGCCGGTCGCCCGACGGCTCTTGCGGCCTACCCGAGGGCTGGGCAGCGCACCTCTCCCCCGAACCGGTCGCCCGGTCCGGGTTACGCCCTCCTATTCGGCCTTGCTCCGGGTGGAGTTTGCCGCGTTTCACTCCGCCGGCCGACCCGAAAGCCGGTCAGCGGCATCGTCACTGTGGCACTGGTCCTCGTCTCGCGACGGACGGGCGTTACCCGCCACCCTGCGCTGAGGAGCTCGGACTTTCCTCACGAGAACGTCGGATCGCTCCGATGTTCCGCGCGACCATCCGACCGCCTCGCTGACGTTCCATCCTACCGCGGATCGTCTGTGTGCCGACCCGAGGCGTGCCCCCCGTGCACCTATCGGGGATGACGGGCGTCCGATCCATAAGGCGAGCGCATGGTGCACGGATCGGCGGTTGAACGCCGCACCAGCGCCCGATCCGCGGCCTCATGCCCGTTACGGACGCGTGGTGCACTCCAGGGGCCGTCAGCCCGGCCGGGGCACGCCAGTGGCCGTCAGCTCGGCCGGCGCACGACCGACGCTGGCCCGCCCGCGTGGGCCCGATCGATGGCCTCGTTCGCCAGCGCATCGGCCACGCTGTTCTGGGCCCGCGGGACGTGGGCCGCGGTCCATCGGGAGAACCCGCCGAGGGTCTGGCGGGCACGTGCCCAGAGCGGGATCAGCTTCGCGTCCTTGACCCGCCAGCGCCCGGCGAGCTGCTCGACGATCAGCTTGGAATCGAGCAGCAGATGGACCTCCGACGCCCCGAGGTCGCGGGCGAGTTCCAGGGCGCGGACGACCCCCGTGTACTCGGCGACGTTGTTGGTCTGGACGCCCAGGTAGTCCGAGATCGAGGCGTCCGGTGTCGCCATGGGATCGCGGGCATCGGCTCGGGAGAGATCGAACAACGCGGCCCCGGCGGATGCCGGTCCCGGGTTGCCTCGAGCGGCCCCGTCGGTTCGGATGAGATACCGCCGCGGCGGGCCATCGGCGGTGCGGGGATCCTCGGAGTCCGCGGGGAGCTCCGGGAACATCGGCTCGGTCAATCCGGGACCCGGTCGGGGTTGCCCTCGTGTCCCTGCAGCACCGGGAGCTCGACGCGCGGCCTGGCACCCTCGCCCTCGTTGCCGCGGAGCTTGCGCCACGCCCAGTTGAGCGGGTCGTAGTACGCGTCGGCGACCCGTTCCTTGAGCGGGATGATCGCGTTATCCGTGATCTTGATGTGCTCCGGGCAGACCTCGGTACAGCATTTGGTGATGTTGCAGTAGCCGATCCCGCCGCTGTCCTTGAGGTACTCGCGCCGGTCCGCTTGGTCCATCGGATGCATCTCGAGCCCGGCAGCGCGGACCAGAAAGCGCGGACCCATGAAGGGCTTGTCGGTTTCGTGGTTGCGCAGGACATGGCAGACGTCCTGGCACAGGAAGCACTCGATGCACTTGCGGTACTCCTGGACCCGGTTGATGTCCTCCTGCTTCCAGCGCCAGTCCTCCTGGGGGACGTCGGCTGGCGGCGTGAACGGCTGGATCGTCTTGTTGACCTCGTAGTTCCACGAGACGTCCGTGACGAGGTCCTTGATCAGCGGGAACGCGCGCATCGGCTCGACCGTGATGGGTTCCTCGAGATCGAAATCCGATAGACGGGTCTTGCACGTGAGCCGCGGCTGGCCGTCGACTTCGGCGCCGCACGAGCCGCACTTGGCCGCCTTGCAATTCCAGCGGACCGCCAGATCCGGCGCCTCGTGGCCCTGGATCCAGTGGAGGGCGTCGAGGACGACCATGCCCTCCTCGACCGGCACCTCGAACTCGTCGAAGTGGCTCTCCTGCCCTGGACTGCCGCGGAAGACACGAAGGTGTGCGTCCGGCATCGGTGCCTCCGTCGTCAGTGGTCGCCGGCGAGCAGCGCTTGCAGCTCGTCGGGCATGGTCGGGATGGGGCTGGCGTACACGTGCATCGTCCCATCCGGGTTCGGGGCGACGACGCTGTTGTGCCTGCCCCAGTCGTCGTCGTCGGGTTCGGGGTAGTCGAGTCGGCTGTGCGCGCCCCGGCTCTCCGTCCGCTGCAGCGCGCTGCGGGTGATCGCCTCCGACACGGTCAACAGGTTGCCCAGCTCGAACACCAGGTCCCAGCCGGGGTTGAAGGCGCGTCCCCCGGTCACCTTGACGTCCTGCCAGCGCCGGCGCAAGTCGGCCAGCTCCTGCACCGCCTGCTGGAGCTCGGCCGCCACACGAAAGATCCCGACCTTGCGCTGCATCACGGCCTGCAGGTCGCGTTGGATGGCATACGGATCCTCCCCGTCAAGGCGTTCGAGCGGCGCCGCCAGGTCGCGGGCCGCGGCCTGGATCTGGACCGGGTCGAGATGCGGTTCCCCGTCGCGGCCAGCGGCCAGCGTCGCGGCCCCGGCGCCCGCTCGAGCGCCGAAGACGAGCAGGTCGGACAGCGAGTTGCCACCCAGCCGGTTCGCGCCATGCATCCCACCTGCCGCCTCGCCCGCGGCGAACAAGCCACCGACCGTACTCGCGCCGGTGTCCGGCTCGACCCGGATCCCACCCATGACGTAATGGGTCGTGGGTCCGACCTCCATGGGTCCCGTCGTGATGTCGACGTCGGCGAGCTCCTTGAACTGTTCGTACATCGATGGCAGCTTGCGGCGCACATGCTCGGCCGGCAGGTAGCTGATGTCGAGGAAGACGCCGCCGTGCGGTGTCCCGCGACCTTCCTTGACCTCGGTATAGATGGCCCGCGACACGTTGTCGCGGGTCGAGAGCTCCGGCGGGCGCCGGGCGTCGGTCTCCCGGCCCTGCGAGAGTGCCGTGACCCAACGCGTCGCCTCCTCGTCCGTCGCGGCGTACTCGTGGCGACGCTCCTCGGGCAGGTAGTGCCACATGAACCGCTCGCCCCCCGCGTTGCGCAGGATCCCGCCCTCCCCGCGCACCGCCTCGGTGACGAGCAGGCCGCGGACGCCCGGCGGCCAGACCATGCCCGTCGGATGGAACTGGACGAATTCCATGTCGATGAGCTCGGCCCCGGCCGCGTACGCCAGCGCGTCGCCGTCGCCGCTGTACTCCCAGGAGTTCGATGTCACCTCGTAGGCCTTGCCGATCCCACCGGTGGCGAGCACCACGGCCTTGGCCGGGAAGGCGATCGGGCGTCCGGTCGTCCGCCAGTAGCCGAATGCCCCGGTGACCCCGGCCGGGCCGGTGATGAGGCGCGTGATCGTGCACTCCATGTAGACCTCGATCCCCGCCGCGACCGCCCGGTCCTGCAGGGTCCGGATCATCTCGAGGCCCGTACGGTCGCCGACGTGGGCGAGCCGCGCGTGGGAGTGCCCGCCGAACGGCCGCTGGAGGATGCGGCCGTCGGCGGTCCGGTCGAAGACGGCCCCCCAATACTCGAGCTCGCGCACGCGGTCGGGCGATTCGACGGCGTGGAGCTGGGCCATGCGCGGGTGGTTGAGTCGCTTGCCCCCGACCATCGTGTCGCGGAAATGGACCTGCCAGGAGTCCGCGGGGGCGACGTGGGTCAGCGCCGCGGCGACACCGCCTTCGGCCATCACCGTGTGGGCCTTGCCGAGCAGCGACTTGCAGACCAGGCCGACGTTGGCACCCGCGTCGCTGGCCGCGATCGCGGCCCGCAGGCCGGCGCCACCGGCGCCGATGACCAGGACGTCGTGCGGGCGCGTCTGGGGACGGGTCGGTTCGATCATGGAGTGCCCGCGTCTAGAAGTGGATCGCCGGGTCGACGATGGCCCCGACCGCGGCCAACCGCACGTACACGTCGGCCAGCGTGACCGAGATCAGGCTCGTCCATGCCCACGCCATGTGGTGCACGTTCAGGGAGGTGAGCCGCTGCCACAGCGTGTACCGGACCTTGGCGCGTCGAGAGCACGAAAAGCAGTCGAGCCGTCCGCCCACCAGGTGGCGGAGCGAGTGGCACGAGAGCGAGTACCCGGTCAGCAGGAATGCGTTGACGAACAGGATCGCGACTCCCAGCCCGATCGTGATCCCACCGTCATGCACGACCGCCAGACCGGCATCGAGCCACAGGAAGAAGAGCGGGATGAACGCCAGGTACAGGAAGTAGCGATGGAGGTTCTGGAGGATGAAGGGGAACGTCGTCTCCATCGCGTAGCGGTGGTGGACGGTGGGCTCCCCGACCGCGCAGCCCGGCGGGTCGGCGAAGTAGAAGCGGTAGTACGCCTTGCGGTAGTAGTAGCAGGTCGCCCGAAAGCCGAGCGGGACCCAGAGGATGAACAGGCCCGGGCTGACCCAGGACGGCAACCAGTCCGGTGCGATCTCCGGCGAGAACAGTGGCGAGAGGAGGCCGTCGATCTTGTAGGGCGTCCCGAGGAGCGGCGTGAGCAGGATGCCGCTGATGAACAGGTACGTCGCGCAGACCGTGAAGAGCACGCCCTGGACCGTCGGGGCGACCCACCAGCTGTCCTTCCGGCTCGTGCGGCCGACGCCGTTGGGAGCGGTTCCCCGCGGCTTGTGCGGGGCGCGCAGGATCGCCGGCAGCCCGGTCATCGGGCCGCGCTCACGCCGGCCAGTCGATCGACGATCGCGTCCGCGAATGCGGCGGTTCCGGCCGGCCCGCCCAGGTCGTATGTCGTCGCCGTCCCTTCGGCGATGACGTCTCGGACGGCCGTCTCGACCCGGTCCGCCACATCGGGATGGCCGAGGTGACGGAGCATGAGCGCCCCTGACAGGATCAGTGCGGTCGGGTTGGCCTTGTCGAGACCGGCGTACTTGGGCGCCGAGCCGTGGACCGGCTCGAACACCGCCGCGTCCGTGCCGATGTTCGCCCCCGGCGCGACCCCGAGACCACCGACGAGGCCGGCCGCGAGGTCACTCACGATGTCGCCGTACAGGTTCGGGAGGACGAGCACGTCGTACAGCTCGGGCTTCTGGACGAGCTGCATGCACATGTTGTCGACGATGCGGTCCTCGAACACGATCCGACCCTCGTAGTCGGCGGCGACGGTCCGACAGCTCTCGAGGAACAGCCCGTCGGACAGTTTCATGATGTTCGCCTTGTGCACGGCCGTGACCTTGTGCCGGCCGTTGGCGACGGCGTAGTCGAAGGCGAAGCGAGCGATCCGCTCGGAAGCCTCGCGCGTGATGATCTTGATGCTCTCCGCGGCGTCGCGGCCGACCATGTGCTCGATGCCGGCGTAGAGGTCCTCGGTGTTCTCGCGGACGATGACGAGATCGACGTCGTCGTAGCGCGTCTCGAGCCCCTTGATGGACCGCGCCGGGCGGAGGTTGGCGTAGAGATCGAGGGCCTGCCGGAGTGTCACGTTCACGCTCCGGAACCCTTCTCCGAGGGGCGTCGTGATGGGACCCTTGAGCGCGACCTTGTTGCGCTTGATCGACTCGAGGACGTGGTCCGGGAGTGGCGTGCCGTACTCCGCCATGACGGCCTCGCCCGCGTCGACGACCTCCCATTCGAAGGCCACGCCAGACGCGTCCAGGACGCGGCGGGAAGCCTCCGCCAGCTCCGGACCGATGCCGTCGCCGGGGATCAGGGTCACACGGTGGGCCATGGCCCGATTGTAGCCGCGGCGGGCGAGACTCGGCCGGGCAGCCCATGAGGGCGCCCGGCCGATATCGGGACTGGCTCGTCAGGGCGCCAGCCGTTGGATGTCGATGAACTCGAACCCGCCCGACCCAAGGTCCGACGCCGGAGATCCATCGAGCGGCAGGATGTGGGTCGTGCCCTCGGTGTCGTCGCCGTAGCGGACCATCAGCGCCGTTCCGTCCGGCGTGAAGGCCCAGGACGCCGCGACGTCGGTCCCGCCCGGTGGCCCGGGCTTTCTGGCACCGATCGATCGTTCGTTGCCGGACCCGTCGGCGTCGGCGACGACCAGCTGGAAGCCCCCTCCATCGAAGATCCGGGCATACGCCACGAGCGCCCCGTCGGGCGAATAGGTTGCGGTCCCGCGGTGACCTACTCCGGTCGACATCGGGAAGGATGTCTCCTCGCCCGTCGCGACGTTCAAGGCGAACACTCGCGGCAGGCCGGCCTCGGACCAGCGCGTGAAGGTGACGTGCGATCCGTCGGGCGAGACCGCGATCGCCTGATAGTCGAATTCGTTGTTGGCGGGCGTCTTCGAGATCGGCCGTGGCTGCTCCGCGCGATCTGCGGCGACCGCGAGGATCCGGGGGCTCCGGCTTTCGAGGCGATAGACGATGTCCTTGCCCTCCGGCGGCAGCCATGTCGCGAAGTGCGCGGGTCCTGTGCCAACGATGCGCCTCGGCTCACCGCCGTCAACGGCGACGACCCACAAGGCTTGTCTGGCCACGTAGGCGATCTGCGTCCCATCGGGGGACCAGTCGAACCAGTCGAGACTCTCGGTCGGCGGCGTCAACGGCCGTGCGTCGCTGCCGTCGGCGTTCGCCATGTAGAGCGTGAGGATGGCCGGCCCGGTCAACGGCAGCGGTCCATCGGATCGGAGGAAGACCATCCGAGTCCCATCGCGCGAAAAGATCGGCGAGAAGTCGAAGCCGTCGCCGGATGTGATCGGCCGGGACTCGGTCGTCGTCCGATCGATGAGGTACAGGTCGCCATCCCGGCTGCTGACGATCACGCCGTTGCGCGCCGGGCCGAACGGCTCGGGGAGCCGTGTCTGGGTGGAGCCGACGGCGAGGATCGCCAGCGCGATGGCGACGATGATCAGGGCCGCCGCGAGCAGGAGGCGACCGATCTGGAGCGGCGGGACCAGGCGCGGTCGGAGGGTCGTATCCATGGGGAGCCACCTTTCGAGGCTCGACCATGCCGGTCGCTGGCGGGTCACCGCGGTGCGCTGCAGGACGTCCGCGAGGTGGTCGGGCACGTGGTGCTCCGCGTCCTCGTGCAGCCAGGTGGAGAGGTTCCGTCCGAAGACGTCGTTCGTCGTCATGCCGGACGACCCTCCCTGGCTTCCGGTCGATAACGGGCATCGGCGTCGAGCGCCGCCCGCATCACCTGGAGCGCTCGGTGCAGGCGAGATTTCGCCGTTCCGAGCGGGATCCCGAGCGTCGTGGCGACCTCCGGCAAGGGCAGGTCGAGGTAGTGGTGCAGGACGATGAGCGCCCGCGCATCCGGCTCGAGACGGAGGAATCCGCGCTCGATCTGGTCGCGATCCGCGACGGCCGACTCGATGCCGGCGACGACGGGCGCATGCAGGTTCGTGAGCTCGACATCGACGCGATGGCGTCGGAGCCGTCGCGCCTCATCGATACAGGCGTTGACGAGCATCCGGTGGACCCACGCATCGAAGAGGTCCGGATCCCGCAGCGTCGGCAGGTCGCGCCAGGCGCGGACGAGCGTGTTCTGCACGGCGTCCTTGGCCTGTTCGGGATCGCGGAGGATGAGCCAGGCGGCGGCGTCCAGACGGGAGATCGCGGCGCCTGCCAGCTCGGCGAAGGCGTCATGATCGCCCTTCCGCGCTCGCTCCACGAGGTCTCGCTGCATCACGCCCCTCGGCGGTGGCGCAGCCGACGTGGCCACGCTCATCCAGTATGGCGAGAGGGCGTGAGCGGTTCGTTCCGATTTTCGTCACGGGCACATGGACGCGGGCGCCGCGACCGCCGGTCGGCGCGGTACCATCGCTTGCCGCCGTCCCCCTCACGGAGCCTGCCGCGCGTGAAACTCCAGGAAGCCGACGCCAAGTCGCTACTCGTGGCCCAGGGGCTGCCAGTGCCGGCCTGGACCGTCGCTCATACGGCGGCCGAGGCGCGGGACGCGACCGAGCGGTTCCTCGCCGGCGGGCCCGTCGGCGGGAAGGTCGTCATCAAGGCCCAGGTCCTCGTCGGCGGTCGCGGGAAGGCCGGTGGGGTCAAGCTCGCGGGGTCGCCGGACGAGGCCGAAGCCGTCGCCGACACGATCCTGGGCATGGACATCAAGGGCATGACGGTCCGCAAGGTCCTGGTCGGGCCGGCTGCGGACATCGTCAAGGAGTTCTATCTCGCCGCGGTCCTCGACCGGGCCGAGCGCGGGATCCTGCTGATGGGCTCGGCCGAGGGCGGCGTGGAGATCGAGCAGGTCGCCGAAGCCAACCCCGAGGCGATCCTCCGCCGCTACGCCCACCCGCTCCTGGGTCTCCAGGATTTTCAGGCTCGGGAGCTGGCCTTCGCGATGGGCCTCGGTCCACACCTGAAGGCGGCCGTGGCCATTGCCAAGGGACTCGTGTCGACCATGAGGGCCTACGACGCCGACCTCGTCGAGATCAATCCGCTCGCCATCGTCCTCGATGGCGTTCCTGGCGGGACACCGGCCGAACGACTCGTCTGCCTCGACGCGAAGATCACCCTCGACGACTCCGCCCTCGACCGGCATCCCGGCCTGGAAGAGCTCCGCGATCCCGACGAGGAGGCGCCCGAGGACAAGGAGGCCCGTGAGGCCGGCCTGACGTTCATCAAGCTCGACGGCACGATCGGCTGCATGGTGAACGGCGCCGGCCTGGCGATGACCACCATGGACCTCGTGAAGCGCGCCGGCGGCGAGCCGGCCAACTTCCTCGACATCGGCGGCGGAGCTCGCGCCGACAAGGTGGCCCACGCGATGCGCCTCATCCTTGCGGATCCCAAGGTCAACGCCATCCTGGTGAACATCTTCGGCGGGATCACCCGCGGCGACGAGGTGGCCCGCGGCCTGATCGAGGCCCGCGCGCAGCAGACCCGCGACGTCCCCATGGTCGTCCGCATCGTCGGCACGAACGCCGCCGAGGCAGCCGTGCTGCTCGAGGAGGCCCGATTCCACACGGCTGCCTCGCTGGATGAGGCGGCCGCCAAGGCCGTGGCCGCGTCCCGCGGCGAGGGGAGGCCCGCGTGAGCATCCTCGTCGGCCGCGACACCCTCCTCGTCGTGCAGGGCATCACCGGCCGCGAGGGCGGCTTCCACGCCCAAGCCTCGCTGGACTACGGCACGAAGGTTGTCGCCGGCGTCACGCCCGGCAAGGGTGGCCAGCGCGCTCTCGACGGTGCTGTTCCCGTCTTCGACACGGTTGCCGAGGCGGTCCGCGAGACCGGCGCGAACACCTCGCTGATCTTCGTGCCGGCCGCCGGCGCACCGGACGCCATCATGGAGGCTGCCGGCGCCGGGATCTCGACGATCTTCTGCATCACCGAGGGAATCCCGGCGCTCGACATGGTGGCCACGGTCGAGGTCGTCCGCGCCAGCGGCGCCCGCCTGATCGGTCCCAACTGTCCCGGCGCCACCTCACCGGGCCGCGCCAAGGTCGGGATCATCCCCGGGTCGATCCATCGCGAGGGCCGGGTCGGCGTCGTGAGCCGGTCTGGCACCCTCACCTATGAGGCGGTCCAGGCGATGACCGATGCCGGCCTCGGCCAGTCGACCTGTGTCGGGATCGGCGGCGACCCCATCATCGGCACGACCTTTCTGGACGTCCTGAAGCTCTTCGCGGCGGACGACGAGACGGACGCGATCGTCCTGATCGGCGAGATCGGTGGCGCGGCCGAGGAGACGGCTGCCGCCTGGGCGGCGGACCATCTCGGCGACGTGCCCAGGGTCGCCTTCATCGCCGGCCGGACCGCCCCCGAGGGCAAACGGATGGGCCATGCCGGCGCGATCATCAGCGGCGGAGCGGGGACCGCGGTGTCCAAGGTCGAAGCGCTCGAGGCGGCCGGTTTCCGGGTCGCGGGCTCCCCCACCGAGCTGCCGGGTCTCCTCCGGGACGCCGGCTATCGCGGCTGACCGGGTGACCGCTCCGGGCGACCATGCCGCTTCATACGCTGCGAACCGGCGGCTCTGGGACGCCTGGACCGCGGTCCACGAGGCCGGCGACTTCTACGACCTCGAAGGGTTCCGCGACGGCGGCGTGCGGCTCCGCGACGACGAGATCGCCGCCGTCGGCGACGTTCGTGGCAAGACCCTGCTGCATCTCCAGTGCCATTTCGGCATCGACACCCTCTCATGGGCGCGGCTCGGCGCGCGGGTGACGGGCGCGGACTTCTCGCCGGCCGCGATCCGTCTCGCCCGTGAGATCGCGGCGGACATCGGCATCGACGACGCGCACTTCGTCGAATCCAACCTGTACGACCTGCCCGAGCACCTCGAGGGCGAGTTCGACGTCGTCTACACCTCGCGCGGGGTCCTCGGCTGGCTGCCGGACATCCGCGCGTGGGCCCGGGTCGTGGCGCATTTCCTGGCGCCGGGCGGGGCGTTCTACATCACCGAGGCGCATCCGATCTTCAACGTGTTCGAGCCAGAGGGTGTCGCGCCGGGCGAGCTGCGGCTCACCTACCCCTACTGGGAACACGCCGATCCACTCGTGTTCGACGTCAAGGGTTCCTACGCGGACCCGGACGCCGATGTCGGGGAGCAACAGGAGCACGGCTGGGACCACGGCCTGGGCGAGATCGTCACGGCGCTTATCGCTGCGGGCCTCCGCATCGAGTCGCTCGAGGAGCTTCCGTACCTCGAATGGGCGGCCGACTTCCTCGTGGAGAGCGCGCCCGGGAGCGGGCGCTTCGTGCTGCCGCCAGGGAGCGGGCAGTTGCCGCTGGCGTTCTCGCTGCGCGCGACGAAGCCGGCCGCCGGCTGATCGGGCGTACACTTCCGGCTTGAGCGTTCTGCGGACGGAGACCCTTCGCCCGCCCGGCCCCACGCCAGCACACCGAGGACCGACGATGACCAAGCACTCCCGCGCCGAGCGCGAGCGACGAGCCGCCGAGACCGTCCGTGTCAAGGAGATCGAGGCCGCCTGGCTCGGTAGCCTCGCGCCCGATACCGCGAAGGCGTTCGCGACCGCCGTCCAGGCCGCCCGCGCTCGCGGGCCGGTCGAGCCGCCCCCGCCGATGGCCCCAGGCACCGCCCCGCGCCCGCCGCGACCCGGCCGCGAGCCGAAGCCCTCGAAGGAAGAACGAACGAAGAACTCGCGCGCCTTCCGCGACTGACGCTAGCGACTCTGCGGCGCCGAAGGGTGGTGCCGCTTAGCCGAGGCGGACGGCCGTCCCCGATGCGGTGACCATCAGCATCGACCCACCCTGGCCGACCGTCTCGTAATCGAGGTCGACGCCGACGACCGCGTCGGCTCCCAGCGCCGTTGCCGCGGCCGTCATCTCCTCGACGGCGATCGAGCGAGCCTTGTTGAGCTCCTGCTCATAGGCGCCCGAGCGGCCGCCGACGATGTCGCGGATGCCCGCGAACAGGTCCTTGAAGATGTTCGCGCCCAGGATCGCCTCGCCGGTCACGAGGCCACGGTACTCGGCGATGGACCGCCCCTCGAGGGTCGGGGTCGTGGAGATGATCATGCGCTGCATCCTCCCGCTCTGCTTCGGCGATGGGGCCTCGGCCCGAGCATAGCCTAGGCGAAGCCGAGTGCCGTCCAGGCCGGCCCGCCGGGTGCTTCGATCAGCTCGACGAGGACGCCGTGGCACGAGCGCGGATGGATGAATGCGACGGGCCCCTCCGCCCCGCGGCGCGGCGCCGTGTCGATCAGCTCGAGCCCATCCATCTCGAGCCGCAGGAGCGCCTCGGTCAGGTTCGGGACCTCGAAACACACGTGATGAAAGCCCTCGCCCTTCGTGGCGAGGAAGCGGGCCACGCCGGTCGAGTCGTCGGTGGGCTGGACGAGCTCGACCTTCGACTCCCCGACACCGAGGAACGCGATCCGGACCCGGTCGGACTCGATGTCCATGATCGTCTCGAGCTCGAGTCCCAGCATGTCGCGCCACAGGCCGAGCGCGTCCTCGATCGACGCGACGATGAGCGCGACATGGTGGACCTTCCCGAGTGAGCGGATCCGGGCCGGCAGCGAGCCCGCATCGGCGCCGGCCCCGGCGCGAGCCGGCCCCGCCGCCGGGCCGGCGACGACGACCAGGTGGCCAAGGCCGCCGGCCGCCCGGTACGCGACGGCGCTGCGCACGATCGACCGGAACGTGCTCGCATCGGCCGGGTCGAGCCGCGCGGGGTCGAGCCAGACCAGGATGATCGGTCCGTCCGAGCCCGCCTCCGGGGACGACAGCGTCTCCTCGAGCGCGTCCCAATTGTGGCCGAACCAGTCTGGGAACGCGAGGCCGGCTGCGATGGCGTCGATCAGCGCCCGCTTGTGGGCCGGCCCATCGATGACGGCATGGCGCGCGCCCAGCTCGTTGGCGAGGGCGGTGATGGCCGGGGCGTCGACGGCCGGCAGGTCGACCAAGCCGCCCCCGCCCTCGGCAGACAGCCGAGCGCGAAGGTCGGTGCTCAGTGAACGATCCATGCGAACGAATCGTAATGGTCGGCGGTCCAGTACAGCTCGCCGTCCGCGCCGGCGACGATGCGGACCGAACCACGCCCCTGATTGCCGGGCCTCGGCACCGTGTACTCCCGGTAATGCCCCTCCGGTCGATCCGGAAGCAGGCCCTCGCGGTTCTCGAAGGTCGCGCCGTCCTGGCGAAACGGGAACGGGCCGCCCGAATCGATCAGGTCAACGGTGCTGGCGGCCTCGGGCGGGAGCTCGTCGAGGCGGACGCTCGGCAGGTCGGATGGAGGCGCGTGCGTCGGCACTTGGCTGGGCGCGCCCGATCCCTGGGACGTCGCGGGGGCCGCGGGGTCTCGGACGGTCAGCTCGACCGGCAGCAGTATGCCGATCAGCAGACCGGCCACGAAGCACGCGATCCCGATCGGTGCGCGGCCGCTCATCGTCGCATCGTCGGGTCGACCCGGCGCTCGGTCATGCCGCCTCCTCCGGTGCAGCGTACCCTGACCGGAATGGCGCAGGACGTCGACCCCGGGTCCGATGCGCGCTCGGAGCGCAGTGGGGTCGTCGTTCCGGTCGAGCTGCCGACTGCCCTGGCACGGATCCGCCGGCGCTGGGACGAGGCGGCCCAGGCCGGGGCGGGTCCGCACGTCACGATCCTCTACCCGTTCCTGGCGTGCCCGGACCTTACGCCGGGGACCCGTGCGGAGCTCGCGGCCCTCGCCGGCTTCGTCCGACCATTCGACATCCGGTTCGCTGTCCTGCGCCGGTTCGAGCGGCTGGTCTGGATCGAACCCGAGCCGTCGGCGCCCTTCACCGGCCTCACGGCCGCGCTGGTCGAGCGCTGGCCGGACCACCAGCCGTACGGCGGCATCCATGCGTCGGTCATCCCGCACCTGACGGTCGTGGGTTCCGACGATGCCTCCATCCCGTTCGATGAGGTCGAGGACGTGACGGCACGCGCCGTGCCCTTCACGGCGCGAGCCGAGCGACTGGAGCTGTGGTGCGATGACCGGGCCGGCCGATGGCGCGTGCGATGGCGGATCCCGTTCGGGTTCAGACCGTGATGAGCTCGCGGTGCTCGCCCCACGCCACGCGGAGCCGGTCACTGATCTCGCCGACGGTGGCATAGGCACGTACCGCCGCGAGGATCGCGGGCATCAGGTTCCCATCGTCCACGGCCACCCGCTCGAGCTCGTCCATCGCCGCCTCCCAGGCCTCGGCCGAGCGTTCGCTCCGGATCCTCCGGACCCCCTCGATCTGGCGACGCTCCCCTTCTGGGTCGATGCGGTGAGTCGGCGGGGTGGAGACCTCGTCGTCGCGAAACTTGTTCACGCCCACGACCACCTGATCCCCGCTGTCGACCGCGCGCTGCACGCGGTAGGCCGCCTCCTGGATCTCGCGCTGCTGGAACCCGCGCTCGATCGCGGCGAGGGTCCCGCCGAGGCCATCGATCTCGTCGAGGTAGGCCCACGCTGCGGCCTCGAGCTCGTTCGTCAGGCTCTCCACGTAGTACGAGCCCGCCAGGGGATCGGGCGTCTCGGTGACGCCGGCTTCGTAGGCGAGGATCTGCTGGGTCCGCAGGGCGAGGCGGGCCGCCTCCTCGGTGGGCAGGGCCAGCGCCTCGTCACGCGAGTTCGTGTGGAGACTCTGGGCGCCGCCCAGGACCGCCGCGAGTGCCTGGATCGTGGTCCGGACCACGTTGTTGTCGATCGACTGGGCGGTCAGGCTCGATCCCGCGGTCTGCACGTGGAAGCGGCATAGCCACGACTTGGGATCGGTGGCGCCGAACCGCTCGCGCATGATCGTCGCCCACATCCGACGAGCCACGCGGAACTTCGCGACTTCCTCGAAGAGCTCCGACCAGGCGGCAAAGAAGAAGGACAGCCGCCCGGCGAAGTCGTCGACGTCGAGGCCGCGCTCGACAGCCGCATCGACGTAGGCGATCGCATCCGCCAGGGTGAAGGCCAGCTCCTGGGCGGCCGTCGCTCCGGCCTCGCGCATGTGGTAGCCGCTGATCGAGATCGTGTTCCAGCGTGGCAGCTCGCGCGCGCAGAACTCGAAGACGTCGGTCACGAGCCGCATCGACGGGCGGGGCGGAAAGATGTAGGTCCCCCGCGCGATGTACTCCTTGAGGATGTCGTTCTGCGTTGTCCCGGAGATCCGCTCGCGGGGCACCCCCTGCGCCTCGGCGGCCGCGACGTAGAGGGCAAGGAGGATCGGTGCGGTCGAGTTGATCGTCATCGACGTGCTCACCTCACCGAGCGGCAGTCCGTCGACCAGAACGGCCATGTCGGCGAGGCTGCTGATCGGGACGCCGACGCGTCCCACCTCGCCTTCCGCGGCCGGGGAGTCCGAGTCGTAGCCCATCTGGGTCGGGAGGTCGAAGGCGACCGAGAGGCCGGTCTGGCCGTGCTCGAGGAGATACCGGAACCGGCGGTTCGTCTCCTGGGCGGTGGCGAACCCCGCGTACTGGCGCATCGTCCAGAAGCGGCTGCGGTACATGGTCGGCTGGACCCCCCGCGTGTAGGGGTATTCGCCCGGTCGTCCGAGATCAGCCTCCTCGTCGAGCCCGGCGATATCGGCCGGCGTGTACAGGTCCCGGATCTGGATCCCGGACGAGGTCTCGAAGCCGTCCCGCCGTTCCGGCGCCGCCTTGATCGCCTTCGCCCGGACCGTCTCGCGCCAGCGGTCCCGGGTCGGGTCGCTGCCCTCCCCGACCGGTGGTCGCCGTCGTCCCCCGCCCTGGCTCATCCCAGGACCACGAGGACGTCGCCGAGCTCCACGGTCGACCCGGCCCCGACGGGCACGCGGGTGACGGTTCCAGCTCGGGGGGCCAGCAGCTCGTTCTGCATCTTCATGGCCTCCACCGCGAGCAACGTCTGGCCGGCCTCCACGACGTCGCCCGGGGCGACGGCGACCGACGCGATCCTCCCCGGGATGATGGCACGGATCTCGAGCGGCCCACCGATCGACCCCGCGGCGTTCCGGTCCCGCCTGGCGCGGTCACGCAGCGCCGCTCGCGCTTCGTCCTCCACCAGCAACTCGAACCGCCAGCCGTCGACGACCACCTCGACAGGGCGGCGACCATCGTGGTCGAGCGAGCCCACGACCCCCAGCACGACGCTTCGGCCGCGGGGAGCGTCGTCGCCCGGGTCGATGATCACTGGCTCGTCCCGGGGATGGGCGGAGGCGGGACCTGCCGAGACGCGCATCGCCCGGCGGCGCGGTTCGGGTCTCATCTGGGCCAACGTTCGGCCGCGGCGGCACGACCGGCGGAGCGCCATGCGGAACCAGGGGCGTCTTTGCGCAAAGACGGCGACGTCGTCGACCCGCTCGCGGTGAGCGCGGCGACGGGCCCGTCCGCGTCGTCAGCCACGACCCGCGCCGAGACGTGTGCGGCCGCGACGTGTGTGGCCGCGGCGAACGCCCCAGCGCGGTCGGCTGGACCATCCCAGTGTTCCCCGACCCAATCCGTCGAGACCGAACCGGCCGCGAACGCCGGGTCGCGGACCATCGCGCGATCGAACGGGAGCGTGGTCTGGATGCCAGTCACCGCGACCTCGTCGAGGGCCCGTCGCATCCGGTCGATGGCAGCTGCCCGATCCGGGCCGACCGTCATGATCTTGGCGATCATCGGGTCGTAGTCAGGTGGGATCCGTTCACCCGGACCAACGGCGGTATCCACCCGTACCCCGGGCCCCGATGGCATCCGCCACTCCCCCACCCTGCCCGGGGACGGCGCGAAGTCGCGCGACGGATCCTCGGCGGCGAGCCGGATCTCGATGGCGTGCCGGGTCGGGGCGAGCGCGGCGACCGCAGCCAGACGCACCGCTTCGGACAACGGCGCGCCCCCCGCGATCCAGAGCTGCTCCGCGACGAGATCGAGGTCGGTCACCAGCTCCGTCACACCGTGCTCCACCTGGAGCCGGGCATTGACCTCGAGGAACCAGAACCGTCGCTCTGTGTCGAACAGGAACTCGGCGGTCGCCGCGTTGTGCAGATTCGCGGCGCGTGCGGCGCGGACGGCGAGGTCGTGGAGCTCGGCGCGCTCGTCTGCCGTGAGGCCCGGTGCGGGCGACTCCTCGACGAGCTTCTGGTGGCGCCGCTGGATGGAGCAGTCGCGCTCGCCGAGCGCCACGATCGTGCCATCGCTGTCGCCCAGGAGCTGGACCTCGATGTGGCGCGCCGGGCGGATCTCGCGCTCCAGGTAGACCGCGCCGTCACCGAACGCCGCGGCGGCTTCGGCGGCCCCTGCGGCGAGGGCGGCCGGCAGCTCCTGGGCCGATGTGACCCGGCGCATGCCCCGACCGCCGCCACCGGCCGAGGCCTTCACCAGCAACGGGAAGCCGACGGCCTCGGCCGCCGCGATAACGACCGCGACATCGTCCGGCCGATCGACGGCGGCGGGCTCGAATGTCCCCGGGACGACGGGCACACCCGCAGCCTGGGCGTTGCGTCGGGCCGCGAGCTTGTCGCCGAGCGCCTCGATCGCGTCCGGGCGCGGGCCGATGAAGGCGATCCCCGCGTCGACCACGGCGCGCGCGAACGCCGCTCGCTCCGACAGGAAGCCATAGCCCGGATGGATGGCCTCGGCTCCCGTCTCGCGGGCGGCGGCGATGATGGCGTCGGCGCGCAGATAGCTCTCCCCCGCCGGCGCCGGCCCGAGACGAACGGCAACATCGGCCGACCGGACGTGGAGTGCCTCGGCGTCGGCATCCGAATAGACCGCGATGGTCTCGATCCCCAGGTCCTGACATGTCCGGATGATGCGCAGCGCGATCTCGCCACGGTTCGCGATGAGGATCCGGCGAAACGGTGGTCCACTGTCCTTGCGCAAAGACACGACCTCGGCGACTGTCCGTGAGGGTGCGGTCACAACGGGATGTTGCCGTGCTTTTTCGGGGGGTTCGTGTCCCGCTTGTCGGCCAGCATCTCGAGGGCGGCGATCAGTCGTGGCCGTGTCTCGGACGGCCGGATCACGTCGTCGACGTATCCCCGGGCCGCCGCGGCGTAGGGATTGGCGAACCGCTCCTCGTAATCGGCCACCAGCCGGGCCCGCTCTGCGGCCGGGTCCGCTGCCGCCGCGATGGCGTCGCGGTGGAGGATGTTGACGGCACCCTCGGCGCCCATGACCGCGATCTCGGCGGTCGGCCAGGCGAGATTGATGTCCCCGCGGACGTGTTTGCTCGACATGACGTCATAGGCGCCACCGTACGCCTTGCGGGTGATGACGGTCAGCTTGGGTACCGTCGCCTCGCAATAGGCATACAGCAGCTTCGCGCCGTGGCGGATGATCCCGCCATGCTCCTGGCCGACACCCGGCAGGAAGCCCGGCACGTCGACCAGCGTCAGCAGCGGGACGTTGAAGCAGTCGCAGGTCCGGACGAAACGGGCGGCCTTCGTCGAGGCATCGATGTCGAGGGCACCGGCGAGGACCGACGGCTGTTGCGCGACGATCCCGACGCTGCGCCCGTCGAGACGCGCGAACCCCGTGATGATGTTCGGTGCCCAGCCTGGCTGGATCTCGAGAAATCGACCGTCGTCGGCGATGAGCTCGATGACCTGATGCATGTCGTACGGCTTGCTAGGGTCGTCGGGGACGATGTTGTCGAGCGCGGGGTCGCGCCGGTCGACCGGATCTTCTCGCGGACCGCGCGGCGCATCGCCCAGGTTGTTCTGCGGCAGGTGCCCGAGGATGCGGCGCGCGACGCCAAGCGCCTCCGCCTCGTCGTGGGCCGCGACGTGCGCCACGCCACTCCGCGTCGTGTGCGTCGTCGCGCCGCCGAGGGTCTCGGCGTCGACATCCTCGTGCGTCACGGCCTTCACCACATTCGGGCCAGTGACGAACATGTAACTCGTGCCCTCGACCATGATGGTGAAGTCGGTGATCGCCGGCGAATACACGGCTCCCCCTGCACACGGCCCCATCACGACGGACAACTGGGGCACGACGCCAGACGCCAGGGTGTTGCGCAGGAAGATGTCGGCGTAACCGCCCAGAGAGACGACGCCTTCCTGGATGCGGGCGCCACCGGAGTCGTTCAGGCCGATGATCGGCGCGCCCACCTTCATGGCGAGATCCATGACCTTGCAGATCTTCTCCGCGTAGGCCTCGGACAGCGAACCGCCGAACACGGTGAAGTCCTGGCTGAAGACGAACACCAATCGCCCGTCGATCGTGCCGTGACCCGTGACGACGCCATCCCCGAGGAACGCGGTCTCCACCTCCGGGTTGCGATTGGTCACGAAGGCGTCGAGTTCGACGAACGAACCCGCGTCGAGGAGCAAGTCCAGTCGTTCGCGCGCTGTCAGCTTTCCGCGCTCATGCTGCTGCTCGATGCGCTCCTGCCCGCCCCCGAGCATCGACTCCGCGCGCATGGCATCCAACCGTGCGGATCGCTCCTCATTCGTCGGCAATGCCGATCCTCCGCTGCGCAGGGCCCGTCTTTGTGCAAGGACAGCCGTCATCATACGGTCCCACTTATCCACCGAAATGGTGAACAACTCCCGATCCGTGTGGATAACCAGCGCGTTCGCTCGCCGGTGCGCTGGAGTAGCATTGCCACATCCCCGCCCGCCGCAACGGACGGCACGTCGAGCCCAAGACGATGATTCGAGGTGATGCCCCGGTGTCCAATGTGATCGCGATCGCCAATCAGAAGGGCGGCGTCGGCAAGACGACGACGGCGATCAACCTGGCGGGCGCCCTCGCCGAAGAGGGCCTCCGGGTCCTCTGCATCGATATGGATCCCCAGGCGAATCTCACGGCAGGACTCGGGATCAACCTCAATACCGTCGAGCGTTCGATGGCCGATGTCCTCGCCGACGGCCGATCGAGCCTCGCCGAGATCATCCGTCCCACGGAGAGTGCCGGCATCGACGTCGCCCCAGCGCACATCGATCTGGCATCGACCGAAGGTGAGCTGTTCACCGCCCTCGGCCGCGAACAGATCCTGCGCGACGCCATCGATGGGCAGACGAACGGCTACGACTACGTCCTCATCGACTGCCCACCGAACCTGGGTCTCCTCACCGTGAACGGCCTCGTCGCGGCCAACGGCGTCATCATCCCCGTCCAGACCCAGTACTACGCGATGAAGGGCCTGACCAATCTTGTCAAGGTCATCAACGCGATCCGGCTCAAGCTCAATCGCGATCTCAAGATCCTCGGGTTGCTGCCGACCTTCTACGACGGTCGCACGAACCTTGCCCGCGACATGCTCGACGAGCTTCGGGTCGTCGGGGATCACCACGTCTTCACGAGCATCGTCCGTAACACCGTGAAACTCGGTGAGGCTCCGTTGGTCGGACGTCCGATCACGACCTACGCCGGTAGCAGCGATGCCGCGCGCACATACCGCGAGCTCGCGCGAGAGGTGGTGGATCTTGGCACGGCCTGATTTTCGCGCGACGGCAGCGCGCCGTCTCTCGGAGGAGCGCGAGCTGTCCCCTGCCATCGTCAGCCTGCTCTCCAACGATGCCCCGACCCGCAGCGTCGGCGTCCGGATCGTCGCGGTCGACCGGATCGACTCCAACCCGCAGCAGCCTCGGCTCGCGTTCAACCAGGAGACGCTCGACGAGCTGACGGCATCGATCCGCGAACATGGCGTCCTCCAGCCGATCCTCGTCCGACCACTCGGACAGAACCGCTACCAGCTCGTCGCAGGCGAACGTCGCTGGCGCGCGACGAAGCAGGCCGGCCTGGAGACGATCCCGGCCCTGATCGAGGACATCGACGACGACACCGCGCTCGAGATCTCGATCATCGAGAACCTGCAGCGTGAGGACATCTCACCGCTCGACGAAGCGGCGATGTACGACCGGATGGTTCGCGAGCATGGCTACAGCATCCGCAAGCTCGCCGACAAGATCGGCAAGGACAAGGGCTACCTGGAGAACCGCCTGCGCCTCGCCGATGCTCCCCCGGAGGTCCGCGAGCTGGTGTCCTTGCGCAAAGACACCCTGTCACACGCGTACGAGCTGATGAAGGTCGACGACCCGAAGAAGCGCCGACGGCTGGCCGACCAGGTCGCACGCGGCGAGCTGACGCTCATCAAGCTGCGCGACAAGATCGAGGGCCGTCGGACGCGACCAGCGCGCGTCGCCGACGAGATCGGGATCGAAGACGCGGCCCACGAGGAGCGCGAACTCGAATTCGAGGACGCCGTCGCCGACCCTCCCCCTCCGCCCGAGCCGGCTCCACGGCAGGCCGTCGAACTGACGGACGACTCCCTCGTCGACGCCAAACAGACCCTCGGAGAGGCGCTCGACCTGCTGGTCGATGTCCTGCGCTCGCCCGATGCCGTGGCGTCGATCACCGAGATCGATCGCGCCAACCTCGCGAAGTACCTGACCATCGCGAAGCTCCGGCTCGAGAATGCCATCGCCATCGTCAGGACGGGTGATCTCCGGGACTGATCACGGCGGGTCGTGCCATCGATGAAGCCGGCGCCCGAGCGCCGGCTTCGTTGTCCGGGTCCGTTCTTCGAGGGACGTGATCGATCACCGGATCACCGCCACCAGCCAGGCGACGAGGGCCAGGGTGGCCCCGGCTGCCTGCAACTCCCAGGCGCGCTCTCGGCCGGCCGCCGGAAGATCCCGCGACCACACCACGACGACCCCGATGTGGCCAGCGGCGACGGCCACGACCGCCGCCGAACCGAGTTCCACCCCACGGAACACCATCCAGCCCAGACCGGTCAGCAGGGTGGCCAGCCACAGCACTGCCCCCAACCGCCATGACCCCTCGAGCCCGAGCCTGGTGGCCACCGAGACGATCCCCGCCGATCGATCGCGCTCCGCGTCGGCGCGCGCATTGGCGATCGCCAGCGCCGCACCGGCCAGCACCGTCATCGGGATGAGGGCGGCGAAGAGGGGCGGCACGTCCGCCGCTGCCCCGAACCAGCCGTAGACGGGCAGGATGGGGATCCCGATCGCGAAGGGCAGCCACGACCACGCCGTGCCCTTCGCCACCAGGTCATAGCCGTAGCCGATCAGCAGCACGACGACGGCGAGCACCGCGACGCGAATGTCGACCGAGAGCGCGAGCACCAGGCCGACGATGGCCGCCCCAACGACGATCGCCCGGGCCGCCGGCGGATCGACCAGACCCGCGGGGATCGGCTTCCCGGGCTTCCGACCCGCGTCCACTGGCGCATCGTGCAGGTCATTGAGCGCCCCGATGGAGGCCTGGAGCGCGATCATCGAGAGGCCGAGCCGGAGGGCGAGCGCCGGTGGGGCCCCGGCGACGAGCCCGACCGCGGCGACGACGAGACCGTCGAGGAGCGAAGGGAAGGGATGGACCAGGCGGATCGCGGCCGCCACACTGGCGAGCCGCCCGTCAGACGTAGACGAGCTCGTGGAAATTCTCGACCAGGTAATCGATCAGGCGGTCTCGACCGTCCTTGGTCGTGGCCCGGATCCCGGGGACCAGCGCGAAGAGCGTCACCGCCGGCATCATCTGGCGACCCTGGGCATCACGGCCGATGACCGCGGGCGGCCCATTGCCAGAAGCGAACACGTGTTCGATGTCGCGCTCCGAGAGTCGGGCAGCACGCCGGAGGTCGTCGAGCACGCGGATCACGCCGAGGCGCTTCGCGACGTCGCGCATCATCTCCTGCGCCCATAGGTCGATCTGGTCGTCACTCTGCTCGGCCAGGCGGGCGCGGTACTCCTTCGGGTCGGCTGACAGGCCGGTCGCAGCCACGGTCGCTCCTCGTGGGGGGATCCTGTCGCCGAGTATGCCAGACAGACCCGGGTCGAGGTCAGGCGCCGTCAGCCGCCCGCGGCGGCGAGGGGCGGAGGCTCGATCGCCCCGGCACGTTGCGCCTCCAGCGCCGCCTCGCGCGAGCCCTCCGGCCATTCGTTGAAGCGCTCAGAGAGCCACCGACCGGAGCGGCCGGTGCGATCGGGTTCGCCCGCGTCGGCCACGAGCGCGCTGAGCGAGTCGTGGACGGCAGCGGTCATCGCGGCCACGCTCGCGCGATCGGGCCGCCCGGCTCCAAGGATCGGTTCGCCGACCCTCACTCGAACGCGAGCACCGAAGCGCAGCCAGCTCGTGCCGTTGATGGCGATCGGCACGACCGGGACGCGCGACCGGAGGGCGAAATAGGCAGGGCCGTCATTGAGCGGCAGAACGGCCGTTTCGAGGGCGCCGATCCTCCCCTCCCCCGCGATCGCCACGATCGCGCCGGCTCCGATGACCGAGCCGACTTTGCGGGTCGCCTCGAGCAGATCGTTCTTGCCGGGTTTGTACGGGATGGTGCTCCCGGTCCACTGCATCAGCCGGTTACGACCGCCCACGCCCATGTCCTCCTCCTTGGGGCCGAAGAACGAGAGGCGCGGCCGCATCGGGAGCGTGGCCATCAGGACGAACGGGTCCGACCACGAGATGTGGTTGAAGCAGTAGATGGCCGGCCCGCCCGGAAGGCGGTGGAATCCTTCGCATTCGATGCGTAACCAGGCGCGGGTCACCGCCCCCGCGACCAGGCGGGAGAGCCAATATCGGATGGTCCGGCGGATCGGGTGAAGCGGACGCGCCCGCCCCCTCGTGGACGACATGGCCGCCCCCGCTCAGGTGCCCGTGCGTCCGCCCGCGCGTGCCCGCGACGCGGGGGCGGGCTTGCGGGCAGCTGGGTTCACGGACGACTTGGCCGCTGGTTTGGCAACCGCCTTGGTCGGTGATCCTGCGGCCCGTGCCGCCTTCGGGGATCGCCCTGGTTTGTCCGCGCGAAGGGTGAACGGTCGGCCGTCGATCCGGGCGAACACTTCCAGCGCGAATGAAGCGATCGCGTCGCCATCGTCGTCCGAGCCACGCAGGACATGGCTCTCCACCTGGAACCCGAGCAGCCGGTGGCCGCTCACCATCTCCAACCCGAGCTCGCCGACCTGCAACCGCGGCCACCGGATGACCTTGGCCGACGCCCGCGGACCCTCGCCAGGCACATTGACCCGGACCAGGACCTGGAGCAGGCCGGCATCGGTCGGGACGAGCAGCACGTAACGAACGCCAGGGTCCTCACCCCAGACCACCCACGACGACGGGTCGGGGTCGGCGCCGAGCGAGGCAAGCACCGGCTCGATGACGGCGACCACCTTTGGCGACATCGCGTCCTTGTGGGGCGCACGAGATCGCCAGTCGCTCAGGCGCATGCAGACCTCCCGTGGGTGGTGACGAGCCCGGCTCGCCGATCCGAGGCTAGCACAGGGTCGTAGTCGCGAATCGGGTGGGGCACACGGCCGGTCGGCGCGGTATCGTGCCACCGTGCGGATCCATCGCGACCTCGCGGGTTGGGGCGTCTTCTTCATCGTCGCGGGTGCCGTGCCCCTGGCGGTCCAGACGGGGCTGCTGTCATCCGACGTTCTCGATCGATGGTGGTCGTTCTGGCCGTTGATCCTGGTGGGGATCGGCCTGGGGCTGATCTTCACGCGCACGCCCCTCGAGGTCCTCGGTGGACTCATCGTGTCGGGGACGCTCGGCCTCCTCGCCGCCGGCGTCCTCACCAGCGGGTTCGGGGGGATCGGTGACCTGCCGTCCGGCGTGTGCGGCCCAGGCGGTGGCGGCCAGTCATTCCCACCGAGGAACGGCACCTTTGAGTCGGATGCCTCGGTGGTCGTCGAGGTCGACTGCGGGACGGTCGAGGTCTCCGCCGACGGGCGGGCGTGGAGCGTGGAAGGCGTCGACGACGATGGACTCGGCCCGCAGGTCGAGGCGGATGGCGGGCATCTCGAGATCAAGCCGCCGGACGGAGACGTCGGAAGGTTCCTCGGCGAGAGCGACCGATGGGTGGTCCGCCTGCCGACGACCACGCGCCTCGACGTCGATCTGCGCGTGGACGCCGGATCGGTGGCAGCGGACCTCACCGATCTGCGGCTCGGGGCCGTCGCGGTCGAGCTCAACGCCGGTCAGGCGACGATCAACCTGCGAAACGTCGTGGAGATCCAGGAACTCGAGGCGGGTCTCAATGCGGGTGCGCTCGCGCTCACGCTCCCCACCCTGTCGATGACCGGCTCGATCGAGGCCAACGCGGGCAGTATCCGGCTGTGCGCGCCCGAGGGTGTGGCCCTCCGCCTGGACACGAGCGACAGCGTCCTCTCGTCGGTCGACTTCGGCGAGGCCGGCCTCATCCAGATCGGAGACGTCTGGGAGACGCCGGGCTACGACACCGCCGTCACGAGGATCGAGCTGCAGACCACGGCCAATGCCGGCTCGTTCCGACTCGACCCGCCGGAGGGCTGCTCGTGAGCGGGCGCGGGCCGATCGCCGCCGGGCTCGTGCTGATCGTGATCGGCGCGCTGTTCCTGGCACGCGAGGCGATCCCCGGGTTCGACTTCGGGCGGCTGTGGCCGATCGCGTCGGTGGTGCTCGGCGTGACGCTGCTCGTCCTGTCCGTTCGTCCGGGACGCCCGAGCGCCTGAACCGGCCCGGGTTCGGTTCCGTAGGATGCGCACATGGAGGGGTCGCAGCCACAGCTCGCGGCGTTGTGCATCGCCGGGGTCATCGGGGGCCTGTGGCTCCTGGCACGCGGGATGGGCAGCTACCGCACGGCGGCGCGCATCGCCGATATCGGGACATCCCGCATCGCCACGTTGGCGGCGGGCGAGGTCCGGGTGAGCGGACGCATCGAGACGGCCGAGGTGCTGCTCGTCTCGCCGCTGCAGAGCATGCCATGCGTCTATTACCGCTCGGACATCCAGAGCGAGGACGATGATGCGGGCGGCTCGGACGATCTCGTCGAGGAACGCGCGATCGGCTTTCGGGTGAGCGACGAGTCGGGCGACATCCGGGTGTTCCCGCGCGGGGCGCGCTGGGACGCGCCGGTCTGTTTCGATGACCGCAACGGGGCCTTCGGCGAGGAGCCGGCCGGCCTGGCCCTGCGGACCGGCAGCGCGGTGGGCCCAGCGGAGGTCGACCGCGAGGCCGCGATCGCTGCACTGTTGACGGTCCGGCCCGCGGCAGGGGCGGACGCCGACCCCGATGGTTCGTCGATCCTCGGGATGTTCTCGGAGTCAGGCGCCCAGCGACGTCGGCGCTATCGGGAGGCGCGGCTCGCCCCGGGCGATGCCGTGACGGTGGTCGGTCGGGCGATCCCCTTCTCGGACCTCGCCGACCCGACCGAAGCCGACCAGGCGATCGGCTCCGGCCTCGACGCCGACGACCCCGAGGTCGCCGCCGACATCGCCGAGGCCCGCGCTGCGGGGCTCCTCGCCGACGACTCGGCGGAGGCGTGGGGCAATGCGGCGATCCCAGGGTTCGGCATCGGGCGGCCCGTCCATGCCGCCGAGTTGGACCCACAAGCACACGCCATGCCGCTGGGCAGCCCGGAGGACGCCGCCCGGATCGAGCGGCGGTTCGTCATCCCACCACACGCCCTGGTCCTCGCGAGCGCTCCAGGGGTGCCGCTCCTCATCGCCCACGGCCTGCCCGCCGTCGCAGCGGAACGGCATCAGGACCGATTCGTCATCGGCCTGCTGGGGGCCGTGCTGGCGATCGGGTCGGCGGTGGCGCTCGCCCTTGTCGTAACGGGCGGACTCGGGTCGTGAGCCCGGCGTCCCTGGCCGCGCTGTTCGCGATCGGCCTCGTCATCGTCATCGTCGGATTCATGGTGGTAGCAAGCTACAACGATGTCATGGCACTACGGCAGCGCATCGACAAGGCCTGGTCGAACATCGACGTCGCCCTCAAACAGCGCTACGACCAGCTTCCGGCACTGGTCTCCGCTGTCCGCGGTGCCATGGCCTTCGAACAGGACGTGTTGACCGAGGTGACCAGGGCCCGCGCCGCGTACTCGCCCACCGAGCCCATCCCCGCGAAAGCCGTCCATTCGGACGCGACCTCGGCGGCCGTTCGGTCCCTGTTCGCCGTGGTCGAGGCCTATCCCGCCATCAAATCCCAGGCGAACGTGCTCGACCTCCAGAATGAGATCGAGCGGCTGGAGGCGATGATCTCGGATCGGCGGGAGCTCTACAACGACCAGGTCTACCGCTACAACACGAAGATCTCGACGATCCCGACGCTGCCGCTGGCCTGGGTCTTCGGCTGGACCGCCCGCGAGTTCTTCGCGGCGACGCCGGCCGAGATCGCGCGACCGGAGGCCGTGCTGTGAGTCACGAAGCCCCGGAGCGGCAGATCTGGTTGGTCCGTCATGGCGAGACCGAGTGGTCGAGATCCGGGCGCCATACGGGCCGGAGCGACATCCCGCTCACGGATCTCGGGCGTCGGCAGGCCGAAGCCCTCGCCCGTCGGCTCACGGGCCACCGGTTCGCACTCGTCCTCACCAGCCCGCGGTCGCGGGCCCTCGAGACCGCTCGACTCGCGGGCTATGCCGGTGCCGACATCGAGCCCGACCTGGGCGAGTGGGACTACGGCGAGTTCGAGGGCCGGACGACCGTCGATATCCGGACCGAGATCCCCGGATGGAGCACATGGACCGGACCGTGGCGGGGAGGCGAGACGGTCGACCAGGTCGGTGCCAGGGCTGATCGCGTCATCGAGCGCTGCCTCGACACGCGAGTCGAGGGTGATGTCCTGCTGTTCGCCCATGGACACCTCCTGCGTGTCCTGGCCGCGCGCTGGATCGAGATGCCGGCCGTGGGGGGTCGCCATCTTGCGCTCGGCACGGCGACCATCGGGATCCTGGGCTGGGAGCGAGCCAGCCGGGCCATCGAGACGTGGAACGAGGCGTGTCACCTGTCGATTTGACGCGGCCAGTGACCGCGCCGCTGGCGTGACGCGCCCCGAGTACAGTGATGGCCGACCGATCAAGGCGCGACCCGGCGCGCTCAGGCCCTGGGTTTCGCGGCGGCATCCGACGCGAAGGGAGCTTCCGATGCGATTGCGGCTATTCGGGATCCTCGTGGCGATCATCGTGGCGGCCTGCGCTTCCCCGGGCGCAGCAACCAGCGGTCCCTCGGCTGCCGGGCCGGACGCAACGATCGCAACGTCGGCGGCCCCTGCCCCGTCGGCGGCCGACGGCTCCCCAGCGGCCGGTGGGGCGTCGGTCGTCCTGCCACCGGAATGCGTCGCGGGCATCACGACCTTCCTCGTCACGATCGAACCGATGGTCAGCGGGATCGATTTCGAGACGGCGACCCCAGAGCAGCTGGAAGCCCTGCCGGAGGAGCTCGCCGAGGCGAGCGAGGCGTTCAACCCGGAAGTCTGTCCTGACATCGACGTGGCATCGGCCCGGGCTGCATGGATCGAGATCGCCCAACGAGTGGCGCCCGGAACGGTCGGCTACGTCGAGTACACGTACGACTGACCGCCCGCATCGGGCGCTTCGAACTGGTCCCAACATCTAAGGAGGTCCCGACCATGCATGCCCCGTTCATCGCCGCCCGCCCACCACGCACGGCAACGCTCGCCTGGTCGATGGTCCTCGTCATCGTCCTGGCGGCGTGCTCCAGCCCCGCGGCCAGTCAGGCCGGCGGGGATGGCGGCGCGGGAGGTGTCGGCACCATCACCATCTCGGGCAACGCCTTCAGCCCGGCCAGCGTGACGGTTGCGTCCGGAGACCCGATCAACTTCAAGAACAACGACGCATTCGACCACCGGATCGTCGTCGGCGAGAACGGCACCGAGGTCGCGAGCCCGGCCTTCGAGGCCATCTCATTGGGCGGCACGGACCAGACGCACGACATCAGGCTTTCGCCCGGCACCTTCAAGGTGACCTGCACGATCCATCCGTCGATGAACATGACGGTCACCGTCACCGGGTAGCGCCCGATCGCCGACGGGGAGATGGCTCCGGCGGTAGGACTCGAACCTACGACCAAGCGGTTAACAGCCGCCCGCTCTACCACTGAGCTACGCCGGAACGTATCGAGAGCGTCGCGCCCGCGAGGCCGCGTCGCGCGCGGCCGGTCGGAAGGATACCCCACCGTCGCTGGGGCGGCACGCGTGCGGCAGCATATGTGCGCCGCGACCGCCTCCGGCCAGTTCGCTACGGCGCCTCGATCGGGCTGTCCGGGCGGTTGCCCCACTCCTCCCATGAGCCCGCGTAGCTGCGAACGTCCTCGAACCCGGCCAGCTCGTGCAGGACGAACCAGACGAGGGCGGCCCGAACGCCCCCCTGGCAGTAGGTGGCGCGGATCTCGGCCGGCTCGGCGCCACTGGACCGGATGATCGAGAGCATCTCGTCGACCGGCCGGAACGTCCCTTCGTCGGTCAGCAGGTCCGAGAACAGGCGGTTGCGGGCGCCTGGGATGTGCCCGCCACGCCTCGCCCGAAGATCGCTGCCGACCCACTCTCCGGCGGTCCGGACGTCGAGGATCCTGGTCGGCGCATCATCGCCGGTGCTCGACTCCCGGCTCCACGCAAGGACCTCGTCGTAGGTCGCGATGATCGAGTCGTCACGCTTGCCGAGGGTCACCGCGGGGCGATCGATGTCGATCGCGGCCGGGGCGGGGGCCTCGGTCGTCGTCGCGTGGCCGGCCCGCCGCCAGGCGTCGATGCCGCCGTCGAGGATGTGCAACCGATCGGTCGGGAAGCGGTACAGGCGCAGCAGCCAGTAGCCGCGGATCGCCTGTCGATTCAGACCGATGTCGTCGTAGAAGACCACCCGGTCGCCCTCGCCGACGCCCCACCGGCGCAGCACCGCCGCTGTCTGTTCCGGAGCGGGGATCAGCCATTCCCGCTCGGCGTCGCCGGTCTCGGGGGCCGTTCCGCGAAGGGCGATCTCTCGGTGCAGATCGCTGTACACGGCGCCCGGGATGTGGCGACGGTTGTAGACGCGGCGATTCGGCGACACATGGACGATCCGGACATCCGGGTCGACGAGGTGCTTGGCGAGCCAGTCGACGCTGATGAGCGGCCCGGGATCCGCCTTGGTCTTCACCGCGGTGGATGCTAGCAGGGGGCTGGCGCGCCGGGTACGCTCGGGCGATGACCCAGCGCTGGCGCACGCTCGTCCTCGTGTACCCGGTGCTGGACGCCAGGTGGGGATCCGGGCTGCAACGCACCCGCACACAACGGGTGATGACCCGCGACGAGCGGGCCACGGTGATGGGCGTGGTCGAGTCGCTGCCGGCGACGGTGTCGGCATGGAGCGACGGACTCGCGACGCTCGAACCGCTCGACGTCGTCGAGGTCCGCCGATCGATCCGGTCGCTATCGTCGAGCGGCGGGGGTCGCTGGTGGGTCGGACCCCGGGAGGTCCGCCCGGAGCTGGAGGCCGTCGCCGGAACGGGCGCCACCTACGACTCCGTCTACGCGCTGTGGCCGTGCGACGCATCGGTACCGCAGTGCGGGTGGGGCTGCAGCATCGGCCCGTCCGAGGCGACCTTCGGGGCCGGCTTCTCGTCGATCTCGACCGACCACTGGCGGACACTGCTCACCGATCCCGACCCCGAGCAGGGATACGTCCATGAGTGGCTGCACCAGGTCGAGTCGGTCTATCGCGCCCTCGGCGTCTCGGAGGCCGAGCTTCCGGCGCTGCATGACGCGGCGGCCTTCACGTCGTCGCGGCCCGTGAACGAGCCGCCCTTCGGTCGCACGTACGCCGAGTACCACGACGGCGGCGCCAGGACCTGGGCGCCCTGGTACCACGATTGGATGACCGGTCGATTGGCGCCAGCGGCCGATATGGCATCCGACCGCCTCGTGACCGCCGAGGCCGCGGCGAACGAGGGCGTCGCCTCCGCCGGGGCCGCGGCGAACGAGGGCGTCGCCTCCGCCGGGGCGGCGGTGCCAAGCCGCCTCGTCCCGGCCAGCCCGATCGGGCTCACCCCGGAACGCTGGGGTCTGCGAAGTCGCAGACTAACCGCGCCTGATCATGCTTGCGCCGATGGGAAGCCGCGAACGCCTGGGCGACACCTACGTGACGCGCGGCCGAGTCATCACAAACCAGATCCTCGGCGAGCTCCGGAACGCTCGCCTCGACCGGGATATCAGTGAGGCAAGCCCCGGGGCCTCGCTTGGCATTTCCGCTTCACAGTACAGCCGGATCGAGCGTGGCTTGACCCGCGGGGTAACGATCGCGCAGTTGAGGGTGTTGCTCGGCGCGGCGGGATTGGATCTGTCCGTTCGGGCGTACCCGGCTGGCGAACCGCTCCGGGACGCCGGGCACGTCGCCCTCCTGGAACGGTTCCGCGCCCGCCTCCACGTTCCCCTCGGGTCCGGACTGAAGTGCCGTTTCCGAAGGCGGGCGACCTTCGAGCCTGGGACATTGTCGTGGCAGGGCCTGACTGGCGGCACGGCTATGAGGCCGAGACGAGGCCTCGGGACCGCCAGGCTCTCGAACGCCGGCTGGCGATGAAGGCGCGCGACGGAGACGTCGACGGCGTGAGCCTGCTCCTGACTGATTCGCGGCGCAACCGAGAGTTCGCGCGGACGAACTGGCCGACGCTTCGCGAGCGGTTCCCAGTGCCTGGACGCCGGGCCCTCGAAATGCTCTCGGCTGGAGAGAACCCTGGGGCGGGCTCCGTCATCCTGCTTTGACTATGACCACTTGCACCATACGCACGTTCGGACCGAGCGATGACCGACGGATGTGCTGATTCGTGTCGACGACGTGCGTCTGACGCACGGAACGGCCACCGACGTCTGATTTCTGGCTTCAGCCGGTCGCGGACGTGCGCCAGGCGCAACGATCGGTCGCTCGTGTCGGCGTCGTTGGTCATTGCGTGCATCGGATGCAACACGAGCCGCGAACATGCGCCGAATGCACGCGCGTACGGGTCGTGCGGCTGACCTTGGCCGTGCGGCGTACCGGGCCGCCCGGCTGAGGCGAGGGCCAAGCCCCCCGCCCGGCCGCCCGGCCGCCCCGCCGAGGGGCCGCGCCGGGGACTACTCCAGGTAGTCCTTGAGCTTGCGCGATCGGGACGGGTGACGCAGCTTGCGCAGCGCCTTCGCCTCGATCTGGCGGATCCGCTCGCGAGTCACGTTGAACTCCTTGCCCACTTCCTCCAGGGTCCGCGCCCGGCCATCCTCCAACCCGAAGCGGAGCTGCAACACGCGTCGCTCACGACCGGTCAGCGAGTCCAGCACCGCCTCGACCTGCTCCTTGAGCAGCTGGTGCGATGCCGCCTCGGCCGGAGCGAGCGCGCCGCGGTCCTCGATGAAGTCACCGAGGTGGGAGTCCTCCTCCTCACCGATCGGTGTCTCCAGCGAGACGGGCTCCTGCGAGACCTTGATGATCTCGCGGACCTTCTCGGGCGTGACCTGGACCTCCTGGCCCTTGGACATCGCCTCCGCGATCTCCTCGACGGTGGGTTCACGGCCGAGCTCCTGGAGCAGGCCACGGGAGACCCGGATCAATCGGTTGATCGTCTCGACCATGTGGACCGGGATGCGGATCGTCCGCGCCTGGTCCGCGATGGCGCGGGTGATGGCCTGGCGGATCCACCACGTCGCGTAGGTCGAGAACTTGAAGCCCTTCTCGTAGTCGAACTTCTCGACCGCCCGGATCAGGCCGATGTTGCCCTCCTGGATGAGATCCAGGAACGACATCCCGCGCCCGATGTACTTCTTCGCGATCGACACGACGAGGCGCAGGTTGGCCGACGTCAGCTGCTCGCGCGCGTCGCGCCCGATGCCGACGATCACGCCCTTGCGGTCGCGCAGCTTCGTGTTGGCCGGCACCTCGGGGTCGTAGCCCATCTTCTTGAGCAGCTCGGCCTCGTTGCCGGCGGTGATGTAGCGCTCGAGCGCCGGGAAGGCGACGCCTTCACGGGTCCAGTCCCAGATCGCGCGCAGGCCCACGTTGTCGCGCGAGTCGAGATCGCCGTTGTGGACGGCCATGAACGCCCAGTCGAGCAGGGTGATGAAGTTGTCGGGGTTCGGCTGGTCGTTGTAGGTGTGAACGAGCTTCTTGGCCTGGCGCAGGAGGTCCTTGGTCCCGTCCGACTGGGCGTCGCGCCCCGCCTTGATGAGATGGAAATCCGGCGAGGGGGCCAGCAGGTCCTTCGCGGCCTTGGCCGAGATCGCGGTGCGGACCAGGGCGTGGGCCTCGTCGCCGTACGGCAATCGATGCTGCGGCTTCTGGGTCCGGGTCTTGCGTTCAGTGTCGTGCAGGGTCCACTGGTGGAGCGAGGCGATCCCCTTCCACGGCTCGTCAACGAGCTGCTCACCAAGTTCGATGGCCTTGGCCAGGACGACCTCTTCCTCGGCGGTCAGCAGGGCGACCTTGCCGATCTCCTTGAGGTACATCCGGACCGGGTCATCGATGCCGATCATGTCGGCACTGATGGCCTCGAGATCCTCGGCGGTCGGCTCCTCGACCTCCTTGGGATCGAGCTTCGTCGGCCCTTCGAGCGGGAGCTTGGCGGCAGCGTCGATCGAGCCGTCGTCGGCGACGACCTCGACGTTCACCTCGGCGTCGCCGTCGGGGGTGGCCGCTTCGGGCCCGAGGTCGATGTCCTCGTCGTCGTCGTCATCCTCATCGGCGGCCGCGACGGCTGCGGCACCGCGGGCGGGACGGAGGCCAGCCATCTTGGCCTCTTCGAGATCGGCCTTTGCGCGGCGCGGCCGCGACAGGACGGCCTCCACGAGTTGCTTATCGAGCGGATCGGCGGGCATAGGGTTCCTCCTTGGGACCTAGTTCAGGCGTGCACGGCCACGCGGGGCCGGGCAAGCAGTCGGGTGTCTTCTCGACGCCGATCGAGTGACCGGCGGGCTTCGTTGATCTGGCGACGTTCCAGGAGCAGGCGTTCCATCGAATCGGTGTCACCGGCTCGCTCGGCCTCTGCCTGGGCGGCTTCGTTGTATTCGCTTCGTTCGCGCAACTGGTCGTCCTCGAGCTCGAGGAGCAGTCGGGTGATCTCGTAGGCGAGCTTGCCCGGGTCGAGCGTCCGGGCATCCGGGCCCGTCTTGGCGTACAACGCGCGGGCGAGCGATGCCGTTTCGTCGTCGACGGCGAGCAGCAGCGCGGCCGCATCGAACGGCGGGCGGATGCCCTGGTCGTTCGGCGCGCGCTGCAGGACGATCGCGCGGTACAGCTCGCGCGCGAGGGTGCTCGGCAGCTGATCGGGACCCAGTTCGTCCGCCACGCGGGGCTGCTGGTCCGGCACCAGGAGCAGGAGTCGCAGGAGCTCCGCCTCGACCGGGGTCACGGCGCGCAGGATGTCGCCGATCGGCAGCGCATCCGGCGAAGCCAGCACGGCGTCCGCGGTGATCCGCGTGGCCGCCTCGCCACCACGGTGCGTGCCTTGCCCCACCGTCGCGGCGATGCGCCGGTCCAGGACCTGGCGGAGCACGCGCTCCTCCACGCCAGACTCGTGCCGGACCTGCTGGAGAGCCTCGTCGCGCCGGAGCGGATCGGCGATATCGCGGATGGCCGGCATGACGGCCTCCACGAAGCCGATCCGGCCCGTGCTCGTCTTGAGATCGAACCGGCCGGCGTGGTGACCGATGAGGTACTCGACGAGTGGCTTCGCCTTGGCCACGCCTTGCTCCCAGGCGGCCGGGTCCTCGCGGACGACCTCGTCGGGATCCTTGCCGTCTGGCAGGCGCACAACGCGCACGTCCTCGAGCTTGACGCCCGAGACGTCGCCCTGCAGCTGGCCGATCAGGCCAGCCAGTGCGGTCACGCCGAGCGTGCCGGCCTTCTCGCCCGCGGCGTCGACGTCGTAGGCCAGCGCGATCCGGTTGGCGTAGCGGGTCAGCAGCCCGATCTGGTTGGGGGTCAGCGCGGTGCCGAGGCTCGCCACGACATTGTCGAAGCCCGCCTGATGGGCCATCAGCGCGTCGGTGTAGCCCTCGACGATGACGGCCTGCCCGGTCTTGCGGATGGGCCCTTTGGCCTTGTCGATGAGATACAGCGTTCGGCTCTTGTCGAAAAGCGGTGTCCCCGGGGAGTTCAGGTACTTGGGCCCCTCCCCTTCCAGCAGCCGGCCACCGAGGCCCACCGCGTGACCGCTCGTATCGCGGATGGGGAATAGGACGCGGGCGCGGAACTTGTCGATCACGCCACGTCCGCGCTGGCTGGGGCTGGCCAGACCGACCTCCACCAACTCTTCGGGGCGGATGTCGCGCTTGGCCTGCAGCTGGCGGGCCATCTGGTCCCAGCCGCCCGGTGCCCAGCCGAGCTGGTGGGTCTCGATCGTCCCCTCGGTGAAGCCGCGGCCCTTGAGGTATGCCAGCGCGCCCTCCCCGGCCTTGGAGCCGGTCAGGACCGCGTGGTAGAAGGCGACGGCCGTCTCGAGGACGTGGCGCAAACGCGCACGACGGGCATCTTCACGCTTCGTGCGCTCGTCGATCTCGACGCCGGCGCGTGCGGCCAGCGTGCGGAGGGCTTCGGGGAAGGTCGCGCCGTCCCGTTGCATGACGAAGCTGAAGATGTCGCCGCCAAGACCGCAGCCGAAGCAATGCCACGACTCGCGAACGGGGGTGACGACGAACGACGGTGTCTTCTCACCGTGGAACGGGCAGAGGCCCTTGTAGGTCGTGCCGGCCTTCTTCAGGGTGACCGATTCGCCGACGACCTCGACGACCGACAGCTTGCTCTTGACCTCGGCAGTGACGCCGACCGACAAATCCACTCCTTCGCGCCGATGACCACTCGACGCCGTTCACTCCCGTGCCCGCCGAACCCGTCCGCCAGGTCCCGGACACACCTGTGGGCCTGTCAAGTCTTGACAAGCCCGGTAGGCCCATATTGTGCTCCTTTCGAGCACGATCTGTCAACCCCTTGTCAATACTCCCGAGGAGTATCGGCCGTCAGGATAAGCTCCGCCGTAGCCCCCGCCGGGCGTGGGCCATGGGTTCGTCCCGTGCCGGAGTCGGTGAACGATCTGCCCGCGATGGGCGTGAACTTCCAGCTGTACGAACTGGCACCCAGCCGGAGCCTGAGAACGCCGTGTGTCGAGGAGAAGACCTGGCTGTTGGCCTTGGCTGATCCCTTCGAGCGCAACGACGTGCCGCCGGTGCCGACGACGAACTGCCGGATCCCGTAGTCCCGATCGCGCCGCCCGGCAGGTGTCTGGGGCGAGAAGCGCTCGTAGTTGTGATCGTGCCCGTTGAGGACGATGTCCGCTCCCTCCCCGTACAGGACATCCCAGAACGCCTGGACCGAATTGCTGTTCCCGTGCTTGCCCGAGCTGAATCTCGGGTGGTGCCAATACGCGAGCACATTCCTGCCACGGCTCTTGACGAGGACCCGCTTGAGCCAGATGAGCTGGGGCGACCCACGCGCGCAGCTGACTTCGCCGCAGTTCGAGTTCAGGACGATGATGTGCCACGTCCCGAGCGTGTACGCGTAGTACCCATCGACATTCGGCCCGGCTCGGCTCCCGAAGTAGTCGAAGTAGCCCTTGGCGCCGTCCGTGCCGTAGTCGTGGTTGCCAGTGGACGGACGGGTGCGCGCCTTGAACCGACCCCAGGTGGGGTGGTAACAGTTCCGGAACTCGGACGCCGTTCCCCTCTCGTAGGCGTTGTCGCCGAGGGTGATGACCGTCCCACTGATGTTCGCGATGAGCTTCGCCGTCGCCGTGTCCGTCGTCGTGTTGCAGTCCCCGATGTCGCCCGCGCCGACGACGACGGGATCGGCTGCGGCGACCGCCGGTACGGTCATCAAGGAGGCGAGACAGAAGATGGCCATGACGCCGGTAACGCGCACGCGTCGGATCGACATGGGCACCACCATACGCCAGGCAGCAAACGGCCGAAAGGGCGGGCCGATGCCCCGGCGAAGAACCGGCGCTCGACGCGCGCCGTCGTCAGAATGGGTCGGTGCCACGATTGCAAGCGCGACAATTCGCCAACCCCGACGAGGTCCGGAGGTTCACCCACGGCCGGGCCGACGTCGTCCGGCTCGACGAATCAGCGGTCGGCCGTGCCGAGTACGAGCCCGGCTGGCGATGGACGACCGATATGCCGCCGATCGCGGGGACCGCGACGTGCCAGCTGCACCACCTCGGCTACTCGGTCTCGGGGGTCATGCATGTGGTGATGAACGATGGCCAGGAACTGGACATCGTGCCCGAGTCGATCTACGAGATTCCCGCTGGCCACGATGCGTGGGTGGTCGGCGACATCCCCTGGGTAACGATCGAGTGGACCAGTGCCCGGACGTTCGGCGTCCCCCAGGAGGGACCGGGTGAGCGTGTCCTGGCAACGGTCCTGTTCACCGATATCGTGGACTCGACGGCCACCCTCCAGCGTATCGGCGACGACGCGTGGCGAGACCTGCTGTTGACGCACAACCGGCTCCTGCGGGACGAATTGAACGACTTCCGCGGGCGCGAGGTGACGACGACCGGGGACGGGTTCCTTGCGGTCTTCGACGGGGCGACCCGAGCGGTTCGCTGTGGTGCCGCGATGGCTCGATCCGCCCATGACGCGGGCCTCGAGATCCGGGTCGGGATCCATACCGGCGAAGTCGAGTTCGTCGGCCCTGACGCGCGTGGCCTCGCTGTGCATGCGGCCGCCCGAGTCATGTCGTTCGCCGGCCCGGGCGAGGTGCTCGTGTCCTCGACCACGAACGACCTGCTCGAGGGGTCAGGATCGATCCTCGAAGACGCCGGCTCGAAGGAGTTGAAGGGGTTGCCCGGCGAACGCCGGCTCTTCAGGCTCGTCGCGGCTTCGCCACCGCCGGTCGAGACGATCCCAGCACGGGGAGCGTCCTGATCCGAGCCCGCGCCGCGAGGGTCACTGCCCTCGACGGACCCAGAGGCCCTCGGAGCCCTCGCCCCGATTCTCGTTGTAGCCGACGAGCTTGAGACCGTCGAGCAGGGCGACCCCGCCGGGATCCGGGTCGGAGTCCGTCACGTGCTCGAGGCTCACCCGCGACAGCGGCGTCCACGTGATACCGAAGTCGGTGCTCTGGCGATACCAGATCGGCGAGTCGCCGGGGCGCCCGTGCTTGAACACGACCGCCAGCACGCCTGCCTGCAGCGTGAACATCGGCGACGTGCTGAACCGGCCGTTCGTGCTCGCGGATACGGACTTGCTTCCGGACCACGTCGTCCCCTTGTCGGTCGTTCGCCGATACACCGCCTGCATCGTCCCGGACGCCGTCGAGGTATAGGCGAGGATGGCGCTATTGCCCGATGCGATCAGCCCGAAGCCTTCGTCGGTCGATGAGCTGATCTTGGTCGCCGCAGACCACGTCGCACCCTGGTTCGTCGATCGCCGCACCGACATCGTGTTCCTTGCCGAGAGATACGCGACGTAGGTCGCGCCGGTCCCGATCGCGAGGGCGGGGCCCGACCGGTAGAACGGATGCGTGCCCGGCTCCCAGTTCGAGGTGCTGGCGATGTAGCGAGCGGACCCGAACGTCACGCCACTGTCGGCGCTGGTGCGCATGTAGAGGCGACCGGTCGAGTAGCCGGTCCACGCGATCGTCACCCGGCCACTCGAATGGCGTGCGACAGCCTGGTCGGCGATGTTGGATGAGCTTGAGGTCATCGCACGAGACGCCTCCCAGGTCACGCCACCATCGGTGGTCCGTCGATAGAACAATCGCCCGAGGGTCGGGCTCGTGCCCTGGCGGACATAGGCGATGTCGACGCTGGTGCCATGACCCGACGCGGAGAAGTTGACGCGGATCCCGGACGCGATCCGGGTCGTCGCGGACCAGGTCTTGCCGCCATCCGCGGTCCGCCGTGCATACGCCGAGGTTCCGAACTGCCAGACCATGAGCGCCTTCGCCGGTCCGGTGCGGAAGATCCGAGGCTGGTAGTTCGAGTCGGACGAGAGCTTGACGGCGCTGGCCCAGGTCACCGCAAGGACGGGCTGGGCCACCAGCAGGACCAGGAGGGCGCCAGCCACGATCGCTGTGGCGCGCCGCGCGAACCGGGTGGACGGGACCGGTGCTGTCATCCTGTTGCCTCGTGTGTTGCGGACCGGCAGCAGGGGGGTCGCTGTCAGTCCGTGCCGGGAGTATGGCCGCGGCCCAGGCCCGCCACGATGGTCATTCGCTCCATCCGCCATGGACACATGTCCACGACCGGCGTGAGCATCCTGCTCGCCCGGCGAACCCTGGTTATGCGATTGCAACGGCGGGAGGCGGACGATGGGCCCGGCCGCGCGGCGTCCTGACCGCACGGCGATCACGACCAGAGGAGATCGATCATGTGTCTGACCTGCGGTTGCATGGACGCGCATCGCGAGATGGGCGAGTCGAACATCACCTTCGAGGACGTGGAACGTGCCGCACAGGAGAACGGCAAGAGCGTCCAAGACACGTTCCAGACCATCGAGGCGACGGTCGCCAAGGATCGATCGGAGCACGCACGCGAGTACGGGGCGGAGCGGCCGGTCGCCTGACCACGTCGTCGCCTGACCCGGGCCCGGCTACCCGCCGGAGACGGCCGGGATGACGTGGACCGTCGAGTCGGCACGCAACGGGGTCCCGAGGTTCGCCGGCGCCTGATCGACGAAGACCTTGATGTGCTCGCGGATCACCGGGCCGGCGTCGACGAGCCGATTGCGCATCCCGGGCGCGAGCACATCCAGCCGATCGATCGCCTCGGCGACCGTGGCGGCCTCCACGTCGCAGCGTCGGGGAGCGGCCGGGAACAGCGCGATCAACGAGCGCGGGAGGATGATCGTCGCCATCTGCGTCAATCGAGGGCGGCCGCCTCGACCCCCCAGATCGGCGGCAGGTGGTCCGCGATCAGGGACCAGCTGACCCCCTCGTCGTTCGAGCCGTACAGCTGGCCGGTGCTGGTCCCGAAGTAGACACCGGCCGGGTCGTGTCGATCGACCGCGAGCGCCTCGCGCAAGACACCAACGAATGCGTTCTGCTGCGGCAGGCCGTCGCCGTGCCGCTGCCATGTTTCCCCGCGATCGCTCGTCCGCCACACCCCGAGGGCACCGTCCGGAGCCAGGCGTCCCTCCTCCGGGTGCGTCAGCGGGATCACCCAGCCCGTCGCGGGGTCGCGCGGATGCGCCGCCATCACGAACCCGAACTCCGACACGAGCCCGGCGCTGACGTCTTCCCAGCTGCGGCCGGCATCGGCCGATCGGTAGACGCCGCAGTGATTCTGCTGATAGAACGTGTCCGGCTCGCCGGACGCCATCACGAGCTTGTGGACGCACTGGCCGGTCTCCGGGTACGGATCGGGCGCGAAGCATGCGGCGACACCCTTGTTCCTGGCCTCCCAGGTCGTGCCGCCGTCCTCGGTCGCGAACGTCCCGACGGCGCTGATCGCGACCCACATCCGCTCCGGATCGGTCGGGTGGGGGACGATCGTATGGCAGATGAGGCCACCGGCGCCGGGCTCCCAGCCCGGCCGGCTGGGGTGGTCGCGCAGGCCCGCCACGTGCGTCCAGGTCGACCCGCCGTCGTCGCTCCGGAAGAGTCCCGCGGGCTCGGCGCCCGCCCACATCGAGCCGTGTGCGCCTGTGACGTTCCAGATCGTCGGGATCTTCGGGCCGTCGTCGCCGTAGGTCAGTCCCTCGGAGGAGTGGGTCCAGGTCGACCCGAGGTCGTCGCTGCGAAAGACGGCCGGGCCATACCAGGCGGACCCACCGCCCGCGAAGATCGCCCCGCTCGCAGGATCGACGCTCAGGTCATGGATCGGCCAGCCCTCGCAGAGCGGGCCGCGCAGCGACCACGACGTCCGGGACGCATCGCCGTCGAGGATGAAGGCGCCCTTTGAGGTTCCGACGAGCAGCAGGTTGCGGGTCATCGTGTCTCACGTCCCCAAGCTGGATGCGAGCGATGGGCCAGGCGGTCAGGATACCCGTGCTGGCGGCACGGGAACACCGCTCGCGGAGGGACCGTTTCGCGGCACGTCCAGGGCATGCCGCACACACGCGAGCGTTGTTAAGATTTCGCGAACTCGTCCGGTCCGAGCCCGCGGGAGCACGAAGTCGAGCATGCACGCGTCCGTCACCGCGTCCTCCGGCCCCATCGGATGGTTGGGCGAGCTCGCGGAACCCACGCCCGACGCCGAGGTCGGGGGCAAGGCCGCCTCCCTCGACCGGCTCGCCCGCCTCGGGTTCCATACCCCACCTGGCTTCTGTCTCACGACGGCCGCATTCGAGGCGCACGTCGCCGCGATCGCCGAGCGGGCGCCACTCCGCGAGGCGCTTGCCGCCCTGCCCGACGAGGATGCGCGGGTGACCGTGGTCGGGCTCGTATCCGAGTCACCGTTCCCGCGACCGCTCGGCGACGCGCTCCGGCTGGCCCTGGCACGCCTGGCGGCCGAGGGAGAGCGAAGTCTTGCGGTCCGTTCGTCGGCCGTCGGCGAGGACAGCGCGACCGCGTCGTACGCCGGGCTGCACGACACGGAGCTCGGCCTGGCCGCCGACGCCATCGAGCCGGCGGTCCGGCGTTGCTGGAGCTCGCTCTGGAGCCCAGCGGCCGTCGCCTACCGGCTGGCGCGGTCACTCCCGTTCGATGACGCGGCGATGGCCGTGGTCGTCCAGGCGCTCGTCCCTGCCGAAGCCGCGGCCGTCGTGTTCACCCGGCACCCAGTGACCGGCCGCGAGGACCAGCTCGTGATCAACGCCGTGCGCGGCCTCGGTGAGCCGATGGTCTCGGGCGCGGCCACGCCGGACACCTACGTGGTCGACAAACCCAGCCAGGAGGTGCAGGAGTTCGAGCCCGGTGACGCCGGCGAGCGACTCTTCGCCATCGACGGCGGGGTGACGCGCGAGGCCGATCCCGTGCGCGGCCCCGCGCTCGAGATGGCCGTGCTGCGCGAGCTCGTGGCCTTGTCACTCCAGGTCGAACGGGCCTTCGGCGCCGCCGTCGACGTGGAGGCGGCCTACGCGCGTGGGCGTTGGTACCTGCTCCAGGCCCGACCGATCACGACCCGGTGAAGGACGCCGTGACCGAGGTGGGCGGGGTGTCGACACCGGATGTCTCGCCGGGTGCCGCCCCCGAAGAGGACCCACCGGGCTTCCCGATCGTTTGGTCCGACCCGAGCGACATCCAGCGGTCATGGCGGCGGGACGATATGCACTCCCCGTTCTGCCTCGTTCCGCTCTCGCAGGACTACGTGGGCCTCATCGGCAACGGGTTCGCCTACCGCTACGAGCGGCTCGAGGTCCCGATCAGCATGCGGGCCCAGGTCGTCAACGGGTACCTGTATTTCTCCTGGGTCCCGCTCGGTCCGGAATCGGAGCACGACGCCGTCGTCGAGCAGTACGTGGCCAGTTGCCGCGCGCACACCCCCTTCGCCGTCGACTACTGGGAACGGTCCGTCCCGGAGCTCCGCGAGCTGTATGACGGGATCGCCGCCATCGAGGTCGATCGCCTGCCGCTAGCGGAGCTTGCCGGGGCGTGGGACGAGGCATGGCAACGGGCCCAGCGGGCGTGGGCCATCCACTTCTACGCGATCACTGGCCCGTACCAGGTCATGGACGACCTCGCCGACTTCTACGAGTCGGTCGTCGCGAAGCCACCGCCGGGCGAAGCCCTGAAACTCGTCCAGGGCACGATCCACGAGCTCGTCGGCGTCGACGCCGGCCTCGGCCGCCTGACCGAGCTCGCGGAAGCGTCACCGGAGGTCGCGAGCGCCGTGCGAGCGACGCCCGCGCCGAGCCCCGAGCAGCTGGCCGAGCTCCCCGGCGGCGAAGCGTTCGTGGCCGAGCTGCGCGCCTTCCTGTCGGAACACGGCCACCTCGGCCAGGGGTTCGATGACCTTGCGCTCGCGTCATGGGCGGAGGCGCCCGAGATGCTCCTCGCCGAGGTCGCCAAGCGGTTTGAGCATCCGGTCGAACCGGCCGTCGAGCGCGCCGCGCGTCTGGCACGCGAGGCGGACCGGCTCGCGGACGGCGTCAGGTCCCGACTCGCCGATCAGCCCGAGAGACTGGCGGAGTTCGAGCGACTGCTGGGCATGGCTCGCCAGATCGGACCGATCACCGAGACGCACAACTACTGGATCGACCGTATGGCGCAGGCCCGCCTGCGAACGTTCGTGATGCGGGTCGGTGCTCGCCTCGCCGAAGCGGGTGTCGTGGAGCACCCGAACGACGTGCTCTACCTGCATCGGGCTGAAGTGCCCGAGCTCCTGCGCGAACCCGCGGACCAGCGGGCGGTCGTCGCCGCGCGGAAGGCGCAGCACGAGCATTGGCGGACCTTCACCCCGCCGGCCAGGATCGGGAAACCGAGCGACGATGAATCGTCCGGTCGCTTCGGTGGGGAGCGCTTCGCGAAGGAGGACGACGCGATCGTGCGTGGGACGGGTGCCTCGGCCGGGATCGTCCGGGGTCCGGCACGGATCGTGCTTGGCCCCGGGGACTTCGCCCGTGTGCGGCCGGGCGACATCATCGTGGCGCCCTCGTCGAACCCATCGTGGGTGCCGCTCTTCACGATCGCCGGCGGTCTCGTGACGAACACGGGTGGGGTCCTTTCGCACGCGGCGGTCGTCGCACGTGAGTTCGACCTCCCTGCCGTCGTCGGCACCGGGGATGCCACCACGCGGATCGCCGACGGTCAGCAGCTCGAGCTGGACGGGACCACGGGCTTCGTTCGGCTGTTGTGAGCGGGGCCACCGACGAGACGGCGTCGGCGGGCGGTCCGGCCCGCCTGATCACCGGCGCCATGCTCGGACTGGCGTCCGGCGCCATCCTCGTGCCGCTCAACTCCACGATGCTCGCGGTCGCGCTCCCGAGCGTCATGGACGAGTTCGGCGTGGGCGCGGCCACGGTCGCCTCGCTCGTCACGCTCTACCTGGGCGCGGTCGCGATCGCCCTGCCTGCGAGCGGCAGCCTCGGGGACCGGTTCGGTCACCGGCGCGTATTCCTCTTCGGTGTCGGCGCGTTCGCGCTGGCCTCGGCCCTCGCGGCAACCGCCATGACGTTCGAGGTCCTGGCGCTGTCGCGCGTCCTGCAGGCGGCGAGCGGGGCACTCGTCTCGACGAGCTCGGTGGCGCTGCTGCGCGAGATGGCGCCGCCGGATCGACGCGGCTCCGCGTTCGGGCTCTTCGACATGCTGGTTTCCACAAGCGCGGCCGTGGGGCCGCTCGTCGGTGGCCTGCTCGTCGCCGGGCTCGGGTGGCGATGGATCTTCATCGTGGCGGTGCCGGTCGCCTTGCTCGCGGCGGTCACGGTGGGCGCCCTGGCACGGCCCGGGTCCGTGCCGGCGCGCGCGGCGCCGCGGGCCATCGACCTGCCGGGCCTCGGTCTCCTCGCGGCGTTGCTGATCGTGCTGCTGCTCGGGCTCCGTGAGCTGGAGGAGGGCGGCTCGCCCCTGCCGGCGGTCGTCGGGTCGGCCGTGCTGCTGGCGCTGTTCGTCCTCGTCGAGCTCCGGACAGACCATCCGGCCGTCGACCCACGCCTGTTCGCGTCGCGGTCATTCAGCGCGGCGGTGGTGGCGGTATTCGGCGCGACCGTGATCCTCCATGCCACCCTGGTACTCGTACCGCTGCTCGTCGAGGATCTCCAGGGCGGGAACGCCCAGACGAGCGGGTTCGTCCTGCTCGGTATCTCGGCGCTGGGGGCGATCGCGGCGCCCATCGGGGGTCGGATGTCCGATGCGGTCGGCCGCCGCCAGCCGGCCGTGATCGGGACCCTCGCGAGTGTCGTGGGGCTGGTCGTGCTGTGGCTGGTGGCGCCCGAGGCGTCCACGCTCCTGCTTGGCCTGTTGTTGGCAGTCGTCGGGTTCGGGATGGGGATGGCGGGGTCGCCCCGGCAGGCCGCGGCGCTCGAGACCATCGAGCCCGACCGCGTCGGGATGGCCGCCGGCACGTATCTTACCGGGCGATACATCGGCGGGGCGCTCGGGGCGACGCTCGCGGGGGCCGTCCTGGGCGGCACCGTCACGGCGGCCGGCGTATCGACCGGGTTCGGGCTGCTCGCGGCCGTCGCGGTCGGGGTCACGATCGCGTCGCTGTTCCTCCCCGCGCGGCGACCCGGGGCGACGGGGCGGGGCGCAGCTGCTCGACGCTGACCGCCGAGACCGGGTCGCAGACGCGCGGATCAGGCCGTGCCGCGCGCCGCCCGGAGCGCGTCGAGCAGCTTGCCCAGGACATCGTGACGCACCCGAGCACGGCGGCTCTCGTCATCGAGCACGTCGCGGGTCGTCGCGTCACCGTAACCGGCGGTCAGGCGGATGTCGCGCCGGCGGACCTCCCCGAGCTCCGTCGCCCGCGCCTTGAGCAGCGCGCGCTCCAGCTCATCGAGCTCGTCGTGGTCGGACACGTCGAGATGGAGGTCGATGGAGCCGGGCGGGTCCTGCACGCGGGCATCGTAGCCCGGCGGAAGGCCACTGCCCCGGGTACCCTGCCCGCATGACGGACGCCGTCCACGATCCAGGACCCGACGCCGCGGCGGCGACCTTCGACGGGCCGCCCGACATCGCCGCGAACCCACTCGATCTGGATGGCGGCGGCACGATCCGCATCGGGACCGCATCGTGGACCGACCCGACGATGACGGCGTCGGGGGTCTTCTACCCGACCGGCTCGGATTCCGCCGAGGAGCGGCTGCAGTTCTACGCCTCGAGGTTCCCGCTCGTCGAGGTCGACGCGACCTACTACTCGCTGCCGGTCCGGCGCACGTCCGAGCTGTGGGTGGAGCGGACGCCGCCCGACTTCACCTTCGACATCAAGGCCCACGCGCTGATGACGGGCCAGCCGACCGAGACGAAACGCCTGCCAAAGGATCTTCGCGAGGCCCTCCCGGGAGAGGTGGCCGAGAAGGCCCGGATCTACGCCAAGGACCTGCCCGACGCGCTCCGCGATGACGTGTGGGCGTGGTTCGCCGATGGCCTGGAGCCGTTGCAGGGGGCCGGCCAGCTCGGCTCGATCCTGCTCCAGTACCCGCGCTGGTTCTTCACCTCGTCCGAGAACCGCGACACGATCGAGGAGTCGGTCGCGCGATTGCGGGACGCCGGCATGACACCGGCTGTCGAGTTCCGCAGCGCCTCGTGGTTCAACGAGAAGAACATCGAGCGCACGCTGAAGTTCCTCGGCGACCGCGAGATCCCACTCGTCATGGTCGATGGGCCGCAGGGCTTCAAGTCGAGCGTGCCGGCCATCGCGGCAGCGACCTCACCGGAGCTCGCCGTCGTGCGCTTCCACGGCCGCCGCACCGAGACCTGGGAGAAGCCCGGCATCAAGACGGTCGAGCGCTTCCGCTACCTCTACGACGAGGACGAGCTGGAGGAGTGGGTGCCTCGCGTCCGCGAAGCCGCGGCCCAGGCGAAGCAGACCCACGTCCTCTTCAACAACTGCTACGCCAACTACGGCGCGACGAACGCACTCATGCTCGCGGAGCTGCTACAGGACCTGGACTAGGACCTGCCTGCGGTCGCGGGGATGTTCAGCTCGCGCTGGGCGGATTCCTTGCGGGCGGCCATCCGCTCTCCGAGATCCTCGAGCTCGGAGCGGTCGAAGACGGAGCGGGCCTGCTTGAACATCTCGCCCTCCTCCTCTTCCATGTGGTGCTCGACGCTCTCCTTCATGACCTTCGCCTTGGCGCCCCAGCTCTCGTCGTCGACCGGGCACTCCTCGAGCTCCTTCATGATCAGGTCGACCACGTGGTGCTCCTGGTAGCCCTCCAGGACGATGTCCTTGGCCTTGGGGTGGGCCCTGAGCTCGGGGTAGAAGATCTCCTCCTCGATGATCTCGTGGACGGTGAACTCGCCCTTGATCGTCGAGAACAGCTCGGCCCGGATCTTGAGCCCGCGCTCGGTCGTCGACTCGAGCTCGTCGAGCAGCTTTCGCATCTTGGCGTGGTCTTCCTCGAGCATGGTGATCGCATTCATGTGTCGGCCTCCTGCAGGGGAACGGGGGTGAGGCTTATTCCAGCAGGCGGAGGCCCTTGGATGCCCGCTGCGGAGCGGCACGTCCTCCGGCGTTCCTGTTGCAATTTGCTTGCGCCGGTCGCGCGGAGTCGCCGGCGATCCGGTCAGAGCGGGCCGGAGATGCCGCCGTCCTTCCGGATGCGCCAGAAATGGACGGCCAGGAAGATGGCCGTGAGCAGGGGCAGGATCATGATGTGGAGCACGTAGAAGCGCAGCAGCGTGTTCTGCCCGACCTCCACGCCGCCCAGCAGGAGGCGGTTGACGGGCGTTGCCACGAGCGGAAAGTACGATCCGAAGTTCGTTCCGATCGTGATCGCCCAGAACGCGATCTGGTCCCACGGCAGCAGATAGCCCGAGAAGCTGAGCATGATGGTCAGGAACAGGAGCACCACGCCGACGACCCAGTTGAACTCGCGTGGCGGCTTGTAGGCGCCGTGGTAGAAGACCCGCATCATGTGCAGGAACACGAAGAAGACCATCAGGTGGGCGCCCCACCGGTGGATGTTGCGGGTCAGCAACCCGAACGTGACCTGGCTCTGGATGTCGAGGATGTTCGTGTAGGCCTGCGTCGCCGAAGGCACGTAGAAGAACATCAGGTACACGCCGGTGATGGTCAGCACCAGGAACAGGAAGAAGGTCAGGCCACCCAGGCAGAACGTATAGGCGAACTTGACCGCGTGCTGGCGGACGCGGACCGGGTGGATGTGCAGGAACACGTTGTTCATGACCGCGTACGCCCGCGAGCGCTCGTCGCGCGGGTACGGCTGGCGGAAGAGCGATCGCCAGACGGGGCTTCGGCGGATGGTCTGGTCCACCCGCTCGAGGAAACTCACCGGGCTCCTCCTGCGATGGCTGGATCCTGGAACCGGCTTCGTACGTACATTACTCCCGGTGCGTGGCGTGTCGTCCCAGATTCCCGACGACGCTGGTTCCCCTACCATCCTGACCATGGACTACGGGATCTGCCTGCCGAACTTCCCTGACGCCGCGCCGCTTGTCTGACCTGCACCCGAGCGTCCCGGACAGCCTCCCCGAATCGACGGCCGAGCGCCCGCGACCTCGTCTCGCATGGCCCGCCGCTGCGGCGCTCACCTTCCTCGCCGCGGCGTGCGTGCTCGTCCTCGAGATCGCCGCCGGTCGGTTGCTGGCGCCGTACGTCGGGGTGTCGCTGACGACCTACACCGGGATCATCGGCGCCATCCTCGCGGGGATCGCCCTGGGGGCGTGGGTCGGTGGCCGGGCGGCGGACACGTTCGGCCCGGAGCGACTCCTCGGCCCCTCGTTCGTTCTCGGCGGTGTCGCGGCCATCGCTGCCGTGCCGATCGTCGGGTCGCTCGGCGGGGCCGACCTGGGCGACGGATTCGTCGCCATCGTCACGCTCGCCACCGTCGGATTCGTAGCGCCGGCCGCCATCCTGTCGGCGGTGGCGCCGATGCTGGTCCGGGCCACCCTGACGGACCTCGCGACGAGCGGCACGATCGTCGGGCGCCTGTCGGCCATCGGCACCGTGGGGGCGATCACCGGCACGTTCCTGACGGGGTTCGTCCTGCTCGGGCTCGTCCCGACCCGGTTGCTGATCGTGACGGTCGGCGGCCTGCTCGTGCTCGTCGGGCTGACACTGAGCGTCGCCCTGCGGGGCGGCGGCGGGCCACGGACCGGGGTGCTGGCACTCGCCGCCGTCCTCATGGGTGGGCTTGCCTTGGCCGGACCCTCCCCGTGCGACGCCGAGAGCGCCTACTACTGCATCGCGGTGGAGGAGGATCCCTCGAACGCCGATGGACGCGTCCTCGTCCTGGACCGATTGACCCACGCGTACGTCGATCTGGGCGACTCGACCAACCTGGAATTCGGTTACGTGCGCCGGTTCGCGGACGTCGTCGGGCCGTACCTCGACGAGCTCGACGGCCCGGTCGAGGTGCTCCATGTCGGCGGGGGCGGCTTCACCTTCCCGCGCTATCTCGAAGCGACCCGCCCGGGCATTCGGAGCACCGTCCTGGAGCTCGATCCGAAGGTGCTTGCCGTCGCGCGCGAGGAGCTTGGCTTCACGCCGAGCGAGTCGATCGACGTCATCGTCGGGGACGCGCGACTATCCATCGAGCGTCTGCCCGACGACAGCGCCGACCTCGTCGTCGGCGATGCGTTCGGCGGCCTCGCCGTCCCGTGGCACCTCACGACCGCCGAGTTCCTCCAGCAGGTCGAGCGTGTCCTGCGCCCGGGCGGGATGTACGTGATGAACCTGATCGACTACCCGCCGCTCGGGTTCGTCCGTGCAGAGGCGGTGACCGCGGACCGCGCCTTCGAGCACGTGGCGGTCCTCAGCGGGCGGGCGACGCTCGATGGCGAGGGTGGTGGGAATGTCGTGCTCGTGGCGAGCGAGCAACCGCTTGACGTTGCGGCCGTGACGGCCCGCATCGAGGCCTGGGGCGAAGGCGGCTCGACGGAGATCATCAGCGACCGAGGTGCGTTAGCCGCGTTCATCGGCGATGCCCCGGTCCTGACCGACGACTATGCCCCGGTGGATCAGCTGCTGGGCCGCTGACGCCCCCGGGAACGTTCGCGGCGGACGGGCAACCTCTGCCCCCGGATCGTCGCGTTGCGGAGGGCGTGCTCTACCGCGTCGGCGACTTGGCCCTGCACGTCGACCAGGGCGAAATCGTCGAATAGCTGGATCGCACCGACCACGGAGCCCGGCACGCCGGCCTCGTTCGCGATGGCGCCCACGAGGTCGCCGGGTCGCAGGCCGGCCCGACGACCGCCACCGATCCACAGCTGCTCCCACCCGTCCGCCTGTGGCCCGCGTGGGGAACGTCCGCCCGGACGGCCGGGCGCGCCGGGGCCTCCCGGGCCCCGTCGAGGACCGCCACCCGGTCCCCGACCCGGTCCCTGGCCCGGCTGCTGGAGCGACGCCTGGGCGAGCTCGACCTCATCCTCGTCCCGCGTCTCGGCCCCCTCGATCAGGCTGACCGCGGCGAGCGCGATGTCGACGACGTCGAACTCCTCGGTGAGTGGCTCCACCACGCCCCGCAATCGATCGTGGCCGCCGGTCTCCAACGCATCGCGCAGGTTGGCCCGGAGCAGCTCGAGCCGACGCTCCCGCAGGTCGGCGACCGTCGGCAACCGCGCGATCTGGAGCTTGGACTTGGTCGCCGACTCGATGTTGCGCAGCAGCCGATGCTCGCGTGGCTCGACGAGGGTGATCGCCACGCCCTCGCGCCCGGCCCGGCCCGTGCGGCCGATGCGATGCACGTAGGCATCGGGATCGGAGGGGACATCGAAGTTGACGACGTGGCTGACATGATCGATATCGAGCCCGCGCGCGGCGACGTCCGTGGCCACGAGCACGTCCAGGGACCCATCGCGGAAGCGGCCCATGATCCGGTCGCGGGCCTCCTGGGCGAGACCGCCGTGCAGCGCCCCGGCGTCATGGCCGCGGCTGCTCAGCGCCTCGGCGAGATCGTCGACCTCGCCACGCGTGCGGGCGAAAACGAGCGTGGACGCCGGGTCCTCGACATCGAGGATTCGACACAGCGCAGGGAGCTTGTCGACGCGGCGCACGACGTACGCCGTCTGCCGGACGCGCGCGACCCCGTCGCCGGTGCGCTTCTCGGCATGGACCGTGATCCGTGCCGGGTCCCGGAGATGGCGCTTGGCGATCCTCGTGATCGTCGGCGAGATCGTTGCGGAGAACAACGCGGTCTGGCGGTCGGCCGGCGTGGCCGACAGGATCGTGTCGAGGTCCTCGGCGAAGCCCATGTCGAGCATCTCGTCCGCCTCGTCGAGCACGACGATGCGGGCCGCGTCGAAGCTCAGGCTACCGCGCTTGAGGTGGTCGACCGCGCGACCGGGGGTGGCGACGACAACGTCGACCCCGCGGCGGAGGCCGCGCAACTGCTGGCCGATCGGCTGGCCGCCGTAGACCGGCACGACGCGCGCGCCCATGGTCTTGCCGTAGACGTGGAACGCCTCCGCGACCTGCATCGCGAGCTCGCGGGTCGGCACGACGACGAGGGCGCTCGCCGTATTCGGTCCGGCCTCGCCGATGGTGATGCGCTGCAGGACCGGCAGCGCGAAGGCCGCGGTCTTGCCGGTGCCGGTCGGTGCCTCGGCCAGGATGTCGCGGCCATCGAGCAGCAGCGGGATGGCCTCGCGCTGGATCGGCGTCGGTTCCTCGTAGCCGAGGTCGGCCACGGTGGCGAGCAGCCGGTCGTCGAGACCGAAGCCGGCGAAGCCTTCAGCAGCGATCTGATCCGGGGTCGGGGTGTCGATCGTCATCGGATGGCATTGTCACCCGCCGTCGCATACTCCGCGCATGCGACGTGTCTCGACCCGGCTGGCTGCGGTGCTTGCCACGGCCGCGGTCCTCGTCGGCTGCATCGCGAGCGACGAACCCTCCCCACGCGTCATCGACGGGGCGTTCCCGCCGCTGACGGACCTCCCGGCGCTGCCCTTCCGCGTCATGGATCGGACCGGCCTCATCCGTGCGGTCGCGACGGTCAACCCGGGTGATGTGATCGAAGGCGTCAGTCAGGTGCCGGGTCGTGACGACGCGATCTACCTCCTGTGGATCGGCGGGGCATGCGACCGCCAGGTCCACCTCGTCTTCGATTGGCAGGCGGCGCCGACGCTCGAGCTCGCGACGGACCACGACTTCGGGGGTTGTCGGATGATCGGCATCGACCGCAACCTCATGATCGAGTTCACGCGACCAGTCGACGCCTCGACCGTGGTCTTCAGCGCGCTCGACTGAGGCTCAGTCGTCTTCCAACGCTCCGTCGCTCTCGGGCTCCGGCGGCAGGACCGTGAACAGCGTCAGCTGCAGGTCCCCGGGCGCGGCGAGGCGCACATTGCGGTGGCGCCACGGGGTCACGACGGGGCCCTCCCCGAGGTGGGCGGCACCGGCCGCGGTCAGGCGATCGGCCATGGCGGCCGAGTCGGCCACCTCGAGCGCGACCCGGATGGGCCCCGCGACGCGCCGACCGACCTCGACCGAATCGATCAGATCGGCCTGCGGACCGTCGAGCAGCTCCAGCGTGGCGCGACCGGCGTCCAGCACGGCGCCGCGCCCCTGCCGGGTCGCCCATGCCTCGATCTCCGCCAGGCCGAACGTGTCGCGATAGAACGCCATTGCGCCATCGAAGTCCTCGACCGTGACGGCGAGCCGGAGCTCGCTGACCGATCGAGGGGCGGGCGCGGGCAGCCCCTCCCCGGGCGGTATCCCCGAAGCCGCACGCCACCTGGCCCACGCCTCGAAGGGCGCGTCGGCGCCCGGTGTCACCACGTACTCGAGCTCGACACCGCCCGCGTCGCGGGCCGCGGCAGCCATCGCCGCGGCCGCCGGGGACAGCCGGAACCCGGCCTCGGCGGCCATCTCCGCATCGGCGGCGTACACGATCCGCCGCACGCCGACGAGCGCCGCCATCGCGTGACACATGGGGCAGGGCTGGCAGCTGGACACGACGGTGGCGCCGTCCAGGGTCAGCGAGCCGGCCCGTCGGCACGCGGCGCGCATGGCCTCGATCTCGGCATGCTCCGTCGGGTCGGCGTGCGCACGAACGGTGTTCACGCCGGTGGCGAGGATCTCCCCGTCGCGCGCGACGAGCGCCCCGAACGGGAACCCGCCCGCGGCCGCATTGGCCGTCGCGAGCCGGACCGCGGATCGGAGCCATTCGTCCATGTGTTGGAGCGTACCCGTTCCGATCCTCGCCCCGCGCCGAGGCTCCGATTCAGGTCGCGGCGCGCAGCTCCACGAACGAGATCGCCGGCATCGGCAGGTCGAATGTCAGGTGCGCGACCCCGTCCGGCCCGACACTGACCTGCTCGTCGGGAACGAGCGACTCGAGCCTGTCCGCCGCCCGGAGACCTTCCCACTGGCCCGGCGTGGGCCATTCGCCGCCGCCGAGCGCCTGCCAGGTCCGGGCGATATTCGAATGCTCGTCGTCGACTCGACGGTGCTCGACCCGATACTCGCCCGCTCGCAGTCCCGTGATGTCGAGCGTCACGTGGCGCCCGAGCGCGTCGTCGCCGGCGGTCTTGGTCTGATCGAGCGACCCGTTCCACATCGCGACGGCCACACGATCATCCGCACCGTCCCCGTCCCGGCTCGCCCACGCCTCGATGAGGCTGCCGCCGCCGTCCCCGGTGACGCGGCTGGCCAACTCCCGGTCGCCCAATCGCTCGAGGACCGCGATCGCCCAGAACCGCGGCTTGCGCAGTCCGCCGATGGTGAGCAACCCGAACCCGCCATGGAACAGTCGCTCGGGCACGCCGAGCTCGACGAACTGGTCCGACGCGACCCAGTAGGCCAGCGCATCCACGCGACCGGCCGCCGAGCGCATGCCGCGGGCGACCAGCGGCGCCCCCCACACGCTGTCGTTCACCGTCCCGCCGTGGGTCGGGCTGACGCCCCATTCCGTCCACCAGATCGGGAGGTCCGGGCGACCGTACCGCTCGAGGATCGGTCGAAGATCGAGCGGCGGCGCGCCGTAGGTATGGGTGGTCACGAAATCGACCGGCACGCCGGTCTCGGCGGCGTGGTGGAGCAGATCGTCCACCCACCCGGCAGCCGCGGTCGACGGCCCTCCGACGAGCAACCGCTCGTCGACGGCCTTCACGGCCCGGGCGCTCGCATCGTACAGGTCGAAATAGTCGCTCTGGCGGCCGGCCCAGAAGACCTTGATGTTCGCCTCGTTCCAGACCTCGAAGCCCCAGCGCGCGACCTCCTCGAGCCCATGCTTTGCGACGAGGTGGCGGACGAGCGCCTCGACCAGATCCCCCCAGCGATCCAGGTCGCGCGGCGGCGAGATAAGCCCGATGTAGTCGAAGACGCGCGGGTCGGGGTCAGCGGCCAGCGCCTCCGGCATGAACGACAGCTCAACGACCGGCCGCAGCCCCGTCGCCAGGAGGCGATCGATGACGAGGTCGACCTTGTCGAAGTCGTAGACGGGCGCGCCGTCGTCGCCCTCCGCGTACACGCCGAGGACATCGTGGAGGATGGCGTGGGCGCGGACCGCCCCGACGCCGAGCTCGTCACGGACCACGCGAAACGCCGAGGCGAGGTCCTCGCCGACGTCCAAACCACCCGGTCCCTCGTTGCGCAACAGGAGCGCGAGGTGCTCGGAGCCGATGATCGGCCGCCATGGCCGCCGGACGGGTCCCGTCGACCGCGAGGCATCGACCAGCACGCGCACGTCGCCCTCGCGCTCGGTCGGCACGGGACCGACCGCGGCCGACACCGGACCGACCGGCGCATCGATGCTGGAGAGGCTCGCCACCGCATAGACGTTGTCGTCCTCGACACCCGGGGTCGTATCGACGTACGGCCCGTGGGGAACGGCGAGGACGTCACCTCCCTTGTGGTCGATCGGTGCGAGGTCGCCTTCGAAGGGACCGCGGTGCACGAGGTACCCGATCGCGCCGTCGACCGGTGACCAGGACACCGTCACCTGGCCACGCCCTCGCTCGGCGTGAACCCCCGACGGCGGCGGCAGGGTGACGGCGGGCGCAGGCCGGTCGCGCTCGGTCGAGGCGCCGAACGTCTCGAACCACGCGATCCGAGCGGACGAACCGGTGATCACGGGCGGAGGTATTGCTTCGCGGCCTCGCGCGGTCCGGCGTTGAACGTCTCGATGCCGATCACCGGTCGGAGGACCTTGCGGAACTCCTTCGTGGCGAACGACTCGCGCAGCACGTCGTCGCCGAGGGCATTGCCGATCGCGGCCATGATGATGCCCTGGTCGAGGGACAGGTAGAACTCGGAAACGAAGCCCGAATCCACGTTCACCGAGTCGCGGAAGCCCCAGCGGTCGTAGATGTCGAAGTCGGCCTGCAGGTTGGCCAGGTTCTCCATCACGCGGTCGGGCGCCCAGCGCAGGGCGAGGAACGCCGCGTGCGGCGTCACGACGCCATTCGTGTAGTCAGACGGCGGCGGGTCGGGCTTGGGCTCGCGGCCGGGACAGTTCCCGAAGCCACGATCGACGAGCGTGTTGTCATTGTTCGACTTGTACCCGTCGGGTCGCATCCCGATGGCGTCCACGCCGTACTCGGTGTAGCCGCCCTCGGGGACGTTCGCCGGGGAGAAGCCCCAATAGCCGTACTCCGCTTCCACGAGGCCGTGGTGGATCTGGGCGGCAATGGTGAGCGGGTGGTTGACCGCCCAACTCTCCGGTCCCCATTTTTCCTCGGGGAGGAAGAGCGCGGGCATGAGCGCCTCGAACATGCTCCCGCCCCAGCCCGGGACGACCTTGAAGTCCTCGTACCGGTAGGCGCCTTCGAAGACGGTCACGCCGAGGTACGTCTCTCGGACACCGACCGGCCGGGTCTCGTGCCAGCTCCAGTCGCACGTTGCGGGGAACGTCCGGAACGCGCCGAAGTAATGCTCGGGCGGGATCTCGCCCTTGGCGATCCCGATGTAGCTGGCGATGCGGCTCTCGCTCACGATCGTGTCATAGCAGCAGGCGAACTGCCCAGTGCTCGGCGTGTAGTGGAAGGCGATCAGATTGCGCCCCTCCTGGTAGTAGAAGCCGAAGTCCATGCTGTCGAAGAGGGCGCCGGCGCGCGCGGACAGCTCGGGGACGGCGTTGGCCACGACGCGGATCCCGGTCGCCAGCCAGCCGTTGTCGACCGATGAGAGGATCGGCGTGACCGGATCGCCATTGGGGGGCCACACGGTCAGCACCTTGCCGGTCGTGTGGTCGTACCAGTTGAAGTACTGGCCGCTCGGCTCATGCCGCTCCATCGTCTCGAGCGTGCCGAGGGTGGTCCGCAACCGGGCCACGGCCTGCGCGTGACTGATGAGGCCCAACCGTTTGGCGACGACGGTGCTCCACATGTACGCGCCGATGTTGGTCGTCGATGTCTGGACGCTCCGCCTGCCGTCGGCCGCCAGGCTGTCGGCCGGTAGCCCGGTCGCGGCATCGGTCATCGCCACGAACGAGGCCCACGTGCGTTCCGCGTACCCGCGCAGGGTCGCGCGCTGCGCGCCGCTCAACCCCGAGCTGGCGGCCGCCGCGGACGCCGGGAAGGCGGCCGCTGCGATGACCAGCGCTGACAGGATCGCGAAGACTGGATGGAGACGGCGCTGGGGCATGTCGGGTACCTCCTGGTTCGGCCCGCTCGGGCCGGCGGCGGACCGTCAGCCCTTGAGGCCGGTCGTCGCGATGCCTTCGGTGATCCAGCGCTGGAGCACGACGAAGATGATGAGGACGGGCAGGATGAGGACCAGGGAGCCCGCCATGAGCATCCCGTGGTCCGCCTGGTACTGGCCGGTGGCGAACGTGGCGAGGGCCACCGGCAGCGTGTACATCTCGGGCTCCTGGGCCATGACCAGCGGGTAGATGAACGAGTTCCACGAGCCCAGGAACGTGAGGATGCCGAGGGTGGCGAGGACCGGCCCGGCAAGGGGCATGGCGATGGTCCAGAAGATCCGGAACTCGCTGGCGCCGTCCATGCGAGCCGCTTCGAGCAGCTCATCGGGCAAGCCCGAGAAGAACTGCCGGGTCAGGAACACCCCGAACGGGCCGGCCAGGAACGGGAGCACGAGCGATGGATACGTGTTGACGAGGCCGAGCGAGCTCATCAGCACGAAGAGCGGCACGAGGAGGGCGGCCCCCGGCAGCATCAACGTGGCGAGGACCAGGCCCATCAGCGCGCCCTTGCCGAGGAAGCGGAGCTTGGCCAGGGCGTAGCCGAGCATCGGGGCGAAGATCAGGTTCCCGGCGGTGACCGCGATGGCGACGACGATCGAGTTGAAGAAGAAGCGCGGCATGTCGAGCTGATCGATCAGCCGCTGATAGTTGTTCGTCGTGGGCTGCTCCGGCAGCCACGTCGGGGGAAGGCGCAGGAACTCGCCCTGCGGCTTGAAGGAGCCCAGGACCATCCAGATGAAGGGCGCGACCATGGCGATGAGGCCCAGCGTCAGGAGGACATAGAGGACGATCGCGGCGCGGCTCCGCGGCGGGGCGCCGGCGGGTCGCGGAGCCGGGCGGGTCAGGGCCGTCATTCGGGCGCCTCCCTCATGTCTGCGACCGCAACAGTCGGAACTGGACGACCGCCACGATGGCGACGAGCAGGAACAGGACCCAGGCGATCGCGGCCGCGTAGCCCTGGTGGAAGAACTCGAACCCCTCCTCGTACATGAACATCGACACCGAAAGGGTCCGGTCCAGCGGGCCGCCGTCGGTCATGACGAACGGCTCCTCGAAGACCTGGAGGTAGCCGATCGTGGTGATCACGACCGCAAAGAGGAGGGTCGGCCGCAGGAGCGGGAATGTCACCGACTTGAAGGCTGCCCAGCGACCGGCCCCGTCGATGGAGGCGGCCTCGTAGAGCTGGACGGGGATGGTCTGGAGCCCGGCCAGGAAGAGGACCATCGCAAAGCCGAGGTTCCGCCAGGCGGCCATCACGATGAGCGACGGCATCGCCAGGACCGGATCGGCGAGCCAATCCCGCCCCTCGAGGCCGATCGCGCCGAGGGTCATGTTGAGCAGGCCGTAATCCGGGTTGAGGACGAATCGCCAGACGACCGCGACAGCCACGATGCTCGTGACCACCGGCAGGTAATAGCCGACCCGGTAGATGGTCCGGAATCGTCGGATCCCCCGGTCGAGGGCCAGGGCCACCGCCAGCCCCAGACCGAGCGTCAGGGGTACGCCGACGATGACGAAGTACGCCGTGTTGACAAGCGCGATGCGGAACGTCGGATCGCCTGCGAGCTCCACGTAGTTATCGAGCCCGATGAAGTTCGTCCCCAGCGGGTTGCGCAGGTCGCGCAGGCCGAAATCGGTCAGGCTCAGGACGAGCGAGGCGAGGATCGGCCCCGCCATGAAGACCAGGAAGATGATCACGAACGGCAGGGCGAATCCCCAGCCGGTAAGGTGCTGGCGCAGGCTGATCCGCGGTTCACGGCGCCCCCCGGTGCCAACCTTGATACCTCCCAGCCCCGGTGCGGCTGGCGCTTCCAGGACCGACCCGGCCGGGCGAAGTGGCCCGACCGGATCAGCACGCTGGGCCATGACTACTGGCCCGTGCCGATGGCTGTGGCTTCCTCCTCCATCGCTTTCGCCCCATCGGCGGGAGCGACGTTGCCGGTGGTGACCTTCTCGAGGTTGTCGTTGATCGCGGTCGACACCTCGTTCCAGGTCGAGATGGCCGGCGGCGCCTTCGTGTCCTCGAGCTGCGTGCCGAAGACCGCGACGTTCTCGTCACCGGCGAGCGCCGGGTCATCCCAGGCAGACTGGACCGCGGGCAGTACGGTGGCCTCCTCGTACCAGGCGACCTGGTTCGCGGGATCGGACATGAACTTCACGAACGCCCAGGCGGCGTCCTTGTTCGGGCTGTCCTTGAAGACGACGAGGTTGCTGCCGCCGACGAAGGAGGTCCCGCTGGCCTTCTTGGGCATCGGGGCGATCGCCCACTTGCCATCCATGTCGGCACCGCCGGCTTCGGCGATCAGGCCGAGATGCCACGGTCCGGAGAAGAACATCGGGTGCGAGCCCGAGACGAAGGCCGGCGTGATGTCGAAGCCTTCGGGAACGGACTTCGGTGTGAGGCCTTCCTCGAAGAACGAGTCGTAGAACGTCAGTGCCTCGACCGCCTGCGGAGAATCGAGGGCGAAGGCACCGTCGGCGCCGATGACGTCACCGCCGTTCGACCAGACGAATGGCAGGTATTCCTGGCCGTTCTTCGTTCCGAGCGAGATGCCGTATTCGGCGCCACCCTCGGCCTGCATGCCCTTGGCCATCGCCTTGAGCTCGTCCCAGGTCGTCGGTGCGGCCGTGATCCCGGCCTTCTCGGCCACGTCCGTCCGGTAGTAAAGGACTCGGGTCTCGACGTACCACGGAACGCCGTAAGCCTGGCCGTCGACCACATTGGTCTGCCACGCGCTCTCGAAGAACCCGCTCTGGTCGATGTCACCAGGCACAGGTTCCAGGGCGCCCGTCTCCACGAACTGGCCCATCATGTCCGTGCCCATCTGGCTCACGTCGGGGGTCTCGCCGCCACCGATCGCGGTCTGCAATTTGGCGACAGCCTGGCCCCAGTCGACCGGGGTGACGCTGACCGTCACGTCCGGATTGGCGGCCATGAACTTGTCGGCCATGACCCCGAGCTTGGTGCCTTCATTGCCCATCGCCCAGACGGTCACTTCGCCGCTCACGGCGGCGGGCGAGCCTGCAGGCGCGCCCGACGCTCCCGCATCGGTGCCCGCGGCGGTCGAATCGGGCGCGGCCGAGCCGCCGCCCTCGTTGGTTCCACAGGCGCTGATCGCCAGGACCAGCGCTGCGACAAGCGCAAATACGCGCCACGACATGCGCGATGTATCCATCGATGCTCCTCCGCGCACACGGGCTGGGGGTCGGACCCGGGCGACGACGTGGCATCAGCGTAGTCAGCCGACTCAACAGCGGCGTCACCCGTTCATGGGCGACCTTGCAGCCTGGTTGCAATCCGGAGTCAGGGTGCGAACGGAGCCCGATGGGGGGAATCGGTTTCGTTAGATTCGCGGGTTGGGACGCCAGCGCTGATACCGCGCGTAGACCCTTGGCTCGAGCGGCTCCACGATGGCGGCAAGCCGCTCCCCTTCGACCTCGAGGGCCCGGGCAACGGAGCGCCGGAGCGGCGGACGGAACGGCTCGATCACGATCCGCGTTCGTCCACCCGGTTCCGCCTCGGCCCACCACAGGCCGGCGACCATGCCATCGACCGTGAACGTCGGCAGGGTGTCGCCGTTCCGGGCGATCACGACGCGTCGATCCTCGTCACTGATCAGCCGGGTGCGGTCCGCGAAGGCGAGGACGGTCGAGTCCCACATCGGCAGGAGCCGCGGCGGCGCTTCGGTGTCCGGATCGGGAAGCGGGGCATCCTCGAGGTCGAGGAGTTCGCGACCGCGCTCATCGCTGAAGCGCCGGAGGTCGCCGGCGGCGTCCACGGGCGCGATGCCCGTCCGCACCTTCGCGACCGCCAGGCCCGACCACTGCGCGATATCCGCCGTCGCCGCCGGCCCGAACGCCCCGAGGTACCGGCGGACGAGCCGCTCGAGCGCGACCTCGGCCGCGGGCCAGCCGTCCGCACCGAGCCATGTCGATGCGTGCGCGAGCCGCGGACGACGGCCGAACGACCACGCCACGTCCGATGGGGCGTGCGCGAACGCGACGCTCCGGCGGACCCACCAGACGACCTCGTCGGGCGCCATGCCGTCGATCGCGCCGAGGTGGTCGCGCAGCTCGCTCAGGCTGCGCGGCTCGGCGGTGAAGGCAGCGGCCCTGGCCTGCAGGGCCTGGAGTCGGGCGTGGCTCGGGGGTTGCTCGCGGTCAGGCCGCCGGATCCCGTCCAGCAGGGGGACGATGGCCGGCCAGAGGTGGACGTAATCGTCGGCGCTGACGATGTGGAGGGTCAAACGCATCAGGGTGCCCTTCACCACGGACCGCTCCGCCAGCGCGCGATCGAGGTGGCCTGGCTCGAAACCGGCCAGGCGTGTCCAGAGTCCGATGTGGGGCGACGCGGGCTCCTGTGCCTGGAGACCGGCGATCCGTTCCGTGGCGGTCACGACGTCGAGCGACGCCCGCTCGAGCAAGAGCTGGCGGGCCAGCGTGGCGCGGTTGAGCTGCCGTGCGGTGAGCAGAGGGTGGGCAGAGCGGGCGGTCATCGGCGGCGGGAGGTCATCGGCGACGGGCGGTCATCGGGCGGTCATCGGCCGGCCCGTCCCGGGCGCCGCCGCGGCGGGCGGTCATCGTCCGCAAGCCTGTCCGGGCGCCACGGACGGCATCAGAGGTGTCCCGTTCGTGATGCACAAAGTCCTGTCCCGATCGCGGCGTTCGGGAACCGATGCACCTCAGCGTGATCACGGGACTTTCGCCAACCTGCTGGTCCCGCCGGCCTCGAGTGCCGCTGAACCCAGCGGGATCACCAGACCCCCACCGACCAGCTGATGCCGCCGAGGTGCATCGCTTGGCGAACGTCTCTTCCGGCGAGGTGGTTGTGCATCAAGACGAACGACGGTGACCTCCTCATGGCGCCTCGAGATCACCCGCCCGGAACGTGGCGATCAGCTCGGTGTAGCCCGGCAGCCCGCGTTCGTAGCCGATCGCCCAGAAGCCGGCACCGGCCAGGCCACGCTCGTCTGCGAGCAGCAGCTTTGGGGTCAAGCTGCGTGGCGAGTCGTAGTAGACGGCGTTCCAGCCGGGTTCGGGATCGGCGGCGATGGACGACGCGGCAGCGCCTGGGGACCCGGCCCCGCCCGGGGACGCGGTACTCCCCGCTGACGCGGCGCTCCGCGCCGATGCGGCGGCGGCCCCCGGGATCGGCTGGGTGTAGAACTCGACGCTCTCGACCGGCTCGAACGTCGGCTCGAACGACGGATCGGCGAAGACCGACAGGTTCCGGCGTGGGACCCACGCATCCCCCCGCCCAGCGGACGGCGACCCGACGCCCGGCCCGATGACCGGCCACGTCATGCCGTACAGCGGCAGGCCCAGCAGCGTCCGATCCACCGGCACGCCGAGCGCTCCATACAGGTCGAGCGACCAGACGAGGTCCCGCGGATCTCCATCCAGTCGATCGATCGGCGCGGATGCACCCGGATCGGACCCGGCCCAGTGATAGTCGTAGCCCATCAGGAAGATCCGGTCCGCACCCGCGGCCGCCGCGGACGCCGCCATCGCCGCCCCGAGCTCGTTCGCCTGGGTCGCGACCGACACCTGCGCGTCCGGCATCCGCTCCCGGAGCGCCGTCCGCAATCGACCGACGAAATTTCCGTAATCGAGCACATGCTCGATCGGCAGACGCTCGACGTCGACGTTGACACCGTCGAGCCCCAGGCGCTCGACGACATCAACGAGGACCTCGATCCAGCGTGCCTGGGCCTCGGGCTCCGCATAGAACCGTCGGTTCTTCTCGGGACCGAAGCTCGTGTACACGAGCTCGACCCGCGTGCCGCGGTCCTGCGCAACCCGGGCGAGACGCCGACCGAGCGCGCCGCTGATGTCGCGGTAGCCGTTCTGGTCGTCGTCCAGCTCCCCGTTGCGCCGATGCGTCACGGAGAACAGGGCGAGGGTCGTGAGGTCGGTCGCGCCGATGTGCTCGACGATCGAGTCGTCCATCTCCCAGTACGGCACGAAGCCATACACCTCGTGGCCGGGGATCGGCACGATCGTGGGTCGGACGGTGGCGGCCGGCACGGCCGCGTCCGCAGGATCGGTCGCCGCGACGCGGTCACCGCTGGGCGTGAGCGTCCCGCATGCCCCGGTGACGATCGCGACGACCAGGATGCCCGCGAGGTGGGATCGGGCCCGGTTCGGGGTCACGACCAGCGCGGCAGCGGCGCGAGGAACGACACGATCAGCGCGGCGAGCTCGTCCGGTACCTCCATGCCGATCATGTGCGCGACGTTCGGCACGATGACCGCCCGTGCGTCGGGGGCCGAAGACTCGAGGTGTCGGGCGGTTTCGGCGACCTCCGACACGTCGACGGCCCCGGCGATGGCCAGGACAGGGCAGCGCAGGTTCGCGAGACGCTCGGCGGCCGGCGGTGTCAGCGGGAGTGACCGACCCGAGACGTGACCCGGCAGGTAATTGGGCAGGTCCATGGCCCGCACCCGTTCACGGATCGCGGCCGGGACACGCGTGTCGGGCTGGCCCGGACCGTCGACCCACACCCGCAGGTCGATGTCCGCGATGGCCTCCGGGTCGGGCTCGTCGGCCGACTCGAGCGCCTCCATCTCGTCGAACAGAGCGATCTCCTCAGCCGTCGAATCTGCGTCGTACCCACCGAGGCCGGCTCCGACACCGACGACCGCCACGACGCGATCAGGAAATTCCACGGCGGTATCGAACGCGATCCGGCCGCCTCGCGAGTTGCCGACCAAAACCGCCCGATCGATGCCGAGCACGTCGAGGACGGCGATCAGGTCCGCGCGGTCCGAGAACTCGACGTCCTCGGTCGTCGAGGCACCGAAGCCACGGGCGTCGTAGCGGACGACCCGATACCCGGCCTCGGTGAGCAGCGGCACGAGCTCGTCCCACGATCCCAGGTTCGCGATGCCCGCGTGAAGCAGGACCACAGGGGGATCCCCGGGGCTGCCCTCATCGACGACCTTCAGGCGCGCGCCCGGGACCGGCGCGAAGGTGCTCGTCATCGCGCAACGGTAGTGGCTGCCCGCGTTTGGCGTCGTACGAACGCTTGCGGACAGCCACCGGAGCGGCGCGGTCTTCGGCCGTGGCCGATCGAGATCAAGCGCGGGCGACGGCCCGGGTCTTGCGCATCGTGGCGATCTCGACCGCGAACGTCGCGAGGTCGTTGGCGAGCTCCTGGGCGCTCGCCTTGGTGGCCTTGCCGAACTCGGTCGCGGCCGTGCGCAGGTCAGTGTCCTTCTGCTCGCGCGCGATCTTGAGCATCGCGGCCGCCGAGTCCTGCTGCTTGCGCTTCAGATTGATCAGGACCGCGTGCGCCTCGTAGGACTCACTCGGCGCCTCGGCCGCGCTCTGGGCTGTCTCGTCCATCAGCTCCTTGAGGGCCAAAGCGACGCCTTCGAGCTTGCCCGTCGCGTCATGCTTCCGGCCAAGCCGACGGAGCTCCTTGAGGAACTTCGTGTCCTCACGAAGGACCGTCTTGATCAGTTGCTTCGACTTGGGCCGGGAGTGTGCTGTGCTCAGTGTCTCAGCACCGTCGACGATGGCCTGCTGGATCGCGATCGCCTCGTCGAACTCGTGGGTGATGAACTCGCTGCCGTACTTGGCTTCGCCCATGGGGTCCCTCCTCGGAACGCGTTGACTGATGGTCGTTGGGGGTCTGCCGCAACGGTGACAAGGGCGGCGATGCGTTCGCTTCGTTGCCACGCGGCACCACGTGACGCCCACGTTGCAGTCCCCGACGACCGCGCGAGCAGTGAGCGGTCAGGCCGCCTTCAGGCGTCCGCGGCGACCGGGAGGACGAGCAGGAAGCCCGGCGGCACCCCGAGGTTGACGCGGCGGCTGTCGCGCATGACGAACTGCTTCGCGAGCGTCTCGGGCGAGACCAGGCTGTTGGGTTTCGGGCTCCGGCCCCACACCGAGCTGCCGTGCGGGTAGAGCGGATCGAGGACGCGGATGCCGGTGACGTCGAAATCATCGAAGGCGCGCGGGTCGGCGGTCGATTCGAACCCACTCATGACCCAGGCGTGCCGGCCGCGCCACATCACGAGCCCGACGGGTCGCTTCGTGGCCCGGATCGCCTCGGCGGCGACATCGAGTGCCTCATCGAACGTCGGGATCGACACCAGCTCGTACGGACCGACGCCCAGCTCGTTGAGGGACGCGGTCCAGCCGCGTGGGTTCGCCCCGCCGAAGGGGCTGAAGCTCCGGTCGCGGGCCATCTCCCAGAGACGCTCCTGGTCGGCTCGGCTCGTGCGCGTGTCGTCGGTGGCCATGTTGAGGGCCATCTGGAGGCTGGCCCCGACACACCATTCGAACGTGTATTGCGCCACGTAGTCGCCCCTGCGGTAGAGGTTCATCGCGTAGGGCTCGCGCTCGACCTCGGACTCGGCGGTGGGCGTCGGTGTCGGGGCGGCTGACGGCTCGACGGGCGTGCTGGCCCCGGGTTCGCCGGCGGTAACGCCGTCGTCGGTCGGTGCCGGCTCTCCGGTCGGGGCCGGCCCCTCCGTCCCTGGCGCCTGCGTTGGCGCGGTGCCCGGACCCACCGCCGTCGTGGTGGCCGGCGTCGGCGTCGCGTCGCCGCCGCCCGGCTGGCAGCCGGCGGCCACGAAGGCCACGACGAGCAGGATCGACAGCGAGCGGCGAAGGGACGGCAAGACGTGGGTGACCATGACGGTCGACCAGTATGGCCGGAAATCGCGATTCGGCCGCCGCGCGGCAGGGCGCGCCTGGGCGCTCAGCGCGAACGGTCAGCGACGGCCCATGCGGAACAACCCCATCACGATCCCTGCGACCGCCCCGGCCGCCAGCGCGCCGCGCCAGTCGAGCAACGGCCGCACGGAGCCATCGACCTGCCGGGCGATCAGCACGAGGACCGCGCTGGGCTGACGGATCGTCACGTGGTCCCCGATGAGCGTGCTGACCAGGCTCTGATCCACGGTCACGTCGCGCCGGGCCAGGACATAGCCCGCCGCCGCCTGCGTGACCCGGACGTCGCCGCCGAGCGCCACCCCGACCCCGCCCATCTCGACCGACACGCGCTGCCCCTGGGCGAGGCCGATCCCTCCCGAGCTCACCGCGATGTCCGTGGCCGTCGCGCGGCCGATGCCGCCCTGATGGACGTCGATGGTCGTAGCGTCGGCCCTCCCGATCCCTCCCTGCGTGACGGAGACCGACGTCGCCTCCACGTGCTCGGCACCACCCTGCGAGATCTCGACGCGGTCGGCCTTGACGACGCCGGCGCCCGACCGATCGAGGGCATCGTCGCCCGGACCGTCGTCGCCGGCAGTCAAGGCTGGACCCGGGCCGACAGCGGTGCGATCTGACGCCTTCACCCGCGCGCGGGTGGCTTTCGGCTTCGACGGTTCGCTGGTCATCCCACGTCTCCCCTCGCGGTTCGCCCACCGGAGTGCCGGCGGTGGACGGCCAGCGTAACGCCACAGCACAACGGGTACGCGCGTCGAGTATCCTGCGCCGGGTCGACTGAGATGCTGGGGACGGTCGGCGCTCGAGGGGAAACATGCGTCGCGGTCGATACAAGATCGGCAAGCTGGTCATCATCCTGGGCATCGCCGTGGCGCTGGCCGCGGGAGCTGGGCTTGGCGCGCTCGCCGCCGGGGCGGTCCGCCCGTCCATTGCACCATCGCCGTCGGCGGGGGCCGAGGCGACGCCGAGCCCCTCCCCCACTCCGGCCCCGACACCGGCGCCGACGCCCACCCCGACCGCTGTCCCGACGCCCACACCGACGCCTCGCCCGACGCCGACACCGCTCAGCCGGTCACCGCTGACCGGCCGCTACGTTTCGGCCGGCGTGGCCAAGCGCCGTGCGATCGCGATCATGATCGATGACCATCCCGATGCGAGGCCGCAGTCGGGCTTCAATGCTGCGTCCGTCGTGTGGCATGCCCCCGCCGAGGGGGGCATCCCGCGCTACATGCTGATCTTCCAGGACACGGTCCCTGGGGCCGTCGGGCCGGTGCGCAGCGCGCGGCAGTACTACATCGCCTGGGCGGCCGAGTGGAAGGCGATGTACGGCCACTCCGGTGGCTCCCCGCAGGCCCTGCAGACGTTGCGCAATCAGGGCAACGGCCAGCTCGTCTACAACGCCGATGAGTTCCGCTGGGGCAACATCTACTACCACCGGTCGACCGATCGGTTCGCACCCCACAACGTCTACACGACGGGCAAGGAGCTGCGGAAGCTCGCAAAGCGCCTCGGGGCGAAGGACAAGGCGATGAAGGCCGCGTGGCGGTTCGGGCCGGATGCGTCACCGGTCGACCGCCCGAAAGGAGGCCGGATCTCCGTGTCGTACAGCTGGAACACGATCACCTACCGCTACGACCGTCGCACGAACACCTACCGGCGATCGGTCACGGGCGCGAAGGAGCAGATCGATCAAGCCGACGGCAAGCAGGTCGCGCCGAAGAACGTCGTGATCATGCACATGGTGTTCGGGCCGCTCAACGACGGCAGCAACAAGCAGCGCCTGGAAGCGCACGTGGTCGGGTCCGGGACTGCGTGGATCGCCACGAACGGTCACACCATCAAGGGAACGTGGCGCAAGGACTCGATGACGAAACCGACCCGCTTCTACGGCGCCGATGGGAAGCCGGTCACGCTGACCGTCGGTCAAACGTTCGTCCAGGTCATGCAGAAGGGCTCGAAGGTGACGATCAAGGACGGGAAGGTCCCCGCCGCGAGCCCGGCGCCGGTATCCAGCGCGGCTCCATCCAATGCGGAGCCTGGATCCAGCCCGAGCGGCCCCGCCTCGCAGCCGTCGCCGACCTAGCCCGGGACGACGGCTAGCGCGCCACGTTCGCGTAGATCGCCCGGACGTCGTTCGCGACGTCGGTCCAGTCGCGGACCGCCTCCGCTCCTGTCGCGGCTCGCGCCAGTGCGGCCGCCGCGATGCTGGCTCGGACGGGTTCGTCGCCCCAGGCGGTCGCCATCGCGACCGCGAGCCGCTCTCGATCACGCGGTTCCACGAGGATCCCGGCGGCCCCGACGATCTCCGGGAGCGCGCCGACCGCCGACGCGATGACCGGGACGCCGGCCGCCAGGGCGTCGATGGCGACGAGACCGCTGGCCTCCGACACGACCGGCAATACGACGGCCCGCGCCGCCGCGACGATCGCGGCGGTGTCGGCGGCCGGCAGGATGGGGGCGTACACGAGGCGGTCGCCCGCCCCGTGCCGGGCCGCGATCCGGGCCAGCGCGGCTCGATCGTCCGGGGTGGCGTCGAACACCAGCATCCGCGGCGGCCAGTCCGCGTCGGGTGCGAGGCCGGCGGGCCGCCCGGCTCCCCCGAGCGAGGCCAGCGCGGCCATCAGGGTCGCGGCGTCATGCCGGATGTCGTGGCGCCCGGGGTAGACGAGGTAGCGGTCGCCGAGACCCAGTCGCTCGGTCGCGGCGCGGGCCGCCGCGCGATGTTCGGGGGAGGCGGCGGATGCGGCGGCGTACGCGGGTCCCGGGGCGAGCGGCACGACATGGATCCGGTCGCGTCGCAGGTGGAGCAGCCGTCTGGCCGCCCGCGCGACGGCGTCCGTCCCGACCAACACCGCGGACGCCTCGCGCAGCAGCCGCGCCCGCAGCCGCTGGCCGAACCGCGATGCGGTCCCGCGCTGGAACGCTCCGGGCAGTTCCCACGGTGCCAGGTCGAGCAGCGTGACGACCGTGGGCAGACCGGACGCGATCGGCACGGCATTGCCGGCGGCGTGGTAGACGGCGCCAGCGGCGCCGCCGCGTTCGGCTCGCCAGGCGGCCCCGATCGATGCGCCGCGCAAGACGAACGGGTCCACGGTGAGTGCTGCGGAACGCAGGAGCCTGGTCGGCGGCAGGAGGCGGCGGCCGACGACCTCGAGACGCTCGAAGCGCGTCGTCGGATCGTCCTCGTCCGATGCGAGCAGGAACGCGAACGACTCGCCGCGCCGCGGTTCAGCGTCGAAGCCGCTCAGCACCCCGTCGAGGTACGCGGCAGTCCGCGGTGCCCGGGCAGGCTCCTGGAGCGCGCGGACGTCCATGACGATCCGGACGCCACGCGGCAGATCCTGGGCGACGGCCTCGCCCAGCGCCCGTCCGGCCGAGCGGCCCTCCCGCGCCGGCCCCTCGGTCATGTCCCGCGCCGGCGGGACCGGATCCTGCCGAGCAGCTCGTCGAGTCGCAACTGCACGACCACGACGAGCGCCTCGACCACGATCCGCCTCGACATCTTGCTCTGGCCGATGCGTCGGTCGCGGAACGTGATCGGCACCTCGCGGATGCGTGCTCCGGCGCGGCTTGCTCGAAAGGTCATCTCGATCTGGAATACGTACCCACCGGCATGCACGCCATCGAACGGCACCGCTCGCAGGGTCGACGCCCGCCAGGCCTTGAAGCCGCCGGTCAGGTCGTTGTGATGGAGACCAAGGACGACACGGGCGAACAGCGAGCCGCCGCGCGAGATGAGCCGGCGGCCAAGGCCCCAGTCCACGACCCCGCCGCCCGCCGTGTAGCGGGAGCCGATGACGAGATCGGCCTCGCCCGACTCGATCGGCGCCGTCAGGGACGGGAGCGCGGCCGGATCGTGGCTGAAGTCGGCATCCATCTGGACGACGATCGACGCCCCACCGTCGAGGGCCACGCCGAACCCATCGAGGTAGGCGCGCCCGAGGCCCTGTTTGGCGGCCCGGTGCCGGACCTTGATCCGGGGGTCCGCAGCAGCCAGTTCGTCGGCGATCCCCCCCGTGCCGTCGGGCGAGCCATCGTCCACCACCAGCAGCGTGGCGGTCGGCAGGGCCTCGAGGACCGCAGCCGTGATCGGGCGGATGTTGTCGGCCTCGTCGTAGGTCGGGACGACGACCCAGACGGCGGGGGCGAGTGCGGTCATGGACGGCCAGTGTACCGGCCAAGTGCCTGCCCGATGGCTCGCGCAAGGTTCCCGCAACCCGCGCCCGAGGATGGTTGAGTCGCCTGTGTCCGGCCCCGCGCGACTCTGGTCTCGACCCCCGAGCACCGTCAGGAGGCAGGTTCATGGGCGACAAGAAGCGTCAGACCACGCAGACCACCGGCAGCATGCCGCGTGAGGCCGATCAGGTCGGCACCCATGGCCGGACCGGCAGGAACGAGGACGAGGGGATGAGCGGCAATCAGGGCAACTGGAAGCAGGGTGACCCGACGATGGCGTCCGATGGCGCCTGGAACGACCGCGCCCAGCGCGACATGCAGCAGGGCGACCGGACCGACCCGGCCCAGCCCGACGGCACGGGTCCGCTCGACAAGGACCAGCAGCCGGTCAACCAGAACCGACCCGGTGGGGGGCACCAGTCGCCCCGCTGATCGCGAACCAGCGGCAAGAAGCCCCTCCTCCGGGAGGGGCTTCTCTTGTGTTGTCGCGCGCGGCACAGGCGACCTACGGCCGCTGGGCGCGCTCCCGGCGTGGGAACGCGGCGTCGAGCGCGGCATCGAGATCGGCCTCCGTCGGGGCCGTCTCGTTCCAGCGGTGGACGAGGACGGTGTGGCGCCCGGGGATCGGCTGGTCCTTGCGGGCCACGTAGCGCAGGAATACCTCGCCGCTGTCGGGCACGTGCCACTTGGCCTCGCCCGCGACGAGGCCTTCGTTGCGGAGCACCGCCCGGTTCCGGGCGAAGTCCTCGGGGTCCGTCTGTGACAGCTCATCGAGCGATCGCCCGACGAGCTCGTCCGGCTCGCGGCCCAGTGCCGCGGCTCCTGTCGCCGTGACGTCGACGATGCGCAGGGCGTCGTCCATGATGAAGATCGGCGGGCCGCTGGCCGCTGGGAGCTTCGGGGCGATCTCGATCCCGTCGTAGGTCTCGAGGTGCAACCGGTCGGCCCAGTGCGCGAGCTCCTGTTCGAACAGCGGGCGCTCCGGACCGCCGCCGGTCGCCGCGCGAAGGGTGCCACGATCCGGCCAGACGCCGACGGTGACCGCCTCGAACTCGCTGCCCACGACGCGCCGCCCCAGGTGCGAGGCGACGAGCCCGAGCTCGACCAGCTGCGGAAGCCGCCCGCGCAGCGTCTCGATCAGGCGGGCTTCCTCGTTGCCGCGCGCGCGGACGGTCACGATGCGCAGAAATGCTGTCGTCTCCGGTGGCAGGGCCGCGAACGTCCGCGCGACGATCTCGTAATGGACCGCACGATCGATGAGCAGGGGCAGCTGCAATCGATGCCCCAGGAACCGATCCTGTTCGTCGACGCCGGTCGCGCGAGCCATCGCATCGACGTCGCGCCAGACCGTGACGATCGCGGCCTCGACCGGGACCTCGCCGCGGTCACCCGAGAGCAACGCCTGCCGCGCGCCGACGATCAGGCTGTCGAGCCCGCTCACGTCGCGAGCCGCGCGCGCAAGACGGCCACGCAGCTCGAGGAGCGCGTCGGCATCGGTACCGGACGGCAGGCGGCCCAGGACGATGCGCAGGATCATCGAGTCCGAGGATATCGCGCTCGCCCGTCCCACCGACACGCTGCCATGCCCGTAAGGTTCCGCCATGACCGAGGTAGCGGCCCCGAAATCGATCCTGCGGGACCCGATCTTCGCGCGGCTGTGGTTCATCCAGGCGGCCACCCAGGTCGGCGGGAACATGGCGCTGTACGCCCTGACGGTGCTGGTCTTCGACACCACGCGCTCGAACACCGCGGTCGGGGCCCTGGTCGCGTCGTTCGTCCTGCCGCAGATCCTCCTCTCGCCGTTCGCGGGGGTCGTGGTCGATCGGCTGGACCTGCGTTGGGCGCTCGTCGGCCCGAACATCGTCCGAACGGCCCTCACCGCGGGCCTGGCGCTCGGCGGCGCGAACATCCCGGTGCTGCTGGCGCTCAACCTCGGCGTCAGCCTCACGAGCGTCGCGCTGACCCCGGCCGAGGGATCCATGATCCCGCGGGTCGTGCCTCGCGCCCAGCTGCAGACCGCCATGGGCATCTTCAACCTGACGCTGCAGGGCTCGTTCGCGCTCGGGTTCGCGTTCCTGGGACCGCTGCTCGTGACGATCGCCGGGCCGTCGGCCGTCCTGGCGGTCGTGACGGCCCTGTACCTCGCGGCGTCCTTCGCGTGCATCGGGCTCCCGAGCGCGCCGCCCGACCGCGAGGCGCACGAGTCGGGCCGTGAGGCCGGCCTGCGGGTCATCCACGAGCTGCGCGAGGGCCTGCAGGTCATCCGCCACGACCGTGAGGTCAGCCGGCCGATCCTGCACCAGGCGGCCGGTGCGTCGGTCGCCGGGGTGCTCGGCGTGCTGGGCCCCGGCCTCGCCGCGACGATCGGGCTGGAGCCGACCCAGCTCGCGGTGATCGTCGTGCCCCTGGGGATCGGGGTCGTGATCGGTGTGCTTGGCCTCCGTCGGTTCGGCGGGCATGTGTCGCACCGCCGGGCCGCCGAGGGCGGTCACGTCGCGCTCGGGGTGCTGACGGCGTCACTGGCGCTGGCCGGTTGGGCGAGCGGCCTCCTCGGTGGGTTCGGCGTTTCCGTGCTCCCCTTCGTCATCGCCGTGGCCGTCGGGGCGGGCGCCGCATACGCCGTGGTCTCGGTGTCGGCCCAGACCGCGTTGCTGGAGTCGATGCCGTCGCAGGTGCGCGGACGGGTGTTCGGGGTGCTGGCGTCGATCGTCAGTGCCGCGAGCCTGGTCCCCACCCTCGTCGCGGGACCGCTGGCCGACCGGATGTCGGCGCCGCTCGTCATCGGGGTCGTGGGCGTGGCGGTGCTGTGCGTCGGGGTCTGGTCGGCCTGGTTCTTCGGTCCGCGGGGTCGCCGGGCACCCTGATCGCCGGCCACCCTACCGGGACGCGCTACCGTAGGCGCGTGCCCGCCGATCCGACCGAGCTCGCCAGCCTGCCGCTGCCTGACGCCGTCCTGTTCGACCTCGACGGGACGCTCGTGGACACGGTCGAGACCCGGATCGACGCCTGGATCCAGGCACTCGAGGAAGCGGGGTTCCCCACGACGCGCGAACGGCTCGGCCCGCTCATCGGGGTCGATGGCAAGCGGCTCGCGCGGGAGATCGCGGCGCTCGCGGGGGTGTCGCTGGACGAGGAACGCGCCGAAGCGATCGACCGCCGGTCAGGTGAGGAGTACGAGGCCCGCAACCGATCCCCTCGCCCGCTCCCCGGCGTGGGTGAGCTCGTCGCGGTGATCGAGGCGCGCGGGCTCCGTTGGGCGATCGCGACATCGAGCCGCAAGGAGCAGGTCACGACCTCCGTCCGGGCCCTCGGGCTCGCGAGGGAGCCACGCATCGTCGACGCCAGCCACGTCCAGCACGCGAAGCCCGAACCCGACCTGCTGCTCCGGGCCGCCGAGGAGCTCGACGTCGAGCCCGCCCGCTGCTGGTACATCGGCGATGCGACCTGGGACATGGTGGCGGCCGTCGCCGCCGGGATGATCCCGATCGGCGTGACAGCCGGATCGGCGGTCGACGAGCCGGCCTTGCACGGCGCCGGCGCCGCGGTCGTGATCGAGCGCCTGCTGGACCTCGCCGGATCCCTCGCCTCGCGCTAGTGGATCACCGACCTTTGGACGAGGCGGGGCTTGCCGTTGCCGTCCGTGAGCTCGCCGCGATCGACCCGGACCTCGCCGGCATCGCCGCGCGTCACGGCACGCCGCCGCTGTGGGGTCGCGAGCCCGGCTTCGCGACACTCGTCCGGATCATCCTGGAGCAGCAGATCTCGCTGTCGGCGGCCGAGGCGGCCTTCCAACGACTCGTCCGGGCGACCGGCGCCGTCGAGCCGGCGGCCATCGCGACCGCCGGCGAGGAGGCCCTCCGGGCGGCGGGGCAGACGCGGCAGAAGTCGCGCTACCTGGTCGGGCTGGCGCGCGACGTGCTCGATGGCCGGCTGGACCTGGACGCCGTCGCCGCCGCGGATGACGACGCGGCGCGCGCTCGACTCACGAGCGTGGTCGGGATCGGCCGATGGACGGCGGACATCTACCTGTTGATGGCCCTGCGCCGTCCCGATGTCTGGCCGACCGGCGACCTCGCGCTCGCGGGCGCGATGCGACGCGCGAAGCGCCTCCCTGCCCTGCCGGCCGGGCCGGAGCAGGAGGCGATCGCGGAATCCTGGCGGCCGTGGCGGGCAGCCGCGGCACGCCTGCTCTGGAGCGCGTATCTCGCGGGGGAACGCTGAGGTCCGCCGGCGAGCCCAGACCGCCCGGCGGACCGCGCCCTACCGGGAGGCCATCCCCGCGCTGGTGAGCACCTGGCGAGCCTTGGCGGCGTCGCTCGTCACGAACGCCACGTGGATCTCGTTGCCCTCCATGCCGATCGGCATGATGGCTTCGATGTTGATGCCCTCGTCGGCGAGCCGGCGGGCGGCCTTGGCCAGGGTGCCCGGCTCGTGCCGCATGGCCGTGTCGGTGGCCTCCATCGTCGTGTACTTGATGGAAGCCGCCATCGAGGGCGGTGCGCGTCGTCGCGTCGTCGGCCGTCATGATCGCGGCGCGACCGCCGTCGCCACAGGCGGTACCGCTGATCGCCGTGATGTTGATGCCCTTCGTGGCAAGGGCCTCCGCGACCCGGGCGAGCTCACCCGGCTTGTTCGTCAACTCCACGAGAAAGGCCTGCATGAGCGGCTCCTCCTGGCACGCTCGGCCCGTCCGAGGAGGCAGTCGCACCTCGGCTCGAGGGCGGGTCGGAGACAGGGTCCGATTTTACGCCCCTGCTGCTAGTGGGGGGCCGCGGCATCGCCCCGGAACAAGGTGTTGCCTCCGCGCAACGGCGGACCCGCTCGCTCGCGGTAGCATGCGGCGATGCTGGCACGCTGGATCAGCGCCGCCCTGATCGCCGTGCTCGTGGTGGGCTGCGACGCGGCGGCTCCGGCATCTGCGCCCAGCACGTCCCCCAGCGGCTCGGCTGCGGCAGTCGCGCCCAGCACCACGCCGACGGCGATCCCGACGGCCGCCCCCACGCCCCGCCCGTCGGGGCCGTCGGCGACGCTCCCCCCGGTGGCGGGCCCGATCGCCGGCATCTGGCGCGTCCGCAAGGTCCTCAACCAGGACGACCGGAGTGCGCTCCTGCCGGGCGCCGTCTTCGACGAGGAGGCCTTCGAGGTGACGCCAGAGTGCGACCTCGAACCCTGCCCATCGGTCGAGGTCCGCACGACCCCGCTCGGTCGACGGCAGCCGGTGTCGATCGCGATCCTGAAACGCGAAGGCGATCGCTACGTCTCCGCGGCCCGCGCCGAGAACGAGGGCCCGTGCATCGACCCGGATGGCGATCGGGTCCAGGGCGGGGCCACGGTCACCTCGACCCTGCGCCTCTGGCTGGCCATCGTCCGGGCCGAAGGCTCGGCGGTCGAACAGACCCAGCTGACGGGCTCGCTCGAGCTCGATCTGACGCCGACGGAGGTCGGTTCGGCCGCCGGGTGCGCGGCTCAGTCGGCCGCGTACGAGCTCACCGGGCGACGGGAGGAGATCGCCGTCCGAGACGCGCCGCTCCCCGATGTCGACGAGCCGCCCAATACGGCCGGCGGCATGGCCGCCCTGCCGTCGCTCAGCGTCAAGGTCACCGGCGCCGAGGTGTCCTACTTCGAGATCGATGGCGATACCGTCAACGAGCTCGCCTCGAGCCTCGCGGACGGCGGCGTCCAGGCCTGCGGGGCGATCAACTACGAGTGGAACCGCGGCGACGACCGGCCGGCGGCGTGCGCGGTCACGAGCTTCCCGAACGTCCTCGATGCCATCGACCAGCGGCTGGAGTCGAACGGCGACTGCACCATCGCCAAGGCCACGGTCAGGGCACGGTTCACGATCCACTTCCCGCGCTGGGTGGCACCCAAGCGCGTGCCTGCTCGGCTGCTCGCGTGGTGGCGGGAGGTCGTCGAGTTCATCCGGGACCACGAGGCCGGCCACATCGTCATCAGCCGCGATCATCTCAAGCGGCTCAATGCGAACCTGATCGGCGAGGACTGCGAGGACGCGGAGTCGATCATCGGGCGGTGGGCCAAGGGCCTGTCCGCCGCGCACGAGGACTACGACCGCGGCGAGTACGCGAAGCCCTGGCCGGAACCGCCTGCCGGCTACTGAATAAGCGGGCCAGGGGCGATGCGGCTAGCGTGCTCGGCGGCTGCGACTCCTGTCGGCCGCCGGGCTCCCTACTCGAACAGCGGGCAGAGGATGTTCTCGAGGCCGTTGTCCCAGACGTCGTGCGGGCCTTTGACCTCGACAGATCCGTCCGGGAAGAACGTGAGCTTGCCGACGTCGTGCGCGAACACACCGAGGCCCGGCGCGCTGAGCTTGTAGACCATGCCGACCTGGCGGATCGTCCTTCCGTCGGGTCCGAAGTCGATGAAGCTCGTGAAGTTCCCGATGTCGGACACGCGGAGCGACGAGCCCGGCGCGGTGATGGTCCCGTTGAAGCGGACGCGGGCGTGCCCGCGGGTCATGTCGCCGTTGGCATCGAGCCAGGTCTTCACCTGCGTCGACTGGGTGAACTCCTCGATCAGGGTCACCGTCTCGCACTGGATCGGGAAGCTGCCGCTCTCCTCGACGACTTCCACGAGCGGCTTGCCGGCCAGGACCGGCGTCACGAGCACTGCCGTGAGAGTGATCGCCGCCATTGCGGCTCTGATGGTCCGTCTCATCCCCGACTCCTTGTAGGTCGTTGATCGCCCGTGGGTCGGTATCGACAGGGCACGCGCGCGATGGACGGATAGTACCGGCCCCGTTCCACCCATCGGAGTAGGTGAAAAGTCCCGGTCGTGGCGTTCGGGCACCGTTTCCTGTCCAGCTCAGCCGGGCGCCAGCCGCTCCCCCGCCTCGATGCGGACCGGGAGTCGGTTCTCGGCCGGTGTGAGCGGACACGAGAACTTCGGGTCGTACACGCACGACGGGTGGTAGGCGAGGTTGAAGTCGAGCGTGTATGTGCCGTCCTCCTCGGGCTCGAGATCGAGGTAGCGGCCCGCGCCGTAGGTTTCGGTGCCGCTCGACTGGTCGAGGAACGGCACGAACAGGGCATCGCCGTCACCTTCGTCGAACGTGTAGGCCGTCAACTGGCGTGGCGAGCCGCCGAGGTCGAAGCGCAACACGCCCGCCCGATGGGCCGGCCGAACCTTGCCGTCCGAGGTCGGGATCTGGAAGTTCGATGGCTCGTCGCCGGTGTACGGCTCCAGGGCGCGGTCCTCGAAGACGAGCGCCTCGTCGATCGGGTAGTACGGGAGGCCGCTGAAGGTCCCCCGCTCCGCCTCGGGAATCGGGCTACCCGGCATCGTCTTGAAGAATTCGTCCTTGTCGAGCCGGAAGCCCTCGACGGCGTCCTTGTACTCGACGGGTACGTGCTCGTGCTCGTCGTGGTGGTGGTGCTCGTGGTCGTCGTGATCGTGGACGTGGTGGTCAGTCGTCATCGCAGGCTCCGTGTCGGGTACGCATCATGCGCCTCGAGCACACGTGGCGAGACTCGCCACGGGTGATGCACATCCTCCGCGCAGGAAGACAGGTCTCCTGCCCGATGCACCTCAGCGGCATCACGTGACCCGGCGCCTGTCGGAGTCTTGGCGCCTGTCGGCGCCTGCGCCTGTCGGAGCCTGGGCGCATGTCGGAGCCAGGGCGCGCGTTGGCCCTCTGGGGGCCTGTCTGATGCAGCCGAGGTGCATCGGTGGGCAATGCCGTGTTTTCGGCGGCCGATCATGTGCATCAGCCTGGGCTCGGGCTGCCTGCGGGCTGCCAGCGGCCCGCCCACGCGCTGCACCGGGACGGTACGAACGCGAAGCATCGATACTGATCCCATGGCCAGCTACACCCTCAACAAGCGAGCGGTCGCGAACATCAGGAAGCTCATCGAGGCCCGCCAGTACGTGCTCGACAGCGACTGGGGCGAGGTCCAACCGCGCGCCGACGACGAGAACGCGTTCCTCGCGAAGCACGACTGGGACGATTACGCCGGTTGGCACCTGGGGCTGACCGACGGCGCGACCGACCAGACGAAAGGCCGTTACGCGTTCGTGGTCGGCGACTTCCGGCGGGTCCATCGGTCGGGGATCATCGCGTGCCACTTCCGGGCGGCCGAATGGCGCCACAAGGCGATCGAGCTCGCCGCCCACGACCTGCTGCAGGTGCTCGACAAGAAGGCGGGAATCGCATGACGCGACGAGTCGGCTTCTACATCACGCTCACTCCGGACGGCATGTACCGACCCCGCGGGCGGCCGATCCGGCGACGTCGAACGTCGAGCGTGAGTTCGCGACGTTCTGGCGCGAGACACCGAAGCACGTTGTTACGCGCGGCAACCCGGAGGTGCGCGCCAATGCGTCGCTCCTCATAGGGGACGTCGTCGAGGCGGTCCGCGCCATGAAGGCGGCGACGGGCCGCCGATCGGGTTGGGAGCGGGCGCGGAGCTGTTCGCGACGCTCAGCGAGGCCGGCTTGATCGATGACTACCGATTCCTGATCGCGCCGACCGCGCTCGGCAAGGGCAAGGCCCTGTTTGGCTCGCTAACGGAGCCGCTCCGGCTCGTCTTGTGATTGACTCATCACGATGAGTCAGATAGTGTCATCGAATGACCAAGCGACTCCAGGTCCTCATGGATGACGACGAGCTCCGCTCCATCCAGCGCCTCGCGAAGCAGGAACGGCTGACGACGGCCGAGTGGGTTCGGCAGACACTCCGAGAGGCGCAGGAGCAGCGAGCCCGCCCGGACATCGAACGGAAACTCGCGGTCATCCGAGCGGCCACCCGATTCCAGGCGCCGGCTCCCCCCATCGAGCAGATGAACGCAGAGATCGAGCAGGGCTACCTCGAGGAGCGCTCGTCCTCGTGATCTTCATCGATACGAACGTCCCGATGTACCTGATCGGCGCAGACCAGGTACTGCAACAGCGCGCCCGCACACAGATCGAGGACGCGATCGCCGGGGGCGAGATCCTGTGTACGGATGCCGAGGTGCTCCAGGAGATCCTGCATCGCTATGTGGCCGTTCGCCGGCCGGAATTCATCGACCCGGCATTCGACACGTTGCTCGGCGTTGTCGACGTGGTCTACCCGATCGAGCGCGAGGATGTCGAGCGCGGCCGACGGGTCCTGCGCACCACAGGGCGCTTGTCAGCCCGAAACGCACTCCACATCGCCGTCATGCAGCGCCACGACGTGGATCGCGTGATGACGTTCGACACGGCATTCGATGAGATCCCGGGTCTCACGCGGATCAGCTGACCATGAAGAAGACGGTCGTGCGCCTCCGCATCGTCGTCACGAACCCGCCGACGGGGACGGGGACAACCTTTGGCGTCCAGGACAAGTCCGGAGCGATCCGCCCCGGCGCCCCGACAGCCGCGGGTTCGGTCGTGTTCGAGTGCGACGTCACGGCGTCGGACGCCGGCGATCGGGCCGACCCGAACTTCCTGGGCCCCTACACGCACGGCCCGCCGACGGCCCGTTTCGTCTACATCAGCCACGGCACACCCGGCGGCACCGGCTGGATCAAACGGATCAAGATCCCGTTGCGCTCCATCACGTGGTCGATGATCGAGGCAGCCCGCGATGGTGCGCTCGAGACCGAGGTGGGCGGTCGTTCCTCCGGCACGGTCCCCGCGACCTGGCGCCCCATCTCCTGACCGCGGCTACCCTTAGCGGCCATGCCAGCCGAATTCATCTACACCTCGTACAAGCTCGCCCGGCACTACCCGCCGGACCGGACGGTGCTCGAGGACATCTCGATCTCGTTCTATCCGGGCGCCAAGATCGGCGTCATCGGGCCCAACGGCGCCGGCAAGTCCAGCCTTCTCAAGATCATGGCCGGGCTCGATGACGGCTTCACCGGCGAGGCGCGCCTGACGCCGGGCTTCACGGTGGGCTACCTGAGCCAGGAGCCCGAGCTCGACCCGAGCAAGGACGTCAAGGGCAACGTGCTCGACGGCGTCGGCGAGGTCCAGGGTCTGATCGATCAATACAACGCCGTGATGGCCAAGTGGTCCGACCCGGACGCCGACTACGACGCGATCGGCAAGGAGCAGAGCGCCCTCGAGGACAAGATCAACGCAGCCGACGCCTGGAACGTCGAGCGCAACGTCGACATCGCCATGGACGCGCTGCGCTGCCCGCCAGACGACGCCGACGTCATGACCCTGTCCGGCGGCGAGAAGCGTCGGGTGGCGCTCGCCCGGCTGCTGCTCCGGCATCCCGACCTGCTGCTCCTCGACGAGCCGACCAATCACCTCGACGCAGAATCGGTCGAGTGGCTGGAGCGGTTCCTCGATGAATACGCGGGTACCGTCGTGGCCATCACCCACGACCGCTACTTCCTCGACAACGTCGCGAAGTGGATCCTCGAGCTCGATCGCGGCCGCGGGATCCCGTTCTCGGGCAATTACTCGAGCTGGCTCGAGCAGAAGCTCGAGCGCATGTCGCGCGAGTCGAAGCAGGCCGACGCGCGCCAGCGCACGCTCGCGCGCGAGCTCGAATGGGTGCGGATGGGCGCCAAGGCGCGCCAGGCCAAGGGCAAGGCCCGTCTGTCGGCGTACGAGCAGCTGCTCGCCGAGGCGAACGACACCAAAGACACGACCCGCGAGCTCGAGATCGCGATCCCGCCCGGGCCGCGTCTTGGTGACCAGGTCATCGAGGTCAAGGACCTCTCGAAGGGCTACGGCGACCGGCTGCTGATCGAGGACCTGACGTTCTCACTGCCGCGCGCCGGGATCGTCGGCATCATCGGCCCCAATGGCGCGGGCAAGACGACGCTCTTTCGGATGCTCGTTGGCCAGGAGCCGCCGGACAGCGGGTCGATCGAGATCGGCGACACCGTCCAGCTCAGCTACGTCGACCAGAGCCGCGACGACCTCGCCGCCGACAAGACGGTGTTCCAGGAGATCACCCAGGGCGCCGAGGTCATCAAGGTCGGGGCGCGCGAGCTGCCGGCGCGGGCCTATGTGTCGTCGTTCAACTTCCGCGGGACCGACCAGCAGAAGCTCGTCGGCCAGCTATCCGGTGGTGAACGCAACCGGGTCCACCTCGCGAAGCTCCTCCAGTCGGGCGGCAACGTGCTGCTACTCGACGAACCGACGAATGACCTCGACGTCGACACGCTGCGGGCGCTCGAGGCGGGCCTCGAGACATTCCCGGGCTGCGTCGTCGTCATCAGCCACGACCGCTGGTTCCTGGACCGGATCGCGACCCACATCCTGGCCTTCGAGGGCGACAGCCAGGTCCGCTGGTTCGAGGGCAACGTCAGCGATTACGAGGCGTTCCGTCACAAGGAGCTCGGCACCGCGGCGGACCAGCCGCACCGGATCCGCTACAAGCGACTGGTGGCCTGAGGAGCGTCGCAACCGACGGAAGTGTCTTGACGGTGATGTCAAGATGAGACGAGTTCGAGACGGCGTCACGGGCCACGCCAGGGCCCTCCGGAACGGGACGCCGGTGTCTCGTTCGAGGGGACGTTCCGCCGATGAGCTTCGAGCGGTACTCGATCTGGTAGGCGCAGGGTTCTCGTCAGTGCCCTCGCAATCTGTCTTTCGCCGTGGTCGGCGTTGGTGGCCGCACCGGCGCAACCGGCGCAAGCGGCGACGACCACCGCGGACCTGTCGCTGCACGCTGGATCAGACCTGGATGTCGTGCCTCTCGGCGACAACTTCACGCTGACGCTGACCCTGACCAACGACGGGCCGGACGAAGCAGTCGGCGTCTTCGTCACCGGCTCGCTGCCAGTCGATTGGCTCTTCGTTTCAGCCGTTCCCGCCGCCGACTACGACGTCGCAAGCGGGGTCTGGGACGTCGGCCCCGTCACGAGCGGTGAGAGCAAGGTCTTGCAGATCGTCGCCACCATGAACGGGCAGGGAACGTTGTTTTACAACGCCGAGGTGACGGCGTCGGGCGCCGATGATCCCGACTCGACACCAGGCAACGCCCCGAGCGGTGAAGATGACGAAGCGTTTGTCGGCGTCACGGGAGCGCTCGAAGCCGATCTCGAGCTGGACAAGGCGGTCGACAACGCCAATCCCATCGTCGGCAGCAATGTCACCTTCACGCTGACGCTCGAAAACGACGGACCGAGCAACGTGTCTGGCGTGAGCGTCCGAGACCTGCTCCCATCGAACATGACCTTCGTCTCAGCCACCCCGGCCGACTACGACAGCGGCACGGGTATCTGGAACGTCCCACCGGTGGCCAGCGGCGCCAGCGCGTCGATCGACATCGTGGTTTCGGTCAACAACGATGTGACGACTGCCAATTGCGCCGAGATCTGGATCTCGCCCTACATCGACCACGACTCGATCAGGGGCAACAACAGCACGAATGAGGATGACGACGATTGCGTGGCAGTTGCCGGGCAGCCTCGTCCGAACGCCGACCTGTCGTTGAGCGCTGCGGGCACCCCATCACTCCATGTCACGATCGGCGGCCCGGCGGGTGTCCAGTTGATCATCAGGAACGACGGACCGGACAGCGCAACCGGCGTCGTCGTCCGGGATAACCTGGCGTCTCTCCCAGAGTTCGCCTTCGTTTCGGCCGATTCGGCCGAGTCGGGGACCGACTACGACTCGGCAACCGGTACCTGGAACGTGGGCACGCTGGCGAGCGGCGCCAGCGAGACCCTCGACCTCTTCCTCACGGTGACGGCCGCAGGCGAACCCCAGTACCAGGTCGAGATCATCCAGAGCGGCGCGGCCGATCCAGATTCGACGCCAGCGAATGCCTGGTCCGCCGAAGACGACGAGGCTGTGGTGAACTTCCTGGCGCGAGGCACGAGCAGCGACCTCTCGCTCGACAAGACCGTCGACGACGCGAGCCCCGATGTCGGGAGCAACGTGACCTTCACGCTGACCGTCACCAACGACGGCCCGTACACGGTCCTTGGCGTGACCGTCAGCGACCCCCTGCCGCCGGGCTTGACCTTCGTCTCCGCGGCTCCACCGCCCAACACCGACTACGACAGCACGACCGGCTTGTGGAGCGTCGGCAGCCTCGGCAATGGCGACAGCATTGTCCTCATGATCGTGGCCACCGTCACAGGCACTTCCCCGGTCACCAACTCCGCAGAGATCGACACTGCCGACCTGTTGGATCCCGACTCGACACCGGGCAACGCCAGTACGAACGAAGACGACGACGATGCCGTCATTGTCACCGGCCAATCGGCGGGCGCGGACCTGTCGCTGACCAAGACCGTGGACGACCCGACACCACCGGTCGGCAACAACGTGACGTTCACACTGACTGTGACCAATGGCGGGCCTGACGACGCGACCGGTGTCGAGGTTGCCGATCCGTTGCCGACTGGCCTGACGTTCGTTTCGGCCGATCCATCGACGGCGTACGACGCAACGACCGGCGTGTGGACCGTCGGCGACCTCGCAAGCGGTGCCACCGTCGACCAGGAGATCGTGGCGACGGTCACGGGGACGGCCGCGGTCGTCAACGACGCCGAAGTGACGGCCTCCGACCAGGCCGACCCGGACTCGACACCGGGCAATGGCGCCGCGGCGGACGAAGACGACGACGCGAGCATCACCGTCACGGGCCAGCTCGTCGCCGACCTCTCGCTCGAGATGACAGTCGATGACGCCACACCACCCATCGGCACGGTCGTTCGCTTCACCTTGACGGTCACGAACACTGGCCCGGATGCCGCCAGCGGGGTCGTCGTCACGGATCAGCTGCCGAGTGGATTCGGGATCGCATCGTCCAACACGACGCACGGCACGTACGTCCGGTCGAGCGGTGTCTGGGCAGTCGGCAACCTGGCCCCATCCGAGAGTGCCTTCCTGTTCATCTCGGTCATCGCGCCCGAAGCCCTTGTCCCCACGACGAACTACGCGGAGGTGTCCGCGTCCGACCAGGACGACCCGGACTCCACGCCGGGCAACGCGAGCACGACCGAGGACGACGACGCCAGCGTCATCGTCACGCCGGAGCTCGGGACTGCTGACCTCTCCCTCACCATGTCGGTGAGTAATCCCCATCCCAACTTGGGACAGAACGTACAAATCAGGTTGACGGTCAGAAACGACGGCCCTGACCGCGCCAGGAACGTCACTGTTGCGCTCGTCCTGCCCCCGGGCCTGGACTTTTTCTCTGCTAGTAGTTCCGAGTACGACGGCCTCGGCGAATGGACCGTTGGCGACCTTTCGGCGAGCCCCGCATCCAGAGAGCGCACGCTGCTGGTCGATGCGACCGTCAACACGACATCTGCCCTGGTCCCTCATGCCGAGGTCGAGACCTCCGACCAGGCCGACCCAGACTCGACTCCCGGCAATGCGAGCACAACGGAGGACGACGACGCCAGCGTCACGATCGCGGCCGACTCGCCCTCAGCCGACCTCTCGCTCACCATGTCGGTCGACGATCCCACTCCGTACGTGGGCGACAACGTCACGTTCACATTGACCCTCGTGAACGGCGGCCCGCAGACGGTCAGCAGTGCCCGGGTCGAGATCCAGTTACCAGCCGGCCTGAGGTACGTTTCGGACAACGGCGATGGCGGCTTTTCCCAGATCGTCCCCGGTCTGGGTTCATGGGGGGTCTTCGATCTGCCTGCCTCGAGCACCGCCATCCACCACATCACCGCGAAGAGCGATCAGCGCGGGACCTGGCGTCATCGACGCCGAGGTCGTCTCCTCGAGCCACCCGGACCCGGACTCCACGCCGAACAACGACATCCCGCCCGAGGACGACCACGCCAGGGTCACCGTCACCGGTCAGCCCATCGCCGACCTGTCGCTGACCAAGAGCGTGGACGACCCCACGCCGTCCGTTGGCAGCACCGTGACGTTCACCCTGACGGTCACGAACATCGGCCCGAGCACGACAGATGTAGGCGTGAGGGACCAACTACCGCCGGGTCTCGTCTACGTGTCGCATAGCGGCGACGGCTCATTCAGCAGCGATCTTTGGTCGGTGGATGACTTGCCGGCGCCGTCCAGCGCTACCCTCCGGATCACGGCGAGAGTGACCAGCACGACACCGGTGGTCAACCACGCCGAGGTCGTTTTCTCGAGCCACCCGGACCCGGACTCCATCGCGAATAACCAAAGTTCCACCGAGGACGACGACGACAGCGTCACGGTCACTGCACGACCGATCGCCGACCTCGCACTGAGCATGAGCGTCAACGACACCACACCGACCGTCGGTGGCCGGGTCACATACACGCTGACGGTCAGCAATACCAGTTTCGATTTCGCCGACCTCGTGACCGTCAAGGATCTCTTGCCAACTGGCCTCGTGTACCTGTCGGACACCGGTGGTATCAACGACGCCGGTGGCCGCAACTACGACCGGACGACAGGCATCTGGACGGTGGGGACGTTGCCAGGTTTCGCTGAACGAACCCTCGAGATCACCGCGACCGTGTCCGGCTTGGGCCCCGTGGACAACTACGCCGAGGTGACAGACGTCATCGAGTTCGATCCGGACTCCACTCCCGGCGATGGCAGCACCACCGACGACGACGATGCGAGTGTCACCGTCACCGGCCAGCCGCTCGTGGACCTGGCCCTCGCGATGACCGTCAGCGACACCACGCCTGCCATCGGTGTGGACTTCACGATCACGCTGACGCTGACGAACGAGGACAGCACGTTTGCGGCGACCGGCGTCATGGTGGGGGATGCTCTGCCAGCGGGGCTGCGGTTCGTCTCGTACACCAGCGGTCAGGGCACCTTCCATCCGTTGGCCGGGGTGTGGGATGTGGGCACCGTGGGCGGCGGTTCGGCTGCGACCCTGACGGTGACCGTGAAGCACCGTGGCGGAACCCTCGCGCCGGTCACGAACTACGCACAGGTCTTCAGGGCCGACCAGGACGACCCCGACTCGACGCTCGGCGACGGGAGCACGACGCAGGATGACGATGCCAGCGTGACCGTGGTCCCGGAGACACCGCGGTGTGGCGGGCAAGCAGCGAACCGCATCGGGACCATCGACGACGACACCAACGCCACCCTGCCGTCGACCCCGGGCAACGACATCGTCGTCCTCTTCGCGGGGAACGACGTCTGGGACGCCGGCGGCGGGCAGGACGCCGTCTGCGCCGGAGACGGCAACGACGTGATCGGGGGCGACGCGGGCAACGACACGCTGCTCGGTGAATTGGGTAACGACCAGCTGACTGGGGGGTCAGGCATGGATACCCTCCGCGGAGGCGACGGTAACGACAGCCTGTACGGACAGGACGGGAACGACACCCTGACCGGGGAGGCGGGCGACGATTTCGCTCGATGGCGGTATCGGCAACGACACCGGACGTGGCGGCATCGGCAACGACAGCCTCCTGGGAGATGCCGGCAATGACGGTCTTTTCGGAGAGGCCGGCAACGATGGCTTCAGCGGTGGGGCGGGCAACGACGACTGCAGCGGCGGCACTGGCACCGACTTCTTCATCGGCGCGGGCACGGCGGGCTGCGAGCGACCGGCCGCCATCCCCTGACTCGCGAAGGCGTCAGCCGAAGCCGTCGCGCCGATCTTCGCTAGGTCCGCTGGGACCCTGGTAGACGCCGTCGACCGAGAACCACACCGCCCGTCACCGGGCGTCGCGGCGGCCGTCGCGACGTCGCCGATGATCTTCGCGAGCTCCGCCGGTTTCGACCACATCGGCCAGTGGCTGGTCGGCAGGTCGATCCAGGTGACGTCTCGCAGCTCGGGGAGACCGGCAAGGAACGCCCATTCGGGGTGCTCCTTGGCGTACGTCTGGTACGCCTCGGCCGTGTAGCCCGTCGCGACGACCGTCGATGGGATGTCCAGTCGTGCGTCGTTCGTGAAATCGTGGCCCTCCCTCAAGACGCCGGCCGGCTGCGCGATCGCCCGCTCCCGGAACGTCGCGAGCTGCGGTTCGCTGAGCCCCTCGAGGTTCTCCTCCTCCTTGATCTCGTCCCAGATGAAGTGCTTGTCGGCGCCCTCGATCTCGGCGTCCGCCGCGCCCTTGCCCGGCGCGGTGTCGACGTAGACCATCGCCGCGATCCGCTCGGGCACGCGGTCGCTCGCCGCGTACCCGCTGAAGCCGGCGCCGCTGTGGACGGCGAGCACGACCGGCCGATCGGCCGCCTCGATCGCATTGACGATGGCGTCGACGTGGTCCCCGAAGGTGATCGCAGATCGGTCCGCGTCCTTCGACTCGAGGCCCGGGAGGGTCAGTGCCGTCACATCGTGGCCGTCGGCTCGTAACGTCTCGGCCACTTCGTCCCACGCCCACGCGCCGAGCCAGAAACCGGGAACCAGGATGATCGGTGCACTCGCCATCGTTCGTTGCCTCCCCTGTGTGTGTCGCATGGCCAGTATCCTCGAGATCGAAGGACCGGGCCCCGGGCCTGGATCGTGCTCGGGCTGGTGCTCCTGCGCCGACCGGACGCCCTCACGGGTCCCGGGTCTCGATGCCGTAGCGGCCCTGGCCCCGGTCGAACGTGGCCAGCGGCACCGCATCGGCCGCGAGGCTGGCTGCGACGATCAAGGCACCCGGGATCGGTCGACCGGGGAGGTCGCGGGCACGCACGAGCGCCTCGACCATGGCGTCGGTCCGCAGATCGACGACCCGGATGTTCGCGCGCTGGATGAAACCGATGAGCGCGTCGACGATGTCGCGCTGCGCGACCTCGTACTGGGTGCGCAGCACGTGGGCGCACTCGGCGAGGGCGACGATGGAGACCCCACATTCGATCTCGTCGTCATCGATCAGCCGCGCCGCACGCTTCGCCTGAGCCGCGGGCGTACCAACGAGGTAGCGAACGACGACGGATGTATCGAGCCCGATCAAGGCGCCCGATCGGGGTCGGGCGTCCGCGAGGCCGCGTCGCGCAGCGCGTCCCACGATTCATCGACCGGCGTTCGCCCGATCTTGTCGCGGAGCGTGCCCGCGAGCGATCGACGATGCCGACCAGGCACGATCTCGATGACGATGCGCCCATCCTCCACGCGCTGGATGGCCTCGTCGCCCGCGTAGATCGCGAGCTCCTCGCGGATACCCTTCTCGATCGTGATCTGGCCGCGCTCGCCTACTCGACTCGCCATGGTATGAATGATAGTACGAGAACGTATCGTCGATGTCGAGTCGTATCCGTTCTGCGCACCCGCGATGCGGGTCCGAGCTAACGGATGACTGGCGGCTCCGGGTCGAACGGTGCGTCAGCGTATGTGCCGGCGAGGGTGACCTCATAGCCGAGCCGAAGCAGGTGTCCGTCCGAGTCACGCACGGCGACGCCGGTCTCGACCGTGATCTGTTGCCTGATGGGCTCGTACGGATCTGCCACACGGAACCAGTCCACGGCCCATCCGGCCCAGACGGCGACATCGTCGTTCTGGATCGCGTTGAGCGTCACGAAGGGAGCCCAATGCACCAGCCTGAGGGTCGCTCCGCGCGGGATCTCGGGAACCGTGATGCCGAGATTCACCTGGGCACGCAGCCAATCGCGGCCTGTTCCCTTCAGGTGCAGGAGGACCACCCCGGTGAGTGTGTAGAGCTGGAGGCCGTCGGCCGACTCGGTGTGCACGTAGTGCTGTGATCCAAACAGCGAGGGATGATCGACGTCGTCGATCCAGATCGGCGGCTGGGTCTCGATGTTCGTCGACCGGATGCACTTGCCCGACGCCCCGTCACCAAGGGTCTGGCCGTCCATCGGCGTCGGACGGACGCTCGCTCCATATGTCGAGTTGGGATACGGGACCTGCCGATCGTGGATCGAGAAGTGCAGGTGGTGGAGCCTCGAGATCCCGGTGTCGTCCATCAATCCGAGCCGATTGCCGACCACAACGGGCATGCCCATGTAGACGGGAACCAGATCCGGACCCGCGAGGTGCAGGTAGCGGGACACGAATCGCGGCATTCCCGTTGCCGGATCCGGGTGGCTGATCGCGACGTGATTCAGGAGTGAGTCGTCGCCGGACGACGCACCCTCGAACATGCCGATCACGACGCCGTCGGCCGCGGCAAGGACGGGCGTCCCCTCCGAGATGTTGTTGAAGGGACTTCCATACTTGTACCGGGTGAAGTCGATGGCGAACGCGTCTTCCTCGTTGTGGCTGAACAGACTGTTGTAGTAGAAGCCGCGCGGTCCGAAGCCGCAGGCATTGCGGGAGTAGACGTAGGCGAGAGCCGCGCCGAAGATCCCCAGGGCGGCAACCGAAGCCATCTTCAGGGAGAAGTCGACGAGGCCCCCGGCCATGAAGCTCTGCCCCGCGGGCCATGGCGCCTTCAGGGGGAAGGGAAGCGGCTGGTTGACCTCGACCTTGGCCGGGCGCCATCGATCGATCCACTCGTCGGTGGGATGGGCGAGGGCGATGCCACTCCACTGCCAGCCTCGCGGGCTATGGGTCAGGACGAGGAGCACATCGCCGCTAAACCGGGAGCTCTTCCAGCCTCGAGTCTGGAGGTAGCGCTTGCCGCCCGACCCAAGCACCGTCCGGCGAACGGAGATCCGCCGCGACGTCAACTCCGAAATGAGGGCGTCGGCCACGTCGAGCTCCTCGAACGCCGCCTCACCACCGACCGGACCGACGCTGAAGTGCGTGTTGGAGCGAACTGCCGCCAGCCGTCGACCGTCCTGATCGCGAATCGCCGACCTCACCTCGTTGACGAGGCTGGCCAGCGTGGGCATGAACGCCGTCGACGGCTCCTCGAGTCGTGCGGCGGCGCGACGGGCCAAGTCTGCTGGCTCCCCCGGTTGGCGCGGTGTCGCACGACCGGCGGCCGCGATGTAGTGGTCCCGCGCCTCGTCCGGGCTGCCAGCTCGCTCCGCGAGCAGACCGGCCCGGTACAGCGCGACAGGGTCATCGGGTCGGAGCTTTCCAAGGTCGCCGAGCACCTTGATCGCGGCGGCAAGGTCACCGGCGCGCTCGTGCGCGCCAGCCATGCCCTCGAGTGCGGCGCGACGAACGTCCCATGGCTCGCTCAGTGGGGCCGCGTCTTCCACCGCGCTGGCCGTACGCTCGAACATCGCCACCGCATCCGCGTGGCGCCCCTCTCGTGCCAGGCTGTTGCCCATCCACAAGAGAAGGACGGGAGCGAGGGGCGACTGGGGATCGGCCTCGACCGCTGCAGCAAGGGACCGATTCGCCGCCGCCGGGCGCGGCCCGCGCGCTACCGCCGCGACGCGGGTACCGAGATCGAACCATTGCTCGACCAGCGGCGACTCGAGCGAGACGCCGAACCGTGCGCCGAGTCCGCCGCGTTTGGGATCGGGCCGATGCCCTTGCTGACTCATGAGCGCTCCTCCTCCCCGACCGCTCGACGTCGGCGGGTCCGCGCGCTCTTCGCTCCGACGGTACGCCCTTCGTCAACGCCTGGCAATGACCGACTACGGCAATGGCCGCCAGGCCTGCGATGCTCGGCGGCGAGACTCGCCCTATCCCGTGTCGCGCCCTTCGCGCGCCGACCAATACTCCCGCCAACCGCCGAACTCGGTGATCTCGCGGTGGCCCTGGGTCATCTCGCGGGGGTACAGGATGCCTGGCACCGTCCGACCGTCCTCGAGCTCGACCGGCCCCCGGTACAGGCCCGGTGGTTCGCCGGCCTCGACGCGGGCCCAGACCTCATCGGGCATGTCGTAGAGCTCGCCCAGGAACGGAGATGCCGGCCTCGGCCTCGCCCTCGCCGACCTCGAACATGCCGGGGTGGACGTCGCCGATGGAAAAGATTCGGTACCGCGGCGCCGTCTTGAATTCGCCCAGGAACGTCGCGCCGTCGAGGTTCGCATTGAGCTTGAGGCCACGCATGAGCGTGCCGTTGACGAAGAGTTCGCTGGACATCGGGCCTCCAATGCAAGGGAGACGCGACGGGAACCTCGGCCGGGGGGCTGACCGAGGTCCCCTGCGTCACGGACAGAGGAACGCGGCGTATCTCAGGACGGGGCAGCCTCCGGTTCGGGGTCAGGCGGCGGCGTCGTGAGCGCCGCCCGGAAGTCCGTGGCAGTCGCTCGGCCCTCCCGCCAGGCCACGACCCAGAAGACCACCGCCGCGAACAGGTAGCCCAGGAAGACCGCATTCGGGGTACCGAACACGACCGCCCCATCGACGACCGAGACGATGAGCTGGGTGGCGTGGATGAACCCGGTCACGGCGAGGATCGCACCGACAACCGAATAGACGATCGCGCGGCTGTACTCGCGGTCGATGATGAAGACGGCGATCGCTCCGAGGATGAGCCCGGCAACGACGGCGCCGCCACCGAAGATGGCCATCCCGTCGTAGATCACGCCGGCGTCGTTCAACGGCCCGGCGCCGACGGTCGCGGCGTTGGTCCCGGCCGCTCCGAGCGCGCCATCGATCTGGCCCTGGGCCCACGAGGCGATGTTGGGCAGCATGGCGAGGACGACGGCCGGTGCATGGCGGGCGGGCGTCGTCGTGAACGCCTGCGCACCGATGACAAGCCCGATGAACAGCAGGATCGGCACGAGGGCCTGGATCGGGATGACCGCCAGGAAGAGCCCCACGAGCCCGAACAGGCAGATGACCGCGACGGCGATGCCGGTCGCCAGCGAATACCCGATCCGGCCCCCGACGGCCTTCCAGCCGGGGTGCCCGATGTACACGGCGGGTGGGAAGGGGCTGCCCAGGAACGAGCCGATGACGGCGCCACCACCATCGGCCAGCAGGATGTGCCGGAGGTTGTAGTCGTCACCGGCGGCCGAGGCGCTCTCGACGTTGTTCATGGCCTCGGTGAAGTTGTAGATACCGAGCGGGATGGCCGTGACCAGCAGCGGCAAGATCTGCGACAGACCGCTCAGGACCTCGGTCCCGGGGATGGGCAGGTGGACGCCGAACTGGGCGAACGAGTCGCCGACGGCCTGCGGGTTCATCCCGGTCCAGGCGCCCGACACGTAGGCGACCCAGCCGATGACCGTGCCGACGACGACCGCCAGGAGACCACCGGGGACCCCGCCGGGCATTCGGACCCCGGCCGTCCAGGACAGCAGGATGATGGCGAGCACCGGCAGGGCGATCCACGGCACCTCGAACATCTGGAAGGCCGGCCGCATCGAGATGAACGCGATGGAGATGCCGGCAAGGGTTCCGAGCATCGCAGCCCGGGGGGTGAACCGACGGATGGCCGGTCCCACGAACGCGCCGATCAGGATGATCACACCGACGATGAACGCCCAGGCGAGCCCGGCCATCCACGCCTCGAGCGGGGTGCCGCCACGCAGCACGATGGGCAACATGATCACGAAGGTCACGAAGAAGTAGTGGGGCACGCTCGGGCCGTACGGCATGGCCGTCACGTCGTCGCGGCCGGTCTGCTTCGCCAGCCGGTAGGCCAGGTAGGCATAGAACAGGTTGCCCAGCGGCAGGGCTATGGCGAGCGCGGGCAGGATCCGCCCGAAGACGGTCTCGTTGGGCATGCCCACGACGAACAGCGCCAGCCCCGACAACACGAGGACGTTGAGCAACACGTTGGTCCCGAGGCCAAAAAACGCGTTCCAGTCGCCCGGCACCCAGAGCCTAGGTTTGAATGTCCCGTTCATGGTCGTCATGTTGCGATACCTCCCTCGATCGCGAACCCCTCCGGCCCGCGGCGAACCCCGCCTTTTTCCCTTCCACGCTCCCGCATGTCATCGGATAGGCATCAGGCCTTGCCCGCCGCGGCGGCCACGGCGTCCGGGAATTCGGTCCCGATCGCCTCGAGGAGCGCGCTCGAATCGCTGACCCATCCGAAGATGCCGCCCTGTGCCTTGATCATCTCGAGGGCGACGCGCTGGAACTCCGGGAAATACGAGCCGGTCGCATCGGCCAGGACGAGTGCGTCGTAGCCACGATCGTTCGCTTCGCGCACACTCGTCTGGACGCACACCTCAGTGGTGACCCCGCACACGATCAGCCAGCGGATGTTCCGGTTCTTGAGGATCGAATCGAGGTCGGTGGCATAGAACGCGCCCTTGCCCGGCTTGTCGATGACCGGCTCGCCATCGATCGGGTAGACCTCCTGGACGATGTCGTGGCCGTGCTCACCGCGGACGAGCAGGCGACCCATGGGCCCCGGGTCGCCGATGTGGAGCGTCGGCTGACCCCGCTCGTACTTGGTGACGGGCAGGTCGGACAGGTCGCCCCGATGGCCCTCGCGGGTGTGGATCACGAAGATGCCGGCAGCCCGGCAGGCCTTGAGCACGCGCTCGGCCGGCGGTAGCGCGTCGAGCAGGAACGACGTGTCGTTGCCAAGCGACTCGCCGAAGCCACCTGGATACACGAAGTCGCGCTGGAAATCGATCATGACCAGCGCCGTACGGCTCGGATCGAACTCGAACTCGTACGGTTCCGCTCTGACGGAGATCATCGGTGTCGCCTCCCTTCGTCCTGTCTGGTTGCCGCTCGCGTCGCGGTCATGGTTTCTGGTCGGGAACGATGCGCGTTCCGGTGTCGCCGGCGATCGCCTTCTCGAGGGACGCCGGAGAGGTGATCAGCACCTCCTTACCCCCGCGCTCCAGGAAGCGGATCGCGGCCTCCACCTTCGGGCCCATGGAGCCGCGCGGGAACTCCCCGTCGGCGAGGTAGCCCGCCGCCTCCGTCACGGTGATGCGGTCGAGCCATCGTTCATCGGGCTGGCGGAAGTGGACGGCGACTTGTTCGACGCCAGTCGAGAGGACGAGCAGCGGGACCTCGAGGCTGGCGGCCAGCAGTGCCGAGGCCCGGTCCTTGTCGATGACCGCCTCGACGCCGGCATAGCGGCCCGGGGCTGTCTCGACCACGGCCACGCCGCCACCGCCGACAGCGATGACCACGTGCCCGGCGTCCACCAGCGTCCGGATCTGAGCGCCCTCGACGATCCGGATCGGCTCCGGCGAAGCGACCACTCGGCGATAGCCCCGTCCCGAGTCCTCGACCATGACCCAGCCCTGGCGCGCCATCTTCTCATCCGCCTGCTCGGCCGTGTACGAGGGACCGATCGGTTTGGTCGGGCTCGTAAAGGCGGGGTCGTCCTTGTCGACGACGACGTGGGTCAGGACACACACGACCCGGTCGGGCAGGCCGCGATCGGCCAACTCGTTGAGCAGGGCCTGGGACAGGATGTGCCCGATGCCGCCCTGCGAGTCGGCAACCGACATCTCGAGACTCAGCTTGGGGATCGGCGCATCGGCGGGCACGAGCTCCGAGCGCAGCAAGATGAACCCGACCTGCGGGCCGTTGCCGTGGGTGACCACCACGCCCCAGCCCTCGGCGACCAGGGCCGCGATATGGCGCGCCGTCTCGCTGGCATTGTCGTACTGCTCGGCGATCGTGCCCTGTTGCCCGTCTCGGATCAAGGCGTTGCCTCCGATCGCGACGACGGCCCGGCGATCCATGGCTACGCCTCCACTCCCAGACGCCCGGCGAGCGCCGCCAGGCCCTGCGCGAAACAGGCCAGCGGCGCCCGGGCGATCCCGGCGCCGATCTGGCCGATCCCGGCCTCCCGGTGAGCGATCCCCGTGTTGATGACCGGGGCGATGCCAGAATTGACGACTCGTCGCGCATCGATGCCGGTCGGGGTGCCGATGAACCCGAGCGGCGGCAGCTGGTACGACGGGTTCCGGGCGAGGGTGATGCGACCCATCAGTCGCGTGTAGTCGAGCGCGTCGGTCGCACTGCCGCCGACGAACCGGACGATCGCCGGCGCCGCCGCCATCGCGAAGCCACCGATACCGAACGTCTCCGTGATGGCGCTGTCGCCAAGGTCCGGGTTGGCATCATCAGGGCCGTAACCCGGGAAGAAGAGACCGTCGGGCACGCCGACCGGGGTCGTGAACCACGCGTCGCCCGTGCCCGACAGGCGGATCCCGAAGTCGACGCCGTTGCGGCTCATCGCCGTCACGACCGTCGAGCCTTCGATGCCGCTCGCGGCGTCCAGGGCCGCCTTGCAGGCGGCCATCGACAGGTTCAGGAAGAAGTGGTCGTTGCCGCGCAAGAAGTCGAGCACGGCGCCGGCGGTCGCCGCGTTCGCGGAGCGGACCAGGGCGGAAGCGATCGATCGGGTGAAGAGCGACGTGGCCGCGATGTTGCGATTGTGCCCCTCGTCGCCCATCTGGAGCGCCTGGCCGGTCATGCTCCGCAGGTCGATGGGGCCGCCGTCGCGCAGGGCGCCGCGCAGCGCGGGGCCGAGAGTGTCGGCCATCCAGCGCAGGCGTGAGATCACCGACTCGTCGTAGGCGCCGAAGCGCAGGACCTTGCCGAGGCCCTCGTTGAGCGTCGCGTGGCCGTGCGTCCCGCCCACCGTGTCGTGGACCACGACCACGGGCATGCTCGGGCTCACGACGCCCGCCATCGGGCCGACGGCGCCGTGGTGGTGGCATGGCGCGAGCTCGATGCGGCCGCCGGCCGCCATGGCCCGCGCCTCGTCGGGATCGGCCGCCCAGCCCTCGAACAGGATCGCGCCGGTGACCGCGCCCTGGACGGGGCCGGGCATCCGATCCCAGGTGATCGGCGGTCCCGAGTGCAGCAGCTGGTGCCGACCCAGCCCGAGGGCTTCCCCGGCCGGCGCGACGTCCACGAGCATCGGCTGCGCGGCCAGGAGCCGCTCGATCGCGATGGCATTGGCCGCGGCGATCCTCTGGCCGATCGGATCAGCCGCGTCGTCCTCGAGGCGCGAGAGCAGCAGGCCGATGGTGCGATCGCCCTCGGCGGGAGGGCGCCAGTCGAGCGCCACGACCGGGACGCCCGCCGCGACCAATGGCGTCGCGAACATCTCGGGGCCGACCGTGATGGCACGGATGCCCTCCGGAAAGAACGTCGAGGCCGTGACCGGCGCGCCGCTCATGGGGCGCCTCCGACCACCGCGCCGGCTCGCCGAGAGACGATCACCGCGGCGATCCGGGCAGCACGGGCGTTGCTCGAGGCGAGGGTCACGCCAGCCGCCGTCAGCGTGGCCTCCTGGGATCCGAGGCCCTGCGGGTCACCCTCGGTGCCACACACCGACGCGACCACCGCGATCCGGCGCCCGGCCTTCGCGGCGGTCGCCTGAGCCGCGGTGATGGCAGGGACGAGCGCACCGGCGGGATCCGGGTGGGCGCCCGTGCCCAGGACGACGTCGAGGAGGATGACCGCGACCGTGGGGTCGGTGGCGGTCGCCTCGATCGTCTCGTTCCGGAGGCGTGGGTCGATCATCGGATGCGGCCGGCCGACCGTGTACTCGTCGTCGCCGAGGTCGATGATCTCGTGGGCCTTGGCCGTCTCGGACCCGAGCACGGCACGGAGGACGAGCTTGGCCTCGCCTGCGAGCGAGCCGCCGCTGTACAGGCCGCGGACGCGGACCTGACCCGGGGCGAAGCCGTCGAGGAGGTCGTCGCCGGCATCGCGGCCGTGGGTGGCGTCGTGGGTGTCGTCGGGGATCGCGATCGACGCCCCGAGCGTCGAGCCCGGCGGCGATTCGAGCGGCGTCCTCGAACGTCGCGGCAAACGTCGCGCCGGCGGCCGCGACAGCGTCCGGGTCCCCGCCGAGGAGGTTGACGACGACCGGCTTGCCGGCCTCAGCGACGGCCGCCAGGACCCGCTTCGCCACAGACGGCGCGGGTGGCTTGGAGATCACCACGATGACACTCGTGCCGGGATCGGCCGCGAGCCGGTCGATCGCGTCGATCATCATCACGCCGCCGACGCGTTCGTCGAGGTCGCGTCCGCCGACGCCGATGGCCTGCGACACGCCGGCCCCGAACCGGTCGATGAGGCTCGTCACCTGCTGCAGCCCGGTTCCCGATGCCGCCGCCAGGCCGATCGTCCCGCGCCGGACCATGTTGGCGAAACCGAGCGGAACGCCGTCGAGGATGGCGGTCCCGCAGTCGGGGCCCATGAGCAGCAGGCCGCGCTCGCGAGCGAGGGCCTTCAGCTCGATCTCATCGGCGACCGGCACGTTGTCGCTGAACAGGAAGACATGGAGGCCACGCTTGAGAGCCTTGCGCGCCTCGGCCGTGGCGTACGCGCCGGGCGTCGCGATGAGGACGAGGTTGGCCCCCTCCAGCTCGGCGACGCCCTCGGCGAGGGTACTGGCCCTGGTCGCGGTCGATCCTTGAGCACCGTCGGTCGCGGCGTCACTTCCGCCCGCCCCTCCGGACAGCCGGGCGCTCGCATCGTCGAGGGCGGCGGAGGCGGTGGCGTCGTCGATCGCGGCGACCGCGACGACAAGGTCGTTGGGGCCCGCACCGTCGACGGCTTCGGTCAGGAGGCCGGCCGCAGCCAGTACGTCACGATTTGCCGGCGTCGCCATCACGAGGCCGGCACGTTCGATGCCCTCGCGGACCTCGATCGCGGCCGCGATCTGCATGAGTTCGACGGAATCCCGATAGCTGTTGGCAAAGATGCGGGCCGTGACGACGGCCATCAGGCGGCGACCCCGTCGATGCGAGCGCGGTCGCGAGCGACGGCAAGGCCGGTCGCGGCGTCGAGCCCGAGCAGCACACCGGCGAGGAGATCCGAGCCGGAGGTCGCGCCATGGCGCACGCCGGTCTTGATCGCCTGGGCGATTCCCGCGGGGTCAGGCGCGGTGAGCCCGTCGAGCAGCCGATGGACCCGCTCCGCCACCTCGCCTCGGGCCGCGTGTCGGAGCAGGGCGACGGACACGGCCGTCGTACGCGTTTCGACGTCGTCGAGCGCCGCCCCAAGGAAGCCGGCCACGGGATGGCCGGCGGCATGCAGGGCGCTCTCTATGCCCCCGAGGGCGTCGTCCCCGGACGGCGTCAGGCCGGGGCCGAGGCCGATGAGCCCGTGCGCAGCGCGGGCGGCCGCCGCCCGATCGCCGATCCGGATCGCGCGATCGATCGCCCTGAGGGACGGCCATGCCATCGGGAGATCCGACAGCCCGCCCGGCACGCGCGCGGCGCCGGTCAGGATGCGGGCATGCTCCGACCGCAACGCCCAGCAGCGCACATCGCGGCGGGCTATCAGGGGCGACCACTGGGCCGCGCCATCCGCTTGGACGACCAACGATGCCGCCGGGATGTGCAGTCGGCCAGCCACCCATCGGGCAGCCATCCCGGGGCGGATCCCGAGGCTCGGGAGATCGGGGTCGTCGCCGACCAGGATCCCGTTTGGCAGACCGCCGACGGCTTCCTTGGCGAGGACGACCAGCCGCCCGTCCCAGAGGGCGAGGTTGACGACGGCGCGATGGACGGCGACGACACGAAGGGCGCCGTGGGGCGTGCCGATCCCATCGAGGATCGGGCGAAGACCGACGCTGATGCGGGTGGCTCGGAGTGACGTCGGAGCCGTCTCGGAGTGCATCGATCACATCGTATGGACCGAGCCATGGGTGTGTCACTGTGAGATATCCACATTGACGACGACATCGGCTGTCGAGTATCCATAACCGATGATCGGTCCGGTGTCGGTCGCCGATGTGCTCGCCCTCCCCTCCCTCGCCTCCGCCCGCGTGGTCGCCGGTCGCGGCGGCCTGGAGCGCGTGGTCAGTGCCGTCAATGTCATGGAGGTCCCGGACATCCTCGATTGGGTGCAGCCCGACGAGCTTCTGTTGACCACCGCGTATCCGCTGCGCGGCGATCCGGTCGCCCTGGACGCATTGGTGCCGCGCCTCGCCGAGCACGGCCTGGCCGCCATCGCCATCAAGCCGGCGAGGTACATCGATTCGATCCCGGCTGGCATGCTCGACGCCGCAGACCGTCTGGACTTCCCCTTGATCGAACTGTCAGGCGACGCCGGGTTCAACGACATCATCCGCGAGGTGCTCACCGTCATCCTCGATTCACAGGCGGCGCGCCTGGAGCGGTCGGCGGCGATCCATGATCGGTTCACGGAGATCGTGCTGTCCGGCGGCGGTATCCGCCAGATCGCGGAGGCGCTGGCCGAGTTCGTCGATCGGCCTGTCACGATCATGGATGGCCAGGGGGTCGTCGCCTGGCAAACGGCCGACGACGCGCCGGATCCCACGCCCAACGGGCTGGCGATCGTCCAGCCGATCCAGGTCGGCGGCGAGCGCTACGGGACGATCCTCGTTGCCGGCGACGGCGGCCCGCTGAGCAGCGATCGACTCGAATCGATCGAGTACGCGGCGACCGTCGCGGCGCTCCGGCAGGTCCAGGCGCGGGCCGTGTCGGAGGCGGACCGGAGATTCCAGGCGGTCTGCCTGGAGGAGCTCGTGACCGGGCACGTGACCGACAGGGGCGTCCTCATGGAGCGGGCGACTGCGTTCGATTGGGACCTCGCGACGCCGCGGGCCGTCATCCTGGCCGAATCCGAGGCCGAGGCGAAGCCCGGACGGCCCGTGGCATCTCTCGCGGGCACTGGCGAAGAGGGCGCGCTGAGGGGCCGTCTCGCCGACGCCGCTCGCGTCGCCCTCGGTCCGACGGCCATCGTCTGGGAGCGCAGCCACGAGATCGGCGTGCTCGTGCCGGGGGGCGACACGTCCGAGCTACGGGTCGCCGCCGCGGCGCTTGTGGCAGAGGCGACACGGCGAATGCCGGGCGTCGTGGTCGGCGTCGGGATCGGGCGGACCGCGGAGGATCCGCTCGATCTGGGCACCTCGTATGCCGAGGCCCGTCGGGCGCTGACCATCGGGCGCTGGGGCCACGGCCCCGGTCGGGTCAGCGTCTTCGAAGACCTCGGCCTCGATCGACTGCTGGTGAACGTGCCGGACGCCGAGGTCAGGGCTTACTGCGAGGCCGTACTGGGACGACTCGAGGCATACGACACCGCCCGCCGCACGAACCTCGTCACGACCCTCGAGACATTCCTTGCCTCGCGCAATGCGGCGCTCGCTGCCCGGCAGCTGTTCCTGCACTACAACACATTGAAGAACAGGCTCGAACGGATCGAGGAGATCATCGGCCCCTACCTCGACGACCCCGACCGCTGCCTGAGCCTGGCGCTCGCCCTGCGGCTTCGGCGCCTTCCATTGCCGTTCGCGGCGGCGACAGGAGTGGTCGGGCGAGGCTGATCAGGGCAGCGGGCCGTCAGGCGCGACCGAGGAGGAACGGGTGGGCGACGTGCTGGTGCCTATCGGGCCCGCAACACTAGGACCACGCCGAAGGTATCCTCGTCGTCCTTTCGTCGTGCCGCATCAAGGAGGTCACGTCGATGCTCCACGGGGAGCACCTCACGCTTCGACCGATTCGCGAGGCCGACCTGGACGCCGTCTATGCGGCCCACGTCGACATCCGCAACCGCGGGGCGTTCTTCCCGCTCGGCGTGCAATCCGAGTCGGCGTTCAGGCGCGAGTTCAGCGAACACGGCTTCTGGCAGCGCGAGGAAGGGATGCTGCTGATGATCTCGGGCGAGGGCGAGATCGCCGGTCACATCGAGTTCTTCAAGCCGGTCAACTACTGGGACGCGTTCGAGCTGTCGTACCAGCTCTACGACGATCGCTTCGCCGGCCGCGGCTACACCACGGAGGCCGTGCAGCTCGTCGTCGACTACCTGTTCGGTACCAAGAAGCAGCACCGGATCCAGCTCGACATCGTTCCTGAGAACGCCGCCTCAAGACGAGTCGCCGAGAAGTGCGGCTTCACCCTCGAAGGCACCGCTCGCGGCGCGTTCTTCAACACCGGTCGCAACCAGGACCTCCTGATCTACTCGCTCCTCCGGACTGACCCCAGACCCTGGCAGACCGGCTGAGCCCGCCGCTGGCACGGCCACGTTTCCAACCAAAGAATGAACCCGCAACAGGTGCGCTCCGCCATAACGTGTAGGCGACCAGATCGGTCGCCCCCGAAAGGAGCGAAGCGTGCAGGCGGAGCTCGTCGACAGGGCGCGACGCGGAGACCGCGAGGCCTTCAGCGTCCTTGCCGCCGGCGCCGTCGATCGGTTGTACGCGATCGCCCGTCTCATCCTCCGCGATACCGAACTCGCCGAGGATGCGACGCAAGACGCACTGGTGCGGGCATGGCGCGATCTGCCGACGCTTCGCGACGTCGAGCGGTTTGACGCCTGGCTGTACCGGCTGATCGTCCGAGCGAGCACCGACGTCGGCCGTCACCGCCGGCGGTTGCGAGCCGAGGTCACGATCCTGCCGAAGGAACCGTTCGAGTCGGATCGCACGTCGGCACTCGCCGACCGCGACCAGCTCGAGCGCGGATTACGGCGGCTTACCGCTGCGCAGCAGACGATCCTCGTCCTGAATTTCTACGTCGGCCTGACTCCGAGCGAGGCGGCCGATGCTCTCGAGATCCCCGTCGGGACCGCCAAGTCCCGGCTCCACCATGCCATCGAGGCGCTCCGGGCGGTCATGGCCGCCGAAGAGCGGTCCTCGGTCGGCGACATGCGGGAGGGCCGGATGGCATGACTGCCAACGACAGCCTCGAACGCCGGATCGCCGACCACTACGCCGCCGAGGCGACGCCGCGAGCCCCCGACTGGCTGCTTGCGTCGACCCTCAAGACCATCGAAGACACACCACAACGGCGCGTCCTCATTCGCGTGCCGTGGAGGTTCCCGCACATGAACAACGTCGCCAAGTTGGCGGTCGCGGCCGTGGTCGTGATCGCCGTCGGGGCGGTGGGCCTGAGCGTGCTCAGGCCCTCGACCTCGTCCAACCTGGGCGGTCAGCCTACCGCCAGCCCGTCCGCTTCGCCCTCACCCTCGCCGGCGCCCAGCGCGTCCCCGAGTGCGTCGCCCGAGTCGCCTCCGGCATTGACGGAGACCTTCACGTCGGAACGTGGCTTCTCGATCTCGTACCCGACCGGCTGGGTGCCTCGACCCGCGACCACCTCGTGGACCACGAGCTTCCCGGACTTCGCCTCGACGGACGGCGATGTCATCTATGACCCGGTCCTTCAGGACCACCTCTGGATCGTGATCGCCTCGCAGCCCCTGGCCGACGGGACGACCGCGGCACGGTGGGTTGACGACCTGATCGCCGGGCTCTCCGCAAACGGCTTGTGCGATCCACCGATCGAGCCCGTCACGATCGATGGCAACCAGGGTCGGCAGTGTGGTTCGTCGACCGCTGCTGTCGCGGCCGGGGGTCGAGGCTACGCGATCTCGCTGTACACCTCCGGGGATGACCCGGCGGCCGTCGCGAAATACGACGAGGCGTATTTCGACGAGATCCTCGCGACGCTTCGGCTCCAGCCGGAGGACGCTGTCGATACCCTGCCGTCGGCCTCGCCCTGACCTTCCGGCTCGCCGCCTGCCCGCGGCTCCAACACCACGAGCGCCGTCTCCCGGGACCGGAGGGCGGCGCTCGCGTCCGTATAGGCCGAGCTCTCCAGGGCAAGAAAGCGCGCCCACAGCCGATCGCGCTCCTCGCCGAGCGCCGCGCGAGCCTTCACGTCGCGCGGGCCGTCGGGCAGTTCGATGGATGCATTCGGATCCGCCTGGAGGTTGAGCCACCACGACGGCTCCGGGTCGGCCCAGCCGTTCATCGCCGGGATCACGATGTTCGGCCCATCGACGATGTCGCGCAGGAGGCAGGCCACGACCCCGTCCGCCGCGCTCTGGGTACGACAGCAGGTGCTCGAGTGCCTTGACGAACACCGGGTCGCGTCGCCCACGGGAACCCCCTAGACACCGCCGACGAGACCGGTCGCCAAGGCAGCTGGGTCCATTGACAGAGTCATACCGGCTGTCCTACCATCGGTCTTACCATGGATGACCGACGTTCCCACCAACGGAAGGCCTTCTCCGAGGCGGTCACGCCATACGGCGCGGACAACTCGGCCACCTCCCACACCAAGCTCTCGATCAGCCTTCCGACGGACCTGGTCGAGCTCGTGCGAGCCAGCGCTGCGGCCACCGGTCTGAGCGTCAGTGCGACCATCGCAGCCTCGCTTCGTCGAACGCTCGAGGATGCCGAGCAGGCGAGCCTGGACCGCGCCCTGGAACTGGATGCCGAGGAGAACCTCGCCTGGGCAAATGCGTATCTGCCGATCGCTGCGAAACTGGTCTCTGAGCTGGAGTGGTAGGCATCGGCAACGCACCCGCGACGACCGCGCCGCGGCGTGGCGACATCCACTTCGTGGATTTCCCTGACCTCGGCGGCCACGTTATCTACGGACCGCATCCCGCCGTTATCGTTCGCACCGACCGGATGCAGCGTTCGACGACCGTGATCGTCGCACCGATGACCAGCACCGCCCGGTCCCTGCCTGAAGGCCCGCCGTATCTTGTCGCTGTCGCCGGGCGCGATTCGGGATTGAACAGGGACGGCTATGTCAAGTGCGACCAACTCCTGACGTTTCCGGCCACGATCCTCGGGCCCAAAGCCGGACGGCTCAACCCGGAGGCGCTGGATCGCGTCGACACGGCCCTTCGGTTCGTCCTGGGTCTCTGAACCGATCATCTCAACCGATCCAGCACGCCCGCCCGGCGCGATCACGACCAGGTGCTAGCACGCCCGGATCGACCACCGCGCGCAGCCGGTCGACAACGAGACGTTCCGCCGTCTCGCCACGGGGCACGGTGCTCGTCGCGCGCATGGACATCCCCGGTGCGCCCTGAGACTCGGAAGCGGAGTCGCGGGGTCGGGGCATCGTAGCGCAAGGCTCGCGCGATTCCGTCGCGCCAAGCGTCTCGGTCACTCGATCTCGCCGTCCAGCTCACCGTCCGGAACGTCCATCAGGAAGAAGTCGCGCTCGCGGTAGCACTCGCCGCAGATCGGCTGACCGGCGTCGCCGATCGGGTCCTCGTCGGGGTCGCCGTTCAGCGCGCGCCCGCACGTGGCGCAGCGCAGCTGTGCTTGAGCCAGGTCGTGTCGCCCACCTCGGCAGGCTCCTCCAGTCGCGAGGATCCCGGTCGATCCCCGACGTCGAGGCGACCATCGCCGAGCGCCGTGACATCTCGTCTGTCACGAGCGGTGCTGCGAGGCACCGGACCGTATCGGGGACCCACCTGATGCCGCCGAGGTGCATCGCCCGGAAAACCTGTCTCCGGGCGGGCCACCTATGCATCACCGGGCGGGCGAACCCTACGGACGCGTCGGCAACCTCGTGATCCAGTACTCGAAGTCTGGCGGCGGCGGGGTCGGGCGGAACCTTGCATTCACGACCCACAGGGCGCCGAACGCGCGCGTGGCGGTCGTCGGGACGTCGAGGTTGCCGGGCGACGTGATCTCGCCGAGCAGTCGGGCCTTCCGCAGGCCATCGCGCAGCTTCAGCACCGCCACGAGGTTCGAGAAGTTGCGCACGACGTACAGCGTCTTCCCGTGCAGCTCGAGCCCGTCGCCGTTCGTGACGAGGTAGCCGCCGGTGTCGATCTGGCGCGTCTTGCCGGTCCGCGGGTTGACCTTGAACAGGAGGCCCTCGTTCGACTGGACGAGCACGAGCCAGCCGCCGCGGGCGGCGATGCCGTTCGCGTTGAAGCCGGCCGAGTACGAGAGGTCGCCGGTGAGCGCCATGGTCGTGGCGGCGGACGGAGCGGGCAAGCGGCCGCGACGACCGAGCGGGATGACGAGCAGCTGCTGGTTCACCGAGTCGGTGGCGTAGACCGCGTTGCGGCTGATGTCGAGGTCGTTGATGAACCCGGCCGTCGGGAACGGGTAGGTCTGCAGCAGCTCCCCGGTCCGTGCCCGGTACACCCGGATCTGCTTGCGTCGGACCACCGGCGACCCACAGCCGCCCACGGCGATCGAGATGCAGGCCGACCGACACGAGACCGGCGGTGGCCTCGTTGTCGACGAGCAAGCGGGGCGCCCTGCCGGTCAGGACGTTGACGGTCCAGATGTCGCCGTCACGCAGCGACCCGACGTAGAGGTTCCCGCGCCGATCGGACTCGATGCCCTCGGGCTGGAACCCGTCGGGCAGCTCGATGCGCTCGGGCAGGTCGGGATCGGGGGGCTTGTGGCCGGCCGCGGCGGGCGCGAGGACCAGCGAGGCGGCAAACGCCACCGTGAGAAGGAGAGCGAGGCGGCGGGCGAACGACATGATGGCCTCCAGCGTCCCTGGCTGGCCGCGTCTTTCGGTTCGGGCACGATTTTGGCCCGAGATGGGCCCGAAGCGACGATCAGCCGGCCCTCGGGGGTGAGCCGACTGATCGTGCTGGGGTTTATGAGTGCGCTGCCGGCGGGCGCCCCCACCAGCCGGCACGTTCGCCTCTTATCGATACGTCAGCGGCCCCCCAGGACCGGAGCGAGTGATCGGAATGCTCCGACCTCGCCAATGCGTATCGACCACGGCGCGTGGTGGCTGATGCCCGGGCGCCCGCCGGCGCGCGGTGATGGTCGATCGAGCGAGGTCCCGCCGGTGATGCGCGGCTAGGAGGGAACGAGCATGGCGGACACAGCCAGATCGAACACTTGGCACGGTACGGCGAGCTGCCTCGGACCCGCCCGGCACGGGCCGCGCTGTGCATTACAGCTGCATAACAACCGGGGGTCAGTCGAAGTCGAAGATGGTGTTCCCGTCGTAGAAGCTGAGCACGTACTGGCAGCGCTCGCAGATGAGGAGCCGGACCCGATGGGCGGTCATCCCCCAGGCGCTGTCGATCTTGCCCTCCTCCTGCTGGAACGTGCGGTTCCCGCAGAGCGGACAGGTCGGCAGCCTGGAGGGCTCGAGTTCGTCGGTCATGTGCGGACCCCTACGGGTTGACCGCGACGATCGAGTTGCCCGTCGACGAGTTCGCCCGGTTGTAGACCGCGTTCGTGCTGCTGTTGAACTTGGGGCCGTACATGTTGGCGGTGCTGCCGTATCCGTACGAGTTGAGCGACGTCATCGTGCCGCCGGAGTTCGTAAAGCCGGCGATCCACGGCCCGCCCGACGAGCCACCGGTCATGTTGCACGCGATGCCCCACGTCCGGTTCCCGTTCTGGCCGTCGTTGAACGTCGGGCCTGCGCAGTAAATGAAGTCCTTGCCCTTGTATCGACCAGCCGCCGGATACCCGAACGCGTGCACGGACCCGCCGGTCGAGATCGCCGGGTAGGCGATCCCGTACGTCCCAAGGGCGTCGAGCTGGGTCCCGGTCTTGCCACCGGGTCCGACGATCGCGATCGCGAAGTCGTGGACCGTGGCCTGGGTGTTGAAGCTGCCAGCGGTGGCGTAGCCGCTATCGACGACGAGCCCGGACGCGGTCCAGCAGCCGAAGGTCGACTGGGCGCAGGTGAACGTCGGGGCCGTGTCGAAGGAGGGGACGTACGTCCAGTTCGTGGCGAACTCCTCGTTGACCTCATCGAACGCGCAGTGCCCGGCGGTCAGGACCAGGGAGTGCATGGTGCGGCTGTCGCTCACTGCCGAAGCCGAGCAGACCCAGTTCGAGCCGTCCATCGTGAACAGCACCTTGCCGGTGCGCTGGACCACGGGTCCGCCTCCGGACCATGAGGCGCCCGTGACGGTGCCGCCGCCGGGAGGCGGTGGCTTGACCGGCTTGGCTTTGGGCTGGAACTTCCCGTCGGCCCCGCGCACGAAGTCGCGTGGCTTGGCGTTCGAGATCCGCTCGGCCGTCCAGTACTTGACGATCCGCTCGTGCTCGGCCTTGGTCTTGTCCTTGGCCCCGCCGTCGCCGGCCATGACCGGCGCCACCGCGATCGGCAGCAGGGCCAGGACCGTGAGCAGGGCAGCCGCGATAGCGGACTTGGATCGATGCATGGAAAGGCTTCCTCCCGGTATCGCGCGTGACGCTTGGGTCTCGTGGCCGACAGGGTACCCGGTGCCCGACGGCGGATTCTGTCGGCGTGGCGCCTTCGAGCACGACTTTGGTGCCGCCGCGCACCACCGGAAGGTGCCGGTCACCTGTCGCGTCCCCGAGTCGTCCCGATGGGCTCCATCGCAGCTCCACATTCGGGCGCGAGCATTCGATCACGGACGGCCGCCCACTTCGGGAGGCCGACAACACTAAGGAGTCGCACGTCATGCGTCAGTTCTTCATCGGCTTCCTCATCGTCGCGGCGCTCGTCGCGGGCGGGAGCCTCGTCGCTTCGGTCGCCTACCAGGCCGGCCTCTCGACGGCGGTCACCACCGTCGCCGCGACCGCGCCCGAGGGCACCATCGTCACGCCCGTCGTCCCAGGCGGTGCCCCCGGTTACGGATATGGGTACGGCTACGGCCCCGGTTGGGGCTGGCACGGTGGTCCCGGGTTCGGCATCTTCGGGCTGCTATTCGGGCTGTTCTTCCTATTCCTGCTGTTCGGCCTGATCCGGGCAGCGTTCGGTCGCGGCCGAGGCTGGGGCGGACCCGGCGGTGGCCCCGGCGGCTGGGGCGGGCCCGGCGGCCGAGGCGGCTGGGGCACCGGCGAGCACCCGTGGGAGCGTCAGGCCCGCGAACGCCACGATGCCTGGCACCGCGAGCATGGCGAGGCCGGCGGCTCAAGCGGATCGTCGACGGATCGGCCCTCGCCCGGGGCCTCGCGCGCCTGACCGGCTCGCGCCTCCGGCTCGCGGGCCCGAGGCCCGCGTCGCTCCGGATCCCACCTCGGGGTCCGGAGCCTCCGCTTGGCCTCGCCCAGTCGTGATGCACAAGATCCGCCGCCAGAACAAGGCCTACCTGGTCGATGCACTTCGGCGGCATCAAGACCCGACCGGACCCGGTCACAGGATCCAATCGGATCCCGCCGCCACGGCCCGTGATGCCGCTGAGGTGCATCGCTTGGGAGAGGTCGTGTTCCGCGAGGTACGTGTGCATCGCCCGGGCGGGTTCGTTTCCGGCGGGGTGCATGTGCATCGCCCGGGCGCGCGCGTTCCCGGCGAGGCGGATGTGCATCTGGCGACTCGGGGCCGGATCCCTGCCCGCGTAGGATGCGACCGATGACCACGCCCAGGACCATCCTCGTCGTCGATGACGAGCCGCGGATCGTCGAGCTCGCGCGCGACTACCTCGAGCACGCGGGCTTCGCGGTCCTGACCGCCGCCGACGGCCCGTCTGCCCTCGCGGCTGCCCGCACGCGCCAGCCCGATCTCGTGGTCCTCGATCTCGGCCTGCCCGGCCTCGACGGCCTCGACGTCACCCGCCAGCTTCGGACCGGCGAACGGACGGCGGCCCTGCCGATCGTGATGCTGACGGCTCGCGACGACGAGCTCGACAAGCTGCTCGGCCTCGAGCTCGGCGCCGACGACTACCTCACGAAGCCCTTCTCCCCGCGCGAGCTCGTGGCCCGCGTGCGAGCAGTTCTCAGACGTGCCGATCGCCCGGTCGGGGCCGGGGACGTCATCACGGTCGGCGACCTGACCCTGGACGTGCCACGCATGCGGACCGAGGTGGCCGGCCGGGCCATCGAGCTCACCCCGACCGAATTCACACTCCTCGCGACCCTCGCCCGCCAGCCCGGGCGCATCTTCACGCGGTCGCAGCTGCTCGACGCCCTCCACGGGATCGCGTTCGAGAGCTACGAGCGGGCGATCGATTCGCACGTGAAGAACCTGCGCCGCAAGCTCGAGCCCGAGCCGCGCCAGCCGCGCTACGTGCTGACGGTGTACGGCGTGGGCTATCGATTGGCCGACGACCGGGCGACCGACGCGTGAGCCCGGCCGACGGCGGGGACCGGGACCGCTGGGAGCGGTGGGCCGAGCACCGGCGCAAACGCTGGGGTGATTTGGGCGGCGGCCCACCGTGGGGCCTGGGTAGCCGCCCCGGCCGGTGGCGCGGCTTCGGCTGTCTGTTCGGGCTGCTCTTCCTGGTGGTGCTGGGGTCGCTGGTCGCGGCGAGCACATCGATCGTGTCGACCTTCGGGCCCCTGCCGGCGGTCGTGGTGCTGGTCGTGGCGGTCGTGGTGCTGCTCGGGCTCGGTCGTGGGCTCCGGCGGAGCGCCCGGACGCTCGATGCGCTCGTCGATGCGACGCGGCGCGTCGAGGACGGCGACTACTCGGTCCGGGTCGATGTCCCGGAGCGTGGCCTGCGCCCGGTCCGCCAGCTCGTGCGCGGCTTCGACACGATGGTCGAGCGGCTCGAAGTCGATGAGCGGCAGCGCCGCTCGCTCCTCGCCGACGTGAGCCACGAGCTCCGGACGCCACTCGCCGTGATCGCCGGCAACCTCGAGGCGATGGTCGATGGCGTTCACCCGGTCGACGAGGCGCATCTCGCGGCAATCCTCGAGGAGACGCGGGTCATGGAGCGGCTGATCGACGACCTGCGGACGGTGGCACTGTCGGAGGCCGGCACGCTCACCCTGCATCGGGAACCGACCGACCCGGACGTGCTGATCGCCGAGGTCGTGCGATCGTTCGCGGGCGCGGCGGGTACGGCCGGGGTGACCGTCACGGCCGAGGTCCCCGACGATCTGCCGATCCTCGACGTCGATCCCGTTCGGCTCCGGGAGGTGCTCGCCAATCTCGTGGCGAACGCGATCCGGCACACGCCGGCCGGTGGGACGGTCACGATCCGCGGGGAGGTCGCAGGCGACCGGCTCGTGGTGCGGGTCGCGGACACGGGTCCGGGTATCGATCCGGCCGTGCTACCCCACGTCTTCGATCGGTTCGTGAAGGGCGCGGGATCGGGCGGGTCGGGATTGGGCCTCGCGATCGCACGCAGTCTCGTGGCCGCGCACGGCGGCACGCTCGAGGTCGAGGCCACGGACCCGGCCGGCACGACGTTCCGTGCCAGCCTGCCCTTGAGCTAGGCCGGCGTCATCCGAACGCCGTCGCCGTCACCCGATGGTCCGGTTGACGGGGGCGTGCTTTCGGACATAGTCGACGAACGGGCTCCTGCTGCTGAAGATCTTGGCCACGAACCCCTTACCTTCCAAAGGGGCAAATCATGCGTGGCCGGCTCAGCCTTCTCTTTTCGGGCATCTTCGCCTTCACCGTCCTGACGGCGGGCTCACTTGCTGCGGTCGCTCCGGTGTCCGCCGCGACGATCGCGGCAACCACCACGTGCAGCAACGGCGTCGACAACACCGGTGGCCTTGGCCTGATCTGCGAGGTCACGGTCGTCAACACCATCACCGCGATCGGCGGCACAGCGACGGTGACGGTCCGAGAGTGTCACGGGGCGGCTGGGGATCCCGAGGCTGCCTGCACGACGGAGACGTCCGTCCTGACGGAGTTGGTCACGGCCGTCACCCAGTGCAACGACTCGATCAACGACGGAGGGGGCACACTTCGTTGCAGCGTCGAGGTCACCAACAACTTCGTCGGCATCGACCCGGCGCCGACGGGCGCGACGGTGAATCAGTGCGTGGGCTCGGGGGACGGTTTCACGACTGGCTGTGACCCCTTCCCCGCGACGACTACTGGCGCGACGATCACCCAGTGCAATGGCTCGGCCAACGGCGGGACCCTCGTCGAGTTGACCTGCACCGCGACCGGTACCGAGTCTGCCGGGCTCGCTGTCACGATCAACCAGTGCAACGGGTCGGCCAATGGTGGTGGCGGGTTGGTCATCTGCTCCGCGAACATCGACAACAACCTCGTCGCGCCCGTCCCCACCCCGACGCCCGCGCCAACGGCAACGCCGGCGGGCACGTCGACACCCGCGGGTTCCACGCCGTCGCCCGCTGCGCCTAACGCACAGCTGACCCCGCCCTCGACCGACGCGGGTCTGCTCCCAGGCTCACGCACGACATCCGACCGAGCCCCATGGGTCGTCATCGGGTTCCTCTGCCTGTTCGGGGCGCTGCTCGTTGTCGCGACCGCCCGCGTCCACAAGCCTCGAACATAACCCGCCGGGCGCCGAGCTACGGTCGCGTGATTCTGACGTCGTCCACGGCGGCCTCGACGGTCGAGCCGGCTCCCCGGTCCTGCGCCAGGAACACGATCCGGACCTTCTGCCCGGCCCACGGCGTCATCGGGACCGTGGCGAGTGTCCATGCCGGCTTGTCGGTATTGGCGGCACCGACTTCCTCGAGCACGACCGTCCGTGTGCCGTCTTCGGTCTCGACGTAGGCCCGGAACACGTCCGACGACGTCGAGTTCGAGGCATGCGCCAGGTAGTAGCGGAAGACGAGGTTCCCGACGGTTGAGGGCAGCTGGATGGCGGGCGAGCGGACCGTGGTCGGGCCACCATCGATGTCGTTCGAGTTCACGCTCGAGCCGGTCGTCGCACCCGTGACCAGCGCCTTCGATCCCGAGCGGACGGTGCCCAGCTGGTATGCCGTCGTGCCCGGGTCGGCCCGCTGCCACGCGCCGCTGTTGATCGTGTCGGTCCCGAGGGGGTCGATCGCCCAGCCGCGCGAGATCTCGAAGTCCTCGTTGAACGCCCCGCAGTGGGTCGTGGTCTTGCCGACGATGGCGTACAGGCAGCCGGCCTGCTCGATCAGGTAGAGGACCGCCGTCTTGTTCCGCGCGGTCTGGGTGGCGATCCGCTCGTCGGGCGGGTAGAACCGGGCATTCGTGCTCACCTGCGCGTGGGTCGGGTACAGCTCGAAGGTGTACATGAAGATCCGGTGGCGGCCGTAGGCGTAGTCGATCTCGTCGCCGTCGGTGACGTACAGGCTGCTCGACTGCTTGGGCGTGTAGCCGTTCATGCCGGCCATCTTGATTCCCAGCGCCTTGAGGGCGGCGTGATCGTCGGCGCTCATGTCGGCCGGCACGTCGCTCGTCGTGTAGCCGTAGGGCCAGAGGATCTCCTCACCGGCGCTGTGGAACGTGATCGCAGCACGGATCTGCTGGCGGCCAGCGATCACGCGGCTGTTGATGAAGTCGCGCATCGCCCTGGTCTCGGGCGCGGAGAAGGGCTTCGGGCCGCGGTAGGTGATCGAGGACTTCGAGCCCGATGAACCGCCGCAGCATCCCCATCGATAGTCGTAGTTGCGGTTGAGGTCCGTGCCGATCGCCGTGGAGCCCGAGTTCGGCTGGCGGTTCTTGCGCCACGCCCGGTACGGCGAGCCGGTCAGGTCGTACTCGCCCCCGTCAGGGTTGACCATGAAGACGATGTAGACCTCGCGGCTGTTGACGATCTTCGTGATCCGGTCGTCCGTGCCGTAGCCATCGGTCAGCCAGCGCAGGATCGCGAGGGTCTGCTCGGCCGAGAGGTGTTCGCGGGCGTGGTGCAGGCCATCGAACAGCAGCTCGGGCTCGTTCTCGTCCGTGGCGACGTTGTCGGAGATCTTCGCGGCCCAGATCGTGCGGCCCTGGTGGCTCTTGCCGATCGAGAACGCCCGGACGATGTCGGGGTGGTCGGCGGCGGCCCGTTTCACCTCGACGATCATCTCGTTGTAGCTGTGGTACCGCGAGTCGGACGCGGGGAAATCGGCCGCGGCGACGGGGCTTGCGGCGGGGGCTGCGACGCCGATCGAGAGGGCGAGGAGCGCGGCAAGACCCAGGGGCGCGTATCGATGGTGCATGCGGGGAGTGTCAGTTCCCCGTTCCGTGGCGGCCATGACGCGATGGTGCCACGCGGCACCGGGACCCCGCTGCGCGGCCGCGTGGCCGCCTCGCGCGGAACATCTCGGGCCGGTCCTGAGTCTCTACCCGCAACGGACCGACCCGAAACCATGGGTCCGGCCGAAAGCGCAGGAGGATCGACATGCGTTCGATCAACCGTGCCGGCGGCGCTCTGATCGCCGGACTCCTCCTGGTCGCGGTGACTGCGGCCCCCGCTCTAGCCTGCGGCGGGCTCATCGGTCCCAATGGGGCCGTCAACTTGCTCCGGACGACGACGTTCGCCGGATATCACGACGGGGTCGAGCACTACATCACCTCGTTCGAGTTCGCCGGCGGCGGTGGTGCCTTCGGCAGCCTCACGCCACTCCCCGGGGTCCCGACGAGCGTCGAGAAGGGTGGCGACTGGACGCTGCAGCGGTTGCGTCAGGAGACCGAGCCCCTTGAAGGGCGCTTGTTCCTGGCCGATGCGGCCCAGTCCGCCCCCGCGTCAGCCGAAGTCCTGATGGAAGTCACGATCGACGCGCTCGACATCACGGTCCTGCGCGGCGGCGCCGACGAGGTCGGCGTGTGGGCCAAGGACCACGGCTTCCGCCTTCCGCCCGATGCACCCGAGGTGCTCGAGTTCTACGCGGCCCGCAGCCAGATCTTCCTGGCCGCGGCGTTCGATGGCGAAGCGGCCGCGGCGCGTGGCCAGAACGTCGGCGATGGGACGCCCGTCCACATCACGATCCCGACCGAGAACCCCTGGGTCCCGCTGCGCATCCTGGCGCTCGGCAAGGGCGGCACCGAAGTCGTCGAGGCCGACGTGTATCTCCTGACCGACCTGACGCCCGCGATGCTGCCGGCGCCCGACGGCTTCAACGGGATGACGCTCGATCACAGCCAGCCCGCCTCCCAGTCGCTCCTGGCCGACCTTCGGTCGGATCGCGGCATGGAGTGGGTGCCCGAGCACGCGTGGCTCTCGAAGGTCGCGCTCGATGGCGAGGCCTCGCAGTTCGGGTTCGACCTGGCGGTCGACGCGAGCGGTGGGAATGCGCCGTCCCGGGTGGCCGCCGGGATCGACCTGCCGGGTTCGAGTGACCCGACCGGACCGGCGACGATCCGCTGGATCGGGATGATGCTGTTCCTCATCGGCTCGCTGGGCTCCCTGCTCCTGCTGGTCACGTACCGACCGTCAGGCGGGGGCATGCGGCCCGCGTGAATGCCGTTCGCCGCCGGCCGGGGCGTCTCGCCCTGGTCGGCGGCCTCGCCCTGTCACTGGGTCTGGCCGGGATCGCGGCCGCCTGGGTTCGGGCGCCGGGGCTGGACGACAGCCGGGCCGAGATCCGGATGCGGTATTCGGCCTTCACCCCGACCGAGGTGGTCGCGACGGCCGGTGTTCCAATCAGGATCGTGCTGGTCAATGCCGACCCCATCGACCACGAGTGGCTCGTCGGCGACGACGCGTTCCACGAGCGCCACCGGACCGGCACGGAACCCGATCACGGGACCCGCCCGACCGAGGTCTCCGTGGCCGCCGGGGCGACCGCTACGACCACCGTCACGTTCCGAGACCCCGGGGAGTACCGGTTCATCTGCCACCTGCCCGGCCATGAGGCCTACGGCATGGTGGGCACGCTTCGCGTGGTGGCGCCCCGCTGAGGCCGACGGCGGCTGGCGGCGGCCGTGCGGCTGTGAGGCCATGTCGCCCCCGCTGATGCACAAGATCCGCGGTCGGACAAGGGTTCGATCGGCGATGCACCTCAGCGGCATCACCGCGCAGACCGTCGACCAAGGGTTCGATCGGCGATGCACCTCAGCGGCATCACCGCCCGGAGGGTGGGCCGGGCATGCTGTAGTGGACTCGGCGGGTGAGCACACCGCCCAGCAAGTCGTCGACCCGTAGGCGAACGCGGCGGCCGGCGAACGCGGCGGCCAGCCCGGCGCCACCGCCACATCGAATCGGACCCCCATCCGATGCTGCAGGGTGCCAGGTGCTGGCCTGAGGTGTCGGCCTCACGCTCGCGATGCCGCTGAAGTGCATCAAGTCGAAGGAAGGCTGTTTTTCCGGCGGATTTTGTGCATCGGGTCGGCGGCCGGCTCCCGTGGCGGGCCGGCTCGCGTGCGACCGGCTCGCGGATGGCCTGTTACTCCGGAATGGGTCGCTCGTGCGGCACCGGCGCCAGGTCGAGGGTCTCGACCCAGGTCGCGATCTCCTCGCCGGACGCGATCCAGAGGCCATCGATCCGCTGGGCGCGGGCGATCAGCCGCTCGATGGAAGCGGCGCGAGCCGGCCGGCCGGACACGAATGGGTGCATCGTCAGGTTGAACAGCCCGCCGACCTCGACGATCGCCTCGAGCTCCTCGGCCCAGGCCGCCTCAACGTCGCTCGGGCGCAGGATCGGCGAGGACGCGTACCCCGGCACGTAGTTCCAGCGGTTCCAGTCGTCGAGGCTCCAGTGGACGGGCAGCTCGACCAGCGTCGCGGCGTCGGGCGCCGACGAGACGGCAAGTCGGTACGGGTGATCGGAGTCCATGAGCCCGGAGTCGTAGCGGAAGCCGTGTTTCGCGAGCAGGGCCGGTGTCCGGAAGTTCATGTCCCACGACGGCGCGCGGTAGCCCACCGGCCGAACACCAAGCACACCATCGAGCGCCTCGAGACCACGCACGAGGTAGCCCTCCTCGGTGGCCTCGTCGGCCCCCCGCACGCTCTCGTGGAGGTACCCGTGGTGGCCGATCTCGTGGCCGGCATCGCGCACGGATCGCGCGACGTCCGGCCACGTCTCGGCGACCCAGCCGGGGATGAAGAAGGTCGTCCGCAGCGCGACTCGGTCGAGCATCCGCAGCAAGCGCGGCACGGCAGCCCGCGGGCCGTACTGCTGATGGGCGATGACGTCGAGGTAGTCGGCGACCTCGGGATGGTCGGCCAGCATCACGGACTCGGCGTCGAGGTCGAAGCCGAACAGCGCCGCAGCGCGCTTCCCGTCGGGCCAGCGGAAACCGGGCGGCAGGGGCTCCATGCCGCGAACGATACTTGGCCGGTGAAGCCCCTGCCCGCCCCCTTCGAAGACCTCGTCGCCGGCCGCCCGGCGAGGATCTCGCTCGCCGGACCGGCCCTCCTCGGCAGTCGCCTGCTGACCAAGGACCTGGCCTTCCCGGTCGACGAGCGGGAGACATTTCGACTGCGGGGGCTGCTGCCGGCCCGGGTGCTCTCCATCGAGGAGCAGGTCGAGCTCGAGCTCGAGCACCTGCGTGTCAAGACCGACCCGCTCGAGCAGTACATCGGCCTCGCCGCGCTGCAGGATCGGAACGCGACGCTGTTCTACCGCCTGCTCGCCGACCACCTCGAGGAGTTCCTGCCGATCGTGTACACGCCGACGGTCGGGCGGGCGTGCCAGGAGTTCAGCCACATCATCCGGCGCACACGGGGCACCTGGATCACGCCGGACGATGTCGACCGCATCCCGGACATCCTCCGCCAGGGCCCGTTCGACGACGTGCGACTGGTCGTCGTGACCGACAACGAGCGGATCCTGGGTCTCGGCGACCAGGGCGCGGGCGGCATGGCCATCCCGATCGGCAAGCTCGCCCTCTATACGGCCGCCTGCGGGATCCATCCGTCGCTCACTCTGCCCGTGTCGCTCGACGTGGGGACGGACAACCCGTGGTTGCTCGCAGATCCGCTCTACCTCGGGTATCGGGCGCCGCGGCTGCGGGGCGCGGAGTACGACGCGCTGGTCGAAGCCTTCGTGACCGGGGTCGAGGAGGTCTGGCCCGGCTGCCTGATCCAGTTCGAGGACTTCAAGCAGCACAACGCCCTGCGCCTCATCGACCGCTACCAGGACCGCGTCCCGTCGTTCAACGACGACATCTCGGGGACCGCGGCGGTCGTCGTCGCGGGGATGCTCGCGGGCCTGCGCGCGACGGGCCGCTCCCTGGCGGACACGCGGGTCGTGCTCGTGGGGGCGGGCGCCGCAGGAGTCGGGATCGGACGGCTGCTCCGGCTCGCGATGCGCGAGGCCGGTGTGCCGGAGGAGGTCGTGCGCGAGGCGATCGCGCTCGTCGACACGAAGGGCCTCGTCCATGAGGGCCGCGAAGACCTGGAGTCATCGAAGGCGGACCTGGCGGTGCCGGCGGTCGGCGCCGACACGCCGGACGCGGTCGGCGTTGACACGCCCGACCTCGTCGCCACTGTCCGGTCGCGGCGCCCCACGGTGCTCGTCGGCACGACCGGCGTGGCCGGCACGTTCAGCGAGACCGTCATCCGCGCGATGGCCGATGCGCTCGGTCCGGGTGAGCGCCCGATCGTGCTGCCGCTGAGCAACCCGACGTCGGCCGCCGAGGCCACCCCGGCCGAGGTCCTCGCCTGGACCGACGGCCGGGCGATCGTCGCCACCGGCTCGCCGTTCGAGGCGGTCGATGTGGGCGGCCGCGTGCAGGAGATCGGCCAGGCGAACAACGTGTTCGTCTTCCCGGGCGTCGGGCTGGGTGCCATCGTGGCGGAGGCACGGACCGTGACCGACCGCATGTTCCTCCTCGCCGCGCACGAGCTGGCGGCCGCCGTGACCGACGAGCGCCTCACGACCGGGGCGCTGTACCCGCCCGTCTCCTCGCTACGCGAGACGGCCCGCCGGATCGCCGTCGTCGTCGCGAGCGAGGCCGCGGCCGCCGGCCTGTCCGCCGCTACCGACCGCGGCTCGTTCGATCCGGAGGCGGAAGTTGCGGCAGCCATGTGGTGGCCGGACTACGTGCCGTACGCCCCGGCCCGCGTCGGCGAGCGCCGCCAGCGAGCGGAGACATGATCCCGTGACGATCTCGGTCCGGGCAGCCGTGCTCGAGGAGGTCGGCCGGCCGGTCGCGATCACCGAGCTCGACCTCATCGAGCCACGCGCCGGCGAGGTCCGCGTCCGGATGCTCGCGTCCGGCGTCTGCCATTCGGACCTACACGTCCGCGACGGGGAGTGGGACCGCCCGACTCCGATCGTCATGGGCCACGAGGGCGCGGGTGCCGTCGAGGCGGTCGGTCCTGGCGTGACGTCGCCGCGGGTCGGCCAGCTCGTGGCGCTGTCGTGGCTCATCCCGTGTGGCGTTTGTCGATCGTGCCGGCGCGGCCACATCTGGGCCTGCCCCGACTCCCCGTCGTACCGGCACGCGCTGCTCGACGGGACCTCGCCGTTCACGCGGCCGGGGGCGACGGGCCGCGCCGCCGACGACGACGCGAACCCCGGCGAGCCCGTCCGCGCGTACTGCGCGATCTCGACGATGGCGGAGGCGGCCGTCGTCCCGGCCGCAGCGGCGATCCCCCTCCCCGACGGCACCGACCCAGCCGTCGCGGCGCTCATCGGCTGCTGTGTCACGACCGGTGTGGGCGCCGTGCTCAAGACCGCGGCCGTGCCGGCCGGGTCGTCGGTGGCGGTCATCGGGCTCGGCGGCGTCGGGCTGTCCTGCGTGATGGGCGCCGTGGTCGCTGACGCGGCCCGGATCATCGCGATCGATCGCGTCGCATCGAAGCTCGACACAGCCCGCGCGGTCGGCGCGTCGGACACGATCCTGGCAGGTGACGACCCCTCCCTGACGATCGACGCGCTGCGCGACCTCACGGACGGCGGCCCGGATTTCGTCTTCGAGGCCATCGGCCGGGTCGACACGGCAGAGCTCGCGATCGCCGCGCTGCCGGTCGGCGGGACGGCCGTGCTCGTCGGCATGACGCCGCTCGGCGCCCGCGCCCGGTTCGAGGTCTATCCGTTCGTCGATGGGTCGCGCCGTATCCTCGGCTCGAACTACGGCTTCGCGGAGCCCGCCATCGACTTCCCGCGCTACGCCGCGTGGACCCTCGACGGCCGCCTGCCCATCGACCGCCTCATCGATCGACGGATCGGGCTCGACGACGTCGAGGACGCTTTCGAGGCGATGCGACGCGGCGAGTACACCCGCCAGGTCATCGAGTTCGGTGAGCGGTGATGGAAGGAGACCGGCCATGAAGGCTTTCGAGCCACTGATGGGCGAATGGCACGGCGAGGGCGAGATGCCGATCGAACCGCCGATGAAGATCACCGTGGACGCGAAGATCGAGCGCCTGGGCGAGTTCGTCGTCTTCAGCACGGTCGCCCAGCCCGCGGAAGTGCCGAACAGCGTGTCGATCATCGGCGGCGCGCCCGACGGCGAGCCGCAACCGATGCACTACTTCGATTCGCGCGGGGTCAAGCGGCTGTTCATGATGGCCCTCGACGGCTCCACGCTGAAGATCTGGCGGGCGCCCGGCGAGGATTGGAACGGCCCCGACGGCCCCGGGTTCAACCAGCGCTTCATCGGCGAGCTCTCGGCCGACGGCACGAGGATCGATGGCCGGTGGGAGCGCGGCATGGGGGACGCGGGTGACCAGTGGGAGATGGACTTCCCGATCGACTACGTCCGCAAATGACGCCGTGGGCTCCTAGCCGCCGGAACCGGGCGAGCCCGGCGACGACCCGGGGTCGCTGACGGGCACCACGTCCTCCTCGGCGTCGGCGATGACCGGCGGTTCGGGCTCCTCGATCGGCGGCAGTAGCCGCTCCCCGGTGATCAGCCGCGTGCCGCGGCCGTGGGTCAGGAAGCTGCCCGCCCAGCGGACGATCACGACGACGCGGTTCGCGAAGCCGATGAGATACGCGATGTGGATGCCGAGCCACAGCAACCACGCCGTCAGGCCACCCTGCTTCCCGAACGGGCCCATCCACGGGATGTTCGTCACGCCGGCAAGGCGGCCGATGACCGCCACGTCGCCCTTGTTGCTGTAGCGGAACGGCTCGTGCGGTCGATAGAGCACGCGCCGCCGGATGACGCCCGCCGCGTAGCTGCCGCCCTGGATCCCTCCCTGGGCGACGCCCGGGGTCGGCTGTCCGTCCTTCCAGGGTTGCACCGCCGCGTCGCCGACGACGAAGATCTCGGGATGCCCGGGGACGGTCAGGTCGGGTTCGACGAGGACCCGTCCGTTGCGGTCCGTCTCGGCCCCGGTGGCTTCCGCGACACGCCGCGCGAACGATGACGCGAGCACGCCGGCCGCCCACAGGACGGTCCGCGCCGGGATGACCTCCTCGGGGGCGCCTTCGCCGGCCGTGACATCGACGACGCGCACCGACCGGTCGTCGATCGAGGTGACCCTCGTGTTCGTGCGGACCGTCACCCCCAACCGCTCGAGTTGCCGCCGGGCGGACGCGGAGCGATCGGGCGGGTAGGTCGGGAGAACGCGATCCATGGCCTCAACGAGGATGATCCGGGCATCCGCCGGGTCGATGGCGCGGAAGTCGCGGCGCAGCGTGTCGCGGGCGATCTCGCCGAGCGATCCGGCCAGCTCGACGCCCGTCGGGCCACCGCCGACGAGCACGAACATCATCCACTCCCGCCGCCGTTCCGGATCGGCTTCCCGTTCCGCGGCCTCGAAGGCGATGAGGATGCGCCGCCGGATCTCCATCGCGTCCTCGAGGGTCTTGAGACCGGGCGCCAAATCCTCCCATTCGTCATTGCCGAAGTACGTGTGGCGGGCACCCGTGGCGACGATCAGCGAGTCGTACTCGATCGGTCCACCGTCGGCCAGGATCACCCGCTTGCCCTCGACGTCGAGATCGACCGCCTCTCCCAGGATCACCGTCGTGTTGCGCTGCCTGCGCAGCACCGAGCGGAGCGGCTGGGCGATCTCGCCCGGCGACAGGGCACCGGTCGCGACCTGGTACAGCATCGGCTGGAACAGGTGGAAGTTGCGCCGGTCGACGAGTGTCAGGGCCACCTCCGGGTCGTGACCCAGGCTCCGCGCCGCGTACAGGCCGCCGAACCCGCCGCCGACGATCACGACGCGATGGCGCTCTCGTTTCGTGGTTGGCTGATCCGTCATGGACCGATGCTAGCGCGCTGCAAGCCACCCGTGATGCGCGGGCCGGTCGTGTGGGCAGGGTGCGAGGCGCCACGGTCCTCAATGGGCGCATGACACTGACCGGGAGTGTGCTCGCCGGCCGCTACCGCCTGCTCGAAGTCATCGGCCAGGGCGGGATGGCGGTGGTCTATCGCGCCCAGGACGAGATGCTGGCACGCGAGGTGGCGGTCAAGGTCCTTCGACCGGCCTTCGCGGGGGACGACGGGTTCGTCGAGCGGTTCCGCCGTGAGGCGCGCCATGCCGCCGCCCTCCTGCACCCGAATATCGTCACGATCCATGACACGGGCGTCGATGAATCCGCCGGCGACTTCATCGTCATGAGCCTGGTCGACGGGCCGGATCTCCAGAAGATCATCGCCAGGTATGGCCAGCTGCCGCTCGGGTTCGCCGTCCGCATCGGCATCGAGACCGCGCGGGCGCTCCAGTTCGCCCACGAACACGGCATCGTCCACCGCGACATCAAGCCCGCGAACATCCTGATCGACCACGACAGCGAGGCGCGCGTGGCCGATTTCGGGATCGCCCGGGCGGCGAGCGACATCGGTGCGACCACGTCGGGAGCGATCCTCGGGTCCGCGCAGTACGTCAGCCCGGAGCAGGTCGAGGGCGAACCCGTGTCGCCGCAGTCGGACATCTACTCGCTCGGCATCGTCCTCTACGAGGCGCTGACCGGCGTCCGGCCGTTCGACCGGCCGTCCCAGGCCGCGGTCGCCCTCGAACGCCTGCGTGTCACACCACGCCCAGCGCGAGAGCTGCGGCCGGACCTGCCGGCGAGCCTGGACGCGACCGTCATGCGAGCCCTCGAGCGCGATCCCGCGGCGCGCCAGCCGTCGGCCGCCGAGCTCGGTGGGGAGCTGGAACGATTTCGTGCTGCGGAGCTCGGTGGCGTCCGGCGACGTGGGATCGGTGCGCGTGCGGCCCGGGCGACCGGAACGGTGGCCCTCGCACGTGCCGCCATGGACGGCTCGGATGACGGGTGGACGGCCGATGAGACGGTGGTCCATCGGTTCCCGATGTCGACCGATGAGTCAGATCCGACCGATGAGACCGGGGTGGTGCCGGTGGCGACCTTCGGCGGCGGCCGGGGTCCTGCCGCGGTGCGGGCCGGGACCAGGCCCGCGCGTCGGCGGCGGCGCGCGCTCGCCCCGCTAGCGGTCGCCGCGGGACTCGGCCTCGCGGCGCTGTCCGTTGCCGTCCTCGTGGCGACGGCGAGCCTGCTGGGCACCGGGCTGAGCGGCGGCGTGCTGGGGGAGACGTCCGGCCCGCGGGCGTCCGGTGTGGCAGTGGCGATCGCCACGGCATCGCCCACACCGAGCCCGTCCGCGTCCCCGACCCCATCACCAACCCCGAGCCCCGCTCCGACCCCGTCTCCCACGCCCGAACCGACACCGGAGCCGACGGCAGCGCCCACGCCCCGACCGACGGCCCGACCCACGCCCCGCGCGACGCCCCGCCCGGCGCCGCGGCCAGCCGTCCCCGCGCGCGACCCCGCCGAGACCGTGCGTCGCTTCTACGACCTGGTCGAACGCCACGATTTCGATGCCGCCGCGCGGCTGTGGACCCGCCGGATGCGCGAGGAGTACCCGCCGAAGGGCAACATCGACGGTCGGTTCGCGCCCACGACGCGAATCGACATCGATCGCCTTGCCATCGAGTCGGTGAACCGGCGCGCCGGCACGGCAGTCGTGTCGGTGGCGATCACCGAGTACCGGGAGTCTGGCCCGTCGCCGCGCCGCTTCGTGGGTCGGTGGGACCTCGTGCTGAGCGACCGGGGCTGGCTCATGGATGAGCCGCACTTCTGAAAACTGCGGTGCGCCTCCGCACCGCTCGCTCTGACGATGTCAGCCCTCGGCGCGGCCCGTCGGTTCGGTCGGCTTCGGCGCAGCCCGACCTGCCGCGACAGCGCGACGCGGACGGTCGATCTTCGGCTTCGCCGGTCGATCGGCCTTGGCGACCGGGCGATCGGCTTTGGCCGGTGCCGAGCGGTCGGTCTTGGGCGGGCCCGTGCCATTGGTCCTGGGCGCGCCCGTGCGCTCGCCGGTAGGCTTGCCCGGCCCCACCGCGACGGGAGCCCGGCCGCCGATCGCCGCGATGTCCCAGTGCGGCTCGGGCAACCGATCGGTCGGGTGCGGCGGTTCGAACTCGGGCAGGCGCGCGGTCACCATCCCGCCCGAGGCGGGATCGATCAGCTCGATCTGGCCGTCCTCGAAGTCCTCCTGGCATCGATAGCAGCGCGAGGAATCGAGGTCGTTGGCGGACCGGCAGTACCCGCAGATCCAGAGTGCGCCGATCTGGGTCGCCCGATATCGGCTCGTCCGCGGCTGCACGATGAAGCGGTACAGCAGCCATGCCACCGTCGGGCCGGTCAGGAGCGCGATCGCGATCAACGCCCCCGGCAAAAGGCCGATCCCGTCCTCGAGTGCGCGTACCGACGCGTCGATATCGATATCCATCGTCCCCCACGATCCCCACTACGACGGGCGATCACTGGAAGACTACACCCAACCCGTCCGAACCTCCCGGAACGGAACCGTTACTTGTCGCGTTCGGCCGCGTTGCTGAGCGTGGCCTGCGCGGCAGCCAGACGGGCGACAGGCACGCGGAACGGCGAGCACGAGACGTAGTCGAGCCCCATCTCCTCGCACTTGAAGATCGATGCCGGGTCGCCGCCGTGCTCACCGCAGATCCCGAGCTCGATATCGGGGCGGGTCGCACGGCCCTTGTCGACCGCCACCTTCATGAGCCCCGCGACGGCGTCGTCCAGCGTCTGGAACGGGTTGGCCGGGAGGATACCGTCCTCGATGTACTTGAGCAGGAACCCGCCCTCGGCGTCGTCACGGCTGTACCCGAACGTCATCTGGGTCAGGTCGTTCGTGCCGAAACTGAAGAACGCGGCGTCCTTCGCGATCTCGTCGGCGGTCAGCGCGCCGCGTGGGACCTCGATCATCGTGCCGAACTTGTAGTCGACCTCGACGCCCGCCTTGGACTCGACGGCCACTGCCTCGGCCTCGAGCAGCTCCTTCGTCCGCGACAGCTCGTTGGCGTGCCCGACGAGCGGGATCATGATCTTCGCGATCGGGTTGCCGCCACCCTTCTTGACCGCGATCTGGGCGTTGAGGATCGCGCGGGTCTGGATCTTGACGAAGTCCGGGAACAGCAGGCCCAATCGGCAGCCGCGCAACCCGAGCATCGGGTTCTGCTCGTGGAGCGACTTGATCGTCGCGAGCAGCTCCTTGTCCTCCTCGGATGCGCCGCCCGTCGCCTCGGCCCGGGTGACCTTCACGAGCTGCTCCTCGAGGTTCGGCAGGAACTCGTGGAGCGGCGGGTCGAGCAGGCGGATCACGACCGGCAGCCCGTCCATCGCCTTGAAGATGCCCTCGAAGTCGCCCTGCTGGAGCACCTCGAGCTTTCCCATCGCCTTGTCGAAGCGGTCGACCGCCTCCCGGTCCTCGGCAGCGAGGGTCTCGCCGGCGTCGCGCCGCCCCTTCGCCCGCGTGGCCACGTTCGCCACGAGGATCGCGTCACGGACGATTTCGAGCCGCTCGCCCTCGCGGAACATGTGCTCGGTTCGGCACAGGCCGATGCCCTCTGCCCCGTAGCTGCGCGCCTGGGCGGCCTCCTCGGGCTTGTCGGCGTTGGTCCACACGCCCATGCGGCGGATCTCGTCGGCCCAGCCGAGGATCTTCTGGAGCTCGGGCTGGTCCTCGAACCTGGCACTCACGGTGGGGATCGCGCCCTGGTAGACGATGCCGGTCGCGCCGTCGAGGCTGATCTCGTCGCCTTCCTTGAAGCTGACCCCTGAATCGGTGCTCCGGGCGGTCTTGGCGCCGTAGTCGATGACGAGCTCCGCGCAGCCCGCGACGCAGGGCTTGCCGATCTGCCGGGCGACCACGGCGGCGTGGCTGGTGGCGCCGCCCCGCGCGGTCAGGATCCCCTGGGCGACCGCCATGCCGTGGAAGTCGTCGGGTGACGTCTCGATCCGGACGAGCACGACCTTCTCGCCACGCTCGACCCACTCGACCGCGGTGTCGGCGCTGAACACGGCGCGCCCGACGGCCGCACCTGGCGACGCGTTGAGGCCCTTCGCGATGCGGGTCGCCGCGGCCAGCGCCGCGGGATCGAACTGGTCACGGAGGAGCTGGTCGACGTGCGCGGGCTCGATCCGGGCGATCGCCTCCTCCTTGCTGATGGTGCCTTCCTGCACCATGTCGGCCGCGATGCGCACGGCGGCCGCGGCGGTCCGCTTGGCGCTCCGGGTCTGGAGCATGTACAGCCGGCCGCGCTCGATCGTGAACTCGAGGTCCTGGACGTCGCGGTAGTGGGACTCGAGCTGCTGGCCGATGCGCTGGAACTCGGCGTAGACCTCGGGCATCTCGGTCTGCATCTCGGCGATCTTGGGCGCCGTCCGGATGCCGGCCACGACGTCCTCGCCCTGGGCGTTGGTCAGGTACTCCCCGAACAGCACCTTCTCGCCGGTGTTCGGGTCCCGGGTGAACGCCACGCCCGTGCCCGAGTCCTCGCCCATGTTGCCGAAGACCATCGTGACGACATTGACGGCCGTGCCCAGATCGTGGGGGATGTTCTGGTTCTTGCGGTAGTCGGCCGCGCGCTTGCCGAACCACGACGCGAACACGGCCTTGATCGCCAGGTCGAGCTGTTCGTTGGGATCCTCGGGGAAGTCACGGCCGGTGTCGGCCTTGACGATGGTCTTGAACTCCGTGACGAGCCCCTGGAGCGCCGACGCGTCAAGATCCGTGTCCTGCTTGGCGCCGCGCTCGGATTTGGCCTCCTCCAGAGCGTGGTCGAACCGCTCGCCGCCGACCTCCAGGACGATCCGCCCGAACATCTGGATGAAGCGGCGGTAGGCGTCCCAACCGAAGCGCTCGTTGCCGGTGAGCTTGATCAGCCCGTGCAGCGTCGCCTCGTTGAGCCCCAGGTTCAGGACCGTATCCATCATCCCGGGCATCGAGAACTTCGCCCCGGAGCGGACGCTCACGAGGAGCGGGTTGGCGGGGTCGCCGAATCCCTTGCCGGTGCTCTCCTCGACCTGCTGGACCGCGGCGAGGACGTCCTCCCAGAGGCCGTCGGGCAGCTGCTCGCCGTTGGCGAAGTAGTCGTTGCAGGCCTCGGTGGTGATCGTGAAGCCCGGTGGGGTCGGGAGCCCGGCCTTGGTCATCTCGGCGAGGCCCGCGCCCTTGCCGCCGAGCAGGTCGCGCATCGACGAGTCCCCGTCCGCCGCGCCGTCGCCCCAGGCGTAGATGTAGCGCTTGGCGGCCTTGTGCGGACGCTCCGCGGTCGCGGTCGGGGTCGAGGTCATCGAGCGGGTCCTCCGGAGTCGGGGCGGCGGACGGGCCGGCGTCTCGGCACACGCGTCCGCGAGTCATCGTCGGTTGCCCGGGGATTGTACCGTCGGTCCGCGCCGTCGGGCCGTTACCATCGTCGCGAACGTCCCGATGGAGATCGCGCCACCGATGACCGACCTCGCCAGCACCGCGCCGGCAGCCTCGCCCGCCGCCGCTCCACCACCCGGCATCGTCGCCACCGACGACGAGCGCTACAACGCGACGCTCGTGAAGCGCGCGGACCAGCACGACAGCCTGGCCTACTTCTGGGTCCGTTTCGACGAGGAGCCGACGCCGTTCGAGCCCGGGCAGTACATGACGATCGGTGTCTTCGTCGACGGCAAGATCGTGCAGCGGCCGTATTCGGTCGCGTCCGCGCCGAGCGTGGCCGGCGACACGGGCTACGAGTTCTACCTGCGGCTGGTCGTGGGTGGAACGTTCACGCCGGTCCTGTGGGACCTGCCGGTGGGTCACCGGATGCGGATGATCGGCCCGAAGGGCAAGTTCCTCCTGGAACCCGACGACGACCGAGCCCACCTGTTCGTCTCGTCGGGGACGGGCAACGCGCCGTTCGTCTCGATGATGCGCGATTCGCTGGCGGCGGGCCGCCCCCGGCGGGCGATCTTCCTCAATGGTGTGTCGCATGAGCGCGACCTGGGCTATCGCGAGCTCGTCGAGGGCTGGGAGGCGTCCGGGGAGTACCCGGTCACGTTCGTGCCGACCGTCTCCCGTCCCGACGATCCGTCGAACGCGGGCTGGACCGGGCGGACCGGCCGCGTGGAGACGATCGTCGGTCCGGTCGTCGACGAGCTCGGGCTCGATCCGGGTGGCACGATCGCGTACCTGTGCGGCAACCCGGACATGATCCTGTCCGCGGAGCAGACGCTCCTGGAGCTCGGCCTGCCCGAGACCGCGGTCAAGAAGGAGCTGTACTGGCCCAAGGGCAAGGAACCCCGGGGCGTGGCGGGCGCGGACCTGGCTGCCGCCATCGACGCCGCCGAGGCGAACGCCGACCAGTAGACGTCGCGGGACGCGGCGCGGCGCGGCCCGCCAGCGGCGTTACTCGGCCGTCGTGTGCTGGCGCCGGTAGTGCCGGGCGAGCGCGTCCTCGCCCCAGTCGTTGTGGAGGTCGCGCCAGACCGCGTGGATGTGGTTGGCCCCATTCTGGGTGTTGTCATACTCGACGAGGAATCCGGGGCCGCGGACCGCGTAGTAGTGGCCACGACCCGGGTCCGCTGGACCGGCCCACGCGAAGGTCACCGCGGCGAGGCCGGCATCCGCGATCCGGTCCCAATCCGCGGCGGCCACTTCGTCCCGAGCGCGCCCGAGGTAGTGCTTGATGAGCCGCTCGAGTCCCTCCTGCTGCGGCGGGGCCAGTGCGTCGTGGCGGATTCCGCTCGGGACCGCCGAGACGTCGGCGCGCGCGCCGATCCCGCTCAGGATGTCGGGCGGCGCCACGGGATCGACGATCGCGATCGCCCGCTGCTCCGCTGACAGGGCGCCAAGGAGCGCACGCGCGAGTGCTTCCTCACCGGTGAGCGCTCTCGCACCCGCCGTCGGTCCACGGGGCACGACGGCCGGGTTGGCGCCGAGGAAGGACGGCGCGCTGCCCACGACCTCCCCGTTGGCCACGGTCAGGTGGATGGCCACGTGGTGCCCGCCGATGCGCCACGACCACGGCCCCGGGGCAGCCGGGTCCCCGAAGACCGCCCACCAGTAGCGCTCCGGGTCGCGGGCGTGCCCGCTCCGACCGCTCTCCCGCTCGAGCTCCCCGAGGATCGACTCGAGCGCCATGACCGCCGCGACCTCGTCCGCCCCGCGCGCGCTCATCGCGGCGCCGATGACGGCAATCGCCGCCGAGCGCTGGTCCGGACGCATGTCTGCGAACGCAAGGCCGCCGCGCTCGCCGGGTCGATAGTCCCAGGCGACGCGCTCGCGACCCTCGAACGGGAACGTCGCCGTCTCGCGCTGGCTGGTGTCAAGCCCATCGAGCCAAGCGCGGACGGACCGAGCCAGCTCCTCGGCCGGGGTCACCGCCGCGCCGCCTCCAATCGATCGAGGATCAACCGCGTCACCCCTTCGACCGGCACGCGCTCCTGGCTCATCGAATCCCGGTCGCGCACCGTGACCGCCCCGTCCTCGAGCGACTCCACGTCGACCGTCACGCACCACGGGGTGCCGATCTCATCCTGGCGCCGATACAGCTTGCCGATCGCGGCCGTGTCGTCGTAGACCGCCATCGTGTGGCGCTTGAGGTCGTCCTTGATGCGGTGGGCGAGCTCGACGATCTCGGGTCGCTTCTTGAGCAGCGGCAGCACGGCGACCTTGTACGGCGTCAGGTCCGGGTGGAGCGCCAGCGACACGCGCGTCTCGCCGCGGACCTCCTCCTCCCGGTAGGCGTCGATCAGGAAGGTGAACGCGGCGCGATCCGCCCCGGCGGCCGTCTCGACGACCCATGGGATCACGTGCTCGTTCGTTGCCTGGTCGAAATACTCGAGGCTTTCGCCCGACGCCTCCGAATGCCGCGACAGGTCGAAGTCGCCGCGATTGTGGACGCCCTCGAGCTCCTTCCAGCCGAACGGGAATCGGTACTCGACGTCGACGGCCTTCTTCGCGTAGTGCGCCAGCTCGTCCGGCGCGTGCTCGCGCAGCCGCAGGCGTGACGGCGTGACGCCGTAGCGCTCGTACCAGGCGCGGCGGGCGGGGAGCCATTCCTCGAAGGCGGCGGCCGCCTCGGCCTCGGGCCGCACGAAGTACTGCATCTCCATCTGCTCGAACTCGCGCATCCGGAACACGAAGTTGCCCGGCGAGATCTCGTTGCGGAACGACTTCCCGATCTGGGCGATCCCGAACGGCAGCTTCTTGCGGCTCGACTGCTGGACGTTCTTGAAGTTCACGTACGAGCCCTGTGCGGTCTCGGGCCGGAGATAGATGACCGATGCGTCCTCCTCGACCGGGCCCATGAACGTCTTGAACATCAGGTTGAACCGGCGCGGCGCAGACAGCGGCCCGCCGTCGACCGGGCACTTCAGACCGAGACGCTCGACGATCCCCGGGTCGGCCAGGTCGGTCGCGGACAGCCCCTCGGCGCCCGGCAGCTCGTCGAGCCGGAAGCGACGGTGATCGGTCAGGCATTCGACCAGCGGGTCGCTGAAGGAGCCGACGTGGCCGGACGTCACCCACACCTGCGGGTGCATGAGGATCCCGGCATCGAGCCCGACGATGTCGTCGCGCTCCTGGACCATCGACCGCCACCAGGCACGCTTGACGTTGTTCTTCAGCTCGACCCCGAGCGGGCCGTAGTCCCAGACCGCGTTGATGCCGCCGTAGATCTCCGATGACGGGAAGATGAAGCCGCGCCGCTTCGACAGCGAGACGATCGTGTCGAGATCGGCGATCGCGGGCGCGACGTCGTCTGGCGCGACCTCGCTCGGGTCGGTCTTGGGGAGGGTCACGGGTGGGGTCTCCGAGGGGGCGCCGGACCTGGCATGGCCGGCCGCGAGGACTGGGCCCCGATGCTAGCAGAGAACCACGGGCCGCCGAGAGCCTGGGGGCCTTGACATCCGGTTCCCGTGCGGTATTGTTCGGTCGTTCGACCGATATCGGTCGGTCGACCGATAGCCCCGAGAGGACGAGCGGGGCGACAAGACGGAGGGGTGCGACATGGCGTACGAGATCGAAGGACGACTCCTGGAGGTCTGTACCTGCAACGTCCTGTGTCCGTGCTGGGTCGGCGAGGACCCCGACTTCAAGACGTGCGACACGGTCATCGCCTGGGGGATCGAGAAGGGCTCGATCGAGGGCGTGAATGTGGACGGGCTCACGATGGCGGTCTCGGCGCACATCCCCAAGAACATCCTGATCCCGAAGTCCTGGAAAGCGGTCGTGTTCGTGGACGAGCGCGCCACCGCCGAGCAGGAAGGCGCGCTGCTGCAGCTGTTCACGGGGCAGCTCGGCGGGGCGATCGCGGATCTGGCCGGCCTCATCGGGGAGGTCGTCGCCGTCGAGCGGGCACCGATCAACTTCACGGTCGATGGCGGGAAAGGCAAGCTCACGATCGGTTCGCGGGTGCAGGCGGAGATGGCGCCATTCGTCGGCGCGACGGGCAACCCGACCACCCTCGCCGAGACCGTCTTCAGCACGATCCCGGGTTCGCCCGTCTATGCGAGCAAGGCGAGCCAGTACACACGTGACGGGGAGGGCCACGGCATCCCCAGCGTCGACCTGCAAGACCATAACGCCCTCCAGGGCCACTTCCGCTTCGCCGCCTGACGGCGCGCGGACGCCGAGATCGGACTGACCGATGTTCGCTCCCGCGCATCTCCGTGTTCCCGGTCGCGATCGGGCGATCCTGGCCGGATCGCTCGTTGCGATCACCGTGGTCGCATGGCTGGCGCTGTGGATCTGGGAGGGCTCGCCGTACGGCCACTACCTCCATCACGATGCGGTCGGCGGGGCCGGCGCCTCGCTGGCCATCGGGGCGACGGCGTTCACCGTGGGCTGGACGCTGATGATCGTCGCGATGATGCTACCCAGCAGCGTCCCGCTCGTGGTCACGTTCGCCGCCCTCGTGGGGCGACGTGCCCGACCGATGCAGCTGGTCACGCTGTTGCTGCTCGGGATACCTGCTGGTCTGGGCGGGGTTCGGGCTCGCCGCGTGGGCCGCCGATCGAGGCGTCCACGCGGCGGTCGAGGCCCTCCCCTGGCTCGCGACGCATCCGCAGCTGATCATCGGGGCGACGCTGCTCGGAGCCGGCCTGTGGCAGTTCAGCCCGCTCCGCGACCGCTGCCTGGACGAGTGCCGGAGCCCGTTGGGCTTCGTGCTGAATCGCTGGCGAGGGGTGTCGGAACGACGCGAGGCCCTGCTGATGGGGATCGCGCACGGTGCCTTCTGCGTCGGATGCTGCTGGTCGCTGATGCTCGTGATGTTCGGCGTCGGACTCAGCAGCCTCACCGCGATGCTGGTCCTCGGCGGGCTGACGGCGATCGAGAAGAACCTGCCGGGGGGACGGCTACTCACCCGCCCGCTCGGCGTGGCCCTGATCCTCGCCGCCGTGTACGCGGTGGCCGCATGAGCACGGGGTCGTATGCTCGGGGCGTGGTCGACGCTGATCAGTCCCCCATAGGAACACGCGCCGAGCGCCGCGGCCAGGCGACCGCCGACACCCGCGGCGCGATCCTGGCCGCGGCCCGGCGTTGCTTGCTCGCCGACGGCTACGCGAATCTTTCGACGCAGGCACGTGGCCGAGGAAGCCGAGGTTCCGCTCAGCCAGATCCACTACCACTTCGGGTCGAAGCGCCAGCTCATCCTGGCGGTCCTCGAAGCCGAGAACGAGCGCCTGCTGGAGCGACAGCGTCAGATGTTCGATGCGCCGGAACCGCTGTGGGTCCGCTGGGAGCTCGCCTGCGACTTCCTCGACGCCGACATCGAATCGGGCTACGTCCGGATCCTCCAGGAGATGATCGCCGCCGGCTGGTCCGATCCCGAGGTCGCGGCCGCGGTTCGCCGGATGGTCGGCGAGTGGCCGCGCATGCTGGCCGACGTTGCGCGGCGCGAGCAGGAACGGGGCACCGATCTCGGTGGATTCACCCCCGATGAGATCGGCGCCCTGATGGCCATCCCGTTCCTTGGTGCCGAGGAACTGATCCTGCTGGGCGTCAACGAGTCGATGTTGCCGATGCGCTCCGCCCTCCGCAAGGTCGGGCCCCTGTTGCGGCGCAGCGCCGAGACCTCGCCCGACCTGAACGCGACCGCGACGGGGAGGTGACGAAGATGACGATCGACATGGCCTGGCAGGCGGAAGCGGTCGACGAGACCATCCGTTCCGGGGACTCGGCGGCGATCCGGGACAGCCTGCTCGATTACTTCGAGGGTTGGTTCGAGGGCGATGCGGCCCGGATGGATCGCGCGCTCCATCCAGGGCTCGCGAAGCATGCGCTCGGCCAGGGCCCGGACCGTTCCGACACCCTCGACCTGACGACGAAGGACGAGATGGTCGAGGCCACAAGACAAGGGAGGGGTCGATCGAGGGATCTTCCCGACCGGGCGATCCGGATCGACGTCGCCAGCGTCTCGGGCGACATCGCGAGCGCGATCGTCCATTCGGCCGTTTACGTGGAATACGCGCTGCTGGCTAGAACCGCAGACGGCTGGCGGATCACCTCGACGCTCTGGCGCTGGGCCGAAGGCCATGGTCCACGCAGCGCCTGAGCGCGCGGCCGTCCCGATGCCCGCGGCCGCACGCACCGGCCCGCACGAGCAGATGCGCGCGCGCTACCCGGACGTCGCGGGCTTCGTGGAAGGCGAGGACAGCCGCGTGGCCTTCGAGGTCTACGGCAGCGGCGACCCGCCGATCATGTTCGTGCCGCCCTGGTCGATCGTCCACTCGCGGATCTGGAAGGCGCAAATCCCTGATTTCGCGCGGCGCCATCGTGTCATCGCCTGGGATGCGCGCGGTAACGGACGATCGGATCGACCCCGCGACCCAGCTGCCCACAGCGATGTGGCGATCGCCAGGGACCTCCTGGCCGTGCTCGATGCAAGTGGCACGGATGCGGCGATCCTCGTGGGCCTGTCCGGTGCGGCCGTCCCGGCGATCATGATCGCAAGCCAATATCCCGATCGGGTCCTCGGGCTCGTCCTCATCGGCCCGGCCGTCCCACTCGGTGACCGCCTTCGGGAGCGCAACGTCCCGTTCGACGCGGTCCTCGATACCGAGGAGGGGTGGGCCAAGCAGACCCTCGACTTCTGGCGGCGCGACTTCGCGGCCTATCTCGGATTCTTCTTCAGCGAGATGTTCAACGAGCCGCACTCGACGAAGCAGGTCGAGGATGGTGTCGACTACGGCAGCTCGACGGACCCCGAGACCCTCGGCGCGACCATGTACACGGAGTCGGTCGACGCGGATTCGTTCGTCGCCATGTGCGCGTCCGTGCGCTGCCCCGTTCTCATCATTCAGGGGGACCGCGACGCCATCACCGGGCTGTCGCGCGGTATCGCCTTGTCGCGTGCCATCCCGCAGGCGCGGTTCGAGATCATCGAAGGCGCCGGCCACGGTCCGAATGCTCGCGATCCGATCCGGGTAAACCTCCTGATCCGCGAGTTCGTGCGCGATCTCGCAAGGTCGCCCTGATGCGCGCCCTCGTCGAGGTGGAGGGTGCCGACGACATGATCCCGGGCCGCCATCCGGTCCTCGCGAACCTGCTCATCCGTGACTTCGTCCGATCCTTCGCACAGGAGACGGTCCAGTGATCGCGCCCTCGACGCCGCCATCGACGCCGCAGCCGACCCCACGGACGTGGACCCGCGCGCTGGCGCGCCGGCGTCGGGCCCTGTACATCTCCTCCCCCATCGGGCTCGGCCACGCCCAGCGCGACGTGGCGATCGCGGGCGAGCTCCGCAAGCTCCGTCCGGACGTCGAGATCGACTGGCTCGCCCAGAGCCCCGTCACGGACGTGCTGGAGGCGAACGGCGAGCGGATCCACCCGCTGAGCGCCGAACTCGCGTCCGAATCGGCCCACATCACCGCGGAGTCGTCCGAGCACGACCTCAACGCGTTCCAGGCGATCCGGCGCATGGACGAGATCCTCGTGGCGAACTTCATGGTGTTCCACGACGCCGTCGAGAGCGGCGAATACGACCTCGTGATCGGTGACGAGGCCTGGGACGTGGACTATTTCCTCCACGAGAACCCGGAGCTCAAGCGGACGGCGTTCGCGTGGATGACCGACTTCGTGGGCTGGCTGCCGATGCCATCTGGCGGCGATCGCGAGGCGTTCCTGACGTCCGACTACAACGCCGAGATGATCGAGCAGGTCGAGCGATTCCCGCGCGTCCGCGACCGTGCGATCTTCGTCGGCGACCCCGACGACATCGTGCCCGACGAGTTCGGGCCGGGGCTCGGGCCCATCCGCGACTGGACCGAGCGGCACTACGCCTTCAGCGGCTATGTGACGGGGTTCGACCCGACCCCGCTCATCGAAGGACGGGAGGAGCTGCGCCGCGAGCTCGGCTACCAGCCGGACGAGCGTGTCGTGATCGTGACAGTCGGCGGGTCAGGGGTCGGCGAGGCGCTGTTGCGGCGCGTGATCGCGAGCTACCCGGAGGCCGCGCGCCGGGTGAACGGCCTGCGCATGATCGCCGTGGCCGGGCCGCGGATCGACCCGGACTCGCTGGGCGCCCCGGCCGGCGTCGAGGTCCGGGCGTTCGTCCCGCAGCTCTACCGGCACCTGGCGGCCTGCGACCTGGCCGTCGTCCAGGGCGGGCTGACGACGACGATGGAGCTGGCGGCCGCGCGGCGGCCGTTCCTGTACTTCCCGTTGCGCGACCACTTCGAGCAGAACCGGCACGTGCGCCACCGGCTCGACCGCTACGGCGCGGGCCGATACATGGAGTACGCGGCGTCCCCACCCGAGGTCATCGCCGACGCGATCGCGGACGAGATCGACCGGCCGATCGACTACCGGCCGGTCGAGACGGACGGGGCGACCCGCGCTGCTGCGCTGATCGCCCCGCTCATCTAGGTCCGGGACGTCCGACGCCGGACGTCCAGGTCGTGCTCGTCAGTCCTTCGAGTCGGTCCGCTCGAGCGGGTCGGTCGTCTCGACCTCGACCTCGACCGGCTGCCGGCGGGCCGGCGTCAGGAAGGCGATGGCCGCGATGATGCCCGCCATCAGGACGAGGGCGAAGCGCCACCCGTCGATCCCGGCCGTCGGGCTCGCTGGCAGCGTATCGGTCGGGGGCAACGTGATCTTGGGCGTTCCGGTCGCGCCACCGACGTTGCCGACGGGCGTCGGCGTCGGTGCCACGCCCTGCGTCGGCAGGACGGAGTCGGTCGGCTCGACCGCATCGGTGGGATTCGTGGAGTCCGTGGGCGCGACCGAGTCGGTCGGATTGACCACGTCGGTCGGATTTGCCGAGTCGGTCGGATTGACCACGTCGGTCGGCACCGGGGTCGGCTCCGGCGTCGGCTCCGGGGTAGGCTCGGGGCAGTCGATGGTCAACGGCGCCTCGCGCGGGACCGTGTCCAGCGGCAGGTACCCGTCGCCGTCGTCGAACTCGTACAGGACGTGGGCGCGCAGCGAGTAGGAACCGGGCGCCACGTTCGCGGACGCCTCGTAGCCGTCGGCCCGCGTGCCGTTGCCATTGACCCAGGCGAAATCGGGCGGCGTGCCGTCGTCACCGTGCGATGCCCGGACGACCTTGGTGCCGTCGATCGACACATAGGCCTCATCGGGGCGATCCTGCTTGGCCTTGCCCGGGACGTCCGTCATGACGAGGGCGTACAGGGTCTCGGTCTCGCAGTCGTAGCGGACGGAGAGGGTCGCGTGCGTATCGCGGCCGGGATCCCCGCCGTCGGTCATGTCGGCGAAGTAGTCGCCCGCCACCCATTCACCCGGATTCCCGTCGACGTTCGCAGATCCGAGCGTCGGATTCGGGGCGGCCGCGAACGACGCGGGTGCCAATACCGCCGTCGCGAGCAGGGCCCCCGCTGCATACCAGGCCGCCGCTCTGGCCGATCGACGTCTAGCAAAGCCCACTGTGGTCGCGTGCATCGTTTCTCCTTGACCGGTCCGCCGCAGATGAAGAGCTCGCGCCCGCCGGCGCCGCGGACGCGGATGAGAACCGAACCGACTATGCCACGGAACAGTACCGTCGGGCCAGTACGAAAGCGCCAGTTCTCATCTCGTTTCGGTAAACGTTCTTCTCAACCGGAATACGCCGCGTCGTACCTAACTACCCACGAACGCCCAGACATCCCGTGGTCAACGTGTTGCCGGAGCGCACCACGCCCGGCCCGTCAACGTGCGACGCGAACCTCGTCAAGGAACGCGAGGGAGCGGGCCTCGCGCTCGAGCGCCTGGCGCACGAAGTCGCGCAGTGCCGTCTCGACCTCGCCTTCGACGGCGGCGGCCAGGCGGAGCGCGGCGAGCGCCTCGATGTCAAGGCGCTGGTATGCCTTGAGCAACTTCAGGCCTTCGAGGCTGAGGCCCGTTCGGTCGTGCGGCGGCCCGGGACAGCGCTGGCAGATGACCCCACCGAGCGGTGGGACCCAGCGGAAACGTTCCTCGGATTCGAGCATGCGGTCGCACTCGACACACCGATCGACCTCGGGGCGCATGCCCAGCTCGTCGAGCAGGTGCATCTCGTACCAGCGCGCGACGCGGCCGGGCGCCATGCCGGCGTCGAGCAGCTCATAGGCGCGCCGAAGGAGCGCATACAACGGCTCGGCCGCGTGGCGTTCCTCGAGGCTCCGGTCGGCGAGCTCGGCCAGGTACCAGGCGGTGGCGGCACTCTCGAGGGAGTCGCGCAGGTTCAGCCAGGCGTGCCCGACGCTGACCTGCGTGACGACATCGAACGTCCGGCCACGGGCCAAAGCGACGGTGAGCTCCGCGAACGGCTCGAGGCTGCCACCCAGCCGCGAGGTCGTGCGTCGCACGCCCTTGGCGATCGCCTTGAGCTTGCCGCCCGCCGGGGTGATGAGGGTGAGGACCCGATCCGCCTCCCCGAGGTCGAACCGCGACAGCACGATGGCATCGGTCGTGTAGCGGCGGGGGACGGGCATCTCGCGCTCGACGGTATCACGGAGGGCGCGTCACCGATCTCGGCGGTTGAGGGGTCATCCGCCGCGCCGTTCCGGGCGTACTTCGGGTAGACGCCGGTGCGGTCGCGTCCCCCGCGCCGGCGTCTTCACGGCGGTGGGCGACAGGCGGGGCGCGGCCGGGCTTCCCGCCCTTGGGAGCCAACAGGCTACCGCGAGCGAACACGTTTCGTGTACACTGACGCCACGATGACCACGACGCTCCCCGAGCTGGACCTCGCCGAGCTCATCGCCGATACCGAGGGCGAGATCGTCCGGCTCGTCCAGGACCGCGATCCCTCGACCCATGGCCTGTACGAGATGGTCCGCTACCACCTCGCGCTCGACGGCTCCGGTGCGAGCGGCGGCAAGCGGATCCGCCCGCTCCTCGGCCTGCTCGCCTACGCCTCGATCGCGGGCGATCACCGCAAGGCCCTTCCGGGGGCCGCCGCGGTCGAGCTCGGTCACAACTTCAGCCTCGTGCACGACGACATCGAGGATGGCGATCGTGAGCGCCGGCATCGAGCGACACTCTGGACCAAGCACGGGGTCCCCCAGGCCATCAACGCCGGCGACACGCTGTTCAGCCTGTCGCGCATCGCCCTCCATCGACTGACCGACCTCGGCTTTTCCGACGCCAAGGTCCTGCGCCTGATGCGCCTCTACGACGAAACCTGCCTCGCGCTCTGTGAGGGTCAGTACATCGACATCGCCACGAGCGAGTCGGACGAGCTGATGTCGGTCGATGGCTACCTGGACATGATCGGGCGCAAGACAGCGGCGTTGATCGCAGGTTCGATCGAGGCCGGTGCCCTGCTCGCGACCGACGACGAGGCGGTGATCACGCGGTACCGGCGCTTCGGCTGGGCGCTGGGGCTCGCCTTCCAGATCAACGACGACCTGCTGGGCATCTGGGGAGCGGAACAGGCGACCGGCAAGGAGCCGTCAGACGTCGCCCACAAGAAGAAGACCCTGCCCGTCATCTACGCGGTCGAGCACGCGGGCGCCGAGGATCGGGCCCGGCTGCTGGAGCTGTACGCGAAGCGCGATCGGTCGTCGGCCGAGTTGACAGAGATCGTCGCCATCCTCGAGCGCGTCGGCGCCCGCGACTACACCCGCGACCAGGCGCGCCGCTACCGGGACGAGGCGCTGGCGGAGCTCGACGCCGCGGGTGTGCTCCAACCGGCGGCCCGGGCACGGCTGCAGGAGATCATCGTGGGGGTCATCTCGGCCTGACTGAGGCCCGGGCGCCGCCCGCCGGCCCGCCGGCCCGCCGGCGCGCGACGTTTAGCGGTCCGCCTCGTCGTCGGACACGCCATCGGTGCGTGACCGCACCACGAGCACCTTGCCGACCCGCCGGCCATCGGTCGTCTCGACGGTCAGGATCAGCCCGTCGACCGCCACCTGGTCACCGGGCTTCGGGACGCCGCCGATCCGGTGATAGATCAGCCCGCCGACCGTGTCGTACTCCTCGGCGTCGTCGAGCGGGACCTGTGTCTCGAACAGCTCCATCAGGTCGTCGATCGCGGCTCGACCGTCGACCCGCGCCTCGTCCTCGGAGAGCTTCACGATCATCGGCTCCTCGACGTCGTACTCGTCCTGGATCTCGCCGACGATCTCCTCGATCAGGTCCTCGATGGTCACGAGACCCGCCGTGCCGCCGTATTCGTCGAGCACGACGGCCATGTGGACCTTGCGCCGCTGGAGCTCGTGGAGCAGGTCGTCGACGCTCATCGACTCGGGCACGAAGACCGGCGTCCGCAGCAGCGTCCGCAGCGCCGGCGCCTCGACGCCGCCCGGCTTCAGGAACGGCAGCAGGTCCTTGGCGTACAGGATGCCGACGATCTCATCGATCGTGTCCTCGTAGACCGGGATCCGGCTGTGGCCCTGCTCGATGATCGTGTCGACCGCCTCCTCCATCGTCGCCGAGGTCGTGAGCGTGACCATCGCGATGCGCGGGACCATGACTTCGTGCACGCGCTGCTCGCCGAGCTCGATGACCGCATGGATCATCTGTTCCTCCTCGGCCTCGAGGATGCCCTGCTCGCCACCCTGCTCGATGATCAGGCGCAGCTCCTCGGAGCTGATTCGCTCGTCGGCGGCGACGTCGGCCCGGAACAGCCGTGCGATTCTGCGCGTGATCCACGTGAGAGCCGTCACGAGCGGCCCGAACAGGGACCCAAGGAATTCCATGAGCCGCGCGGTCGACATGGCGACGCGCTCGGCGTGGGCGAGACCGATCTGCTTGGGCACGAGCTCGCCGAACACGATAGTGAACAGTGTGAGCAGGATCGTCACGACGACGAGCGCGACCGCGCTGGCGGCATCCGCGAGTGGCCCCAACCCACGCAGGTTCGCCGCGACATCGTCCACGAGGCTGACCGCCGCGAACGCGGAGGCCAGGAAGCCCAGGAAGTTGATGCCGACCTGGATGACTGCGAGGAAGCGGCCGGGGTTCGACTTGAGGTGCTGGACGCGGATCGCCGCCTTGTTGCCCTCGTCGATGAGTTGCTGGATCCGGCTGCGCCGGAGGGTGACCAGGGCGATCTCCGTCGCGGAGAAGACGCCGTTGAGGAGCACGAGGACGACGATGAGCGCGAGCTCGAAGATCGGGCCGCTCACGAGGACGCGTCACCAGGTGCGGATTTGGACCGGGGTTCGCGGATACGCGCGGGAACCCCGACGGCGAGCTTGCCGGCCGGCACGTCCTTCGTGACCACGGCGCCCGCACCCGTCCGCGCACCCTTCCCGATGTCTCGTGGCGCGACGATCATCGTGTCGACGCCGATGAACGCGCCCTCGCCGATGGTCGTGGGGTGCTTGTTCGTGCCGTCGTAGTTGGCGGTGATCGAACCGGCACCGATGTTCGCGCGCTCGCCGACCTCGGTATCCCCGAGGTAGCTCATGTGGCCCTGCTTCGAGCCAGCGCCGAGCCGGCTGTTCTTGAGCTCGGCGTAGTTGCCGACATAGGCGCCCTGGCCGATCACGCTGCCGCCGCGCACGTGGCTAAGAGGCCCGACCTTGGCGTCGTCCTCGATCGTCGAGGATTCGATGATCGACGCCCAGACGAACGCACGCGCACCCACCTTGCTGTCGACGATCTGGCTCCCCGCGCCGATCACGGTCCCCTCCCCGATCGACGTGCCGCCGCGCAGGATCACGTTCGGTTCGAGCGTGACGTCCGGTGCGAGCGTCACATCCCAGTCGAGGTAGACCGTGGACGGGTCGCGCATCGTGACGCCGTCGCGCATGTGCTCCTCGTTGCGGCGGACGCGCAGGTTCCACTCGGCCGCCGCGAGCTGTGAGCGGTCGTTGATGCCATCGAAGCGCCCGTCGTCCTCGAAGACCACGGCCGTGACCAGTCGACCGTCCTCGCGTGCGAGGCGGACGAGCTCGGTCAGGTACAGCTCGCCGGTCGTGGGGGACGGCTCGAGCGACTCGATCCGACGGCGCAACCAGGCGGCATCGAAGGCGTACAGCCCCGAGTTGATCTCGTTGGCCGCGAGCTGGTCCTCGTCGGCGTCCTTGACCTCGACGATCGCTTCCACGATGCCGAACTCGCTGCGGACGATGCGCCCGAGCTCAGCGGGGTCGGCGGCGAACACGGTGGCGAGGGCGATGGCGGCGTCGTCCTGGCGGCGCGCCTCCAGGATGGCCTCGAGATCGGTTGCCGAGATGAGGGGAACATCCCCCGACAGGATCAGGACCTCGGTGGCGTCCTCGGGGACCGCGCCGATTGCCGCGCGAACAGCGTCGCCGGTGCCGCGAGGCTCGTCCTGCAGCGCGTAATCGGCTCGATCGGCGAAGACCTCGCGAATGGCATCCACGGCCGGTGAATAGACGATCACGGGCCGTGTGGCGGTCGCACCGTCGGCGGCCGCTGCCTCGTCCCAGGCGTCCAGCACGTACGCCAGCATCGGTCGGCCGCACAGCGAGTGCAGCACCTTGGGGAGCGAGGACTTCATGCGCGTGCCGAGACCTGCCGCGAGGACCACGGCGGTGGTTCGGCCGGCTTGCCCAGACATGGGCTCGGGACTTGGAGGGTTCATGCGCGGCGTCGGGCGTGCGTGGGGCGATGGTCGCCCGCGCTGCGTGCGGTGCCCGACGGGCGGAAGAGGGGTGTCATCAGTTGGAAGCCGGATGGTATGGGCGGTTCGCCGGGACCGTCAAGCGCGCTTCAGGCGGGTCGGCCGGGGACGCGGCGCAGCAGGAGCAAGGTGGCAGCCACGACGACGAGTGCGAGAAGAACCCATGCGCCGAAGGTCGACGCAGGGACCGTATCGGTCGCGGGAGGCGCCAGCGAGACCTCCAGGTCGGCGCCGTGGAGCATCGTGGCCCCGGCACTCGACGGGGCACATGGCTCACAGTGCACGAGGACGTCGTACTGGCCCGCGGCCACGGCCGGGATCGTGAAGGTCGTCGTGCCGTCGCCATTGGCGTCCACGACCAGGTCGCCGAGCCGGATCAGACGCCCGTCGGTTGGGTCATCGATCTGCGATGCCAGCCCGTCCTCGACCAGGAATAGGGGCAACGACCGGCTGGGCGCGAGCGTGACCGAGCCCGAACCGAGCGTCCTGCCATGCACCACGGTCCCGCTCGGTCCGCTGGTCCTGTCGAGCACGATCCAGAACGCGGCCGACACCGGAGTCGGCGACAGGAAGACGGCCACGGCGAACAGAACGACGAGAACCATCGTGCGGCCCGATCGGGTCATGTCCGGCAGTCTAGGCTCGACAGGTCGACAAACGGCCGGCGCGGGCACTCGCGGAGGCATGCCATCGGCCGTAGACGCCGTCGTTCCTGCGGCTGTACGTCCCCGATTACGACGCGACGCTGCGCCAGGCGCTCGAGGCCGGTGCGACGGTCGCACGCCTCCAGGCATGATGCCGTGGGGCGATCGCAGCTGTCGCCTCCGCGATCCGTTCGGGAACCTGTGGTGGGTGATGACCCATCTCGAGGACCTGACGCCCGAGGAGGAAGGGCGACGCTGGGGCGATCCGGTCTACCTGGCGGCGCTCCAGGACCACGAGAACGCCGAATTCCTCCCGCGACAACCCGGGCGGGCATGACAGCATGAGTGGATGCGGGTCCATCCGTCGGCGGGGCACACGGTCCGGAGCGCGACCATCGAGGACGCTGCTGCCCTCGCCGAGCTGTTCAACGCCGTCACGCTCGACGAGGTCGGCGTCGCCTGGACGGATGAGGCCGACATGCGGGCCACCCTCACGGCGCCGAGCTTCGACCCCGCGCGCGATGCCCCGCTCGTGTTCGACGATGCCGATGGCCTCGTTGCCGCTCTCTTGCTGCACCCGGACGGCGAGCCGGTCACGAGCGTCCTTGCGATCGGCCTGGTGCGTCCGGAGGCGACAGGTCGCGGGCTCGGGACCTTCATCACGTTGCTCGCCGAGGAGCACGCTCGACGCCTGATCCCCGCGGACTCCAGGCGCTTCACGGTTCGCGCGGCTCGGTTCGTCCAGAACGAGGCCGCGGCGGAGCTGTTCCGGGAGCTCGGCTACGGGTGTGTGCGGACCTGGTGGCGGATGACGATCGAACTGGACGCCGATGGTCCGGCCGCGTCCCTGCCGCCCGGCCTCGAGATCGCGCCATTCGAACCCGAGCGCGACACGCGAGCCGTGTACGAGGCCCTGCACGAGGCGTTCCAGGATCACTGGGGCGAGGCGATGGGCGGCTACGAGGACTGGGTCGACCGGGTGGTCGGTCGCGACCGCTCGGATTCGCGGTTCGTCATGGTCGCCCGTGCGGGCGATGAGATCGCCGGCGTTCTCGTCGGTCGTGCCGGACTCGCCGCCGATGCCGAAGCGGGCTCGGTCGAGGAGCTCGGTGTCCGGCGTCCATGGCGCGGGAGTGGCCTCGGCCTCGCGCTGTTGCACCTGGCGTTCGCCGAGTTCCGCCGACGCGGCCTGTCGACGGCGATGCTGACGGTCGATTTGGAGAATCCCACCGGTGCCACCCGGCTTTACGAGCGTGCCGGGATGGCCGTCGAGCTGGCGTGGGAGCACTGGGAGAAGGAGCTCCACCCCGCGTAGGGCCCCCTCCCCGAGTTATCGACCTACGGCGCGCTGAACTTCAGCACCCACGGACCTTGGAGCCGCTCGTCGCCGTTCCCGTTGATCAGCTCCTTGACGGTCACGGTCCATTCGCCCGACGCACTCGGCACGCCGCCATCGGTCATGAACGCGAGCATGCCGTCAGGCCCCGCGTCGAGGTCCCCGACGACGAACGGCAGGACCTTCCTCCCGTGACTGACCTCGCCGATCGGTGTCCATTCACCGGGCGGCAGATCTCCGTCGATTCGCATCTCGACCCGAACGATGCCGGAGGCAGCGATGAGCCGAGGCACGGTGACCCTGACGCCGTCGATCTCGGCGACGGCGTCAGGAGTGACGGTCGTACCGCCGTCCACCACCAGCTCGAAATCGAAGGTCCATGGACCTGCGATCTGGTGCCAGGGATTCCAGTCGTTCGGCTCCGGCGGCGGCTCGGTGTCGTCGCGGACCATGATGAATGGCAGGACGACGTGCAACTGGCGCGGCCCCGCGGGAAGCGGCAGCACCGCCGGCTGCTTCCAGGCCACGTTGACGGCCGCGAACTCGCCGTCTGGCCTCGATGTGGCGCCGCCGCCGGACTCGTACTCACCGTCTTGATCGGTCACGACCGTAGAGAACGCCATGATCTGGGTCGTTCCGGGTCGCTTCCGCTCGTCAACGACGGAGATGGCCAGGGCCAGGCGAGTCGCATCCGCGTAGGCGCGGTCGATGGTCACCCTGTAGCCGTCGACCGTCTGCGACAGGCCGATGTGCTCGCCGCGATGCCACGGCACATCGAAGGGACCGGCCAGGAAGAAGTACAGGCCCTGGAGGCTGCCGGTGGCGCCACCGAGGACGAACGTGGCCGCGAGCAGGCCGATCAGTCCGGCACGACGGCCCACACGGAGCCGTTGGGGAGCGGTCGGCTTCCAAGCCCGGAGCGTGCGGTCGATCCGCTCATCGAGCCGATCGAGGACACCGTCCAGGGGCTGGACGGCAAAGAGCGCGAGGAGTTCGGCGTCGAGCCGGTCGCTCGGGTCGAACGTGCGAGTGCGAGCGTCAGCGGTCGACACGGTAGGACTCCCTGATGGTCTCGAGGGCTCGGCTGATGAGCTTCTGGGTCGCCTGGTCGGTCTTGCCCAGGACCTCGCCGATCTCGCGCGCGGTCAGGCGGGCCGCGTAGCGGAGGGCGATGGCCTCCCGTTGGACCTCGGGCAGACGGTTGACGGCCGCCACGAGCGTGGCGCGCGTCTCGCTGGCGAGGATCGCCGCCTCGGGCGTGTTGGCGTCGTGGTCGTCCGGCAGGTCGGCGTCGAGAGGGATGGCCGATGTGCGACGGCCGGCATCGATGGCCGCGTTCCGGGCGATCCGGAGGAGCCAGGCGAGGAAGCCGCCGCCCGTCGGTCGGTATCGAGGCATCGCGGTGAGCGCCCGCTCGAAGGCGACGGCGGTCAGTTCGGCGGCTTCGTCCTCGCTGCTGGTCCGACTGCGGAGATAGCGGAAGACGGCGAGCCGGTGGCGCGCGTAGAGCAGGCCGAAGGCGGCCGGATCGGACCGCGCCGCGATAACGAGTTCCTCGTCCCGCTCGCCGGCCGGAACATCCCGCTCGGCTGCCAGCCTGGCCGCGTCTTCCATCGAATCTCCGTCAGCGCCGGGTCGCTGGTGACCCTCTGCCTAGGTAACGCGCTCCGGAGTGGATTTCGGACATGTCCGGGACTTGCGCCGCCGGCCAGGTGCTAGGAGCGTCGCGCGATGGCCTCGATCTCGATCAGACCGCCCTTCGGCAGGGCGCCGACAGCGAACGTGGAGCGGGCCGGCGGCGGCTCGGGCATGTACCTGGCGTAGACCGCGTTGACCGCGGCGAAGTCGTCGATGTTGGCGAGGAACAACGTGGTCTTCACGATGTCGTTCATGCCGACGCCGGCGGCGTCGAGCACCGCGCCGAGGTTGCGCAGCGCGCGCTCGGCCTGGGCCTCCACGCCGCCTTCGACCATCTCGCCCGTGGCGGGATCGAGACCGAGCTGGCCCGAGCAGAACACGAGGTCGCCGCTCGCGATGCCCTGGCTGTACGGGCCGATGGCGGCGGGCGCGCCGTTGGTCGAGACGGCCTGGCGGGTCATGGCGTTGGCTCCTCGTGTCCGGTCCGAATGGTCGTGGCGATGATCGATGGCGGTCCGTCGCCGAGGGACGGGATCGTGCCGGCTGCGACCGCCGCCTCGACGACCTCGGCCGCTCCTTCCGCCTCTGCGAGCGAAGGATAGAGCGTCCAGAGGGTCGGTCCGGACCCGCTTAGCCCGACCGCCCGGGTCAGCGTTCGCGTCAGCGAACGCTTCACGCCGACGAGTCCCGGCGCCACCAGGAGCGCGGCCGGCAGCAAGTCGTTCGCCGAGGCGAGCACACCGGCTCGCGCGATCAGGTCCGTCCCCGACAGGCCATTGCCCAGCTCCTGCGCCAGATGCTCCGACGACATCCGGATCGACCCATCGCCCGACCGGCGGATGCCGTCGAAGACCGAGAACACGTCCGGCGTCCGGACGGCGACCGACGGCGTCACCAGCAGGATCCCCGGATGTCCGTGGACGCCCTTGAGCGACGTCAGGCGCTCGCCGCGGCCCTCCACGAGCGCCGGCACGCCGCGCAGGAAGAACGGCACGTCCGAGCCGATCGAAGCCGCCGCGTGCGCGCGGCGATCTGGGTCGAGCTCGGCGCCCCACGCTTCGAGCGCGCCATCGAAGGCGGCGGCCGCATCCGACGAGCCGCCACCGAGCCCGGCGGCGACCGGGATGTGCTTCTCGAGCCGGGCGGCAAGCGCCGGTGTCGCCGGTCGACCGGGCCCCGCCCCCACGGCAGCGCGGGCCGCCGCGATGGCACGCAGGACCAAGTTGTCGCCGACCGGGCCGGCGTCGAAGCCCGTGACGTGGAGGGTGTCGTCGCCCCCCGCGGCGCGCGCCGGCGCGAGACTCAGCCGGTCCGCCAGCGCCAGCGGCACGAAGACCGAGTGCAGATCGTGGAACCCGTCCTCGCGCCGTCCCACAACGGCCAAGGTCAGGTTGAGCTTGGCCGGCGCGAGCCGGACGACGGGCGTCAAGTGCGGATCCCGGGCCGACGAGTCACCCATCGCCAGAGCGCCGGCCGCGCCCGTCCGCCCCGATCGGTCCGAGCGCCTCCTTCAGTGCGAGCCACTCCCCGACCGCCACGGTCTGCGGGCGACGGTCCGGTGCGATCCCGGCCGTCTCGAGGGCCGCGGCCACGCGCGCCGCGTCGAAGGGGAGCTGTCGCGCCAGCACGTTGTGGAGCATCTTTCGTCGCTCGCGGAACGCCGCCTGGACCAGCCGCCACAACTGGTCCTCCTCCTCGGCCGGGAGCCGGTCGTCCGAATCGAACGGCTCCACCACGATGACCGCCGATTCGACGGCCGGCTCTGGCTCGAATGCCTCCGGCGGGACGCGGAAGGCGACCCGGACCCGGGCGTGGTACTGCACGAACACCGACAGGTAGCTCATCTTCCCGGGCGGCGCCGCGATCCGTTCGGCCACCTCGCGCTGGACCATGAGCACGAGCCGACGCGGTCGCGGTGGCGTGCCCAGGAGCGCGTGGAGGATCGGGCTCGTGATGTGGTACGGGAGGTTCGCGACGACGTCATAGGGTGGCTCGACGAGGCGGACGAGGTCCTGGTCGAGCGCGTCCCCTTCGATCAACCGGAGGCGACCCTCATCGAGCGCGGGCTCGAACCGCTCGCGCAGGAACACGGCAAGGCCGCGGTCGAGTTCCACGGCGGTGACGCTGGCGCCGGCATCCAGCAGCCCGGCCGTGAGCAAGCCCAGCCCCGGCCCGATCTCAAGCACACGACCCCCCGGCTCCGGGTCCGCGGTTTCGAGGATCTGCGTCAGCACATCCGTATCGGCCAGGAAGTTCTGCGACAGGGCGTGGCGGGCGCGCAATCCGGCGGCGCGCAGCGTGGCCCGGACATCCGCCGGGTCGATGGCCGCGCGTCCGCTCATCGGGTCGCCAGCGGGAGCGAGGGCCGAGCGTCGAGGTCAAGCCCCGCCCGCTCTCCGGCCGCGAACCGGCGAGCCCCGGCCGCCCCGATCATCGCCCCGTTGTCGGTACACAGGCCGGGTCGCGGCACGATCAAGGGCAGACCGAGCGCCTCCGCCTCCGCCTGCAGCCGCTCGCGCAGGGGCGCATTCGCGGCCACACCTCCACCGAGCACGATCGAGCGGGCCCCGATCTCCCGCGCCGCACGCGCCGTCTTCGTGGCCAAAACGTCGACGACGGACTCCTGGAAGCCCCAGGCCAGCTCCGCGGTCGTCGCCGCGGAGAGGGTCGCCGTGGGGTCGTCCGGAGGCAGCCCTTCGGCGGCGCGGGCCTCGGCCACGATGCGCCGCGCCGCGGTCTTGAGCCCCGAGAAGCTGAGATCGTACGAGTCACCCATCCACGCGCGCGGGAAGACGACATCGTGCCGGATGGCGCCCTCCGCGGCCTTCTGGATGGCGGGCCCGCCCGGATAGCCCAGGCCGAGCAGCCGGCCGACCTTGTCGAACGCCTCTCCGGCGGCGTCGTCCACGGTCGTGCCGAGCAGCCGGTAGGTGAGGTGGTCGCGCATCTCGACCAGGAACGTGTGGCCGCCCGACACGACGAGGGCGACGAGCGGGAACAGCGGCTCGGGCTTGGCGGCCTCGTCCTCGCCCGGGTCGACCAGCCAGGCCGCGTACACATGACCCTCGAGGTGGTTCACGCCGACGAGCGGCTTGTCGTGGACCCAGGCGAGCGCCTTGGCGAAGTTGATGCCCACGAGCAGGGACCCGGCCAGCCCGGGCCCGTACGTGACCGCGATGCCGTCGATGGCATCCCACGTGACGCCGGCATCCGACCAGGCCTCGTCGAGCGTGGGCACGATCCAGCGGAGGTGGGCCCGGGCGGCGACCTCGGGCACGATGCCGCCCGACGGCGCATGCAGGGCCACCTGCGAGGCCACCACGTTCGAGAGGATGCGCCGGCCGCCCTCGACGAGCGCGATCCCCGTCTCGTCGCACGACGATTCGATCGACAGCAGGAGCGGTCCGCTCACGCGGTCTCCTCTGGGGCCGGGATCGGTCGTTCGCGTGGGTCGGTCGGGGCAGGCGCGGCGTCGAGCGCCGCGCGTAGCCGCTCGACGCGGGTGCGCATCGCGGGGTCGGTCAGCGCGTCCGTGGTCATGATCAGCGCGTCCTCGTTGTCGTCGCTGTAGTACCGCGGCCGCAGCCCGACCGGGCGGAATCCGTACTTCTCGTACAGCTTCCGGGCGGGCAGGTTGGACAGGCGCACCTCGAGGGTCGCCTCGTGGGCGCCGCGCTCGGTCGCGATGTCGAGGAACGCGACGAGGAGCCGCTCGCCGATGCGCTGGCGACGCCACGCCGGATGCACCGCGAACGTGGTGATGTGCGCCTCATCGACCATGAGCCACATGCCCCCGTACGCCGCGATCGTGTCACCGATCCGTGCCACGAGGTAGTGGGCGAGTCGGTTGCTTTCGAGCTCGCTCTGGTAGGCGTGCGGCGGCCACGGGGAGATGAAGCTGGCCTGCTCGATCGCGTGGACATCGGGGAGATCATCGAGCCGCATCGGCCCGATGACCACCCTCAGCGGGGGTCGCGCGACCATTCGACGGTCCCGCCCGTGGCCGCCACGCCGCGCGGGAGGGTGACGTAGTCGGGGACGAGCGTCTCGAGCTCCGATCCGGCGGATCCCGCGTCGGCGTCGGCATCCGCCGCGAGTGCCGACAGCCGGGCCGCGCCCGCCCGCAGCAGCGCCTGGCCGAGCCCCGCCCGAGCCGTCTCCCCGCGTGCCAGCGCGTCGTCGGGGGCCCGGCCCTCCAGGTCCACCGCCACGAGGCGCTCGCCGGGCGCGATGGTCGGCTCCTCGCCGGCGGGCAGCGGCACGGGCCGGGTGCCGGCACGGACCACGAGGCGGTCGCGTGGGCCGGCAGGCAGCAGCAGGACCGTCGCTGCCGCCGCGACATCGAGGCCGTCGGCCGCCGCCACGGCGGCCTCCGCCGACTCGATCGCCTCGATCAACGCCTCGGCCGTCGACACGCCGACCAGCGGGATGCCGAGCCCGTGCGCGAGGCCCTTCGCCGTTGCGATGCCGACTCGCAGGCCGGTGAACGCCCCGGGTCCGGTGCCAACGACGATGCCGACGAGGCGCGACCTGCGGATGTTCTGCTCACCAAGGAACCGCCCGATCGACGGCAGCAGGGTCTCGCCATGCCGGTAGCCGGCCGTCCACGTCGAGACGCCGTCCGCAACGCCGTCGGGCGTGCCCGTGGCGATGACGACCTGCGTCGTGGCCGTATCGATGGCGAGGATCGCCCGGCGCCGCCCGTCGTGGGTCATGACGCGGCGTCCAGGTAGCGCCGCTCGTCGTCGGAGCCCGCCACGAGCGTGATCCTGCGTGTGGTCTCGCCGGTGACCTCGATGCGGACGTCCAGGCGCGCGATGGGAAGTGCGTCGCCGAGCCGCTCCGGCCACTCGACGAGCGTGACCCCCTCGCGCTGGCGCTCATCGATGAGGCCGCCGGCCAGCGCGTCCTCCGCGGATGCCAGCCGGTAGGGATCGATGTGGAAGAGCGGCAGCCGCCCGCGGTACTCCGCCATCAGGATGAAGCTCGGCGAGGTGACGGTCTCGGTCACCCCGAGCCCGACCGCGAAGGCCTTGGCGAGATGGGTCTTGCCCGCCCCGAGATCGCCCCACAGGCAGACGAGGTCGCCGGCCTGGGCGACCGCGCCCAGCGATCGACCCAGGCGTGTGGTGGCGGCGGGATCGGCCGACTCCACGACCCGTGTCGCGGTCGTCGCGGGGGCACGCATGAGTCAGACGAACCGCTCGAGATCGCCGAGTGGCACCGCCGTGACCGATCCGTCGGCGAACCGGACGGACCCAGCCTCGAGGTGCACGCCACCGGCGAACCGGCGCGGCCCCACGACACCGGCCCACGTCCCCTCGCGTCCGCCGAGCGGACCGCCGCGCACCTGCACGAGGTCCGGCGGGGGGATGGGCACGTCCATGTCCGCCTCGAAGACGAGCGCCGGCGGGTCGCCCACGATCGCCACCTCCTGGCCGGCCAGCGCCCCCAGCACGTCCATGACCGGGCTCGGGAGCGGCCGGCGGGTGGCACCTTCCAGCACGAGGACGGCATACGGGGCGAGCCGGTGGAGCGCGGCTCGCTGGCGTCGCTCGGACGCGGTGAAGTCACGCCGTTCCTTGCTGGCGAGACCGCCGACGACGATGCCGCGCACGCCCATGGCCCGCGCTCGAGTGAGTGTCTCCGCATCGATCCGCGAGCCGACCACCAGGATCGTCCCGGCCAGACCGACGTCGAGCCCGCCCGAGCGCAGCTCGCCGTCGCTGCCCGCGGCGATGTGGAGGCGACCGCGCGTGGGCCCGCCCAGGGCGACGATCCCGTGGAGGGCGCGGCCGCTGGCCTGGACCACGATGGCCGAGCCCGGTCGGACCTCGCGCACGATGCCCGTGACGGGGCTGTCGAAGGTCTCCGTGACCTCGCCGCTCGCGACGCGCCAGCGGTCCTTCCACACGAACAGGAGCTCGCCATCGGCGGTCCGTGCCCCGGGCCGCGGATCGGCGCTCGGCGGGACGACCCGGTCGATCAGCAACGGATCGCGCACGCGCTCCGCGATCGGCGCGCCGGCCACGACCGTCTCGCCCGGCGCCACGAGGGCCCGATCGCCGGGCGCGAGGCTGAACGTGATCTCGGGCGGCGGGTCGATGAGCCGGCGGGCGCTGACCAGACCAAGGTCCGCCGTGGCTGGTTCGTCGGCGACCGGGTATCCCGTCGTCACGTGTCGTACCCCTGCCACAGCGCCGCCTGCCAGGCCGCCAGCAGATCGCGTCTCCGGTCGGCACGGTCCGGCAGGCGCAGCGGGACGTCGCGCAGGTCCACGAGGAGTCCACCGAGGCCGCCCGCCACGTCCACGGCGAAATGGCGGCCACGGGCGCCGAGCTTCACCCGGTCGCGGAATCGGAACTCGGCGACCGCGGTCTCGCCCGGTGGCAGGTCGACGAGCTCGAGGCCGCCGGGCACGAGGTCGAGCTCGCTGACTCCCCCACCGGCATGGACGAGCACGCTGCCCGCGGATCGACCGGAGCGCAGGCCCGATGGGATCACGACGCTGCCGAGCGGCGCCAGGAGGTCGTCGATGAGGTCGCCGATGACGGTCAGGCGTTCGGTCGGGTCCGGGATCGCCCCGAGCGTGCCGAGCAGCCGTGCGTGGTCCAGGGCGAACTGGCTGGCCCCCGTCCGGCGCATGACGTCGACATGGGCGAGCGCCACCGTGGGGGCGGGCACCGCCGACCAGACGCCGCCGCCACAGACCACGAGGTCGGGGGGCGCTCCCTCGAAATCCGTCGTGGCGGCGGCGAGCCGGACGAGCGCCGCCCTCGCCGCGGCCATCCGCAGCGCGGCACCGTCGCCGGCGGCGTCGGCCCACGGCGCGATCCGGAGCTCGCGCATGCGATCGCGGATCCGGTGCCGGTCCGACGGGACGGTCGACCAGACGAGGACCCCATCGACGATGGCGTCGTCAGGTTCGTCCGGGGCCACCGCCGCAGCCGGGACGACCGCCAGGCGGACCTCCCTGGTCACGCCCCCGACCGACGGTTCGGCCGCGGCGCGGACACCCGCGTCGTGCCCGAGGATGATCGTCTCGACCCGCCGGTGCAGGACGTCCGCGAGGGCCTGGGTGGCGGGGCCGATCGCGCGCCGCGGATCGTCGGTCGGCATCGCGACCTCGAGGAGCAGCTCGCCGAGCGGGTCGGGCCGGCTCGCGCCCGTCGCGTCGACCCCGTTCGTGGACACGGCGATCGCCGGGAACCCGCGTCGGCCGCGCGGCGGGGCCCCTGCCACCATCGCCGCCGGGGCGAGCATGATCGGCCCGGAACGCGTGGAGACATCGCCGAACTCGTCGAGGGCATCGGACATCGCCCCGGACAGGATGATCGGGACGTTCGGCCGGCGGTACGCGACCGCGGCCACGAGCGCCGCCAGCTCACGGATCGCGCCGCGTTCGTCGGCGCGCGGTGGGTCACCCGCGCCCACGAGGATCGCGTCGATGTCGTGATCGAGCAGGAGCCTCGACATCGCGAGCGGGTCGGTGGTCTCGGCGCTGGCACCGGTCGCGCGCCAGCCACTGCGACCGGCCGTCGCGAGGAGGCGCGACAGCGTCCGCTCCGCGCCCGCCACCACCGCCAGCCGTCGCGGTCGCCGGCTGCGTACCTCGAACCGCGGCAGGTCGTCGCGGGCGATGCCCACGAGACCGAGTGCCGAGGCGAGCTCGGGGTCCGCCGTGAGGACGCGGATCACGAGCAGGTCGATGGCGGCGTCCATCGCCGCCCCTGCAGGGAGGGCCAGGCTCCCGATGAGCCGCCACGTGCCGGCGACCCGGCCGATCAGGGCGATCGACGCCGTCGCAGCACCGTGGTCGATGGTCAGGAACGCATGCGGCTCGGAGGTCACCGCCAGATGCTACCCGGCCCGTGGGGAACGAGGGCCGGTCAGGCGTCCCAGGCGAGCTCTTCGTCCAGCTCCTCGAGCCGGGCGATCAACAGCTCGATGCCGGTGTCGTCGGCCAGGATCTCGCTGGCCGACTCGAGGTCGCCGCCGAACACGCCGCGCAACACGGGATCGAAGAACAGCATCGCGTTCGCCCCGAGCGCGCGATACGGACGGCTGGCCTCGAGGAAATGCACGGCCGACGACGTCAGGCCGCGCAGCTGGATCTCGCGGGCGACCGTCTCGACCAGCTCATCGCGCTGTTCCTCGGTCGGCTCCATGCCGAGGTTCACGGCGCCCCACCGCGCGATCCCGCCGACTGCGCGACCGGCGTCAGCGCCGCGCTGAAGGCCTGGTACGCGGCGGCGCCTCGCAGCGCGAAGATGACGTGATCGATGCCCGGCGAGCGCTCGAGCTCGTCACGCACGGTCTCGATGGTGATCCGGGCGGCATCCTCGAGCGGGAAGCCGCCGACGCCGGTGCCGAGGGCCGGGAACGCGACGCTCGACGCCTCCAGTTCCCGGGCGCGTGCCATGGCGCTGCGGACGGCCGCTTCGATGACCGTCCCGCTCGTACGGCGGACGCGGTCCAGGGAGACGGCGTGGATGACGGCCTCGGCGGCCAGGGAACCGGCGGTGGTCACGATGGACTCGCCGAGCGGGACGGGAGCCTGGCGCACGGCCGCGAACTCGATCTCGTCGCCACCGGCACGCTTGATCGCGCCGCCGACACCCGTCGACATCCAGAGCGAGAGGTTCGCGGGGTTGACGATCGCGTCGACCTCGAGCTCGCAGATGTCGCCATTCCAGAGTTCGATGCGTGCCAAGGTTTCGCCTCACCCCTCATCGCTCGATGAGCGTCCGCAGACCGACCGTGCCAGACGCGGCATGGTACACCCGGGGCAAGCGCCGAGCCATCTGCGTCATCACTTCCCACGTGTTCGTGGTGCGTGTCCGCGCCAGGTCCTCGACGCTGATCCGCTCGGTGCCCTGGCTGCCCAAAAGCACGAATTCGTCATCGGGCGTGACCGGCTCGCCGGGCACGTCGGTGACATCGATCATGCACGCATCCATCGCCACGTTCCCGACGAGTGGTGCGCGGACGCCCCGCACGAGCGCCTCGGCCCGGTTCGAGAAGGCGCGTGTGTAGCCATCCCCATAGCCGAGCGGGAGCGTCGCGATGCGGCTGGGTCGCGCCGTCGTGAACGTGGGTCCGTAGCTGATGCCGTGGCCGGCCGGCAGGTCGGCGACCCGGACCGGGCGGGCGTGGAGGGACATGACGGGTCGGAACGGCGCTGTCGCGCCCGATGCGACGTCCGCCATGCCCAGCTCGTCGGGGACGACGCCGTAGACCGCGAGCCCGGGTCGCACGCCGTCGAGGGCCGCGACGTCGGTGAACAGGCCACCGCTCGCGGCGACGTGCCGATCCGGGAGCGGGATCCCCGCCTCGCGCAGTGCCGTGGCCGCCGCGTCGAACCGTGCCAGCTGGTCCCGGGTACGGTCCGGGTCCTCGCTCGCCTGGAGGTGCGTCCAGAGGCCGGTCAGCGCCACACCGGGCGCCCCGACGACGGCACGGGCCGCGCTGACCAGGGCCTCCGGGGCGAACCCGTCCCGACCGAGGCCCGTCTCGACCTGGAGCTCCACCTGGAGCGGCGGGTCGGCGGTGTCACTCGTCGGTGCGCCGGATGGGCCCACGGCGCCGGATGCGCCCGTTGCCGCGCCGGATGCGCCCGTTGCCGCGCCGGATGCCTCCGCAGCGGCCAGGAGGGCGTCCAGCAGCCGCGGGTCCCCCACCGACACCGCGACCCCATGCCGGGCCGCGTCGCGGGCCAGGGCCGCGGGGATCGGATAGAGGACCCGGATCGGGGCCCGGACCCCGCCGGCGCGCAGGGCCAGGGCCTCGTCCAGTGCGGCGACGCAGAACCCGTCCGCACCGGCCGCCTCAAGCGCCCGGGCGACCGGCACCGCCCCGTGACCATACGCGTCGGCCTTGACCACGGGATGCACCGGGACGCCCCGTCCCGCGAGGGTCCGGAGCGCGGCGAGATTGCCGCCGAGGGCATCGAGGTCGATCTCCAGCCAGGCAGTGCGTGGCAGGGGCGGCAGCCCGGCCGCCGCCAGGCGGGCCTCGATCGAGCTCACGCGGGGGTGGACGGATCCGTGGCGGGCGTCCCGGGCGCGGCGGCGGCACCGACGTCGCGTGCCCCGAAGCCGAGGCGCTTGGTCGTCGCGCGACGCTCGGCCATCCCGGCGAGCCGCTTGCGGGCGATCGCCAACCCGTCGGACAGGTCCGATGCCAGCAGACCGGCATCGCCGTATCGCTCGCGGACCCAGTCGCCGGCGGCACCGTGCAGGTGGACCCCGAGACGGGCCGCGGCGAACGGCGCGAGGCCCTGCGCCAGGAGCGCCCCGATCGCGCCCGCGAGCACGTCGCCGGTGCCGCCCGTGGCGAGTGCCGGGTTCTCGAACGGGGCGACGGCGACCTCGCCGTCCGGCGATGCGATCACGGTCCGGGCGCCCTTGAGGACGACGACCTGGTGCCACGCGCTCGCGGCCTCGCGGGCTGCCTTGACCCGCGCATCGTCGTCGTCGATCAGGTCGCCGTCCGCGCCGTGCTCCACGCCACTGCCGGCGCGCAGCCGCTCGAATTCTCCGGCGTGCGGCGTGAGGATCGCCGGTCGCCGCTCGCCGCTCCACCACCCGTCCATCGTCGCCAGCGACCGGAGGGCCTCGGCATCGAGGACGATCGGCGGCGGATCCTCGCCGGGCGGGACGATCAGCTCACGGACGAGCTCGGCGGTGGCGAGACCCGGTCGCAGCCCGGGACCCAGCACGATCGCGTCGTGCTCATGGTCCAGGATGCGCGCCAGGGCGGGCTCCGGGTCGACTTCCTCGACGTCGTCCTCGGGCAGGCCCATGGTCGTGGCCTCGACGACCTTGGCCGCGAACAAGGGTTGGAGCGACTCGGGGACGGCCAGCGTCACGAGACCCGCTCCCGCGCGACCCGCCGCCTGACACACGAGCAGGGCAGCCCCGGCATAGTCGAGCGATCCGGCGATCACCAGCAGCTTCCCGAACGAGCCCTTGTGGCCACGGATGGGCCGCTCGGGAAGCAGTGACCCGGCCAGCTCATCGTCGAGGCGGATAGCGTCCGCCGGCCATGGACGGTCACTGCTCGCCGGATCCGGCCCATCGATCGGCGCATCGGTCAGGCGCCGGCCGAACCCGACCGGGGATCGCTTACCCACGGCCGTCACCCTCGGCGGGGTCGGACGGGCGCGGCGCATCCGAGGCGAGCGCGCCTGCCCCACCGCTCTCGGCCGCGACACGGAGACGCTCGATCCGGGCGAGGATTCGCCGCTCGCGGTCGTCCAGCCGGTCCTCGATGTCGGGCGGGAACAGGTACTTCCCACCGGCGTTGCGGACCCCATACGCGATCGCGACAGCGTAGTCGGACTCGTGGGTGATCGAGACGGCGACCCGGCCCATCCCCAGCTGCTCCGCTCGGGCCGCGGCGCGGCCGTGCAGGCGGACAGCGGGCTGCCCCGTCGGCAGGCGTTCGATCTCGATGTCCCGCCAGCCGATCCCGCGCACGCCGAGACCGAGGACCTTCGAGACGGCCTCCTTGGCCGCCCAGCGGCCGGCCATCGTCTCGGGGCGACCGCGGACGTAGCGCTGCTCGCCCGGGGTCAGGACACGCTGCGTGAACCGGTCGCCGAACCGCTCCAGGGAGGCCCGGATCCGATCGACCTTGATGATGTCGATGCCGAGCTCCGTCGTACCCTCCGGGACGCCCAAACCACCCCCCGCGGCGGCATCCCGGCTCGAAGGCATCCGCTTTCCTACTCGACCGTGACCGATTTCGCGAGGTTGCGTGGCTGGTCGACGTCCGTGCCCCGGGCGATCGCCACGTGGTAGGCGAACAGCTGGAGCGGGATGATCGCGAGCACCGGGCTGAGGGCCTCGTGCGTGTCGGGCACCCAGCAGATGTCGTCGGCGAAGCGTTCGATCTGGGTGTCGCCCTCGGTGGCGACCGCGATGACGCGGGCGTCCCGTGCCCGGCCTTCCATCACGTTCGAGGCGAGCTTCTCGTAAACGGACGAGCGCGTCGCGACGGCCACGAGCGGGCACTCCGCGTCGAGCAGGGAGATCGGGCCATGCTTCATCTCCCCGGCGGCATAGCCCTCCGCGTGGACGTAGCTGACCTCCTTGAGCTTGAGCGCGCCCTCCAGGGCGGTCGGGTACGTGTAGCCGCGCCCGACGAACATGAACCCGCGCGAGTTCACGTACCGGCGCGCGAGATCGGCGATCCCGGACGCGTTCTCGAGTGCGCGCGCCGCTCCCTCGGGCAGCGCATGGAGCGCCGCCCCGAGCTCCAGCTCCTGCTCCGCACCGAGCGCCCCGCGCGCCTTGGCGATCGCGGCGGCGAGGATCACGAGCGTCGTGACCTGTGCCACGAACGTCTTCGATGCGGCCACCGCGATCTCCGGGCCGGCCTGCAGGAAGAGGACCCGGTCGGACTCGCGGGTGATGGCACTGCCGACCGTGTTCGTGACGGCGATCACGGGCGCACCGCGCTCCCGCGCCAGGCGGGTCGGGGCGATGGTGTCGGCCGTCTCGCCCGACTGGGTGACGCTGATGACCAGCGTCCGGCCGTCGAGCGGCGGCGGGTTGTAGCGGAACTCCGAGCCGACCGTGGCCCGGGCCGGGATGCCGACCCAGTCCTGGATGGCGGTCGCCCCGACGAGGGCCGCGTAGTAGGCCGTCCCGCACGCGATGAGCTCGACCCGATCGACGTTGCGGATCGTCTCCTCGAACCCCTCGAACTCCTCGAGCCAGATGTGGTCCTCGCCGGTGACCCGCCCGGCGATCGTCTGGCGCAGCGTTTGCGGTTGCTCGTGGATCTCCTTGAGCATGAAGTGGTCGTAGCCGCCCTTCTCGGCCGAGCCTGGCGTCCAGTCGATGGTCGTGACCGCGCGCTGGCGTTCGGTGCCGCCGACGTCGGTGATCGTCACGCCCCACGGCCGCAGGTCGGCGACGTCGCCGTCCTCGAGGAAGATCACCTGGTCGGTGTGGGCGAGGATGGCGGCGACGTCGCTCGCGAGGAAGCTCTCGCCGTCGGCGAGGCCGACGACGAGCGGCACGTCCTTGCGGGCGCCGACGAGGCGATCGCCCTCACCCCGGTGCATGACGGCGATGGCGTACGCGCCCTCGGCCAGTCGAAGCGTCGCCCGGACCGCGTCGGCGAGATCGCCCGCGTAGGCCTCCTCGACCATGTGCGCGAGGGCCTCGGTGTCGGTCTCGGAGGTCAGCGTGTGGCCGCGGGCCGCCAGTCCATCGCGCAGGTCGCGGTAGTTCTCGATGATCCCGTTGTGGATGACCGTGATCTCGCCCGTGCAGTCCTGGTGGGGATGGGCGTTGAGGTCGTTCGGTCGGCCGTGGGTCGCCCAGCGCGTATGGGCCAGGCCGAGCGCCGCATGCGGCGTCCGGTCGGCGATCGCGATCTCGAGGTTGGCGAGCTTGCCGGCCTTCTTCTCGACGAACAGGTCACCCGCGCCATCGACGAGCGCGATCCCGGCCGAGTCGTAGCCGCGATATTCGAGCCGTTTGAGCCCCTCCATCAGGATGGGGCCGGCCTCACGGGGCCCGGTATAGCCGACGATGCCGCACATACGCGATGATCTCCGTTCGGCGGCCTAGTTTAGACGCTCCTCCGCGAGGGCCGCGAGCGTGTCGGCGAGTTCCGCGACGAGCGCCTCGTCCGGCCCCTCGACCATGACCCGCAGGGCGGGTTCCGTGCCGGACGGTCGGACCAGGACGCGGCCGCCATCGCCAAGCCGCGACGAGGCGTCGTCGATCGCACGCCGGAGCGCGGCGTCCCCCTCCCACTGGTCCTTGTGCCTGGCCTTCACCGCGCGCTGTTGCTGGGGCAGCAGCGGGATGACCGCCGCGAGGTCCGCGAGCGTGGCGCCACGAGCCGTCATCACGCGCAGGATCTCGAGCGCCGTGACGATGCCGTCGCCCGAGGTGGTGTGCTCCAGCACGATGACGTGGCCGGACTTCTCACCCCCGAGCATGGCCCCCGAGACCTGCATGCCATCGAGGATGTACTTGTCGCCGACGGGCGTCCGCACGACCTCGCCGCCCGCCGCCTCCACCGCGTGCTGCAGACCGCCATTCGAGAGAATCGACACGACGAGGCCCCCGGGCAGGGCGCCCCGGGACAGCCGCTCGAGGGCCAGGATGCCGAGCACCTGGTCGCCATCGACGACCTGGCCACGCCCGTCCACCGCGATGAGCCGGTCCGCGTCCCCGTCGAGGGCGAAGCCGACGTCGGCACCCCGCTCGGCGACCGCCGCCGCGAGCGATGCCGGCGCCGTGGCCCCGCTGTCGACGTTGATGTTGATCCCGTCGGGCTCGACGTGGATCGCTTCGACCTGGGCGCCGGTCGCCTCGAGGATGCCGGGCCCCAGCGCCCCGCCGGAGCCGTTGGCCCCGTCGAGCACGATGTGCAGGTGTGACGCGTCGATCCCACCGGCGAGCGCGACCCGGTGCTGGCGGTAGGCCTCGACGGCCGTCGCGGCGTTCACCGACCGCCCGAGCTCAGCGTTGCCGACCCCGCCCAGCTCGCCCTCACGCCAGATCAGCGCTTCGAGCTCTTCCTCGATCGCGTCGTCCAGCTTCAGGCCGGCCGCGTCGAGCACCTTGAGGCCGTTGTCGTCGGCCGGGTTGTGCGAGGCGGACACCATGATCCCGGCCTGATACGGACCGCTCCGGGCGAGGAACGCGAGCGCGGGCGTCGGGACCACGCCGACCACGTGGACGTCGACACCCAGGCTCGTGGCGCCGGCCGTGATGGCGGCCACGAACATGTCCCCGGACCGACGCGTGTCCTGGCCGACAACGATGCTGCCGCCGGGGCCCGCCAGGCGCTTCGCGGTCGCGCGCCCGAGCGCATACGCCATCGTCGGCTTGAGGTCGACGTTGGCGATGCCGCGGATCCCGTCGGTACCGAAGAGGCGGGACATGCCCTCAGCCGCCCGCGCTCGGCGACGCGGCGGCCGCTCCCGGCGACGACGGCGGCCCTGGCGCGGTCCCGGCCGCCGGTGACGGCGACGACGGGACAGCGACGGTGACCGCGACCTGATCCGGGCTGGCGGTCACGAACGCGACGCCCGCCGGCAGGTCAAGGGCCACGGCCACCGACGTCGTGCCGAGACCGAGGTCCGCGACATCCAGGTTCGCAACGAGCGACGCGCCCTCGAGCCGATCGAGCTCGGCCACCGATCCGCCGACCGTGATGAGCACGCGGTCGGTCGACGTGGTGTACCGACGGTCGACTCGAGCCCCGACGAGGTCGAGCCCGACCTGGTACGTCCGCGTCTCCGTCACTGCGCGAAGCGAGATGGCGACACGGACGGTCTCGACGTCGAGGGCGACGACACCGGTCGGGAGCGCCAGCGTCGTCTCGATGGTCTGGTTCGACGACAGCCCGCCGATCGAGACGGGCGCCGTCTCGATCCTCACGAGCGGCTCGAGCTCGTCGATGTCGCCTTCCACGGTGACGACCTGTGGTGTGGCGATCGCCGCGAGCAGCGCGAAGCCGGGAGCCGGGTCGCCGGTGACGAGCGGGCTGATCGTGAGGGTCTTTGAGTCCCGATCCGAGAACACCGGGATGGTCACGCGGGCCGACGCGGGCTCCACGTTGACCTGGCCGACGGCGTCACCGAGGACGTCGACGGGCACGAGCCGGACCTCCTGGTCGACATCGATTCCGCCGGGCTGGATCAGGACGTTCGCGCGTGCCTCGATAACCCGATCCAGGACCGACGCGGGGCCCGAGATCTGGACCTCCTTGGGCTCGAACGCCGTGGCGCCGAGCTCCAGGCCGTCTGGCGCGGCCACCTGCGGGACGCTGACCGGGACCGTCCGCGTCGCGAGGCGGTCGAGGTTGACGGTCATCCGATCTGGCTCCCGGCCGACGACGGTGATGCGATCGTCGATCGACTCCACGTTGACCGGCACGCTGTGGGAGCCACTGCCCGGCTCGATGTTGCTGATGTCGATCCAGGCCACGAAGGTCGACGTGATGGGCCGGACACCCGACGGGGCCAGGTAGCGGATCGAGGTCACGGGCGCGACGTCGGTCAGCAGGAACGTATCGTCGGGATAGCCGCGGACCTCGACCGGAATCACGCCTGGGAAGGTCTGGGTGCTCTCGGAGAACACGAGGCCGCCGTAGAGCAGGGTCGCCAGCCCGACGGCGGCGAGCTTGAGGGGCCAGTTGTGGACGAGAACCCGCAGGACTCGGGTCACCGCGGGGCCCGTGCGGCCGAGGGGGTGGTCGGCTCCCGGGTCGGGCGCCACCCGAACGCGCCTCGGCGGCGCCCATGGTTCGGGTCGAGCAGGTGCCGGATGGAGCGGGCGAGGTGGGCCTCGTTGAGATTGCGCACGATGCGCGACCGTTCCACGAGGCTGATCTGGCCGTTCTCCTCCGAGACCACGATGACGACCGCGTCGGTCTGTTCGGCGATCCCGAGGGCCGCTCGGTGGCGGGTCCCGAAGCGTTCGGTGTGCACGCCCGTCTCCGACAGTGGCAGCAGGGCACCGGCCGCGAGGATCGTCTCGCCGCGGATGATCATCGCGCCGTCGTGGAGGGGCGTGCGTGGCGCGAAGATGGTCCGGATCATGTCGGCCGAGACATCGCCGTGGATCATCACGCCGCTCTCTGCCGCGTCCTCCAGGCCCGTCTCACGCTCCAGCACGATGAGGGCGCCGTGGCCGTCCGCACTCAGGTCGGCGGCGGCCTTGGCGACCTCCTCGGCGACATGGTCCACGGCGCGTGAATTGGCCGGCGAGAGCATCCACCCGAACGACCCGACCCGGCCGATGCGCTCAAGGGCGCGGCGGATCTCAGGCTGGAAGATCACGACGAGGGCGAACAGGCCCACGACCGCGCCACCCTGCAGGATCCGGGTGAGCAACTCGAGCCCGAGCGCGACGGCCAGCACATACACCACGAACAGGACGCTGACCCCGATGACGAGGCGAACCGCGCGTGTCCCGCGGATGAGGCTGAACAGCCAGTAGATGAGGAGAGCGGTGATCCCGATGTCGACCAGCGTGGTCAGGCGAACCTGCTCGAGGATCGATCCGAGGAGCTCCGTCATCGTCGCCCGAGTGTAGCATCGCGCCCCGTTCGAGCCGGGCTCGGGGGGCGCCGCCGGGACTCAGGCGCACAGCGCCGTCAGGCGCGGATCGTCCGACAGGCGGCTGGCCACGATCGAGCACAACCGGGCACGTGTGTCGGTGTCCTCCCCGAGCTCGGCGAGACGCGCCAGGAGGACGAGCTTGTCGGCCGCCGTCTCCCGCCAGCCGAGGTCCAGGTACAGCTCGGCCAGGGTCAGGTGGAGGTCCGGGTCGGCGGGGTTCGTGGCGAGCGCCAGGTAGCACGCGTCGATGGCGGCCTGCAGGCGACCCGCGGCTCGATGTCCCGTCGCGGCCGCCTTGGCGAGCTCGCGCGTGGCCTCCGCGTCGTGTGCGGCCGCCGCGTCCTCGACCGCGGCGGTGGCACGGACCGGGTCGAAGGGAGGCTCCGGTGGTAGTTCGGGTTCGGCCGGCACCTCGGGCTCGACGGGCTCGACCGACGCGGCGGGCTCGGCGAAGTCGTCCGCGGCGGCGTCCGCGAGCGGCGCGGGACTCGTCTCGGCGGCCTTGGCCCCCGGTTGATGCCGCCCACGGCCGAGGACACGATCCTCGAGGATGCCGAGGGCTCGCGACAGGGCGTCGCCCACGGACGGGTCGCCACCCGGGCCGGACTCGCTCAGGCGCGCGACCTTGTCCTTGACGCGCGCCCGCCGATCACGTGACTCGGCCAGCTCGAAGGCGCGCCGGGCGACGTCCAGGGCATCCGAGGGTCGGCCGCTCGCGTCGAGCGTCGCCGCCAGGCGATCGAGCGTGTCGGCCGCCCCGGCACGGTCGCCGGTCGCCACCAGGACCTCCGCACGGCCACGCAGGGCGGCCTCATCCGCCGGCGCGCGCTCCAGGGCCGCATCGAAGGCCGCGAGCGCCTCAGTGTGCTTGTTCAGCCCCGCGAGCACGTTGCCGATGCCGACGAGCGGCAGCGGCCGGTCGGGGGCGAGCTTGGCCGCTTCCCCGTAGGCCGCGAGCGCGGCATCCCCCCGCCCGCGCAACGCCGCCACGTGGCCTCGGCGGAGGGCATCCTTGTAGCGTTCGTACAGCGCGTCGCTCATGCCAGCAGCTCCACGAGCAGGGCCTTCTGGACGTGCAGTCGGTTCTCGGACTCCTCGAAGATCAGGCTCTGCGGCCCGTCCATGACCGATGAGGCGATCTCCTCGCCCCGATGTGCCGGCAGGCAGTGCATCGCGACGGCGTCCGGTCCGGCGACAGCCATGAGCGCATCATCGACCCGGTACGTCGCAAAGGCGTCCCGTCGTTCCTCCGCCTCGGCCTCCTGGCCCATCGAGGTCCAGGCGTCCGTGTAGACGACGTTCGCACCCTCGACCAGCTCGAACGGGTCGCTGCCGAACACCAGGCGCCCGCCGGAGGCCGCGGCGAGCGCCTTCGCTCGCGCGACGATCGCGTCGTTGGGGCCGTAGCCGGCGGGGTGGGCGAGACGAACCTCCATCCCGAACGCGGCGCCGAGCAGCGCCAGCGAGTGGTAGACGTTGTTGCCGTCCCCGACGAAGGTGATGACCGTCTTGTCCAGTCGGCCGAAGCGCTCACGGATCGTGAAGACGTCCGCCAGGGCCTGACAGGGATGCTCGCGCAGGGTGAGGCCGTTGATGACCGGGATGCGGGCCTGTGCCGCGAGCTCCGCGACGACGGCGTGCGGCCCCGTCCGGGCGACGATCCCGTCGACGAACCGCTCCAGGTTGCGGGCGACGTCACGCACGGCCTCGCGGGCGCCCATGACGGCGTCCTCGGGGAGATAGATGGCGACACCACCCAGCTGGGCCATGCCCGCCTCGAACGTGACGCGCGTCCGGAGTGACGGCTTCTGGAACAGCATCGCCAGCGTCCGGCCCGTGAGCGGGGGCGCGGCGTGGCGACGCGTCGCCCGGAATTCCGTCTTGAGCCGCTCCGCGGTGGCGAAGACCTGATCGACCTCCGACGCGCTGAGGTCCGCGACACTCAGCAGGTCACGCCCACTCAGCGACACGGACGTATCAGGAGTCACAGTCACCGCGCCACTGTACCGCCAGGACCGGAGCGCCCGAGCCGACGGGTCAGGCGAAGGCGCCGGCGAGCACGAGAGCGAGCGCACCCCAAGGTGCGTGAGCGAGCGCGCGGAGCCGGCAACGCACGCATGAGCCGCCGGGCGGTGCGACTAGCGTTTGGTGTACTGGGGGGCCTTTCGGGCACGCTTGAGGCCGTACTTCTTGCGTTCCTTCATGCGCGGGTCCCGGGTCAGCAACCCGGCCTGGCGCAGGGGCACCCGGTTCGCCGCATCGTCGACCTCGAGCAGGGCGCGGGCGATGCCATGACGGATCGCGCCGGCCTGGCCGGTGACGCCGCCGCCCTCGACCTTGACCATGACGTTGAAGCGGCCCTCCGTCCCGGTCACCCGGAACGGCATGCGGACCTCGGCCTCGTTGACGGCGTTGCCGAAGTGCTCGTCGAGCGATCGACCATTGACCACGATCTCACCCTCGCCCGGCAAGAGCCGGACGCGGGCGATCGCCGTCTTGCGGCGGCCGGTCCCGGAGTAGAAGGCGGGGATGGACATGGTTCCTAGCTCCTCGTCAGGCGAGCGGCTCAGGCTGCTGAGCCTGATGGGGGTGATCCGATCCGGCGTAGATCTTCAGCTTGCGGAGCTGCTGGGCGCCGAGACGGGTGTGCGGCAGCATGCCCTTCACGGCGCGGCGGATGACTTCCTCCGGCCGACGGGCCAGGAGATGACCGAGGGTCTCCTCCTTGAATCCCTGCGGGTAGCCACTGTGGCGGGCGTAGACCTTGCTCTCGAGCTTGTCGCTCGTCACGGCGATGCGGCCGGCGTTGAGCACGATCACGTGGTCGCCCGAGTCGAGGTTGGGCGAGTAGGTGGGCTTGTGCTTGCCCTCGAGGACCGGCGCGATGCGCGAGGCGAGGCGGCCGAGGGTCTCGTCCGTCGCGTCGACGACGAACCAGCGTCGCTCGATCTCGCTCTCCCGGACCGTATAGGTCTTCGCGTTCATCGTTCCTCGTGTGCTCCGTTCATGTCGCTCCCGGTCGGCCGCCTGAAGGCGACCCGCCGGAGGCACAGGCCCTTCGCCGGGACCGCGGTCCCCTTGAAGGCGGGCTCCGAACCGGCGAGCGCCGATCGGACCGCTGTGTCATCCATCTTTCCGAGGCCGACCTCCAGGAGGACGGCCACCATGCGGCGGACCTGTCCCCGCAGGAACGAGTCGGCCCCGACGTCGATCGTCACGAGCCGGCCCTGTCGTCGGACGCGGACCGTCATCACGGTCCGGACCGGCGATCGGTCCCTCGCCCCGAAGGCCCGGAAGTCGTGCCGGCCGATGAAGACCGACCCGGCCCGCGCCATCGCAGCGGTGTCGAGCGGGACCCGCACCCCGAGCGCCGTGCGCTCGCGAAGCGGGCTTGGCGGCCCGTTCCAGACGGTGTAGCGGTACTCCCGGTACCGCGCCGCGAAGCGGGGATTGAACCCGTCCGGTGCCGGGCGAAGGTCGCGGACCGCGACATCGGCCGGCAGGAGCGCCTCGAGCGCCTTGCCCAGCTCCGCCGCCGTCTGGCGTCCATCCCACGAGAAGGCGATGACCTGCTCGGTGGCATGCACTCCGGCGTCCGTGCGTCCGGCCCCGTCGACCCGCCGGTGCTCCCCGTCGCCGAGGCGCATCAACGCGTCTTCCAGGACCCCCTGGACCGTCCGTTTCCCAGGATTGACCTGGAAGCCGGCAAAGTCCGTGCCGTCGTATTCGACCTGCGCTCGGAATCGCACAGGCGCGCCCTCTCGAGCGCCTTCGCCGCTAGACGAGCTCGATCTGGACGATCTCGGCTGCGTCACCGCGGCGCTGGCCGATCCTGACGATCCGGGTGAACCCGGAGGTGCGGTCGGCGTACTTGGGCGCGATCTCGTCGAACAGCTTGTTCACGACGAGCGGCTCGTTGGGGAACTGCGCGACGACCGCGCGGCGTGCCGCGAGATCCCCACGCTTGGCCAGCGTGATCATCTTCTCGACGCGCCCGGAGATCTCCTTGGCCTTGGCCTCGGTGGTCTTGACGCGCTCGTAGCGGATGATCGACACGGTCAGGTTCTTGTACAGGCTCAGGCGCGGCCCCTGCTTGCGGCTGAGCTTGCGGCCGCCGATGCGATGCGCCACCGATCAGGCCTCGGCCTCGTCGTCGAACGGCTCGTCGCCCTCGAGGTCGTCGAGTCCGTCGGTCTCGGTCTCGGGCACGATGAAGCCCCGCATGCGCAGGCGCTCCTTCATCTCGTCGAGCGACTTCTTGCCGAAGTTGCGCATCCGCAGCAGCTCATCGTCCTTGAGCTGGAGCAGCTGCCCCACCTTCACGATGTTGTTGCGCTTGAGGGAGTTGTAGGCGCGCATCGGGAGGTCGAGCTCCTCGATGGGCATGTCGAGCATGTTCGGGGGGAGCGCCGCGACGCCGGTCGCGACCGCCTGCGGGACCGCGGCCATGCCGATCGTCACGAACGGGCGGAACTGGTTGACGAGGATCTCGGCGGAGCGGCTCAGGGCCTCTTCCGGCGTGATCGTGCCGTCGGTCTCGATCTCGATCGTGAGCTTGTCGAAGTTGGTCATCTGGCCGACGCGCATGCTCTCGATCCAGTAGTTGACCTTGCGCACGGGGGTGAAGATCGCATCGACCGCGATGACGCCGATCGGCAGGGCCTCCGCCCGTTCGGCACCGAGGTAGCCGACGCCGCGCTCGACGGTCAGGTCCATCTCGATCGTCACGTCGTCCGTGTCGAGCGTCATCAGGACGAGGTCCGGGTTGATGATCTCGACGTCGGCCGACTCGGCGACGTCCGCCGCGGTCACTGCACCCGCCCCGCTCTTGATGAGACGGAGCTGGACCGGGTGGGAGGCGAAGCTCTTGAGCCGGAGCTTCTTGACGTTCAGGACGATCTGGGTGACGTCCTCCTTGACGCCCGGGATCGTCGAGAACTCCTGGTACACGTCGCGGATCTGGATGCTCGTGACCGCGGCGCCCTCCAGCGAGGACAGGAGGACGCGCCGAAGCGCGTTGCCGAGGGTCACGCCGTAGCCGGCCTGGAGCGGGCCTGCCTCGTACTTGGCGTACGTGCCGGCTTCCTCGACAGGCTCGATCTGCGGGTTCTCGAGTTCGATCATGAGTAGTCAGTTACCTCGAGTAGTACTCGACCACGAGCTGCTCGTTGAGATCGAGCGGCATCTGGTCGCGGCTTGGCGGTGTGACGATGGAGGCGGACAGATTCGCGGGGTCGATGGACAGCCACTCGGGCGCCTGGTGGTTGCGGAGCGTTTCCTTGGCCACCTTGAACGGCTCCCGGGCGCGGCGGTTCTCGCGAACCTCGAACTTGTCGCCGGGCTTGAGCTGGTAGGACGAGATGTCGGTCGGCACGCCGTTGACGGCGAAATGGCCGTGGTTGACGAGCTGGCGGGCTGCGGCGCGGGACGGCGCGAAGCCCGACCGGTACACGACGTTGTCGAAGCGCAGCTCGAGCGATCGGAGCAGGTTCTCCCCGGTCACGCCGGGCCGGTTCTCCGCGGCGATGAAGTAGTTCCGGAACTGGCGCTCGAGCAGGCCGTAGGTCTTGCGGACCTTCTGCTTCTCGCGCAGCTGGAGACCGTACTCGCCGACCTTGCGACGGCGGACGCCGTGCTGGCCGGGTGGGGTGGGGCGGCGCTCGAACGCGCACTTCTTCGTGTAGCAGCGCGAGCCCTTCAGGAAGAGCTTGGCGCCCTCACGGCGACAGATGCGGCAGACGGATTCGGTGTAACGAGCCATTGGTCCTCGGGCCTAGACGCGGCGTCGCTTGGGCGGGCGACAACCGTTGTGCGGGATGGGCGTGACGTCGGTGATGGCGCTGACCTCGAGACCGGCGGCCTGGAGCGAGCGGATGGCCTGCTCCCGGCCGGCACCGGGGCCCTTCACGTAGACCTCGACCTGGCGCATGCCGTGCTCCATCGCACGCTTGGCCGCGCCGTCGGCCGAGAGGGCAGCCGCGTACGGCGTGCTCTTGCGCGATCCCTTGAACCCGGCCACCCCGGCCGAGCCCCAGCTGATGACCGCGCCGTTGAGGTCGGTGATCGTGATGATCGTGTTGTTGAACGTGGCCTGGATGTGCACGTGCCCCTGGGGGACGTTCTTCTTCTCACGCCGACGCGTCTTGACCGCTCGCTTGCGTTCCGCCATGCCTGGTCAGTCCCTCGTCACTTCTTGCGCCGCACGCCGACCGTCTTCTTCGGTCCGCGCCGCTGGCGAGCGTTGGTCTTGGTGCGTTGGCCGCGGACCGGCAGGTTGCGCCGATGGCGGAGGCCGCGGTAGGAGCCGATCTCGATGAGTCGCTTGATGTTGAGCGCGGTCTCGCGGCGTAGGTCGCCCTCCACCTTGTAGCGCCGGTCGATCAGCTCGCGCAGGCGATTGACCTGCTCCTCGGTGAGATCGCGGACACGGGTGTCCGGGTTGATGTTGGTCTGGGCGAGGATCTTCTGGCTGGTGGGCAGGCCAAGGCCGAAGACATAGGTAAGGGCGATCTCGACGCGCTTCTCACGCGGGATGTCGACGCCGGCGATGCGTGCCATCGGTTACCCCTGCCGCTGCTTGTGCTTGGGATTGGTGCAGATGACCATCACGGTGCCGTGGCGACGGATGACCTTGCAGTTGTCGCAGCGCGCCTTGACGGAAGCTCTGACTTTCAACGGATCCTCGATCGTGGTTCTGGGGTGCTGGTGATCACTTGAGTCGGTACGTGATCCGGCCGCGGGTCAGGTCGTAGGGCGACAGCTCGACGCGGACACGGTCACCGGGCAGGATCCGGATGAAGTTCATCCGGAGTTTGCCGCTGATATGGGCGAGCACACGGTGGCCGTTCTCCAGCTCGACCGCGAACATCGTGTTGGGGAGCGGTTCGATCACCGTCCCTTCGACTTCGATCGCATCGCGCTTGGCCACTGGCTAGGTGCTTCCCTTTCTCACGCGCAGTGTCGGCCCGACCCGGGCCGACACACGAACGCGTAGCGTATCAAAAGACGCCGATCCCCGCAAATCTGGAGCGGACGCCGCCGGCTCGTGTCTTCCCGCATCCCCTCCATCAGACTGCCGTCAGGATTTCCGGTCCTCCATCCGTAATGGCGATCGAATCCTCGAAGTGGGCGGCGAGCGAGCCGTCCACGGTCGAGACCGTCCAGTCGTCGGCAAGCACCTGGGCCCGGTAGTCGCCGAGCGTGAACATCGGCTCGATGGCCAGGCACAGCCCGGGCTCGAGCTTGCGGCCCTTGCGGCCGGTCCGGTAGTTGGGGACCTGCGGCTCCTCGTGCATCGAGGTGCCGATCCCGTGCCCCACGAACTGGCGAATGACGCCGTACCCATGTGCCTTCGCCGTGTCTTCCACGGCGGCCGAGATGTCTTCGATGTGGTTGCCGGGCACGGCCGCCGCGATGCCGGCCATCATCGCCTCGCGGGTCGTGTCGATGAGCTGGCGAACGTCGGCCGGGGGCTCGCCCACGAAGAACGTCCGCGCCGCATCGCCGTGCCAGCCCTCGACGATCGCGCCCGCATCGATGGACACGACCTGGCCCGAGCGGACGACCCGATCGCCCGGGATGCCGTGCACGATCTCGTCGTCGATCGAGATGCACAGGCTGCCCGGGAACGGCCGGCGCGGGTTGATGCCCGGGTAGCCCTTGAAGGACGGGATCGCGCCGGACTTGCGGATGTGGGCCTCGGCGATCCGGTCCAGGTGGCCGGTCGTCACGCCGGGTTTCAGCTCCCCTTCGACGAGGGCGAGGACCTCGGCCACGATCCGGCCGGCTCGGCGCATGCGCTCGATCTCCGCGCGCGACTTGCGGGTCACCACATCAGACGGCCCCCGCGCCGTTGGGGGAATGGCTGGTGATGGCGGACAGGAGGTCCTCGGTGACGCCCTCGATCGGCTGGACGCCGTCGACGACCCGCAGCAGTCCGGCCCGATCGTAGTGCTGGACGACGTCGTCCAGGCTGGCCAGCTGCTGGGTGAGCCGCGCCCGGATCGTCTCGGGCTTGTCGTCCTCCCGCTGGATGAGCGGGGACGCGTCGATGTCGCATCGACCCGCGACCTGCGGCGGGTTGGTGTACTCGTTGTAGACATGGCCCGCGTCGCGGCAGACCCACCGACCGGACAGCCGGCGGACGAGCTCGTCGGTGGGCACCTCGATGTTGACCGCGCGGTCGACCGCCGACCCGCGCTCCGCGAGCGCGGTCGCGAGCGCTTCGGCCTGCGGGCGATTGCGTGGGAACCCATCGAGGATGACGCCGGTGGCGGCATCGGGCGCGGTCAGGCGATCCAGCAGCATCCGGATGGTGATGTCGTCCGGCACGAGCTGGCCGCGCTCCATGTAGCGCCGCGCCTCCAGGCCGATCGGCGAGCCATCGCGGACGGCGGTCCGGAACAGGTCACCCGTGGCGACGTGCGGGATGCCCAGCCGCTCCGCAAGGATGTCGGCCTGGGTGCCCTTCCCCGCCCCCGGACCACCAAGCAGCACGACGACGGTCATGCGCCGACCCTGACGGCCCAAACGTCGGGCCGATGGCGTCGCGGGGCTTCGCCTCGGACCTCCGTGCGCGCGTGCAGCATCCACGCTGAGGTTGCCAGCATCGTCAGCGAATGAAACCTTCGTAGTTGCGCATCATCAACTGCGCTTCGATCTGCTTCATCGTCTCGACCACGACGGACACGACGATGAGCAGGCTCGTCCCACCCAGGCCGATGGCCCCGAGGTCCGGGAACGCGATCCCCAGGATGGACGGCGCGACCGCCACGATGGCGAGGAACATGGCCCCCGCGAACGTGATCCGGCTCACGACCCGGGCGAGGTAATCCTGTGTCGGGCGTCCCGGCCGGATGCCCGGGATGAACCCGCCGTTCTTGCGCAGCTGTTCCGCGGTCTCGTCCGGCTTGAACGTGAACGCCGTGTAGAAGTACGTGAACCCGACCGTCAGCAGGAAGTACAGGACGATGTAGAAGATCGAGGTCGGGTTGAACAGGAAGACGATGCCATTGGCGATGTCGCGCACGAACGAGATGTCCGACGCCGTGAAGTACGACGCCAGCTGGACCGGGAACAGCAGGATGCTGACCGCGAAGATGATCGGGATGACGCCGGCCTGGTTGACCCGCAGCGGCAGGAATGTCTGGCCGCCCTGGTACATCCGGCGCCCGCGGACGCGGCTGGCGTACTGGACCGGGATCCGGCGCTGGCCCTCCTGGATGTAGATGATCACGGCCACCGCGGCCACGGCCACGAGCCCGAAGGCGATGAACATCGCGATGTTCGGGCTGGCCAGGAACGCCCCGATGGCGCTGGGAGCCTGGCTCACGATGCCCGCGAAGATCACGAAGCTGATGCCGTTCCCGATGCCGCGCTCGGTGATGAGCTCGCCGATCCACATCAGGGCCACCGACCCCGCGGTCAGCGTGGCGATCTGGGTCAGGGTGTCGTAGCTGCCCAGGTCGAAGGCGCCCGTCAGCACGTTGCTGTTGTTGAGCAGCGCCAGGAACCCGTAGGACTGCAGCAGCGCCAGCGGAACCGACAGATAGCGGGTGTACTGGGTGATCTTGTTGCGCCCGAACTCGCCTTCCCGGCTGAGCGCCTGGAGGGAGGGCACGACGCCCTGCATGAGCTGCATGATGATCGAGGCGTTGATATAGGGGTTCAGGCCCAGCGCCACGACCGAGAAGTTCGAGAGCCCCCCGCCCGAGAACAGGTTGAGCAGCCCGAAGAGCGGGTTGCCCGACAGGAAGTTCGCCAGCTGGGCGCGGTCGATGCCCGGCACCGGCACGGCGGCCAGGAACCGGAACGCGATGAGCAGGCCCAGGACGACCAGGATCCGGCGCCGGATGTCCGGCGCCCGGAAGGCGTTCAGCAGGGATTCGAACACGGGATCTAGGCGTCGTCGCCGGACGTGGTCTCGGCCTCGTTGCCGATCTCGCCCGTCGCCTCGGCCCCATCGGTCGGCGGCCGCGTGTCACCGGTCGGCTCGGCACCGGCGGCGTCGCCGCGCGCGGCTCTGGTCGATCGCGAGGCGCGCGCCGGCTTGGTCTCGGACTCGGCCTCCGCCTCCGCCTCCGCCTCCCCACGGTCTGGGCCGTGTCGCCGGTGGCGTCGTCGTCGGCGTCAGCCTCGGCTGTTGCGGCTCGGCGGTCGCTCTTCGGCTTCGGCGCTGCGGCTTCTGCTTCGGCGGCATCCGCGTCGCGGACCGCGCGAGCCCGAGCCGTCTCGGCGGCCGCGGCCTGGGCGCCCCGCGACGTCTTGGCGGGCGTTCGCTCCGTCTCCGTCTCGAGACCGATCGCCTTGAGCGGGGCGGTGGGGACCTCGAGCACGTTGACCGTGCCGCCGGCGCCTTCGATCTTGGAGCGCGCAGATGCCGTGAACGCATCGGCCACGACGAAGAGCGGCGTCGACAGCTCGCCTGCGCCGAGGATCTTGAGCGGCTTGTTCAAGCTGCGGACCAGCCCGACAGCACGCAGGATGTCCTGGTTCACCGTGATCTGGGCCGGAGCCTTCGTCTTGGCCGTGGACTTCGCGTCAGCCGCCTCGGTCTCGAATGCACCGCGCTCCGCCGCGGCGGCGATCGCCCCGACGTTCACGATCTCGTACTCGATCCTGAAACGGTTCTTGAAGCCGCGCAGCTTGGGGATCCGCATGTGGAGTGGCGTCTGGCCACCCTCGAACCACGCCGGGATCGAGCCACCGGAGCGTGCCTTCTGGCCCTTCGTGCCGCGCCCCGCCGTCTTGCCCTTGCCCGCCGCGATGCCGCGGCCGACACGCGTGCGCTCCTTGCGCGACCCGTCGGCGGGGCGCAGGTCGTGGAGTCTCATGCCTTCGTCTTCTCCTTGGAATCCGCCTTCGCGGACCGCTCGTCGGCGATCTCCTCCACGGTCACGAGGAAGCGGACCTGACGGACCATGCCACGCGTCGCGTCGTTGTCCGCGACGATGCTGGTGCTGCCGATACCGTGCAGGCCCAGCGCCTTGACCGTCGCCCGGTTGCGGGCGATGTGACTGATCGTGCTCTTGGTCTGGGTGACCTTCAGCTTACCGGGCATCGGCCGCCTCCACCGTCGCCGCCGGCTGGCCCGAGATCCGGCTGACCAGCTTGACGCCGCGTCGGGCACCGAGCTCCTCGGCCGAGTGAAGGCTGCGCAGGGCCTCGATGGTCGCGCGGGTCACGTTGACCGGGTTGGTCGACCCGTGGACCTTGGAGAGGATGTCGCGGACGCCGGCTGCCTCCAGGACGGCCCGCACGGAGCCGCCGGCGATCACGCCGGTGCCCTGGCTGGCGGGCTTGAGCAGGACGCTGCTCGCGCTGTAGACGACCTGGACCTCGTGGGGGATCGTCGTCCCGACCATCGGGATCTTGATGACGTTCTTCTTCGCGTCCTCGACCCCCTTGCGGATGGCCTCGGGCACCTCGCCGGCCTTGCCGAGTCCGGCACCGACGTGGCCCGCGCCGTCACCGACGACGATGACCGCGCTGAAGCTGAAGCGACGGCCGCCCTTGACGACCTTGGCCACGCGGTTGATCTGGACGACGCGCTCTTCGAGCGCGAGCTTGTTCGGGTCGATACGTGCCACGGGGGCTCCTTCCGATCAGAAGTCGAGGCCGGCGTCGCGGGCGGCATCGGCGAGCGACTTGATCCGCCCGTGGTACCGGAAACCGGCTCGATCGAAGACCACGCGCTCGACACCGGCGGTCTTGGCCCGCTCGGCGACCAGGCGACCGACGACGGCTGCCTCCTCCGACTTCGTGGACTTGGAGCCCTTGAGCTCCTTCTCCGCGGTGGAAGCGGCCGCGAGCGTCTTCCCGGACGCGTCGTCGATGACCTGCGCGTAGATATGGTTGAGGCTGCGGAACACGGCGAGACGCGGGCGCACCTCCGTGCCCGCCAGGGACAGGCGGATCCGGTCGTGGCGCTTGCGTCGGGCGGCGCCTCGAGTTGCCTGCGTCATCGTGTCAGTCCTTCGTACGTGCTCACTTCTTGCCGCCGATCTTGCCGGCCTTGCCGGCCTTGCGACGGATCTGCTCGCCGGCGTAGCGCACGCCCTTGCCCTTGTAGGGCTCGGGCTTGCGGGTCGAGCGCACCTTCGCGGCGATCTGGCCCACGAGCTCCTTGTCGATGCCGACGACCGCGAGACGGGTGGGGCTCTCGACTTCGAAGTCGATGCCCGCCGGCGGGTCGATCTCGATCTGGTGGCTGTAGCCCAGGTTGAGTGTCAGCTTCTTGCCGTTGAGGGCGGCTCGATAGCCGACACCGGTGATCTCCAGGCCCTTGCGATAGCCATCGGTCACGCCGATGACCATGTTGTTGACGAGGGTCCTGGTCAGGCCGTGGAGCTGCTTGTGGGTCTTCTGCTCGGTGGGGCGGGTGACGACGATGGTGCCGTCCTCCTGGCTCACCGACATATCCGGGTGCAGGCTGCGGCTGAGGGTGCCCTTGGGCCCCTTGACCGTGACCTGGCGCCCCTCGATCGTCACGTCGACGGCCGACGGGACGGGGATGGGCAGGCGTCCGATACGCGACATGGTCCTTGCGCCTACCAGACGTACGCGAGGACTTCGCCGCCCAGCTGCGCCTGGCGCGCCTGCTGGCCGGTCATGATGCCCTGGCTCGTGCTGACGATGACGATGCCCAGGCCGCCGAGCACCCGCGGGATGTCCGTCTTGCGCGCGTAGACGCGCAGGCCGGGCTTGCTGATGCGCTTGAGGCCGGACACCACCGGGACTTTCCCGTCGACATATTTGAGGGTGATACGCAGGAGCGCCGTGGGGCCCTCCTGCTCCTCGCTGACGTCGGCGATGAAGCCTTCGTCCTTGAGGATGCGGGCGATCTCACGCTTCGTCCGGGACGCCGGGACGACCACTTCGGTGTGGCGCGCCCTCGACGCGTTCCGGACGCGGGTGAGCATGTCCGCGATCGGATCGGAGATGTTCATCGGTTCCCTACCAGCTCGACTTCGTGACGCCCGGCAACTCGCCCAGGAGCGCTCGCTCGCGGAAGCAGATCCGGCACAGCGCGAACCGCCGCAGGAACGCGCGCGGCCGTCCGCACACGTAGCAGCGGTGATACGCGCGCACCTTGAACTTCGGCGTGCGCTTTGCCTTGGCGATCATCGACTTCTTGGCCATGTCTCTCCCTCCCCGCGCCTACGAGGCGAAGGGCATGCCGAGGAGTTCAAGAAGCTTCTTGGACTCCTCGTCGGTCTTCGCCGTCGTCACGATGCTGATCTCCAGCCCGCGGAGACGATCCACCTTGTCGTAGTCGATCTCCGGGAATGCGAGTTGTTCTCGCAGCCCCAGGGAATAGTTGCCCCGTCCATCGAACGACTTGTCCGGGATGCCCCGGAAGTCGCGGATGCGCGGCAGGGCGAGGGTCGTCAACCGGTCCAGGAAGTCCCACATCCGCTCGCCGCGGAGCGTCACCTTGGCACCGATCGAGTTGCCCGCCCGAACGTGGAACTGGGCGATCGAGCGCTTGGCCTTGGTGACGATGGGACGCTGGCCGGTGATGGTGGTGAGGTCGCCGAGGGCCGCATCGAGCGCCTTGGCATTGGTCAGGGCCTCGCCCAGACCGATGTTGACGACGATCTTGCTGACCTTCGGCACCTGGTTCGGGTTGCCGTATTCGAATTGCTTGCGGAGCGCCGGGACGACCTCGGCCTGGTAGCGCTCGTGCAGGCGGCTGGTCATGACTTGACCTCCAGCTGCTCGCCGCAATGGCGGCAGACGCGGACCCGGCGGCCGTTGTCGAGCGTGGCGTGCGCGATGCGGGTCGGCTTGCCACAGCTCGAACAGACGACCATGACCTTGCCGACCGGGATCGGCTGGGCGATCTCGAGGATGCCGCCCTGCTGGATCTTCGGCATCCGGTCGGTCGAGCTCGAGGTCTGGCGCGACTTGGTGTGTCGCTTGGCGATGTTGAGCCCTTCGACGACGACGCTCACGCCACCGGCGGTCGTGCCGCGGCGGAACATGCTTCGGCCGCGCGGGGCGGGCTGGCGCCGGATGACGCGCTCGACCGTGCCCTGCTTGCCGGCATCGCGGCCGGCGAGCACGACCACGGTGTCGCCCTTGCGGATCTCGGGCACCTTGGGCGACCGGTTGATCGTGCGAACGGCCATCACAGCACCTCCGGCGCGAGGGACACGATCTTCATGTAGTTGCGATCGCGCAGCTCGCGCGCGACCGGGCCGAAGATGCGCGTGCCGCGCGGGTTGCCCTGGTTGTTGATGAGCACGGCGGCGTTCTCGTCGAAGCGGATGTAGCTTCCGTCGGCGCGGCCGTACTCCTTGTTGGTGCGCACGATGACCGCGCGGACCACGTCGCCCTTCTTCACGGCCGCGTTGGGGATCGCCTGCTTGACGCTCGCGACGATCACGTCACCGACGCCGGCCGTGGTCTTGAGCGAACGACCCATCACCCGGATGCACTGGATGCTCCGGGCGCCGGTGTTGTCCGCGACCTTGAGGCGGGTCTGGGGCTGGATCACGAGACCCGCTCCTCCGCCGCTTCGGCCCCCTCGTCGCCGGCCGGTTCGGTCGCAACGTCAGCGGCCTCGGGCGCGGTCTCGTCCACATCCGACTTGCTCGTGCGACCGGGGTGCGCGGCGGCGTGGATGGCCTCGGTGACCTCGGCCTCCTCCTCGACGACCGACTCGCCGGGCAGGCTGTGCTCGCCGGCGCGGGCGATGACGCTGATCAGCCGCCAGCGCTTCGTGGCCGACAGCGGACGCGCCTCCTCGATGAGCACGGTGTCACCGATATGGGCGTCGTTTGTCTCGTCGTGCGCCTTGAATTTCGTCGACAAGCGGATGACCCGCTTGTACAGCCGGTGACGGGCCAGCCGCTCGACGGACACGACGATCGTCTTGTCCATCTTGTCGCTGACCACCCGGCCGACCTTCGTTCTCCGCGTTGTCTGCACCGTGGTGTCTGCTCCTGTCATCGCGTGATATCCCGTCAGGCCGTCTTGCCGAGCTTGCGCTCGCGCTGGACGGTCAGGATCCGCGCGATCGTTCGCCGCGTCTGCGGGATCGTGCTGTAGTCCTTGAGCTGCCTGGTCGAGAGCGCGAAGCGCGCTCCCCAGAGATCCTGCTTCGCTTCGCGCAGGGCCTCGTCGAGTTCGGTGTCGGACAGCGAACGGGCCTTGTCCATATCCATCCCGTTACGCCTCCTTCGCACCTTCCCGGACGACCACGCGGGTCTGCACGGGAAGCTTGTGGCTGGCGAGGCGCATGGCCTCGACCGCCGAGTCGTGATCGACGCCGGCCATCTCGAAGAGGATCCGGCCGGGCTTGACGACCGCGACCCAGTGGTCGGGGGCGCCCTTGCCGGAGCCCATCCGCGTCTCGGCGGGCTTCTTCGTGGCGGGCTTGTCGGGGAAGATGCGGATCCAGATCTTGCCGCCGCGCTTGACCGAGCGGGTCATCGCGCGACGAGCCGCCTCGATCTGGCGGCTGGTGATCCAGGCCGGTTCCTGGGTCGCCAGGCCGTACTCGCCGAAGGCGACCATGTAGCCGCCCTTGGCCAGGCCGGACATCCGTCCGCGCATGACCTTGCGGTGCTTCACGCGACGCGGCATCAACATGGTCAGACCCCCTGCCCGGGCTGGACCGGGGCGCCGACGAGCTCAGGGCGACGGATCGGCTCCGGTGCGAAGTCGCCCCGGTAGATCCAGACCTTGACGCCGATGCGGCCATACGTCGTGTGGGCGTGGACCTGGCCGTAGCTGATGTCCGCGCGAAGCGTGCCCAGGGGGATACGCCCTTCCTTGTCCCACTCGCGACGACCCATCTCGGAACCGCCGAGTCGACCCGCGACGGCGATCTTCACGCCCTTCGCCCCGGCCTTCATCGAGCGCTGGATAGCCTGCTTCATGGCCTTCTTGAAGGCGATGCGGCGGCTCAGCTGGCCGGCGATGTTCATCGCCACGAGATGGGCATCGAGCTCCGGCTGGCGGATCTCCTTGATCTCGAGCTTGACCTTGCGGTCCGACAGCGCGCCGATCTGCTGGCGCAGGACCTCGACGTTGGCCCCGCCCTTGCCGATGACGATGCCGGGCTTGGCGGTGTGGATCGTGACCGTGACGTGGTTGATGCCACGCTCGACCTCGACGCCGCTCACGCTCGCATTCGACAGGCGCTTCTCGATCAGCGTGCGGATGGCGATGTCCTCCTTGAGGGAGGTGGTGTATTCCTTGTCCGCATACCACTTCGCGGTCCAGGTGCGCGAGACACCCAGGCGGAAGCCGTACGGATGGACCTTGTGTCCCATGTCAGGCCTCCTGGTCCGCGACGACGATGGTGATGTGGGTCATGGGCTTGTGGATGGGGAACGCCCGACCCTGGGCCCGCGGCTGGAAACGCTTGATCGTGGGGCCCTCGTTGGCGATGGCCTCGACGATGAACAGGTCCTCCGCGGACAGGTTGTGATTGTTCTCGGCGTTCGCGGTCGCGCTCTTGAGCACGCGCGCGACGTCGGCCGCGGCCTTCTGCGGCATGAAGCGCAGGAGCGCGGCGGCCTCTTCCACCCGCTTGCCCGTGATGGCGTTGGTCACCAGGCGGGTCTTGCGGGTCGAGGCACGCAGGTACTTGGCAGTAGCGGACACACGCATCGATCGGCCTACTTCAGCGCCGTCGACCGGTCGGTGTGCTTGCCGTGGCCGCGGTAGTTGCGGGTGGGGCTGAACTCACCAAGACGATGGCCGACCATGTTCTCGGTCACGTAGACCGGGACATGCTTCTTGCCGTTGTAGACGGCGATGGTGTGACCGATGAACGTCGGGAAGATGACGGACGCGCGAGACCAGGTCTTGACGACCTTCTTCTCGTTGCGCTTGTTCATCTCCTCGATCCGGCCGAGGAGTCGGGCCTCGATGAAGGGGCCCTTCTTGATGGAACGGGACATTGACTCCTACCTCCCCGGCTACTTGCGATGCCGCGAACGGACGACCAGGCGTCCGGTCGTCTTGGACCGCCGGGTGCGGTAGCCCATGGCGGGCTTGCCCCACGGGGTCTTGGGCGGCATCCCGGTCGGGGACTTGCCCTCGCCACCGCCATGCGGATGGTCGCGCGGGTTCATGACGACCCCGCGGACCTCCGGGCGCTGGCCCATGTGCCGGGCGCGGCCGGCCTTGCCGAGGTTCTGATTCTCGTGATCGAGGTTGCTGACCTGGCCGATGGTGGCCATGCAGCGCAACGGGATGCGCCGCATCTCGCCCGACGGCATGCGGACCGTGGCGTAGTCGCCCTCCTTGGCGAGCAACTGCGCCGATGTCCCAGCCGAGCGGACGATCTGGCCACCCTTGCCGGGCGTCAGCTCGATGTTGTGGATGGTCGTGCCGAGCGGGATGTTCGCGAGCGGCAGCGCGTTCCCGACACGAGCCTCGGCATCCGGGCCCGCGACGACCACGTCGCCGACCTTGAGGCCGTGCGGCAGGATCATGTAGCGCTTCTCGCCGTCGCGGTAGTGGAGCAGGCCGATCCGCGCCGAGCGGTTCGGGTCGTACTCGATCGTCGCCACGCGAGCTGGCACGCTGAACTTGTCACGCTTGAAGTCGATCCGGCGGTAGTGCTGCTTCTCGCCGCCGCCGCGATGGCGCACGGTCAGGCGGCCGGCGTTGTTCCGGCCGGAGCCGCGCTTCTGCGGCTCGAGCAGCGGCTTGTGCGGCTCCTTGGTCGTGATCTCCTCGAAGGTCGATCGCGTCATCTGCCGCATGCCGGGCGAGGTGGGCTTGTAGGTACGAAGCGGCATCGGTCAGACCCCCTCGAAGAATTCGATCTTCTGGCCGGGGGCCAGGGTCACGATGGCCTTGCGCCACGGGGTCGTGTGGCCGACGATCCGGCCGCGCTTGGTCCCGCGTCGCTTCTCCTTGGCCTTGGTGGTCAGGACGTTGACCGACACGACGGTCACGCCCTCCTTCTTGTAGAGCTCTTCCACCGCGGCCTTGATCTGGATCTTGTTGGCGTGGTCGTTGACCGCGAACGTGTACTTGCCGCGCGTCGACTCATCGATGGTCTTCTCGCTGATCACCGGCCGCAGGATGATCTCGGGCGCCGTCAGGGCGGTCACGCGTACACCTCCTGCATGCGCGCCAGCGCGGGCTGCTCGATGAGCACGAGATCGGCCTTGATGAGGTCGACCACGTTGAGGGAGTCAGCGAGGATGACCTCCACGGTCGGCAGGTTGCGTGCCGAGAGCTCCAGGTTCTGGTCGCGGCCGGGCGACACGACGAGGACGCGACCGTCGGCGGCGAGTGCGCGCAGCACGCCCACCAGGTCCTTGGTCCGGATGCCTTCGAGGCCGAAGCTGTCGATGACCTTGACCTGCTCGTCGCCGAGCTTGGCCGTGAGCGCGCCACGTAGCGCGAGGCGCTTCATCTTGCGCGGCAGCCGCTGCTCGTAGGAGCGCGGATGCGGCCCGAAGACCACCCCACCACCGCGGTAGTGCGGGGCAGTGACGGTGCCCTGGCGTGCGCGACCGGTGCCCTTCTGGCGGTACGGCTTGCGGCCGCCGCCGCGGATCTCGCCGCGGGTCTTGGTGTCGCTCGTGCCGGTCCGTCGGGCGGCCAGCTGGGCGGTCACGACCTGGTGCAGCACGGCGGTGTTGACCGGTGCGGCGAAGAGCTCGTCGCTGAGCTCCACGTCGCCGATGTTCTTGCCCGCGCGGTCGTACAGGGGGATGGACGGCATCGTCAGGCCTTCTTCACGAGGATCAGCGACCCACGCGCACCGGGGAGACTCCCCTTGACGAGCAGCAGGTTGCGGTCGGGATCGGTGCGCACGACGCGCACCTTCTTGATGGTCACGGTCTCGTCGCCCATGTGGCCGGCCATCTTCATCCCGCGATACACACGACCAGGCGTCGTACCCGGCCCGATCGAACCCGGCTCGCGGTGATGGTCCGAGCCGTGGGTCTTGGGCCCGCGGTGGAAGTTGTGGCGCTTGATGTGGCCGGCGAAGCCCTTGCCCTTGGAGACACCGCTCACGTCGACCTCGTCGCCGGCCGTGAACAGGTCCACGAGCGACAGGGTCTGACCCAGCTCGTACTCGTCGACGCTGTCGACGCGGAATTCACGGATCGTCTTGAGCGCCTGGGCAGCCTTGGGCAGGTCCTTGAGCTGGCCCGCCTCGGGCTTGGTCAGCTTCCGCGCCGTGCCCGTGCCGAGCTGCACGGCCGTATAGCCGTCACGATCGGTCGTGCGCAGACGCGTGACCGTGTTCGGCTCGATGGCGAGGACGCTGACGGCCACCATCGTGCCGTCGTCCTGGAAGACCTGGGTCATGCCGACCTTGCGGCCGATGAGTCCGATGCTCATCAGCCACGCTCCTTCAGCGCCCGCTCAGCCGGTCCGAGGGCAGGGCGGAGCTGAGCACCGGAGCGAGCACACTCCGAGGTGCGTGAGCGAGGAGCGCAGGTGACAACGCGGCCATCGGGCCGGATCAGCGGGTGCGTCATCACATCTTGATCTCGATGTCGACGCCAGCGGCCAGGCTGAGTCGCATCAGGGCGTCAACCGTCTTCGAGCTCGGATCCAGGATGTCGACGAGCCGCTTGTGGGTGCGGATCTCGAACTGCTCACGGGAGTCCTTGTCGATGAACGGGGAACGCAGGACCGTGAACTTCTCGATCCGGGTCGGGAGCGGCACGGGACCGACGACGTCCGCGCCGGTGCGCTGCGCCGTCTCGACGATCTGGGCCGCCGACTGATCGAGCAGTCGGTGATCGTAGGCCTTGAGGCGGATCCGGATCCGCTGCTTCGCCATGTCGTCCCTACTCCTGGATGCTGACGATGGCGCCGGCGCCGACGGTCCGGCCACCCTCGCGGATGGCGAAGCGCTGGCCGACCTCGAGGGCGATCGGGGTGATCAGCTCGACGGTCATCTCGACGTTGTCGCCGGGCATGATCATCTCGGCCCCGTCGGGCAGGCCGATGGCCCCGGTCACGTCGGTCGTGCGCAGGTAGAACTGCGGGCGGTAGCCGTTGTAGAAGGGGGTATGGCGGCCGCCCTCCTCCTTGGTCAGGACGTAGACCTGGGCACTGAACTTGGTGTGCGGCTTGATCGAGCCCGACTTGGCCAGGACCTGGCCGCGCTCGATCTCCTCGCGCTCGATGCCCCGGATGAGACAGCCGACGTTGTCCCCGGCGCGGCCCTCGTCGAGCAGCTTCTTGAACATCTCGACGCCGGTGACCACGACCTTGCGGGTGGGCTTGACCCCGACCAGCTCGACCTCGTCGCCGACCTTCACGATGCCGCGCTCGATGCGCCCGGTGGCGACCGTCCCGCGGCCCTTGATCCCGAACACGTCCTCGACCGGCATGAGGAACGGCTTGTCGACCGCCCGCTCGGGGGTCGGGATGTACGAATCGACCGCGTCCATCAGCTCCTGGATGGGGGCGTAGGCGGGGTCGGACGTGTCGTCCGAGGCCTCGAGCGCCTTGAGCGCCGAGCCGCGGATGACCGGCAGGTCGTCGCCCGGGAACTCGTACTTGGTGAGCAGCTCGCGGACCTCGAGCTCGACCAGGTCGAGCAGCTCGGGGTCGTCGACCATGTCGACCTTGTTGAGGAACACGACGATGTACGGGACCTCGACCTGGCGGGCCAGCAGGATGTGCTCGCGGGTCTGGGGCATCGGCCCGTCGGTCGCGGCCACGACCAGGATGGCGCCGTCCATCTGGGCGGCGCCGGTGATCATGTTCTTGATGTAGTCGGCGTGCCCCGGGCAGTCGACGTGGGCGTAATGGCGGGCGTCGGTCTCGTACTCGACGTGGGCGATGGCGATGGTGATCCCGCGCTCGCGCTCCTCGGGCGCGTTGTCGATCGAATCGAACGCGCGGTACTCGGCCGAGCCCTTCAGGGCGAGGTACTTGGAGATCGCCGCGGTGAGGCTCGTCTTGCCGTGGTCGATGTGGCCGATCGTGCCGATATTGACGTGCGGCTTGTTGCGCTCGAACTTCTTCTTGGCCATGTCGTGCTCCCTAGACCTTGGACTTCTGGACGAGTTCGGACGCCAGGCTCGCTGGCACCTCGGCGTAGTGGCTGAATTCCATCGATGACGTGGCCCGCCCCTGGGACATGCTCCGCAGGTCCGTGACGTACCCGAACATCTGGGCGAGCGGCACGAAGGCGCGCACGACCTGGGTCTTGTGGCCGACCGAGCCGCCCCGGCTCTCCATCCCCTCGATGTGGCCGCGCCGGCTGTTGAGGTCGCCGATGACGTCGCCCATGAACTCCTCGGGCATCGTCACCTCGACCCGCATGATCGGCTCGAGGATGGCGGGGTCGGCCTTGGTGAACGCGTCCTTGACCGCCATCGAACCGGCGATCTTGAACGCCATCTCGGACGAGTCGACTTCGTGGAACGAGCCGTCGAACAGGGTGACCTTCACGTCGACCACCGGGAACCCGGCGTAGATGCCGGTCTCGAGGGCCTCGCGGATGCCGGCGTCGACGGGCTTGATGTACTCGCGCGGGATCGTGCCGCCGACGATCTTGTCGACGAACTCGTAGCCGGCGCCCTTCTCGGCGGGCTCGAGCTTGATGATCGCGTGGCCGTACTGGCCCTTGCCGCCGGTCTGGCGCACGAAGCGGCCGTTGCCCTCGGCCGGGCGCCGGATGGTCTCGCGGTAGGAGACCTGTGGCTTGCCGATATTGGCCGCGACCTTGAACTCGCGGATCATCCGGTCCACGAGCACGTCGAGGTGGAGCTCGCCCATGCCGGCGATGAGGGTCTCGGACGACTCCGGGTCGGTGTGGACACGGAACGTCGGATCCTCCTCGGCGAGGCGCTGGAGCGCCAGGGCGAGCTTGTCCTGGTCGGCCTTGGTCTTGGGCTCGATCTTCACCTCGATGACGGGCTCAGGGAAGGTCATCCGCTCGAGGATCACGGCGTGGTCGGGGTCGGTCAGGGTGTCGCCGGTGTACGTGTCCTTGAGCCCGACCGCCGCGGCGATGTCGCCCGCGTAGACCTGGTCGATCTCCTCGCGGTGGTTGGCGTGCATCTGGAGGATGCGCCCGATGCGCTCCTTCTTGTCCTTGGTCGGGTTCAGGACGTACGAGCCGGCCTTGAGCGTGCCCGAGTAGACCCGGAAGAACGCCAGCTTCCCGACGAACGGGTCGGCCGCGATCTTGAACGCGAGCGCGCTGAACGGCTCCGTGTCGTCCGGGGTGCGGATGACCTCGTCGCCGCTCTTGGGGTCGAGGCCGATCATCGGCGGCACGTCGAGCGGCGACGGCAGGTAGTCGACGACGGCATCGAGCATCTTCTGGACGCCCTTGTTGCGCAGGGCTGAGCCCGTGAGGACCGGGATGATCTTCGTGGTCAGGGTGCCCAGGCGCAGACCGCGCTTGATCTCGGCGATCGTCAGCTCCTCGCCCTCGAGGTACTTGTGCGTCAGCTCGTCGTCCATCTCGGCGACGGCCTCGATCATCGTGTGGCGGTGGGTCTCGGCCTCGGCCTTGAGCTCGTCGGGGATGTCCACCACGTCGAAGGTCGTCCCCTGATCGTCACGGTAGTAGTAGGCCTTCATCTCGACGAGGTCGACGATGCCCTCGAACTTGTCTTCGCGGCCGATCGGGATCTGGATCGGCACGGCGTTGGCGCCGAGACGGTCCTTGATCGAGTCGACACCGCGCCAGAAGTCGGCACCGGTCCGGTCGAGCTTGTTGATGAAGCAGAAGCGCGGCACGCCGTAGCGATCGGCCTGGCGCCAGACGGTCTCGGACTGGGGCTCGACGCCGGCCACGCCATCGAAGACCACGACCGCGCCGTCGAGCACGCGAAGGCTGCGCTCGACCTCGACCGTAAAGTCCACGTGCCCGGGCGTATCGATGATGTTGATACGATGGTCACCCCAGAACGCCGTCGTCGCGGCAGCCGTGATCGTGATGCCCCGCTCCTGCTCCTGGGGCATCCAGTCCATGGTGGCCGCGCCCTCATGGACCTCACCGATCTTGTAGATCTTCTTCGTGTAGAAGAGGATCCGCTCGGTGACGGTCGTCTTGCCGGCGTCGATATGCGCGATGATGCCGATGTTCCGCGTCTTGCCCAGCGGAACCTGTCGTGCCACGGTTTCCCTACGCTCCCGGATCTACCACTTGAAATGGCTGAAGGCGCGATTCGCCTCGGCCATCTTGTGCGTGTCTTCTCGTCGCTTGACCGCCGCGCCGAGGCCATTCATGGCATCGACGAACTCGGCCGCCAGCTTCTCGCTCATGCTCTTGCCGCTGCGCTTGCGGGCCGCCTGGACGAGCCAGCGGACACCGAGCGACAGGCGACGGTCGCCCCGGATCTCGACCGGGACCTGATAGGTCGCGCCACCGACGCGGCGGGGCTTGACCTCGATGATGGGCGTCGCGTTGCGCATCGCCGCCTCGAGGATCTCGAGGCCGGGCCGACCGGCCTGGGCCTCCGCCCTGGCGAGCGCCTGGCGCAGGATCCGCTCGGCGAGGTTCTGCTTGCCACCCTTCATCAGCTTCGCCGAGAAGCGATGCGTGATGCGGTTGGCCGGCACGACCTCGTACTTGGTCTTGCGCGGGATGCTGGTCCGACGCGGCATCTACTTGACCCCGCCCTTGCCGGGCGCCTTGGCCCCGTACTTGCTGCGACCCTGCTTGCGGTCCCGGACCCCCGCGGCATCGAGCGTGCCGCGGATGATGTGGTACTTGACCGACGGCAGGTCCTTCACGCGGCCACCACGGACCAGGACCACCGAGTGCTCCTGGAGGTTGTGCCCGATGCCCGGGATATAGGCCGTGACCTCCATCTGGTTGGACAGGCGCACACGCGCGATCTTGCGCAGGGCCGAGTTCGGCTTCTTGGGCGTCATCGTCCGGACCTGCAGGCAGACACCGCGCTTCTGCGGGGCGCCCTTGATCGACACCTGGCGGCGGCGCAGGCTGTTCCAGTTCTTGCGCATGGCCGGCGCTTTGACCTTCTTGATCTTGTTCTGCCGGCCGTGGCGCACGAGCTGGCTGATCGTCGGCACGAAGACGCTTCCTTTCGGTGTCTGAGATCGGGTTCGATGGCGGTCGCGAAACCGCGGTCCGGCCAAGCGTCGCCGATCATCTGCCCCGCAGGGCAGGTCCGGCTGGGGCCGGTGGTGTGATGGTGTCGGAATGGTCGTCGGCGCAAGCGCCGAGGGCGGACCCCTCCCGAGGCCACGAAGGCGGAGTTTAGCAGCGGCCCGAAATCCGTGTCAAACGAGCGCGGACCGGTCGGCCCAAGCTCCCGGACGTGGCGAGACCCCGGGTCGCCCCGGGGTCTCGCCGCTGGATCGTGGGGGTTGCGACGCGGGCTAGGCCTTGCCCTTGCCCTTGCCTGCCGTGGCCTCCTCGGCTTCGGCGAGGAACGGGTTGACGTCCTCGTCGGTCGACTCACCGTCGCCACCGTCCGGGCCCTCACCGGCCAGGAACGGGTTGCCATCGGGCTCGTCCTCGGCGTCACCGCCGGCGATCGTGGCCGCGAGGGCGAGACCGGCGGCCTCGTCGTCGGGACCGGCTTCGCCATCGCTGCCGTCCTCGAGGAACGGGTTGTACTCGGCCTGGCCGAGACCCTCGAGGGCCTCGCCGGCGAGGGCTTCGAGGGCCGCCTGGCGCTCGCGCGCCTTGCGGGCCGCGACGTTCGCCGGTGCCCCGGACCCGGCCGGGATGAGCTTGCCGATGATCACGTTCTCCTTGAGCCCGATCAGGTGGTCCTTGGCGCCGTTGATGGCGGCCTCGGTCAGCACCCGGGTCGTCTCCTGGAAGGACGCGGCAGCGAGGAAGGACGACGTGTTGAGCGACGCCTTCGTCACGCCGAGCAGCACCGTCTGGGCCGTGGCGGGCTCGCCGCCCTCGGCCAGGACGTGGTTGTTGTGCTCCTCGAATTCGAGCCGGTCCACGAGCTCGGTCGGCAGCAGGTCGACGTCGCCCGGCTGATCGATGCGCACCTTGCGCAGCATCTGCCGAACGATGATCTCGATGTGCTTGTCGCTGATCGTGACGCCCTGGCTCTTGTAGACCTTCTGGACCTCCTTCACCAGGTAGCGCTGGACAGCGTCCTTGCCCCGGGTGTCGAGGTATTCCTGCGGGTTGATCGGGCCATCCGTGATGGGGTCACCGGCACGGATCTCCTGGCCGTTCTCGACCAGCACCTTGGCGTTGTGGGGGATGAGGTACTCGCGCTCGACGACATCCTTGGCCCGGACGACGAGGCCGTCGTCGCCCTTCGCCAGGAAGCCGGCGACGGGCGCCGTCACCTCGACCGTGGCCCCGTCCTTCTCGGAACGGGCGATGACCTGGCCGAGGGCGACATCGTCGCCGGGTGCGGCCAGCTGCTCGGCACCCTTGGGTACCAACAGCGAGGTGTCGTACTCCTCCGTGGAGATGACCTTGACCTTCGTCAGGCCGTCGCCCCGGATGATCTCGACGATGCCGTCGATGTGGCTGATCTCGGCCTTGCCCTTGGGGATGCGGGCCTCGAACAGCTCCTCGACACGCGGCAACCCTGCGGTGATGTCCATGCCGCCGGCGACGCCGCCGGTGTGGAACGTCCGCATCGTCAGCTGCGTGCCGGGCTCGCCGATGGACTGGGCCGCGATGATCCCGACCGCCTCGCCCGAGCCGACCATCTCGCCGGTGGCGAGGTTGCGGCCGTAGCACGCGCGGCACACGCCGTTGCGGGCCTCGCAGGTGAGCGGTGAGCGGACGAGCGCCTCGTCGACGCCGGCCTCATCGATCCGGGCCGCGACCTCCTCGGTGATCATCTCGTTGCGCTCGACGAGGAGCGGGGGCTCCTCGCCCTTCTTGGCCTTGACCCGCGGATCGGGCAGCGGCGCCGCTGAGAGGCGACCGACGAGGCGGCGCTGGAAGGCGCCCTTCTCATCGCTCGACTCGGCACGGATGATCCAACTGCCTTCCTCGGTGCCGCAATCGTCCTCGCGCGTGATGACGTCCTGCGCGACGTCCACCAGGCGCCGGGTCAGGTACCCGGAGTCGGCGGTCCGCAGCGCGGTGTCGGCGAGGCCCTTGCGGGCACCGTGGGTCGAGATGAAGTACTCGAGGACCGTCATCCCCTCGCGGAAGTTGCTCCGCACGGGGACGTCGATGATGCGGCCGGACGGGTCGGCCATCAGGCCGCGCATGGCGCCCAGCTGGCCGATGTTGCCCTTGTTCCCGCGGGCACCGGACGCGGTCATCATCGTGACCGGGCCGGTCGGATCGAGCGACTTCATCATCTCGTCCGACATCCGCGCGGTCGCGTCCTGCCAGACACCGACGACCTGCTCGTAGCGCTCGTCCTCGGTGATGAGGCCGCGCTGGAACTGGCCATCGATCTCGGAGACCGACGCGTCGGCGGCGTCGAGACGTGCCCCCTTGTCCTTGGGGATCTCGATGTCGAACAGCCCGATCGTCAGGCCACCGCGCGTCGCGAACTCGAACCCGACGCTCTTGATGCCGTCCACGAGGTGGGCGGTCTCCTCGGCGCCGAGCTCGCGGTAGCACGTGTCGACGAGCTCCTTGAGGTCGCTCCGCTTCATGACCTGGTCGTGGAAGCGCAGCCGGTCGGGCAGGATCTGGTTGAAGATGACGCGGCCGATCGTCGTGCGCCGGCGGTCCGCGCGCAGTTCGCCGGCCTCGGCGTCCCAATGCATGACCTCGACGTCGATGACCTCGTGGAGGTCGGCGTTGGTCCGCTCCCGGAGCTGGTAGGCGAGGATCGCCTCATCCTCGGTGGCGAACCGCCGGATCGGCTTCTCGCGCTCCTTCTTGGTCTTGACCTCGTTCGCGTCCATGGTCAGGTAGTAGCAGCCGAGGACCATGTCCTGGGTCGGGGCCACGACCGGGCTGCCGTCGGCGGGCGACAGCAGGTTGGCGGTCGAGAGCATCATCGTCCGCGCCTCTTCCTGGGCGGCCGTCGAGAGCGGCACGTGGACCGCCATCTGGTCGCCGTCGAAGTCCGCGTTGAACGCGGTGCAGACGAGCGGGTGGATCTGGATGGCCGAGCCCTCGACGAGGACCGGCATGAACGCCTGGATGCCCAGGCGGTGGAGCGTCGGGGCGCGGTTCAGCAGGACCGGGTGGTCCTTGATGACGTCCTCGAGGACGTCCCAGACCTCCGGCCGCACGCGCTCCACGATGCGCTTGGCGCTCTTGATGTTGTGGGCGAAGCCCTTCTCGACGAGCTGGCGCATCACGAACGGCTTGAACAGCTCGAGTGCCATCTTCTTGGGCAGCCCGCACTGGTGGAGCTTGAGCTCCGGACCGACGACGATGACCGAGCGGCCCGAGTAGTCCACTCGCTTGCCGAGCAGGTTCTGGCGGAACCGGCCCTGCTTGCCCTTGAGCATGTCGCTCAGGGACTTGAGGCGATGGTTGCCGGTACCGGCGATCGCGCGGCCACGGCGGCCGTTGTCGATCAGCGCGTCGCACGCCTCCTGGAGCATCCGCTTCTCGTTGCGGATGATGATCTCGGGGGCGCCGAGCTCCAGGAGCCGCTTGAGGCGGTTGTTGCGGTTGATGACGCGGCGGTACAGGTCGTTGAGGTCGGAGGTCGCGAAGCGGCCCCCGTCGAGCTGGACCATCGGCCGCAGGTCGGGCGGGATGACCGGCAGGACCGACAGGATCATCCAGTCGGGGCGCGTGCCGCTGCGGCGGAAGGCCTCGATGAGGCGCAACCGCTTGATCGCCTTCTTGCGGCGCTGGCCGGAGCTCGTGCGCACCTCGACGTGGAGCGACCGAGCCAGCTCCTCGAGGTCCATCCGGCTGATGATCTCGCGGACCGCCTCGGCACCCATGCCGGCCCCGAAGACCCGGCCGCCCTTGGCGCCCGAGCCGTAGCGCTCGTCGAGCATCCGGTATTCGGTCTCGCCGATGGTCTGCATCGGCTTGAGGCCCTCGAGCTCGTCGCGCAGCTTGCGCAGCTCGTCCTTGAGGCCCTGGGCCTGCTCCTGCAGGCCGGCGCGCTCGTGCTGGAGCGTCTCTTCGACGCCCGCCGCGAGGTCGGCGATCTTCTGCTCCACGACGCGGGCCTCGTCGGCCTCGCGCTGCTTGAGGTCGCCGTTGACCTGCTCCGTGTACTCGCCGACGATCTTGCGCAGGCGGGCCGTGGCCTCCTTGCCGCCCTTGTCGCCGGCGGCGACCACGACCTCACCGGTCGGGGCGAACGCGATCGTCTCGGTCGCCTCGCCGCTCTTGAGCTCCGCGAGCAACGCCTGGGTGGTCTGTGCCGCCGCGGCGATCTCCTCGGTCCGAGCGGCGCGCTGCGCCTCGAGGTCGGCCTTGGTCCGGGCGAGCTCGCCGTTGAGCTCGTCCGTCTTCAGGTTGAGTTCCGACTTCAGCTCGTCCTCGAGCTGGGTCAGGCGCTCGCCGGCCTTGCCGCCGCGGCCTTCGGCCTCTTCCTCGATGGCGGCCAGGGCGCGCTTGCGCGCCTCCTCATCGACGTGGGTGACGATGTACAGCGCGAAGTACAGGATGCGCTCGAGGTTGCGCGGGCTGATGTCGAGCAGGATGCCCAGGCGCGACGGGGTGCCCTTGAAATACCAGATGTGGCTGACCGGGCTGGCCAGCTGGATGTGGCCCATCCGCTCGCGGCGGACCTTGCTGCGAGTGACCTCGACGCCACACTTGTCGCAGATGATGCCCTTGTAGCGGATGCGCTTGTACTTGCCGCAGTAGCACTCCCAGTCCTTGGTGGGACCGAAGATGCGCTCGTCGAAGAGACCATCCTTCTCCGGCTTGAGCGTCCGGTAGTTGATGGTCTCGGGCTTCGTGACCTCACCCTTCGACCATTCCCGGATCTGGTCCGGGCTGGCGAGCGAGATACGGATCGCGCTGAAGTTATTGACCTCGAGCATGGTTCTCCTCCGCATCGTCGGCTGGCACGACGATGCGATGCGGCGCGAAGGCGAACGGGGGCGTGCCGGCCGGGACGCGACCCCGTGGGAAACGTTGGGTGGTGCTGATGACGATCAGTCCTCGAACCCGGCGAGGTTGATTCCGCCGAGATCGGGGAGCAGGTAGCCTGAGGCGTCGTCCTCCGCCAACGGGATCTCCTCCTCGTTCTGGTCCAGGATCTCCGCGTTCAGCCCCAGGCTGCGCAGCTCCTTGATCAGGACCTTGAACGATTCGGGGACACGCGGCGGCTGGATCTCCTCGCCCTTGACGATGGCCTCATACGTCTGGACGCGTCCGAGGACGTCGTCCGACTTCACGGTGAGCAGTTCCTGGAGGATGTTGGCGGCGCCGTACGCCTCGAGCGCCCAGACCTCCATCTCGCCGAAGCGCTGGCCGCCGAACTGGGCCTTGCCGCCCAGCGGCTGCTGGGTGATGAGGCTGTACGGGCCGGTCGAGCGCGCGTGGATCTTGTCCTCGACGAGGTGGTGGAGCTTGAGCATGTAGATGTAGCCGACGGTGATGTGCCGGTCGAAGGCCTCGCCCGTGCGACCGTCACGAAGCTCGATCTTGCCGCTCTCCGGCAGACCGGCCTCGCGCAGCTCGGTCTGGATCTCGCCCTCGGTCGCGCCATCGAAAACGGCGGTCGCCGCCTTGAGGCCCTTCTTGTGGAGCGCCCAGCCGAGATGGGTCTCGAGGATCTGGCCGATGTTCATCCGGCTCGGCACGCCGAGCGGGTTGAGGATGATGTCGACGGGCGTGCCGTCGGGCAGGTAGGGCATGTCCTCGGCGGGCAGGATCTTGGCGATCACGCCCTTGTTGCCGTGGCGGCCGGCCATCTTGTCGCCGACCGAGATCTTGCGCTTCTGGGCGACGGACACGCGGACCAGCCGGTTGACACCGGGCTGCAGGTCGTCGTTGAGCTCGCGACGGAACTCGCGGACCTCGACGACCTTGCCGCGCTCGCCGTGGGGCAGGCGCAGCGAACTGTCCTTCACCTCGCGGGCCTTCTCACCGAAGATCGCCCGCAGGAGGCGCTCCTCGGCGGTCAGCTCGGTCTCGCCCTTGGGCGTGATCTTGCCGACGAGGATGTCGCCGGGACGGACCTCGGCGCCGATGTAGACGATGCCCTCCTCGTCGAGGTCCTTGAGGGACTCCTCGCCGACGTTCGGGATGTCCCGCGTGATCTCCTCGGGGCCTAGCTTCGTGTCGCGCGACTCGATCTCGTGCTTCTCGATGTGGATGCTGGTGAACAGGTCGTCGCGGACGAGGCGGTCGCTGATGACGATCGCGTCCTCGTAGTTGCCGCCTTCCCAGCTCATGAACGCCACGAGGACGTTGCGACCGAGCGCGAGCTCACCGGCCTGCGTGGAGCTCGAGTCGGCGATGGGCTGGCCGGCCACGACACGAGAACCGACGTCCACGATGGGGCGCTGGTTGATGCACGTGCCCTGGTTGGAGCGGACGAACTTCTGGAGCTTGTACTCGTCGAGCTCGCCGGTGTCGGTCTCCACGGCGATCCGCTCGGCGGTCACGCTCGTGACCACGCCCGCGCGGCTGGAGACGAGCACCTGGCCGGAGTCGCGCGCGGCGCGCTCCTCCATGCCGGTGCCGACGATCGGCGACTCCGGCTCGAGGAGCGGGACGGCCTGGCGCTGCATGTTCGAGCCCATGAGGGCGCGGTTGGCGTCGTCGTGCTCAAGGAACGGGATCAGCGCGGTCGCCACCGAGACGACCTGCTTGGGCGACACGTCCATGTATTCGATCTGGTTGGCGCGGGCCTCGGGGAACGTGTCCCGATAGCGGGACGGGATGCGCTCGGCCGTGAAGTGGCCCTCCTCGTCGAGGGGGGCGTTGGCCTGTGCGACCACGTGCTCCTCCTCCTCGTCTGCGGGGAGGTACTCGATGTCGTCGGTGACCACCGGGCGGATCGGGAAGGCGTGGGCCTTCTGCTTCTTGAGCTCGCTGATGGCGGCCGCCGTGAACGGCTGGCCCGCCTTGAGGACGACCGCGCCGGTCTTGGACACGAGGTCCTGGCCAGCCTCGAACTTGTCGACCCCGGTCTCATCGTAGGCGACCGTCCGCTTGACCTTGCGATACGGCGTCTCGATGAAGCCGTAGCTGTTGATACGGCCGTAGGTGGCGAGCGAGCCGATGAGGCCGATGTTCGGCCCTTCGGGCGTCTCGATCGGGCAGATCCGGCCGTAGTGGCTGTGGTGCACGTCGCGGACGTCGAAGCCCGCGCGCTCGCGCGACAGGCCGCCCGGTCCGAGGGCCGACAGGCGGCGCTTGGACGTCAGCTCGGCCAGCGGGTTGGTCTGGTCCATGAACTGCGAGAGCTGGCTGCCGCCGAAGAATTCCTTCATGGCGGCGACGACGGGGCGGATGTTGATGAGTGCGTTCGGGGTCGCCTTGTCGATCTCCTGGATCGTCATGCGCTCGCGGACGACGCGCTCCATGCGCAGGAGGCCGATGCGGAAGGCGTTCTGGATCAGCTCGCCGTTGGCCCGGATGCGGCGGTTGCCGAGGTGGTCGATGTCGTCCTTGGGATGCAGCCCGCGGTTGCACTCGATGAGGTGACCGACGATCGCGGCGATGTCCTCGCGGCTGATCGTGCGCGTCTCACGCGGGAGCTCGATGCCCATGCGCGCGGCGACGCCGTCGAGTTTCTTGTCGAACTTGTAGCGACCGACCCGACCGAGGTCGTAGCGGCGGAAGTTGAAGAAGAGGCTCTCGACGAGCTGGCGCGCGTTCTCGCCCGTGGGCGGATCGCCCGGGCGGAGCTTCTTGTAGACCTCGATGAGGGCCTCGGCGGTGGTGTGCGTGAGGTCCTTCTCGAGCGTGCTGGCGATGAACGGGTGATCCGGGTCCGTATCGATCGAGCTGAAGAGCGCGGCGATCTCGTCGTTCTCTTCATAGCCGACGGCCCGCAGCAGCGTCGTCGCGGCGATCTTGCGCTTGCGGTCGACCTTGACCCACAGCTGGTCCTTGTTGTTCGTCTCGAACTCGAGCCACGCACCGCGGTTCGGGATGACCTTCGCGCTGAACAGCATGCGGCCCGACGCCAGGTCCTCCGCCTCGCTGTAGTAGACGCCGGGCGAGCGGACGAGTTGGCTGACGACGACGCGCTCGGCGCCGTTGATCACGAACGTGCCCTGGTCGGTCATCCACGGGTAGTCGCCCATGTAGACGCGCTGGCGCTGGATCTCGCCGGTCTCCTTGATGAGGAGCTCGACGTTGACGTACAGCGGCTTGCTGAACGTCAGGTCCTTCGTGCGGCACTCCTCCTCGGAGTACTTGGGCTCGCCGAACTCGTAGTCGAGGAACTGGAGCTCCATCACCTTGCCGGTGAAGTCCTTGATCGGGCTGATCTCGTCGAAGAGCTCCCGCAACCCCTTTTCCATGAACCAGGCGAACGAGTCCAGCTGGAGCTCGATGAGGTTGGGGATCTCGAACTTCTCATAGCTCACGCCATCGACCTTGCGATCGATACGGGCGTATGAGATGCGACCCGACGGGGTCACGGCGCGAGTCTTCGACTCAGCAGACAGCATGAAGCACCACTCCTTGACGGAGGTAAAGAGGAAAAAGGGGGGCCGCGCTCACAGAAGGAGTAGGATACCGCGAATTTCTATCTTGTCAAACGCTCCTAAACGTGCTAGGGCGATTTGTCCCGCCCTGGGGGATGACGACGCGGCGGTTGGCGATGGGTCTTGCCTCGCCGGCGCTCGGGTGGATGCAGCCGAAGGCGCTCCGTGAGCACGGTCGCGAGCGCACCCGAGGTGCGTGAGCGACCGGCGGAGCGGGGCAACGCACGGATGCGCCGCCCCGAGCGCCGGCCATCTAGGCAGCCGCGCTACTTGATCTCGACCTTGGCGCCGACCTCTTCGAGGGCGGCCTTGATCTTGTCGGCCTCGTCCCTGGCCACGCCTTCCTTGACGGGCTTTGGCGACGCGTCGACCAGGTCCTTGGCCTCCTTGAGGCCGAGACCGGTCAGCTCGCGCACGACCTTGATGACGGGGATCTTGTTCGGGCCGACCTCGGTGAGGACGGCGCTGAACTCCGACTGCTCCTCGGGGGCCGCGGCCGGGGCGCCGGTATCACCGCCGCCCGACGGAGCGGCCGCGACGGCGGCGGGAGCGGCTGCGGTCACGCCGTAGCGGTCCTCGAAGCGCTTGATGAACTCGGACAGCTCGAGCACGGTCATCTTGTCGATGGCCTCGAGCAGGTCGTCCTGGGTCATGACAGCCATGGATGTCTCTCCTTGTGATCGATCGGTGTCGGACGGTTGGTGAAGGGCGTCGTCACGCCTCGGGTGCCTGGTTTCGCTTCTGTTCGGCGACCTGCGCGAGGGCATAGCCCAGGTTGCGCAGGGGCGCGGCGAACAGGCCGGCCAGGGTGGCGACCGGTGCCTGCATCCCGCCGGCCAGCTTGGCCAGCAGGACATCGCGCGACGGCAGGGCCGCCAGGCGAGTCACGGCGTCGGCGTCGATGGCCTTGTCGCCCAGGACGGCGCCCGTGATCCGCACGATCTTGTTGTACGGACGGGTCGCGTCCAGGACGGCCCTGGCCGTTCCGGCCTCGTCGGCACCGAACGCGATGGCGGTCGGGCCGGTGAGGAGCGGGCCGAGCGCCTCGCCCACCGAATCCTCGGCGGCGATGCGCAGCAGGCGATTCTTGACGACGCGATAGCGGACGTCCTGCGCTCGCAGGGCGCGCCGGATCTCGGCGATCTCCTTCACGCTGAGGCCGCGGTACTCGGACACGATCATCGTCCGGGCATTGGCGAGTTCATCGCGCAGCTCGGCGACCTGGGCCCGTTTGGCCTCTGTCGGCATGGTGCCTCCTTCTACGGCACGCGGGACCGGCGTGCGGCGGCGGGCTGACCGGGCGTTGCCCGGTCGTCCCCTGCGACGGATCCCATGGCTGCCTCCCTGGGGAGGCATGACCCCGGCTCGCAGGGGCGCGCCCACCGGCGAAGGTGGAGGCGCCGACTGCCTCGGCGTGCACGTCGTCGTCCCCGGCTCCCCTGTCCTGGCGGGTGGTCGGCCGGTCCGGTCCGACGGATCAAGTCCGGCACGTCGCTCGCCTCGCGGCGATCGGCGCACTGCGGACGCAGGCTGTCTGCGGCGGTCCGTCTGTCGTTTGCCGGCTATCCGGCCCATCTCCTTCGTTGGCGTCTCCGCGCGCTCGCTCACGCACCTCGCAGTGCGCTCGCTCACGTGCTCGACGCCGCCTCGGATCTGGGACCGGCTATCCGTCAAACATATTCATCAGATGACCAGCCTCTCGGCCGCCATCGCGTCTCGTCTGCCGGCGACCCGCCGGCGGGGCCTAGGCGACCGCGGCCGCCAGGGTTGCCGGCACGTCGACCTTGATGCCCGGGCCCATGGTGCTCGCGATCGACAGCGAGCGCAGGTACTGGCCCTTCACACCGCTCGGCTTGGCGCGGTTGACCGCGTCCACGAGGGCCGCGAGGTTGTCGACGAGCGCCGATGCCTCGAAGCTGCTCTTGCCGAACGCGACGTGGATGATGGCCGACTTGTCGACCTTGAACTCGACACGGCCGCCCTTGACCTCGCGGACGGCGCGATCGAGGTCGAACGTGATGGTCCCGGCCTTCGGATTGGGCATGAGCCCGCGGCGGCCGAGGATCTTGCCGAGCTTGCCGACCATGCCCATCGAGTCGGGGGTGGCGAGCGCAACGTCGAAGTCGAGCCAGCCGGCCTCGATCTTCTTGACGAGATCGTCGCCACCGACCTCATCGGCTCCCGCGCGAAGTGCTTCCTGGGCCTTCTCGCCCTGGGCGAAGACGGCGACCCGGACGACCTTGCCCGTGCCGTGTGGCAGGACGACCGTGCCACGGACCATCTGGTCGGCGTGGCGTGGGTCCACGCCCAGCCGGAGATGCGCCTCGATCGTCGCGTCGAACGAGACCGTGGTGGTCTGCTTCGCGAGGTCGGCCGCCTCTTCGGGGGTGTACACCTGCTCGCGGTCGACGAGCTTGGCCACCTCCTGGTAGTTCTTGCCTCGATGCGCCATGTGATGCGTTCCTCCTGGCGGTCGGCCGGGCCGACCTCCCCCGTCCTTGCGATCCGATCCGCGGTCCGGGGTCGATCCCGCGGGGACGATGTGTCGTGGGGCTAGGCCACGACCTCGATGCCCATCGAGCGGGCGGTCCCCTCGATCTGCTTGACCGCCGCGTCGACGTCGTTGGCGTTGAGGTCGGACATCTTGATCGCGGCGATCTCGCGGAGCTGGTCCTTGGTCACGCGCCCGACGTTCTCACGCTTGGGGGTCTGCGAGCCCTTCTCCACCCCGGCCGCCTTGCGCAGCAGGTCCGCCGCGGGCGGGGTCTTGAGGATGAACGTGAACGATCGATCCTCGTAGATCGTGATCTGGGCCGGGATGACCTGGCCCGTCTTGTCGTTGGTCTTCTCGTTGTAGGCCTTGGTGAATTCGACGATGTTGATGCCGTGCGGACCCAGCGCGGTCCCGACAGGCGGGGCGGGTGTCGCCTTGCCGGCCGGCAGCTGCAGGGTGAGGACGATGCGGATCTTCTTGGCCACGGGGTTGTTCCGGTCCCTTTCTGAGGGGCTGCGAGAGCCCTAGAGCTTCTCGACCTGGAGGAAGTCGAGCTCGACCGGTGTCTCGCGGCCGAAGATGCTCACCAGGACCTTGACCTTGTTGCGTTCGGGGTTGATCTCCTCGACCGTGCCGATGAACTCGGCGAACGGTCCATCGGTGACCCGAACGCTCTGGCCCTTGGTGAATGCGACGCGGTACTTGGGTGTCTCGACGCCCATGTGCCGCAGGATCTGCTTGACCTCGGTCTCATCCAGCGGGATCGGCTCGCTCCGGACGCCCGGGATGTTGGCGCCGCCGACGAAGCTCGTCACGCCCGGCGTGTTACGGACGACGAACCAGCTGTCCGGGTCCAGGATCATCTCCACGAGGACGTAGCCCGGGTAGACCTTCTTCTGGACGGTGTGGCGCTGGCCCTGGCGGATCTCGATCTCGTCCTCCATCGGGACGAGGACCTGGAAGATCTTGTCCTCCATGCCCATCGACTCGATGCGGTGCTCGAGGTTGGCCTTGACCTTGTTCTCGTAGCCCGAGTACGTGTGGATGACGTACCAGCGCTTCTCGGGCGCCTTCGTCTCGGTGCTGGTCAGGTCGGTCATCACGCTACCGGCGTCACGAGGCGCAGGAGGCCCTGGAAGATCTGATCGAGGACGGTGATGTACAGCCCGACCACGAAGCTGATCGCGAAGACCAGCACGGTCAGGTTGCGGACCTGCTCACGGGTGGGCCAGCTGACTTTCTTCAGCTCGGACCAGACCTCATCGAAATAGCGGCGGAGTCGCTTCACGTTGTCGTTCTTCTCTTCTCTTGCTACGTTGTCGATTCGCCTCCGAGCCCTCGGAGGGCGGAGGCCGCGGTCCTCAAGGCCATCAGCCTGAGGATCCTGGCAGGGGCGATAGGACTCGAACCTACAACCGCTGGTTTTGGAGACCAGTGCTCTGCCAATTGAGCTACACCCCTGCGGCGAGGCCGGTCTTGCCTACTTCGCCTCGCGGTGAAGTGTATGCCGCCGGCAACGCGGGCAGTATTTCTGCAGTTCGATCCGGTTGGGATCGTTCTTCTTGTTCTTGCGCGTCGTGTACGTCCGCTCCTTGCACTCGGTGCAGGCGAGCTGGATCGTGGGACGCGCTTCGACCCTCGCCATGTCGTCCCTACTCCTGGATGCTGACGATGGCGCCGGCGCCGACGGTCCGGCCACCCTCGCGGATGGCGAAGCGCTGGCCGACCTCGAGGGCGATCGGGGTGATCAGCTCGACGGTCATCTCGACGTTGTCGCCGGGCATGATCATCTCGGCCCCGTCGGGCAGGCCGATGGCCCCGGTCACGTCGGTCGTGCGCAGGTAGAACTGCGGGCGGTAGCCGTTGTAGAAGGGGGTATGGCGGCCGCCCTCCTCCTTGGTCAGGACGTAGACCTGGGCACTGAACTTGGTGTGCGGCTTGATCGAGCCCGACTTGGCCAGGACCTGGCCGCGCTCGATCTCCTCGCGCTCGATGCCCCGGATGAGACAGCCGACGTTGTCCCCGGCGCGGCCCTCGTCGAGCAGCTTCTTGAACATCTCGACGCCGGTGACCACGACCTTGCGGGTGGGCTTGACCCCGACCAGCTCGACCTCGTCGCCGACCTTCACGATGCCGCGCTCGATGCGCCCGGTGGCGACCGTCCCGCGGCCCTTGATCCCGAACACGTCCTCGACCGGCATGAGGAACGGCTTGTCGACCGCCCGCTCGGGGGTCGGGATGTACGAATCGACCGCGTCCATCAGCTCCTGGATGGGGGCGTAGGCGGGGTCGGACGTGTCGTCCGAGGCCTCGAGCGCCTTGAGCGCCGAGCCGCGGATGACCGGCAGGTCGTCGCCCGGGAACTCGTACTTGGTGAGCAGCTCGCGGACCTCGAGCTCGACCAGGTCGAGCAGCTCGGGGTCGTCGACCATGTCGACCTTGTTGAGGAACACGACGATGTACGGGACCTCGACCTGGCGGGCCAGCAGGATGTGCTCGCGGGTCTGGGGCATCGGCCCGTCGGTCGCGGCCACGACCAGGATGGCGCCGTCCATCTGGGCGGCGCCGGTGATCATGTTCTTGATGTAGTCGGCGTGCCCCGGGCAGTCGACGTGGGCGTAATGGCGGGCGTCGGTCTCGTACTCGACGTGGGCGATGGCGATGGTGATCCCGCGCTCGCGCTCCTCGGGCGCGTTGTCGATCGAATCGAACGCGCGGTACTCGGCCGAGCCCTTCAGGGCGAGGTACTTGGAGATCGCCGCGGTGAGGCTCGTCTTGCCGTGGTCGATGTGGCCGATCGTGCCGATATTGACGTGCGGCTTGTTGCGCTCGAACTTCTTCTTGGCCACAGGACCAGTTCACTCCTTGACAGGCGCGGCTACGCCGCTGGGATTTCGATGACGGGCGATGGAGCCCACAATCGGACTTGAACCGATGACCTCTTCCTTACCAAGGAAGTGCTCTGCCAGCTGAGCTATGTGGGCCCGGATCCGATCGCGAGGGGCTCGCTATGAAGTGGTGGGCAGGGAGGGAATCGAACCCCCATAGCCGAAGGCGGCTGGTCTACAGCCAGCTGAGCTCACCACCTGCTCAACCTACCCACGAAGGCGACGCTGCCGGATCGCGCTGCGGTCGAGTGGTGGATCCGGCTGCCGTATGGATGTGCACTGGAGCCGACGGCGGGACTCGAACCCGAAACCTGCTGTTTACAAAACAGCTGCTCTACCAATTGAGCTACGTCGGCGCGACGGGCAGGGCCTTACCGCAGAAGACCCTTCGGCGCCGGGAAATGATAGGGCCGTTCGCCGGAATGGGTCAAGCGTGGTGGGTCGGTCGAGTGGGACGGAAGGGCGATCCCCGCGGGCGGCGCCGGCCAGCTGATGGCCGACGCCGGGCCAGACGACGCGTACGGCCCGCCCGCTGGATGGCCGACGCGCGGGCAGACGTCGCGTGCACGCGTCATGTTGATTCGGACGGCATCGACCGGCAGAAAGGCCGCCGAGGCGGCCCGGATCCGGGCATATGTGGGGTCGATGCACACGGCATGTGTGTTGGCCCGTTTGCGCCCTCTCCCGATGCCTTGATTTGCTGTTCGCTCCCGGATGTCCCAGGAATGACCACGGGGCGTGCATCGATCGAGCTAGCGGTCCGGTTTCTGCCGCTTCGTTGCGCCGTCCACCGGGAGCAGATCGCGTTCCGACTGCGGATCGGTCGCATCGGACCGCACGGCCGGGTCCTCGCCTGCCTCGGACGCCGCGTCGATCGTCGCTGCAAGGCCTTCCTTCCGGGCCGACCGCTTCCTGGCCGGCTTTGGCTTCGCGACAGGCTCGTCCGCGGGGGACTCGGGCTCGGTCGTCGTCGCGTCGGTCGACGTGGGTTCCGGGGAGGAGACAGCAGCGGAGCCTTCAGATGCTTCCGGGCCGGCGTCATCGGCTTCAGTCGAGAGGCCCTTGCGGACGCGCGGCTTCTTCGTGGGTCGGGCCGCGTCGCCCGCAGCGGCGGGGCCGTGGGCCGACGGTGCTGGCTCGTCATCGTCGGCTCCGGGCTCAGGCGTGACCATCGGCGTCGCGTTCGGATCACGTTGGGCGAGCGCTTCGAACAGCAGGATGGACCCCGCGACCGCGGCATTGAGGGAGCCGACCGCGCCCTTCATCGGGATCCGCATGAACAGGTCGCAGCGACGGCGCACCGCAGGTCCGAGCCCCTGGCCCTCGCTCCCGACGACGACTGCCAGCGGTCCGCGCAGATCGCTCTGGCGAGCGGTCATGGGCGCATCGCCCTCCGCACCGGCCACCCGGACGCCGCGGGCATGGAGATCGCTGAGGGCGGCAGGCAGATCGTCCACCGGGCACAACAGCAGGTGCTCGATCGCACCGGCCGACGCCTTGACCGCCGACGGACTGAGCGGCGCCTGCCGGTGCGTGGGGAACAGCACCCCGTGCACCCCGGCGGCCTCGGCGCTGCGCAGCAGGGTGCCGACGTTTTGGGGGTCCTCCAGCGAATCGAGGACGAGGATGAACGGTGGCTCACCACGCTCGGCGGCGCGCGCGAGGACGTCATCCAGGCTGGCGAACTGGCGCGGCTCGACAACGAGCGCGACGCCCTGGTGCCCGTCGAAGCCGGCGAGCGCCGTCAGCGAGCCACCCTCGACCTCGACGATCGGGATCCGCAGGTTCGTCGCGTGCAGCACGAGCTTCTCGAGGGCCGACCGACGCTGCGGGACGACGAGGAGCCGGATGGCAGGGCGCCGAGCGACGAAGGCCTCCTCGACGGGGCGACGACCCGCCACGATCTCCTCATCGGGGCCGAGTGCCTCCGGTGACGGCAACGCCATGGATCGGGGCGGACCCCCTCGGCGAGCGTCGTACGGCGCGTCACGATACGGACGGTCGTCATCGGGGCGTGGACGGAAGGGTCGATCGGAACCGAAGCGATCGTCTCGCGGCGGTATGCCGAAGGGCGGTCGATCCGGCGGCCCGCCTCGGCGCGGTCCGTAGCCGGCTCCGGGGCCGCGCGGTCCCGGGCGGTCGCCGAACCGCGGCCCGCGGCCCGGTCCCCTGCCCTCCTCCGAGCCGCGGTCGTCCCATGGCCGTGGCCGCGCCCCAGGTCCGAATCGATCGCCCGGTCCCCGCCGCGGACCGCCTCGCTCCCGCGGACCACCCCGGTCGCGTGGCCCGGACGGCCGCCACCGATCCCCCGGACCGCGGGGATCCCCCGGCCGGCCTTCGAAGGACCGGGGTCCGTCCGGCCGCGGACCGTCCCGGGGTCCGTCCCGGTTCGGCCCGTCTGTGCGCGGACCGTCGCGGCGCGGCCCGTCACGTCGCTGCGCGGGGTCGAACGGCGGCCGGCCCCGCGGGCCCCCGAAGCCCGGCCCGTCGCCACGCGGCCCGTCGCCACGCGGCCCGCCGACCCATCCGTCACGCGGTGGCCCGTCCCGCGGACCACGCGAGGGGCCATCGCCGCGCGGGGCGCCATCTCGTCGCGGACCATCGCGGCGCGGTCCATCGCGGCGCGGTCCATCGCGGCGCGGTCCGTCCGGACGCCACCCACTCCCGCGCCGACGGTCCTCCCGAGGTCGGTCAGCCACGGCCCACCTCCATGAGCCGGCGCCAGCGCTGGCCATCCCGCGTGTCCTCGACCGCGATCCCACGTGCGAGGAGCTCGTCGCGCAGGCGGTCGGACGCCGCCCAGTCGCGAGCCGCGCGGGCGGACGACCGCTCGTCGAGCATCGCCCGCAGGTCGGCCTCGAGCGCTTCGTCCTCGTCCGCCAGGACCCCGAGCACCTTGTCCAGATCCCGCAGCAGCTCGAGGGCGCGGCGCGCGTCGGCGGTCGAGAGCGAGCGCGCCTCGATCCGCCGAATTCAGCTCCCGGACCAGCTCGAACAGCGCCGCGAGGGCCTCGGAGACATTGAGGTCGTCATCGAGTGCCGCCCCGTAGGCTGCCCGGGCATCGGCCAGCACCCCGGGCAGGGCCGGGTCGTCCGCTCGCTCCTCATGGTACGCAGCCAGCGCGGTGACCAGCGCATCCAGCCTCGCGAGGGCCGCGGTCGCGGCGGCGAGCGACTCGTCCGAGTGATTCAGCCCGGCACGGTAGTGCACGGCCAGCAACATGTAGCGGAGCGCGCGCGGCGACACACCGGCCTCGAACAGCTCGGTCGGTCGCGCGATGTTGCCGACCGACTTCGCCATCTTGGTGCCGCTCGACTGCAGGTGGGCGCAATGCAGCCAAGTTCGGACGAAGGACAGCCCGGTCGCCGCCTCGCTCTGCGCGATCTCGTCCTCGTGGTGCGGGAAGATCAGGTCCACGCCGCCCGTGTGGATGTCAAACGACGGCCCGAGGTGGGCCATGCTCATCGCGGAGCATTCGATATGCCAGCCCGGGCGACCCTCGCCTATGTCGGTGGTCCACGACGGCTCCCCGGGCTTGGGTCCCTTCCACAGCGCGAAGTCGCGCACGTCGTCCTTGGCGTACTCGTCGGCCTCCACCCGTTCGCCAACTCGGAGCTGTTCCGGGTCGAGCCTGGCCAGCCGGCCGTACGCGGGCCAGGACGCGATCCGGAAGAAGACCGAGCCGTCGTCGGTGCGGTAGGCATGGCCGCCCTCGAGGAGTGTCCCGATGAGCTCGACCATCTCGTCGATGTGCTCGGTGGCGCGCGGCAGCACGTCGGGCCGGGTCATCCGGAGGGCGTCCGCATCGGCGAGGAATTGCTCGAGGTACCGATCGGCGAGCTCCCCGATGCCGATCCCCTCCGCGACCGCGCCCCGGATGATCTTGTCGTCGACGTCCGTGATGTTCATGACCCAGCGGACCGTGTGGCCCCGCCAGCGCAGGTGCCGGACGAGCAGGTCGGCAAAGAGGAACGACCGGAAGTTGCCGATGTGCGCGGGCCCGTAAACGGTCGGGCCGCACGAGTACATGCGGATCCCGTCATCCTCGAGCGGGACGAGCGGCCGGGTCTCCCCGGTCAGGGTGTCGTGCAGGCGGACCTCGCTCATGCGCGCCGCTCGATCGTCGCGAGTGCCAGCGTGGAGATCGACCGCCCGGCGCCCTCCGAACCATCGAGGTTGCCGGTCGACGCCTTGACGCTGACCGTCTCGGGCGCGAGTCCCAGCTGGGTCGCGATCGAGGCCCGCATCGCGTCGAGCGTGTCGCCGAGGCGCGGCCGCGCCGCGACGATCGTGAGATCGATCCCGCTGGGCCGCCAACCCGCCTCGTCCAGGCGCGTGACCACCGCGGCGAGCAGGTCGCGGCTGTCGACGCCCGACGGGGTGGAGGCATCCGGCGGGAACAGCCGGCCGAGGTCCCCGAGGCCCGCCGCACCGAGGAGACCGTCGGCGACGGCGTGGAGGACGACGTCGCCATCCGAATGGCCGTGCAGGCGCGGGGCGCCCGGGATCTGCAGCCCGCCCAGGCGGAGCGGCTCGCCCGGCCCGAACGGATGCGCGTCGTACCCGATGCCGGTCCGTCGGGACTGCGCCGAGCCGGCGAGCAGGCCGGCGGCTCTCGCGAGATCGGCGGGCACGGTCACCTTGAGGTTGGCGGGGTCGCCCGGAACGACATGGACGGGGATTCTACAGGCCTCCAGGAGCGCGGCCTCGTCGGTCCACCTGCCGCGGCGCGCCTCGGCCGAAGCCAGGGCCGCACGCAGGACGGCACGGCGGATGCCCTGCGGGGTCTGCGCCGCCGCCAGGTCGGATCGATCGACCGTCTCCATGATCAGGTCGCCCTCGATGCGCTTGATCGTCTCGGAGACCGGGAGCGCCGGGATCGCCGCCCCGTGCGCCGAGGCCGCTTCGACGACCGCGGTGATGAGCTCGGCGGGCACGGCCGGTCGCGCCCCGTCGTGGACGAGGACGACACGCTGGCCGTCGGCGTCGGGAATCGCCCGTTCGAGCTCGTCGAACCCCGATCGGACCGAATCCTGCCGTTGCTCCCCACCGCCGGCGAAGAGGACCGGCAGGCCGGCCGGAAGCCATCCACCGTCTTCGAGCGCTTGACGCCGTTCCGGCGTCGTCACGATCACGATCGATGCGACCTGCGACGCCGCACGGAGCGCCGCGAGCGTGTGGGCCAGCAGCGGACGGTCGCCGATCCCGACAAGGAGCTTGTCGATACCGTCCATCCGCGCGGACCCGCCGGCCGCGACGACGATCGCATCGGCACTCACGGCCGAGGTGCTCAATCGAGCCGCGGTTGCGCGAAGATCATCCGACCGGCCACGGTCTGGAGGACGCGCGTGACCGCCACGTCCAGGTCCTTGTCGATATGCCGGGCACCGCCTTCAACGACGATCATCGTGCCGTCGTCGAGGAATCCGACGCCCTGTCCGGCCTCCTTACCTTCCTGGATCACCCGGACGCGCAGCTCCTCGCCAGGGAGGACGGCCGGCTTCACGGCGTTGGCCAGGGAGTTGATGTTCATCACGCGTACGCCCTGCAGCTCGGCCACCCGATTGAGGTTGAAGTCGTTCGTGAGGATCACGCGGCTGCGCGTGCGCGCGAGGGCGACGAGCTTCCCGTCGACCTCGGTCTCGGACGGGACGGCGTCCTCCACGATCTCGACCGGTGTGCCGGGCTCCTTCTGCATGCGTGCGAGGATCTCGAGGCCACGCCGGCCGCGGTTCCGTCGCAGCGTGTCGGAGGAGTCCGCGATGTGCTGCAGCTCGTCGAGCACGAACCGCGGGATGACCAGCGTGCCGTAGATGAACCCCAATTCCACGATCTCGGCGATCCGACCGTCGATGATGGCCGATGTATCGACCACGATCCGTGGGTCCCCGCCGCTCGCCGCCGGCGTTTCGTCCCTGTCCGTGTGGCGGATGATGCCCACCGACTCGGCCGCTGCGACGAGGTCCTTGCGTTTGGCCACGGTCAAGCCGAGCATCCCGAGGCCGAGGAACAGCGAGACACCGAGCGGCAACCACGACCCGAACGGTTGCGGGAAGGCCGACAACGGGAACCCGAGCAGCAGGCCCATCAGCAGGCCGAGCAGCAGGCCGACGACGGCCGTGATGAACTCGGCCGTAGACAGGTCCTGGACCCGAGAGATGAGCCAGGTCGCGGGCACGATCGTCAGGTAGGGAAGGATCGCGAACCCGACGATCACCCAGGCGATGACCCAGGCCGCGAGCAGGAACCCGGCGTAGGTCGTGTCCTGGAACAGGCCGCCATCCGCCTCGGCGAGCACGAGCCCGACGAGGCCCCCGAGCGCGGCACCCAGCACACGGATGTAGCGGATCACGACTTCCTCGGTGGATGGTCCCGGCGTCCACCGGCCGGTAGACCCGAAGGGGGCGTCAGCCTAGCATCGCCGGGAGCGCATCGCCACGACTCCCGGACCCTTCGACCAGCGCGGCGTCGACCGCCTCGCGCAGGGTCGCGACCTCCACCACCCGCAGGCCGGCCACCTCGACGGACGGACCGCCGCGACCAGGGCGCGGGACGATCGCGCTCTCGAAGCCCAGCCGCGCGGCCTCGCGCAGCCTCCGTTCCAGACCGGCGACCGAGCGCAGCTCGCCAAGGAGACCGACCTCGCCGATCGCGACGCTCTTCGCCGCCAACGGACGGTCGCGCAGTGACGACGCGAGGGCCAGCGCGAGTGGCAGGTCGACGGCCGGTTCCCCGACGCTCAGTCCCCCGGCGAGATTCGCGTACACGTCGTGCGAGCCCAGCCCGATCCCGGCCCGCCGGGCCAGCACGGCAACGAGCAACCCCAGGCGGTTCGGATCGATGCCGCTCGCCTTGCGCGCGGGCGTGCCGTAGCCGGCCGGCGACACCAGCGCCTGGACCTCGACGAGCAGTGGGCGGCTGCCCTCCATGGTCGGCGCGATGACACTCCCTGGAGCCGGTTCGGCGTGGTCCGCGAGGAACGCACGCGCGGGGTCCGCGACCTCGAGGAGGCCCGCACCGGCCATCTCGAACACGCCGACCTCGTCGGTGGAGCCGAACCGGTTCTTCGACGCGCGAACCAGCCGCAGCGCAGCGTACCGTTCCCCTTCCAACGAGACCACGGCATCGACCAGGTGCTCCATCGTCTTGGGGCCGGCGATCGAGCCGTCCTTCGTCACGTGACCGACAAGCACCACCGCGATCGATTCGCCCTTCGCGAACTCCATGAGACGGAGCGTGGCCTCGCGGACCTGGCCGACGCTGCCGGCTGCGCCGTCGAGCTCATCCACGGTCGCGGTCTGGATCGAGTCGACGACCACCAGCGCAGGTCGCATGGACCGACCGACCTCGACGATCCGCCCGATATCGTGCTCGGCGAGGACCTCGATCGCGGCCCCGGCCGGCGCGTCGAGCAGCCCCAGCCGTCCGGCGCGGATCCGTACCTGGGCTGCCGATTCCTCCCCGGTGGCGTAGAGCACGGGGCGACCGAGCCCGGCCGCCGCCTGGAGGAGCAGCGTGGACTTGCCGATGCCCGGCTCGCCACCGACCAGGACCAAGGACCCCGGCACGAGCCCACCGCCCAGCACCCGATCGAGCTCGGCGATGCCTGTCGCCAACCGTGGGACGTCCAATTCCCCGATCTTGCTCAGGGCCACCGGCGAGGCGGCACCAGCCGCCGCCACATGCAGCCCGCGCGATGTCCGCGGCGTGTCACGGACGACGGTCTCGACGAGGCTGTTCCAGGCACCGCAGGCGCGGCACTGGCCCTCCCATCGCAGGAAGGCTTCGCCGCACCCCTGGCAGACGAAGCGGCTCGTCGGCCGCGCCACGGACGGTTAGTGCGCTTCGACGGGGGTGCGTGCCTCGACTGCGCGGATGTCCAGCCCGGCCTCGGGATCCTTGTCGACGACGATCGTCGTCCCGGGCTCGTAGCGGCCGAGCAGGAGGTGCTCGGCGAGCACGTCCTCGATCATGTTCTGGATCACGCGGCGCAGCGGTCGGGCGCCATAGGCCACGTCGTAACCGAGCTTGATGACGTGCTCCTTGGCGGCGTCGGTGACCTCGAGCGACATCTCCTGGGCCCGAAGCTGATCGCGCACGCGCTCGAGCATCAGGTCGACGATCTTGGCGATCTCCTCGACCGTGAGCGAACGGAACACGACGGTGGCGTCGATGCGGTTGAGGAACTCCGGTCGGAAGGCGTTCTTCAGCTCCGTCGCGACCTTCTCCTTCATGAGCTCATAGGAGCCCTCGGCACGGGCCTCGTCGGTCGTGCCCTGGACACGGAAGCCCAGGCTGGAGTTGGTCTGGAGCTGCTTCGCCCCGAGGTTGCTCGTCATGATGATGATGCAGTTGCGGAAGTCCACCCTTCGGCCCTTCGCATCGGACAGGTGTCCGTCCTCCAGGATCTGCAGGAGGATGTTGAACACCTCGGGGTGGGCCTTCTCGACCTCGTCGAGGAGCACGACGGCATAGCTCTTGCGACGGACCGCCTCCGTCAGCTGGCCGCCCTCGTCGAAGCCGACATAGCCGGGGGGTGCACCGACGAGCCGGCTCACGTTGTGGCGCTCCATGAACTCGCTCATGTCGATCTTGATGAGCGCGTCCTCGCTGCCGAACATGAACTCGGCCAGGGCCTTGGCGAGCTCCGTCTTGCCGACACCCGTGGGCCCGAGGAAGATAAAGGAGCCGATGGGGCGCTTGGGGTCCTTCAGGCCGGCGCGGGCACGCCGCACCGCCTTTGAGACGATCTCGATGGCTTCCTGCTGACCGATCACGCGGTTGTGGAGGGCATCCTCCATGTGCAGCAGCCGCTCCGACTCCTGCTGCGAGATGCGCGTCACCGGGATCCCGGTCCACATCGCCACGACCTGGGCGATCTCTTCGTCGCCGACGCTCGGCTGGTCGCCGGACACCTGGGTCTGCCACTCCGCGCGGAGCTCGTCGACCTTCTCCTTGGCCGTGGCCTCCGTCTCGCGCAGCGTCGCCGCCTCTTCGTACTCCTGGTTGTTGATCGCCGCGTCCTTCTCCTTGGTCACCCGATCGAGGTCCTTTTGGGCCTCACGCAGGGCGGGTGGCGCCGACGCATGGCGCAGGCGGACGCGCGACGCGGCCTCGTCGATCAGGTCGATGGCCTTGTCCGGCAGGTGCCGGTCGGTGATGTAGCGGATCGACAGGTCGGCGGCGGCCTTGACTGCCTCGTCCGTGATCGAGACCTTGTGGTGCTGCTCATAGCGCTCGCGGATACCCATCAGGATGTCGATGGTCTGCTCGAGGGTGGGCTCCTCCACCATGACCGGCTGGAACCGGCGCTCGAGGGCCGCGTCGCGCTCGATGTACTTGCGGTACTCGTCGAGGGTCGTCGCCCCGATGCACTGGAGCTCACCGCGAGAGAGCGGCGGCTTCAGGATATTGGCGGCATCGATCGCACCCTCGGCGGCGCCGGCGCCGACCAGCGTGTGCAGCTCGTCGATGAAGAGGACGGCGTCGTTCGTGTTGCGCAGCTCCTCGATGATCTTCTTGAGCCGCTCCTCGAACTCGCCGCGGTACTTCGTGCCGGCCACGAGCGAACCGATGTCGAGCGTCAGGACGCGCTTGTTGAGCAGGATGTCGGGGACGTCGCCGGCCACGATCCGGTGGGCCAGCCCCTCGGCGATGGCGGTCTTGCCGACGCCGGGCTCGCCGATGAGGGCCGGGTTGTTCTTCGTCTTGCGACCGAGGATCTGGATGACCCGCTCGATCTCCTTCTCGCGGCCGATGACCGGGTCCAGCTTTCCGGCTCGGGCGGCCTCCGTCAGGTTGATCCCGAGCTGGTCGACGGTCGGCGTCTTGCTTGCGCGCTTGGTCTCCTGGGCGCTGGGCCCGGCCGACGAGCTCTGCGACAGGACGCGGATGACCTCGTGGCGGACCTTGTCGAGATTGACGCCGAGGGACTCGAGCACACCGGCGGCGATCCCCTCGCCCTCGCGGACGAGGCCAAGGAGCAAGTGCTCCGTGCCGATGTAGTTGTGGCCGAGGCGGCGGGCCTCGTCGATGGCCAGCTCGATGACCCGCTTGGCGCGTGGAGTGAGCCCGACCTCGCCAACGACGGGGCGGTCACCGCGACCGATGATGAACTCGACCGCCGTACGGACCTTGGCGAGCTCGACGTTCATGTTCTCGAGGACACGCGCAGCCACACCTTCGCCCTCGCGGACGAGGCCCAGGAGCAGGTGCTCCGTGCCGATGTAGTTGTGGTTGAACCGCTGCGCCTCGTCCTGAGCCAAGGTCAGGACCTTGCGCGCGCGATCCGTGAACTTGTCGAAGCGATCCATCGAGTCGAACGCCCGTTCCCTTTTGCGTCTGCGGCACCAAGAGTGTCGCCTTCGGCCATGCTAGCACGACGTCCTCGCCGACACGGTAGTGGCCATCGGTCCGGGTGCGTCGCGGATGGATTCGCTATGGTGCCTCGCCCGGATGCGGGATTCGGCTAAGGGCAGCAGGGTTTCGGGCTAAGGAATCGAAACGGCCCGCCGGCGGACCGGGCGGGCCGTGGGTCCTGGAACGCCGGGATCAGGACTTCTTCGACTTGCCTTTGCCCTCGGTCTTGGGCTCGGCCTCGGCGACATCCGCCGCAACCTCCGGCGACTCGCCGGCCGTCGCGGCTGTCTGGGTTTCGGCCTCCGCCTCGGCCGGGATCTCCTTGGCCGGAGCCTCGGCAGGGACCTCTGTCGTTTCGGTCGTGGCTTCGGTCGGCTCGACCGTTTCTTCAGGTGTCTCGGCAACGTCTGCGTCCGTCGATCCGGCGGGCGCCTCCGTCACCTCGGCGGTGACGCCCTCCGTCGGCTCGGCGGCCGCATCCGCGACAGCGGCGCCCTTGGCCGACGCCTTGCCCTTGGCGGGAGCCTCCTCGACGGCGTCCGGAGCGCTCTCGTCGGTCGCCGTGGCAACGGGCGTCTCTTCGACCGGGGCCGCCTCGGCGGGGGCCTCGATGGGGGCCTCGGGTTCGGCGATCGCCTCGACCTCGGGCACCGGGGCTTCCTCGGGGGATGCTGCTTCGGTTTCGACCGTGGCGGATTCGGCGGAAGCAGATGCCTCCGGCGCTGCGTCAGCGGCCGGTGCCTCGACGTCCGCGGTCGGTGCCTCGACATTTGCGGTCGGTGCTTCCGCTTCGGCGGCGGGGGCCTCGACCGGTGCCTCGGTCGTGTCGATCGCCTCGGCGGCGGGGGCCTCGTCACCCTCGGCCGCAGCGAGTTGCTGGCGGACCTGGGCGAATGCGGACGCGAGCGTGTTGTCGATCCCGCCTTCGGGCTCCTGGACCGCATCGCTCATCGAGTAACTGCGCTCCGGGCGCGGACGCCGCTCGGGGCGCGGGCCGGCACTGCTCGACGGACCCGGCTGGCCGGGCTCCGGCGCAGGACGGGCCGGCGGCTCCTCGGCCTGCTTGAGGCTGAGGCCGAGACGGTGGCGCTCGGAGTCGAGCGAGATGATCTTGAGCTTGAGCGACTGGCCCTCGTGGACGACGTCACCCGGGTGGGCGACGCGCTGGTGGGACAGCTCGCTGATGTGGATGAGGCCCTCGAGCCCGTCGCGGACGCGGACGAACGCCCCGAAGTTCACGAGCTTGGTCACCGTGCCATCGATCACGTCTCCGACGTTGAAATCGGCAACGGTCGAATGCCAGGGGTCGGGCTGGAGGCGTCGGATCGACAGGCTGATCCGGCCGCGCTCGTGGTTGATGTCGATGACCTCGGCCTCGACCTCGTCACCGACCTTGTAACCGGATTCGGGGTTGTTGACCTTGTTCCACGAGAGCTCGCTCTTGTGGACCAGGCCATCGATCCCGCCGAGGTCGATGAACACGCCGAAGGGCGCGATCGACCGGACGGTGCCGGTGACCTTCTGGCCGACCTGGAGGCTGCTGAAGAGCTCGTCGCGCTTCTCGCGGCGCTCTTCGTACAGCGCGACCTTCTCGGAGAGGATCAGTCGGTTCGCCTTGCGGTTGACCTCGAGGATCTTGAGACGGAGCTTGCGGCCGACGAACGGCATCAGCTTCTCCGCGATCTCCTGCGCGGCGTCACGCGGCTGGTCGTTCTGCGGCCGGCGGGGGAAGTCGACGATCTGGCTGATCGGCACGAAGCCGCGGATGCCGCAATCGACGATCAGGCCGCCCTTGTTGTGGTCGATGACCGGCGCCTCGATGATGACGCCCGCCTCGAACTGCTCCTGCATCGCGCGCCATTTGCGCTCGAGGCCGGCTCGGCGGAGGGAGAGGACCGCGTGGCCTTCGGGCGATTCCGGCTGGAGCACGTAGACGAGCACCGTGTCGCCGATGTTCAGCGGGGCCTGGCCCTCGCCGCCGTGACGGCCGAAGAGCTCGCGATTGCTGACGACGCCCTCGCTCTTGGCGCCGATGTCGACGAGGATCTCGTCCTTGTCGATCCGCACGACGTTGCCTTCGACCACGTCGCCGTGCTTGAAGCTCTTGATGTCGGAATCCTGCTCGGCGAGCAGCTCCTCCATCGTCGTCGGCTCAGGGCCGAGATCGCGCGGCGGGGGGACGGGTTCCGCCTCGGGCTCGTCACCTGCGCCGGGGGCGTCCGCCGTGTCGGCGTCGCCCAGGCTGGCATCCGTTGCGACGCTCTCGTGTGACGCTTCAACAGGACCACTCACGGCATCGGCGGCCGCGCCCGCGACCGTGCCGACCGCATCGGCCGCGGCGCCGACGACGGTGCCGACGGCGTCAGCCGCGGCGCCGACGACCGTGCCCACGACATCGACGGCGGTGTCGACGACCGCACCGACGGCATCCGCCGCCGTGGCGGGTTCGTCCGCGCTGACCGGCTCGACGGAGGCCGTGGTGGCCTCGGCCGTATCCGCGGCGAGCTCCGTATCGGCCGGCGTGTCGACCGTGGTGGCCTCGGGCGAGGCCTCGGCGTCGGCGGCCCCGGTGCTCTCGGGGCTGGCGACCGACTCGGCGCGGCCCTCGGTGTCGGAAGCCGGACTCTCGGCGGGCTCGTCAGCGACGGCGACCGCCCCAACGGGCTGCTCGGTAGCCTGCGGTGTCACCGAGGCGTCTGCGTCGGTGTCAGGCGCGGTCCCGCCCTGCTTCTCATCGGTCAATGTAGTGGTCACTCCTGGTGGTGGATTCGCACCCGAGAATCACGAACGGCCTGGGCGTTGCTCAGGCCGTGACCGGGAGGATGGGGTGGGTCCGTGGTGATCTAACTCCGCGGTCCGCTCCTTCGCGCTCTCTGTGGCCTGATTCCGCTCTTCAGCTATGGTGCCTCTTGGGGCCGGGAGAGTCTAGCACAGCGTTTCACGCGGCTACAATCGCGCGGCCGTGCCCGAACTCCCCGATCTGACCGTCGTCGCCGAGGCCTTCGACGCCGCCCTGCGAGGTCGACCGATCGAGTCTGCAGAGGCCCCCGGGCCACTTGCTGTGCGGGGCACGCCAGCGGAGCTGGAGAGCCTCGTCGGGCAGACCGTGACGGCGATCCGGCGGCGCGGCAAGTTCTTGATGATCGACCTCGATCGCGATCGAATGGTCGTGAATCCGATGCTCACCGGTCGGTTCCAGCTCGCGGGCCCTGGGGTGAAGCTGCCATCGAAGACCGCGGTCATCCTGGGTCTCGGGCCGCGGGGCAAGTTGTCCCGCTTCCGGCCGGCGGCCTGGACTCGGGACGCCACGTGGATGCCCGTCGCGGACGGTCATCCGCAGGTCCGCTACAGGGACCCGACCCAGATGGGCAAGGTCTACCTGCTGCCGGCCGGTGTCGACCGGGCTGTCCCGGGTTTGGGTGAGAACGAGATCGGCCCCGAGATCGACGATCCGGCCCTGACCCTCGACGCCTGGCGCGATCGCATCCGACGGCACCCGGGCGAACTGAAGAACCTGCTCCGCAACCAGGCCTTCGTGGCCGGGATCGGCAATGCCTACAGCGACGAGATCCTCCATGCCGCCCGGCTGCTCCCTTTTCGGAAACGCTCCACCCTCGCCGAGGAGGAGATCGCCGCCCTCTACGAGGCTTCGCGACGGACGGTCGCGGATGCGATCGAGGTGCTGCGCCAGCGGGTCCCGCCAACGTTCGAGACTCAGGTCCGAGACTTCCTGGCGGTGCACATGAAGGGAGGCCAGGCGTGTCCCCGGTGCGGAACACGGATCACCGAAGTCAAAGCGGGCGGGTTCGTGACGTCGTTCTGCCGGGGCTGTCAGCGCTGAGCCGGCGTCAGGGCAGCTCCAGGACCTGACCGACTCGCAGCAGCCTCGGGTTCTCGATGCCGTTGAGCTCCATGAGCTCCGGTACGGTCGTGTCGAATTCACCGGCGATGCCCATCAGCGTGTCGCCGCTGCGGATCGTGTAGGTCCGGGGCGCCGCGTCGGTGGCCGCAGCCTCGGTCGGGGCGGCCTCGGTCGGCGGTGCCTCGGTGGACGGGGCCTCGGTGGGTGCGGCCTCGGTCGGCTCAGCCGGAACGGGTGTCGGCTCGGCCTCTGTCGGCACGAGGGTGCGTGTGGCACCCGTCGGTGGCACCCGACGTGGCGGCCGGGGCGCGACTCACGGCCGCTGTCGGGGACGCGATTCGTACGCTCGGCGCAAAGTTTAATCGATAATCGAACGCATCATGTATCAGCGCTCAATTACGTTTCTGGTCGCGGTGTTCGCGCTCGTGTGCGTATCCATTCGCTCGGCGCACACGCGCAAACGCAGAAGCCCGCTGCGGCAAGTCCTGCGTCGAAGCCGCCGCCCGCGACTGTGACGCCCCAGTCGTATCCGCCGGAACAGGTTGAAGCGGGTCAGACGCGCTTCGCCGGTCAGTGCGGCTTCTGTCACGGCCGCGACGCGGCCGGCGGCGAAAGCGGCCCCGACCTCACGCGCTCCGCGCTCGTGTCGCGACGTCCGCGGCAACAAGCTCGGTCCGATGATTCGCGCGGGCCGGCCCGACAAGGGCATGCCGCCCTTCACCCTCTCCGACGCCGAGATCGTCGCCATCGTCGCCTTCATCCACGACGCCAAGATGAAAGCGGAAGCGCTCGGCGGCGGCCGCCGCAGCGTCGACGTCGCCGATCTGCAGACCGGCAGCGCTCGAGGCGGGGAAGGCCTATTTCAACGGCGCGGGCGGATGCGCGACCTGTCATCAACTGACCGGCGACTTCGCCAAGGTCGGCGCGCGCTATCAGGGATTGCCGCTGCTGCAGCGCATGCTCTATCCCGGCTCCGGCGCGCGCACGAACAGGATCCGCCGCCCGCGCCGCCGCATGACGGTCAAGACGAACGATGGCAAGACGGTGACGGGAAAGCTGGTCTATCGCGACGAATTCACGATCACGGTGATGGATGACGACGGGTGGACGCGATCGTGGCCGGTGAGCGGCGGTGACGATCAGCGGCGACGATCCGCTGAAGGCGCACGTCGATCAACTCGGCAAGTACACCGACGCGGACATGCACGACGTCTTCGCGTTCCTGCAGACGCTGCGATAGGAAGGATGCGCGCCATGGTCACACGCGACGACTTCAGGCTGAGCGGTCGAAAGCCGGACAGCAAGACGATCACTGAAACACGCATGTCGCGTTCGGCGATCGTGACGTCGTGCTGCTGGGCGGCGATCGTCGCCGCTCGCTGCGCAACGCGTCGCAGCCCGAGACGCTGCTCAAGCCGCCGGCGGACAGCTGGCTGACGTATCACGGCGACTACTCCGGGCAGCGGCACAGCAAGCTGTCCGCGATCACGCCGGCGAACGTGCATCAGCTGACGCTGGCGTGGGCGTTTCAGACCAAGTCAGCCGCAGGGCTCAAGGCGACGCCGATCCTCGCCAACGGCGTGATCTATCTGTCGGCGCCCGACAACTCTGGGCGATCGACGCCCGCACGGCGCGTCAGCTCTGGCGCTACACGTATCCGAAGAACGACGCCTTCCACATCGGCCATCGCGGCGTCGCCGTCTATCAAGGACTTCGTCTATCTGACGACGCCCGACGCGCATCTCGTCGCGCTCGATGCGCGCGACGGGCAAGGTGCGCTGGGACGTCGTGATTGCCGACGCGAAGCGCGGGTTACTGGTCGACGAACGCGCCGCTGGTGATCCGCAATCACCTGATCGTCGGCGTGTCGGGCGACTTCGACAATCTGCCGGGCATCCTGAAGTCGTTCGATCCGGAGACGGGCAAGCCGCAGTGGACGTTCTACAGCACGCCGCCTCCGGGCACGCCGGGCTCGATCAGCGGCGGCGCCACCGGCGGGCAGATGTGGATGACCGGCACCTACGATCCGGAGCTGAATCTGCTCTTCGTCGGCACCGGCAATCCGACGCCGGTGCTGAACGGCGAAGTGCGTCCGGGCGACAATCCGTGGACGTGCGCGATCGTGGCGATCAATCCGGACACCGGCAAGCTGGCGTGGGGATTCCAGGCATCGCCGCACGATACGCACGACTGGGACGCGGCCGAAGTGCCGGTGCTCGTCGATGCGCAATTTCAACGGCAGCGCCGCGCAAGCTGCTGCTGCAGGCGTCGCGCAACGGCTACTACTTCGTGCTCGATCGCACCAACGGCAAGAGCGCTGGTGACGACGCCGTTCGCGACCGTCAACTGGGCGAAGGAGATCGACAAGGACGGCCGGCCCGATGCCGGATCCCGAGAAGGAACCGAAGCGCGACGGACGCCTGGTCGCGCCGAACGAGGGCGGCGCAACGAACTATCGATCGCCGAGCTTCGATCCCGCAACCGGTCTGCTCGTCGTCAGCGCGGTCGACGCCTACGGGATCTATTTCTTCAAGCCGGAGCACGGCGCGTACGGGTGGGCGGGCGCGAATTCGAGCGTGTGGTCGAGCGCGGCGCTTCGCGCCATCGACTATCAGACCGGCGAAGATGAAGTGGAGCCACGACATCGGCGAAGGCGGCGGCTGCCGCCGGCGTGCTGACGACGGCGACCGGCCTGACGTTTTCGGGCGACACCAACAACAACGTGATCGCGCTTCGCACAAGCGATGGCGCGACGCTGTGGCATTCGTCGATCGGCCGCGTCGGCAATTCGCCGATCACCTACGAGCTCGATGGCCGCCAGTACATCGTCATTGCTGGCGGCACGACGTTGTACGCATTTGCTCTTCCGGAGGCGCGATGAGTACCCAAAAAGGGGTCGGGAGGGGTTTTCACCTGTTCGGGAGAAAACCCCTCCCGGCCCCCTTTCTTGTCTGCCTGTGCGCGGGCGTGTTGCTTGCCACTATCGTCAGCGGCCAGGGGCGGATTCGCGTCATGCTGCTGGACGGCCAGAACAATCATGACTGGCGCGCAACCACACCAGTCCTGAAGAAGATGCTCGACGAAACCGGCCTCTTCGACACGACCGTCGTCACCGCCCCCGAGATTGCCAATCCTGCGTTCGCGAGCTTCAAGCCAGACTTCTCGCAATACCGTGTCGTCGTCATGAACTACAACAACGGCATCGACGGGAAGGCGCCGGAGTGGGGGAACGAGCTCAAGGCGTCATTCGAGCGTTTCGTGCAGAACGGCGGCGGCGTCGTGTTGATTCATGGCGCCGACAATGCGTTTCCGCACTGGCCGGCGTTCAACGACATGATTGGCGTGGGCGGCTGGGGCGGGCGCGATGAGAAGTCCGGGCCGCTGTGGTACTTCAAGGATGGGAAGCTGATGTCCGACGAATCGCCTGGACGCGCCGGGGCGCACGGCGCGCGGCTTCCATTTCTCGTCACGGTGCGCGACGCGAGCCATCCGATTCTGAAGGGCCTGCCGAAGGCCTGGATGCATCACGCCGACGAGCTCTACATGAACCTTCGCGGGCCCGGGCGCAACATGACCGTGCTCGCCACGGCGTATGCGGATCCCAAGAATCGGGGCACCGGCCGCGACGAGCCGATGCTGATGTCGCTGTCGTTCGGCCGCGGCCGCATCGTGCACCTTCCGATGGGGCACGACGTCTCGGCGATGAGCTCGGTCGATTTCGTGGCGCTCACCCAGCGCGGCACCGAATGGGCGGCCACGGGCGCGGTCACTCAAAAGGTGCCGGGCAACTTTCCAACCGCCAACATGGTGAACTATCGCGCGGATCTACTGGCGATGGACCCCGCATATTGGCCGCCGCCCAAATGACCGGGCGCGAGGGATTACTTCGCCGCTGAGCTCACCTCGGCATACAACTGGCCGATGAAGCGATCGCCGGTCGTGCCGATGCCCGGCACTTTCGAATCGTAGTCGGCGGTCGGCTTTGCCGCCGTCACCTGCTCGACCGTCATCCCCTTTTTCACCATCGGCGCAATCTTGTCGCGCAGCGCGATGATCATGTCGCGATGTGCCGCAACCGCGGTTCGATCGACGACCAGGCCGTGGCCGGGGACGATCTTGGTCGACGGCCCGGCCAGCTCGACGATCCTGGTGAGGCCCGCCACCATGCCGCTCAACGTCCCGCCGTTCGCGCGATCGATGTTCGGATAGCCCATCGAGCGGTAGAAATCGCCAGTGAAGATCACGTCGGCATTGACGAACTTGACCAGCGTGTCGCCATCGGTGTGCGCGCCCGGTATCGGCACCAGCTGCACCTGCTCGCCGTTCATGTGGAACGTCATCGGCGCGTCATAGGTCAGCCGCGGCAGCGCAGCCGCCGGAGCCGGCGTCCCTGGCGCGCCGCCAGCGCCCGGACTCGGCTTCTCGAGCCGCGCGCGCAACTGCGGGCGCGCGACGATGGTGACGCCGAGCGCGCCGAGGTTGGCGTTTCCGCCCGTGTGGTCGCCGTGCATGTGCGTGTTGATCAGGAACCGAATGGGTGACGGCCCGAGGGCCTTGATGGCTGCGACAATCTTGTCCGTGAGCGGAGCGAACTGACTGTCGACCATCAGCACGCCGTCCGGGCCCGCCAGCACGCCGATGTGGCCGCCCTGTCCTTCGAGCTGATACACATTGCCGCCAAGCTTCGTCGTTTTGATCTCGACCTTGCTGAAGTCCTGCTGGGCATAGGCGACGGCGGCAAACACGACGGCAAGACAGAGTACGAGGAGTGGATGTCGTGCGGTGCTCTTCATAAGCTGGCTCCTTCTGGAAGGCAGGATTCTAGCCGATCGACTGGCGACTGCGGTACCATGCCGCAGGCCGAATGGCGTTCGACACCCTTCGCAACTGGATGCAAAGCCGAGCTCCCGATCAGCGCCAGTTATTCGACGTCCTGAACACGGGCGTCTGGATCATCGACGCCGCACTCAATACGCAGTATGTGAATCCCTACATGGCCGCCCTGCTGGATCGCACCGCGTCCGACATGCAGGGCTCCGGGCTCCTGTCGTTCGTCCCTGCCGGCGAGCACGTGCGGATTCGTGAGTGCTTGGAAGAGCCCGCCCGTCGCGGCGAGCGGCAGACGGAGATCCCATTTCTTCGCAAGGACGGCTCCATCGTCTCGACGATCGTGTCGGCGACTCCGTTGCCGGCAGACTCCGGAAGAGAAGCGTGCTTTGTCTGCTTCGCCGTCGACATTACGGCCCGACGCCACATCGAGGATGCTCTTCGCCGCAGCGAGGCCTACTATCGAGTTCTCACGACCGCTGCGCAGGACCATATCTTCGTCATCAACAGCGATGATCGTGTCGAGTACGTCAACCAGGCGGCGGCGGATCAGCTGCGAACCACTCCCGATCGCGTCATCGGCCGGCTTCGCTCGGACATCTTTCCACCCGAGGTCGCCGAACGCCAGGGTGTGAGCCTTCGCAAGGTAATGACCGAAGGGAAGCCGCTCTACGCCGAGGGAAAGACGATGTACGTCGATCGGGAAGTGTGGCTCAGCACCTGGCTGGCGCCGATTCCCGATGACAGCGGCAAGGTGACCGGCGTGCTCGGTCTTTCGCGCGACATGACCGCGCGCAAGCACGCCGAAGACGAGCTGCGCGCCACCGAGCAGCGCCTGCGTGTCGTCATGTCGAATCTGCCGCTGGTGCTGTGGGCGAGCAATCGCGAAGGGGTCGCGACGTTTTGCGCAGGCCAGGCGTTGCAGGCGCTGGGCATGACGGCTCAGGAAGTTGTCGGCCGTCCGCTCAAGGACATCGGCGGTGAGCCGTTTACATGTCTTGTCGACCATCTTCGACGCGCGCTGGCCGGAGAGTCGTTCAGCAGCCAGATCAACGTGCAGGAGCTCACGTTCGAAGCCTGGTCGGTGCCGCTCCGCGACGACAAGCAGAACATCACCGGCGCGACCGGCGTCATCTTCGACATCACCGAGCGCCGGCGGCTCGAGACCGAGCTCTCGAACGCGCAGAAGATGGAAGCCATCGGCCGGCTGGCCGGCGGCATTGCCCACGATTTCAACAACAACCTGACGGCCATCATCGGCTACGTCGACATGATCCTCGGGCAGATTGGCGACGACAAGCCAATCTCGAACGATCTCAAGGAAGTGCAGCGCGCCGCTGAACGATCAGCGGGACTTGTCCGGAGGCTGCTCGCATTCGGCCGACGACAGATCATCCAGCCGCGCGAGCTGAACCTCAACGGCGTCATCGAAGGATTGAAGCCGATGCTGGAGCGGCTGATCGGCGAATCGATTCAGGTTGCCGTGTCGCTCGACCCCGATGCGCGATCGATCGTCGGCGACGCCGGTCAGGTGGAGCAGGTCGTGATGAACCTGTCGCTCAATGCGCGCGACGCGATGCCGTCGGGCGGAACCCTGACCATCGTCACGAAAAACGCGACGAACGCCGATCGCCTGCCCGCCGCTATCTCCGGCCCGCACGTGCTGATGACGATTCGCGACACCGGAACGGGCATGGACGCCGGCACGAAAGAGCATCTGTTCGAACCGTTCTTCACGACCAAACCGGTCGGCAAGGGAACAGGCCTCGGCCTCTCCACGGTGTATGGCATCGTCAAGCAGCTCGGCGGATTCATCACCGTCGACAGCGAAGTCGGCAAGGGCACGACGTTTCGAATCTTCCTGCCCGCATCTGGTCGAGCGCCTGAGATTATTCATGCGTCCCCCAAGACGGGCGCGGCGATCGTCAGCCGCCAAACGATCCTTCTCGTCGAGGACGAGGACGCGGTTCGGCGCTTTGCGAAGCTCGCGCTCGAGCGCCACGGCTTTCACGTCATCGAAGCGGGGTCTCCGGAGCAGGCATTGTCTATTGCGTCGGCCAACGACGTAGTGATTGAGCTGCTCGTCACCGACGTCGTGATGCCGCACCTGAGCGGTCCCGAGCTCGTCGAGCGACTCAAGAAGTCGCGTCCTGATTTGCCCGTGCTCTATATGTCGGGCTATCCGGCGAGCATGGTGATGCCGGGCGCGCTGCCGGCTGCCGGCATCCGGCTGCTGCCCAAGCCGTTTACGACCGCGGATCTACTGGCAAATATTGAGGATATTCTGGGGAAGGCCGCCCGCTGAATAATCATCTCGTCATGGAGACGTGGTTGTGAGTCCTGCGGACCCCCAGCTGGAGCTCATCGACCGTCTGTTGACGGCGCTCGGGACGAGCGATCGCGCGACCGTCGACGCGCTCGGACGACGCCTCGCGGCCGCGTGGGCGGCGGGGGAGTTCTACCTCGGCACGAGTGTCAAGAGCGATCCGTCGGCCGAAGTGGACTCAGGGATGTTGCTGCGCTTTGGCGATTACGCACACTTGTGCGAAGAGCGGAAGGCAGACATCGATTTGCTCGAGCGGCACTGCTCGTCGAGTCGATTCGACGAGTTGCTCCAGGGCGCTCCGCTGACCGGGGTGGAACGAAGACTGCTGAACGCGGCCATCGCCGAAGAGCGGCTCGAGGCTGCTGAAGGTGAGAGTTGGGAGATCACGAAAGTGCAGAGCACGTCGGGCGCCCACGCGTACGTCGCGTGCGTGTTGAAAGGCAGCTCGATGGAAGGCATCCCACCAGATCTGGTCGGCGTGTTCTCGGACCTTCCATCGGCGCGCCAGTCTGTCGAAGCGCTCGGCTACATCAGCGTCGAAGATTTCCAGCAGCGCCACCGGTAGCGCAGGGCTTCAGCCCTGCCAATTACCGACCCCCAAAAATCTTTCCAGCGTGATTCAGAATATCGTCGACGACCGATCCGTTGCGATTCCCGTCGAGCATCGGCGTCAGCATGCTGAAGAGATCGCCACCCGCCGTGGCTCTGTTCGCTTGCTGACCACCGGAATACTGTTTCGCCAACGAACCCATCACAAGCGTCGCCGCGATTGGCAGCAACCTCTTCAGCACGTCGGCAGCGATGCCGGTTTGAGCAGACGCCTGTGTGGCGACGGCCCGGCTGACATCCTTGTTGCCGAGCAGGTGTCCGAGGATGCCATTGCCGTCAGTTACTGTCTCCTGACTCCAGAGCATCGACGGTTGATCGACGTATCGCGCGTGTCCGCCGCCCCCGAGGGCGCCGAACAACGCGTCGAGTCCGCCCTGTTGTGTCGCGTTTCGCTGCAATCCCGCGGCGAGAGCGGGTACCAGTGCGGCCAACGCAGTGCTCGTCTGATCCTGCGACAAACCAACAGATCGACCCGCCTCGCGTGCCGCCGCTCCTCCTTGCGCGTCGAGAATCGCCTCGAGGATATTCATGGCTCGCTCCTCCTTCGTTGGAGTATCTCGCCGCGCGCGAATAAAAGATAGATCTCATCGCGCGGGAGAGTTAGAGTCGAAATTTGGTCTGCGTCTCGCGTTTAGTACGGTCGCGGACAGATGAAGCAACACGCAACAAGGAGGGAACTCATGGGTTTGAGAGACACGTACGCTTACGCGATTCAGACGGCGAAAGGAAAGTTCCAGGGCAACGCCGAAGAACGCGACGGCAAGCTGTACTTCAAAGGGACCGTCTCGAGTGAGGAAGAGAAGAATCAGATCTGGAATGCCATCAAGACGATTCCCACGTGGCAGAAGGAAGTGGTCGCCGAGATCGCGGTCGTTGCTCCCGCGAAGCCGGCCGCCACTGCTGCAAAGCCGGCGGCGACTGCGGAGAAGACCTACACGGTGAAGGCTGGCGACACGCTCAGCCAGATCGCCAAGGATCACCTCGGCAGTGCGGGTTCGTACATGAAGATCTTCGAGATGAACAAGGACGTGTTATCGGATCCCGACAGAATCAAACCAGGTCAGGTGCTGCGTCTGCCGTAGATCGTCGTTCGTCGCCAGTGTCGGTGGATATGCACACAAGAGATCAAGAGATCAGGAGGAACTTAGGGATGCCCATCCCGATCTCCTGGACACTTGATCTCTTGTTCGAATTTTGCCGGGTCTGCACGTGTCGCGGAAATACAAACAAGAGCTCAGGAGATCAGGAGGAATAGGGGGATTCCTATTCCGATCTCCGCGCGGGCACGGAAATTCAAAACAAGAGCTCAGAAGGTTAGAAGGAACTTTTTGTGGGGAGTCCGATTTCGATCTCCTGATCTCTCGTTCGCATCTGGCGAAAGGAACTTAGGGACGTCCATTTTCGATCTCCTGAACTCCTGATCTCTTGTTCAAGTCTGCCCGGTCTGCACGTGCAAAACGTAAGCTGTGCTACACTCCGCACTTTCCGGTGGTTCCACGCCACGGGTAGCCGATTTTCCCGGCAATAGAGTCCGGGAAGGAGATTGATGATGATTCGAGCCTGCCTTGCCGCTCTTCTTTCACTTTCCCAGGGCCACATCGGAATCACGAAGTAGAAGCGAGGTCTCGCATGCCTGGATCTCGTTCTGCGCGTAGCAGCGCACGCCCTGGTCCTCACCGCGCGATTCAATCGCCGACCGCCGCAATACGTCTGCGCGAAGCGCGCGCATTTGTGGATCAGTTCGCCCCCGGCGACGAAGTGCTTCTGCTCGGAGCATCGCGTGGGGCAGTCGATGATTTCGCGCGCGGGATTGCGGTCGAGAAGGGGGCGACATTCGGGCTGCACCGGTTGTCGTTCACTCAGCTGGCGGCGAGACTCTCTGCGCTGCACCTGGCATCAATGGATCGCGCGCCAGCAACGACGCTCGGCCACGAGGCGGTCGCGACTCGTGCGACATTCGAGGCTCACAAAGATGAGACGCTCGAATACTTCGCACCGGTGGCGCGGACACCAGGCTTTCCGAAAGCGCTCGCGCGCACGTTGCTGGAGCTGCGATTGGCGAGTGCTCCAGTCGATCGACTGAGCAGCCTGCCGCGCAGCGGGCCAGATCTCGCCGAGTTGCTCAACCGCGTCGAGCTGTTGATGGGCGAAGCCGGGGCGAGCGACAGGGCCGCGCTGTTCGAGACTGCCACGAGAGCGCTGGGGTCTTCGACGACGGGTTGGCCGGCGATGCCGGCGGTGCTCTTGGACGTGCCCTTCGATTCCGAGGCCGAAGCGCGATTCTTGTGGGCGCTGATTCAGCAGTCTCCCAAGGCGCTCATCACGATTCCATCAGGCGACTCACGAACGATCGCGAAGCTTCATGATCGCGGTGTCGATGCCGAGCTCTTACAGGACAGTCAACATGACGATCTCGGACATCTCACGCGCTATCTGTTTTCGCCAGAGCCGCCGCCCGAACGCGATCGATCGGGCGAGCTCGTGTGGTTTTCGGCGCCGGGCGAAGGCCGCGAGTGCGTCGAGATCGCGCGCCGGCTTCTGAAGGAAGCGTCGCGTGGCGTGCGCTTCGACGAGATGGCGATTCTCGTCAGGGCGCCGCAACAGTATCTTGGCGTCCTCGAGCATGCGCTGAGCCGCTCGAGGATTCCGGCATATTTCGATCGTGGAACCCGCCGCCCTCATCCCGCCGGCCGGGCGTTCCTTGCCCTGCTGAGCTGCGCGGTCGAGAAATTCTCGGCGAAGCGATTCGCCGAGTATCTCTCGCTCGCACAGGTTCCCAATCTCGATGCGTCAGGCCAACCACAGATTGATCGAGACGCTTCCGCCTGGGTGTCGTCGAGAGATGAAATGTTCGGCGTGCTGTCCGAGGACAGTGAGGGTAGCGAAGAGAGACTGCAGCCGGACATGCCGGAAGCTGGAAGCCCGAAGCCGGAAGCCGGCGAGGATGCCGACCCCGCCTCAGCAGTCGTCAGCGGAACGCTGAGAGCGCCGTGGAAGTGGGAAAGTCTGTTGGTCGAATCGGCCGTCATCGGCGGCGCCGACCGCTGGTCGCGTCGTCTGCGGGGCCTCGATTGCGAATACGAGCTGAAGATCCGCGCGCTCCAGTCGGAAGAACCTGACTCGCCGCGAATCCCGCGGCTCGAACGCGAACGCCAGAATCTCGAGCACCTGCGCGCGTTCGCCCTGCCGCTCATCGAGTCGATGTCTACCTGGTCCGATTCCGCGAGCTGGGGCGACTGGCTGCAGCGCCTCGAGGGCCTGGTCCCGCGTGTGTTGCGCAAGCCCGCGGACGTTCTGCGTATTCTGGCGGACCTCCGCCCGATGGGCGCCGTCGGTCCGGTCGGGTTGACGGAAGTGCGCGATGTGCTCGCCGATCGCCTCATGTCGCTCGAAGTCGATCCGCCCGCGAACCGCTACGGCCGCGTCTTCATCGGCAGCCCTCACCAGGCCCGCGGCCGCTCTTTCCGCATCGTCTTCGTCCCCGGTCTCGCGGAACGATTGTTCCCACAGAAGCTGCGCGAAGATCCGCTGCTCCTCGACGATCTTCGTCGCGACCTGGCGGGTGGTACACCGGCCGACCTAAAGGTCGGCACTACGGATCGACCGCCGGCAACATTGCCGTTCGAATCACCGGCTCCGTCCCCTGTCGTGCCGACCTTCAGGTCGGCCAATCTCGCCGTCCAGGACGATCGCGCCGACCTCGAACGTCTGCTGTTGCGATTGGCCGTTGGCGCGTCAACCGAGCGTCTCTACGTCTCTTTCCCCCGCATCGAAACCGCCGAAGCCCGTCAGCGCGTGCCATCCTTCTACGCGCTCGAAGTGATGCGCGCCGTCACCGGCAAGATTCCAGACCATCACATACTCGAAACCGAAGCGGCGGAGGAAGCCAACGCGAGCCTTGCGTGGCCGGCGCCCGTCAAGGCCGAAGACGCCATCGACGATTTCGAGCACGACCTGTCGGTCCTTCGCGTGCTGATGCGCAGCAACGATCCTGTGAAGGGACACGCGCACTACATGCTGCGGCTGAACGAGTGCCTGAGGCGTTCTGCCACCGAGCGCTGGGCGCGTTCGAAATCACAGTGGTCGCAGTTCGACGGCATCGTGCGGGTAACGGACGCGACCCGGCCCTATCTGCAGACGCAACGTCTTGCAAAGAGACCGTATTCTGTCTCTGCACTCCAGAACTACGCCTACTGTCCCTATCGATTTCTGCTCTCTGCCATCTACAGGCTCGAGCCGCTCGAAGAGCCCGAGCCGCTGCAGCGCCTCAATCCGCTGACGAAGGGCAGCCTGTTCCACGAAGTGCAGGCCGAGTTTTTCAGAGCGCTGCAACGCGACAAGAAACCGATTGCGACGACGCCTATCGAGACGGTGCTCAAGGTGCTCGACGCGACACTGACGCGTATTGCGGCCAAGTACGCCGAAGAAGTGGCGCCCGCCGTCGATCGCGTATGGCAGGACGAGATTGCGAGCATGCGCACCGACCTTCACGTGTGGGCGCGCAACCTCGCCGAGGCCAAAGAGTGGGAGCCGTGGCTCTTCGAATATGCGTTCGGCTTGCCCAACGAAGTGATAGAACCAGGGGCGCATCCTCCTCGCGATCCGAGCAGCATCCCCGATCCCGTGGAGATCGACGGCCGCTTTCTCCTGCGCGGCTCGATCAATCTTGTCGAACGCAGGCCGGGTCCTTCCGGACCCGGCCTTCTGCGCGTGACTGACCACAAAACATCCAGGAATCGATCGGAACGCCGCTCGATTATCGGCGGCGGCCAGCAGCTTCAGCCGGTGATCTACAGTCTTGCCGTGGAGGCGGCAACGAAGTGCACGGTCGAGAGTGCCCGCTTCTCGTATTGCACGACGGCCGGCGGATTCCTCTCATACGGTTTCGATCAACGAGACGAGTCGTCGCGCGGGCATCGCTGCGATGGAAATCATCGACCGTGCGATTGACCTGGGCACGCTGCAACCGGCGCCCGCCAGAGGGCCTGCCGTTATTGCGATTTCCTGACGGTGTGCGGTCCCGACCAGGAGTATCGCGCGAAGGGCAAGTCGAAGCAGCAGATAGCCGATCTGCTCGCGCTGAGAGGTGGGCCGTGACGGCGAAGCTTGCGGATCAGAAAGATCGCGACGCGATCGAATCTGCGCTCGACGACACGCTCGTCGTCGAAGCGGCAGCCGGTACCGGAAAGACGACCGAGCTCGTCCGTCGCATCATCCGCATCATCGAGACCGGCCGCGCCGAGGTGTCGGGCATCGTCGCTGTCACGTTCACCGAGAAGGCGGCAGGCGAGCTCAAGCTGCAACATCGCGAGGCCCTGGAAGAAGCGCGACGAAAGGCTGCAGCAAATCGCCGGAACGAAGCCGTCTCGACCAGGCGCTCGGACGACTTGAAGAGGCGCAAATGAGCACCATTCATGGCTTCTGCGCCGATCTCCTTCGCGAGAGGCCCGTCGAAGCCTTCGTCGATACGCTCTTCACGGTGCTGACCGAAGGACAGGGCAGCGCCTGTATGACGAAGCGTTCCGCCGGTGGATGGAAGAGCAACTTTCGGATCCGCCTGAAGGAGTCCGCCGATCGCTGCGTCGTCCCAGCTTCAGCGGCTTCGGCTTTCAGCCCGATTTCGACGATGGTCCGATCGGGCAAATCAGCCGCGCGGGTTGGGAGCTCATCCAGTGGCGCGATTTCGAGGGCGAGTGGAGGCGCGAGCCATTCGATCGTCGCTCGCGCATCGACGCGCTCATCGTGCAGCTGACCGACTTCGTCCAGCTGCTGGCGAATCCTTCCAATCCGTACGACAACCTTTTCTATGACAGCCGGCCGGCGCGTCGGCTCTGCGACGACCTGCATCGCACCGAATCTGTCGTCGTGCGCGACTACGACCGGCTCGAAGCCGCGCTCATCGAGCTCGGCCGCAATCGCGATTTCAAGAACGCGCGCAAGGGGAGCACCAGGAACTACCGCAAGGACGTGCTGCGCGAAGACGTGTGGCAGGCGCGCAGAACTGATGGGCGCGCTCGCGGCGTTCGAGCGCGATGCCAATGCCGATCTGGCCGTGCTCTTGCGTCAGGAGCTTTCAGCCTGCGTCTCCGAATTCGAGGCGGCGAAGAGCAGGGCGGGCGCGCTCGATTTTCTCGACCTGCTGCTCAAGGCGAGAAATCTGATTCGCGACGACGAGGGGGTCAGGCGGAGCTTTCAGGCCCGGTTCCAGAGAATCTACGTTGATGAATTTCAGGACACCGATCCGCTGCAGGCCGAAATTCTCATGCTGCTGGCGGCTGACGATGCATCCGTCGTCGATTCGCGTGGGGGCGCACCCGGTCCCAGGCAAGCTTTTTATCGTCGGCGATCCGAAGCAATGGATCTATCGCTTCCGCCGAGCCGACGTCGGCGTCTATCGGACCGTTTACGAGATGTTGACGTCTGCCGGCGCGAAACAGGTCACCCTTCAGACCAGCTTCCGCTCGCAGCCCAACATCCAGCGCGTCATCAACGCCGCGTTCGCGCCAGTGATGACAGGCGACCCCGACGCTCTCCAAGCGGACTACGTGCCTCTGCGGCCGTTTCGATCGGATGCTGCGAATCAACCGTCCGTCGTCGTGGTGCCTGTGCCGAAGCCTTATGGGGTGAGGCGGATATATGAAACATTGAGATCGACAAATCGCTTCCCGACGCCGTCGGCGCGTACATCCACTGGTTGATCAATGAGAGCGGCTGGAAGGTGGCTGAGCGTCCAACGTATACGTCTGCATCGCGCGCCGTGGGATTTCAACCCGCCGAACGCGAACATCTCGTCCCGGTGCAGGCGCGTCGCATTTGCCTGCTGTTTCGCCGTTTCGTCAGCTACGACGAAGACGCCACCCGTCCCTACGTCCAGGCCCTCGAAGCGCGTGGGGTTCCTCATCTCCTGGTCGGCGGCCGGACATTTCATAACCGCGCCGAGATCGAGACGTTGCGCGCCGCGCTGGCCGCCATCGAATGGCCGGACGATGAGCTGTCGGTGTTTGCGACGTTGAGAGGATCGCTCTTCGCGATTGGCGACGAAGACCTGCTCGAGTTCCGTCATCGTTTCGGCGGACTCCATC
>CAVVAV010000004.1:0-373303 GCA_963746405.1 uncultured Chloroflexia bacterium
CATGGCCACGCGGACCGACCTGCGCAAAGCCCTCGTCGTGCACCCGGGCTCGCGCGTCAGCCTCGCCAGGCGGGACCATGGCGAGACCCACGGCTGGGACAAGGAGGCGGCGGACCTCGCCCTCCCGAAGGAGACGGTCCGGCTGGCCGAGCTCCAGGACCGGTTCTGGGCCGAGGCGAAGCGGGCGGTCCTGGTGGTCCTCCAGGGCATCGATGCGGCCGGCAAGGACGGCACGATCAACAAGGTGATGGAGGCGTTCAACCCGCAGGGCTGCCCGGTCACGAGCTTCAAGGTCCCCTCGGCTGAGGAGCTTGCCCACGACTACCTGTGGCGCATCCACAAGAAGGTGCCGCGCAAGGGCGAGATCGGCATCTTCAACCGGTCGCACTACGAGGACGTGCTCGTGGTGCGTGTGCACGACATCGTCCCGCGCAAGGTCTGGTCCGCTCGCTACGACCAGATCAACGAGTTCGAGCGGATCCTGACGGACAACGGCACCACGATCGTGAAGTTCTTCCTCGCGATCGACCGTGACGAGCAGCGCGAGCGCTTCCAGGCGCGCTATGACGATCCGACCAAGCGCTGGAAGTTCTCGATGGGCGACCTCGAGGAGCGCAAGCGCTGGAACGACTACCAGGCGGCGTTCGACGATGCCCTGTCGAAGACCTCGACCCAGTGGGCGCCGTGGTATGTCATCCCGGCGAACCGCAAGTGGTTCCGCAACCTGGCCGTGGCGACGATCCTGGCCGATACGATCGCGGCACTCAAGCCAGCGTACCCGCCCGTCGCCGACGACGTCCCCGCGAACCTGGTCATCGACTAACGCGGTCCCGCGTCAGCCCGCGGCGCGTCGCTCGAGGCAGTCGGCGAAGTCGATGAGCCAGCCGCCCGCGGCCCCGCCGTGGTCGCCCATCGCCTCCGGCTCGACGCCGGCCATCGCCCGTCGCCAGGCGGAGCTCTTGCCGATGTGCGCGAGGTCGATCGCCAGTGTGGCAACCTCCGCGAGTCCGGCGCGCGGCAGCACGTCGGTCCAGGCCTCCGTGTAGGCGTCCCGCACCCGGCGGAGTTCGACACCGTCGCGCTCGAGTCCGGTCCGATGGGCGATCGATCGCAGGGTCGTGGTCAGCGTCCCGAACGGGTGCGCCACCGTGGCGTCGCCCCAGTCGTAGAACCGGATACCGGCCGGTCCCATGAGGATGTTCCCGCCGTGGAGGTCGCCGTGCTCGATCGTCGGCCCGATCCCACTCGAGGTGAGGTTCGCCGCGAGCGCCGCGACCTCGTCACGCCGGCGACGGAGGGCCGGCCGCGCCCGGGCACCGGCCTCGACCTCATCCGGGTCGAGTCGCGACCACACGTCGTCCGCTTCGACGAGACCGTCGAGGATCCCGACCAGGCGCTCGGGCCGCTCGTCGGGGACGCCGACACCGACCAGCGCATCGGCACGATCCTCGACCGAGCGCTGGACCTCGGCGTAGCCGGGCAACAGCCGGACCCAGGCGTCGAGATCGTGGTCGCCACGTCCCTCGGGTGCCTGGTCGCGCAGACCCGGGCCACCGTCCGGGAGCAGCATCCAGCCGCGGGCCGGATCGACGGCCAGCGGCAGGAGCACGTGCGGCGTGCCCCATGCCGCCAGTCGATCGAGGAGCGCCGGCTCGTGACGCGGCCCCGCACCCGCAGCCTTGCACCAGAACGCGCCCCCGTCGGTCGGCATGCGGAACACCGTCGACCACGGCCGGATGTGCGGTTGCTCGATGGGGCCGGTGACGACATGGCCGGCCGCCTGCAGTCGGTCCGTCGCCCAACGCAGGATCTCGGCGCGCCACGCCGTGTCGGTCCAGACCGACGGGCCGACCGGTGTGCCGTTCAGCGGCGCTTCCCGCCGCCGAACAGGACGCCGAAGACACCGCGCACGATGTCCTGACCGAGACGCGAGGTCACGACCTTGCCGCCGGTCCGGAGCGCGGTGTCGATGGTCTTCTGGCGCGCCTTGGCGGCGGCGACCGCCGCCTTCTCCTCCGCCCGACGCTGTCGCTCGGCCTCGCGCTGGGCCCGCTGTTCGGCGGCCTCGATGGCCTTCTGCTGGCGGGCCAGCTCGCGCGCCTGTTGCGCGGGGGTCATGCCATTGAGCCCGCCGGCCGTCGTCGGATCGAGCCCCGCGCGTGTGGCCGCCTCGACGGCCGCGCTCCGGGCGGCGGCGAGCCGCGCCGTGATGCGTTCGTGGGCGCTCTCGCGGTCGACGGTGGGGCCGTATTTCGTCTGGAACGTGCTTGCCGCGATGGTCGAGGCGAACTCGTCCGGCGGCATCGGCGCCATCAGGGAGTCGGGCGGCAGCAGACGCGTGGCGGCCAATGGCGTCGGCACGCCGCGTGGTGTGAGCACGGTAACGAGCGCCTCGCCGGTGCCCAACGACGTGATGGTCTTCTCGACGTCGTAGAACTCGGTCATCGGGAAGGTGCGCGCCGTCTTGCGCAGGGCGTCGGCATCGTCCGGGGTGAACGCGCGCAGGGCGTGCTGCACCCGATTACCCAGTTGGGCGAGGACCGACGACGGCACGTCCGTCGGCGCCTGGGTCACGAAGTAGATCCCGACGCCCTTGGAACGGATGAGTCGCGCGGTGCGCTCCACCTGGTCCATGAGCGCCTCCGAGGCGTCGTCGAAGAGCAGGTGCGCCTCGTCGAAGAAGAAGCACAGCTTCGGCTTCGGCAGATCGCCGACTTCGGGAAGGCTCTCGTACAGCTGGGCCAGCATCCAGAGCATGAAGGTCGAGAACAGGCGCGGCTGGTCCATGACATCCGACAACTCGAGGATGCTGACGACGCCCTGGCCGTCGGGCGTGGTGCGAAGCAGGTCGTCGACATCGAACTCCGGCTCACCGAAGAAGACGTCGGCCCCCTCCTGCTCGAGCACGACGATCGAGCGCAGCAGTACCCCGACGGAGGCCGCGGACATCCCGCCGTACTCCTCGAGGATGGGCTTGCCCTCGTCGGACGAGAGGAATTTGAGCGTCGTGGCGAGATCGTTGAGATCGAGGAGGGGCAGGTCGTTGTCGTCGCAGTACTTGAAGACCAGCGCGAGGATGCTCGTCTGGGTCTCGTTGAGGTCGAGGACCTTGCCGAGCAAGAGGGGCCCGAAGGAATGGACCGTGGCGCGGACCTGGGCCCCCTGCTTGCCCGTGAGTGACAGGAACTCGACCGGGTGGCCACGCGCCTCGAACTCCCACGCCAGCGACGTCGCGCGCTCCTGGACCTTCGGGTTGGCGGCGTCCCCCGGCAGCGCGATCCCGGACAGGTCGCCCTTGATGTCGGCGGCGAACACGGGCACGCCGACCTTGGACAGCTGCCCGGCCAGGAGCTGGAGGGTCTTAGTCTTGCCTGTTCCGGTGGCGCCGGCGACCAGCCCGTGGCGGTTCAGGATGGACAGCGCGACCCCCACCCGGGTCCCGTTGTGCAACTCGCCCTCGTGCATCGCACTGCCGATGACGAGCGACGGCTCATCGAACGCGTAGCCAGCGTCGATCGCGTCCCGAAACGCCTGATCCATGCGATGTCATCGCCTCCGATGGGGTGGTCTGCTGGGGAGCGCAAGGGTAGCATCGGCCTTCGCCCGAGCGACCCGGGCCGCCACGACCAGGCCGAGACGATCCGTTAGGCGTCCGGGCTCGGGTAGCTGCCCAGGACGCGCGTCATGGTCGTGACCCCGCGCACCTGCTCGAGTGCGGCCGCCATCGCCGGTTCGGACGCGTCGCCGTCGAGGTCGATCCAGAACACGTATTCCCAGGCCCGTTCCCGGCTGGGCCGCGACTCGAGCTTGCGCATGTTCAGCGCGTGCTCGGCGAGAACGCGGAGGACAGCGAGCAGCGTTCCGGGCTCGTTGCGGACCGCGACGACGATCGTCGTGCGGCGCAGGACCGGCGGATCCAGGAGCGGTGGCACGGCCGCGTCCCGCCGCGCCAGCACCAGGAAGCGCGTGCGGTTGTCCGGCAGGTCGCCGATCTCCTCGGCCAGGATCTCGAGGCCGAACAGACCGGCGGCCCGCGGCGAGAGGACGGCCGCCGCGCCACGGTCGCCCGACTCGACGATGGCCTTGCCCGCGCCCGCCGTGTTGTACGTCGAGAGGAGTTGCCAGGGCCGTTCGCGCAGAAACCCCTCCGCCTGGCCGAGTGCCTGGATGTGGGAGTAGACCCGCTCGATGTCGTCGATCCGCTGGCCGGGCAGGGCGGCCAGGCAGAGCCGCACCGGGACGACGACCTCGCCCGCGATCCGGATGTCGTACTCGATCAGGAGGTCGTAGTTCTCGCGCACGGTGCCGTGGATGACGTTCTCGATCGGTACCACGCCCGCGGTCGCATCGTCGGACGCGACCGATTCGAAGACGGCGCGGAAGCTCCCGACCGCACGGCGTTCGATGTCCCCGAAGGCGACGAGGACGGCATCCTCGGCGAACGCACCCGGCTCGCCGGCATACGTGATCGGCTGGCTCGGCATCGTGGACATCGCAGGCGAGTCTAGCGGCCGCGAGGGACCGCGCCCGGGCCAGGGTTGCCGGGCCGGCCCTGGAACGACCGCCCAGAAGCGTCAGCCCTGGCGGTTGAACCAGTCGGTCGTGTCGATCTCGCTGGCGTCCTCGTCGAGCTCGGCGCGATGGGCGCGGGCCGTGCCGGCGGTCACAGGTGCCTTGGCGCGAGCGCGCTTGCCGGTCGCCGCGGCCTCCTCCGGCGCGCCCTCCCAGTGCGCCTCACCGAGCATCGCGTTGAGGGCGACGATGTAGGCCTCGATCGATGCGGCGATGATGTTCGTCCCGCGAGCTTCGCCACCGTATTCGCCGGTGCCGCGCTTGCCCGCGGCGTCGGGCGGGGCGATCCGGACGGTCACCGCGCCGATCGTGTCCGTCCCCTCCCCCAGCGCGTGGATGTCGTAGGCGAGCAGCCGCGGGTGCCCGTCGAGGATCTCGGAGAGCGCCTGATCGACGGCCCGGAACAGCGCATCGATGGCGCCATTGCCCTCGGCCGAGGCGCGCCAGTGGTGATCGCCCGCATCGATGATGACGGCGCCCCGGCTGCGGGCGTTGGAGCCGGACTGGACGGTCCAGCGAGCGAGGTGCAGCGTCGGTGTCTCGGTCGTCGCTTCCGGCATCCGCGGTTACCTCCGGGTCGCTGTGGCGGGGCCATCGAGCGGGACGTCGCTGGTGGGCCCGGTCGTGAAGTGTCGCTCATCGCGCCGGCGCAGCTCGGCGCCCGACTTCCAGATCGCGTACTCGAGCGAGTCGGCGAGGGCCGATGCCGACGCGGCGATGATGTTCGTGTCGCTGCCCATCGTCGACCACGTCCGCGCCCCGTCCTGCGAGTCGATGATCACGCGCGTCCGCGCGGCCGTTGCGGCATCCCCATCGAGGATGCGCACCTTGTAGTCGACGAGGTGGACGTCGTCGATGGCCGGATAGAACGCGCGCAGCGCCTTGCGGAGCGCCGCGTCCAGGGCGTTGACGGGACCGTTGCCGTCGGCCGCCGTGTGCAGCACCTCGCCGTCGACCTGGACCTTGACCGTCGCCTCGGCGAGCAGCTCCCGCCCGTCCCGCTGCTCGACGAGACAGGTGTAGTCGAGGATCCGGAAGGGTGCCGCGTAGTCGGCCGCGTGCCGCCGGATGAGGAGCTCGAACGATGCCTCGGCGCCTTCGAAGGCCAGGCCATCGGCCTCGAGCTGCTTGATGAGGTTCGAGAGCTCGCGCGGATCGATGCCCTCGAGGTCATGCCCGAGCTGACCGGCCCGGATGGCCGTGTTGGCGCGACCGCCGAGCTCGGAGACCACGAGCCGGCCGACGTTCCCGACCGATACGGGTTCGACGTGCTGGTACGAGCGCTCGACCTTGGCCACGGCGGCGCCGTGGACGCCGCCCTTGTGCGCGAAGGCCGACCGCCCGACGTAGGGCTGGTAGTCGTTCGGGGTGAGGTTCGCGATCTCGGCCACGCTGCGCGACAGCTGGGTCAGGCCCTCCAGCCGGCCGCCCCCCGCCGGGACGAGCGTGTGCGGCGTCTTGAGCGCGAGGTTGGCGAGGATCGAGACCATGTTCGCGTTGCCGGCACGCTCGCCGTAACCGTTGATGGTGGCCTGGACGTGGCGGATGCCGGCGGCGACGGCCGCCATGGAATTGGCGACCGCGAGCTCGGCGTCGTTGTGGGTGTGGATCCCCCACGTCACCGGCGCCGCGTCACGATCCGCATCGAGTGTCGAGCGAACGTCGTCGACGATGCGGGTCAGCTCATCGGTGAGCGTGCCGCCGTTGGTGTCGCACAGGACCAGCGTGCGCGCTCCCGCCCCGCGGGCCGCGCGCAGGGTCGAGAGGGCGTAGTCGCGGTCGTCGCGGTAGCCGTCGAAGAAGTGCTCGGCGTCGTAGATCGCCTCGCGGCCGCGATCGACGATGAAGCCGATGGAGTCGGCGACCATGTCGAGGTTCTCCCCCGGCGTCGCGCCGAGGACCTCGGTGACGTGAAGCAGCCACGACTTGCCGAAGATCGTCACGACCGGGGTTTCCGCGGCGACCAGCTCGCGGAGGTTCGGATCGTCGGCCGGCGTGTTGGACCGGTGCCGGGTGGACCCGAACGCGGCGAGCTTGGCGGTCTCCCAGCGCATCGTCCGGGCGGCACCGAAGAACTCGATGTCCTTGGGGTTCGAGCCGGGCCAGCCACCCTCGATGTACGGCATGCCGTATTCGTCGAGCATGCGCGCGACCCGCAGCTTGTCGGCCAGCGACAACGTCACGTTCTCGCCCTGGGTGCCGTCCCGCAGCGTCGTGTCGTAGAGGATGACCGGCGCGTCGCGTCGATCGCCGGGGCTCATGCCGGCACCGGGGCTTCGAGGGCCTCGATCACGGCCGTCGCCATGCCGGTGGTGCCGACCACCACGAGGCCGTCGTCGGCGTCGGCCGGATCCGCCAGGTCGGGCGTCCGCCAGCCGTCGTCCAGCGCCCGGCGCACGGCCGCCTCGATGGCTTCCGAGGCGTCCTTTCGGTTGAACGACGTGAACATCATCATCGCTGCCGACAGGATCGTGCCGATCGGGTTGGCCCGATCCCCGCCCGCGATGTCGGGCGCCGAGCCATGGATCGGCTCGTACAGCCCGAACGTGCCGTGGCTGGTCTGCCGGTCTGCGAGCGACGCGGACGGCAGCATCCCGAGACTCCCGACGAGCACCGCCGCCTCGTCCGAAAGGATGTCGCCGAACAGGTTCTCGGTGACGATCACGTCGAAGTCGGCCGGGCGGCGGATGAGCTGCATCGCGCATGAATCGACGAGCTGATGGCTCACCTCGATATCGGGGAAGCGCCGGCGCTCCTCGTCCACGACCCGTCGCCAGAGACGGGATGTCGCGAGGACGTTGGCCTTGTCGACACTGGTCACGTGCCGACGCCGCAGCAGCGCGTACGCCCCAGCCACCAGGAAGATGCGCCGGATCTCATCTTCGCCATAGGGCATGGTGTCGACGGCTCGACGATCGCCATGTTCCTCCGCCGCCTCCTGCCGCTCCCCGAAATACACGCCGCCGGTCAGCTCGCGGACGATCAGGATGTCCACCCCCTCGAGCAGCTCGGGTCGCAACGGCGACGAGGCGACGAGCGCCGGATGGACCGTGACCGGCCGCAGATTCGCGAAGAGCCCGAGCCCGCCGCGGAGCGCGAACAGCGCCTGCTCAGGCCGGACGGACGCGGACGGATCCGACCACTTCGGGCCACCGACGGCTCCCAGCAGGATCGCATCGGCCTCGCGACACACGTCGACGTCCTCGGGCCGGATCGCGACGCCGTACGCGTCGATGGCGATGCCTCCGGCGAGCACCTCCGTCCAGTCGACCGCGAACCCGAAGCGCCGCCCGGCGGCGTCGACCACCCGCCGCGCCGCATCGATCACCTCCGGCCCGACCCCGTCACCGGGGATGACGACCACGCGGTACGTCGTCGTGCCACCTCCGCCCGAGGATCCAGCCTCCGTCATGGGAGGCCTTCGCCGGCCCGAAGGTTCGCAAAGGCCACGTCGACGCCATTGATATGGGCCCCGTGGAGCTTGTTGGTCGCCACGAGGTACGCGTCGAGCGATGCCTCGATGATGTTGGTCGATAAGCCGTGGCCGGACACGACCAGGGCGTTCGGTCCCTCGTCCGACGAGCGGCGGCAGCGGACCAGCACCTGGCCCTGCGCGTCCTCGCCGGCGGACACCGCCTTGATCTCGTACTCCGCGAGCGTCGGGTGCCAGCCGAGGAGCGGCTGGAGGGTGTCGTCGACGGCCTTGAACAGCGCGTTGACCGGGCCGTTGCCGGTCGCCTCGGCACTCCGTTCCTCGCCGTCGACGCTGAGCGTCACGGTGCCGACGGCGTTGCCGCTGTGCGACGAGGTGACGCTCCAGCCCACGAGCGCGACGCTCGCCTCGACCTCGGCCGCGCGCTGTTCGACGAGCGCCAGGAGGTCGGCGTCGGTGACCTCCTTCTTCGCGTCGGCCAGCTCGATGGCCTGGCGGTAGATCACGTCGAGCGCGTCGCCCTCGAGGTCATGGCCCAGCTCGCGCAGCTTGCCCTGCAGCCCGCGGCGGCCGGACAGCTTGCCGATCGTCAGCTGGCTGCCGGTCAACCCGATCGACTGCGGGGTCATGATCTCGTACGTCAGCGGGTTCTTGATGACCCCGTCCTGGTGGATGCCCGATTCGTGGGCGAACGCGTTGCCGCCGACGATCGCCTTGTTCGGCTGGACCGCGAAACCGGTCAGGTAGGACACGAGACGCGAGGCGGCCGTGATGTGCTCCGTCTGGACGCCGGAGCCCAGGTCCGGGAACTGGGTCGGCCGCGTCCGCAGCGCCATGACGACCTCTTCCAGCGAGGCGTTGCCGGCGCGCTCGCCGAGACCGTTGATCGTGACCTCCACCTGGCGCGCGCCGGCCTGGACAGCGGCAAGGGTGTTGGCCGTTGCGAGACCCAGGTCGTTGTGGCAATGGACGCTCACGGTGGCCGCCTCGCCGACGAGCTCGACCACACGCCGGGTCAGCGCCCCGAACTCGGCCGGGATCGCGTAGCCGACCGTGTCCGGGATGTTCACGGTCGACGCGCCGGCCTCCACCACCGCTTCGTAGACCTGGAGCAGGTAGTCGATGTCCGTTCGCGAGGCATCCTCGGCGCTGAACTCGATCTCGGCGTCGCGACCGAGCTCCTCGCGCCCGTGACGGACCCACCGGACCGCCTCACGCAGCGCGGTCTCGCGATCCACCCGCAGCTTGTGCTTGAGGTGGATGTCGCTGGTCGCGATGAAGACGTGGAGATGGGGCTTGTGCGCGACCTTGATCGCCTCGATCGCCCGTTGCGGGTCGCCGTCCCGGCAGCGGGCCAGCGCCGCGACCGCGATGTCCTGCGGCGTCTCCTGCGCGATCCGACGAACGGCCTCGAAGTCGCCCGGTGAGGCAGCCGGGAATCCGGCCTCGATGACATCGACCTTGAGACGGGCCAGCTGGCGGGCGACCTCGAGCTTCTCGGCCGCGGTCAGTCCGGCACCGGGCGCCTGCTCCCCGTCACGGAGCGTCGTGTCGAAGATGCGAACACTGCCCGGGGCGACGAACGGCCCGTCCGGCCTGGCTACCCCGCCGCTCACCGGGACGCCCCCGGTGTCGTGGCGGCCGCCTGGGCCTGACCCGCCTGCACTTCGACCGGGTTGAGGAACGGCATCTGCGCGCGCAGCCGTGCCCCGACCTGCTCGATCTGGTGGTCGCGGTCGGCGGCACGCAGCCGCTCGAACTCGTTGCGACCGCTCTCGTTCTCCTCGATCCAGCGGTCCGCGAACGACCCGTCCTGGATCTCGGCCAGGACGGCGCGCATCCGTTCACGGACGCTCTCGTCGATGAGCCGCGGGCCGCTGACGTAGTCGCCGTACTCGGCGGTGTCGCTGACGCTGAAGCGCATGAAGTTGAGGCCGCCGCGGTACATGAGGTCGACGATGAGCTTCAGCTCGTGCATCGTCTCGAAGTACGCGAGCTCGGGCTGGTAGCCAGCCTCGACGAGGGTCTCGAACGCCATCTTCACGAGGGCCGACGTGCCACCGCACAGGACGGATTGCTCGCCGAAGAGATCGGTCTCGGTCTCCTCCTTGAACGTCGTCTCGAGAACGCCGGCGCGCGTGTTCCCCAGCGCACGGGCGTAGGCCAGCGTCCGGGCTCGGCCGGTGCCGGACGGATCGCGCTCCACGGCGAACAACGCGGGGACGCCGCCGCCGGCCTGGTACACGGACCGGACCAGGTGGCCCGGACCCTTGGGCGCGACCATCCCGACGTCGACCGTCGCGGGCGGGTCGATCCGCCCGAACCGGAGGTTGAAGCCGTGGGCGAACATCAGGAGTTGTCCCGGGCGCAGGTTCGGCGCGATCTCGGCGTCGTACACCGCCTTCTGGGCGGTGTCGGGCACGAGGATCATCACGACGTCCGCGGCCCGCACCGCATCTGCCACGTCCGCAACACGCAGGCCTGCCTCCTCGGCGTGGGCTCGGCTCTTGGAGCCGGCTGCGAGCCCGACGACGACGTCGACCCCGCTCTCGTGCAGGTTCAGGGCATGCGCGTGCCCCTGGCTCCCATACCCGATGATCGCAACGGTCTGCCCCGCCAAGGCTGACGGGTCAGCATCGTTGTCGTAATACATCTTGGCGGTCACAGGACTAATGCCTCCATCGGTGAATTGCCACCCTCAACGTCAAACTGCTTCGCGCGCTCCGAGGTCGGAGCCGAAGCTCCGCCCGAGGATTCATCGCTTGATCGCCTCCTCGATGGACCCCGAACCCCTCGCCATCACCACGGCGCCGGTGCGGACCAACTCCTTGATGCCATAGGTCCGCACGAGCGACACGAAGGTGTCGATCTCGGACTCGGTGCCTGTCACCTCGACGATGAGCGAGCCATCGGCGAGGTCGACGACACGGCCGCGCGACAGCTCGACGAGCCGGAGCACCTCATCGCGATTCGAATCGGTCGCCCGGATCTTCACGAACGCGAGCTCGTGCTCGACCGTCGGATCGGACGTGACGTCCTGGACCTTGAGCACGTCGATGAGCCGGTAGAGCTGCTTCGCCGCCTGCTCGACCGCGACATCGTCCCCATGCAGAGTGATCGTCATCCGGCTGGTGTCCTCGCGGTCCGTCTTGCTGACGGCCAGCGAGTCGATGTTGAAGTTGCGGGCGCGCATGAGGCTGGACACGCGGTTGAGGACGCCAGGCTTGTTCATGACGATGGCCACGAGCACGTGGCGACGGGTCTCCCCACCGCCGGGGAGCGAGCGTGCCGGCGGCGGGGCCACGTGCGCCGGGGCGTGCGGCGCCGGTTCGGTGGGCGCGCGCCCGTTGGTGCTCGGGTCGACGGGCAACGGTTTCCCGCCCGAGGATCCGCTCATTCGTCCGCCCCGCCCCAGTTCTCGATCAGGTCGGACAGCCCCTTGCCGGCGGGCATCATCGGGAAGACGTTCTGCTCTTCGGCGATCTCGAACCAGATGAGCGCCGGGCCGACCACGGCCTGCGCGGCGCGGATGGCATCGTCGACCTCGCCCGGGGTCCGGGCCCGGAACGCCGGGATCCCGAACGCGTCGGCCAGCTTCGCGAAGTCCGGCCCGGGCAGGCTCGCGGAGTGGTAGTTCCCGGCGTAGATGATCTCCTGCCACTGGCGGATCATCCCGAGCTTCTTGTTGTCGAGAAGGGCGATCTTCACCGGGATGTCGTCGGCGACCAGCGTCATGAGCTCCTGGAACGTCATCTGGAACCCGCCGTCGCCGGTGATGGCCCACGTCTCGCGGTCGGGGCGGCCCAGGGCGGCGCCCATCGCGGCCGGGAGCGAGAAGCCCATCGTGCCGAGGCCACCCGAGCTGACGTGCGAGTTGGGCTCGCGAAAGCCCGTGTAGCGGGCCAGCCACATCTGGTTCTGCCCGACGTCGGCGACGTAGGTCGCGCGGTGCTCCGTCAGCTCGCCGATCCGCTCGACGACATAGTCCGCCGACAGCAGCCCGTCGCGCCAGGCGCCCGAGCCGTGCCACGACGACGCCTCGGAGTCGCGCCTCCAATCGGCCAGCTGATCGAAGTACGCACGCCGCTCGTCCATCGAGGTCTCGGGCACCATCGGCGTCAGCGCCCGGAGGACGCGCCCGGCATCACCGACGATCGGCACCTCGACGGCGACGTTCTTGCCGATCTCGGCGGGATCGATATCGACATGGACGATCCGGGCGTACGGGGCGTAGGTGCGCACGTTGCCGGTCACCCGGTCGTCGAACCGCATCCCGATCGCGATCAGCAGGTCCGCACTCTGGATGGCCCGATTGACGTGCTTCCAGCCGTGCATGCCCATGTAGCCGTAGGCCAGTGGATGGGTCTCATCGATGGCGCCGATCCCGAGCAGCGTCCAGGCCACCGGGATCGAGGTCTTCTCCGCGAAGGCCTTCAGGTCGTCCCACGCCTCGGCATGGAGGACGCCGTGACCGGCCAGGATGACGGGCCGCTGGGCGTTGGCGATCTCCGTCGCCGCGGTCTTGAGCTGGCGGCCATGCCCGTCGAGGTTCGGGCGGAAGCCGGGGAGGCCGGCGACGATCTCGTCCTCGGTCGGGTGCTCCGCCCGGGTCTCCTGCTGGAGAGCGTCCTTGGTGATGTCGATGTGGACGGGCCCCGGCCGGCCGGTCCGCGCGATATGGAACGCCTCCGCGACGACCCGCGGCAGCTCGTCGGCGTCGCGGACCAGGTAGTTGTGCTTCGTCATCGGCAGCGTGATGCCGTTGATGTCGATCTCCTGGAATGCGTCCTTGCCGATGAGCGCGGAGGGCACGTTGCCCGTGATCGCGACCATCGGCACCGAATCGAGCATGGCCGTCCCGATGCCCGTGACGAGATTCGTGGCACCTGGCCCGGACGTCCCCATGCACACCCCGACCGCGCCCGTGACCCGGGCATAGCCGTCGGCGGCGTGGGCGCCGCCCTGCTCGTGGCGGACGAGGACGTGGCGAAGCTCCGGGTAGTCGCCCAGCACGTCGTAGAGCGGCAGGATCACGCCGCCCGGGTAGCTGAAGAAGATGTCGACGCCCTGGCGGAGGAGGGCCTCGCACAGGACGTCGGCGCCGATGCGCGTGCGCTTGAGGTCGCGCGCCTCGTGGAGCATGCCCTTCTGGGCGCGCTCGACGGCGGCCGCGTGCGCCGTGCCGTCGGCGGGCACGTGACTGCGTCGGCTCCTGGCGGCCGGACCCGCGGCTCGGGCGGGATCGGTCTTCATCGTCATTTCGGGCCCTCGTACGTGGCGGACATGCAAAAGACCCTCGCCTCCCGGCGAGGGTCCCTTTGGTGATGCGGGGTTCGAAGCGCCTTAGCGTCCGTTCCTCCGCGTCCCTCCGTTCTCCCGCCGGGAGCCGGTAATGAGCCCAAGAAGGCCATCAAGCCCCAGAAGCGAGCGAAGAAGCGCGAGGAGCGATACGTCGGAGAACTGGTCCGGCTCGACGGGCACGTGGACGCGGCGACCGTCTGTCGTGATGACGACGGCGACCATCCGGTCATCCTGCCGATCGAATTGGCCCACATCGGCCTCCAGTAACGCTGCGTCCGCCCGGTTGGGGCCGTGCGGTCCGCGCAGTCTAGCAGGCTTGGAGGGTGCGTCAACGTTCCCCCGATGGTCCTGTTCGCCACACCCCGGTGTCGCGCCCCGCGGGTCCGGCATCGAGTGCACTGCCCGATCGGGACCGTAGACTCCGCGCGAGATGGCCGAAACAGAGGTCGCCCGCCGTTCGCGACGGTTCGCCGTTCCCGTGCTGATGGAGCGCCTCAGCGCGCTGCAGTGGCTGGCCGTCATCGCCACGGTGACGACGTTCGTCGTGTACGCGCTGACCGCGTTGCGAGGGGTGAGCTTCGGGGATTGGGCGGAGATGCAGCACGTGCCAGCACGCCTCGAGGTACCGCACCCGACGGGCTTTCCGCTGTACGTCCTGCTCGGGAAGCTGTTCAGCCTGATCCCGGTCGGCTCGGTGGCCTTCCGGGCGACCTTGCTGTCGTCGGCGGCCGCCGCGGCTGCGATCGGCATGGTCGTCCTCATCGCCGGGCGTCTCGGGGTGCGCCCGGTCATCGCCCTCGCGGCGTCGATCGTGCTGGCCGGCACCGCGACGATCTGGCAAGAGGCGACGTTCTCGGAGATGAACACCCTCCACGTGTTCCTGTGCGCGCTCCTCGTCCACCGCGCCCTCGTCTGGCGGGATGAGCGACGTGACCGCGACCTTCGGATCGGTGCCCTCGTGGCCGGCCTCGCGTTGTCCAACCACCTGCTCGCCCTGAGCGTCGTCCCGGTCGTGATCCTGTTCGTCCTCGTCGAGGATCGGCTCATGATGCTGCGGCGGCCGAGGCTGCTGCTCGAGCTCGTCCTCCTCTTCGCTGCCGGCCTGTCGTTCTACCTGTTCATCGTCTTCCGCGCGTTCACGGGACCGCCGGAGGTCTACGGCGGGCTGCGATCGATCGATGGCCTGATCTCGTTCATCAGCGGCGCGCAGTTCCGGACCGACATGCATTTCGGGACCGGGGAGAGCCTGGCGGCGGCGTGGCGGGCGGTGCCCGACGTGCTCGCGGGGATCGAACGCGGGTCGCACGCCTTGTTCACGATCGTGCCGCTGGCCGGCGCGGTCATCCTCATCCGCCGGGACCCGTGGGCTGGCTGGCTCGCCGTGGCCCTTGCCACCGCCAACGTGTACATGTTCGTCGGGTACCGCGGCGACCTGCCGCATTACCTGCTCGTCGCCTGGCTGATCCTCGCCGTGTGGCTCGCGGTCGCCGTCGAGGCGGTCCTCGCGTGGCTCGCGGCGCGGCTCGGTCCCGGTCTTGACGACGCCGAGTTCGGCCTGGTCGCCGTCGCCGCGCTCTTCCTCGTCTCGAATTGGGCTGCCAACGACCAGTCGGGCAACCGGCTGGGCGAGGACTACACCCGCGCGGTGTTCGACCGGCTGCCACCGAGCACCCTGCTGGTGACCTATTGGGACACCCTGACCACGCTCAGCTACGCCCACTGCATCGAGGGCGAGCGGCCGGACATCGCGATCATCGCCCACGACCGCAACCTGTCCGCGTCATGCGACATCGTGACCGAGCCGCTCGAATCGGTGGCACGTACGCGCCCCGTCTACGCCCTGCTGCTGTTCGACAGGAACATCGACCCGCTGCGCTCGCGGTTCGAGCTGATCCCGGAGGCGTCGCTCAAGATCCCATACGGGGAGCGGGAGCCCGGATTCACCCGGACGCTCTATCGACTGGAGCTCAAGTCCCCGGGGAGCTGAGGGCGGCGCTGCCAGCTGGGGCGGCGTCCGGTCGGGCGTCGCAGCGGACTTCCACGGTGGTCGTACCCTGCGCATGTGGATCTGTCCCCGATCGTCGGACGGGAACGGGAGCTGGCGATCATCCTGCGACTCGCGGAGGCGATGCGAGGTCGCCCCGGTCCCGCGGCGGTCCTTGTCGTCGGAGATCCCGGGCAGGGAAAGACGCGACTGCTCGCCGAGGTGAGCGGCCGGCTCGGGCGGGTCGAACGGCTCGCGGCCCAGGGCTTCGAGCCGGAGCGGAGCGTGCCCCTTGCTGCGGCGGGTGAGCTCCTCCGACGGCTCGCGCCGCTCGAGTCGGCCGCGATCCCAGGGGATCCCGATCCGCCGAGTCAGTCGGTCGAGCCGATCCGGATCTTCGAGCGGGCGGCGCTCGCGATGGGACGTCTCGGACCGACCGTGCTGTCCCTGGATGACGTGCAATGGGCGGACGAGCTGAGCGTCGCCCTGTGTCACTACCTGCTGCGCGCCGCAGCGAGCACCTCGCAGCCCCTGCTCTTCGTCGTCGCTGGCCGGGACACACCGCACATCGCCGGGGTCGAGGAGGCCGTCCGGCACGTCCTTCCGGACGACCGGATCGCCGCTCTGGCGCTCGAACCGCTCGATCGCGACGCCGGGCTGGACCTGCTCCGCCGGGCTGCTCCCGACCTGCCGGCCGCGGCAGCGACCGAGGTCTGGCGTCGTGCGGCCGGCTCGCCCTTCTGGTTGCACGCGCTCGCGTCCGGGACCGATCGACGCGCCCCAGACGTCGTCGCGACCCGGTTGCGCGGGCTGGCCGAGGACGCCGCCGTGCTGTTCGGCGCGATCGCGATCGTCGGCCGACCGGTCCGTGTTCGTGAGCTCGCGGACCTCCTCGGCTGGCCGGCCGAACGTGCCGGCGACGTCGCGACGGCGCTCGTGGATCGGGGCCTGGCCGTCGAGCGTGACGGCGGCCTCGGGGTCGTCCACGACCTGCTCCGCGAGGCGGCCGTCGGGCGACTCGGCGACGAAACGCGACGGGACCTCCACCGGTCGTTGTCAGAGCGGCTCGAGCGGGCCGCCGGCGATGACGTGGGGTCCCTCCGGGAGGCACTCGAGCACCGTCACCTGGGCGGGCTGCCCGGACGCGGGCTGGCCGAACGCCTGATCCGGTCGTCCCGACGACGGTGGCTGGGACGCGATGGGCTCCGCGAACTGGCCACGATCATCGACGAGGAGACCGCCGGGACGCCGTCGTGGCCGGGGCTCGCCGTCGAGATCGCGACCATGGCCGTCGAGCTCAACGACCATGTGTTCGCGCTCGAGCGCTGGCGCGGCCTTGCGGATCGAACCGCGGGGGGCCGCGCGGATGGAACCGCGACAGCGCCGCTGGGGCCCGTGGCGGCTCTCGGCGCGGCCAAGGCGGCCTTCGAGCTCGAGCGCGGCGCCGTTGCCCGCGAGTGGATCGAACGGGCGCGGGCCGCGGCCGGGGCGTCTCCCGATCCGGCGATGGCCGTCGCAATCGACGCGATCGACGCGCTGGTGCTGATCTGGCTGGAGCATCGACTCGACGATGGCGAAGTGGTCGCCGAGCGTGCGGCGCAGGCCGTCCGTGCGCTCGTCCGGGATGTCGGTGGCGCGCATGAGCTCGAGCCGGCGGCGTCGCGGGCCGCGCAGGATGCGCTGCGAGCCCGATGGGACGCCTATGTGCAACGGACCGATCGCGTGCCGCAGTCACTGACGGACGAATTGCTCGCTGTCACCGCACACGACGAGGCTGCCCATCTTTCGGCCGTCGTCCTCGCGGGTCTGGCGATCTCAGCCGAAGCACGGCCGGACCTTGCCGAGGAGCGGTTCCAGCTCGCCTGGGACGAGGCTCGGCGGCGCGTCATCCCGGCGGTCGCCGTCGACGCCGGGTTCTGGCTCGCGGTGATCCTCTTCGATGCCGGTCGCCTCCCGGAGGCGGAGGCCCTCCTGGCCGATGTGGTCGCGCTCGCCGATCGTGCAGGGGACCACGGCAAGATCCGCGCCCGGTCGCGGAGCCTCCCCGACGAGCTCCGCCTCCTGCGTGGCGACTGGTCGGCCGCGGCCGAGGGGCTTCGCCGCGGAGCGGAGGCCGCGCCGGATGCGCATCGCCGGATCCCGTATCACCAGGTGCTCGTTCGGTGGTCTGCCCGCGTCCGGCCGAACGACGCGGTCGGGCCGCTTCTCATGGCGGGTCTGGCCAACGCCGACGCCGGGGGGTGCCCGCGGTGTGCCGCCGACTTCAACCTGGCGGCGGCCCAGGTGGCCGCGCGGATCGGGGAGCAGGAGCTGGGTCGGCGCCTGCTCGATCGGTGGTCGCGTGAGCACCCATCCCCGGACCCCTGGTCGAAGATACAGCTGGCCTGGGTGCACGCACTGCTCGAGCTGGACGACGCGAGCGCCGGCGAAACCGCCGACGCGCTCGGACAGGTCGCGACCGACGCGGACGCTGTCGGCCGCGATCTTGAGGCGACCGTCGTGCGACTCGACAGCGCGCGCGCCCTGGCGATGTTCGACCGTGGGCGGGCGGCGGAGGCGTATCGCGAGGCGGCCCGCTTGGCTGCTGCCCAGGGCGCTACCGTCCTCGAACGGCTTGCCGAGCGTGAGCTTCGCTCGCTCGGGGTACGCACCTGGCGACGCACGACGGCCGGCGGCGGGATCGACGAGTTGACAGCCCGAGAGGCCGAGGTCGCCGACCTCGTCGCTCGTGGCATGACGAACCCCGAGATCGCCGACCTGCTGTTCCTGTCCCGCAAGACCGTCGAGCGCCATGTCTCGAACATCCTGGGGAAGGCCGGCGTCCGGAACCGGGCCGAGCTGTCCGCGGTCCTCGCGACCCGCGAGGGGCAGCGGCGGGGTGTCGACGCCGACCCGCAATGAGGGAGCTCCCCGATGAACCGGGGGTGCCTGCCGGCGCATCGTCCGAACAGGTCGCCGATGGAGCGACGTCAGGACGGAAAGGCAGGGTTTCGAGATGGCGAGTGGCACGACGATCGCGCAGGCGACGCGAAGCAACAAGCGCATGCTGGTGGTGGGGCTTGCAGCCCTGATGACCATTGCCGGCTGCTCCGTCGAGCGGCCTGGTGCTGGAGCGGATCACTCACTCGACGCCGTGGAACGTCAGCGTGCGGCGATGGGCGTCGCCCCGGCGGACACCAGCTACGAGCAGGCGGAGCGCAACCGCCTCACGGTCGGTGGCGGGGTCGACACGAGCTACGACGACGTGGAGCGCCTCCGCGCCGCGCAGTGAACCTGCGCGGGGATGCCCCGCTACGAGAAAGGCCGTCGGCGATGCCGACGGCCTTTCATCATAATTCGCAGCTAGAACGCGGTGTGCTCATCCCAGCGATGTCCGGCGTCGATGACGAAGACCGAGCTCGCCAGCGCCCGCGCGCTGCAGCTCGCGCCCATCACCACTCCCACCGCATGCCGGCTCCCACCGTGAGGGCCAGGGACGCCAGAACGGTCAATGCCCAGGAAAGCCGGGCCAGGGTGCTTTTCACGATCGATCCCCTTCGTCCGAAGAGTTGATCACGCCTGGATCGGCGGCCGGGCGGTCTCTGGCGAGATCCCTGGCTTTGCGTCCCCGCCTCGCGACGGGTTTGCCCTGGACGACCGTGGGTGTGTCGGGACGGGTGTCCCCTGTGGCTACTTTGGCCCATCCGGACCCCGACTCCGATAGCCCGGAAGTACCGGGACCTTCGGCTGTTCGGGGGATGTGCCGGCGTGCACCGCGACCGGTGGTCCGGGAGGCCGGTGCGTCAGGCGCCGATGGGCGGCGTCCCCACGACCGGTGCCGACGTCCGGCTGCCAGCGCGCATCGCCGCCACGATCACGACAGCGACCCCGACCCCGATGACCACGTCGCCGATGCTGAAGACGTTGGCGAACGGCACCCAGGTGGGCAGCGCGAAGATGTCGGTCAGCGGTCCGAGGGCCGGGTTCTCGATGATCGCGCTGTTCGAGTACGCCGTCGGATGCCCGCCACCCAGTGCTCGCACGGCGCCGGGATCGGCCGGCATGTAGCCGCCATTGGCGACGATCGCGGCGAGATTGCTCGCGGCCCCGACTGCCACGATGAGCATCCCGGGGACGGCGCGGTTGGCGAGGACCGCGACGATGACGGCCGCCGTCGAGGCCATGTAGATGGGCGGGCCCAGCGTGCCGATGCGGGCGCTGACGGGCTCCGAGAAGAGGACGACCTGGACCAGCAGCCCACCGAGCATGACCCACGACCAGCGCAGCTGGATCGTCGCGAGCCCGGCAAGGCGGCCGCCCAGGAGGAAGCCGAGGACCAGGCCGATCAGGATGGCGTAGAGGATGAACACCGCGTCGTCTCCGTTCCCCTCAGATGGCGACCTGGTCCACGGTCAGCCCCGGGGACGAACCCCGGACACCATTCGCGGCGCGCCCGGCAGCATCGGGCAGTGGGCGCTCGGCCCTCAGCATGGCCGTCATCGCCTCGGCCTCCTGGGGCCGGGAGAACAGGTAGCCCTGACCATATTCGCATCCCAGCTGGTGCAGTCGTCGGAACTGTCCTCGTTCCTCGATCCCCTCGGCGATGATCGTCAGCCCGAGCGTTCGCCCCAGCGCGACGATGGCGCCCGCGAAGGCCCACTCCTTCTCGCTCTCTGCCGGCCCGATGAACTCGCGCGCGATCTTGAGGATGTCGACCTGGAAGCGGCGCAGGTAGCCGAGCGACGAATAGCCGGTGCCGAAGTCGTCGATGGCGATCCGGACACCGAGGTCGCGGATCGCGGCGAGCCGGAAGATGGTCGTGGTCGTGTCGTGGAACATCACCGTCTCGGTCATCTCGAGGACGAGCTGCCAGGGCGTGAGGCCCGTCTCCTCCAGGATGGCCTTGAGGTCGTTGACGAAGCCCGGCTCCTGGAGCTGCTGCGCGGACAGGTTCACCGACATCGTGAGCGGTTGCTCGGGCGAGCCGATGCGGGACCACTCGGCCGCCTGCCGGCACGCCTCGGACAGGACCCAGCGACCGAGCGGCAGGATCATGCCGGTCTCCTCGGCGAGATGGACGAATTCGCCGGGTCCGATGAGGCCGCGCACGGGATGGCGCCAGCGCACGAGGGCCTCCATTCCCGAGACGAGTCCGGTGGACAGCGCGACGATGGGCTGGTAGTAGACGGCGAGCTCGCCCTGCCCGAGGCTACGCGACAGCTCGGCACTGAGGGCGTGCCGCTCGACGATCGCGGCGTGCATCGTCGGTTCGAAGACCGACACCCGGTTCTTGCCGGAGGCCTTCGCCGTGTACATCGCGACGTCGGCATTGCGGAGGAGCTCGTCGGCGCGCTCCGTGCCCAGCCGGGCCGCGGCGATGCCGATGCTCGCGCCGACCGTGGTGTCGTGGCCGTCGACGGAGAACTCCACGCGCATGGCCTCGATGATGCGATGCGCGACGGCCTCCGATTCGGACAGGCCGGGATCGTCGTCAAGCAGGACGGCGAACTCGTCGCCGCCGAGTCGAGCCGCGACGTCATCGGCGCGCAACACGGTCCGGAGCCTCGAGGCGACATCGGCCAGGAGCCGATCGCCCGCCGCGTGGCCGAGGGTGTCGTTGACGACCTTGAAGTCGTCGAGGTCCAGGAACAGGACGACGGGCATCTTCTCTCCCGGATGGCTGATCCGGTCGACGACCTTCTCGAGGAACAGGGTCCGGTTGGGCAGGCCGGTCAGCGGGTCGTGGTAGGCCTGATGGCGAAGCTGCTCCTTGAGCCGAGACAGCTCGGCCAGCGACTGCTCCAGGTGGCCGTTCTCGAGGGCGACCGCCGCCTGGTTGGCCAGGGTCTCGAGCAACCGCAGGTCGTCCTCGCTGAACATCGTGCCTTCGGTCAGGCGATTGCTGATGATCAGCGAGCCGATCATCTCGGACTCCCCGCGCAGGGCGCTGACCATGTGCCGGGAGACGCGACCCTCCTCGTCCCGCGTCTCTTCGAAGAACGGGGCGTCCGAGCGAGCGATGCGGTCATGGACCGGATCAGCGAGGTAGCCGCGGTCGGGCACCATCACGTCGGGTTCGCGTTCATGCCACGAGCGGGTCCGCAGGGCGTCCTCGCCGGGCGCCCGTGGGTAGAGGACCACCTCTGCGAGCTCGGCCCGGAACATCGTCCGCGCATGGCTCAGGAGCGCGACCAGCGTCGAATCGATCTCGGGCGAGTGCTGCAGGATCCGTGAGGACTGGTAGAGGAGCTCCAGGCGTTCGTGCTTCTCGCGCTCCGAGACGTACGCCTGGTAGGCGAGGAAGACCATCGCCAGCGGCAGGATCAGCAGCCACAGCATGGCGGGGCTCAACCAGAGCGCGCCGACGGCCAGCAGGGCCAGGCTCGTGTTGGCGAGAGCGACCATCAACCCGAACTGGATCATCTCGGGCAGCTTCCGGAATTGGGGGGCACCTCCGGACAGCGTGATGACCGTGGCGATCGTGACGGAGCTGATGATCGTGGCGCCCGACGTCGCGGCGAACGCGGCCAGCCATTCGGTCCATCCGGGCATCCCGACCCGCGCGACGAGCGTGGAGACGATGGTGTACGAGACGACGGCGATCAGCCCGAAGTTGGCCAGGTTGAAGGCGATCTTGATGGGCCGCTGCCCGGATGCGAGGAGCATGGCCGCCGCGGATCCGGTCAGGACGGCAAGGATGTAGTCCGGTGGCGACAGGAAGAACAGCCCGACCACGGCCGGGAACTCGCTCAGCGAGAACGAGTGCGTCTCCCGGCGAAAATGGACCTCGACGACCTTCAGCTCCGCGGCGGCGAAGGCCACGGCCAGCAGCGGCCACGGGATCTGGAGCGGGGTGGCGTGGGCAGGCAGGCCGTGGAGCTGGGTGATGTAGATCGCGACCGCGATGACGCTCAGCGCCAGCGTCAGGGTCCAGACGCGGACGACGGCAGGGATCGTGACCCCTTCCGAGTGCGGTCGTCGGGTGGCCGGTCCCGGGCGCAGGCGCTGCTGGAGATGCGTCCGCACGTTCGTCGCCCCGCCTCGGTCCGTTAGCCCCCGGATCCGAGTCGACAAGAGATTGCCGCCCCCTCTGGTGCATTGGCGTGAGGGAAGGTGATGAGTAGGACGGTTGTACCCCCTCGCGACCCTGCGTGCAGCACGCCAGGGGTACTGCCGGCGATAGGACTATCGGCGGCGCTGCTCCTGGCATCGGCCCATCGGGCACCGCTCGGGGACACCGCGGCGACCCGTTCGGCGGACGCCTGACCCGTCCGCTGGTACGCTGCTGGCGTCCCACCCGATCCTCCGGAGTCCGCCCGCGCCATGACCGTCACCCGCCCTGCACCGCGCACGATCGTCGACAAGATCTGGACCGACCACGTGGTCAGCCAGGACCCGGGCGCCCCGGCGGTCCTCGCTGTGGATCTCCATCTCGTCCATGAGGTGACGTCGCCGCAGGCCTTCACTGGCCTTCGCCAGCGCGGGCTGCCCGTCCGCCGCCCGTCCCAGACGGTCGCGACGGCCGACCACTCCATCCCGACCACGCCGCGCAACCTCCCGATGCTGGACATGGCAGCGGCGGCCCAGATCGGCCAGCTCGAGCAGAACTGCCGTGAATTCGGGGTCCCGCTGCACGGGATCGGCTCCCCGTCGCAGGGCATCGTCCACGTCATCGGCCCGCAGATGGGGCTGACTCAGCCGGGCATGACAATCGTGTGCGGCGACTCGCACACCAGCACGCACGGGGCGTTCGGGGCCCTGGCGTTCGGGATCGGGACGAGCGAGGTCGAGATGGTCCTCGCCACCCAGACGCTCCTCCAACCCGACCCGAAGACGTATGAGGTCCGGGTCGATGGGCGGCTCGCCCCGGGCGTGAGCAGCAAGGACATCATCCTCGCCCTGATCGCCCGCATCGGTGTGGGCGGCGGCACGGGTCACGTCTTCGAGTACCGCGGCGAGGCCATCCGGGCGCTGACCATGGAACAGCGGATGACCATCTGCAACATGAGCATCGAGGGCGGCGCGCGCGCCGGCCTGATCGCCCCCGACGACACGACCTACGAATACGTCCACGGCCGCGAGTACGCCCCCCACGATGCGGCGTGGGACGCCGCAGTCGAGCGCTGGCGCGGGCTGCCGACCGACGACGGCGCCACATACGACAAGTCGATCAGCATCGATGCGACGACGCTGGAGCCGATGGTCACGTACGGCACCAACCCGGGGATGGGCATCCCCATCACGTCGCGGGTCCCTTCGCCGGCGGACGAGCGCGATCCGGCCTCGAAGCGCGCGCTCGAGCGCGCGCTCGAGTACATGGACCTGCAGCCGGGTCAGGCGATCATCGGCCAGAAGGTCGACGTCGTCTTCGTCGGCTCGTGCACGAACGGTCGGATCAGCGACCTGCGCTTGGCCGCGGCCGCACTCAAGGACCGCCACGTCGCCGAGGGTGTCCGACTCATGGTGACGCCGGGCAGCGACGAGGTGAAGCGCGAGGCCGAGGCGGAGGGGCTCGCCGAGATCTTCAAGGCCGCCGGGGCGGATTGGCGCGAATCCGGCTGCTCGATGTGCATCGCGATGAACGGCGACCAGTTGGCGCCTGGGCAGTACGCGGTGAGCACGAGCAACCGCAACTTCGAGGGTCGGCAGGGCAAGGGCGGACGGACGTTCCTCGCCTCGCCACTGACCGCCGCGGCGTCTGCCATCGCCGGCGTCGTGACCGACCCACGGACGCTCCCCGGGATCGAGACCCTGGCCGCGGTCGGCGGGCGCTGAGCGTGGCCGAACCGTTCCGGATGTTCACCAGCCGGGTCGTGCCGCTCCACGCCGAGAACGTGGACACCGACCAGATCGTCCCGGCGCGCTACCTCAAGGTGACCGACAAGGCCGGGCTCGCCGAGGCGCTCTTCCGCGATTGGCGGTTCGAGGAGGACGGCTCGCTGAAGGACCCGCCGTTCGTGCTGGACGAGCCGGGCATGGCCGGGCGCCAGATCCTCCTCGTCGGCGACAACTTCGGGGCCGGCTCGTCTCGCGAGCACGCTCCCTGGGCGCTTGCCGCGTGGGGGATCCGTGCGATCGTGTCGACCGGCTTCGCCGACATCTTCCGCAGCAACAGTCTCAAGAATGGCGTCCTGCCGATCGTCGTGCGCCCGGACGTCCACCAGCGCCTGTGGGACCTGGTCGAGCACGACTCGGAGGCCGAGCTGACCGTCGACCTCGCCGAGGAAGGGGTCCTGCTGCCGGACGGCTCGACGATCGACTTTCGGATCGACCCCTTCGCGAAACGGATGCTCCTCGCCGGGACCGATGAGCTGGGCTACCTGCTCTCGAAGGACGATGAGATCGCGGCCTGGGAGGCCGCGCATCCGCCACGAGTCGACACGCTCGCTGGAGCCTGAACCGTACGGCCTCGCCGGGCGGTCCTGCTAGGGTGGACGCGATGGAGCACGACGACCCGCCCAAGGGCCGACCGCGGTCTCTGCAGTCGAAGCCGATGCCAGCGCCGACCGAAGCGGAGCTGTCCCGGGTCGCTCGCGAAGCGGTTCGCCAACCCCCCGACCCGCGGCTTGATAAGGAGCTGGCGCGGATGGGTCTGATGGACACCTCCGAACCGGCCGAACCGGCCGCATCGCAGCAGACGCGACCGACGGACCTCTCGGCCGTGATCGACCCGGAGCTCGAGCGCCTCCGAGAGCAACAGCGGCGCCTCACGATGATCCTCTGGGTACTCGTCGCCATCATCGGGATCCTTGCCGTCGCTGTGCTGGTCCTGCTCTCACGCTGACCGGGGAACCCGATGCACACGTCGGTCGTCTGCGCGGCATGAACGAACTTCGCCGCTCTCGGCGCCTTGGTGTCGGCCTCCTGTCCCTGTCCTTGCTGCTGGTCGCCTGCTCGGCGGCCGCGGGACCCTCCGCATCGGCCCCTCCGCCATCCGCCCCGCCGGATGCCCCGATCACGGCGCCGCCGAGTGACGGCTCGGGCGGTCAACCGGACCCCGGCGGCATCGGTGGTGGCAAGCTGGTCGTCCCCAAGCCCGGCCAGCTCGACGTTCGCGACGTGCCGGCCGACGCGCTCGCCGCGCGGGTCGACGGCTCGACCATCATCGTGACGGCGACCTGGACGAGCGGCGTCGAGCCGTGCAACGTCCTCGATCACGTCGTCGTGACCAAGGGCGACGGCTCGTACGCGATCACCCTCCGGGAAGGCCACGGACCGGAAGACGTGGTGTGCATCGCGATCGCCGAGCAGCACAGGACCGAGATCGCGATCCCGGACGTCACCGCCGGCACCTATCAGATCACCGACGCGGCCGGCGGCGCGGCCCCGATCGAGGTCACGGTCGGCTAGACACCGCCCGGATCCTTCCGCGACACAGCGCCCCGGACGACCTCGTCCGGGGCGTTCGACTGCCTTCGCCTGCCTCCCCAGTCGACCTGTGCGACCATCCCGCCAGTGAACCCCCTCGACCTCGTCGCGATCGTGCTGGTGGTGCTCGCCGTCCTCCTCGGGTACCGATCCGGTGCGCTTCCGCAGGTCGGCGGGCTGCTCGGTGCGCTCGGCGGCGGCGCCCTTGCGGTGCTGTCCCTGCCGGCGCTCGTCGAGCCGCTCGCGAGCCTGCCCGCCGGGATCCGGCCGTTCGTGGTCCTGGCCGGCCTGCTGACCGCCGTCGGGATCGGCGAATCGATCGGATCGGCGATCGGCCGGGCGATCGCGAGGACCCTCGGCACGGGCGTCCTCGGGGCCGCGGACCGCATCGCCGGCGGACTGACCGGCGGCGCCCAGGCGCTGTTGATCGTGTGGCTCGCCGGCGGCCTCCTCGCGATCGGCCCGATCCCACGCCTGACCGAAGCCGCCCAGACATCCACCGCGATCCGCACACTCAACGCCGCCCTGCCACCCCCCGTCGAGATCGCCGCGGAACTCGGCACCCTGCTCGATGCTTCCGGTCTGCCGGAGGTGTTCGTCGGCTTCGAGCCGCTGCCGTTGCCGGCCGTGGACCCGCCCACGGACGCAACGGCTCGGGAGATCGCCCAGCTCGCCGAGGCCAGCACCGTCCGGGTGTCGGCCGCGACCTGCGGCTTCGAATCATCGGGGAGTGGTGTGGTCGTCGCCGATGGGTACGTCGTGACCAACGCCCACGTCGTCGCTGGGGCGAGCCGGCGTGGCGTGCGGGTCACCGGGATCGCCGGGCAGGTGGACGCCGTCGTCGTGCTGTTCGATCCCGCGCTGGACGTCGCGGTGCTCCACGCACCGGACCTCGCGGCGGCGAGCCTGCGGTTCGCGAACGCCGATCCGGGCCGGGGCGCGGTCGGCGCGGCGCTCGGGTATCCGGGCGGCGGAAGCCTCACGGTCGTGCCGGCCGCCGTGACCGGCGCGTACCAGGCGACCGGCCGGGACATCTACGACCAGGCCACCGTCCGCCGCCAGATCATCGAGTTGCGGGCGATGATCGACCGCGGCGACAGCGGCGGGCCGTTCGTCCTTCGCGACGGCACGGTCGGCGGCCTGATCTTCGCCGAGGCAAGGACCGATGACGACGTCGGGTACGCCCTCAGCCCGACCGCCGTCGCGATCCGCGTGACGCCGGCACTCGTGCGGACAGGCTCCGTCGACACCGGGGCCTGCCTGCGCTGAGGCCGTCGGTCCTACACTCTCGGTCTCGCCGTCACCACACGAGGACGCTCGCCCGATGTCTGACGCCGCCCCGGCCGCCCGTCACCCCTACGACCGCCCGACCGACCCCGCCAAGCGCCACTCCGCGGCCCTGACCGACGGGCCCGACCGTGCTGCGGCGCGGGCGATGCTCAAGGCCATCGGGTTCACGGACGACGACCTGGCGAAGCCGCTCATCGGCGTCGGCACGACCTGGATCGAGACGATGCCGTGCAACTACAACCAGCGGCGGCTGGCGGAGTTCGTCAAGGACGGCATCCGCGCGGCCGGGGGCACGCCGATGGAGTTCAACACGGTGTCGGTGAGCGACGGCGTGTCGATGGGCACCGAGGGCATGAAGGCCTCGCTCGTCAGCCGCGAGGTGATCGCCGACTCGATCGAGCTCGTCGTGCGGGGTCATCTCCTCGATGGGGTCGTCTGCCTGGTCGGCTGCGACAAGACGCTCCCGGCCGCCGCGATGGCCCTGGCCCGGCTCGATCGCCCGGGGGTGATCCTCTACAACGGGACGATCTACCCCGGCACGTACAAGGGCGTCCGCAACGCCACGGTCGTCACCGTCTTCGAGGCGATCGGCGCGTATCGGGCCGGCAAGATCACCCTCGAGGAGCTCTACGAGGTCGAGCAGGTCGCGTGTCCCGGCCCGGGCGCGTGCGGCGGCCAGTACACGGCCAACACCATGTCGACGGTCCTCGAGTTCATGGGCCTCTCGCCGGCCGGTCTCAACGGCATCCCGGCCGAGGACCCGGCGAAGGACGCCGCCGCTCGGCGGACCGGCGAGCTCGTGATGGACCTCGTCCGTCGCGACGTGCGCCCATCGACCTTCGTCACCCGCGCGTCCCTCGAGAACGGGATCGCGTCGGTGGCCGCGACCGGGGGCTCGACGAACGGCGTCCTCCATCTCCTGGCGATCGCGCACGAGTACGGCGTGCCGCTCGACATCGACGAGTTCGGGGCGATCGCCGATCGAACACCGATCGTGGCGGACATGCATCCGGGTGGCCGCTACACGGCGGCCGACATGTACGACGCCGGCGGGATCGGGCTCGTCATGCGCGAGCTCCTCAAGCGGGACGGGCTCCTGCACGGCGACGCACCGACGGTGGACGGCCGGACGATCGCGGAGATCGCGGCCGCGGCCGCTGCGACCGACGGCCAGCAGGTCGTCCGACCGATCGAGACGCCGTTGAAGGAGACGGGCGGCCTGGCGATCCTGCACGGGACGCTGGCCCCGGACGGTTGTGTCGTGAAGCTGGCCGGGCATGAGCGACGGTCGCACCGCGGGCCGGCACGTGTCTTCGACTCGGAGACCGAGTGCTTCGAGGCGGTCAAGGAGCGGCGCATCCTGGCGGGTGACGTCGTCGTGATCCGCTGGGAAGGCCCGGTCGGTGGACCCGGTATGCAGGAGATGCTCAGCGTCACCGGCGCCCTCGTCGGCGAGGGTCTCGGCGACAGCGTGGCACTCATCACGGACGGCCGCTTCTCGGGCGGGACGCACGGGTTGATGATCGGCCACATCGCGCCCGAGGCCGCGCTCGGCGGGCCCATCGCCATCGTCCAGGAGGGCGACGAGATCGTCATCGATGTCGACCGCAAGGCCCTCGACCTCGTCGTGCCGGAGGACGAGATCGCGCGGCGACTCGGGGCGTGGACGCCGCGGCCACCCAACTACGCCACCGGGGTCCTGGCGAAGTACGCGGCGCTCGTCGGGTCGGCGTCGCAAGGGGCGGTCACGACGGGTCCGCGGATGCAGGCCAACCTCTCGACGACCGGGCCCGGGCGTTGACGTCCGATCGGCGGCGCCCGCGGAGCCCGGCGCCGGCGTTGCGGTGCCCGTGACGGCCCGCCACGTGCCGATCGGGATCAAGACGTCACCACAGGCGGTCGACTGGGCGACGCTCGATGCCGCATGGGCCAGGATCGGCGAGCACGACGTCTTCGAATCGGTGTGGATGAACGATCACCTCACCGACGTCTCGAGCGAGCGCCATGGCGCCAGCTTCGAAGCGCTGACGGCGATGGCGGCACTCGCGCATCGCGTGCCCGGCAAGTGGGTCGGACACGCGGTGCTGTCGGCGACGTTCCGTCACCCTGCCGTCCTCGCCAAGGCGGCCACGGTCCTGGACCACGCCACCGGCGGCCGCTTCATGGTCGGTCTCGGTGCCGGCTGGCACGACGGCGAGCACGTCCCGTTCGGGATCCCCATGCCGCCGATGCCCGAGCGGTTCGATCGATTCGAATCCGCCGTGCACGTGCTCAAGGCCCTCTGGTCGGACGCCGCCCGCACCCCGCCTGGCGTCACGCGCGCCGACCCGTTCTATCCGCTGACCGAGGCGACCAACGAACCGCCGCCGCTGACGCCCGGCGGGCCGCGGCTGTGGCTCGGTGGCCAGAAGCGGCGCGGCATCGCGCTGGCCGCCGCGGTCGCCGATGGGTGGGCGCTTCCCACGGTCGTCGCCCTCGGGAGCCCGACCGACCTGCGGTACTTCAGCGAGAAGCGCGATGCCATCCTCGCGGCCCTCGCCGCGATCGGCCGCGATCCGGACACGTTCGACATCAGCGCGCAGATCCCGACCGGGACGACCCCGGAGGATCGTCGCTGGGCTTTCGGGCAGGCGCTCGAAGCGGTGGAACGTGGCGCCACGCACGTCATCCTCGGGATGCCGCCACGGCTCGGACCTGCCGGTGTGGACGCCATCGCCCGGGTCGTCGCGATCCCGTTCCGCGAGACGCTCGGGTGAGGGAACCTATCGGTCTCGCGATCCGGGCGGTGATCGATGACGCCGACCTCGAGGAGCTCGTGGCGATCACTTTGACGACGAGTCCCGAGGCGCCGACCTCGCTCGAGGAGATCCACTGGAGCGACGCGACCTATCCGGGCACCGTGCGCTGGCTGGCCGAGCTCGACGGGCGAGCGATCGGGGCAGCGACCGTCGGCCGGATCTACATGTTCCCGCCCGAGTTCGGGGCCCTGTGGGCGTCCATCGCCGTGCTGCCCGGGGCACGCCGCCAAGGCGTCGGCGAGCGGCTGCTCCGCGAGATCTCGGATATCGCCCGGCGGCGCGGCAAGACCGAGCTGTACCTCCGGTGCGCCCAGGATCGCCCCGACTCGATCGACTTCCTGGTCCACCGCGGCTTCTCCGAACTGGAACGGTCCAAGGTCGTGCGCCTCGAGCTGGGCGGCCGCGCCGCCCCGGCGGTCGAACCGCCACCCGGGATCGAGTTCACGACGCTCGCGGCCCGGCCCGACCTCATCGATGGTGTCCATGCGGTCGCGCTCGAGACCTTTCCCGACGTCCCGGGTGGCGATGAGCCCATGGCCGTCGGCGACCTCGAGGAGTTCCGCGCCCGCGACGTCGATCGACATGGCGTCCCGAAGGACGCCTTCTTCGTGGCCGTCGATTCGAGGACGGGCGGCGTCGTGGGCTATGCGTGCCTGTTGATGCAGGCGGGCTCGACGACAGTGGCCTACCACGACATGACCGCGGTGCAGCGGGCCTACCGCGGGCGAGGGATCGCCCGCGAGCTCAAGCACGCCACGATCGACTGGGCGATCCGGAACGGCCTCACGGCGCTCGAGACGGGCAACGACGAGGCGAACGCGCCGATGCGCGCCGTGAACATGCGTCTCGGATACGAGCCGATGCCCGATGAGGTGGTGATGCGGGGTCCGCTGTTCGACGGCATCATGACGCGGTGACCGAGACCGACCAGGCGACGCCCGAGTCGCCGTCCCTGACGTCCCCGCCGTCCGAGACGCCCTCGCCGCCGGCCGCGCTGCCGCCCGATCCAGCCGCCTACGACTCGCCGCGTGCCGTGCGTGCCCGGGCGAAGGGCCTCCAGGCGCCCTACATCGCCGGTGGCAACGACCCGGATCCCGGCCCCGGGCTGGCGCAGGAGCGGCGGTATACGCGGCTGCTGATCGCGATGGCGGCCGTGATCGTGGCGTCGGGGTTCATCATCGGGACGGTCATCGCCCTCATCGGGCCGGCCGGCGGCCGGTGATCGCGGCCATCGGCCGGTGACACCGGCCGCATCCGTCCCGGCTACGACCTGGGCGAGCGCCCACGACGCCCTCGTCGCCACGCTCCGGGACCTCATCCGGATCCCGTCCATCAATCCGCCACCGCCCGACGCCCCCGACGGCGAGATGCGTGTCGCCCGCTACCTCGCGGACCGGCTGACGGGGCTGGGCCTGCGCCCCGATGTCGTGGAACCGGTGCCTGGCCGCGGCTCCGTGCACGCGCGGTTGCGCGGCGACGGCACGGGCGGCGAGCCGTTCCTCCTGCTCTCGCACCTCGACGTCGTGCCGGCCACCGCGGATCGCTGGACCCATGCGCCATTCGCCGCCGACATCGACGACGGCTACCTCTACGGTCGCGGCGCCGTCGACATGAAAGGCATGATCGCGCTCGAGCTCGGCGTCATCGAGCGGCTGGTCGAGGAGGCCCGCGCCGCCGGTCTGGACCCCGCCACCGAGCCCATCCCGGGCATGCGGCGGGATCTGCTGTTCACCTGCACGGCGGATGAGGAGGCGGGCTCCCTTGACGGGGCGCGCTGGATCGCCGCGAACCGGCCCGACTGGCTGCAGGCGGCGGGCGCCGTGAATGAATGCGGCGGCGTGTCGGTGACAGTCGGCGGCAAGCGCCTGTACCCGATCCAGGTCGCCGAGAAAGGATTTGCTCCGTACCGGATCCACATCACGGGCACATGGGGCCATGGCTCCATGCCACGCGCCGACAATGCGGCCGTGCTGGCGGCTCGGGCCATCGAACGGCTGGCCGTTCCTGGCCCGCTCAGGATCATCCCCGTCATGACCCGTTTCCTCGAGGCGGCCGCGGCGGCGCTTCCCGGCGAGCCGGCGGCGGTCCTGCGGCGGGTCGCGACGGGCGAGATGGACGGCGCCAGCGCCGATGCGGCCATCGATGGCCTGTGCGACCCGATGTACGCCCGTGCCCTGCGAGCCCTCATCCGCGACACGCTGAGCCCGGATATCGTCCATGCGGGCGTGAAGTACAACGTCATCCCGGGCGATGCCGTGATCGAAGTCGATTGCCGCGTGCTCCCGGGCACCACCGAGCCGCAGACCCGCGCCGAGGTGGAGCGCCGCCTGGGCCCGGACCTGCTGCCCGCCTGTGACATCGAGCTGATCGTCTGGGGCGAACCCGTCGAGTCACCGGCCGAGGGTCCGCTGTGGGACACGCTCGTCGCGACCTTGCTCGATCACGATCCCGAGGCGATCCCGCTGCCCGTCATGGCGCCGTTCGCGACGGACGCGAAGGCCACATCACTGCTGGGCGTGCCGACCTACGGCTTCTCGCCGCTTCGGCTGGACCCCGATGAGCGGTTCCTCGAGCGATTCCACGGCGTGGATGAGCGCGTCTCGCTCGAGGCGCTCCGGTTCGGGTTGCCGGTCCTCTACGACGTGGTTCGCCGGTTCTGCGGGTAGGCGCCGCGCGGACCCGCGCCCCGGCCGACCCCCGTCAGCGCACGATCGCGTCCGGTGTCTCGTGGGCGATCCGGACGAGCTCGTCGCACCTCGTGCACGCATAGATCACGCCGTCGGCCCATTCCCGCTCCGGATCGTGATCCGCCGGCGAGTCGTGCTCCGGCTGTCGCTCGAGCGTCGCCCATGACCCGTCGTCGTGCCGGTGCTGCATCCGGAACTGCAGGTCCGCCCTGCCGATGAGGTCCATCCGCGATCCCTCCTTCGAGGCCGAAGCGTACTCCCCTACTCCTCCCGCGGCGTCCTGATCAGGCGACCGCGGCGGCTGATCGCGTGGGTCGCCAGCGCGGCGACACCCATGGCCACGATCGCCCGCTCCGGGGTCGGCAGCGGACGGACCGCGGAGAGGAACTGCTCGGCTCGGGCGCGATCCACGACGCGCAGGACGGCGTGGCCGCGGGGCGTCAGGCGGAGGATCTTCTGGCGACGGTCCTCCTCCTCCGCCTGACGCTCCACGAGCCGTCGCTTCACGAGGCCGTCGATGAGGCGGCTCGTCGCCGACGGCGACCGGTTGATCGCCTCGGCAAGCTCCCCGACGGTCAGCGTGCTGCCGTCTGCGAGGACGTACAGGGCGGCCAGCTGCGTGAACCCCAGACGGAGCTCGCCGAGCTGGCTCGCGAAGCCGATCACCAGCTCTCGCCACAGCGCGCGGCCCATCGCCACGCGCTCGCTGATCTGGCGGACGTTGCGGATCCGGCTGCCGGCCGCGAGGACCGGGGCGGACAGGTCCTGCTCGAAGCGGCGGGCGATCGCGCGGGCGGGTGCTGGGCGGCTGCTCGGTCGTCCGGGGCGGTCGTCGCGCATGGTCTTCGCAGCGTACGGCGCTCCGCGTAACGCTTGCAACCCTGCATGGGAATCGGCCCCGGCGAGATGCCCCCGGCTACGCTTCGGCCGATGTCCCCATTCGCGTACGTCTTTCCCGGCCAGGGCTCGCAGACCGTGGGCATGGCCAGGGATCTCGCCACGTCCTCGCCTGCCGCGGCGGCCGTCTTCGCCGCGGCCGATGCGGCGCTTGGCGAGCCCATCAGCACGCTCGCCTGGGAGGGTCCGGCCGAACGCCTGGACCTGACCGAGAACGCCCAGCCCGCGCTGCTGGCGGCGTCGATCGCCATCCTCGAGGCGATGCGCGAGCGCTGGGCGGCGGCCGGCCAGGCGGACCCGGTGCCGGCATTCGCCGCCGGGCATTCGATGGGCCAGTATTCCGCCCTCGTCGCGGCCGGGGCCCTGTCCCTCGCGGATGGTGTCCGGCTGGTCCGGGAGCGCGGGCGGCGCATGCAGGCGTCGGGGCAGGGTCGCGACGGGGCCATGGCGGCGCTTATCGGGCTCGACGACGCCAGGCTCCCCGAGCTCGTTGCCGCGGCCTCGTCGCACGGCACGTTCGTGGTGGCCAATCGCAACGCGCCTGGACAGGTCGTGGTCTCCGGGGAGCGGGCCGCCATCGAGGCCGGCGCCACGCTCGCCCGGGACCTGGGCGCCAAGCGCGCGATCGTGCTGCCGGTCAGCGTCGCCGCCCATTCCCCGCTCATGGCCGATGCGGCCGACGCGATGCGCGAGACCCTGGCCGGCATCGAGTTCCACGACCCGACCACGACGCTGCTGGCCAACGCGGACGGCCGTCCGATCACGACCGCCGACGGGGCACGGGCGGAGCTCGTCGAGCACCTGACGGCGGGCGTCGATTGGGTCGGTGCCGTCCGGCACATGATCGATGCCGGCGTGACCACCTTCGTCGAGGTCGGGCCCGGGAAGGTCCTGACCGGCCTCATCAAGCGCATCGCGCCCGATGCCGAGATCGTCCCCGCGGACGACCCCGATTCGACCGAACGTCTCAGCACGCTGGCTGCGCGCGCGGCCTGACGCCACCTGGAGGGATCTTTCACCCATGCGTCGACCCGACTACGACCGCCGTGTCGTCGTCACCGGTCTCGGGGTCATCAGCCCCGTCGGCAACGACAAGGACACCGCCTGGTCCAACCTCGTGAACGGGGTCTCCGGCCTCCGTCCGATCACCTATTTCGACACGACCCCGTACGAGGCCAAGGCCGCCGGCGAGGTGCTCGGCTTCTCGGCCGGGGACTGGATGGACCCCAAGGCCGCCCGCCGCAGCGAATCGAGCCTGCATTTCGGCGTCGCCGCAGCCAAGCAGGCGCTGACCGACTCCGGCTTCGAGCTGACCGACGAGAACCGGACCGAGGTCGGGGTCGTCTTCGGCTCGGGCGCCGGCGGCCAGCAGCTGATGATCGACAACTACGTCGCCCTGCACGACCGTGGGAACCGGACCGTCGCGCCGACGTTCATCGCGAATGCCCTGGTCGACAGCTGCTCCGGGATGATCGCCATCGAGACCGGGGCGATCGGGCACAACGTGTGCATGGTGTCGGCCTGCGCGACCGGCACCCACAACGTCGGCGAGGCGGCCGAGGCGATCCGCCGCGGCGACTGTATCGCGGTCATCAGCGGGTCCACGGAGGCGCCGCTGCTGGAGGTCGCGCACGCCGGTTTCTCGAACATGCGCGGGATGGGCCTGCCCCGGCCGGGCGAACCCCTCGAGACGGTGTCGCGGCCGTTCGACGCGACCCGTGATGGGTTCGTGCTGGGCGAAGGGGCCGGGTCGCTGTTCCTCGAGGACCTCGACATCGCCAAGGCGCGCGGGGCGCACATCTACGCCGAGGTGATCGGCTACGGCTCGGCGGCCGATGGCTGGGACATGGTCCAGCCGATCGACGCCGGCGTCGGCTCGGCGCGGGCCATGCAGATGGCGCTCGAGCGGCGCGGGGTGCCCGCCGACGAGGTCGATCTCATCAACCCGCACGGCACGTCCACGCCGCTCGGCGACAAGCGCGAGGCCGAGGCGCTCCACACGGTCTTCGGGCCGCGTGCCGCGCGCGACGCGCGGTCGCTAGCGATCAGCGCGACGAAGTCGATGACCGGCCACATGATGGGGGCGGCGGGTGCGTTCGAAGCCTTCGCGACCGTCATGTCGGTGGCCGAGCAGTGCGTGCCGGGCACGCTGAACTTCCGCGACGCCGACCCCGAGTGCGACCTGTGGGTCGAGCCTGAGACGCACGCCTTCCCGATCCGCCACGCCCTCTCGAACAACATCGGGCTTGGCGGCCACAACGGCGCCGTCATCTTCGGGCGATACGACGGGGACTGAGCCGGGCCGTCCGCGCCCGACGACATCGCGCTTTGTGGCAGGATCGTCATGGCGGGACGGTAACGGCCGGTCGGTGAGCCGCTCACGGCGAGATCGACACCGGGAGACGGTTACGCTCCCACATGCACGAATGGGGCTGGCTGGCCATAAGCGTCTGGTGGTGTCGATCCGGCCGCAGCGCAACCATTCCAGGTCGCAGGCCACGTCGGTTCCGTGACTACAATCGGGTCCGAGCCCGAACCGAGGTAACCCGTGCCCGAAATCGATCCCGCCAGGCGGGCGGTCATCACCGGCCTCGGTGCCGTCATGCCCATCGGCAACGACTTTCCGACCTACTGGTCGAATCTCGTCGCCGGCGTCACGGGCACGCGCACGATCCAGAGCTTCGACGCGTCCGACCATGAGGTCCGCATCGCGGCCGAGGTCCTCGACTTCGAACCACGCAAATACATGGACGCGAAGATGGCTCGCCGGATGAGCCGGTTCATCCACTTCGCGATGGCCGCGGGCAAGGAGGCGGTCGCCGATTCCGGCATCGATTTCGAGGCGATGACCCCGGAGCAGCGCGACCGGGTGGGGGTCGTCGTCAACACCGGCGGTGGCGGGATCGAGCAGATCATCGATGGGACCCATGTCCACGACAGCCGTGGCCCGCGCTTCGTGTCGCCGTTCGCGGTGCCCGCCCTGTCGGGGTCGATGGGCGCCTGCATGCTCTCGATGGAGTACAGCCTGACCGGTCCGGTCATCACCCAGGTCGCGGCATGCGCCACGTCGGTGATCGCCTTTCACGATGCGTTGCGCCTCATCCGCGATGGCGAGTGCGACGTCGTCGTGACCGGCGGCACCGAGGCGCCGATCTGGCCGATGGGGGTCGCGGCGCTCGCCAACATGACCGCCCTCTCAAAGCGCAACGACTCGCCCGAGACGGCGTCGCGCCCGTTCGATGGGACCCGCGACGGCTTCGTGCTGGGCGAGGGCGCGGGCGTCGTGATCGTCGAGTCCCTGGCGCATGCGCAAGCCCGTGGGGCGACGCCGCTTGCGGAGATCCTCGGTGGCGCGCTGACCGCCGACGCGTTCCACATCAGCGCGCCGGAGCCGACGGGTCGTGGCCAGGCCCGGGCGATGACGAGTGCCCTGCGCAACAGCGCCGTCGCACCGGACGAGATCGACTACATCGTGGCCCACGGCACTGCGACACCCCTCAACGACGTGACCGAGACACGCGCGATCAAGGCGGCCTACGGCGACCACGCCTACAAGGTCGCCGTCAGCTCGCCCAAGTCGATGATCGGCCACCTCGTGGGTGCCGCCGGGGTCGCCAGCGCCCTGGCCGGGATCGGCGCCATCCGCGACCAGGTCATCCCGCCGACGGCCAACCTCCGGACGCCCGACCCGGAATGCGACCTCGACTATGTGCCACTCACGGCGCGGGAGGCCAAGGTCGACACGGTCGCAGTGGATGGGTTCGGGTTCGGCGGGCAGAACGCGGTTGCCATCCTGCGCCGGGTCGTCGACTAGGAGTCGTTCGACCGCGCGGTCAGCCGCCGGTCGCCGCGCGCAGTTGCTCGAGGACGGCGGGATCGATCCAGCCGGCCGCCGCGGTCCGCTCCTCGAGGTTCGCGACACCCATCCAGGTCAGCAGGGCGCCGTCCCAGGTCGCATCCCACTCCGGCCCGGCGTCGCGGGCGTCGCCGATCCGCGTCACGCCGTCCAGCGCACCCCGGATGCTCGCCGCGAACGTGTCGTCGCGTCCCGGCGCCCAACCCGCGCGCGACAACCGCTCGCGCAGCTCGGCGGCGAGCGCCGGGTCGATCGCCACGAGATCGTCGGGATCGGGCCGCTCGTACAGCAGGCGCCAGGTGTCCAGCAAGCGCCGCAGGTCGACCACCGGGTCGTCATGGTCGTCGACGCGCAGGTCGATCCAGCGGTCCGTCGCGCCGCCATACCCGCCGCCGGTCCGGACGACGAGGAGCGCCGCTGACTGGCGCCCGCGGGCGTCGCCGCCCGCACGGTCCCCCGCCAGCAGGGCCGTCAGCAGCTGGTCTGGCAACGGTCCGCTCGCAGATCCGAATGCCGACGACATGGCGTCCACGACCTCGGGGCCGGCGAGGATGTTGCCCTGGATGGCGACACCGTCCGTGACCCGGCCGCCGGCCCAGAACAGGCATCCGGCACCCGTGTGGCTCGCCGCGCCGCCGTTCGCATCGACGACGCCGACCTGCCGATCCGCACGGCCGTCGTCAGCCGCGATGAGCCCGGCCAGGACCGACTCGGCGTCCGAGCCGGCCGCGAGCGCGTCGAGCCCGTCGGGGCCGTATGCCACATTGGCAAGCGCCTGCGTGGCGATCGCCCCGACGCCGGCGCTCGCCCACGGCACGACCGAGCCGACGGCAAGGAACTTGGAGGCGACGGCGACACCAAGGTCACCCGTGACGGCATCGCGGGCGACGATCGAGAAGGTCAACCCAGGGTCCGCCCCTCGAATGCCTCGATCGCCGCGACGAAGGCCGGCCCCAACGGGGTCGGCCGCTCGGTGGCGTAGTCGTAGCGAACCATCACCGACTCGCTCGTGGCCACGAGCCGGGGCGACGCGTCGGGCGGCTGGGCGGTGAGACGGTGCTCCAGGACGAAACTCGACCGCCCCAGGCGCGTCGCACGCGTCTCGACGGTGACGCGCTCGCCATGGAAGACGGGCGCCCGGTAGGTGATGCGCGCCTCCGCCAGGATCAGGCTCTCGGCACCCTCGTGGCCGGGCGCGATCGGTTCGCCGGTCACGTCGGTCCAGTAGCGGATGCGGGCCATCTCGCAGTACGTCAGGTACACGGCGTTGTTGACGTGACCCATCGCGTCCGTGTCCGCGAAGCGAACGTCGATCCCGACCGTATGCGCGAAGTCGCCGGGCAGGTCGCGCGAATCGTCGGGCGTCTCGATCCGGGCGCGGGCGGGGGTCGGGATCCGGGCGGCCATGTCGAGGGTTAGTCTGCGACCTCGACGACGAGCCTGCCGACCATCCCCGCTTCCGCATGCCCCTCGACGGTGCACTCGACGACGTACGTGCCGGGCTCGTCGATCGTGAACCGGATCCGCTGGGTCTGACCGGGGCGGGCGCCGGCATCGACGTTGGCGATCCCGATGACCTCCCAGTCGTGGAACATCGGGTCGTCGTTCGTGAACTCCAGGACCACCGTCTCGCCGGCCCGGACGCGGACGTCGGCCGGCGTGAACGCGACGCTCCGGGCGGTCACCTGCAGCATCGCGGCGTTCGCGTCGATGAGTCGGCCGGCGGCCATCACGCCACCGGCCAGGCCGAGGGACGCCAGCGCGATGGCGCCCAGGAACCAGGCCTCCCGCAGGCGACCGAGCATTCCCCGTCGGCGGATGCGATGAGCGGCCTCGGGGCGGGCGTCGTAGCCGCGCAACCGCAGAGAGTTCGCGACGACCGAGACGGATGACAGCGCCATCGCCCCGGCCGCCAGTGCCGGGGAGAGCGTGATCCCGAAGGCCGGGACCAGCGCCCCCATCGCGATGGGGATCAGGAGGACGTTGTAGGCGAAGGCCCAGAAGAGGTTCTGACGGATGATCGTCATGGTCGCTCGCGACAGACCGATCGCCGCGGGGACGCCTCGCGGATCGCCGCCGATCAGCGTGACGTCGGATGCCTCGATCGCGACGTCGGCGCCCGTGCCGATGGCGATCCCGAGGTCCGCCTGCGCCAGGGCCGGCGCGTCGTTGATCCCGTCGCCGACCATCGCCACCGTGCGGCCACGCGACTGGAGCCGCTGCACGATCGCGGCCTTGTCCGCGGGGAGCACCTCGGCGACGACCTGGTGGGCGGGGATGCCGACCTGCGTCGCCACGGCGGCTGCCGTCGGGCGCGCATCGCCGGTCACGAGCCAGACTTCGATGCCCGCGGTCAGTAGCTCGCGGACGGCCCGCCCGGATTCGGCCTTGACCGGGTCGTTGATCGTCAGGAGGCCGGCGATCCGGCCGTCGACCGCGACGAGCGCGACCGTTCGCCCCGCGCTGGCAGCAGTATCGATGGCGGTCGCGATCGGCGTGACGTCGACGCCGTGATCCTCGAGCAGGCGGCGGGTCCCGACGAGGACCGCACGCGACCCCGCCGGGCTCTCGACCGTGCCCTTGACGCCGCCACCGATCACGGCACCGAAGTCGGTCACGCGGCCGAACCCGAGCTCGTCGCGGTTGGCGCGAGCGACGATGGCCGCTCCGAGCGGATGCTCGCTCGTGCGCTCGAGCGAACCCGCCAGGTCGAGCAGCTCGCGTGCGGCGACCCCGGGCGCGGCGACGACGTCCGCGACCGTCGGGCGGCCGCGCGTGAGCGTCCCGGTCTTGTCGAGCACGACCGCGTCGACGCGATGGGCGACTTCGAGGCCCTCACCCCCTCGGATGAGGATGCCAGCCTCCGCTCCACGCCCGGTCCCGACCATGATCGCGGTCGGCGTGGCGAGGCCCATGGCACACGGGCAGGCGATCACGACCACCCCGATGAAGGCGGTCAACGCCAGGGTCAGCCGCGGCTCCGGCCCGACCAGCAGCCACACGATGAACGTGGCGCCCGCCAAAACCAGCACGAACGGGACGAACACCTCCGCGATCCGGTCGGCCAGCCGCTGGATGGGAGCCTTGCTGCCCTGGGCGCGACTCACGAGGTCGACGATCCGGGCGAGGGCCGTCTCGCGGCCCACCCTGGTGGCGCGCATCACGAACGTGCCTGTCGTGTTGAGCGTCGCGCCGATGACCTCCGCGCCCGGGGTCACCTCGACCGGCATGGGCTCCCCGGTCAGCATGCTGGCGTCCACCGCGGAGGCGCCCTCCACGACGACCCCATCGACCGGGACCTTGTCCCCGGGACGAATCCGCAGCAGGTCGCCTGCGGCGACGGACTCGAGCGGTACGTCCTCCTCGCCTCCACCGGTCACCCGCCGCGCGGTCGTGGCCTGCAGCCCGAGGAGCCGCCGGATCGCGCCGGTCGTGCTGGACTTCGCGCGGTGCTCCAGCCAGCGGCCGAGGAGCACGAGACCGATGATGATCGTGGACGAGTCGAAGTAGGTCTCCGGGTGCAGCCCCGCCTCGTGGATGACCTCGGGCAGCAGGGTCACGACCACGCTGTACAGCCACGCGGCCGTAGTCCCGACGGCGACGAGCGTGTCCATGTTCGCGGCGCGATGGCGTGCCGCGCGCCAGGCGGCGCGATAGAACCGCCGGCCGGCCCAGGCCTGGATCACCGTCGCGGGGACGAGCGCGAGCCAGTTGATGGTCTCCATCCGGATCGACGTCTGCGGGACGAACATCGCGACCATGATCGCCACGGCGATGGCGATCGAGGCGATGGCCTGCCGCAGCAGCGCCCGCTCCTCGCGGCGGCGGTCGATGTCGTCCGCGGAGAGCTCCTCGAGCACGGACACCGGTGGCGCGGCCGGGTCGGCCGGGGTCGCGGCCCGGACGTCGTAGCCGGCGGCCTCCACGGCGCTCACGAGGTCGTCTCGACCAGCGGCGGTCGGGAGGTAGTGGATGGTCGCCATCTCCGTGGCGAGGTTGACGGTCGCGGCTTCGACGCCGGGTGTCTTGCGCAGGAACCGCTCGATGCGATTCACGCACGAGGCGCAGGTCATGCCCTCGATCGGCAGCTGGATCTCGGTGGCCGGCGGGGCCCCCGTCGTGTCGGTCGTCATACTCCCCAGGAGTATATCAGGTGACCGGTCGCGGTCCGGAACGGAGGTGGCACACTGGGGCCGTGCCGCCCGTCGAGATCGCCATCGTCACCCTCGCCGGTGGTCCGCTTGGGCCATATGTCGTGGCCGCCACGGAACGAGGTGTGGTCGCGGCCACGTGGGCCACGAGCGAGGATGCCGTGCTGGACGGTCTGCGCCGCCGCCTCGGTCCGATCGAGCGCGTCCAGGACGGCCCGGCCGCCGATGCCCTCGAGGCCGTCCGCCCAGAGCTCGAGGCGATCGTCGCTGGCCAGCCCGTGGCCGCCGGCACCGTCCCGATCGACCTCGAAGACCGGCCGCGGTTCGATCGAGTCGTGCTCGATGCCGTCCGGACCATCGGCTGGGGCGAGACGATGAGCTATGGCGCGATCGCCGCGGTCGTGGGCACGCCGCGAGCATCACGCGCGGTCGGCGGCGCGCTCGGCCGCAACCCGATCTCGCTCGTGATCCCCTGCCACCGGGTGATCGCGGCGGACGGCACGATCGGGGGATATGGCGGCGACGGCTGGATCGATCGCGACCGTCAGCTCGCCCGCAAGGAGGCGCTCCTGCGCCGCGAGGGTGTGATCGTGGAGCGGCGACCGATCTAGGGCGGCGCTAGGACCGGGGAACGGGCCGCATTGGGTAGACCCCGACGACCACCGGGGTCCGCGGGTCGAGCGACAGCTCGTACCCGATCTCGCCGCCGCGCAGCAGCTCGCCGAGGAGCGATCCCTCGCGCTGCGGCAGCCCGACGTAGACGTTGCCCTGATCGATCCGCACCTGCGTCACGACATCGTCGCCGCCATCGATGGCGAAACGTCGGCGCAGCTCGTGCATGGGCACATACGGACGGCTCTTGATGAAGCGACGCAGCTGCGGCGCCGTGCAGCCCATCGAGCGATCCTGGCCGTTGGTCGCGCGCTGCCCGTGCCCGTTGGCGTGGCCGTTCGTCGGGGCTGGCTCGGGTGTGGGCGCAGGGGTTGCGGTGCGTTCGGGGGGCGTCGCGTGGGTCGCGGCGGTCCCGGTCGCTGCGGGTGCGGGGCCACCGTCCACGGGCCGCTGGTCCGGCGGCCGCGCCTGGATCCCATCCTGGGTCGGGCGAGGTCCGGGGCTCGAGGCGTCCACTGGCGCGCTGGGCGCCTGACCCGCGGCCGGACGCGGCGGGTCATGCCGGTATCGGCCACCCTGGTGCGATCGGCCGTGATGACGGCGACTCATCGGGCGGCGCGCCCGGGATGGGTGTCTCGGACGAGTAGCTCGGCGACGGGACGCCGCCGGTGGATGGTGGGCATCGGATCTCTGGTGCTGGGCAGGCCGTTTGGACACGGCACCGTCCTCGATGATACCGCAGGTGCTCACCGATGCCGTCCCCGGTCAGCCCTCGACGACGTACAGCTCTCGCGGCGCCTCGTTGAGCACGATCGGGCCGTCGTCGCCGCAGATGACGATGTCCTCGATGCGCGCGCCGTACTCGCCCGGAAGATAGATGCCGGGCTCGACACTGAAGGCCATCGCGGTGCGGAGCGGCAGGTCGTACCCGGTGACGAGATATGGGTCCTCGTGACCGTCGAGGCCGATGCCATGCCCCGTGCGGTGGAAGAACGCGTCGCCATACCCCTCGGCGCCGATCGGGTCGCGTGCTGCGGCGTCCACGGCCGAGCAGGCGACGCCTGGGCGGACGGCGCGGGTGGCCCCTTCCTGCGCGCTGTACAGCACGGCGAACAGGTGGCGAAAGCGCTCGTCCGGCCCGGCCGCGGGGTCGCCGCCGGTGACCCACAGGGTTCGCGTGATGTCCGAGCCGTAGCCCCCCAGCGTCCCACCGATGTCGAGCACGATCGGCTCACCCGCCCCGATGACCCGCTCGGACGCCTCGTGGTGCGGTGACGCCGAGTTCGGTCCGGAGCCGACGATCGCAAAATGCGCCTCGTCGTGGCCCTCGGCGATGAGTCGTTCGCGCACCTCTCGCGCGACATCCGCCTCGGTCCGCCCGACCAACCGGCCGCCCGCGATCTGGCCGACCACGCGGTCCGCGGCCTGCGCGGCGAGGCGCAGGAGCGCGATCTCGTCGGCGTCCTTGATCATCCGCAGCTCGCGCATGACGGGCGATGCCGACTCGTAGGTCGCCGCGGCGAGCGCTGCCTGCAGGCGGAGGACGTGCAGCGCGATCATCGTGTCCGACAGGCCGATGCGGACGGAGCGCTCGGGCGATGGATCGATGGCGCCGGCCACCAGCGCGTACGGGTCCTCGGTCTCCTCCCACGTGCGGATCTCGATCGGCGTCCGCAGACCGGCCTCTGCCGCCCCGCGTTCCAACCGCGGCACCACGAGGAACGGCGGCGCATCGGCGGTCAGCGCGAGCAAGGTCAACCGCTCGAGCGGCATCGCTGCATAGCCGGTGAGATAGCGCAGGTCCGACCCCACCCCGATGAGCAGCGCGTCCAGACCGGCCGTCGCCGTCGCGGCGGCGGCGCGCTCGAGCCGTTCGGCGTACCGCTCCGCCGGGATCGATGGCCGCGCGGTCGCCGGACCGGTCACGAACCGACCGGCGTCGTTCGTTCCACGAACGCGGCGATCGTGCGGGGCCCGTCCTCGAACAGCTTGCGGTAGGCCAGGACCCGGTCGGCGCCGCGCGCCAGCGCTCGCTTGCGGCCGGCGAGGTCGTCGTGCTGCCCCACGGCGAGCACGTGGGCACCGGCCGAGACCGCCCGTTCGATGGCGGCGAGCGGGTCGTAGCCGTGAGCGGTCATGTCGATGATGGCGTGGTCGGCACAGACCAACGCCCGGTCGAACTCCGGAGCGGTCTTCGCGCGGACCGGTTCCGCGCCCGCGGCCTCGACCGCCCGCGCCAGGCGGTCCTGCCAGATGAGGTCCTGGGCGAGGACCGCGATCCGCCGACTCATGACGAGGCGCGATCCATCGACGACGCCAGGTGGTGGAAAACGTCCCGTGCCGTCACCACGCCGGTCGGACGGCCGTCCTCGACGATCGGGATGTGGCGGAACCCCCCGACGGCCATCTTGTGGATGGCTACCGCGATCGGGTCGTCGTGACGGAGGACGACGGGGTCGGGTGTCATGAAGTCGCGGACGTGGAAGGACTCCAGGCGCTTGCCGGCGGCCTTCACCACGGCGTCGCGGTCGGTGAAGATGCCGACGAGACGATCGTTCGCCATGACGAGGACGCAGTCGGTCTCGGCGTCGTGCATCCGCGCGATCGCCACGTCGAGCGGCGTATCGGGCGTGACCGTGATCGGGGGCGGTGCACCGAGTCGGTCGAGGTGCTCGCCCATCAGCTCGCCCTTGAAGGCCGGCGCCTGGCCCGGGGTGTCATGCCCGAAGATGTCCGCGCCGCAGTTGTCGCAGATGTCGGCGCCGGTCAGGTTGTCGAAGCCGCACGACGGGCAGCGCATGCCGCCGCTGCCGGCCTCCTGCCCCGCGACGATGCCGTCGTCGCCGCCGTCTATTCGACCGTCCATGTCTCTCCGCCTCGCAGCACGCGTTCCAGGTCGCCCGGCCCGGATCTCGCGATGGCCGCCGACACCTGGTCTTCGAGCAGGCGATCGTGTGTCGGCCGGGTCGTTGCGCGAAGGACGCCGACCGGGACCGGGAAGTCGGGCCAGAACATCCGCGACAGGACGAGCGCGAGGTACGGGTCCTCGGCCGCCTCGTCGTGAACCAGCAGGTCCGCCTCGGTCACGCCGTCCGCCCCGATCGTCACGACCTCCGGGTGCAGCCCGTTGAGGCGGATGCCCTTGTCGCGGTCCTTGCCGAAGATCATCGGCTTGCCGTGCTCGAGCACCAGCATCCGGTCCTCGCGGACCTCCCGGTCGGTGAAATCCCGCCACGCGCCGTCGTTGAAGATGTTGCAGTTCTGGAGGACCTCGATGAACGAGGATCCCTTGTGCCGGCCACCGCGCTCCAGGGTCTGCTGCAGGTGCTCGGTGTGGGTGTCGACCGAGCGAGCGACGAACGAGGCCTCGGCCGCGAGGGCGATCGTGAGCGGGATGATCGGCGTGTCGATCGAGCCCACTGGCGTCGACTTCGTCTTCTTCCCGAACTCCGAGGTCGGCGATGCCTGGCCCTTGGTCAGCCCGTAGATGCGGTTGTTGAACATCACGAGGTTGATATCGACGTTGCGACGCATGGAGTGGATGACGTGGTTGCCACCGATGCTCAGCGCGTCCCCGTCGCCGGTGATGACCCAGACCATCAGGTCCGGGCGCGCGGCCTTCAGCCCCGTGGCCAGCGTCGGGGCCCGGCCGTGGATCGTGTGGAAACCGTACGTGTTCATGTAGTACGGCAGGCGGCCGGAGCAGCCGATGCCGCTGATGAAGACGATGTCCTCCTTCTTGTAGCCGAAGTCGGGCATGACCTTCTGGGTCTGGGCCAGGATCGAGTAGTCGCCGCAGCCCGGGCACCAGCGGACCTCCTGGTCCGAGACGAAATCCTTGCGCGTGAGCGCGATGACGCTCGCGTTCTCGGGGCTGAGCGCGGGCTGCGACGGGACGGGTGTTGTGGCGTCGGTGGTCATGTCGATCGGTTCTCCGCGAGGACTCGCTCGGCTTCTTCGACGATCTCGGCGATGCGGAACGGCTTGCCACGAACGCGGTCGTAGCCGACGGCATCGATGAGGTACTTCGCCCGGACGAGCATCAGCAGTTGGCCGAGGTTGACCTCGGGGATCAGGATCCGGCGGTAATTGCGCAGGACCGCCTCGGTGTTGGCCGGGAAGGGGTTGAGGTGGCGCAGGTGAGCATGGGCGACAGACCGGCCTTCGGCCTGAAGGCGCTCCGCCGCTGATCGGATCGCGCCATAGGTCGAGCCCCAGCCGAGCAGCAGCAGGTCGCCGCCGTCGGGTCCCATGACCTCGAGCGGCGGGATGTCGCTGGCGATGCCCGCGACCTTCTGCTGACGCAGCATCTGCATCTTGTGGTGGTTGTCCGGGTCGTAGCTGACGTTGCCGCTGCCGTCGGCCTTCTCCAGCCCACCGATGCGGTGCTCCAGGCCGGCCGTGCCCGGCACGGCCCACGGTCGGGCGAGCGTCTCGGGATCGCGCAGGTACGGCTGGAAGATCCCGCCGTCGGCGACAGCGTTCGAGACGGCGATGCTCGGGAGCGAGGCGAGGTCGGGGATGGGCCACGGCTCGGAGCCCGTGGCCAGGAACGCATCGGACAGGTAGACGACGGGGGTCATGTACTTGAGCGCGATCCGGACGGCCTCGATCGCGAGGTCGAAGCATTCGCCCGGCGTCGCCGGCGCGACGATGGGGATCGGCGAGTCGGAGTTGCGCCCGAACATCACCTGGAGCAGGTCCGCCTGCTCGTTCTTCGTCGGCATCCCGGTCGAGGGTCCGGCGCGCTGGACGTCGATGACGACGAGCGGCAGCTCGACCATGACCGCGAGCCCCATCGCCTCGGTCTTGAGCGCGATGCCGGGCCCCGACGAGGCCGTCAGCCCGAGCGCACCGCCGTAGCTCGCCCCGATCGCCGCCCCGATCGCCGCGATCTCGTCCTCCGCCTGGAACGTCTTGACCCCGAACGTCTTGTATCCGGACAGCTGGTGCAGGATGTCGCTCGCGGGGGTGATGGGGTAGGAGCCGTAGAAGAGCTGGCGGTCGGCGAGCTTGCTCGCGGCGAGGAACCCGAGCGCCGTCGCCTCGTTGCCCGTGATGTTCCGGTACGTGCCGGGAGCCAGCTTGGCGGGCCGCACGCGGTAGTGGGTGTGGAACATCTCGGTCGTCTCGCCGAATGCGTAGCCGGCACGCAGGGCGCGCTTGTTCGCCTCCGCGATGACCGGGCGCGCGGAGAACTTGGCGTCGATCCAGCCGAGGGTCGGATCCATGCTCCGCTCGTACAGCCAGAACATGATCCCGAGGGCGAAGAAGTTCTTCGTGAGGTCCTTCTGCTTGCTCGTCATCTCGAGCCCGTCGAGCGACCGCTCATTGAGCGACGAGATCGGGATCTCGAAGGTGGTGTAGGCCCCCAGCGACCCATCGCTCAGCGGGTTGGACGCGTAGGCCGCCTTGTTGAGGTTGGCCTGCGTGAAGGCGTCGCTGTTGACGATGAGGGCCCCGCCCGCCGGCAGGTCGCCGATATTCGTCTTGAGCGCGGCGGGGTTCATCGCGACGAGCACGTCAGGCGCGTCGCCGGGCGTGTGGATCTCGGTCGAGCTGAAGCTGATCTGGAAACCGCTCACACCCGGCAGGGAGCCGGCCGGAGCGCGGATCTCGGCCGGGAAGTCCGGCAGCGTGCTGATGTCGTTCCCGAAGACCGCGGCCGTCCGGGTGAACTGCGTCCCGGTCAACTGCATCCCGTCGCCCGAATCGCCCGCGAAGCGGATGGTGACCCGCTCGAGTTCCTGGGTCGGGAGCTCCGGCTCCGTGGTGATCGTCACGCCCCTTCCGGTGCCTTCATGCGCTGGTGCGGCCGGGGTGGCAGATTCAGCAGCTCTTCGGGGAACGACTCGGCGAGGTACTTGATGATGTCGTTCTGGCGGACCACCCCGACGAGGTGGCCCGAGTCGTCCACGAGCGGGATGTTCCGGTAGGTGCCGGTCTGCATGAGCTCGATCGCATCGCGGATCGTCTGGTCCAGGTCGAGCGTGCGCGGCTCGGTGGTCATCAGCGTCTCCACGGGCTGGTGGAGATCGACGTTGCCGCCGACGATGCGCCCGAAGATATCCCGCTCGGTCAGGACCCCGCGCAGGCTGCCGTCGTTGTCGCAGACGAAGACCGAATCCCCCGTCCCGGTGCGCTGGATCGCCCGCAGGCAATCGGCGAGGCTCGTGCCGGGTGGAACGGTCACGGGGTGGCGGCGGCTGAGCACGCGCAGTCGCTCGTCGGTCAGGGATGGGACGCGACTGGCGACCACGCCTTCGGAGAGGTCGGTCACGTTCGAAGTGTAGACCGTCACTGCGCTCGATGGGTCCACGCTGGTAGCCTCGCCGCGCATGGATCGACGGTCGGCGGTGGGCATCGGCCTGGTGGTCATCTCGGCCGTCGGCTACGGATCGGGATCGATCCTCGCCGCACCGATCTACGCGACCGGGGTGGACTGGCTGACGCTCGTCAGCTGGCGGTTCCTGATCGGGGCCATCCTCGGCTGGGCTTGGGTCCTGGCATCGCCGGGCCGGCGCGCGGCCCTGCGCGGGATGACCCGCCGGCAGGTCGCGGTCGCGCTCGCGTTGGGTGCGCTGTTCGTGGGCAATGCGGGTACGTATTACGCGAGCCTCGAGACCGTGCCGGCCGCCCTCGCCGGGGTCGTCGTCTACACGTACCCCGTCATGGTCGCCGTGCTGTCACTGCGATTTGCGACGCGGCTTCCCGGGCCCCGCCCGTGGATCGCCGCCGCCCTCGCCGTCGCCGGGTCCGCGCTCGCCCTCGGCGGGATCGACGTCAGCGACGCCCCACCGGTGAGCGGCCTGGTCCTGGTGTTCGCCTCGGCCGTCATCTACTCGATCTGGATCATCCTGTCCGCTCGGCTGTCGGGCGAGCGACGGGACCGCCTCGCCAGCGAGTCGAGCATGGACGGGTCGCCGGCAGGTGATGCCGCCGTCACGACGACCCTGATGATGAGCGCGACGGCGGCCGTCTATGCCGGCGCCGGCGGGCTGGCCGGACGGCCGCTGGACCCGGCCGCGGTGCCCTCGTCGGCGTGGCCCGGGATCCTGGCCGTCGCATTCGTGGCGTCCTTCCTGGCCATCCAGACGTTCTACGCCGGGGCACGTCGGATCGGCGCGGCCCGGGCGGCGCTGACCGCCACGGTCGAGCCCCTGGTCATCGTGCTCCTTGCATGGGTGTTTCTCGACCAGGTGCTCGCGCCCATCCAGTTGCTCGGAGCGACCCTCATCCTCGTTGCGGTCGTGGTGGCGCAGACCGCACCCCGGCCGCGGGGCGCGCCCGAGCCGGCGACGCCGCTGGAAGCCGAGGTCGGCGGGTCGGGTTGATGGCCTCCTCGCGCGAGACGCTACGCCGACTTCGTACGACCGGCGGCCGCCAGCATCTCACGCGCCCCCGCGCTGACGAACGAGCCTTCGGAACCGAGCCCGATGAACCTGAACCCAAGCTCCTGGTGGCGCGGAAGGGCCGCCGGGTCGTAGATCAGGATGCCGGCCGCCTTGCCGTGCCGCGCGCACGCGTCGGTGACCTTGCGGAGCGCTGCGACGTAGGTGTCGTCGTCGAACCGGCCGGGAACGCCGAGCGTGTGCGACAGGTCGGCTGGTCCGACGAACAGGACATCGACCTCGTCCAGGGCCGCGATCTCGTCGGCATCCGCGACGGCTCCGACTGATTCGATCTGGACGATCCCGACCACGCGGTCATTCACGACCCGCGCGACGTCGGCGTGGCCGAGCGCGCCCATGTCGGCGCCGCGGGTCCGCAACGCCAGGCCGCGGACACCCGCCGGCGGGTAGCGCAGGTACCCGACCGCCTGGCGCACCTCGGCTGCTGACTGCAGCTGCGGCAGCATTACCCCGGCGGCGCCCAGGTCGAGCGCCCGTCCCACGCGAAGCCGCTCGGCCGATTGCGCACGCACGATCGGCGCCATGGGCGTCGTGCCCGCCGCGTACAGGAGGCCGAGCAGGTCCGCCTCCGTCGCCGTCCCGTGTTCGAGGTCCAGGACGATCCAGTCGAAGCCCGCCTGGCCACACAGTTCGACGGCGAGGGGTGAGGCGAGGTCCGAGAACACGCCGATCAGCGTCTCGCCGGTGCGGATGCGTGTTCGAAGGTCGGTCACGAGGAGATGATGCCGCGTCGGTCGCCGGTCCGTCGGTCCCGGTCGCCGGTCCGTCGGCCTCGGTCGCCGATCCATCGGCCTCGGCCCCGTACAGCTCGCGGTCGGAGCGCCGATGAGCTCGCGGCCCGGATGAACGTTTCGCGACGGATCGGCTCCATACTCGGTCGCGAATGAACCTTGGTCGAGGTGCGACCATCTGTTGAGGTGAAGCGCCCAACGGGCGCCGCTAGGGTGCCGCCCATGCGGACGAGGCTGGTCGAGCGGGCACGTGAAGGCGACGACACCGCCTTCACCGAGCTCGTCGACCTCGACGGCAACCTGTGCTACGCGATCGCCTACCGGATCCTGCGCGATGCGGAGCGAGCGCAGGACGCCGTCCAGCAGGCATTCCTGCTCGCCTGGCGCGAGCTTCCACAACTCCGGGACCCGGAACGGTTCGGGCCGTGGCTCCACCGCCTGCTCGTGAACGCCTGCTACGACGAGCTGCGTCGGCACCGGCGTTGGATCACCCGCATCCGGCCCCTGCCGATGGACGGACCGGGCGGGCCAGATCCGATGCTGACAGTGGAGGATCGCGACATGCTGGAGCGGGCGTTCGCGCGCCTCACGCCACAGCACCGGGCCGTCTTCGTGCTGCATCACCACGCGGGTCTCCCATTGACGGGCATCGCCGACATCACCGGCGTGCCGGTCGGCACGGTCAAGTCGCGACTCCATCACGCCACCCGGGCCTTGCGCGCGGCGATCGATGCCGATAGCCGCGTCGAGACTGCGGAGGTACGACCCGCATGAAATCCTCCGCGCGAGCGAAGCGCCATCGTCGCCGCCTGGCTCGAAGAGGGGCCCAATGAGCTGCCGGAGTCCACGAGGCGGGCGATCGCCGTCGACGTCCGAACGACCCATCAGTCGCGACGGTCCATCTGGGCGCCGTGGCGGCGGTCCCCGACCATGGATCGGCTTACACTGGTCGCCATCGCCACGGTGGCGGTGATGGCGTTGGTCGTCGGCGGCTTGGTCGTCTCCCGGTTCGCGTCGGATGGGCGCAACGTCGGCGGGGGTCCGTCCTCGGAGCCGTCCCCATCTCCCCCAGAGCCATCGGCGCCACCATCGCTGGCGCCGGCATCGGCCTCGCCGTCTTCCCCCGCCCCATCGGGTCCCACGACCCTGACGATCCCGCCGATGCAGCGGACCTTCTTCTCCGAGTGGTACGGCTACACGGTCTCGTACCCTGCCGATTGGACCGCGGCCAGTGCGGCTGGTCCCGGCGTGTGGTCACCACCCGAGTGGAAAGCCGGGAGGCTGAGCCAGGATCCGTTCGACTTCGTCGGGACTGCGGCCGGGCCACCAGGCTTCCGTGCGGCCTCCGCTCAGCTCCCGGACGGGCTGCCGAACGTGGACGACTGGATCGACGAGTTCCTCACCTACTCCACCATCCTGGAGTGCGCGCCGCCCCGCAAGGATTGGGAGCCGATCCAGATCGACGGGGCGCCGGGCCGCCTTCGGGACAGCTGCGGCGAGGTCGAAGCGACCGTCATCCTGGACGGGCGCGTCTACATGTTCACGTTGTTTCTTGGCGAGGACCGGTTCACGAACGGCCGTGAGCTGTTCGACGCCATGGTCGCGACGATCGACCTGCGCCCCGAGGACGCTGTGCTCCCCAGTCCGAGCGCGGAACCGCGGATCTCGCTTTCAGTCTGGGAACGCCTCGGGACCACGCTCGCGTAGGCCGGCGGATTCGCCGGACGCGGCCTCGGACGGTAGCGACGAAGACGGGGATCGCGGGTCGCGCCTCAGCCGGGGAGCCCTTGGGACCGCGTACCGTTGGGCATCGTCGGAGATTGAACGTAATGGCTCTCGACCTCCGTCGTAGGGTTCATAGCGGCCAGATCGGTCGCGGCGGAGGACCACCGGGTGGGACGAGCGTTGGTCGAGGCGGCAAAGCGTGGCGATCACGAGGCGTTCGAGGCGCTCGCGATCGGTGCATCTGACCGCCTTTTCGCGATCGCCCGACTGATCCTGCGCGATATCCCTTCGGCCGAGGATGCTGTGCAGGAGACCCTTGTTCACGCCTGGCGCGACCTGCCGCGCCTGCGCGACCCGGATCGATTCGATGCCTGGTTGCATCGGCTGCTCGTCAATGCTTGTGCCGACCAGGGCCGGAACCGCCGGCGATGGTCGGCCGAGATCAGGATCGTCCGGGCCGAACCGGTGACGGACGACGCGACCGGACTGATGGCCGACCGCGACCAGCTCGAGCGGGGCTTCAGGCGCCTGAAGCCCGAGCAGCGAGCCGCCGTGGTCCTCCATTTCTATCTGGACCTGACCGTGCCAGAGGTCGCCGACACGCTCGGCATCCCGGTCGGCACGGCCAAGTCGCGACTCCACTACGCGACCGAGACGTTGCGCGCCGCCCTCGAGGCGGACGCGCGAGTTCCGATCGCGGCCACGAACGGACGATCAGCATGACTGGGCCGCGCACTGCCGAAGATCGCATCGCCGACTGGCTCGAGGAGGAGGCCGCCGGCTCCCTGCCCGATCGGGCCCTCGATGCGACCTTCGAGCGAACGCGCAGTCTGCGTCAGGCCCGACGCTCCGCCTGGAGGCCCTTCACGATGTCTCGCCCTATCCATGCCCTGATCGCGGTCGGCGCCGCCGCGGTCATCATCGCCGGCGTCATCATCGTTCGACCGAGTCCAGGGGGCAATGTCGGCGGCGCGCCCAGCCCGTCGCCGACGCCCTCACACACGCTCGTACCGAGTGCCTCTCCTTCGGCTGCCGTATCAGGCCCGATCGACACGTCGACATGGACGACGTACATGTCCAGGCAGTACGGGTTCAGCATCGGCCACCCCGCTGGCTGGACCGAGACTCCCGCCACCCGTGACTGGACCTTCGAGACCGACTCCGTCGTTGATGTCCTCACGCCAGCGATGGATCACTTCTACACGCCCGTCGGAGGCGGCGTTCGTGTGAGCGCTTGGTCGGTGGTAGTGGAGCCAGCCACGATGTTTGAGACCGGTGTCGACCTCGAGCCGTGGGTCGAGGAGTACTGCGCGAAGACCGGCAACACACCGTGCACGGGGATTCCCGATCGGGTCGTACCGCTGTGTCTCGAGCGAAGGGATTGCCACCCGGGCCTGCTCGTGCCCTTCCGGGACGACGTCCAGGCGGTCTTCACGAACGGCGCCCCTGGCGAGAAGATCATCGTTGTCGCCGTCTGGCGCCCAGAGTCCGATCCGTCTGTGGCGCAGTTCGGTGGTTCTCGGCGGCTTCTTGAAGGCTTCCTCTCGACGATGTGCGTGTGGCCCGAAGATGCGAGGCCGCCATTCGAGCTGGGAATCCCCGGTTGCTGACGACCGGCCGGTCGCTCAGTCGGGGAACGCCTCCGGGCCGCGCTCGCTGAGCTCGGCGGCCTCGCCGGACGCGTCCTCGGGCGGCAACCACGAGTAGGGATAGCGGTCGTCGTCGAGGTCCATCGCGGCCTGGGTGACGTGCAGCGGGTGGAACGTGTCGACCATCACCGCCAGCTCCTCCGTCGCCTCCTTGCCGATCGAGGCTTCGACCGTGCCGGGATGCGGACCGTGGGGGATGCCCGCCGGATGCAGCGTGAACGACGCGATCTCCACGCCGCGGCGGCTCATGAAGTTGCCCGCGACGTAATAGATGACTTCGTCCGAGTTGATGTTCGAGTGGTTGTACGGCGCCGGGATCGCCAGCGGGTGGTAGTCGAACTTGCGCGGCACGAACGAGCAGACGACGAAGTTCCGCGCCCCGAACGTCTGGTGGACGGGCGGTGGCTGGTGGACACGCCCGGTGATCGGCTGGAAGTCGCCGATGTTGAACCGGAACGGCCACAGGTAGCCGTCCCAGCCGACCAGGTCGAACGGATGGTGCCGGTAGTGATAGGCGGTGATCCGGTCCGACGACCGCACCCCGATCACGAAGTCCCCCTCCTCGGCCCGCGGTCCGACCTCGTCCGGGGCATGGAGGTCGCGCTGTGAGTAGGGCGCGTGTTCGAGCAGCTGGCCGTAGTCGTTGCGGTAGCGCTTCGGCGGTTCGATGACGGACGGCGCCTCGAGGTACAGCATCCGCTGCTCCGAGCCGACATCCGGGTCGAGCCGCCAGGTCGTGCCGATCGGCAGCACGAGGTAATCGCCCGGTCCGTAGCGCAGCGGCCCGAACACGGTGTCGCACAGACCGGTCCCCTCGTGCACGAACAGCATCTCGTCCGCGATCCCGTTGCGATAGAACGAGCCCGCCGGCATCGCCTCGGCGGGTCGAACCACCCCGAACACCACGTCGTGGTTGAAGTACAGCGGGACGCGGCCCGTGACGACGTCGCCGCTCGGGGGCACGCCACCGGTCTTGGTCAGTCGGTGGCGGTGCTGGTCGTCGTCGGCCGCTTCGAGGCGGATGCGGTTGACGGGTTCGATCCGGTGGGTTCGCGTCGGTGGGGTCAGGTGGTACAGCAGCGAGCTTCGACCGGTGAATCCCTCCATGCCGAACAGCTCTTCTGCGAAGAGCGAGCCGTCGTCGGCACGATGCTGGGTGTGACGCTGTTGCGGGACGCTGCCGCGCCGGACGTAGTACACCTGCGACTGGCCTCCTCGTCGTGGTAGACGGCCAGTCTAGACGCGGTCGTGGGGCGGAGGTCACGGCATCCCTGCGGCATCAGCGCCGCGCCGTTACGGGCACTCGACCTCGGGCGAGACCTCGAAGAAGGCGCTGACCTCGAGGTCCGTCGCGGGATCGACGGGCGCGAACCCACCCGACCAGCTCCCCGAGTCCTTGGGCGCAGGGCCGGACATCGCCACGGCGGTGCCCTGGCTGCCGAATCCACCGAACTGCTCGAACAGGAGCAGCAGGCCGCCGTCCTCCCGGCAGCGCATGCTGCGGTAGGCGAAGGTGGAGCGAACGATCCCATCCTGGTTGCGGGCAAGGCTCTCGCGCGCCGACTCGACGAACGGCGCATAGGGTATCGCGACCGGTGCATCGACTGGTCCGCCGCAGGATGCGGCGAGCAGGGCCATGGCGACGGCGATCGACCACCCGCGGCGCTGGAGCACGCTCACGCCGCCTCGGGCGACCGGCGCTCGAGCAGCACGACATCGCGCCAACGGCCGGTCGGATCGCGCCCGAGGGCGCGCTGGACACCGACCTCGCGGAAGCCGGCCCGGGTATGCAATGCGCGACTTGCCGAATTCTCCGCCATCACGCCGGCAAGGAGCGTCCAGAACCCGGCTGCCTCCGCCGCGGGGATCACCGCATCCAGCAATGCCCGCCCGACGCCACGACCGCGGGCCACCTCCGCGACGTACACGCTCTCCCAGGCCACGCCGCTGTACACGCGGCGAGCCGAGTATGCCGTCAGCGCGACCCAGCCGATGACCGGCCCGGTCCTCGTGTCGCGGGCGACCAGGCGGCAGTCGGGCCGGTGCGAACGGTCGAAATGATCCCAGTCGGGCGCCTCGCGTTCGAGCGTGGCATCGCCGGTCGCGATCCCCTCGGCGTAGATGCGGCGGACCTGAGGCCAATCGGTCGGCGTCATCGGCGCGATCAGCATGGCCGTGATGATGGACCGACCGGGGCGTGGCCGTCAGCCCGGTCGGGCAACCACCGGGGTGCGCAGCCGGCCCAGGCGTTCGATCTCCAGCACGACCTCGTCGCCCGGCTGGAGGTAGCGACCCAGAGTCGAGTCCCGGATCTCGAGGAGACAGCCGGTCCCGACGGTTCCCGAGCCGATCAGGTCCCCCGGTCGCAGCCAGACATCGGTCGATGCGCGCGCGGTGATGTCGGCCAGGCCGTGGACGGCGTCGGACCAGCGACCGCGCGAGGTCTCGACCCCGTTCACCGAGGCGGTCATGGCCAGCTCGTAGCCGCGTCCCGAGCGCGCGTCTTCGAGCTCGTCGGGCGTGACCAGCCACGGCCCGAACGAGCTCGCGAAGTCCTTGCCCTTGGCCGGTCCGAGCCTGACCGTGGTCTCATCGCGCTGGAGGTCCCGCGCCGACCAGTCGTTGAAGATCGTGTAGCCGCCGATCGCCTCTTCGGCGCGCTCGGGTGCGAGGTCGCAGGCCGGCGTGTCGATGAGCGCGGCGACCTCCAGCTCGTAGTCGAGCTCGGCCGACCCACGTGGCGCCCAGACCGGATCGTCCGGTCCGCGGACCTCCGAGACGTTCGAGAAGTAGAAGACCGCGAGCCGATACCAGGCTTCTGGGACCTCACCGCCGCGGCGCTCCCACATCGTGCGAACGTGGCCCTCGAAGCCGTAGCCGTCCCGGACTGACGGTGGAGCCAGGATCGGTGATCCGAACACGAGGTCGGCCTCGTTGGCGACGGCATCGTCGTCCTCGTCGCGGGCCTGGAACCCGTCGACCAGCTCCCCGATGGCGGCCACGCGGAGCCCGCGTCCGAGGTGATCGTCGAGCGTCGTGACCGGCTGCCGGAACAGCGCGGCGTCGTGGGCCAGCTCCGGCCTTGCCGTCACGGCTCGACGGCGGGCCACCTCGAGGTCGAGCCAGCGCGCCGGCGGGTCGTCGAGCGCGGCCACCAGCCGCCAGGGCGCACCTGCTGGAGCGTGCCGGTCGCGGACATGCGCGAGTCGCATGGACGCTGCGGCTCAGCCTGGCCCGAACGTAAGCGGGATCGCTCCGCCGAGCACGAGCTGCCCCGTCGCGTCGATCGACCAGGAGGTCGCGCCTGCGAGCCCCTCGAGATACATCGACTCGACCGTGCCGGCCGGAAGCTCGCACGCCATCTTCGTTGTCACGAGCGATCCGAGGCGCAGCTCGGTCGCGCCCAGGGTGACGGGGCCGCTGAACTTGTTGCAGCCAGCGAACCCGGAGACCATCCCGTCGAGACCGAAATGCAGCGACGGCCTGAGCCTGGCAAAGTCGGCCGTGCCTCCCATCTCGAGGAGCGTCCAGTTCGTGCCTACGAGGGCGTCGGTGCCGGCGGCGCTCGGATCCGCGCCGGTCTCCCCCTCGCCGGCGGGCGGCACGGCGACCAGCGGGGCGCCCACGATCTCGACCGTCCCGCCGATCTCCAGTTGCCCGGTCTCGGTCTGGCGCCAGGTCGACGCGCCTTCGAGACCCGCCAGGAAGGCCGCCTCCTGCTGGCCGAGCTCACCCTCGCACCCCATCAGGGTCGAGGACACCGCACCGATCGCGATCTTGTCGCCCTCGGTGCGGAACCGGCCCGTGTACTGGTTGCAGCCGGCGCTCCCCGAGATCGTCCCGTCCGGAGCGAAGCGCATTGTCGGTCGGGCGCCGGCTGCCGTCGGCTGACCGGCGATCTCGACGACCGTCCAGGACGTGTTGCCCAGGCCACCGTTGGCCGTGTCGTCGCCCATGGAGCACGCGGCAGTGATGACGGAGAGGACGAGCAGGGCGACGACATTCGCGGGTGGGCGGCCCACGGAGCGATGACGCATGAAATGACTCCTGGATCGGCTGGCGATGTCCTGACGAGCGGGACGTGCCGAACGGTTCCGACACACGCCGCCTCGAGCGTCAGAACGGCTTGAACATCATCAGCCAGATCAGGACCAGCAACCCGATGACCCCGACAAGCCCGATGACGTCGGCGCGCCGCGAATCGACGAGCACGGCCAGCTCCTCCGCCGAGATCGGGGTGGGGTCCGGGGCGTCCTTGGGCGTGCGCTGCGAACGAAGCCCGACTGCCTCCCGTACGCGCCCGTAGTAGGTCGACGCGAGCGCATACATCAGGACGACGATCACGACCAGGACGCCGATGGCAGCCCAGATCCAGCCTCGCGCGAAATGCGCGCCCATGATCCCGGCGATGATCCCCGCCACGATCAGCGTGAGCAGCGCGGCGTAGACGAGGATCAGGCTGCGGCCCGACAGCTCGAGCAGAGCTCTGATCCTGACCGTATCCCGCTCATGCCGGATCTGGTCGGAGGCCCACATCGACGCCCCGTGGCCCATCACGAACAGGAACGCGGCCGCAACGTGGACGAAGACGATCCACGGATACAAGTCCATCGCACCCTCTCCTGCGTTGGTCGGGCGGCGCGCCCGCCATCTCCGCCGACGAGGATACCCGCTCGCCTTGGCTCGGACGGCGCCGCGTCGGCGGTCCGGCAAGCCTCGTCTAGAGGTTGCCGCGCTTCTCCTGCTCGCGCTCGATGGCCTCGAAGAGCGCCTTGAAGTTGCCGACACCGAACCCGCGCGAGCCGTGGCGCTCGATGATCTCGAAGAAGAACGTCGGGCGGTCCTGGACCGGCCGCGTGAAGATCTGCAGGAGGTAGCCCTCCTCGTCACGATCGGCCTCGATGCCGAGCTCCTCGAGGGTGTCGATGGGCACGCCGACATCCCCGACGCGATCCGCGAGCGTCGCGTAGTACTCGTGTGGCAGCCCGAGGAATTCGACCCCGCTCTCGCGCAGCCGCCGGACCGTCCCGACGATGTCTTCGGTGCGCAGCGCGATGTGCTGGCAGCCGGGCGATCGATACCAGTCGAGGTATTCCTGGATCTGGCTCTTCTTCTTGCCCGTGGCGGGCTCGTTGATCGGGAACTTGATCCGACCGTTGCCGTTGGTCATGACCTTCGACATCAACGCGCTGTAGTCGGTGTGGATGACCTTGTCGTCGTAGTGGATCAACTGGGCGAAGCCCAGGACGTCCCGGTAGAAATCGACGAACTGGTCCATCTCGCCGAGCCCGACGTTCCCGACGCAGTGGTCGACCTCGAGCAGGCTGAGCCCATCGGCCGCACGCGCCGGCGAGGTCACCTTGCGATAGCCGGGCGCGAACGCGCCGTGATAGTCGCGCCGGTCGACGAACGAATGCAGCGTCTGGCCGTAGGTCCGGATGGCGGCCCGGCGCAGGACCCCGTCCTCGCCGCCGTCGAGCTCCGTGGGCTCCATGGCGGACGTCGCACCGCGGGTCGTCGTCTCGCGCCACGCCGACTCGACGTCGGCGACCGCGAACGCGATGTCATGGACGCCGTCGCCGTGCTCGCGGAGGTGGTCGGCGATCTCGCCGTCCGGGGTGAGCGGCGCGGTGAACACGAACCGGATCCCGTTCTGGACCATGACGTAGCTGGCGCGGTCGCGCACCTTCGTCTCGAGGCCGCTGAACGCTACCGGGGTGAACCCCCACAGCGCGCGGTAGTAGGCGCTCGCCTGGCGGGCGTTCCCAACCCAGAACTCGATGTGGTCGATGCCGTCGATCGGCAGGAAATCGGCGGCCTTCGCGTAGGCGTCGGTATCGACGCGGGCGCCCGCCTGGTTGGCGGCCCCGCGAGGGAGCGTCTCGGTCATGGCGCATCTCCGCTGCAGGCGGCTCCGGCCCCGGGTGCCCGCTCGAGGCGGGCGTCGGTCGGGGCGTGGTCAGTGCGTGCATCGTACGCCCCGCGTGCGACACTGGCGACCATGACGCAGCCCGATCCACGGTCCGAGCTGGACCGGCTGGCCGATGCCCGCGGCGCCTACGCGGCACTGGCCGCCCGGGTCGCCGCCGGCGAGCCCTGGCCGCCGGCCGCCCAATTCGGGACGGAGCCCGAGGCGTCGTGGGGACCGCGTGAGGTCCTCGCCCACGTCGCCGAGATGCTTCCGTTCTGGCTCGGTGAGCTCGAACGGGTCGTGGATGGGGACGGGACGTCACCCGTCCCCTTCGGGAGGGTCGCGGACGATGTCTCCAGGATCGGCCTGATCGAGCGGGACCGCTCGCTTCCCGTCCGCGTGCTGTTCGCGCGCATCGACGACGGGCTGCGCGGATGGCTGGACCGGCTCGCGACGCTCAGTGACGGTGACCGGGCGAAGGTCGGCGTGCACCCGCGGCTGGGCGAGATGCCGGTCGGGCATCTCGCCGAGCGCTTCGTCCTCGGCCACGGCGAGGAGCACATCGCGCAACTGAACGCGATCCTGGCGACCGCCGGCCACTAGCCGAACGCCGCGACGCTCGGGCTCCTCGCTGGTCGTCGCTCGTCGCTCGCCGCTCGTCGCTCGTCGCTCGTCGCTCGTCGTGAGCGTCGGCGATGCGCCCGCGCAACCCCAAACCGCCTAGGCCGGCCGGTACCGATGGCCTATGGCCGCGGGCGGACCCGGGCCGTAGGTTGGTCGCCAGGGGGTACGTAGTGCGCACCCCGATGGTGCCGAAAGGGACGCGATGAATACGCTCAAGTCGCAGACCTTCCGGATCGTCATGCTCCTGTCCGCTCTGGCCAGCTCCAGTCTCGTGCTGATGGCCGGTCGGCGCTGGGGACCCTGACACCCGGAACGTCGACTACCGACCCGCGCACGCGGGTCACGTCACAGAGAAGAACGGTCGTCCACCCGGATGACCGTTCTTCGATTCCTGGCGGTGTCGCAGTCGTCGACGCACCCGACCGAGCGCCCTGACGGCGTGATGACGGGCGCCAACGGCTGGCGTACAGTCCGGCCGATGCCCTCCCTGCCCGAGATCGGCTCCAGCCTGCCCGAGGTGGCGCTACGGACGGCCATCGTCTACCTGTTCCTTGTCACCGCGCTGCGGCTCTCGGGCAAGCGCGAGGTCGGCCAGATGTCCGTCCTGGAACTGGTCGTCATCCTGGTCATCAGCGACGCGGTCCAGAACTCGATGGTCGGGGAGAACACGTCGCTGTGGGGCGGCCTCGTCGCGGTCGTGACGCTGCTCGCGCTCGACCTCGGCCTCAAGGCCATGGCTCGCCGATCCAAGCGTGTCCGCAAGGCGGTCGAGGGCGAACCCCGCCTCCTCGTGCGCGACGGCCGACTGCTCATGCGGGCGATCAGCGAGGAGGGGCTCGAGGTCGAGGAAGTCCGGGCCGCGATCCGATCACATGGCCTGGCGGACGTCGATGCGGTCAAGCTCGCGGTCCTCGAGACGGACGGGTCGATCAGCGTGATCCCTGAGGACAGCGAACCGCCATCGAACCGGCCACCCGCCGACGAGCGCCCGACCTGATGCGGACGGCATGCACGCTCGCGCTGGCTGCGGTCCTGGCGGTCGGCGGCTGCGGCTCACCCGTCGAGACGGTCACCCTCGGCGGCGAGACGTGGACCGTCCTCGATGGAGACCGCGACGGGATGCGAGGCCGAACGGGTTTCGATGGTGCGGACGGCATGCTGTTCCGGTTCGATCCCGAGGTCGACACCGGCGCCATCGTGTGGGTGATGGACGGCGTCGCCGTCCCCCTCGACATCGCCTGGTTCGACGATGCGGGGCGGCTCGTCGGAACGGCCTCGATGGCCCCCTGCCCCGCGCCGCCCTGTCCGACGTACGCGCCCGACGTTCCGTACCGGTTCGCGATCGAGGCCCCTGTCGGGGCCTTCGCGGACCTCGGGTCCGAGGACCGCCTCGTGATCGGGGATTAGGGCGTCTGCACGGTCCACGTCCGGTCCCGGCACACGAGGTACAGCTCGTCGATCTCGGTGCCGTCTGCCAGCGCCACGAGCCGACCCGTCCGGCACAAGCCCTCGCGCTCCTCGAAGATGGAATCGAGCACGGCGTGCTGACCGGGCCGGAGCTCCATGAGCGTCTCGGTCCCACCGTCGGGGCGCTCGTACACGATCGTTACCGTCGTCGAGTCGATGCCGTTGGTGATCGTCACGCCGTTGGCAGGGTCACCCGACGGGAGCGGCGCGGCGGTCGGCGCGGTGCAGCCGAGACCCGTCAACACGGCCAGGACGAGCAGCGCGATGGACGGGGGGCGGGCGAGAGGACGCGATCTCATCGCGCTTCGGCGGTCTCGGGCGGCGGCTCGTCAAGGACGTGGGTTCGCAGGAAGCGGAGGATCCGCTCGTACGCGTCGCGGCGGTTCTCGCGCCGTTCCCAGCCGTGGCCCTCGTCGTCGTACCAGTGGACTTCGTGGGTCTTGCCCTCGATCTCGAGGGCCTCGACCATCCGCTCGGTCATCATCGGGACCACCCGCTTGTCCTTGCGGCCGTGCAGGATCAGCAGCGGCGCCTCGATCCGCTCGGCGCGGTAGACGGGCGAGCCGCGGCGGAACAGCTCGGTCCGTGCCGGGTCGTCGGGCGTGCCCATCATCTTGAGGAGGTCGAGGCGCCCCGGCCGATCGCCGTGGCGGAAGCTCTCGGCGATCTCCGAGTCGCCGTACAGGTCCACGCCGGCCGTGAACAGCGCCGGCTCCTCGACGAGTGCGCACAGGACCATGTAGCCGCCGTACGAGCCACCGAAGATCGCGAGCCGGCCGTTCGACCACGCCTGTTCCTGGGCCCAGCGACCGGCGTCGATGAGGTCCTGGACGTCGGCGTGGCCCCACTCCCCGTGATTGGCGCGGCGGAACGAGCGGCCGTAGCCGGTCGATCCCCGGAAGTCGACGTCGAGGAACGCGAACCCCTCTCGGGCCAGGAGCAGCTTGAACGGCTGGAAGGCGCGGAAGGACTGCCAGGTCGGCCCGCCGTGCGGGTAGATGATGGTCGGCACGCGCTTGCCGCCACGTTTGCCGGTCGCGGCGCTCGGCCGCCATAACGTGCCCTCGATGCGCAGGCCGTCGCGGGCCGTGATCACCACGCGTTCGCCCGTTGACACCCGTCCCGGCGCGAGCGCGGCGGCGAGGACGGCCGGGCGCGAGTCGGTGACCTGGCGCGGACGGGCCCCGGCGGGCGCGATCCCCGGGACCGGCAGCAGCCACAGGTCCTGCGGCCTCGTCTCGCTCTCGCCGATCGCCGCGACCCACGCGCCGTCGGGCAACCAGCCGACGGCCCGCCACACGCCGTCCCACGGGGAGATCCGCTCCGCCCTGGTCGCCGCGGGGACCGTCCGCGGTGTCTTCGGCGGGCGGCCGCGACGGCGCTTTGGCGGTGTGGCATCGGCCAGGCTCCGCACGACCAGGTCGATCAGGCCGTCGTGGACCTCGATATGGACGATCCGGCTGCCGTCGGGCGAGGGCAACGGGACATACCCGTAGGCGCCCTGCGGCTCGCCGTGCTCCCGCTCGCCGTCGGTGACCACGACGCGATCGCGACCATCCGGCGAGCGCCGGACGACCTGGAACCATCCGTCGGCGTCGGACACGTACACGAGCGACCCGTCGGCCAGCCATTGCGCCCCCGTGTCGTGGCTGCGCTCGCCGGCGACGATGTCGCTCCTGCCCGTCGCGATATCGACGATCGCGATCTGCGACGTGTCGAGCGCATCGGGCGCCTGCTGGGCGGTCACGGCCATCCGCCTCCCGTCGGGCGACCAGGCCATGTGCTCGACGTCGATCCCACTCGGCGTCAGGACGGCCGCCTCCGGTGGCCGGGGATCCCGCTGGGGCCGGCCCCGACGCGGGACGGGCGCGTCGATCAACCAGACCTGGGACCACCCCCGGCGACGCGACAGGAACGCGAGTCGCCGTCCATCCGGGGACCATTGCGGATCGCGGCCGCCGCCGGGCTTGGGAACGACCCTCGTGAACCGCGAGCCGTCCGCCTCCACGATCCAGATCTCGTCGTCCCGGACGAATGCGAGGCGCCGGCCGTCCGGCGACCACTGCGGATCGCTGATGGGTTTCTCGGACGCGGTGATCTGGGTGGCCGGCGCGCCAGTCCCACGCAGCGAGAGCGTGAACAGTTGCCGGGCGCCGGCCATCTCGGCGGTGTAGGCGATTGCGCGCTCACGCGGATTGAGGCGGAACTCACGGGGAGACTCGACGGCGACGATCCCCTCGATGGTGAGTCCGGCACTGCCGGTCGCGGCCCCCGGGCTTCGGTCCGTTGGCATCAAGGCCCCGGCCAGTCCGCCGTCGCGCACCAACGCCCCAACATCGCGAGGTGCTTGCGGACATGGCCGTGCAGGCAGTCGTAGGCCCAGCTCCATCCGTCAGGTGAGCGCAGATCATCGATCGACAGCGTGTCGATGGCGGTCAGCAGGGCGTCGCGCGCGGTGTCATACCGCGCGAGCGCAGCAGCCGGGCGCTCCTCGCGCGACGCCACGACATGCCGCTCGTTCCACGCGTCGATGCCCTCTGCCGGATCGGACAGCCATGTGCCCGTGGCGTGGAAGACCTCGACGGCGCGGGCGCCTTCGGCCGCCCAATCCGCGAGATGGCCCACGTGATCCCGCAGGCTCCAGCCGGGGGTCAGCTCGTGGCCGGCCCAGCGGTCCGGCGGGACGCTCCGCACGAGCGCGTCGAACTGTGCCGCCACCGCTGCTTCCTGGGCGCGAAAGCCGGCGTGGTCGGGCGCCCGCGGGTCCGCGACGAACGGGTCGCCGTCGACCTGGCGCAGGCGCAGGGACTCCGTCCACGGTTCGACCACGGCCAAGTGGTCGAGATAGTGACCGTGGAGCACGAAGTACACCCAGCCCCACGCCTGATGGCTGCGGATCGTCTCGGCCGAGAGTCCTCCCGCGACGGCCAGGAGACGTGGTCTCGCGGCACGGAGACGAGCGAGGATGGCCCCGGCGGCCATCGTCGTCCAGGGTGCCCGTCGACGCTCGTTGTAGCGATCGAAGTCGCCGCCGTCGTAGTCGTCATCCGACGGCCAGCGGCCGGTGGCCGATGCGACCCGGATGTAATCGGCCGCCAGCTCCTGCCAATCGGCGATGTGCCCGACGTGCTCGGCGAGCGACCAGTCGGGGCCTCCCGCGTCCGACGGCGCGGCACCGGGCAGGTGCCACGCGGCGTCGTCGAGGCCGGCCCACGTCGCGACCAGGCGATCCCACGTCGCCGCCTCGTCGGTCCAGAGATCCCGCTCCGTGGCGCGCAGGTCGAGGCCGCGGACCTCGGCCAGTGGTGCCCGGCGAAGGTCGACCGCCGGGGTCGCCGTCGTGGCGGTCATCGCGAGCGACGACCCTCTCGAGCCGGGACGTCGAGGCTGGACTCGAGCTGGTCGCCGAGCTCCACGGTCCGGCGGAACGCCGCCCAGACGGCCTCTGACAGGACGGTCCGCAGACGACCACTCTCCAGCTCGTGCAGCGCCGCCGCCGACGTGCCACCTGGGCTCGTAACCATGTTCCGAAGCTCGGCCGGGTGCATGCCTGACTGCTTCGCGAAGACCGTCGAGCCCTCGAGGGTCTCGATGACGAGGTCGTGCGCGACGTGCCGGGGGAAGCCCAGGTGCACGGCGGCGTCGATGAGCGCCTCCATCACGAGGAAGACGTAGGTCGGTCCCGTGCCGCTCACGGCGGTCGCCATCGCGACCATCTTCTCGTCGTCGACCTCGAGCTGGAGGCCGAGGGCCCCGAGCAAGGCCGCCGCCTGGGCGCGCTGTGCCTCGGTCGTCTCGGGAGTCGCGTACCAGACGGTCACGCCCTTGCCGAGGCGGGCCGGCGTGTTCGGCATGCTGCGGACGACCTGATCGTGGCCGAGGATGCCGGTGAGCGCCGCGGTCGTGGCGCCGGCAAGGACGCTCAGGACCAGTTGCCCCCGACGCAGGTGCGGGCCGATCTCACGCCCGACCCGGTTCAGCATCTGGGGCTTGATGCCCAGGAGGATGACGTCAGCGTCACGGACCGCATCGAGGTTGTCGGCGACCGTGCGAACCCCGTATTCCCGCTCCAGGGCCTCCCGTCGTTCGGCGCGGGGATGGCTCGCCACGACACGATCGGGCGTGACCAGCGCGCCGCGGAGCAGGCCGGCGATCATCGCCTCGGCCATGACGCCGGAGCCGACCGTGGCGATCGTGGCGTTCGCGAGGGGGGACATCGGCCGGAGTATAGCGACGCGGCCCTCCCCCACCCCGTGCGTTCCACGGCCGCGACGGGTGGTTGCCGCGCGCATGTCAGGCCGACTTGGCCGACACCGTGAGGAAGAACCGGCCCGTGGTCGTCACCTCGACGTCATCGAAGCCCGCCGCGGTCACCGCGGCGGCCAGCGCGTCGGCGTCGTGATAGACCTTGACGATCGTGAACTCGCGGCCATCGGCAAGACGCCGGACGGCAAGATCGCCGGCCGGCTCCGGATGGTCGGCGGCGCCCGACGCCGGGTCGGCCAGCAAATCGATCGCAGCGAAGGAGCCGCCGGGCTTGAGCCAGCGGCGGGCGAGGGCGAGGAAGTCGCCGAGGCGATCACGCGGCACATGGCTCAGCCAGAAGCCGATGAACAGCCCGTCGACCGCCCGGTCGGGTGGCTCCCAGGCATCGCGCACGTGAAGATGGGCACGCAGGTCGTGCGCCACCAATCGGTCGCGGGCGCGATCGAGCGCCGCCGCCGATGTGTCGTACAGCGACAGTTCGCCGCGCGACGCGAGCAACGGCGACCACCAGCCGGTCCCCGCGGCCAGCTCGACGATCTCGCCGCGCCATGGCAGCCCGTCCAACCAGCGACCGGCCGCGTCGAGCTCGGCGTTCCAGGCCGCATCGTGGATCGCGCCCCGCGCGTAGCGGCCGCGCCGCAGGTACCAGTCGTCGTACTCGGGGGCGCGGGCGTTGTAGTAGTCGATCATCGTCCGGTGGGCATCGGCGGACGCCGAGGACGCCCGATCCTCGGGATGCGCCCCAGCGGCCACCGGCGTGGGCGTCGTGGCGGCTACCGGTGCCGGCGTCCGATCGGCGACGGCGGCGGATCGCTCGGTCAGGGCCTGACGCAGCCGAAAGCGCAAGAAGCCGTTGTTGCCGGCTTTCCCGACGCAGTCCGGGCAGAGCTGCGCCCAGCCCTCCAAATCGTCCGGGGCACGGACCGTGTGGGCCGTCCCGCACCACAGGCACGAGAAGGACGCGCGGAATGGCATGTCAGCCGACCGCGACGGGTGTCCAGCCGCCGGGGGGCGCCACATCGACGAACCCCGCCGGATCCATGATCTCCGCGAGGAGCTCGATGCCGTCGATCACCCGCGGACCCGGCCGGGAGAAGTACGCCGAGCCATCGACCGCGAAGACCGCGCCCCGCTGGACCGCGGGTAGCTCGGCCAGCCACGGCGGGATCGGCGTCCTCGACCAGTCGCGGATCGTCTCCGCGAGGTGGTAGCCGCAGGGCATGAGGAACAGCATCTCGGGATCGACCTCGGCGACCGCGTCCCATGTCGTCGGGTGGGCCTTCTCGCCGTCGGAGCCGAGCAGGTCCCAGCCACCGGCCCGGCGAACCTGCTCCGGGACCCAGTGACCCACCGCGAATGGCGGGTCGAGCCATTCGAGCGCGACGACGCGTGGCGCCCGATGACCGGCCTCGCGTCGCGCGGCCACCCGCTGTTCGACCGCCCCGAGCCGCTCGCGCAGGGACTCGACGACATCGATCGCCGCGTCCTCGACCTCGGCCATCGCCCCGACGGTCGTGATCGTATTGAAAATGCCCTCGATCGACGTCGGCTCGAGCGAGACGACGGTGATGTCGGCATCGATCCGGCGGGCGACCTCGTTCACCTCGCGATAGCTCACGGCGCACACCCGGCACAGCTCCTGGGTGATGACGAGGTCCGGGTTCGCCGCCGCCAGCGCCTCCTCGTCGAGTTCGTAGAGCGACGACCCACCGTGCATCGACGCGGTCACACGAGCGTGGATGTCGCGCGAGGACTCGTTCGCGAGGTCATTGACGCTGCGCGTGACCACCGCCTTGCCCACGACCGAAGGCGGCCAGTCGCATTCGTGCGTGACGGCGACGAGCTCGTCCTGCAACCCGATCGCACAGACGATCTCGGTGGCAGAGGGAAGGAGCGAAACGATTCTCATCGCGAGTGACGGAGTACGGCCACCCTCAACAGGGAGCAGACACTCGCGCCCCGAGGTCTGAGGCCGGCAGGCCTCAGCCCGAGGGCTTGAGCTCGTCGACCGCGGCCCGCGCGGCCGCCTTGTCGGTGTACCAGGTGGCGTCGATGACCGTGTAGTTCGCCCACTCCGGCGGCAGCGACTCTTCGGGGAAGATCGCGTTCACCGGGCATTCCGGCTCGCACGCGCCGCAGTCGATGCATTCATTCGGGTCGATATAGAGCTTGCGGTCCACACCCTCTTCGTAGTGGATGCAGTCGACCGGACAGACCGACACGCACGAGATGTCGAGCACATCGATGCATGGCTCGGCGATCACATACGTCATGCGGCGGCCTCCTGGAGGGTGTCGGCAGGTCTGATCCGCGCACCTGCGGCGCGGGTCCAGAGCGTACCACCGTGCGCGTTCAGGAGGGCTCGATCCAGCGCACGGGAATCAGCATCCCGCGCTCCCAATGACCCGGGATGTGGCAGCCGACGACCAGTCGCGAGGCATCGCCCGCCGGGACGGTCCATTCGACGTCGACTCGCTCACCCGATCGGACCACGATCCGGAGACCCGCGACGTCCGCTGGCACGCTCACGACGGGCGTCGGGCCAGGAGGCGCACCGGCGACCGCCGCCTCCGCCTGCTCCCACGCGTCCTGGACGGCGTCGTCCCCGATGATCGCCTCGTGGACCTCCAGGCCACCGTTGATGACATGCAGCAGGATCGTCTCGCCGGGGACAAGGTCGAGCGTGGCCGGCACGAACGCATAGTCCTTCGCGATGAGATTGACCTCGCGCGGGGCACCGCTCGATCCGGCGACCACGGGCGGGGTCGGCGGCGGCGGGGCGGCTTCGCAGGCGCCGAGGGCGGCGACCGCAACGACGATGAGGCACGCCCAGACCAGGCCTCGCCCGAGACGGACCCTGGAGCGGATCGCGTGGACCATGCCGCGAGTCTATGGCGCAACGACCGCAACGACCGGCGGCGACGCTTGACACCGCCGACGGGCGCGCCGCATCGTTCGCGCGACCCTTCCTGGGGATCGAGAGGGGCGGCGCACGGGCCGAGGGGCCGCGCACACACGAGGGCTGTTTGGCACTGCCGACCGAGACCCGCGAACAACGACCGGACGCGGCGCCGCCCGCCGTCGTGAAGGACGGTTCGACCACGACCGGGATCGCCGTGCGGCTCGACGGGGTGGAGAAGCGCTACGGGGAGGTCGTCGCGGTCGCGGGCATCGATCTCGACGTGCGCGACGGTGAGTTCTTCTCGATGCTCGGACCCTCCGGCTCGGGGAAGACGACGACCCTCCGCATGATCGCCGGTTTCGAGCTGCCGACGCACGGGCGGATCGTCCTGCACGGCCGCGACGTCACCGACGTCGCGCCCTTCGATCGGGACGTGAACACCGTCTTCCAGGACTACGCCCTGTTCCCGCATATGTCGGTCGGGGACAACGTCGGATACGGACTGATGGTCCGCAAGGTTCCGCGGTCCGAGCGGGCGGGGCGTGTCAGCGACGCCCTCCGCATGGTCCGCCTGGATGGCTACGAGCGACGGCGGCCCGCCCAGCTGTCCGGCGGGCAACGCCAGCGCGTGGCTCTCGCCAGGGCGCTCGTGAACCGACCTCGCGTGCTGTTGCTCGACGAGCCGCTCGGCGCGCTCGACCTCAAGCTCCGCGAAGAGATGCAGATCGAGCTCAAGGCCATCCAGCAACAGGTCGGCATCACGTTCATCTACGTCACGCACGACCAGGAGGAAGCGCTCACAATGAGCGACCGCCTCGCGGTCTTCAACGCCGGGCGCATCGTCCAGCTGGGCACGCCCGCCGAGGTCTACGAGCGGCCCGCGACGCGGTTCGTCGCGGGATTCGTGGGCACGTCCAACCTGCTCACCGGCGAGGTCGCCCGCTCGATCATCGGCCGGGACGGAACGTTCACCATCCGCCCGGAGAAGATCCGGCTGGCAGAGCCGGATGCGTCGGTCGGGCCGGACGAGGCGACGGCCCTCGGTCGCATCCAGGACGTGGTCTATCTGGGGCCGGAGACGCGATACATCGTCGAACTCGACGCCGGTGCGCGGCTGGTCGTCACCCAGCAGAATCTCGCGACGACCTCCACCGAGGCGCTCGCACAGCAGGGCCGAGCTGTCCGCCTGGTCTGGAAGCGACAGCACGAACTCCCCATCGTCGAGGACGAAGAGGACACCACGGAGGAGGACCCGGGATGAAGCTTCGGAGATCCATGAGCCTGCTGGCAGCGGGCGCCTTGCTCGTCGGCGCGTGTTCGACTGGGCCGGGCGCGTCGCCAGCGCCGAGCACGATCACGTCCCTGGGGGAGGGCGAGGGCCAGGTCAAGGTCCTTGCCTGGCCCGGGTACGTCGAGGACGGCACGACCAGTCCCGACGTCGACTGGGTGACGTCGTTCGAGGAGGACACCGGCTGCAACGTCACGGTCCAGACATTCGGGACCTCGGACGAGGCCTTCACCCTGTTCCAGACGAACCCCGAGGAGTTCGACGTCATCTCCGCGTCCGGTGACGCCACCCTCCGGCTTGTCGCCGGTGGTTTCGTTCAGCCGGTCAACGTGGACCTGATCCCGAGCTATGCCGAGATCTTCCCGGACCTCAAGGACAAGGACTACAACACGGTCGATGGCGTGCACTACGGCGTGCCCCACGGACGTGGCGCCAACCTGCTCATGTGGCGGACCGACGAGGTGACGACGGCACCGACGTCATGGAGCGAAATGTTCGATCCGGCGTCCGAATACGCGGGCAAGTTCTCCGTATACGACGCCCCGATCTATATCGCTGACGCGGCGGTCGTGCTGATGGCGACCAATCCCGAGCTGAACATCAAGAACCCCTATTCGCTCGACGACACCCAGTTCGCGGCGGCGATCGACCTGCTCAAGAAGCAGAAGCCGGCCGTCGGTGAGTACTGGGGCGACTACACCAAGCAGATCAGCTCGTTCCAGAACGGCAACACCGTGATCGGTACGACCTGGCAGGTCATCGCCAACGTGCTGCAGGGCGCGGATCCGCCCACCCCGGTCGAGGTCGTCAAGCCGGCCGAAGGCGCCACCGGCTGGTCCGACACCTGGATGATCAACTCGAAGACCAAGAACCCCAATTGCTCGTACGAGTTCGTGAACCACATCACGTCCGCGCCGGTCAATATCCAGATCGCCGAGTACTTCGGCGAGGCGCCAGGAAACTCGAAGTCCTGCGCGCTCGCATCGAACCCCGACCATTGCACGATCTTCCACGCCGAGGAGACCGACTACTGGACGAACGTCTGGTACTGGACGACGCCGGTGGCCGATTGCCTCGACGGCCGGACCGACGTCAAGTGCAAGGACTTCGCGGCCTGGGTCGAGGCCTGGACCGAGATCCGTAGCGAGTAGCGTCTCGCCGAGACGCAGCGAACACGGCCCCGCGGCGGTTCCGCCGCGGGGCCACCACGTCCCGAGGGTCGGCCCCTTGTCCAGCACCACGCGCGACGACTCGTCGAACCGCCCCTCGGCCGCGCGACGGCTGGCCGCGTGGCTGCACCGCCACCCGCGCGCGCGCCTGGGCCTGTTGCTGGCCAGCCCGCTCGGCTGGCTCGTCGTCATCTACCTCGGGTCGCTCGCGATCCTGTTCGCGAACGCGTTCTTCAGCCGTGACGCCTTCAGCGGCGTCACGCTCTACGTCGCGACGCTGGACAACTTCACCCGGCTCCTCGACGACCCGTATCCGGGGATCACCCTCCGGACCCTGGGCATGGCGGTCGCGGTCACGGTCACCTGCGCCGTGCTGGCGCTGCCGATCGCGTTCTTCATGGCCCGCATCGCCCCGCCGCGTGTCCGCAACACCCTGGTCGTCGCGGTCATCGTTCCGCTCTGGGCGAGCTACCTGATCAAGGTCTACTCGTGGCGGCTGATCCTGGCCGAGGAGGGCATCCTCAACGAGGTCCTCGGCGCGATCGGCCTGCGCGGGCCGGGGTTCGGCGACATCGCGGTCTGGCTCGTCTTCACCTACCTGTGGCTGCCGTACATGATCCTGCCCGTGTACGCGGGGCTCGAGCGGATCCCGACCTCCATGCTGGAAGCGTCAGCGGATCTCGGCGGCCGGTCGTGGGTGACCTTCCGGCGCGTGGTGCTACCGCTCGCGCTGCCCGCGGTCGTGGCCGGGTCGATCTTCACGTTCTCGTTGACGCTGGGCGACTACATCGCGCCGGCCCAGGTGTCCACGACGATCTTCGTGGGGAACGCGATCTACGCCCAGTTCGGGGCGGGCAACCTGCCGCTCGCGGCGGCCCTGTCGCTGGTCCCGCTGGCGATCGTGGTGGTGTACCTGCTGGTCGCACGCCGCCTCGGCGCGTTCGAGGCGCTCTGATGTCCATCGGGCGCGGAACGCGGCTGGTCCTCGGGATCGCGACGGCGCTGATCCTTGTCTTCATCTACCTGCCGATCGGGCTGATCGTCGTCTACTCCTTCAACTCGGGGACGACGCCGGCCTGGCCGCCGGTCGGTTTCACGCTCGACTGGTGGGCGCTCGCGATCCGCAATACCGGCCTGCAGCAGGCGTTCATGACCTCGATCGTCGCCGCGCTGAGCGCGACCCTCATCGCACTCGTGCTCGGGACGCTGGCCTCCATCGCCGTCGCTCGCCACCGCTTCTTCGGCCGCGAGTCGATCTCCTTCGTCGTGGTCCTGCCGATCGCCCTGCCCGGCATCGTCACGGGCATGGCCCTGTCCACGACGTTCGCCCAGGTGGGGTTCCCGCTCGGGTTCTTCGCGATCGTCGTCGGCCATGCGACGTTCTGCATCGTCATCGTCTACAACAACGCCATCGCGCGCCTGCGGCGCGTGTCGGCCTCCTTCGAGGAGGCGGCGGCCGACCTCGGCGCGGACCAGTGGCTGACCTTCCGGACCATCACGTTGCCGGCGCTCCGCTCAGCGATCCTGGCGGGGGCCCTGCTGGCATTCGCCCTGTCGTTCGACGAGGTCATCGTCACGATCTTCACCGCCGGCGGCGTGAAGACACTGCCCATCTGGATCTTCCAAAGCTTCCGCCTCGCCAACCAGCTCCCGCTGGTCAACGTCGCCGGCGTCGTCGCGATCCTGCTGTCCGTGATCCCCGTCTACGTCGCCACGCGACTGAGCTCGAGCGTGGTGGGCGCCCGCACCTGATCAGGGGTCCCAGCGACGGCCGAGCACGACCATCAGCAGCTGGCTCGCGGCGAGGAGGACGGAGAAGAGGGACGCACGCAACCGCGTCATGGGGCACCTCCACCGGCGGCGGCCGGCACGGACTCCGCCGGCCGATCCCACCGAGGCGTGCCCGATCGATACCGCGGACCCGCAGTATCCCGATGGGCGCTTAGCTGCGGCTTACTTCGCCGGGTCGAGCTTGAGCGCTGCCGAGTTGATGCAGTAGCGCATGCCGGTCGGGTCCGGACCGTCGTCGAAGACGTGTCCGAGGTGGCCGCCGCAGCTCGCGCACAGCGCCTCGGTGCGCGTCATGAACAGCGAGCGGTCCTTCTCCGTCGCGACGGCGGCCGCGTCGGCAGGCTGGTAGAAGCTCGGCCAGCCGGTCCCCGATTCGAACTTCGCGTCGGAACGGAACAGCTCCGCACCGCAGCCTGCACAGCGGTAGGTGCCCGAGCGATGCTCGTCCCAGAGTTCGCCGGTGAACGCTCGTTCAGTGCCCTTCTCGCGGAGGACGCGGTACTGCTCGGGGGTGAGCTCGGCGCGCCACTCGGCGTCCGACTTCATGGTGTTCGCGGTGGAGGTGGTGGGATCGATGTCACGCATGTGGACATCCTATGCGGGCGATCATGTCGGGACCGTGACGGATCGCCGACGACATCACATCGAGGGGGCGTAGTCCGGGTCGAGGTACGTCTCCGGGTCGTCCTTGAACTCGAGCAGGCAACCCTTGCCGCAGAACCAGTAGGTCGTCCCGTCGTGCTCGTACGACAACAGCGACGTCGTGGTGTCGACCTCCATCCCACACACGGGATCGATCGCGATGGCCATCGGGGCGAGCTCCTTCAGCGAGATCGACCGAGGATAGACCGTGTGCGCCGGCCGTGACTCGGGCGTACAGTCCGCCGATGGACGGGATCGATGCCGGCGCGATCAGGACGGCGCTGCTGCGCGAGCGCGCCCAGCTGTCCGCCGAGCTTGGCGAAGCGATCCAGGCTCCCGGGCAGATGACCTACGGCTCGCAGGCCGCGGCCGCCACGCAGGTCTTCGAGCAGCAGCGCGACCTTGCCCTGCGCGACCGCGCGAGCCAGCAGCTCGAGCTCGTGAAGGCGGCGCTGGCTCGCCTCGACGCCGGCACGTTCGGGTCGTGCCTGCGTTGCGGCAAGCCGATCGCGCCCGCGCGGATCGAGGCCCTGCCCTGGGCCGCCCACTGCATCGAATGCCAGGCCATCGTCGACCGCGGTGGCCGGTGATCGACGCCCCGGCACTCGTGACGCTCGACGCCATCCGCAGCGCCGCCGAGGTGCTGGACGGGGTGGCCCTGCGGACGCCGCTCGTGGCGTACGGCGCACCGGCCGATCGCGCCTACCTGAAGGCCGAGAATCTCCAGTCGATCGGCGCCTTCAAGATCCGCGGCGCCTACGTCGCGATCGCGGGGCTCCCGCCAGAAGTAAGAGGGCGCGGCGTGATCACGTACTCGTCGGGCAACCACGCGCAGGGCGTCGCACGCGCCGCCCGGCTGCTCGGCATCCCGGCGGTCATCGTCATGCCCAGCGACGCGCCGGGGATCAAGCGCGAGCGCGTCGCGGCGGACGGGGCCGAGATCGTCACCGTCGGGCCCGCGTCCGAGGAGCGCCGTGAGCGGGCCGAGGCGATCGCCACGGAACGCGGCCTCGCCATCATCCCGCCATTCGACGACGACCGGATCATCGCCGGCCAGGGCACGGTCGGCCTCGAGATCGCCGAGGACCTGCCCGACGTCGCGGCGGTCCTCGTGCCCGTGGGTGGTGGTGGCCTCGCGAGCGGGGTCGCCATCGCGATCAAGGCCCTCGTCCCGGGCGCGCGGGTCATCGGCGTGGAGCCGGAGCTCGCGGCGGACGCCAAGGACTCCCTCGAGCGCGGCGAGCTCATCTCGTGGGCCGCGGCCGAGGTCTCGCGGACCATCGCCGATGGCACGCGGACCCAGGCCCTCGGCCGGCGGACCTTCGCGCACCTGCGAGCGCTCCTCGACGGCATCGTGACCGTCAGCGAAGGGGAGATCGCAGCGGCCGTGCGGCTCGTTGCCGAGCGGTCACGCCTGGTTGCCGAACCGAGTGGCGCGCTCGCGGTGGCGGCCATCTCGTTCCGTGGCCAGGAGCTCGGGCTGAGGACGCTCGATGGACCCGTGGTCGGCATCGTGAGCGGCGGCAACGTCGATCCGGCCCAGTACCGCGCCTACCTCGAGGCGCCACTCCCCGGTTGAGCGTCGTCTCGCTCGCGCGCGTGCCGATCGGCCGCGAGCCGATCGGCAAGGAGGCCCTCGCGGATCCGGATATCGGCCAGCTCGGCCGCGGCGCGCCGGTCCGTCCGCGTGGTGTCACGGGCCTCGGCCCGCATCCAGCCAGCGACGATGGCCATGACCGCCACGAGGAAGATGGCATCCCCGGCCAGCCACATGATCCCGGCGGCGGCCTGCTGGTCCGCGAGCGGGGTCGGTCCCCAGGTGCGCGGCAGGGTGGCGTAGTGCGGGTAGAGCGCTGTCGACGCATTGAGCAGCACGACCGCGAGGAACGTGTTCTGGGGCATCTGGAGGAAGACATACAGGGCCCGTGCCGGATGGGGCATCCGCCACGGCGCGGGGTCGAGCGCGACGACCGGCCACCAGAAGAGAAGGCCGGCTCCGAGGAACAGCGCGTGCTCCACGTCGTGGACGAGCGGGTCCTCCAGGGCCGCGTCGAACAGGGGCGAGAAGTGGCTCACCCACAGGACCCCCGCGAAGACCACCCACGCCACGACCGGGAACGCGAGCACCCGCATCAGCCGCGAATGGAGGACCGGCAGGATCCAGCGGCGCCGGGTCTCAGGGGCAGCGAGTCGCAGCAGCAGGGTGATCGGGGCGGCCAGGGCGATCAACGGGGCGGCGACGAGGGTCAGCAGCACGTGCTGGACCATGTGGACGGAGAAGAGCGTCGTGTCGTAGCGATCGATCCCCGACAGCAGCGCGAACGCCAGGGCCGCCAGGCCGGCCGCGAACGCCACGGAGCGTCGAACCGGCACGGGGTTGGCCGGATGCGCGGCTTTGACGCGACGGGCCGCCCACCACCACCACAGGCCGGCGACGACGATGGCGAGGGTCGGGACGGGCTCGAACGTCCAGCCGAGCAGCAGCGTCATCGCCGACGGTGGCTCGGACGGGACCGGGCCATGGGCCGCGGCCGACGCCGCCGCGGCCAGCCAGCCGACGACCGAGAGCGCGACCAGCGAGCCGCGGCCGAGCGGGATCCCCGGACATGTCGCCATGGTCCGCATCCTCGCACGAACCCCCGTCGGGAGCCGCGCGAGACAGCGACGCTCCCGGTATCATGGCGTCGGTCCGACCCTCGGGCGGTTCGGCCGCGATCTCCTTGACGGTGGAGCACTCCGTACCGGTGCTCGCCGACGCTTCCGCTGAGGATCTGCATGGCGAGTCCCCCCCGAACCGGCCGCTTCGCGCTCCAGGCCCTCGTCATCGGGGCGATCCTGCTCGCGCTGGTCGCTGTCGCGATCGTCGCGGGGTTCGACCTGATCGGGGTGAGCCAGCGGGCGGTCACCGCCCTCTTCCCGCCCGAGCCGGTGACGGTGCAGGGCGAGCAGATCCGCGACCTCTACACCATCGTGTTCCTCATCGCGGCCGTCATCTTCTTCATCGTCGAGGGACTCATCCTGTGGACGGTGCTGCGCTATCGGCGTCGCCCGGAAGACGTGGACCTGCCGGCCCAGACGCACGGGAACGCCATCGCCGAGGTGGTGTGGACCGTGGTCCCGACGCTGATCGTCGCGTTCCTGTTCGTCATCTCCTGGCAGACGCTCAACATGATCGAGATCGTGTCGGCGGATCCCCAGACCCGCGTCAAGGCGGTCGCCGGGCAGTTCCAGTGGACATTCGAGTACCTCGACGAGAGCGGGAAGAACACGGTCTACACCCAACTCCTGCCGACCGGCGACGACGGGGGTCTGGTGCTGCCGGCCGGCCGCACGGTCCAGCTCAGCCTCGAGAGCCCAGATGTCATCCACGCCTTCTACGTGCCGCAGTTCCTGTTCAAGCGCGACGTCGTGCCGGGTCGCATCAACGTGTTCGAGTTCACGGTCAACGAGGCGGACGCGGGCCAGACCTTCCGGGGCCAGTGCGCGGAGCTGTGCGGCAACGGCCACCGCCTGATGCTGTTCGACGTGCACGCCTACGCACCGGCCGACTTCGACACGTGGCTCGAGACGAAGATCGCCGAGGCCAACGCCAGCCCGCCGCCGCCGCCCTCGGGGGCGCCATCGGGAGCACCGTCCGGCGCCCCGCCCGGTCCGGCCGGTCCCCCGCAGGCGGTGAGCGCCCTCAACCTGACCTTCTCCCCGACCGAGCTGCAGGCTCGCGCGGACACACCGTTCCAGATCGAGTTCGACAACCAGGACCCGAGCATCCCGCACAACGTCGCGATCCATGAAGGGAGCGCGACCGGGCCCGAGGTCTGGCAGGGCGAGATCTTCCCCGGCCCCGCAAAGAAGGTCTACGACGTCCCGCCGCTGCCGGCGGGCGCCTATGCGTTCATCTGCACGGTCCATCCCAGCATGACCGGCACCCTCACGGTCAACTAGGAGCAAATCGTGGCGACAACCGCGCTGCACCCCGCCGCCCCGACGTACCGCAGCGGACTGTACGACTGGATCACGACGACCGATCACAAGAAGATCGGGATCCTGTACGTCGTCAACTCGTTCATCTTCTTCTTCATCGGCGGCATCTTGGCATTGCTCGTGCGCACCGAGCTCGCCGTGCCGGGCCTGCAGTTCGTGACGGACCAGACGTTCAACGAGCTGTTCACGATGCACGCCACACTGATGATCTTCCTGTTCATCATCCCGATGCTGGCGGGCTTCGGGAACTACGTCGTGCCGCTCCAGATCGGCGCACCGGACATGGCCTTCCCGCGCATCAATGCGCTGTCGTTCTGGATGCTGCCGCTGGGCGGGTTCTTGATCTTCCTGGGCTTCTTCACCGGTGGCGCGGCAGAGGCGGGCTGGACCGCCTATAGCCCGCTCTCGCAGGACCGGCCGCTCGCGTCGGAGGGACCGGGCCAGGACCTCTGGATCGTGGGCCTGGCGCTCGTCGGGACGAGCTCGATCCTTGGCGCGGTCAACTTCCTCGTGACGATCTTCAAGATGCGGGCGCCAGGGATGACGCTCTTCCGGATGTCGCTGCTCACCTGGACCGTCCTCGTGACCGCGGTCCTGGTGCTCATGGCGACGCCGGTGTTCACGAGCGCGATCATCATGCTGTTCATCGACCGCAACCTCGGCGGCAGCTTCTTCGACCCGGCCAACGGCGGCGACGCGATCCTGTACCAGAACGTCTTCTGGTTCTACTCGCATCCGGCCGTCTACGTGATGATCCTCATCGCGATGGGCACGGTCAGCGAGATCCTGCCCGTCTTCAGCCGCAAGCCGCTGTTCGGGTACAAGGCATTCGTCTTCGCCACGGTCGCCATCGGGGCGCTCGGCTTCTCCGTCTGGGCCCACCACATGTTCACGACGGGCGCGGTCTACCTGCCGTTCTTCAGCCTCGTGACGTTCCTCATCGCTGTTCCGACCGGGGTGAAGTTCTTCAACTGGATCTTCACGATGTGGCGGGGCCAGATCCGGATCGCCACGCCATTGCTCTTCGCGGTCGGCTTCCTGACGATGTTCCTGATCGGCGGGATCAACGGAGCATTCGCCGCCTCCGTCCCGGTTGACTTCGCGATCCACGACACGTACTTCGTCGTGGCGCACATCCACTACGTCCTGTTCGGTGGCTCCGTGTTCGGGGTGATGGCCGGCCTGTACTACTGGTTCCCGAAGATGACCGGCCGGATGCTCAACGAGACGCTCGGCAAGATCCAGTTCGTGCTGATGTTCATCGGCTTCAACCTGACGTTCTTCCCGATGCACGAGCTCGGGCTGTCGGGCATGCCGCGGCGCATCGCCGACTACTCGTCGACGGCCGGCTGGAACGACCTCAACCTCGCCGCGACGATCGGCGGCTTCACCATCGCGGCGAGCATGCTGCCGCTCCTGTGGAACGTGTTCGTGTCGCTGCGCAGCGGGGAGATCGCGGGCGACGACCCATGGGAAGGCAACACGCTCGAATGGGCCACGACGTCGCCGCCACCGCCCTACAACTTCGATCGATTGCCCGAGATCCGCTCCGAGCGACCGGTCTTCGACGTTCGCCACGGCGACAAACCACACGCCGGGCAGCGCCGCGGCGCGACCGCGCCGCCGGCGGTCTGAGCCGATGACGACCGACAGCCACGCCCTGACGACCACAGAGCACAGCCCGGTCGCGGGCCTCAGCCACGACCCGCGGGGCGGCATCAGCAATGTCGTCCTCGGCATGCTGCTGTTCCTGACCTCGGAGGTCATGTTCTTCGCAGGGCTGTTCGCGGCCTACTTCGCGGTCCGGGCCAAGGCCCCGCTCTGGCCGCCGCTCAACCCCGAGACGAGCGAGCAGTTCCACCTCGCCATCCTGCCGCTCGTGGGACCGGCCACCGTCCTGCTCATCCTGTCGTCGTTCACCTGCCAGTTCGCCGTGTGGGCGATCCGGCGCGGTGACCGCGTCGCCTTCGTCCGCAACATCGCGGTCACGTTCGTCATCGGCATCGTGTTCCTTGTGATGCAGGCGATCGACTACGCCGAGCTCGGGGCCGAAGGCCTGACCCTCGCCTCCGGGACCTACGGGACCACGTACTTCACGTTGACGGGCTTCCATGGCGCGCACGTCTTCGGTGGGGTCGTGATGCTCGGGGTCGTCCTGTATCGCGGTATGGCCGGGCAGTTCTCGGCGCGCCATCACGACGCGGTCGAAGCGACGTCGCTGTACTGGCACTTCGTCGACGTCGTCTGGATCCTTCTGTTCTCGCTGCTGTACTTGCTTCCCGGCAAGACTCCCACGGGGTAACGAGATGCATCCGCTCCGCCATCCCCGCAACGCCATCTTTGTCGGCCTGCTGTTCGTGTTCGCCGGCGTGGCCTACTTCGGCTCCCAGTCGATCGCCGGCTGGCCGGTGGACATCGCCGGGACGACGCTCCTGTTGCTGACCGGCGTCGCGATGGCGGTCATGGCATACGTGCTGATCGCCGGATCACCGAACGACTGACGGCACCATGCTCGAAGAACTCTGGAACGGCATCCTGGAGCTGACGGCCCAGTTCGTCATCCCCGATTGGGGCGCACTCATCGCGCTGATGCCCGTCTTCATCTTCGTGCTGGTCCTCGTGGGCCTGGTATGGACGTTCATCCGGCTGCTGCGCGCGCCGGCGGCGCAACGTGGGAAGCGACGAGTGACGCCCCGGACACCGCCCGAGCTGCACATGCCCGGCCCGTCGTTCGCCCCGATCCTCGCCTCGATCGGCGTCTTCCTCTTCTTCTTGGGAATCGTGTTCCCTGGGCCCCTCCTCTGGCTCGGCGCGATCGCGCTCGGGCTGACCCTGCTCTACTGGCTGGGCGAGTCCGTGCGCATCTTCGACCATGACCTCGGGATCAGGACGCGGACGGTCCTGCCGGCCGTCGCGCACGAGGGCCCACCCGCAGGCGTCCACATGCCGGGGCCGTCGTTCCGGCCGTTCCTCGGGGCCGTGGGCACCGGGATGCTCATGCTGGGCCTGGTGTTCGGGGGATGGCTGCTGGCGGCCGGCGTGATCGCGCTGGTCGCGACGCTGGTCGGTTGGCTGGCCGATGCCCGCAAGGAATACGTCAAGACCGTCGAAGCCGACACGACGGGTCACCTCGAGAACGCGCCGCCGCCGCGTGCACCGACGGGGCTGCTCGCGACGCTGGCCGTGCTGCTTCTGATCGGCGTCGTGCTCCAGGCGGGCTGGCTCCCGCCACGCGATGTGAGCGGCGGCGACGGCGCGACGGCGTCCGGCGCGCCGGGTGCGCCACCGGCGTCGGGGGCTCCGGGCGCGCCCGGCGGCTCCGGCGGTCCGCCGCCAGACGGCTCCGGCGGTCCGCCTCCCGGGGGCCCGGAAGCGGACGTCGTCGTCCATGCCAAGAACGTGGCCTTCGTCGAGACGAACCTCACCGCACCGGCCGACCAGCCGTTCACGCTCGCGCTCGTCAACGAGGACCCAGGCACGCCACACAACGTCGAGCTCACGGACGGAGCCGGGGCGAGCGTCTACAAGGGCGAGGTCTTTCCCGGCGTCGAGACGCGGGTGTACGACGTGCCGGCACTCCCCGGCGGCACGTACACGTTCCTGTGCACGGTCCACCCCAGCATGACCGGCAGCGCCACCCTCCAGTAGGGGCGCGCACGTCCACGAGGCAACCCGTCACGCCGCGTCGTCCGATCCTCATCGCCCTCGCCATCGCGCTCGTCACGGCGGCCGCCGTCTGGTGGTTCGTCCGCCTGGGCGAGGGACCCCGGGTGGGTGTCGGGCAACCGGCCCCGCGCATCGTCGGGACCACGCTTGACGGCGAGGCCTTCGACCTCGCGACCTATGCCGGCCGCCCGGTCGTCCTCAATTTCTGGGGACCGACGTGCATCCCCTGCCGTGACGAGTTCCCGCTGCTCGCCGCTAAGCTCGACGAGCATGCCGCCGATCGACTCGCCATCGTCGGGATCCTGACCGACGACCCGGCGCCGCTCGCACGGGACTTCGTGGCTGAGTTCGGGGCGTCGTGGCCGACGGTCGAGGACCCCGACAAGGTCGACAAGACCACCTACCGGGTGCTCGGGCGTCCGCAGACGTTCTTCATCGATGCCGAGGGGTTCGTCCGTTCCATCCAGATCGGGGAGGTGCGCGCGACCGATTTCGAGACGCACTACGCGCGGATCGCGCCGTGACCGGGGCGGCCGTCGCCGTCACTGGCCTCGCCAAGCGCTACGGCGGACGGCTCGTCGTCGACGACGTCTCGCTCGAGGTGGCACCGGGCGAGCTCGTCGCCCTGCTCGGGCCCAACGGCGCGGGCAAGACGACGACCGTCGAGATCGTGGAGGGATACCGCCGGGCCGACGCGGGGACGGTGCGGGTCCTCGGCGAGGACCCGCACGGCGCCGGTCGGTCACTGCGAGCACGCGTCGGCCTCATGCTCCAGTCCGGGGGCATCGACCCCCGGGCGAGACCGCGCGAGAGCATCGTCCAGTACGCGCGGTTCCACGCGGACCCTCGCGACCCCGACGAGCTGCTGGACGTGCTCGGGCTGCGGTCGGTGGCGGCCACGCCGTTGCGCCGGCTGTCAGGCGGCGAACGGCAGCGGCTGGGCTTCGCGCTGGCCCTCGTCGGTCGCCCCGAGGTGCTGATCCTCGACGAGCCGACGGCCGGCATGGATCCCGAGGCGCGGGCCGTCGTCCGGGCTTTGATCGCGGAGCAGCGGGTAGCCGGCGTCGCGATCCTCCTCACGAGCCACGACCTCACCGACGTCGAGCGCCTGGCCGACCGGATCGTCGTCCTGGTCGCCGGACGGATCGCCGCGGCCGGGACACCGGACGCCCTGACCGCGGGACTCCGGGCGCGGCTGCGGATCCGGGTCGATCGGGCGCCTCGGACCGACGACGTCGCGACGCTGACCCGCGCGATCGGCGCGGCCGTCCGGCCGACGGGCGACGCGGGCTGGCTCGAGGTGGCCGATCGCGACCCGTCGCCGGAGCTCATCGCGGCGGTCGCGGAGGCGTGCCGGGATGCCGGCCTGCTGATCGTCGAATCGCGTGCGGTCGGTGGGACGCTCGAGGACGCCTATCTCGAGCTTGTCGCCCGGGACGACGTCGCGTGAGCCGCCCTGCTCCCTGGGCCTCCACAGTGCTGGCCCAGGCCGGCGTCGAGGCGCGGCTGACCACGCGACGGGGCGAGAACCTGCTCGCGATGGTCGTCATCCCGGTCGGCGTCCTGTTGTTCATCGGTGGGTTCGCGCGGGCGGGCTCGTCCGTCGGACCGACGCTCCCTGGCACGCTCGCTCTTGCCATCGTGGCGAGCGGCCTCGTGAACCTGGGCATCGCCACGGCCTACGAACGCGGCTACGGCGTGCTCAAGCGACTCGGCGGATCACCCCTGGGGCGGTCGGGTCTCGTGGCGGCCAAGCTCGGCGTGGTCGTCGTCGTCGGCCTCGCCCAGGTGCTGGCGATCCTCGTGGTTGCCGCGCTGGCCCTCGGGTGGCGGGCCGGCCCGGACTTGTCCGTGCTCGCGCTGGCGGTGACGACCGTCGCGGGCTCGGCTGCCTTCGCCGGCCTCGGGCTGGCGATCGCCGGGACGCTCCGGCCCGAAGCGGCGCTGGTCGTCGCCAACCTGCTGTTCCTCCTGGCCGTGGGCTTCGGTGGCGCGCTCGTACCGATCGGCGACCTTCCGGCGCCGGTCGCCGACGCCGTGCGCCTGTTCCCGTTCGGGGCGTTGACCGATTCCTTCGGTGCGGCGCTGGGCTCCGGCGCGGACGTGCTGCGACCCCTCGCGATCCTGGCCGCGTGGGCGGTCGCGTCGAGCGTGGTCGCTGCGCGCACCTTCCGCTGGGACTAGACCTGCACGGGGTCGGGGAGCTCCGCGGGATCCGGCAGGTCGCGCAGTCGGAGGACCCGGGTCCCGACCAGCCACAGCACGCCCAGCGAGCCCGCGATCGTGACGATGAACAGCGCGTCACGTACCCCGAAGGCACTGCCCAGCAGTCCGCCGAGCACCGCGCCGACCGGCCGCACGCCGTAGTTGATGAACCGGAACGCGCCCACCGCGCGGGACCGGATCCGGTCGGGGATCCGCGCCGACATGATCGCGCCGACGTTGATGTCGAGGATCATCACCCCGAGTCCAGCCCCGAATTCGGATGCGAAGAGGAGCGCCAGGATCAGCGGCATGGGCATGCCGATGTCCGCCAGCGGCACGAGGATGAGCGGCACAGGAAAGATCACGCAACCCAGCGCGTAGGCCGGACCGAGCCCGATCCGTCGACCGATGCGGGCGGCGACGACCGCGCCGATCAGGCCACCCACGGCGCCCGCGCCGAGGGCCAGGCCGAGGACGCCCGGCGAGACGCCGAGCTCCGTCGTCGCGAACAGCACGAACAGCGCGAAGAACGCGAAGTTGAACAGGTTGATGGTCGCCGCCGAGAGCAGGACCGGGCGGATGATCGGGTCGCGGAAGATGAACGCGAGCCCAGCCAGCAGCCGCTCCCGGAGGCCGCCCGCCTCGTGCTCGATCGGCGGTTCGGGCGAGGTGATCCGGCGCAGGAACGCGGCCGAGCCGAGGTAGGACATGGCATCGGCCAGCATCGCGAGCGGCGCGCCGAGGACCTGGACCAGCGCCCCACCGATCGGTGGACCGCCGACATACGCCATCGAGCGGCTGCCGTGGAGCAGCGACATCGCGTCCACGAAGCGGTCGCGGTTGACCACGGCGACGAACACGGTGTTCCACGACAGGTCGAAGACCACCTGCAGGGTGCCAGTCAGGAACCCGACGACGTACAGCTGCGGCATGCTCAGGACGCCCAGCAGGTAGGCCGCCGGCACGGATCCGATCAGGAGCGCACGGCCGATGTCGGCGGCGATCATCAGGCGGCGGCGCTGTCGGACCCGGTCGAGCCAGACGCCCGCCGGCAGGGAGAACAGCAGGTGCGGCAGCAACCCGACCGACGTGAGATACCCCATCTGCGCCGCGTCGGCGCCGAGCGTCAGGACCGCGACGAGCGGGAGCCCGATCCGCGAGATCTCATCGCCGAACACCGAGATCGTCTGGCCGAGCCACAGGCGCCGGAAATCGGCCACCTCGCGCAGCAGGGGCGGGATAAGCCGGGCCGGTCGAAGCCGCGCCAGGGTCGAGTCGGCCATACCCGGGCGATGGTAGGGCGCGCGCGGTCGGGTCGTATCGTGCACGCATGACCAGATCGGACCCGGCTCCCGACATCGACGTCCTGGTCGATGTGCCGATCGTCTTCGACGTGGAGGGCGGCACGACCGTGCATTCGCCGATGGTGCACGCCGTCGTGGGCGGCGCCGCGACCCGGCTCATCCTCGACACGGGCTCGACCGACCACGTGCTGACGAAGGAGCTCATCGATCGCGTCGGGGCGCCGATGACACCCGGCGAGGCGGGCACCGACCACGCCGGCGCCCCGGTGCCCAGCTGGTTCGTCGGCGAGCTGGAGGTCGGGATCGGCGGGCGATCGCTCGCGCTCCGGGACGTCGTGGCGATCGCCGGCCCGCCGCCGTTCGCGGGCTGGGGCGTGGGCGGATTCCTGAGTCCCCAGCACGTGCATCCGACCGCGCGGATCATGATCGACCTGCTGACCGACCGGCTCGTGGTCGCCGGATCGCCGGGGGCGGAGGTCGACGCGTTCCTGATCGCGCGGGTGCCGAGCCTCCGGCCGCTCGTCCTGGATCGGGTCGCCGGCGACGGCACGGTCGACATCCTCGCCGCGATCGAGCCGTTCCTGGCCGTCCCCACCATGCTCAATACCGGCGGCCGGCAGACCGAGTTCGCCGCATCGGTCATCGCGGGCGAGCGCGGAACAGCGAAGGGACAGGGCACTGGCCTCAGCGGGAGCCGCGTCATCGGCGCGGACGCCGGCCCACGCACGCTGCGGGTTGGCGACGCGCGCATCCCGATCCCGCGACTCGTCGTTCGCGCCGAGATGCAAGATCCGCCTGGGCTCGTCGGCACGGACGTCCTGCGCGGCACGGCGCTGATCTGCAGCGCGGACGAGGACCGCGGCGTCGTGTGGCTCGTGCCATCGAGCTGGCAGGGCGTCGCGCCCTGACCGGCGGACAAGGAAGAACCCCGGGTTGGTCGGGACCCGGGGTTCAGGAAAAGGCGTTGGTTGCGGGGAGGGGATTCGAACCCCTGACCTTCGGGTTATGAGCCCGACGAGCTGCCGCTGCTCCACCCCGCGACGGCGAATGATAGGGGCATCGGGGGCATCGGTCAAACGGCGGCGGCCTCCGGATCGATCGTCGGTGGCCTGCCGGTGAGGCGTCGACCGCCGATCGCGAGGCCCACGACGAGACATAGCGTCAGGAATGCGCTGAACACGTAGAACGGGTACAGGATGCTCCGCTCGGCGAGGACCCCGGCCGCGAGCGACGCGGCGATGAACCCGAGCGTGCCGGCCGCCCCGAACAGCCCCTGCGTCGTGGATGAACGCCCCGGCGGTGAGCTCGCCGCGACCACTGCATAGAGCGCGGGGTTCAGGAAGGCGAAGCCCGTCGCCTCGACGAGGATGAGCGGGACCGCCAGGAACGGATCCGCGAGGAACGTGTACAGGATCCCGGTAACGACCGGCAGGATCGAGCCAAGCACGATGAACGCGAGGGACCCCCGACGGTCCACGATCCGGCCCGCGATCGGCGAGAGGATCAGCACGGGCAACCCGAACATCGCAAAGGTGAAGCCGATGAGCGGCAGGTCCGCGCCGAGGCCTTCGAGAAAGAGGCTCCAGATCACCTCGTACGTCCCGCCCGCGTAGTACCCGCCGAGGTTGATGACCAGGGCGGCGATGAGCCCGCGGTTCAGCAACCGCATGGGCTGGCCGGATCGCGCGGCCGCGTCGCCGGACGACGCCCTCGATGCGTCCGCGGCAAGGTCCGCCGCGAGGCGACCCTCGAGGAAGGGTGAGTCCGTGGGCAGCGTCGTCTGGTCCGGCGACCGGGTCGGGTGCACCCGCCGCTCGTATCCCTCCTCGCGAACCCGGAGGGCGATGCCGACCGCCGCGATGACCGCGGCGATCGCGCTGAACACGAACACGAAGGCGATGCCGCCGAATTGGGCGGCCCCGAACGCGCCGATCGTCGGGCCGAGCAGGAGGCCACCCATCTGCGCGGCACCGTAGAGCCCGAACGCCTCGCCACGCCGGTCGGGTGGGGTCGCATCGGTCAGGAAGCCACGGGCCGCCGGGTCGTAGATCGCGGCCCCCAGGCCCGCGCCCGCGCGAAGCAGCACGAAGGCGAGCGGTCCCGTGAAGACCAGTGGCAGCGCGCCGAACACGCCCGAGGCCACGAGGCCGATGACCATGAGCGGGACGCGCTCGGTGCGGTCCGCCAGCCAGCCGAAGATCGGCTCGCTGACGAGGCGCGCGGCCGGCCACGCGGCGATGACGATGCCCAGCGTCGCCAGGTCGATGCCCTGCTCGGTGAAATAGAGCGGCAGGACCGGCAGCAGGCCGCCAAAGCCGAGCCAGACCACGAACTCCGCGACCAGTAGCGGGGCGATGCCGCCCCATCGCTCCAGCCACGCCGACCACCGCGCGCGGATCCGGGAGGAACCGCTCGATGGGGCGCTCGTCGGAGCGCGTGTCGGCTCCTCGGGGACGGGTGGGTCGGGCGTGGCGGGCATCGGACCAGGGTGCGTGTCGGCGGGCCAGCGTAGCCGACCAGGTCATCGCCGGGCGTCCGGATGCGCCGGGCAGGACGGGCCGGCCGTTAACACGCAAGCCCTATACTCGGGTCTCCGATCGACCGAACCCAGGGGTGCGCCACCGCATGGACGCCATCATGGCCGAGGGCCTCGTCAAGATCTACAAGACGCGCAAGAACGTGGTCCGGGCGCTCGATGGCGTGGACCTGAACGTCCCCGAGGGCACCGTCCTGGGCCTGCTCGGCCCCAACGGCGCCGGCAAGACCACCGCCGTCCGGATCCTCGCTACGCTGCTCAAGCCGGACGCCGGCCGAGCGACCATCGCCGGCTTCGACCTGGCCCGCCAGCCCGACGACATCCGCCGGACCATCGGATTGTCGGGGCAGTACGCGGCCGTCGACGAGAACCTGACCGGGAGCGAGAACCTCTGGCTCTTCGGGCGTCTGTACCAGCTGTCATCGGCCGAGGCAACGCGCCGTGCCAAGGAGCTCCTCGAGCAGTTCGACCTCGTCGACGCCGCCGACCGGGTCGTCAAGACGTACTCCGGTGGCATGCGCCGTCGACTCGACCTCGGGAGTGCGCTCATCGGTCGGCCCCGCCTGCTGTTCCTCGATGAGCCGACGACCGGCCTCGATCCCCGAAGCCGGATCGGGATGTGGGATGTCATCCGGGGTCTCGTTCGTGAGGGCGTGACGCTGCTCCTGACGACCCAGTACCTCGAGGAGGCCGACGAGCTGGCCGACCGGATCGTCGTCATCGACCACGGCAAGATCATCGCCGGCGGGACCGCGGACGAGCTGAAGTCGGCAGTCGGTGGCGAGCGGATCGAGGTGGTCGCCCACGACCGCGAGGCCATCCCGCGAGCCAAGGAGATCCTCTCGCGCGATTGCGCGGGCGTTGTCACGGTCGATGAGCACACTCGGCGATTGACGGCGCCCACGAGCGCAGGCGCAGGCGCACTCGTCCAGGTCGTCCGCGACTTCGATGAGGCGGGGATCCGCATCGACGACATCGCCCTGCGGCGGCCGACCCTCGACGATGTCTTCCTCGCCCTCACCGGCCACACGGCCGAGGAGGAGACCCTCACGCCCGAGGCCAGGACCGGGAGCGCAGCATGACCGCACAGACGACATCCGCGCCGAGCGGCGGCATCGGCAGGTCGATCACCGACGGCCTGCTGGTCGGTTGGCGGAATCTCAAGCGCATCCCCCGGATCCCCGAGCTGGCGATCTTCGCCATCCTCCAGTCGATCATGTTCGTGCTGCTGTTCGTGTTCGTCTTCGGCGGCGCGGTCAACGTCCCGGGCGGTGTCGACTACACCCCGTTCCTCATGCCCGGAATCTTCGCCCAGACGATCGTCTTCGCCGCCGCCACCACCGCGATCGGCATGACCGACGACGTCAACAAGGGGATCATCGACCAATTCCGCTCGCTGCCCATGTCGCGCAGCGCGGTGCTCACCGGCCGGACGTTCTCGGACGTCATCTACAACGCCGGGATCCTCATCGTGCTCATGGCCACGGGGTTCGTGGTCGGCTGGCGCGTCGAGAGCCTCCCGTCGCTCGTCGCGGGCTTCGCCCTCTTGCTGTTCTTCGCCTACGGCATGACGTGGCTCGGCGTCTGGCTGGGGTTGAACGTCCCGACGGTCGAGGTCGGTCAGCAGGTGATCTTCACGGTGCTGTTCCCGATCACCTTCATCTCGAATGTCTTCGTCCCGCTCGAGACCCTGCCGGATTGGCTCCGGCCATTCGCCGAGTGGAATCCCACGAGCACCCTGACGGCGGCGCTCCGCGAGATGTGGGGGAACGCGCTGCCGCAGGCATCCGATAGCCTCGCCTCGACCGAGCCGGCCCTCGTGACGATCGCGTGGGTGTTCGTGTTCATCGCCATCTTCGCCCCACTCGGGGTGCGCCGCTACCGCTCCATGAGCCGCTGACCTCCGATGCTGGCGCCACCATGGCTGCTGGCACTCGGGCTGATCCTCGGGTTGCTTGTCCTGCTCCCCGCCCGGCGTCTGCAGCTGGCGGGCCTCGCGCCGCGGACGATCGGCCTGCTCGCGCTCACGCTGTGGGCGCTGGCGATGCTCGTCGCGATCAATCCCGGCGCGAGCCGCGTCTTGATCCCGATCCTGCTGCTCGCGTACCTCGCCCCGTTCGTCGCCGCGCCTGACCGCGTCGGTCGGATCCTCCACCGTGGCGGAGGATCCGGTGGCGGCAAACCCGGTGCCGGGCCGGGGAACCGACGACCGCCGATGAAGAACGTCACCCCTCCCGAAGCGGACCTCCCTTCTCGGACTGGTCCCGACGGCGGCGCCTCGTGAGCGGACCGGTGGCACTCCACGGCGGCGGCGAGTTCCTGCCCGGCGACGAGCCGTTCCTGCTGGCGATCCTCGCGCTGGCGCCACGCGTCGACGGTGCGGTCCGGATCGCGGTCGTCCCCACGGCCGCAGCGCGCGGCCGGCCGGACCTGGCCGCCGCGAACGGAGTGGCGGCCTTCAAGCGCGTCGCGGCGGACGCTGGTGTCCCGGTCGTCGTCGAGGCGATCCCCATCGTGGATGCGCCGTCCGCCGCGGACCCGACCCTTGCCGCGCGCCTGGGCGCGGCCACACTCATCTACCTCCCGGGCGGCGATCCCGACATCATCCCGACCCTCTACGCGGGCACGGCGGCCTGGACGGCCATGCAGGATGCGTGGGAGAACGGGGCGGTGCTGGCCGGTGCGAGTGCCGGCGCGATGGCCCTCGCGGCCTGGACCTGGACGCGGGACGGCGGGGTCGAGGGCCTCGGCGTCGTACCGGGGATCGGCGTGGCCCCGCACGCCGACGCCGCCTCCTGGGACCAGGCCGTGGCCCGCTACGGCGCGGCCGTGCCACCGGAGCTGGACTTCATCGGGCTGGCCGAGCGCACGGCCGTCATCGTGCCGCCCATCACCGGCGAGCCGTGGCACGTCGTCGGGGAGGGCGAGGCGCGCTGGCTCAGCGCCGCGGCACGTGCGGCCGGGGAACCGCCGCTGGTCGCCCGTGCGGGCGAGCTCCTCGCGCCCTAGGGGATGCGTACCGACCTCGGCTGGAGCCTGGACCCGGCGGTCACGTTCCTCAACCACGGTTCGTTCGGCGCCTGCCCGGAACCGGTCCTGGCCGTCCAGCGCGAGTGGCGGGACCGACTGGAACGGGAGCCCGTGGCCTTCATGGAGCGCGAGCTGGAAGGCCACCTCGATCGGGCGCGAGACTCGCTCGGCGGCTTCCTGCGGGCAGATCCGGCGGGTCTCGTCTTCGTGCCGAATGCCACGACGGCATCCAACGCCGTCCTCGGCTCGCTTCGCTTCGAACCGGGCGACGAGCTGTTGACCTGCGATCACGAGTACAACGCGACGCTCAACACCGTCCGCGCGGCCGCCGATCGCGACCGGGCGCGGGTCGTCGTGGCGGCGATCCCGTTCCCGACCGCCGGGGACGACGAGGTGGTCGATGCAGTCATGGGTGCGGTCACTGACAGGACGCGGCTCGCGGTCATCAGCCACGTGACGAGCCCGACTGCCCTGATCCTGCCGATCGCCCGGCTCGTCCACGAGCTCGACGACCGCGGGATCGACACGCTCGTCGACGGGGCGCACGCGCCGGGTATGGTGCCGCTCGAGCTGGACGAGTTGGGCGCCGCGTACTACACGGGCAACGGCCACAAGTGGCTGTGCGGGCCGAAGGGCACGGGCTTCCTGTGGGTCCGCGCGGACCGGCGCGACCGGATCCACCCGAGCATCGTGTCCCACGGCGCCAACGCCACTCGGACGGATCGACCGCGGTTCCGCCTGGAGTTCGACTGGGTCGGCACGGGCGACCCAAGCGGGGTGCTGACCCTGCCCACGGCGATCGACTGGATGGCCGGACTGGATCCAGGCGGTTGGCCGGCCGTCATGGCGGCCAATCGAGCACTCGCGCTCGAGGCGCGTGACCGGCTCATCCGCGCCGTGGGTGGCACAGAGCCCGCGCCCCCTGCGCTGATCGGATCGATGACGGCCGTGGCGCTGCCGGGGCCGCAGTCGGACGAGGACGCCCAGGAACTGCATCGGTTGCTTTTCGACGAGGATCAGATCGAGGTGCCGGTGGTCCCGTTCCCCGTCCCGGGCGCCCGAGGGTCGCCGAAAGACCCGCCCAGGTCCGTCCTCGTTCGGGTCTCGGCGCAGCGCTACAACGACCCCGGCGACATCGACCAACTCATCTCGGCGCTGGATCGGCGGCTGACGGCCGCGTAGATCGCCCCGTCGTCCATCGGTCGCGCCTCAGCCCGTGTTCTGCAGGCCTGCCGCCACGCCGTTGACGGACAGCTGGACGAGACGCAGGACGCGGCCACGCTCCGGATCGTCGGGCGGCCGGGCGCGCAGGCGGGCGAGCAGTCGGACCTGCAGTTCGGACAGCGCGTCGACGTACGGGTTTCGCAGGGCGATCGACCGCTGCAGCACCGGGGCGCCGTCGAGCATGATGGTCGCGGCCCGTGACGCGCAGGAGCAGCCCGACCGTGCGGTGGTACTCCGCCTCGATCGCCCCCCACCGGCGCACCGCGTCGGGATCGGTCGCGAGCGACGCGTACCGCCGCGCGACGCCCATGTCGGCCTTGGCCAGGATCATCTCGGCGTTGTCGAGGAGAGACGCCAGGAACGGCCACGAGCGGTAGAGCCGGCCGATCTGCGCGAGGCCATCGGAGCCGTGCGCCGCGCGGAACGCCTCGAGCGCCGCGCCCAGCCCGTACCAGCCGGGCAGGTTGATGCGCGACTGGGACCACGCGAAGGTCCACGGGATCGCCCGCAGGGCATCCAGATCCGGCGTCGTATCGGCGGGTGCGCGACCGCGAGCCGCCGGCCGGGAGCCGAGACGGAGGTCGGACAACTCCGCGATCGGCGTGATGTCGCGGAAGAACGCCGCGAACCCCGGGTCGTCGTGGACGAGCGCGCGGTAGGCCGCGCGGGCCGTCTCGGCGAGCTCGGCCAGCAACGGGCCCCCGTCGCGCAGCGCCTCGGCGGCGGCCGCGTCGTGCTCCGGCGTGGAGGCGATGAGCGCCGCCCCGGTGAGCTGCTCGAGATGCCGCCGCGCGATGGCGGGGTCGGCGTAGTTGGCGGCGATGACCTCGCCCTGCTCGGTGAGCTTGAGCCGGCCATCGACCGAGCCCGGCGCGCCGCCGAGGATCGCCCGATTGGCGGGGCCGCCGCCACGCCCGATCGCCCCGCCGCGGCCGTGGAACAACGTCAGCTCGACGCCCCGCTCCCGCGCGACCGTGACGAGCGCCTCCTGTGCGCGATGGAGCATCCACGCGGCGGCGAGGAAGCCCGATTCCTTGTTCGAATCCGAGTAGCCGAGCATCACCTCCTGGCGATCGCCGCGGGCCCTCAGGTGGTCGCGATACGCGGGATCGCGCAGGAGCTCGTCGAGGATCCGGCCGGCGCCCGCGAGCGCGTCGGACGACTCGAACAGCGGGACGACATCGAGCCGGATCGGGCCGGTTTCGCCGGGAGCGCCCGCGCCACCTGCCCCCTCCGCGCCCTCGTCCAGGGCGATGCGCGCGAGACGGAGCACGTCGGTCACGTCCTCGGCGGTGGCCGTGAACGACAGCACGAACCGCCGGCACGCCTCCTCACCGAACCGCTCCTGCAGGTCGGCCATGGAGCGGAACGTCGCCAGCACCTCCCCGACCGAGACGTCCGGTGCGATCTCCGTCGCCTCGGCGACGCCGGGCTCCGCCAGCACCGCGAGCGCGGCGCGATGGACGGCCGCATGCTGCCGCACTTCGAGGGACGCGAGGTGGAACCCGAACGTCGCCACCTGCCAGCGCAGCTCCGCGACCTCGCCCCAGGCCACGCGCGACAGGTCATCGTCGACGAGCCCCGCCTGGATCTCGGCGAGCTCCGCGTCGAGCTCGGCCGCGTCGGCATAGTGACCCGAGCGCGGACCCGCATCGTCGGTCAGCGCGACCCGTGTCCGACGCAGTCGCTCGGCGATGAACCCGAACCTTTGGCGGTACGGCTCGTCGGGGAAGCGCCGGCGCAGTTGTCGATCGGTCTCGGGCAGCGCCTCGGCATCACGCGCGAGCCGGTTCGCGAGGGGTCGCGCGACCTTCGGCGAGGAGATCGCGGCGGACACGGTCTGCATGAGCCGCAGCGCGACCGCCTCGTATCCGTGCAGGACGTGGTCGGCCTGGATCCGGACCGTCCGTTCGGTCATCTCGGCGGTCACGGCCGGGTTCCCGTCACGGTCGCCGCCGATCCACGACCCGAAGCGCACGAACGCCGGCACGCGAGGCGGGCGGGTGCCGGTCCCGGACCCACGCCCGGCCGGTCCATCGAGCGCGGCGTCGGTCGCCCGGTACAGCCGGGGCACCAGCGTGAAGAGCGTGGCATCGAACACGGCCATCGCCGTGCGCACCTCATCGAGCGGCTCAGGCGCGACCGAGCGCAGGTCCGACGTCCGCCACAGGAGCGTGATCTCCTCGCGCAATCGACGCCGGACCTCGCGGTCCTCCGACGGCGTCAACCGCGGGTCGTCCAGCCGTTCGAGGAGGACCGCGCAGCGGCGCAGCGCGATGAGTGCGGTGCGGCGGCGGGCCTCGGTCGGATGCGCGGTCAGGACCGGCGAGATGCGTAGACGATCGAGGATGGCGTCGATCGCCGCCTCGTCTCGCCCGGCCCGGCGGAGCCGCGCGATGGCCTCGGCGACCGAGTCCTCGAGGACGCCGTCGCGGGCCGCTCGTTCGCGCTTGCGGAGCGCCCGGACGCGGGCGCGCGCCTCGGCCAAGTTGACGAGCTGGAAGTACAGCGAGAACGCCGAGATCACGGCCTCCATCGCGCCGAGGTCCAGCTCGTCGAGCTCCGCCTCCACCCGGCTGCGCAGCGCCGGGTCCTCGCCGCGGCGAAGCTCGATCGCGGCTCTGCGCAATCGTTCGACGAGATCGAACACGCCCTCGCCGGCCTGCTCCGCGATGACCTGGCCGAGCAGCGAGCCCAGCAGTCGGACCTCGAGCGCGAGGGGATCACGCGCCCCCGCCGACCCGATGCCGGTGGGTTCGGCACGCTCCGCGGACCGCACCCGCTTCAATGCGGGCGATCGCGATGAAGTCATCGCGTGCCGGTCAGCAACGTTCCCGGCGGCCTCTTCCGCAACCCAGCGAGGACGGGGTCGCAACCTTTCACGGCCGCAACCTTTCCTACCCTTGTATCGTGACGACGATGGCAGCCGATCGAACGACCCTGCACGACGCCCGCCGGCAGACCCGGACGGGTCGCGGTCGCGGTCCGGGGGACTCCGACACGATCCCGGCGTCCGACCAGCTCGACCAGCTGCAGTTCATCCACGACGTCGCGCGCCTGGCCACGACGGCGCGGACCTGGGACGAGCTGCTCGAGACGGTCGTCGACGGGACGCGCGACGCCCTCCATGCCGATGTCTCCTCGCTCTATCTGCTCGACCGTGACGGAGCGTACCTGACGCTCGCGGCGACGAACGGCCTCGACCGGTTCCAGATCGGCCGGGCGCGAGTCCCGTTCGGGGAAGGCGTCACGGGCTGGGTCGCGTCGCACCGCGACCCGCTGATGATCCCGGACGTCAAGGCCGACCCGCGCTTCCTGTGGGTGCGCGGCCTCGACCAGCGCCGGTTCGTGACGTCCATGCTGAGCGTGCCCCTCTCGTGGCACGACCAGACCGTCGGCGTCCTCAACGTCCAGACCGAGCAGCGGCGGGTCTTCAGCCCGTCGGACGTCGCCCAGCTGAGCGCGGTCGCCGACCTCCTGGCCGGCATCGTCGAGAAGGGCCGCCAGCAATCGGAGGCGGAGGCCCGGGTCGAGTCGCTCAAGGCCATCGACGAGGCCCGCAGCGAGCTCATCGCGCTCGTCACCCACGAGCTGCGGACGCCGCTGGCTGTCGTTCGCGCCTACGCCGATCTCCTGGCTGAGGAGCCGCAGCTCGCCGGGCGCGAGTCGCGCGACGTCGAGCGCCGCAAGACGCGCGCGGACTGGCACGGCGCGACGCTCGAGCAGATCGAGCGTCTCGACCGCCTCGTGGACTCGATCCTCGCATCCGTCCGCGTCGTGCCGGAGGACGCGCCCTCGGTCACGCCGGTCGATGTCGAGGCGCTCGTCGCCGAGGTCCTCGGCTCGCTGCGGCCGCTCCTCGGTCGGCATCACGTCGACGCCCACGGCGCGCCCCGCCTGCACGGTCTGGCCGACCCGCCGCGTCTCCGCCAGATCATCGAGCACCTGGTCGAGAACGCGATCAAGTACGCGCCGTCGGAGACGACGATCACCATCGACTGGGCGCTCGTCGAGGGCGTGGTCCACCTCGGGATCAGCGACGAGGGCCCGGGCATCCCCGATGAGTGGCGCGAGCGCATCTTCGAGCCCTATGCCCGGCGCGACACCCATACGGCCCGTGGCTCGGGGATCGGGCTGTACGCCGCGAAGCGACTCGGTAAATCGATGGGCGCGCACCTCTGGTGCGAGCCGGCATCGCCGCACGGAGCGCAATTCGTCGTCGCGATGCCGGCCGCGGTCGCCATCTGACGCCACGAGAGGACCATGACCAGCATGACCGGCCGCTCCCTCCGGATCCTCGTGGTCGATGACGATCCGGCGATGGTCGGGGCCATCACCGCGCTCGTCGGGACCGAGGGCCACCAGGTCATCACCGCGTACGATGGGCTGACCGCAGTGAAGCGCTTCCGCGACGAGCACCCGGACCTCGTCCTGCTGGATCTCGCGATGCCCGGTCCCGACGGCTTCAGCGTGGCCGGCCAGATGCGCGCGGTCGGCCAGGCCCCGATCCTCGTCGTGTCGGGGGAGAGCGGCGAGGCCGCCAAGGTGCGCGCGCTGGGCATCGGCGCGGACGACTACCTGACCAAGCCGTTCGGCAAGGCAGAGCTGCTGGCGCGGATCGCCGCCGTCATGCGTCGGGTGGACCGACCCGGCGCCGGCGGTGGCCCGGCCGGACCGTTGGAGGCGGGTGCGCTCGTCCTGGAGCCGGGGCGGCACGAGGCTCGCGTGGGAGACGTCGCCCTGACCCTCACCCCGACGGAGTTTCGGCTGCTCGAAGCGCTCGTCCGGGCGGACGGCGACATCGTCCCGCACCTGCAGCTCGCGCGAGCGGGTTGGCCGGCGGAGAGCGACCCGGACCTCCTCTGGCTGAAGCCGCATCTCGCGCGGTTGCGGGCGAAGGTCGAAGCCGCCGGTGGGCCGAATGTCGTGGCCGTCCGCGGCGTCGGCTATCGGATCGTCGCGGACGGGGGCGCGGCCGGCGCGACGGGCTGATCAGCCGCCGACCTAGAAGATCGGCGTCAGACGTTCACCGAGATCGCCCGACCGCTGGTGTCATGCGCCGCGTCGGCACAGGCGATCCGGCAGCCGCGGGCATCGCGCCCGCCGAGCGGGTTGAAGTGGAACCACGCGTCGCCGGTCGCGGCCAGCCGACAGCCACACGTCGCACAGGTCACGGGCGCACGCTGCCCGGCTCGCACCGCGAGCGGTCGACCGAGGTCCGGTTCGGACGGATGGATCATGGCGTTCACCTTGTGGTCGTACTGGCTGGCGGAAGCCGAGGCGGAAAGCGGCGCGGCCGGGGTCGGGTGACGCTTCCCCATCATGGGCCGCAGCCTACGTTCTGCGTTCGGTCCGCGTCGGCATCGCGATGGGGGCGACTGGGTTGCGGCTCGGTGGCGATGAAGATGACAGGACTTGGCAGGTATCTCTGGGACGATGCAGTCGATCGCCGATCTCGACCGGCGTGGACCTATTGAAACGGCCGCTCGTGGGCCTATCTATAGAACCAGCAACGGTCCAGGATGACGATATCGACACCGCCGTGGAGGCCCGCAAGATGGAAACCCTGATCGTCTGGATCGTCGTCATCGCCGCGCTCGTCGCCCTGGATGCCGGAGCCCTGCGCTGGGGCGTCGACTCACGCGACGTGCTGCCCGACGACCATCGCCGCTGATCGTCGCGACACGGAAACGGAGCACCGACACATGTACCTCCTCGACTACGACCTCGCCCTCGACCGCATGCGCGAGCGTGCCAAGAAGGGTGCCGAGGCGCAGCGCCTGGCCATGGCAATCGCGGCCGACCGCGACCGATCGCCGGTTCGGCGTCGCGTCGCGCTGGCGCTCGCCGGGGTCAGCCGCGCCAGCGCCGCCGGCGTGCGGCGTCTGGATAGCTGTCTCGCCGACGACCTCGGGCGCCAGCTCGCGGCGAACCGGTGAGCCAGGTGGGCCTGCCCACCTCCGACGGTTCCGACCGGGACCGTTGGGTTCACGCGCGTCGCCGATCCGAGGGGATTCACCGGTGGTGAACGAACGCACGCCAAACGCCCGTCGATCACTCGCACCGGCGTCTAACGGTCGAGGCATTCACCGACAGCGAATGACCGACAGGGACTCCGCAGGCTAGACGGGAATGTCACCGCTTGGACACGCCATCGTTCACTGGCAGTGAATCGTCGCCGGCATCTGCGGCGGAACCACCCAACCGATGCCGGCCCGGCCGAGGACCCAGCCCGCCCTCGGCGTCCTAAACGACGGGCTGGCTCGGATCCGTGGCGGCTCGGGACGCTGCGACCGAGGCGACCGCGACCGGGCTGATCCGGACGGTCCCGGTTTCATCGCCTGCCGCGACGGTCGCCTCCACGGCCGGGGCGACTGGCTCCACCACCCAGAAGGCCGCGGCGAAATCATCGAGCTCGAGCACGGTCCGCGTCAGGGCCGACCCGGCCGACACCTGGTCGTCGAGGAGCCTGCGCAGCTCGACGAGGCGTTGGGGTCCATCGGGTCGGTCGGCGACCACGGCCGACAGCCGCACGGCCGCGACGCTCTCCCCGTGCAGCGCCGCCACGTGCCGGCCGTTCGGGTCGTAGAGGTAGGCGCGGCCGCCCGTCATCCCGGCGCCGAAATTCGCCCCGACCGGGCCCAGGACGACCACTGTGCCGCCGGTCATGTACTCGCAACCGTGCGGGCCGATGCCTTCCACGACCGCTTCGGCGCCACTGTTGCGCACGGCGAAGCGCATCCCCGCCCGGCCGACCAGGTGCAGGCGTCCTGACGTGGCTCCGTACAACACCGTGTTGCCGGCGATCGCCTCGCCGCCGGCGGCCACCGCCAGGTCTGGCTCCGGCGAGACGGTGACTCGGCCGCCGGACAGCCCCTTGCCCACGTAATCGTTGGCCTGGCCCACGAGCGTGAGCTCGATCCCCGGACCCGCGAAGGCGCCGAACGACTGCCCGGCCGCGCCGCAGAGCTCGACCCGGACCGGTCCACGCAGCTCACCGCGCTCGAGCGCACCGCTGAGGCCCGCACCGAACGAGCGATCGGCGGTCGTGAGCCGCAGCCCACCGACGGTGACCGGGCCCTGGTCGCGGAACGCGGCGGTGATGCGCGACTCCAGAGGCGAGGCGGGTGCATGGCGCGCGGTCCGTGTGGGCAGGGCAGGATCGGCACGCCGGGCGGCGTCGGCGCCCCATGATCCGGCGCCCACGACCGCGGCTAGCTCGGCACGCGCGGCGGCAACGGGACGGAGCAGTCGCCGGCTCTCGCCCACGATCTCGCCGACCGACCGCGCGCCGACCGCGGCCAGCTCGCGGCGCAGGTCCTCCGCGATCGCCAGGAAGAAGCGCTCGACCATCTCGGGCGTGCCGGTGAACTTCGCCCGCAGGTCCTCGCGTTGTGTGGCGATGCCGGTCGGGCAGGTGTCCAGGTGGCACTGGCGGGCCATGTCACAGCCCACAGCGACGAGCGCGGCGGTCCCGAACGCGAATTCCTCGGCGCCGAGGAGCGCGGCGACCAGCAGGTCGCGCCCGGTCTGGAGCCCGCCGTCCGTGCGCAGGGCCACCCGGTCGCGCAGGTCGTTGCGGAGCAGCACCTGGTGGATCTCGGCAAGGCCGAGCTCCCAGGGTGCGCCGACGTGCTTGATGGAGCTGAGCGGGGAGGCGCCGGTCCCGCCCGCGTGCCCGGACAGGTGGATATAGGTCGCGCCCGCCTTGGCCACGCCCGCGGCGATCGTGCCCACGCCTCGGCTGCCGACGAGCTTCACGCCGACGCGCGCCGTCGGGTTGATGGCGCGAAGGTCGGCGATGAGCTGCGCCAGGTCCTCGATCGAGTAGATGTCGTGGTGTGGCGGCGGGCTGATATAGCTCTGGCCCGCCTGGCCACGGCGGAGCGCGGCGATGTAGGCGGTCGCCTTGCGGCCGGGCAGCTGGCCGCCTTCGCCGGGCTTCGATCCCTGCGAGATCTTGATCTCCAGCTGGTCGGCTCGGGCCAAGTACGTCGCGGTCACACCGAAACGGGCCGAGGCGACCTGCTTGATGCGGGCATCGTGGCGGCGACCGTCGGGTGCGGGCGTGTACCAGGCGGGATCCTCGCCCCCTTCGCCGGTGTTCGCTGCCCCGCCGGCCCGCTGGATCCCGATCGTCAGCGCCTGGTGAGCCTCGGGGCTGAGCGCGCCGACGCTCATCGCGGACACGACGAACCGCCGCGCGATCGCGCGCGCGTCCTCGACCTGATCGACCGGGAGTGGGACCGCCCCGCGGCGAACCCGGAGCTCGTCGCGGGGCACGGCCGGCGCGTCGGTAGCCCGGCCGAGCGCCGTGCGGTAGCGCACCAGCGCCGCATCGACCGTCGCGGCGGCAGCTTCGCCATCGATCGACCCTGACAGCACCTGGATCTCCCTGGCGATGCCGGGCGAGAAGAGATGCGCCTCGCCGTCGGCCCGGAAGCGGGCCCAACCCGGATCGGGCAGGCGTGGCTCGCGACCGGCTGACGTCGGCGGCAGCGACGCGGCCGCGTCCCGCCGGCGGAGACCGCGCTCTCCGAGCTGCGTGAGTGTCGTGCGACCCGGCCAGGCGGCCGCATTCGGGAAGCACCGCTCGACGACGTCGGGCGCGAGGTCCACGGTGTCGATCAACGTCCCGCCGATGAAGCTCGCGACCGCGCTGATTCCCATCCGTGCGAGCGTCTTGCGCAGACCGGCCTCGAAGGCGGCGACGAGGTTGCCGATCGCGGCCGACGGGGTGACGGACTCCGCGCCTCGCGTCCCAGCCAGCTCCACGGCCAGCTCCAGGGCCAGCCTCGGATGGGCGGCCGTGGCGCCGACGGCGAGGACCATCGCCATCGCGTGCACGTCGAGGATGTCGGCGGCGTCCACGACGAGGTCCGTGCGACCACGCAGGCCGGCGTCGGTCAGCGCGGTATGGATCGCACCGGCGGCCAGGATCGACGGGACCGGGAGTCGCTCCAGCGACGACGCCGCGTCGCTCACGACGAGGACGTCCGTGCCCGACTCCGCCGCTCGGACGGCCGTCGTCGCCAGCACCTCGAGCGCGGCCGCCAGCCCTGCGCCGCCCGCCTCGGGGGCCCAGGTCGCGTCGATCGTCCGGACACGGGCCCCGCGCTCGCCGAGCGCAGCGAGCAACCCCGGGAGATCGCCGACGATCGGTCGCTCGAGCCGCAGCGTGCTTGGTCCGCGCGGCGGCCCCCCGAGCAACGCCGGCCGGCGACCGAGCTCCACCCGGAGATCCATCACGACCCGCTCGCGCTCGGGGTCGATGGCCGGGTTCGTGACCTGGGCGAAGGCCTGACGGAGGTGATCGGCGACCGGACGATCGAGGCGGCCACGCCCCGCGGTCGGCGTGTCGTCGCCCATGCTCCAGAGCGGCTCGTGCGCCTCGAGGGTCATCGTCTTGATGTCGAGCCGGGCGCGTTCGGCATCGAGCCCGGCGAGATACCGTCCCGCTTGGTCGATGGGTCGGCGTCCTTCCACCGCCAGCGCCGTCGCGTCGGGCGTGTCCTCGTGGAGCGGCCGCGGCTGGTCGTGGATCGGCAGCCGTCGCAATACCCAGGCTTTGGCCTCGGTGTCCTCGAGGATCCGCCGCCGGCCGGGCTCCACGAGCAGCAGCTCGCCCGGCCCGAGCCGTCCTCGACGAACGGTTTCGGCGGCCGCGAACGGGACCGCCCCGGTCTCCGACGCCACCGCGACGAGTCGATCGCCGTTCACAGCGAATGCCGCCGGGCGCAGGCCGTTGCGGTCGATGAGCGCGCCGACCCGGGTGCCGTCGCCGAACACGATCGCTGCGGGCCCGTCCCACGGCGCGAGCATCCCGGCCGTGCGGCGGCGCAGGGTCGCGACGTGCGGGTGGGGCGCTCGACGCAGGGCGAGCGCCTCGGGGATCGCGGCGAGGAGCGCCGGCGTGAGCTCCCAGCCGGTAGTCGTCAGGAGCTCCAGGCCCTCATCGAGCGACAGCGAATCGGAGCCGTCGGGCGACAGCAGCGGGCCCGCGGCGGTGAGCTCGGCCGCGATCGGCCGGGCGCCCAGGTCCCCCGCCCGACCGCGGACCTGCTCCCGGTTCCCGCGGACCGTGTTGATCTCGCCGTTGTGCGCGATCGAACGGAACGGCTGCGCCAGACGCCACACCGGATGGGTGTTGGTGGCGTAGCGCTGGTGGAAGATCGCGTAGCCGACCTCGATCGCTGCGCGCAGGTCCGGGTACAGCTCGGCGAGGCGACCGCCGGCCACGAGACCCTTGTAGACGATCGTCCGGCACGAGGCGGACGGCACGGACAGCTCGGCTGCGGCTCCGCCCGCAGCGCGGGCCGCCGACTCCAGCCGGCGGCGGGCGACGACCAGTCGCCGCTCGAACGCCTCGTCGCCGAGCGGGCGCGGGTCGTCGGCGGCGCGCGACGGGCGGGCGATGACTGCCTGGGCGACGCTCGGTCGGGAGGCGGCGGCCGCGGCTCCCAGCGCCCGCGGGTCCATCGGCACGGTCCGCCAGGCCGCGATCGGCAGGTCGGCGTCGGCGAAGACGCGCTCCACGAGCGCCCTGGCCGTTCGCCCTGCGGCGCGCCCGCGCGGCAGGAAGAGCATCGCCAGCGCCGGCCGGTCTGCGCTCCATCGTGGTGCGAGCGCCGTCAGGACTGATGGATCGAGTGGAAGGGAGATACCAGCCCCGTCGCTGGACTCGCCGTCCGCGCCGAACGCCCCGCGGTGGGCGAGCGCCGCCAGTCCGGCGAGCGCCAGCGGCAGGACCCTACCGCGCGACCGACCGCCCGCGTCCGCGACGAACCCCACGCCACACGCGTCGTGCTCGAAGCGCGGGTCGTACAGCGGGGTCGCGGGACGAGGGTGCCGTGGCATCGGCTGCCTCCGAGGGGGCGGAACGAGTCGGTGATCGGAGGCGAAGCTGCGGCCGATCTGGTCTCGGGAGGAGCCGTTCCCGATCGGCCGCGAGCCCCGCGTCAGGACTGGTAGGCGGCCTCGCCGTGGACCGACAGGTCGAGACCCATCTCCTCCACCTCGGGCTTGACACGGATCCCGAGCGCGAAGTCCACGACCTTGATGATCACGAATGTCGAGACGACCGCGTAGGCGACGGTGGCGCCCACGGCGATCAGCTGATTGACGAGCTGCGCTGCGTTCCCCTCGAGGAGGCCGGTGTATGCGGCCTGGACCGCCGAGGAGGCGAACACGCCCGTACCGATCGCACCGAACACGCCGCCCACGCCGTGGACGGCGAAGACGTCGAGGGCGTCGTCGACCTTGATGTACGAGCGCAGCAGCGTGGCGCTGTAGCACAGCCCACCGACGATGAGCCCCATGATCAGCGCCCCGCCGACCCCGACGAACCCGGCGGCCGGGGTGATGGCGACGAGCCCCGCGACGGCGCCGCAGGCGGCACCCACGACGCTGACCTTGCCCTTGTGCAGGTAGCTCGCGAGGACCCAGGTGATCGTGGCCGCGGCCGCGGCCGTGTTCGTGACGATGAATGCATTCGCGGCGATGCCGTTGGCGGCGACGGCGGATCCCGCATTGAACCCGAACCAGCCGAACCACAGGAGCCCGGCGCCCAGCACGGTCATCGGCACGTCATGCGGCTCCATCGGCTCGCCATTGACCGCACGACGGCCGATGAGGAGCGCGACGACGAGGGCCGAGACGCCCGAGCTGATGTGGACCACGGTCCCGCCCGCGAAATCGAGCGCGCCGAGCTTGAACAGCCAACCGTCGACCGACCAGACCATGTGCGCGAGCGGCGAGTAAACGAGGATCGACCAGAGGATCGTAAAGAGGACGAACGCCCCGAAACGCTTGCGCTCGGCGAAGGCGCCCGTGATGAGGGCCGGGGTGATTGCCGCGAACATCAGTTGGAACGCGGCAAAGAGCACGAAGGGGACGGTTGTCGCGTACGTCGTTGAGGGCTCGAGACCGACGCCGTTGAAGAACGCGAAGTCGAGACCGCCGACCCAGCCCGCACCGATGATCGGCAGCGTGACGTCAGGTCCGAAGGCGATGGAGAAACCGACCACGACCCATACGACGCTGACGAGCGCCAGGCCGAAGAAGCTGTGCATGATCGTCGAAAGGACGTTCTTGCGGCGGACCAGCCCGCCGTAGAACAGCGCCAGGCCCGGGAGCATGATCATGACCAGGGCGGTCGACATCAGGAGCCAGGCGGTATCTCCGGTATCCATCGATCGCACGTTCCTTCCAGCGTTGCGGCGGGCCGATCAAGGGATCGTGCCTGGAAGGCTAGGGTGCGAGCCGGTCGTGGTCGGGCCCTCGGGCAGGGCTGACAAGGTGTCGGTTCGGGGCCGAACCGGGTTGCGGTGACGCGGTTCGTTGCGAACCGGGTCCGGCCGAGCACGGCGCGTCCGGCGCCCGGACGCAACCTCGGATCAGCCGGGCTGACTCGGGCGGCGAAGCGCGGACACGACGAGCAGGACCCCGAGGCCGACCAGGATGAGCGGCCAGAACCAGTCGAAGTCGATCTCGGGCAGGAACTCGCGGGCGAGGAAGAAGCCGCCGAGGATCACCAGGAACCCACCGAGGACGGCGCCCGCGGGAAATCCGCCGCGGTCACCGCTCGACGCCCGACGGGCCGCCACCCGGGCTTCATGTGCGGCAAGCGCGGCCGCCCGTGCCTCGGGGCTCTGCGCCTCACCGGCTGCGGCGGGTGGAGTGTCCAGGTCGAGCGGCTCGTCGGGCACGACGAGGGCCATCACGATGTACACGAGGAGCGCGAGGCCGCCGGTGAAGATCACCAGCAGCGCCCAGATGACGCGCACGAGCGACGGGTCCGCGCCCCACATCTCGGCCAGGCCGCCGGCGACCCCGGCCAGCATCCGGTCATGGCGGGAGCGATACAAGCGGTTCATCGGTCTCCTGGATCTCGTATGGCGAGATGCGTGACGGCTCGAGGCGTGCTCTGCCCCGAGGATAGCAGGGCCGTCACGAGGCTCCGTCGCGCCCTGGCCGTGCCTCAACCCGATATCGCAAGCGCCCTGCAACGGTTCTGCAGGGGCCCGCACTCGGCGACCACAGACCCGCCGTCGATACTGGCGCGATGCTGACCCAAGCCATGCGCTTCCTGCTGCTGCGCTTCCTGCCCCGCCGGGTCATCCCGATCCTGACCGCGATCGAGATCTACCGGCTCGTCCAGCGTCTGCGCCGGCGCGGCCCGGACCCGGTCGCCCCGCGCAGGATCGTCACGGTCGACGAGCCCGCCGCCAGCCACCCCGGCGCGGATCGCACGAGAACCTGACCAGGGGTCGATCGGGAGCCAGCTCGTCGATCAGGAGGTCGCGACCCGCTCGCGAAGGTCGGCATGCCCGTCGCCGTCTGCCGTCCACCACTGCGCAGCTTCGGCGTCGAGCCGGATCAGCGTGACGTTGTCGTCCTCAGGACCGTTCGGGAACCAGCGCTCGAGCTCCGGCAGCCAATAGCGCTTCTTCAGCTCCGGGTCATTTTCGAGCGCCGCCCGACCACTGACCGCGATGAAGTCAAAGGACGCTTCGGCACGATACGCGGCGACGGCTTGGGGATCGGACCGCAGCTCGGTGACGAGCCGCCCGTCGCTCGGCGCGAAGAACCAGGACTGCCCGTCCCATTCGACCTGCCCGTTGTTCGACATCGGCCGCGCGTGAAGCTGGCCACCGTCGCCGCGCGTGGTGAAGAGACAGATGTCGATCTTGTTGATCAGCGCGGCGATCTGGGGGATCGACTCGCGGCCGGAAGCGTCGGTCATGGCAGCGTTCCTCGTCGGCGGGATCTGGGTAGACACCCATCGTGGCCGCAAGGACATTCGCCCAGTCTCACCCGGGTCGGACGATGTGCTGCAGGATGATTGCATCCTCAACCATCGGTGACATCCCCTGCGACCGATCAGCCCCGGAACCAACGATCCGGAGCAACTGGACCCCGCTCGTCTGCCCGATCACGGGCAACGCGCGTAGGGCCACCTCAAGCAACACCACGTCGTGAGCCGGGTCGCCCTCAGCTTTGTGAAGCGCTCGGATCCGGCCAAGCACGGACCGCAAGACATCGACGAGCCCGAGGGGCGGCATCGTTCGTAGGCCGATCATCCGATCGGGCGCACGAAGGCGAGCGCCGTGATCTCCGGGCTCTGATCGTAGGCAAAGAACTCGCGTGCTGGGAAATCGAATGAGCGATCGCGCACGAAGCCCACCCGCTCGTAGAGCCCCATCGCGGCCGTCATGAATGCCGCGGTGTGCAATGCGATCGCCGCGCGGCGGTCCGCTCGAGCCCGTTCCAGGCAAGCCTCGACGAGTGCGACGCCCAGTCCGAGGCCCCGCGAGGCCGGATCGACCGCAGTCGCCCTGATCCCAGCCGTGCCGGGCGGAAATCCCGGGCCCATGCCTTCGTCGCTGGCTTCGCGGAAGTACGTGATCGTCCCCACGATCCGGCCGTCGGATTCCGCGACCAGGACGTCCCCGCCCGTCGCGAGGCGTCCTTCAAGGTCGGTCGCGCTGGCCAGGTAGGACTGGAAGAATCCTTCGGGCACGCGCCCCGCGAACTCTGCGTTCGCGCGAACGATCAAGGCCCGTGTCGCCTCGCGGTCGTCGCTAGAGACCGGGCGGATCCGTGGACTCACCATCGCCAGCATCGTCGTCCTCTCGTATACTCCAAGTTGGAGTATACAATCATTACTCCAGAGTGGAGTATCTGTCAATGCCCGATCTGCGTTTGTCGCCGACGTCTTACGCCATCCTCGGCCTGCTCGCGATCAAGCCGTGGTCCACGTACGAGATCACCAAGCAGATGCGGCGCGCCCTCCTCCACGTCTGGCCGCGCGCCGAGAGCAACCTCTACAAGGAGCCACAGCGTCTCGTGGAGGCTGGTCTCGCCACCGCTGAGCGCCGGCTGGTCGGTCGCCGGGAACGCACGGAGTACGCGATCACGCCGGCGGGCCGCACCGCGCTCGAAGGCTGGCTCCAGAGGCCCTCCGCGCCCACGCGGCTGGAATCCGAGGGGATGCTCAAGGTCCTCTTCGGGAATTACGCGTCCCCGTCGACGCTGCAACGAAACCTTGCCGACTTCGCCACCGAGGCCGAGTTGACCGACGTGCCGTGGCGCGCGATCGCCCAGGAGTACATCGATGGCGTGGGGCCCTTCCCTGAGCGCATCCATGTCAACGTGCTGTACTGGGTCCTGCTCGATCGATGGGCTCGCCTGCGCACCGACTGGGCTCACTGGGCAGCGAGCGAAGTCGCCCGGTGGCCGGATGCCGGCGGCCCGGCCGATCGGACGGCCATGCTGACCATGCTCGAGCGCGCCCTCGGGGATGAGCCAGACTTCCTTGCACGGCGAGGCGACGAGCCCGCCTGAACCTGGCGACCGCCGGCGTCTCCATCGGGGGAATCCTGGCGAGCCGGGTGGGATTCGAACCCACGACCAAAGGATTAAAAGTCCCCTGCTCTGCCACTGAGCTACCGGCCCGCGAGGGACCGTATCACGTCCGATCGACGCCTTCCGCGGCCCGACCTTGCCGCGCGGCGCGCGCTCGCTACAATCTCTGAACTGACGCGCAGACAGCGCGCATCGCGCGCAACAATTCGCGAGGGCGACGAGGAGGCCGCCACATGCCGACGCCGATCCCGGGCGCGATGCGGACATTGCGCAACCGGTTCGGGCGCCTTCGCCGCTCGTCGGTCGTTCGGGCGCCGTACTACCGGCGCCACCCACTGGAATTCGGCCGCCTCATCGACGCCCGGCGGCGACTCGCCACCGCGACCGTGGCGGAGCCGCGCGAATTCCTCGTACACCTCGGCATCGACCCCAAACAGGTCCTGGCCGACTTCGATCACTGGCGAGATGTGCTCGCCCCCGTGCTGGCGGGACGGAGCCGGACCGGTATCAGCGCCGGCCAGGGCGAGATCCTGTACGCCGCGGTGCGCACGCTCCGGCCTGACCACGTCATCGAGACGGGTGTCGCCGAAGGGGTGTCGACCTCGTACATCGGCGCGGCACTGGTCGACAACGGGCGCGGCATCCTCCACTCGCTCGAGCTGCCGCCGGCCGATGTCCCGGTCGACGTGACCCTCGAAGACGGCGGTCGTTACTCGTGGCAACGGAACGGGATCGCGCACTTGGTGCCGGACGAGATCCGTGCGGGGCTCGGCGATCGGTGGGACATGCGGCTTGGCGACGTCCGCGTGACGCTGCCCGACCTGCTCGCGCAGGTCAACTCCGTCGGCGTGTTCTTCCACGACGACCTGCACACCCCGAGGCACATGCTCTGGGAGTACGAGCTGGTCTGGCCGCGACTCGAACCCGGCGGCCTGCTGATGTCCGACAATTCGAACGCGGGTTGGGTCTCGTTCGCCGAGCGCCATCTCGGTGGGCCGGAGGACCTGACGAACTTCCGGCGCCTGACGGCGGCGCGGCACCCCTGACGGCGGGGCGCCGCTCCTGACGCGTCGTTCTACGCGCGATCAGTCGGGCGGCGGCACCTCGGTCGGGAGCGGCTCGCCGCGCACCCCCGCGATCAGGTTGGCCGCCGCCATCGCCGCCATCTTGCCGCGGGTCGCCCGCGACGCGGACGCGATGTGCGGGACGATGAGGCAGTTATCGAGGCCGACCAGCGGGTCGTCCATGGGGATCGGCTCAGGGTCCGTGACGTCCAGCCCGGCCGCCCAGATGACGCCGTCGCGGAGCGCGTCGGCGAGCGCGCGCTGGTCCACGACCGGCCCTCGCGACGTATTGACGAGCACCGCCGTCGGCTTCATCCATGACAGGGTCTTGGCGTTGATCAGGTGCCGCGTCACGTCGGAGAGATTCACGTGGAGCGAGACGAAGTCGCTCCTCGCCAGCAGCTCTTCGAGCGGCAGGTAGGTCGCGCCGAACGGCTCGGTCACCTCGCGCGGCAACGGCGCGACGTCGTGGTACAGGATCTCCATCCCAAATCCCTGAGCCCGGCGCGCGACCGCCTGGCCGATCCGCCCGAACCCCACGATCCCCATCGTGGCGCCGTGGACGTCGGGGCCGAGCAGCAGCAACGGGCCCCACGTGCGCCACTTCCCGTCGCGCACGTACCGATCGCCCTCCGGCAGGCGGCGGGCCGCAGCCATGAGCAGCGCCCAGGCGAGGTCGGCGGTCGTGTCCGTCAGGACGCCCGGCGTGTTGCCGACCGGGACACCGCGTCGCGCGCATGCGCCGACGTCGATGTTGTCGAACCCGACGGCATAGTTCGAAATGACGCGCAGCTTCTTCCCGGCCGCGTCGAGGAACTCCTCATCGACGCGGTCGGTGAGCAGCGTCAGCACGCCGTCACAGCCGGCCACCCGCCGCAGGAGCACGTCGCGTGGCGGGGGGAGATCGTCCTCCCACAGGTCCATCTGGCACGCCTCGCGGATCGCCGACAGGCCCTCGTCGGGGATCACCCGCGACACGAACACGCTCGGTCGCTCAGGCACGGGACAGGCCCTCCACGAACCGCCCGATGCGACCGAGCGCCTCGGTCAGGTTCTCGCGCGAATTCGCGTACGAGACGCGAATGTGCTCGGTGCCGACACCGCCGAACGCGGTCCCGGCCAGCACGCAGACATCGGCCTCATGCATCAGCCGCTCGGCGAGCTCGGCGCCGGACAGACCCGTGCCGGCGATCGACGGGAAGGCGTAGAACGCCCCGAGCGGCGTCGCACAACGGATGCCCGGGATCTCGTTGAGCCCGGCGACCACGAGATCGCGGCGGGCCTTGAACTCCACGACCATCGCGTCGACGTCGTCCTGCGGCCCCACCAGCGCCTCGACGGCACCGACCTGCGCGAACGTCGGGGCGCACGAGATGGTGTTGATGATGAGCTGGGCGTACGTCGGGATCAGCGACGGCGGCACGACCGCATACCCCAGCCGCCAGCCGGTCATCGCGAACGTCTTCGAGAACCCGTCGAGGATGATCGTCCGCTCCGCCATCCCGGGGAGTGCCGCGATCGAGACGTGCTCCGCGCCGTCGTACAGGATCCGCCCATAGATCTCGTCGGCCACGACCCACAGGTCGTGCTCGATGGCGAGCTCCGAGATGCGCCGCAGGTCGTCGCGGTTGAGGACGCCGCCGGTCGGGTTCGCCGGCGAGTTGATGAACAGGACCCGCGTCCGGGGCGTGATCAGCGCGGCCAGTTCGTCGACATCGAGCCGGAACTCGTTCTCCATCCGGATGGGGATGGGCACCGGGGTCGCCCCCACGAAGCGGGTGAGCAATTCGTAGATCGGATAGCCGGGATCGGGCACGATGACCTCGTCGCCCGGATCCACCAGCCCCAGGATCGCGTAGAGCATCACGCCCTTGCCCCCGACGGTCACGAAGACCTGCGACGGATCGGCCTCGACGCCCTTGCGCTTCGCGACGTCGGCGGCGATGGCCTCGCGCAACGCCGGGATGCCGGGGAATGGCGCGTAATGCGTCTCGCCCTCATCGAGCGCGCGCTTGGCGGCTGCCCGGACATTGGCGGGCGTGTCGAAGTCGGGCTCGCCGATCTGGAGGTAGATCATCGGCCGGCCCGCCGCCGCCAGCGCGCGGGCGCGCGCGCTGACCTCGAACGCGCTCTCGGTCCCGATGGTGCCCATCCGGGCCGCCACGCGACGGGCTTGAGTGATGGACATGGCGGACCTCCTCTGTCTGGCCCTGCGGTGTGTAAACCTACGGCAGCAACGAGCGGATCGCGAAGGTGACGTTCGCCGGGCGTTCTGCGAGCCGGCGCATGTACCAGGGATACCAGGCATCGCCATACGCGATGAGGGTCTGGACGCGGTAGCCGGCCCTCGTGAGCCGGAACTGCTCGCCGGTCCGGATCCCATAGAGCATCTCGATCTCGAACCCGTCGCGCCCGATACCCGCTGGCGCGACCTCCGCCGCGATCCGCTCGATGAGCGTGACGTCGTGGGTCCCCAGCCCGAGCCGGATCGGCCGGCCGCGTCCCTCGGTAAGGAACGAGACCGCCAACCGCACGTAGTTCGCATCGACCTGGCGCTTGTCGCGGTACGCGATCGCGGCGGGCTCGTCATAGGCGCCCTTGACGAGGCGGATGGCGGGGTCGAGGGGCATGAGACGTTGGATGTCGGCGGCCGTCCGGTGCAGGTAGGCCTGCAGGCAGATCCCGGTACGGGGCTGGACGGCCCGGAGTCGTTCGTACATCCGGATCGTGGTCTCCGTGTAGGCGCTCCCTTCCATGTCGATCCAGACGTACGAGCCGGTGCTCGCGGCGTGGGCCGCCAGGCGGGTGACGTGCGCCAGCGCCCGGTCCTCGTCGAGGTCCAGCCCGAGCTGCGTCGGCTTCACGGAGATCTCACCGTCGAGCCCGCGCTGCTTGATGGCCTCGAGCACGCCGATGTAGTGGTCGGCGACCGCGTCGGCCTCGTCGAGGCTCTCCAGGTTCTCGCCGAGCTTCGTGTACATCGTCCCGATGCCCGCGGCCTGGAGCGGCGCGGCGGCATCGAGCGCCGACTCCATCGTCTCGCCGGGCATGAACCGGCGGACCGCACGGCGCATGAACCGCATCCGGGGCAGGTGGTCGCGCAGCCAGGCGTTGCGGGCCGCCCACAGGAACACGCGCCGCATCAGGGCAGGCCCCGGACGAGGCCGCCGTCGACCGGCACGATGGCGCCCGTCACGTACGAGGCGGCCGGCGACAGCAGGAACGTCCCAAGCCGGCCGACCTCGATCGGGTCGCCGTACCGACCCAGCGGGATGCGCGCGATCATTGCCGCGGTGACCTGCTCGGGCGATGCACCGGTCCGCGCCGCCGCCGCCGCATCGAGCTCCTTGATCCGGTCGGTCGCGACGCGTCCGGGAGCGATGCCGTTGATCCGGATCGGCGCGATCTCGGCGGTCAGCGACTTGATCAGGCCGGCCAGCCCGGGACGAAGGACGTTCGAGGTCGTCAGGCCCGGGATCGGCTCGCGCGCGGACGATGACAGGATGATGAGGATCGCCGCTCGTGCACTCGCGCGCAGGTGCGGCAGCGCAGCGCGGATGGAGCGCAGCGCGCTGAGCAGGGTGCCCTCGATCGCGCGGGTCCATGCGGCGTCGTCGAGCTCCCCGAAGTCGCCCGGCGGGGGGCCGCCGGAGTTCACAAGCAGGAGATCGAGTCCGCCGAAGGCCGCGACCGCGCGATCGACCGCGCTGCCTGGCCCGTCCGGGGTCGCGAGGTCGGCATCGACGGCGACCGCGCCGGCCAGGCGTCCCACGGCCCCATCCAGCCGATCCGACGGCCTGGCCACGAGCGCAACCCGCGCGCCCTCGCCGGCCAGGGCGGTCGCGATCGCGCCGCCGAGCCCGCCCGAGCCGCCGCCGATCAGTGCACGAGCGCCGTCGAGACCCAGGTCCATCTGTGTTCGGCTCCCTCCCGATGCGACGTCGATGGTACGCGACGACCACTCGCTGGCGGCCCTTGTCGCGCACGTGCGGCTAGAATCACCCGACGATGACCCGCTTCTTCGATATCGACGCCGCCAACGAGGCCCTGACCGAGGTCGGGCCGCTGCTCGCGACGCTCTCGGACCAGCGCGCCGAGCTCATCCGGCTGCGGGACGCTGCGCTAGCCGCGCACTCGGCGGCGTCCGGCGGGGGCACGGCCAAGGACGACCGCGAGGAGACACAGCGGATCCGCCTGCGGATGCAGGGCATCATCGACCAGATGGCCGCGGCGGTCGCCCGGATCGATGCGCTCGGGATCACGCTGCGCGACATCGAGCAGGGCCTGATCGATTTCCCGGCCCTCGTCGGTGGGCGCCAGGTGTGGTTGTGCTGGCAGCTCGGCGAATCGGACGTGGCGTTCTGGCACGAGCTGGAGACCGGGTTCGGGTCGCGCCGGCCGCTGATCGAGCTGATGTGACGATGACCGGCCGGGTCCCGAGCGAGCGCCGGACCGTGGTCGATGCCGACGGCCGGGCCAAGGCCTACCGTCCCATGGCCGCACCCGATCGAACGGCGGCCGTCATCGCCGGCCTGCGGGCCTATGCCGCGGGGGACTTCTTCGAGGCGCACGAGCTCATGGAGCCGGCCTGGATGGGGACGGACGATCCCGCCGAGCGCGACCTCATCTCGGGCCTGATCAAGCTGGCCGCGGCCGATGTCCACGGCGTGCGCGGCAATCCGCGGGGCGTGGCGCGCAACCTGGAGGGCGCGAGGGTTCGACTTCGGCGCGTGCCCGACGGGGGCGCCATCGCCGACCTCACGGTCGGGTTGCCGGGGCTGCTCGCTGCGATCGATGAGCGTCTGGCCGATCTCGCCGCCGACCGCCCGACCCACCCGATCGCCGTCAGCTGGAACCCGCGATGAACCCCGGCCCCGCGCTCCCGACCATCGACGTCACCGAGGCGGAGCGTCGTCTGCGCGAGGACCCGGCTGCCCCCATCCTCGTGGATGTCCGGGAGGCGAACGAGTTCGAGGAGGTCCGGGCGCCGGGGGCCGTGCTCATGCCGATGTCGGCGTTCGCGGCACGGGCCGGGGAGCTGCCGCCGGACAGACCCTTGATGGTGGTCTGCCACCTCGGCGGGCGGTCCGCGGCGGCGGCAGGCTTCCTGATCCGGTCGGGACGGGCGGACGTGGTCAATGTCGCGGGCGGCATGGACGCCTGGGAGCGGGCCGGCTTGCCGGTGCGGAACGGCGCCCCGGCCCCTGGCGAGGGCGATCTCCCGGGCTGATCCGCGGGGCGCGCGCGGGGGCTGGGGACGGTCCGGCCGCCTCGCCGAACCCGCGCCGGGCTGGGAACGGTCAGGCAGCCTCGTCCCGAACCCGCGCCGGCCGAGGCCTCCCTCTCCACGTCCCCGAATATCGCCCGGGGGCGATGGTAAGTAGAACCCCGGACGCAATGGCGCCCAATGAGCCCCGGATCCGGTGCAGATATCGCCACGGCCGATAGGCGGGGACGAAAGGCTCGCCAGCTGTCAGGGATCGTCCGGTCCTCGGCGAACATGGAACATACGATCGCCGGTGGCGATATCCGGGGTCGGTGGGCTCGCGGACCGTGCTGTGGGCTCGGACCGTCAGGGATCCCGTGGGCCGGACCTACTGCCGGCGGTCTCGGACCGGCCGGCGGGCCAGACCTACGGCCGGCGGGCCCGACCTTACTGCCGGCGCCGGCCGACCATCCGCCTGACCATCGCGCGTGCCTGCTCCTTGTGGGCCATCGCCCAACCGATCAGGAGCAGGACCACGAAGCCCACCGTCCCGGCACCCGCGGCGTTGAGATAGCCGAGCTGCTGGCCGATCTCGCCGTCGATCTTGAGGCCGGGGACCGTGGCGCCGACGAGACCCAGCTGGAAGAACGGGCTCTGCGGCGCGGTGTTCGCCCGAACGCTCGTGGGGACCGGCCCCTCGGCGGTCTCCCCGCCCACGATGATCGCGTTGGGACCGGTGACGATGACGGACCCGCCGGATCGTCCGACCGGCAGGTCGCTCACCTCCAGCCGTTTCCATTCGGGGATGTCGCCAGTGCTCGTCGGGACAGCCCAGTACGTCTCCCGCTGTGGGCCTTCCGCGGTCGCACCGCCGACGAGATAGAGCGACCCGTTCGCGGTCCAGCCGGTCGCGTCGTCCCGGGGGGCGGGCAAATTCGCCGCCGGGTTGACGGCCCAGACGACGACCTTGCCTTCGTCCGGGTTCTCGGGAAAGCCCTCGGCCGCCTCGAGCCCGAGGTCGCCGCGTTGCACGGTCGCAACGGGCCCGTTCGCGTCGTGCCCTCCGTACAGCCAGACATGATCCCCGACGATCGCGGCCGTGGCGTCCGCCTGGGGCGCCAGCAGACTGCGCCTCGGGCTCCCATGCCTGGAGCGTGCCCCCCTCGTCGAACCGGCTCTTCCACGTGGTCGCGACGGGGCCGTCGGGACCCTCACCGCCGATCAGGAGCAACCCGTCCGGGGCCGCCGCGCCGGCGGCCATGGCGCGTGGCTCGGGCAGGATCAATTCCTCGGGCGCGGTCTCCCACTCGCCGAGGGCGCCGGTCTGGGGATCGGGCGTCAGCGTGAAGACCGTCGTGGTCGGCTCGCCCTCGGCATCGCGGCCCCCGATCACATACACCGTGCCCGACACCTGGACGACGCTCGCATCCGTGCGAGGCTCCGGCAGGTCGGGCCCGGGCATCCATCGATCGAAGTTGCCGACGCCGGACAGCTGGGCGACGGAGACCGTCGACTGCGCGGCCGAGCCGTCCGTGCCACCGATGTACAGGAGGTTGGTGCCCAGCTGCGCGGCGGCCCCGTCCGTGCGCGGGGCGGGCACCGCGAGCTCAGTCGGTGACTCGTGCCAGGGTGCGATCGCGCCGACCGGCGCGGGGCACGGCAGGCTCTCGTTGCCCGGCGGGCAGAGGTTGATCGGCGACCACGCGATGACGCCGAGATCGACGGTCCAATTCACGGTGAGGTAGTAGGCGCGGTCCGGGATGTATCCGAGCAGCAGGATGATGATCACCAGCCAGGCGAACGCCTTGACCCCCGCCCACGCCCAACCGTCGGCATCGAGCAGGCCGAACAAGGCCCGCCTGCGTGGCACGATCATCCCGGCTCCGAGCGCCCGCTGCGCCATCGTCCTCCATCCTCACCCGGGTCCGGCCGAGCCGGTCCCCGGTCGATCACTCCGCGGTCAGGGTTCCCGTCATGTTGGGGTGCACCGAGCACACGAATGGATATGCCCCGGCCGCCAGGGCCGGCACCGTGTAGTCCCGCTTCTCGGCGCCCGGGAACACGTCCGTCTTGAAGACGACGGCTCCCGACCCGTCCTTGACCTGGACATCGTGCGGGATGCCGGCGTCCTGGTTGTCGAAGGACAGCGTGAACGCCGCGTCGGCCGGCGCGGTCAGCTCGGTCGGGTCGAACGCGATGTTCTGCGCGGAGATCGTGACGACCTCGGCGCTCGGGTCGGTCGACGCCGATGCCGACGGTGCCGCTGAGCCACCGCCGCCCGAGGCGAACTCGTCCTTCCAGCAGTCCGGATACGGCGACGCCTCGGGTGCGGGCTGGTAGTTCGGATCGCGCCAGCCCTTGAAGGTCAGGACCTCGCCGCTGATGGGGTCCTTCTTGGGGTCGAGCAGATGCTCATCGCGGACGATGAAGGTCTGGTCGTTCGTGGCGAGCAGGAACGCCACGAGCTCGTCGATCTGGCGGTAGTTGAGTGGTCCAGGCGGTTTTGCCGTGTCGGCCCAGGCGGGCATCAGGGACTTGGGGTCGCCACAGACATAGCGCCCCCCGACCGTCAGGACGTTGCGGATGTAGTTCTCGTTGAGGTGGTCGAAGAGCTTGTCCTGGCGGTTCAGGACGGGACCGATGCCGCCCTCGCCCTGCTCGCCGTGACAACGTGCGCAGTTGGCTTCGTAGACGAGGTAGCCGCGCTCGACCTTGGTGATCTGTTGCGCGGCAGCCTCGGCCTCCAGACGGGGCTCGGTCAGGCCGAGTGGGGCACCGAGCTCATAGAACCAGTACAGCGCCACGAACAGGATGGTCACGACGACGGCCAGGAAGCCGACCCAGCGGGCGTTCGAGGATTGGCGGACGACCTGGGCGGCGCGCTCGGGCGTGAGCTCGACCGCCCGGATGGACGGCGACGACGTGAAGCGCTCGACCGGGGCGACCTCGACCGGCGGCCGCGTGGCGGGAAGCCGCTCTTCCGGCGTCGACTCGCTGCCGTCGGGCGCCCGGCTCCCTGACTCGGGCCCCTCGGGCCCGCGCCGGGGCGTGTCCGTCATCGGTCTCCTCGAAGGTCGACGTGGGTCACGGCGTCAGATGCAGCCGGTCGGGGTACGCGGCGGGATGATGCCCGGCTGGCCGAGGGCGACCGGCAACGGGCCCAGCGTGATCTTCCCGGTGTCGATGGTGAGGGTCCCCGTGCCGTCCACCGAGATCGAGAAGCGGTCCATGCCGCGCGGGGCGGGGCCGTACTGGGCGCCATCCGCCTTGATCCCGAGTCGGTCGTAGCGCGACCCATGACACGGGCATTCGAGCCAGAAGTTCTTCTCGCACGGGTTCGGCTTGCAGCCGAGGTGCGGACAGCGCTGGTACAAGGCGCGGACGTTGAGCGCCGAGCCGTCGCCGTTCGTGTCTTCGCCCGGGATGAAGCGCTGCTGCGCGGGGTCGACCAGGATGACGAACGCACGCGCCTCCGCGAAGTAGGCCGGGAAGCCCTCCTCGATGGGCAGCGTCGAGTTGGCGGTCTTGACGTCGTCGAGGGTGCCGATCGGAAGCTTGCCGCCGAACCCGCTGGCGAGATTGGGCCAGATGAACCCGATCGTCCCGGCGGAGAGCTCGAGGAGCCAGAGACCGATGCCCGCGCCGATGGCGCGTCGGATCAGCTGGCGTCGGGACAGTCCCTGGACCTGCTGGTGGCGCAGCGATTTGAGGGCCTCGGAGGTGAGCGCGGCCGGCTTGTCGACGGCCTCGACGTGGTAGTTGCTCATGCTCGCTCGGTGGTCCTCTGGCCGGTCACAGGGAGAAGTACATGCCGGGAGCGGTCACGTACGGGATGACGAAGGTGTAGCCGGGACCGCGGAAGAAGATCCCGACGAATGTCAGGACGAGGCCCAGGATGCAGAACAGCGTGAACAGGATGACCGCGGTCTTCCGCTGGGATGGCCGGATGGCCAGGATGTCGCCCCGATCCACGTACGGGATGAGGGCGGCCCCGACCAGGACGAACGTCGGGACGAGCACGCCCGCGACGGTCGGGTGGAAGTACGCGAGCAACTCCTGCAGGCCGAGGAAGTACCAGGGGGCCTTGGCCACCGCCGGCGTGACGTTGCCGTTCGCGAGCTCCTCGAGCGGGGCGTTGATGAAGAGGCCCATCAGCAGCAGGAAGATGCTCATGACGCCGGCCGCCAGGAACTCGATGGAGAGCAGATGCGGCCAGGTCATGACCGTGTCGTCGGGTTCCTTCTGGACCCGCACGACGGCGTCCTGCTTGACGAGCGCGAGCAGCCGGTACGGCCGCGCCGACATCGGCACGCGCTGCTTGTCGATCTCGGTCCGCCGGGTCGGATCGACCGGCAACACGACTCGTTTATCCGGCGGCGACTTGACGTCAGACATCAGCAACCTCAACAGCGTGCCGCGCTTCGAGCACCGAGGTCCGAGGCGGAGCCCCGCGACGCCATCGGCCCGAGGTTGGAGACTTCACATCAGACATATCAGAGCGGCCCTGAGATGCCGCCGTCTTTCCGGATTCTCCAGAAATGGACGGCCAGGAAGATGGCTGCGACGAGTGGCAACACCATGATGTGCAGGACATAGAAGCGCAGGAGCGTGTTCTGCCCGACCTCCACGCCGCCGAGGAGGATGCGCGAGACCGGCGTGTTGAACAGTGGCGCGTAGCCGCCCATGTTCGTGCCGATCGTGATGGCCCAGTAGGCGATCTGGTCCCACGGCAGCAGATAGCCCGTGAAGCTGAGCATGATGGTCAGGAACAGGAGCACCACGCCGACGACCCAGTTGAACTCGCGTGGCGGCTTGTAGGCGCCGTGGTAGAAGACCCGCATCATGTGCAGGAACACGAAGAAGACCATCAGGTGGGCGCCCCACCGGTGGATGTTGCGGGTCAGCAGGCCGAACGTGACCTGGCTCTGGATGTCGAGGATGTTCGTGTAGGCCTGCGTCGCCGAAGGCACGTAGAAGAACATCAGGTACACGCCGGTGATGGTCAGCACCAGGAACAGGAAGAACGACAGGCCGCCCAGGCAGAACGTGTAGGCGAACTTGACCGCGTGCTGGCGGACGCGGACCGGGTGGATGTGCAGGAACACGTTGTTCATGACCGCGTACGCCCGCGAGCGCTCGTCGCGCGGGTACGGCTGTCGGAAGAGCGATCGCCAGACGGGGCTTCGGCGGATGGTCTGGTCCACCCGCTCGAGGAAACTCACCGGGCTCCTCCTGCGACGCCGGGGGTGCCGGCCAGCTGCGCATCACGGTAGGACTCCTTGTAGAGCCGTCCGTCGGTCGAGATCTCCTGCAGTTCGAACCGCTCCATCGTAATGGCGTCGAACGGGCAGCGCTTGACACACAAGGCGCAGCGGATACAGCGCTCCTCGTCGAGGATCATCGCCCCACCGCTCTCCCAGCCGTAGGCCTCCTCGATCTCGGGCAGCAGGCCCTCCGACTTGAGCGTGTTGATGTCGACCATGTGGATGACGCCCTCGGGGCAGACATCCGCACAGGCGCCGCACAGCACACAGCGGAACGGGTCGAACCAGATGTTGTAGTTGCACATCAGGCAGCGAGTCGACTCGGCGACGGCGCCGTTCGCGTCGTAGCCCAGCTCGACCGGGGTGTTGAAGTTGACGGTCGGGTCGGTCGACGGCATCCGGACGTCGAGCGCCACCATCGGGATGTGCTGGCGTGGCAGCACGTCGTAGAACTCGGGCATGTCGTGGCGCCACGAGCTCGTGACCTTCACGTTCGCCGCGACCGACACATCGGTGCGACCGGCGAGGTAGCGATCGATCGCGTAGGCCGCCTTCTTGCCGTGACCGGCGGCCTCGATGAGGGTCGTCGGACCGGTCACGAAATCGCCGCAGGCGAAGACGCCCTTGACGTTCGAGGCATAGGTGGCGGGGTCGACCTTGACCCGGCCGCGGTTGATCTCGAAGCTGGCCTCGACCGGCAGGAACGTCAGGTCGGCGGCCTGCGACACGGCCGGGATGACGGTCTGGGCCGGGACGACGAACTCGGAGCCCTCGATCGGCACCGGCGAGCGGCGTCCCGATGCATCGGGCTCGCCCAGGCGGTTGCGGATGAAGCGGACGGCGGCGACCTTGCCGTCCTTGCCGAGGATCTCGATGGGGCTCGCCAGGAACTCCATCCGCACGCCCTCGCGCTCGGTCTCGCCCAGCTCCTCTTCGTCGACGACCAGCTCCGAGCGGGTCCGCCGGTAGGCGATCGTGACGTTCTCCGCACCGTGCCGGAGGCTCGTCCGCGAGCAATCCATCGCGGTGTAGCCACCGCCGATGACGACGACGTCGTTGCCGACCTCGAGCGGCTGACCGAGGTTGGCCTTCTTCATGAAGTCGACGCCGTAGTCGACACCCTCGAGCTCGGCGCCCGGGATGTCGAGGGCGACCGCGTCCATGGCCCCGGCCGTGATCGCGATGGCGTCGTACTCCGCCTGCAGCTGCTCGAACGTGATGTCCCGGCCGATCGTCGTGTCATACACGAAGGTCACGCCCAGCCGCTCGACCAGGCGGACATCCATCTCGATGGCTTCGCGTGGCAGACGGAACGCGGGCACGCCGATGAGCATCGTGCCGCCGCCGTACGGCAGGCTGTCGAACACCGTGCACTGGTAGCCCTTCATGGCGAGCTCGCGCGCGACCGAGAGCCCGGCGGGACCCGCGCCGACGATCGCGACCCGTTCCGCGCGAGCCGTGATCTGGGGCATGACGTCCGGGATCCCCGAGGCCTCGTGCCACTCGACGAGGAAGCGCTTCATCGCCCGGATCGCGAGCGGACGATCGATGTCGCCGCGGCGACAGGCGCGCTCGCAGGGTGCCGAACAGACGTACGAGCACATGGCCGCGACCGGGTTCGGCTCGCGCGACAGGATGTACCCCTCCTCGAACCGGCCCTCGGCCGCGAGGTTCAGGTAGCCGCGGCAATTCGTCCCGACCGGACAGGCTTCCTGGCACTCGATGTTGCACTGCAGCCAGGAGGCGTCGACGGGCTGGACGAGGAATTCCTGGGCGGGGTCGATGACCAAGCGGGGACGTGCCTTTCCTGGAGGTGTCGGAGGTCGGGCGCCAACAGACGATCGGCGGTTCGCCGACCCTGCCAATCTACCATCCGCCTCACGAGGGCTGCAAAGCGTGCCCGACCGCTCGGCGCCGGTTGACGCTGATCCTGCTCGCAGCTACGCTGCCTCGCGGGGACCGCGGACACCCGGTGGGAAGCGAAGACCGGAGGGAGTTGCGGGCAGCGTGACCGCCAGCGAGTTCGTATTCCTGGCGCTGGGATTGGTGCTGGGCCTCTCCGCCGGCGCCGCATTGGTCGAAATACTGCGTGCGCGACCACGAGCCCCTCGTGCAGTGCGGGTCACGGTCGCCACGGACGCCGTCCCGCGCCGGCGATCAGCGACGTTGTCGGACGACGCGTTCGGCGGCTTGCGGGCGGCGGAACCGGCCCGTGGCGGACCGGCGGACCGACGCGGCGACGGCGTCGAGATGCCCATGCCGGCCATCGAACGTCGAACACCTGTTCCTTCCGGCGCGACCGGGGTCGAGGCCTCGCCACGGGCCATGCCCGTCTACGGCGGGGCCGATCCGACGCTGACCGCGCTTCGCGCGTCGATGGCGGCCCACGCCACCGGCTCTCCCCGCAGGCAGACCGCCACGGCGCTTCTTGACGCGCCGACCGGCAGCGCCGACGACGTGGCCTCCTCCGCGCCGTCGGCGCCGTCGGCGCAGGGCCCGGCCGATGGACGAGCGGGGCGACCCGCGGCGGCGGGTCCATGTGCCGAGGCTCGCCGGCTCGCCGACGAGCGTTGTGAGCTGGCGAGTCGGGCGCGGGCCCAGGCGGTCGCCGCTGAGGACCGGCACCGCGCCGCGCAACGGGGGTACGAGCAGCACGAGACTGCGGCCGACACCGCGGCGGCCGCGGCTGACCCGCGCGCCGTGCGGCAGGCCAAGGACGACGCGCAGGCACGGTTCCGCAGCGGGCACGCCACGGCGATGACCAGCGACGAGGTCGAGGCCGCCGCCCGCGCCTGGCTGCTCGAGATCAACGCGATCAACGCCGAGGCACGCGAGGCGTCGGCCGTCCTGCTCCGGGAACGCGGCGCGGCGGCGCGCATCGCCACGGACCTCGAGCGGCTCGCCGTCGAGGCGGACGCGGCACGGATCGGCGCGGAAAGCGCGGAGGCCGTCTGTCTGACCGCCCGCGAGACGCTGGCAGCCTGCGAGGAGGGCGAGGCCGGCGGCGTGGTCGGCCACCTGCCCGCCCTGCCGTCGGGGGCGCCGCCCGGCGACACGCCCGATGACGACGATCCGCTGGCCGGCGCGCTTGGCACGGGCAGCGACCCGCGCATCTTCCGGCTGCTCCGCGGCGATCGCGGCGCGCTGACCGACCTCGTGACCGCGATGGCCGGCGAGGACCCGGCGGCCCGCCGTCATTGGCAGACGGCCTTCGCAGACTTGGTGGACGCGATCCTGGCTGACAGCATCGCGGCGGGTTCACTGGCCTTCCCGGCCGAGCACCCGTTCTGGGGGCCATTCACCCTCGAGCAGGACCGCGACATCGCAGCGGCACTGTCATCGCTCGGGTACCAATTCGACGGCCTGGGCGGGTGGACGGACGGCCGCGTGCCGTCGCAGCGGGACCTGTCCCTGGCCCTGGGCTACGCGGGCCTGGACCCCATGCGGATCCGCCACTGGCCGACGGAGGCGGAGATGGCCGAACTGTTCCGGGACGTCCAGGTCGCGGCGGCCGAACACCTGGTCGCATCGGCCGGCGATCTGACCCTCGGCGAGCTCGTGTCGATGCTGGGCCGGCGGGCCGACGGCCTGGCGGAGGTCTGGAATCACTGGGGCCGGATCCGGCCCCTGCTGCTCGACGAGGCCTAGGCGCGGTCGACGCGTTCGAGGCCCCGCCCGCGGACGTGCGACACGATGAGCTCGGGCACGGCCGGATCCTCCCCGTCCGACGCCTTCGCGGGGAAGTCGAAGACGCCCACCATCAGCTGCATCGGGTAGTCCGGCGCCTGGTCCACGCGCCGGACGGGTCGTCCATCGACCATGAACACGACCGAGCCCGGACGCCAATCGACGCCGTAGGTGTGGTACTCGGCGAGGTCGACTGCCAGCTGCGCGGGGGCGAACTCCTCTCGAAGCGACGGGTCCCGGAACCGATGGATGCCCATCCCGACCGCGGCCGACCCCTCGCCGACGGCATCGCCGAAGATCTCCGCGACGCAGATCTCCCCCGAGCGCTCCGGTCGGTCCTCGATGCCCACCATCCAGACGGCCACCATCGAGCGCGCGGTGACGATCCCGCGCATCCGGACCTCGATCCGACCGTACTCGGGCGTGTAGCCCCGCATGGGAGGCTGCTCCTCGCGCACGACCAGACCCGGTCGGAATGGTTGCTGCCCCACCGTGGAGCCGACCGGACCCGACCAGCTCCCGGTCTGCACGCACGAGACGCGCAACGGCTCGTCGTGGAGGTCGGCACACCAGGTCGGCTGGTCGACCGGGATGGTCAGGTGCAGCTCGCCGTCGCGGACGTCGTACGTCGCCCTCGACTCGGCGCGTGAGCTCCAGTGCGGGAGGTAGTACGGGAACCACACGTCGGGATCGAGGTCGTCGCCCGGGAACGTCTCGTCGAGCTCGGCGCGGCGGGAGGGCATCGGTCGTCTAGGCGGGATCGGTCGCGACGTCGGCCCCGGCGCTTGGGCCTTCGTCCTCGTCGTCGTCGATGATCACGACGCGTAGCAATTCGGCGGCGGCCACGCCGATCGGCTGGCCCTCCTCGGCCGCCCACGCCCGGATCCGCTGCTCGAGGCCCCCGAGATCCCGGATCTGGCTGCGGTGTTCGGCCAGCGCGGCGAGCTTGCGGTCGATGGTCGTCGTGATGTCGACCCAGGCATTGGCGTGGTTGGACCAGAACAGGTACAGCCGGCGGACGACGTGGGCGGCCAGGCCGGATCGGGCCAGCGACGGGAACGCCATGGGGTTGCGTGCCGCCGGGTAGACCGCGTCGACTGCCGCGAGGCCCGCGGCCCGATGGTCCGTGTGGTTCACGCCGCCGTCACCGTGGAACAGGGTCTCCGGATCGGTCGCCAGCACCGCATCGGGCAGGAACGTGCGGATCTCGCGGACGAGGAGCTCGCGGAGGGCGAGGTCGTTGGCGAGGGCGCCATCGGGCTGGTGCAGGAAGCTGACGCCGGCAAAGCCCGTGACGGCGGCCGCGGCGCGCTGCTCGCGCTCGCGCAGCGCTGCGAGCTCGAGCGGGTCGGCGTCGGGGTCCTCCCCGCCCTGGTCACCACTCGTGCAGCACACGAGCCAGCCCACGGACCCTTCTTCGATCCAGCGCGCGGCCGTCCCCGAGGGTCCGAATTCGGCGTCGTCCGGGTGCGCGGCGATGACCATGAAACGGGCCGGACGCCACGAATGCGCCGTGCGGACGTCCGCGTGCGTCACCGCCCGTCGCGGCCCGTGGCCGGAACGCCGTCTCGCCTTGCGACGGGTATCACCAGCGGCGTACGCTTCCTGCCGAGGCTTCGCTCGTCTCCCCCCACGAGCGAAGCCTCACGATGCCTCGTGGACCGCCCGCGGTCATGCCGCCGGTGTCTGGAGTTCATCGAGCGCGTCGAGGACCTCTCCGGCGTGACCTTCCGGCTTGACCTTCGGCCAGACGCGGGCGATGCGGCCGTCCGGATCGACAAGGAATGTCCGCCGCGCCGTGCCCCAGTACGTCTTGCCGTAGTTCTGTTTCTCGACCCAGCTGCCGTAGGCTTCGGCCACGGCGTGATCCTCGTCCGCGAGCAGCGTGAAGGGCAGCCCGAACTTCTCGCTGAAGGCGCGCTTGCTGGCCGCACCCTGTGGGCTGATGCCCCACACGTCGGCTCCGCGCTCGGCGATGGTCTCGTTGGCATCGCGGAACTCACACGCCTCGACCGTGCAGCCGGGCGTGTCGTCCTTCGGGTAGAAGTACAGGACCGTCCAACGGCCCCGCTGGCCGGCCAGGTCGTGAACGGTGCCCGTGGCATCGGGCAGGGCGACCGGTGGGGCCGGGTCGCCGACGGTCGGCATCTCCATGCTCAGAGCGTAGCAGGGGTCTCGACCACGAGGAGCTGGCCGCGCCGCAACGTGACCGCAGCGTCCCCCAGGTCGCGGATGTTCGAGAGGCCCCGGGTGCGGCCGGCGAACAGCGTCTCGTCGTGGAGCGGGTAGACCAGCCCGTGGGTGGTGACGCCCTCGGCGTCGGCGCCGATCGGCAGCAGCGACACGAGGTCGCCGACGCGGCCGCTCAGCTCGAGCCGGACCGGACCGCCGTCGGCGTGCGGACCGCGGACGAGCCGGACGCGGGCGTCGGCGGCTACGAGCCGGACGCCGAGGGGCTCGAGCTCGGGCATCGACAGGAGCCCGAGGTTGGCCAGCGCGTGATCGACGCGCGGGCCGCCAAGGGCACCGAGCACGGTCAGCTGGCTGGCACCCATCGCCCGCGCCGCGAGCACGGCCAGCTCCGTGTCGGACTCGTCCTTGTCGGGACGCGCGCGTTGGACCGGTACGCCGGCCGCCTCCAGCGCCGCGATGCCCGCCTCACCCAACGAGTCGCCGTCACCGACCCAGCGGTCGATGGCGAGTCCGAGAGGAGCGGCATGACGCGCCCCGCCGTCGGCGGCGACGACGCGGGCGCCGGGCTCCAGCCAGCCGGGCCACGCGGCATCGATGGCGGCACGCGGACCCACCCCTCCGTCGGCGAGGACGATCACTTGCATGGGCGGATGCTAACGGCCGAGCGGCGCGGCTCGATGTAGACTCCGGCCGTGCCCGACCCGACCGACCACCCGGCTGTTCGTCGCGTCCTCGACGCCGCTGTCCGCAAGGGGGTGACCCTCGAAGTCGTCGCCTTCGACGAGTCGACCCGCACCGCGCAGGAGGCCGCGACGGCCGTGGGCGCGGACCTCGGCCAGATCGTCAAGTCGCTCGTGTTCGTGGCGCCGCACGAGGACGGCGGCCAGGAGCCGATCCTGTGCCTGGTCTCGGGCCGCAATCGCGTCGACGTTGCCCGCCTTGCGGCGGTCAGTGGCGAAGGGGAGATCCGGCGCGCCACGGCCCGCGAGGCGTACGACCTGACCGGTTTCGCCATCGGGGGAATCCCGCCGATCGGGTTCGAGACCGCCGTCAGGGTGATCATGGATCCCGACCTCGGGCGCTACCCCACCGTGTGGGCCGCGGCCGGTCTCCCGACCGCGGTGTTCGAGGTGCCACCGGCCACCCTGCGCATCCTCTCGAACGCCATGGTCGCCCCGATCACCGAGATCCAGCGCGCGGCCGACGCCGATGCCGCGACCGCAGCCACCGGGGCGTGACCGGACCGACGCGAGCGGTGCCCGAGCCGCGGAACGCCTCCGTGACCTATCCCGGCGGCCTTCGGGGGCGATGGCGCTGGGGTGGCAGCGGGCAGGCGGCGGAGGTCTTCGCCCTGAGCGAGGCGGGTGGCACGCTCATCGATCTCGGACCACGGGTGAGCGCGGATCCGGATGAGCTCTGCCGCGCCGAGCTGCGCCTCGAGGGACCGCGCGGAGCGTGGACGGCCCGCTTCGCGTCGGTGATCCACGATGAGCCCCGTGGGCTGTACTGGGATACGGCGGGACTGCTGGTCGTGTCGTACGGCTTCCACACATTCGGGCTTGAGGCCGCAACCGGTGCGGCGCGCTGGGAGCACCGCTCGGCGACCCCGATCGTGGCGCTCCTCGGGTCGCCCCGCCTCGCCCACGTGCTCGTCCAGGCCGAGATCGAGACCTTCGCCCTGGAGGCGGACGGTGAGGTGGCGTGGCGAGTCGCCCACAGCGATGTCGTGACCGCCGCCGCGCTGCTGGGCGGTCGACTGGTGCTGACGGGGTTCGATGGCCAGCTCAACGCGCTCGACCCGGCGACGGGCCGGGCAGCCAACTGAGGCCGCCGACGGGCGGGGACGCGCGCCAATGACGCCGACGGGCACCAAACCTTGTGGACGGGCGGTGGATAACCACGCTCGATCCATGCACATTGGTGGACGACGGCCGTTGACCGTGCGGGGTCGCGCCCCGTAGCGTAGCCAGCAGCCCGGAGGGGCCGAACGATACTAACGGCAGCGATCGCATCAATGCCCACGTGTCGTGGAGGTTCCTACGGGCCTTTCCATGTCCGGCGCGTATCATCGCCGCCGTGGGTCCCCTCCTCCTGATCGTCCTTGGTGTCGTCGCGCTCGGGGCCGGGATGCTGGTGCTGCGCAGCTTCGGTCCGCGCTATCGGATCGGACGGCTCCTCGCGGCGACCCCGTCGGTCGGCATCGCCGAGGCGCGTGACCTCGCCGGGGGTCCCCCGCGGTATGTCGCCATCCGGGGACGCATCGACGCCGAGGAGGAGTTCGAGGACGACGCGCACCGTCCCTTGGTGCTCCGCCGAGCGCGCATCCAGCTCGACCGCGGGGCCGGCTGGGTCACGGTCGATGAGCACACGACCGCCGTCGATTTCGCCGTGCGCGAGGGTCTCGACGCGATCGCCATCGACCACGACGCCATCGACGCGGGGCTGGTCGTGGTGCCCCGTGAGTCGGTCGGAACGGCCGCCGACGCGGCGGATCGCGTCCCTGCCGGCACGCCGTCGGACACGCTCATGCGGCTGCTCGTCGAACAACTGTCGTCCGTCGAGCACGCCGTCGTGCTGGGCGTACCGGCGCTCGATCCGGGCGATGGATCGATCCGGATGACGGCCGGGCTCGGCCGGCCGCTGATCGTGACGACGCTCGAACGTCCCGAGGCGATGCGCATCCTGGCCGCGGACGGTCCGCGCCGCCCCCTGGTCGCGGCGATGGCCCTCGCGGTCGGCTTCGCCTGTCTCACGATCGGGGTCGTCTGGGCCGTCCTCGGGCTCGTGACGGCGTCGGCGCTGGCGGCCTCGCCGGCTCCGAGCGCCGCGGGCGGGGACCCGCGCTCGAGCGGCCAGGGCCCGGGCCTGGTGGGCGATCCGCTCGCCGCCATCGCGCTCGTGCTCGCGATCGGCATCGCCACGACCGTGGCCACGATCGGCTACGTGCGGCTCACGAGCCGGCGCCGTCCCTGATCCTCGGGTGCGTGAAGTACCGCGCCAGTACGTTTGAGTTATTGGCAAGAACTGTGAACTTGGTAGCCTGCGTCCCGTGGACTTCACAGTTCCTCCGTGCCAGCGATGACGACACAGCTTCCGCCGCGCCCCACCGATGCCACCCTGTCGGTCACCAAGGCCGCGCGGCTTCTTGGTGTCCATCCCAACACCGTCCGTACGTGGAGTGACGCCGGCCGACTGCGCTACTACCGGATCAACGCGCGGGGCGATCGGCGCTACAGGCTCGGGGACCTGCAACGGTTCCTTGCCGCCGCGGAAAGCCTCGCGACGGATGGGAGGGCGGCCGCTGCATCGCGCCGGCACCACGACCATGCCTCGGGCGGAACCTCCGGCGGGACGATCGCGGGGCGGCCGGCCCAGCCCGGGTACCGGGGCGCACCCGGTCGGATGGACCCACTCGGTGCGGAACGCCATCGTCGGGACCTCGCGTTGCTCGACCAGATCGCCCGCTTGACCGTTGCCGGCACCGAGCTCGAGGAACACCTGCTGCGACTCGCGCACGAGGTCCGCAGCGCGACGGAGCTCCCGCTCGTGGCCATCTGGGAGCTGCGCGGGGACCTCCTCACGCCGCGCGCCACCGCCGTCCCGGCGGGGATCGCCCCGCCCCGTCTGCTGGACCTGCCGCGCGGGTTCGGGGTGCTTGGCCGGGCGCTCGAGGCCGCGCCGGCCCTCCGCCAGGGCGACGCTCAGCCGGCACTGAGCGCGGCCGCCGTGCTCGCGGGCCCGAGCGAACGGGTCACCCTGACGGCGTTGCCGGCCGCGTCGGCGGAGCTCGCCGTGGCCATCCCGGGGCCGGACGGGCCGTGGGGCATCCTGCTGATGGTCGCGGACGGGTCGGACGACCTGGGCTCGACCGATCTCGACCTGGCGGCGGCCATCGCCGACGCGCTCGGGACCATCGTCACCGTCTGGCGACGCGAGCAGGAGGTCGGCCATCTGCTCCACCGCGCCGAGGCGTTGCGACGGGTCGCCGGCGACATCGGGAGCCGGCTCGATCTTGACCGGATCCTCACCGGGCTGGTCGACCATGCCATGGTCCTCTTCGAGGGCGATCGGGCCGCGGTGTTCATGCGCCGGGCCGACGGCATCGATGACGCCGAGGTGAGCCGCAATCTGTCGGCCGGCTACCTCAACGCGATGCGGTCCGTGCAGACGAGGTCGCTCCCGGCGGCCGCGATCGCCGCGCGTCGCCCCCTGTTCGCGGTCAACTACCGCGACGACCCGCGCGGGGCGGACCTGCGCGCCGCGATCGTGCAGGAGGGCTACGACACGCTGTGCACGGCGCCGCTCATGGACGGCACCGAACTGCTCGGGTTGCTCAACGTCTACCACGACACGCCGCATGCCTGGACGGCGGACGAGCTGGAGACGATCGCCTCCCTCGCGACGCAGGCGAGCGTCGCCATCCGGACGGCCCAGAACTTCCAGCAGATGGCCACCTGGACGGCCCAGCTGCAGTCCATCCAGCAGCTCGGCGCCCGGCTGAACCATCTCTCGAGCGTGCGCGACATCGGCATGGCCATCGCCACGGAGCTGCGCCAGCTGATCGACTTCCACAACGTCCGCGTCTACCGGGTCCAGGGCGAGGACCTGGTGCCGGTCGCGATGCAGGGCCAGGTCGGCGAATACGTCGACGAGACGCCGGACCAGCTCCGTGTCGCGATCGGCGAAGGCATCACCGGCTGGGTGGCCCAGAACCGCGTCGCTCAGTACCTTCCGGACGCCGCCAACGACCCGCGCGCGAATACGATCCCGGGCACCGAGGATGACCTCGACGAATCGATGTTGCTCGCGCCGATGCTGTTCGAGGATCAGGTCCTCGGCGTGCTCGTGCTCTCGAAGCTCGGGCTGCACCAGTTCAGCGACGACGACCTGCGCCTCCTTGTCATCTACGCCAGCTTCGCGGCCCAGGCGATGGCCAACGCCGACACCACCCAGCGTTTGCGCGAGCAGTCGATGACGCTGGAGCGGCAGCTCCGCAGCCAGCGCGAACTCCTGCAGATCACCGAGACCATCCTCACGACGCTCGACGGGCGAGCCGTGCTCGAGGGCATCACGGACCGCTTGGGCAGCCTCATCGCCTACGACAATGTCGCGATCGAGGTCGTCGACCCATCGACCGGCCGGCTCACGCCGCTCACCGCACGCGGCGTCCATTCCGCCCATTACCTGGAGCCGTGGGAACCGGGCGAGACCGGAGTCGCGACGTGGGTCGTCGAACACAACGAGCCCGTCTACATCGACGACGAGTCCAGCGATACGCGGGTGAACCAGTTCCGCGGCGAGGAATCGAACGGCAGCCTCATCGTGGTGCCGCTGCGAGGCCGATCGGGTGCCATCGGGGTCATGACCATCGAGCGCCTCGGCACCGGAAACACGTTCGACCCGGAGGAGTTCGACCTGGTCAAGCTGTTCGCGGCCCAGGTCTCCATCGCCTTGCAGAACGCCGAGGTCTTCCGCGCCGTCGAGATCCGTGCCCAGACCGACGACCTGACCGGCCTGCTGAACCACGGGACGTTCATGGAATACCTGGACCGGTTCGTCCGCGAAGGGACGCCGTTCGGTCTGATCATGCTGGACCTCGACGACTTCCGCGAGATCAACAACACGGGCGGGCACCAGGCCGGGGACGAGGTCCTGCGTCGGATCGCGGCGGCCCTGGTCCGGGCGGGTCGCGACAGCGACTTGCTGTTCCGCTACGGCGGCGACGAGTTCGCCTTCCTCCTGCCACACTCGGAACCGACGGGCGCCTTGCAGGTCGCCGAGCGCGCCCGGGCGGCGGTCAAGAGCCTCGGCGGCCGCGTGACCGCGTCGATCGGCGTGGCCAGCTTCCCGACGGACGGCGCGACCTCGTCCGAGGTACTGCTGTCGGCCGACCGCGCATGCTTCGTCGCCAAGCGAACCGGACGTGACCGGGTCGCCACGGCGGCCGAGGGGCTTGGCCTCGCGACCGAGTTCCGGCTCCAGGACCCGACGCCGGTCGACTCCGAGACCGCCGCGGCGGGCTGAGGCGTCCCATCGATCGCGCGTCCTCGCCGCGTCGGATCCCGGCCGCTGACGCCCGCACCCTGGCGGTCACCATCCTCGCTGGGCTCGTCGTCGCGTGCGTGCCGCAACCAGTCGGACGGGCGAGCCCTGGCCCGACGGACCCCGGTCCCGCCGCGACGCCGACCGCGACGCCCACGGCCATGCCGACCGGGCCGACCCCGCCGCCATCGTTCGTCCGCCCGACCCCGACCCCACGCCCGACCTTCCTCGCCTACGTCGTGAAGCGCGGCGACACGCTCATCTCCATCGCCAAGGCGCACCGGACGACCGACCGCAGCATCGCGTTCTGGAACCGGACGACGTACCCGTCCCTGGACCCGGACTCGCCCGACTTCGATCCGGATCGCATCGAGGTCGGCTGGGTCCTGCTGCTCGTGCCGGACGTCGAGATCGACGAGGACGACACCTTCCCGGAGTAGCCGCCGAGCCGGACGCCTGTCGGCGCCGGTCGGGCGCGTCGCCGCCGGTCGGGCGCGCGGCCGCCGGTCGGGCGCGCCTCAGCCGCGGGCGATATCGATGAGGAACTGCGGCGTCCAGAGCTCGTCGCTCGTGGCCAGGAACCCGCCCAGGGTCGCCGCCGCGAGCAGTCCCAGGAAGAAGCCCAGGACGGCCAGGTCGTGCCGGTCGTAGGCCAACTGCCGGAGCCACGTGCGCCGGCCCGTCCCGAAACCGCGCAGGTCCATGGCGTCGATGGTGTCCTCGGCTCCGGCGATCGCGTTCACCACGGTCGGCACGATGACCGGCGTCGACCGGCGGACGCGCGAGAGGAAGCCGCTCGCCCCGGCCGACCAGTCGAACCCGCGGATCCGCTGCGCGTCGACCGTCGATTGGAAGTCGGCGGCCAGCGACGGCAGGAATTGGAAGGTGAGATCGATGCCGAAGGCGAACTTCTCGGGGACACCCAGGCGCCGGAAGGCGACACCGAAATCGGATGGGGCGATCGCGAACGCGACGGGGAACCCGATCGTGGCCATGGCGAGGTAGCGCAGGAACTGCGTGGCCGCGAGGCTGACCGACTGCGCCGAGATCGGCGACCCGAGCAGCGGGACATGGAACAGGACGTCCAGCTCGCCCTCCGGAAGCGCCTCGACGTTCCCGCCAGCGACCAGCATGTTCACGATGACCAGCAAGCCGATGAACACGAACACGACGGTCCAGTTGCGCCGGATCTGCGACCACGGGATGGCCGCCGTGCGGTAGTAGATCACGGAGATGACCAGCAGCCCGAACACGAGACGGGCGTCCCACACCTGGAGGACCGTGAAGATGAAGAAGAAGACCGCGAGGATCAGGACACGGGGATCGCGGCGAGCGAGCCACGACCCCCGTCCCAGATAGCGCGGGGCGATGTTCATCGGCGCCCCGGGGCCCGGACCCTACCTGCCAAGCTGGGCTTTGAGCGGCTCCCACGCATAGACGAGGATGGGAACGAGGATGATCGTCCCGATCAGGTCACCGACGATGACCGGGATGTACAGGGTCGTGAGGATGGTCCCCACGTCGAGGCCCTGCAGGATGTTGTCCGTGAAGACGAACAGGAATCCGATCAGGACGGCGATGACACCGGCCACCGCGCCGCCGATGGCGCGATCGCGGAGCGAGCCGTTGACCCAGCGTGCCAGGTACAGCGGCGCGAGGCCGGCGATCAGGCCCACGAGGCCGTTGGCGATGCTCCAGTTCCAGGACGTCAGGGCCCCCCAGCCCGAGATCTGGTCGCCGATCGCGTTCCCGACGAATCCGGTGAAGAACCCGACGATCGGGCCGAACGCATAGCCGAAGAACGGCACGATCGCGAAGGCCGGTCGGACGGACACCGTGCTGCCCGGGATGGGGACCTGCGCGACAAGCAGGATCCCGTAGAGTGCGGCGCCGATCGCCGCGTACACGATCGTCCGCGACGTCACCTCCCAGAGGTTGTTACGGCGATCCATGGAAATGGCGGACATGATTTCCCTCCAGAACACTGATGCGACGGATTCCCTGGATCAGTGCTCGGTCAACAGTCCACTCCCTCGGCCTCCCTTCCAGGCCCCGAACGCGCTGTCGGCCGCTGGGCGGCGAGCCGGCGCGCCAGGGTGTCGGCATCGAGGAATGGCCCCGTTGCCGGCCCCCACGCTCTGTTGGCCTCCATCAAGGTGGTCGACCGCAGGTTGCACGCCGTCCAGCGTGCCGTGTCCGCGATCACCGCCTTCGGAGGGCCATCGGCCACCACTCGGCCCTCACGAAAGAGCAGGATACGGTCTGCGTGCGTCAATGCAAGGTCCACGTCGTGCGTCACGAGGTAGAGGCTGCGCAGGCCCGGGATCGCCATGACCTCGCGCATGAACGCCGCTGCGGTGCGGTGATCCTGGCCCGCTGACGGCTCATCCAGGATGAGCGTCTCCGGGCGTAGCGCCAGCGCGATGGCGAGCGCCAGCCGCTTCTGCTGGCCGAAGGACAGCGCGAGCGGGGGACGCGAGCGGATGTCGTCGAGGCCCTCGAGGGCGGTCCGCCGAAGGCTGTCGGCCACGAGCTCATCGAATGTCGCCGGGTCGCGCTTCAGGTTTCGTGGCCCGAACAACAGTTCCTCCTCGACCGTCCGGGCGAACAGCATCTGGCTCGGGCTCTGGAACACGTAGCCGAACTCCGTCGCGAGCTCCGCGGTGCGACGCCCTGCGTGCGAGACGCCGTCGACCAGGATCTCGCCACCGGTGATGTCGAGCAGCCGCATGGCCGTGCGGAAGAGCGTCGTCTTGCCCGAGCCGTTGGGCCCGAGCACGGCGACCACCTCGGCCCGGCCGAAGCTGGCGTCGACGCCCCGCAGGATCCGTGTCTCCCCGATCGCCGCGGTCACGGCCCGGAATTCCAGCCGAGCCGGCATGGTCGGTGGCGGGACCGGTTCGGGGTCGGCCGCCACCGCCGGGTGCGTCGCCGGATCCGGGGCCGCCGCGGCGGTCTGCGTGACACGCCTCGCGACCACGGCGAACGGCAGCTTCACCGCGGCCGGATCGGCCACCTCGAGGAAGCCATCGACCGGGCCAAGGTAGCGGGTCCGCCCCTCATCGAGGTACAGCACCCGACCGGGCTGGAGCGCGAGCGCCTCCTCGACCCGATGCTCGACGATGACGATCGCGGACCCGGCATCGGCGAGCGCCCGCAGGAGCGTCAGCAGTCGTCCGGCGGTGGCCGGATCGAGGTTGGCGAGCGGCTCGTCCACGACGAACAGCCGCGGCCGCATCATGAGGATCGCGGCCATCGCCAGCAGCTGCCGCTCGCCACCGGACAGCGCGGCGGTCTCGCGCCCGAGCAGGGCTTCGACGCCGGCCTGGGTCGCGACCTCGCGGATCCGCTCGGCGATCTCGTCGCGCGGCACGCCGAAGTTCTCGGGCCCGAATGCCAGCTCCGCCTCGACGGTCGCTCCGACGATCTGCTTCGCCGGATCCTGCAGGAGGGTCCCGACCGTCCCCGCAATGTCGCGAAGCTTCAGCTCGGTCGTGAGCCCGCCCTCGACCCGCACCGTGCCCTCGAGGTCACCCGAGTACGCGTGCGGGATCAGGCCGTTCATCGCGCGGATGAGCGTGCTCTTGCCACAGCCGGAGGGCCCCGCGACGAGCACGACCTCGCCTGGTTGCACGACGAGGGACACATCGCGGATCGCGGGTTCGGTGGCGCGCCGGTAGCGGAACGTCAGGCCCTCGACGGCCACGAGCGGCGGCGCGACCTCGCGCGTCGACGTCGGAGCGGCGGCCTGCGACGCGGCCACGGTCAGGCGGGCTCGATGCGGACGGGCGTGTCGAGCTCGAGGTCGAGGACGCCGCGGCAGACGGCGGGCGTGGATCCGCTGCCGAAGTCCGAGAGAAAGGAGATGAGCGGGCCGGCCATCCCGTCAGGCGGCCCGGATGCGGACCGGCCGGTCCAGCGCAAGGCCGAGGCGTCCTGCAGCGTCGCCCTGGTTGTCGGCGAGTGACAGGTGGCCCTCCGAATCGGCCATCAGCAGCGATGCCCCGAGCGGCACCCTCCCGAAGGTGCGCTCCCAGACAGTCCGCTCCTCGACGGCGGGCGCGCCATCGTGTTCCGGGAACTCGAGGACGAGCGCGCGTCCCGGCTCGAGCGGACCGATCGCGGCCTCCAGATCGGCCGGAGTGCCGGCGAAGGTGACGTTGCCGTAGATGAGTACGTGGACGATGGTGGAGCCGAGGACCCCCTCCCCGACGGTCGGGCGAACGACCGGCAAGCAGACGAGGTCGGCGACGGGGACCGTCGGCCCGACGATCGAGAATTCCACCCCCGAAGCAAGGTGACCGGCGACCGGCGCGAAGATGTCGCGGCCGTGGAAGCTCTGGCTGATGACCGGGAGCATGAGATCGCGGTTCTCGAGGGACCGCGCCTCCTCGATCCCGCCGAGGGCCTCGGCCCCACCGATCAGGAGGCCGTTGTCCGGGCCGATGAGGACGTCGCCGCGCGCGGTCCGCAGCGCGACCGGGAGCCGTTCCGTGCCGACACCCGGATCGACCACGGCGACGTGGATGCCGACCGGCATGTGGGGCAGGGCGAAGACCAGGGACGCGGCACCATCGCGGATCGAATAGCGCGGCACCTGGTGGTTGATGTCGATGATGTTCGCGTCCGGGCAGATCCGGAACATCACGCCACGACAGACGGCGGGGGCCGACGGGCCGAAGTCGGTGAGGAAGGTGATGACGGGTCGCATGCCGCGGATGGTAGCGAACCTCCGAACGTGCCGAAGCGGCGCCGGGAGGAGGCTCGGCGCCGCTTCGGGCTGGGCGATCGATCGGGCGGGGAGGAGGATCCGTCCGAGCGATCAGGTGGAAACGGAGGGTCAGTGCGGGCGGGGCGCCTCCCCGTCCGATGGTCCGAACCGGCCCTTTCGGGCGAGCTCGCGAAGGAAGAGCAATTCGTTGATCTGGCGGAGAGACCAGTGGACATCGGCCACCGGGATCCCGCACAGGAACGCGGTCAGGTTGGCCGCCTCATCGGGCGCAAGCCCCTTGAGCAGCAGCTGTCGATAGGTCGACCGGGTGACGAGCTGGTCTGCCGCCGTTCGAGCATGCTCGATCGCCGGCGAGGGGGCTCGGGCGATGCCCACCGATCCGCGATCGACCGTCGTCGACGGAGCGGAACGTGGTCGCGACGACACGTGGCGAGGTGATCGCCCGCGTCCCCGTGAACTGCGCGGTGCCGGCCCGGCCATGTCGCACGTGCCCCTCGGATGTGACGGTCCGCGCCGGTCGGTCCGGTGCGGTAGGGGAATGTTCAACTCGGTGGTCCGCGAGTCGCGATGACCCACCGGTCCTATGCATGCCGGTACTTGCGGCATGGTCTCGTCTCATGCATCGGTAGACTCGGCGGACATGCGTGCCCGTCGGCTGGAACTCCGCCTGCTCGGCAGCGCCCTCGCAGGGGCGTGGGCGCTGGCCGCGGTCGTCGTGCTCCTGGCCTACCGGCCCGGCGGGCCCCTCGACGTGGTCGTGGGGATCACGATGCTCCTGCCACTGGCCGTCGCGATCAGCGGGATCGTGTGGCCGCCCGTGGCGCGGGGACGCACGACGTACCCCATGGTCGTGGCCCTCGGCGTCGGCTCGCTCCTGCTGCTGCTGCCGTCGATCGGCGGCATCATCAACCAACTCCAGGCCCTCGGCTCCCAGACCCTCATGCCCTCGCTGGGGGCCGCGTACCCGTGGCTTTTGGCGTTGGCGGGGACGAGTCTCTTCGCGGGCTTCGGTCTCGCGCGACGGCTCGATGCGGGCACCGCCCTTCGGCCCCGGCGCCTGGCCGTCGGGACCCTCACCGCGATCGCGTTCACCGTGGTCGCCGGCACGGCCTTCGCCGGCGCGGCGATCGCGAACGAGATCGCACTGCGGGATCGGACGATCCCGCCGGCCGCATCGCGCTTCGGTCCGACGGACGCCGAGGCCGAGCTGCCGCCCTGCGACGGGGCCCTGAACGCGGGCCGGACCGCCCGGCTCATCGCCCATCTTGGGGGCAAGATCGACGGCCGCGCGACCGGGACCGTGGACGTCTCCGGCCAGCGAGTCGGAACGAACTTCCGCTGGCTGGCCTACGTCGCCACGGACCGTGAGCTCGGCCAGTACGGCGCCGCGAGCTTCGGTGGACGGGCGTGGACCCGTAACCCGGTCGGTGGCTGGCGACGAGCGGATGCCGAGACCGTCCGGGAGCAGACACTCGACCTGCAGGCCGTCCGCACGGCGCTCGCCCGTCAGTCGCGCTCGACGGCGGAGGACCACGGCATCGAGGTCATCGGCGGTGCCCGCGCGCGGCGCTGTCGGGTCGCCGTCGATGGCGCCACGTTCCGGGACGCCTTTCCGCAGGTCAGCTGGCTGATCGGCGACGCCGATCTCAAGCGATGGCGTGGCCAGCTCGACTACTGGGTCTTCGTCGACGGCCAGCTGGGACAGGTGGCAGGCTCCGTCAACGGGGAGGCCGCGGGCATCGAGCCCGAGGCGATCCAGGCGACGATCGACGTGTTCCTGACGGCCACCGAACGGGGGGTCGGGATGGTCATCTATCCTCCCGGCCCATGACGTTCGAGGACGAGCCCGAGCGGTTCGGGAAGCGCGATCGGCTCGCCCGGATGCTTCGTGTCGTGACCGTCCTGCGCGGTCACCCCGACGGCATCCGTCCTCCGGAGATCGCCCGGCGCGTCGGCGTCGCGACCCGGACCGTCTACCGAGACCTGCGCGCCCTGGAAGATGAGGTCGGCGTGGCGGTCTGGTCCGAGGGTGGGCTCTGGGGGGTCGTCGGCGAGGAGTTCCTGCCGCCGCTGAAGCTGACCCTCGACGAGGCGATGGCGGTCGTGCTGTCGGCGCGGCTGATGGTCCGATATGCCGACAAGTACGACCCCGACCTCGCCGCTGCATTCGAGAAGCTCGAGGAGGTCCTGCCACGTCCACTCGCCGACCACGTCGAGCGGACGCTCGACGTCCTCGCCCAGCATCCGCGCGACGAGGCGTTCAGCGAGCACGTCCACCGGCTGACCCGGGCCTGGGCGGAGCGACGGGTCGTGACGCTCTCGTACGAGCCGGCCCAGTACGGCACCGATGCCACACCCCGGGAGGCCGTCGTCCGCCCCTACCTCATCGAGCCGTCACTCCAGACACACGCCCTGTACCTGATCGGCTGGGACGAGACGCGGGACGCGCTGCGGACCTTCAAGATCGAGCGCATCCGCGACGTCGCCCTCACGCCACGGACCTTCGAGCTGCCCGAGGGCGACGGCGTCGAGGCCACGCTTCGACGGGCGTGGGACATCATCGCCGACCAGCCGGCGACGAACGTCGTCCTGCGTTTCAGCCCGACGGTCTCGACCCGCGTCCAGGAGGCCACGTGGCATGCGAGCCAGCGGGTCGAGCGCGAGCCCGACGGCTCGCTGACGTGGCGCGCGACGGTGGCTGGCACCATCGAGGTCCGCCTCTGGATCCTGTCCTGGGGCGACGACGTGGAGGTCCTCGAGCCACCGGAGCTCCGGGCCGATGTCGTTGCCACGATGCACCGCTCTTTGACTCGATACGAGGGCTGACTGGGGTTTGGGGTGGACGAGGGCCCTTCGGTCGGGTTAGGCTAGGTCGCCTACGACGTGCCCCCCACACGCTCGGAGGATGTGCCCTTGCTCCCCCGCACGCACCGTCGGTCGCTGTCCCGTGCCCTGGGCGCGACCCTTATCGCGGCGATGGCCGTGACCGCTTTTGCTGCGCCGGTCAGCGCGGCGACCTCCGCCTCCACCGCCGAGGCGATGATCATCGGATGGGTCAACACGGACCGTGCCGCGGCCGGCCTGAGACCACTCCGCGGCGACGGGACCCTGGCCTACATCGCCGGGCTCCGGGCCTCCCGGATGGCCAGCAACAACGTGCTGAGCCACAGCATCGGCGGCAATCTCTACAACCAGCTGAACTACAAGCGCGTCCAGTGGTATCGCTACGGCGAGACCATCGGGTGGTCCACCGCGGCCTGGACGGTCGACTCAGCGCGAGCGATCTACCGCGCCTGGATGCGGAGCTCGCCACATCGGGCCTTGCTGATGAGCTCGCGCTTCAACTACATCGGGGTGGGGCTCGCGCTTCGGTCCTCGAATCGGCGGACGTATGGATCCGCGGTCATGACCGAATCGCTCGACCACACCGGCGCCAAGGCCGGGATCACCGCGGCGCGGCGGTCGGGCGACGATGTGAGCTGGTCGTGGACCGGGTCCGACATCCGCCTCCAGACACACACCGCGGGGTTGCGTGACTTCGACCTCCAGTACCGGATCGGCGCCGGATCGTGGCGCACGCTCCGCGACAACACGACATCGACCGCGTTGACCCTGCGCGACCGGGTCCATGGCCAGTACTACGCCATCCGCGTGCGAGCGACAGACCGGCGTGGCAATGTGGGCTCGTGGACCGCCCAGTCTCGCATCTGGGTGCCCTGACCGGATCGATCCGGCGGCACCCGTTCGCCGCCGTCAACCTCATCAGCGACCCGGTCCACGGGTACATCGAACTGACCAAGCGGCTCGGCTCGGCCGAGACGGCCGCAGCCGGGTTGCCCGCCGAGGAGGTCGCGGAGGAGGACCTCCTCGACACGGCCTGGCTGCAGCGGCTGCGCCGCATCAGCCAGCTCCAGAGCGCTCGCTGGGTCTTCCCGACGGCGGAGCATTCGCGCTTCACCCACGGTCTCGGCGTCATGCACGAGGCCGGGCTCTGGGCGCGTTCCCTGTACCCGAGCCTGCGGTCCGCCCTGGCGACCGCGCCGGACGACGAGCCTCTTCCGTCGGAGGGCCTGGTCACCGAGACGCTGCGGATGGCCGGCCTGCTGCACGACGTCGGGCACGGCCCGTTCGCCCACTTCTTCGACGACCACGTCCTGTCGGGGTTCGAGGCGCCGGCCGATCCGCGGCGCCCCGCCGCCAAGCTCCTCACCCATGAAGACCTGAGCGCCCGGATCGTCATCGATGAGCTGGGCCCGCTCCTGCGCGGCCTGCGCCGAGCACCCGGTGCCGTCGCCGAGCGGGACGCCTTCGCGGACGGCGAGTCGATCGATCCGGAGTGGATCGCCTTCCTCATCGCCAAGCCGGCCCTGGCGGATCCGGCGATGCCGCGCTGGGTCCGCTGGCTGGCACCGCTCCTGTCGGGGGTGTTCACCGTCGACAACCTCGACTACGTCCGGCGCGACGCGTACCTGACCGGGGTGGCGGCGGGCCCCGTCGATGTCGAGCGGCTGCGCCGCTACACCTTCATCGGCAGCGATGGGCTGACGCTCTTCGAACCGGGTCTCGGCGCGCTCGAGATCTTCCTGACGGCGCGCCGCTTCATGTACCAGCAGGTCTACTTCCACCGGACCGTCCGGGCCATCGACCTCGATCTCGCCGACGTGTTCGGGACGTCCGTGCGCGCGATCTTCGGCGACGGATCGCCCGCGGAACGACTCGCGGCCTACGCCGACCTCGACGAGTACGCGCTCCTCCACCAGGCGGCCCGCTGGGCGCGAGGCGTCGATGTCACGGGCCCCGGCGAGGCACCTCCGACGCCTGGCGACGGACGTGTGCCCGCGGCGATCGCCGAACGCTGGCGGGCCATCCTGCTGCGCCAGCCGACGTGGCGCGCCGAAGCGGAGGTGCGTGCCGAGTACGAGGCAGGCGAACGTCCGGAGGCCCTCATCGCGACGCTCGGCGCAGCGGAACCGGACCATGTGGCCATCGACCTCGCGATCGTGGATGCGCGTCCGGCCGATGCGGGCGCCGCGGATCGGTTGCTCGGTCTCGAGGGGCGGGACGGTCGAGCGCTCTCGCTGGCGGCCGCGCTGGCATCGATCCCGGCGTACTGGATGATCGGCCGGCGCTACCGACGGCGCTGACCGCGGCTCGGTCAGTCGCTAGTGGCCGGCGCCGGGCTCGACGACGGGGACGTCCTCACGAGCACGGAGGTGGAAGGCGACGCCGTCGACGGCGTCGGTCGTGGGGTCGCGGCGCGGCATGGCGGTCAGACGCCAGTCCCGGCCGTCGCGTTCGATCCAGCGGGCGAGCGGTCGACCTCGCTCCAGCACCGCATCGAACAGTGCGAACGCCGACTCGGGAAGGTCGACCATCACCTCGCGTGCCGGCATGCCGATGCAGCGCGACCCGAACTGCGCGTGGAACGCCGGGTTGCCGTACATGAGCACATGACCGAGCCCGGCGCAGATGCCAGCGGGGCGGGTCTGGGGCAAAGTCGGATGCTGGTCGTGACGGGCCATGAGCACATGATGATAGTCCGTGCCCTTCGCGCCAACGGCTTGCAACCCGAGTGACGCGGTATCATCCGCTGCGCGTCCGCCCGTAGCTCAGTGGATCAGAGCGACTGACTTCGGATCAGTAGGTCGGGGGTTCGAATCCCTCCGGGCGGGCCAGACCTGCTTGCGACGTTTTCCTATGCTCTGGCGCATGGCCACCCAAGCCGATCCCTGTTGCGGCACACCGAGATCAACGCCGCATTCGCCATCGGGTTTCCCGACGAGCGACTGGCGTTGGATCAATGGGTCGGGGGTTCGGATCTACCCCTCAGAGGTCGTCCAGGTCCTCGAGGTCCATGTCGAGCGCCTCGTAATGGGCGACATGCAGATCGATGACCAACTCCTCCGCACCCGGCAGCAGGCGCGGTCGGTCGATATCAGGCCCGGCCCACCGGTACAGGGCCGCGGTGTCTCGCCATTCCTCGAACAGAAGCACCTCCTGTTCGCCGCTGCGGATGCGTCGGGCGAGCTTCGCGTAGCGCAGGCCCGGGTATTCGCGCAGCAGCGGCAGCTGCGTACGCATCAGCGCATTGAAGACCTCGGCGCGTTCGGCTTTCAGCGTGGCAGTCAGGACACGGACGATCATCGCCGTAGGGTATGCGACGCGATGGCCCGATGATCATCCGTGTGAGCGGCCCATGACCGAGGTGCCGCTGGGACGGCGCCTGCCACGCCCCGCCGGCGTCGAGGCGGTCCGGCGCTGGCTCGCGGATGTCCCGGCATATCCGGCCAGTGATGCGGACCGGCACGCGATCGACGTGCTCGGCCTGCGGCTGCCGTGGCGCGCTACGGTGGCGATCGCCGTCGTCACGCTCGTCTTGCTCGCCGACGTCTCCCGGACGTTCCTGCCGGACCAACTCGCCCTCCTGGGCCGATCGCCGGTCGCCATGCGTGTCGTCGCGCTCGAGCGGGCGCTGCTGTTCGGGCTCGTCCCGCTCGCTGTCGTCCTGTTGGTCTTCCGCGAGCGGCCATCCCGCTACGGACTGGCGATCGGCGACTGGCGAGCCGGCACGTCGTTGACGCTCCTCGGGTGCGCGGTCATGACGCCGCTCATCCTCTGGTTCGCGACCCTCCCCGACGCGCGCGCGTACTACGGCCAGAGCGTGGAGCCGCTCCCGGGGCTCCTCCTGACCAACGGCATCGATCTGACGGCGAGCGAGTTCCTGTTCCGCGGCTTCCTCACCTTCGTGCTCTTGCGCGCGATCGGTCCCATCGGGGTCGTCGTGGCCACGATGCCGTTCGTGTACGTCCACCTCGGCAAGCCGGAGCTGGAGCTCTACTCGACGCTGCTCGGCGGGCTCGTCTATGGCTGGCTGGCATGGCGAACCCGATCGATCCTGTGGGGAACGATCGGGCACGTGTACATCGCGAGCCTGGTCATCGTCGCCGCCGGGGCCGCGGCCGCGGCGGCCGGAGCGGGGATCGGTCCCACCCCGACCTAGCCCACCGTCTAGCGCTTCGAGGCCTTCGCGACGTCGGATGAGTCGTCGACGTCGATGTCGTGGCGTCGCGCCGCGGACATGATCTTGCGCGCAGCCGCGGACTTGGCGCCGCCGTCCTCGAAATCGGTCTGGTTGAACCGAGCGATCGCGTTGCGGACGTGCGACTCGTCGTTGATCGGCAGGTGCCGCTCGCCGTCGTTGTCGATGTAGGCGAAGGACGTGTCCCGCAATCGATCGCGCTTGTCCGTCGTGAGTTCGGCCATGGTGTACCTCCTCGTGGGGCTGCGCCCATGGTCTCGCGGAGGACGTCGAAGCCGCCCGGGCGGTGGTCTCGGACGGCTTGCAGCTACGTGTCGTGTGCGGGGCGTTCCGCGCCCGAGCGCCTGCACGGGTCAGGCTGGTGCGGCTCCCCGGGCCCCCCAACGGCGAACCTCGGCGTCGAGATCGAGCGGCATCACGACGCCCTTGTCGGCGTACTCGCCCCATGCCTCGGCGGGGACGCGCCACATGATCTCGAACTCGTTGCCGTCGGGGTCCGCCCCATACAGGGACTTGCTCACGCCGTGGTCCGAGGCACCGCCCATCGCCCCCTCCTCGGAGAGGACCTTCGCCGCCGCCTCAAGGTCCTCGATCGTCGGAACCTCCCAGGCCAAGTGGTACAGGCCGGTCGATCCGCGGGGTGAGCGCGGCGCGTCCGGCCCAACCGAGAACAGCCCGAGGTCGTGGTGATTGTCACCATCGGGCGAGCGCATGAAGACGGCTCGGCCGCCGAACGCGCTCTCGACGACCTCGAACCCGAAGACGCGGCCGTAGAATTTGGCCGACGCCGTGGCGTCGCGGACGTACAGGACGGCGTGGTTCAGTCGCGCGACGGGGATCGATGCCATCAGTCAGCTCCGGCTGTCGGGGCCGAGGAGGACCCAGGCGTCCTGCCACGTGCCGCCCTGCATGTTGCGGCTGATGTTCAGCCACGCCATGCCTTCGAGGGTACGCGCGACGGCAAGGGAGCCGGCGTCGACCGGTCGGAAGCCGATCGACTCGACGATGCGGAGGACCTTCCCCTTGGCGACATCGTCGTCACCGGCCACATAGCCGTCGGCGGACACGCCGTCGACGTTCGGATCGGCCTGGCGCGTGGCGAAGGCCGTGTTGAAGGCCTTGACCACGGACGCATCCGGCAGTCGAGCCTGTAGCTCCTCGGCGGCGGAGGTGCCGGTCCCGGAGGCATCGGGCGTGGGGCGGTTCGAGACGTCGACGACGACCTTGCCCGCAAGGTCCTGGCCGAGCTCGGACACGAGGTCATCGAAGGACGTCCCGGGGACCGCGAAGATGACGACGTCGCTGCCGGCGATCGCGTCCTTGTTCGAGCTGGCCGAGCCCGTTCCGGTAGCCTGCGCGACCTGGGTCGCGTGACCCTCGGTCCTGGCGCTGATGGTGACTCGATGGCCGGCGCGAGCGAGCGCTCCTGCCAGGGCCGTGCCGACGTTGCCGGCGCCGATGATCGCGATGTCCATGATCCTGGATCCTCCTGAGGTTGCCGGCCCGTTTCGTCGGGTCGGCATTTCGTTGCTGGTGCAACCATACGCGCATGGTATACTCCTGTCAATACCAGTTTGATGAGGGCAAATGATAATGAGACAGCCCGACCGAGCCATCCGCGCGCGCCCGGTCGTCGGTCGACAGATCCGTCGATGGCGGACGGAGCGCGGCCTGACCCTCGCCCGCGTGGCCGAGCGAAGCGGCCTGACCGTCGGCTACCTCTCGCAGATCGAGAACGACAAGGCGTCGCCGTCGCTGGCGGTCCTTGGCCAGATCGCCGAGGTGCTCGACGTCTCCCCGGCGTGGTTCCTGATGGAGGACGTGCCGCCGCCGCGGGTCGTGCGCGCGGGGGAGCGACCGGTGACGGCCACGGACGGCGGGCGCGTGGAGCATGTCGATGGGCGGACCTCGCGCGACGTCGCGATCCTCGAAGTCGTCGGCGCCCCGGGCACGCGCGTCGGGGCGCACGCGCATCCCGGGGATGAGCATCACATCGTCCTTCGCGGGCGGATGCGGCTGACCCAGGGCGAACACAGCATCGAGGTGGGTCCCGGAGACTACGTCCGCTGGGACGGTTCGATCCCGCATGACGGCGAGATCCTCGGCGACGAAGATGCCGCCATGCTGCTCGTCCGTATCAACCCGCGGACCTGATCACTTCGCGCGTACCATCGTCAGCGTGACCCGCCGAGCCGTCACGTACGCGTCGTACCTCAAGGTGCCGGAGCTCCTCGCCCTCCAGGTCGAGCGGTCCGCCGGCGCGGACGGCCCCGAGCACGACGAGCTGCTGTTCATCGTCATCCACCAGGTCTACGAGCTCTGGTTCAAGCAGGTCCGCCACGAGCTGCTGGCCGTCCAGCGCGCGCTCGAATCGGGCGACACCGACACCGCACTCCACCTGCTGAACCGGGTCCTGAAGATCCTCAAGACGCTCGTCGCCCAGGTCGACGTGCTCGAGACGATGACCCCGCTCCAGTTCCTCTCATTCCGCGACCGGCTCGAATCCGCGTCGGGGTTCCAGTCCGGTGGATTCCGGCAAGTCGAGGCGCTGCTCGGCCTGCGCGACCCGGCGTCGGCCCGCGCCCAGCCGGAGGCATCCGAGGCGCGCCGGGCGATCGAGGAGGACCAGGCCGGGCCGTCGGTCTGGGACTCGTTCCTGGCCTACCTGGGCCAGCGTGGGCATGCGGTGCCCGCCGATGCCACGACGCCGGACGAGCGCGTCCAGGAGATCGTGGTTGCCGTGTATCGCGGTGACCCAGACGCCGCCCTGGTCGCGGAGCGGCTCGTCGACCTCGACGAGGGTGTCCAGGAGTGGCGCTACCGGCACGTGAAGATGGTCGAGCGGACGATCGGCACGAAGGCGGGCACGGGCGGGTCGAGCGGGGTGGAGTACCTGCGCGCGACGCTCTTCCGGCCGGCGTTCCCGGACCTGTGGGAGATCCGTTCGCGGCTGTGAGGGCTGGCCGTCGTCTGATCCGGCACCCGAACCGCAACCTCGGGGCCGTCGCAACCTTCCGCGCCCCCGCGGTATCCTGTCGGCCGACCCCAAGCGTCGCCCGCGGAGCTCCCCAGGCTCTGCGGTCCCTCATCGCACGAATCAGGTGGTGCCCATGAAGGTCGGTGTCGCCAAGGAGACCGCGCCCGGCGAGCGGCGCGTCGCCCTGGTACCCGAAGCGCTCGGCAAGCTACAGGCAGCCGGGCTGGAGATCCTCGTCGAGACCGGTGCCGGTGCCGGCTCGGCGCTCCCGGACAGCGTGTACACGGAGGCCGGCGCGACCGTCCTGCCCACCGACGAGCTGTACCGCCAGGCGGACGTGATCCTGCGGGTGGCCAAGCCATCGGCTGATGAGGTCAAGCGGTTGCGCAAGGGCCAGGCGCTGGTTGGGTTCCTCGCCCCACTCATCGACCCGGACACCGCCCGGGCGCTCGCCGAACAGGGCGTGACCGCGATCAGCCTGGACGCCATCCCCCGGACGCTGTCGCGCGCCCAGACCATGGATGCGCTGAGTTCCCAGGCGAACGTCGGTGGCTACAAGGCCGTCCTGATCGCGGCCAACGCCTACGGTCGCTACTTCCCGCTGCTCACCACCGCCGCGGGGACGGCCAAGCCGGCCAACGTGCTCATCCTCGGCATCGGCGTCGCCGGCCTCCAGGCGATCGGCACGGCCCGGCGGCTCGGTGCCGTCGTGAAGGCCTACGACGTGCGACCGGAAACGCGGGAGCAGGCGGAGAGCCTCGGCGCACAGTTCGTGAAGCTCAAGACCACCATCGATGCGACCGGCGCCGGCGGCTACGCCCGAGAGCTGACCGCCGACGAGCGCGCCGCGCAGCAGGCCGAGCTCAACGAGGTCATCGGCACCATGGACGTCGTCATCACGACGGCCCAGGTCCCGGGCCGCAAGCCACCGGTGCTCGTGACCGCCGACGCGGTCGCCCGGATGAAGCCGGGGTCCGTCATCGTCGACATGGCGGCCTCGACGCTGGGGGGCAACTGCGAGCTCTCGAAGGTCGGCGAGACCATCGAGACGTCCAACGCCGTGTCGATCATCGCGCCCGACAACCTGCCGGCGTCGATGCCCGCCGGTGCGTCGACGTTCTATGCCCGCAACATCTCGTCGCTGCTGCTCGGGATGGTCAAGGACGGCACGCTGCATCTGGACCCCGATGACGAGGTCACCAAGGCGACGGTCATCACCCAGGACGGCGCGGTCGTGTCCAACGCCGTGAAGCAGCTGCTCGAACCGGCCCCGGCCGCTGCCGCAGCCACCGGAGGTCAGGCGTGAACGATCCCCTGCTGGCGGCACTGACGGTCTTCGTCCTGGCGATCCTCGTCGGGTTCGCGGTGATCAGCAAGGTGCCGGCGACGCTCCACACCCCATTGATGTCGGGCGCCAATTCGATCCATGGGATCGTGCTGGTCGGGGCGATGATCATCGCGCTCGAGGCCGACAACCTCCTCAGCCAGCTCGTGAGTCTCGTCGCCGTCGCGTTCGCGACGATGAACGTGGTCGGCGGCTACGTCGTGACCGACCGGATGCTGCAGATGTTCCGCAAGAAGACGGTCACGGCCAAGCCTGCCGAACCGGTCGAGGGCTGACGATGAACCTCGACACGATCGAGATCCTCGTTCGGCTCGCCTGGCTGGCCGCCGCATCGATGTTCGTGCTCGGCCTGATGCGGATGAACTCGCCCGCGACCGCCCGCAACGGCAACCTGATCTCGGCCGCCGGTATGGCCATCGCGGTCGGTGCGACGGCGGTGCTGCTGCTGGCGCGGGGCGCCCTGGGTGATCCCGGCGAAGCCGAGGGCGCAGGCCTTACCGGCTGGCTGATCATCGTCATCGGCATCCTGATCGGCGGTGGCCTGGGACTGTACACGGCCCGCGCCGTGAAGATGACCGCGATGCCGCAGCTGGTGTCGCTGTTCAATGCCGTCGGCGGCGGCGCGGCGGCCCTCATCGGGATCGACGACTACCTCCGATTCGCCAGCGCCGGCGCCGCGGTCCCGCTCGTCACGACCGTCGCGGTGGTCCTGGACGTGATCATCGGGAGCATCACCTTCACCGGCTCCCTCGTCGCCAGCGGGAAGCTCCAGGGCCTCATCCCGGGCAAGCCGATCCTGATCCCGGGCGGCCGGATCGTGACCATTGCGCTCGCCGCGATCACGCTGATCGGGGCGCTCTACCTGTTCGCCGGGAACGTCAGCCCGCTCGTCCTCCTGGTGATCATCGCCGCCGCGCTCATCTTCGGGGTGACGATGGTGCTGCCGATCGGCGGTGCCGACATGCCCGTGGTCATCAGCCTGTTGAACGCCTTCACCGGGACGGCCGTGGCGATGGCGGGCTTCGTGATCGAGAACGACGTGCTCATCATCGCGGGCGCGCTGGTCGGGGCGTCGGGCGCGATCCTGACGAAGCTCATGGCCGATGCGATGAACCGCTCAGTCATGAACATCATGATCGGCGGCTTCGGCGGTGGCGACGACGCGGCCGGTGGCGCGGCCGCCGGCGGCGGCTCAGTCCGGTCCATCGGGGCCGATGACGCCGCGATCCAGCTGGCCTACGCCCAGCACGTCATCGTCGTACCGGGCTACGGGCTGGCGGTGGCCCAGGCGCAGCACGCCGTTCGCGAGCTGGCCGAGCTGCTCGAAGAGCGCGGCGTCGACGTGAAGTATGCGATCCATCCGGTCGCGGGACGGATGCCCGGGCACATGAACGTGCTGCTCGCCGAGGCCAACGTGCCCTATCCGCAGCTCAAGGAGATGGACGACATCAACCCCGAGTTCGACCGGGCGGATGTCGCCCTGGTGGTCGGGGCGAACGACGTCACGAACCCGGCGGCACGGCGGCCGGGATCACCGGTCTCGGGGATGCCCATCCTCGACGTGGATCGCGCCAAGTCGATCGTCGTGATCAAGCGCTCGATGGGCCGCGGCTATGCCGGCATCGACAACGAGCTCTATACGAACGAGAAGACCGGCATGCTGTTCGCCGACGCGAAGGAGGGCCTGGCGGCGCTGACCGCGGCGGTCAAAGCCCTCTAGGCGCCGGAGGTCGCCGCCGCGGCGGCGGTGGATGCCTGGGCATCCGAGCGGGCATCTCGCATCTGCAGCGGGGCCAGCGTCCCGAGCAATTCGGCCACTACGACGGCGTCGTCACCGGATTCCAGGACGAAGTCGGCCGCTGGGTTCACGAAGGCCCGACCGCCGCGATTGACCGACAGGAGCGTCGCTCGATGCTCCGTCCGGAGGCGTCCGGCGACCGCGTCGATCGAGAGGCCGAGATAGTCATCGGGGAGCTTGATGCGGTACAGCTCGGAGCCCTCACCGCCGGAGACGATGTCGGTGACGATCCCGGTCAGCCCCGGGTAGAGCGCGGAACGCGCGAGGAGGCGGGCCGCGACCTTGGACGTGACCAGCAGCTCGTCGACGTCGGCCCGCCGGAAATGCGGCTCGTGCCGCGGGTTGTTCACCTCGGCCACGGTCCGAACGCCCGGCGCCACGTGCTCGATGGCCATGATCGTCAGGATCGAGCGCATATCCGCGCTGTCCGAACCGTCCTCAGGGAAGACCAGCGCTGCCGAGGCGTCGCGCAGCCCGGCGCGCTGGAGGTCGGCTTCGTCCGTCGCGTCACCGCGCACGAAGTAGACGCCGTCACCCGCCGGGTTCTTGTCGACATCTGCCACGACGACCACCTTGAGCTCGTAGTCATCGCCGCGGAGCTCGGCGATCAGGTCGCGAGCCGTGGAATTCCAGCCGCACACGACGATGTGGTCCTTGTATCCCGAAGCACCCAAGCCCTGGCCCTCCTTGAGCAGGAAATCGATCACCATCGCGACGAGGGCGCCCGTGATCATGCCGAGCATGGCGACGCCGAACAGGATCAGCAACCAGCCGATGATCCGACCGGCCGGCGAGGTCACGAATGCCGAATCGCCCTGGCCGAGCACCGTCGCGATCCCCCAGTTGAACGAGTCGAAGACCGACTCGAACGTCCAGGGCTTCTCGGCCAACGTGATGAGGACCGCGGCGATGAGCACGAACACCACGATGCCCTGCGCCAGTGTCAGGAAGAACCGCCGGTCGAACTGACCACCGACGCGTCGGATGTGCCACGCGACGCGCCGGATCAGCGGCGAGACCAGGAACGGCAGGGTCAATCGCGGACGGCGCATCGCGGCCGATGATGCCAGAGGCAGGCCACCGATTGCCGGCCCATCCCGCCGCCCGTAGCGGCTGACAGACGTCGCTGTCTACTCCGGCCGATCACCTGCGTCGAGGGAGATCCAGTCGAGGCTGCCGAGCTCCGCGCGGATCCGTGTCCGGTCCGTCCCGACGGGCAGGCCGAGCACGAGATCGATGGCCTGGCCGCCGTCCTCGTGCTCGCTGTCCAGGTGGACGATCTCGAGCTGCCGCCCCGCGAACCATTCGAACAGCTCGGCGAGCCGAGCGGGCTCTCGCAGCAGGATGCGGACCCGCATCCGGCGCTGCGCGACCAGGTCGAGCCGCTCGCTCAGCAGCCGCAGCGGCCACAACGAGAGGAGGACGATCACCGTGGTCGCGATCCCGAGCACGGGCCAGCCAGCCCCGGACGCCATCCCGATGCCCGCGGCCGCCCACAGGCTCGCCGCCGTCGTGAGCCCGCGGACCGAAGGCCCGTATTTCAGGATCGCGCCCGCGCCCAGGAAGCCGATGCCGGTAACGATCTGGGCCGCCACTCGCGAAGGGTCCGTCGCGCTGCCGTCCGGGGACGGGAACCCCACGATCGAGAGCACCGTGAAGAGCGCCGAGCCGAGCGCGACGAGCAGGTGGGTCCGGATGCCGGCCGGGTGATCGTGGATCTCGCGCTCCACCCCGATGACCGCACCGAGGACGGCGGCCAGCAACAGCCGGCCGATGAGATCCAGCTCGGTGGCGAAGTCGGACGCCATGGGACGGTCAGTCTACGGCGGGGGCTCGTCCGTCGAGACGTCGACGACGGTCGCGGCCAGGTGCCGGACGAGGTCGGCCGGGGCGATGTGCAGGCTGACACCGAAAGCCCCGCCGCCCACGGACACGCGCTCGTGACTCGTGACGGAGGCGTCGACGATGACCGGCCACGCCCGGGTCGCGCCGAACGGGGTGATCGTGTAGCGCTCGTAGCCGGTCACCTCGCGCGCCTCATCCGCATCGGGCAGGGTGAGCCGCCGGACACCGAGGTGGGCGCGCAACTTCGGCCAGTCGAAGCGACGGCCGGCCGGGACGAGCACGAACAGGTAGTCGTCGTCGCCGCGCCGGACGACGATCGTCCGCAGGAGCGCGTCGAGCGGGATGCCCTGAAGCGCCGCTGCCTCCTCGGCAGACCCGGCCCGTTCGGTGCGCACGACCTCGTGGGGCACGCCGGCCGCCACGACGGAACCGATCGCCGCCGTGTCGGTCATCAGGCCTCGACGAGCGGGTCGATGAGCTCGATCCGGATGCGCTTGTTGATCCGGCCCTTCGACTCGTAGCCCGTCACCCGGATGCCACCGACCTCGCTCGTGTTCGCGACGTGCGTGCCGCCGTCGGCCTGCAGGTCGAGGCCAACGATCTCGATCGTCCGGATCTCCTCGATGCCCTCTGGCAGAAGGTTGATCTTGGTCCGGATGAGATCCGGGATGGCGAATGCCTCCTCGCGTGGCAGGACCTTGACACGGACCTCGCGAGCGGCGGCAAGCTCGGCGTTGACGGTCGCCTCGATCGAGTCGACGAGGTCGCCGCTCATCGTCGCGAACTCGAAGTCCATGCGGCCGGAGCCGGGCTCCATGTTGCCGCCGGTGACGGGGGCGCCATGGTCGCGCCAGACGACCCCGCACAGGGCGTGGAGCGCCGTGTGGGTGCGCATCAGGGCGAGCCGTCGCGCCCAGTCGAGGTCGACTCGGACCTCCTCGCCGACGGCCGGCGGATCCGTGTCGGCGTCCAGCTCGTGGACGATCTCGGCGCCGGCTCTCCTGGCGCCCCTGACCGTCCAGGATCGGCCATCGCTCGCGCGAACGAGCAGCCCGCGGTCGGACGGCTGGCCGCCTCCGCCGGGATAGAAGACCGTGCGGTCGAGGACGATGAGCGGGGTCTCGCCCCCGTCGACATGGCGAACGCGGGCCGCCACGGACCGAGCGTAGGCGTCCGTGTAGCACAGCTGCTCGCCGTGCGGGGTCATCGGCGCGACGCGGTCACTGTGCCGTGAGCGTGCCGACCATGTTGGGGTGGACCGTGCAGATGAACTGGTAGGCGCCGGCCGGCAGCGGTGGGGCGTCGTAGGTCTGTGTCGCGATACCGGAGAAGACCTCGCCCTGGAAGAGGCTGGCACCGGCTGTGTCCTTGATCTCGACGTTGTGGGGGACTCCGGCGTCGTTGTTGGCGAACTCGATCTGGAACGGCTGGTCGGCGGGGACGCCGAGCTCCGTCTTGTCGAACGCGATGTTCTGGGCGGACAGCTGCGCGACCGTCGTCCCGGCGGAGGCGCCTGGCTGGGTGCTCTGGCTCGGGCCACCCGAGGCCGGCGCCGAGCCCGTGGCGGACGGCGCTGGCGATGGCGATGTGGACGGCGCGATGGATGCGGAGGGAGCGACGGACCCCGATGGCGCGGCGGAAGCGCTCGGGTCGACCGACGGCACCGAGCTGGGAGACGCGGGCGCGTATGTCCACCCGGGAGTTTCGGTCGCGCAGGCCGCGACGGCGAGGACGAAGAGGCCGACGGCGAGCGGATGGATCGATCGCATGAATGGATGGGACCTCGAGGCGGGCCCGCGGGAGACCGCGGTGGGATGTCGTGCGGGGAATCTACCGCGTCCGGGCCGTCGCGACGCGGCGCGACGGGCATGGCCACCCAGGGCCCAGTACCCAGGACCCATGGCCGGGTGGTACGAAGGTCCGGATTGTCCCGGGACCCTCGCAGGCTATAGCCTCCGGTTCCCCTGCGGGGACGCTCAGGGGCCCAGCCTGGCACCGCCGGAGCCCACCGTCTTATGTCTTATCCTCTTCTCGATCGAGTCTGGCGCGCCTGTGTGGCACTCGGCCCGATCGTCGCGATCGCCTTGACCCTGGCCGCTGGCCGCCGCTGGTAGCGACCAGCCAGGACGTCCGTCCCGGACCGCGGCCACCGACATCGTTACTCGCTCACCGGACATTGCTGGCCGGTGACGTCCTCATTCGAGACCCGGAGACCTCCCTCCGGGTCTCGCTCTTGTCCGACGCTCAGCTCCGTTCCGTGAGCCCCAGCCGGATCGCCACGGCGGCGGCCTCCACACGGCCGGACACGCCCAGCTTCGAGAGGATGTTGCCGACGTGGACGCCGACCGTCTTCTGGCTGATGAACAGCCGCTCACCGATCTCGCGGTTCGTCCGGCCGCGGGCGATCTGCATCAACACCTCGCGCTCCCTGCCGCTCAGGCCGAATGTGTCACGCTTCGTCGGGGCCTCGGGGACGCCGGCCACGCCCAGCACAAGGGGAGACGGCTCGGTGCCGTTCGTGGGACCGGCCATCACCGGGACCGGCATGTTCGCGCCGGCGCCCCGGGGATCCTCCGGGCCGATGGCCAGCCGCTCCTCCGCCTCCGGTGGCAGGGCGATCAGCGCGCGACCGGCAAGCTCACGGAGCTCGCGAAGTAACGGCATCGCACCGAGCCCGATGGCGAGCTCGACCGCCTCGAGCAGTGGCGCCCGCGCGTCGGCCCGACCCGCTCGACCCGCGCCCGAGCCGAGCCGCGCTTCCGCCTCCCGCCAGCGCGCGCGTGCCGTCTTGTACGGGATGTGCAGCGCTGCCCAGGCATCGCCCACGGCACGCCACGTCGCCGGGTCGTCGCGGCCATCGACCCGACGTCGATACGCGCGCGCGGTGGCCAGCCATGCATCGGCGAGCCGTCGTGAGCCAAGCGAGGGGTCGACGCCGTGGCGTCGCACGACGGCCTCCGCCGAGCGGATGACCTCGCGGGCACGTTCACGGGCACCGGCCAGGGCGGCGAGGTCGCGCTGCTCGCGCGCCTCCACGGCGAGGGCGGCCTCGACCTCGATCACGGTCGCCGCCGTGTGTGCCGCCAGGATCCAGTCCTCGGTCTCGCGCACCAGGGTCCAGCCGCGCTGCACGGCGCGTCGGGCGTCGGCCAGGTCGCCTCGCCACAGCGCGAATGAGGCGGCCGCCAGGTGGAGCGGGACGGCCTGCTGGGCGTCGCGGACCGCCTCGAGCTCGAGCAGCGTCTGCCCGAGCAACCGGCCCGCCGCCTCCCCGGCCGACAGCTCGATCTCGACCGTGGCGAGCGAGACCAGGGTGTTGAGGAAGTTGACACCGGCCGGCAGCCATTCGAGCGCGGTCATGCTCAGCGTGCGCGCCTCATCCCAGCGGCCGAGCAGGAACAGGGAGTCGGCGGCGTTGCCACGAAGGAAGTTGCCATAGACGGCCTCCAGCCCGGCCGAGCGCGCCGCTGCGATGCCCTCGGACGCCACGGCCACGGCCTCCTCGTACCGGCCCGCGAGATCCAGGACAGTGGTCAGGTTGGCATAGGTGCGGAAGAGCTCGTCCAGGTCGCCCAGCTCCTCGGCCATACGCCGCGCATCCGTCAGCATCGCGACCGCGGCCTCGGGGTCGGCGCGCCAGCCGAGCGATACGCCCAACGTGGTCGTGGCATGCAACTCCCAGAACGCGGCGGGCGGATCGCAGGCGCGCGCGATCCTGATCGCGTCGCGGGCGAGCTTCTCGGCCACCGAGAACGTGCCTTCGAGCATCCGCAGCTGGGCCAGACCGGCGACGACCGCGGCGCGTGCGACCGATGGCGCGGTCGGCACGAGCTCGACCGCTCGGCGCCGCGCCGCGACGGCCCCTTCCGCGTCGCCGGCGACGCGGCGGAACTGGCCGAGGCGGTCGTAGATGAGGCCGAGACGGGTCCGGTCCTGGCGGGCGTCGGCCGCGCCGATCGTCGCGTCGAGGTAGGCCGCGGCCCGGACCGGTCGATCGGCCGCGAAGGCCGCCTCGGCGGCCCGGATCGCGAGGTCGGTCGGGCCACGACCGTCTGTCCGGGCGGTCTTGCGACGACCCGTGCCAGCGCCACGCGTCGCGCGCGGCCGTCGACCTCCGGGGGCCGCACCCTGCGCCGAGATCGCGAGCTCGAGGGCGGCCAGCTCGTCCGCCGGGGAATCGACGGCGGCCGCCAGGTCTGCCGCGGCGATGGCTGCCCGACCGGCCGCCGGCGCATCGAGCGCGATCTGGTGATGGTGCATCGCCATGAACGGCTCATCCTCGACGGCGCTGGCGAGGGCGGCGTGATGCCGGATCCGCGCCGACGGCAGCAGGTCGGCCTCGACCGCCCGACCGACGAGCTCGTGCCGCAGGAACACGCCATCCTCGTCCTCGAGGGCGAAGCCGTGTGCCAGGGCCTCATCGAGTCCGGCCGCGAGATCCGCGTCGAGCACGCCGTCGCCCTGTCGTGGCCCACTCGACGAACGCGGCGGCGCGCTCGTGGCGCCGATCTCGAACGCCTCAGCGACGGCGGCCAGGGTGTCCCGCGACAACGGGCGCCCAGCCGGGGCGAGCAGGCGAAGGACGCGCCGCGTCTCCGTTGAGCGAACGGCCATCCGCGCGAGCACGAGGTCCTCGAACGTCGACGTCAACGACACCGTCGGAAGCTCGCGGCGCGCCGCGAGGAGCTCCTCGGCCACGAGGGGACGTCCACCGGAGCGCTCGACGACGACGACGAGGACACTGGCCGACGGACGCTCGCCTTCGATCGCCTCGATGAGCCGGGCGAGATCGTCCCTGCCGAGCGGACCCAGGGTCAGGCGATCGGGCTGGCGCGGCGCGCCATCGAGCGCGCGCAGGTCGATCGCCCAGGGGTCGTCGCGCCGGATCGCATCCGCCTGGTACGTGCCCACGATCGCCACGCGCTGGGCGCGCGCGATGCGAGCCAGGAAGGTGACCAGCGTGCGTGTGCCGGCATCGGCGCGGTGGAGGTCCTCGATGACGAGCAGGACCGGACGTCGCTCACCGAGCCGGCCGAGGACGCCGAGGATCCCCTCGAGCAGTCGTGCCTGACGACGCTCGGGGACCGTCGTCAGAGTCCGACGGCCGTCGTCGTCGCGGACACCCAACCGGGCCTCGAGCTCGGGGAGGAGGCGCAGGAGCTCGTCCGTGGCACTGCCCATGATCGCGGCCAGATCCGCGTCCGGGAGGGCGGCGAGGGCCGGTCGCATGGCGCGGACGAGCGGCGCGTATGGCGCATCCGTGGCCACGCCGAACGCGCGACCGCGCAGCACGGTCATGGGCTCCTCTAGCGCGGCGACCCGGCGGATCGCCTCGTCGATGAAGCGCGTCGTACCGATGCCGGCGGTGCCGTCGATCAACAGCGCACCGGAATCGCCGGCACTCGCCGACTGGAGCACCGAGGCGAGCCTCGTGAACGCGTCCTCTCGCCCCACGAACCGCTCGCTCGTGAACGTGGCAGGCATCCCGGCCATTCTAGACGGCCGCATCGGGCCTTCATGGCCGCTACGCTGCACGGCGTGACCGACGGCCGCCGAGCGCCTCACCCCGCCAACAAGCTCAACGAGCTGCCGGGCGAGGAGTGGCTGTACTTCACGAAGTCGGTCATGACGACCGCTTACCCGTCCGAGCTCGGTCACGCGGCGCGCAAGGCGCACGGCGCGAACAAGCCGCCGCGCCTGATGGCGCGCCTGATCGAATTCTTCAGCCGCTCGGGCGAACTCGTGCTGGACCCGTTCGCCGGGGTCGGCGGGACGCTGATCGGAGCGGCGATCGCGCGCGGGCCACGGCGTGCGCTCGGGATCGAGCTCGATCGTCGCTGGGCCGACGTCTACGATCGCGTCGTGGCCGAGCTTGCCGCCGAACGCGATGGCGCCGGCCCACTCATCGCCGACCTGGGCACGGCCGATCCCGGCGGGCCCCGGGCATTCGACCCCGGCGGTCTCGAGCTGCGGGTGGGGGACGCGCTGGCGGTCCTGCCCGAACTCGCCGACGGGTCAGTCGACCTCGTGGCGACCGATCCGCCGTACAACATCCAGCTGCCGCTGACCATGGCCGGCGGGATCCTGGCCGAGACACACGCCAACCGCCGCACCGATTACGCGATGGTGAGCGATGCCCCCGCCGATCTCGCCAACGCGCCCGATTACGCGACGTACCTGGACCGGATGCAGTCAGTGTTCGTCGAGCTGCACCGCGTGGTGCGACCGGGACGGTATGTCCTCGTGATCGTGCGCGACGCGTATCAGGGTGGGCGCTACCAATTCGTCGGGTCGGACCTGGCGGCGCGCGCGGATGTCGCCGGCCTCGTGCCCAAGGGCGATCTCATCTGGCATCAGGCCGGCACGCGCCTGCGCCCATACGGCTACCCGCGGGTCTTCGTCCCGAACATCGCGCATCAGCACATCCTCGTGCTGCGGCGGGATCCCGAACCGGGTCAGGCTCGGCGGCGGCTCTCGAGGTAGGCGGTCAGGACGTCCCCATCGACGTCGTCACCCATCGTCCACGTCTCGGCCGCGATCGGCATCGTGGCCGTGGGTGGGCTCATGACCGGTGCCTCGCCGACCACCTCGCCGAGGGTCATCTTGTGGATCCAGCCCTGGCGTCCGTCGGGGCACAGGACCAGCCAGTACACGCCGCGCTTCTCGAGGAGCTGGACCTCGTCGCCCTGGTCGAGGAAGCCGATCTCGGCGCCACGCAACTCATCGGGGGTATCGAGGAGGCGCACGACGTTGTACCCGATGAAACGACGCTCGCGCCCGTCGAGCGCACCGACGAGACCGTGATCGAACGTGAGGCGAGGCGCCGCCGTCGGGGCATCCCGGACCGGGTCGGCCCGGCGAGCCTCGAGCAGCGACGGGCGTCGCCAGCGCGGCATCGCCAACTCGGGGTCGGCCAAGAGCGCGGCGGCCGCGGCGTCGGCAGCGGGTCGATCGGCGAAGCCGTAGGCATCGGCCGACAAGCCGCTCGCGGCCTGGGCGGCCAGGACCTCGTCGTCGGCCGGGGCCTCGCCGTCGCGGCGGCGCTTGCCGAACACGCCGAAGGCCATCGCGGCACCGACCACGCCGGTGGTCGTGACCAGCGTGGCGACCAGTCCGAGCGGGAGGACCGGCCGTGCCCCGTCGAGGCCCGCCATCGCTGAGGCCAGCCCGTCGAACGGCCCGGGCTCGGTGCCTCGGCCGCCGTCCGGGGTCGGCGCCCGCGGCGCCCCGTCGCCGGGCGATCCGTTGCCTGGGACGTAGGCGACAGCCGGATCGCTCGGCGCGGCCGACGGAACTGACGCAGGCGTCGCCGATGCACCGGCGGTGAGGCCCGCTGGGCTCGTGCTCGGTGCCGTCGTGCCATCGGATGGAGACACCGCCGGGCTCGAGGTCGCGCCGGCGGCGGCGCTTGGAGCCGCCGTGGAGCCGGCCGTCGGCGCCGGGCTCGGACCACGCGTCGGGGTGGGATCCGGTCGGGTCGTGGGTCGGGGTGCGGCCGTCGCCCGAGGGGTCGGCGCCGCGGTCGGCTTCGCCGTGGGCTTGATGGTCGGTTCGGCGGTCGCCTTCGGCGTGGGCTTCGGGGTGGGCTTGGGAGTCGGCGCCGGTGTCGGAGCCGGTGTCGGTGGGAGCGTGATCGTCACGGAGCCGCCACCGAGGCTGGCGCTGAACTTGTCGCGACCCATCGCCTCGAACGTGACCGTGTGCGTGCCGGGGGGCAGCTTGCCGGCCCACCGGAATTCCACGCCGTGCTTCCAGTCCGAGCCCGAGCTGCTCATGGCGTGGGTGTCGCCGGCGATCCGCACGCGGACCCAGTCGGCTGGCGACCCTTCGCGGTTGCGGTACGTCACGGTGAACGCGATCGTCGTGAGCGTCGTGCCGCTGCCGGGCGACGCGGACCCATCCGAGAGCCTGGTCGGTCCCGCGCCGGCCGACGCCGGAGCCGCGATCGCGAGGACGAAGAGGATGGCCATGCCCCACGCGCTCACGGCGGTCCGCCCGCGCGCGTGACGGACCGGCACCAGTCCGGACCGCGAGCGCGCAAAAGCAACGGGGGACGTAGTTGGCAGCATCCTCGCGAGGATGGGGCCGGCCCCACGGGCCGAGCAATGGTACGGGGGTCCGGTGCGCACCAGCCGACCTGCGAAACCGGGCGGGGGGCCCTGTGCGCTCTGGTGCGATGTGGTGCGGCGGGTGGTCCCACCGGCCGAGTTCGTTACCCCCGTTCGGTCATTGAGGCAGTGGTCGCGCGCGAGGGAGGATGGCCGCCATGGATGTCATCGTTCCCTCTCGCCCGATCCAGCGCCGGTCGATCGTCCCGCTGGTGAGCGGCACGGCGTTCGGGACCCTGTTCATCGTCGGGGGAGTGGCCCTCGCGTACGTCGCGTTCGCGACGCCCCTGCTGACCAACGCCATCCCGGCCGGCCGTCCCGACATGCTCCAGATCGCGGTCGGGATCGCCACCTGGGCGATCGCGCTCGTCGCCCCCGCCGGGTTCGTCCTGGCCGGCGCCAACCGCCTCGCTCGCGGTCTCGCCGTGGCTCGCGGCCGGACGCCGCGCCGATCGACGGCACTCAAGGCGCTCGACGGCCTGCCCGACGACATCACCGTCGCAAGCGGCCTGACGCTGGCGGACGGCCGTGGCGTCGCGGAGCTCGTGATCGGGCCGTTCGGCGCCGCGGTGATCCGCGAGCTGCCGCCGAGCGCCGTCACGCGCATCAACGGTGACGCGTGGCAGGTCCGCACGTCACGCGGATGGATCCCGCTCGAAAACCCGCTCGATCGCGCCACCCGCGACGCCGAACGGGTCCGGCGGTGGCTCAGTGATGACGACGACTTCCTCGTCAAGGTGTATTCGGCCGTCGTGGGGCCCGCCCCGACGATCGCGCGGACGCCCGGGTGCGCGGTCCTGACCCCGGATCAGCTCGCCGCCTGGATCGCCGCGCTGCCGGCGCAACGAAGCCTCACGCCCGGACGCCTCGAGCGGGTCCTGGATCTGGTCCGCGTCGCCGCGAACTGACGCGGCCGGGGCCCGAGCCACTCCTCTTCGACCGAGCGGAGGCATAGACTGACCCCGATGGGGGAGTAGCCCAGTTGGTTAGAGGCGCCGAGCTTATACCTCGGAAGTCGGTGGTTCGAGTCCACCCTCCCCTACCAGGCCCGCAGGCGTGGGTCAGTCGCCGTTGAGCAGCTTTCCGGCGATCGACTTGAGGCTCAGCGCACGCGGCCGAAGAGTCAGCGCATGCTGGAGGTGGCCATCGTGCGCGTGCGGCGACTCCCCGCCTTCGACGATGGCGCCACCGGGCGCCCAGGCCCGCGCGGGCAGGGTCGAGGCGAATTCCCGCTCGTCGTCGGTCATCCAGGCATCGATGGGAAGGTCGTCAGGATCGAACGGGCGCGGCGCCGTCGCGACCGGGGCGACCGGTCGGGCATAGGCCGGCGCTCCGTAGAGCCTGGGAAGTGCGACGTGCTGCTCGTCGATGGACACGCGGCAGGGACCTCGAGATCGTCGATGGCGGAGCGACCGGAGACCCGGCGCACGCTGGATGATAGCCAGCGGAGCGTAACGCGGAATGGTACGGATGGACCACGCCGCGTGTCGTGCATATAGCGGATGTGGTGCGTCTGGGCCACATTCCGTGCTGGCTAGCCGAGCGCGGGCCGCACGATCTGGATCGCCACCACCATCACCAGCCACGCGATCGGGACGGCGGCAAAGAAGCCCAGGGCCGCACTCCATGCGCTCCGCCGCCTCGTCGTGCCCGACCCGCTGGGTTGTGGGACGACGAGGTACGTGACGACCGTGCCGACGACGAGTACCAGCACGGCGTAAACCGCGAGTGCGAGCACCCGCAGGTCGCCACCCGGGGGGCCGGCGCCCCGGCTGAGCGCCAGGTCGTACAGCACGTAGGCCGTCGCCAGGATGACCGCCACGATGAGACTCGAGAGCACGGCCCGGACGACCGGCCGAGGGGCATGCCGGAACTGACGCCAGCGGATGTCCGCCCAGGAGCGAGGTCGAACGGCGACCGGCGGCTCCGGCCTCCGCTCGCCGCCCGCTGGCCGGTTCATCCGGTGCCGAGGATGGTGAGACCTCGGCGGGGCGGCAGCGTCTCCGGCGTGTGGGCCGCGAGGAGCCCGACGCCCTCGATGAACCGGTCGATCTCCGCCTCGGACGTGAAGAACCCGACGCTGATCCGGATGGCGTCGACGAGCGGCACGGTCCGGGCGATCGCGAAGGTCCGCGCGGCCAGCTCGTCGAGTGCCGCGTCGGCGGGCCACCCGGCGATCCGGAACGTCACCAGGGTCGCCATGCGGTCGCGTGGCGTGAGGAGGTCGACGCCGTCGATCGCCGCCAGGCGGTCGGCCGCGTGACGCGCCATCGCCGCGCCACGCTCGTACACCCAATCGAGGCCCACGAACATGCTCAGCCACCCGATCGAGCGAGCCATCCCGACGATCGAGGGCCGGTGGTAGTTGGATGCCTCGAAACGGCGGGCATCCGGCCAGCGGACCGCCACGCCGCTCGGATCGATGCGTTCGAACGTGAAATGTCCGCCGAACGTGGGTTGCAGTCGGTCGCGGACGCCCGGCGCGACGGCCACGGCGCCCATCCCTTCGGGGCCCAGCAGCCACTTCTGGGCGGACACGGCGTACACATCCGCGCCGGTCGCCGTCAGGTCGACCGGGATGGCGCCGGCGCTCTGGGCCCCATCCACGACCACGACCGCGCCGCGGGCGTGTGCGATCTCGGCGATGGCTGCGACCGGCAGGACGGCGCCCGTGGCCCACAGCACGTGCGAGATCGCCACGAGCCTGGTCCGCGCATCGATCGCCGCATCGAACGCGGCCAGGAGTTCGTCGCGATCGGCCGCCGTCCGCACATCGACGAACGCCAGGTCGATGCCGACCCGGTCGCGCAGGTTGTACAGCGCGCCCGTGCCGCCCGGGTGCTCGAGGCCCGTCGTCACCGCGCGATCGCCGGGCTTCCAGTCGATCGACCACGCGCCGATGTTCATCCCGTCGGTCGTCGCGTGGGTCAGGGCGATGTCGGACAAATCGGCGACCAGCACCGCCGCGACGGCAGCCCGCGCCTCGGCCATGCGCTGGAGCATGTCCTCGAAGTAGTCGGGATGAGCGCGACCAGTCGCCAGCTCATAGGCCGCGATCTCGTTCATCGCGGCGGCCGTCTCGGCGGGGAGCGGCCCGACGGATCCGGTGTTGAGGTAGATGCCCGCTTCGAGCGCGGGGAGGGCCGCCCGGACCGCCGCCAGGCGATCCGCATCGGGCGGGGAGGGGGCGACCACGGCCGTATGATAGCGACGATGTCCGGCCTGGCACGCCCCGAGCTCCTCGCGTCGACCGAGTGGGTCGCCGAACACCTCGGTCGGCAGGGCGTCCGCCTCATCGACGCCCGCTGGCGGCCGGATGGCACGGGCGCCGACGTCTTCCTCGCCGGGCAGATCCCGAACGCGCGGCACGTCGACTGGCGAGTCGACCTCGTCGACGACGTCGAGGACTCCGACGCGATGCGGCTGGCCGCCCCGGATCGGATCGCCGAGGTCGCGACACGCGCGGGTATCGGCGACGGCTCGACGGTCGTCGTGTACGACGACACGCAGGGGCTGTACGCCGCGCGGGTGTGGTGGTCGCTCCGAGCGTACGGCCTGGAGCAGGTCCGCATCCTGGACGGCGGGTTCCCGGCCTGGGAGGCGGAGGGCCGCCCCGTGGCGCGCGGCCTGACCAACGGCATCGAGCTGCCGGTCGCCCCGTTCACGCCGCGCGGGCCGAACCGGATGCATCTGACGACCTCGGACGTTCGCGCCATGCTCGGGGCGCCGGGCGTCGCGCTGCTCGACGCCCGCGCCCCGGCCGAGTACCGGGGATTCGAGGGGAACACGCGCCGGCTCGGGCACATCCCGGGCGCGATCAACGTGCCGGTCGGCACCATGCACCACGCCGGCAGTCAGAAACTGCGCAGCGGCGACGAGCTGCGGAGCCGGCTCCATGCCGCCAACGTCAGTCGCGGGCGGCGGATGGTGGCCTACGACGGTTCGGGCGTGGCGGCCGCGAAGCTCGCGTTCGTGTTGATGCTGCTCGGCCACGATGACGTCGCGGTGTACGACGGTGGCTGGGCCGAATGGGGGAATCGCCTGGACCTGCCGGTCGACCGGTAACGCGCCGGCGTCCCCCCGCGCGTCGAGCGGCCCGCCCCGGACCGCCGTCAGCAGCCCGGTCTCACCAGCCCGAGGGTTCCCCAGGCGGCGTCGGGGGTGTCGATCCCGGTGGGACGTCCGTGGCGGGCCACGGCGGCGGGTCCCCGGGTTGGGCGGGGGCCGGCGTCCCGGCCGGACGCTCGATATCCGCCCACGGGTCGACGTACTGGTGCGGGGCGAGGATCTGCGCCCGTTCGTGGTTCACGGCCACGAGCTCGGCCGTCTGGCGCGCCTCGCCGAGGACGTCGGACCAGAAGGCGGCATTGGTCACTGGCAGGAACTTGCCGGTCAGCTCGGTCAGGGCCTCGCGGAGGTTGTGCTCGGGCATGAGGTGGATCTGGCCGGTCACCTTGAACGGCGGCACCGACACCATCGCCTGTTCCGGGACCTTGGGTGTCCGCAGCTCCGGCGGCGTCTCGACCGGCGTGTCGGCGACCGCGAACAGCACCGAGGCGAGATTGATCTGGGCGTACTCGGCGCGGATGGTATCGCCGCGGCTCCCGAACTCATCCGAGGTCACGTCGCCCAGGACCAGGAAACGATCCTCGGCGGTGTTGAGGATGTCGGTGACGCGGCGCTGACGCGTCAGCAATGTCCCTCGGATGATGAACGCATCCGTGTACAGCGTGAGCGCGATCGTCGGGGGAGGACCCCCCATGCCTTCGAACATGGGCGAAGGATACGCGGACGAGGACTCGGCGGGAAGGCTACGGCGCTCCGGGGGGAACGGACCTGGCGCCCGCGGTCACCAGTAGCTCCGATCCGTGCTGGAGACCCTCGTAGAGTGCCGTCACGGTCTCGACGGTATCGATGTCGTCCACGGACTTGTCGGGCCGCAGTGCCGCGATGCGCGGGAAGCGCAGGCTGAACCCCGATCCGTGCCGTCTGCTCCGGACGATCACGTCGAACGCGATCTCCACGACGACCGACGGCTCGACCTGCCGATAGCGCCCGTACTGGGCGATCGTGTGCGCCTCGAACCACGTGGTCATGTCGGCGATCTCGACGTCGGTCAGGCCGCTATAGGCCTTGCCGATGTTCACCAGCTTGCCGGTCGTCGTGTCACGGACGGCGAACGTGTAGTCGCTCAGCACGCCATGGCGTTTGCCGTGACCGACCTCGACCCCGACGACGACGCAGTCGATGGTCGCGAGCGCCTTCTTCATCTTCAGCCAGCCGAGGCCCCGCCGGCCCGGTGAGTAGATGCTGGTCGGGTCCTTGACCATGAGCCCCTCGTTGCGTCGGGCACGCGACTCGGCGAACGCCATCTCGAGCGCGGGCTCATCGGCGGCGACCGCGAGGTGCGAACGCGTGAACCGTCCGCCGACGTCGATGGTCGGCAGATCGAGCAGATCGAGCCGGCGACGCCGCTCGCGCAAGGGTTCACGCAGCAGCGGCTCCACGGTTGCGCCACCCTCCGGATCGTCACCGGGACCCAGCGCGAGCAGGTCGAAGGCGACATAGATCACGGGGACCTCTGCCTGGATCGATTTCGACGGCGACTTGCGGCCGAGGCGTGCCTGGAGGCTCTGGAACGGCAGCACGAGGCCGTCCTTCCAGGCCAGGATCTCCCCATCGACGACGCCGGTCCACGGCAGCGGCCGGGCCGCCTCGACGACCTCTGGGAACTGCGTGCTCACGTCGTTCAGGTCGCGCGAATACAGCCGGACGTCCGACCCGCGCTTGTGGAGCTGGGCGCGGATCCCGTCGTACTTGTCCTCGACCCAGACCTCCGGCCCGAGTCTCGACAGGATCTCCGCCGCGTCCTCCGCGGGCGAGGCGAGCATGAACTTGAGGGGGTGGAAGAGCGCCAGCTCCGCCTCGTCGAGCCGGTCATCGCGGGCCAGCTCCGCCAGCCGGCCGACGTCACCGGTCAGCATCCCCGCCCACTTCACGGCGTCGAGGGGGCGATCGAACGCCTTGGCGATGGCTGCCTCAACAAGGCCCTCCCGGAGCCCGATGCGCAGCTCCCGACCGAGCACCTTGACGATCCCCTTGGCCGTCGCCGGGTCGGCCCGTGCCAGCAGGTCCGAAAGCAGCGCGGCCTTTGCGGCCGGGCCGGACGCGGCCTCGACCGCCGCGAACGTGGCGGCGACCTCAGGAAGCGTCGGTGACGTCTCGGGCGGTGGTGCATGCCCGGCGCCGACGAGCACGTCCTCCACGGCCTTGCTGAGGTCGGAGTGCCGATCGTAGGCCTCACCGAGGTCCTGGCGGGTGATCGCCGCGACGCCGCCGATGGCCGTCATGATTGCCGACCAGCCGAGGCCCGCCGTGCGCTGGTCGGCCTCCGGGAAGGGTCGGCCGGTCAGGAAGACGGTCGCGATCGGCAGCTCGTCGGGGGTCAGGCTTCTCAGGTAGTCGGCCAGCACGGCGGTCTTCTCGGAGGTCCGGGTGGTTGCCGCCACGCGCTCGGCCAGGTCGCTCCAGCGGCGCATGGCGGCGATGGTATACGGTTCCGGCGATGCCGCCGCGAACGTGGTTCCCCGAGCTCCTGACCGGGTCCCGGATCGTGCTGCGCCGCCACACGCCGAACAACGTCGCGTGGTTCCGGAAGTGGTACGCGGACCCGGAGATCGCGCGCCTGGCGCGCTACCAGGAGGCGCCGATGCGCGCCGACGAGATCGAGCGATTCTTCGCGGCGCGGGTCGTCAGCCCGGACGCCATGGCCATGGCGATCCACGAGCGCAGCGGCGACCGGCTCGTCGGAACGTGCGCGTTCAGCCAGCTGGACGGCGACAACGGCTCCGCCCTCTACCACATCACGATCGGTGAGAAGGACGCGTGGGGCCAGGGGTACGGGACCGAAGCGACGCGGCTGATGCTCGATCACGCGTTCGGCTCGCTCGGCCTGCACCGGATCGCACTCTTCGTGTTCGAGTTCAACGAACGGGCCATCCGGACCTACAAGCGCTGCGGATTCGTCGTGGAGGGACGCTCGCGCGAATCGATCTTCCGGGACGGGCGCTGGTGGGACGAGATCGCGATGAGCGTGCTCGAGTCCGACTGGCGCCGGTCGCGTCTCGAGCGCACCGAGGTGACGGAGGAGCACGCCGTGCTCGATGCGGAATCGCTCGACGCCGAAGCGCTCGGCTCCCGGGCGTTGGTGGAAGCGCCGGACGATGCGCTTCTGGAGCGCGGGCGGCCGGGGTCCGCGACGGCGCGGCTCCTGCGGCGGGCCATGCCTCGGATGCGATGACCAGCACCGGGCCCGCCGCCGACGCGGCACGAGCCGATGTTCGCGAGCTGATCGTGGCCAAGGGTCACAGCGTCGACAACGCGCGCGCCGCGGTCGCTCGCCTCGAAGCCGCGTTCGCCGATGGGGCGCTCGAGCGGACGTCATCGTTGGACCTGTTCCTCGGCGACCTGATGCGCGCGCTCGAGCAGGACGAAGGGGAGAAGCTCGGTGGCAAGAGCGCCGAGGCAGCGCGATTCATCCTTCGGGCGATCGATCGGGAGCTGGACCGGGCCTAGCGTGTTTCGGCAGATGTCCGCCAAATTTCGTGGCCGATCCGCCCAAGGCGACGACCTCGGTCGAGGTCAGGCTGCGGACGCAGGACGGCACGCCTTCGGATGTGGCGTCCAGGTTCGATGTCGGCTCGTTGATCCAAGACACCGCCTGGTCCGTGCCGGGCCTCCACGGGCTCATCGTGAACGGCCGTCCATGCGAAGGGGCCTTCGCGATCGCGGGAGATCAGACGACCGAAGTGGTGATCCGTTTGCGGGGTGACCTCTGTTCCGTAACGGTCATCGCGATCCATCCGCACGGGACCAACCCGCCCGTCGAAGGCACTTGACCTCCAGCATCGTGCCCGGCCCCCTTGTCCTAGACTCTGGGTCCCCAATCAGACCATCGGAGACGCCCGACCATGACCGACCTCAAGACCGGCATCCTGCTGTGGAGCCAGGGCGCGACCTGGGCCGAGGCGCTCGATGCCGCGAAACGGGTGGATGGGCTGGGCTATGACCATCTCTGGACGTGGGATCACCTGTACGCCATCTTCGGGGACCCATACCAGCCGATCTTCGAGGGCTGGACGTCCCTCGCTGCGTGGGCGATGGCGACCGACCAGACCCGCCTGGGCCTGCTCGTGGGCGCAAACACCTTCCGCAACCCGGGTTTGACCGCCAAGACCGTCGAGACGCTCGACCATATCAGCGAGGGTCGGGCGATCCTCGGCATAGGCGGCGCGTGGTTCGAGCTGGAGCACCGAGCCCACGGCATCGACTTCGGGTCGGGCTTCGGCCAACGGCTCGATTGGCTCGACGAGTCCGTCGCCGCCATGCGCGCGGTGTTGGACGGAACGTCCGTCACGTCGCGGCCGGGCGCTCACTACCAGTTCGACGACCTGCGCCACCAGCCGCTACCGGTCCAGCGACACCTGCCGATCATGATCGGTGGCAGCGGCGAGAAGAAGACGCTGCGGACCGTCGCGAAGTACGCGGACATGTGGAATGCGATGGGCACCCCTGAGGTCATGGCCCACAAGGTCGAGGTCCTGCGCGGTCACTGCGAGGCCGTGGGCCGCGACATCGGTGAGATCGAGTTCACGCTGGGCGTCAAGCTCACGATCCGCGACACGCAGGCCGACGCCGATCGTGTGTGGCGCGCGGCGATGGAGCACAACCGGACGCCGCTGGCCGAGGTCGCCGACGACGACACGTTCTGGAACGGGTCGTCTGAGCAGATCGCCGATCGCCTCCGGCCATACGTCGACCTTGGCTTTCGAACGGTCATCTCGGAGCAGCCGGCACCGTACGACGTCGAGACGCTCGAGCGGTTCATCGGCGAGGTCAAGCCGCTGCTCGACCGCGGATAGGAAGCCGGGCTGCCGCAGAACGCGGATGGCGCGGTCATCCAATCGCCGTCGAGGTGCGAACCAATGCCACGACGCCGAGCGGGCTGACCGGCCTGCTCGAGATGCGTCGGATCTCGGCGCGAGGCGCAAGGAGGCTGTGACCATGAACAATGTCAAGGCGTGGACCACGCTGGCGGGGATCGTCCTCGTCGCCGTCGGTCTGCTCGGGTTCATCTCGAACCCCTTGGTCGGAAGCGCTGAAGGCGCACTCGTGCCGACGGATGCCCTCCACAACATCGTCCACCTGGGCACGGGGCTGCTCGCCCTCGCAATCGCCTTCGGGACGACCGGCAAGACCCAGGTCGACGCGACGTTCGGCTTCGGGATCCTGTACGTGGTGATCTTCCTGGCCGTGGTGGTGAGCCCGACGCTCTTCGGCCTGTTCGCCGTTCCGGCAAATGCCGTTCTGCACGCGATCCATGCCGCGCTCGCGGTCGTCAGCCTCGGCGTGGCGTACATGGCGCGCGGCACCGCCCTCGCGCGCAGCTAGACGTGACGCCCGTCCCCTTCGGATCGCACGGGCTCATCGAGCTCAGCGCCGCCATCCTTCTGTGGCTGGGTGGCGGCGTGATCCTCGTTCGTGCGGCTTCGAGCTGGCGATCAGCTCCACGTGATCTGGCGACGGTCACCGGGGACGGGCGTCGGACTCCCGGACATCCGGCCATTGGCGGGACCGTCCGATCGTCGATCAGGGCAGCCCGCCGCGCCGAGATGGGTCTTGCTGCCGCACTCGCGGCCGGTGCCGCTGCGATCCATCTCGCCGCCGGTCCGGGTCACGTCGAATCGTTGGGCGACCTTGGCCTGGGATTCTATTGGGCGGCGGTCTTCCAGGCGGCGTTCGCTCTTTCGCTGTTCGCGCGTCCCCGCTCGCGGGGGCTCGCCTGGACCGGGATCGGACTCAACGTCGCGCTGATCGGAGCGTGGGCCTGGTCTCGTCTCATCGGCCTGCCCTCCGTCCCGGGTGGGCCCGAGGCCGTCGGTATCGCCGACGGCACCGCGGTCGTGCTGCAGATCGCCCTCATCGGCTTGCTGAGCGTTCGACTCGTCGGCGTCGACATGCGGCTGATGGCGGGTGGGTCGAGCGCGACCAATCGCTCGATCACCACGTCGGGGTTCATCGTCCTCGTCGGCGTCGTGTTCCTCTCGACCACACTCGCCGTGGCGGATGCGGCGAGCGGCCATGCGCACAGCGGCGGTGAGCACGACCATTCTTCCCCAATCGGGGCTCCCATCGGCGCAGAGCACGGTCACGGAGTGCCGACGGCGCCTTGATCTCTGGGGTGCCATATCCCGGTGCGCCGGTCGCCTCACCGCCGCCACGACTGGTCCGTTCGGCCCTGGGCTGCGTATCCGCGGCGACCACAATCGCCCCTGGAGATCCGATGCAGCGCATCCCGACGCTCATTCGAGCGAACCTCGCCGCCCTTACGCTGATCACGCTCGCGGCATGCTCCGCTGGTGGATCCGCCACTCCCGAGCCCCCGACGCCGGCCACGATCCCCTCGGCGGGCTCTCCCTCCTCGGCGGTCTCGCCCTCCTCCGCAGCGTCTCCCTCAGGGGCCGAATCGGTGGATGCCATCAGCATCAAGGGCTTCGCCTTCGCGCCAGAGACCCTGTCCGTGCCGGTGGGAACGACCGTGACCTGGACGAACGACGAGGACTCGCTTCATACCGTCACTTCGGGCACGCCGGAACGCCCGTCCAGCCTGTTCGATTCGGGGGAGATCGACACGGGCGTCGAGTTTCCATACACCTTCGAGGAGCCCGGCAGCTACCCGTTCTTTTGCGCCCGCCACGACTTCATGACCGGTGAGATCACGGTCACACCCTGACCGTCGATTCATCCCGATCCGGGTCGCGCCCGTATCCACGGCGTCGTTCGCGTCCCACCAGTGGACACCGACACCCGGCCCCCAGGTAAGGAGACCCCTTCTCGTGAAGCTACGGAACCTCGTGCTCGGCACGCTCGGCACCGCGATCCTCGTCGCGGCATGCACCGGCGGCGGAGCCACCACAACACCCTCGGCGGCGCCGTCCGTCGAGCCCTCGATGGCGCCCGCCGAACCCAGCATGGCCCCGTCCATGTCACCGGAGGCGATGGCCCCCACGACCAAGAGCCCGTCCGCCGACCTGCGCTACGCGCTGGCGAGTGGCCTCGGGCAGCATGCGCTGCTCGCCTCGCTGACGACCCATCGCGGGCTCGAAGGCGCGGATGATTTCGAAGCGGCCGGCGAGGCCCTCGAGACCAACACCGTCGCCCTCGGCGACGCGATCGGCTCGGTCTTCGGTGACGAGGCCAAGGCCACGTTCCTCGAGCTGTGGCGCGCTCACATCGGCTTCTTCGTCGACTACACGGTCGGCACCGCCACCAAGGACGACGCCAAGAAGACCAAGGCAGGCGAGGATCTCGCCGGCTACTCCCGTGACTTCGGCGCGTTCCTGGCCGGTGCCACGGATCTGCCCGCAGACGTGCTGTCGGCGGAACTCGACTCGCACGTCATGCACCTTGCCGGCTCCATCGACGCCTACGCGGCGGGCGACTACGCCGAGGCCTACGAGCTGACCGACATGGCCTACCAGCACATGGTCGCCACCGGCGGCACCCTGGCCGACGCCATCGCGGCCAAGTTCCCGGACAAGTTCGCGGCCATGGACGACGCGACCAAGTCGGCCGTCGACCTCCGCGTCGCCCTCGACAGCGCACTCGGCGAGCACGCGTTCCTGGCGTCCAATGCCACGCACCGCGGTCTCGAGGGATCCAAGGCCTTCGATGCGGCCGCCGGCCAGCTCGAGACCAACACCGTCGCCCTCGGCGACGCGATCGGCTCGGTCTTCGGTGACGAGGCCAAGGCCACGTTCCTCGAGCTGTGGCGCGCTCACATCGGCTTCTTCGTCGACTACACGGTCGGCACCGCCACCAAGGACGACGCCAAGAAGACCAAGGCAGGCGAGGATCTCGCCGGCTACTCCCGTGACTTCGGCGCGTTCCTGGCCGGTGCCACGGATCTGCCCGCAGACGTGCTGTCGGCCGAGCTCGACTCGCACATCAAGCACCTTGCAGGCTCCATCGACGCCTACGCGGCGGGCGACTACGCGATGGCGTATGAGCTGATGGGCATGGGCTACACCCACATGTGGGCCACCGGCGACGTCCTCTCCGAGGCCATCGTCACGAAGATGCCGGAGAAGTTCGGCCAGTAACCCCCACGCATCCCACGCGGTCGACGGTCCCTCCCCGTCGACCGCTCGCTCTCCACCCGAGGAAGGCTCATCTGCGTGAGCTTTCCTCGGGTTTCTTCGTTCACAGGTTGACGCTGTGACGGTCTCAGCCGCGGACGGAGGTGAGGATCGAGCGCGCCTGTGCCCTGGTGGGCAGCCGCGGTGAGTTGCGGATCGCCGCATCGGCGATCGCGTCCTCAGCGACCAGGTCGAGCATCGCGTGGTCGAATCCGAGGCTCCGCAGCGTCGGTCGCTGGCCGAGCTCGGCCAGGAGGCGCCGGACGGCATCGATCGCGGCGCCGGCGGCGGTCGCATCGTCCTCGGTCGGGGACGCCACCTTGAGCGAGACGCCGACGAGCGCCAGCTCGCGATCGCGGGTGCCGCGGTAGAAGTCGAGCACCTCGGGAAGGATGGCGGCCAGCGCCGTCCCGTGCGGGAGCTTGCCGCGCGTCCCGAGCGCATGGCCCAGGGCGTGCACGAGGCCGACGCCCGTTCCGCTCGCCTGGCCCACGCCGGCGAGGTGCGACGCGAGGAGCATTTGCGATCGCGCCTCCAGGTCAGTGCCGTCCGCGAAGGCACGCGGCAGCCAGGTCGCGATCGTCCGGATGACCCCGAGCGCCGTCGACTCCGCGAACGGGTTCGGGTTGGCCGACAGGAGCGACTCCAGCGAGTGGGTCATCGCGTCGATCCCGGTCGCGGCCGTCGCGGCCGCCGGCAGGCCCACGGTGAGCGCCGGGTCGAGGATCGTCGCAACCGGGAGCAGCGACGGGTGGCCGACATAGCCCTTGCGGCCGGCGGCCTCGTCCGTGATGACGCCGAACGAGTTGGTCTCGGCGCCGGTGCCCGCGGTCGTCGGGACGGCCACGACCGGACGCCCCGGCGCCAATGCGGCGCCGTCGTACTCGAGCTCCCAGACGGTGAGCGGTTCGTTCGCCGCACGCAGGTCGAGCGCCTTTGCCGCGTCCATCGACGAACCGCCACCGACCGGAACCACGATCGTCTCCTCGAGACCGAAGGCCCGCAGTGCGGCCGCCCCTCGTTCGACCGTCGCGGCCGAGGGGTTCGGTTCGACCTCGTCGAAGATGGCCGTCTCCATGCCGCCGCGTGCGACCGCTGCCGAGGCGGCGTCGACCACGCCCGAGCCCCGCACGCCCGGGTCCGTGACCAGGAAGACGCGCGTGCCGCCGGCGTGGGCGACCACCTCGGGAAGCCGCTCGATCGCCCCGACACCGAAGAAGACCCGGTTGCGCAGGACGATCTCGATCTGCCGGTCGGCCAACCGGGTCACGGCAGGACCTCGACCACCCGATCGATCGTCGTATCGCGCCGGACGGTCAGCCAGCGACGGCAGCCAAAGGCGTGGAACCAGCGCTCGGTGGTGTTGCCGTCAGGATTCTCGATTACCCACACCTCGTCGAAGTCGCGCTCGTCCGCGTCGGTGATCGACGTGGGCACCGGGCGACGCTCGCCGCCGAACGAGAACTCGTCGAGCGGGCGGCGACCGCAGCGCGGGCAGTCGAGCCAGAGCATCAGCGCGTCCCCGCCGAGCCCTGGTCGGCCAGGACGTGGTCGCGCCGGAATCGATCGAGCGTGAAGGGGGCGATGAGCGCCGGCGGCCGACCCGTCGCGATCAGCTCGGCCATCCCTTCCCCGCCGGCAGGGATCGCCTTGAAGCCCCACGTTCCCCAGCCCGTCGTCACGTAGAAGCCGTCGACGGGGGTGGCGCTCATGATCGGGCTGAAATCGACCGAGATGTCGCAGATGCCGGCCCACTGGCGGAGGACCCGCATGTCGCGCAGGAATGGCAGCAGCCGGGTGATCTTGTAGGCGTACGACCGAAGCGCCGCGAACGAAGACTGGCGCGAGTACGACGGCTGGGCGTCGAACTCCGCCCCGATCAGCATCTGGCCTCGCTCCGTCTGTGAGACGTAGCACGCGAGCTCGGTCGACGCGAGGATGATCGGGAATCCCGGCGCATAGTCATTGGTCACGAAGGCGTGCAGCGGGTGCGTCCGGACCGGGAGGCGCACGCCGGCCATGCCGGCAACGGCGGTGACCCGGCCGCCCGCCGCCGACAGGACGACCGCGGCGCCGATCCGGCCCCGTGGGGTCTCGACGCCCACGACCCGGCCACCCTCGCGAAGGATGGCCGTCACCGGCGTGTGCTGGAAGAGGTCCACGCCACGACGCGCGGCGCCACTCGCGAACGCCCAGGCGACCCGATCGTGCCGGGCAGTCGCACCCTCGACGTGGTGGGACCCGCCCAGGACCGGGTAGCGCCCGCCGCCCGTCAGGTCCAGCTGCGGGACGAGCTCCTTGAGCTCGGCCGGCGTTCGCATGAAGGTCTGGGCGCCGCAGGCCTGGTTCATCGCCGCCCGGGCGCGCTCGGTGCGCATGGCCATCTCGGTGTGGGCCAGCCAGACGATGCCCTTGGTCTGGTGCAGGATCGCCGCGCCGGTCTCCGCTTCGAGTTCCTGGTACCGCTCGAGGGAGTGCTGGTAGAAACGGATCGCCTCGGGGATGCCGTAGTTGGCCCGGATGATCGTCGTGTTGCGGCCGGTGTTACCACTGGCGATGTAGTCGGCCTCGAGGACCGCGACGTTCGTGATGCCGTGGCGCGTCGCGAGGTGGTAGGCCGTCGAGAGGCCATGGCCGCCGCCGCCGATGATCACGACGTCGTATGTGGGCTTCGGCTCGTCCCCCCAGCAGATCGGCGAGAGCGTCCGGGTGTAGTCGCTCATCGGAGTCGCTCGGTCAGCTCGGCCGCGTACGCCGCGTGCGTAACGATCCAGGCGCGACCGTCCGGGAACCGGGTGAGCTTGGCCGGCACGCCGGCGATCGAGCCCTGCGCGACCTCCCCGACGCCCGGCAGCGGCCACTCGACATGTCGCTCCACGAGGGCTCGGTCGACGGTGACGGAGACGAACCCTGCCTCCTCCTCGACGATCCCGTTCGGGTCGTCGAGGCGGATCGCCGCGACGCCCACCACGAGGACCTCGTCCGGCGCGAAGCGGAGGGTCGTCACGCCGGCCGGGAGCGCGGCGACGAGCGCGTCGATGGCCCACGGGTCGGCGACCACCCGGTGGGCGCGCAGCTGCTCAGGCGCGAGCACGGTGGCCCTCGGGATCGTAGAACGGTGTCGGTGTGACGACGGCCTGGCGACCGTCGATCATGACCCGGTCCGGGTGCGGCGGGCGCCGCTGCCAGCCCAGCAGCAGCGTCCTGCGCAGGAGTGGGGAGTGCCAGCTCCCCGTCACGTTGCCGATGACGTCGTGGCCGTCGGCGTCGAAGATCGGCGTGCCCTCGACGGGGGCCGGTCCGTCCATCGAGAATCCGACCCAGCGGCGTTCGTCGGGGATCTTCGCCGTGCGTTCGAGTGCGGCCCGGCCGATGAACGAGGGCTTGTCCATCCGCGCCGCCCAGTCCATCCCGATCCGTCGCGGCGTCGTGTCGAGATCGGTGTCCATCCCGACGATGACGTGGCCCTTCTCGAGGCGGAGCCCGAACAGGGCCTGGAGTCCGTGCGGCCGGATCCCGAGATCCTGGCCGAGTTCCATCAGTGCACGCCAGAGCTCGACCGCACGGTCGATGGGGTGGTGCAGCTCGAACGCCGCCTCGCCCGTGAACGAAAGGCGCATGACGTGGCATGGCACGCCCGCGACGTCCGCGTGGACGTGGCCCAGGAAGCGCGGCGGGTCGGGGAGGCCCGCGCGCCGCAGCAGCTCCCCGGCGAGCGGCCCCGTGACGTTGATCGCGGCGAGGGACATCGTGCGGTCCATGACGTGGACGCGCAGTCCCCACGTGTCGATCCAGTCGCGCACCCACATCTCGGCGTTCGCGGCGCCGCCCGAGGTGAAGCTCAGGACGAAGCGCGTGTCCGACTCGCGCACGATCATCCCGTCGTCCATCACGTGGCCGCGCTCGTTCAGCAGGAGCGCGTAGCGCGAGCGACCCGGCTTGATGTCCGCGACGTGGCACGGATAGAGCCGCTCCAGCGCCTCGACGACGTCCGGCCCCGACACGACGAGCTTGCCGAGCGTGCTCACGTCCCCGACCGAGACACCCTCCCGGACCGCCCAGTACTCGGCGATCGGGTCGCCGTAGTGCCACGGGCGCCACCAGTTCCCGAACCGGTCCAGCCGGGCGCCCATGGCCAGATGCTCGTCGTGGAGCGGCGTGCGTCGGAAGGCGTCGACGGTCACGTCGGCCGCGGCCTCGCCGAGGGTCAGCTGGCGAGCACCGGGCCGGGCCGTGAACGGGTCCGGGATGCCGCCGGTCTTCGCCGCAATCCAGGCGCGGACATGGGGCAGGCAGGCCCCGCCCTGGCACGTGCCGATACCGGCCAGGGTCGCGCGCTTCAGCAGCTCGAGCTCCGTGTAGCCCTTGGTCCACGCGTCGTCGAGGTCGCCGACGGTCACCGCCATGCAGCGGCACACCGTCGCCGCCGGATCGGCCGGGGCGGGCGGCAGGGGATAGTCGTCGGCGGCGGGGCCCACGACCGTCACGCGCTCGTCCCCGCCAGCCATGCGTGCCAACAGGTCGCGCGGAGCCAGGCCCAGGTCGACGATGGCGGTCCGCGCTGCCGTCGAGCGTTCCACGCCGTCCTCGCCACGCGTGACGACCGTCGCGACCCGACCCGCGTCGTCGCCCTCGAACCGCACGAGCTCGCGCCCGAACGTCACGACGGGCTCGGGCAGCTCGACGCCGGCACCGCGAAGCCGCTCCGCGGCGCGTCGCGTCAGCAGCCCGTCGAGGTCGTTGCCCGGGACGACCGGCTGGATCTCGGCCACGCCGGTCGCGATGACGACCTCGTCCGCCTCCACGTGGAGCATCGCGCCATCGGTCCGCGCGATGACCGTGGGTCCCGCATAGACCCCGACGACCTCGATCCCCGCCGCCGCATCGAGCGTCAGGTCCGTGTCGCCGTCCGTCCGCCCGATGACGACCGACTCCACGAACTGGCGCTTGACCTCGACCTCAGGCCCCGCCGGCAGCGCGACCGGATTCCGGAGATCGAGCCCGGGCAGTGGCGGGTTGCCCTCGGCAGGGTGCCGGACCACGACCGTGCCCGGCCGCGCCGGCACCTGGCAGGTCCGCGTGTAGGCGAGGCCGTCGACGACCGCCAGGCAATTGCCGCAATCGCCCGCCAGGCACAGGGTGCCACCCCGGGCCGGCGCTTCTCCGGCCCGCAAGACCGCGACGGCGATCGAGTCGCCCTCGCGGGCCTCGATGGGTCGCCCGTCGACGACGATCCGTCCACCGGCGGCGGCCGACCCCTCGGTCACGCCCGCATCCGCCCGCCCGTCGGGTCGAAGAGCGGTTCCGGTTGTAGTCTTGCCGGCCTGCGCCGGCCGATGATCTCGATCTCAAAACGGTTCCCGCCCGGTCCGTCCGGCGCGGCCAGCTCGGTCGGGATGTACCCGAGGGCGATCGACTGCTTGACGTGGTGGCCGAAGCCGCCGGACGTGATCCAGCCGACGACCCCCCCGTCGTGCCAGACGGGCTCGTCGCCGATGACGTCGGCCGGGTCGTCCGGATCGGGCTCGACCACGAACGCGACGAGGCGTCGTTTCGGACCGCTGGCCGCCAGCTCCGCCTCGTGCGCCGCGCGGCCGATGAAATCGTGATCGAGCTTGAGGTAGCGCGTGATGCCGCCCTCGGCCGGGGTGTAGATCGGTCGATACTCGCGGAACCAGGTCCCGTAGCTCTTCTCGAGCCGTAGCGACATCAGGGCGCGCATGCCGAACAGGCGCAGGCCGTGTGGCTCGCCCGCGTCGATGATCCGGTCGAACAGCGCGCGCTGATACTCGGGCGCGACCCACAGCTCGTAGCCGAGGTCCCCCGCGTAGTTGATGCGCGCCAGGTGACCTGTGATCATCCCGAGATCCACGCGCCGGAACGTCATGAACGGGAAGGCCTCGGTCGAGAGGTCGAGATCCGGGGCGACTGCCGCGAGCACGTCGCGCGAGCGAGGCCCGGCGACGGACAGCCCGGTGAGCCCGAGGCCGAGGACCTCGAAGCGGACCGAGCCATCGGGCGGCAGATGGTGCCGGAACCAGCGTGAGTGATGCACCTCGGCCGGCAGCGACCCGAACAGGAAGAACTCCTCCGCATCGGTGGCGCGCGCGACCGTGAACTCCCCGACGATGCGCCCGGTGTCGTTGAGCATCGCGGTCAGGGTGATGCGGCCGGGCGCCGGCATCCGCGCGGTCAGCAGCGACGACAGCCACGCCTCCGCACCCGGGCCCGTGACCCGGTACTTGGCGTAGTTCGAGATCTCGGTCATCCCGACGCGCTCGCGGACGGCTGCCACCTCCTCGGCCACGCACTCCCAGGCGTTCGACCGACGGAAGGTCACGTCCTCCTTCGGCTCGAGGCCCGATCGCTGGAACCACAGCGCGTGCTCGAGCCCGAATGTCGCACCCCAGACGGCGTTCGCATCGGTCAACCGGTCGTGGATCGGCGTCGTGAGCAGCGGCCGGGCGCCCGGAAGCTCCTCGTTCGGGAAGGTGATGCGGAATCGGCGCCGATAGTTCTCCTGCACCTTCGCGTTCGTGTAGGCAAGCGTCGCGTAGGCGCCGTAGCGGGCGACGTCCATCGCCCAGATATCCATCCCGGAATCGCCGTGATCACCCGCCGTCATCCAGGTCGCGAGGGCCAGGCCTACGCCGCCGCCCTGCGAGAGCCCCGCCATGACGCCACAGGCGACCCAATAGCCACGCAAGCCGCGGATGGGCCCGACGAGCGGGTTGCCGTCGGGCGAGAACGTGAACGGTCCGTTGACTACGCGCTTGATGCCGATCGTGCCCATCGCCGGGTAATGCTTGAACGCGACCGACAGTTCCGGCGTGATCCGGTCAAGATCGGGCTTGAGCAGCCGCGACCCGAAGTCCCACGGTGTTTCGCGCGGCGACCACGGCACGCAGGCCTGCTCATACGTGCCCAGCAGCATGGCCCCGCCTTCCTGGCGGATGTAGATCTCGCCGGCGAAGTCGAGCGCCATCGGCATCTCGTGACCGGTCTTCGCGACCTGCGCGGCGACCTCGGGCATGTCCTCGGTGAGGAGGTACATGTGCTCCATGGCCAGGACCGGCAGCTCGATGCCGACCATCCGGCCGACCTCGCGCGCCCACAACCCGCCGGCATTGACGACGTGCTCGGCGTGGATGGTGTCGCCGCTCGCGACGCGGACGTCCCAGGTGCCATCCGCCCGCTGCTCCAACCCGACGACCGGCGTGTGCTGGTGGACCTCGGCGCCTGCCAGCTGGGCGCATTTCACGTACGCGCGCGTGACGCCGGTCGGGTCCACGTGGCCCTCCACCGGGTCGTAGAGCGCGCCGACGAAGTACTGCGGGTCCATAAGCGGGAAGATGTCCGCGGCCTCGTTCGGCGTGATCAGCTCCAGGTCCATCCCGAGGTAGCGGCCACGGGCCACGGCCATCCGCAGGAAGTCCATCCGGACCTCGGTGTCGGCCAGCATCAGGCCGCCCGGCAGGTGGATGGAGCAATCCTGGCCCGAGACCCGTTCGATCTCCTCGTACAGCTGGATCGTGTACTGCTGCAGGCGCGCCACGTTCGGATCGCCGTTGAGCGTGTGCATGCCGCCGGCCGCGTGCCACGTGGAGCCCGCCGTCAGCTCCCGACGCTCGAGCAGCATGACGTCGGTCCAGCCGGCCTTTGTGAGGTGATACAGCACGCTGGCCCCGACGACGCCGCCACCGATCACGACGACCTGGGTTTCGTTCTTCAACGCTGAGTCCCTCTCAGTAGTCGGTGGGGACGCCGCCCTCGGCGACGCGCCGGTCGACGAAGGCCTGCAGCTCTTCGGCGATGGCCGGATCCATAGGCGGCGGCTCGTACGAGGCCAGCAGCTCCTTCCAGAGCCGGTTGGCTTTCGAGGGCAGCTCGGGCGAGCCCGCCTCCTCCCACGTCTCGTAGTTGCGCCAGTCGCTGAGCATCGGCTTGTGGAACGCGGTCTTGTAGCGCGACTGCGTGTGTTCGGCGCCGAAGAAGTGGCCGCCGGGGCCGACCCCTTCGATCGCGTCGAACCCGAGCGTGTCCTGGTCCACGACGACGGGGTCCAGGAAGGCCTCGACCATCCCCAGCAGCTCGGCGTCCAGGATCATCTTCTCGTAGCTGGCGTGGAGGCCGCCCTCCATCCAGCCCGCCCCGTGCATGAGCAGGTTGACGCCACCCATGATCGCGCCCCACAGCGAGAAGACCGACTCGTACGCCGCCTGGGCATCGAGCGCATTGGCCGCCGACACGTTCGACGATCGATACGGGACGCCGTAGCGACGGGCGAGCTGGCCACCGATCATCGCGGTCCGCATGTACTCGGGGGTTCCGAACGCTGGTGCGCCCGACTGCATGTCGACGTTCGAGGTGAACCCGCCGTAGATGACCGGCGCCCCCGGCCGAACCACCTGGGTCAGGACCATGCCCGCCAGCGCCTCGGCGTTCTGCTCCGACAGGGCACCCGCCAGGGTCACGGGGGCCATCGCGCCGGCCAGCGTGAACGGCGTGATGCAGACCACCTGGTTGCGTCGCGCGAACTCCATGATGCCCTGCAGCATCGGAGCGTCGAGCCGGAGCGGCGAGCTCGAGTTCACGACCGTGAAGATCGACGGCTCGCGGTCGATCGTCGCATCGTCGACCCCACGCGCGATGCGGACCATCTCGAGACAGTCGATGTTGCGCTGCCGACCCAGGCTGTAGCAATAAATCGCCTTGTCCATGAGCGTCAGGGCGTCATACGTGGCGTGCAGGTGCCGCACGCCGTGATGGACGTCGACCGGCTCGACCGGGTAGCCCGACAGGAAGTGGATCGAGTTGAGCAGCTGCGCGAGCCGCAGCAGGTTCTGGTAGTCCTCGCGGTTCCCGATCCGCCGTCCCCGGTCGAGGTCGGAAACGTTCGGCGGACTGCCGACCGTCCCGAAGGCGACCCAGTCGCCGCCCAGCCGGACGTCGCGCTCCGGGTTCCGGGCGTGCAGGGTGAAGTCGGACGGGGCCGAACGGATCTTCTCGGTGACCATGTCGGGGTCGAACCGCACCCGCTGCGAGTCTGGCTCCGTGTGCGCTCCGGCGGCCTTGAGCAGCTCACGCGCGTCCGCGTCGAGGAAGTCCATGCCGATCTCCGACAGGACGCGCAGGGAAGCGACGTGGATGGACTCGAGCTCGTCGGCGGAGATGACCTCCGTCGGCGCATAGCGCATGCGCGGCTGCGCCCACGGCCGTTGCTGGGGCAGGAGGTGCCGCTCGTGACCCGCGCGGCCGCCCGTACGACGGCGGCGGAGGCCCTCCCCCGCCGCGGTGTCCATGTCCGTCACAGCGGCCTCACTTCCCCGACAGGTCGAACCAGGTCGTCTTGAGCTGGGTGTAGCCGTCGAGGGCGGCCATCCCCTTGTCGCGGCCGAAGCCGGATTGCTTGAAGCCGCCGAACGGCACCGTGATGTCGGCCGCGTCGAACGTGTTCACCCAGACGACCCCGGCGCGGATCGAGCGCGCCAGGCGATGGGCTCGGTTGATGTCGCGGGTCCAGATCCCGGCCGCGAGGCCGTACGGGGTGTCGTTGGCGATCGCCAGGGCATCGACTTCGTCCTCGAACTCGGTCACGGTCAGGACCGGTCCGAAGATCTCTTCCCGAGCCACACGCCAGGCATTGTCGACGCCGTCGAGGATCGTCGGCTCGACGAAAAAGCCCCCGGTCTCCTCGCGAACGCGTTCGCCACCGGACACGATCCGGGCGCCCTCCTCGCGACCGAGGTGGACGTAGTCCAGCACCCTGGCTAGCTGGCGGTCGTCGACCATGGCGCCCAGCCTCGTCGCGGGATCGAGCGGCTCCCCCGGGGCGACCGTCCGGCCGAAGGCAGCGATCCGCTGGACCAGCTCCTCGCGGACGCTGCGGTGCACGATGAGCCGCGAGCCCGCGTTGCAGGTCTGGCCGGAGTTGTAGAAGATCCCCCACCCGATGGTCGAGGCGGCCGCTTCAAGGTCGCCGACATCGGCCAGGACCAGCTGCGGGCTCTTGCCACCGAGCTCCAGCGAGATGGCTTTCACGTCCAATTCGCCGACCGCCCGAAGCAGCGACTTGCCCACCTCCGTCGAGCCCGTGAAGGCGATCTTGTCGACCATGGGGTGGCGGGCGAGGGCCGCGCCGAGGACGGCGCCCGGCCCCGGCACGACGTTGAGCACCCCGTCCGGGAGGCCCGCTTCCGCCGCGAGCTCGGCGAGCCGCAGGGCCGTCAACGGCGACTGCGACGCGGGCTTGAGCACCACGGCATTGCCTGTCGCGAGCGCCGCACCGAGCTTCCAGGCCGTGATGATGAGCGGGTAGTTCCAAGGGACGATCGCGCCGACGACCCCGATCGGCTCCCGCGTGACGAGCGAGAGCGCGTCGGGACCGGTCGGGCCGACCTCGCCGTAGACCTTGTCGATGGTCTCGGCGTACCACTGGATGGTCTTGGCAGCCGAGGGGACGTCGACGGCGAGCGTATCCCGGATGGGTTTCCCGACGTCGAGCGATTCGAGCAACGCCAGCTCGTCGCGGTTCGCGCGCATGAGGTCGGCGAGCTTCAGCAGGACCCGCTTTCGATCGGCCGGGGTCTGGTCGGCCCATCGACGATCGTCGAACGCGGTCCTGGCGGCTCGGACCGCGCGATCGACATCCTCGACGTCCCCCTGGGCGACGTCGGTGATCCGCGTGCCGTCGCGGCCCGCGATGTCCGGGAAAGTGGCGCCCGACGCCGCGGCGACGAACCGGCCATCGATGAACGCCTCGTTGCGCGGGGCGATGGCGGCGGCACGCTCCAACCAGTCGGCCCTGGTCGGGCGCTTATCGGCCTGCCGGCCGGTGGGGGCCGTCATGCGGCGTACCGCCCGACCGTGGCCTCGTCGAGGGCCGCACCGAGCCCGGGACGGGCGGGGATGCGCAGGACCCCGTCGCGGTCGGGCCGGATCGGCTCCGCCAGGAACGCGTCACGCCGTTCAGGGGTCCAGCCGGGCGGGTCGTAGGGATACTCGATGAATGGTCCGCCACCCACCCCAGCCGCGACATGGAGGTTCGCGAGCAGCCCCAGGCCATTGGTCCATGTGTGCGGCGTGAACCAGCGGTTCCGGGCCAGCGCCAGCTCCCCGATGGTCCGGGTCCGAAGCATCCCGCCGGCCAGCACCACGTCTGGCTGGTAGACGTCGAAGGCGTCGGCATCGAGCGCGGCGAGGCTCTCCGCGAACGTCCGGGCCATCTCCCCGCCCGCGATGCGGACACCCGGCGCCGAGCTGCGCAGCCCGGCCAGTCCCCGCAGGTCCGTGCCGGCCAGCGGCTCCTCCACCCACAGGACGTCGTAGGCGGCCAGCTGCGCGGCGACATTCCGGGCGGCGACCGGATCGAGCGTCGCCGAGGTGTCGCCCGGCATCCGCCAGCCCTGATTGAGATCGACCATGAGCGCCATGCTGTCGCCCACGGCCGCGCGGGTGGCGGCGACGGCCGCGAGCCCATCCGCGAGGCGACGTGGATCCACCCGGATCTTCATCGCGCGGAAGCCCTCCTCCCGCAGGCGCAACGCGGATTCGGCGCGCGCCGCGGACGGCAACAGCATGCCGCACGAGGCGTAGGCCGCGATCCCATCGCTCGCCCCGCCGAACAGCGTCGCCACCGGCAGGCCTGCCACCTGCCCGGCGATGTCCCACAGTGCCGCCTCGAGCGGCCAGTACCGGCCGGCGTGGAAATCGATCGTCTCGAGCGCACGGACATGACGTGCGATGGCCAGCGGGTCCTGCCCGACGAAGAGGTGCGCATATGCCTCGAACCCGTCCATCGTGTTACCCGACCCGACCCCCACGACCCCCTCGTCGGTCTCGACCCGGACGAGGGTCACCGGGAAGGATCGACGCGGCTCCGGGTCCCAGGCCGCCTCGAACGGCGGATCCAGCGGAACCACGAGGCGCTGCAGCCGGACGGCGGTGATCCTCACGACGGCAGTATCGCCGACCACGCGTCACTGCCGAGCTCCGGCACCGCTGCGATACTGTCACCCCTGCCCGGCCTGAGGGGGATTCCTTGTCGACCGCCCGTGACCGCCCGCCCGAAGAAGCTGCCGAGGACACCTCGTTCGCGCGCGGCCTGCGTGTGTTCCTCACGATCGCCGACCGCGGCGAGATCCGCGCCGACGAGCTCGGCGTGCTGCTCGAGACCCCGCTCTCGACGGTCTATCGATACCTGCGCACGCTGACCGAGTTCGGCTTCGTGGAGCGCACGGAGGCCGGCTACCGCCTGGGCCAACGGCTACACCTGACGGGCGGTGCGACGGTCAGCAGTGAGGAGCTCATCCGCCACGCGGACCCGGTCCTGCGCATGCTCGTGGACGAGGCGGGCGAGACGGCGCTGATCGCCCGTCGCGTCGGGTTGACGGCGGTCTGCCTGCACGAGGTGCAATCGACCCAGGCGCTCCGCGTCACGTGTGAGCCCGGCACGGCGACCCCGCTCCTCGCCGGGGCGGTCGCGAAGGTTCTCCTCGCCAATGCGCCGACCGAGATCCAGGACGAGGTGCTCGAGGCGTCATCGAACGCGGCTGCGTTGCGACGCGACCTGGCAACCGTCCGAGCGGACGGCATCGCGAGGAGCGAGGGCGAGTTGTACTCAGGGACCGTGACCATGGCCGTTCCCATCATGCGGGAGGACGGGATCGTGGCTGCCATCGGGCTCATCGCCCCGGCGGACCGGGCCACGCTCCCGTGGCGTGCACGAGCGGGTCGGCTTCTCGTTGAGGGAGCCGCCGCGATCAACGGGGCGCTGCACGAGTAGGGGCCAAGGCTCCGGCGCATGGGCCGGCGCGGAGGAGGCCCCGGGATCCATCGGGACTATCGCGATATGGCATTGGTACGTTCCGTTATTTGACAATCCGACCGTTCGAGGCGGATGCTGCACGCCATGGACGCGCTCAACGCACTTGCCCCGGTCTCGGAGGACTACGCGACCCGTCCGGTCGCCGAGGCCTTCGACTGGTTGGAAGTCGGCCGCCAGCTCGGCGACGGGGAGTGGTACATGGTGGTGTTCCGTTCGATCCGCCGCGCCGATGCGGACGAGGCGCGCCTCACGGAGTTCGACGACAGGGCCCACCATGAGGCCGAGGGCGCGCCAGGGTTCGTCCACTACTTCAAGGGTCCCGCGATGAGTGACCGCTCGTGCCTCTCGTTCTGCATGTGGACGAGCCGGGCCGACGCCAGGGCGGCCTCCGCCGGGCCGGAGCACCGGGCTGCCGTCTCGGTCCTGGGCGAGATGTACGAGGCGTACACGCTCGAGTTCCTGCGCGTGACCGGGGGGGTCGGCGAGCCTCTGCGGTTCGAGCCGTTCGATACGGCGCCCGCCCCGGTGCCGGCCGAGCCGGCGCTCCCCGCGTTCGGACTTCCGCTCCCCGGAGCCGCGTCGGCGTCCTGACCCGCGCCGCCCAAGCGGGCGACCAGCCGGGCGTCCCCTCGCCGACTCAGGTCCCCCGGTCGCTCGCCGTCTTCCCCTGCACCGTGTCGGTCTCGGAGACCGCCGGGCTCTGCGCCGCGTCGCCCGCGCCGGTGTCGAGCCCCACACCGAGACGCAGCGCCGCGACCACGCCACCCACCGACGTGACGAGCAGGATCATCGCGTGGGCGAGGAGGGCCATCGCAAACGATGCGTCCGGATCCGCTCCGAACAGCTTTGCGATCTCGACGGCCGTCAGCTCGAAGGTCCCGACGTAGCCCGGCGCCGATGGCACGATGGTCGCGAGGGCGACGCCGCTCGAGAGTAGGGCCGCCTGGCTGATCGAGAGCTCGATGCCGACCGCTTGACCCGCGGCGATGAACGTAGCGATGGATGCCGTCCACGCGGCCGCGCTGAAGAGGAGCGCTCGCCCGACGGTCCCTGGGTTGCTGGCGACGGCGAGGCCGGCCCGGAGCCGCCGGGCCAACTCGAGGATGCGGGGATAGCGCTCGGCCACCGCCGTCACGCGTTCGGCACCCGGGAGTCGATGGCTGATCATCGCCACGAAGAGGGCTGCCACGAGCAGGCCCACGAAGCCGGCTCCGAGCACGACCGCGGTCGACATGACGCCACCGCCGAGACCCAGGACGAGGACGGCGAGCGCCGCCAGGCCGACCACGATGAGCGTGTCGACGATCCGCTCGACCACGACCGTGCCGAGCACCGTCGGGCGGCTGACGCCCTCGCCCTCGCCGAGCGCGTGACTGCGCACTAGCTCGCCGAGCCGAGCGGGCAGGACGTTGTTGGCGAGGTAGCCGAGGTAGGTGTAGCCCAGCACCCGGCGGTACGGCAACGACTTGATCGGGGCAAGCAACGCTTGCCACCGGGCGCCGCGCGCGGCCACGTCGAGGAAGACGGTGCCGAGCATCAGCAGGATCCAGGCAGGGTTCGCCGTGCGAAGGACGTCGACGGTGCGCGGCACATCGACGGACCGTGCCAGGATCCAGATGGCGATGCCGCTGATGCCGATGCCGAGGGCCGTCCGCAGGATCGTCCGCCGGCTCACGGCCATCGAGTCAGGTGCCTCATTCGAGGTCGACGCGTGTCGCGTCAGTTCGCCGGGCGGTGAGCTTGGGCGAGCGACGGATGCGCATCCGGTGCAGGACGTAGCGCCCGACGACCCGCAGCGTGGAAAGGCCGTAGACGACGCTGCGCCGGAAACCCACGGAGCTCGCTTCATCGAAGTAGCGTGTCGGCACAGCGATCTCCCCGATCCGCCCCCGCAGCCCCGCGGCCACGACCTGGGCGATGAGCTCCTGGTCAAACACGAAGTCGTCGCTGTTCTGCTGATACGGGATCGTCTCCAGCAGCCCCCGGCTGTAGGCGCGCAGCCCGGTGTGGTACTCGGACAGGCGCAGACCGAAGGTCAGATTCTCCACGGTCGTGAGGAAGCGGTTGCTGATGTACTTCCAGCGCGGCATCCCACCGGCCAGGGGGTCCCCCAGGAATCGGCTGCCGAGCATGAGGTCGTGGGTCCCCGCGGCGATCGGCTCGACGAGCGCGGGGATCCGGGTCGCGTCGTACTGGTAGTCCGGGTGGAGCATCACGACGATGTCGGCCCCGGACGCGAGAGCCGCGTCGTAGCACGTCTTCTGGTTGCCGCCGTAGCCGCGGTTCTGCGAGTGGATGATGACGTCGAGCCCCAGGTTCCGGGCGATGTCGACGGTCTCATCCTTCGACACGTCGTCGACGAGGATGACCTTGTCGACGATGTCATGCGGGATGTCGGCATACGTGCGCTCGAGCGTCAGCGCGGCGTTGTACGCGGGCATGACGATGACGAGGTTCGGGCGGGCAGGCGGCGTCACGGCGGCAAGGGTACCCGACCAGCCATGGCGGCCCCGGCCGCACCTCCACCCGCCCGGCCGGGGCGGATGACCTGTGCGACGATACGGCCCCGTCGCCCGCACCAAGGATTCGGCTCATGTTCGAACGCCTCTTCGGCAACACCGTCGCGGACCCCGCCATCGCCGAGCGCATCCCGCCCGGCCAGTACCGGACGGAGAAGTTCCCGGTCCTCCACTACGGCTCCGTGCCGAAGGTGGACCTCGCGACCTGGGACTTCAAGGTCTTCGGCGAGGTGGATGCGCCGTTCACCCTCACATGGGAGCAATTCAAGGAACTGCCGCGCAAGCAGGTCGACACGGACATCCATTGCGTGACCCGCTGGTCGAAGCTCGACACGACCTGGGAGGGCGTCCCGATCCAGGCGATCCTGGAGCTTGCGCAGGTCCGTCCGTCCGCCACTCACGTCGTGAGCCACGCCGAGCAAGGCTATACGGCCAACCTGCCGCTCGAGGTCCTCGACGACGAGGACGTCCTGCTGGCGGACACGTTCGATGGCCAGCCGCTCGAGCCGGAGCACGGATTCCCGCTCCGGCTCCTCGTCCCCAAGAAGTACTTCTGGAAGAGCTCCAAGTGGATCCGCGGCCTCGAGCTCCTCGACCACGATCAGCTCGGCTTCTGGGAGCGCTACGGCTACAACAACAGTGCCGACCCGTGGAAGGAAGAGCGCTTCAGCGGCGACTGAAAGCGGCGGGTCCTAGCGAGACGCCTCGTCGCTGTAGGTCTCGAGCGCCCAGGGTTCGATGTGATACACGTCCCTGAACGTCCGCACGACGACGCCAGCGACCGCGGCGCCGTCCCAGGCACCCACGCTCCAGGTTCGCGTCCAGTTGCCCCCATCGGCGTCCGGGTCGTGCGGGGCAGTCCACCCGAGCGCCGGTAGGCCATCGCGTAGGGAGCTGCCCAGGTGATACGCAGTCAGCTTCGGCAAGTTCTGCTCCCCGACCGCTTCACCGACGATCCCATCGTCAACGCGCCTGAACTGGATGTACATCTCGGTTCGCGGTGCATGCACCACAGCCACGTCGATCTCGGCCTCGCCCAGGCGAGCGAGCGTCTCGGCAACGCGATCGATGGCTTCCTGACGGTGCGACCTGCGCCTTGGCGCCGAGCGGTCGCGTTGCCAGTCGACTTCCGCGGGCTGGAACTCCCCCAATTCATGGCGCCAGATCACCGGCCGCGACGAAGGATCGAGCAAAAGGTAGTCGCCTTCGCCGTTGTCGGCGATTGCCACCATCCCCGGCGGGAGGATTTCGCCGAGGCCGCCATAGAGTGAGGCGGTGGCTCGTTCGATGTGACCCGTGGATCGGCCCGCAGTCCGCTTCGTGGTCGGGTCCCAGACCGGGTACAGCGTCCATGCCTCGTCGTCGATGTACAAGTCGCCGCCATTGCTCGTGAGCAGGCGTTGGCGTAGGCCCAGCGGAAACACCTTGCCGACACGCGTCTGTTCTTCGTCAACGTGTTCTGGTGGAGCGGGATACGCCACGCGGACCTCCGACAAGCGGCCTCAGCTGCGACGCGCACCGCCGAGCGTCCCGGGATCGGGCGAGAAGTAGCGCAGGCGCCGGCCCAGCAGCACGAGCTCCCGTTCCAGCAGCGAGACCAGGCCCTCCAGCCGCTCCACCGTGGTCTCCGCTTCCAGCAGGGCCTGGCGGCGCGGCAGTTCCACCTGGACGATGCCGGACAGCAGGTACGACAGCACGGTCGGGTCGTCAGGGATATGCAGGTCGGGCGTCGGTTCGGACGAGGTCGCCTCCCCCTCGAGGCCCTCCATCTCAGGTCGCCCGGGCACCCGGTCCGCCCCGTCATCCTGCTGCGATTCGATCTCGACCCGGATATCCAGGACCTCGGTGGTCTCGCCGTCGCGGGCCCGCATCAGGTCGAGGTAGCGAACGAAACGTCGGATGGCCGTTGCGGCCAGGCGCTCTGCGCGCGGCTCGTCGCCGACTTCGTCGTCGAGGGGGGTCACCTGCGCGAGCAGGTACGGCTCGGTCTGCGCATCGACCGACTCGATCGCGAAGCGCCCGGTCGCGGCGGCCAGCAGGTCGAACCGGCCGTCCGGGTAGCGCCCGGCCTGGCGGATCTCGGCGAAGGCCCCGACCCCGGCGAGCGTCGCCATCCGGGCCGTGCCGATCTCCCGACCGTCGCGGATGAGCACGACCCCGAACGGCTCACCTGTGTCGAGGCAGCGCCGGGTCATCGCGCGGTAGCGGTCCTCGAAGATGTGGAGCGGCAGCACGATGCCCGGACAGAGGACCGTGTGCAGCGGGAAGAGCGGGATCTCCATCGACCACCGATCCGTGAACGCCTATCCGCGGCTCCGCGCCCCGAGCGGGGGCGACCGCGCTCGTCGAGTCTAGCCCTGCAGACGAAGAAGCCGCCGGTCCGGCCGGCGGCTTCGGGTACGGCGCGAAGCCGTGATCAGTGTGAGCAGCCCTTCGGCGCGCCGCCGTCGTCCGCCGTCCGGAAGCTGGAGCCGCACCCGCAGGCCGCTACTGCGTTGGGGTTGTTCACCGTGAACCCGGCGCCCATCAGCGTATCGACGTAGTCGATCTGCGACCCCTGCAGCAGCGCGATGCTCTGCCCGTCGACATAGACCTTGATGCCGCTGGCCTGGAGAACCTTGTCCTCGGGCGTCGGGGCGTCCTCGAGCATCATCCCGTAGCGGAAGCCGGAGCAGCCGCCGGAGTACACATAGACGCGCAGGCCGATGTCGGGATTCGTCTCGTCCTTTGTCAGCTCGATGAGCTTGCTCGCGGCAGCGTCCGTGAGGGACACGACCGTGTTCGGATCGAGGACGGGAGTCGGCTCGACGATCGTCGGCTGCTGTTCGATCATGCGGCTTGCGTCCTCCTTCGGACGGGGATGGTGCGGGATGAGGGCGTGATTCACGAGTCGCTGACGCCCATCGTACGCACGTCAACCGTTTTCGACAAGCGTGCCGCCGAAATCCGATGGTCCGGGGCGATCTGGAACGATCCACCATTCGGGGCGAACCGTCGCGCATCACGCGCTTGCGGCGCTCAGCCTGGCGGGTCGTGCCCGACGAGGCCATCGACCGACTCGCGAATCAGGTCGGCATGGCCGTTGTGCCGCGCATATTCCTCGATCATGTTGACCAGGATGTAGGACACGCTCGGCGCCTCCGTTGGCCGCCCCGCGTCGGGCTCACTCACCGCTGCAGCGAACAAGGCGCGAGAGCGTTCGACCGCATCCTGCCACCGGGCATACAACTCGGAGGGAGTCTCCTCTCCGGCCGTACGCCAGTCCCAGGCATGGTCAGCCTCCCAGTCCACAGCGTTCCAGGGTGCCAGTTGGGGCTGTCCTTGGAGCCACTCCGTGGACATGTCGTCCTCGAAGCGCGCCAGGTGTTTCAGCATCCCGCCCAGGGTCATCGACGTTGGAGGGTGGGTCGCGCGCAGGCCAGCTGCGTCCAGACCGCCGCACTTCCAGGCAAACGTGGCGCGCTGGCGCTCGAGGAAGCCAAGCAGCGTGGTTACCTTCTCACCCGCATCTTCAGGGTCAAGGTGTTGCGCAACGTAGCGCCCTCGCGCATCCAGATGGACCACTCGCTCGGCCCCCATGCCATCTCCCCTTCGGGTCGTTGCGACGATCGGTCTGTATCCAGCCTGCGAGCGCAGCTGGTCAGAGGGTGTCTGCCAAGGGTGGCAGGTAGGCCGATGTCGTGCCTGTGCCGCGAGCGTTACACGATCACGGGCCCTTGCATGTCGGGTCAGGGCACGATCTTGATCGAGTCCACGATCGCCGCGAGCTCCGAGCGATGCTTCTCCGATGTCCCTGGGTAGTCCGTGCTTTGGACCACGAAGCGGAGCCATCCACGTCGAGGATCCAGATGTGCCACTGGTGGCTCGGCCCCTGGGCGAAGATGCCAGGGTCCCACGGACGGTAGACCCCACACTTGGAGATGTCAGCCGGCACCTGCAGGTCGAGGTACTTGCCGGAATATCCGGCCAGCGTGACGTCGACTGGATCCGTTGTGTCGAGCAGTGGATGATCCGCGATGGCGTTGGCAAAGTCGTCGACGCTCGGCCCGACCTCGATGTCCGGGGGGACGGCGTGTTGGGCTTTCGTGCACGGATCGGTTAGCAGCCAGGCGCCCCTGCCGAAGAGCAGACCGGCCCCGTCAGGTGGCGGTGCATCCTCTTTGTCGTCCAACACGATCGATCCAAGGATTCCCGCCCATCCATCTGGGACGGTGAGCGTCACGTGCATGGAGTCATGAGCGGGCGATGCGCTGCAACCCGGCTGGCGCTCTGAGCACGAGGTGTCCCACTGCCCCATCCTGTAGGTGCCGGCAGCGAGCGGGCCTTCGTGAACGGATGGCACCCCGGTGCTGGCTGCCGGGCTCGGCGGGCTCGTGGTCGGTGTCGAGGCCATGCTCGGCGCCGCCATGCTGGGCGAAGCCATGCCGGGCGGAGCCGACCGGCCCCCCGACGGTTGCCCCGTCGTACAACCGGTGATGGCGAGCAAGGCGGCGGCGACGCCGGCGGCTACGAACCTGGCGTTCTGTGGACCTCGTTCACGAATGGCAGTGGAATGCCTCGTCGGGTCGGATCGACTGCCGACGGGCAAATGGGACGGCGCCGTCGCGTGGGGCAACCTCACGGACGGGGCAGCTGATCTTCCGGCAACCAGCCCACCTGCCCCTCCGGACCGATGTGGATCTCGCCCCCCGTGGACAGGTCGGTCCACCCGACCAACCCGCCAAGGTCCGGACCCGGGTTCACCCAGATCGACCATCCATCCACCCCTTTCGCGGGAACGAGGAGGGTCGCCTGCACCGTGGCACCGGGGGCCACGACGTTCGGGGTCACGTTGCCGACCAGCCGCGCCATCGTCCCACGCTCGTCCTCGTCGGCAACGAACAACGTGGCGGGTTGGTCACTGCGGTTGACGACCTTGAGCTTCAACCGCCGCGGGTCCGTCGGGACCGGACCGGCCTCGGGCGGGTACGGTGTCGGGATCGGGGTGGGGGTCGGGATGACTGGCGGGGGCGGGCTCGGGAAGGCTGGCAGCGGGGGCGGCGATACGCCGGCAGGGACGTACAGCTCGGCCGAGCCCGTTGCGACACACATCCCGTCCAAACACTCATTGCCACCTGCCACGAGGACCGTGCCATCGGGCAGCAGGATGAGCGGAGTACCGTGCGGCCGGAGCATGGCCGCGGTGGGGGTCCAGGTCCCCGTGCCCGGGTCGTACCTCTCGGCGACGGAATCGTGCGCCAGCAACACCGCGCCATCCGCCAGGAGCGTGGCCGAATCGAACTTCGGCATGTCGCGGCTCTCGGTCCAGGTCCCGGTTGCCGGGTCGTACAGCTCAACCGACATCGTGTTGTTCCGCGAGGACCCGCCCATGACGAGCACCTTGCCATCGGGCCGGAGAACCGCCTCGATATCCTCGCGCGGGGCGTGCATGTCAGCGATCGCGGTCCAGGCCCCTGTGTTCGGATCGTACAGTTCCGCCTTGGCCGTCGGGTCGTCGCCCGGCGCGTGGCCGCCCGCCACGAGCACGTGGCCGTCCGGCAGCAGGATGGCCACATGGCTGTGGCGCGGGTCGACCATCTTCCCAGTGGCGGTCCAGGTTCCGGTGGCCGGGTCATATACCTCGCCCGTGTCGCTATAGCCGATCACGAGGACTTTGCCATCGCGCAGCAACGTCGCCGTGCTTGCATACGGGGCGCCATTGACCATCTTCCCTGTGGCAGTCCAAGTCCCGCTGGCGGGGTCGTACACCTCTGCGCCGCTGATCGGGTCATCCGCGTCCGGGTCGTCGATATCCGACAGGAGCACCGTGCCGTCGCGCAGCAGCGTCGCCGTGAAGCCATTGGGGGGTTTGAGCATGCTCGCGGTGGCGGACCAGGTCCCGGTGCCCGGGTCGTACAACTCCACGGAGGTGTCGGTCCGATCGCCGTTGGCGCCGCCCGCCACGAGCACCCGGCCATCGAGGAGCCGCACCGCGGTGTGGTCGGAGCGTGGCGTACCCATCGACCCGGTGGCGATCCAGACTCCTCCGTCGGGCTCAACGTGGGGTAGCGGCGACACGCCGCCAGGGATGTACAGCTCCACTGAGTCCCCAGCCACGAGGACGGTGCCATCGAGCAGCAACGTGGCCGAACCATGGGTTTCTGTGAATATCCCGGCTTCCGTCCAGGTCCCGCTGTCCGGGTCGTACAGCTCGGCACCGCCGATGTCCCCCACGAGCACACTGCCGTCGTCCAGCAACGTGGCCGGGAAGCCCGCGTGGGGCCTGAGCATGCTCCCGGTGGCAGCCCACGCCTCGGTGGCCGGGTCGTACAGCTCCGCGGAAGTGTCCTTCTGGTCGTCGCGGGCGCCGCCCACGACGAGCACCCTGCCATCGAGCAGTGGCACCACGATGTGTTCAAGACGAGGCGTACCCATCGTGCCGGTGGCGGTCCAGGTGCCCGTGGCCGGATCGTACAAAGCGGCCCGGTCACCGTCGCGAGACGTGTCTTCGCCGCCGGCCACGAGCACCCTGCCATCGGGCAGCGTGACCGGGGTGGGGATGTCCACGGGTGGTGTCAGCTGCGCGGTGGCGGTCCAGGTCCCGCGGTCGGGGTCGTACAACTCGGACATGCCGCCGTCGTGGACCACGAGCACCCTGCCGTCGCGGAGCAACGTGGCCTTGCCCCAGTGGCTCGACCCGTCATCGTCGATCAGGGCCATCTTCCCGGTGACGGTCCAGGTCCCGTCTTCAGGGTCGTACACCTCCGCGCCCTGGCCGTCGCCCACGAGCACCTTGCCGTCGCGCAGCAATATGGCCTGGAAGCCACCCCGGGGCCTGACCATGCTTCCGGTGGCGGACCAGGTCCCGGTGTCCGGGTCGTACAGCTCCGCGGAAGTGTCGTTCTCAGCGGCGCCGCCCACGACGAGCACCCGGCCATCGAGGAGCCGCACCGCGATGTTGTCAAAGCGTCGAGTGCCCATCGAGCTGGTGGAGACCCAGACGCCTGTCGTTCGCGGGAACGCGGGCGCGGTCGGGGCAGCTGATGGCGCGCTGAGGCTCGGGCTCGGCAACGCCTGGGGATCGGCCGGTGGCAGGAGCGAGAGGTCCGGCGCCACATCTTGTTTGGGGAGCCAGGCGCCCGCGGCCGCCGCTGCCGCGATGGCAAGCGCGATCAGAAGCGCGGCCGCGAAAAGCAGGTTCCGACGGCGAGCGCCGGGGTCGGCATCCTGTAGAGCGCCGAGCAAGGACGGCAGCGCCCGCTGCTGGGCGGTGGTGGCGACCGCGACCAGGATGCGCTCATGCAGGCCGGCTTGGGCCCGCTCCGGCAGGTGGGCACGCAGTGCCTGAGAGATCTGGGGCTCGGTCACCGGTCGGCCGTTCATGCCTCGGCCTCCATCGCTTTCTCGAGCGCGCCGCGGGCGGCGTGAAGTCGCCACTTGGCGGTACCGACGGGGATACCGAGCGAGCGGGCGATCTCCGCGACCGGCCGCTCCTCGACGTGGTGAAGGACGAGGATCAGCCGGTCCTGCGGCCGCAGCCGGTCGAAGGCGCGGCCGATGGCGTCGTTGTCGACCAGCTCGTCCATCGAGGTGCGAGCGTGCGGATCCTGCGGCGGTTCGGGCTCCGGGGTGACGTCCCCCGGATGGGCCGGCCGAACGGAAACCTCGCGCAGCCGGACCCGATGCCGGCGCGCCATCAACGCCGCGTTCGCGACGATGCGATTGAGCCAGCCATCGAAGGCCCCCGAATCGCGCAGCCTGGGAAGCTGTCGCCAGGCGGAGACGAGCGCGTCCTGAGTTGCGTCGGCTGCGTCGGCATCGTTGGAGAGGATCGACCAGGCCAAGCGGTAGCAGCGATCGATTCGCGTGTCGACCAGCGCCTCGAACGCGGCAACGTCGCCAGTACGAGCGCGCCGTACCAGCGCGTCATCGGCCGACTTCGCCGCGATCGCTGCTGTCGTCACCGCATCCACGTCACCCTCGGCCGGTCGATCGTAGCGCTCGCTGGTCGCGATGTCGCCATCGACCGATGCTCTAGGTGTCCAGATGCCGCGAAAGGGGTGGTGGTTGGGTCGCCCTTTGAATCTCGCACGCCCAACCTCGGCCCGCCCGCCGGCATCTATGGAGTGCGCGCATCAACACACCGAAGCGGAGGATCGATATGAAGCACCTGTTTGGCGGGTCCGCGTCGCCGACCGCAGCCGCCATCGTGGTCGCGATCCTCTTGGCCTCCGGTTGTGCGACCGGACCGGGAGTCGCGAGCGGGACGCCTGCCATCGGGAGTCCGGCCACCCGGACGATGGCGACAACGCCGAGCCCGACCCTGTCGTCATCGGAATCATCGCCCAGTCCCTCGCCGGCCCGGTTCCCCGAAGGGCCACTGGCGGCGGGCACGTATACGACCCAGCCATTCGTAGGCCCCGGGGGTCTGTGCATGGGGCAGGCCGGGTGCACCGAGGCGGGCGCGGAGGACGACTCAATTCGCGTTACGCTCACGGTCCCGGACGGCTGGTCCGGCCTCGAGGGCGGGGGCTTGGTGCATTCCGCCGAGAGGTACTTGCCACCGCGCGGAGCGGGTTTGCTCTTCGGTCGTGGCGGCTGGTTGTACTCCGAGCTCTGTGGGGCGCCCAACCCGAAGGAGCCGGCCGTCCCGACCGGTACGACTGTCGACGAGTTCGTGACCGCGCTCGTGGAGCATCCTGACCTCGACGTGACCAGTCCTGTCGACGTGACGCTGGCCGGGTACTCGGGGAAGTACCTGGAGCTCCGGGCGCCCGCGAACACCACCACCGACGAGCTGGGACCGGAGCCTGGCGGGTGCAACTACTACTTCGTGTGGGAACCAGGGATCTACGCCCAGGGGCCGAACGCTTTGTGGCGCATCTGGGTCCTTGATGTGGACGGGGTCCGGATGGTGGTCCGGAGCGACAGCTTCCCCGGAACAACCGAACAGGTCCAGGCTCAACTCCAGACGATCGTGGACTCGATCCAAATCGAACCCTGACGTCGCTACTCCTCGATGCGCTCCACGATCGTGGCGATCCCCTGGCCCACGCCGATGCACATCGTGGCCAGGCCGTAGCGGCCACCGGTCCGGCGCAGCTCGTGGGTCAGCATCGTGATGAGGCGGCCGCCGCTCATGCCGAGCGGGTGACCGAGCGCGATGGCCCCGCCGTTCGGGTTGACCTTGGCCGGATCGAGCCGCAGCTCGTCGATCACCGCGATCGACTGAGAGGCGAACGCCTCGTTGAGCTCGACGATGTCGAGGTCGTCGATGCCGATCCCGGCGCGCTCGAGCGCCTTGCGAGTGGCGGGCACGGGACCGATGCCCATGACGGCCGGGTCCACACCGGCGACGGCCGTCGACACCACCCGGGCCAGCGGCTTCAGGCCAAGCCCGCGCGCGCGCTCGGCCTCCACGAGCAGGACCGCCGACGCGCCGTCGTTGATCCCGGAGCTGTTACCGGCCGTCACCGACCCGCCCTCCCGCTTGAAGGCGGGCTTGAGCTTCGCCAGCGCCTCGGCTGACGTGTCGGCGCGCGGGTGTTCGTCTCGTGTGACGGTCGTCGTGTCGCCCTTGCGGCCCACGACCTCGACCGGGACGATCTGGTCGTCGAACCGACCGGCCTCGATCGCCGCGACCGCGCGACGCTGGCTTTCGAGAGCGAAGGCGTCCTGACGCTCGCGGTCGATGCCGTAGCGCTCGGCGACGTTCTCCGCCGTCTCGCCCATCGAATAGGGGTAGTGCTTCTCGGCCAGCCTCGGATTGAGGAATCGCCAGCCGAGCGTCGTGTCCTCGACCTCGCGTGGGCCGCGATCCCACGCGTTCGCGGGCTTGGCCATGACGTACGGGGCGCGGGTCATCGATTCGACGCCCCCGCCGATGAAGACGTCACCGTCCCCGACCGCGATCGCGTGGGCAGCCGAATTGACCGCCTGGAGCCCGGAGCCGCACAGGCGATTGACGGTCAGGCCACCGACTTCGACCGGGAGCCCGGCCAGCAGCACCGCCATCCTCGCAACGTCGCGGTTGTCCTCGCCGGCCTGGTTCGCACAGCCCAGGATCACGTCCTCGATGAGGGTCGGATCGATACCGGCACGGTCGACCACCGCGCGCACCACGAGCGCGGCGAGGTCGTCCGGCCGAACGCTCGCGAGTGCCCCGCCGTAACGTCCGATCGGGGTGCGGACGGCCTCGACGATCCAGGCGTCGCGGAGCGAGCGGTCGGGGTCTGCCACGCACGGATTGTAGGCGGGGGACCGGTTGGGGGCGGGGACCGGCCGCTGGCCGTGTCGGGAGTTACCCTCCGGCGGCCCCGCGTTCGAACGGGCCGATCGGGTGCCCGGCCCCGAGCCGCAGCGCCAGGTCGATGTCGGCTTCGGTCGCCACGCCATCGGCGAGGGCTCGCCGTGCTTCCGCATCGATCGCACCGAGGATGCGTGCTCGGATGTCGGCGGTGGAGAGTGCCGTTGTGCCCGCGTCCGCTGCAGTGACGGTGGCAGGCGTCTCCCGGAAGGCCGGTGCGACCTCGCCGCGCTTCCCCTCGCTGTAGACGTAGAACCCGGAGCCGGTCTTGCGGCCGAGGAGGCCGTCGTCGACGAGGCGCTCCTGGATCTCGGACGGCCGCAAGTGGTCCGGGCGGCCGAGTCCTTCCCACACCCCGCGTGCCGCCGCGAGCGTGACGTCGATGCCGGTGAGGTCCATGAGCTCGAAGGGACCCAACGGGTACTCAGCGTCGCGCATCGCCCGATCCACGGCCTCGACGGAGGCGACCCCGGTCTCGAGCAGCCGCAGCGCTTCGATCGTGAACGGCCGGTTGACCCGATTGACGATGAATCCCGGCGAGTCCATGCAACGGACGGGCGTCTTCCCCCACGCTCGGACGATCGCCTCAGCGCTGTCGACGACGTCGGCGGTCGTTGCCCGGCCCGGCACGACCTCCACGAGCGCCATCAACGGCACGGGGTTGAAGAAGTGCAGCCCGAGGACCCGCTCGGGATGGGTCGTCACCGACGCGATGGCATCGATCGAAAGGGCGCTGGTGTTCGACGCGAGGATCGTGTCAGCCGGGGCATCGGCGTCGAGGGCCCGGAAGATCTCGCGTTTCAACCCGAGGTCTTCGAGGGCAGCCTCGACGACGAGCTCGGCCTCGGCGGCGATCGCGTCCAGGGTCCGCGTCTCGCGCAGGAGCTCGAGACGGCCGGCTGTCCAGGCGTCGATCGTGTCGGGATCGAGCTCGAGCTTCGCGGCCCGCCGCTCGAGACCGCGCCGGACCGCGTCTCGCGCCCGCTCGATCGCGGCGGGGTCGACATCGTGGAGCACCACCTCGGACCCGGCCTCCAGCGCGACCTGGGCGATCCCGGCGCCCATCGCGCCCGCGCCCACGATACCGATCGTCGGAGTGGCGCGATCCTTGACGGCCTCGGTGGGCGTGTCAGTCACGCGCGGAGCGTAGCGGTCCCGCGTGGATCGGCGTCCAGTCCGCCGAGCGTCAGACCGTCTTGAGCGCCTCGAACGGCTGGCGGCATCCGCGGCAGTAGAACAGGGAGCGGCATTGGGTCGGTCCGAATGCGCTGTCCATGACCACGCTGGCCGACGCGCAGAACGGGCACCGCACCGCTCCCGGTTCGGACGGTGGGGCGATCCCCACGGCGGCGAGCGCCTGCCTGCCTGCCGGCGAGATCCGATCCGACGTCCAGGGCACTTCGAACGTCGTCTCGACGGTGACCGGCATCCCGAACGCGCCGAGCCGTTCGGCGATCGCAGCACGGATCATCTCGAGCGCTGGGCAGCCGACGAAGGTCGGCAGGATCGCCACACGGATGCCATGAGGATCGACCTCGACGCGGTGCACGACCCCGAGATCGACGACGGAGAGCACGGGCAGCTCGGGATCCGGGACCTCGGACAGGGCGGCGCGGACCTGCGCGACCGTCGGAAGTCGCTCACGATCGGCGCGCTGGAAGCCCGCGCGGGCTCGCGCGATGGCCGTGTGCGTGCCGGCTTCGCTCACCAGGTGGCTCCCGGGTCGGCGCGCCGGACGGCGGTGAATTCACCATGGAGCCACGCGAACGCCTCGCCGTGGTCGGTCCGACCACGCTCGGGCTCGCGGGTCTTGGGCAGCAACGGCAGGCCGTGGCGGTCGAACGTCCGAGCCAGGTCGGCGCGCCATCGGCGCTCGAGTTCCGCCATCGGGCGAGCGAGGATCCCGGCCTCGAGCAGCGCCGCCTCCCCGGGGAGTGGCGTGAAGACGGTCCCCGCGTCCGGCCCGAGGCGCTCGAACGCGGCGACGAGCCGGTCGCGAGGCTCGCCTGCCGACGTGGCCAGCCGCTCCAGCCACAGGCCGACGTGCATCAGGTGGTAGCGCTCTTCGCGCACGAGCTTGCCGACGAGGTCCGCGAGGGGACGCCACGATGCGCCGGTCAGCGCCTCCAGCCGGACGGCGTCCGCAGTCTCGTACAGGTAGCGCCGCGCGATCGTCATCGCCCAGTCGCCGCGGCCGTGATCGAGCAGGCGCGCATGCCGGTACTCGGCGGGCTCGCGATCGTAGGCCAATGTGTCGGCGTCAGTCGCTCCCGTCACCTCGGCGAGCAGCCCGTAGAGCGCCTGGGCATGCCCCAGCTCGTCCTGGGCGAGCGAGCTCATCGCGATGTCCTCTTCGAGCAGCGGAGCGATCCCCGTCCACTCCGAATTGGAGAACCCGATGACGAATTCGTCGTCGGCCATCGAGCGAAGGAGCTCGTCGAGCCCCTCGATCGACGGGGCAGGGCTCGCCGACACGGCCGCGGACGCGACTGCGGTGGCGCCCCGCGCGCCGTCGCCGCGTGCGCTGCTCACTTCGCCCTCGCGCCCGGTTTCTGCTGGCCGGCCGCCGCGCGGGCTGCCGCGAGCTTGTCACGCATCACATAACCGCCGGGCTTCTTGAACGAACGATCGAGCGGCGGCTGGAGCAGGTCCGGGTCGTGCAGGTCGACGACGTCGGTGCGACGCACGATCCACAGTCGGACGCTCTCCTGCCGTCGGCCGAACAGCTCGCGGGCATAGTGCGTCGCCAGCTCCGCGTCGGGCGCCATAACGCTGCCACCGTGGCGCATCGGGTCGCCGTCCTTCTCCTGGCGGAAGACCTCCCATGCCTCGAGGTGGGCCGCCGCCGATGGTGCGACCGCCACGGACGCCGACGGTGCGCGCTTTCGCGCCGTCATGCCGCCTGCGGCGCGGCGAGGATCGTGTCGCGGACCCATGCCGTGTCATTTCGGGCGAGACGGCGGAACTCGAGCCGTTCCTCGGACATCGGGCCGTGGTTCGTGACCACCGTGCGCAGCTCGTCCCAATCGGGTTCGCTATAGCGCCACGCCCGGGAGTCCTCGTCGTAGCGCAGTTCCGGGTCCGGGATCACGAGTCCGAGCTCCCGGATACGCGGCACGTAGATCGTCAGGAACTCCTGGCGCAGCTCTTCCGACGTCTTCGCCTTGATCCGCCAGCGGAGGTCCTTGTCGGTCTCGCGCGGCGACCGCGGACCGTGCATCTGCATCAGCGGGCCCCACCAGCGGTCGAGCGCGTCCTGGATGGCGGCGCGCTGGCCCGGCGAGCCGGTCACCATCGTCACGACGACGTCCCGGCCATGCATGATGTGGACCGATTCCTCCCAGCAGATCTTTCGCATCGTTCGTGCGTACGGCGCGTATGACGAATTGCGGAGCGCCATCTGCGCGACGATCGCGGCGGCGTCCACGAGCCAGGCGATCATCCCGACGTCCGCCCACGACCTCGTCGGGTAGTGGAAGACGTTGTGGAACTTCGTCTTGCCGGCGAGCAGGTCGTCGAACATCGCCTCGCGCGGCTTGCCGAGATCCTCGGCCACGCGGTAGAGCAGCTGCGCGTGGCCGACCTCGTCCTGGATCTTGGCCGTCAGCGCCAGCTTCCGGCGGAGCGTCGGCGCCCGCATGATCCAGTCCCGCTCGGGGAGGACGCCCATCAACTCGGAGTTGGCGTGCATCTCGACGAACCGCAGGACCGCAGTCCGGTACTCGTCGGGCATCGCATCGGTCGACTCGACGCTGCCGCCCGCAGCAAGGTGCGCTTCGAACCGCTCGAACCATGCCTCGTAGGCCTCGTCGTGGGCGCGGGCCGGCACGGGGGTCGAGGTGGGGGCCGCCGTCGAGCGATCGCCCGGTGCCAGCACCGGATCGAGCGCGAGCGGGTCGGTCATTCGTGCCCCTCAGGAGCCGTGCCGGCGATGGTCCGCATCGAGAGCTCCACGTAGGCGTCTGCGACGGCGTCCGGTTCGAGCCGACCATCGGGCCGGTACCAGGCCACGAGACCGTTGAGCGCCGTCAAGAGATAGGCGGCCGCGACGGTCGGGTCGATGGGCGCCACGGCGCCGGAGACGATGCCAGCCTCGATCAAAACGCGGAAACGACCTTCGTAGGCATCGCGCCGCTCGAGTGTCCGGGCCCGCCGCTCTGGCCCGAGCGAGCGCCATTCGTGGACGAACACGCTCGCTCGCCCGACGTCCTCCAGGACCACGCCGACGTGTGCCCGCACAAGCGCGCGGAGCCCGGCGAGCGGATCGTCGGCATCGACGTCGGCCAGGGCCTCCTCGGCCGCGGTCTCGAACTGGGTGGCCGTGCCGTCCACGATCGACCACAGGACATCCTGCTTCGAGGCCACGTGGGAATAGAGGCTGGCCCCCTGGATGTCGAGCGCCCGGGCGATGTCGCGCACGCTCGTCCCCGAGTACCCGTGCTCGCGGAAGAGCTCGCTGGCGACGTCCTCGATCTCGCGACGTCTCGTGGTCTCGACCATGCGGGGGAACACTCCAACCTAACGATTGTTAGGCACCAGCCTACGCCACGTCGCGCATGCGGGCAAGGACGGGTCCTACTCCCCCGTGAACTGCGGGGTCCGCTTCTCTCGGAACGCGGCGAGGCCCTCGGCGTGATCGGCGGTCGCTCCGGCGATGCCCTGCAGCTTCGCCTCGCCCTCGAGCGCCGTCTCGAGGTCGATCGTTGCCGCTCGTTCCAGGGCGCCCTTGGTCAACGCCAGTGCGAGCGGTGCACCGGTCGCGATGCGCTCGGCGAGCTCGCGCGCCAGCGGCATCAGTTCCTCGCCGGCCACCACCCGTGAGACGAGGCCGATCCGGAGCGCGTCCTCGGCGGAGATCGGATCGCCGACCAGCGCCATCTGGGCGGCGTGCGCCGACCCGACGAGTCGTGGGAGCAGCCACGTGGCGCCGCTGTCCGGCACGAGGCCGATCCGCCCGAACGCCAGCACGAACCGGGCCTCAGCCGCGGCGATGCGCAGATCGCAGGCGAACGCAAGCGATGCCCCCGCGCCTGCTGCGACCCCATTCACGGCGGCGATGACCGGTTGGCCCATCGAGCGCAGCGTTCGGATGATCGGGCTGTAGCGCTCTCGGACCTCCACGTCGAGCGGCGCCGCGTCCGGCCGCTCGCGTTCCGCCAGGTCCTGGCCGGCACAGAACCCACGTCCCGCACCGGTGAGGATCACGGCTCGGACCGCGCGGTCGGCGGCGATGCCTTCGAGCGCCTCACGCAGCGCGACCTTGACCGGCACCGTTAGCGCGTTGAGCGCCTCCGGGCGATCGAGCGTGAGCGTCGCGACCGGCCCGTCGACGTCGACGCGCAGGCCGTCGGTCATCCGCTGAACTCGGCCAGCCGCCCGTTCACGATCTCGAACACCCGGCGATCGATGGGCTCGTCGGCGCCCCCCGACTGCTCGACGATGAACTCGGTGAACATCGCGGCGAACCCCTCGTCGCCCGGTCGCAGGCTGGCCGCCGTCAGGAGGTGCCGCTCCGGGATCCCGACCAGGATGCGCGCCCCGTCCTGACCCAGCTCCTTCTCGAGGTGTGCGACGGCATCCGGCAGCAGGATCCGGACCGCGTCGAGACCGTCCCCAGTGTCGGAGCTGATCAGGCGTCGCTCGCCCGACTCCTCGGTCGTCCACGGTGCGCTCCCGGCCCACGTCGCGAGGTTGCGCAAGGCGGCGTCCTGGAGCTCGGACGGCTCGATGCCCCATGACAGAAGGTGATCGCCGTTGACGACGATGTCGAAGCCGCCGGCGGGGATGGCGTACACGACGGGCAGGCCCACGGGCCCGGCGTCGAGCAGCGGCTGGGCATGACTCTGGATCGCGTGCTGGGCCAGCGTGTCGCGATCGATCCCCTCGATGGCGAGGCCCTTCGTGCCGACCGGCCGGAAGGCGGGCCGGACGAGGTCGCGGGCGAGCGACCAGTCGTGCTCGGGCGAATCGACGGCGGAGGTGTGCGAGGTCGGCGCCGGCACGTGCCCGCTCACGGGCGCCTTCTCGTCGATCGGCGAGAGGATGTCCGGGGCGCTATCGCGGAGCGACGACGGGGGCTCGTCACCGAGGTCGCGCTCCAGGTCGCGCCCGACATCCCTCCCGCCTTCGTACGGGTCACGCTCCATCCGTTCCTCCTCGTGTGGTCAACGGCCGGTCCAGGTCGGCGGGCGCTTCTCCATGAAGGCCCGCATCCCCTCGCGCTGGTCGTCGGTGGCAAAGAGATCGAAGAACGCCGCTCGTTCCGCGCGCAGGCCGGCGGTCAGAGGCAGATCCGCGGCTGCGAGCACGGACCGTTTGGCGGCACGGACCGCGAGGGGCGGCATCGCAGCGATCGTGTCCGCGAGCTCCAATGCCGCGTCCACGGTCTGCGCTGCGGGCACGACCTTCGTGACCAGGCCCGCGGCCTTTGCCTCCGCCGCCGGCATCGCCCGTCCGGTCAGGATCAGCTCCATCGCGAGCGCCATCCCGACGGCCCTCGTCAGGCGCTGCGTGCCACCCGCCCCGGGCATGACCCCGATCCTGATCTCGGGCTGGCCGAACTGGGCGTCGTCACCGGCCACGATGAGGTCGCACGTCATGGCCAGCTCGCAGCCGCCGCCCAGCGCGTAGCCGCGGACCGCGGCGATCAGCGGCAGCCCGATCGAGCCGATGCGGTCCCAGGCCGTGAAGTTCCCCTCCGCGTGGAGCCGCTCGGGGGTCTGATCGGCAAGCTCGACGATGTCTGCGCCGGCCGCGAAGGCGCGGTCGCCGGCGCCCGTCAGGACCACGACGCGGATGCGGCCGTCGAGGTCGAGCGCCTCCAGCTGGGCAGCCAGCTCGGCGAGAAGCGCGAAGCTGAGCGCGTTGCGCGCCTCGGGCCGATCGATGGTCACGAGCGCGACGCCGTCATGCCCGGCGACGGGGGCATCGACGCGGATCAGGCGGGTGGTCGGCTCGACGTCGGTCACGCGGATTCCTCGCGGGTTCTCGCGGGCTTCGGTGCCGGTCAAGTATCCACGTTCCGGGAAGCGGCGGGCACTCCCGGCAGCGCCGGGCCGCGTTCCGACCTGAGCCGGCCTCAGGACCCGAGGTCGACCGCGTCCTCCAGGACGAGCAGCGTGGAGAGGCCCGGGGCGATCTCCCGCAGGTTCCGTCCGGCCGCGCGCATCGCGTCCGAGGCCAGCCCGGCGTCCAGCGCCGCGCGGTCATCGAAGTCCATCGCCGTGACCATCACGAGGTCGGTCTCACCTCCGAGGGCCTCGGCGACGCGCTGCACCCTGGTCGAGCGCAATCCGGGCGTCTCCGCGACGAGGGGCAGGTGCTCGGCCCCGTAGCGCCGCTCGAATTCGGCCAGGGCTTCCGGGCCGCCCTCGGGGCGGCGATAGAGCGCCAGCAACGTGGTCATGCGGTCACCTCCTGGGTGGTCGTGGGGGTGGTCGAGCCGGCCCGCCGGGTCGCGACGGCCTCGGTCGATCGATAGAACTCGCCAAGCGCATCGGTGGCGATGAGCGGTCGTTCGGCGAACGCCTCGTGGCCCGCGTCCGGCAGCACGAGGAGGCGTCCGTCGAGGACGGATCGCGACAGGCGCCACGCCGCGTCCACCGGGACGAACGGGTCGCGATCGCCGACGGCCACGAGCGCCGGCGGATCGATCGTCCGGATCTCGCGCGGCGTGAGGAGCGTTTGGGTCGCGACATCGCGAGCGATCGCCGGGAGCAACGCCCGCCACGCGCCCTCGCCCTGTCCCGGGTCGTGCCGGCGCGAGAGATCCGCCGCCCAGGTCGGATCGTCCCGATCGATGCGGAGCGGGTCCATGAGCCTGCGGGCAACGCTGGCCCGGGGCTCCCGGTCGACCGTGATGCCGACGACGACGAGAGTGCGCAGGCGTCGTGGCGCCCGCACCGCCACGCGAAGGGCGGTCATGCCGCCCAGCGAGAACCCGAGCAGGTGGAACGTGTCCAGGTCGAGGGCATCGGCGAACGCGAGCAGGTCGTCGGCCAACCAGTCGGCCGAGAAGCCGCCGGTCGCCGTGTCCCAGCGCGTCCGGCTGTGGCCGCGCGCGTCGGGCGTGTAGCACCGGAATGCCCCCGTGAGCGTCGGCAACTGACCGCGGAAGTCCCGCGCGGCGTCGGACGTCGCTCCGTGCAAGAGGATCAACGGCGGCCCGGCGCCGGCGACGTCATAGCCGATGGTCAGGCCGTTGGCATCGATCGTCGGCATGTCGCGATGCTACGTGCTCACCCGGCTCGCCGTCGCACGCCGCGATCCGGCACGACCCGTATCCTCGGGCGGTGCTGACCCACCGACCCGCCCGGTCACTCGACGACCTCCGCCTCGCCGGACGGCTCATGTCGCGCGCGTGGCAGGCCGGCGCACCACTCGTCGCAGGCCACGCCCGCGGGCATCGAGTGGTGGCACGCCTCGACGGCGCCGGAGCCGCTCGACGCCCACCTGCGACTGTGGTCGGTGGACGGCGAGGACGTCGCCTGGACCTGGCACGACGACGGCGAGGTCGAGTGGCACGTCTGGACCGGTGATCCGGGACGCGACGTCGAGGTCTTCCGGGCCATCCTGGAGGAGGTCATCCGCGAGTCGGGGGTGCGATCTCTGGGCGTGTTCACGGCCGAGGACGACACCGCCACGATCGGGGTCCTCGTCGACCTCGGGTTCGCACCGTCGGAGCGGCGGCTATCGCAGTTCCAGTGGCGCCCCGTCGGCGAAGCGGCCCGGCCGGACGCGGCCCTGCCTGACGGCTACCGCATCCGTCATCTGTCCGGACGTGACGACATCCCGGCCCGGGTCGATACCCATCGCGCCGCCTTCGTGCCATCGAAGCTCACCATCGAGAAGTACGAGCGCCTCTTCACGCTCCCGCACTACCGGCCCGAGGACGACCTCGTGATCGAGGCCCCGGACGGAAGCTTCGCCGCGTTCGCGATGGCCTGGTGGGACGCCGACGGGCGGATCGGTGAATTCGAGCCGGTCGGGACGCATCCAGACCACCGGCGCAAGGGCCTCGCGCGCGCGATCCTCGTCTGGGGGTTGCGGCGCTTCGCGGATCGCGGCGCCCGGCTCGTCCAGGTGTACTCGGACGCGACCAATAAGGCATCGGAAGCGCTCTACGAGGCGGTCGGCTTTCGACGGCGGGCCATCCACCGACGCTACGAGCGCCCGGGCGGTCCGGAGCCCGACCTACAATCGGGTCCATGACCAAGCCCCAGGACGGTACCCGGCTCGAGCGCGATTCGATGGGCGAGATGCCGGTCCCCGCCGACGCGCTGTATGGCGCGTCGACCCAACGCGCGGTCCTGAACTTCCCGATCTCGGGCCAGCGCTTCCCGCGCGGCTTCATCCGCGCCCTGGCCCTGATCAAGCTCGCTGCAGCCGAGACGAACAGCGAGCTGGGACTCCTCGAGCCCGACGTGGCCCGGGCGATCGCGGCCGCGGCGGCCGCGGTGGCGGACGGCGACCACGACGCCCAGTTCCCGATCGACATCTACCAGACGGGCTCGGGGACGTCGACCAACACCAATATGAACGAGGTGGTCGCCCATCTCGCGGGACGACGGCTCGGCGCGGATCGCACGGTCCACCCGAACGACCAAGTCAATCGCTGCCAGAGCTCCAACGACGTGATCCCGACCGCCCTGCAGCTGGCGGCGGCGATGGCGATCGAGGAGGCGCTCTTGCCCGCCCTCATCGAGCTGCAGACGACCCTCGCGGCCAAGGCCGACGAGTTCTGGCCGGTGGTCAAGACCGGCCGGACGCACCTGCAGGACGCGACCCCGATCCGGCTCGGCCAGGAGTTCCGCGGCTACGCGGGGCAAGTCGAGGAGGCCGTCCGGCGCGCCCTCGCCGCCCAGACCGAATTGCTATCCGTGCCGTTGGGCGGGACCGCCGTCGGCACGGGGATCAACGCCCACCCCGAGTTCGCCGCGCGAGCATGCCACCGGCTGGCCGAGCTGACCGGCCTCCCGGTCCGCGAGACACGGAACCATTTCCACGCCCAGGCCTCGCTCGACGCGGTGATCGCCGCCCATGGCGCGATCCGGACCATCGCGCTTGGCCTATGGAAGATCGCGTCGGACGTGCGGCTGATGGGCATGGGTCCACGCGCCGGATTGGCGGAACTGGCACTCCCCGAGACCCAGCCCGGGTCGAGCATCATGCCGGGCAAGGTGAACCCGGTCATCGTGGAGTCGCTGACCATGGTCGTGGCGCGGGTCGTCGGCAACGACGCGACCGTGGCATTCGCGCAGACCGGATCGCTGCTGGAGCTCAACGTCATGCTGCCGGTCACGGCGGCGGCGATGCTCGAATCGATCGGCCTGCTGGCCACCGCCGCGCGAAACTTCAGCGAGCGGACGGTCGCCGGCCTGACCGCCACCGAGCGCGGTCCACAGCTGGTGGAGCAGGGCTTGATGCTGGCGACGGCCCTGGCGCCGGTGATCGGCTACGACGAGGCAGCCAAGCTCGCGAAGGAGGCGTTCAAGTCCGGGCGCACGATCCGCGAGCTGGCCCTGGAGCGCGGGATGAAGGCTGAGGACCTTGACCGGCTGCTGGATCCGGCCACGATGACCGAGCCCGGCTTCGACGCCGGACCTGCCGGCGGCTGACCCTCCCTGGAGCGGCGCCTATCGCAGCATCGCGCGAGGCGAATCGCCCGATCGAGCGTCGACGGATTGCCACAGGCCGATGCCCGTCCAGGTGGCGCCGACGATGAGCCAAGCAGCCGGGGTCGGGATGAGCAGCACGGCCCCGGCGACGACCACGGCCTCACCGATCGGGTGCGCATCCGCGCGGATGAGTGCGAGGCCGATGCCGACCGTGGCGATGGCCGCGGCGGTCTGGGCGATCGCCGTGACCGCGCCGTAGGGTCCGCCGAGCGCCGCGACGACGAGCGTAGCGGCCCACGCGACGTGGCCCGCGACGCTGGCGAGGACGGCGAACTCGAGGCTCGGACCGCTCGACGACCAGGCGAGCCGCGCGACCCCGAGGCTCGCGACCAGGATCGCCACCGCGCCCACGACGGCCACGAGGCAGGGTCGACTCCAGGTAGCCCGGCCAGTCCGGCGGCGCGGGGCCGCCGGACCGACGCCACGCCGGCGATGGTCCAGGCCGCCCCCGCGATGAGCGCGGCGACGACCGTACGACGTCCCGGCCGCGCCCCGGCTCCGGGCTCCGCAGGTGCGCGTCGAACGCGCCCCGGACCAGGTCGAGGCGGGCTCGCACGTCCGGCGGCCGGGTTTCCAGAAGCGCCGCCATCTCGTCGCCGTAGCGGTCGCGCCACCAGGACGGGTACAGCCGCAACAGGCCCGTCCCTGGCCCGCGAGCCGCCAACCTCGAAGCCATCAGACGCATCCCTGCGCAACCAGCGGCGGGATCAGGCCCGGCTGCCCGAGCGCGACGGGCAATCGCCCGAGGGTGATCCGCCCCGTTTCGACGAACAGTACGCCCGAGGCGTCCACCTCGATCGCGTACCGATCGAGCGAACGCGCCGCCGGACCGAAGAGCTCACCTTCGGCCTTGATGCCGAGGCGGTCGTAGCGTGACTGGTGGCAGGGGCAATGGAACCAGAAGTCCTCGAGGCAGGGGTTCGGGCGACAGCCCAGGTGCGGGCAGCGCTGCGACATCGCGCGGACGTTGAGGGCCGTACCTTCACCGGTCTCGTCGCGACCCGCGCTCCAGCCCCGACGATTCGGGTCGACGATGACCACGAAGGCGCGGGCCTCGGGGACGTACGCCGGGAATCCGTCGGCGATGGGCAGGTCGCCCTGGCTCGTGAGCAGCTCCTCGTACGTCCCGATCCGCACCCTGGGGGTCGCCTGCGCAACCGCGGACCACAGGAACCCGAGCGTCCCTGCTGTCACCTCCAGGAACCACAGCCCGATCCCTGCGCCGACGGCGCGTCGCATCAGCTGGCGGCGCGACAGTCCGGCGCTCGGCACCTCTCGCGTGGCCCTCAGCGCAGGCCCGCTCACCTGCCGCACAGCGGGGTCGATCTCGCGGGCGCCCATCTCAGGGGGTCGTTTCGCGAAGTCGCTCCAACCCGGTCCGGGCGAAGCCCTGGAGCCGCTCCAGCTGCGCTCTGACCGTCGCCTCACCCAGATCGGTCAGTCGGTATGGCCGCCGCCGGTCGACCGGTTCCAGCGCGTCGATCAGGCCTCGCCGCTCAAGGCGGGCCAGCGCGCCATAGAGGGTGCCCGGACCCATCGGCGATCCTGTGATCGCCTCGACGTCCGTCATGATCGCGTAGCCGTGCTTTGGCCCGTCACTCAGGGACACCAGGATGTGAAGCGAGGGTTCGGCGAACCGTCCCAGCTCGCTGACGTCACCACCATGGGCCGTATCGCGATTCGATCCGAGCATGGCTTGCCGTCCTATAGCGTGGCGCGGTATATCGTCAACTGATATACGCTGGTCCTAGCCGCCTGTCAAGTCCTGCCGTCCGTGCGCCGGTACAATCCGGCGCGATGACTGATACGCGCCTGTGGGACCGCGCGGCCAGCACCCTCGAGGCCGGCGGCCGTCGCCTCCCGGCGGTCACGGCGCTGCCGGAGCACCTGCCCACGCCCGGCGGACTGTTCGACTTCATGCGCGACGCGGAGTTGCGCTTTGCGACCCTGCGCATGCGCATCCTGGAGCGGTCGACGACGACCCGGGGCGAAGACGCCGTACAGATGGACGTGCTGCTGCGGCACCCGGGCCATGCGAGGGTCACGACCAGCCGGCCGGGCCGCGTGCTGGGCGGGGACCATGAGGTCTGGGTCTCTGACGGCGACCTCGTCCGGACGTACGCCGCGGCGCACAAGCTCGGCACGCAGCGGCCGATCCGCAACCGGCCGCGTGGCCTCGGCGACCGGGATCTCCCGGGGATGTCTCGGGTGTACGAGCCGGTCACCGCGCTACCGATGGAGACCCTGCCGGATACGTTCGTCCACCCGGGCGGGTACTGCCAGAACGTGCTCGCAACGGGGCGGTGCACCGTGACCGGCACGGCGCTCCTCGGTGACCGTGAGGCGATCCTGCTCGAATGCGATCACCCACGCACGATCGAGGTCACTGCGGATCGGCCGGATTTCCAAGTCTCGATCGCAGTCGATCGCCAGATCGGCGTCATCCTCCGGCTCGTGGAGTCGGTCGGTGGGGAGACGACACGGATCGCCGAAGTGACCGAGCTCGGGCCGGACGCACCGATCCCACCGACGGCGTTCGACTTCGCCTTCCCGACCGGGACGACGATGCTGTACTGACCGCAGCGCTTCGACACGGATGATCGACGCCCGGCGAATGACCGCCGGGCGTCTTATTTGGCGCGGGCAGCCCGGGTCAGGCCTGCAGCTCGAGGTCGCGCTCGATCGCGGCCAGCTCCTCGGGAGTGCCCTGGACCCTGGGCCCCTTGAACCAGTTCTTCGCCGACATGAGCCACCAGCCACCGGCGAACAGGATCACCACGCCGACTGCGACCGGGGCATAGTTGAACGTGTCGGTCCGCACCGGTACGAACTGCGGCAGCATGAACAGGATCGCGATGAACACGACCCAGATCGTCGCGACGGTGCCGATCGGTCGGCTCCACCGGCCCAGGTTCCAGGGTCCCGGCACGAATGCATCACCCGCCCGCAGCCGGAGGAAGACCGGCGTGATGTAGGCGATGTACAGGCCGATGACCGCGATCGACGTGATGGCGAAGAAGGCAACGGCATTGAACAGGTACGGGATCCCCAGGATGAACGCGCCGACTGCGGCCAACCAGATGGAGTTCGTTGGTGTTCGCGTCCGCGGGTTGATCCGATGCCAGAACGAGCTGCCCGGGATCGCACCATCACGGGCGAAGGCGTAGATCATCCGCGAGTTCGCCGTGACCGACGACATCCCGCAGAAGAACTGTGCACCGATGACCAGCAACAGGATCAACAGCCCGCCGGTCTGCCCAACGGCCTCGATCCAGATCTGGGCAGGCGGCACGAGTTCCGCCAGCGCGCGGTCGTAGCCGCCATCGGGGTTGATGCCGTAGTTCATCGCCACGAGCAGGATGAAACCCATGATCCCCGACACGACCACGGAAAACACGATCCCACGAGGTGCGGAGGTCGCAGCGTCATGGGTCTCCTCGGACATGTGCGCCGAGGCGTCGTACCCGGTCAGCGTGTATTGGGCATTCAACAGGCCGATCAACGCCACGTAGAGCAGTGGCAACGGCGGCACGGCGGCGTCGACGCTCGTCAGGTTCACGAACGAGGTGAAGACGGTCCCGAGGTCGGTGTGATGCGGCGAAAGGATGAACATCGCGACGAAGATGACCGAGACGCCCACGACGTGCCACCACACGGAGATGTCGTTGAGCCGGGCGACCAGCCTGATGCCGAAGGTGTTCAGCAACCCGTGGAGGAACAGCACGATCCCGTAGATGGCGATCGTGTAGGGCGGGTCAGTTGGGACTCCGAATGCGATGTGAAGGAAGGCGTTGATGAAGAACGACAACCCGAAGTCGATCCCCGCGGTGACGGCGACCTGACCGATCAAATTGAACCAGCCCGTGAACCACGACCACGCCGGAGCGTTGCTCTTGGCGAGCTTGGCAGACCAGTAGTACAGGCCGCCGGCGGTGGGGTAGCTGGATGCCACCTCGGCCATGCCGAGCGCAACGAGGGTCACCATGACGCTGACCAGGGCCCAGCCCCAGACCATTTCAGCCGGACCGCCGACTTTCATGCCGAAGCCGAACAGGGTGAGTGCACCCGACAGGATCGAGATGATCGTGAACGACACGGCGAAATTGGAGAAGGTCTTCATCCCTCTCCGAAGCTCTTGCGCGTAACCAAGTGAATGGAGTTGTTCGGTATCGCTGGAAGCCACCCTCGTCACCCTCCTGATCGCTGACCAATGGAACATGGACGCGTGGACGCCGGACGCGAAGGCACGTGACAAGGGGGTGCGGCTATCGTCGCCGCAAGGGGCTCCCTCGACCGCGCTGACTCCCTCCGGAGCGAACGATATGCCGACCCCGGGCAGTGTCAAGATGCGGGCCGGCAGGAGCAACGGAACGGGAGGGATGCGACATGGGCGATCGATTGGCCGGCAAGGTGACGATCGTCACCGGCGCCGGATCCGGTATCGGGCGGGCGTCGGCGATCCGGTTCGCCGAGGAGGGAGCCCGGGTCACCTGCGTCGACGTCCATCGCGACACCGCCGAGGCGACGGCCGCTGAGATCGGGGATGCGGCTGTTGCCGTGGCCGCTGACGTCTCCGATCCGGCAGCCGTGCGGGCCTACACGAACGACACCGTCGAACGCTGGGGCGGCCTGCACGTGGTCTTCAACAACGCCGGCGTCAACCTGCCGGGCATCTTCCACGAAGCGAGTGACGAAGTCGTCGATCGAACGCTCGCTGTCAACGTCAAAGGCCCGCTGTACGGCTGCCGGTACGCCATCCCGCACATGCTCCGCGGTGGTGGCGGATCGCTCATCAACACGAGCTCCGTCAACGGAATCGTCGCTGAGCCGTTTCTGGCCATCTACGCGACGTCCAAGGGCGCGATCATCATGCTGTCGAAGGGAATCGCCCTCGATTATGCGAAGCAGGGGATCCGCTGCAACGCGATCGCCCCGGGCTGGGTCGACACGCCGGTCAACTACGCGCATGCCGAGATGCTTGGCGGCCTGGACAAGGTTTACGCCGACATCGATTCGTTCCAGCCGATCGGTCGGCCCGGCGAGCCTCGCGAGATCGCCAATGTCGCCTTGTTCCTCGCCTCGGACGAATCGTCGTTTGTGACGGGCTCGGTCCTCGTCGCGGATGGCGGGATGACCGCCAAGTAGTTCGCGCACGATCCCGGCGCGGCCGTACGATGCGCCGATCACTGCGGAGGGTTCCATGACCGACCACGGCCACGCGACCAAGCACCCCCGCCTGGCAGAGCTCGAGGGCATGGTCCGCGACGGGCGGATCGACACGATCGTCGTCGCCTTCACGGACATGCAGGGGCGGCTCATGGGCAAGCGTGTCCAGGGTCAGGCGTTCCTCGATGGGGTCATCTCCCACGGGGCGCATTTCTGCACGTACCTGCTCGGTACGGACATGGAGATGAACACGCCCGACGGCTTCAAGCTCATGAATTGGGAGACCGGGTACGGCGACTGGATCGCCGAGCCGATCTGGGACCAGCTCCGGGTCCTCCCATGGCTGCCGGGGACGGCGATGGTGCTCGCTGACACGATCGACGAGGAGACCGGGGATGAGATCCCGGTGTCGCCGCGGACGATCCTCAAGCGCCAGGTCGCCCGCGCCGCCGATGCCGGCTACGCGGTGAAGGCGGGATCCGAGTTCGAGTTCTACGTGCTCAAGGATTCGTGGGAGGAGCTGGCCGAGCGCGGCTGGCCGGTGCCCAAGCCCTTCGGCCATTACAACGAGGACTACCACCTCCTGCAGGCCACCAAGGCGGAGCCGCTCCATCGCCTGCTCCGCAATCAGATGACCGAGGCGAACGTCCCGATCGAGTTCAGCAAGGGCGAGGCGGCCAACGGCCAGCACGAGGTCAACATCCGGTACGACCACGTTCTCGAGTCGGCCGACCGGAGCGTCGTCTTCAAGCACGGGGCGAAGGAGATCGCCTACCTCAACGGCTGGGGCATCACCTTCATGGCCAAGCCCGACCATCACTGGACGGGCTCGTCAGGCCACCTGCACATGAGCGTCTGGGACGCCGTCAAGGACGTCCCCCTGATGCATGCCACCGGTCGCGAGAAGCTCGGGCCCTACGGCCTCTCGAAGGTCGGCCAGCAGTTCATGGCCGGGATGATGACGCTGTCGCGGGAGCTCGCGGTGTTCGTGGCGCCGTTCATCAATTCCTACAAGCGATACGCCTCGCTGTCCTGGGCGCCCGTCAACGTCGTGTGGGGTCGCGACAACCGCACGACCGGGTTCCGGCTCGTGGGGCGCGGCCCGGCGCTCCACGTCGAGAACCGCTTTCCGGGCGGCGACATGAATGCCTATCTGACCTACGCCGCGATGATCGGCGCCGGGCTGTACGGCATCGAGCACGGCCTCAAGCTCGAGCCCGAGTTCAAGGGCAACGGCTATCTCGCGACCGGCCATCCGCGCATGCCGCGCGCCCTGTACGAGGCGATCGGCGAGCTGGAGCGGTCCGAGGCAGCCCGCGCGATCTTCGGGGAGGACGTCGTGGACCACTACCTCAACGCCGCCCGCGTGGAGCAGGAGACCTACGACTCGATGGTCCACCCGTGGGACCGCGAGCGCTATCTCGAGCGCGGCTGACCCGTCAGTCGGCCGCGGCGGCCACCTCCCGGAGTCGCTCTGCCAGGTCACGGTGGCCCGCAGCCGAGGCCAAGTCCGCCGCCGTCTCGCCGGCGTCCGTCATCAGCGACGGATCTGCCCCGGCGGACAGGAACAGCTCGCTCATCTCGACGTCGCCGTGCTGGGCGGCCTCGTGGAGCGGCGTGTACCCGCCGTGCTGCGTGGCATTCACGTCGGCGCCCACGGCGAGCAGGACTCGGCAGACCTCGATGTGCCGCCCGGCCGCGGCGGCATGGAGCGGCTGGTTCGCGAAGGGATTGCGCGTGTAAACATCGACGCCGGCGCCATGCTCCAGCAGGATCCGCGCGGCCTCGGGCTTGCCGAAGAACGCGGCGAGGTGCAGCGCCGTGAACCCGTCCGGCGAGAACGCCGCCACGATGCCGGCATCGTCCAGCAGCCGTTCGCGCAGTCGATCGACGTAGCCGAGCGCCGCAGCCTCGAAGACGTCGAGCTCCGGATCGGCCGCCAGCAGGGCGTCGGTCGTCGCGCGATCGAAGCGGTAGCGGGCGAGCAGCACGGCGGACACTCCCTCCTGATCGTGGGCCGCGACCAGCGACGGGTCCGCGGCGAGGAGCTCCCGGACGCGGTCGGTGTCGCCCGCGGTCACCGCGTCGATCAGGTCGCCGGGCGTCGCCATGTCGGACCTCCGGTAGGCACAATGTGGTCTCGGCACGAATCTAGCGCCCGACCCACGAGTAGGATGCCCCGACACGGGATGGCGAGCGCCGGCATCGACACCGCCCGGCGGCCAGCGGAGGGACGACGCATCGATGCGACTCGCTGACAAGGTCACGATCATCACCGGCGCCGGCGGCGGCATGGGCCGGGTCGCCGCATCCATGTTCGCGAAGGAAGGGGCCAGGGTCGTCGTGGCCGAGTACGGCGAAGCCGCCGGCCAGGAGACGGTGGACCGCATCCGGGCCGAGGGCGGCGAGGCGACCTTCGTCAAGGTCGATGTCTCGAAGGAGGGCGACGCGAAGGCGATGGTCGACCACGCCGTGTCGACCTACGGTCGGCTCGATTGCCTCTACAACAACGCCGGGGTGATGCCGGAGGCGGATCACTCGGTCATCGACACCGAGGTGGACGTCTGGGACCAGGTCATGGCCGTCAATGTCCGCGGCGTCTTCCTGGGTTGCAAGTACGCGGTGCCGGCCATGAAAGCCGCCGGCGGCGGGTCGATCATCAACATCGCGAGCTTCGTGGCGCTCGTGGGCTGTTCGGTGCCGCAGGACGCCTACACGGCCTCCAAGGGCGCGGTCCTGAGCCTGACGCGCAGCCTCGCGGTGCAGTTCGGGCCAGAGGGCATCCGCTCGAATGCGATCTGCCCGGGTCCGGTCGAGACCCCGCTGCTCATGGACTGGCTGGTCAAGGACGAGGCCGCCAAGCAGCTGCGCCTGGCGCGTAACCCGACCGGCCGGTTCGGCAAGCCCGAGGAGATCGTCTCCATGGCTGTCTACCTCGCGTCGGACGAGTCGCGCTGGACGAACGGTGCATCGCTCGTCATCGACGGCGGCATCACGGTCAACTACTTCTGAGGTGCGAAGGTGACCGACAGCCTGCTCGAAGGGTCCGCGCCCGAAGCCGGCGGCGGACCACTCGCCATCGGGGTCGACGTCGGCGGGTCCGGAGTCAAGGCGGCGGTCGTGGACACGACGACCGGCCGGCTCGTGTCCGAACGCCTCCGCGTGGCCACGCCGACCCCGTCGACGCCGGACAAGGTCGGCGCGACCATCGGGCGGCTCATCAAGCGCCTCGTCAGGACGCCCGGGACGCCACCCGACGCGCCGGTCGGTGTCGGTCTTCCCGGCGTGGCCATGAACGGTCGCCTGCTGACGGCCGCGAACATCGATCCCGAGTGGGTCGACTATCCGATCGCCGACAAGCTGTCCAAATCGCTGCGGCGACCGGTGAGCATCGTCAACGACGCGGATGCCGCTGGCATCGCCGAGATGCGATTCGGGCGGGGGGTCGGCAGGCCCGGCGTGGTGATCTTCCTGACCCTCGGCACGGGTGTCGGTTCCGGTGTCTTCGTCGATGGGACGCTCGTCCCCAATACCGAGTTCGGCCAGATGGAGATCCGTGGCCGCCCGGCTGAGCGGCGGTCCGCGTCGGCCGCGCGCGTGCGGCGTGGCCTCTCGTGGAAGGCGTGGGCGTCGGACCTGGACGAGCACCTCCAGCGCATCGAGGACCTCATGTGGCCCACGCTGTTCATCCTGGGCGGTGGTGTGAGCAAGAACGCGGACAAGTTCATCCCGCGGCTCACGACCCGAACGCCCGTGGTGCCCGCCGAGCTCCGCAACGATGCGGGCATCATCGGGGCGGCGATCGTCGCCGCCGAAGGCCTTGCCGACGCCCAGTCGACCTGGGACGACCTGCCGCCATCGAAGCGCCCCAAGGCGGCCGGGAGCTGATCCGGGCGTATCATCGGGGTCCTTTCCCGACGGCTCCTGCCCGCATCCGAGGTCCCGACCATGACGACCGAATCCAGGCCCACCACCGAGTCCTCCGCCACGACCGCCGCGCGCATGCTGATCGGGGGCGAATCGGTGGATGCCGCGGACGGGGGCACCTTCGACATCACCGATCCCGCGACGGGCCGGGTGATCGCCACGGCGCCGCTCGGCGGACGCGCCGACGTGGACCGAGCAGTGGCGGCCGCGCGCAAGGCCTTCGACGACCGGAAGGGCTGGGCCAACTGGGCGGCCGGCAAGCGCGGCCGGAGCCTCGCCAAGCTCGCCGACCTCATCAAGAAGAACAGCGAGGAGCTCGCCCAGCTCGAGACGCGCAACGTCGGTAAGCCGATCACCGGGTCACGCGGCGAGGTGATCGGGGCGAGCCTCGTCTTCGACTACTACGCCGGCGCCGCCAACAAGCTGTACGGCCAGACGATCCCGGTAAGCAAACCCGGTCTGGACCTGACCCTGCGCGAGCCGATCGGCGTCGTCGGGCTGATCGTGCCCTGGAACTTCCCGCTGCTCATGGCCTCGTGGAAGGTGGCGCCCGCGCTCGCGGCGGGCAATACGGCGATCCTGAAGCCCGCCTCGTACACGCCGCTGACCGCGATCCGTCTCGGCGAGCTCGCCCTCGAGGCCGGCATCCCAGCCGGCGTCCTGAACATCGTGACGGGGCCCGGCGGGACGGCCGGCGCCTCGATCGCCGCGCATGAGGGCATCGGCAAGGTCGCGTTCACCGGCGAGACCACGACGGGCCAGGAGATCATGCGCCTCGCGTCCGGCAACGTGAAGAAGATCTCCCTGGAGCTCGGCGGCAAGAGCCCGAACATCGTCTTCGCCGACGCCGACCTCGAGAAGTTCGCCAAGGAATCGCCGTACAGCGTGTTCGACAACGCCGGCCAGGACTGCTGCGCCCGGAGCCGGATCCTCGTCGAACGCCCGGCCCACGAGCGCGTGGTCGAGCTGTTCGCCGAGGCGACCCGCAACGTCAAGGTCGGCGACCCGACCGACGACGCGACCGAGGTGGGGACCCTCGTCAGCGCGAAGCAGCGCGACCGGGTGAAGGACTACATCGAGATCGGCCTCGGTGAAGGCGCCACCATCGTGGTCGGTGGCACCGAGCCCGACGATCCGGCCCTGGCCGGCGGCGCGTATCTCCTGCCGACCGTCTTCGATGGCGTCGACAACGACATGCGGATCGCGAAGGAGGAGATCTTCGGCCCGGTGGTCTCGATCATCCCGTTCGACACCGAGGAAGAGGCGCTGCGGCTGGCGAACTCGACGCCGTACGGGCTGAGCGGCTCGATCTGGAGCCGCGACATCGGCAAGGCGCTCCGCGCGGCCAAGGCCCTCCAGGCCGGTGTCATCAGCGTCAACTCGAACAGCTCGGTCCACACCGAGGCGCCGTTCGGCGGCTACAAGATGTCCGGCATCGGTCGCGAGCTCGGGATGAGCGCCCTGGACCTGTACACGGAGACGAAGAACGTCTTCATCGACATCAGCTGAGACCAGATTCCTGGGCTCGGTCGGGGGACCCGGCCGGGGCGGGCGCGGGCGCTCCGCGGTCGCGGCCTGGGGGATCGGCCTGACCGTCGTCGTCGGGGCGGCGCTCGCCGGCGGGATCGGGGGAGCCACGGACGTCGCCGATCCGGGGCCTGCGACAACGCCGATCCCATCGCGACCGGGATCACCCGACGCGCCGCGCGCGGCCGCGGCGGCGTCGGCGAATACCGCCCGCGCCCCGCTCGCAGTCACGTGGCCCGAGATCGCGAACCAGGTCGTGACGACGAGGGACGTGGTGGTCCGCGGCCACGTGCGCGAGGCATCCTGGCGCGTGCAGGTCGTGCTCCAATCGCGGAGCGCCGAACCGATCGTCGTGCGAACCGGCGGCCCGATGACCAGGCCAGGCGACCGGGATCGCAGCCCGGGACGGACATTCGTCGTGTCGCTCCCGTTGCCGGATCCGCGTCCCTCGGGGCCGGCGGTCGTCCAGGTCGTGGCGTACGACCTGAGCGGCCGGGCGCAGGACATGGTGCTGCGGTCGATCCAGATCGGCGCCCTCCTGGGTCCCGCGGCGGGCGCCGACACAGGCCGCATCGTGCGGTGTCACCTGCCGGACGTGATCCGCGGCCAACGACGGATCGAGCTGGCGGCGCCCGGCTGCTAGAGGCGACAGCGGGTCGCGAGCGGCCGACCTCCCCCGCTGGCGGCCGACTCCCGGCTGGCGGCCGACTCCCCGCCTAGCGGCCGACCTCCCCGGCGGGCCACCGGACGTCGGGGCGGCGGCGGTCCAGCCAGTCGCGCAGGGCCCACATCGTGGTGCGGAACGCGAGACCCGACCAGGGGATCTCCTCGGGCGAAAACGTCCGGATCTCGAGGGCCTCGGGCGTCGGCGCCGCGGTCCCGCCGACGATCCGCGCCTCGAACGCGATCGTGACGACGGCGGCCTCCAGCCGGGTGTACAGCCCGATCACCTCGCCCGGCTCCACCAGCAGGCCGGTCTCCTCCCGCGTCTCGCGGATGGCGGCCTGGTTGACGGTCTCGTCGACCTCGAGGAAGCCGCCCGGCTGCGCCCATCGACCGCGACCGGGCTCGATGCCGCGACGGAGCAGCACGATCCCGCCGTCGTCGGTGATCGGGAAGGCGGTGACGACGAGCCGGGGATTGACGTAGGCGATGTGCCCGCAATCGGGGCACGACAGGCGGTCGCGGTCCTCGCCCTCGATCCGGCCGAACCGCAGCGACGCTCCGCAGTTCGAGCAGAAGTTGAGCGTCTGCGCCATCCAGGTCGGGACACCCCCACCCGACGCGAGGTCCGTGGACCGGCCGTCGGGGCCCCGATCGAAGTCGTCCATCCGGCCGCCGGTCACGCGCCTACGCGAGCAGGACCGCGATCGCGCCGGCGATGAGCGCTCCGAGCCCGATCAGGCTGACGACCACCCAGGCGAGACGGAACAGCCCCTTGCCACGGTCGACGGACATCCACGCCCATGCCGAGCGCCAGATGCGCACGATGGCGTCACCGGTCGTCAGGACGAGTAACGGCGCCGCCACGAGCACGCACAGCTTGATGAGCGGGTCACCCAGCCGAGCGCCGAGGTTCAATGCCGTGATCGCCACGGCCCCGCAGATCAGCACCACGACCGACAGGTTGATGTACTGCTTCTGCAGCGGCGTCGGGGCGACCTCGGGCACGGAGCGTGGGGGCAACCCCCGCAGGCTCGGCGGCAGGTCGCTCGGCTCGCGGACTCCCTGGCGGTCGAGCACCGGCATGCCGGGCTCCCAGCGTCCGTCATCCATCGTCACGACCCCGAGTCTAGCCACGTCACGCACGCAGCGGTGGTGGTGCGGTCGTCCGGGCCGCGCGACCGAGATCAGGTCCGGCTGGTCGACTGTCCGTTGCGGCGGAGGAAGCTCGGCACGTCGAGGTCGTCCTCGTCTCGACGCGACGTCGCGGCGTGCTCCGTCGGCTCGGGCCCGGCGGCGGAGCGGGGCGCGACGTGGCGGGTCCGGGCCACGCTCGTGCCCGGCCGTGCCACGGGGATGGCCGCAGGCGGGCGCTTCGGGGGGTCCATGGCGCGGTCGTCCGTGACCGCTCCGGGCTCTGACCGGGAAGCTCCGCGCTCCTCCCCGGCCCCTCCGGGCTCCGGCGTGGCGGAACGACGGACCGCCAAGGCCTCCGGCCGCGACGCGGGGCTCGCCTGCCGCTGATCGAGCCCGGTCGCGATCAGTGTGATGAGCACGTCGTCACCCAACGACTCGCTGAACGATGCCCCGAAGATCACGTTCGCATCCGGGTCGGCGTGCTCGCGGATGGTCTCCGCCGCCGCCCGGACCTCGCGCAGGCGCAGGTCGGCTGGGCCCGACACGTTGAACAGGATCCCGCGCGCACCCTGGATGCTCGCCTCGAGCAATGGGCTGGCCACCGCCTGGCGAGCCGCGTCGGTCGCGCGGTGCTCGCCCCGGCCTCGACCAAGTCCGATCAGCGCGGGGCCCGCGTCGGTCATGACGGAGCGGATGTCGGCGAAGTCGAGGTTGATCAGACCAGGAGCCGTGATCAAGTCGATGATCCCCTGGACGGCCTGGAGGAGGACGTCGTCGACGAGCCGGAAGGCATCGATCATCAGCGCGTCCTCGTCGAGGACACCGCCGACCCGATCGTTCGGCACCACGATCAGCGCATCGACATTCGCCGCGAGCTCGGCGGCCGCCGCTTCGGCGATCCGCTCGCGCTGCGTCCCCTCGAACGCGAACGGCTTCGTCACGACGGCGATCGTCAGGGCGCCCTGCTTGCGGGCGCTGGCCGCCACGATCGGCGCCGCCCCGGAGCCTGTGCCGCCGCCCAGTCCCGCGGTGACGAACACGAGGTCAGCGCCCGCCACAGCGCGATCGATCCGCCCCTCGTCCTCCTCGGCCGCGCGCCGCCCGATCTCGGGCACACCGCCGGAGCCAAGGCCGCCGGTGACGGCGTCGCCGATGCGGACCTTCGTGTCGGCGGTCGAGTTGCGCAGGGCCTGCGCATCCGTGTTGCAGGCGATGAAGGTCACCCCGCGGATCTCGGACTGGACCATCCGATCGACCGCATTGCTGCCGCCACCCCCGACGCCGACCACTCGGATCGCCCGCGCCTCGGGCAGCCGGGTGCTCCGCGCCCAGGCGGGCACGGCGGACAGGATCCGGAGAGACAGCAAGGCACCGAGGCCGATGACGATGACGGCCACGATCTCGCCCGGGACAGGCACGATCCGAGTCTAGACCCGGGGTCCCCGCGGCTCGACGATCAATCCGTACCGGGTCGACGGGGCTCCTTCGTCACGGGTCCGGTCCTCAGAGCACCCGATCGCCTGGCGCCTCCCTGGGGTCCACGGGCGTCGCACAGGTCGGGCAGTACCAGCGTGCCTCGAGTGCCGTCCCGCAGGTAACGTGTCGAAGGGGCTCCGCGTCGGTTCGGCCGCGCGTGCCCCAATCGGCGAGCAGGCGCAGCGCCGAGGCGAGGTCGCGGCCGTCGGCCGTAAGGTCGTACGCGAGCCGCGTCGGACGCTCCTGGTATGGCGTGGAGCGCACGATCCCGGCGCGCTCCAGGCGCCGGAGTCGGTCGGTCAGGATGTTCGGCGCGATGCCGGAGAGCGTGTCGGCCAGCTCCCCGAACCGCCGCGGTCCGTCGAGCATCGCCTCGACCATGAGCAGGCTCCAGCGATCGCCGACGCGATCGAGCGCGGCTTCGAGCGGAAGTGGTCGGCGGTCGGTCATCGACTGCGATGGTAGTCGGAGTGAAGGGCTTGTCATGGGCTTCAGTCGGTAGTAACTTGCAAGCCACAAGTTACCACCCTCCATGAGCGAACGACAGGAGCCACTCGAGTCATGAGCGTCATCGAAGAGATCGGAAGGGCGATCGCGGGCGTCGCCGAGGCGGCGGGTCCGTCCGTCGTCACGATCGGCCGCAACGCACGAGGGTCCGGGGTCGTCATCGCCGACGGCCAGGTCCTGACCAACGCCCACAACCTGCGCGGGGGCGAAGTGACCGTCACGTTCGGTGATGGGCGGTCCACCCGCGGGACCGTCACCGGCGTCGATCCGGACGGCGATCTTGCCGTCATCGCTGTCGATACGGCCGGCGCGCGCGCAGCCGAGTGGGCCTCGGGCGACGGACTGGCGGTCGGGACGCCGGTGTTCGGTGTCGCCGCGACGTTCGGAGGCGGGGTGCGCGTCACCTTCGGGCAGGTCTCGAGCGTGTCGCGCTCGTTCCGTGGCCCGGGCGGTCGGCGGATCGCAGGAAGCGTCGAGCACACGGCCCCCCTGGCGCCCGGTTCATCCGGTGGCGCCATCGTGGACGCTTCGGGCAAGTTCCTGGGATTGAACACGAATCGGATCGGCGAGGGCTTCTATCTCGCCCTGCCAGCCGACGCCGCGTTCCGCTCGCGAGTCGATGCGCTCGCCCGTGGCGAATCGGCCAGGCGCCTTCGCCTCGGGGTAGCCATCGCACCATCGCATGTCGCCCGCCGACTCCGACGGTCGGTGGGGCTGCCGGAACGAGAGGGAATCCTCGTGCGCGGCGTCGAGGAGGGCTCGCTGGCCGAAGCGGCCGGGGTCGAGGCCGGGGACCAGGTGGTCTCCGCCGGTGGCAAGCCGATCCGCGACGCGGACGACCTGTTCGACGCCCTCGGCGGGCTGAAGCCCCCGTTCGAGCTCGGCATCGTGCGTGGTGCCGAGGAGCGGACGGTCACGGTCGGCGCACCAGCGGCCGCCGGCGGCGACAAGTCCGAGCGCACACCCGGGGACGCGTAGCACTCGAGGCGGCGACCCTCGGGAACCTCCGGCTCGGGGGCCAGCCGCCCGGGCCCCGCCGACCGGGACCGGCCAGGTCTGCGCCCGCCCCCGCCTGCGAGGCCGCCTCGATCCTAACGATCTTGCTCCCTGGGCACGCTATGACGACTCGGAGCGTCGCTCGCCGCCCGGCGAGGGCCGACACGGGCCGGTCGGCGACGTAACGCGCTCCCGGGGCACGGTACGTTCGGTCGCCCTCCTCGACGGGCTACGCGGCTCGCCATAACGTGCCCGCGAGGCAAGTCGGTCAGGATGGATCGCAGAAACGTTCCCTGCGGGCTCGCGACCTTCGGGACGCGAGGGGCGGCCCTGACCTGGGGATGTGACTGTTCGCTTCCTGCCTGACGGCGTGCGGTAGCATCGCGCCCGTGGATCGGATCCTTGGCTGGTACCGAGTGGCCTCGTCGACCGGGGCTGTCGTCGCCCTGATCGTGGCCAACGCGATCCCGCTCTTCGGAGCGTTGTTCCTCGGCTGGAACGTCTGGGTGATCCTGATCGTGTACTGGCTCGAGAACGGGATCGTCGGCTTCTTCAACTTCCTCAAGATCCTGCGCGCCGAAGGCGCGGCGGACCCAACGGCCACCGCCACCTGGCAGATGAACGGCAAGCCGATGGGCGCGGTCGGCCGTGGTGCCATCGCGAGCTTCTTCGTGCTGCACTACGGCCTGTTCTGGGTCGTCCACGGCGTATTCGTGCTCACGATGCCGCTCTTCGCGGGCCTCGGCTCGGACATCGGCGCCCTGCCGCCGACCGCCCCCGATGACGGAGGGTTCGTCGACGGTGTCTTCCTGCCGGGGACGTCGCCGGGCGACGAGATGACCGCGGGCTTCCAGGTCGGGGCGGTCCTCCTCGCGGTCGTCGCCCTCGCGATCAGCCATGGCCTGTCGTACTGGTTCAACTACCTCGGGCGCGGCGAGTATCGGCGGGCCTCGGCAGCCGGCCAGATGTTCGCGCCATACGGACGCCTCGTCGTCCTGCACATCACGATCATCCTCGGTGGGATGGCCATCGCGGTCACGGGCGCGCCGGCAGCCGCGCTGGCGATCCTGGTCGTGCTCAAGACGTTGCTGGACATCGGGTTCCATCTCGCCGAGCACCGCAAGCGGGCCGTGCCGCCTGGGACCGCCGCGATGGTCTGAACCCGGCGACGCGCCCAGCGTCTTCCGAGGCTTCTGGCGTCGCCCGCCCGCAGGTCCTCCTCAGGCCTCCGCGTTCGACGGATCGTCCATCACGTCCTGGGTCTGGGTCGCGCGCCAGGCCGCGAGCCGTTCCGCGAGGGCGTCGTCGGACAGCGCGAGGATCGATGCCGCAAGCAGGCCGGCGTTCATCGCGTTCCCGATCGCCACCGTCGCGACCGGGATGCCGCGCGGCATCTGGACGATCGACAGCAGGGAGTCCAGCCCGCCCAGGTGCTGGGTCGGGATCGGCACGCCGATGACCGGCAGCGTCGTCTTGGCCGCCAGCATGCCGGGCAGGTGCGCCGCCCCACCGGCGCCACCGATGATGACGCGGATACCGCGGCCGGCGGCTTCCTCGGCGTAGCGGAACAGGTGGTCGGGCGTGCGATGTGCCGACACGACACGAAGCTCGGACGCGATCTCGAGCCCCGTCAGGACCGCGCACGCCTGTTCGAGGACCGGGAAGTCCGATCGGCTGCCACCGACGACGCCGACCCTCGGCGGTCCTTCGACGTCCCAGCTCATCGTTGGCCCTCCTTCCCGCCGTCGGCCGGCTCGGCCGGCTCGGCTGACCCGGCTGACCCGGCTGACTCGATTGCCTCGTCGGCCCAGCACAGGTGCCCGGCGGCATCCCGTGCCCGATCCAGCGCCTCGTCGACCGACCCACCGGTGGCCGTCAGGTGCCCCATCTTGCGGCGTTCGAAGACCCGGCGCTTGTCGTAAAGGTGGAGATGAACGGCGGGATCCGACAGGGCCCGACCGACCCCGTCGGGCTGCAGACGCGCCGGGCGCGCCGGCCCCGTCCCAAGGAGATTGACCATCGCGGTCGGGGCCAGCGTCAGGGTCGAACCGAGCCCGAGCCCGCAGATCGCTCGGATGTGCTGTTCGAATTGGGAGGTCGCGGCACCGTCGATGGTCCAGTGGCCGCTGTTGTGGACGCGCGGCGCGAGCTCGTTGACGACCAGCTCCCCGTCGGGCATCAGGAACAGCTCCGCGGTGAGTGTGCCGACGAGGTCCATCTCGACGGCGAGCCGCTCCCCGAGCTGGGCGGCCAGCTCCGCGATCTCGGCCGTGACCGGGGCAGGCGCCACGGATTCGACCAGGATGCCCTCCTCGTGGGTATTGCGTGCCAGCGGGAACACCGCTGATCGGCCGTCGAGACCGCGCGCGACGACGATCGAGACCTCCATCTCGAACGGCATCTCCGCCTCGGCGAGGACGGCCTCCCCACCCGGTCGGCCGAGCCGCTGGAGCGCCCGGTCCAGGTCGGCGGCCGCCCCGACGCGCACCTGGCTGCGTCCGTCGTAGCCACCGGTCGTGGCCTTGATCCGGAGCGGAAGGCCGAGCTGCGCCGCGGTTCGTCGAAGGTCGTCCCTGCTGCGGACCTCCCGCCACGGGGCGACCGCGACGCCGGCGTGTTCCACGAAGCGACGCTCGGCGACGCGGTCCTGGGTCACGAGGAGCGGCATCCGCCCCGGTCGGACCGGCACGACGGCCTCGATGGCCTCGACGACGGCGGACGCCACGTGTTCGAGCTCGTATGTGACGACTTCGCTCAGGGCGGCCAGCCGCAGGGCGCCACCGACGTCGTCGTAGCCGGACACGACCTGGCGGTCGGCCAGTGCCGCCGTGGGGCAATCGGGATCGGGGTCCATGACGGCGATCCGATAGCCCATCGCCCGCGCGGCCATCGCGAGCATCCGCCCCAGCTGCCCGCCTCCGAGGATGCCGATCGTCGCGGGCGGGGCGATCGATGGCAGGCTCACGGCCCGAGTGTAGACTGCGGCCCATGCGACAGGTCATCGGCCGACGCCTGCTCGAGGTGGACGTCGGCTAACTCTCCAGCTTGATCGCGCGGGCCGACCGGGTGATCGCGGATATCGGGACCGGCGACGGAAGGGCCGCGCTGGCCCGGGCGCGCGCCGAGCCCTCGTCGCTGGTGATCGGCCTTGACGCCGCTGCGGCGGCCATGGCCGAGTCGTCGAGACGGGCCGCCCGTCGTGGCCCGGCCAACGCCATCTTCCTCGTGGCCGGCGCCGAGACACTCGCGTGCACCCCCTTGGTCGGGCGTGTGGACACCGTCACGGTCAACTTCCCGTGGGGTTCGCTGTTGCGTGGCGTCCTCGGTCTCGAGCCTGCCGCCCTCCATGGTGTGGCGGCGCTGGTCGCGCCGGGTGGCCGCCTCGATGTGCTCGCATCCGTCGTGCCGTCGGACCATGTGATCGGCATCGCGACGCTCGATGCGGGCTGGGAGTCGGCGATCTGCCGAGCCTGGGCCGACGCCGGGCTACACCTGGTCTCGATGCGCCGGGCAACGCGCGATGAGATCGCCGATTCGCGCTCGTCGTGGGCTCGACGCCTGGATGCCGTCGGCGACACCCGACCGGTCTGGCGGCTCGAGCTGTGCCGGCCGTAGGGCGTGCCGGCCCCGAGGGCGTGCCGGCCCCGAGGGCGTGCCGCGACCGCCGGCCCGCGCTGAGGCCACCGCGCGCCGGGGTACTGCGGGCTGCGCCGTCACCCTCAGTGGCTGTGTCCCGATCCGCGATTGTCGACCCTCGTACTGCCGAATCCGGTCCCGACTGACGCAGCTTCATCGAGTGCGGGTCACTCCCAGAGACGAGGCGGCGTCGCGGTAATCACGATACGGCGATGGTGATCGCCCACCATCGATGCGCGGGCGCATCATCCAGGTTCGGCGTCTGCGGGCTGGGTCGACCATCGCCACTCCGCGACCTCCAGGCCAGTCTGCGCCGGGAGCGTTGGCCAACTTGTCCATCGCGGGTGCCTCCACTGGAAATGTAGGGTCGAGGACATCCCGGTTCCGGATCATCGCCTGCTCGTTCTGTTCACTCGAAAGGACGAGAAGCCACGTCACGACGCGCCGCGGTAGCCAACCGTGCTCCCTGGCGACGCGTCGCGCCATCCGCTCGTACCAGTCGACTTGTCGCTCGATCGCGCCGATGTCGTCGACCACCGTCTTGAGCTCGATGACGATCAGCGTTCCGCTTCGACGGTCGAAAGCGAGTAGGTCGATCCAGCCACGCCACCGGCCGTCGATGATCGGTGCCTCGCGAGCCGTCGCCCAGCCGAGCGCGCGAAGCCGCCGATCGACGTATCCAGAGCAACGAGCGTGGACCGCGTCACGCTGCCGTCGATCGCCGACAATGACTGGCGGGCGCAACCTGAGTTCCAACTCGAGACCGAGCGCGGCCGCGACACGAATGGTCACGTCAAGCGACGGGTTGGCCCGACCTCGCTCGATAGTGGCGATGTACGAACGCGCCACCCCCACCTTGTTGGCGAGCGCCCGCTGGGTCAGCCCAAGCGCCAAGCGCCCCTCTCGACAGGCGCGCGCCAGCGTCACGCGCGGCGCAGATCCCGCCCATGGGTCGTGGTGCATCCCGGGAGTCAAGCACCGAGCACTTGCCTCGCCCTTACCTGGAAAACATCCGGGGTATCGGCCACTCAGAGTGGCGGGCGAGAAACGAATGCGAACGGGTGCAAGGCAATTCGGCTCGAATTGGCCCTCAACTGGGCATGTTCGTGATGAGCCGGTCATCTGCAGTGGCGCGCCGAGACGCCACACGGCGAGGCACACTCTGCGCATGGGCCACATCGTGCTGGTCGGGCTGATGGGGAGCGGCAAGACCACGGTCGGGGCCGAGCTCGCGGCCGCGCTTGGCGTGCCGCATCGCGATTCGGATGCAGACATCGAGCGCGAGCACGGCCTGACCGGGCGCGAGCTCGCGGCGCGAGACGGGATCGACGCGCTGCACGCCCTTGAGGCTCGGCACCTCCGGGACGCGCTCGACCAACCCGGCACGACCGTCATCAGCGCGGCCGGCAGCACCCTCGACGATCCGGACAGCCGCGCCGCGCTGCGCGACCCGGATCATCTCGTCGTGTGGCTCGACGCGAGTGCGGCCGCCCTCGCGGCTCGGCTGCGACCCGACGACCACCGGCCCGACCTCGGCGACGACCTGACGGACGTCCTTCGGCAGCAGGCAAGGCGACGAACCGGCGCGCTCCGCCAGGTCGCGGACCTCACCCTCGACGCAACTGAGCCCCCGTCTGTGCTGGTCGAGACCATCCGTACGCACGCCGATAGCGTCCGCTAGCATCGCGGCGTGGCCACCCCCCTCCCCCTCATCCTCGATGTCGATACCGGCATCGACGACAGCCTCGCGCTCCTGTACGCGGCCGCCTCGCCCGACGCCGATCTCGTCGCCGTCACCTGCGTGTCGGGCAACATCGACGCCGAGCATGTCGGGATCAACACGCGAGCCGTGCTGGAGCTCGCGGGTCGGACGGACGTGGAGGTCGCGATGGGCCGCCCGATCCCGCTCGTGCGACCGCTCGAGACGACGCCCGAGACTCATGGACCGCAGGGCTTGGGTTACGCCGAGCTGCCGCCGCCCAGCAAGGCCCTGAGCGATCGCCACGCCGTCGACCTCATCCTCGAGGAGGCGCGTCGCCGGCCTGGCGAGATCACGCTGGTGACCCTCGGCCCGCTCACCAACCTCGCCCTCGCCGTCCTGCGGGAGCCCGCCTTGCCGGGCCTCCTGAAGGGCTATGCGCTGATGGGCGGGGCGTTCGGCGTGTCGGGCAACACGACGCCGACGACCGAATGGAACATCCACTGCGACCCGGAGGCGGCGCAGATCGTCCTACGCGCCTGGGCCGATGCGATCGAGACGGACCCTGCGATCCCTCGCCCTCTCGTCCTCGGCCTCGATGTCACGGAGCAGGCCCGTATCGAGCCCGAGCACGTGGTACGCCTGGCGCGTCGGGCCGGAAGCACGCCCGACGATACGATCGACCTCGACGGCGGCGACCCGATGACGCCCGGCGGTTCCGTGGCCTCGAACCCGGTCGTCCGCTATGTCGCCGACGCGCTGCGCTTCTACTTCGAGTTCCATCGGCAGTTCGACGGGTTCTACGGCGCGTTCATCCACGACCCGCTCGCCGTGGCGGCCACCCTGGATCGTGGTCTCGTCGAGACGGACGCCCTCTTCGTCGATGTCGAGACGCGTGGTGAGATCACGAGCGGCATGACGGTCGCGGACCGCCGCGGGCTGACCGGACGGCCGCCGAACCTGGATGTGGCCACGAGTGCCGACGTCGCGACGTTCCTGGACCGGCTGATCGAACGCGTCGGGGGGCTGGCGGCCGACCGTATGAACGTGGCACGCTAGGCGCGGAGGGATCGCGGCCCGGCTTCGGGTCGCGCAGGGAGGGTACGGAGGCACGACGCCATGGGCTTCAGTTGGGGTCGGTTCGATACGAGGACGATCGTCCTCATCCCTATCGCCATCGCCATCAACATCGTCCTGGGCCAGACCGTCACGGCCGCACTGAAGATCCCGATCTACCTCGATTCGATCGGCACGATCCTGGTCGGCGTGCTGGCAGGCCCGATCCCGGGCCTGATCACCGGCCTCCTGGCCAACCTGATCTGGACGTACGTGCTGCCGGCGCCGCTGCAATCACCCTACGCGGCCCCGTTCGCCGTGGTCGCCGCGGAGATCGGGTTCGTCTCAGGCTTGTTCGGGCAGTTCGGGTTCTTCCGCAGCCGTCCGAACTCGAGCGGACGCGAGCTCGGGACCGCTGCGCTCGTCGCCCTCGGCATCGTCGGCGTCCTGGCGCTGTACACGGCCAGCCGCTTCTACACCGGTGCCTTCACGTTCTTCAACCCCGAGGGTGACCAGAGCGTGTTCTTCCAGGCACTGGGCTGGGTGATCCTCGTCGGCATCATCGCCACGATCGTCGGGTTCCTGGTGCTCCTGTTCGTTCGCCGCGATACGGGGGTTGCCTACGTGGTCATCGCGGGCGTCGTGATGGGCATCATCTCGGCCCTGATCTCGGCGCCGATCTCGGCGATCGTGTTCGGCGGCGTGACGGGGTCCGGCACGGACCTGCTGGTGGCCGCGTTCCAGCAAGCGGGCTCCGACCTGCAGACGGCCGTCCTGCAGCAGGGTCTGCTGTCCGATCCCATCGACAAGGTGATCACCTCCTTCATCGTGTTCGCGATCCTCCAGTCGCTGAGCCGCCGTTTCGTCGCGCGCTTCCCGCAGGGCGAAAAGGCCGTCGGTCTGGAAGAGCTATAGCACCCGCTCCGCCGGCTTCGGCCGTCACGGAGGACGATCTTGAGCCGGACGACGCTGCGCTTGTCGCCCGGCTCGTCCCCGCGACACCGACGCCGTATCACCGACTCAACCCGCTGACCAAGGCGGTCATCGCCACCGCGGGGTCGATCGGGGCGTTCGTCCTGGGTGGCTACATCGGGCCGCTCGCGATCATCGGGGTCATGCTCGTCCTGGCCGCGATCGCCGGGGGTCTGGCCACCCTCGTGCGTGCGTCGATCTTCCTGACGCTGCCGATCGGGATCTCGGTCGTGCTCGTCAGCGTGTTCACCCGGGCGGGCACGAACGTGCTCTTCCAGCTCGGCCCCTTCGACGCGACGGTCGAAGGCGTCGACTTCGCCGGCCAAACGCTGGTCCGCTTGTTCGCGATCTCGCTGTCGATCGGCCTGTTCGTGTTGACGACCGAGCCCCGGGCCTTCGTCTTCGACCTAGAGCGGCGCGGGATCCCGCCGCGCTTCGCGTTCGTGGCCGTCGCGACGATCGAGGCTATCCCCACGCTGGTCGAGCGCGCAGCCGTCATCGGCGAAAGCCAGCGAGCTCGCGGCCTCGATACCGAAGGCGGGTTCCGAGCCCGCCTGCGCGGGGTGCTCCCACTCGTGGGACCAGTGATCATCGGATCGCTGACCGACGTCGAGGAACGCAGCCTGGCGCTCGAGTCCAGGGCCTTCAGCAGGCCCGGTCGACGCCATCTGCTGTGGTCCATGCCGGACACGACCTGGGAACGGGTGCTGCGTTGGGTCTTCCTGCTCGCGTTGGTCGCGTCGATCGTCCTGCGCGTGACGGGCCGGATCTGACCGGTGTTGACGCTCGCGGGGATCAGCTATCGATATGCGGGCTACGCGAAGCCGGTGCTCCACGACATCGACCTTACCCTCGCCGACGGCGAGATCGTAGGCGTCGTCGGGGCGAACGAGTCCGGCAAATCGACGATCTGTCTTGTCGCGTGCGGTCTGGCGCCGGGCTCCATCGGCGGGGCGCTGACCGCCGGGGGCCTCTCGATCGATGGCGAGGCGATGGCCGACAAGCCGCTCCACGACTTCGCGACACGCGTCGGGATCGGGTTCCAGAACCCCGCCACGCAGCTGTCCGGAGTCACCGGATCGGTCTTCGAGGAGGTCGCCCTGGGGCCGATGAACCTGGGGCTTGGCCGGCGAGACACGGTGGAGCGCGTCAAGACGGCTTTGGCCACGCTCGGCATCAAGGAGCTTGCCGAGCGCGAGCCGCGGCGGCTGTCCGGCGGCCAGGCCCAGCTCGTGGTGCTGGCATCGCTCCTCGCGATGCGGCCAGGCCACCTGGTCCTGGACGAGCCCACCGCCCAGCTCGACCCGGAGGGGACGCGGCTGGTCGGCGAGGCGCTGCGCGGGCTGGCGGCCACCGGCACGGCGCTGCTCATCGCGGAGCACAAGACCGATCTGCTCGATTCGCTTTGCTCACGGGTCATCGTCCTCGAGGACGGGCGCATCGTCGCGGATGGACCGACGCGGGCCGTGCTCGAGGACCCGTCCCTGGTGGACCGTGGCGTCGATCCACCCGCCCGCGTTCGCCTGGCCCGCGCCGCGCGTGCCGCCGGCCTCGACCCGGAGGTGCTGTCGTGACCGAGATCCGACTCGAAAACCTGGGCTTCGTCTATCCCGGCGGGACGCGCGCGCTGTCGGACGTGGACGTCGCGTTCGCCGCGGGCGAATCGGTGGCCATCGTGGGTCAGAACGGCAGCGGCAAGTCGACACTCGCGCGGCATCTCAACGGCCTCCTACGCCCGACCGAGGGCCGCGTGCTGCACGACGGCGAGGACGTAGCCGGACAACGGGTCGCGGCTCTTGCCGCGCGCGTGGGCATCGTGTTCCAGAACCCCGACCGCCAGATCTTCGCCGGCAAGGTCGGCGACGAGGTGGCGTTCGGACCGCGGATGCTCGGACGCACCACGGCGGACGCGGCGGCGGCCGGCGCCGCGGCCCTGGAGGTCGTCGGCCTGGGTGGCACCCTGGACGCCAATCCGTACGACCTGGGCTACTCGCGCCGGAAGCTCCTGGCCATCGCGTCGGTGCTGGCGATGGACACACCGGTCGTTGTGCTCGACGAGCCGACGACAGGCCAGGACGCCCGCGGGATCGAGCGTGTCCAGGCCGTCCTCGCGAACCTGGTCAGGGACGGACGGACCGTCATCGCGATCAGCCACGACATGCGGTTCGTCGCGGAATCGTTCGCCCGCGTCGTGGTCATGGGCGGCGGCCGGGTGCTGCTCGACGGCACGCCGGCCGAGGTGTTCGCGGAACCGGCCTGGCCGGTGCTCGCCTCGACCTACCTCGAGCCGCCCCACACCGCCCGGGTCGGGGCGCGCCTGGGGCTGGGCTCGACCCCCACCGAGACCGCCTTACTGGCGGCCATCGGGGCTCGCGGCTGACGGCGGACGCCCGCCCGGGGCGCCGCCTCCCTGAGGGCTGCAGGTCAGCGGCGTCCGACGACGAGCAGCAGGAACGAGGTCTCCAGCACGTCGATGCCGGCGATCACGGCCGCGACGACCAGCGGCAGCGGGTGCCCGATGACCCATCCGGCGGCGGCCGCCAGCGCAGCCACGGCCAGGAACGCGAGCCTGACCGCGCGGATGAGGCCCGGCACGTCGTGCTGGCCTGCCTCGGCCATGCGCGCGACGGAGCGCGCGAGCAGCGCGAGCCCGAGGGTCACGGCCCCGCCAGCGAACGCGGCCCGGAGGATGGCCGGTGGCGTGACCAGGGCATCGAGCAACCCCTCGTTCCAGCCCACGACCGTCGCGCCCACGACGGCAAGTCCCCCGAGCGCCAGCGCGGTGACGGCACCGAGCATCGGGCGTTGCGCCCTGACGCCCCTCACCCCGCGACGACCTCCAGGGCGACCTCGTGCGTGGCGCCCTCGACGACCCGCCATGCGCGAACGCTTGGCGTGCCGGTCATGGGGTGCGCCCCGTCGCCGCTCAGCGACACGAGGATGTACAGCGCCTCGGGGTAGAGGGCCAGGCCGATGTCCGTCGGCGATGGCTCCGCCGGCGTGTGGGTGTGCGAATGGACGATGCCCCAGAAGACCTCATCCGCATCGTCGGCCGCAACGCTCAGGCGGTACAGGTCGTCGGGATGGATCTCGTAGCGATAGGGCGACGCGGCCGCATTCCGCGCAGCCTCGAAGCGGCGTGCTCGGCCGCCGCTCGCCGCCGGGGCATCGCCCAGGATGACGCCGCACGACTCGTTCGGGTACGACGCCCGCGCGTCATCGATCATGGCCTGGAGCAGGTCCGCGGGGAGCGACGCCGTCGTCGGTCCGGGATGGCGCTCGGTCACCACCAGTTGACGCCGCCTTCGAGTGCATCCTCCATCTCGTCGAAGTCGGTCGTGAACGTGCCTGCCGACAGGTACTTCCAGCCGCCGTCGGGGAGCAGCGCGACGATCGTGCCGCTCGTCATGGCCTCCGCCTCGCGCGCGGCGGCGACGAGCACCGCGCCGCACGACGGTCCGGCGAAGATGCCCTCGCGGAACACGAGCTCGCGTAGGGCGGCCAGCGCGTCTCGGTTTGACACGAGGTACTTGGCGTCGATCAGGTCGGGGTCGAGGATCTCGGGGATGAACCCCTCGTCGAGCGAGCGCAGGCCCTGCACCTGCTCGCCGGGCTGCGGCTCGACGGCGACGATGCGCACGCCGGGCTTGTGCTCACGCAGGTAGCGCGCCACGCCCATGAGGGTGCCGCCCGTCCCCAGGCCCGCGACGAAGACGTCGACCTCCGGGCAGTCGGCGAGCACCTCGGGCCCCGTCGTCTCGTAATGGGCCAGCGGGTTGGCCTCGTTCCCGTACTGGTACGGCATCACGAAGCGCTCGTCCTTGCCGACGAGGTGCTTCGCCAGGGCGATGGCGCCGTTCGAGCCCTGTGCCCCGGGCGAGTCGATGACCTCGGCACCGAACAGCGCGGCCATCTGGCGGCGCTCGTTCGTGACGTTGTCGGGCATGACCAGCGCGACGCGGTAGCCCTTGCGCCGGCCGATCATCGCGAGCGCGATGCCGGTGTTGCCCGACGTCGGCTCGAGGATGATCGAATCCTCGTGAAGCAGGCCGCGCCGCTCGAGGTCCTCGACGAGGTACTTGGCCACCCGGTCCTTGACGGAGCCGGTGGGGTTGAGCATCTCGAGCTTGGCGAAGATGTGCACGTCGGGGTTCGGGCTCATCCGCGGGATCTCGACCATGGGCGTGTGGCCGATCGCGTCGAGGATGTCCGCGTACCGCCCGCCGTGTCGGGCGAGCTCATCGTGCGCGTGCGTGTGGTCGTGATCGGCGTCGTCGAGCCGCCACGGGACGGCCACGGTCAACCGCCGGCCATGGCAGGCAGCAGGCGCACCTCGTCCGTCGGGGCGACGGGGGTGTCGAGCCCCGCGAGGTAGCGAACGTCCTGCCCGTTCACGTACACGTTGACGAACCGGTTGAGGTCGCCCTCATCGGTCAGGAGCTGCGTCTTGAGCGCCGGGTGCTGCGCCACGAGCGTGTCGACGACGCGGCGGACGGAGTCGCCCTCGACCGCGAGCGACTTCATGCCGCCCGCGTTGGGACGCAGGACCGACGGGATGAAGACCGTGCTCACCCGCGCGCCTCCGGGGAGATGGTGCCGGCAAGACCGGTGGTCGTCATGAGGAACGGCGCGTCCTCGCCCATGCCCGCCGTCGCCAACGGCCGGCCGGCCTTGCGCGCCTCGACCGCCGCGTCGGAGCAGACGGGGCACTTCGGGTCGCGCCGGAGCTGGAGCTCGGTGAACTCGGTCTCGAGCGCATCGAACAGCACCAGCCGTCCCGCCAGCGTCGTCCCGATCCCGAGCAAGACCTTGAGGGCCTCGTTGGTCTGGAGCAGGCCGAAGATGCCCGGCACGACGCCCAGGACGCCGGCGACGGAGCAGCCCGGCGCCAGCTCCGGCGGCGGCGGGGTCGGGTAGAGGCAGCGATAGCACGGTCCCTCGAACGGGACGAACGTGGTGAGCTGGCCCTCGAACCGGAAGACGCTGGCGTGGATGACCGGGATGCCGGCCGCGACCGCCGCGTCGTTGAGGATGTAGCGGGTCTCGAAGGTGTCGGTTCCATCGAGGATCACGTCGTAGCCGGAGATGAGCCGCTCGACATTCGAGGCGACGAGCATCTCCTCGTGCTCGATGACCTTCACATCGGGGTTCAGGGCGTTGATCGCGATCCGCGCGGACTCGACCTTGCGCTCGCCGATTCGCTCGGTCGTGTGGACGATCTGGCGCTGGAGGTTGGAGAGGTCGACGACGTCGAAGTCGACGAGGCCGATCGTCCCGACGCCCGCGGCCGCGAGGTAGAGCGCGGCGGGACTGCCGAGGCCGCCGGCCCCGATGAGCAGCGCCTTCGACGCGAGCAACTTCGCCTGCCCGGCCGAGCCGACCTCGGGGATCAGCAGGTGGCGGCTGTAGCGCTGCTTCTGCTCGGCGGACAGGACGACCGGTGTCTCGAACTCGAGACCGGCGCTCTTCCAGCCCTGGAAGCCGCTGTTCATGGACTTCACGTCGGTGTAGCCCATGTCGGCCAGGGTCTGGGCGGCGAACAGCGACCGAACACCGCCGGCGCAGTACAGGATCACCGGGGCGTCGCGATCGGGGGCCGCGGCCTCGATCTGCTGCTCGATGTAGGACTTGGAGATGTGCTGGGCGCCGGGGATGTACCCCTGCTCCCATTCGGACGCCTCGCGGACGTCGACGATCGTGGCCGCGCCCGACGGGAGGGCGGCGACCTCCTGCGGGGTGACCTCATCGATCTGGGCGCGGGCCTCCTTGAGGAGGTCGGCGTAGGACTTCGGCATGAGCGGTTCGGGCTCCGGTGGGTCGACGGGCTGGCTCGCTCGTGGCGGCCAGGGCGGATGGGCGGGAATGGATGGGCGGGCTTGGCCGCGTACGGCCGCCGGCGCTCAGGCCGGCTCGCTACACCTGCAGCGGCGCTCGATCCTGGTCATGCCCCCGCTCGTTCCGCGGTCGGCGTTGCCGCCGCGTCGGTCGACGTGGGTGCCGGGTCGGCGGTCCGGTCGGCTGCCGGATCGGCGGCGCCGAGGTCGCCCAGGATGTGCTGGAGGCTCTCGTGGCTGAGCATCGCGCACTTGAGTCGGGCCGGGCTGATGTCGATGCCCAACAGGTCGAGCATGTCGTCCGCGCGGATGCCCGCGACCTCGGTCAGCGGCTTGCCCTTGATCTCGTCGGTCAGCAGGCTCGCGCTGGCCTGGCTGATCGCGCAACCGCGCCCGGTGAATCCGACCCGATCCACGATCCCGTCCTTCACGCCGAGCATGAGCGTGATCCGGTCGCCACACAACGGGTTGGCGCCTTCGTACGAGGCGTCGGCGTCCTCGACGATCCCGAAGTTATGGGGTCGCCGGTAGTGCTCGAGGATGTAGTCGCGGTAGAGGTCGTCCATGCTCGTTCGAGTGTAGCGCGAGACGGCAATCCCGACCACCACGGTCGGGATTGCGGAACCCACGGTTCGGTACTCCTGTCGCACGCGTGCGGTACGAACCGCTGGGGCCTTCGACAAGGGTCCGGGGGTATCGTCGGAGGTCGGTGGTCAGCAAGCTTCGTCCGACGCTCGAGATCCGGCTCGAAGGCCAGGCATCCAAGCGAGGGCTCATCCCTCGGACGCCAGGCGGTGAGCGCCTGCTCGCCGATGCCGCCACCTGGCTCGCCGGCGAGTATGCGGACCAGGTCCGCGCGACCCGCCAGCACGTGCTGCCGTCGGGCGACAATCAGCTCCGCGTGGCGCTCCACCCGGCCACACCGGACGTGACCTTCATCGCGGACGACACCGGCACCCTGCGGGTGATCGCGGAGACCGTGGCCGGCGGGCCGGGCTACCACCGCTTCATCGGTCGCGTCCTGGAGCGCCTCGGGACGGAGCTGAACATCGACTGGGACGAGGCCACCGCCGACCTCGCGTTCGCGGACCGCCCGGAGGTCGAGACCGCGTATCTCGCGTGGCTCGGCCCGACCCTCGCCCAGGTGCGCAGCGCACGCCAGCGGAGCAGCATGCGTGTCCACGTTGGGACCCCGGCGGGGATCCGCTACACGTTCGACGGGGCGATCGCGACCGCGCTCGGCCCCCGCGACGACGCCTGGCTGGAGTCCGCGATCGAGGACCCGCGTATCGCCATCGAGGTCACGCCGTGGTGGCTCGACGCCACCGACAGCCGGTACCTGCTGAACCGGGCGCTCGCGCTGATGTGGCTCGATGTCCGCTGGCGCAAGCCAGCGGTCGAGGGTGAAGCGGAGCTCCTCGAGGACGTGCACAGACTCCTCTCGAAGGCGTATCCGATCGAACCCGAGCTGTCCTATCCGTGGCACGCCTGGGCGGAGCTGATCGCCCTCGCGGGGATCGATGACGGTATGGCCCGCCAGGTCAACGCCCGAACGAAGCTGGAGCCGGTCGGCCCGATGGTCGGGTACCGGCGCGATCCGATCTCGATCATCCACGAGGGCTGGATGCTGGAGGTCCCGGGCGATTTTGCGGAACGACGCACCGACGAGGAGTGGTGGGGCAACGGCGCCGGTCGGACGATCACGTTGGCCGCGACCGAAACGGGCTCGATGTCGGCCCATGCGTTCCTCGCCCACGTCGCGGGCGACCTCGGCGACGAGGCACTCTCCCACCAGTCGGGAGCGGTCGTCGGTCGGGCCCGCATCACGAGCGACGAAACGTCGGGGGTCGCCGTCGGCGTGCTCGATGGCTACTCGGCGGTCAACGGCTCAGGAGCGGCGATCCGGATCGTCTTCGACGACCCGAACGACTGGCAGTGGGCACTCGACATGTGGCGGTCGCTGGCCCCGGCCTGACGCCGACCGGCTCCGGCGGCCGCCCGTGACGCGGTCAGCCGTTGAAGACGCGCTGGACTTCCTTGAGACCGGTCACGAGCGCGTCGATGTCGTCCTTCGTCGTGTAGACGCTGAAGGACGCACGGGCCGTGGCCGCCAGGTCCAGCCGCTCGTGGAGCGGCATCGTGCAGTGATGGCCGGCACGGACCGCGATGCCCGAGCGGTCGAGCACCTGGGCGACGTCGTGCGGATGGATGCCCGGCAGGTTGAACGGCACCACCCCGCCGCGCAGGTCGGGATCGAGCGGGCCGTAGAGCTCGATGTCGGGGACCTCGCGCGGCAGCACCTCGAGCGCGTAGGTCACGAGCTCGCGCTCGTGGGCGCGCACCGCGTCCATCCCGATGTCCATGAGATATCCCGCGGCGACCCCTAGCCCGATGGCGTCGCCGACGGCCGGGGTCCCGGCCTCGAACTTCCAGGGGATCTCGTTGAACTCGCTCCGGCGCAGATGCACCTCGCGGATCATCTCGCCGCCGGCCAGGAACGGTGGCATCGCCTCGAGCAGTTCGCGCCGTGCCCACAGCGCGCCGGAGCCCATCGGCCCGAGCATCTTGTGCCCGCTGAACGCGTAGAAGTCGCAGCCGAGCTCCTGCACGTCGACCGGGACGTGCGGCACGGCCTGCGCGCCGTCGACCAGCACGAGCGCTCCCGCGGCGTGCGCCATCTCGGTCATCTCGCGGACCGGGTTGATCGTGCCGAGCGTGTTGCTGACGTGGGTGAATGCGACGAGCTTCGGCCGAAGACGCAACAGCACCTCGAACACGTCGAGACGCAGGACCCCCTCGTCCGTGATCGGGATGAACTCGAGGTCGCCGTCCTGCTCCTGGACGAGGAGCTGCCATGGGACGAGGTTCGCGTGGTGCTCCATCTCGGTCAGCACGATCGCGTCGCCACGGCCGATGTTGCGCCGGCCCCACGAATAGGAGACGAGGTTGATCGCCTCGGTGGCGTTGCGGGTGAAGACGATCTCGTGGCTGTCGGGGGCGTTGATGAAGCGGCCGACCTCGACGCGCGCCGACTCGTACGCAGCGGTGGCCTTCTCGCCGATCGTGTAGATCCCGCGATGGACGTTGGCGTTGTACTCGCGGTAGTAGTCGGCGACCGCGTCGATCACGACCCGCGGCTTCTGGCTCGTCGACGCCGAATCGAGGTAGACGAGCGGGTGGCCGTGGATCTCCTGGTGGAGGATCGGGAAGTCGTGGCGGAGCGCGACGGGATCGAGGCTGGACCCGGCCGCAGCGGCAGGCTTGTGGGTGGCGGTGGGTGTCGCAGTCGGCGGAGTCGCCTCGACGGCCATCGTCGTCCGCCCGCTAGCGGGCGGCCTCCACGGGCTCGCGCTCGGCGCCGCCATCGAGATCGAGTTCAGGGCCCTTCGGCACGAGCAGTGCATGGTCGGGGACATCGATGGCCAGGCCGGCCTCGCGCAGGATCGGGCCGTAGCCCTCTTCCTCGAGCCGGATGGCGAGGTCCTTGCGGCCGCTCTTGACGATGCGCCCCTCGGCGAGGACGTGGACGTAGTCAGGCTTGATGTAGTTGAGCAGCCGCTGGTAGTGGGTGATCAGCAGCACGCCGAGGTCCGGGTTGAGCATCGCGTTGACGCCCTCGGCCACGATCCGCAGCGCATCGATGTCGAGGCCGGAGTCCGTTTCGTCGAGGATCGCCATCTCGGGCTCGAGGACCGCCATCTGGAGCATCTCGAGCCGCTTCTTCTCGCCGCCCGAGAACCCTTCGTTCACGTAGCGAGTCGCGAAGCCCTCGTCCATCCGCAGCATGGCCATCTTCTCGCGCATCTTGTTGCGGAAGTCGCGCATCGAGACGCCACCCTTGACGGGGTCCGTCGGGTCGATGTCGGCGTCCTTGTCGATGCCCTGGAGCTTGGCGTTGAGGGCGCTCCGGATGAAGCTCGCGACCGACAACCCGGGGATGGCCGTCGGGTACTGGAACGCCAGGAACATGCCGAGCCGCGACCGCTTGTCGGGCGAGAGCTTGAGGATGTCGCGACCCTTCCACAGGATCTCGCCGCTCTTGACGACGTAGGCCGGGTGGCCCATCACGGCGTACGCGAGAGTCGTCTTGCCGGACCCGTTGGGCCCCATGATCGCGTGGACCTCACCTTTGCGGACGGTCAGGTCGATGCCCTGCAGGATGTCCTGCTCGGGCTTGGCGACGGGGGCGACCCGCAGGTCGCGGATGACGAGGTCCTGGTCGGTCGGCGTGGTCTGGTCGGTCACGGTGGGGTCACGGCTCCTTGGGGTGCTTCGGCGACAGGGACGACGACGCGCTCCGGGGCGAGGTCGGCGAGGGTCATCGACTCGAGAGTGGAGGTGATCGCGTCGCGCACGCGGACCCACAGCAGGTTCACGGTGCAGCGCGACGCGCGGTCGCAGACGAGGGCGTGTTCCGGATCGTCCGTCGCGCAGAACATCGGGGCGATCGGGCCCTCGAGCGCGCGCAGGACTTCGCTCATCGTGATCGCGTCGGGTGGCCGGCCGAGCTCGTAGCCGCCGTGGGCACCGCGCGTGCTGACGACGAGGCCGGATTCGCGCAGGTTGACGACGAGCTGCTCGAGATACGCGCGCGGCAGGTCCTCCTCCGCGGCGATGCCGGCGAGGCTCGCTGGACCGGTGCCGTAATGGCGCGCGAGCTGGACCATGAGCCGCACGCCGTACTCGCCCTTGGTCGAGAACGAGACGGCGCCCGAGCCGTGGTAGACGGGGCGCAGGACGGTGGCGGTCGGGGGCAAGGTGGTCAGGGCGGGTCCTCGATATCCGAGTGATTTCGTCGGGATTGAGTCTAGGGCGATGCTCGGTGAGCGTCAACGCAGCGGCCGCCGCGGTAGTGTCTCAGTTTGAGCGCGGTTCTCGTTGACGCTCCCTAAGCATCGGTCCATGCTTAGGTAATGCGAATGAGTCAGAGGCGCACGATCTTCCTGGTGGTCATCCTAGCGGTCGTGGTGTTTATCGCCATCCGAGCGTGGTCGTGATGCCTAAGCAATCGAAGATGCCCGCCGATCCGAACCGCCGCGCCAAGGCGACGGTGGACGCTATCGACGCGATCCTGGATCGCTGGCCGGAGCCGGTGGTCCGTGAGAAGGACCCGGAGCGGGTTGCGCGGGGGAAGCTCGGCGGGGCCAAGGGCGGGAAGATTCGAGCGTCCAAGCTCAGTCCTGAGCGTCGGTCGGAGATTGCTCGGAAGGCGGCGGCGGCTCGGTGGGGAAAGTCCACCTAGTCATTTCGACCTGACAGGTCCGGCTCGGCCCTCGACGGCTTGAAACGTATCTCATGCAACTCGATGCCGAGAACTTGCGGGTGACGGAACGTTCTGGCGGGTGGCGCGCGGTTCTTGCGGTTGACCGGTCGCCCGAGGTCAAACCGGCGTAGGCGACGTCAGGTCGGTGCCGCCAACCCCGCGAGGTGCTCCTCGTCGTGATCGATGGCCAGACGCAACAGACCGGCGACGTCGAGGCGCCCGTACGTCTCATGGATGCCCTCGCGGGCCCAGCCGTCGTCGTCGAGATCGAAGATGTGCAGGAACCCGACGGTACCCGCCCTCAGGCTCGCCAATACGTCGAGGACGTCGTCGAGCGACGCGTCGGGAAATCCGAGCGCCGGCCCAGGTTCCACCCATGACCAGCGTGGCTCGCCCCCCGCGGCGAGCTCAGCAAGCCGTGCTCGCCACACCTCACCCTCGACCGCGATCAGGTGACGGACGACGAGCTCCGGGGTCCATTCCCCGGCCGCGATGGGTCGGCCATCGGCGTGCTTTGCCGCGTCGGCGAGGCGACCCGGGAAGGAGGCGAAGCGGTCGACGAGCTCCTTTCGGTCGATCGACCATTCGGCGGCACCCGTCGTCACGCGACCGGCACGGCAAGCTTCTCGAGGTAGCGCTCCCGCCAGCGCTCCGTGACGTCGACGGCGTTGAACGTGTAGAGGTGCAGGTCCACGACCCGGCTGCTCGGGTCGGCGACGACCGGCGCCAGCCCCTCGAGCAGGCCGTCCGGTCGGTAGAACCCGCCGGACCGGATCAATCGTGCGATGAACTGCGTGTTCTTCACGAGGAACCGATGGGTGTCGGCCACCCCGATCCGCGCGCTGATCGCCAGGAGCCGCTGCGGCTCGGCGACCCCTGGCAGCCCGATGTGGACCGGCAGGTCCAGGCCTTCCGCTCGTCGGTCGGTCAGCCACGTCAGGATCGCGACCGGGTCGAAGCACAGCTGGGTCGTCATATAACTGGCGTAGGCCGCCTTCGCCCGGAGCGCCTCGAGGAGCGGGCCGTCGGCGATGAATGCATGGCCCTGCGGGTAGCACGGGATCCCGATCTCCGAGAGCGGGTGGCCGATATCGGCCATCTCGCGCAGCAGCGACAGGCCGTCCGCGAAGTCCCCGGGCTCCTTGGCGTCGCCACCCACGACGAACGCCCGATCCACCCCTGCGCCCTCGAGCCAGGCGACGAGCTCGGTGAGGTGGGCGCGGTCGCGGATCATCCGGGCCGACAGGTGCGGGACCGCTCGGAAGCCGAGCGCCTGTAACTGCTCGCACAGGGCCACGGTCGCCTCGATGCCCTTGGCCGGCGAGGCCGTGACCGAAACGGTGGCGCCGGCCGGCAGGAAGCCGGCCTGATCGAGCGCGTTCTTGAGGGGCACCAGCTCGAACGTGGGTGCGCGGAGGACCCGCGCGATGGCGGCCGATTCCGACGGGGCGAGCGAGGATCGTCGTCGGAAGAGCACCGCCTCAGACCTCCGAGTCAGGCATCGACGCCTTGCGCCGGATCATGAACTCGAGCAGCGCCTCGTCGGTCCCCTGGTCGATCGGCGGCGCCTCGTACTCGGCCAGCATCCGCTTCCAGATGGCGTTCGCGCGCTGGGGTGCGTCGAGCCCGCCGTCCTCGGACCATTGCTCGAAGCTGTTGTTGTCGGCGATCTCGCTGCGGTAGAAGGCGTTCTCGAAGTTGGCGAGGGTGTGCGCGGTGCCCAGGAAGTGCTGGCCGGGTCCGTTCGAGCGGATAGCATCGAGCGCCTGCCCGTTCTCCGACAGGTCCACCCCCTTCACGAACACCGCCATCATCCCGAGCTGATCGGCATCCATGATGAATTTCTCGTAGCCGACCGTCAGCCCGCCCTCGAGCCACCCGGCCGCGTGCAGCACGAAGTTGACGCCAGCGAGGACCGTCGGCTGGAGGGTGGCGGCACTCTCGTAGGCGGCCTGGGCGTCGGCGACCTTCGATGCGCACAGCGAGCCGCCCGACCGGAACGGGACACCGAGGCGGCGCGCCAGGGCAGCCATCACGTACAGGACGAGCGCGGGCTCCGGCGTCCCGAACGTGGGCGCCCCCGACTGCATGGACATCGAGCTCGCGAACGAGCCCAGGACGACCGGCGCACCCGGCCGGACGAGCTGCACGAACGTCATCCCTGCGAGCGACTCGGCCAGGGTCTGGGCCGCGACGCCGGCGGCGGTGACCGGGGCCATCGCGCCGGCCAGGATGAACGGCGTGAGCATGGTGGCCTGGTTCGCCTCGGCGTAGGCGCGCGCCGCACCGAGCATCGTGGCATCCCACACGAGCGGCGAATTCGCGTTGATGAGGCTGAGGATCACGCAGTGGTCCTCGAGATACCCCGGCCCGAACGCGAGCCGGGCCATCTCGACGGTGTCCCTGGCACGCTCGGGCGCCGTGACCGAACCCATGAACGGCTTGTCCGAGTAGCGGATGTGCGAATAGACCATGTCGAGGTGGCGCTTGTTGACCGGCACGTCGACCGGCTCGCAGACCGTCCCGCCGCTGTGATGGAGGTGTGGGCTCATGTATGCGAGCTTCACCAGGTTGCGGAAGTCCTCGATCGTGCCGTAGCGCCTGCCGCCGTCCAGGTCACGCACGAACGGCGACCCATAGTTCGGGGCGAACACCGTGTGCATCCCGCCGATCTCGACGTTGTTCGCCTCGTTCCGCGCGTGCTGGGTGAACTGGCGGGGCGCAGTCGCCTGCACGATCTGCCGGCACATCCCGCGCGGGAAACGGACTCGCTCGCCCTGGATGTCGGCGCCGGCATCGCCCAGCAATCGGAGGGCCTGATCGTCCCCGCGGAAATCGATGCCGACCTCCTCGAGGATCGTGTCCGCGTTGTCCTCGATGATCGCGAGGCCCTCCTCGCCGAGGACCTCGAAGGGCGCCAACGTGCGGGTCAGGAACGGGAGTCGCTCGACCTGGTGGCTGAGGCGAACCGCACGCCGGCCCTCCCGACCGCCGCTCCGCCGGTTGCCCATCTCGCTCATCGATCGTCCTCGGGACGCGGGCGCCGAACGGCCCACTGTGCCTGAGGCGCCCGGACCGCCCGGGGCGCCTGCCACGATGTCGGGCGCGCTCGCGGCCCGTCGCCGGCGGCCAACGAGCGATAGGAAAGCCATGAAACCAATCAGTGCGAGTCATCACGTCGTCGCTGCGGGCGTTGCGGCAGCGCTGCTCGACGAGCGCCGCGCTGGCCGGATGCTCGGCTCGCCCGGCCGCCGCAGCCCGGCCGACGCGGCAGAGCCCATCGCCGTCACGATCGCCAGGGTGGCGATGACCGACGTGGCCAGTGCGATCGACTCGGGCGGCGTGGTGCAGGCGCGCACCACAGCGACGATCACGGCGCGCATCCTCGCGCCGGTGCGCGAGGTCCGCGTGTCGCCAGGCGATCAGGTCCGTGAAGGTCAGACGCTCCTCGTGCTCGACGGCGACGATCTCGCCGCCGGCGCCCGTGCCGCGCGCTCGGCGGCCCTTGCCGCCGAACAGGGGTCGAAGGCGGCGGCAGCCGAGCTCCAGGCCGCGGACGCTGGCCTCGCCCTCGCGCGCGCGTCCCACGATCGCGTCGCCGGCCTGCAGGCCAGGCGGTCCGCCACCGCGCAGGAGCTCGATGACGCCACCGCGACGCTGCGGAGCGCCGAAGCGCGCGTCGCCGGTGCGTCCGCGCGGGTCCTGCAGGCCGCGTCGGCCGTCGAGAGCGCCCGTGCCGCCAGCGACCAGGCGAGCACCACCGAATCCTTCACCACGATTGCCGCGCCCTTCGACGGCATGGTCACCGAGAAGATGGTCGAGCCCGGAAACATGGCGTCACCAGGCGTGCCCCTTCTCCGCCTGGAGGACACTCGCGGATTTCGCCTCGAGGTCCGCGTGGACGAATCACGCATCGGCCAGATTCGAAACGGCGACAGCGTCCCGGTCTTCCTCGGGACCGCGCCACCGCGATCAGCGGCACGGTGGTCGAGGTCAGCCGGGCGGTGGATGCAGATGCGCGCGCGTTTCTCGTCAAGATCGCGTTGCCCGATGCGCCTGGCCTTCGATCCGGCGAGTTCGGCAAGGCGCGATTTGGCGGGACGCCGCGACGCGCGTTGACCATTCCATCGTCGGCGATCGTGCGCCGCGGACAACTCACGTCGGTCTTCGTCGTCGACAACGACGTGGCGCGCACGCGTCTCGTCAATCTCAGCGAGTCGGAAGTGCTGGCGGGCCTGGCGGAATCGGAGATGGTGATTCTGTCGCCGCCGCCGACGTCACCGACGGACGCCGCGTCAGCGTGGGAGGCCGGTAGATGTCCACGAACCTACGGCGCCGCCGGCCGGATGGCCGCGGCGTTCATCCACTCCAAGCTGACGCCGCTCTTCATCCTGGCCTCGATGGCGCTGGGCGCCCTGGCGGTGGCGGCGCTGCCGCGCGAAGAGGAACCGCAGATCATCGTGCCGATGGTCGACGTGTTCGTCGAGATGCCTGGCGCGACACCGGCGGATGTCGAACAGCGGGTCACGCGGCCGATGGAGCAGCTGCTCTGGGAAGTGCCGGGCGTCGAATACGTCTACTCGACCTCGAGTCCCGGACGGTCGATGGTCGTGGTCCGCTTCAAGGTCGGACGAGCCGCAGGAAGCCGCGCTCGTTCGCCTCAATCAGAAGCTGGCCGCAAATGCGGACCGCATCCCGCCAGGCGTCATCGGGCCCATCGTCAAGCCGCGCTCGATCGACGACGTGCCGATCCTGGCCGTCACGGTGTGGTCGGCGCGCTACGCGGACGATCAGCTGCGATCGCTCGCCGCCCAACTGCGAGACGCCATCGCTGAAGTCGACGACGTGTCGGAGGTGACGATCATCGGCGGACGCCCGAGGCAGGTGCGCGTGGACATCGACCCCGCGCGGCTGTCGGCCTACGATCTCGATCCGCTGTCGGTTCAGCAGGCGATCGCCCGCACCAACGTGCGCGGCGCCGCGTCGGGCCCCGTCGCGGGCGGTGTGACGACCGGCCTCGAGGCGGGGAGCCGCCTGCGCACCGCCGATGACCTGCGCAACACCGTCGTGACCTCCGCACGCGGGCGTCCCGTGTTGGTGCGCGACGTGGCGGACGTGGTCGATGGCGACGCCGAGCCCACGTCGTACGTCACCTTCCAGTCGAAGACGTCCGGCGCGCAGCCGGCCGTCACCGTCGCCGTCGCCAAGCGGAAGGGCACCAACGCCACCGACGTCGCCCGCCGCGTCGCCGAGAAGCTCGACACGCTCAAGGGATCGCTCGTGCCGTCGGACGTGCATCTCACCATCACCCGCGACTACGGCGAGACCGCCGCCGAGAAGAGCAACGAGCTGCTGTGGCACATGCTGCTCGCCGTCCTCTCGGTCTCGGCGCTGATCTGGCTGGTCCTCGGCCGGCGCGAGGCGGCCGTCGTGCTGATCGCGATTCCGGTCACGCTCGCGCTCACGCTCTTCACGTTCTATCTCTATGGCTACACCCTGAACCGCATCACGCTCTTCGCGCTGATCTTCTCCATCGGCATCCTGGTGGACGATGCGATCGTCGTCGTGGAGAACATCGTCCGCCACGCGCGGATGAGCGGCGAGGAGCGGGGCGGGCTGGCCGCGATCGCGATTCGCGCCGTCGACGAAGTGGGCAACCCCACGATCCTCGCGACCCTCGCGGTGGTCGCGGCGATCCTGCCGATGGCGTTCGTCCGGCGGATTGTCGGGGCCCTACATGCGGCCGATTCCGGTGGGCGCGTCGGCGGCGATGGTCTTCTCGCTGGTGGTCGCCTTCGTCGTGACGCCGTGGGCCGCGGTCCGGCTGCTCACAGCTCTCCGGGCAGCGCGATCACGGCGAAGAAGATCGGCTCACGCGACTCTATCGCCGCGTGATGGGGCCGCTCATCGCCAGCGGCAGGAGGCGCGCGATCTTCCTGGCCGGCGTGGCGGTCCTGCTGCTGGCGGCCGTTGCGCTCGTTCCGCTCGAACTGGTGACGGTGAAGATGATGCCGTTCGACAACAAGAGCGAGTTCCAGGTCATGATCGACATGCCCGAGGGCACGGCGCTCGAGACCACGGCGCGCGTCGCGTCGGCGCTGGCGTCGGCCGCTCTGGATGATGAGACGGTCGTCAACGTCCAGCAGTACGTCGGCGTGTCGGCGCCCTACAACTTCAACGGCCTCGTGCGGCACTACTTTCTGAGGCGAGCGCCGCACCTCGCCGATCTGCAGGTGAACCTCGTGCCGAAGGGCGAACGCTCGGTGCAGAGCCACGACGTGGCCGGACGCGTGCGCGAGCGGCTGGCCCCGATCGCGAAACGATTCGGCGCGACCATCCAGGTGGCGGAAGTGCCACCGGGCCCGCCCGCGCTGCAGACCCTCGTCGCGGAAGTCTACGGGCCGGATCCGGCGCGGCGGACGGAGCTGGCCGCGCACATCAAGTCGATCTTCGAGCAGACCCCAGGCGTGGTCGATACCGACTGGTATGTCGAAGCCCCGCATCCGAAGATCACGCTCGCCGTCGATGGCGAGAAGAGCCGCGGCGGCGGGCCTTTCGCCGGCGGCGGTGGCGGCGGTCGTACGGATGGCCGGGTCGGGAGAATCCGCGGGGCTGCTGCACGACGAACGGGCGCGCGAGGACGTGCCGATCGTGATCCGCCTTCCCCGCGACGATCGCAGCCTCGAGGCCGTCCAGTCGATGCGGCTTCGCGGCGCCAGGCCGGTGGCCGTGGGCGAGCTCACGAGCGCCGAGACGACGCAGGAAGACACGAGCCTGTATCACAAGAATCTGCAGGCGGTGACCTACGTCACCGGCGACCTGGCCGGCAGGAACGGGAGCCCGGTTTACGCCATCCTCCGGATGAACGAAGCCGATCGGGCGGCTGTCGCTGCCCGAGGGTTATGGGCTCGAGGTCTTCAACGCGGTCCAGCCGTTCGACACCTCGCGCTACGCGATGAAGTGGGACGGCGAGTGGCACCTCACGATCGAGGTGTTCCGCGACCTCGGCCTCGCGTTCGCGGCCGTGCTCGTGCTCATCTACGTGCTGGTGGTCGGGTGGTTCCAGTCGTTCAGAACGCCCCTGCTGATCATGGCCGCCATCCCGTTCTCGCTGGTGGGCATCCTGCCGGCGCACGCGGCGATGGGCGCGTTCTTCACGGCCACGTCGATGATCGGCTTCATCGCCGGCGCCGGCATCGTGGTGCGCAATTCGATCATCCTGGTGGACTTCATCGAGCTGCGCCTGCGCGAGGGGCTTCCCCTCGAGCAGGCCGTCGTCGACGCCGGAGCGGTGCGGTTCCGGCCGATGGCTCTCACCGCCGCCGCCATGATCGTCGGCGCCTGGGTCATTCTGTTCGACCCGATCTTTCAGGGTCTCGCGATTTCGCTGATGGCGGGCGAGGCGGCATCGCTCCTGCTCTCGCGCATGGCCGTGCCCGTGCTCTACTACATGGCAAACCGATCGCGGCTATCATTGCCGGCGTCGTGACGCTGTGGGGTCGGAAGGTCGCCGCAATCGCGTTCGTCGCTTCAGTGGGTGCAACGATCATGGCGTGCGGTTCGCGCGACGCATCGCCGCGAATACCTGCAACGCCGCAAGCTCCGCCGACACCGCCGCAGATCCCGACTCCGACCGCCGAGACGCCGGGGCCGCCGCCACCGCCAGAGCCGCCGAAAGCGGCTCCACAGACTGAGGCAGGCGCCAACGACTGCGCCGTGATCGCCGAGCCGGGCGAACCGATCGTCACCGTGGCTCTCAGCGACAACATCGATCCTGCCAACGCGCCGCGTCCCTCGAACGAGAGCGAGCGCGTGCTGTTTCGTCAGCTCTACGAGACGCTGGTCCGCGTCGACTGTCACGGGCGTGTGGCGCCGGGCCTGGCCGTCTCCTGGCGGCTCGACGCCGACGGACGCACGTGGATGATCACGCTGCGCGAGAACGCTCGCTTCTCCGATGGCGCAACGGTTTCGGCGGCGGACGTCCGCAGGGCGTGGCTTCGCGACGACGCCGGCGACGACTTGCACCCGCTCGTGAGTCGCCTCGTGCAGTCGATCGTGGTCGTCGACGACCGAGTCCTTGCGATCTCCCTGCGAAGCCCGCGCTCGGATGCGCCCTTTGCGCTCGCGCATCCGGATCTGGCGATCGCCAGGCCGGTCACCGGTTCGCCCTGGCCACTGGGCACGCGACCCGATCGATCCGCCGCGGAGCCCGTGCCGACGGGGCGAACCGGCAGCTCCGAGATCACAGTCAGGCGTGAGCACGGGCCGCCCCTCCGGTTCCTCCAGTCGCCACGCGACACGCGCGATCTCCTGGACGAAGGGGTCGACCTGCTGCTCACACGTGATCCGGCAACGCTCGACTATGCGGCGAAGCTGCCGCACTACCGATCGGTTCCGCTGGCCTGGCGTCACACGCGCGTTCTTGCGACGCCCGGACGCACACGCGAGACGCCCTCACTACCGGCCAGCGACAGACAGGTCCTCGCCAGCGATGCCGTTCGAGGGGAGGCGCGTGGGGCCGCCGAGCCGTTCTGGTGGGAGGCTCTGGAGGGCTGCACGCTCGCCTCCTCTCACCCGCGCGACCGCTCCGTGCTCACGCCGCGAATCGTCTACGACGCGGCGGACGGGGCGGCCCGCGATCTGGCCGAGCGCCTGGTCGGCCTCGGCCGTTTCTCACGTGCGGTCGGCCTGACCGGCGAGCCTCTGGCGACGGTCAGGCGACGCGGCGCGGACGCGGGCTACATCATGGTCTTCGATCGCCATCCGCTGGACCCCTGTCGCGAGATGGAGGTCGCGATGGACAGCGCGCCATGGCTCGATCCCGCGGCCCTCGTCCCGCTGGTCGACACGCGACTGCAGGCGATCGTGCGTCGCCCGCGATCGGGCGTGACTGCGGAGTGGGACGGCGGGGTGCTGATTGCCGGATCGAGCGATCCAAGGTGAGCGATGAGTCTGCGCACCCGCCTGCTCCTCGCCTTCGGCGCCGTGGTCCTGATTCCGATTGCGCTGTTGGCGCTCGGACTCCGCACGGAGATGTCCAGGCGCCTCACGGACGAGTACCGGTTTCGCGTCGCCCAGGTGATCCAGATCGTTGGCGAGGATCTCGCGCGGGAGAGCGCCGCGATCGACCAGCGGCTCGCGTCGCTCGAAAGCGCGCTGCTGAACGACAGTCGCTTTCGCCTGGCCGCGGTTGCCGGCGTCGAGTCCGAACGGGCGTATCTCCTCGATTACGCCGGCGTCGCGATGCGTCTGACCGGCCTCTCGATGCTGCAGATTCAGGATGGCGACGGCCGGATCCTGAGCTCTGGTCACTTCAGGAACGAGCATGGCCGTCTCGAGCCCGGGCTTGCGCCGGCGCTGGCGAGTGCGCGCGGCGCGGCGTTCGTGACGGCGCGCGCAGCCGAGCGGGAGTTTCTCAGCCTCGCGCGTGCGCGGTCGCTCCACATTGCCGGCCGATCCTTCAGCATCGTCGGCGGCGTGACCGTCGATGAAGCCTTTCTGGCGCGCCTGGCCCGGGACGGCGCGATCGTCGTGTCGCTGACCTGGCCGGAAGGGGCGCTATCGACGGGCCGACAGGCGACGCGCGACAAGCGATGCCGCCGTCGCCGAGCTCACGCTTCCCCTGATTCGATCCGACGCCGGCACGCGAGGTGAGGCGGCGACCGCGAGACTCCGCGTGACGCAGCCGTTGACGCCGCTCAGGGCGCTGCTCCGCAGCGTCGATTCGTGGTTTCTCTTCACCGCCGCCGGGACCGGAGCCACAGCCGTCCTGCTGGCAGTGTGGGTCTCCTCTCGTCTCAGTCGGAGGCTGGCGGCGCTTGCCGAGCAGACGGCCGTGCTCGATCTCGATCGCCTCGACGTCGACTTCGATCCGGGGGCCGATGAAGTCGGCACGCTGTCGCGGCTCCTCGGCGACCTCGTCGAGCGCCTGCGGACCAGCACGGTTCGTATCCGCGAAGCCGAGCGGCGCGCCACCACCGGCGAGCTCGCCCGCCAGGTCAATCACGACATCAAGAACGGGCTCATCCCGCTTCGAAACGTGATGCGCCATCTGTCGCAGGTCGAACGGGACGCGCCCGGCACGCTCCCCGTGGTGTTCGCCGAGCGTCGGCCGACGGTCGATTCCAGCATTGCGTATCTCGAGACGCTCGCCACCAGCTACCTGCGCCTCACGCGTCCCCTCGAACGTCGCGAGTTCGACCCGAACACCGTGATTGCCGAAGTCGTCCGCACGGCGCGCGGACACGACCGTGTCGAGTTTGCAACCGATCTGACGACTCTCCCACGTATCGTCGGTGACCCGCTGGCGTTCCGACGTATCCTCGAGAATCTGACGGCGAACGCCGTCGACAGCCTGCAGTCGACGCCGGGCCGCATCACGGTCTCGACCGAGGTCGTCTCTCGAGGCGGTGCTGAGCCGCCCGCAGTACGGGTGACCGTCGCCGATACCGGCTGCGGAATGAGCGCCGACGGAAGCCGGGCGGATCTTCAACGACTTCTATACGACGAAAGAGGGCGGCGCCGGCCTGGGGCTCTCGATCGTTCGGCGGCTGGTGATGGACCTGAACGGCACGATCCGCGTCGACAGCGCGCCCGGGACCGGTACGCGGGTCATCATCGAGGTTCCAGCGAACAGCCCGAAACGCCCATGACGATGCAGGTTCTGGTGGTTGATGATGTGCCGGCGATGGCCGAGCAATATGCCTACGACTTGAAGCGTGTCGGCGGCTACGGGGCCACCGTCGCCGCGGGCGGTGACGAGGCGCTCGACATCCTCGCCCGTGAGCCCATCGACTGTGTGGTCCTCGATCTGGAGATGCCCGCGACGGACGGTTTCGAGGTCCTCCGCCGGCTGCAACAGCGCGGGATCGATACCCCCGTCATCGTGTATACGGGAACCGGCAGCTACGATCGCTGCATCCAGGCCGTACGGCTCGGGGCCTCCGGGTTCGTGGACAAGGCGGAGCCGATCGAGCGCGTCGTTCAGGAGATCGAGAACGCCGTCTCACGCGGACGGCTGATGAAGGAGCTCCGCTCGCTCCGGTCACAGGTTGACGGGGAGACGTCGCTCGTCGGCGACAGTGCGGCGATGCGCTCGCTTCGCAGCGCGATCGCGCGCCTCGCGCCGATTCCGAGCACGGTCCTCATCATTGGCGAGAGCGGGACCGGAAAGGAGCTGGTCGCCCGAGAACTGCATCGGCTGGGGCCGGGCGAGAAGACGCCGCTGGTCGCCGTGAACTGTGCGGCGCTCCCCGAGCAGCTCGTGGAGAGCGAGTTGTTCGGCCACGAGCGCGGCGCCTTTACGGGGGCCGATCGCCTGCGGCGCGGGGCGTTCGAGAACGCGAGCCAGGGCACCTTGTTCCTCGACGAGATTGGCGAGCTTCCGCTGCCGGCGCAGGCCAAGCTGCTTCGCGTGCTCGAGGATCGGAAGGTGACGCGGGTCGGCGGCGACCGGGCCATCGTGATGAGCGCGCGCGTCGTCGCCGCCACCAACCGCGATCTCGAGCGCGAGGTCGACGGGGGCCGCTTTCGTCAGGATCTCTACTATCGCCTCAACGTCCACACGCTCAGGGTTCCGTCCCTGCGTGAGCGACTGTCCGACGTGCCGGCGCTCGCCGATCGTCTGCTTCGGTCGATCGCGTCGCAGCTGCGCGTCCGCCCCCGGGCAATCGCGCCCGAAGCCGTCGCGCTGCTCGCGGCGTACGACTGGCGCAGGAACAACGTCCGCGAGCTCCGCAACTGTCTGGAGCGGATGATGATTGCGTCCGACACCGCGATCATTGGCGCATCCGACGCGCCACCGGAGATTCGGGGTGACGAACCAGACGACTCCGGAGATGCGGTGGCGGCGCCAGGCACGCTCAAGGCGCTGAAAGCGCAGGCCGAGCGGCAAATCGTGCTCGCCGCCCTCGAGCGACACGAGTGGCACGTCACCCGGACCGCCGACGCGCTCGGCCTCGCCGATCATTCGAGCCTGCTGAAGGTCATGCGCCGCCACGGGTTGAGCAAGGGCGCCCAACGCTAGCAGGTTGTCGAAAGGCCACCGCCAACTGCCAATTCCCAACTTCCAACTCCCAACTCCCAAAAGAGCCTCTGAAGCCCGCTTGCTGAGGTTTGGGAGTTGGAGATTGGGAGTTGGGAGTTGTCTTCGTGTCTCCAGGCACACCGAGGCTTCGATTGTCGTGTCCGGACGGACACAGAAGCTCGCCAGCCGTCCGCCTCCGTTCTCGGTCGCCCATTTCGATAACCCGCCGTCGTTCGACGACTTGGAGGTGCGTCTCCATGCTGCCGCTCGTGTGGCCGACCGCTTGCCCCTCTCCGCGATGAATGCTCGTTCCTCGAAAGGACGGGCGCACACAAAGGGGCAGATATGAGAGGCACACGACACATCACGGCGGCGCTCGTTCTCACGGCTTTCGCAGCGACTGCCTGTTCGAAGCCATCGGAGGCGCCGAACAAGGCGCAGGCGAACGACTCGACGCGGGCGAAACCCGCCACGCCGCCGAGCGCCCCGGTGATCGCGAAGCCGACCGACCAGACACCTCTCGACGCGACTGCGACGGCCGCTGGCGCGGGGCCGACGTCGTTCGCCGATGGCGAAGCGGCCTATCGCGCCAGAAAGTACAGTGACGCCGCGGCGATCTTCGAGCGGCACGTCACCGGACGCCCCGACAGCGTCATCGGACAGTTCATGCTGGGCATGTCAGCGTGGAAGAGCAACGACGTCGCCCGAGCCGAGAAGGCGTTCGACGCCGCGCTCGCCGTCGATCCCGGTCACCTCAAGAGCCTCGTGAACCTGAGTCGTGTCCTGATCGAGCAGAAGCGGTGCGATGAGGCGATCGCTCTGCTGACAAAGGCGAACGAGATCGAGCCGACGTCCGGCGAAGTGCACCGACTGCTCGGCCGTGCCTATCACGTGCAGGGCAGGACGGAGGCGGCGGAAACGGCCTATCGTGACGCGATCGCCGGCGACGAGCGGGACGCGTGGTCGATGAACAACCTGGGCTTGCTCCTGCTCGAGCAGCAACGCTCCGAGGAGGCGTTGCCGCTGCTGGTCCAGGCCGTCGAGCTGCGGAAGGACGTGCCCGCGTTCCACAACAATCTCGGGATGGCGCTCGAGCACACCGGCAGCTTTAGCGCCGCGGCCGAGGCGTACAAGGACGCGCTCATTGCGGACCCGGCCTACGATCGGGCAAAGCAGAACCTCGCCCGCGTCGAAGCGGTCAAGGGCCCTGCGAAGGACGCCGACGTCAACACGGCGGCGAAGGGCGCGTCCGAAGACATGAAGATTTCCAAGCACGAGAAGAAGCCCGGTCAGTAGTCAGGTGACGAAAAGGAGGAATCAACTCCCAACTCCCAATCTCCAACTCCCCAAAAGGGGCCAGCCGGCTGCTGTCTCTGAGGCTTGGAAGTTGGGAGTTGGGAGTTGGGAGGTCTGTGTTTAGCGGGTCAGTGTATCGCGGGGACAGCCCCAAGGCTGGGCGGCACGACGGGTGTCGATGCGGTGAGCAGCGCGACGAGCACCGCGGTCGCGTCGAGCGCGCGTTGGTCGGCGGTCCGGAGGACACTGGCCAGCACCTGCTGACTGTCGGCGCCGCGGCGCGTGCGATTGCCGCCGCCGCACATCTTGCGCGTGACGACGGCGGGCCGCAGGGCGTGCTCGGCGCGCCAGTTCGTCGCGTCGAGGGTCGGGTCGAAGAGAAAGCTGAAGAGGGCGTCGAATTCGACGATGAGGTGCTGCTGAAACCGGCGGACCGCCAGGCGGCGACTCGGCGTGCGCTGCAGGAGTTGCCCGACCCGCGCGAGGTAGTGGCCGCGCGCGACGGCGAGCCCGTGATCGGAGAGGCCGCCGGCGTGATAGCGATCCCGCGTCGCCAGGGCCGCCTGCAAGATCGCTTTCACCGCGGCGACGAAGGGCTGCGCCGGATAGTCGAGCAGCAGCACGCGGCAGCGGCGGAGCAGATGCGCGAGACAGGTCTGGTGCGCGGCGTGCGTAAATTGCCGGTACGACTGCCAGCCGTCGCGCTGGAGCACGCCCGGATAGTCGACGCCCAGGACGTGCGCCGCCTGCGCCAGGCCGCGGCCCGGTTGAATCGCGTAGACGGTCGTCTCGGGCGTGACGAAGGCCCACAGCCACTGCAGGTCGGCGTCGACACGCCAGCTCGTTTCATCGGCGGTGACCACGGGACTCCCGCGTACCGTCGCACACAGCGCGGCATACGTCGGCTGCGCCTGGCGCGCCGCGCGATGGATCGCCTGCACCAGCCCGCCGCGCGTGACCCGCAGCCCGCAGCGGTCGCGGAGCAGCGCCGTGATCTTGCCGTAGGGCAGCCCGAACCGTTTATTGAGCAGCACGGCGAAGGCAACGGCCTGCGGGCCCAGCTGCACCGCGGCGGCGCCGAGCGCGTCGGACGTTTGGAGTGCATGACGTCCTTGCACGCGCCGGCGACACTGGGTGCAGCGCCCGATCGCGACGTGAAACACGCGGACGAGCGGCCGCTGGACGGGCAGCTCTTCCTGATATTGCCGCGTGACTCGTACGCGGCGCACCGCGCCCTGGCAGTCCGGACAGTGCGCGGGCAGCGGCGCGTCGTAGGACTCGTCGACATGCGCCGGCGGACAGCGATGCGCGCGGGGCCCATAGGCGGCGCCGGCCCGCCGGCCCGGTCGCTTCGGGACCGCGACCCGCGTGCCCCGCGAGAAGGGGGCCGCTTGCCGAGACACGGCCCGCCGCGCCGCCTCGAGCTCGTCTTTCAGCTTCTCGTTTTCGCGCCGGAGGCGCTGGCGCTCCGCCTCCGAGCGCCGCAGGTCCTCGCGGAGCCGTTCGTTGTCGCGCCGCAGCTCCTCGATGATCTGCTGCGGGGTGTGAGGGGGCGTGTGCTCGTCGCGCTGCGGCACGCCGCCAGTTATGCCAAATTCGCGATCAAGGTACAAGTTACAAAAATGCGTGCCAGCGTTCACTGACCCGCTAAACAAATACGTTGGAAGTTGGGAGTTGATCGTGTCCGCCGGGACACACCCGTGGCCCGGCGGACACGCTCGTCACCACCTCCCTACCCCGTCGCCAGGCCGCTGAACCTGGCAATCCCGCGCAAAATCAACGCGTTCTGCGATGCCGCCACAGCCGGTCGCCGGCGGCAGCCGGGTTGCTCTCTCCAGATCGCATGAGACTCGCAACCCGATGGATCGTCGCAACCCTGACCGCCTGCGCCCTGTACGCACCGCTCGACGCGGCGGCTCAGAATGCCCCCTCACCTGCCGACAAGACGCTGTCCCCGGACTTCTTCGTCGACGGCGGCGACCCCGCCGTTGATCGCCTGCCATTGAAGGACACGCGCGTCGAGGTCGTGATCACCGGCGTGATTGCGGACGTGACGGTTCGCCAGGTGTACGAGAACCACGGCGCACGGCCGATTCACGCCCGCTACGTCTTCCCGGCATCGACGCGAGCCGCGGTCTACGCCATGACGATGACGGTCGGAGATGTGCGGATCGTGGCCCGGATCAAAGAGCGCGAGAAAGCCAGGCAGGAGTTCGACGCGGCAAAGCGCGAGGGTAAGAGCGCGTCGCTCCTCGAGCAGAGCCGTCCCAACGTCTTCACGATGAACGTGGCCAATGTGCTCCCCGGCGACACCATCGCCGTCGAGCTCAAATACACCGAACTGCTCGTCCCGACGGACAAGGTGTACGAGTTCGCGTATCCGACGGTAGTCGGTCCGCGGTATCCGAAAAGCGCGAGAGTCAGGCCCTGCCTCAGGACGGGTTCGTCAAGGCTCCGTACACCCATCAGGGCGTGGACCCGCTCAGCGGATTCCGCCTCTCGGGAGTGATCTCGACGGGCGTCCCCATTCAGGAGATTGCCTCGCCTTCACACGAGGTGGATCTCCGCTGGGCCGGACCAGCGCGCGCCGCGTTGACGCTCGGCGACTCCGAGCCGTTCTCGGGCAACCGCGATTTCATCCTTCGCTATCGACTCGCCGGCGCCGAGATCAGCTCGGGGCTCCTGCTCTATCAGGGGCGCGACGAGAACTTCTTCCTGCTCATGGCCGAACCGCCGCAGGCGGTCGCGGCCGACGAGGTGCCGGAGCGCGAGTACATCTTCGTGCTCGACGTCTCGGGCTCGATGCATGGCTTTCCGCTGGATACCGGCAAGACGCTGATGAGCGATCTCGTGAGCGTGCTGCGCCCCACCGACACCTTCAACGTCCTCGTCTTCGCAGACGGCACTGAGACGTTCTCGCCCGCTTCGGTTCCGGCGACTCGCCCGAATCTCGCGCGCGCCCTGCAGTTCATCGGCCGGAAGGATGGCGGCGGCGGAACGCGGCTGTTGAACGCGCTGCAGCGGGCGATGGCGCTGCCGCGTCGTTCGGGCGTGTCGCGCAGCATCGTCCTGCTCACGGACGGCTTCATCGAAGCCGAAGCGGACGTGTTCGACTACGTGCGCAATCAGCTGGACGAGGCCAACGTCTTTGCGTTTGGGATCGGCAGCAGCGTGAACCGGTTCCTGGTCGAGGGCGTGGCGCGCGCGGGGCTCGGTGAACCCTTCGTGGTCACCGAACCCTCGGAAGCCGCCGAAGCCGCGGCGAAGCTTCGGCAGTACATCGACTCGCCGGTGCTCACGGAGATCGACGTGAAGTTCGTGGGATTCGACGCCTACGACATCGAGCCCCGAAAGATTCCGGATCTCCTCGCAAGCCGCCCGCTGGTCGTGTTCGGAAAATGGCGAGGTGCTCCGGGGGGATCGATCGAGGTCTCCGGCAGAACGGGTCGCGGTCCGTACCACACGTCGATCGCCGTCGGGCCGGAGCACGCCGACCCGAAGCAGGCTGCCCTTCGCTATCTGTGGGCCAGGACCCGGATTGCGAATCTGGCCGATCTCGGTCCCGCGAACCCGGGCGACGAGCGCGTCGCCGAGATCACGACGCTCGGGCTGACCTACGGGTTGCTCACGCGCTACACGTCGTTCGTGGCCGTGCAGGAGATCGTGCGCCGGAAGTCGGACGCGGCGGACGAGGTCGATCAGCCGCTGCCGCTACCGGCGGGCGTGTCGGACCATGCGGTGGGGATCACGCAAGGGGTCGAGCCTGACCTTGTGTGGCTCTCGGCGATCGTCGCGGCCCTGCTCGCGTGCGCGTGGTTGTCGCACACGCGACGCTCGCGACCAGGAGTCGTCTCATGAGAACGAAGCTTTGCATGCTGGCCCTGGTCCTGCTGGTCGTCTGGGGTCTGAAGCGGCACTATGCCGACGCGCGCGCCGACGATCTCTGGTGGATTCTGCATCCGACTGCGCGGCTGGTGGGGATCATGACCGGCGTCGCCTTTGCGGCGGCGCCGGGCGAGGGCTACGTCTCGCGCGAGCGCTTGTTCCTGATCGAGAAGTCGTGCGCCGGGATCAACTTCATGATTGCCGCGTTCGGCATGGTGGTGCTCACGCTGTTTCGCCGCGTGGACTCTGGCGTCGCGGGCATGTCGGTGCTGGCAGCGGGTCTGCTGGCGAGCTATGGGGCGGCGGTGCTCGTCAACGCCACGCGCATCACGATCGCCATGTGGCTCGCCGCACATCCCATCGCCTCGTCGACCCTGACCCCCGCCGACGTGCATCGACTGGAAGGGATCGCGGTGTACTTCTCGGGTCTCCTGCTGTTGTACGAGCTGATCAGACGACTCGAGCGCGTCGCAAGTCACTCGGAGAGCCAGCCATGACTGCCGGCGTACGACCGACGCTCGGGCACGGCTTTCGTCGGGCCGCCCTGCCGCTCGGCTGCTACTACGCAGTCACGCTTGCGCTTCCGCTCGCCAACGGCGCCTCGCAGGCTGGCGGCGCCTTCGTCGGCCATGCGCTGATCGTCCTGGTCGTCCCGCCGATCCTGATTGTGTTGATGTGCGCCGTGCGCGTCGTGATCAGCGTGATATTTCCATTTGACATACCACTGGAACGCGTGGATACTCCATTGGCATGGCTAATAGAGAGGCGGCGAAGGCCGACGTGCTCCAGGGGACGCTGGATCTGATGGTGTTGCAGACCCTGGCGACGCTCGGACCGCTCCATGGCTACGCAATCACAGCACGGCTCGAACAGGTGTCCGGCGGCGCGCTGCAGCTCAACATGGGTACCCTCTATCCGGGGCTGATGCGGCTGGAGCAACGTGGGCTGGTGCGCGGAACGTGGGGGGTGTCCGACAGCAACAGGCGGGCGCGCTTCTACGCCATTTCTGCGGCTGGCCGCCGCAGGCTCGCGGCGCAGCGGGCCGAATGGGATCGCATGACGTCGATCATGCACACTGTGCTGAACGACCTCGGCTAAGGAGTCCAGGCCGTGTCGACGCTCCGCGCGTGGGTCAGCCGTCTTCTCGATGCCGTGCGCTCTCGCCGTGGCGATGCCGACCTCGAAGAAGAACTTCGCGTGCACCTCGAGCTGGCCACGGAGGACGAGCACAAACGCGGCGCCTCACCAGCGGATGCGCGTCGGGCCGCGCTGGTCCGGTCGGGTAGCCCGGTCCAGGCGCTCGACGCCCTGCGTGACCAGCGCGGACTGCCGGGTCTCCAGGAGACGATCCAGGACGTTCGCCACGCGTCGCGCTCGCTTCGAAAGGCGCCGGGATTCGCGCTCATGGCGGTGGTCACGCTCGGGTCAGGTCTGGGTGCGACCGCGACCGTGTTCAGCGCCGTCGATGCCCTGTTCGTCCGTCCGCTGAACGTCGAGCGCCCTCACGAGCTCTTCGTGGTCAGGCGGGCCGGTGAGCCTCGAACGCGGTTCCCCCTCGAGTTCCACCGGGCGCTCGATGAATCCAGGACGGTCTTTGCCGACCCCGTCGCCAGCTTCACGTTTCCGGTGACGCTGGTCGCGTCTGGCACGGGCACTCGCGCGAGGGCGGCGTTCGTCTCGCCGAACTACTTCGGCGTTTTGGGCGTGCGCCCGTCCCTGGGTCGGCTCTTCCACACCGACGAAGAGCGTGACGTGGCCGTCATCAGCCACCGGTTCTGGAGGGAACGATTCGGCAGCCGCCCGTCAGCCGTGGGCGAGCAGGTGCGCATCGGCGGAGCCGCGTTCCTCATCGGCGGTGTGGCGCCGCCTGGCTTCGGCGGCCTTCAACTGGACATCGCGCTCGACCTCTGGCTTCCGATGTCGGCGGTCCCGGCAGCCGTGCCGATCCCGTCGTTCCGCCCCTCGGTCGACATCGTGGGCCGGCTGACGGCCGGTCTCTCGCCTGAGTCGACAATCTCGCCATTGAACGCCGCGTACGGACGCTGGAGAGAAACTTCGGCCTCGAGGTCTTCGCCAGAGTCGGCTCCGTCGCTCGCACTGATTGCTGCGAGTCATGGGCTCGAGTCCGGCGTTCGCGAGCAGTTTCGTGCGTCGCTCGGCCTGCTCGTGGGGATCTGCGCGTGTCTCTGGGTGATGACGATCGTCAACGTCTCAGGCTTGCTGACGGCGAGGCTGAGCGAACGGTCTCGCGAAATTGGCCTGCGACAGGTGCTGGGCGCGACGTCGTCGCGCCTGTTCGTTCAACTCTTCACCGAGGTCGTCGTGCTGGTGACGGGCGGACTGGCGCTTGGATTCCTCATCACGACCGCTCTCACCTACGCCATTCCCAGAGCGGTTCCCTCCTGGGCTGGCATTGACATCCACGTGAGTCAGCTCGTGCTCGTCGCAACCGCGATCACGGCGGCGCTCGCCGCGTTCGCCATCACCCTCGTGCAGGCGGTCTCGCTCGATCACCGCAGCCTGATACGCCAGCTCGCGCCTGGTGTCGTGCAGGTCGGCGGCGGCCGGCGATTCCGGATGTCGACATGTCTGGTGGGCGCCCAACTGGCGTTAACGCTTCCGGTGATCGTGATGGCGGGCCTGCTCGCCAGGTCGCTCTACCATCTCGCCCACGTCGACACCGGATTCGAGCGCAGCCACCTGCTCCAGATTGGCGTCGAACCCGCCCTTGTCGGCTACTCCGGCGAGCGGGCACGAGCCTACTACACCGCATTGGTCGAACGGCTGCGAGCACTCCCGGGTGTTGCCAGCGTCAGCGTCAGTTCCGGCGGTGCGCTGTCGGGCTATGACGGCGTCGAGAGAGTGCGACGCGACGGCCCCTGGCGCGAGGTCTCGACCAACGCCGTCGATGAACGCTACTTCAGCACGATGGGCATTCGCCTGGTGTCGGGCCGTCCGTTCGAGGGTGCGGAGGTCCGAGGGAACGCACCAGTGGTGGTGGTCAATGACGCGCTCGCGCGCCGACTGTTCGGTCTGCGCGAGGGCGCGCTCGGGCACGTGGTGACGTTCGATCGGGGACGCACGAGCGAGCAGCGGACCGTCATTGGCGTGGTCGAGAACACGGCCGACACGAGTCCGCGTGATCGGTCGGCGCCGATCGCCTACCTGCCTGTTGCCGAGAGCAGTCTGCTCATCGTTCATGTCAGGTTCGAGGCCGATGCGCTCGAGAGCGCCGCAGCCGTTCGGCGAGCCGCGGCGTCGCTCGATCCAGGCGTACCAATCCTGGGCATCGAGACCATCGAGCAGCGGCGTCTCCACGCGCTCCAGCGCGAACGACTGCTCGCCGCTGCGTCTGTGACCATCGGCTGGGTCGCGCTGGTGCTCAGCGCCATCGGCCTCTTCGCCCGCGTCAACCGGGAGGTTGTCGCGCGGACGCGCGAGATCGTCATTCGTTCCGCACTCGGTGCGACGCCGATCCAGATCACGAATCTCTTTCTCAGGGATACGGCGAGGATGCTGTTGCTGAGCGGGGCGTCCGGGATCGTCGCCGCCGTTGCTGGCGCTCGCGTCATGAGAGGTCAGATGTTCGGCGTGAGCAGCGCCGATCTGACCATGTACGTGGGCGCCGCGGCAACGCTGGCCCTGGTGGCGACGATCGCGACGCTGCTGCCGCTTCGTCGGGCATCGAGAGCCCGCGAATCGACCCATCTCCTTCGTGCCTGAGGCAGGCGCGACGCAGCGAGAGGGGCGGTCAGAACGAATCGAGCGCGTACCCGAAGCGGCGGAGCCGCGCACGGGAGAAGCTCACCCACCCCTGATACTCGGCTTCCAGGGCGGCGTTGATCGCACGGTCCTCGATGTCCGAGTTGCCCTCGCCGCGCCTCCACGCCGGCCGCCGCCCTCGAGTGTCCGACGGAGGCGCCCCCACACGACGGGACTCCGCGTCGCGCAGCACCCGGAGGACGGAGGAACCTGCTTCGGCATATCGGCCCTGGGGATCGGCCCGCATCTCTCTCCAGACCCGCTTCGCGTCAGCGTGTCGCCCGCGCCGCCAATTGAGCTCGCCCAGAAGATACCGCGCGTCGTTCACGCGGTATTCGTCGGGAGCGGTCTGCACGATGGCGGTGAGGATCTGCGTGCGGATCTGATCGTAGTGACGCGCGAGAGCCCGGCGAGAGTCGAGCCCGCGACGTTTGCGTTGCGCCACGTAGTAGTCGCGGATCTCGACGAGTGCGTCGAACGCCGCCGCGTTGGTCCGGCGCGTCCATCGCAGATCGCGATCCGGCTCGATCTCCGTCAGCGCCTGCAGCGTATCGAGGCTCCCCTGAGCGAGGAGATCGAGCAGGAACAGCAGCTCGACGCTGCCCTTCGTGCGAGGGTGGCGCGACACGTAGTCCGCGATGAAGTCGAGAAACTGCTCGTGGTCGGCCGCCAGCTCGAGCTGCGTCCACACGCGCGGATCGCGCATGCGCGTTTCGACGTATGGCTGCAGCGCGTTCTGGTCGACGTAACCGCGCAGCAGCGCAGGGACCTGCCCGACGTCCGGATTGTGGCTGTCGACGAGTTCGCGAAGGCGCTGAAACGGCTCCCACCGCTGGCGGCGCGCCCACGTTTCATCGATCAGGCGTCGCACTTCCGCCTCGCTCAGAACGAGCGGCGGGTCCTGCGCCGGAGACGATTGGTGCGCGAAGGGATTGACGAGCGCGGTCGCGCGATCGTCGCGCCGCTTCTCGAGGTTGAAGGAAAGCGTCCGCGTGAGGAAGGGAAAGAGGACCGTGCGGCGGCCGACCAGTTTCTCGAGGTCGAGGGTGAAATCCGCGAACGTCAGCGTCGATTCGCCTGGCTCTATCTCGATGCCGACCTCGACCGGCCTGGTGTCGCTACCGGCTTGCAGGAGCGGCTTTGCGGAGGGTCGCTCGGTCCGGGCGGTCGCATTGGTGTTGGCCGACGCTGTTGGCGCGAAGAGCGCCAGCGGACCCATGATGCGTTTCGCCGGCGTTCCTGCCGCGCTCGCGCCGCCCACCCCCACGGCGCGCGACGAGAGCCAGAGGACGCTGGCGAAGGCGGCGGCATGGATGGCGAGCGATGTCGCGCCAGCTCCGACATGCCTCGCGCAGAACGCACGACGCAACGCGAGACCGCGCATTGAGCAGTAATACTACGTACATTGGTACACTCGCGTCAAGGGGAGTCGAGATCACTGAATCCCGCTCACGAAAAGCGTCAGGACGCCCGGCAGGAGCGGCACGAGCGACTGTGCGAAGCGCATCAGCTGCTGCGCCGGAAAGTCGCCGAAGCCGGCCACGCTCAGGGCCTGATCGACCTCGGTCCGGTCCACGCCGTGCTCGATAGCCTGCTGTCGAAGGACGAATGTGGTCGCAATGTAGGCGACGAGCAACACCACGGAATACAGCGCGCCGGCGGTCGCCGCCACCATCGCAGCTGTGCTCTGCAGCGATGCCTGCGCTGTCGTGTCTGTCACGAACGTCAATGGCCACCGGTAGCGCGCGTAGACCTCGAGCACGCCGGCCAGCAGGAAGACCGCACCGGCGTTGAACAACGATTTGAAGCGGCGAAGTTGCTGCTCCAGGTCAGGCTTTTTCCTGCACGCAACCACGAACGTGGCAACCGAGCCGGCGATCAGCAGAATGATGCCGATCGCGCGGATCGCTTCGAACCACCGCACGTAGTCGAGGATTCGTACGTGGAAGAGCTCTGCGTACGAGGTGAGCGCGGCATGGAGCGGCGTCGCCTGGAGCGACGGCTGGTAGGCGGGCAGCCACACCGCGATCACGATAGCGCCCGCGAGCGGGATCAGGACCCACTTGCGGTCATCCGGATCGACGCAGAGGATCGGCCCAATGCTCGTAAAGAGCACGAGTCCGAACGTGAGACAGAAGATGAGAGCGGTGATCGCCCACATCAGCCGCGCGTTCACGTCTTTCGTCCAGGCTGACTCCGGTCCTTTCGGCTCGAACGGGCTCCGTTGCGGCGCAACGACCGCCAGCACTCGATCGTCGGAGCGCCCTGCCATCGACCATGTCCGCGATGCGGGTCGCAATCGTCGCCGTGGAGAGGCCGGCGGCGGCGACCGCCCGCTCGGTTCGCGGATCCATCGTCTCCGGCGTCCATGCCTGAATGGCCTGGCAAATCCGCCGGTCGGAGAGCCGACTCGCGACGACGCGCTCGACCGTCGGTAGTTCCGGAGTCTTGCTGTCACCGGTGGGAGTGGCCGTCGACCGCCCGGCGCAGGGATCCTCGCCTTTGTTCGTGCCTGTTTCGGGGCCCGGGGTCTTGTCGTCTGGCGGCTCGTGCTGCAACGCCAATGCGGGGTGCGCGGACATCACGCGCGCCGAGAGCGTTTCGGTGAGTACCGTGCGGCGTTTGTCGAGACGATCCGCGATACGTCTGACAGCGACCGCGGCGTCATCGGCCTTCTTCTTCTCCTCGGGGGTCTTCGGCTCGGCGGAGGGCTTCGCTGCGGCGGCGTTCAGGACCTCCGCGAGATGCTCCGCCGTCAGGTCGGAATCGAGCGACGCGGCGATCGCCTGACGGACCCGACATGATCGATCCGGACAGCGTCGTGCAGCGCTCGTCGATGTTGATCGCATAGAGCAGCCCCGCCCCGAGGAGCACGGTGAGGATGGGGGCGCCGATCGTGCCGAGGATCTCCGCAACTGGAGCAGGGGGATCTTGTCGGGGTCCGCCGAGTCCCCCGGGTCCGCCGGGTGCGGGTGCACCGCCCCCGGCGGGCTGCGCCGGCGCGGCTGAGGCGCCCGGCTGCGCGGGGGTCTGCGCGGCGGGAGCGAGAGGTTCGACGGGTTGGTCGCTCGTGGGGGACCCGGCGCGCTTCAAGTATCTGGTCATCGATTCGCTCCCTGGATCACGCATGGCCGATGGCGTGTCGCGTCAACATTGACGGACCCGCGCGCGGTTTTCAGCGGGCGCTGATCACGATCCGCGTTCAGGAGAACACGAGCTCGGTCACGAGTTGGCTTAACATGAGCCCCTGGTACAGGGACGGTCCCCAAGTGAGACGCGCCCACGTGAGACCGCTCACTCTCGCGCTCGCCCTGCTCCTGTCGCTGAGTCCGGCTGCCTCGGCTCAGACGACCGAGGCGGTCCAGGCGATCGACTGCCGCGCTGCGCGCCGGGAACTTTGCGCAGGCGGCCGAGCGCAGCCGCGCAGCGCTGCAGCAGGCGCCGAACGATCCGCAGCTCTGGACCCTCAACGGCCTGGCGCTGGCGGGCCTGGGCAAGCGCGCCGAGGCGCTCCAATCGTTTCAGCGCGCGCTGAAGATCGATCCGAACTACCTCGCTGCGCTCGAAGGGCGCCAGCCAGGCTCACTACGAGGCTGGCAGCCGGCGCGCCGTGCCGTTGCTCAACCGGATCCTGCGCCTGCGCCAGACGACCCGACTGCGCACGCGATGCTCGCCGTGCTGGAATACCGCGACGGCAATTGCAGCGCCGCGGTCACGCATTTCGAGAAAGCCGGCGCGCTGATCGAAACGCAGATCGAGGCGCTGCACGCCCACGCCACCTGCCTCGTGCGGCTGCAGCAGATGGACGCGGCGATTCGGCGTCCTTCAACGCACGGTCGCGCTCGAACCGGAGAATCCTCGCCAGCGCAAGCTGCTGGCGGCCGTCCAGCTGATGGCCGGAAAGCCGCCGGATGCGATCGCCACGCTCACGCCGTTGCTCGGAGGGACCTCACGCCGACGCGGAGACGCTCGGCCTCGCCTCCACGGCCTACGAGAAATCAGGAGACACGCCGCGTGCGGTCTCGACGCTCCGGCAGGCCATTTTGCTCGAGCCCAGAAACGTCGACCTCTACCTCGATTTCGCGAACATCGCGTTCGCCCATCAGTCGTTTCAAGTGGGCATCGAGGTCCTGGGCGACGGACTCGGGCTTCTGCCGATCCGCGGCGCCGCTCTATGTCGCGCGCGGCGTGTTGTACGTGCAGCTTGCCGACTACGACAGGGCCGAGGCCGATTTCGCGAGAGCCAGCGAGCTCGATCCCAATCAGGCACTGAGCGATGCCGCCCAGGGGCTCGCCGCGGCTCAGGAACAGGACCTCGATCGGGCGCTCGCCACGATTCAGGCGAAGCTCGCGCGCAAGCCGAAGGACGCGTACCTGCTCTACCTTCATGCCGACATCCTGTCGCAGAAGGGCGCCAGAACCCGGGACGCCTGAATTCACGACGCGCGCTGGCCTCGGCGAGGAAGGCCGTCGCGCTGCAACCGGGCCTCGCGCCGGCCCGCGGCGTGCTCGCAAAGCTGCACCTGCAAGCCGGGCGCTATCGCGAGGCCGTCGAGCAATGCCGGCGCGCGCTGGCGATCGACCCGAACGATCAGACGGCCCTGTACCGACTCATACAGGCGCTGCGAAAGTCGGGAGACAAGTCTGACATTCCGGCAGTTGCTGAAGCGACTGGCCGCGGTTCGCGAGCAGACCGCGAAGGAGGAGCGTGAGCGCTATCGCTACAAACTCGTCCTCGGGGACCCTCCCGATCGCCGAGCTCGCCCTGACGAGGGGCCTGCCGCCTTCGCGCTGCCCGCCGGCCCGACTGAGGGCCGGCGGAACGCGGCGCGAATCAAGGGCCCGCGGCCGTCTCTGAGGGAGACGGCCGCCAAATCGGAACTGAGGAGCGAGAGCGTTATCGGTACAAGCTCGTGCTGGGCAACCGTGACAGACGTCGCTGCTCCGCCTGACGCTCGGCTCGCTGGGCGCGTTGCGCGGACGCACCTCGTTCGCGCAGGGCGTCTCGACCCACACGACGAAACCGGTGGCGCGGCGCGCGCTGTCGGGCCGTCCGTTCAACTCGCGTCTGGTCGACGTCGCGTCCTCCGCCGGACTCCGCGAGCCGATCGTCTACGGCGCCGTCGACACCAAGAAGTACATCGTCGAAACCATCGGGTGCGGCTGCGCCTTCTTCGACTACGACAACGACGGCTGGATGGACGTGTTCATCCTCGGCGGCACGCGGCTCGAAGGCGATCCGCCAGGCGCTACCAATCGGCTCTACAGGAACAATCGCGACGGCACGTTCACCGACGTGACCGCGAAGGCCGGGCTCGCAGCCGCCGGGTGGGCGTCCGGCGTCTGCGTCGGTGACTACAACAACGACGGCTTCGAGGATCTCTTCTGCACGTACTTCGGCCAGAACCGGCTCTATCGCAACAACGGCGACGGCACCTTCACCGACGTGACGAAAGCGGCCGGGCTCTGGAACGCGCAGCCGCGATGGGGAGCCGGCTGCAGCTTCGTCGACTACGACCGCGACGGACACCTCGATCTGTTCGTCTCGAACTACGTCCGGTTCTCGTTCGAACATGCGCCGGTGCCGGGCGCGAACAGCAACTGCAACTGGAAGGGCATTCCGGTGCTCTGCGGGCCGCGCGGCCTGCCGCACGGCCGGCATTCGCTCTATCGAAACAACGGCGACGGCACGTTCACGGACGTCACCGAACAGGCCGGCATCACCGCCGCGACGCCGGGCTACGGCATGACCGTCGTGGCCGCCGATCTCGACGAAGACGGATGGCCCGACATCTACGTCGCGTGCGACTCGACGCCGAGCCTGCTCTTCATGAACAACCGCGATGGCACGTTCCGCGAGGAAGGCGTGCTGCGCGGTGTTGCGCTCAGCGACGATGGCGGCGAGCAGGCCGGCATGGGAGTCGGCATCGGCGACTACGATCGCCGACGGTCATCTCGATCTCCTGAAGACGCACTTTGCCGACGATGCGAGCGGGCTGTATCGCAACGACGGGACCGGGCAATTCGACGATGTGACGCGGCGGGCGCGCGTGGCGGTGGAGACGCGCTACGTCGGCTGGGGCGCCGGCATCGTCGATCTCGACAACGATGGCCATCCCGACCTCTTCGTCGTCACCGGCAGCGTCTATCCGGAGGTCGAGCGGAAGCTGCCGCAGTATCCGAACAAGACGCCGCGGGCGGTGTTCCGGAACCTCGGCGACGGCACGTTCGAGCAGCTGATCGAGGAAGCGGGCCCGGGTGTGGCGGCGGCGCATTGCAGCCGCGGCTGCGCGTTCGGCGATTTCGACAACGACGGGGATCTGGACGTGCTGATCGTCAATCTGAACGAGCCGCCCTCCCTGCTTCGCAACGACGTCGCCGGCTCGAACCACTGGATCAAGGTGAAGCTCGAAGGCGTGGTCTCGAATCGCAGCGCGATCGGCGCGCGCGTGCTGCTCCACTGCGCCGGCCGAATCGACGGCGCAGGCCGTCAGCCAGTCAATCGAGCTTCTATCCGTCGAACGATCCCCGGCTCCACTTCGGGATGGGGAGCTCCCTTGTCGCCGATCTCGAGATCTACTGGCCCAACGGACGGCACGACACCTTCAAGGGGATCAAGGCCAACCAGCTCGTCACGATCAGAGAGGGCGTCGGCGTCGTCGCGAGTCGCGGCTGGCCGGCAAAATAGCGGTCGCGAGGCGCCACGCGCGATTGGGAGTGGTCCAGCGTCGGCAGGCGTAGACTGGGCCCATGGTGGCAAGAAAGCTGTTGATTGCGGCTGCGGTCGTCGAGGCGCCGATCGGCTTGCTGCTGCTGTTCTCCCCGCCGCTGGTCGCCGGTTTGTTGCTCGGCGTATCGCTCGATGCGCCGGCCGCCTTGATCGTGGGCCGCATCGCCGGCGCCGCGTTGCTCTCGTTGGGCGTCGCCTTCTGGCTGGCGCGCGATGACGGACAGAGCCTCGCCGGGCGCGGGGTGGTCGTGGCGATGCTGCTCTACAACTGCGCTGCCATCTCGGTTCTCGCCCACGCTGGCGTCGTCGTGGGACTCGTCGGCGTTCTGATGTGGCCGGCGCTGGCCCTCCACGTAGCGATCGCCGTCTGGTGCATTGCCGTCTATGGTCGAGCCTATAGCCTGAGCGCTTGACATCGCCGCGGAGCGGGGCTAACGTTTCGGCCCACTTGCAAACGTGAACGTTCACGAACGACATTTCGTGGACGGCGACGGACTGATCGGCAGGACTCCGGCTAACGACAGTTGCCCCGTCACGGAGGGCTCTCATGTCGGCTACCCCCGGTTCGCTTGCGACGCGGTCGTCCTGGGCTCACGCGATCTGGCGACGCCGCCGCGCGGCGCGTGTGGCGATCGGGTTCGGCAGCGCCCTGCTCCTGCTGCTCGCGGCGGCGCCGGCTCGCGCGCAGTACACCGCGAACATCGAGGGCATTGTCGAAGACCCGAGTGCGGCGGGTATTGCCAACGCCAAAGTCGATCTGGTGAGTCTCGCCACGCAGGTGTCCGCAGCCACCACGTCGGATACATCCGGCAACTACCGCTTCCTGAGCCTCGCGCCGGGCGCCTACAAGATCACGGCCGAGGCGCAGGGCTTCAAGCGCAGCGAGAAGACGGTCACGCTCCAGACCAACCAGACGCTGAATCTCCGCATCATGCTGGAGGTCGGCGCGCTGACCGAGACCGTGGAGGTCACTGGCGCCACGCCCCTGGTCAACGTTGCGGAGACACGCAATCAGCTGACGCTCGAAACCGACGCGTTGTCCGATCTGCCGCTGGCGGGCCGCAACTACATCTCGCTCGTCACGCAGGCGCCGGGAGTTTCCGGACTCGGGACGATGGGCGGCGGACAGCCGGGCGGCGCGGGCACGCCCGGCTCGGGCGTCGACAATTTCTCGACCGAGACCGCGGTCGATGCAAGCGCCAACGGCCAGGGCACGGTCGCCAACAAGTTCATCATCGACGGGCTCAACGTCACGAGCGGCATCCGGCAGGGGGTGCTGAACCTGACGCCGAGCCCGGATACGGTCCAGGAGACGACCGTCCAGGTGAACACCTTCACGTCGGAGTACGGCGGCGGCAGCTCGATCCAGATGGTCAGCACGACCAAGTCGGGAACCGATCGCTTCCACGGGCTGGGCAGCTTCTACTACAACAACGACAGCATGTTCTCGAAGACCGCGTTCATGGGGCCGACGGACGACTACAATCCGTTCAGCACCAAAACCTTCTCGGCTGCGGTCGGCGGACCGGTCATTCCGAAGCGCCAGCTCTTTTTCTTCTTCGCCCTCGCACCGATGCGATCATCGGCGTCCACGGGGAACCAGACGATCTTCTTTCCTGCTCCCGAGTTCGCGGCATGGGCGCAGCAGAACTACCCGAGTACCTTCGGCACGAGGATCCTGAATACGTACGTCCCCACCGGGCTGACGGCCACCGCGGTCTCGCGCCGGGCGAGCGACATTTTTCCGACGACCTGCGGGACCGCCGCCACCAATAACCTGCCCTGCTCGGTCCCGATGGTGGGTTCCGGGATCTTCAACTCGAGCTCGTTTCGCGATGGCGACCAGTATTTCGTGCGCGTCGACAAGCAGTTCGCGAACGACCGTCTCTACGGCAGCTTCTTCCGCACGCTCCTGAACTACGGCGGTCCCAACGTGATCCCGCAGTTCTCGACCACCAACCACAACACCCAGTACGCCTTTCAGCTGAATCACACCCACGTGTTCTCGCCCAACACGCTGAACGAGGCGATCTTCGCGTCGAACCGGATCGAGGGCTTCATCGGCGAGACCGGGGACTTCACGATTCCGAACATCAACGTTACGGGTCAGTCGGTCGGCTACGGCGTCGGCTTCGCCCAGGGCAACTTCATTCAGCACAACTATCAATGGCGCGACGTGCTCACCCATGTGCGCGGCGCGCACGTGCTGAAGTTCGGCGTCGAAGGCTGGTTTGGCGACGATGTCGAGCCGTTCCAGGGGCCGTGGTCGCATCCGGGCTTCGCGTTCGACAACCTGCTGAAGCTCGCGCAGGATGGGCCGCGCACGCAGGGCTCGGTGATGTACGACCCGATCACCGGCCAGCAGAAGCTCTGGGAGTGGAACGCCGCATCGCGGACGTGGGGCGCGTTCGTCCAGGACACGTGGAAGGCGCGCCGCAACCTGACCGTGACGGTCGGCTTCCGCTACGACGATCAGGGCAATCCCTGGTCGCGACGGGACACGACGGTGTTCGGCAACTTCTATCATGGCGAGGGAGCCACGGAAGAAGAACGAATCGCGAACGGCTCGGCGAGAGCGAGCGAGAAGGCGCTCCGCCGATCGCCGAAGGCCTTCAACCCGCGCGCAGGTCTTGCCTGGGATGTCACCGGCAACGGGACGTGGGTCGTGCGCGGCGGAGCGGGCGCGTATGCGAACTGGCTGACGTCGGCGAACGTGCAGGAAGAGTTCCGCGGCAATCCGCCGGGCCTGATCCTGCCCACGTTCTTCGAAGGCACGGCGACACCGCCGGTATTCGTTCAGGGCACGAGCGACGAGCCGCCATTTGGCTTCACGTTCCCGGCGCTTGCCGGATCGCCGCTGTGTCCAACGGCGCCCTGTCTCGACGAGAAGGGAGGCATTCGCGGCGCGCAGTTCACGATTGGCGGCATCAACCCGGAACTGAAGTCGCCGACCGCCTACATCTTCATGGCCGCGGTCGAGCGCCAGCTTGGCCGATGGATGTCGGGCAGCATCATCTACAGCGGCTCACACACGGTCAATGGCGTCGGCAACGGCAACCAGGCGGGGGTCGTCAGCTACGGTGTCGACATCAATGCGAGAGCCGGAGACCTGCTGAACAAACCTCCGGGCTCGCCGCCGACGCGGATCAACTCCAGCTTCGGCCCAATCCTCTATGCCGACAACGATCGGGTCGCCAACTACAACGGGATCACCTTCGACCTGCGAGGTCGGGCCAGAGGGTTGTTCTTCGATGCGTCGTACACGCGCTCGAGCTCGAAGGACGACATGGGCCTCTATCCCACGGCAGTGAATCCGCATCAGTTCTACGGGCCGTCGCCCTGGGACGTTCCGCACCGGGTGTCGTTCACGGCCAACTACGTGCTGCCCGATGGGCGGACGCTCAAGCCGCTGACCAGCGGCTGGGGGGTGAGCACGATCACCATCTACCAGTCGGGGTATCCGATGACGGTGCTCACCAGCGCGCCGTTCACCGCGGGCGGCGACTACAACGCCGATGGCGACAACCTCGACTATCCGAACGTGTCGGACTACTCGATGCGGCGATCGGAGGACGATTACCTGAGCAACGGGGTGTTCACCCCGGGACAGTTCACGGCGCCGACGCCCGGAACGAACGGCAACGAGCGGACCGGGCAATTCCGTCAGCCCGACTTCGCTCAGACCGATCTGGCGATCTACAAGAAGACGGCGCTGGCGAAGGGTCTCGAAGTCCAGCTTCGCTTCGAGTTCTACAACATCTTCAATCGCAAGAATCTGTATCTCGAGAACGATCTGGCCTCGGCCGGCTTCGGCAAAGCCATCAGCCAGCAACTGCCGCGGTGGTGGCAGATTGGCGCGCGGCTGACCTTCTAGAGCGTAATGACGCAGATAAACTTCTAGAGCGTAATGACGCAGATCAAGAGTAGAGAGTAATTACGCAGATAAATGGCGCGATAGTCGGCGCTTGCATCTATGTAGAATTTACTATATATAGATTTCTACAATCACGACTCGAACCTCGAATCTCGCACGCCATGACTTACACCACCTACCCGACCACGCTCGTGTTGCAGGCGGTCGCCGACGGCGCGCGCTACGGCTTCGACATCGCCGACCGCACCGGTCTGCAGACCGGCACCGTCTATCCGGCGCTGCGCCGCCTCGAGACGCTCGGCTTCGTCCGCTCCAGCTGGGAGAGCGAGAAGGTCGCGCGGCGCGAACAACGTCCGGCGCGACGCTACTACGAGATCACCAAAACCGGCGCCGCCGACCTCGCTGTCGCCATGAAGCGCTTCGCCAACCTGGGACGCCTGCCGGCGCCGCGCAATGCGTAGGCTTCTGCGCGCATGGATCGGCGCGCTCGCGCGCCTCGTGCCCGCGGCGTCGCGGCGCGAGTTTCGCGCCGAGTGGGACGCGGAGCTCGCGGTGGATCCCACGATGCGCCGGGCGTCCGGCGCGGCCGCCGACGCGTGGTTCCTGCGGCGGCAGGCCTGGAGTCTCGACTCGTCGCTGCACGATGCTCGCTATGCCCTCCGCGTGCTCGCGCGCCGGCCGGCCTACACCTCACTCGTTGTCGTCACCCTGGCGATCGGCATTGGCGCGACGGCCGCCGTCTTCAGCGCGATCGACACCGTGCTGCTGCGTCCCTTGCCGTATCCCGATTCCGCGCGGCTGGTGACGGTGTGGGAGAACGACCGCATCAATCGCAAGCCCCGTTCCCGGGTCGCGCCCGGCAACTGGAGTGACTGGCGCAGCCAGACCCGCTCGTTCGAGGACCTGGCCGCCTACATCGACGCGATAGCGGGCGTGGGAGGGGGGAGCCTCTCGGCGGGCGGCGATCCGTTCCACGCCACCGTGCCGGCCGTCAGCGCCAACTTCTTCGGCGTGATGGGGGTGCGTCCGCTCCTCGGCCGCACGTTCACGCGCGGCGACGTCACGCCCCCGAATCACCGCGTGCTGGTGCTCAGCTTCCGCGGGTGGCAAAACCATTTCGGCTCCGATCCCGGCGTGATCGATCGCACCGTGCGGTTCGACGACGTCCCGCATCGCATCGTCGGCGTGATGCCAGCCGGTTTTCAGTTTCCGCTGCGGGACGGCGACGCCTGGCGGTTGTTCCCCGAGGACCCGCAGACGTCGCAGGAGCGCGGGCAGCACCTGTTCACCGTCGTCGGACGGCTGAGGCCCGGCGTGTCGTTCGACACCGCGCGTCAGGATCTCGAGCAGGTCGCGATTCGCGCCCAGAAGCTGTATCCGGTCACCAACGCTCAGCGAGGGACGACGCTGGCGTCGCTCCAGGACGCGATGGCTGGTGACCTGCGGTCGCCGATGCTGCTCCTCGGGGCCGCCGTGGCCGTGCTGCTCGTGATTAGTGCGGTGAACGTCGCGAATCTGATGCTGGTCGAGGCGACGGCGCGGCGGCGCGAAATCGCGCTGCGCGCGGCGGTCGGCGCCGGCCGGTTCCGCATCTTCCGGCAGCTCGTCGTCGAAGGTCTGATGCTCGCACTCGGCGGCGGCGCGCTCGGCGTCGCGCTGGCGGCCGCCGCGGTGAAGACGGTCGCGCGGGCGGCGGTCGACTACGTGCCGCACGCCGATCAAATCGGGATCGACGGCCGCGTGCTGACGTTCGCCGTGCTCCTGTCCGGATTGACGGGCCTCGTCTTCGCGCTGTCGCCCGCGCTGCTGGCGTCACGCGCGGACGTGCAGCAGGATCTGCGCGAAGGCGCGCGTCGGGCGGTGGGCGGCTCCCGGCGTCTTCGGTCCGCGTTCGTTGCCGTGCAGTTCGCGGCCGCCGTCGTGCTCGTGTTCGGCGCCGGACTGCTGCTGCGCAGTTTCTGGAACATCCTTCGCGTGCAGCCGGGGTACGCGAGCGACCACGTGATGGTCGCCACCGTCGAACTGCCGCGAAAGTACAACAACGCCGCGGCGATCACGCAGTTCTACGGCGATCTCCTCGCGCGGCTCGGCGGCCGCGGCGGCATTCGCGCCGCGGGGATCGTCAACAATCTTCCGGTCTCGGGGAACTCGTGGACCGCGTGGTTGACGATCGAAAACGTGGCGCCACCCGACGGCGTGCCGCCGGACGTGGGCCATCGCAGGGCGTCGCCCGGCTACTTCGGCGCGCTGCGCATCCCGGTCCTCGACGGGCGCGGCCTGGCGGACAGCGACACGCCGGAATCGTTGAAGGTCGCCGTCGTCAACCACGCGCTCGCCTCGCGGTTCTTCCCGCGCGGCGGCGCCGTGGGGGCGCGGATCCGGATCGGCCGGGACCCGAAGGCGCCGTGGCGCACGATCGTCGGCGTCGTCGGCGACGTCCGCCACACCGGCCCGGAAAAAGAGCCCGGACCGGAAGTGTTCCTGCCGGTGACGCAGAGCATCGACCGTAACGACATGTCGCTCGCCGTCCGGGCCGAAGGAGATCCCGCGGCGCTGGCGGGGGCCATCAGGGACGCGGCGCGATCGATCGATCCGTCGGTCATGCTCTGGCGGATCCGCGCGATGGACGATCTGATGGACGACTACCTGGCGCCGCGGCGGTTGTCGCTTCGGCTCGTCCAGGGTTTTGCCGCGGTCGCGCTCGCTCTCGCGCTCATCGGCATCTACGGGGTCCTCAGCTACACCGTCTCGCAGCGCGTGCCGGAGATCGGCGTCCGCATGGCGCTGGGCGCGCGGCGCGGAGAGATCGTGCGCATGATGATCGCCAGCGGCGCGCGTCTGGGTCTCATCGGCATCGCCGCCGGCGTCGCTGTGTCGCTGGCGACGTCGCGCATCCTCAACGGTCTGCTGTTCGGCGTCGAGCGCACCGACGCGGTGACCTATGCGTCCGTCATCGTGCTGATGCTCGTCGCCGCGCTGCTTGCGTGCGCCATCCCCGCGATGCGCGCCGCGCGCGTCAATCCGCTGAGCGCAATCCGCGCGGAGTAGTCGGCGAGCGCGAGCTCAGCCAGGATGGGCTCGCCATCTGCGAAATTGTGATCTCAATTTCCTCGCATCTGCGAAATTACGATTTCAATCTCGTCCTGGCTGCGACATTGCGCTCTCAGAATCGATCCACACGATCATCTCGCCCAGACCGCGGTTGCCCCAGATCGCGTAGGGGACGGCGGTGAGAGACACGCGTTTCGACGTCGCCGGCCTGCATCGGCTGATAGAGCCGTCGATCCCAGGTCGCCGCTTCATGGACGAGCCCTTCGGTGGTCAGCTTCACCACGCCTCCGGCAAGGCTGGGATCGAACTCGGCTCCGGAAGGCGCACGCCGCCGGCAGGACGAGGTCGCGCAGCGAGACAGCGTTGTCAGCCTGTTCGAACGAGTAGATGAGCGGACCGCGGCGCAGCGCGACCTTGCCCTGTGCATGCAGCACCTTTGGATGCGCGGCGAGCCGTTGCACCGCCATCGGCAGCGACAGTTCGACCGTATCCCCGCTCTTCCACTGGCCGCCGGATTGCCGCGTAGCCTCGCGTCACCTCGGGCGACACGGCGGAGCCGTTCACGCGAATCGTCGGGTTCGAGGCCCATCCCGGCAACCGGACATGCAGCGTGAACTCGCGCGGCGCCTCCGGCCGCACGGTGATCCTGACGTTGCCCTCCCACGGATAGGTCGTGACCTGCTGCAGGGTGACCTTGCTCGATCCGGCCGCGCCCGAGTCGACGATTGTCGTCGCCTCGCTCGCGATGAACAGGTTCACCCACAGCCCGTCGGCCGAGCGGCTGTAGATGTACTGGCCGAGCGTGGGCAGGAACCGGGCGATTGTCGTGGGACAACACGGCACGCCGAACCAGGGCGAGCGCTTGAAGTCACCACGGCTGGCCAGCGGTGTCGCATAGCAGAAGAGATCGCCGGTGAGCGAGACGCCTGCGGCAACCGCGTTGTAGAGCGATTGCTCCATGACATCGGTGTACCTGGCGTCACCAGTGAGATTGAACAGCCGGTGGTTCCAGAGCACCATCGCCGCCGAGGCGCAGGTCTCCTGATACGCGTTCTCGTTGGGAAGATCGTAGTCCTCGGTGAAGCCCTCGTTGTGCTCCGACGGCCCGATGCCTCCGGTGACGTACATCCGGTGCAGGGTCACGCTGTCGTGGAGCGCCTTCGAGGCGGCCCACAATCCCGCGTCGCTCGTCTCGTGGACCAGATCCGCCATCGCGCAATACAGGAACATCGCCCGCACCGCGTGGCCGACCGCTTCCTTCTGCTCGCGCACCGGCAGGTGGTCCTGCGCATACCGCGTGTCAAACTTGCGCGGGTCCTTCAGATAGAACCGCTCGTACCACTCACCGATGCGGAGCGGCTTTCCGAGGAAGTCGACGGTCCGATCGGGGTCGAGCGCCTTGAACTGCCGCTCGAAGATCGACGGCTTCTGACCGCGCCGATCGAGCATCGCCTTGGCGAGCTCGAGGTAACGCTTCTCGCCGGTGGCCCGGGACAGCTTCACCAGCGCCAGCTCGATGCCCTCATGTCCCGGGATGTAGTCCTGCCTGCCGGGACCGAACTGCTGGTCGAACAGATCCGCGAGGCGCGTCGCCACCGTGAGGAGCGTCTTTTTGCCGGTCGCGACGTGGTGGGCGACCGCCGCTTCGAACAGGTGACCGGACGAGAAGTCCTCGTGGAAGAACGCGAAGTTCCTGAATCGCAGCTCGGGGACGTTGATCTGGACGAACGTGTTCAGATAGCCGTCCGGCTGCTGCGCTGCGGCGATGCGGGCGATGAGGCCGTCCACCTTCGCGTCGAGCGCCGGATCGGGACGGCTTGCCAGCGTCCACGACGCGCCTTCGATCCATTTGTAGACGTCGGAATCGGCCCAGAACGGGCCGCCGAACTTCCCCGTCGTTTTACCGGCTGCGATGTCGAAGTTGCGGAGCCCGCCGGTGGACGCGATCTCTTTCAGCACGTGATCGAGCGTGCGAGTGCGATTCACCTCGAGGCGCGGCGCCCAGAACGCATCGCGAATGGCGACGGCGGTCACCGGCAGCGGCGCAAGACGGTCCGCGGCCGGACGGAGATCGGTGCTGTCGTCCGCGAGCGGCGATTGCGTACCGAGCAGCACCGCGAGGGCTGCAATGCAGCTCGCGGTCGTGGGAACGCGCAACGAACGACATCGGATGATGCGGATCGCAGTCACGTGAGCCCTCGAGTCTGGAGAGACGGACTGCGCCGATGATGCGTCGATGCGATCGGGCTGTCAATGACCCTGCAAACGCGGCGCAGAAGCGCAGAAGAGATTCCGGGGACTCTCTGCGCTCCTGCGCCTCTGCGCTCCTGCGCCTCCTGGCAGGCCCGCGCATTCTCAGCCTGCCTGGCGCTTCCGAATGACGATGTGATGGCGGCCGTTGGGATTGGCGCCGGACAAGCCCGCAATCTCGATATAGCCGTCGGCATCCACCGTGCGCGTGTGCGCCTGGACGCTGTAGCGGACCAGCCCGGCCCCGGTACCGCTGAAGCCCGACGTGATCTGGACGCCGAGCGACGCCAGGCCGTTCACGAGGGTCCAGCGGCAGTCGTTGGGCGTGGTGATGACGTTGAACTGGCCCGTGCCGCCGGCAGCAGTGAACACGGCTTCCTCGGGTTGCGTCACGTAGCTGCACCCCGTGGTGCGATTGACGGTAATGGCGTGCGTGGCGCTCTCGCCCGTGGAGGTCGTGACGACGATGTTGGCCGTGCGAGGGTCGGGCGTGCTGTTGGCGGGGGCCGTATAGCCGAAGTTCCCGCTACCCGCGGCCGCGGGCTCGAACGCGAGCGGCAGCCAGGGTGCGTCGCTGCGCGCGCTCCACCGGCACGACGCCGCACTCACCAGCACCTGTACGCTGCCCGCACCGCCGAACGGGCCGAACGTGGCCGTCGCGGGGGAGATCGACAAGGCGCAGCGCGTCGGCCGCACGCCGAAGCCCATCGTGCCTCGCGCGCTCTGAAACGTCGCGCTGATTTCCGCGTCGCCCTCGGCCACCGCGGTCACGAGGCCCGTCGACGACACAGTCGCGACGCCGGACGCCGAGGACTGCCACGTCGCCTGCTGCGTCACGTCGGACGTCGAGCCCGTGCTCTGCGTCGCCGTCGCGACGAGCTGCCGCGTCTGTCCCGGTTCGAGCGGGCCCGAGGCATCCCCGGGGGCGCGCACCTGGACGGCGCTGGTCGTCGGCGCGGGCGCGGCGCGGCGCCGGCGACGGACTGTCGGAGCCGCAGGCCACAGCCGCGGCGAGACAAAACGAGACGAGCACGAGGGACGAGCGGCGGGCGGAGGGAAGGACACCTGGCATAGTTGGCCCAGCATTCTAGCTGAGCATTACCGCTGCCGGTGTTACACGCCGCGCTCGTGCGGTCGCCCGTCGAACTCCACGGTGAATGCGGTCCCCTGCTCGGATTGCACCGTCAGCCGTCCCCCCAACTGGTGCGTCGCCCACAACGAGACGAGTTGCAGACCGAGCGCCCCCTGGTGTCGGTCCTCTTTCGGCAAGCCGACGCCGTCGTCAGCCACTGACAGGCGCACCCTTCCCTCCGCCTCCGTGAGCTCCACCCTGATGCGCCCGCCACGCCTCACGCCGGGCGGGAACGCGTACTTGAAGGCGTTCGTCAGGAGCTCGTTGACGATGAGGCCGCAGGGCATGGCCTTCGCGACGTCCAGACTCACGCCGGCTGAGTGGACCTCGACTTCGATCTCGCGGCCCGCGCTGAGGAGAACCTGCAACCGTTCGCCGAGCGCGGCCAGGTACAATTCCATGTCGACTCGCGAGACGCTCGGCGATTGATACACCTGCTCGTGGACGAGCGCCATCGTCCGGGCTCGTTCGCCCAGGCCGTCGAGCAACGAGCGGGCGCGCGGATCGTCAATCCGCTCGCGCTCCATCTCGATCAGGTGGATGATCGCCTGCAGGTTGTTCTTCACTCGATGGTGGACTTCCCGGAGCAGCGACAACTGTTCGTCGAGCGAGCTCTCCAGTTTTCGCCTGGCCCGCTCGCGCTCCTCGGCCTCGTCGCTGAGACGCGTCATCTGATCCCGGATCACCTGCGTCTGCCGCCGCACCTGTCCGCGCAGAGAAACCAACCAGACGAGCGAGACCGAGGCGAGCGCGAGCACGGTCGCGAGGAGCCCGAAGATCCTGCTGCGCGTCCACCACGAGGCGGCTCGCAGCAGCTCCAGATCGCCTGCCGAGCGGAGCAGAAGACGTGCGGCGCGCACCCTGGGCGGAACCCGCGAGCGGTCCCAGTCCATCTCGCCGATGCCGGTGACTCGCAGCTCGCTCCCGACCCGAAGGCGCTCCACGGACGCCATGGGAGCGGGCAGCTCCAGGACGGCCGAGATCGTGTGCTGGCCGGCTTCGAGCGTGAGCCACTCCCGCCCCATGCTTCGCGCGCGCTCGCGCAGCCGTCCCACCACTCGCACCAGCCGACCGTCGTGCTCTCCTCCGAGGAGCTCCTCCATCGTGAGGAGCGACGGCGTGATGGCGACGACCTCCTGGTCAGTCGGCCGAAGTTGCACACGGGTGAGCCGATGCTCGGGGCCGCTGCCGGGCAGGAAACCCGAAGCGGTGACGACGGCGCCGATCTCCGATGGGCGATCGGCCGTCTCACAGAGAACGCCAGCCGTGCCGTCGTCGACGTATACGAGACCGGGGTGGAAGACGCCGGTGACGACGCCACGTATCGAGGTGCGGTGAAGCGGTCGGCCGGAAGGCCAGTAGGCAAAGAGCTGGGCGATCGGCCAGACAGAGGACGTCCCGCGGATCTGCCGCGGGGCGAGTCAGCACGATCTGATCGGGACTCTGCACGAGCAGCCGGTAGCCGACGATGCGGCGGGCACGGTGGATGACTGCGAAGACACCGGGGACCTCGACCTCGGCGTCGACCAGACGCTGCAGAGGGCGGATGTCGCCCGTGAAGAAGTACAGCGGCAGCTCCCCGTCGGGCGTCGCGACGACGAAGTCTCCCGCATGTGGCCGCAGCACGCCCTTCACCACAGTCCAGACGTTCTCGGTGCGGGAGGAGAGCCAGGTGTCGAGGCCGGTCACCGGCAGTGGCGCGGGCAGAGGTGAGTTCCCAGTACCCGCAGCTTCCTATAGACGATGATGGGAGCGAACGCCCCGGAGCTGTTCGACCTTCGAGCTCCACCAGAGAACCGAAGGACGCCGCGTCCGTGGCGATCTCCGTCGTCGCATAGACACCACAGTCCGAGTCCTGCAGCACGATCTCCTGTGCGCCTCCCGCAGCCCGTGGCGAGGCTCCGGTGACGACGCCGCGGACACGGACCGGGAGTCCGCGCCCGGCGTCCGTGGACGAGAGCTCCTTGATCTGGAGCAGCCGCGTGAGGGCAGCCCCGGGTTGGGCCGGATCCGGCGGCGGCTGCGGCGGCGACCGCGGTTCACCGCCGACTCGTTCGAAGGAACCGTCGCCCTGGAGATAGATGCGCCATCTGTCCCGAGAGCTGTCGGCGGCCGGAAGCATCTCGACGGCGCCTCGGAGAATCACGGTATCGCCTTCGCGCAGAAGGGCCGAATTGGCGATGTCCATGACGATGCCCTCGAGGTCGCGCCCGCCGACGCTCGCATCGAGACGCATGTGTTCGCTGTCGATCTGCCGTACGCCACGGACTCGCGCCTGGAGTTCCACGCAGGCGATCCCGCCCTGGGGCAGAGGAGACCGTGGGGAGCTCGCCCGGCTCCAGGTGGGGGCGCCGCGGTTCGGGAGGCGGGTGATGCGAGGTAGCACGATCATCGGACCGTGACGCTCGAATGCGGTGAACCCGGACAGCTGCACGCGATCGCCGGGCGCGAGCGGGGGATCGACACCTGCAGCGTCCACGGCCACGCAATGACCGTTCTCCTGGAGGATCAGCCGCTCCCACGAGGGATCGTGAAACACCGTGATCGCCTCGATGTCGACGGCATCGCCCCGCTCGAGCGCGCGCCGGTCCAGCCGCGTCACCTCCGCCAGGCTCTTCAGCGACCCCTTTTCGCGGCCCTCCGCGCATGCACCGATCACGAAGCCGACGGCCAACATGGACGCGCCGTAAAGTGCGCGCCCGCGGTTCACGGCGCAACGACGCTGTCGGGACATGCGCCGTCAGGCTCCGTCCAGCACGCGACGGATGCGCACGGCCAGGTCCCGGCTCGAGAACGGCTTGACGATCAGCGCCACGTTCTCCTCGAGCACGCCATGGCTGGCCACGACGGCCATGTCGTGCCCCGACATGAAGAGCACCTTCACCGCCGGAAAACGCGCCCTGACCCTGGCGGCCAGCTCCTTTCCGTTCATGTCGGGCATGACGACGTCGGTCAGCAGCAGGTCGACTCTGCCTTCGTGATGCTCGAGGCGAGCGAGCGCCGCGCGTCCGCTGTCGGCATCCAGCACCGAATAGCCGTGGCGGCGGAGAAGGCTGACTGTCACGCTCAGCACGGACGCCGTGTCCTCGACCACGAGCACCGTCTCGACGCCAACGGGACCAGCCACCTCCGGCTCCGTCGTGGGCTCGGGAGCGCCCTCCGAGCAGGCAGGGAGGCAAATCGTGAACGTCGAACCGGCTGCGACCTCGCTATCGAACTGAATGCTGCCCCCATGCTGCGTCACGATGCCGTGCACCATCGCCAGCCCGAGCCCGGTCCCCTTTCCGGGCTCTTTCGAGGTGAAGAACGGCTCGAACGCGTGCTCGCGGGTGAAGGCGTCCATGCCGCAGCCGGTATCCGCGACGATGAGCTCCACCCACGGTCCCGACGGTGCGTCGATCGCCGAAGGGCGCTCGCGCGACGCTGAAGGAGGGACCACCTCGATATTCAGGGTCCCGCCCGTCGGCATGGCGTCCTGCGCGTTCACCGCCAGGTTGATCAGGACCTGCTCGAGCTGTCCGACGTCGGCCCTGACCAGGCACGGTTCCTCCGACACCACGATCACGAGCTGTACGTCTTCGCGCAGCGTTCCGCGGAGCAGACTCTGCATCCGCTTCACCACGTCGCGGAGATCCACGATCCTGAGCTCCAGCATCTGGCGTCGACTGAACGCCAGCAACTGGCGGCTCAGAATCGCTGCAGCGCTGGGCCGCCGCCAGCACCTCCTCGACGTGCTCGACGCGTGCATCGGACGAATGCAACTTGTCCTTCAGCAGCTCTGCGTGGCCCAGGATGCCCTGCAGCATGTTGTTGAAATCGTGCGCCACGCCCGCCGCCAGCCGCCCGACCGAGTCCAGCTTCTGGGCTCGCCGTAACTCTTCCTCGGCCCGCCGGCGCTCCGCCGCTTCCTCGATTCCGCACAACGCGAACGCCAGGTCGTTCGCCAACTCCACCAGCAGGCTACCCTCGTCCTCGTCGAACCGCTCTCGCGTGGTGTGGACGCAGACACAGCCATACACCCGCTCGGCATGCACCATCGGCACAAACGCGACGCAGCCGCCGATCGACAGCGCCTCGGGCGCCGCGGTCGGGAGCTCACGCGTCACCAGCGGCCGTGCGGTACGAAGCACGCGGGCGAAGGGCGTCGCGTCCTCCCCTTCGCGCTGCTGCTCGGTCCACCCGAGCAGCTCCACCGTCGTCCCCGCGTGCGCCGGCGACACGAGCCGCCCGCTCCCGGCGTCCGACTGCACGATCCACACGAAACCGTACCCCGAGGTTCGCACCAGGATCTCGCACGCCTGCTCGAACAGCGACTGCGGGTCGCGCTCCCTCGTGATCAGCTGGTTGACTTCGCGAACCGAGCGCAGCACGCGGTTCAGACGGGCGAGCGCGCGATCGGTACGAATCCTGTAAAGCGTCGCCTCGATGGACGCACGCAACTCCCGATCCCGGATCGGCTTGGTCAGGTATGCGTACGGGGCTGTCCGCGCCGCGAGCTCGATCAGGCCGTCGTCCGAGTACACCGTCACGTAGATGACCGGCGTGTCTCCGCGCGCGTGGATGCTCGCCGCCGCCTCCACCCCGGTCATCTCGCCCCGGAGACAGACGTCCATCAGGACCACGTCCGGCCGCACCTCGTCGGTCAACCGTACGGCGTCCTCACCGGTCGCGGTCAGGCCCGCGACTTCGTATCCCATGGTCTCGATGGTCTTCTGGATCCGCAGCGCGAGGATCGCGTCGTCCTCAGCGATGAGAATGCGGGCGCGAACCGCCTGGTCCTCAGGGGGCGACGGGGGTACGGCGTCGTCGGCAGCCAGGGGGACACGAGCGCCGCGTCCGTCGCGAGTGTGCGTCGCGGGCGGCTGGCCCCGGGCAGAGTGGTCGCTCGCGGCAGCAAGTGCAGCAGACCGAGGCATCGTCACCTCACCGGTGACCTGAAGGGCGAGTTCCGTGGCGAGACTACGCTGGACGAGCCGACACGTCAATGACGGCTGTCCGGGCCGAGTCGAAAACGAGGCGTGCTAGCATGGCCCCCTTTCATCGAAAGGGGTCCGATGATCTCAGGGCTCGGACATGATCTGCGGCTCGCGCTACGCGGGCGGGAACGGACGCTATCCATGCTGGCCGCGCTCTCGCTGGCGCTGGGGATTGGCGCAACGACGGCGATTTTCTCGCTCGTGTCTGCGCTGCTGCTCGAGAAGCTGCCAGTCGTGGATCCGGATCGCCTCGTCGCCGTCACGACGGCGACGGCGAGCAACCAGGGCCGCGTCGCAGGCTGGACCTATCCGACCTGGGAACAGATCCGTGGCCAGCGCGAGACGTTCGGCGGCGCGTTCGCGTGGTCGCTCCAACAACGCTTCACGCTTCAGCAGGGGGACGAGCAGACCGGCCTCGATGGGTTCTTCGTCAGCGGCGAGGCCTTCCAGATCCTCGGCGTGCGAGCGTTGGCCGGGCGCCTGTTCGCGCCTGGCGACGATGTGCGCGGCGGCGGCCACGAAGGGCCGGTCGCTGTCATCAGCGCCGGGCTGTGGAAGCGGCGATTCGGCGGGGACCCGAAGGCGATCGGGAAGTCGATCGTCGTCGATCGCGTCCCCGTGACGATCGTCGGCGTCGCGCCGCAGGCATTCTTCGGAATCGACGTCGGTCAGACGTTCGACGTGCTGCTGCCGTTCGGCGTCGAGCCGCTGCTCCGCGGCAAGGCGACGCTGCTCGATGGGCGCGGGTATTGGGTGCGCGTCCTGCTGCGCCTGAAGCCGGACCAGTCAGTCGCCGCCGCCACGGCCGCTTTGCAGGGGCTGCAGCCGGCCATTCGCGCGAGCGCGCTCCCGCCGAACGCCCAGGGGCCGATGCGTCAGAACTTTCTGAAAGAGCCCTTCACGCTCGCAGACACGTCGACCGGGACCTCGTTCATGCGCCAGCAGTACCGCCGGCCGCTGTTCACGATGCTCGGCGTGGCGGGACTCGTCCTGCTGGTCGCGTGCGGGAACATTGCCAACCTGCTGTTCGCGCGCGGCGCCGCGCGGCGACATGAGATGACGGTGCGCGTGGCGCTCGGGGCCTCGAGGTGGCGCCTTGTTCGCCAGTCGCTCGTCGAGAGCATCGTCCTGGCGGCGATTGGCGCCGCGGCTGGACTCGGTCTCGCGGTGGTCGGCAGCCGACTGCTCGTGGCGCAACTGTCGACCTTCTTCGATCACGTCTTTCTCGACGTCTCGCTCGACGTGAACGTGATGCTGTTCACGATGATGGTCACCGCGATCACGGTGCTGCTCTTCGGGGTCGGGCCGGCGCTGCGGGCGACGCGCGTCGATCCCGGCGACACGCTCAAGGAGCATCGATCCAGTACCTCCAGGCGCGCCACGATCCTGTCGAGGGCGCCGGTCGTGCTCCAGGTGGCGCTTTCTTTGGTGCTCACGATCGTCGCCGGCCTTCTCATCCAGACGTTCGTCCGTCTTGCGCAGCGGCCCCTCGGCTTCGACGACGACCGCGTCCTCGTCGTCTACACAGGCCGTGCGCAGTCGTCGCCGGATCGCGCCGTGTTTCATGACGCGCTCCTCCGCTCGGTCCTCGCCGTGCCGGGCGTGTCACGCGCTGCCCTTTCTCTGATGACGCCGATCAGCGGACTGCGCATGAGCACCGTCATCAATCGTCCGGACGCGCCGACTGCCTCTCAGGCCGACCGTACGGTGAACGTCAACTACGTGTCGCCCGGGTGGTTCGCCACCTATGGCACACCATTGCTGGAGGGCCGCGACATCGGTCCTGAGGATGCGGCGGGAGCTCCGGCCGTACTGGTGGTGAACCGCGCGTTCGTCCGCAAGTTCTACCCACGCGGCGGCGCGCCAGGCGCGACCATCCCCGGCAACGCGGGCGCCCCGCAGACGATCGTCGGGGTTGTCGGCGATGCCGCGTACCGTTCGCTGCGGGAAGAGGTGCAGCCCGCGATCTACATGCCGCTGGCGCAGTTGCCGGGGGCGGCGCCGGACATCAGCCTCAGCGTGCGATACGCGGGCACGACGCTGCCGGTGCTGCAGCGTGACCTGGCGTCGGCGCTCGCGCAGGTGGATTCGCACCTTACATACCGCTTCCTTCCGCTCAGCGATCAGGTGGATGCGTCCCTCACGCGGGAACGCCTCGTGGCGCTGCTCTCGGGGTTCTTCGGTGTCGTCGCGCTGCTGCTGTCGGGTGTGGGCGTCTACGGCGTGACGTCCTACGCCGTCGCTCGTCAGCGGAGGGAAATGGGCATTCTCATGGCGCTTGGCGCCACGCCAGGACGCGTTCGATGGCTTGTCCTCTCACGCGTGCTGACCCTCATGGCGATGGGCATCGCGATCGGTATCGGGTTCGGCTTGTGGGTGACGCGTGGATTGGCGACGCTGCTCTACGGACTGGAGCCGCGCGATCCCGCGACGATTGTCGGGGCGGCCATGATTCTGGGGATCGTCGGCATGCTGGCCGCGTGGCTGCCCTCGCGCCGGGCGGCGCGCACCGATCCGTCGGTGGTGTTCAGGGAGGCCTGACGTACGCGTCGGTGAAGTCGGGAAGGACCGTTCCTTGTGTTCTCGCGTTTCGGTGACTTCACGCTCGACAACGCGACGCGGCAGCTGCTCTCGGGCGGCGTCGAGGTCCACCTCTCGCCGAAAGCCTTCGAGCTGCTGGCGGCGCTGATTGCAGATCGGCCGCGCGCGGTCTCGAAAGCCGAGCTGATGCAGCGCCTGTGGCCGTCCACGTTCGTCGAGGAAACCAACATCGCGGGTCTCGTCGCCGAAATCCGCCGAGCGCTTCACGACGCGGCGTCCAACCCGCGGTTCGTGCGGACGGTGTACGGATTCGGCTACCGCTTCATCGGCGATGTCACGGTTGGCGACGAGCCCACGACCTCGCCCGCAAGCTGCGCCAAACTCTATCTCGTGGCGGACCAGCGTGAGATGCTGCTGATGAACGGCGCCAACGTCATCGGCCGCGCTGAGGACGCCACGATCCGGATCGATTCCCCTGGGGTGTCGCGATACCACGCGCGGGTTCTGGTATCGGACGGCATGGCGACGCTCGAGGACTTTCAGAGCAAGAACGGCACCTGGCTCAATGGCGCACGACTCCCCGCACCCGCTCCGCTCTGCGATGGCAACGAGATCAGGCTTGGCCGCGTCGTCCTGACCTTCAGGGTCGCGAGCACCACGAGCCCGACCGCAACCGTCGCCAACACCGACTGACGGTCGGCTCGCGTCACATCAGCCCGTCCAACAGCACGACGTCGGCATCACCTTCACCGATTGCCGCGAGAATGGACGCGCCGTCCGAAGACCACGAGACCCGGCGGGCGATGAAGATCGCGCGATCGCCAAAGTCGGTAACCTGACGCCATGTCTGCGTCTTCGTGGAAAGACGCCCAGATGTTGGTGGTGAAGCCGTCGGTCAACGGCATCGCCAGCGACTCGGCCGTCGGGGGAGAGCGCGGGGTTGACGATCTGCCATGGCGCGACACGCGACGCTGGAATCCGTGCGATCAGACGTGAGGGCGCGTCTTCAGGAGACGCCGCACGGATCTCGAACTCAGGACGTCCATCGACGAGCGGACGCTCGACCATGTAGTACAGCGTCCCCTCGTGGAAACCGATGACATTGCGCGTCGGCTCGTTTCGGACGACGACGGCTTCGCCGCCTGATGATCGAACCTTCTTCAGCGACCCGGCCGAAGTATCGCTGTAGTAGAGCCACTGGCCGTCGGGCGACCATGCCGCCCCGAGGCCCTGCTTCGCCATGTTCCGTAGATTTCCACCGTCCGGATTGACGGCCCACAGACCGAACTCGTAGCCGCGGCGCCCTTTCGACGACACGAACGCAATCGACTGCCCGTCGGGCGACCACACCGGCACTCCAACCGCCACCGCCGGGTCGCTTTCGAACGTGATCTGCCGCAGCTGTCCGCTCTGAGTCGCCACGACCCAGAGGTTCGCACGGCCGCCATGATCGGCGAGAAAAGCAATCTCGTCACCGTTCGGCGCCGAGGTCGGGGTCAGGACCTGGCCCGTTTGTCGGGTGATCTGTTCGCCGCGTTTGACGTTGTCGGACGCCGGACCATCGACTGGGAATCTCCAGATGTCGAACCGCATCCGCAGCCGCGCCGCCGAGGCGAGACCGGTCGAATGCACGTCCGGCTGCTCGTACGACGCGTCCGCCTCGGTCACCGGGCGCGGAGCGCTTCCGTCGAGCCGCACGCTCCAGAGCCGCAACGACGGCAGATACGGCACGGTGCTTCCGCGACTCGACGCGTAGACGATTCCGTCACTCGAGGGAAGCCACGCGAGACCGCTCATGACGCAGCGGTCGTTCGTGAGTGGCCTCGCCTCTCCTCCAGCCGCAGGAACCACGAACACATCGTCTCTGACGCCGTCTCCCCGCTGAAAGGCGATCCACCGCGAATCGGGCGACCAGCGCGGATACCGGTGATAGCCGGCCGAGGCAGGGAGCACGACGCGAACGTCCGAGCCGTCGAGTGCCGCGGTGACGAGCTGAATCTTTCCATCCGCGAGGCGGAAGCACGGCGAGCCTGCCGTTCCTGCTGACATCGGCGCCGCCGATGCTGGCCATGAGCCGGCGCGGCGAGCCGCCGAGCGACGGCATGGCCCAGATCGATCCTTCGTCACCTCCGTCGCGGGAGAAGTACACGAGCGAGTTCCCATCAGGCGACCATCGCGGCTGCTCGTGATCGACGGCATCCCGGGTGATCGCGAGCGGCGGCCCTCCGGCGAGCAGACGCACGAACACCTGTCGCCTGCCGTTCACGTTTGCCGTGAACGCCACGACGCGTCCGTCGGGCGAGATCGCAGGAAACTCCTCGAGGCCTGGAAGCTCGGTCAGACGACGGACGCCCTGCACCGGCGTGGGCGATGAGGCGACGCGCTCGCGCAGACCCGACGAGATATCCGACGACCGCGGCGGCAGGCACAGCGACGAGGCCGAGCCATGCGAGCGCTCTCCGCTGCACCGGCGTGTGAGGAGCGGCGCGGGCGACGCTCCGGCGACGAAGGATGCGACAACGACTGGAGAGCGAAGATCAGATCGCGCGCATTCTGAAATCGATCCTCAGGTCTCTTCTCCAGACAATGGCGGACGATCCGCTCGAGCGCCGGCGTGACTCCGGCAACGGCGGTCAGCTCTTGCGGCTCCTCGCTCAGAATCGCGCTGATCGTATCGGCCGCCGTCTCCCGCCGGAACGGAGGAGCGCCCGTGAGCATCTCGTAGAGGACCGACGCGAGGCTGAAGATGTCCGACCGGTGGTCGGCGCGGAGTCCGCGCGCTTGTTCCGGCGACATGTAGATCGCCGTGCCCGCGATCGACGCCGCGCTGGCCGCTGTCGATGGTGAGCGTTGCCGTCGTCGCGACGGGGATGAGCCGGGCTCGCTCTGTATCGCCAGTCCGAAGTCGAGAATCTTGACCAGTCCATCTCTGGTGACGAACAGGTTCTCCGGCTTGATGTCGCGGTGAGTGATGCCGCGCTCATGTCCGGCGGCGAGACCGCTCGCGATGTGAATCGCGTACTCGACCGATTTGGACGGCGGCAGCGCCCGTCCTCTCAGGCACTCACGAAGGGTTTCCCCCTGCAAGCAGCTCGGAGACGACGAACGCACGTCCTTCATGCAGGCCGACATCGTGGACCGTGACGATGTTCGGGTGGCTGAGGCTTGCGGCGGCACGCGCCTCCTGCTCGAGTCGGCGCTGCCGCGCGGGATCGTCCGACCACCGTGGCGGCAGCACCTTGATCGCAACCTCGCGCTGCAGCTGCGGGTCGCGCGCGCGATAGACATCACCCATGCCTCCGGACCCCAGCGCGCCCAGAACCTCGAATCGGCCGAGTCGATCGCCGATGGAGATGCCCATGCGAGCCGGATCATAGCACCCGCATTTCGACGAGATTCCCACGAGATCCCCATGGGTTCCTCAGGATCCGCACGTCCTCTCGTCGCCTAGTCTGCACTGCACACAGGGAGGTGCATCATGACAGGCATGGTATTCGGGCACGACGCCGGATCGGAAGGACCGCTGCATGGACTCGTGGCGACAGCCGCGATGCTCGCGCTTTGGGCTGGCGACGCGCGCCGCCGGCGCACGGCGAGCGATGCGGTCATCGAGTGGAATCAGATCGCGCTCGCGGCAACGGTGACGGCCAACCAGGGACCGCTGCCGCAGATTCGGAGCATGGCGATCGTGCAGGTCTCGGTGCACGACGCGGTGAATGCGATCACTCGCGACTACGAGACGTATCTCCACATCGGTCGCCGAGCGTGGGGTGTCTCGGCTGACGCGGCGGCGATTGGCGCCGCGCACCATGCGCTCGTCGAGTCTGTTTCCGGCGCAAGCCACGGCGTTGAACACGGCGCGCGCGGCATCGCTCGCCGCACGTGGCCTGAGCGAGTCCGATCCGGGCATCCGGTTCGGCGAAGCGGTCGCAGCTGCGGTTCTGAAGCGACGCTCGACCGACGGCTCTGCGCAGGCGCAGTTTCCGTATACCGCGCCAGGCGCCGGCGCACCTGGGGTATGGGTCGCGACCAGCGCTGCTCCGGCGCTGCTTCCTGGCTGGGGAAGTGTGACGCCGTGGGTGATTCGAAAGGCGTCGCACTTCCGACCCGATGGTCCTCCGTCACTTCGCAGCCGGCGCTATGCTCGCGACTACAACGAGGTGAAAGAGATCGGATCGCTCACCAGCGCGACGCGGACCGCCGAGGAGACCGAGATTGGGCGGTTCTGGCTCGCGCCGCCGTCGGTCATCTGGAATGGCGTCGCGCGTCAGATGATCGAGGCTCGCCAACTCGATCCGTCCGACAGCCGCGCGCGCGCTCGCGCTCCTTTATCTCGCGGCCGCCGATGCCTCGATCGTCTGCTGGGATGCGAAGTACACCTTCAACTTCTGGCGACCCATCACCGCCATCCAGCAGGGTGACGCCGACGGCAACGATCGCACGAGCGGCGATCCGACCTGGGCGCCGCTGTTTCCGACGCCACCGCATCCCGACTACCTGTCCGGCCACGCGACGAACAGCAGCGCGATGGCGACGATTCTCAGAGCGGCTCTTTGGCGACCGGCCAGGAAGAGCCGATCGTCGCGACCAGCCCGACCAACCCGGGCTTCGAGCGCCGGTGGGAGTCGTTCAGCGAGGGGGTCGAGGAAGTGATCGACGCCCGGATCTTCTCGGGCATCCACTACCGGTCGGCGGACGAAGACGGGGCCCATGTCGGACGCGCGGTCGCGCGGCATGTCATGAGCCGCCAGCTGCGACCCTTCAAGGATCGCGAACGGTGACGTGAACGTACGCGAACGAGAGTCAGCGTGAGCCGGAGCCGAGGGGCGTCAGTTTCACGAGGCGTCCCTTGCCCTCGCGCCGTCCGTCCTCGAGCAGCCAAATCGCGCCGTCCGGGCCTTCCTCGGGCTCGCGGATGCGCTCGCCCATCGGCCACTGATCGCCCTTGCGGGCGTTCGTGCCGTCCACGTCGACGCGAATGAGCGCCTTGCTGGAGAGGCCGCCAATGAACAGATCGCCTTTCCACTGCGGCCAGAGCTTGCCCGAGTAGACCATCAGGCCTCCGGGTGAGATGACGGGATTCCAGCTCACCTTCGGCTTCTCGAACTCGGGACGCGTGTCGTGATCGGGGATCGGCTTGTCATCGTAGTGATCGCCGTCGGACACGATCGGGTAGCCGTAGTTCCGGCCGGGCAGGATCAGGTTCACTTCGTCACCGCCCTTCGGTCCCATCTCCTGTTCCCACAGGTTGCCGCTCGCATCGAAGGCAATGCCGAGCAGGTTGCGATGACCGTATGACCAGACGGCCGGATGAAATCCTTTGGCGGCCAGCGGATTGCCGGGCGCCGGTGTTCCATCTTCCCTGAGCCGAAGGACCTTCCCCAGCGTCGCTTGCGGATCCTGCGCGGGATCGAACTTCTGGCGCTCGCCGTTGGTGAAAAAGAGGTACCCGTCCTGTCGAGAACGCGATGCGGCCGCCAAAATGGCCGTCGCCTTCCACGTAGGGCGAGGCTCGGAACAGCGTCTCGACCTTCTGCAGAGCGGGCTGCTCGCCATCGGCGAAGGCGCCGCGGGCGAGGACGACACCCTTGCCGCCCTGACCGGCTTCGGCGTAGCTGAAGTAGACGAGCCGATTCTGCGCGAAGCCGGGGTGCAGCACGACGTCCATGAAGCCGCCCTGTCCCTCGCTCGAGACGGCCGGAATGCCGTCGACGCGTTTGCGCTGCTGTCCGTCGGCGGAGACGAGATAGAGCGTGCCGGCCTTCTCGGTAATCAACATCCGGCCGTCAGGCAGGAACGTCATCGCCCAGGGCGATTCGAAGTCGGCGACCACCTGCACCTGAAACGGCAGGTTCGCCGGCTGTTGGGACGCGTTGGCGTTCTGGGGCGCCGCGTCCACAGCACAGCCGGCAACCAGTAGTCGCCAGAACGGCGACCGTCAGGATCGAGCGCATCATCACCTCTCAGGTATCCAGCTTCACCAACGACGCTCCATCTTGTTCTGTTTCAGGCCTCGGCGAACGATTCCCATTGAAGCGTCGTGTCAGACGCCTGCGTCGGGTCACGGCACGGTGACCACTTCGTGACCTCTGGCACATGTCACGGGGCCGTGCACACCCGTACGATGCGTCGGCAGGAAACGTCTGACGCGACAAATGACTCGTTCCACATCGCGTGTGCTCGTGATCACGATGACGCTCCTGAGTCCGTGGGGAGCGACGGCTCAGGTCACCCGCTATCCGCTGGAGACTGCGGATGGTCTTCGCCTGCACAACGTGGCCGTCGAACCGGCGGTGCTCAACGGCAGGAAGGGATTGCGGGTCACGCTCTCCGACGAGACACTGCGACGCTTCAAGGGCATGACGGAGGATGCGACGAACGACGAACAGGCCCGCGTCGGACAGTACGCCGTTATCGAGGGCCCCGAGTTCTCGGATGGCGCGATCACGGCGGACATTGCCGGCTCCCCGGCGCCGGGCGCTGGCGCAAACGCGCGAGGCTTCGTCGGCATTGCCTTCCGGCTGCGTGACGGCGCCTATGACTTGTTCAACCTGCGTTTCACCAACGGTCGCGCCGAAGAACAGGAGCGACGCAATCACGCCACGCAGTACTCCTCACTGCCGGACTGGCCGTGGTTCCGTCTTCGCAGGGAGTCGCCGTCCAGGTACGAATCGTATGTCGACCTTCTGCCGGACGTCTGGACGACGATCAGAATCGAGGTACGCGGTGACCGCGCACGCCTCTACGTTCACAATCAGGAACAACCGTCGCTCATCGTCAACGACCTCAGGTCCGGAGTGGAGCGGAAGGGAAAGGTTGCCCTCTGGGTCAACTACGGCTCGGTCGCGTACTTCCGCAACCTGACGATCACACCTGCGCCTGGTGGCGACGCGCGCTGACTTGAAACTGCCTCGATCTACCGTTGCGGTGTCGGGGCGCCGCCCTTCTGGCCGGCGAGCGCCAGTAGTTCGGCGTCTGTCCACGGGCGGGTGCGTTTTGTCGTCCGCGCCCGCACGGCGCTCACAGTCGCGGGCTCGACGGGCGAGCCCGCCTGCCCCCACTCACGCCGCACATAGGTCAGCACGCTCGCAATCTGATCGTCGTTCAGCGTCGATCCGATCGGCGGCATCAGGCCGATTGCGCCCTCTTTGCCGTGCAGCAGGACGCGCACGGGAACGTCCGGCCTGGCGAGCGCGAGGGCTGAGTCGATCAGCGTGGGGGCGAGCTTGTCCTGACCGCGGCCGTCGGGCTGATGGCATGCCTGACAGAAGTTCCGATAGAGCTCGCGTCCGCGCTCGAATCGCTGCTGTTGCTCGGCGGTGAGCGGTGCGATCGGCGCCGCCTCACCGGCCTTCCCCGGCCACGACACGCGAACGAGCATGCGCGACACGCGCCGCCCCAGATCGGTCTCTGTGCCCAGTGACGTGAGTGCGGCGGGCTCGCGGTTCAATCGCAGCGACGCCGCGGCGCGGCCGGCCGCCGACGCGGTTGGCGGTCGCGCATAGGCGTATGCCCCGCCGGGGCCCGCGCGGCCGCCCGGACACGTCGGGCACGGCGCTGCCGCGGCGTTCGCGTCGGCAGCCGGGCGCGGCGCCGGCGTGCCAGGCATCGATCGCGCCGAGCAGCGCGATCTCGGCGCCGCGCATCAGCGCGCCACGCCGCCACGCTCCCCGGCGCTCGTCGGCCAGCCACGCGAACAGCGCCTGGACCGGCTCTTCCTCTCCGCCGCGCACGATGGTGGCCGCGAGCATCGCGATCGACGCCTCGCGCTGCGGCGTCTGCGGCGGGTCGTCGCGCATCAGCCGATCGAGCACGTTCATCTCGCGGCCTCGCAGACCGCTCAACGCCGCGTCCATCGTGATGGGATCGTCGCCGTACCTGTCGAGCAACAGCATGGCGGCAGCGTCGCGCGCGGTCTCCGTCATCGCGCCGAGCGACGCGGCGAGCTGCCGCCGCACGCCCCAGTCCGCGTCATCGAGGCGTTTCAGGACGGCCTGGTGCATGGGATGCGCCTCCTCGACCGAGCCACGGCTCCGCGAGGCGGATGGCCGCCGCGCGCACGTCAGGCGATGGATCCTCCAGCGCGCGAGACACGAGCGGCGCGGCAGCGCCTCGATGCCGTCGAGCGTCCAGAGCGCGTGCAGGCGCGTCCGCCAGTCCGGCGCGCGTTCCGCGAGCGCCACCAGCGCGGGCGCCACGGCATCCGCTGCCGCCGACGAGGCGCCGAACCGTTCCACGATCAGCCGCTGCGCCGTGTCGCGCCACCAGCCGTTCGGATGCGACAGCGCGGCGCCAGATCCGCCGGCGACGCGTTCTTCAGCGATCGCCCGCTGTCGCGCCAACTCGTGTCGCGCCGCGTGCGTCTCGTGCACGACGCGATAGATCCGGCCATACCCGGTCGGCTGCTCCAGCCGCCGCGCGACGAATCTGATCGCGCAGATACTCGGTCATCGAGAGCCGGTGCTCGAGAATCCCGCGATACATGTCGACAATCGTGATCGTGCCGTCTGGCGCATTGGCGAGATAGACCGGCCGGAAGCGCTCGTCGGTCGACGCCAGGAATTCGCCTCGCTCGTACGCCTTCCGCGCCCGGATCATCGTCCCGTCGTCGCTGACGACGATCCGGCTCACGACGTTCGCGGCTGGCTCGGCCACGAACACGTTGCCGTACAGCTCGGACGGCAGGCGATCGCCGCGATACACGAGCGGCGCGCACACCGCCGTGATACCGCGCCAGCGATCCATCCTCGCGCAGGATGCCGAACTGATACGCGCGGTTCAGGCCCGGCGTCCGCCGGACGGGCCAGACGACGTTCAGGTCGGGATTGTCGTCGGCGAGCCGCTCGTAGCTGCCGCGCGTGCGCAGCAGATTCGGATGGCGGGCGAAATACGCGGTCGGGACGACGTCGACGTGCAGCGCCGATTCGTTCGAGTTGCGATAGATGCGGCCGCTGTCGTCGTGCGTCACGCCCCATTGACCGCGGCGCAGCGTCCGCCGCACTTCGAACGCGCCGCGCTTCAGCCGCAGGGCGATATCGACCTGGCCGGCCATGTGCATCCAGTTGTCGAGCGCCCAGTCGAGCGCGTTCGCGTTGTTCTGCGGATCGATCTCCACTCCGTCCGTAGTCGCATCGGTGACGAGCGCCTTCGTGTCGGCTCGCAGATCGCCGTCCGTGTCGCGCATCAGCCAGAGGTGCGGCGGCTCGCCGACGAGCACGCCGCGGTCGAGCACCTTGACCGCTCGCGCCATCACGAGGCGATCCGCGAACACCGTGCGCCTGTCCATCTTGCCGTCGCCATCGCGGTCTTCGAGCACGACCACGCGGCCGATGGGATCGTGTTCGTCCCTGCCCGCGATGTCGCGCATGTAGCCGGGCATCTCGACAACCCAGAGGCGTCCGTCCGGATCCCAGTCGATCGCGACCGGATCCTGCACCAGCGGCTCGCTCGCCACGAGCTCGACGCGATAGCCCGGCGCCAGATGGAACGTCTCGAGCGCCTCCTCCGGCGACAGCGGACGCGAGTCCGCCGGACGTCCGGCCAGCACGCCCGGCGGCCACGGCCGATCGGCGGGCGAACGCTGCTCGCCGCGGCTCGTCACGGTCGCCGCGCCCAGTGTGACGAGCAGAGCCAGCAGGACCACCTTTAGACGATCGCAAGTTTCGCAGATTCGATGAGATTAGAGACTCCAGGGAGATGAAAACATGCATCGCAGCCGGTTTCCAGTTCGTGCAGAATAGCGCGCGTGAATCGTCGTCGATTCCTGTCCACATCCGCCAGCGCGCTGCTCGGCGTCGCGCGTCCCACGCCCGCGCAGACTGCCGCGCCGAGCCGATCATCGATATCCATCAGCATCTCGGCTACAGCGGCCGTCCGGATGACGTGCTGCTCGCGCATCAGCAGGCGATGGGCGTCACGACCACGCTGCTCCTGCCGGCCGGCCGAGCCGTCACGCGCGCGTCGACGCACGACGGCGTGGCCAACGGGCTCCAGGCCGAGGCGCTCGGCAACGACGCCTGCCATCGGTTCGTGCAGGCCCATCGCGCGCAGTATCTGTTCGGCGCGAACGAGGTGCCGGATCTCGACGATGCGACGCGGGAGATCGAAAGGCACCTGAAGCGCGGCGCGGTGATCATCGGCGAGCAGAAGTTCGGCGTCGAGTGCGATTCGCCCGAGATGCAGCGCATCTATCAGCTCGCGCAGGCGCACGGCGTGCCCGTGCTGCTGCACTTCCAGTTCGAGATGTACAACTACGGCTTCGAGCGCTTCCACAGGATGCTCGAGAAGTACCCGAGGCGTGCGCTTCATCGGCCACGCGCAGACGTGGTGGGCCAATATCGACAAGAACCACACCGATCAGCGGTCCTCTATCCGAAAGGCCCGGTGACGCCGGGCGGTCTGACCGATCGCTACCTCCGCGACTACGAGAACATGTACGGCGACCTGTCCGCCGGCTCCGGCCTCAACGCGCTGACGCGCGACGAGGCCTTCACGCGCGAGTTCCTGACGCGGCACCAGGACAAGCTGCTCTTCGGCAGCGACTGCAACGACCGCGAGGGCGGCGGACCGAAGTGTCAGGGCACGCAGACCATCGCGGCCATCCGACGCCTGTCCGCGACGAAGTCCATCGAGCGCAAGCTGCTCTACGAGAACGCCAGACGGCTGTTCCGCCTCTAGCAGGCCTTTGCGTTTTTCCGCAAAGTTCGCCAAAGTCGCGGCATGACATCGCGACGCCGCCGCGCCGAAGCGACGCTCGCCGTCCTCGTTGCCGCCGTTGTCCTGGTCGTGGGCAGCGCCATCGTCTGGTTCAGGCTGACGAAGTCCGTCAGGACGAAGCCCGTTCATGAAGCTGCGGCGGCAGTGCCGTCAACGGCGGCCGCCGCGCCCACGGACCGCTACGCGGGTCCCGTGGAGGAATCGAGGCGGCTCGCGCGTGCACTGGTCGTCGGCTGACAACCTGCCGGGCCTCTCGGTGGCCGTCGCCGTGGATGGCGAGATCGTCTGGGCCGAAGGTTTCGGCTGGTCCGACGTCGAGAGCCGCACGCCGCTCACGCCGCGCACGCGCTTCCGTCTCGGCGCCCTCTCGAAACCGCTGACCGCGGTCGCCGCCGCCCTTCTGCACGACCGGGGCCGCCTCGACCTCGATGCGCCCGTTCAGCGCTATGTCCCCGCGTACCCCGGGAAGCAATGGACGGTCACCACGCGCCAGTTGATGGGCGACGTCGCCGGCGTCCACCGCATCCGCGGCGACAACAACGACGCCATGCCCGTCAGCCACTGTGCGAGCCTCGACGAGGCGGTGGCGATGCTTACCGACGACCCGCTCCTGTTCGAGCCGGGCACGCAGCACCGCTACTCCATCTGGGGCTGGGTGCTCGTCAGCGCGGTGGTCGAGGGGGCGGCCGGGGAACCGTTTGCTCGTTTCATGGTCCGCCAGGTGTTCGAGCCCCTCGCCATGACGCGCACCGTCGTCGCGGAGACCGAGGACCTCGACGGCGTCGCGCACCGGGCTGGGCGTCGCCCGATTACTCCTGTGTCGCGGGCGCCGGCGCGTTTCTCTCCACGCCGACGGACCTCGTGCGACTCGGCTCGGCGATGCTGAAGCCCGGACTGTTGCAAGGCGGAGACGATCGCCGCCTTCCAGACGCCCACGCGGCTCGTGTCTGGAGCGCCCACGACCTATGCGCTGGGCTGGACGGTCAGCAGCGTCCAACTCGCCGGCGCACCGGCACGGATGGTCAGTCACCGGGGCAGTCCCGCGGGCGGCACGGTCTCGCTCCTGACGTTCCCGGATCTCGGCCTCGCGATTGCCGCCGCCGCCAACGTGGCGGATGCCAGCGGCGTCAATCCGTTCGCTCTACAGGTCGCCGAGGCGTTCACCAAACGCCCTGATTGACGTATTGCTCAGGAGCGCAGCAGCGCAGGAGCGCAGGATACCCGGGGGAATCCTTTCTGCGCTTCTGCGCTTCTGCGCTTCCGATCAACGCGTGTCGCCGCCATCGGCGCTGGCGTTCAGTCGAAGAGCTCGCTCCAGAATGACTTCCGCTTGCGGTAGTGATGGTCTCTATCGTAGTCGCCTGGACGCTCACTTCCGCGCCGGCGATCGTCGTCATCGTTGTCGGAGTAGCGGGAGGCGCGCTCCGTAATCTTGTCCAGCTCGCCGCGATCCAGCCAGACGCCGCGGCACTGCGGGCAATAGTCGATCTCGACTCCCTGACGGTCGCTGATCATCAGATCTACCTGACACCTCGGGCATTTCATTTGACAAGTCTCCTCTCGATTAGTCACGGCAATGCTGGCTGGCGGGCTGCCGGCCGGGGTCGCGCGCAGGGTCCGTTGCCGCCTCGGCATCGAGGTCGACTTCAGACCTGGGCCAGACGAGCGAGACGATGACGCAGCGGCGAGGACGGCAAGGATGAAGCCCAGGGACAACCCGATCGGGACCTTGTACAGGTCAGCGATCAGCATCTTGACGCCGACGAAGACGAGCACCACCGAGAGGCCCGTCTTGAGGTAGTGGAACCGGTGGATCACGCCGGCCAGCAGAAAGTACAAGGCCCGCAGCCCCAGAATCGCGAACACGTTCGAGCTGTAGACGATGAAGGGGTCCCGGGTCACCGCGAAGATCGCCGGAATGGAGTCGACCGCGAAGATCAGGTCGGTCGTCTCCACCAGCACGAGCACGACGAACAACGGCGTCGCGGAGAGCCGCGCCCGGCGACCGCCTGACGAACGAAGAACTGGTGTCGTGGTACGATCGGCCGTCACCGGAACGAAGCGGCGCACGAGGCGGATCACCGGGATTCGATGCGGATCGATGTCGTGCTCGGCGTGGGTCGCCATGCGGATCCCGGTGAAGACGAGGAAGGCGCCGAACACGTACATGACCCAGTGGAACTGCTCGATCAGGTAGGCGCCGGCCGCGATCATCGCGCCGCGCATCACCAGCGCGCCGAGGATCCCCCAGAACAGCACCCGATGCTGATAGCGGGCGGGAACGCGGAAGAAGCCGAAGATCAGGACGAAGACGAAGATGTTGTCGACCGACAGCGCCTTCTCGATCACGTAGCCGGCGAAGAACTCCAGACCGGCGTCCCGTCCCCTCAGCGCGTAGACGCCGCCGCCGAACAACAGCGCCAGGGCGACCCACACCACGCTCCACGCGGCCGCCTCTCGCGCACGCCACCTCGTGCGCTTCCTTGTGGAAGACGAAGAGGTCGACGGCGAGCATCGCCAGGACGGAGACGTTGAATCCGACCCACAGCCACAACTGGTCCATGATTGGTCAGGCTCCCGTGCGCGCGTGCTCGCACAGCGCGCGTGCAGCTGGCACGAGACTGCCGACAAAAGAAAAGGCGAGACCCTCGCACGGGGCTTTCGCCGCTCGTGCGAAGGTCTCGCCTTGTCCCTCAGGAACCCGACCGAACCGTGCGCGTGCCGCGCAGTCCTGACGATTCGGCCGCGCGGCTCATGCGCCGCGTGGCTACTCCCCTTCCAGGAGCCTACGATACCGCGTCTGCCCGAGAGCCTTCAAGCGCGGTGTCACAGGAATGGATCCTCGGTGAGTGCTACCAGGACCTGCTCTGGCCTTTAATCGCGCCAGACAGCATGGCGTTCCGAACCTCGTCTATCGAAGCCAGGCCGCCCGGCGCGACACCGCCCCATTCGAACCGAGTGGCGGCTGGTGTCCAGTGGAACAGAGCTGCCTGCCACGTGTGGGCGATGCCGCCGCGCTCGTAGTAGACGAGGCAGTGATCGGTCGAGCAGCCCGCCATGACCAGCCGACGTATCGGCAATTTCGTATCGACGACCACATCGGTGACCTGAAACGGGGCTCCCGGGTTTGGCAATGGCGAGCGTCTGGCTGCCGAACAATGTCTGAAGCGCGTCCCGAACGCCGAGTGGCAGCCCTTTGACTGAAGTGACGATGCCGAACCGCTCCTCTTTCACGTGAGCGCGGAGCGGTCCGGGCAGCGGTACTGCGGGCGAGGCCTGGCTGCCGGCAATCACCGCCGACAGCGCACCGACGCCAATCACCAGGAGGAGTCGACTCGAGTCCATCGAGAATGCGCTCGCGATCAATGCGTATGCTCGAGGAATCCACGCAGCTTGTCGGGGTTGCGCACGACGTAGATCGCGCGAATGCGGCCGTCGGCGATGTCGAACGAGTAGGCGCCGTCGCCGGAGATTGGATGGCGCACCAGCAGCCCGGGCGCGCCGTTGATCGTGACGAGCTGGAAGTCCGACTCCGACCAGTGCATCTTGCCGGCATAGCCGAGCACGAACTTCGCGATGCGGTCCGCGCCGAGCACGGGGCTCGTGGCCGCAGCCGCCTTGCCGCCGCCATCGGCGACGAGCTCCGCGTCGGTGTGCAGCACCGCCATCAGCTCCTCGACGTTGCCGGTGACGCAGGCGTGCCGGAAGCGCCGCACGATCTCCTCCGATTCACGGCGCGACACGGTGAAGCGCGGACGCGAATCGCGCAGCCGGCCGCGCGCGCGCGTGAGGATCTGCCGCGTGTTCGCCTCGCTCTTGCCGACGCTCGTCGCGATCTCGTCGAAGTCGAGCTCGAACACCTCGCGCAGCAGGAAGACCGCGCGCTCGGTCGGCGCCAGCTGCTCCAGCAGGACAAGGAATGCCGTCGTCAGCGACGAGGCCAGCTCGGCGGATTCCTGATTCGGCTCTGCCAAGCGGTTCGGGCAGCCAGGGACCTGGATACTCCATACGAGTCCGCTCTGCGCTGCGCAGATGGTCGATGCACAGCCGCGTGACGATGGTCGTGAGATAGGCGCGAGGGGAGCGGACGTCGGCCTGCTCGTCCTGACGGGCCCGGAGCCAGGCGTCCTGCACGACATCCTCGGCTTCGCTGACACTGCCGAGCATCCTGTACGCAATCGAGAACAACAGCGGTCGGTGCGCCTCGAACGTCGCCCCATCCCAGTCAGTCGCAGCCATGGCTCACGTCGCCCTGCACTCCTTCCTGATCTCGAGACGAATGAGGGAAGGATTCTGTGACAGCGGCATGCCCCGACCCCGGTGTCACAGAAATTCTTCCTGTTTCGTCTTGATGGGTGGAGGCGAAAACATCATGCAAGCTCGAATCGATCTCATGAAAGTGAACCCCGGCATCATCCAGGCCATGCTCGGCCTTGAAAAGCAGGTAAGCAAGGCGGGCTCGACTACAAGCTGCTCGACCTCGTCCGGATGCGCGCGTCGAAAATCAACGGCTGCTCCTTTTGTCTCGACATGCACAGCAAGGATGCACGCGCGAACGGCGAGACCGAACAGCGGCTCTACGGCGTCGACGCGTGGCGCGAGACGCCGTACTACTCGGCCCGCGAGCGCGCCGCGCTCGAGTGGACCGAAGCGCTCACGCTGGTCTCCGAGAATGGCGTGCCAGACGAGGTGTACGAGCGAGTGCGGGAGCAGTTCTCGGAGGACGAGCTGGTGCACCTGAGCCTGGCCATCGTGTCAATCAATGGCTGGAACCGGCTCAACACCGCAGCGCGCAGCGTGCCCGGCGACTATGTGGCCGGCAGCCTCGCGAAGGTGCACGCGGCGAGCTAGTCGCGCGCACCCCGGGCCGGCGATCACTCGGACCGGAGCGCCACCTCCGGCCGAATCCGTGCCGCGCGCCACGCCGGTACGGCGCCGGCCAGCAGACCGGCCGACGCGAGCAGGCCAATGGCCGCGACGGCGGTCGGTCCGTCCATCGGCGTCAGCCCGAACAGCAGCGCATCGGCGCTCCGCATGGCGACCACGGCCAGCGGGCAGCCAATCGCAAAGCCGACGCCAAGCAGCCACAGGTTGTCACGCAGCAACAGCCGCAGGATCTGCGCCTGCGTGGCGCCGAGCGAGAGACGGATTCCGATCTCGTTCCGGCGGCTCACGGCCAGGTACGCCACGATGCCGTACAGGCCGACGGCGACGAGCGCCATCGCCAGGACGCCGAAGGCGCCGGCGAGCCACGCGACGATCCGTTCGCCGATCACGCGATCCCTGACGCGAGTCTTCAACTCCGTCACATGGGTCGTGATCGACGGGCGCAGCTGCTCGACGCGACGCGCGATCGCGTCGTTCATCGCAGCCGCGGGCAGCTCGGATCGGAGCACGACGGCGGCCCACGCATACGGGTTGGGGTTCTGCGCAATCGGCACGTAGGCAATCGGCGGCATCCCTCGGCCTTTCGCAGGGCACCAGCAGTCCTCGTCGCGCAGGTCGGCGTATTTCGTGTCGCCGACGACGCCGACGATCTCGTAGAGGCGTCTCCGGGAATCCAGGCTCCGCCACCGTCTGCACGATCGTGCCGACGGGATTGCGGCCGCCGAGGTGACCACGAACGAAGCTCTCGTTGACGACCATGACCCGCCGCGAGCGCGCCGTGTCACGGGCCTCGAAGTCGCGGCCGGCGCGTCTCGGAATCCTCAACGCCTCGAAGTAGCCGGCACCGACGTACGCGAAGCGCGAAGCCCTGCGTCCAGCTCGGCTGGGCGCCGGTGACGCGAAAGAAATGGGACCACATCGATCCGCTCAGCGGCTCGTGCGTGGACGAGGCCGCGGCGGCGACACCGGGTAGCTCCCGCAGCGCGCGCGTCAGCTCCTCCTGAAACGCGACCTTCTGCTCCGCCGGGAGCTCTTCGGCCGAGCGATCCAGGAACGAGACGGCCATCGTGCGGTCCTGCTCGAAGCCGGGGTCGACCGCCTCGAGGTTGCGGAAGGTCTGGACGAAGAGCAGCGCAGCGAAGATGAGCACCAGCGAGATCGCGACCTGCGCGACCACGAGCGCGCGATGGAGTCTGCCGCGACGACGATCCAGGGTCAGGCCTCGCGAGGCCCGGCGCATCGCGACGATGGGATCGACCAGCGACAGGCGAAGCGCCGGCAGCAGGCCGACCAGCACCGCCGCCAGCGCCGCCGCCGCGGCCGTGAACGAGGCCAGCCGCCAGTCGGCCGTGAGATTCAGGTTGATCGGATTCGTCGGCGTCTCGAGGAAGGCCACGAGCACGCGACCGCAGATCAGCGCGACCGGCATGGCCAGCAATGCACCGGCGGCGGAGATCAGCAGGCTCTCGACGAGGAGCTGTGAGACGAGGCGACGGCGCGGCGCGCCAATCGCAACCCGGACGGCGATCTCGCGCTCCCGGGCGCTCGCGCGAGCGACCACCAGCGTCGCGAGATTGCTGCAGGTGATCAGGAGCACCAGCGCGGTGAGGCCGAGGAGCATCGAGAGCGACGTCCCATGCGCCTCCCTCAGGCGGCTGACGCCGCGAGCGGAGGAAACGACACCGAAGCGGATCGCACGATATCCCTCGACGAGTCCGGCATCGTAGCCGGGCGGGATCGTTGCGTCGAGCACGCCCGGACTGAGAGCGCGCAGCTGCTCGTTGGCTTGCGCAATCGTCAGGTTCGGCGCGATCCGTCCCATGATCGTCAGCCACCACCGGTCCCGGCGGTCGAGGCGCGAGTCCCAGAGCGCAGCCGCGCAGAGCGGCAATGCGACATCGAACCTCTCGCCCACTTCCAGACCGGTGAACGATGGCGGCGTGACGCCGACGATGGTGAAGGGCTGATCGCGGAGGATCAGCGCGCTTCCAACGGCGGACTCGCTGGCGCCCAGACGGCTTTGCCAGAACGCGTGGCTCACCACCACCGATTTGGCGCCGCATCCGCGGCTGTCGTCAGCCGCGCCGAACAGCCGGCCACGATGCGGAGGGACGCCGAGCGCCGGGAAGAAATCGCCGCTGACCCAGAGTCCGCGCGTCGGCGCGTGACTCCGAGCCGCGGCCCACGACGAACTCGCCGTCTCCCCACGCGAAGATCGCCGAGAAGGCGCTCTGGCTGGCGCGGATTTGCTCCCACAGGGGATACGTGGCGTTGGCGTTGGGGCCGTCGTAGCTGCCGAACGCCTGCGGGCCATCCGGGCGCACGGCGACGAGCTCGTGCGGATTGACCACCGCAAGGCTTCGCAGGGTCAGAGCGTCGATGAGGTGGAAAATCGCGGCATTCGCGCCAATGCCGAGGGCCAGCGAGAGGACGCCGACGGTCGTGAAGATCGGGCTTCTCGCCAGCAGCCGCAGCCCATAGCGTGTGTCGCGAAGAAAATCCTGCATCGACGCTCTCGTCACCTTTCCTGTTGACCAGCGTTCTCCACAATCAGAACGAGAACCGCAGCCCGAGCCGGATGTTCCGCTCGAAGTACGCCCCCGACGTGGCGGTGCCGAACGTGCCCAGGATGCGCATGAAGCTGCCGCTGTTGACGTCGTTGGCCGGGCTGGCGGGGTTGGCGAACTTGGGGGTGTTCGTCACGTTCGACGCTTCGACCCGGAACTCGAGGCGACGAGACCCACCCATCGGGAAGGCGCGGAACAGCGACATGTCGAGGTTCACGGCGCCAGGGCCACGGAACTGGTTGCGGCCGCTGTTCCCGAATCGGATCCCCTGCGGCTGCGACCATGCCGACGTGTCGTAGTAGGTCCCCGATGCGCCCATCTCGCCGAGCTTCTTCGGGTCCCCGTTCAGATCCGCTGTCTGCTGGTTGCCGGGCATGTTGACGATCGCGCCGTTCGCGGTCACGGTGAACGGCGTGCCGGTGAAGGTGGCGAAGGTGCCGTTGATCTGCCAGTCGTTGACGATCGCGCGGAGGACGCTCCCGGAGCCATTGTTGCTCTGCCACGGCAGCTGATAGACCGCAGCCACGTGGAAGTTGTGCGTCCGGTCGTAGCCCGCCAGCGCCATGTTGCGACCGAACTCGCTGGGCGAATTGAACGTCACGCCGACCCCATCGTCGTCCGCCATGTTCTCGGCCTTCGAGAACGTGTAGGCGCCCTTGATCAGCAGCCCCTTCGTGAACGGCCGATTGATTCCGACCTGCAGCGAGTGATACCGCGTCTTCAGGCCAGACTCGAAGCTGAGGAGATCGAGGAAGCGGCCCATCGAGGCATAGGGGCGGCTCTGGTTGCCACCGCCAATCGTCTGCGGCGCATTGATGTCGAGGAGCATGTAGCCGCCGTCGCCGGCTGCGCCCACGTAGGCCACGTCAACCGCGACATCGAGCGGCAGCCGCCGCTCGTAGGCCACGTTCCACGACTGAATCGTGCCGCGATCGATGTCACCCGGCTTGGGCGTCCGCATGGTGACCGACGGCGGTAGCGGGAACCGGCCGCTGTTCAGATCGGGCCCGGTGATGAGCGGGATGCCCTGATCGAGGGTCGAGACATAGCTGAACGGCTGGTTCTGCTGGAAGTTGGCCGCGATGGTGAGCGGGTACGAACCCGCGCAGCGGACGCGTCCACGGCAGCGGGTTGTAGGTGATGCCGTATCCGGAGCGAAAGACGTTGTTGTCGTTCAGGCGGAAGATCGCCCCGACCCGCGGCGCGAAGTTGTTCTTCGACGCCTCGAGCCCGAGATTGGTGGGATTGCCGCCGCGCCCGCCGAGGAGCACGTCGAGCGTGTCGAGATCGATGCGCTCGATCCCGCGATCGGCGCGCTGCATGATCGGGTAGTACTCCCATCGCAACCCCAGGTCGAGCGTCAACCGCGACGAGACACTCCACCGGTCGCGGATGAACAGGCCGTGTTGCCATTCGCGGCCGGTCATCAGCTCGTACTGGACGCTCTTGCGGGCGTTGCTGACGAGGCCCATGCAGGAACGACGCGTAGGTGTTGTAGAAGTTCGGCGTCTGCGCCCCGGTCCCGCGCAGCCCCGTCGTATTGCCGGAGAAATCGAACCGTCCGCGCGGGTTGTCCAGTTCCGGCTGCCAGTGATTGAGGAACAGGAAGTTCATCGAGTAGCCGGCACGCAGATCGTGGCGGCCTTTGATCTTCGTCACGTTGGTGGCGACCGAGGTCACCCGCTCGTCGCGCCAGACCGGCGTCCATCCATCCAGATTCCCGAGCGTGCTGAACCCCGTCGTGAACTGCGGATAGCCCGCATACCGATCGTTGCCCGTCCCCTGATCGTTGGTGCCCGGGATGCCCAGCGTGTCGAGGCCGTAGTTGCCGGTGAAGAAGTCCGCGCCGAAGGACTTCTGATCCTGCCGCGAGAACCCGACGGTCATGTCCCACACGACCGTCGGTCCGATCGTCCAGGTCTGACCGCCGGTGAACATGTACACCTTGGTGAACCCGCCGTCCTGGTCGGAGTTGGGATCGGGGCCGAGGTAGTACGTGAGGTCGTCCACGACCGCGTCGAGCATGCTGAACTTGCCCCAGATCTGGTTCGACGAGGTGCGGTTGAAGTTGATCTTGACGTCGTAGTTGTCACGATCGGTCGTGCGCTGCTCCTCGCGTGAATAGTTCTCCGTGAGGTTCCCGGCTCCGGTGCCAGGCGTGTTGGGAAGGGGATAGAGGCCCAGCACCTTCAGCGCGATCGGGTTCAGCCGCTCTGCCGGAATGACGTTGCCCGGGAACGGCGTCCGGCCGCTGCCATCGGCGTTTCCGGTCATCGGGTCGTAGATGACCTGAGGGATCCGTTCGTGTTTCGGGCATTGCTGAAATCGCCGGCGCGCAGCGCCGCGTCCGGCACGGTGAAGAAGTTGAAGCGCTTGAGATCCTGCTTGTAGCCCTCGAACGATCCGAAGAAGAACAGGCGGTTCTTCACGATCGGTCCGCCGATCGTGCCGCCGTAGATGTTGCGGCTGATCGGCAGCTTCGCAGGCTTGCCGTCCGGACGGTTCCCGAAGAAGTACGGCGTCGCGTTCAGCTTGTCGCTGTTGTAGAACTCGAACGCCGATCCCTTGAACTCGTTCGTGCCCGACTTGGTGATGACGGTGATGGCCGCGCCCCCCGCCATCCCCTGCTCGGCGTCGAAGTTGTTGGTCGAGATGTTGACCGTGTCGATGGTCTCGGCCGGCGACACGTAGACGTTGTGGTGCGGCAGCCAGATGTTGAGGTTGGTGGCGCCGTCGGTGCGCGTCCCGTTGTTGTTGCGATTCTGGCCGTTGACGTTGGTCGAGAGCGAGCGCGCCGGCGTGTCCGTTTCGGCATTCTGGAACACGCCTGGCGTCGCGCCGGGCACGAGGTTGACGAGCGCCTGGTAGTTGCGGAACTGGTTGAGCGGCAGTGCGGTGATCTCCGCGGACTTCAGCTCGGTGTGCACATCGGCCTTGTCGGTCTGCAGCAGTTCCGCCCTCGACTGCACCGTAATCGTTTCGTTGAGGGCGCCGACCTCGAGCTTCACGTCGACGCGGCTGATCTGGTTGACGCTGACCGGCACGCGGTCCTGACGAATTCCCGGAAGCCGGTCATCGACACCTTGACGTCGTAGGTGCCCGCCTGGAGGTTCGTGAAGGTGTAGATCCCGCTCTCGTTGGAGACGGTCTCGCGCGAGAGGTTCGTCTCCTTGTGCGTGACGGTGACGCTCGTGCCGGGCATGCCGGCGCCGGACGAGTCGGTCACCGTTCCCGTCAATCCACCGTAGAGCACCTGGCCGCCGGCGGGAACGGCCGCGGCTGCCATGAACCCAAGGACCGCGCCGATGCGCGCGATTCCGGACGCCGCGCGAACATGCCGATTGCTCACTCCCCACCTCCTGACGTGAGATCCCGCAGGGCATGGAAAGAGGACACGATTGACCCGCGTGACCCGTCCGACCGAGACGGATCAGCGCGCCAACAGGCCTGAATCTGGAGTGAGTCGATTATTGCCCTCGCGCAGCGGTTGTCAAGCGAGTTGCCGTGGCCGCGCGGATCCATGACAATGCCCGGGATTCCGAGCAGCGAGAGAATCATTCGCCTGAGAAAGGTCTCGGCGCTGGAACCGTGCGTCGAGGAGCAGAGCCATGACGAAGACGACGAAGAAGACACGCCAGCGTCAGATGACACGCCGCGAGTTCGTCGGCGGGGCCGTGGCGGCCGCCGGAGTCGTCACCGGGGCGCCCGGCGTTGCTGCGTGGCCGGAACCTGAACGACAAGTTGAACATCGCGTTCATCGCGTGCGGCGGCCGCGCCAATGCGAGCCTCAACGAGCTCACCATACGCCCGGGCGCGCGGCCGCGACGAGCGGCTCGGGGCCGACGGCGGCGCCGACGCCGGGCCAGCCGCCCCGCATCCGGACGAGAACGTCGTCGTCCTCTGCGACGTGAACCAGAATGCGCTGGATAGCGCGGCGTCCAGCGTTACCCGAAGGCCAAGAAGTTCAACGACCTCCGGCGCGTCTTCGACAGCCCGAACGACTTCGACGCCGTCGTGGTCTCGACCGCCGAGCACACGCACGCGTTCGCGACCTACCTCGCGCTGACGCACGGCAAGCACGTCTACTGCGAGAAGCCGCTCACCTACAACATCTGGGAAGCGCGGCTCATCCGCGAGACCGCCGCGAAGTACCCGAAGCTGTCGACGCAGATGGGCAACCAGGGCCACGCCTCGCCGGCGCGGCGCAAGATCAAGGAAATCCTCGATGACCGGCGTCATCGGTCCGGTGCGCGAAGTCCACGTCTGGGCCGACCGCGCGTGGGGACTCCAGGACGCGGCGTCCGCCGAGAAGTTCGACAAGCCGCACGGGTTCTACAACGGCATCCAGATCGTCGACCGGTTCAAGGAGGAGATGCCGATCCCGCCGAACAACCACTTCGATCTGTGGCTCGGCCCCGCGCCGGCGCGGCCGTTCCACGAGACCTACTTCCCCGGCCCGCGATGGTACCGCTGGTGGGATTTCGGCAACGGCACGATGAGCGATCTCGGCAGCCACGACAACGACGTGCCGTACACCGTGCTGGACATCAGGCAGCCGCTGACGATCGAAGCCACGTCGCCCAATGGCCCGGTCGCCCACAAGGAGCTCGCGCCCGCGACGATGAGCGGTGACCTATGAGTTCCCGGCCTCGTCGTCGGGCGCGCCGCCGGTCAAGCTGGTCTGGCACCAGGGCGACAGCAAGCCACCGGGCTGGGTCCCGGAGTGGGGCGGCCGCTCGCAGGTGTTCATCGGCGAAAAGGGCATGCTGCTCGGCAACGGCAAGCTGCTGCCCGAGGAGAAGTTCAAGGACTTCACCACGCCGCCGGAGACATTGCCGCGCTCGCCCGGCCATTGGGTGGAGTGGGTCAACTACGCCAAGGGCGTCGGTCCTGTACCCGGCTCGAACTTCCAGTACTCCGGCTGGACGACCGAAGCGAACCACCTCGGCAACGTCGCCTACCGGACCGGGAAGAAGATCGAGTGGGACTACGAGAACCTGCGCGCCCGCAATGCGCCGGAAGCCGCGCCGTTCATCAACGGCCGGAATACCGCAAGGGCTGGGAAGACATCCTGAAGACGTAGGCGATTAACTCCCGACTCCCAACTCCAACTCCCAACGAGCCTGCTGGTCGCAGCTCGGTCCCTTGGGATTGGGAGTTGGAAGTTGGGAGTTCTCTTGAGGAACCCATGCTGATCACCCGACGGGATTTCGTGGCGCACGCGGCCGTCGCGTCGACTGCCGTGCCCGCGATCGCGCAGGCGCAGGCCCCGGGGCCTGTGCAGACGAAGGAGGCCATCAAGCCGACGCCCGTGCGGGTCGGGATGACCGACTGGAACCTCGGGCAGCGCGGCGACATCGGCAAGATCGCGCTCGCGCGCGAGATCGGGCTCGACGGCATCCAGGTGAGCGTGCAGTTCCCGACCGACGGGAAGTCGCCGACGCTGCGGGATCCGAAGACGCAGGCGGCGTTCAAGCGCGCGGCGCTCGACAACGGCATCCAGATTTGCTCGCTCGCCATCGGCTCGCCCGGCAAGGCGCGGCTGCCGCTGCACACCAACCCGGCGGCCGCCATCCTGCTCGCCGAGGCGGTCGAGGTCGCCCACAATCTCGGCACCAACAACATCCTGCTGCCGATTCTCGGCGACAGCCACATCGACATGGCGAATCAGGCGCAGGTGGACACCTTCATCGTGATGATGAAGGAGATCGCGCGCTACGCGGAGAAGTACGAGGTCGTTGTCGGCCTCGAAGACTGGATCTCGGCCGAGGACAACATCAGGCTGCTGGATGCGATTGGATCGGACTACGTGGCCGTCTACTACGACGCGCACAACGTCGTCCCCCGCGTGAAGGACATCTACGCCGAGCCGAAGATGCTCGGCAAGCGCATCCACCAGATTCACGTGAAGAACGCCAACATGCTGCTGTCCAGCCCGGGAGGACGGCTGGATTGGCCGCGGATGGCGCAGGAGTTCTACGAGATCGGCTACCGCGGCTGGTACGTGCTCGAGACCGGCTCTCCGACCAAAGACATCGTCGCCGACACCCGCGCCAACATCGAGTACGTGAAGAAGACGTTCCGGATGCCTCCCCCGCCGACGGCTTGAGCGGTGCTCGCTCGCGTCTGCGTGCGCCGGTCTCGTGGGCGCTACGTCTTCGCCGCACCTCTCGAAGGCGCGATGTTGTGATTGAAGCGGAAGACGTTGGCCGGATCGTACTTGTCCTTGAGCGCGACCAGCTTTCGATAGTTCTCCTCTGAATACGCGGCGCGCGTGAGGTGAGGGCCCGTGTTGCCGGCGTCGAGGCTGTTGATCAGCACCTCGCCGGTCAGTGCGGGCTTCAGCGCCTCGAACAGCGCGGCGACCGATCGTTTGCCGCCTTCCAGCGCTTGCGGCGTCGGCGCCGCGGCAAGCGCGGAAATGAACCACGGCGATCGGAAGTTGAACGGCATCGCGTCTTCGGGCTGACGTGCGAGCGCGCCGCCGGCATGACGCGCTTCGACCATGAAGATGCCTGCGGCCCGATCGCCGGCGATGCGCAGCAGCGCATCGATGACGTCGGACGACATGTCGCGCAGGCCGCCGCCATTCATGAAAGTGAAGAGCGGAGGCGCCTCCGGCGGATCGTTGGCGATCGTCGCGATCTGCGCGTATGGCATCGGCCTGAACGTATCGAGCAGCGGTGTGCCGATCGACCGCAGCGGCTTCACCAACGCCTCTCCTTCCGCCGTGCTCCCGGTGTAGCAGGCCATGATGACGATCGCGGACGCGCCGCGCAGCGGTTCCGGGATGGCGGGCGCCGGCGGATAGTGCACGAGACGCACGGCGGACGTCAGCGTGTCGGGCACGGTCTTCGTCCATTGCGCGTAGGCGCTCAACGCCTGCTTGCCTTGCGCCAGCGGATAGACGAGGAATCCGCCGAAGATCTCCTTCACCGGATACAGATCGAATTCGAATGCGGTGACGATGCCGAAGTTGCCGCCACCGCCGCGGAGCCCCCAGAACAGATCGGCGTGGTTCTGGTCGTTGACCTGCAGCAGTCGACCGTCGGCGGTCACCAGCTCCGCGGATCGAAGGCTGCCTGCGGCCGCGCCGTACTGGCGCACCAGCCATCCGATGCCGCCGCCGAGCGTGTAGCCGGAGACCCCAACCGTCCCGGCAAAGCCGTTGAGCGGCGCGAGTCCATGCGGATGCGCGGCGGCGATGACATCGCGCCACTTCGCGCCTGCTTCCGCTCGCGCCGTGCCGGCCGCACCCGATCGGCCCGACGAATCCGATGCCGCGGTGACGGGCGTGATCTGCACGCTCGCCATGCTCGCGAAGTTCACGAGCAGCGCATCGTTCGCAGGGCGCGGATGTCCGTGTCCGCCGCCTTGTACTGCGATCGACAGATCGTGCTCACGCGCGAAGCCGACCGCGGACACCACGTCCGCGGCGGTCGCCGGCATCACGACCATGGCGGGACGCTGATCGAAGGTCGTGACGTTCCACGTCTGCCGCGCGGTGTCGTAGCCGTCATCGCCGGGCACGAACACGCGGCCGTTCACGCGCGCCCGCAGGGCTTGAAGCTGAGTCGAAGGGAATGTCGCCGGTCGAGCTGAGGATGTGGAAGACATGATGATGCATCACACTCCATAAATGGCGTTGCGAACATCGACGGTGAAACGACCGACCATGCCCTCGAACGCGGTATTGGTCAGCGCCACGACGGTGAGTTCATTCGCGGGGTCGATGAACCATTTGTGGCCATAGGCCCCGTTCCATTGCAGCGTTCCCGGCGCCTGCGGCGTGCCCGTCGCTTTGGGGTCAACGAGCACGGCGCCGCCGAAGCCGAACTCCCAGCCCGGTCCCGTCTGCCTGCCCGCTGCGTACAGCGCCTGGACCTTGAACATGGCGCTCCGTGTCTGCGGTTGCAGCAGGCCGCCGGCCCGCAGGGTTTCCAGGAATTTCAGGACATCGGTCGCCGTTCCCGCCATGCCCGGCTCCGCCGGATGGAAACGCTCTCGGATCGAGAAGTCGAACGGGCGAGAAGGCCACGGGTCTCCCGAAGAAATTCACCTGATCGTCGTCACGCCATGCGTCGAGGCTCGGGCTGGCCATCGGCATAGTGCGCCACGAGCCGACAGGTATCGACAACCGCAAAGCCCGTGTCCTTCATGTCGAGCGGGTTCAGGACCAGTTCGGCGACGGCTTGCGGGAGTGGTTGCCGAGTCGCCTTCTCGATCACCGCACCGAGCACATCCATCGCCATCGAGTATCCCCATCCGGCGCCCGGCTCGTAGCTGAGCGGCGCGGCGGAAATCCTCCTGACGATCTCATCGAGGTCCGCGTCGGTCCGATCGAATCCGCTCGAGATCCGCAGCCGATGATACGGGCCATCTGCAGGTTCCATGAATACATAGGTGAGGCCGGCGGAGTGAGTGAGAAGATGATGAATCGTGATCTCGGGAACGCGGCCGTCGGGGAGCCGCGGCTTGAACTCGGGCAGCCAGCGGCGCACTGAGTCTCCGAGGCTCATGCGGCCGTTCTCGACCAGCCGGAGCGCCGCCGCCGTGACGATCGGCTTGGCCACCGATGAGAGCAGGAAGATGCAGTTCTCCTGCATCGAACGGCCGGCCTCCCTGTCGGCGAAACCAGCTGCTCGACCGTAGACGATGTCGCCACCTTTGGCGACCAGGACGACGGTTCCCACGATGCGCCGGTCTTCCAGCGCGCGCTCGATGGCCCGGTCAAGCCGAGCTCTCAGACCAGCAGTGCGGTCGTGGTTGCGCACGTCCGAAAGCGCCTTGTCGGTACTCGTCATGGCCGTCGTCTTTTGTTCCATCTCTGTCTCCAAATGCAACGAAGTGCAACGCCAGCCATCGATCCGGGCTTTCCCGGAGTCACCTGGGACGCTGTATGCAGCATTCCCGCCGAAGTGTGGAAACCTCGACTGCATGACCAGTTGACTGCCAACAGCTGAGAGCTGTAGGCTCTCAACACATGCAGTCAGACAAGAGCGACGTTCTCTATGGCACGCTCGGCTTGATGGTCATCAAGACGCTGGAGGCCCTCGGCCCGTTGCACGGGTATCGGATCGCGCGGCGCATCGAACAGATCAGCGGGAACGAGCTTGCGCTGAACCAGGGCACCTTGTATCCGGCGCTGCTCAAGCTCGAGCAGGTGGGATGGATCTCGTCCAAATGGGGCACATCCGAGAGCGGCCGGCGCGTGAAGATCTACGCCCTGACACGTGCCGGCCGCAGGCAGCTGCAGCAGGAGGAAGCGCAGTGGCAGCGTGCGGCGAGCATCGTTGAGCGCTTCCTGAAGATCTCGGAGGACCCTTCATGACACGGCTGCGCGTCTTTCTCTTCCGGCTGCGGGCCCTCGTTGGTTCTCGGAAGATGGATCGCGAGATCGACGACGAGATCGCAAGCCATCTTGCCGAAGCGACGGAGGAATACGTTCAGCAGGGCCTTTCCCCGGAGGAGGCGCGCTGGGCCGCCCGGCGTAGTTTCGGCGGCGTCCCGCAGACCAGGGAGGTGCATCGGCAGGTGCGGTCATTCATCTGGCTGGAGGAATTGTCGCGTGACTTGCGGTATGCGCTTCGCACGCTCCGCAGGAGTCCGACGTTCACGGCGACTGCGGCAGCCACGCTGGCGCTGGCGATTGGCGCCAACACCGCCATGTTCAGCGTCCTGAATGCGGTTCTGCTGCGGCCGCTTCCGTATCGGTCGCCGGAACAGTTGGCGATGTTGTGGACCGAGGATCCGACGCAGAACCTACGCGAGGGCCGATCGGCCCTCTGGGATGTCGAACAGTGGCGGGGTCAGAGTCAGACCTTCGCCGGCCTGGCCACCTTCGATACCGTCTCCACGGTGCTGACCAGCGCTGACGCGGTGGAGCAGATCATCGGCGTGAGCATCTCCCCCAACCTGCTGCCGCTCCTCGGTGTCCAGCCCGTCCTGGGGCGCACCTTTTCGAGCGAAGAAGCTGCGCAGGGGCAACGACTGGTCATGATCAGTCATGGCTTCTGGCAAGCGCGTTTCGGCGGCTCGTCCGATGCGCTCGGCGAGACCCTCGTGCTCAACGGCTTGCCGTCGCAGATCATCGGGATCCTCCCTGCCGGGTTCCGAGTTGCGAACACAGACGCAGACGTGTGGGAGCCGCATGCGACCCAGCGCGGCGTGCGCGGCGGACAGGTGTGGTTCGTCATCGGGAGGCTCAAACCCGGGGTCACGTTCGACCAGGCCCAGGCGGAGATGAGCGCAGTCACCCGCCGCCTCAATGATCAATTGCCTGCGGGCGAACGGAACCAGGGCGTCAGCGTCGTGCCATTGAGTCTCTCCATGGTCGGTCCCCAGTCGCGACTGGCGCTGTGGATGCTCGGCGGCGCCGTGTTTCTGGTGTTCCTCATCGCCGCCGCCAACGTCACCAGCCTCTCGCTGGCTCGCAGCACGGCGCGCGCGCGCGAAATGGCCGTTCGCGCCGCGCTTGGAGCAAACGCCGGACGGATCGTGCGGCAGCTGCTCACCGAAAACGTCCTGCTGGCCGTCGTCTCCGGATTGATCGGCACACTGCTCGCTGTTGGAGCCATTCGGCTCATCCGAGCCTTCGGCCCTGACAACCTGCCGCGTCTGAATGAAGTGAGCCTCGACTACCGCGTCCTTGGCTGGGCGCTGGCCATCTCGCTTTTCGCAGGAATCCTGGTGGGACTGGCGCCGGCGATGACGACGTTGCGCCGCGACCTGCGACCGTCCGGCGAAGAGAGTGGCAGAACGGTCTCGGGCGGAACATCCAGTCGTCGAATCCGCCGCGCTCTCGTGGTGGCGGAGTTCGCGCTGGCGATCGTTCTGCTGGTCGGCGCTGGTCTGCTCGTCCGCAGCTGGCGGCACGTGAACGACATCGATCCGGGCTTCGCGCCCGAGCGGGTCGTCGTGATGCAGATTGCGTCCCCGACGACCTTCAGCGTCCCCGAGCAACGGGCCGACCTGTACCGCCGCATCCTCGAAGAGATTCAGGCGGTTCCGGGGGTGGAGAGCGCCGGCATCATCGACGATCTGTTCTCGTCCAATCCCAGGGAAATGCTCCTCACCGTCGAACGCGACGAGGGAAGAATTGCCGAGCGGCTCCGGATCACGAGTGACGAGGTCAGCGCAGACTTCTTCAGAACCGTCGGAACGCCCCTGCTCCGCGGCCGCTTCTTCTCTACCGAGGATCGACCAGAGGCTCCGAAGGTCGCGATCATCAACGATGCCATGGCTCGGCGCTCGTGGCCGGGGCGCGATCCAGTGGGCAGACGGTTCACGTTGGGCCCGCGGGAGGCCGACGGCCCCTGGTTCACCGTGGCCGGCGTGGTCGCCAACATGCGGCGGCAGGGCGTGGAGCGCGAAGCGCTCCCGCAGGTCTTCGTGTCGCTGGCGCAGAATCCTCCTTCCCGGAACGTGGGTCTCTTCATCCGAACGTCGTCGGACGACCCGCTGGCGATGGCCGGGGCGCTGCGGGCGGCGGTGCGTCGTGTGGAGAAGAACGCGCCGATCGACGGGGTGACGCCTCTGGAACAGCAGCTCGGCGCCTACCTCACGCAGCGTCGCTTCCAGACGTCGGTCCTGATCGGCTTCTCGGTCGTGGCGCTCCTGATGGCCGCGGTCGGGATCTACGGGCTGATCCAGTACTCCATCGCGACGCGTACCCAGGAAATCGGCTTGCGCATGGCCATCGGCGCACAGGGCGGCCACATCTTCCGGATGATTATCAGTGAGGGGCTGACACTAAGCCTGACCGGTCTCGTGCTCGGGCTCGTGGGAGCCTGGTGGCTCGGGCGCGCGGTCTCGAGTCTGCTGGTTGGCGTGACTGCCAGCGACCCGTTGACGTTCGCAACGGTCTCGATCCTGCTGACGGGAGTTGCCGTTGCGGCCTGCTATTTTCCGGCGCGACGCGCAATGAGACTCGACCCGATCAGGGCATTGCGCGTGACCTGACCTCGAGACGCTCGCGTCGGGCGTTGCTATACTGCCCCACGATTCCGTCCGAGCGTCTCTGCGTGTCCGCGACCACGTCCACCCCCACCGCCCCGGCGCTCACGCGGACGCTCGGCACGTTCCACCTGTGGGGCATCGCCGTCGGCCTCGTCATCTCGGGCGAGTACTTCGGCTGGAGCTACGGCTGGGCCTCCGCCGGAACCCTCGGCTTCCTCGTCACTTCCGCGTTCGTCGCGCTGATGTACGCGACGTTCATCTTCAGCCTCACCGAGCTGACGACAGCGATCCCGCACGCAGGCGGTCCGTTCGAGTATTGCCGGCGCGCGTTCGGCCCGACGATCGTGCAGGTCGTACATATCGACCTCGCTAACTTGGGGCGTACCGAACGAAGTAGCGTTACCAAACGCCAAAGCTGCGGAGCCCGTGCCCGCGACACCGCTAATCGACAACCGGCGGAAAACGTTTCCAGACGAGGGAGGGCCTTTGCCGACCACTGCCAAGGCACTATGCGGCTTTGTAAACGCCGCCGTAAAGGTGGTTTTTGTAACTGCGGTGACATACACATACTCGACAGTCGATCCTGTGTCGATATTAAGCAAAGTCCCGACCGCTATATTCGTCATCGACCCCGGAGTAACCGTTCGCACCCCCGGAACTACATCGCTTCCGAGAGTCGTGGCGACGATATTTGTTGCCGTTGAATGGATGCCATATTTAGCGAGATTTCTTCCATTCAATTCAAGGTTCTCAATCGTCAGACCGTTAGCGCCCGCAAGAATCATCATCGTACCGCCGGGTGCGCCATGCCAGGATATCCGACTCCCAGTCGGTCCTCGGCTGCCGCCAATACTGCCGTAAATACGAAGGCCATAACTCACGCCGCCGCCATAAATAAGCGGCGCAGTGATTTTGTAATCCCCGTCGGGGAAATATAACGTGCCGGAGGCGGTGGCGGTGACTCCGTTCGTGAAAAGATTCAAAGCAGCCTGAATCACTGTCGTATCGTCTGTTGCGCCGTCACCTCTCGCACCATGTGCCTTGACATTGACCAGAGGGCCGACGCCGGCATCGAGTGCATCGGAGTTACGAGTTAGTTTAGGGTCCCGTTCTGCAGTTGCTATATTCCAATTTGCAGAGCCTCCATCCGGACTGATTGCGTCAGCAGCAAATGCCCGACCGGCAATCAACAAGCTAACCAGGATCAATCGCGTCATCATCTCAGGTACCATGGATCGCCACTTTCTCTGTTTGTCGGGCACTTAGCTCTTCTGTGTTAAGGCTCGCAGCTTCACTTTGTCGCAGTGATCAGCATGAAGAGCCCATATCTCTGGCAAAATGTACGAATAAACCATCGCGGCCAGATCAGACGGGCAACCTGGAGGAACAAGCCACGGTGTCTCTGGCCAACAGAGGAACTCAATAGATCGCCATGCGTTAGAACAACTCTTACATCGACCTTAGTGAATTTCCCCGCGAAAAGCTCACGCGCCTCCGAAATAGAATAGGCTTTCGTGCCAGGACTCTCTAAATATCGACTGTAGATCTCCTGTAACGGAGTCATCGGTTTGAATCGCAGGAGGGCGTACCTGATCCACAACATAAAGCCGACAAAGCTATATTTGTGATAGATCATAACCTTGGCGGTGCCCCGCGATTTTAAGACACGGGAAGCCTCAGCCACGGCTCTCTCCGTATTTGGTGTATGGTGGAGTACTCCCCATGAATACACCCAATCAAAAGATTCGTTCTTGAAAGGTAAATTCTCTGCATCCGCCACCTGCAGATTTTCATCAAATTCAAAAACTCGAAATCGGCGTTTAGAATGTTCAACAGCCCGCCTGGTCAGATCAATTCCATAGAGAATAGCCCCTGCTTCACGAAATCTCTGATGATCCGCTCCGAGGCCTGTGCCTAGCTCCAGAACCTTTTTTTCTTTTACTTGATTAAACCCGGCAAACTCCAAGATATAAGGTTCTAAATCATAGCGGACGTTAGACTGACGGCGGTAGTCGTCTCGAGTATGACCGTCCAAATATAACGATTCTCCACATGACTCAGTATTCCAGAAGTCGTGTACCGCTTGTTTGCTCTCATTCATCGAAGCTTTTGTTGCGCGTTAAAGCTCAGTATGTGCTGGGTTTCGGTCTATAAACTGCCGCGCCCAAAGCTCGATAGTGAGGACCGCCCACTGAAGCATGTAGAGGTCGTCTTTACCGGCTTGGCTCCGTCCGCGGATATTGTGCAAAGCCGAGTAATCAAACCAGCCGCGTCCGCGAACTCCGCTTTCGGTGGTGAGTTCGTTCCACATGTCGGCTAGGTCATAGCGTAACCATTTCCGGTACGGCGCGCCGAAACCAGCCTTCGGTCGGTCGATGATTTCATCCGGGACTATGCCTCGGGCCGCATCCCGGAACAGTACTTTCGTTTTGCCGCCGGCCAGCAACCATCTATACGGATAGCGCGCAACTCGATCGACCAACTCAACATCCAGCAAAGGAACGCGTGCCTCTAACCCGACTGCCATTGCCGTTTTATCGGTATAGAGTAAATTATGATTCGGTAGATATACGGACAGGTCTCGCTCCCGAAATCGTTGTAATCCGTCCAAGTGAGTATCGTTCATATGCTGCAAGCAATCATCTAGAAACGCATGTCCATTTAAGGCTTCTTTGAACTCCGGGCTGATGATCCGGCTGACCTCATGTGCCGGTGTATTGGCGCAATAACTAAGAAACCGCTCTTCCGGTGTTCGCTCCAATTCGACGAGAACCCGTCTGGCGCGCCTCAGCGATGCCCCTAGCTGACCTTCTCTTGCACCCGGTAGGCGATGAGCGCTTCGAGAAACAATACTGCGCATAAAACGAGGAAGACGGTCCAACGACCGGGTCGCGCGCATCATCGGATAGCGTGGATAGCCGCAGAACAACTCATCGGCACCTTGACCCGACAGGAGAACAGTCGTGCGATTCTCTTTAGCTAGCTTACACACGAGATAACTCGAGATAACCGCTGGATCGGCGATCGGCTCATCCAGATGATGGATCAGTTTCGGCCAGAGGTCGGCGACCGCCGGGGAAAGTTCTATTTCCTTCAGCCTCACGCCCAGAGCCTTGGCTAAGCGGCGAGCGTAAGGAGCGTCTGGATCGGCACGATCGAGCCTGTTGTCAGAACTGGGATAAGTAATCGTATAACACCGAAAGTCTCTGCCTATCGCTTCGCTAGCGACTTTCGTGATAAAACTACTATCGAGTCCGCCGCTCAAAAACGCGCCGATCGGCACGTCCGAGACTAACTGTCGAATCGTGGCTTTCCGGACAAGGCTCTGCAGTTCTGCGGTAGCTTCACGCCGATCTTCGGTCTTTGTTTGTTTAAAGGAAAGAGTCCAAAAGTTTTGAATCTGGATCTGCCGTGTCGTTGAGCGCCAGCGAAGCCAGTGTCCAGGTGGCAAACGTTTAACACCTTTCAGAGCAGTTCGCTCGCCGGAAGAGTGACAATAGGCGAGATGTTGTTGTATCGCTTCGAAGTCGGGCTCCCGCTTTAGATTTGGATGCGCGCACAGCGCCTTGATTTCGCTCGCGAACAGTAAAGTGCCAGGCTGAGGAGTCGCATAGTAAAGAGGTTTGATACCCATGTGGTCGCGCGCCAATAGCAGCTCACGCTCATGTCGGTCCCACCATGCGAAGGCAAACATTCCGTTGAGTTGTTCGATGAAAGATATTCCATATGCTTGCAAGCCGTGCAGGAGTACCTCAGTGTCGCCGCTCGAGGTAAAAGTGTATCCACGTCCAACTAATTGCCGCCGCAATTCTTTAAAATTGTAGATCTCTCCATTATAGATCAAGACGAAACGACCATCAGAGGAATGCATGGGTTGAGCAGCCGCTGCGGAAGGATCTAAAACCGCTAATCGCACATGCGCTAACGCGATCCCCGCATCCGCATCCTCATAGACTCCTTGTCCATCAGGGCCACGATGTGCCTGGGCAGCGTTCATCCTCAGAGCTAGTCCCGGTACGAAGCTCCCTACGTAACCCGCAATGCCGCACATGATTAAATTATCTTGCTCCTGAATTCTGTTGCTCACGGCTGGCTAAGAGCTCCAGATATTTGATATCACAAGCCCATCAAGTTGCCATTATTGCGGAAATGAAAAAAGCGTCTCCGAGTAAAGGTGTACTTCGATTAGATTACAATCCGACTGCCATTGCACAAAGTTATGCGCAAGCAGGTGCGACATGTCTATCTGTATTGACGGATACGGAATTTTTTAAGGCTGCAATGAGCATTTATTCCAAGTACATGAAGCCTGCGACTTACCCTTATTGCGCAAAGATTTTATCATTGACCCATATCAAGTTTATGAAGCCAGAGTTTTACGCGCAGACTGTATTTTACTTATTGTAGCCGCACTGTCACAGCAACAATTATATGAACTCTCACAACTCGCAATTAGACTCGGCATGGATGTCTTAGTTGAAGTGCACGATCGTAATGAATTAAACATCGCTTTAACATTGGATTTGCCTTTAATTGGTATTAACAATCGCGATTTAGGCACTTTTGACACCCACCTCACCACTACGCTTAATTTGCTGCCACATATTCCCCATGATCGTTTAATTATCAGCGAAAGCGGTATCCACACAGCTCGCGATATCGCTTATTTACATCATCATAATGTAAACGCTTTTTTAATAGGTGAAGCCTTCATGCGGGCCGCGGATCCGGGCACCTCATTAAAGAATATTTTGAATTCGGAGTAGCATTTTAAGGCTAACTTAAGGCTAAAGGTGCTAATGTAAAGTTTATGTACTAATATACTATTATACTATGGAGAAACTTTATGCGACTAATAAAACCCATCTTACATATCGCCATCTGTTCACTACTTCTGGCGAGTGCTCGCGAGGCGGTTTACGCGCTGATGCGTGAAAAGAATCACCGATCGCGACACGATCGAGATCCTCGACGAGACAATGCCCGGACTGGCGGTAGAATCCCGCGCATGCGGATGATGGCAGTGCTACTTCGATTGGGCGCCACCTTCACGATGGTGCTCTCTGTCTGGGCCGCGGGGACCTCGACCCAACTCGACCTTCACGCACAAGCCAAGCCCACCATGGTTTCGTGGCGCCAGTGGGGCGGCCCGAACCGCAACTTCATCGTCGAGTCGACGCGGGCTCGCCGACAAGTGGCCCGAGGGCGGACCGCCCGTGATCTGGAGCCGGCCGCTCGGCACCGGCCATTCCGCCATCCTCGTGGACGATGGCCGGCTCTACACGATGTATCGCGCCGGCAACGGCCGCGCGCAAGCAGGGCCCGTGGGACGCCGAAGAGACCGTCGTCGCGCATCGACGCGGCGACCGGCAAGACGATCTGGGAACACAAGTATCCGTCGCGCCGCGAAGACTTCAGCTTCGGCGCCGGCCCGCATTCGACGCCGCTGCATCGTCGGCGACCGCCTGTTCACGATCGGCACCAACAAGCAGGTGTTCGCGTTCGACAAGAGGACCGGCAAGGTGCTCTGGTCGCACGATCTCATCAAGGAGTTCGACTCGCCCGAGCTGCTGATCCGGCCGGTGGTGAAGGTCGGCTACGGCTGCAGCCCCATCGCGTATCGCGACACGATCATCTGCAGCGTCGGCGGCCCGGGCCAGTCGGTGATGGCGTTCCGCCAGAGCGACGGCGCCGTGGTGTGGAAGAGCGGCGACTTTCTGACCTCGGACGCGCCGCCGATCCTGATCGAGATGGGCGGGCGGGATGCAGCTCGTGGTCTTTGGCGGCGGCACGGTCAACGGCATGGATCCCGCCAACGGCCAGGTCCTGTGGTCGCACTCCGCACGATCCCGGCAACGACCTCAATTGCGGCACGCCGATCTGGGGTCCCGACAACATCCTGTTCGTGTCGTCGGCCTACAAGGCCGGCAGCCGCGCGATCCAGCTGACGCAGGAAGGCGACCGCGACGCATGCCGACGAGCTGTGGTTCACCAATCGCGTGCGCTTCATGTTCCTGAACGCGGTGCGGCTCGGCGATTACGTCTACGGCACGACCGGCGATTTCGGCCCGGCGTTTCTGACCGCGCTCAACATCAAGACCGGCCAGTCGGCCTGGCAGCATCGCGGCTTCGGCCGCGCCAGCATCGTCTATGCCGACGGCAAGGCGATCATCATGGATGAGGACGGCGATCTCGCGCTCGCCAGGCTCGCGCCGGAAGGCGTGACGATGCTCTCGGAAGCGAAGAAGGTGTTCGACACGGTGTCGTGGACCGTGCCGACGCTGGTCGGCACGACGCTCTACGCGCGCGATCGCGAGAAGATCGTCGCGCTCGATCTGGGAGCCCAGTGATGCGATCGCTGATCCATCGCTGCGCGTCGCTTGATCATGCGGCAGCCGTCGCCTCTCCGCGCAGGCGCCGGATTTTTCGGGCACGTGGAAGCTTGATGCGGCGAAGAGCCAGGTATCGCCACCGCCGGCATCACCGGACTGATTCCGGCCGGCGCGCCGAAGACGCTGCACATCACGCAGCCCGCCAACGGCACCTCGTGATCGAGAGCCAGATCAACGAAGCGCACGTCCGCATTTACAGGCCCGGGCGCAAGACGTCGACGCCGGCGGGCCAGGGCGGCGCCGTCACGATGACGACGAAATGGGAAGGGCGCGCGCTGGTCAGCGAAGGCGCGATGAAGGCGCCGAACGGCGACACGACCACGTGAGAGAAGTGGTGGCGCTCAGCGCAGACGGCAAGGTGCTGACGATCGAGATCACGACCGCGGCAAGCGAGCAAGGCGGCGAGCACGCTGGTCTACACGCGCATCACGAGACGTGGGCGCGTGCGAGACCTGGCCGACGCCGTGTAAGAGACCGAATAATCTAGAACCTAACGGCTACGGCCTTCGTCTCCGTCTTCAGTCGTGCGGCTTCCCGACCGCGACCAGATCCGGCTCCTGCGAGCGGCGGGAAGTCCTCGCGCCTGGATTTTCGCCGGGCTTCTTCCGGCCCGAAGTGACCAGAGCGACACGGCGTGCCGCGGCGCGCCGACTGATAGAGCGCGTCGACCACGCGCACGTCCCAGCAGCCTTCTTCGGCTGACGGCTCCGGATCCTTGCCCTGCAGCACGCAATCCGAGAAGTAGACGAGCTCGGCGGCGAACTGGTCGCGGCGGCGGCCCTTCTTCTTGCGGCTGTTGTCGCCGACCGTGAGCGTGTAGCCGAGCGCCTCGGCATACTCGTACGCCGGCTCGGCGTGGATGTTGCCCTCGGTGCCGACGATGCGGAAGTCGGAGACGCCGTTGGCGTCGAAGCTGGTGGTGAAGGTCGCGAGGCGATCGCCGTCGAACCGCAGCATGCACGACGTCATCTCGTCGATCTCCGGCATGTCGGCGCGGGCGCCGTCGATCGAATAGGCGAACACTCGGTCGGCTCGGCGCCGAACATGACCCGCGCGGTGTTGACGCAGTAGACGCCGAGGTCGTAGAGCGTGCCGCCGCCGGTTTCTTTCTGCGTGCGGATGCCGTGCGGCTTGGCGTGCATCGAGAACGACGAGCTGAAGAAGCGCGGCTCGCCGATCTTGCCGCGTCGCACGAGGTCGAGAATCTCGAGGAAGAGCGGCTCGAAGTGCAGCCGGTAGGCGGTCATCAACTTGACGTCGGCCTTGCGGCACGCGTTGACCATGCTGCGGCAGGCCTTGTCGGTGACCGCGAGCGGCTTCTCGCACAGCACGTGCACGCCTGCAGCGGCGGCGCGTACTGTGTAATCTTCGTGCTCAGAATTGGGCGTGCAGATGTACACCGCGTCGACTTCCTTGAGGCAGCGCTCGTAGTTGTCGTAGCTGGCCCGCACCGGGATCCGGTACTTGTCACCTAGCTCGTTGAGTTTTTTCTCGCTGCCGCTGACTATTGCGTGGAGGGATGAGTTACGTCGTGCGTGCGCGAACGCCGGCAGCACCGCTGCTTGCGCGATATGCCCGAGCCCCACCACTGCGTAACGAATTTTCGACTGAGCCATTTCCAACCCCCGCAGAATGGCTGCAAGGGATGTACCAAAGGTCCGCAGAGCGTTGAGCTTCCGAGCGAAAGTCTTCAGAATCCTATGAAAATTGCGAGCCGCCCCTGCTGCCGCGCAGCGGCTGAGTCCAGTGCGGAGAAATTGAGGAAGGATGTACCGTCACGGACGCAGTCGGGGGGAGCACCCTCCCCGCCACCCGCCCCCTGTCCCAGCCTCTCCCACCCGCCCCGCCTCCCCCCAGTTTTCCCAATCAGCAATCGGAAGTACAATCACGCGGGTGTTCTCGAGAGCGAGCTGGCGGATGATTTCCGATCGTCGGCGATCGCGCCCGGCGACACCGTCATGGTCCATGCGTCGGTGCGGGCGGTCGGCGAGATCGCCGGCGGCCGATCAGATTCATCTCGCGATCAAGGATGCGCTGACCGACGCCGGCACGATGATGATGTACGCAGCTGCCCCGACGTATTACGACGATGTGGGGCGCGGCGTCTATCCCGGGCTCAACGAGCGCGAGCTGCTCGAGAAGATGCCGGCCGTTCGATGCGCGACCGCGCGGGCGGCGCGGGACAACGGCACGCTGGTCGAGTTTTTCCGGACCTATCCGGGTTCGCTCGTCAACGACCATGTCGCGCGCTTCGTCGCTGGGGCGCCGGCGCGCGGCATCTGCATCTCGGAACAGCCATGGGACTTCGCCGTTCGGCAAGGGCTCGGCGCTCGATCGCTTCGTCGAGCTCAACGGCAGATCCTGTGATCGGTTGCGATCACGACAAGTGACGTTCCTGCATTATGCCGAGCACATTCTCGACGTGCCGGACCTGCGCATCGCGACGATTCGAAGTGCCGGTGATCGAAAACGGCGAGCGTGTCTGGAAGGAAATGAAGGAAGTCGACACGAGCGGCGCCGGCGCGCATCCGAACTGGCCGGATCGCTTCTTCGCGCAGATCGTCAACGCGTACCTCGGCCAATACGCCAATCGGGGCGGCCGCGTCGGCCACGCGCATTGTTTCCTGTTCGACGCGAAGGGGCTGCTCGAACTCGCGCTTGACGAAATGCGCGCGGTCGCTGTCGGGAGGTGAATCCCGACGGGAAGGCGCAGTGATCCCCGTACCGCAAACTTTTCGGTCCCGACTCCGTCAAAGCCATTACCAAGAATATCTGGGTATGACTACTTATGCCGCCGAGCCGATCAAGACACCTAACGGCCTCCTCCACGGGGCGCTAGATGCCTTAATTCTCAAGACTTTAACCCGTGGTCCGAGCCATGGATACGCGGTCGCGCGCTTCATCGAAGAGACGACCGGCGACGCGTTCCTGATCGAGGACGGATCGCTCTATCCGGCCCTCTACCGGCTCGAGCGCAAGGGGTGGGTCGAGGCCGAATGGGGCACGTCAGACCTCGGACGGCGCGCCAAGTTATATCGGTTGACCGACGCCGGCCGCGAGCAGCTGGCAGCGGAGATGGCGACCTGGAAGAGGGTTTTCGGCCGGCGTCTCGAAGGTGTTTGCGACATGAAGCGCTCACTGCGTTCGTGGCTCTGGCGCGTGCCGCTCGATCAGGAGTTCGACGAAGAGATCGCGTTGCACCTCGAGATGCGCACGCGCGAGCTTGTCGCCGACGGCATGGAGCCGGCGAGGCGCGCGCGCAGGCGATCGAGAAGATGGGCGACGTGGCTCGTGTGAAGCGGACGTGCGTGGACCTTGGCAGAAAGCGAGATCGTGAGATGAGCGTGACCCTGTGGCTCGAAGAGTTGCGAGAAGACGTCAAGTTCGCGTTCCGGCAATTGCGTGCGGCGCCGGCCTTCACGCTGGTCGCGATGCTGACGCTCGCGCTCGGCATCGGCGCGAACAGCGCGATCTTCGCGCTCGTCGACGCGACGCTGCTGCGGCCGCTGCCGTACGGCGACGCCGAACAGCTCGTCACGATCTGGGAAACATCCGACACGACACCGCGAGGGTTCGCCTCGCCGCCGAACATGCTGCGACTGGAAGTCCCGCAGCCGGACGTTCGAGACCATCGCCGGCTACACGCCGTCGATGGGCAGCATGGTGATGTCCGGACGCGACGGCAACGCGCTGACGGTGTCGCGGCAGTGGGTGACCTCGGGCATCTTCGACGTGCTCGGCGTCACGCCGATTGCCGGCCGGACGTTCTCTCCCGAAGACGAAGAACAGCGGCGCCGCAGCGGTCGTGATCAGCGAAGGGCTCTGGGAAACACGCTTCAATCGCGATCCGTCGATCGTCGGCGGCGAGCTGCAAGCTCGACGGCGAGCTGTGGACCGTCGTCGGCGTGATGCCGAAGAGCTTCGAGATCCTCGGGCGCACCTCGATGTGGGGCATGCGTCCGATTCCTCGCCAACCTGCCGCCGCGCGCGCGGGCGGCCTACCAGCTGCAGGTCGTCGGGCGGATGAAGCCCGGCGTCGCCATCGAGGCGGCGCAGGCCGATCTGGCGGCGGTGGCCGAGGGCCTGGCGCGCGAATTTCCCGAGTTCAACAAGGGGCGGACGGTGACGCTCGAGCCGCTGCACGACACGATGGTCGGCAGCGATCTGAAGACCACGTCGATGCTGTTTCTCGGCGTGGTCGGCTTCGTGCTGCTGATCTGCTGCGCGAACGTCGCGAACCTGCTGCTGGCGCGCGCCACTGCGCGCTCGCGCGAGCTGGCCGTCCGCTCGGCGCTCGGCGCCGGCCGCCGCCGCATCATCCGCCAGCTGCTCACCGAGAGCGTGGTGCTGTCGATCATCGGCGGCGCGTTCGGCATCGCCGTCGGCGCGGCGATTCTGCAGGTGGCGCCGGTGCTGATTCCGGAGGGTCTGCTGCCGGCCGCCGTCACGCTCGCGTTCGACATGCGCGTCGTCGCGTTCTGCGCGCGCGGCGGCGTTGATCGTCGGCGTGGTGTTCGGCATTGCGCCGGCGTTCCAGGCCACGGCGGTTGCGCCCACCGAAGCGATGGGCGCCGACAGCCGCACCACGACCGGCGGCGGCGGCAGCGTTGCGCAGTCTGCTGGTGGTCGGCGAGGTGGCGACGGCGGTGCTGCTGTTGTTCGGCGCCGGCCTGCTGCTGCGGACGCTGATCGCGGTGCAGTCCTACGATCGCGGCTATCGCGCCGAAAGCGTGTTGATCGATGCTGGTCGATCCGCTGGGCAGCAGCTATCCGACGCCGGAGAAGCTGCAGCAGTTCTTCGACCAGGTGGAGGCCGAAGTGCGGGCGGTGCCCGGCGTGGCCGATGTTGGCTGGTCGTCCGGCTTGCCGCTCGGTGAAACATTTTTCGGCGAATATCCCTGGCACTACGAAGTGGTCGGCGACCCGCCACTGGACGAGCGCGGAAGCCGATCACGGCGTACCAGATCGTCAGCTCGACGTATTTCTCGACACTCGAACTGCCGATCGTGGCCGGCCGCGACTTCGATGCCCGTGACGCGCGCGGCAAGCCCGAGCAGTGTATCGTCAATGAAGCGTTCGCGCGGAGGCTGGGCGGACGCAATCCGGTCGGCCTGCAGGTCTCATTCAAGGCCGGTCGACTGCGCCCCAACGACGCACCCGGTCGGTCGCGGAGATTATTGGTGTCGCCAAGCAGGTGAAGCAGCGGCCCGATGAGCCGCCGACTACGTGCAGCTCTACACGCCGCTGCCGCAGGACCTGATTGGCGACATCATGCTGCTGGTCAAGTCGAAGACCGGCAGCGCCGAGGCGCTGACCGCCGGCGGTCCGCGCGGCGATCTCGCGGATCGACAAGGACCAGCTCGTCAGCGTGTCGTCGATCACCACACTCGAGGACGTGGAGTGGGCGGCGACCGGCCGCCACCGTTTCCGCGCCGTGATGGTGGCGGCGTTTGCGGCGCTCGCGGTGATGCTGGCGATGGTCGGCGTGTTCGGCATCCTGGCGTATTCGGTGCAGCAGCGCATGCGCGACTTCGGCGTGCGCCGCGCGCTCGGCGCGACGTCCTCTGACGTGATGCGGCTGGTCGTCGGCAGCGCCATGAAGGTGATTGCGACGGGCGCCGTCATCGGCCTGGTGCTCTCGGCCGCGTTCGGCCGGCTGATCGCCACGATGCTGTTCGGCGTGCAGCCGCTCGACTTCGTCGACGTTCGCGCTGGTCACGCGTGGTGCTCGGCTGACGGCGGCGATCTCGGTCGCCGGTCCGGCCTGGCGCGCGGCGCGGATCGATCCCGCCGCAGCGCTCCGCTCGACGAAGTAACGGATACCGGAGGGAGGACCGCTGGTCCTCCCGCTCGTCACTCATTTCACCTACGATGTAGTTGTCATTTCACCTGCATTGTAGTTTAATCCCGCCGATGAGCGACAATCTTGGCGATTTCGAACAACTCGTGATGCTCGCGGTGATGCGCCTCGACGATGACGCGTACGGGACGTCGATTCGCGAAGAGCTGAGGGCGCGTGCCGAGCGGGACGTGTCGCCGGGGGCGATCTTCACGACGCTCGAACGGCTTGAGTCGCGCGGCCTCGTGACCTCGCGCTACGGCGAGCCGACACCCGAGCGGGGCGGCCGCAGCAAGCGGTTCTACAAGTTGAGCGGAGAGGGCCGCCGTTCGCTGGCGCGCTCGTTGAGGGCGGTCCGGCGCCTGATGCAGGGCCTCGAGCCGAAGTTGGAGCGATTGTGAGCGCGACGCAGCCACCTCGAATGGCGGAGCGGCTGCTCCAGGCGCTGCTCGATCAAGCGATCGCGTGATGCCGTCGTCGGCGATCTGCACGAGGGCTACCTCACCGCGCGGCGGAAGCGCGGCGCCGTGGCGGCGGCGCGCTGGTATTGGGTTCATGCCACACGCTCGCTGATCGCGTGCCGCATTAGCAGCCGGCGCCAGGTCGAGGCGCGGCGATACGACTTCGACCCAATCGCGCGCGTGAGCCTCCACGACTTGATGCGTCCGGCCTTCAGGCAGTTCAGGGATCGGCCCCTGTATGCGATCGCGTCCTCAGGCACGCTTGCTCTCGCGATTGGAGTCGCGTGTGCCAGCCTCACCCTGGTTAAGAGCGCGTTCATAGATCCGCTGCCATATCGCAATGGCGACGAGCTCGTGTCGGTGCTGACCGTCGTCGACGGCTCGTCGTCGGCGGTCTCGACGCACGTCTTCGAGGATTTGCGCGCGAGCACGTCGCCGCTTGTCCAGCTCACTGCGGTCCGGCCTTTCGGCGCCACCTATTCGGCGGCCGACGGCACGTTCAATGTGGGGACGAGCGCGGTGAACCTCGACTACTTCACGCTGCTTGGCGTCACGCCGGCGCTCGGCCGGGTGTGGGATCCCGACGATCGCAACGGCGTCGTCGTCAGCGCCAACTTCTGGCGTGACTATCTTGACGGCGCCCCCGATGTCCTCGGCCGATCGATCATCCTGGATGGGCGTGCGCGTTCGATTGTCGGCGTGATGCCGGCGGATTTCGTGCCGCCGTATTTCACGAGAAGCGAAGCGTGGCTCCCCGTCGACATGCCCACGCTGCTCAAGGACATTCGAACGCGGCGTCCGCTGACGGTGCTCGCGCGCCGCGCGCCGAACGCCTCTCTAGCGGACGTCGACGCGTTTCTCGCGGTGTTCTCGAGGCAGCAACAGGATCGCTTTCCGGAGATGCATCGCAGCCAGACCTTGGTTGCGAAACCGCTCCGGGATGAACTGGTTGGATCCGCGGGACCGGCATTGATGGCGGTTGCCGCGGCGGCAGTGCTGCTGCTGCTCATCGTTGCCACCAATCTCGCCGGTCTTTCCACCGCGCAGGCCATGGCGATGCGTCATCAAATGGCGGTGAGAGCCGCGCTTGGCGCGACGCGCGCGCGACTCTTCGTCGAGCAGCTGGTCGACGCAATCGTGCTCGGCCTGATCGGTGCGGTCGCGGGCATCTGGATCGCGTACGGCCTGGTACGGGTGGCGGCGCGATACCAGCAGTTCTTCCTGGGCCGCCTGGCGCCGGTGAGCCTCGACCTCACCACCATCGTGGCGGGCATCGGAGCCGGATTTCTGATTGCGCTCGTCGCCGCGCTCTTGCCGCGCGGAGTGGTTCGCGTCTCGGCGAACGACACATTGAGGTCATCACGCTCGAGCACCGGCGACGCTGGCGTCACCGCTACACGCGGTGCGCTGGTGGCGGCTCAGGTGGCCATTGCGTTGGTGATGCTGGTTGGCGCCGGCCTGCTGATCCGGACGGTGCAGCATCTGTCGCAGCGCGAGCTGGGCTTCGATAGCTCGGGCCTGACGTGGTTGCAGGTGAACCTGCCGGGCGAGCGCTATCGTACCGCGGCGGCGCAGGTCCAGTTCGAGCGGGACGTGCTCGAACGCGCGCGACAGATTCCCGGCGTCACCGCGGCGACCGCATCAGTGGGATTTCCATTGTGGGGCGGCACCATGGCCGGCCTGGCGATCAAGGGCGATGCGCCTGAAGCGCCGCGACGGGAGGTCGCTTACCTGTCGGTGTCGCCGAACTTCGTCGCCGACATCGGCGCGCGCATCGTGGCCGGTCGCGATCTGCTGCCGACCGACACCGACAACGCGCCGAACGTGGTGCTCGTCAACGAGACCATGGCGCGGATGTTCTGGCCGAAGGGCGACGCCGTTGGCGCCGAGGTCTACATCGGTCCGGGCAGTCCGGGTCGGGAGTGGATCACTGTGGTCGGCATCATCGCCGACATGCGCGCACACGGCGTCACCGAACCGATTCGGCCGACGTCGTTCGGCACGACCTATCAGTACTCCTGGCCCCGTCGTCACATTGCCGTGCGCACCGGCGCGTTTCGGGCCGCCTCGCTGGCGGCGGAGTTGCGGGCCGCGGTGCATGCCGTCGACCCGGGCATCGCGGTGCCTGCCGTCACGACCGCGGAGCAGGCGCTGACTGAGGGCATGGCGCGTCACCGGCTGGTCATGATCGCCCTCGTCGTCTTTGGTTCCGTGGCATTGGTCCTCTGCATCAGCGGGCTGTATGCGGTTATCGTCCTGAACTCGCAGCAGCGGCGCCGTGAGTTTGCGATCCGTGTCGCTCTCGGAGCGGGCCGGGGCAGCGTGCGCTGGATGGTGGTGCGGCAGGCGCTGGTGCTGGCGGCGACCGGCGCCACGGTGGGAGTGGTGGCGGCCGGCTTTGGAACGCGGTTGATACAGGGACTGCTGCAGGGGGTGCAGCCGCTCGATGTCACGACGTTTGTCGCGGCGACGGCGGCGCTCCTCACGCTGGCCGCGTTAGCGGCCTGGTATCCGGCGAGCCGCGCCGAGCGTGTCGATCCGGTTGAAACGCTGAAAGCCGAGTAGCGCCCTACTCTTCTCGCAGCGTCTGCATCGGGTCGACGCGCGAGGCGCGCATCGCCGGAATCGATGCGGCAAGCAGGCAGGCCGCGATGATGAACAGCACGCTGCCCGAGTAGGCAATCGGATCGAGGACCGACACGACATTCCCCATCGCGGCGGCGTCCGGAAGCGAGAGCAGCACGGCGGCAAGACTTGCGGCCAGGCTGGTGCCCGCGAGCAGCCCGAATCCCACCGGGCGGATGGATTGCGAGAACACCAGTCGCGTCACATTTCGGGAGGTCGCACCGAGCGCCATGCGCACGCCAATTTCTTTGCGGCGCTGCTCGACCAGATACGACAGCACGCTGAACAGTCCTGAGATCGTCAGCGCGAGCGCCAGGCCGCCGAGCGCAAGCGTCATCCAGAACGCAATCCGCAGGAAGTAGGTATCCATCATCGCCATCGTCCGCATCGTCACGATCTGCCCCATGTTGGGGTCGACGAGGGTAAGGCGGTCGAGCAGCGTTTGCCGCGCGCGCTCGGGATCGCCCGTCACCCGCGCGATCAGGGAAGTCTTGGCCATGGCGGCGGTAGCCGGAAGATAAACGACCGCGGCATCAAAGGGGGAGATTCGAAATCCCGCGACATCACGGGCCATGCCTACCACCGCAAAGGTCCGCGCCGCCAATGCGGGTTCATCGTCACGGCGCGTCGGTGAGTTGGGATCCGGATCGAGCTGCAGCAGCTGGCCGACGGCATCACCGTTCGGCCACAGCTTCTGAGCGGTTGCCACGCTGACGATCGCGACCGCAGCGCCCGAGTCACGTTCCGCGGGCATGAACGACCGGCCTCGCACAATCGGAATGTCGAGCACGTCGAAGTATTCCGCTGAAACCGACTTGTACACGACCGCGGCCTTCGAGCCGTTCGTCTCAGCGAACGCTGCGCGGGGTGGGGCCGCCAGATCGGATGACGCTGCGAATGCAATCACCGTGGGCGCATCGCCGAGCGCCCGCACCAGGTTGTTGCGGAGCGGCTCGTTGACCACCTCGATGATGACCGTGTCCGAGGTACGCCAGCCGCCTTCGAAGTTGGAGGCGGCGAAGGTGCTGCGGAGAAAAACCGCAGAGCAGATCAACAGCAGCGCCGACGCGCCCACTTGAAGGCCGATCAAAAAGTCCCGCGCCCGTCCAGGTTTGGCGTCCTTCATGATCTCGCCGCGGATCGTCCGCACCAGCTCCACCCGCGTCGCCTGCAGCGCCGGCATCAACCCAAAGAACACCGTGGCAATGACGGCGCCGACGATCAAGAAGACGACGACGCGCCAGTCGGGAGGCGGTGTGGCCAGCGTAATGTTGCCGATGTCCGGCGGGAGGCTGGTCAGCAGCGAGTAGATGAACACTTCGAGCACCACGCGCGATATGAAGAACGCCGCCGCCGCCGCGGCGAGCGCGAGCAGCAGGCTTTCCGTCAGCAGCTGGCGGATGATCCGCGGCCGCGATGCACCGAGCGACAGCCGCACGCCGATCTCGCGCTGGCGCGCGAACGCGCGGGCGAGCAGCAGGTTGGCGACATTCGCGCAACCGATCATCAGGATCAGTCCGAACGCAAAGAACAGCGGCGAAAACAGCGCGATCGCTTCGAACGGCTGCGGAACGGTGCCCTGGTGCGACAGCAGGATGATGTTGGTTGACGGTCGATCGGCCGTGCCATTCCGAGCTTGATTGCCGTCCCAGACGATCAGCTGCGCCAGTGCCGACTCGCGCGATCCTCCCGGTTTCAGCCGGCCGATGATACTGACGCCAACAGTGCCTTCTTTGCCGCGATCGCCGGGACGGAACTCGGCGAGCCGCGCCAGCGGCGCCCACATATCAGCGGCGCTGACCGCCAGCCCGCGGAAACCGGCCGGCATGACGCCGATGATTTCGTGCGGTGCTCCGGCGACGAGCAGCGTCTTGCCGAGCACGCCAGGGTCGCGCGCAAAATGCCGCTGCCAGCCGCGCTCGCTGAGCACGACGACGGGCTGTCCGCCGGAGCGGTCGTCGTCGGCGGGCGTGAGGGCGCGGCCGAGAGCGGGGCGCACGCCGACGACCTCGAAGAAGTTGCCGGTGACGAGCGTCACCGACATCATGCGCCCGTCGACGCGGGCGTCGATCTCGGAGAATTCGGCGTAGACGTCTGTGAAGACGCTGGTTTCGCGCCGCAGCGCGTCGTAGTCCGACAGCGTGAACGCATCGCGGCCGCCATCGGCGTTTTCCGGTCGTGCCACCCGAACCATCTCGTGAACGTCGGGTACCGCGTCGACGCGAAACACGAAGATGCTGAGCATGCTGAAGGCGACCGCCACGAGACCCAGGCCGAGCGCCACCGTCGAGACGACCGTGAAGGCGACGAGCGGCGCGCGCCGGAAGGTCCGCAACGCGTAGAGCACGTCACGCGCGGTGGTTTCCGCGAACGAGATGCCACGCTCGTCACGGCACTCATCGGCGGCGAGCGTGACCGATCCGAACCGCGCGCGGGCTTTCAGCCGCGCCTCGGCCGGGGACAGGCCCTCGTCGATCAGCTTCTGCGTTTCTTTCTCCAGATGGAAGGCGAGCTCGTCGTCGAGCTCGCGTTCCACCCGACCCGACGCGAACAACGCGAGAAGGCGGAGCTTCCAGTCGCGCAGATTCATGGTGTCGATAGACGACACTAGTGGCCGCGATGTTCACTGTCAACGGCCGTCCGCGGCCGATCTCGTTCGACATGGGCACGGGTATTGCTGCCTGAAGTCGTGATCCGCCGATTTGGCAGGGATCGCAGCAGAAGGGGTTTGAAATGAGAAGAAGTTTGCAGGCTATGGCCTGTGTCGTGGCGATTGCGGGCGTCGCCGCTTGCGCCCAGACGGCGCGCGGTGTTGTGCAGGATACGAAAGAGAATGCCTCGGCGGTGCGCGGCGCGGTTGAAACGGTTGACGTGAAAACGGCGATTATCGCCGACAAGACGATCGATTCCGGTGCGATCGACGTGGACACCTATCAGGACAAGAAGGTCGTGGTGCTGCGCGGCTCGGTGCCAACCGAGGCGCAGAAGCAGAAGGCCGGCATGATCGCGAAGGACAACGCGTCGAGCTACACCATCGACAACCAGTTGGCAGTCGTTCCGAAGCAATAACCGGTCGTTGATCGAGCGGTTGCGGTGCGCTGGCTCACCGGGGTAACATCATTGTTTCCTGTGTGGGCCAGTAGCGCAGTTGGGAGCGCGCATGAATGGCATTCATGAGGTCACCGGTTCGATCCCGGTCTGGTCCACCATACTCCCTCATTTCATTCGGTCGATTATCGGACCATCCCGGGCTTCGGGCTCATGCGTCGGACGCTTGCGTCCGACAGCTAGTGCGATCCCGGTCTGGTCCAATACGTCCTTAAAAACTCGGACAATCCTCCGCGCTACTACACCGGTGTCACCAGCGATCTCGGCGCACGCCTGGAAGCCCACAACGCAGGTCGCTCCGTCCACATAGCGAAACACCGGCCGTGGGTCGTCGATGTCGTCGTAAAGTTCGCGGACAAGCCGCGTGCGCTGAAAATTGGAGAAGTACCTGAAATCCGGTTCAGGCGTTGAGTTCGCTCACGGCACTTGGGTTGAGCCGGTCGTAACACTTCCGACCGGCTATGACCCGATCGAAGTTGCCGCGCGGATCGCGAACGCCAGACTCCGGGACGTCGATAATGCGGACGTACAGTCGATTTCACAGCAGCAACCCGATCGGCTGTGAGCTGAGCGGCTGGCCCCGCCGTTTGGTCAAGCCCCACTGCGTCGCCTTCTGCAGAATTTCCTGTTTCGTATACGTGCCTCTAACGCAGGTCGCCGCGCCCATTGGTGCGCCCAGAGGTAATAGGTACAATCGCAGCGTTGTCGTCAGGCTTACCGGACATGCTGCTCGCTGCCGGCGCTCACGTCGGCCCTTATGAAATCCTTTCCGCCCTCGGCGAAGGTGGCATGGGTCAGGTCTATCGCGCGCGAGATGAACGACTGAACCGCGATGTCGCCGTCAAGGTATTGCGACCTGCCGTCATCGATGACGCCGATCGTCTGGCGCGGTTCCGACGCGAGGCCCAGCTACTGGCAGCGCTCAATCATCCGAACATCGCTCACGTCCACGGGCTCGAGGATGCGAGCGGCCATTCGGCCCTGATCATGGAACTCGTTGAGGGTTTGACGCTGGCTGATCGATTAGCCGCAGGGGCGATGCCGCTCGATGAAGCGCTTCCCATCGCCCGGCAAATCGTCGAGGCACTCGAGGCCGCACACGCGAGCGGCATCATCCATCGCGATCTGAAGCCCGCGAACATCAAAGTTCGACCGGACGGAACCGTGAAGGTCCTTGATTTTGGTCTGGCGAAGGCGCTCGAATCAGAAGGCGCGCCGCGTCCCGGCGCCACCAGCTCCCCAACGATCTCGATGCATGCGACCGCGGCGGGCATCATCATGGGCACGGCCGCGTATATGAGCCCGGAGCAGGCTCGCGGCCGCCCGGTAGATCGTCGCGCCGACGTGTGGGCATTCGGAGCCGTGCTGTACGAGATGCTGACCGGCCGTCGGGTATTCGAGGCCGACGACACGTCCGACGTGCTTGCGCTCGTTCTCACGAAGGATCCCGATTGGGGTGCGCTTCCGGCGTCGACGCCACCTGTGATCAGCAAGCTCCTTCGCCGCTGTCTCGAGCGCGACGTAAAACGGCGGCTGCCCGATATCGCGGTAGCGCGCCTCGACATTGACGACGCCGTGGCGACACCGGCCGTTGACGGTGCTCCCGCGGTGGCGGGCCGGTCAACCATCGCGCTTCTCACGCGGCGTTCGCTGCTGCCGTTCGCCGCGGGTGCGGCACTGGCGGCGCTGCTGCTGTGGGGTGGTGCATCGCGACGGGGCACGGATTCAACGCAGCCCCCGTCACCACTAGTACGCTTCGGCATCACACTGCCCGCCGGTGCGCCGATCGCGCTCAGCTTCAACGATCGTGACCTCGCGCTCTCACCCGACGGCAGGCGTGTGGTTTACACCGCAGGGCCCGAGGCGGAGCTTGTCATTCGCGCGTTCGATAGCCTCGATCCGCTACCGTTGGCCGGCATCACGAACGCGCGCGCCCCGTTTGTATCGGCCGACGGCCGATGGATTGGCTTCTTCGATCGCCTCGATGAAGGGCTAATGACGGGGCCGCTTCTCAGCGGTACATTGAAGAGAGTTCCGATCGGCGGCGGGCCGCCCAGCGTGATCGCGTCGATATCGGGCGGCTCGCGAGGCGCCACCTGGGGGTCAGACGATTCGATCGTGTTCGCCACGAGCGATCCGGCAACGGGACTTCTGCGCGTGGCTGCCCGCGGCGGCGAACCAGAGGTGTTGACCAGGCCGGACGCGACCAAGAAAGAACGGGACCATCTCTTTCCCTCGTTGTTACCGGGCAACCGCGGCGCCGTGTTCACGATCGTTGGCGCCAAGTTAGAGCGCAGTGTGGCGGTTCTCAACCTCGACACCCGCGACTGGAAAATCGTGCTCCCCTCAGGAAGTCAGGCGGGCTACGTCGACACGGGACACCTCGTCTACGAAAATGGCGGGGCGCTCTGGGCGGTGCGCTTCGACCTGTCCACCTTGGAGGTCGTGGGCGATTCCGTACCCGTGCTCGAGCAGGTCACATGGCGCGCTGCTACCGCAAATTTCGTGGTCTCGCACCAGGGGACTTTGGTCTACGCGCCGTCGGCAGGTGCCGGAACCGCCAGGTCGCTCGTCTGGTACGATCGCCGTGGCAACGAGACGCCCGTGGGCGTCCCTCAGCGCGCCTATCACCTCCCGCGGCTCTCGCCGGACGGTCTATCGCGTGGCCGTCAGCATGAATGACGGACGCCAGCTCGGATTCTGGACCTGGGATTTTTCACAACGGAAGTTGACGCCGTTGCGATCTCTTTCAGAGCCGGTTGGTGCGTTTTCGGTATGGTCGGCAGACAGCCGATATCTATTCATCGGCGCGCGAAATCTCTTTCGCCAGGCAGCAGACACCGGCATCGAAGAAAATCTGACAAAAGACTCCCTGCCATCGAGCGCCGCCCAGCGTCGCGCCGTCGAAGTTTGGCCGGACGGCACCCGCCTGATCTATGAGCAGTTGACCGCGAACGGATCCTACGACTTGATGACGCTTCGTGTCGACTCAGCAGGGAAGGGCATCGAAGCGTCGCCACTCCTCACCACATCAGCCGACGAACGCAACCCGTCCATCGCTCCGAACGGGCGATGGATTGCCTACGAGTCGAACAAGACGGGACAGTTCCAGATCTACGTGAAGCCATTCCCGAACGTCGACGACGCGGAGTATGGGATTTCAACCGCCGGCGGCCGAACGCCGCTGTTCGCACGCAACGGCGACGAGCTTTTTTATGTCAACGGCTCCGCATTGATGGCGGCGCGCGTGCGCTTCACCCCAACCTTCGCAACAGGCAATGCGACGGTTCTTTTTGACGCGCCGTCGATCATCCTCGATGGCCGGCTGCTCGCGAATACCGGTCGAACCTATGACGTGTCTCGAGACGGCGCTCGCTTCCTGCTACTCAAAGACGAGGCCGCGGCCGACCGTGCGACGATCCGGCCCGGCATCATAGTTGTGCAGAACTGGTTTCGGGAGCTGAGCGAGAAGTTACCTATCGTGAGGTGATAGCGCGCACGACTGAACCACATCCACAATTTTGAGCCACGCTGCGATTTGGTTCCAACTGTGAAATTCTGGGTCCACCATCTCCCTCATTTCATTCGGTCGATGGCGGACCATCCCGGACCTCGGGCTCATGCGTCAGGACGCTTTGCGTCCGACAGCTAGTGCGATCCCGGTCCGGTCCACTATCCTTTCTTTCATGCAGATGCTCATGCTCAGACTCTCGCATAGGCGCCTGATCTCTGTGATCGCCGCGGCCGTGGTTTTCGTCCTTGCCGCCTTCGTCGCGGATCGCACGATGTCCGCGCAGGCGCCGATCAAAGTGCTGCTCGTCACCGGCCAGAGCAACCAGTTTCACAACTGGGCAGTCAGCAGCGCGATTGTCAAACGCCACTTGGCGGCGACCGGCCGCTTTGTGGTCACCTTCGCAACGACGCCGCCAAAGGGCACGGCGCCCGATCAGGACATGTCGAGCTTCAGGCCGACGTTCGGCGACTACGAAGTCGTCGTGTTGGACTATGAGGGGTTCGAGTTCTCCTCGTCTGTTAAGGAAGCGTTCGCGACCTATGTCAGGAACGGCGGCGGACTCGTGGTCCTCCACGCCGCCGACAACGCGTTTCCCGCGTGGCCTGAGTTCAACGAGATGATCGGCGTCGGGGGCTGGGGAGGCTTCACGCCCGGCTACAAGAGCCGGAACGAAGGGGCCGGTCCAAAGATCCGATGGCGAGACAGCGGCATGGTCCTCGATCCCGACACACCGGGCGTGGCGCAGCATCCACCGCCGCACGATTTCCTGACGACGGTTCGGGCACCGAACCACCCGATCATGCAGGGCCTGCCGCCGATGTGGTTGCACGCCGTCGATGAACTGTACGCCAACCTGCGTGGTCCGGCCCGCAACGTTACGGTGCTAGCCACGGCGACGGCGCCACTCTCGATGCGCGGTGGCACGGGCGAACACGAACCTATCCTCATGACGATCAACTACGGGAAGGGCCGCGTGTTTCACAACACGCTTGGTCACGTGGGCGCGACAGACAAGGAGCCAATCGCTTCCATGAACTCCGTGGACTACATTGCTCTGCTCCAACGTGGCATCGAATGGGCGGCGACGGGCACGGTCACGCTGCCAGTGCCGGCCGACTTCCCAACAGCGGAAAGAACCTCAATTCGCTAGCCCACACACAACGTGCACGAACCGACTCTCCGTTCGCCGGGGGTTGTTCGGCTACGTGCAGACCCGACTGCAAGAGACCGCCGTCTCCACTCGAATACCGAGATCGAATCGCGTCTCCTGCGCTGCGAGGGCAAAGCGAAGTCAGCGCGATTCAAGATTAGACTGCGAGGATGGCGCGGCTATAATCCGGCCATGCCAAATCGGATGGTGGCACGTCCCGTCGCAGCGTGCCTCTCCGTGACTATGGTCGCTCAACAGCCGGCGCGGACACAGGTGCGCTAGAGGATGGCGCTGTCTCCAGGCACACGGCTAGGATCGTACGAAATCGCGTCGATGCTCGGCGTCGGAGGAATGGGCGAAGTCTACCGCGCGCGCGATCTCCGGCTGCAGCGCGAGATCGCCCTGAAAGTTCTGCCGGAAGTCGCCGCGTCCGATCCCGATCGCCGCGAGCGATTCACGCGCGAAGCGCTCGCCGTCGCGGCCCTTAATCACCCTCACATCGTCACCATTCATTCTGTAGAGGAGGCCGGCTCGACGGTCTTCCTGACGATGGAACTGGTGAACGGTCGGGCGCTTTCGAGCGTGCTGCACCCCGGCGGCCTGCCGCTCGAGCGTGTGCTGACGATCGGGATCGCGGTCGCGGAAGCCATGTCGGCTGCGCACCAGAAAGGCATCACGCATCGCGACCTCAAGCCCGCCAACATCATGCTCGGCGAAGGCGAACACGCGGGGCGCATCAAGGTGCTCGATTTCGGCCTCGCCAAGATCGTGGAGCTGCAACCCGGCTGCTCACCAGCGTCGATGCTGCCGACCGAGGAGCGTCGCAGGCGACACCGCGGAGGGACGCATCCTCGGCACCGTCGCGTACATGTCCCCGGAGCAGGCGGAGGGTCGAGCCGATCGATGGCCGGTCGGATCTGTTTTCGCTCGGCGTGGTGCTCTATGAGATGGCGACCGGGCAACAGCCGTTCACCGGCGAGACGAGCCTGTCGATTCTGTCGTCCATTCTCAAGGATACGCCGCGGTCGGTCAGCGAGATCAACCCGGCGCTCCCCGCCGATTTCGGACGCATCATCCGCCGCGCGCTCGCCAAAGATCCTGAGCGACGGTATCAGAGCGCCAAGGATTTGCGGAACGATCTCCAGGACCTGAAGGCGTCGCTCGACTCGGGCGAGCTGACGTCGCCGTCGTCCCGCAGCCAGGTCGCGGCCCCCGTCGCGCCATCCGACCGGTCGGCTCCTGCGGCCGTGCGTGCTCCATCGTCGGACGCAGCAGGTCGCGGTCGCCCTGGTGCGAAAGCATTCGCGCGCGCTCGCGGCGGCCGCGCTCGTGTTGGCGCTCGCTGCGGCAGCCGTCGTGTTCGTGCTGGTTCGGCGTGACCCCGAACCCGTCGAGCGAATCACCAATGCGGTCCCGTCGCTCGCTGACCTGCAGGTCACGCAGTTGACGACGAGCGGGAACGCGGAGCGTGCGGCAATCTCGCCCGATGGCCGGTACGTCGCGTACGTGCAGCACGACGGCGACAACTACAGCCTGTGGATCCGCCAGGCGACGACCACCAGCAACGTGCAGATCGTCCCGCCCGTGCCGGGCGTAACGCTGCTCGGTGCCACATTCACGCCCGATGGCACTTCCGTCGATTTCGTCCGTCAGGCGGCCGACGCGCGCGCTGCCACGGCCGACGTGTGGCGCGTGCCATTTCTGGGCGGCACCCCGAAACTCTTCATCGCCAACGTGGCCAGTCCTATTTCGTGGTCGCCCAACGGTCAGCGGATCGCGTTCCTCCGAACTCGAAATCACGCCCGTCCCTCTCGTCCAAGCTGATTCTGGCCAACGCCGACGGCGGACAGGAACGAACACTCGCCACCGACACTCCAGCCCTGTGGATTTCGCTCACGGCTCCCTGGCGTCCAAGCTTCGCACCTGCCTGGTCGCCCGACGGCCGCCTCATCGCAGTGCTCGGCGTGAGGCTCCCGAACACCGGAATTGTGGTGTTCGTGGACAGTCAGACGGGATCGACGCACGAAGTCCCCACGCTCGGCAACGCGCCCTTCGGACTCGAATGGCTCGACGGCCAGTCGCTCGTGCTCAACCTGCCGGTTCAACTCGGCAGTCCGTCGCAACTGTATCGGCTGCCTTACCCAGGCGGTCAGCAGTCGCGGCTGTCGAACGACCCGAACGACTACATAGGTGTCAGCGTGAGTGACAATCGTGCGTTGGTCACCAGTCGACGCGACGCGCGCCTGGACTTGTGGGTCGGCGACGCGGAAGGGGCCACAGGAACCGATCTCGTGCGGCGCGTGCCGGTCAGCATCGAACGTCTCGCGTGGTCCGGAGATCAGTTGCTGTACGGGAGCGTCGTCGGCGGACGGCCCGCGATCCTCCGCGTGGACGCACGTCGGGGCACGCCGGAAGAAGTCGTACTCGATGCCGTCTCGATCGCGGTCACAAGCGATCAGCGAACGATCGTTTTTGTCTCGACCGCCGACAACCTCCTCGATCTCTGGAAAGCGGACGCGAGCGGTCGCCGGATCGCCAAACTGGTTTCTAATGTCATCGCTTCACAAGTGGCGATCACACCAGACGGTCGCTCTGTGCTCTACGCCTCGCTTGCCGGTGGAACGGTGTCCGTTTATTCGGTGCCGATTGAGGGCGGCACGCCTGCAAAGCTAGCTGACGGATCCAGCATCGCCGTTTCACCCGACGGCTCGTCGATGGCATTTGCGGACAGTCGAGCGTCGCTCATTGTCTGCGCGCTTCCCGGATGCACGTCGCCGCGAACGATCGGCTCCGCGCAATTGGACACGGCGGTCGCGTGGACACCGGACGGTCGCAGTGTCGCCTACGCCAGCGAAGGGAATGTGTGGGTGCAGCCGCTCAACGGCAGCCGGCCGCGTCAGCTCACGCACTTCACCGATAGCCGTCCCATCGGATCTTTCGCGTGGTCGCGCGATGGCAAGCACCTGGCCATAACACGATCGACCATCACCAACGACATCGTCCTCTTCAGCGGTTTGAAGTAGTTTCCGCACAGTGTGCCGAGCTGTCGACGCTCGCGCGCCTGCAACGCGCATACCTCAACGCACGATCACGGCGCTGGGCTTCGCGCCGCATCCCCGGTCCAAATGAATAGCGGACTCGCAACTCCAAGTCGCAACTGATTGATATGTCGCAGCCAACCGGCGAGCAGCTCCAACTCCATTGTAATGTATATTGTACATAGACAATAGACAATGGCTGAAGCCCTCCGCGTGTCGCTCGACCTCGAGTCCCCTACTCCCGCCTACCGCCAGATCGCGCATGATCTCCGACGCCATTTGGTGGACGAGCGGCTCAAGCCCGGTGACCTGCTGCCGCCGATTCGACAGCTGGCCCTTGATCTCGGGGTGCACTTCAACACGGTGGCACTCGCGTACCGGCTCCTAGCGGACGAGGGTTGGCTCCAGCTGAAACGGCGACGCGGAGCGACCGTGATCGCGCGCAACGCCCCTCGGGCAGTCGACCGGCGCGAGGTTGATGGCCTGCTGCGGCAGTTGTCACAGATCGCCGCTCAACTGCGCGGCGCCGGCATGAGCTCACGGCAGATCTCGTCAGCGCTGCGTCGCATCGCGCAAGGAGCACGATCATGACGTCCGCATCCTGGTCCACGATGCTTGTGGTGACGGTGAACACCATCCTCTTTCATGCGATGCCTCGCTTCAGCCGTCCAGACATCCTGTTCGCGGTGACGGTACCCGAGGCGTTCGCCGCGGGCGCCGGCCGCACGCTCGTTGCCCGCTACCGCGCGATCGTCTGGAGCGGCGCCACGGCAGCGCTCGCGATCGGCCTGCTGCTTCCCACATTTCTGCCCGACTTCGGCCGGGAAGGGTGGCTGGTGATGGGTGCCGTGGCCGGCAACATGATCGTTGCGCTGGCCGCGTGGCTGTTGGCGCACCGGAGGGCGCGCGCGCACGCCGTCCCGCCCTCCGACGTGCGCGTCGCCTCACTCGTCCCGCGCGACACATCGCTGCCGGGTGGGACGCTGTTCGCCGTCGGGCCGTTTGCCATTCTGCTGGCATCGGCTCTGCTCCTGTACATGTACCGGGATGAGGTGCCCGATGGTCCGGGCACGATCACATCGTTCCTCGCGTTCGGCGGCGTTTACGTCGCGATGACGCTGATAGCGGCCGTCTCGATGGCACGGCGGACGCGCCAGGTCGCCGTCGACGGCCCGGCCGCGGCAGCGGAGCAACGGTTCCGGAGCGTGAATGTCTTCAGCCTCGTTCTGGTCGGGTACACAATAGCGATTCAGCTGTCCGCCATGACGATCGAATCGATACCGGCTTTCGGCGACACCCTGGGCGGGGGCATCGGGTTCGTGCTGCTGCCCGTGATGCTGATTAACTTCGGCATTACTTTCTGGATGTTCCGCGTCGGCCAGGGCGGCCAACGCGCAGTCGCGCCTGCCGCGCGGCGGGAGGTTCACGGAGACGCCACGCCAGACGACGCGTGGAAAGTCGGCGGCCTGTTCTATTTCAACCCGCGCGACCCGGCCCTCTGGGTCGAGAATCGTATTGGCCCGGGTTACGGTCTGAACATGGGCAACCCGCGCGCATGGCTGCTCATCGCCGGCATGATGCTGGTGCCGATGATTGCCGCCCGTCTGTTGTTCTAGGAGCACGCTCGAGCGGACGCCACTTATCCAGTGCGAGCCCGTGGCTATTTCGTAGGCACCCGCGCCTTCAGTTCCTCGAACCAGTTGAGTACCACTCTCAGCTCGCGGACTTCAGGCTTAATGGGACTCTCGACGAACAGGAACGCCGGCTCAGCAGGTATCCCCGGCCCTGCGAGTGCAGCCCGTATAATCCTCACCCAACAGCAGTGGCAATGAACATCGACAATCGCCTCGGCTCGTACGAGATCGTTTCAGCCCTCGGCGCCGGCGGGATGGGCGAGGTCTATCGTGCGATCGACACGAAACTAAAACGTCAGGTCGCAATCAAGATCCTGCCACCGTTGTTCGCCTCGGAACCAGATCGGCTCGCCCGCCTGCAGCGCGAAGCCGAAGTCCTTGCGGCGCTGAATCATCCCAACATCGCGGCAATCTACGGGCTCGAGGAAGCCGATGGTGTGAAAGCGCTCGTCTTGGAGCTCGTCGAGGGTGAAGACCTGTCCCTGCTGCTTGGCCGCGGGCCGCTGCCGCTCGACGAAGTGCTACTGATTGCGAAGCAGCTCTGCGAGGCGCTGGAAGCCGCGCACGAGGCCGGCATCGTGCATCGCGACCTCAAGCCGGCCAACATCAAGCGTCGATCGGACGGCACCGTGAAGGTGCTTGATTTCGGACTCGCCAGGCCATCATCGCGCGAGGGAACCGCATCGGCCACGGGGCAGCTCGCCAATTCGCCAACCATCACCAGCCCCGCAAACCTAACTGCCGCCGGCATGGTTCTCGGGACAGCTGCATACATGGCACCCGAGCAGGTGCGTGGCTACGTCGCCGACCGGCGCGCCGACATCTGGGCCTTCGGGGTCGTACTGTTCGAGATGATTACGGGACGCAGGCTCTTCGACGAACCGACGATTTCAGACACGCTGGCGTCGGTGTTGAAAAGTACGCCCGACTGGCGCGCCCTCCCGGAATCGCTTCCACCGCAGTTGCAGGCGTTGCTGCGGTGGTGCCTGGAGAAAGATCCGAAACGCCGGCTGCAGGCGATCGGCGATGCTCGCGTGCAAATCGAGCGGCTCATTGCCGGAGAAGCTGACGCCAGCTCGGCGAAACCACAGACGGCGACACCGAGGTGGCAACGCCTGCTGCCGTGGGCCATGGCCGCCGCATTCGCGGTGGCAACTCTGGTGTTGCTGTTTGGGCGCGGTCGATGGGACGAACCCGCGCCCGCGATGCCAGTTCGGGTCAGCGCGCTGCTGGGTTCCGGGTTGACCATCAACGCAACACCCGGGGCACCCCTGTTGGCGGTTTCCCGCGACGGCACCCGGATCGTGTTCGTGGCGGAGAAAGGCGCAACACCGCCGTCGCGACTCTACGTGCGGCGCCTCGCCGACCTCGACGCGACCGCAGTCAGCGGCACCGAAGGCGCCTCGGCGCCGTTCTTTTCTCCCGACGGAAGCTGGATCGGCTTCCTGGCCGGAGGCAGGCTGAAGAGAATCCCGCTGACGGGCGGTTCGGCCGTGGACTTGGCACCGGCTCAAGGCAGCCGCGGGGCGGCATGGGCAGACGATGGTTCGATCGTAATCGCGCTGGTGCGTGACGACAGCCTCGTCAGGATTCCGGCAAACGGTGGAACGCCCGTTCGCGTCGGCGCCCTCGTCGAAGGCGAAGCCTCGCAGCGTTGGCCGCAGCTCCTGCCCGGAAGCGGGGCTGTGTTGTTTACCGGCAGTCGCGTTCCGAACGCGGGTTACAACGAGGCAAGCCTGGTCGTACAGCCGCTTCCCACGGGCCAGCGCAAGACGATTCTGACCGGCGGCTTCCACGGGCGCTACCTGCCGAGTGGCCACATCGTGTACGTCCAGAACGGGACGCTCTTCGCGCGGGCGTTCGATCTGAACCGTCTCGAGGCCACCGGACCAGCAGTTCCCGTGATTGAAGATGTGATGTCCAATACCAACACTGGCGTGGCGCAGTTCGCCGTATCGGACACCGGCACGCTCGTCTACCTCGCCGGCGAGAGCGTGACGGAGGGCGTCGACATTCAGTGGCTCGATCGTGACGGCAAGACATCGCCGCTGCGCACCACTCACGCCAACTGGTGGAATCTGCGCTTCGCTCCGGATCGCCGCCGCCTCGCACTGCAAATCACTGAAAGGAACGACGACATCTGGATTTACGAATGGTCGCGTGACGTCCTGACGCGGGTGACGGGCAACGCCGGCGACAACACCCTCCCCGTCTGGACTCCAGACGGACGCCGGCTCGTGTTCGCCTCCACGCGCGAGAGCAAGGCGCCAAACCTGTTCTGGCAGCGCGCCGACGAAACCGGCGGCGCGGTGCGCCTCACCAGTAGCGGCAACGCCCAGCGTCCAGGGTCGTGGGATCCGACCGGCCGGTTCCTCGTGTTTGAAGAACTGGATGCGCAATCGAAATTGAACGTGATGATGCTGTCGATGGAGGGAGACGAGTCATCCGGTTGGAAGGCGGGCAACGCCACCGCCGTCCTGAACGGCATCCACAACGAGTACCAGCCTGCTGTCTCGCCAGATGGGCGATGGCTCGCCTACGTGTCGGACGAGTCCGGACAAGATCAAGTGTACGTCCGTCCGTTTCGCAGGGCCGGCGGCAGGATGCAGGTGTCGGTGGCCGGCGGGCGCGAGCCTGTCTGGTCGCCCACATCGGCAGAGATCCTCTACGGTCTCGTCGAAACCAACCAGGGTCAGATCATGATCGCGCCGTACTCGGTGAAGGGCGATGAGTTCATCGTCGAGAAGCCACGGCCCTGGCTCGGCCAGCGCTACCAGGGCCGCGGACCAAACCGCATGTTCGACATCCACCCTGACGGCACGCGCGTCGCGCTCGGGCCGGTGATCGGTCCAGAGAATCGTCCGCGTTACGACCATGTGACGATGGTCTTCAACCTGTTCGACATGCTGCATCGCATGGTGAAGCCATAGCCGGGGCAATAGCACTGGCCCCTCCCGGCCGGCGCCAACGAAGCCCCGCCAGCGCCTGGTGTCAGGCGGGTTTGAATCCTGACTAATAGATGATGCAGAGAGGATTCCCGTCTTGATCCCGGAGCGCGATCGTGCGAGACGGATACTGCGCCTCGCGCATGATGGCCTTCAGGTTGAAACCAGAAAGACCCACAGGCGCCAACACATACATGCCGGCACCTCGACGGCTCCGGACCAAGCCCCGTGAGACCACTTCCTCATATGCCGTGAGGACCGTATTTCGCGAGACACTCAGCGTCCGGGCTACGTCGCGGACCGCGGCACCGGGGTAGACCGCCAGCAGGCTGCGGTCGGTGCCGAACATCATCACCAGGCTGCTGAGGTAGGCGATCTGCAGCAGCAGCGCCAGCTCCCCGCGGCCTGACGGCGCCAGCGCGCGGGAGGCGATGATGTTGATCAGGAAGGCGGTGCCGGCGGAGATGAACTGGCTGAGCACCAGCGGCGAGCTCGGGTCGCGCAGGCCACGCAGGATCCCCTCGAAGCCGCGCGCCCCCCAGGCCCGCACCTGCCCGAACGGGGAGCCATCCGGACCTTCGCGATCGACGTCGAGTACGTGACTACCCGGCACCGATCAGCCGTCCTCGGCAGGCAGCGTTGCCCCGGGGTTTCCGGGCCGCTGGTGCCGTGCCGCTGCCTCGCTGCGCTCGCCGGCCCGGCCGCGACGGCGGGCCCGACGCTGCCGCCAGGACAGCGCCTCGGTCGCCTGCACCCGGCTGGGCACCATGGTCAACACCGTGCCGTGGATGCCGATCCCGCTGTCCTCGAGCAGCGAGACCGCCTCCTGCACCTGCTCCCGGTCGGTCCGGCCGTGCCGGACGGCGAGGATCACGCCGGAGCCGGCCACCGAGGACAGGATCACCGCGTCCGCGTACGGCAGCAGCGGCGGCGCCTCGATCAGCACCATGTCGAATCGGCCCTCGAGCGCGGTGATCAGCTTGGCCATCGCGTCCGAGCCGAGCAGCTCGCCGGGGTTGGCCACCGGCGAGCCGGACGGCAGCACGCTGAGCAGGCCGTCGCCCCACGGGGTCAGCACGTCGTCCAGGGACGCGGTGTCGGCCAGCACGTCGGTCAGCCCGACGGTGTTGCGCCGCCACAGCTGGTCGGCGAGGGTCGGGTGGCGCAGGTCCGCCCCGACCACGACCACCCGCAGCCCGGCCCTGGCCATCGTGATGCCGAGCCCGCAGACCACGGTGGTGGTGCCGGCGTTGGGGATGCAGCCGGTGATCACGACCGATCGCAGCCGGCGCTCGCCCGCAGGCAGCAGCTTGGTGCGCAGCCGGCGGAAGGCCTCCGCCCAGGGCCCCTTCGGGTCGTGCAGCAGGACGCCGGGCGAGCCGCCGGCCGGGTCCAGCGGGATGGTCGCCAGCGTGGTGAGCCGGGCGTCGTCGCGCAGCTGGCGGCTGGCGGTGACCCGGCTGTCCAGGCTCTCCCGCACCAGTGCGCCGACGATCCCGATCAGCAGCCCGAACAGGCCGGCGAGCAGGGTGTTGCGCAGCAGGCTGGCCGTCCAGTTGGAGATCCCGGCGGTGGGCTCCTGGGCGACGGTCAGACCGCTCGCGGTGGTGGCCGCGGCGCCCTGGGCCTGCTGCACCGGCGGCTCCAGGGTGGTGGCCAGCTCGCGCACCTGGTTCGCCGTGGAGGCGGCGATCCGCTGGCTCTCGCCGGGCGAGCCGGCGCGGGCGGTGAGGGTGAGCAGCAGGCTGCCCGGGTCCGCCCTGGCGGTGAGGTCCTCGCTGAGGTCCTCGGGGGTGGTGCGCAGCCCGAGGTCCTCGATCACGGCCTCGGCGATCTGCGGGCTGCTGACCAGGGACACGTAGGAGGCCAGCCGGGCGTCGGGGCTGCTGCCGTCGGCGGCACCGCCGCCGCCGGACTGCAGGTAGAGGGTGGCGCTGGACTCGTAGGTCTGCGGGGACAGTGCGGTGAGTGCGGCGGCACCGGCGGCGAGCAGCAGCGTCGGGGCGACGACGACGCGCCATCGGCGGCGCATCACGTCGACGTACTGGCGCAGTTCCATCTCGTCACCCTCTCCGGGACGGGTGGGCGGCAGGCTTTCGGCCGGTGCCCTCACCGGCCGGCGGCAGCAGTGCCGCCTCGAACTGCTCGAACAGCAGGTCGCGCGAGAACCTTCCGGTCGCCAGCTGCGCCGACGCGGTCCCCGCGGCCGCCAGCCACGGCGCGTCACCCAACCGGCCCACCAGCTCGGCCGCCGCTCCGTCCAGGTCGTACGGGTCGAGCACCAGCCCGGCGCCGCGTCTCGCGCAGCAGGTCCGCCTGCCAGCCGCCGTAGTTGATCGCGATCGGTCGGCCCGCCGCGAGCGCGTCGAAGAACTTGTTCGCGGAGTTGTCCTGCAGGCAGCGGCAGCGGGACCACGGTACTGGTCGCGATGGTGGCCGCGCCGAGGATCACCGGCGCCCATCCGGGCCTTGGGGAGCCGTTCAGGCCACAAGAGCACCGAGGAGTCCAGCACGCCCGAGCTCGGCGGCGAGCCGCGCGGTCTGCTCCCACTCCTTGCCGTCGCCGACGATCAGGAAGCGCACCTGCGGGTCGAGCTCGCGCACCTTCGCCGGCCAGCCGGACCAGGTAGTCGCACGCCGTTGACCTCGCCGAGGGTGCCGGTGTAGACGACCAGCGGCCGGTCCCGCAGCCAGGCGTGCGCGGCTCGCGGAACTCGGCGACCGCCTGCGCCGGGACGGCGAACAGGTCCAGGTCGGACGCGTTGGGGATGACCGTGGTCCGCTCCCGCGGCACGCCGTGCGCGGCCACCCCGTCGGCCATGCCGGGGGAGAGCGCGACGACGTGCGCGGCGTTGCCGGTAGGCGACGTGGCCAGCGCGCCGGCCGCCCGCTGGGCCAGCGGGTTGCGCAGCGCGCCCATCTCGATCGGGACCTCCGGCCACAGGTCGCGGACCTCGAAGACGAACGGGACCCGGCGCAGCCGGGCGGCGACCAGGCCCGGGCACGGCGACGGTGAGCGGCGTGCTGGTGGCGAGCACGAGGTCGGCGTCGAGCGCGCGCGGCGCGTTGCCGGCGGCAGCGACCGCGAACTCGCGCGAAGGCCCGGATCCGCCGCGGCGTAGGACATGTGGTTGGAGTACGGCACCGGGAACCAGTGGACGTGACGCCGTCGTCGTCGGTGTGCTGCCGCCAGCGACCAGGCCGCGTGCGCGGCCGCGTGTCGGTGGTGATGACGTGCACCTCGTGCCCGCGGGCCGACCAGCCGCCGGGCCAGCTCGTACGAGCGGGTGCCGCCCGGCATGCCGGGTTGCAGTAGTACTGGTGGATGTAGACGATCCGCATCGCAGGTCCCTCTCGTCCGTCGACCCGGCGACGGCCGGGGTCGGCGTCGCCGGGCGGGCCGGTGAACAACGGTGCCGTCGCGTGTCCCTCGGCCGAGATGCCGCTGCGGCTGCAGCACCTTGGCCACGCGTCCAGCGCGAGGATCTTCAGGTCCAGCCAGAGGCTCCGGTGGTCGACGTAACGACGTCGAGCTCGAACCGGCGCTCCCAGTCAGTTCGTTCCGGCCGCTGATCTGGGCCAGCCCGGTGATGCCGGGCCGGACCAGATGCCGGCGGGCCTGCTCGGGCGTGTACAGCGGCAGGTACTCGGATCAGCAGCGGGCGCGGCCCGACCAGGCTCATGTCGCCGCGGACCACGTTGAGCAGCTCGGGAGCTCGTCCAGGCTCCGGCTGCGCAGGCCGGTCACCCAGCCGGGTCAGCCGTTCCTCGTCGTCGTCCAGCTGGCGTCCCGTCGGCAGCGGGCGGCCGCATGGTGCGGAACTTGTAGATCACGAACGGCGCGCCGTCCCGGCCGGGCCGCACCTGGCGGAAGAGCACCGGCCGGCCCATCGAGCGGCGCACCGCGACCGCGACCACCAGCGACACCGGCGCGGTCACGGCCAGCAGCAGCGCGGCCGCCACGAGGTCCAGCGCCCGGGATGCCCGCTGGGCCCGGATCCGACCGCGCCGGTTCATGCGCACCTGGCCTGATCCAGCGCTGTCCGGTCCAGCGGCAGACGATGACCAGCGACGTCGGACGGCCTCGACCACGCGGTCGCCGGTCGGCGTCGGTCGAGGCTCGGACCCGCTCGGCAGGCACAGGCCCCGCGCGAAGAGGTCGCTCGCAGACCGCGCGCCGCCGCGCATCGGACAGCCCGCGCGAACACCGGCTGCAGGTGCATCGGCTTCCAGGTCGGCCGCGCCTCGATGTCCTGCGACGTCCAGGTGCAGCCGGACGCTGCTCCGCGGTCGGCGCCGAACGCCGCGGCGTCGACCAGCAGCAGCGTGAGCCAGCAGTTCGGCTCGCCGTAGCGGCGCCACCGGCATGAACTCGACGCCGGGCAGGTCGCCGAGCGCAGTCTCGGTAGTAGCGCGCTGGATCTCGCGCCGGCGGCCGACCCGCTCGTCGAGCGTGCTGCAGCTGGCCGCGGCCGACCGCGGCGAGCAGGTTGCTGAGCCGGTAGTTGTAGCCGACCGTCGCGGTGCTCGTAGTGCGGCGCCGGGCTCGCGGGCCTGGGTGGCGAGGTAGCCGGACGCGTCGGCGGCCCGCGCGTCGTCGGTGACGAGCATGCCCGCCGCCGCCGGTCGTGATGATCTTGTTGCCGTTGAAGGAGAGGACGCCGCGGCGAGGCCGAACGAGCCGGCCGGCCGGCCGCGGTAGGTGGCGCCGAGCGCCTCGGCGGCGTCCTCGATCAGCGGCACGCCGTACCGCGTCGCAGGCCGCGAGCAGCGGGTCGTAGTCGGCGCACTGGCCGTACATGTCGACCGGCGATCACCGCGCGCCGGCAGCCGCCCGCGGCGGGCGCCGCCGCTCCAGCTCCTCGGCGACCAGCGCCGGGTCGATGTTCCAGGTGTCCGGGTCGCTGTCGACGAAGACCGGCCGCGCCCCGAGGTAGATGACCGCGTTGGCGCGTCGCCGCGAACGTGAACGACGGGCACCAGCACGCTCGTCGCCCGGGCCGACCCCGGCCAGCAGCAGCGCCAGGTGCAGCGCCGCGGTGCCGCTGGAGAGCGCCACCGCGTGCGGCAGCGCCGGCGGCGCTCGGCCAGCTCGCGCCTCGAACGCGTCCAGGTCGCGGCCCGACCGGGGCGACCCAGCTGGAGTCGAACGCGTCGAGCAGCAGGCTCGCGCTCGGTCTCGCCGACGTCCGGCGGCGAGAGGTAGATGCGACGGCTCACGCCGACTTCACCCACCGAACCCCGGGGCGAGCCGGGCCTGCTCGACCATGGCGTCGAGGTTGATCGTCGCGGGACGGACGGTGGGCACGTCGGCCTGCCCCGCCTCCGGGACGGCGCGCGGCCAGCTGCGGGTGGCGGCCAGCGCCTGCATCCGGCGGACCAGCTCCTGCCGGGTGACCACCTCACCGGGCGGGTCGAGCCGTCCAGGTCGCTCGGGTCCAGCGGCGGCACCGGGACCTGCGAGATCAGCGGGTGGATCGGGCCGCAGCGTCCTGCTCGCCCGCGCCGAGCAGCGCCTCGTGCAGCTTCTCGCCCGGGCGCAGGCCGGTGTAGACGATGCTCGATCGGCGGCTTCGACTGCGTGCGATCAGGCGCTTGGCGACGTCGACGATCCGCACCGGCTCGCCCATGTCGAGCACCAGCACCTCGCCGTGCCGGCCGATCGCGCCGGCCTGGATCACCAGCTGCACCGCCTCCTCGACGGTCATGAAGTACCGGGTGACGTCCGGGTGGGTGACGGTGACCGGGCCGCCCGCCGCGATCTGCGCGGTGAAGGCGGTCAGCACCGAGCCGCGGCTGCCCAGCACGTTGCCGAACCGCACGCTGAGCGATGTAGCCCGGCGCCTCGCCGTCGGCGCTGCGCGCGAGGCCGGTGCAGCCGCTCGGCGATCCGCTTGGAGTAGCCCAGCACGCTGGTCGGGTCGGCGGCCTTGTCGGTGGAGATGTTCACGAACCGGTCGACGTCCGCAGGCGGCCGCCGCCTCGAGCACGTTGAGGGTGCCGAACACGTTGGTCTTCACCGCCTCGGACGGGTGCATCTCCAGCAGCGGCAGGTGCTTGAGCGCGGCGGCGTGGAACACGACGTCCGGGCGGTGCTCGGCGAACACCTCGTCGCATCCGCTGCCGGTCGCGGATGTCGGCGACGCACCAGGTCGCGGCCGGTCGAGCAGGGCCCGACCCGTCCAGCGACAGCTGGACGGCGTGCAGCGCGGACTCGTCCCGGTCGAGCATGATCAGCTCGGCCGGCTCGAACCGGCGGATCTGCCGGCACAGCTCGGAGCCGATCGAGCCGCCGGCGCCGGTGACCAGCACGCGCTGGCCGCGCAGGTAGCCGGCGATCGGCCGTCGATGTCGATCTCGGCCTGGTTGCGGCCGAGCAGGTCGGCCGTGGGTGACCGGGCGGATGTCGTCGACGTCGACCGAGCGGTCGAACAGGGTGCTGATCCCGGGCAGCACGTTGACGTCGAGGCCGAGCGCCTCGGCGGCCTCGCCGAGCTCGCGGGTGACCTCACCCGGCGCGCTCGGGATCGCGATCAGGACGGCGTCGGCGCGGTAGTGGCTCGCCACCCGCTCCAGGTCGTGCCGGGTCCCGCGGACCGGGACGCCGCTGAGGGTGAGTCGGGCCTTGCGCGGGTCGTCGTCGAGCAGGGCGACCGGGATGTACGGGCTGCTGGGGGAGTACATCATCGAGCGGACCACCTGGGCACCGGCGTCGCCGGCGCCGATCACGACGATCCGGATGCCGGACTCGGCGGTCGGGCGCAGCCGGCGCTCGGAGAGCACCCGCAGCAGGAAGCGGTGGGCGGCCATCAGCACCAGGGCCATCCAGGCGGCGCCGAGGACGACGCTGATCGGGATCAGGCGCAGGGCGGGGGGTGCGACGGCGGCGGTGAGGCAGAGGGTGCTCAGGACGACCGAGCGGGCCAGGACGGAGACCTCGTCGAAGCTGCCGCGACGCCATCGCCCGACGTAGAGCCCGAACGCGCCGCCGATCACGGCCTGCAGGACGACCACCTCGAGGCAGGCCAGCGCGACGTTCAGCGGCTCGAAGTCGAAGGCCTGGAAGTCGTAGCGCAGCAGCATGCCGACGGTGATCGCGATGACCCAGGCGGCGCAGTCCGCGGATGCCTCGGACAGCCCCCGCCGGTTGATCCCGATCCTGAGCAGTCGCGCCCAGAACCCCGGCCGCCAGTCGTACATGCCTGACCCACCCCTAGTGCGCCTCGCCGTGCCCCAAACCACCCTGTTCGTCACCCCTGCCAATGGCACACACAGATCGTTGACGGCCCGAACCCCCCAGGTCCGCCGTAACGGTACTCGCGTGCGGTAGCCACCCTATGCGACCTTCCCACGACATACGCATCCAACGGATGAGAAGTCGGAGGGGGTTCGGATACACCGAATAGAGGGGTTTGGTGGGCTCGGCCACGAACCGGTAACAGATCCATCTCGTGCAGTGTGTGAGCAGGCCACCGGCGCCTTCAGCCCGATGCCCGGGATGCGCCCGGACGGACTAGCGGCCTACCGGGCGAGATGTCCCGGTTCGCAACTGATCGGCGCCGGCGCGTCATCCGGACGGCGGAGCGCGGCGGCCCCCGTTCGGCGTCCCGTGCTCACGCTGAGCGCCGACGCCGGGCCGGCTTCGCACGTCCTGTCGGGGTTCGCATGGCCTGACGGCGTGATCCGGGCCGAAAGGGTGCCAAATCGCACCATCAGGGCGTGCGAACCCACGGACGGCGTGCGAAGCGAGAGGGGAGGCGCGCGTCAGCGCCCGGGTACCGCCGGATAGTCAGGAGCGAGGATCAGCGACCGCGGTCGGTCGACGTCTCGTAGTCGTCGTCCTCGTAGTCGTCGGCCGGGGCGCGCTTGTCGTCGCCGTCCCCGTTGGAGCCAGCCAACTCGTGCTGGAGGGCGTCGTAGTCGGTGTTCGGGCTGAAGTACTTCAGCTCCCGAGCGACCTTGGTCTGCTTGGCCTTCTGACGGCCGCGCCCCATGGCGTCGACCCCCTCACACGTCGAACCGGGGCTGGCGCCCTGGGCGGGGCCCCGGAGTTGGTCATCTCGTCTCTCGTGACCCAAACGCTACAACGCCGCGCCGTGTTCCGGCATCCCGGCTGGTCAGTGCCGGGCCGATGCCCGACCACCGATGACCGCCGGCCGCCGGCTGGTCAGTGTCCCGCGGTCTCCGGTGCCCGGCCACCAAGATCAGACCCGGCCGAGCAGCCGGCTGGTTATGTCCCGCGGTCCGCCGACCTCGGCCATCCGCTGCTCGGCCAGCCGCTCGGCGGCGGCGGCCGGGGTCAGGCCGTCGCGCCCGGCAGCCTCCAGCACGGTCAGCGTGGTGTCGAAGATCTGCGCCGTGCGCTGCTTGCGCCCGTTCGAACGCGAAGCCCTGCACCTCGTCGGCCACCTGGATCACGCCGCCGGCGTTGACCAGTAGTCCGGCGCGTAGAGCACCCCGCGGACGGCCAGCAGCTCCGCGACGCCCGGCGCGGGCGAGCTGGTTGTTGGCGCCGCCGCAGACCACCTCCGCGCGCAGCACAGCCACGACGGCGTCGTCCAGCGCGTGCCCGAGCGCGCACGGCGAGTAGACGTCGAGCGGCCGCGCGATCAGCGCGCCGCGGTCGCTCGACCGCCTGCACCTGCGGGTGCTCGGCCAGCACCCGGCGCACCGCCTCGGGGTCGACGTCGCACACGACCACCGCGGCGCCCTCGGCCAGCAGCGCGGCACCAGCTGGCGGCCGACCTTGCCGACCCCGGCCACCCCGACCCGGCGCTCGGCCAGCTCGGGCGTGCCCCAGCGGGCCTGCGGCCGCCGCCCGCATCCCCTGGAACACCCCGAAGGCGGTCAGCACGGAGGAGTCGCCGGCGCCGCCGTGCTCTCGCTGCGGCCGGTCACGCACCGGCGACTCGCGGGCGACCACGTCCATGTCCGCCACGTACGTGCCCACGTCGCAGGCGGTGACGTACCGCCCGCCCAGGGAGGCGACGAACCGGCCGTACGCGCGCAGCAGCGGCTCGGTCTTGTCGGTGCGCGGGTCACCGAGGATGACCGCCTTGCCGCCGCCGTGGTCCAGCCCGGCCAGTGCGTTCTTGTAGGCCATCGCCTCGGCCAGGTCCAGCACGTCCGCCAGCGCGGCGCCGGTCGACGGGTAGGGGTGGAACCGGGTGCCGCCGAGGGCCGGGCCCGAGCGCCGTGGAGTAGATCGCGATGACGGCGCGCAGCCCGGTCGGACGGTCGTGGCAGAACACCACCTGCTCGTGCTCCTCGGCCCAGATCCGGTCGAGGTCGGCAACCCCGGCGACAGCGGTCGAAGAGCGCGCCTCGCCGTCCGACGTGGCGTTGCGGGCGATCCGGCCCGAAGGGGTAGTGTCTGCACTCACGGTCACGTCTGCGCTCACTCACCGCAGCCTATGACCGCTGGTAGCAGGGGGTTGGGGCGCAGGGTGGGGTCCACCGAACAGTGTCGTGATGAGCGACCGGTTGGCGGAGCGTCACCGTGTGTACAGGCACTTGGTCGTGCTTCCTCCTGATGGGGGATCATCCGTCTGGATTGTTCCCCAGAGGGCCCCTGACAAGGCACGATGTCCGCAGTCGGGGCATCCGCCCCGTTCCTGGAGGATGACATGACCACCCGCTCCCCCGACGCCGAGCCGTTGCTCACCCCGGCCGAGGTCGCCGCCCTGTTCCGCGTCGACCCGAAGACGGTGACCCGCTGGGCCAAGGCCGGCAAGCTCTCCTCGATTCGCACGCTGGGTGGCCACCGCCGTTACAGAGAGTCCGAGGTACGGGCTCTGCTGGCGGGCATCCCCCAGCAGCGGGCCGACGAGGACTGACGCGCCGACAGGCGCCGGACCACACGCGCGACAGCGGACGGGCGTCGCCCTGCGGGGCGGCGCCCGCCGTGCTGTCCACGTGACGTGCGAACCTCTGGTGTGCAGATGCGCCGGGTGCCCGTTCCCGGCGGCGAGCTGACTGCGGTCAGGTGGGGTGAGCAGCCCCCGGCCGCGCTCGCCGTGCACGGGATCACCGCCTCGCACCTCGCCTGGGCCGAGGTGGCCGGGGCAGCCGGCTCGCTGCTCGCGGTCGACCTGCGCGGCCGCGGCGCCAGCAGCGACCTGCCCGGGCCGTACGGGCTGGCCCGGCATGCCGACGACCTGGTCGCGGTGCTGGACGCGGCGGGGATCGAGCGGACTGTGGTCGCCGGCCACTCGATGGGCGGCTTCGTGGCGGTGCTGCTGGCGCTGCGCCACCCGCACCGGGTCAGCCGGCTGGTGCTGGTGGACGGCGGGCTGCCGCTGGCCGAGCCGCCGCCCGGGATGTCCACCGAGGAGGTGCTGCGGGCCACCCTCGGGCCAGCGCTGGAGCGGCTGGAGCGGCGGTTCGCCTCCCGCCAGGCGTACCGCGCGTACTGGCAGGCCCATCCCGCCTTTGCCGGCGCCTGGAACGAGCTGGTCCAGGCGTACGTGGACTACGACCTGGTCGGCGAGCCGCCGGCGATGCGCAGCCGGACCAACGTGGACGCCGTGCGCGCGGACCACCTGGACATGCTGACCGGGTACCCGCAGCAGCTGGCCGGGCTGCAGCACCCGGCGGTGTTCCTGCGCGCACCGCGCGGTCTGCTCGACCAGCCCGAGGGGCTGTACCCGGAACAGGCCCTGTCCGCGTGGAGCGGCCGGCTGCCGCACCTGACGGGCCGCACGGTGCCCGGCGTCAACCACTACACGATCCTGTTCGACCGGGCCGCGGCGGACGCGGTGGCTGCCGAGCTGCGCGGCTGAGCCGGCGGCTCAGACCGTGCCGAAGTTCTGCACCCAGACGTGTGGGCTGTAGCCCGACTGCACCGCGCCGTTCACGTAGCCCACGCCGAGCCGGTTGAAGTCGCAGTTCAGGATGTTGGCCCGGTGCCCGGGGCTGTTCATCCAGCCGTCCACGACCGAACGCGCGGTAGGCTGACCGGCGGCGATGTTCTCGCCCCAGCCGCGGCCGGAGAAGCCGACCTCGGCCAGCCGCTCGCCCGGGCCCTCGCCGTCCGGGGAGGTGTGCGAGAAGTACTGGCGGCGGACCATGTCCGACGCGTGCCCGCCGGCGGCCCTGACCAGCCGGGAGTCCGCGGTGAGCGCCCGGCACCCGTGCTGGCTCCGCTCGGCGTTGGTCAGCCGGAGCACCTCGCGCTCGCGGGAGCTCATCGAGCCGCCGCCGCTGGGTGGCGCCGGCGCCCGGGTGCTGGTCCGTGGTCTGGTCGTCGTGGTCCGCGGCTTGGCCTTTGGCTTTGCCTTGGTGGTGGTGGTGCTGGTGGAACGCGGCGTTCGGGTGGCCTTGCGCGCCGCGGGCCGGCTCCGCCGGGACGGCTCGCGGGCGCCGGTGGTCGTGCTGGCCGCCGTGGTGGTGCGCAACGCGGCCGCCGCCGGCGCCGCCGCCGAGGTGGGCACCGTGGACGCCGTGGGGACGCCGCCGACCCGGCCGGCGTTCACCTGCCCGCCGCCGCTGACCAGGGAGCAGGCCGCCAGCGACGTCAGCAGCAGGGTGATGGCCGCCAGCCCCCGAACCGGGATCGGCCCGGCGCCGGCAGGCAGGTCGCCGTGCCGGCCGCTCACGGTGTGCTGACCGGGCTGGTCGACGACGTGGTCGTGCTGTCCGGGGTGGGCTCGGCGGTGGGCGTGACCGGCGGCGTGGTGGCCCCCTCACCGGTCGGGGTGGCGGTCGGGGTCTCGGTCGGCGTGGGCGCCACCGGCTGTGGCGTCGGCGTCGGGGTCGGCGTCGGGGTCGGCGTCAGGACCGGGCTGATGGTGGACGTCGTGGTCGTGCTGGTGGTGGTCGACGTCGGGGTGGCGGCGCCGACGGTGGGCGCCGTCGACGTGCTGGTCCGGCGCGCACGCTCGGTCCCGGCGGCGCTGCCGTCGGGCTCCGGCAGCAGGCTGACCCGGCCGTCGGGGACGGTGCGGGTCGCGGTCCGCAGCGTGGTCGTGGACTTCCTGGAGCCGCCGGGCCCGGTGCTCGCGGTGACCGCGGCCAGCACGGAGCGTGGCTCGGTCTCGCTCATGCCGCCGTACGAGCTGGTCGGGACCGGCACCTGGGCGCCGGGGGTGGAAGGCTGCCCCTGCGGCAGGGTCCCGGCCGCCACGGCGAGCGCGGGAACTCCGAGCAGCACGGCCGTGGCGACACCACCCACCAGGGGGTGTCGGACGTACATCGGGCGGGGGGCGCGGTGCCTTCCCACGTAACGCATGCCAGGTGTCCTCCGTGAGCCCTGCGGGCGACGCCGGCGGACGTTACCGTATCGAGACCGATATGGGCGACCCTCTGTGACCAAAAAGGACGAACAGGAACGGATGGCGACCGAACCGGCGTCCGCGCCGACGCTGTCCGCCCGCAGGCTCAACCGGGCGCTGCTGGCCCGGCAGCTGCTGCTCGCCGGTCCCGGCGGGGTCCCCCGGGCGCTGGAGCGATGGCCGGGCTGCAGGCGCAGTACGCGCCGGCGATGTACGTCGGGCTGTGGTCCCGGGTCCACGGGCTCGACCGCGCGACCTGGTCACCGCGGCGCTGCGAGACGCGCGCGGTGGTCCAGGGCACGCTGCTGCGCTCGACCATCCACCTGGTCTCCCGGGCCGACTACTGGCCGTTCGCGCTCGGCCGTCCGCGCCGCCCGCCGGGAGTGGTACCTGCGGGTCGACCGCGGACCAGCACCGCGGGACTGGCGATGCGGCAGGCGGCTGCGCAGCGCTCGCGCGACGGGCCGTCCGGCGGGCCGAGATCGACCGGCTGCTCGGCGCCGGCCTGCGCGGCGGCGTCGGGCTGTGGCTCGACCTGGTCCGGGTGCCGCCGTCGGGCACCTGGGAGCGGCGGCGGGCCGACCTGTACGGCGCACGCCGAGGACTGGCTCGGCCCGCCACCGGACCGAGACCCGGCCGATGCGGCGGTCGAGCTGCTGGTGCGCCGCTACCTCGGCGGCTTCGGCCCGGCCACCCGCCGGGAGATCGCCAGCTGGGCCGGCCTGCCGGTGGCCGACGTCGACGCCGCGCTGGAGCGGCTGCCGCTGCGCCGCTTCCGCGCCGAGGACGGCGCCGAGCTGGTCGACCTGGCCGGGCGCCGCTGCCCGGCCGGGACACGCCGCGCCGGTGCGGTTCCTGCCCGGTCTGGGACGCGACGCCTGCTCGTGCACGCGCGGCGCGACCGGGCATCCTGCCGGAGGAGTACCGGCCGCTGGTGTTCAGCACGAAGATGCCGCAGTCGGTCAACACGTTCCTGGTGGACGGCGCGGTGGCCGGGGCCTGGCGGCTGCGCGACGGGCGGGTCGTGACCGAGCCGTTCGCGCCGCTGCCGCCGGGCGTGCGCCCGAGGTGGAGGACGAGGCGGAACGGCTGGGCGCCTTCCACGCCTGACGCGCGGTCAGATCCCGGTCTCGGCCGGCAGCAGCGCCGCGGCGCGACGGCGTGCGACCAGGGCGGCGTGGTCGCGCTCGGTCTGGTCGGCGTACGCGCCGGGCGAAGCGGCACAACGCCTCGTCCAGCCTTGGTCCGACCGCCCGAGGTAGCCGGCGATCATCGAGGCGCCGCTGGTGCGGGCGTGGCCCTTGGCCAGCAGGTGAGCCGCACGATCCCGGCGTAGTCGGCCAGCGCCGCGGCGTCGATCCCGTCGACGGTGATCGCGCCCTTCATGTCGCGGAACTGGCGCACGTAGTACTGCCGCTCGCCGACCGTGGTCCAGCCGAGCAGCGGGTCGCTGACCGTCTGCAGCGCCTGCTGGTACTCGACGACCCGCTGGCCCTGGTGGGCGTGCCAGGCCGACTCGCCGTGCACGTACCGCGCCACCACCGACCGGCGGGCCTGCTTGAGCTGCAGGAAGAGCACGTCGTCGGGGCTGCTGCCCTCGCACAGCGCGACGTACGCCCGCAGCCCGACCAGCCGACGCCGACCACCTTGTGCGCGATGTCGACGAGCGTGTAGCCGCCGAGGATCGCGGCGCCAGTGCGGCGGCAGCGTGTCCAGGTAGCCGTCCAGGGCCGGCGGCGAGCAGCTCGGCGTCGTCGCCGGTGCGGCCGGGTGATCAGCGGCGGCTCCTCGACGATGCCGCCGCGTCGTCGCCGTCGTGCTCGCTCGGTGAAGCGGGGCAGCGCCCGGTCGCTGGTGCGGGTGCGGGCCCGCTCGGCGGCCCGCTCGATCTCCGCTGCGCAGCGCTGTCGTGCGGCGCCGTCGCCTGCAGCCGGTCCACGTCCAGCCGTTCGAACGAGCGCGCCGAGCAGCGGCTGCTCGGCGAGCTGCCGCGATCTGCTGCCGGTAGGCCGCGACGCAGTGGCGCGACCGCGTCGGCGCAGCGTCCTCGCTCGAGCGCCGTTCTGCCGGCCGGCGACCCACACGCTGGTGACCAGCCGGCGCAGGTCCCACTCCCAGCCGCCGGGGTGCGCCTCGTCGAAGTCGTTGAGGTCGAACACCAGGTCGCGCTCCGGCGAGGCGTAGAAGCCGAAGTTGCCCAGGTGCGCGTCGCCGCAGATGACCGGGGTGATGCCGGTGCGGGCAGCCGCGGCGAAGTCCTCCGCCATGACGCGGCGGTGCCGCGCAGGAACGCGTACGGCGAGGCGATCATCCGCCCGACCCGGACCGGGATCAGCCAGTCGAGCCGGCCCTCGTGCGCCTCCATGATCTGCTCGACGGGGTCGGGCCGGTCCGGCCGGCGGCCACCAGTCGCCCAGCGCCGAGCGCGGCACCTGCGTGCCGCAGCGCCCGACCCAGCGCGTACCGCTCCGCGCGGGCCATCGCGCCGCCGCCCGACGGGGCGAACGCCCGCTCGCCGGAGCGCGCCAGCAGCAGTGCGTGCGGCGGCAGCGGCTGGCCGCTCACGGGTGCTCCCGACGCGTCACGCTGGTCCTGCTGGAACGACGGAGCGCTGTCGTGGTCACGCTGATCTCCTCGGAAGCGACGAGCTCACGGTATAGCGAGCGACCGAGGGCTGGAACGGTGCGAAGCGTGCACGACCGACGCCGTCGCGGCCGGGCCGCCAGGTGCCTGATTGCGATACGTTCGCATTCGACAAGCGGTCCGAGTTCCGGCGGTGCGCGGTGAGCGAGCTCGCCGGCCTGCAGGAGGCGGTGCGGTCCGGGCACCGTCAGCCGGCAGAACCGGACGCCGCCCCGAGACCGTCCAGATCGACGCGACGCCCGAGTGGTCGGCGGTGGCCGCGCACGCCGACCGGCTGCGCTCAGCGCACCTGCGCGAGCTGTTCGCCGACCGACCCGGGCCGCGGCCGAGGCGATGACGGTCGAGGCGGCCGGCCTGGTGGCTCGACTACTCCAAGCACCGGGTCGACCGCCGAGACGATCGGCTGCCTGCTGGACGCTGGCCGAGCGCGGCCGGGCGTCGGCCGAGCGCCGGGACGCCATGTTCGCGCGGCGAGCGGATCAACACCACCGAGGACCGGGCCGTGCTCCACATCGCCTTGCGCGCGCCGCGCGGCGCGTGCTCGACGGTCGACGGCGCGACGTCGTGCCCGAGGTCCACGAGGTGCTGGACCGGATGGCGGCTTCGCCGACCGGGTCCGCGTCGGGCAGTGGATCGGGCCACACCGGCCGGCCGATCCGCAACGTGGTCAACATCGGCATCGGCGGCTCCGACCTCGGCCCGGCGATGGCCTACGAGGCGCTGCGGGCCTTCGCCGACCGCGGCGCTGACGTGCCGCTTCGTCTCCAACGTCGACGGCGACCGACATCTCGCAGGCGACCCGGCGACCTCGACCCGGCCGAGACGCTGTTCGTGGTGTCGTCCAAGACGTTCACGACCCTCGAGACGATGACCAACGCCCACGACGGCCCGCGGCCTGGCTGCTGTCGGCCGGCTCGGCGACGACGCGGCCGTCGCCCGGCACTTCGTGGCCGTGTCCACCAACGCCGACAAGGTGGCCGAGTTCGGCATCGACCCGGCCAACATGTTCGGGTTCTGGGACTGGGTCGGCGGCCGGTACTCGCTCGACTCGGCCATCGGGCTGTCGCTGATGATCGCCATCGGCCCGGACGCGCTTCCGCGAGCTGCTGGCCGGCTTCCGCGCGATGGACGAGCACTTCCGCCACCGCGCCGCTCGAGCGCGAACCTGCCGGTGCTGCTCGGCCTGCTCGGGCGTCTGGTACGACGACTTCTTCGGCGCGCAGACGCCACGCCGTCCTGCCCTACGCCAGTACCTGGCCCGGTTCCCCGCCTACCTGCAGCAGCTCGACATGGAGTCCAACGGCAAGCGGGTGCGCCGGGACGGCACGCCGGTCGACGTACGCAGACCGGCCCGGTCGTGTGGGGCGACGCCGGGCACCAACGGCCAGCACGCCTACTACCAGCTGCTCCACCAGGGCACCACGCTGGTCCCGGCCGACTTCATCGGCTTCCTGCCGCCCGGCAGCACGCCCGTGGGCGACCACCACGACCTGCTGATGGCCAACCTGCTTCGCCCAGACCGAGGCGCTCGCCTTCGGCAAGACCGCCGAGGAGGTCGCGGCCGAGGGCGTCGCCGCCGGACCTGGTGCCGCACCGGACCTTCCCCGGCAACCGCCCGACGCAACACGATCCTGGCCGACCGGCTGACCCCGTCGGTGCTCGGCGCAGCTGGTCGCCGCTCTACGAGCACAAGGTCTTCATCCAGGGGGCGGTCTGGGGGATCAACTCCTTCGACCAGTGGGGCGTCGAGCTGGGCAAGGCGCTGGCCAGCCGCATCGTCGCCGGAGCTGCAGGCCGACGCCGACGCCCGACCTGGACCACGACAGGTCCACCAACGCGCTGATCCGCCGCTACCGGGCCGCCCGCGCAGCTCGATCCTGACCACTCGATCCTGACGACCCCCTCGTCCCTGGAGGCAGTGATGGCCAGCACCACGATCGAGACCGACAGCGCCGACATCCGCGGCATCGACCACCAGTGCGTGACGGCGATGCGGACGCTGGCGATGGACGCCGTGCAGGCCGCGAACTCCGGCCACCCGGGCACCCCGATGGCGATGGCGCCGGTGGCGTACACGCTGTGGCAGCGGTTCCTGCGGTTCGACCCCCGGCGCCGATCTGGACCAACCGGGACCGGTTCGTGCTGTCCGCCGGGCACGCCTCGACGCTGCTGTACGCGCTGCTGCACCTGGCCGGGGTGAAGGCGGTCAACCCGCAGTACGAGACGCTCGGCGAGCCCGCGGTGTCGCTGGACGACCTGAAGGCGTTCCGGCAGCTGGACAGCCGCTGCCCCGGCCACCCGGAGTACCGCTGGACCTCCGGGGTGGAGTGCACCACCGGGCCGCTGGGCACCGGCATCGCCACCAGCGTCGGCATGGCGATGGCCGGCGAGTGGCTGGCGGCCACGTTCAACCGGCCCGGCTTCGAGCTGTTCGACTACGACGTGTACGCCCTGTGCGGCGACGGCGACCTGATGGAGGGCATCGCGGCGGAGGCGGCCTCCCTGGCCGGGCACCTGCGGCTGGACAACCTGTGCTGGATCTACGACAACAACCGGATCACCATCGAGGGCGCGCACCGACCTGGCGTTCAGCGAGGACGTCGCGACGAGGTTCATCGGCTACGGCTGGAACGTCACCCGGGTCGGCGACGCCAACGACCTGGACGATGCTCGCCCGGGCGTTCGAGGCGTTCCAGGCCGAGCAGGAGCCGCCCGACGCTGATCATCGTCGACAGCCACATCGGCTACGGCGCGCCCACCAAGCAGGGCACCGCCGCGGCGCACGGCGAGCCGCTCGGCGCCGACGAGGTCCGGGCGGCGAAGCGGTTCTACGGCTGGCCGCGAGGACGCGCACGTTCCACGTCCCGGACGAGGTGTACGAGCACTTCGCCGACGGCATCGGCGCGCGCGGCGCGGCAGCTGCGGCGACGAGTGGGAGGCGCGGTTCGCCGACGTACCGCGCCGAGTTCCCCGACCTCGGCCGACCAGCTCGACCGGATGCAGCAGCGGACGCTGCCCGACGGCTGGGACGCCGACATCCCGACCTTCGCCGCCGACCCGAAGGGCCTGGCCAGCCGGGACGTCCAACGGCAAGGTGCTCAACGCGGTCGCCGGCCGGGTGCCGTGGCTGATCGGCGGCGCCGCCGACCTGGCGCCGTCGACCAAGACCCGGCTGACGTTCGAGGGCGCCGGCGACTTCAGCCGCCGACCGACCGCGCCGGGCGCAACCTGCACTTCGGGGTGCGCGAGCACGCCGCCGGCCGCGGTCGCCAACGGGTTGGCGCTGTCCAAGCTCCGGCCGTTCCAGGCCGGGTTCCTGATCTTCTCCGACTTCCAGCGCGGCGCGGTGCGGCTCTCCGCGCTGATGGAGCTGCCGGTGATCCACATCTTCACGCACGACTCGATCGGGGTCGGCGAGGACGGGCCGACCCACCAGCCGGTCGAGCACCTGGCGTCGCTGCGGGCCATGCCCGGCCTGATCGACATCCGGCCCGGCGACGCCAACGAGGTCGCCGAGGCGTGGCGGGTGATCATGCCGCTGCGGCACGACCCGGTGGCGCTGGTGCTGTCCCGGCAGGCGCTGCCGACGCTCGACCGGACCCGGTACGCGCCCGCGCGCCGGGCTGGCCCGCGGCGGCTACGTGCTGGCCGACCCGCCCGACGGCGACCCCGAGGTGATCCTGATCGCCACCGGCAGCGAGGTGGCCCTCGCCGTCGCCGCGCTACGAGCAGCTGACCGCCGAGGGCGTCCGCGCGCCGCGTGGTGAGCCTGCCGTCCTGGGAGCTGTTCGACGCGGCAGGCCGAAGGAGTACCGGGACGAGCGTGCTGCCGCCGGCGGTCGACGGCCCGGGTGGCGATCGAGCAGGCCTCGGCGTTCGGCTGGGAGCGCTACGTCGGCACGACGGCGCGGTCGTCGCGATGTCCACGTTCGGCGCGTCGGCGCCGCTGAAGGCGCTGCAGAGCAAGTTCGGCTTCACCCCGGAGGGCGTGATATCGGCGGCACGCCGGGTGATGGGCTGATCGCAGGTGTCCTCGATCGGAGTCCGCCGTTCGTCCACCTGTGAGCCGGCGAGAGGCGCCGGCACGACGGAGGAGCGAGATGCCCCAGTACATCGCCCTCATCTACACCCCCGACCTCGACTGGACCGCGCCCGAGCAGGCCGCCGGATGGAGGAGTACCACGGTTCGGCGCAGGCCGCCGCGGCGGTCATCCGCGGCGGGGACGGCGCTGTACCCGACGGCGACCGCGACCACGGTGCGGGTCAGCGGCGGCAAGGGCGGCGACGTCGTCACCACCGACGGCCCGTACGCCGAGACCAAGGAGGTGCTGACCGGCTTCTACCTGCTGGAGTGCGCCGACCTGGACGAGGCGATCGCGGTCGCCGCGCAGATCCCGGCCGCCTGGGACGGCGCCGTCGAGGTGCGCCCGGTGATCGAGTCCGGCGGTGACCGAGCCCGTCCAGCCGCCGGGATCCGCGGCCGACGCCGCCGCCGAGCCCTGGCCCGCTGGTCCGGGACGAGGGCCGGCGGGTGCTGGCCACGCTGGTCCGGGTCACCGGCGACCTCGACGCTGGCCGAGGACGCCGTCCAGGACGCCGTCGTGCGGGCGCTGGAGGCTGGCCCCGCGACGGCGTCCCGGCCGAGCCGCGCGCCTGGCTGACGCTCGACCGCCCGGCGCCGGGCGATCGACCTGGTCCGCCGGGAGGCCGCACGCCACGGCAAGGAGGCGCGGCCGCGCAGTGGCCGTGGCCGGACCCGGACAGCGACGGCGGACCGGCGACGATCGATGGCCGCGACGACCTGCTGCGGCTGGTGTTCACCTGCTGCCACCCGGCGCTGGCGCTGAGACCCAGGTGGCGCTCGCGCTGCGCACGCTGTGCGGGCTGTCCACCGCCGAGGTCGCCCGCGCGCTGCTGGTGTCCGAGGCCGACGATGGCCAAGCGGCTCACCCGGGCCAAGCAGAAGATCGCCCGGGCCGCGGATCCCGTACCGGGTGCCCGCCGGCCAGCCGAGCTGCCCGACCGGCTGGGCGGCGTGCCGCCACCGTCGTACCTGCTCTTCAACGAGGGGTACGCCGCCGGCAGCCGGCGACGACCTGGTGCCGCGCCGGCGCTGGTCGACGAGGCGATCCGGCTGGCCCGGCTGCTGGCCGGCTGATGCCCGGACGAGCCGACCGTGCTCGGGCTGCTCGCCCTGATGCTGCTGCAGGACTCCCGCCGCGCGGCCCGGGTCGGACGCCGACGGGCGGCCTGGTGCTGCTGGCCGACCAGGACCGCAGCCCGCTGGGACCGGGCGACGATCGCCGAGGGCGTCGAGCTGGTCGGCGACGGCGCTGCGGCGTACCCCGACCGGCCCGACCGTACGTCGTGCAGGCCGCGATCGCCGCCTGCCACGCCCTCGCCCCGACCTACGACGGACACCGACTGGGCCGCGGTCGTGTCCTGGTACGACGTGCTGCTGACGGTGCAGGACACCCCCGTGGTCCGGCTCAACCGGGCGGTGGCGGTCGCCGAGCGGGACGGCCCGCAGGCCGGGCTGGACTGCTGGACGGCCTGCCCGGGCTGGACGGCTATCTGCTGTGGCACGCCAGCCGCGCCTGCTGCTGGCCCGGACCGGGCCGCACGAGGAGGCGGACACCGCCCGCCGGCAGGCCGCGAGGAGCAGATTGGGCTACCACCGGCCTACCTGACCCGGCTGGACGCCGATCTGGCCGCCGAGCTCGCCATTGGGTCAACCCGGGCACGGGCAAGACCACCGTGGCCCGCCTCTACGGCGGCCTCTACGGCGACCTCGGGCATCCTGAGCAAGGGGCACCTGGTCGAGGTCGCCCGGGCCGACCTCGTCGGCGGTACATCGGCGAGACGGCCATCAAGACCACCGAGGCGTTCAACAAGGCACTCGGCGGCGTGCTCTTCATCGACGAGGCGTACACCCTCACTCCGCAGCGGGCTCCGGCAACGACTTCGGCCAGGAGGCGATCGACACGCTGCTCAAGCTGATGGAGGACCACCGCGACGACCTCGTCGTGATCGTCGCCGGCTACCCCGAGCCGATGGCCACTTCCTCGACTCCAACCCCGGCATCCGCACCCGCTTCGGCCACACCATCGAGTTCCCCAACTACGACACCGACGAGCTGCTGCAGATCTTCGACCTGCAGATCGCGGCGGCGGGCTACGTCGCCGACCCGCGCTCCGCGAGGCGCTCGCAGCCGACTTCGCGCGCGTGCCGCGCGACCAGTCGTTCGGCAACGGCCGCCTCGTCCGCAACATCGTCGAAGACCTCATCGGTCGCCACGCCGTGCGCCTCTCCAGCGACCACGACGTCACCGACGAAGGCTTCAGCCTGCTCATCGCCGGCGACCTCGAGGGCATCATCCCCGAGAAGCCCACCTCGAGAACGGCGCCCGGCCTGTACCTCTGATCGAGCCGCCGCTGGTCTTCACGGCGCCCCATCGCCACGCATCTCGAAACCTGTGAGTGCTTTCCTCCGCGGCGAGGAGGCCGTGAGTGTTTTCCTGCGCTGGGCGGAGGATTCTGCTCACACCCCCCCATTGGTGGAGGAAAACACTCACAGGGTCGCCCGGGACGATCCCGCCGGCTGTGACTTACGAGGTGCCGGGACGCTCCTCGAGGATCCGCTTGAGCTTGGCCAGGTCCTTGCGGTTGGCGCTGCGCATGGCCGGGATCATGAACGGCGCCATGGCCTTCGAGAACCCAGCCGGCTCGCCCCGGTTGCGCAGCATCATCCGGGTGGAGCCGTCGCCGTCGGCAGACCACGAGTAGTGGTCTCCATAGGGAACGGCCCCTCCTCGGTGCGCATGACGATGCGCTCGCCGGGGACGAAGTCGGTGAGGACGTAGGTGTACTCCAGCTTGCGGCCGAGGAACTGGGCGACGAAGGCGAGCTTCGACCCCTGCTGCACCGGCGGGTCGGTGAGCCACGTGACCGAGTCGATGTTGTCGTACCACTCGGGGCGTTGGTGGGATCGCCCGCATAGGCGGCGACCTCGTCGACGGGCCGGTCGATCACGATCTCGTTCCTCACATCGACGGTCATGACTCAAAGGATTGCGCATTCCGTCGCTCAAGGAATGGTTGGCGCACCGCCGCGTCGGAGAGAGGCCCGACGGAGGAGGTGCCTAGTGTGCGGGTTGTCTTCAGGGAGGGCCAACCAACAGAGGAGGGTCGCCATGACCCGTTCCATTCGCCGGACCACCGTGCTCGCCATCGCCGGGGTCCTCGCCATCACCGCCGCGTCGTCACGGGATCGGGCGCACTGAGCGCCACGTCCGCACCCCCTCACGCTGACCTCATCGACACCAACGGGGTGAAGCTCGGCACCGTCACGTTCTCCATCACCGAGGGCAAGATGCTCGTCTCGGCGAGCGTCGTGCTCCCCCGCCAGTTCGCCGGCTTCCACGGCTTCCACCTCCACCGCGTCGGCAAGTGCGAGCCCAACGCCGTCGACCCGGCGACCAACGCCCGCTCGCCCTTCTTCACCTCCAGCGGACACATCGGCAGTGAGGACGGCCACAACCACTCCGGGCACGACGGCGACCTTCCTTCCCTGCTCGTCAACCGTGACGGGATGGCGCGCCGAGAGCGTCCGCACCGACCACGTCAGCTTCGAGCGCATCTTCGACAGCGACGGGACCGCCGTCATCATCCATGCCGGACCCGACAACTTCGCCAACATCCCGACGCGCTACTCGGCCACGGGGGCCGACGCCGCCACGTTGGGCACCGGTGACTCGGGTGGCCGCGTGGTCTGCGGCGTCGTCCGCCGCTAGAGGAGCGCCTCGGTCTGCTTGGTGATGGCCGCCAGGTCGTCATCCATGCCGGCAAAGGCGCAATAGGCCATGTGCTCGATGCCGATCCGCAGCTCGTAGGTGCGGTGCCGCTCGTCGAAGTCGGTCGACGTCGAGGCCTGACGCCTCGAAGTGCTCGACGCGCCCGGGTGCGCATGTCGAGGGCGGCGAGCACCGGATACCACGCCTCCCAGAAGGTGAAGCCGGCGACCTCGTAGACGAAGTCGCCGAGGATCGAGCAGCCCCAGTCGAAGACGGCCTCGATGGTCGTGGCGTCGTCGGAGACGAGCACGTTGCGGTTGAGCATGTCGTTGTGCAGCACATGACTGAGGTTGGGCATGTCGCAGCGCGGGCCTGCAGCTCGCGCTCACCATCACGGAAGACACGGTCGAGATCGGGATCGGCGGCGAGCACGGCCCGCCACCCCGACACCCGCGTGCCGGGGATGTCCTCCCACTCGGCGAGCAGGAACCCGTGCCAGTCATCCGCCGGCGGCGACCGGTGCCAGTGAAGTCCCCCACCATCGGCCGCCGGCGGCGCCGTCTCGCGCAGGGCGTCGAAGCACCGCAGCAACGTCGGAGCGACAGCCTCGGCCTCGCTCGGATCGAGCTGCTCGAGGAAGCGCCCGTGGCGCCGCTCGGAGATGGCGTAGCAGCCACCCAGCGCCTCACCGATCTCCCGCACCTGGGGCACGGGTAGGCCCGGCGCTGTCGAACTGAGCCGCCAGCTCGTCCTTCTCGAAGTCGTCGCGGCGCTGCCCGAAGCGGGCCACCAGCTCGTCACCATCGAGCACGAACGAGAACGCCTTCGACCAGTAGCCCGCTCCGAGGGCCTCGATGTCGCGGGCCTTCCCCTCGTACCGCTCACCCAGAAACGCCTCAACATCCCCCTGGCCCACCTCGACGGTCACCGGCATATCCTCGCTGATCGTCACGGACTGGATCGCGGAGCGGCACCCTGACCACCCAGCGGTGATCGCGCATCGCGGCGGCGCCAGCATCGGGGCGGAGAACGCGGTGGCGACGATGCAGCTGGCGGGGAGCCTTGGCGCCGACGCCGTGGAAGTCGACGTGCACGAGCTGGCCGACGGCTCCATCGTGCTGGCGCACGACGCCTACGTCATCGAAGGCGAGACCTGGCGCTGGCTACGCGGACCTCACCTTCGCCCAGTACCGCGGCTGGTGCCGGGCGCCGAGACCCTCGACGGCCTCATCGACGGGATCGGCCCCAGCGGCCTGGGCCTCTACCTCGAGGTGAAGTCCGTGACCCGGCCGGGTCTGCACTTGCTCATCGAGAAGCTGATCGACCGGGGCATGGCCGAGAAGACGATGATCGGATCGTTCCGGGGCGACGTCGTCATCCAGGTGGCGGACGACGGCCGCCTGCCATCGTCACTCCTGTATCCCGATCGGTCGGCGGATCCCGTGGCGCTCGCTGCCTCGTGCTCCGCCCGTTCATCCACCCCTGCTTCGACTACGACCCCTCGATGATCGGCAAGATGGCCGGTCCCTGGATGGAGCGCGTCCGGAGGGCCGGGCTAGGCGTCGTGAGCTGGAACGTCAACGAGGCCACCCTCCTCGACCAGCTTCGCCAGATCGGCGTCGACGCCATCTGCACCGACGACCCACGAGTCGTCCCCTGGCTCACTGCGAGGCAAGAGGGTCGTTAGGTGCGGAAGGTGTCTGACGCACGCGGGTGATCATGGTCGTCCAGTCGGCGTGGTCGGGGGTGAGAGCTCGAGGGCGCCGACGAGGAGCGAGCCCAGCGCCAGCATGGTGGAGAAGCGGGCGATCGTGGCCGCCGACACCTCGCCGTCGATCACGCCCTCGCGCTGGCCGGCGGCGATGACGCCGGCGAAGTCGCGCTCGCCGTCGGTGAACCAGCGCTGCACGACCTCGGCGATGTCGTCGTCGCGCTTGGATGCGACGATCGCCTCGACGAGCAGTGACACCTGGTCGGGGCGCCGCCGGTCGAAGGTCGACCCGATGAGGGCGACGATGTCGGCCACGTCGCGAGCATCCGATGCACCGACAAGCTCCTCGAAGTCGCTGCGGCCGTGGCGCCGCAGCACCTCGGCGAACAGCTCGGACTTCGACTCGTAGTTGCTGTAGATGGCGCCGCGGCTGAGCCCGGCCTCGGCCGTGATGTCAGCGATGGACGCGCCCTCGTACCCGCTGCGGGCAAAGACGGCGGCGGCCGCGGCCAGCAGCCGGCGCGGGTGTCCTCCGCCTTGACGCCGGCCTTGCGACCCACGTCCTACGCGTTCTTGGGCAGCGCCGAGAACGGCGTGGTGTGTCGTTGTTGGGCTCCTTGGGGAGGCCGAGGACGCGCTCGCCGATGATGTTGCGCTGGATCTGGTCGGTGCCGCCGTAGATCGGCGGGGCCTGCGCGAAGAGCGCCGTGCTCGGTGACCATGCCGAGGAACGGGTTGCCGGTGGCCTCGTCGAGCACCTGGCGCGTCTGCTCGTCCGTGTAGGCGTGCAGCATGCCGTCGGCGCCGAGGATCGCGCAGGCCGAGGTCGCGCTGCAGGCGCACGATGTCGCTCATCGACAGCTTGGCGATGTTGGGCATGCCGGGGATGTCGCTGCCCGCGCGCCTTGGCGCGCCTTGAGCCGCTCGCCGTTGTAGCGGCCGATCTCGCCGAGCGTGTGCAGCTGCATGAGGTCCTGGCGGATGGTCGGGTCCTTGATCTTGCCGTTGCCCTTGGCCAGGTCGATGAGCAGCTGCGGCCGCCGCCGAGCGTCCGCGCCGGCGCCGCCGCCGCCGCTGCGCCGCGGCGCCTCGGCCGCCGCGCGGCGACGAAGTCGCCGGCCCGCTTGTCGAGGTCGCTGGCGACGGTGCCGGGCATGCGCCGACGCCGCCGCCGGCGCCGACCGCCGCCGGCGCCGAGGCCGGCGCGCTCGTTGCATGAGCGTGGTGTTGGCGACGGCCCAGCCGTTGTTCAGGTCGCCGATGACGCGCGTCGTCGGGCACGCGGGCGTCGGTCGATGAAGACCTCGTTGAACATGGCGTGGCCGGTCATCTCCCGCAGCGGCCGGACCTCGACGCCGGGCTGGTGCATGTCGAAGGCGAAGTAGGTGATGCCCTGGTGCTTCGGGACGCTCGGGGTTGGTGCGGGCGATGAGCATGCCCATGTCGGCGATCTGGCCGCCCGAGGTCCACACCTTCTGGCCGTTGACGATCCACTCGTCGCCGTCCTTGACGGCCTTGGTCGTGAGGCCGGCGAGGTCGGAGCCGGCGCCCGGCTCGCTGAACAGCTGGCACCACGCCTTCTGGCCGGTGACGATGTCGCGGACGTAGAGGTCGATCTGCTCCTGCGTGCCGTGGGTCGGCGATGGTCGGCGCGGCGAGCAGCAGGCCGAGGCCGCCGGGCGCGCCGAGCGCGCCGAACTCGGCGATCTCGCTGCTGCGACCGCGCACGGCGTCGGCGCGGTGCAGGCCCTTGCCGTAGGCGTTCGTCGGGCAGCGCCGGGCGCGGCCCAGCCGGCCAGGCCCGAGGCGCTCCCACCACTCGCCGACGGTGAGGTCGGGGTCCCAGTTCTCCTCGAGCCAGGTGCGCAGCTCGTCGAGCACGTCGGCCGTGGTCTTGGCGATCTCCTGGGTTGTCATGACGCCTCCTTGTCTGCGACGGCTGCGTTGATCTTCATCGGCAGCACGCGGGGACCACGGACCTGCCCCCCGGACCACCGTACGGCGTCGGGGTCTGCCAGTTCGAACTGAGGGAAGCGCTCGAGCCACACCTC